>NC_014145.1:0-2400000 GCF_000253115.1 Thiomonas arsenitoxydans
AAGAAAAATTGCCTGTTCCGTCTGTGGATAACTTGCACTGTGGAGTTAAACTGAGCGCTTTCCAAAGTTGACGATCGGTGGCATTTTCGACGGGCCCTGCAGGCGGCTAACGCCCCTGTCGAGGCCGATTCAGCCCCCGGCTGAATGTCGAATGTCCTGAAAATTGCCCACAAAATTTTTTGTCTCCCCCTCAAGGCGCGCAGCCCGGTTCCGCAGCCAGGTTCTTTAACCGGCTACCGTTGAGCCAGCGCCTTCTGGAACTCGTCTCTCTCGCCGTACCTGCATGACACAAGAACAATCCTGGCAGCAGTGCTGCGCCCAGTTGGCCACGGTCATCCCCGATCAGCAATTCGCCGCCTGGATCAAGCCGCTGTCCTCCCCCCACTGGAGCGAGGATGGCAACACCGCCATCCTGCACGTTCCCAACCGCTTCAAGCTCGACTGGTTGCGCTCACAGTATGGCGCGCGCATCACCGAGTCGCTCAGCGCCATCGTAGGTCGTCCCGTGCAGGTCGAATTCATTGTGCAGAAAGCGCCGGCACGCGCCGCCATGCATCACAGCGGGGCGCAGGGTTTGCAGTCCGGCAGTGGGACAAGCTCCACATCGGGATCAGCGCAAGCGACTCATTCCGCCGACCACGCCACGCCCCAGCAATTGGCCAGTCCGGACGGCGTGAGTAACGCTGCGAGAGATGCCGCAGAAGCCGACGCCCTGGAGCGCTCGCGCCTCAACCCCATGCTCAGCTTCGAAACCCTGGTCACCGGCAAGGCCAACCAGCTTGCCCGCGCCGCGGCCATTCAAGTTGCGGAAAACCCCGGGCGCTCCTACAACCCGCTGTTCATTTACGGCGGCGTCGGTCTGGGCAAGACCCACCTCATGCACGCGGTCGGCAACGCCCTGCTGGCGCAACAGCCGGGCGCGCGCATTCGTTACCTGCAGGCGGAGCAGTTCGTCAGCGAAGTGGTGCGCGCCTACCAGCGCAAGGCCTTCGAGGAATTCAAGCGCTACTACCACTCGCTCGACCTGCTGCTGATCGACGACGTGCAGTTTTTCGCCGGCAAAGACAAGACGCAGGAAGAGTTTTTCTACGCTTTCGAGGCGCTGATCACCAAACGCTCGCAGATCATTCTCACCAGCGACACCTACCCCAAGGAACTCCGTGAGATGGATCAGCGCCTGGTCTCCCGCTTCGATTCCGGTCTGACGGTGGCCATCGAGCCGCCTGAGCTCGAAATGCGCGTGGCCATTCTGCTGCGCAAGGCCGATGCCGAACTGGCCCATCTGCCGGAAGAAGTGGCGTTTTTTGTCGCCAAGAACGTGCGATCGAATGTGCGTGAACTCGAAGGCGCGCTGCGCAAAATTCTGGCCTACGCCCGCTTCAGCGGCCAGGACGTGTCGATCGGTCTGGCCAAGGAAGCGCTCAAAGATCTGCTGTCGCTGCAAAATCGCCAGGTGTCGGTCGAAAACATCCAGAAAACCGTGGCCGACTTCTACAAGATCAAGGTGGCCGATATGTATTCCAAAAAGCGCCCTGCCAGCATCGCCCGTCCGCGCCAGATCGCCATGTATCTCGCCAAGGAGCTGACGCACAAGAGCCTGCCGGAGATCGGCGAGCTGTTCGGAGGGCGCGATCACACCACGGTGCTGCATGCGGTGCGCAAGATCGGACAGGAGCGCATCAAACTGCAGGAACTCAACCAACAGCTCCATGTACTCGAGCAAACTCTCAAAGCCTGAAGCCGAACCGCTTTTAGCGTCCTCCTTCTCAAAATGAACAAGTCGTTGTGTAGTGTGTGAAGAGTTTCTGGATAAGTCGGGGGCCAGCGCGTTTTCGGTCAAGTTGTTCCAAACCGTCCTTGCGCTCCAGACCGCTTGTCCACAGACTCCGGCTGCTGCGCAAACCGCATGAATACAGCGTTTTTTGTCTTATCCACAACACAGGCCGACCCTTACTATCAGTCCTATTCTGAATAAAGGAAAAGAAAGAATGAACAGATTGACGTCTTCCCGCGATGAACTGCTCAAGCTGCTCGGACAGGGAGCGGGCATCGTCGAGCGCCGCCAAACCCTGCCCATCCTCGCCAATGTGCTCATCCAGCACAACGCGAATGGCACGCTGTTCATCACCAGCGATATGGAAGTGCAGATCCGTCTGCAAGCGGGCGGAGCGGTACAGACCAGTGCGGAAGACGCGGCCATCACCGTCAATATGCGCAAGCTGCTCGACATCCTGCGCGCGGCCAGCCCGGGCAATGTGACCCTGGAATGGTCAGACGGCAAGATGACGGTTCGGGCCGCCAAAAGCCGCTTCAGCCTGCAAACCCTGCCGGCAGAAGACTTTCCGCTGGTACGCGCTGCGACCGACTTCAGCGACCACGCCCTGCGCCTGCCGCAAAAGCTGCTCAAGCGCCTGCTCGGCTTGACCCACTTCGCCATGGCGCAGCACGATATCCGCTACTACCTCAACGGCATGTTGTGGGTGGCCGATGGGCAGCAGATGCATCTGGTGGCCACCGACGGTCACCGCATGACCCTGGCCACCGCCCCGCTGGAAAAGGCGGTGGAGCGGCGCGAAATCATTCTGCCGCGCAAGACCGTGCTCGAACTCAGCCGCCTGCTCAGCGATGAAGACGACGCCATGATCGATATCGCCCTGGCCAGCAATCAGGCGCGCTTGACCCTGGACGGGCTGGAATTCACCAGCAAGCTCATCGAAGGCAAGTTTCCCGATTACCAGCGCGTCGTGCCCAAGGGCCACCGCAATATGCTGCAGGTCGAGCGCACGACTCTGCAGGCGGCGCTGCAACGCGTGGCCATTCTGACCAACGACAAGTTCAAAGGCGTGCGCGTCAACCTCGAACCGGGGCTGTTGCGGCTGACCTCTATCAACGCCGAGCAGGAAGAAGCGCAGGAAGAAATCGATGTCGACTACGGCGGCGACGTCATCGAAATCGGCTTCAACATTGCCTACCTCATCGACGCGCTGGCCAATATGACCTCCGACCAGATTCGCCTCGAACTGCAGGACGGCAACAGCAGCGCGCTGTTCACCATGCCCGACGAGCCCAACTTCAAGTACGTGGTCATGCCCATGCGGATCTGAGCGGGCGCCTTTATTGCGCCTATTGCGTCTATTGTGCGCATGCTCATTGCGCTTCACCCCGCCTCACCGAATCGATTTTTTTTCCATGAAAGCTCATGGAATCTGTTTTTGAAAGTGTCTGATGAACGAACCGAAGAACGACAGCTACAGCGAAAATTCCATTCAAATCCTGGAGGGACTCGAAGCGGTGCGCAAACGTCCCGGCATGTACATCGGCGACACCTCAGACGGCACCGGCCTGCATCATCTGGTGTTCGAAGTCGTCGACAACTCCATCGACGAAGCCCTGGCCGGGTTTTGTGATGACATCGTCGTCACCATCCACTCCGACAACTCCATCAGCGTGACCGACAACGGCCGCGGCATTCCTACCGGCGTGAAGATGGACGATAAGCACGAGCCCAAGCGCAGCGCGGCCGAAATCGCTCTCACCGAGTTGCACGCCGGGGGCAAGTTCAACCAGAACAGCTACAAGGTCTCCGGCGGCCTGCACGGCGTGGGTGTGAGCTGCGTCAACGCCCTGTCGCAATGGCTGCGGCTTGTGGTGCGGCGCGACGGCGAGGTGCATACCCTCGAATTCGTCCGCGGCGCGCTGCAAAACCGGCAGACGCAAATGATCGATGGCGTGGAAGTCTCCGTCGCTCCGATTACCGGCAAGACCGATAAACGCGGCACCGAGGTGCACTTCCTGCCAGATGCCGAGATTTTCACCACGGTCGATTTCCACTACGAAGTGCTGGCCAAGCGCCTGCGCGAGCTTTCCTTCCTCAACCACGGCGTCAAGATCCGCTTGGTGGATGAGCGTCAGGGCAAGGAAGAAAACTTCGCCTTCTCCGGCGGGGTGAAAGGCTTTGTCGAATACATCAACCGCGGCAAGAGTGTGCTGCACCCCAATATTTTTTATGCCCAAGCCGAGAAAGCTTCCGAGGTAGGCAGCACCATCAGCGTGGAAGTCTCCATGCAGTGGAACGACGGCTACGCTGAAACCGTGCAGTGCTTCACCAACAACATTCCGCAGCGCGACGGCGGCACCCACCTCACCGGCCTGCGCGCAGCGATGACGCGGGTGATGAACAAATACATCGACGACAACGAGTTGGCGAAAAAAGCCAAGGTCGAGATCAGCGGCGACGACATGCGCGAAGGCCTCACCTGCGTGCTATCGGTCAAAGTGCCCGACCCCAAATTCAGCAGCCAGACCAAGGACAAGCTGGTGTCGAGCGAAGTGCGCGGCCCGGTCGAAGACCTGGTGGCCAAGGCGCTGTCCGATTACCTGCTCGAAACCCCGACCGACGCCAAAATCATCTGCGGCAAGATCATCGACGCCGCCCGTGCCCGCGAAGCCGCGCGCAAGGCGCGTGAAATGACCCGCCGCAAGGGCGTGATGGACGGTCTGGGCCTGCCCGGAAAACTGGCCGACTGCCAGGAAAAAGACCCCGCCCTGTGCGAGCTCTATCTGGTGGAGGGCGATTCCGCCGGCGGCTCGGCCAAGCAAGGTCGCGACCGCAAGTTCCAAGCCATCCTGCCCCTGCGCGGCAAGATTCTCAACGTCGAGAAGGCGCGCTTCGAGAAGCTGCTCACCAGCAACGAAATCCTCACCCTCATCACCGCGATGGGCACCAGCATCGGCAAGGACGATTTCAACATCGACAAGCTGCGTTACCACCGCATCATCATCATGACCGATGCCGACGTGGACGGCGCGCACATCCGCACCCTGCTGCTGACGTTCTTCTTCCGCCAGATGCCCGAGATTGTCGAGCGCGGGCACATCTACATCGCCCAGCCGCCGCTCTACAAAGTCAAACACGGCAAGGATGAGCAATACCTCAAAGACGCCTCTGAGCTCGACGCCTACCTGCTGCGCGTGGCGCTGAAAGACGCCGTCATCCACCGCCCCGACACCCCAGCGCCGCTGGCGGGTGAAACCCTCGAACAGCTCGCCCGCCAGCATGTGCTGGCCGAAGCCGTGATCGCTCGGCTGGGCGTGTTCATGGACGAGCAGGCCCTGCGCGCCATCGTCGATGGTGTCGTCATCGACCTCGACCATGCGGCGCAAGCCAGCGCCGATGCGATGGCCGCCTATCTGGCGAAGCACACCGACCATGGCGAAGCGCCGCAAGTGCTCGCCGAAATCGACCCGCGTACCGAAAAACCGTATCTGCGTATCGTGCGCCGTCACCACGGCAACCTCAAATCCACCGTGCTGCACGCCGACTTCGTTCACGGGGCCGACTACGCCGTGCTGGCGCAGGCCGCGCAGACCTTCCACGGCCTTATCGCCGCGGGCTCCACCGTGCGGCGCGGCAACGGCGACAACGCCAAGGAAGCCGCCGTGGCCAGCTTCCGCGAAGCCATGGACTGGCTCATCCGCCAGGCCGAAAACACCGTCGGCCGCCAGCGCTACAAAGGTCTGGGCGAGATGAACCCCGAGCAACTCTGGGAAACCACCATGGACCCGGCCGTGCGCCGCCTGCTGCGCGTGCAGATCGACGACGCCATCGAAGCCGACCGAGTGTTCACCATGCTCATGGGCGACGAAGTCGAACCCCGGCGCGACTTCATCGAAACCAACGCCCTGCGGGCGGCGAATCTGGATATTTGACGACGTTTTGTAGATGAAGGCATAAGCTGAGCAAGCTATGGGGCTTCCAGTTCGATAAAGGTGGTCAATAGCCCGGCGCTTGAGCGGCGCTGGGCTTTTTTAGTCGCCGTGCTCGCATCGGCTGAGCAGAATTCAGTGTTCTGGCACGTGCAACACGCAGCGGCTAAAGTGACAGAGATTCGGTGACAGGGATGCGCGCAGCAGCGCGAGCTTGGCGCCGTTGCCAAAACAATTCCAGCTTGCGGAGCATCGATGTTCCGCTGAAACATCATGACCGATTCCTCTCCATCTTCCGACACCTCTGCCGTGGTTTTGGCTTCGGCCGATGAAATGCGCGGGCGTGCTCGGCGTCGGGGCAAGCTCAAGGGGCGCCAGCCCGAGTCGCAGGCGCTGGCCGAGGTGCAGCAGCTTATCGGCGCCGGGCCGCACCGCCGCGATCTGCTGATCGAGCATTTGCACCTCATCAATGACCAGTGGCACGGGCTGCACGAGCGCCATTTGGTGGCGCTGGCCCGGTTGATGAATCTGCCGATGGCCGAGGTGTACGAGGTGGCGACTTTCTATCACCACTTCGAAGTGCTGCGCGACGATGCCCAGCCTGCGGCCATCACGGTGCGCGTGTGCGACAGCCTGTCGTGCTCGCTGGCCGGGGCGAACGATCTTCTGCAGCGTCTGCCGCAGTTGCTCGGCGCCGAGGTGCGCGTGATGCCCACGCCTTGCGTGGGCCGCTGCGAGCAGGCGCCGGTGGCGGTGGTGGGGCAATGGCCGGTGGCGCATGCCACGCCAGACACGGTGCGCGAGAGCGTGGCAAACCGCCGCTTGCAGCATCCGCTACCTGCTGATGACGCAGACTTCGACCTGGCCGCAGCCGGCCCGCAGGCGGTCACCAACGGGTCGGGCGAGGTGACCCCGGCCTATGTCGGCTATGACGCTTACCGCGCGCGCGGCGGTTATGCGCTGGCGGCGGCTGTAGCCAGCGGCCAGCGTTCAGCGGAAGAGGTGATCAAAGCCTTGAGTGACTCGGGCCTGCGAGGCCTGGGCGGCGCGGGTTTTCCGGCAGGGCGCAAATGGGGCATCGTGCGCAACTACCCCGCGCCCCGGCTGATGGCGGTGAATATCGACGAGGGCGAGCCGGGCACCTTCAAGGATCGCACCTATCTCGAGCGCGACCCGCACCGCTTTCTTGAGGGCGTGCTGATTGCCGCGCAGGTGGTGGGCATTTCCACCTGCTACCTCTACCTGCGCGACGAGTACCACGGCGGCCGCGCCGTTCTGGAGCGCGAGATCGCCAGGCTGCAGGCCGATCCGCCCTGCGCGCTGCCGCACATCGAGCTGCGGCGCGGCGCGGGGGCGTATATCTGCGGCGAAGAGTCGGCGATGATCGAGAGCATCGAAGGCAAGCGCGGCGAACCGCGCATGCGTCCACCCTACATCGCTGAAATCGGTCTGTTCGGACGCCCCACACTCGAACACAACTTCGAGACCCTGTATTGGGTGCGCGATATCGTCGAGCGTGGCGCGGCCTGGTTCAGCAGCTTTGGGCTGAATGGCCGCAAGGGGCTGCGTTCCTTCAGCGTCAGCGGCCGGGTGAAGTCGCCCGGGGTGAAACTCGCCCCGGCGGGCATCACCTTGAAGGAACTGGTCGACACCTATTGCGGCGGCATGCTCGACGGCCACACGCTCTACGCCTACCTGCCCGGCGGCGCTTCCGGGGGCATCCTACCGGCGCGGCTGGCCGATGTGCCGCTCGACTTCGACACCCTGCAGCCGCATGGCTGCTTCATTGGCTCTGCAGCCATCATCGTGCTCAGCGATCAAGACCGGGCCCGCGACGCCGCGCTCAACGTCATGCGCTTTTTCGAGCACGAAAGCTGCGGCCAGTGCACGCCCTGCCGCGTCGGCACCGGCAAGGCCGCGCAACTCATGCAGGCTCCGCAATGGGATCACGCCACGCTCGAAGACCTGAATCAGGTCATGTCCGACGCCTCCATCTGCGGCCTCGGACAGGCGGCGCCCAACCCGGTGCGCTGCGTGCAGACCTATTTTGCTCACGAGGTGTCTTGAATGAACACGAAGACGATCGAGCTTGAACTCAACGGCCGCCCGGTGCAGGCGCTCGAAGGCGAAACCCTGCTGGAGCTGGCCGACCGCCACGGTGTGGCGATACCCCGGCTGTGCCACAAACCCGGCTACCGGCCCGATGGCAACTGCCGCGCCTGCATGGTCGAGATCGACGGCGAGCGCGTGCTGGCGCCAAGCTGCTGCCGCACCGCGGCCCCCGGCATGAAGGTGCATGCCGACAGCCCGCGCGCGGTGAAGAGCCAGAACATGGTGCTCGAAATGCTGCTTTCCGACCTGCCCGAGACGGGCTACAAATGGCTGGGCGACGACGCCACCCGCCCGCACGGCGAACTCAGCGACTGGGCCGCGCGCCAAAGCGTGCAGGTGCGACCGGCGCTGGGGGAAACCCGCCGCACCCAGCCCGCGCCCGACGTGTCGCACCCGGCGATGGCGGTCAACCTCGATGCCTGCATTCAGTGCAACCGCTGCGTGCGCGCCTGCCGCGAAGAACAGGTCAACGACGTCATCGGCTACGCCTTTCGCGGCCATCACAGCGAAATCGTGTTCGACCTGCACGACCCCATGGGCGACAGCACCTGCGTGGCCTGCGGCGAGTGCGTGCAAGCCTGCCCCACGGGCGCGCTCATGCCCAAGACCCACATCGGCGCGCAGACGGTTGATCGCCGGGTCGATTCGGTCTGCCCGTTCTGCGGCGTGGGCTGCCAGATCACCTACAACGTGAAAGACGAGATCATCGTCAGCGTCGAGGGCCGCGATGGCCCCGCCAACCACGGCCGCTTGTGCGTCAAAGGCCGCTTTGGCTTCGACTACGCGCACCACCCGCAACGCCTGACCCGGCCGCTGATCCGCAAGCCTGGCGTGCCTAAAGACCCGGCTCTGCTGTCGCACCAGGGCGACTGGCGCGACGCCTTCCGCGAGGCCACCTGGGAAGAAGCGCTCGATTTCGCCGCCGGCAAGCTCAAAGACCTGCGTACCTGCCACGGCGACAAGGCGCTGGCCGGTTTCGGCTCGGCCAAAGGCAGCAACGAAGAGGCCTACTTGTTCCAGAAGCTGGTGCGCACCGGCTTCGGCAGCAACAACGTCGATCACTGCACCCGGCTGTGCCATGCGTCCAGCGTGGCCGCGCTGCTCGAAGGGGTGGGCTCGGGCGCGGTGAGCAACCAGGTCAACGATGTGGAGCATGCCGAGCTCATTCTGGTGATCGGCTCCAACCCCACGGCCAATCACCCGGTGGCGGCCACTTGGATGAAAAACGCCGCCAAGCGCGGCACCAAAATCGTGCTGGCCGATCCGCGCGTGACCGACCTCGGCCGCCATGCCTGGCGCACGCTGCAGTTCCGCCCCGATACCGACGTGGCCCTGCTCAACGCCATGATTCACACCGTCATCGAAGAAGGCCTGGTCGATCAGGAGTTTGTCACGCAGCGCGCCAGCAACTTCGAGGCGCTGAAGCAAAACATCCAGGGCTACAGCGCCGAGGCCATGGCGCCGATCTGCGGCATACCGGCCGAGACCATCCGCGAAGTGGCCCGCGCCTTCGCCACCAGCAAGGCCTCCATGATTCTGTGGGGCATGGGCATCAGCCAGCATGTGCACGGCACCGACAACGCGCGCTGCCTCATCGCGCTGACCAGCGTGACCGGCCAGATCGGCAAGCCCGGCAGCGGGCTGCATCCCCTGCGCGGGCAGAACAATGTGCAGGGCGCCAGCGACGCCGGTCTCATTCCCATGATGTACCCGAACTACCAGCTCGTCAGCAATCCGCAGGCGCATGCGTGGTTCGAGGCGTTCTGGCAGACGCGGCTCGACAACAAGCCCGGCTACACCGTGGTCGAGATCCTGCACAAATGCCTGGCGCCCGACAGCGATCCGCACAAGATACGCGGCATGTATGTCGAGGGCGAAAACCCGGCCATGAGCGACCCCGATCTGAACCACGCGCGGCAGGCGCTGTGCGCACTGGAACATCTGGTGGTTCAAGACATTTTCATGACCGAGACCGCCTGGCTGGCCGATGTGGTGCTGCCCGCGAGCGCCTGGCCCGAGAAGACCGGCACCGTCACCAACACCGACCGCATGGTGCAACTGGGGCGGCGCGCGCTCAACCCGCCGGGCGATGCGCGACCCGACCTGTGGATCATCCAGCAGATGGCCGCGCGCATGGGGCTGAACTGGCACTACCCCGGCCCGGAGCAGGGCGTGGCCGCGGTGTATGAAGAAATGCGCCAGACCATGGCGGAGGCCATCGGTGGCATTACCTGGGAGCGGCTGGAGCGCGAGGGCAGCGTGACCTATCCCTGCCTCACGCCGCAAGACCCGGGCCAGCCCATTGTGTTCGCCGACCGTTTTCCGACTGCGGACGGCCGCGTCAAATTGGTACCCGCCGACATCATTCCAGCGTCCGAGCGGCCCGATGCGGAGTTTCCGCAGGTGCTCATCACCGGTCGCCAGCTCGAACACTGGCACACCGGCAGCATGACGCGGCGCTCGGCCGTGCTGGGCGCTATCGAGCCGATGCCCACCGCGTCGATGAATTCGGCCGAGCTGCGCAAACTCGGCGTGCAGCCGGGCGAGCCCATCACCGTGCGTTCGCGCCGCGGCTCCGTGGTGCTCACCGCGCGGCGCGACGACGGCACGCCCGACGGCGCCGTATTCATTCCCTTCGCCTATTACGAGGCCGCGGCCAATCTGCTGACCAATCCGGCGCTCGACCCGTTCGGCAAGATTCCCGAGTTCAAGTACTGCGCGGTGGCCGTGAGCGCAGGCGGCACGCTGGCGCCGGTTGCGGGTTACGCCCGCAGCGGGGCCGAGATTTCGGAGCCATCGACATAGGCCTTATGGGCTTGAATATGGGCGATCTACCCGCTTTGGAGACCGTAGCGCCAACCGCCTTCGAGGCCGTGGCGCTGCCGCGTCGGCCCGACGCGCCCCGCCTCAGCCGGGCGCGCTGCGAGGTCGTGCGGCCGATCGGGATACTCGATCAGCATGGCGAGCATCGGCAGATCGACATCCCGACCGAACGTCCGCTGACGATCTACCTCGACAAACGCGAGCTGGTCACGCTGATGACTCTGGGCGCGAATCCCGAACTGCTGGTGCTCGGCTACCTGCTCAATCAGGGTCTGGTCGAGCAGGCGGGCGAGATCGACGGCATCGATGTGGACTGGGCGGTGGAGGCCGCGGCGGTGCGCACCCGCCACGGCGTCAGCGACCTCGAAGCCCGCGTCGCGCGCCGCGTCGTCACCACCGGCTGCGGGCAGGGTACGGTCTTTGGCGACGCGATGGCGCAACTGGGCCAGACCCGCCTGCCCGACGCGCAGGCCGCGCGCCTGCGCCAGGCCACGCTGATCAGCCTGCTCGACCAAATGAAGCTGCGCGACAGCGTGCACCGCCAGGCCGGATCGGTGCACGGCTGCGCGCTGTTTCACGGCGACGCGCTGCAATGCTTTGTCGAAGACGTCGGCCGCCACAACGCCATCGACACCGTCGCCGGGTGGATGGCGGTGCACGGCGTGCAGGGGGGAGACAAGGTGTTCTACACCACCGGGCGGCTCACCAGCGAAATGGTGATCAAGTCGGCCCGGATGGGCGTACCCATCATCGTGTCGCGCAACGGGGTGACCGCCATGGGCCATCAACTGGCCGAGACGCTGGGCATGACCCTGTTCGGCCGCGCCGCGGGTCGCCACTTCCTGTGCTACACCGGGTTTGAACGCTTCGACGCCGAAGCCCCGCCGTCCACCGCCCCTCTCGCCTTCGCCGACACGGTTCATGAGAAAACGCAGGGCCGCCCCAAGTTTTCTTGACCACCTCACAGCTTGCAAGCCGCTCGGATTCGGCTCCGTCCAAGCTGCCGCAGGGCAGCTTGGAGCCGCGGGCCTCATCCCCCTCGGGGGGGCGGGCTGGGCCGTCCCCTTCCCGACCTCCCCCACGAGGTGGGGGAGGTGAGATCACTCCCTCCCCACTTGTGGGGTGGGTTGGGTTGGGGATTGCCCGGCCCTGGGGGCGCTCGGTAGGCGCCGCGCTGCTTCCCGCGGGACAAGAAGAGTCAGTGCGCCTGCAGAAACTGATCAAGCGCCGCGGCTGCGCCAAGCAGTGCAGGCCAGGGGCTGTGGATCACCCAGACCGGAATATCGCGTAAATACGGCGAGGTGCGCCCTTTGTCTTCGAAGCGCTGGCGGAACGGGCAATGCCGAAAGAAATCGCCCAGCCGCGGCACGATGCCGCCGCCGATATACACCCCGCCGCGCGCCCCCAGGGTGATGGCCAGATCGGCCGCCACCGTGCCCAGCAAGGTGCAGAACAGCGTCACTGTGTCGTGGCATAGCGCGTCGCTGCCGTCCAGGGCCAGGCGGGTGATCTCAGCGGCGCTGCGCTCGGGCGGCGTCTGCCCGGCGATCTGTCCGAGCGCCTGATGCAAAAACGCCATCCCGGCGCCGCTTAGCAAACGCTCTGCCGAAACATGGCCGAAGCGCGCATGCGCCAGACGCCAGATGGCCACTTCGCGCTCATCAAAAGGGGCGAAGCTCACATGCCCGCCCTCGCCCGCCAGCGGCGTCCAACCCCCTTGTCCGTCGGGAATCAGGCCCGACACGCCCAGGCCGGTGCCCGCGCCCAGCAGCGCTAGCGGCGCGCCGGGCACGGCGCTGCCGCCGCCCACCTGAACGAGCTCGGCCGCGGGCAACTCGGGCAGGGCGCGCGCGAGCACAGCGAAATCGTTGAGCACCAGAAAGGTCTCCAGCCCCAGTTCGGCGCGGGTCTGGGCGATGGAAAAGGCCCAGTGATGGTTGGTCATGCGAATCTGGTCGCCATACACCGGGTTGGCGATGCCGATGGCGACATGGCGCACGGCGGTCGCGCCCGTGGCGGCGAGATAGGCGAGCAGCGCATCGGCAAAGCGGGCGTAATCCGCCGTGGGCAGCACGCGAATATCGCTCAGCCCTTGCGCGGTGTGCAGGGCGAATCGGGCATTGGTGCCGCCGATGTCGCCGACCAGGCGGGTGGCAGGAAGGGAGAGATTCGAGGTCATCTTGGCGGTGTACTCTGAGCAGCCTTGCCAGCAGGGTAGGCATAGTATGTTGCCTGATAAAGCGGGTTTGAGCCCCTTTAATGGCCTGTGGGTACGGAGTATCGCGGCCTATCGTTAAATGACAGTTTGGAGTTGCCATGTCTTCTTTGCATCCCGTATTAGTGGCTGTGACGCAGCGCATCGAGGCGCGTAGCGCGGCGCGGCGCGAGGCTTATCTGGCGCGCGTGCGCGCAGCGCGGGGCAGCAAGGTCGAGCGCGGGCACCTCTCCTGCACCAACCTGGCGCACGCGATGGCGGCCGCCCCGGCGCCGGCTAAGCTGATGCTCAAGGAAATCAGCCCGCAGTCCCGGCCCAATCTGGCCATCGTTTCCGCGTACAACGACATGCTCTCGGCGCACCAGCCGCTGGGCGCGTTTCCGGCCTGGATCAAGGAGGCTGCGCAGTCGGCGGGCGCCACGGCGCAGTTCGCCGGGGGCGTGCCCGCGATGTGCGACGGCGTGACCCAGGGGCAGGCCGGCATGGAGCTGTCGCTGTTTTCGCGCGACGTCATCGCCATGGCCACGGCGGTGGCGTTGAGCCACCAGATGTTCGACGCCGGGCTCTACCTCGGGGTGTGCGACAAGATCGTGCCCGGCCTGCTGATTGGCGCCCTGGTTTTCGGCCATCTGCCTGGCATATTCGTGCCCGGCGGCCCCATGACCAGTGGCATGGGCAACGACGAGAAGGCCCGCATCCGCGCGCTGTATGCCGAAGGCAAGATCGGCCGCGCCGAACTGCTTGACGCCGAGATGCAGTCGTATCACAGCGCGGGCACCTGCACCTTCTATGGCACCGCCAATTCCAACCAGATGCTCATGGAGATCATGGGCCTGCACCTGCCCGGCTCGGCCTTCGTCAACCCTGGCACGCCGCTGCGCGAAGCGCTCACCCGCGCGGCCGCCACCCGCGCCGTGGCGATTTCTGCCGAAGGCCCGGAGTACACCCCGATCGGCGAACTGGTCGATGCGCGCGTGATCGTCAACGGCCTCGTCGGCCTGCTATGCACCGGCGGCTCGACCAACCACACCATCCACCTCGTGGCCATCGCCCGGGCGGCGGGCATCGACATCAACTGGACCGACTTCGACGATCTCTCCAAGGCCGTGCCCACGCTCACCAAGCTCTACCCCAACGGCCGAGCCGACGTCAATCAGTTCCACGCGGCCGGGGGCATGGGCTTTGTCATCCGCGAACTGCTCGCCGCCGGGCTGCTGCACCCTGATGTGCAGACCGTGGCCGGGCCCGGCCTGGCGCGCTACGCGCAGGAGCCCGGCTTCGATGGCGGCCAGCTCGTCTGGCGCCCGGTGAACGACGAGACGCTCGACCGCGACATTCTGCGGCCCGTCTCCGATCCGTTCGCCCCAGACGGCGGCCTCAAACTCATGACGGGCAATCTGGGGCGCGCCGTCATCAAGGTCTCTGCGGTCAAACCCGAATACCGCGTGATCACCGCGCCCGCCCTCATCTTTGACGACCAGGACGACCTGCTCGCCGCCTTCAAGCGCGGAGAGCTCGAGCGCGACTTCGTCGCCGTCATCCGCTTTCAGGGCCCGGCGGCCAACGGCATGCCCGAACTGCACAAGCTCATGCCCACGCTGGGCGTGTTGCAGGAGCGCGGTTTCAAGGTGGCGCTGGTGACCGACGGACGCATGTCGGGCGCCTCCGGCAAAGTGCCCTCGGCCATTCACGTCACGCCCGAGGCGGCGCATGGCGGGCCGATCGCCAAAGTACGCGAAGGCGATCTCATCACCCTGAACGCCCACACCGGAGAAGTCAACGCCGAAGTGCCGCCCGAAGTCTGGGCTGCGCGCCAGGCGCAGAGCGTCGACCTCAGTCGACGCCAATACGGCGTGGGCCGCGAGCTGTTCGCCGCCTTCCGCCACCATGTGGACGGCGCCGAGCAGGGGGCGACCAGCTTTCAGCATCCCGACTGGGCCCCCAAACGAGAGCCCGCCCTGTCCGCTGTGCCCGTCGCAGCAGGAGCCACGCGATGACCGCCGAAGAACTGCTGCGCGCCGGGCCGGTGATGCCCGTGCTGGTGATCCGCGATGCCGGGCTGGCTGTCGATCTGGCCACGGCGCTGGTGGCTGGCGGCATCCGCACCCTGGAGGTGACGCTGCGCACCCCGGCCGCGCTGGACGCCATCCGTCAGATTCGCGACCGCGTGCCCGGTGCGCTGGTGGGCGCGGGCACCGTGCTGAGCCCGAGCGACTGGCAGCGCGCGCAAGACGCGGGCGCGATGTTCGGCATCAGCCCCGGGCTGACGCCCGCGCTGCTGGCGGCTACCCGCCCAAGCAGCTTGCCCTTCGTGCCCGGCGTGGCCACCGCCAGCGAAGCCATGACGGCGCTGGACGCGGGTTTCACCGCGATGAAACTGTTTCCGGCCGAAGCCGTGGGCGGTCAGGCGCTGCTCAAGTCCTTGCACGGACCGCTGCCGCAATTGCTGTTCTGCCCGACCGGGGGCATTCACCCGGGCAACGCCGCGGCCTATCTGGCGCTGCCCAACGTAGGCTGCGTGGGCGGCTCTTGGCTGGCGCCCGAAGCGGCCTTGGCCGCGCACGACTGGGCCGCCATCACCGCCCTGGCGCGTGAGGCGGCAGCGTTACGAAAGTAAGGGCGCGGCAGCCCGCGGGGTCAGTTCGGCTGATGCGGTTCTGCTGTGCGGGGTTCATCCAGACGTTCGAACCACATGACGGCGCCTGCCAGCAGCAGCACGAAAAAAGCGGTGCCGAAAATCCAGGCGAAGTACCACGAGGCGTTACTGCCCACGAGGATGCCGATGCCGATCACAACGGCCCCAATGACCAGGAACAGTGCGAGAGAGAGCAGTTTTTTCATGGCTGTCATCTATAAAAACCAAAGGTTTCAGTAAAACCGAAGGTTGCAATAAAAAGGGCCAGGTTGCCCTGGCCCTGGAGCAAGGCTCTGCCGCGAAGCGAGAGCCTTCGGTGCGGCGTGACTCAGTGGCCGCCGCGTGGAGCGCCGCCGTTGCGGCGGTCATCTTCCTGGGCGTCGAAAAAGGCGCCCGAGGCGGCAGAAACCAGCACGATCATCGCGGTGCCCACGATCCAGGCGAAATACCAGGAGGCGTAGTCGCCGATGATCACGCCGATGACAATCGCAATCAGCGCGATGGTCATGAAGAGCACGAAATAAAGAAGGTTTTTCATGATGAGATCCTTGCTCAATAGGCGTGGGGGTCGGCTTCGACTTCCTTCGGATCGACCCTGCCGCGCATGACGTAGAACGCCCAGCTGGTGTACCAGAAGATGATGGGCACGAATACCACGGTCCAGCCGGTCATCCACAGCAGCGTGGTTTCACTGGAGATGGAATTCCACAGGGTCAGGCTTTGCGAGGGGTTGGAGCTCGACGGCATGAGGAAGGGGAACATGGCCACGCCGATGGTGCCGACCACGCCGATCCACGATACCGCGCCCAGCCACCAAGCCAGGGTGTGCTTGTTGCTGCGCACGCTCGTCCAGCCGAAGAACAGACCGGCAAAACCGAGCAAGGGCACGGCCCAGAGGATGGGATAGCTCTTGTAGTTGGACAGCCAGCCACCGGGCACCAGTTCGACCGTTTGCTGCAGCGGAGTTTGCGGCACGCCGCCTCCGGGGAAGCTCACGATCTTGTAGCCGTTGACCATGCTGACCCACACGCCGAGCACTGCGAACAGCACGATGGCGGCCAGCGCGGCATAGCCCGCTGCAGTGCGGGCACGGCCCGCGACGGGTTCGGGCGCGCGGCCCATCATCATCACGCCACCCATATAGACCGACAGCGACAGCGACAGCAGGCCGGCCAGCACCGAGAACGGGTTGAACAGGGTGATGAAGCTGCCGGTATAGACCGAGCGCATATCCCACTGAAAGTGGAAGGGCACGCCCATGAGCATATTGCCCATGGCGGCGCCGAAAATGATCATCGGCAGCGCGCCGCTGAGCAGCAGCGTCCAGTCCCAGGCATTGCGCCAGGCCGGCGAGGCGATTTTGCTGCGGTATTCAAACCCCAGCGGGCGCACGATCATGCTCCACAGCAGCAGCAGAATGACCACATACAGACCGGAGAACGAAGTGGCGTAGATCAGCGGGTAGGCCGCGAAGATCGCGCCGCCGCCGAGAATGAACCACACCTGATTGCCGTCCCAGTGGGGGCCGATGGCATTGAGCATGGAGCGGCGCTCGGTATCGGTCTTGCCGATGAAGCGCAGCAGCGTGCCCACGCCCATGTCCATGCCGACCATGGTGCCCAGCCCGACGAACAGCACGCCGAGCAGAACCCACCACAAGACTTGAAGGATGAGATACAAGTCCATGACTATTACTCCTTATGGGCGCTCATCGGAGCGGCCGGGTTGGGGGCGAAACCACCGCCGAACGACGGCTGGGGTTTGCGGCCTTGGGGAATGGTCGGAGTGGACGGCGTGCCGTGCTCTTCCGGCCCTTGCTTGATCGCGCGCACCATCAGATACATCTCGACGGCGATGAAGATGGAGTAGAGCGACACAAAGCCCACCAGCGAAAAGATCATGTAGCCCACGCTATGGCTGGATGCAGACATCCAGGTAGGCAGCATGCCGAACACGGTCCAGGGTTGACGGCCCACTTCAGCAGTGAGCCAGCCCATTTCGCAAGCGAGGAAAGGCACGGGAATCATCCAGGGGGCGAATTTGAGGAACCAGCGGTTCTTCGGCTGCTCCAGCTTGCCGCTGATGGTGAGCATGGCGGCGTAAACGAAGTAGGCCAACATCAGCAGGCCCATGCCGACCATGAGACGGAAGGTCCAGAAAATCACCGAGACTTCGGGGATGGTGTCCTTGGCGGCCTTGGCGATGTCCGCGTCCGTTGCCTTGGAGACATCTTGTTCAGGCGAGTAGCGCTGCGCGAGGAAACCGTAACCCAGGTCTTTTTCGTGCGCCTTGAACTGCGCCATGGCAGCGGCATCGTTGGGGTTCTTGCTCAGCAGCTTGAGCGCTTCCACCGCCGGAATGCCGTTCTTGATGCGCTGCCTCGCGTCCGCCTCGATCTGGTCAACACCCGGCACGACCTTGGTGAGGGTGTGGGTCAGCAGCGGCGTCAGCACATACGGCACCTGGATAGACCAGACGTTCTTTTGCTCGCTCTGCGACGGCCAGGCCACCACATTGAACGGAGCAGGCGCAGCCTCGGTTTGCCACATGGCTTCCATGGCGGCGAGCTTGGACGGCTGCGCATGCGCGCCGACGAAACCCAGCGCGTCACCCAGGGTGATGACCCCGGCAGTGGACAGCACGCCGAACAGCGCGGCCATGCGGAAGGAGCGGCGAGCCAGTTCCATGTGGCGGTTGCGCACCATATACCAGGCGCTCACCCCGGCAACGAACACCGCGGCGGTGACGTAACCGGCGATGCTGGTATGCACGAACTTGGCCTGCGCGTCCGGGCTGAAAATCAGCGCGCCGAAGTTGGTGAGTTCCATGCGCATGGTCACCGGGTTGAACGCGGCGCCTTGCGGGTCTTGCATGAAGCCGTTGGCCACCAGAATCCACAAGGCCGACAGGTTGGAGCCGATGGCTACCAGATAGGTCACCAGCAGATGCTGACCTTTGGTCAGGCGCTTCCAGCCGAAGATCATCATGCCGATCATGGTGGATTCCATGAAGAAGGCCATCAGTCCTTCAATGGCCAGCGGCGCACCGAAGATGTCGCCGACGAAACTGGAATAAAACGACCAGTTGGTGCCGAACTCGAACTCCATGGTCAGGCCGGTGGCCACGCCCAGGGCGAAGTTGATAAGAAACAGCTTGCCCCAGAACTGGGTCATGTCGCGGTAGATCGTCTTGCCGGTGGTGACGTAAACCGTCTCCATGGCGGCGATCATGAAGCTGATGCCCAGGGTGAGGGGGACGAAAAGGAAGTGGTATAGCGCGGTGGAGGCAAATTGCCACCGCGATAAGTCCACGACGAGGGTGTCGATCATTTTGGCGCTCCTGTTGTGTCGATCCGTGGGTCTTGCGCAGCATGGCGCGGCTGATTGACACCCACGCGGCGAAGAACACGGAGCAAGGATAGGCGCCCACGTATCTCGTTTTTTTGATTTGGAGCAATGTCCGGGAATTCCCTAGGCTTGGCAGTGGCCCTTACGCTGCATTGTTCTGCGACAAAACGTCGCAGTCTGCTCGTCTGCGTTGATTTTTCATGCGGGTGGAAGCTTTTTCTGCGGTTTTGCTGCGCCCACGCGACGCGGGCGAGCTGCGGACGACCCATTGCAGAAAAGGACATTTGCATGGCATTCGACCGTCAGCGTCGGCACAATGCATCTGAGAGACGGCGCAACGACGTTTCCCCCGCAAGGAGCCCCCATGATTTACAAATTTCAATCCAAGGCCGACAGTGATTTGTTCATGAACGTCGGCCCGGCCGAACGCATTCTGTCCATCATCGGCAAGTCGGCGGGCGCGCAAGGCATCATCGAGCCGTCCGAAATGCCAGCGGCCATTGCCGCCCTTGAAGCGGCCGTGGACGCAGAAGAACAGGCGCGCAACGCGGCGATGGAGTCGGCCGCTGCGGACGGACAGGTGGTCTCGGCGGCGCAACCCATCGGCCTGAAGCAGCGGTCCTGGCCCTTCATCCAGATGCTCAAGCGTTGCCAGGAAGCGCAGACGCCGGTTGTCTGGGGCGTGTGAATGCAGGACCCTGAGCACACGCATGCGGCGCACGATCACGCGCCTCATCGCGATCGCGCACACGCACACGCCGCAGGGCATCACGGCCACGACCATGCCCGAGGCGCCAGCGCACACCGACTGCGGTGGGCATTGGCCGTGCTGCTGATTTTCACCGTCATCGAGGCGGTCGGCGGCTGGTGGGTGAACTCGCTGGCGCTGCTGTCCGACGCGGTGCATATGGCGGCGGACAGCGCCGCGCTGCTGCTGGCGCTCGTCGCCATCCGCCTCAGCGCCCGTCCGCCGAGTGCGCGACTGACCTATGGCAACGGGCGCTGGCAGACGCTGGCGGCCTTCGTCAATGGGCTGGTGCTGCTGCTGTTGACCGTGGGGCTGATCGTGGAGGCCCTGCAGCGCCTGTGGCGGCCTGAGGCGGTGGAGGGCGGCTGGATGCTGGTCATCGCCGCGCTGGGCGGCCTGGCCAATCTGGGGGCGCTATTTGCCTTGACGGGCGGCGAGTCGCTGAATGAGCGTGGGGCGCGGCTGCATGTGCTGTCCGATTTGCTGGGTTCGGCGGCGGCCATGCTGGCGGCGGGGCTGATTCTGGGGTTCAACTGGACGGTGGCCGACCCGCTGCTGTCACTGCTGGTGTCGGCGCTCATCCTGCGCTCGGGCTGGCATCTCACCCGCGATAGCGCGCACGTGCTGCTCGAAGGCGCGCCTGCGAGCCTGAGCGCAAACGAAGTGTGCGAGGCCTTGGCCGACGTGCCGGGCGTGGCGGGAGCCCACCATGTGCATGTCTGGTCACTCGATGGCGCGGAGCCGGTGGCGACTTTGCATGTGTGCCTGGCGGCCCAGGCCGAATCGGAGGCGACCTTGCGCGCAGTGCATCATCGCCTGCATGACGCGCTGGGCATCGAGCATGCCACGGTGCAGATCGAGGCTGGCGCCTGCATCAGCCCCGGTCAGCCCCATTGTCACCTGGGCTGACGGTTTGGCAGGGTCGGCGCAGCGAATGACGCAAACAGCCGCCGAACCATGCGGCGCAGGCCGAGCCCCTGTTGCGCCCAGAAGCCGTCGCCGTAATCCTCGCCCTGGCCGTCTGGCGCGGGAAGCTGGGCACGAACGCCGGTGGGCTGCAGCGGGGTGGTGAAGTCGGCAGAACGGAACAGCACGTCCCACCACGGCAGCAGCACGCCGAAATTGCAGCCGTAGAGTCGCGCGTTGTTCTGGTGGCCAAGCTCGTGGCCGTAGCCCACCGCGTGGTGCAGGCGGTGAAAGCGCGGGCTCACCAGCAGCCGCTCGCCCAGCCAGCCGAAAGACAGCCGGATGTTGGCATGTTGCAGACTTTGCAGCGCGCCCGACACCAGCGACAGCGCGACAAACTGGTTGGGCGGCACGCCGATCAACAGCGCCAGCGCTGCGAAAAATGCCGCCATCAGCACGTCGTCGAGCACATGGTTGCGATCGTCCGACCACAGGCTAAGCTGACGCTGGCTGTGGTGCACCGCGTGCAGTTCCCACCACCACTGGATCTGGTGCTGGGCGCGGTGATACCAGTAACCAGCAAAGTCGAGCACGATCAGGTAGATCAGGAAGCTGATCAGCGGCCGGTCGGTGATGCCGGGCCACAGCGCGTCGAGGTTGAGGTTGTCCACCCCGCGCAGACGGAACCATTCCTGCAGGCTGTCAAACGCGGGTTGCAGGGTGAAAAACAACACCAAATTGATCAGCCCCAGGCGGTTGATGAAGGTGTAGAGCACATCCACCCGCACCGCGCGGCGGTTGGGCCAGACTTCAAGCGGCCGCAGCGCTTCGAGCGGACGCAACACGGCATACACCATCCCGATCTGCAGCAGCCCGGCGAGAAACCACAGCACCCCGTCATAGGCGAAATCGTCATCCACCATGAGATGAAAGTGGTAGAGCACCGGTTGCACCAGGGTGACGAAAACCCAGGTCTGCGCCTCGCCGATGAGCAGGCTGGTGGCGTGGCTGATCCAGTCGAGCGGATTGAGCATGGCGGTGGGGGAAGGAACTCAGCGCGTGGCGGCGATGGTCGGGGTCGGCTTCAGCTGCAGTGACGCAGCCTGCTGTAGCGCCAGTGTGGACAGCGGCGGCAGGTTGTCGTAGAACGGCGCGCGGTTGTAGAAGTAGATGCCGTGCGGCGACTTGCCCACCGGAATCACATCCACCAGCTTGCGCGTGTCCATGTCGATCACGCCCACCGAGCGGGCGAAGCGGAAGGTCACCCACAGCCAGCGGCGGTCGGCGGACAGCTCCATATCGTCCGGCCCCGGGCGCAGACCGGTGATGTCGCCCACCTTGGTGAGGGTGTCCATGTCGAGAATGCTGATGGTGTCGGACACCCGGTTGCTCACCAGCACATGCCGCCCGTCGGCCATGGAGCGGAAGTTGTGCGCCGCCTTGCCGGTGACGATGCGCTTGAACACCGTGCGGGTACGCGGGTCGACGGCCACCACCGCATCGCTGCCGGTCAGCGCGACCAACAGGGTTTTATCCCCCGGCGTCAGCCACAGCCCAGCCGGGGTTTCGCCCACTTTGAGCGTCCACATCACGGTTTGCGTGGGCAGGTCGATGGCGGCCACCGAATTGGTTTCCTGCAGGCTGATGTACACCGTCTTGCTGTCGGCAGTGAACGCCATGTGGCTGGGCAGCGACTTGAGGGGAATACGCTTGGCGAGCAGGAATTTGCCCTGGTCGTAGCTGTAAATGTCGACCCGGTTCAGCCGCAGGCAGTTCACCACGAACCAGCGGTGATCGGGCGAAAAACCGATCTGGTAGGGGTCGGGAATATTGGGCACGTTGCCTATGGGCTTGCCCGTCTGCGGGTTGAGCAACATGAGGTCTCCGCTTACCGCGTTGGCGACAATCAGGTCTTGATTGTTCGGCGTGGCCATCAGGTGATGCGGCTCCTTGCCGGTGGCAAAGCTGCCGATGGGCTGACGGGTGTCCTGGTTGATCAGGGTGATGCGGGCGTCGCCCGAATCGAGCACCACCACCACATCGTCCTTGGCCTGCGCCAATCCGGTCTGTGCCAACAGGACCGAGAAAACAAACAGGAATTTACGCATGGGATCACCAAGGAAGCACTCAGGAAGGCGCGTTGCAGCCCCGAATACGGGTCATCAGGACGCGCTGCGGCCGCAACTGTAACGCGCGCGCAGGCCGAGCTGTTGACCAGAAACAGTCTGCAATCAATCCGCATTAAAAATTTGCATTCTCCGCCCCCCATGGGTTGTCCCCCATTGGGGGCTGATGCTCGTTAAAGTGCAAAGCCTGTGGTGGGCATGGCTGTGGGCGTGTGGCGGAACTTGGTCAGGCGGCCGCGTTCCAAACAGAAAAGAGTTGATATGCATCCCTTATCCCGAATCAAGATGGTTTTGTTGGCCGCCGCGGCGGTCGGGGCTTTGCTCGTGCCGGGCCTGGCTCAGGCGCGCGTGCATTGGAGTATCGGTATTGGCGTGCCGGCTTACTACGGCTCGACCTGGGGGCCAGGCTGGGGACCGGGTTGGGGATCTGGCTGGGGTGGCGGTTGGTATGAGCCTTATCCGGGTTATGGCGGCTGGTCCACCTGGAGCCCTCCGGTGGTGGTGGAGCGGCAGCCGGTGGTGGTGCAGTCGCTGCCGCCCGGCCCGGCGCCACAGTCGTTCTGGTACTACTGCCAGAACCCGGCGGGCTACTACCCCTATGTCTCGGTCTGCCCGGGCGGGTGGACGCCGGTGCCTGCCTCGCCGCCTCCGCCGCCGCCGCCAGCCAAATGATTCACGCTTTCCACTTTTTATAACGATCTATCGAGGAAGCATCATGCGAATTTATCGAAACCTTCGGTTTTCCCGTCCCTTGTTTCTTCTTCCTGCCGCTTTGGGCGCGCTCGTGCTGGGGGGCTGTGCCACCGCGCCGCTCGGGCCCACGATTGCGGTCATGCCGGCGCCGGGTATGCCTTTCGAGCAGTTTCAGGCAATCGATGCGAGCTGCCGCCAGTTCGCGCAGCAGCAGGCCGCGCCCTACCAAGGCGGCGCGAGCAATTCCGGCGTGACCTCGGCGGCCCTTGCCACCGGCATCGGGGCCGCGGCCGGGGCGCTGATCGGCGGCAACAGCCAGGGGGCCGGTGTGGGCGCGGGCCTCGGCCTGCTCGCGGGCAGCGCGGGCGGTGCGGGGTCTTATGGCGACACGCAGGGCAGTGCGCAGCGCGCTTACAACATTGCGTATCAGCAGTGCATGTACTCAAGAGGTGCGCAGGTGCCGGGTTATGCGGCGCCGCGATATGTGGCGCCGCCTCCGCCCCCGGCCTATCCCGCGCAGCCGTCTTACCAGCCGGCGCCTCAACAGCCGAGCTATCAGCCGCAGCCGGCCTATCCACCGACCTATCCCCCGGCGCAATGAGGGCGCGCCGCGCAGATCGTTACGTCGGGTCACAACTGCTCACAGGATGGCGGGTGTTTTAGCGGATGCGGCGGCTATCATGCCCCGCGACTATGAGTACCTCTGCTGACTCCGCCCCTGCGGGTTCTCCCAAGCCGCCTGCAGGCCGCGACAAGCGCCCCAAGCGCGCTGTGCGTTCCCGCCCTCTCTGGCTCAAATTTTTGCTCGGCGCCGTGCTGCTGGGCGTGGCCGGAATATTGGCGTTGGTGTTTGCCGTGGTCATGCTCTATCCGCGTTTGCCCGCGCTGAGCGAACTCACCGACTACCGCCCGGATCTGCCGCTGCGGGTGTATTCGGCCGAGGGCACGCTGATCGGCGAGTTTGGCGTGCAGCGCCGCACCGTGGTGCCGTTCGAGCAGATTCCGCTACAGGTGCGCGAGGCCTTTCTCGCCGCCGAAGACTCGCAGTTCTACGAGCACGGCGCGGTGGACTGGACGGGCGTGTTTCGCGCCGCCCTGGCCGACCTGATGCACGGCGCCGCCGTGCAGGGCGCGTCCACCATCACCATGCAGGTGGCGCGCGACTTCTATCTCAGCCCGCAAAAAACGCCGCTGCGCAAGTTCACCGAAGCGCTGATGGCCTACAAAATCGAGCATGAGCTGAGCAAGAATCAGATTCTTGAGCGCTATCTCAATCAGGTCTATCTCGGCCAGCGCGCCTACGGCGTGGCGGCGGCGGCGCAGGTTTATTTCGGCAAGCCGCTCGACCAGCTCACGCTGGCGCAGGCGGCCGTGCTCGCGGGCTTGCCCAAGGCGCCTTCGGCCTTCAACCCGCAGACCAATATCAAGGCCGCGCTCATTCGCCAGCATTATGTGCTCGGCCGCATGAAGGCGCTAGGCGACATCAGCCAGGCGGAGTATGACGACGCCATGCAGGCGCCTCTGAATGTGGTGTCCGGGCAAGGTCTGCTGCGCTACAAGGTGGACGCCGATTATGCCGCCGAGCAGGTGCGCGAGATCATGGTGGCGCGCTTCGGCGAATCGGCCTACACCGACGGCTATAAGGTCTACACCACCCTGCACGACCGTGACCAGAAGGCGGGGGTGGACGCGGTACGCGCCGGGGTGCTGGCCTACGACCAGCGGCACGGCTGGCGCGGACCGCAGGCGCGCATCGATCTGCCCGCGCACGATGCCGATGCGCTCGGCGTGGCGGTCAAGGCGCTCAAACCCTACGACGCGGCCGGCAGCCTGCATCCGGCCGTGGTGCTGCACGCCAGCCCCAAGTTGGTCGAGGCCGTGCTCGAATCGGGCAACACGGTGGAACTCAGCGGCGATGCATTGCGCTTCGCCGCTGCGGGCCTGTCACCCAAAGCCACTGACAAATTGCGCATCGATCGTGGCGCCGTGGTCTGGCTGCAGAAGCTGGCCAAGGGCTGGCGCATCGCGCAGATGCCCGATGTGCAGTCGGCGCTGGTGTCGGTCGATCCGCATGACGGCGCGGTGCGCGCCTGGGTAGGCGGCTTCGACTACAACCACGAGAAGTTCGACCATGTGAATCAGGCCTTCCGCCAGCCCGGTTCGAGCTTCAAGCCCTTCATCTATTCCGCCGCGGTGGACGAAGGCCTGGCGCCCACGACCGTCATCGACGATTCGCCCATCACCATTTCGCAAGGCCCGGGGCTGCCGCCGTGGACGCCGCACAACTACGACAACGAGCAGCTCGGCGCCATTCCCGCCACCCTGGCGCTGGCGCATTCCGACAACGTCTGCGCGGTCAAGGTGCTGCTGGCCGTGGGCATTCCCTACGCCCGCCAGTTCGCCTCGCGCTTCGGCCTGCCGCTCGACCAGATTCCGCCCTATCCCACCATGGTGCTGGGCGCGGGCAGCTTCACGCCCCTGCAGATGGCCACGGCCTATGCGGTGTTCGCCAATGGCGGCTCGCTGGTGCAGCCCTATCTCATCAAACGCATCGTCGATGCTCACGGCGCCGAGGTCTATGTCCACAAGCCGGAAATCGCGGGTCAGAACGCGCCGCGCATCATCAGCGCGGCCAATGCCTTCCTCACCACGCAGATGATGCAGGCGGTGATTCAGCACGGCACGGGCGCGGCGGCGCTGTCGCTAGGCCGCATCGATCTGGCGGGCAAGACCGGCACCTCGCAGAATTTTCACGATGCCTGGTTCGACGGCTTCAACCCCGATCTGGTCGCCATCACCTGGATGGGCTACAACAACCAGCGCGACCTGTACCGCGGCGAGCAGGGCGCCAAGGCCGCGCTGCCGATCTGGATGGACTACATGCGCGTCGCGCTGCAGGGCAAGCCCGACGTACCCTGGCCGGTGCCGTCTGGAGTGATCATGTCGCAGGTCAACCCGGCCACCGGTTTTGCCTCCAATGGCCCGGGCGCGGTGAGCGGCTACTTTCTGCAGAATTTCCCGCCGCTGGCCATCGACGCCCAGATGCCGCTGTCAGCGCCTTCTTCGGCGTCGCTGGCGGCAGGTGGCATCAGCACCGGCAGCGGCGGCATGCTGGTCGGACCCGGCGGCGTGCCGGTGGGCACTTCCACCGTCAGCGTGCGCGGTCAGGGGCCGGGCACGCACCCGGCAGCGGTGGCCCAGCCCGTGGCGCCCCCGCCGTCTCTGCAGCCGGGGGCCATCCTGCCTTCGCTGGGCGGCAATCCTTGAGGAGAGCGCCCCCAGACCTGCCGCTTCGCGGCAGGCCCCCCGAGGGGGATGAGGCCCGCGGCTCCAAGCTGCCCTGCGGCAGCTTGGACGGAGCCGAATCCGAGCGGCTTGCAAGCCGCGAGGTGGACAAGGAAACTTGGGGCGGCCCTGCGTTTTCTCATGAGCGCCCCAGACCTGCTGCTGCGCATTGCGTAGCGGCGGGTTTCTACAATGGCGCCTTCTTCAAGGCCGATTCCATGCGCACCTTTCAAGACCTCATACTCACCCTGCAAACCTATTGGGCCCGGCAGGGCTGTGCCGTTCTTCAGCCCTACGACATGGAAGTGGGCGCCGGCACCAGCCACACCGCCACCTTTCTGCGCGCCCTCGGCCCCGAGCCTTGGAAGGCCGCCTATGTGCAGCCCAGCCGTCGCCCGAAAGATGGCCGCTACGGCGACAACCCCAACCGGCTGCAGCATTACTACCAGTTTCAGGTGGTGCTCAAACCCGCGCCCGACAACATCCTTGATCTCTATCTCGGCAGTCTGCAGGCGCTGGGTTTCGACCTGAAGACCAACGATATCCGCTTCGTTGAAGATGACTGGGAAAACCCCACGCTGGGCGCCTGGGGGCTGGGCTGGGAGGTCTGGCTCAACGGCATGGAAGTCACCCAGTTCACCTATTTCCAGCAGGTCGGCGGCATCGACTGCAAGCCGCTGACCGGCGAGATCACCTACGGCCTGGAGCGCCTGGCCATGTATTTGCAGGGCGTGCAGAGCGTGTACGACCTCGTCTGGACCGAAACCGAGGTCGCCGGTGAAGCGGCTGCCCCCCCAGGGGGCGCGAGCGCCTTGGGGCGGCCCGGCGGCGCTCGTACCCTTCTCAAATACGGCGACGTGTTCCACCAGAACGAAGTCGAGCAGAGCGCCTACAACTTCGAGCACAGCGATGTGGACTTTTTGCTGACCGCCTTTGCCGCGCATGAAAAGCAGGCCAAGGCGCTGATGGCCGCGCAACTGGCGCTGCCCGCTTACGAACAGGTGCTCAAAGCGGCGCACAGCTTCAATCTGCTCGACGCCCGCGGCGCGATTTCCGTCACCGAACGCGCAGCCTACATCGGCCGCATTCGCAATCTGGCGCGCGGCGTGGCGCAGGAATACCTCGACAGCCGCGCCCGTCTGGGTTTCCCGCTGGCGCCCCGCGCCTGGGCCGACGAAGTCTCTGTACAGCTCGCCCAGAAGAAAGCCGCCTGACGTCTGCCGCACGCCGTGCCCGCGCTGCTGTCGCGGGGCGGCGGCGGCCTGCAATTGCCCGCCATGAACCCACAGAACCTGCTTGTCGAACTCTTCGTTGAAGAACTGCCGCCCAAGGCGCTGCCCGCGCTGGGCGAGTCCTTCGCCCGCACCCTGGCCGCGAGTCTGCAGTCTCAGGGACTGGCCGCATCTGACGTCAAGCCGACGCCCTACGCCAGCCCGCGCCGACTGGCCGTGCGCATTCCCGCCGTTGCTGCCAAGGCGGCCGACAAGGCCGTGGCGCAGAAGCTCATGCCCGTGGCCGTGGGGCTGGATGCCGACGGCAAGCCCACCCCGGCGCTGCTCAAAAAGCTCGGCGCGCTGGGGCTGGATGCCGACGCCGCGCCTCGCCTGCGGCGCGAAGGCGAGGGCAAAGCCGAAACCCTGTTCATCGACACCGTGGCGCCCGGTGCCACGCTGGCCGAGGGTCTGCAGAAGGCGCTCGCCGAGGCCATCGCCAAACTGCCCATCCCCAAGGTGATGGCCTACCAGTTGGAAGATGGCTGGACCACGGTGAAGTTTGTGCGTCCCGCACATGGTCTGGTCGCCCTGCATGGCGCCGATGTCGTGCCGGTGCAGGCGCTGGGGCTGACGGCGGGGCGCGAAACGCACGGCCATCGGTTTGAGGCCCAGGCCGATCCCATCGTGCTGCGCGACGCCGACAGCTACGCCGACCAACTGCGAGAACAAGGCGCGGTGATCGCCAGCTTCGACGCGCGCCGTGCCGAAATTGCGGCGCAGCTGCAGGCCGCCGCGCGACAGGCTGGGCCGGGTCTGCACCCCATCGACGATGCCGCGCTGCTCGACGAAGTTACTGCTCTGGTCGAGCGCCCGAACGTGCTGCTGTGCCAGTTCGATCCGGCCTTTCTCGCCGTGCCGCAGGAGTGCCTCATCCTCACGATGAAGGCCAACCAGAAATACTTTCCGCTGCTCGACGCGGCGGGCAAGCTGACCCACCGTTTCCTGGTCGTCAGCAATATCTCGCCGGCCGATCCCAGCGCGGTTATCGAAGGCAACGAGCGTGTGGTGCGCCCGCGCCTGGCCGACGCGCAATTCTTCTTCGAGCAAGACCGCAAGAAGCGCCTCGAAGACCGCGTGCCCGGCCTCGACAAGGTGGTCTATCACGCCAGGCTAGGGTCGCAGGGCGAACGCATGCGGCGGGTGCAGGCGCTCGCGGGGGGCATTGCCAGGCAGATTCCGCCGTCCTTTCCGGTCGAGCAGGCCGAGCGCGCCGCGCTGCTGGCCAAGACCGATTTGCTGACCGACATGGTCGGCGAGTTTCCTGAGCTGCAGGGCATTATGGGGCGTTACTACGCCGCGCACGATGGCGAAGACGCCAGGGTGGCCGAGGCCATCGAAGACCACTACAAGCCGCGTTTTTCCGGCGACGACTTGCCGCGCAGCGACGTGGGCTTTGCGCTGGCACTGGCCGACAAGACCGAAACCCTGGTCGGCCTGTTCGGCATCGGCGAACGCCCGACTGGCGACAAAGACCCGTTCGCGCTGCGTCGCCATACGCTGGGCATTTTGCGCATGTTGATGGAGCGCGGCCAGGGCATCGAACTCTCGCGTTATTTGGAAAATGCGGTGCCGGTGTTCAGCGGCGTAGCCGGGTTTTCAGACCCCAGCGCCGATGTGCAGACCTTCCTTTACGACCGTCTGGCCAACCTGCTGCGCGAGCAGGGCTGGACGGCGCAGGAGGTGGACGCGGTGCTGGCCCTCAGTCCGCAAATTCTGGCCAATGTGCCGCGCCGCCTGGAAGCGGTGCGCGCCTTCGCCGCCTTGCCAGAAGCCGCCGCGCTGGCCGCGGCCAATAAACGGGTGGGGAACATTCTGCGCAAATCCGAAGGCGCGAAGGACGGCAGCGGCTTCAACGCCGATCTGCTGGTCGAGCCCGCTGAAATCGCCTTGTCACAAGCCTTGAATGCCGTGGCGCCGCAGGTGCAGCAGTTTTACGCGGCAGGCGACTACACCGCCGCGCTCAAGATGCTCGCCGCGCTGAAAGTCCCGGTGGACACCTTCTTCGACCAGGTGATGGTCAACGCCGAAGACCCCGCGCTGCGCGCCAACCGCCTGGCCCTGTTGGCGCGGCTGCAGGAGGCGATGAACCAGGTGGCCGATTTGTCGCGTCTTGCGGCCTGACTCCCATCCTGCACGACAATCACGGCATGAAACTGCTCATCCTCGACCGCGACGGCGTCATCAACCAAGACAGCGACGATTTCATCAAGTCGCCCGACGAGTGGGTGCCCATTCCCGGCAGCCTGGAGGCCATTGCCCGGCTGAACCACGAGGGCTGGCATGTGGCGGTGGCCACCAATCAGTCGGGCATTGGGCGGGGCCTGTTCGACATGAGCACGCTCAACGCCATCCATCGCAAAATGCACAAAGCGCTGGCGGCGGTAGGCGGGCGCATCGACGCCATTTTCTTCTGCCCGCACGCGCCGGAAGATCACTGCAGCTGCCGCAAACCCAAGCCCGGCTTGTTCCAGGACATCGCCCGTCGCTACGAGCTTGAGAATCTCCAGGGCGTGCCTTCGGTGGGCGACAGCGTGCGTGATTTGCAGGCCGGTGAGCCGCTGGGGTGCGGGCTGCATCTGGTGCGCACCGGCAAAGGCGAGCGTCTGGCCGATCTGGGCAATCTGCCCGCGGGCACCCGGGTGCACGACGATCTGGCAGCCTTCGCCGCCTGGCTGCTGGAACAACCCAAGGCGAAGTCTGAAAAGACCTCCGACAAGACGCCAGACCCGGCGTGACCGAGCCGACATGCGTTTTTTTCGTTCTTTGCTTTACATGGCGTGGCTGATCGTGACGGTGGTGCCTTACGCGGTCATCGTGGTGATTCTGTCCATCTTCATTCGCGGCACGCGGCTGTATCGCTTCACCCTGGGTTGGGTGCATCTGTCGGTCTGGGGCGCGCGCGTGATTTGCGGCATACGCAGCCATATCACCGGCATGGAGAACCTGCCAGACGGCCCGGTCATCCTGCTGTCCAAGCATCAATCAGCCTGGGAAACGCTGGCCTTTCCGCTGATCATGCCGCGTCCGCTGGCCTATGTGTTCAAGCGCGAGCTGCTCTATGTGCCGTTTTTCGGCTGGGCGCTGGGGCGGCTGGACATGGTGCACATCGACCGCAGCAAGCGTGCCGAAGCGTTCGGCCGGGTGGAAAAACAGGGCGGCCGGATTCTCAAGCAGGGCAACTGGATCATCATGTTTCCCGAAGGCACGCGCACTGCGCGCGGCGAGCAGGGCGTCTATAAAACAGGCGGCACGCGGCTGGCCATCGCCACCGGCGCCTGGGTGGTGCCCATCGCCGTGACCTCGGCGCGTTGCTGGCCGCGCCAGGCGTTCATCAAAACCCCCGGCGTGGTGGAGGTGTCCATCGGCAAACCCATTTCGCCCGAAGGCCGCAAGCCCGCCGAAATGATGGCCGAGGTCGAACGATGGATCGAGGCCGAAATGCGCCGTCTCGATCCGCAGGCCTACGCGCATGCCCCGCGCTGAGTCTTCCGGCCGCGCCGCCTTGCCCGGCTCGGCGCAACTCGGTTTGTTCGACTGGGACGAGCCGACGCCCGCCCCCGCCCCTATCGCCGCCCCGGCGCCAGGAGCCGCGGTGAGCTCATCCCCAGGTTCGTCGCCGGTCTCAATACCCCGCGCTGGCGTGCCGACGCAGCGTTATGACGACGGCATCCACCGTTTCGATTGGACGCTGCACCGCGCCGCCCGCCGCACCCTGGCGCTGCGAGTGGACGACCGCGGCGTCAGCCTGCACGCCCCGCGCCTGGCCAGCGGCGCGTCTATCGCCCAGTTTCTGCAGCAGCACGCCGCCTGGGTGCAGCGCAAGCTGCGACAGCGCGAACAGCGTCTGCAGGCGCTGCAGGCCGCGCGCATCGAGTGGGCCGATGGCGGCCGTATCCCCTATCTCGGCCAGCACCTCACCCTGCGGCTGCGCGGCGCCAGCCAGTTGCGGTGGGACGAAGCCCGCGCCGAACTTCACCTGCCCTTGCCGCAAGGCAGCAGTGCGCAGCAGGTGCGCGACAGCGTGGCCGCCTGGCTGCAGCGACAGGCGCTGGGGCTGTTCGCCGCGCGGGTGGCGCATTTCGCGGCCCAGCTCGGGGTGCGCGTGACGGCGGTGAAACTCAGCGCCGCCACCACCCGCTGGGGCAGCGCCAAAAGCGACGGCAGTATCCGCCTGCATTGGCGTCTGTTGCACTTCAGCCCGCAACTCGTCGATTACGTCGTCGCCCACGAAGTGGCGCATCTGCGCGAAATGAACCACAGCCCGCGCTTCTGGGCGCATGTGGGCAGCCTCTACCCCGAATACCAACAGGCCCGCGCGCAACTGCGCAAAAGCGTGCTGCCGCCCTGGGGTTGAGCGGGTGTGAACCCGGCTAGCTTCGCATGACGCCCCTGCTCTTCCTGCTGCTGCACCTCACGCTGACGTTGACCTGCGCGGCGCATGTGCTGCTGCGCGCGCATCGTCAGCCCGAGTCGCGGGTGGCCTGGTTGCTCATGCTGGTGGCCTTTCCCTACCTCGGCGTTCTGGCCTATCTGTTGTTTGGCACGACCCAGATCGGCCGTCGACGGGCCGAGCGGCTGAGCGCCGTCGCCCGCGGCCTGCCCCGTCCTGAAACCGCCCCCGGCTGGCCGACAAACGCCGCGCTGCCGCCCGACCAAGACGCGCCGCTGTTCCGCCTCGGCACATCGATCAGCGGCTACCCGGCGGTCGGCGGCAACCGCGCCGAACTGATGGCCGACTCGAACGCCGCCATCGCCCGCATCGTGGCCGACATCGACGCGGCGCAGTACAGCGTGCACCTGCTCTTCTATATCTGGCTGGACGATGGCAACGGCCGCCGCGTGGCCGATGCCCTGCGCCGCGCCGCCGCGCGCGGCGTGAGCTGCCGCGCCCTGGTGGACGACCTCGGATCGCACGCGTTCATCCGCAGCGCGCAGTGGCCTGCGCTGGTCGCCGCTGGCGTGCAGGTGCTGCGGGCGCTGCCCGTAGGCAATCCGCTGCTGCGCGCGCTGCGGGGTCGCATCGACCTGCGCAATCACCGCAAGATCGTCGTCATCGACAACCGCCTGAGCTACAGCGGCAGCCAGAACTGCGCCGACCCCGCCTTCCTGCCCAAGGCGAAATACGGCCCCTGGGTCGATCTGTTCGTGCGCTTCGAAGGCCCGGTGGTGCGCCAGAACCAGCACCTCTTCGCCACGGACTGGATGGGCAACGACGGCGACGACCTCACCGCCCTGCTGGTCGAGCCCTTGCCGCAAATCCAAAACGGTCAAGACGGCTTCGTCGCCCAGGTCATCGCCACCGGCCCCACCGACCGAAGGGCCGCCATGCCCGAACTGTTCGAGTCGCTCATCTTCGCTGCGCGGCATGAGCTGGTCATCACCACGCCGTATTACGTGCCCGTGCCCGCGCTGCAGGCCGCGCTGTGCGCCGCGGCCAACCGCGGCGTGTCGGCCACGCTCATCCTCCCCGCCCGCAACGACGACTTCGCCGTGGCCGCCACTTCGCGCAGCCATTACCGCGCCCTGCTCGAAGCCGGGGTGCGCATTTACGAGTTCAGTCCCGGGTTGCTGCACACCAAGTCCATCACCGTAGACGGCCATCTCAGCCTCATCGGCTCGGCCAATATGGACCGGCGCAGCTTTGACCTGAACTACGAAAACAACATCCTGCTGCTCGACGCCGCGATCACCGCGGCATTACGCGAAAGGCAGGAGCAGTATCTCGCCAGTAGCCGCCGCATCACCCTGGACGAAGTGGCCGCCTGGAGCGCGCCCAGGCAACTGTGGCAGAACGCTCTGGCCATCGTCGGCCCCATTCTGTAGGTCGAGTCACGCTGCCGCGAGCGCGTCGCCCGACCGCGCGCTACGCTTTGGGGCCCGATCTTTTTCACAGGATTTCTCATGCGTTTTCTCCACACCATGCTGCGCGTCGGCGATCTGCAGCGCTCCATCGATTTCTACACCCAGGTCATCGGCATGAAGCTGCTGCGCACCACCGACCGCCCCGAGCAGAAATACAGCCTGGCCTTTCTCGGCTTCGAGCCCAACCCGGCGCAGGCCGAACTCGAGCTGACCTACAACTACGGCGTCGATCACTACGACCTGGGCACCGCCTACGGCCACATCGCTCTGGGCGTGGACGATGCCGCCGCGGCCTGCGCACGCATCAAGGCAGCCGGTGGCAAGGTCACCCGCGAGGCCGGCCCGGTCGCCGGGGGCAGCACCATCATCGCCTTCGTGCAAGACCCGGACGGCTACAAGATCGAGCTGATTCAGCACGGTACGTTGTGAGCCGGGCAGGCGCCGCATCCGGCCGAAGCTGACACGTCCGGCCGCTATGCTCGTTCCATGCAATCCTGGTTATTTCTGTTCGGCGCGATAGCGGCCGAGGTGATCGGCACCACCGCGCTCAAGGCCACGCACGGCTTCACGCGTCTGGCCCCTTCAGTGGTGGTCGTGGCGGCTTACGCCCTGGCGTTTTACCTGCTGTCACGCACCATGCAGACCATTCCGATGAGCATTTCCTATGCCGTCTGGTCGGGCGTGGGCATCGTGCTCATCACCCTGATCGGCTATGTGGTTTATCACCAGTCGCTCGACTTGCCCGCGCTCGTCGGGCTGGGGCTGATTCTCGCCGGTGTGCTGGTCATCCACCTGTTCTCCAAATCGGTGGCGCATTAAGCCCCAAGGCGGGCAGTCGCGGCTGAAATCTATCGATTCGATCGATGCATATGATTTCAAATAATCGTTTGTCTTTATGAATTCGGCCTCATAAGCTCTGGGTCAACGCGGGTTTTCCCGCGCATGTCACAAGGAGCTTTTGTATGTCGACTCACAGTCCCGTTCAACCGTGGCGCCGCCTGGCGCTGCAATCTACTCTCGTTGCGGGCCTCGGCCTGACGGCGCTTGGCGCAAAAACGGCCCAGGCCGCTTCGGCGCAAGAGCGCTTCATGCCGCAAGGCGCCAGCACGCTGGCCGAGCTCGGCAAAAAACTGGCCGCCGCCCCGCGTCGCCGCGACTTCAAGACCACGCAAATGGTCCTGGAAAACCGCGACGAGTGGGATGCCGAGGCCCTTGATCTGGTGCTGGCCTACGCCGGTCAGCCCAAGCAAGTGTGGAACAACACCAATCTGGAGGGGCCGTGGCTCAATCTCATGCGCAACGCGATGAACGCGCAGATCTGGTCGTTCAAGCATCCCGATTTTCTGGCCGTCTCGGCCACGCACGGCTCGGCGCACCTCGCGTTGTATGACGATGCGCTGTGGGCCAAATACCAGTTGGGCAGCCTGACCAAGGGCAAGGCCAAGACCAATACCTGGATCAAGACTTCTCTCGCTGCCGATGCCGACCCCAAATCAGTCGAAGACCCTAAGGGCGTGTATTCCCCGGCCGACAACAGCATCACCGTGCTGCAAGAGCGCGGCGCCGTGTTTCTGGCCTGCCACAACGCCATCTGGGAACTCACCGGGCATCTGCACGCCATCGGTCACAACCCCGACAAGGTCTCGCACGCGCAGATGGCTGCCGAATTCACCAACCATCTGATTCCCGGCGCCGTGCTCACGCCCGGCATCGTGGGCACGCTGGTCGAACTCGAAAACGCGGGCTATCGCTACGCCGGTTGAGCGTTCGCTGCGTACCCGGCCGCCTCAATCCATCCCTCGAAACCTATAAAAGGAGACTTTCATGCGTCGTATCCCTCTCGCCACAGGCACCCCCTTGCTGGCCGCGCTGCTGCTTGCCTTGCCGGTGCTCGCCAACGCACAACAGGTGCAACAGGCCGACACCGGCTGGCAGGGCAAAGTGCATGCCCCGCAATACAAGGAAACCATTTTCCCGCCCTGGCAGCACGGCGCCAACAACCCCGCGCTGAACAAGGGCCTGGAATTCACCGTTCCGGAGGTCAACGATCTGCCCGACTTTCACGGCGATCTCGATCATCCCAAGCTGGTGATCTTCGTGGCCGGTAACTACTACTTCGCCATGGCGCCGCTTGTGCAGGCCTTCGAGAAAGAGCATCCCGACTTCAAGGGCCGTGTGTTCTACGAAACCCTACCTCCCGGCATTCTGCTCAAGCAGATGAAAGCGGGCGGCACGATCACCGTGGGCAATATGACCTGGACGGTCAAGCCCGATGTGTATGCCGCCGGGCTGAAAAAGATCGAGGCCGGCATTCACGACGGCGTGCTCACCGGCAAAGCCATTTCCTATGTGAGTAACGACCTCACCATCATGGTGCCCAAAGGCAATCCGGCGCATATCACCGGGCTGGCCGATCTGGGCAAGCCGGGCGTCACCCTGTCCATGCCCAATCCCGCCTGGGAAGGCGTGGCGCGGCAGATCGAGGCCTCGCTGAAAAAGGCCGGGGGCGATGCGCTGGAACAGGCGGTCTATGACACCAAGGTGAAGAATGGCGAGACCACGCTCACCCACATCCACCATCGCCAGACGCCGCTTTATCTCATGCAGGGCGTGGCGCAGGCCGGTGTGACCTGGAAGTCAGAAGCCATCTTCCAGGAACAGGCGGGTCACCCCATCAGCAACGTGCCCATTCCCGCCGATCAAAACACCACGGCGATCTACGCCGCCGCAGTGGTCAAGGGCGCCGCGCACCCGAAGGCCGGTCTGATGTGGGCGGAATTCCTGCGCTCCCCCACGGCGCTGAAAATTTTTGAGCGCTACGACTTCAAGCCGGTGTCGGCCCACAAGCCCGGCTGAGCGGGCTCTCCAGAAACTCGCCGGGCCGCCCCCAGAGTTTCTTGCCCCTTAAGGGGGAGATCCGAGCGTAGCGACGGATTTCGGGGTGGGCTCCATTTCATAAATTGGCTCTTCATGCGCCCCCGCCGCAAGGCCGGGGCGATTTTTTCGTCTCGTGCAGCGCGTCCGCCTCACTGTGGCCGGCAAAGTGTGAGCCTTCAAGTGTGAACATTTGCACGTTTTGGCGACTGTCAGCAAAAACCCGGTGAAGAGATCGGGAGTGGGCTTGATTTTGGCGGGGGGCGGTAGCACACTGAATCTGACAGATCAATCACAACCGCGCACCGGACCAGCGCCGCAGCGCACAACAGAGGAGGTCGAACCACCCTACACATCGTTCCGGCAAGGCGCCCAGCCCTGCTGTTTCTTTTCTTTCCGAAATCAGGAGCCTCACTATGAATCTGACCATCAGCGGCCACCATTTGGATGTCACCCCCTCCCTGCGCAGTTATGTCGAAAGCAAGCTCGATCGCGTGGTGCGGCACTTCGATCAAGTGGTGAATGTGAACGTGCTACTCAGTGTGGAAAAACTCAAAGAAAAGGAAAAGCGCCAACGTGCCGAATGCAATCTGATGGTCAAGGGCAAATCGATCTTCTGTGAAAGTCAAGACGAAGACCTCTACGCGGCCATCGACACCTTGGTCGACAAGCTGGACCGGCAGGTGGTCGAGCACAAGAACCGCTTGCGGGATCACCAGGCCACTGCGGGCAAACACTTGGCGAGTTGATCGCTATTCACTGATGTTCGCCCTTGCCGCGAATCCGCAACGGAGTTTCCGGGCTGGATTCGCGGTCAGTACGAACTGCCGCAAAACCCGTTTAAACTCGCTGTCCTCTTTGGCCCAAGCGTGATCCCATGAACCGTCTTGCCCAGATTTTGCCGCCGACCCATGTGCAACTCGACGTGGACGTCAGCAGCAAAAAACGCGCGTTTGAATACGCCGGACTGCTGTTTGAAAACAGCCTTGGACTCAACCGGGCGCTGATTACCGACAATCTGTTCGCCCGCGAGCGGCTGGGCTCCACCGGGCTCGGTCAGGGCGTGGCGATTCCGCATGGGCGCATCAAAGGGCTCAAGCAACCGAGCGCCGCTGTCATTCGCCTGCGTCAGCCCATCGCCTTCGAGGCGCCGGACAACCAGCCGGTGTCACTGTTGGTGGTGCTGCTGGTGCCCGAAAGCGCGAATGCCAAGCACCTCGAACTGCTGTCGGCCATCGCAGAAATGCTCTCCGATACCGATCTGCGCGAACAACTTCTGAGCGAGGCCGACGCCGCCGTGCTGCACCACCGCATCAGCGCCTGGGCGCCTTTGCAAACCGCAGCATGAGTCTCGGTGGCGTCACCAGGTGCGTCGTCAGTGACGTCGCGTGGCGCTACCACCCGCGCCGCTGGCCCGACACAGTCGCCATGATCTTCCCCGCCTGATTTGAAAGCTTCCACCCTCGCCGCCGAACGCCTGTTCGAGGCCAATGCCGCACAGCTCATGTGGCAATGGATCGCCGGGCAGAGCAACCCCGAGCGTCGCTTCGACATGGCCGCCGTCGAGGGGGCGACTTCCGGCGCTGATCTGGTGGGGTATCTGAATTACATCCACCCCTTTCGCGTACAGATCCTGGGCTGGCGCGAGGTTGATTACCTCAACAACTCCAACCAGGAAGACCGTCTGCGGCGCATACGCCGCATCATCGGCCTTGAGCCGCCGGCGCTGGTGCTGGCCGACGGCAAAGAGCCGCCGCCCTGTCTGATCGACGAATGCAACGCGGCGCAGGTGCCGCTGTTTCGCACCGCGGAGACGGCCGCCTTCACCATCGACGTGCTGCGCGCCTTTCTGTCCAAGCACTTCGCCAACCGCGTCACCCAGCACGGCGTGTTCATGGACATTCTCGGTCTGGGCGTGCTCATCACTGGCGAGTCCGGCCTGGGCAAGAGCGAGCTGGGGCTGGATCTCATCACGCGGGGTCACGGCCTGGTGGCCGACGATTGCGTGGACCTGCTGCGCGTGGCGCAGAACACCATCGAGGGCCGCTGTCCGCCGCTGTTGCAGAACCTGCTGGAAGTGCGCGGCATCGGTCTGCTCGATATCAAGACCATTTTTGGCGAGACTGCGGTGCGCCGCAAAATGCGGCTAAAGCTCATCTGTCACCTGATTCGCCGCGATGTGCTCGACCGCAACTTCGACCGTCTGCCCGCAGGCAATCTGGAAGAAGATGTGCTGGGTGTGCCGATTCGAAAGGTGATGATCCCGGTGGAAGCCGGACGCAACCTCGGCGTGCTGGTCGAATCAGCCGTGCGCAACACCATTCTGCAACTTCGGGGTATCGACACCCTGAACGAATTTCAGGAACGCCAGCGCCAAGCCATGCGCGATGGGGACGACTGAAGGGTGATTGAAGGGCGACGGATCGGGGCAACTGAGCGAACTTAAAAGCTACTCGCCGTGCTCTGGCGGACGTGCCGCAAGCGGCGTGTGATCCGCCTTGTTGTAGTGCGGGCAAGTGGTCTTTTTGGCGCAGCTCGCGTAGAGCGAGAGCGAATGTTCCTGCAACTCGAAGCCGTGTTCCGTGGCGATTTTTTTCTGCCGCCGCTCGATCTCAGGATCGAAAAACTCCACCACCCGACCGCAGTCCAGGCACACCAGATGGTCGTGGTGCGTGCCTTCGTTGATCTCGAACACCGACTTGCCCGATTCGAAGTTGCTGCGCAGCAAAATGCCGGCCTGCTCGAATTGGGTCAGCACGCGGTACACCGTGGCCAGGCCGATGTCCTGCTGTTCATCGAGCAGCACGCGGTACACATCTTCAGCCGTCATGTGGCGCTGCGTGCCCTTTTGAAAAATCTCCAGAATGCGCAGGCGCGGCTGAGTGACTTTCAGACCGGTATTGCGCAAACCTTGTGCATTGCTCTGAGCCATGGGGGAGAGGGCCGTATTCAGTAGAATGCGCCGATGTTAAACGACCCCGGCCGCGTTGACCACGCGAGAGTCCCGATGCGGTTTTACTCTGTTTTTCGTTTCTCTGAACACGCTTTTGCTCAGGCGTCCTCCCGGGCGGATTTGCGGCGAGGGCTTGCCACTGCGGCGCTGTGCTGCCTGACCTTGCTGGGCGGTTGCAGCACCACAACCACCCAGCACGATCTCACGTCGATATTCAAGCCCTACCGCGCCGATGTGATTCAGGGAAATTTCGTCTCGCGTGAAATGGCCGAGGAGCTCAAGCCCGGCATGACCAAGGAACAGGTGCAAGCCATCATGGGCACGCCCCTGCTCAAGACCATTTTCAACCAGAACCGCTGGGAATATGTGTTCAGCCTGCGTCAGGGCTATCACGCCCCCATCGTGCGTCGCTACGCCGTGTATTTCGACAAGGACGGCAAGATGGTGCGCGCCGACGGCGATCCGCTGCCTTCCGAGCAGGAGTTCGTCGCGCAGATCAACACCCTGCGCGATGGCGGCAGCAAACCCAAGTCGCTGACCGAGGCGCAGTTGCAGGCCGAAATCGCCGCTGCGGACAAGAAGTTTGCGCAGACCAAGCGTCCGCCTGCCGCAGCCTCGCAGCCCGGCAATCTGACGGTTTACGCACCGCCGGCCGAGATAGCCGAGTTGCAAAAGGCTGCGCCGCCCGCTGCGGCTTCCTCTTCCGCTGGCAATCCTTGACCTCTTTTGAGGGGCTTTCGCGCATGAGCACATCGTCTGCAGAAACGCATCGCATCGCCATTGCCGGCGCTAGCGGCCGCATGGGCCGCACGCTCGTCGAGGCCGTCCTGGCCGCGCCGGATTGCAGCATTGGCGCCGCGCTCGACATGCCGGGCAGCCCGGCGCTCGGGCAGGACGCCGGGGCGTTTGCCGGGGTGCACACGGGCGTGGCCATCCGCTCCGATCTGTACGCCGCGCTGCAGCATGTCCGCTATTTCATCGACTTCACCCGGCCTGAAGGCACCATGGCGCATCTGGCCGCGTGCGAGGCGGCGGGGGTGGCCATGGTCATCGGCACCACGGGCTTCGACGAGGCGCAGCTCGCGCGCATCCGCATCGCATCGCAGCGCATCGCCATTGTCATGGCGCCCAATATGAGCATCGGCGTGAACGTGGTGTTCAAGCTGCTGGAGCAGGCGGCGCGCGCGCTGGCGCAGGGTTATGACATCGAGATCATCGAAGCCCATCATCGCCACAAGGTGGACGCGCCTTCGGGCACCGCGCTGAAAATGGGCGAGGTCGTCGCGGGTGCGCTCGGGCGCGACCTCAAGCAATGCGCCGTCTATGGCCGCGAAGGCGTCACCGGCGAACGCGACCCGTCCACCATCGGCTTCGCCACCGTGCGCGGCGGCGACATCGTGGGCGACCATACCGTGCTGTTCGCGGGCACGGGCGAGCGCATCGAAATCACCCACAAGTCGAGCAGCCGCGCCACCTACGCCCAGGGCAGCCTGCGCGCCGTGCGCTTTCTCGCCGCCAAATCCCACGGCCTGTTCGACATGCAGGACGTGCTGGGCTTGAACTAAGTCACCCATGGGAGGGCTCGCACAGTTCTGGCAGCAGGGTGACGCGCTCAGCCATCTGGTCGCGCTCGTGCTGCTGGCGATGTCGGTGGCGAGCTGGTTTGTCATTTTGTGGAAAGCGGCCCTGCTCTGGCGGGCCACGCGTCGTGTGCCCGCGGGTATTGCGGCGTATTGGGGCGCCGCGTCGCCCTTGCAGGCCGCAGCGGCGACGCAGAGCGCCGACCCCGACGGCCTGTCCAGCCTGATGGCCGAGACCGCCTCCAGGCTGGCGCGGCCCGATACCGCGCATCGCTGGCAGTCGCATGAAGACCGCGTCACCCGCGAATTGCGCGAGGCTTTGCAGGCGGCGCAGCGGCGTCTGCAAGCGGGCCATGTGCTGCTGGCCAGTGTGGGCAGCACCGCCCCGTTCGTCGGCCTGTTCGGTACGGTCTGGGGCATCTATCACGCCCTCACGGCCATTGCAGCGAGCGGGCAGATCAGCGTGGACAAAGTGGCTGGGCCGGTGGGCGAAACCCTCATCATGACCGCAGCAGGTCTGGCCGTGGCCATTCCCGCCGTGCTGGCCTACAACGCGCTGAGCAAGCGGGCGCGCCGCGTGCAGGGTGCGCTTGAAGGGTTTGCGCATGATCTGCAGCGCCTGCTGGCGGCCAGCCCCGTTCTTTGAATTGCGCGCGCCATGAGCTTCGGCAGTTTTGATCAGGGCGACGAAGGCGAAGCGATGAGCGACATCAATATGACGCCGATGATCGACGTCATGCTGGTGCTGCTGGTGATTTTCATCATCACCGCACCGCTGCTCACCGGCAGTCTCAAGCTCGATCTGCCCAAGGTCGATGCCCCCGCCGCGCAACAGGCGCCGACGGTGCTGAATGTCGGGTTGCGCAAGGATGGGCAACTTTATCTGGCCGACCAAACCATCACCCTGGCGCAGCTCACGGCGCGTTTTGCCGCCGCCGCGCAACAGTCGCCCAAGACCGAGGTGCACATCAGCGCCGACGCCGCCGTGCCCTACGGCGATGTCGCCCGGGTCATGGGCGCCGCGCAAAATGCGGGCCTGAGCCGTATCGGCCTCATCACCCAGCCGCCTGCGGGAAACAGGCCCGGCGCGGCCTCGGCGCCCTAGCAGACCTTACTTGAACTTGTAGTAAGTCTGGTTGAGGTAGGCGGCGATGTCTTTCACCTCTTCCGGAAACAGGTCGTGGTTGAGCTGGGTGACGCACATCTGGGTGAACGCCATCAGTTGCTGCGGGTTGTGCACCTTGCGGTCGGCGCGGGTGTACATCGCCGAGGACGAGCCCATCATCCGCTGGGCATGACAGGCGGCGCATTTGAGATTGTCGTAATACTTCTGGCCCTGCGCGACATTGGCGCCGACGAACTGCGGCGGAACCGCCTCTGCGGCCTGCGCCAGTGGCCACGCCGCACCCAGCACAGCAAGCAGGCCGCAGGTGGCGAGGGCTCGCCGCATTTGTCGCATCGGTCGAATCATCGTTGTCTCCCTCGTTATTTGTTGAGACTTTAGTGTGCGGGTTGCGGCCGGGCTTGTCTACAGCAGCCCTGCTGCGCACAGGGGAAACGTCGGCTCTCAAGGAAACGCAGGGCCGCCCCAAGTTTCCTTGAACCCCCACGGGGGGCGGGCTGGGCACAGCCCAGCCCTGGGGGCGCTCTCAAGGAAACGCAGGAGTCGCTTCAAGACCGTGCCGGGCGGGTGAACTGGAACAGCGAAGTCTGCACGTCGGCCTCCATGTCCGGCTCCCACACAACATAGGTGTCGCGCCCGAGGGCCTTGGCGCGATACATCGCCACATCGGCTAGGCGCAGCAACTCCTCCAGCGTTTGCGCATGAGACGGGTATAGCGCCACGCCGATGCTGCCCGAGGCGCGGAACTCCCGCCCGGACAGGGCGTAGGGCGCGCGCAGCCGCTCCAGCGCATGCCGGGCCAGGTCTTCAGCCAGGCGCGGCGAGGGCAGATTGGGTAGCACGACGGCGAACTCATCGCCGCCCAGGCGGGCGCAGACCGCGTCCGGCCCGAAGGCTTCGCGCAGCCGCGCCGAGGTGGCCTGGATCAGCGCGTCTCCCGCGGCGTGGCCGAACTGATCGTTGATGCGCTTGAGGCCGTCGAGATCGAGCCACAGCACGGCGACAAATGCCTGGCTGTCCTGCGTGCGGTCGAGTTGGCGCTGACCGCTGTCGAACAGGCCGTTGCGGTTGAGCAGGCCGGTGAGCGGGTCTTTGAGCAGCAGATCCTGCAAGCGCGTGGCGCGTTCGCGCAATTGCGCCACGCGCACCGACAGGCCATAGGTCAGCACCAGAGCGAGAAACACCAAAACCCACTGCAGCGCGTCGGAAGTGAGAAAAGTCTCTGGAAGCCAGCCCAGAGTGCGTCCGATGTTGGCAAAGCCGACGATCAGCAGGGGAAACAGGCTGAGCAGCAGGATGATGGCCGGCATGAACCGCTGCTGCCAGCGCACCGCCGCGGCCCACGCAATCAGCACCAGCGAGGCCGCCGCGATCAGCTGGGCGGGAACCAGCAGCCACTCGCTATTGGGCAGCAACACCGCCACCGTGAGGGTGATGGCCAGCCATTGCACGATCTGCAGCGCCAGATCGGTACGCGGCGCGTGGCGCGGCAACAGCAGATAGGCGCGGATGAAATACAGCCCTCCGGCGCACATCAACGGCAATCCGCCCACCAGGCCGATGCTGTTCCAGACGAGGGTGTCTGGCCAGAGTTGGTGCTGCCCTACGCCCGAAATGGCGAGCATGTAGAACAAAGTGGCCGATTGCCACAGGATGTAGGCGAAATAGGCCCGGTCATGCGTACTCAGAAACAGGAAGGCGTTGTAGATCAGCAGCGCCGCCACCATGCCGTAGAACAGGCCCTGCAGCAGCGCGTCGTCCACCGCGTATTGGCGGAACGTCCCCGCGTTCCACAGGTGAAATTCGGGTGTGAGCGCGCCGTACTGCGCCACGCGAAGCAGCAGCGTGCTGGGTCCTTCGGGCGGCTGGAAGGCGTAGGCGGTGTAACGCGAATGCAAGGCGTCGAGCTGGCCGATGCCCGCGGGGCGCTCACCACTGGCCTGCGCCAGATCGGCCGATAGCAGATAAGCCTGCGCCTCACGCCAGACCGGGCGACCCAATTGCAGCACTAGCTGCTCGGGCGACTGCGCGCTGCGAAACAGATGCACCCGCAACCAGAGGGCGTCTTCGCTGATGCCCAGATTGCTGCCGTTGACCGCCTGGAACCGCGCATCGGGCAAGGCGGCCACGGCGCTGGGCTCCAGGCGCTTGCCGTTTTCGCGGTAAACCTGCAGCGAGTGTTGCAGGTTCTGGTGCCGGAGATCCTGCGGCACCAGAACCACCAACGGGCTCGCATTAGCGCCGGAGGGGGCAGCCGCCCAGGCGGGCATTGACATGGGCGCCGACATCATCAGCACCAGCAGCATGACGGCCTGCAGCAGCATCTGCGCACGCGGCCTCTCGCGTCGATGGGAGTGCAATGGCAGGCGAGGCATGGCGGGGCATGGGCGAACTGGCCGGGCGGTCGGAAAAAGGGAAAACCAGTGTAGGGAGCGGCAGATGTCGCTTCAATCCCTCTCAGCAGGGGGAGGCAGAAGATTCCGCTATAGACTGGATCGCCTGCCCTTTCTGTGTCAAATCATCCGCTTCAAGCCATGCTCCGCTACCGCATTCTCCCGGTCACCGCCTTTGCCCAGAACACCTGTCTCGTGTGGGATGACGCCACGCAGGAGGCGGTTTTCACCGACCCCGGCGGCGAGGTGGATCGTTTGCTGCAGGCGGTGGTCGAGGCCGGCGTGACGCTGCGTGCGGTCTGGCTGACTCACGCTCACATCGACCATGCGGGCGCCGCGGCGGAAGTGGCGCAGCGCGCGGGCGTGCCCATCATCGGCCCGCATCCGGGCGATCAGTTCTGGATCGACGCCCTGCCGCAGCAGGCGCAAAGGTTCGGCTTTCCGCCCGCCAAGACGTTCACGCCAGACCGCTGGCTGGCCGATGGCGACACCCTGCAGCTCGGCTCGCTGCCCTTCACCGTGCGGCATTGCCCTGGCCACACGCCGGGTCATGTGGTTTTCCACCAGCCCGAGGCGCGGCGTTGCTGGGTGGGCGATGTGTTGTTCGCCGGGTCGATCGGCCGCACCGATTTTCCCGGCGGCAATCATCAGCAGCTGCTCGACAGCATCACCGGCAAGCTCTGGCCCATGGGCGATGACACGGTGTTCATTCCCGGGCATGGGCCAGAGTCGACCTTCGGCGAACAACGCCGCAGCAACCCTTACGTGCGCGGCACCTGAAAAGCGTCGCAAGCGCCAAGGCGTGCGGCGGGTGCGCAGTCCTCAATGCGGCAGCCTGCGCCCGTCGAGCATCGACCGCGGCAAAAACCCCCGGGCGCGCAAACTGCCCACGGCCACCCCGAGCAGGTGAAAGCCGACGAGCCACCCCATGAGATCGACCAGCGCAGCGTGCAGCGCCTGCAGCGTCTGGTCGCCCCAGTAGCGGTCGGTGGTCAGCGCCCAGCCGCTGGCGGCGATCGCCAGCAGCATGGCGAACATGGCGAGAACGTTCCAGGCAGCGATCGGGTTGTAGCCCGCGGCCAGTTCCGCCCGTCCGCGCGCCAACCGCGCGGCATGACGCAGCACCTTGCGCGGGGGGTGAAGCAGTGCGCGCCAGCGCCAGTCCGCGGGGGCGCGCCAGGCATAGGCCAGACGCCAGACGACCAGCGCCGCGGCGGCGTAGCCCAGCCATTCGTGCGCCGCGCGCCAGTCGGCTTCCAGCGCCCACGCGCCGATGAAAGCCGCCGCCAACGCCCAGTGGAATAACCGGATGGCCAGCGGCACCCGCTCAGCGTCGGCTGTGGCGCTCATCGCGTTTCCTGTTTGACGATTTTGCCGCTCACCGGGTCGAAGTAAATCTCCACTTTTTTACCGGCTTGGTTCTTGCCATAGATCTCGTAGCACTGCCCCGAGGTGATCTTGAATTTGTTGATCTCGTAGCCCTGCGCCTTCAACTCCATCTGGAACTTGCCCGCATCGATCCACGCCGATTGCGGCTGGTTGGTGCACTGCGGCCCGGCGAAGGCGGTGGACAAGCTCAGCGCGCCAAAGGCAGCCACGGCGGCACGGGAGAGGAAAAGGGCGGGATGCGACATGGAGGCTCCAAAAAAGAGGGAAGGGGTGCGAAATGCGAGACGACGAAAATAATGTAATAAATAATAACGATTCGCATTTGTTTGCGAGATAATTCCCTGCGCTCCTTCGGGTCAATGCCGCAGCCCGGCCGTAGGGGCGCTCAAAACTTCCAGCCGACCGACACGCCCAGCGTGTTCTGGTTCATGCGCACGGTTTCCGTCGAGCCCGCCGTGGCGAAGCCGGGCGGCAGCGGGCCGGTCACGCTGTTGTCGAGCGCATGGACGTAATCCACCGAGACTTCCATGTCCTTGCTCACCGCATAGGTGGCGCCGAGGGTGAGGTGGTCTTGGGTAACCGCGGGGGCGATGGTGTTGAGAAAGACCTGTGAACTCAGCACCGGGTTGTCGGCGTGGTTCCAGCCGAAGCGCAGGGTCAGGTCGGGGCTGTACTGGTAGGCCGCGCCGAGCTTGATCACCGTGATGTTCTTCCAGCCGAAAGCCGGGCCGTTGTCCTGGCCGAGCAGGCATTGCTGCTGATAGAAGCAGTCGGCGGTATTGCCGATGGCCTTGACCTTGGCGTAGTTGATGCGCACCACGTCGCCGGCCAGGGTCCACCGCGGCACGGGCGTCCAGGCAAAGCCCAGGCCGTAGGTTTCGGGAATGTCGAAATGCGCGCCTCCGGCGAACAGTCCGGTGTATTTGCTGAAACTGCTCATGCGGGTTTCGGGTTGCCAGGTGGCGCCCAGAGTGAGGCCGGGGGAGACCGTACCCGTCCAGCCCAGCCGCACACCCACGCCGGTGGAGCTGTCGTGGCCGTTGTCGGTGAGCTTGTTCGGATCAACCGAGTAGGCCTTGAAATTGCTCAGGCCGTTGGCGCGAAAAGTTTGCTTCACCAGGTTGAGGGCGATACCCACGGCGTTGTTGTCGTCGAGCTTCATGGCGAAGGACGGCGAGATGAAAATCTGCTGCAGATCGACCCCGGTGCCCGCTTGCAGGGGCGGAAAAATTTCAGAGTAGCCACTGTTCATGCCGCCGTTGCCGTACATGCTGATGCCGACGGCCATGCGCGGGTTGAGCATCCAGTTCATCCCGATTTCGGGAATGAGAAAAAGCGACTGGTCATTGCCCGAATAGGTGCCGGTGATCGGCGTGCCAGCGGCCGGGCCCATGGCCGACCCCAGACTGCCGGTGGTGCTCACGCTGCGGTCGGGCTTGAACAGGCTCAGTCCGCCGTCCACGCGGTTGCCGATCAGCGCCATGCCGGCCGGGTTGGTGGCTGCGGCCAGCGCATCCTGCGGCAGGGCGATGCCCACGCCCCCCATGCCGTTGGATTTGATGCTGTAACCCGGCTGAAAGTAACCGTCGGTGGCCTGGGCGGCCGGTGCGGCAAGGCTGGCAAATACGAATGCAAGTTTTTTCATGGCTCTGGGGGCTGGAAGGGGGAGAAAATCGCCGCAGCCGAAAAGCTGCGGCGAAAACACTCCCGACCCGTCGCGCAGACGGGTGGGCGTGCGAGGAGCGCGACAAGTCGCTGGGGACGGCGCGCAGGCGCCGAATTCGGGGATGGGCGTGAACGGGTGTTAATGCGGCGAGGACGGAGCCCTGCCGGGGTCGATCTGCCAATCGCTGCACACCGCCTGCACCCCTGCCGTGGTGAACACGAGCCATTCCGCATGGGTGCGCAGCTTGGGGTCGCGCAGGGTGCCGCACAGACGCACCAAGCCTGCCTGAACCTCGATCTGAATGCCGAGGTGCCGCAGAGAAGTCTGGCTCAGACGCTCCAGCACCTGCGCGCGCAGGCGCTGGTCGGCGTCGTCAGGGGCGGCGGGTAGCGTCGGGCGGGGCGTGTTGGAGCGCGGCCGCTCGGTTCCGGCAGGGCGTAGCGGGTAGCGCATCGGGGAAGTTGTGGACATGAGAGCCTCCTTCAGGGTTTGGCCGTCAGCGGGGCGGCCTTGCGGTTTGTTTGGAGCGGTGCGGTTTGCGATGACTTGGCCGCGGCGCGCTGCCACAGCTCGAAGCCCGCCATGCCGGCCATCATGCTGGCGAAAAACAGCCATTGCGGCGCGTGCAGCGAAGCCAGTGAGGCCAGCGACGGGCCGGGGCACAGCCCGGTCATGCCCCAGCCGACGCCGAACACCGCGCTGCCCAGAATCAGCTTGCCGGTGATGCTGCGGGTATCGGGAAAGGCGATGGGCTCGCCCAGCAGCGCCTTGCTGCGACGCTGCGCGAGCTGCATGGGCGCGAAGGCCACGACGACGGCGGTGACGAGAACCAGCAACAGACAGGGGTCCCAGGCGCCGGCGATATTGAGAAAACCCAGCACCTTGTCGGGGTTGGTCATGCCGGAAAGCAGCACGCCCAGGCCGAACAGCAGGCCGGAGAAAAACGCGAGCTTGTTCATGAGGATCTCCTTGAGAACTCAGGGTCAGTACAGCAGGGCATGAACCGATACCGCGGTGATGATGCCGGTGGAGAGGAAAGTGGCCACGGCGGCGAGCGAGCGGTGCGACAGCCGCGCCAACCCGCAGACACCGTGGCCGCTGGCGCAGCCCGAACTCAGCCGCGCGCCCACCCCCACCAGCAGACCGCCGACGAGCAGCAGCCCCCAGGGCGCCTCGAATTGCGCGCCGGGCAGGGGCATCGACAGCGCCCACAGCACCGAAGCCGCGAGCACGCCGACGAGAAAACTCAGCCGCCACGAGGCCGGGCGACGCGCGGCCAGAGCGTCGCTGAGCGAGCCGCCCAGAATGCCGCTGATGCCCGCGATCTTGCCGCCGCCCAAGGCGAGCGCGCCTGCAGCGGCGCCGATCAACGCGCCGCCTGCAAGGGCGGAATAAGGGGTGAATACAGACCAGTCGATAGTGAACATGGCGGTTCTCCTGTCAGGGTGAGTTGGGGGCAGGGGCGAGTCAGCGCCGCGGCCCGGACGAGCTGATCGGGCGCGGGGATGCGCCCAAGGCGCTGGCGTCAAACTCGCGTTGCAGAAGGTCGAGGTCGTGCGCCTGCTGGCGCTGCAGCCGGGCCAGCGGATCGGGCTGGTAAAGCGCCCGCAGTTGCGCGGCGAGGGCGTACAGCTGGCGCTGCATGGCGTGAAACCGGGCCAGGGCGAGTTCGGTGTGCGGGGCTGCGGGGGAAGGGTGGGTGTGCATGAGGATTCTCCGGTTGGGGGCAGATCGACCCAATGCGATCTGCGCGGAGTCCTAGTGCAAACCCTGTGCCACCGGGGTGCTTTCAGAGGGAGTGAGGGAAAAAATCACACAAATCAGCGACAAACGGCCGATTTGCCCAAGAAAAGCGTCGGGCAGCGGCGACGGATTGCTCGGTGTTTTGGCAACACCTTGATTTATCGAATGATTTTTGTCGCGGTGGAGCGACAGTGCGACAAGCCCTAGTCTTGCGGCGGCGCTTCTTCGGCAGCGGCTTTGAACTGCGCCGGGTCGAGATGGTGCTTGCCGAGCAGGCGATAGAACTCGGTGCGGTTGCGTTGCGCCAGCCGCGCGGCCTGGGCGACATTGCCGTTGCTCATCTTGAGCAACTGGGCCAGATAGTCGCGCTCGAACTGTTCGCGGGCTTCGGCGAAAGGCAGCAGGGTGGTGGGTTTGAGCCGCAGCGCTCGCGTCACCGAGGTGGCCGGGATGCGGCTGGTGGTACTCAGCGCGCAGCACTGCTCGACCACGTTCATGAGCTGGCGCACGTTGCCGGGCCAGTCTTGTTGTTGCAGCAGATCGAGCGCGTCGGGCGTGAAGCCGGTGATGCGCCGGTGCAGCCGGGGGGTGAGGATCTTCAGCGCATGCTGCGCCAGCATGGCGATGTCTTCGCGTCGCTCGCGCAGCGGCGGCAGGTGCAGGGTGACGACATTGAGGCGGTAATACAGGTCGTCGCGAAACTGGCCGAGGGCGATGGCGGCGTCGAGATCGCGGTGGGTGGCGGAGACGATGCGCACGTCCACATCCACCGCCTGCGCCGCGCCCAGCGGGCGCACCTGGCGCTCTTGCAGCACGCGCAGCAGCTTGACCTGCAGCGGCAGCGGCATATCGCCGATCTCGTCGAGAAACAGCGTGCCGCCGCTGGCCTGCTGGAACAGCCCGGTCTGCGCCTGGCTGGCGCCGGTGAACGAACCCTTGGCATGGCCGAAAAGTTCCGACTCGAGCAGGGTTTCGGGAATGGCGGCGCAGTTGATGGCGACGAACGGCCCGGCCTGCCGCGCGCTGGCACGGTGAATGGCGCGGGCCAGCATTTCCTTGCCGGTGCCCGACTCGCCGCGAATGAGCACGCTGGCCTCGCTGCGCGCCACCAGTCCGGCTTCGGACAGCAGTGCGAGCATGCGCGGACTGGCGGTGAGAATGTCGGCGCGCCAGGCTTCGTCCTTGGGCGAGGGCGCGGCGGCTTGCTTGGGCTGCAGCGCGATCGCACGCTCCAGCAGGGCAAGCAGCTCGCGCGCTTCGAACGGCTTGGTCAGAAAGCCGAACACGCCGCGCTGCGTGGCGTCCACCGCGTCGGGAATGGTGCCGTGCGCGGTGAGGATGATGACCGGCAGCGATGGGTCTTGCGCGCGGATGTGCTCGAACAGCGACAGCCCGTCCATACCGTCCATGCGCAGATCGGTGATGACCGCGCTGGGGCGGCTGGCCGCCAGGCTGCCCAGCGCCTCGGCGCCGCTGGCGGCGGTGACGGGCGCGTAGCCGGCCGAGCGCAGACGGATGGCCAGCAGCTGGCGCAGGTCGGGGTCGTCATCCACCAGAAGAACGGTTGCGGGCATGGGGTGGGATCAGCGGCTGCGGTTCTGGAGCTGGGTCTCCAGCGATTTGATCTGGTCGATCTGCTTTTGCAGGGCCTGGACGTTTTTCTGCGCCTGCTGCAGGGCGAGTTGCTGCGCGGCATCGCGCTGCAGCAGGGTGATGAAGTTGCGCATCGGCACATCGTCAGCGCGGGCTCGCACACCTTCAAGCAAATTCTGTGCAAGTTCGGCGTCGCCCGGCTCGCCGCGCGCCAGCAGCAGCATGGCGAGCTGCAGTTGTTCGGCAACCCCGCGCCGCTTGCCCAGCGCCAGCAGCCGCGCCGTCTGGCTCTGCAGCGCCGGGCCCACGGTCTGCGGGGTGTCGCGCAGCAGGCGGTCGAGGGTGGTTTCGTCGAGGCGATCGGTCGGGGCCGAGCCGGAGGTCGTTGGTGCGGCCATTTGAGCCAACCGCGGCAGTTCGGCGCAGGACGTCAGCGCGAGCGGCAGCGCGAGGGAAAGAATGAAGCGTTGGCGTAGAAAACGTGGCAAGGTCATACCGGATTTTGAGCTTGGTCTGGAAGAAACACGCGAAACACCGCGCCGGGGCCGGGGTGGGGCGCGAGCTCCAAGGTGCCGCCGTGCATCTGGGCGTATTGCCGCGCCAGCGCCAGACCGAGCCCGGTGCCGCGCAAGGCGCTGGCCGGCTGGTTGCGGCCCTGGAAAAACGGTTGGAACAACTGCTTGCGGTCTTCTGGCGCCACGCCCGGGCCCTGATCGCTGACGCAGATTTCAACGCCGCCTTCGACCCGATTGGCGTCGAATCCGATTCGGCCGCCCTGCGGGCTGAAACGGATGGCGTTGACCAGCAGGTTCTCGAACAGGCTTTCCAGCTTGGCGCGGTCGCCCTGCACTTGTAGCGCAGCACAGCCGCACTCCACATGCACGCCTTTCGCCCGCAGCGTGAGATGATTGCGGCGGATCAAACTGGCAAGCAATAAGCGCAGCTTCACCGGGCCGATCTGCAGCGGTTCGGGGTGATGCAGCGCGCTGTCGTAATGGATCAGGCTGTCGATGCGGTGGTGCAGGTCGCGCACATTGCCGCGCATGATGCGGGTGATCGACTGCTGCTCGGCGTTGAGCGGGCCGGGCACGCCTTCGGCCAGCAAGTCCACGCCCTCTTTCATCGAGGCCAGCGGGGTTTTGAGCTCGTGCGACACATGCCGCAGCAACTGGATTTTCTGCGCCTCCAGATCGGCCAGCCTGCGGCGCAGCCAGTCGAGTTGCACGCCCAGATCGACCAGATCGCGCGGCCCAGCCACGCTGGGCGCCTGATCGAGCTGCCCTTCGCCCAGACGGCGGATGGAGCGTTTGATCTGTCGCAAGGGCTGGCTGAGCAGCCAGGAGAACAGCAGCGCCAGACAGACCGACAGGCTCACGCTGGCCAGCGCCAGCCAGCCCAGCACCGACCACACGCGGTTGGAGACCTGCAGCAGCCGCGCTTCCAGCGCATCGACCAGGCCGTTGCTGTGGTTGATCAGCCTGTCGGCCGACAGGCGCATGGCGTCGAATTGCGGGTTGAGCGCGTTGAACACCCGAGCGCCATCCTTCACCTTGCCCGAGGCCATGACCCCGGAAAACAGCGCCGCTTCCTGCGTGTTCAGGCTGTAGAGGGTGTGCTGCTGGTCGGGCGGCAGCGGCATGGCCTGGAGTTGCGCGGCATCGTGCACGAAAGCCTCATGCGCCTGCTTCACCCCGCTGCACAGCGCGGCGTCCTGCAGCACCAGACACTGGCCGCTGGCCCGCTGCAGGTTGTCGATGTCCTGGGCGATCTGGCGCGAGGTGCGCGTGAGCTGCACCGCCACGGCCACCGAGCTGCGCGCCTGCGTGGCCACCTGATCGAACAGATACGCCGTGACCGACAGCCCGATGAGCAGCGGCAGCCCCACCAGCGCAAAGCTCCACAACAGCAGCGCGGAAAAAGAGATGCCGAGCGGCGCGCGCAGCTTGAGGGTCATGGCGGATTCGTTCGCGACTCTTGCGTGCTGTGTCAGACCCCGTAAGTGTCGCGGTACTGCTGCACCGCGGGCCGCCAGCGCGCCAGCTCTGGGTGGCCGCTGTCGGCCAGATAGGCGAGCAGGCTGTCGAGATTGGCGATGGAAATGACCGGCAGCCCGTACTCGCGGCTGACGTGCTGTACGGCCGAAACGTCGAGGGTGCGGCCCTGAATTGCGGCCTTCTCCTGGCGGTCGAGCGCGATGAGCACGGCGGCGGGTTCGGCCCCTGCCGCGCGGATCAGCCGGACCGATTCGCCCGTGGCCGTTCCCGCGGAAATCACGTCATCGACGATGACCACCCGGCCGCGGATGGGCGCGCCCACGGTGCTGCCGCCCTCGCCGTGATCCTTGGCTTCCTTGCGGTTGTAGGCGAAGCCCACATTGCGGCCCAGTCGCGCCAGTTCCACCGCGACCACTGCGCCGAGCGGAATGCCCTTGTACGCCGGGCCGAACAGCATGTCGAACGTCACGCCGCTCTCCAGCAGCGCGCGCGCATAAAACTGCGCCAGCCGCGCCAGCATGGCGCCGTCGTTGAACAAACCGGCGTTGAAAAAATAGGGCGACTGCCGCCCCGCCTTGGTGGTGAAGTCGCCAAAGGCGATCACGCCGCTGTCGACGGCGAAACGGATGAAGTCGAGCGCGTTGGGGAGCGCACTTGGCGCGGAAGCGGTTGCAGGAGAAGGGGAGGACATGATGGCGGTGCAGGGTGGAGCGGCGCAGCAAGACGCGCCGCAGATTCAGAACGGCATTGTGCCGCAGGATTTCTCCCCGGCGCGTCAGCGGCTACAGTGCACACATGCTCGCCTACCGACACGCCTTTCACGCCGGCAACCACGCCGACGTGCTCAAACATCTGGTGCTGGTGCAGGTGCTCCGGCACATGAACCGCAAAGAAAAACCCTATTGGGTGATCGACACCCACGCGGGCGCCGGGGGTTACCCCCTGCACGAAGCCTCAGCGCAAAAAAATGCCGAGTACGCCGACGGCATCGAACGCCTCTGGAACCGCAAGGACGCGCCGGAGGCGGTGCAAGACTACCTCGCGCAGATTCGCGCCTTCAACACGGGTGGCCCGCTGCTCTACTACCCCGGCTCGCCCGGCATTGCCCACCAGCTCATGCGGCCGCAAGACAAGCTGCGGCTGTTCGAGCTGCACCCCACCGATCACCGCGTGCTCGACGCCACATTCGGCGCGCAGCCGGGGGTGCAGGTGCGCTGTGCCGACGGTTTTGTCGCCCTCAAAAGCCTGCTGCCGCCGCAAGACCGCCGCGCCGTCGTGCTGCTCGACCCGTCTTACGAACTCAAGACCGATTACGCCGCGCTGCGCAACACGGTCAGCGACGCGCTGCAGCGCTTTGCCGTCGGCACCTATGCGGTGTGGTACCCGGTGCTGCAGCGGCGCGAGTCGCACCTGCTGCCGCAACAGCTGCGCCGCATCGCAGGCCAGGCCGACTGGCTCGATGTGCGCATGCAGGTACGCGAACCCGACGCCAGCGGCTTCGGCCTGCTGGGCAGCGGTATGTTCCTCATCAACCCGCCGTGGACGCTGCACGCCACCTTGCGCGAGGTGCTGCCCTGGTTGACCGGGGTGCTCGGGCAATTCAATGGGGCGCATTTCGCGCTGGAGCAGCAGGCCGGCTGATCCACCCTCGGCTGATCGACCCCAAATACGCGGCCGATCTGTCAACTATTGTCAAAAGTCGGGGCGAAAGTCTTGCATTTGTCACGGAACGCGCCGACCATTCGGGGCGTGTGGGGATGCGTCGTCCCTGCCCTTCTTCCCATTCGTCCATCGGCGCGCGCTTTGCCCGACAAGCGCCTGCGTCGCCCGGCATCGACTTACCCATCCAGGAGTTCTCTATGGCAGTCCGCTTTGAATTGCACAAAAACGAAAAAGGTCAGTTCCACTTTTCGCTCAAAGCGGCCGATGGCGGCACGCTGCTGAGCAGCGAGCACTACGAGAGCAAGGCCTCCGCAGAGAATGGCATGGCCTCGGTGAAAAAGAACAGCGTGCTGCCCGAGCGCTTTGAAAAACAGGTCGCCAGCGACGGCCGTGCCTACTTCACGCTGAAGGCGGCCAACCATCAGGTGGTGGGCACCAGCCCGATGTTCGGCACCGCCGACAAGCGCGATGCCATGCTCGCCATGGTGCACGCCGAGGCCGAGCACGCCGCCGTGCACGATCACACCTGAAGTGTTTTGCACCGCGCGGCTTGACCCTGCCCAAAACGGACGTCAAGCCGCGCCGATAGACTGGCGCGCAGTCCTCTTCACCGGAGTTCCTCCGTGCGTCACGTTCATATCGCCATCCTTGGCGCCGGCACAGCCGGGCTCACCGCGCTGTCGCAGGTGCGCAAGCACACCGACGACTTTGTCATCATCAACCACGGCCCCTACGGCACCACCTGCGCCCGAGTGGGCTGCATGCCGTCCAAGGCGCTGATCCAGGCGGCCGACGACTTTCATCGCGGCAGCCAGCTGGCTACCCTGGGCATCCGCGGCGGCGAGGGGCTCAAGGTCGATCTGCCCGCCGTGCTGCAGCGGGTGCGCGACTACCGCGATGCGCGCGTGGCCGGGGTGCTGGGCGCGACTCACAGCCTGCAGCCTGCGCAGAACATCGCCGGGCGGGCCCGGCTCGACGGGCCGGGTCGCGTCATCGTCACCCACGACGACGGACGCGAAGAGGTCATCGCCGCCGACCGCATTCTCATCGCCACCGGCAGCCGTCCGGTGGTGCCGCAAGCGTGGCAGGCGTTTGGCAACCGCATTCTCACCACCGACGACCTGTTCGAGCGCCCCGATCTGCCGCGCCGCATCGCCGTGGTCGGGTTGGGGGTGATCGGCCTCGAACTGGGGCAGGCGCTGGCACGGCTGGGCCTGGACGTGCACGGCTTCGAGCTGCGCGAAAGCCTCGGGCCGTTGACCGATCCGGTCATCCAGGCCGAGGCGCAACACCGCATCGGCGCCGAATTTCCTCTCCATCTGGGCCGCGCCGTCGATCTGCGCGAAGGGGCTGCGGGCACGCTGATCGTGGACAACGGCGAAAGCCCGGTCGAGGTCGATGCCGTGCTGGCAGCCATGGGGCGGCGCACCAACACCGACGGCCTTGGGCTTCAAACGCTGGGCGTGCCGCTCGACGCCCGCGGCCTGCCCGACTTCGACCGCAACACCCTGCAGATCGGCGACCTGCCGGTGTATTTCACCGGCGACGTGAACGGCGAGCTGCAAGTGCTGCACGAGGCGTCCGACGAAGGCTTCATCGCCGCCTTCAATGCCCTGCATGGCACGACGTGCTTTCGCCGTCGCGTGCCGCTGGCCATCGCCTTCACCGATCCGCAGATTGCCGTGGTCGGCCAGACCTGGCAGGCGTTGCAGGGGCGGTCGTTTGCTACCGGCGGGTTCAACTTCGCCCAGCAGGCGCGCGCCATGGCCATGCTGCGCGCGGCCGGACAATTGCATGTGTACGCCGAGCCCGGCAGCGGCAAACTGCTGGGGGCGGAGATGTGCGTGCCCGGCGCCGAGCATCTGGGGCATCTGCTGGCCCTGGCCCTGCAGCGCAACATGACCGTGGCCGAACTGCTCACCCTGCCCTTCTATCACCCGGTGCTCGAAGAGGGTTTGCGCGCGGCGTTGCGGGTGCTGGCGCGCGCGGTGTATGGTGAAGCGCCGCTGGAAATGGCGCGGCTGTAAACACTAGACAAACTTTCTTTATGACCGTTTCACAGGACTTTGACATGACGTTCGATCTCGCCATCATCGGCGCCGGCCCGGCCGGTCTGTCCATGGTGCGGGCGCTGGCTGGCAGCGGCCTGCGCATCGCCCTCGTCGAGCAGCAAAGCGCGGCCGCGCTGGCCGACCCCCCTTTCGACGGCCGCGAAATTGCGCTCAGCCTGCGCACCCTGCGCACCTTGCGCGAGTCCGGGGTGTTCGACCACATCGCGCCCGATCAGGTGTTTCCGCTCGAACACGCCGTGGTGCTCAACGGCAACGATCCGCATCCCATGCGCGTATCGCCGCTGCGCGGCAAAACCCAGCTCGGCGCCCTCGTGCCCAATCAGCAAATCCGCCGCGCGGTTTGGGCTGCGGTGCAGGGCCAAAGCGAATACACCCTGTTCGACCAGACCCGTCTGGGCGCGGTGCGCACTGATGCGCAGGGCGTTGAGCTCGACCTCGAACCGGCGCAGGCAGCGGCGGCCGCTGCCCCGGCCCAGACTATCCGGGCGAAGCTGCTGATCGCCGCCGACAGCCGGTTTTCCGAAACCCGGCGCAAGATGGGCATCGGCGCCGACTCGCACGACTTCGGCAAGACCATGCTGGTGTGCCGCATGCAGCATGAGCAGCCGCATCACCACACCGCGTGGGAATGGTTCGGTATCGGCCAGACCTTGGCCTTGCTGCCCTTGTCCGAGCACCTCTCGTCCGTGGTGCTCACCCTGCCGCAGCATGAGATGCAGGCATTGCTGGAGCTGCCCGATGCCGACTTCGAGCGCGACATCACCCGGCGCTATCAGGGTCGTCTGGGCGAAATGAAACGCGCGGGCAGCCGTCACACCTATCCGCTGGTCGGGGTTTATGCCCAGCGCTTTGTCGCGCCGCGTTTCGCCCTGATCGGCGACGCCGCCGTGGGCATGCACCCGGTGACCGCGCATGGCTTCAACTTCGGTCTGCACGGCGTCGATCTGCTGTCGCGCGAAATTCTGGCCGCCGCGCGCGCGGGTACCGACATCGCCGCGCCCGAGCGCCTGCAGCGCTTCGAGGCGGCGCATCGCCGCGCGACGCGCCCGCTGTATCTGGCCACGCAAGCCATCGCCACGCTCTACACCGACGACCGCGGCCCGGCCCGCCTGGTACGCCGACTGGTGCTCGATGCCTCCAGCCGCATCGGCCCCCTGCGCCTGGCCATCGCCACCGCGCTGAGCGAAGACGGATTGAGCCTGCGCGGGCTGTTGCCGCGTCTGGCCTGAGCCGATTTACAGCGCGTCGTGCAGCGCGCGGAAGGCGCCGCCCTGCCGCGCCAGCAACTCGGCGGGCGCGCCGGCCTCCACCACCCGGCCGGCTTCCATCACCAGTACCCGGTCGACCGCAGCGGGCAGCGCGGCGATGCGGTGGCTGATCAGCAGCACGGTGCGGCCCTGCATCAGTTGCACCAGGTCGCGCAGCAGATCGCGCTCGGTCAGCGCGTCCAGGCCCTCGGTGGGTTCGTCGAGAATGAGCAGCGGCGCGTTGCGCAGCAGCGCGCGGGCGATGGCCACGCGCCGCGCTTGTCCGCCCGACAGCCGCATGCCGGCCTCGCCCACCCAGGTTTCATACCCCTCGGGCAGCGCGGCGATGAAGTCGTGCAACTGCGCCGCCTTGCACGCCGCGATCACTTCGTCCTCCGTGGCCTCAGGCTTGGCCAGCATGAGGTTGTCGCGAATGGTGGTGTTGAACAGATAGGTGTCTTGCGACACCACGGCGATGTGCGCGCGCAGCGCCTCGCCCGGCCAGGCGCGCAGGTCGTGGCCGCCGATGCGCACGCTGCCCTCCTGATAGTCCCAGAACCGCAGCAGCGCCTGCACCAGCGTGCTCTTGCCCGCGCCGCTGGGGCCGACCAGGGCGACGCGCTCGCCCGCGCGCAGCTGCAGGCTCAGGCCGTCGAGCGCCCAGGCCGCCTCGCCGCGTGCGCCGGGGTAGCGCAGCCGCAGGCCGTCGATCTCGACATCGGCGCGCTCCCACTGCGGCACGGGCATGTCGGCGGGCTCCTCCACCTGCGGCCGGGCGTCGAGAATGCCGAACACCCGCCGCGCCGCGGCCAAGGTCTCGCCCAGCATCTGCAGCGCCAGCGGCAGCGGCAAAACCGCCTCGAAACTGGAGAGTACGAACAGCGCCAGCATCGGCAGTTCGGCCGGGGTGATGGACGCATCAGTCACCAGCGGAATGGCCAGCAACAGCGCACACCACATCGCCAGATTGGCCGACAGCCCGAGCAGCCCTTGTGACAGGCCGGTGGCGCGGCTGAGCTGGCGCTGCTGGCCGATCATGACGTCGGTCAGCGCGTCGATGCGCTGCGCCTGCCGCGCCGCCCCGCCATAAACCCGCAGCTCGCCCAGCCCCTGCAAGCCATCGACTGCGGCGCTGCGCAATTCGGCGCGCAGCGCAACCAGCCGCCGCCCCGGGCCATGCCCCAGGCGGAAGGTGAGCAGGGGCACGGCCACCCCGGCCAGCAGCAGGAACAGCAGGGTGGACGCCGCCACCCGCCCGCTGTAGAGCGTCATCATGCCCAGAATAAGCGCGCCGCCCAGCAGCGCCACGCCCACGGGCACGAGCACGCGCAGGTAGAGGTGGTTGAGCGCGTCGATGTCGCTGATGAGGCGGCTGCTCAGGTCGGCGCTGCGCAGCTCTTGCAGCCGCGCCGGGGCCAGCGGCTCCAGCCGTCGGTAGAACCACACCCGCAGTTCCTGCAGCAGCCGGAAGGTGGCTTCGTGCGTGATCAGGCGTTCGATATAGCGCCCGGCGGTGCGGGTGATGGCCATGCCGCGGATGAAGGCGGCCGGGGTGAAGTAATCCATCGCCGCGCCCACCAGGCCGACCAGCGCCATTTGCGCGATGAACCAGCCCGAGGCCGTCATCAGTGCCACATTGGCGAGCAGGGTGAGCAGCGCGGCGAGCGCGCCCCACAACATCCAGTTGCGGTAGGGCGCAAACAAACCGACGAGCCGCTTCAAATCGGCGCGGGCCTGGGGCAGATCGAAATCGGGCGGCAGCGGGTTCCAGCGCATCAGGCTTGCTCCTGAACAGCGGGCTCGTGGGCGCGCACCAGCCGGGCAAAGGCGCCGTCGGCCCTCAGCAGATCGGCGGGCGCGCCCTGTTCGATCACGCGCCCGGCTTCGAGCACCACCACATGATCGGCCTGCAGCACCGTGCTCAGGCGGTGCGCGGCAAGAATGACGCAGCGCTCTTTTGCCAGGGCCAGAATGGCCGCGCCGACCTGCGCCTGCGTCTGCGCGTCGAGCTGCGCCGTGGCTTCGTCGAGCAGCACCAGCTTTGCTGGCTTGAGCAGCGCCCGCGCCAGCGCCAGACGCTGCACCTGTCCGCCCGACAAGCCCAGACCGCGCTCGCCCAGCGGGGTGTCGTAGCCCTGCGGCAGCGCGGCGATGAAGTCATGCGCCTGCGCGGCGCGGGCGGCGCGCTCCACTTCGTCCTGCGGCGGGTCGGACTGGCCCAGCGCGATGTTGTCGCGCACCGTACCCTCGAACACATGCGGACGCTGCGGCACCCAGGCCACATGCCGCAGCCAGTCGGTGGCGTCGAGCGTGGTCAGTGGCGTTTCGTTCACCAGAATGCGCCCGGCCTCGGGTTGCACCAGCGCCATCAGCGCATGCAGCGCGGTGCTCTTGCCCGCGCCGCTGGCGCCCACCAGCGCGGTGAGGCCGCGCGGTAGGGCGGCAAAGCTCACCGCGTCGAGCGCGGGCGGCAGATCGGCGGCGTGGCGCACCGTCACGGCGTCAAAGCGAATCCGCACCTCTTGCCCCGCGTCCAATTTCTGCGTGCCGCCAGTGGTCTGGGCATGCGGCGGAATCGGGGTGTCGAGCAGCTTGAGCAGGTTTTGCGCAGCGCCGATCGCCTCCATGCGGGCGTGGTAGAAAGTGCCCATATTGCGCAGCGGCAGATAAAACTCGGGCGCCAAAAGCAGCACGAAAAAGCCGTTAAAAAACTGCATCTCACCGTAAAACAGGCGAAAACCGATAAAAACCGCCACCATCGCAATGCTGATGGTGGACATGAATTCCAGCGCCACAGAAGACAGAAACGCCACCCGCAACACCTTCATGGTGCCGATGCGGTATTCCTCGGTGAGCGCAGCCACCACCTCGGCCTCGTGGCGGCTCACGCCAAACAGTTTGAGCGTGGTCAGCCCCTGCAGCGAATCGAGAAATCGCGCGCTCATGCGCGAGAGCAACTGCCATTGCTGCTGGTTGAGGGTTTCCGTGCCCTTGCCGATCAAAATCATGAAAATCGGAATCAGCGGCGCGGTCAACAACAGCACCAGGCCCGACACCCAGTCCTGCGGCAGCACGAACACCAGAATCGACAGCGGCACCAGCGCCGTGAGCGACATATTGGGCAGGTAGCGCGCGTAATAGGCTTCGAGCGCGTCGATGCCGGTCACGATGGTGTTGGCGATGTCGCCGCTGGACTGGCGCGTGAGCCAAAGCGGCCCCAGCGCCTGCAGATGCTCGTAAAGACGTCCGCGCAAATCGCGCCGCACCTGCGCCGCGGCTTCGAAGGCCACGTTTTCAGCCGCTCGCATCAGCGCGAAACGCAGCGCAAAAATCGGCAGCATCGCCGCCAGATAACCCCACACATCGGCGAGATGCTGATGATCGATGATGACCACCGACACCACCCGCGCCAGCAGCCAGGCCTGCACGATGATCAGCCAGCCGGCAAACAGCCCCAGCCCCACGGCGCGATTGAGCTGCGGGCGGATATCTTTTTTGCGGGCCTTGAGCCAGAGTTCTTCGGAGGTTGCCAAGATAGAGGTGCAGCTAGGAGTCTGGGCGGCAGAATTCCGTGAACCTGTGCCGGAGCGCCGATGCTGGGCGAGCGGACTGTTTTTCGGGCACGGTCGGCATGGCCGGTCGTCTCACGCCCCCGAGAGGGCAGCAGCGGGCGTGTTGTGCGGGGCGGCCTGTGCCCCCATTTCTGTTCAGGCGGGAACCAACGAGGCCATCCGCCGGAGGTTCAGTGCTGCGCAGACGAGTTTCCACTCGGCGCGTACACGCTCAAGGCCGCGCAGGCTGAACTGGCGGAACCCCAGCACGCTCTTGATCCAGCCGTTGGGCGGCTCGGCGATCCACTTGCGCTTGCGATAGGCGGCGCGTCCCGCGGCGGTCTGCATCTTCGCGGCCATGGCCGCGGTGTGCGGCAGCCGCGCGGCATCGATGGCCGCGTGCTGCTTGCCTTCGCGCCCCAAGGCCACAACCAGATCGATCGGCGCATCGCGCAGGTTGTCCTCGCTGCGATAGCCCGCGTCGGCCAGACCCAGCGCGGGCAGCGCGCCCAGGTTCTCCTGGATCGCATCGATCATCGGCAGCAGCCAGTTGGCATCGGGTGCCGTGTTGTCCAGTTCCGCAGCCACGATGATGTGCGCAGCCTCGTCCACCGCCGTCTGCGCGTTGTAGCTGGGGTCGAAGCCGCCGCCGGCGCGCTTCATGATGCGGCTGTCCGGGTCGGTGAAGTTCTCCTGCGCCTTGTCTTCGGGCACGCCGAAGTCGCGCTTGAACCGCGCACCGCGCCGCGGCTTCCCATCCGGCCCCCGGGGACGGCGATCATCATCGTCACTGCGACCACGCTGCGCGTCGGCTTCACGCTGACGCTGTTCCAGCCGCTGGCGCGCCTGCCGGATCGCATCGAGTCGCGCCTCGCGCCGCTCGATCTCGGCCGGGATGTCGAGTTCGGGCTCCTGCGCCTCGGCCTCGTCGGTGGCCTTGGCGCGCGCCAGCAGCGCGTCGATCTGCTTTTTCAGTTCGACCTCGGTGTGCTGCATGCGCGCATAGCTCATGGCCTTGTGGCGGCTCGCGTTGGCCTTGACCTTGGTGCCGTCGATGGCCACCGTGCCCAGCTTGACCAGACCCATCTCGCGCGCCAGGCGCACGACCTGCACGAACAGGTCCGAGAATTCCTGGAGGTGCAGCGCACGGAAATCCCGGATCGTGCGGTGCTTGGGGAAGTTCCCTGCTGCCAGCATCCGGAACGCCAGGTCCTCGTGCAGCCGGCGCTCGATCTTGCGCGAGCTGAACACCCCGGTGGCGTAGCCGTACACCAGAACCTTGACCATCATCGCCGGATGGAAGGGCTGGTTGCGCGCTCCGCCACCCTCATAGCGCGCGTAGAACGCGCTCAGGTCCAGCGTGTCAATCGTGTCGTGGATGAAGTAAGCCAGGTGGCCCGGCGGCAGCCAGTCCTGCGGCGCCGCCGGCAGCAGCATCACCTGGTCCGGCTCATAGGGGCGGTAACTAGTGGGCATGCCGTATTAACGCACGCCCACCGTCCTACGTCGACCTCAACAACCTTCTGCCGCCCACACTCCTAGGGGTGCAGCGGAAGCAGTCAGCCGCAGAGAAGTCGCGGCGAAGCTCGCATATTAGAGGGCGCCGTCAAGGGATGGGTCGCGCCTCAGGTATTAAAGTTGACCGTCATCGGTCTGGTCGCAGAATGGACCGGCCTGCCCTCTCGCCAGCCTTGCACAACGCCAGGCAGCGTCTCACTCAGGAGCTTTCATGGACGACAAACAGCCCCCCAGCGTCACCCTCAAGCAGATCAACGCCTACCAGTTCGACCTGCACTTTGCCGACGATCGCCCCACCATTCTGACCGACGAGCCGCCGCCGCTGGGCGAGGGCGCGGGGCCGTCGCCCTCGCACCTGCTGCTCGCTGCCGTGGGCAACTGCATGAGCTCCAGCCTGTATTTCGCCCTGAGCAAATTCAAGCTCGACCCCAAGGGGCTGACCACCACCGCCACGGGCGAAATCGGCCGCAACGAAGCCGGTCGCCTGCGTGTGCTGTCCATCACGGTCGATATTCGCATGGGCGCTGCCGCGCAAGGCATGGAGCGGCTCGACCGCGTGCTGATGCAGTTCGAGCAGTTTTGCACCGTGGGCGAAAGCGTGCGCCAGGGCATTCCGGTGACGGTTTCGGTGTTCGACGGCACCGGGCAAAAACTCAAATAACTGCGCAAAATGGCGGCTTTGCGGCTTTACTTTTTCCAATATCAGTCCATACCGCCATGACTGCCCACACTCCCGCCACGCCGCCCGCCGGCAGTTTTGCCGATCCGCGCGAAACCTGGAACGCCCGCTTCGCCAAGCCCGGGCTGCACTACGGCGCCGAGCCCAACGCCTTTTTGGTGCGCGAATCCGCGCGTTTTGCGCCCTCCAGCCGCATTCTCAGCGCGGCCGACGGCGAAGGCCGCAATTCCATCTGGCTGGCCGAGCAGGGCCACCACGTCACCGCCTTCGACCTCTCGCCCGTCGCCGTCGATAAAGCCCGCCGCTGGGCGCAGGAGCGCGGCGTATCGGTGGACTTTCACGTCGCCTCGGTGGATGAATGGGGCTGGGCGCCGGGTCGATTCGACGCCGCCGTGGCCATCTTCGTGCAGTTCGCCGACCCGGCCCTGCGCGAGCGCCTGTTCTCCGGCCTGTGGCGCACCCTCAAACCCGGCGGCCTGCTGTGCGTGCAGGGCTACGCGGTGAAACAGCTCGAATACGGCACCGGCGGCCCGGGCCGCGCCGACCATCTCTACACCCCCGAACTACTGCGCGAGCTGTTGCCCGAGGCCGACTGGTTGCTGCTGCAAGAGCACGAAGCCACCCTGCACGAAGGCACGGGCCACGTCGGGCGTTCGGCGCTGGTCGATGCGGTAGCGCGCAAGCGCTGAGTGCGGTACTTGATGGAAACGCAGCACCCTGACCAGCTCTACCGCGGGCGCTTCGGCACTCTGCTGGTCGGCTCGCGCAGCAAGCTCAACGACCGCGTCAGCCTGTACGAAGAAACCCGGCGCACCACCGGCTATGGTCAGGCTGGCCTGCTCCATGCCTTCGGCGTCGACCTCGTGCTCACCGAGCGCTGGAGCACCGGGCTGAAAATGGAAACCGGCACCATCAGCGACCCGCCCAACGGCGACATCAAACGCCGTGTCGTCGCGCTCTCCATGGGCTACAACGCCACCGTCCTTGCCTCCAGTCTGTAATACCGCCACGACCAGAACAACCTCACCGGCGAGCGCACCTCCTGGCTCAGCCGCAACAGCTTCGGCCAGCAGCTCGCCGCCGCCTGTCGCCTGCTGGGCAAGCTCGACCTCGCGCGCAGCAGCGCCAGCCTCGTGGTGTTGCGCGGCGAGTGACACTTCGTGCGCGAATGGAGCGGCCTGGTCGAGTGGCGTCGCCTGCACGCCAAAGAGGCCGGCGATGCCCAGAGCGGGGCGTTGCTGGCCGTGTACCGGCGCATGAACGAGCACGTCAAAATGGGCGTCGGCGACAACTTCACCAACTTCTCAGACAACCTCACCGATCTGTCCTACAACAAGCGGGGCGTGTTCCTCAACGTGCTGGCCACCTACTGACCCTGGCCACGGACTGAGATCGCAAGGCCCTCCGCCGCCGTGCGTGGGCGCTTGTACTTTGGCCCGCATTTTTTACGCGCGGTTTACACGCATCTGCCTACGCTTTCGATCCATCAGTGGCACGAGGCGGCGCAGTGGCGTCGAACTGCATGGATCTGTTCTGGATTGCTCTGACGCTGGCGCTGTTCGCCGTGGTCTTCGCCCTGGTGGCGTTCTGTGACCGTCTGCTGCAAAGGAGCTGAGGTGAGTCCATTCGTCTGGATCGGCGCGGTCGCCGCGCTGGCGCTCCTGATTTACCTGCTGGCGGCGCTGTTCCGCGCGGAGGACTTCTGATGACGCCCGAATTCTTCGCCTTGCTGGCGGTGCTGCTCTTGGTGGTTCTGGGCGCGGCCCGCCCCCTGGGACGTTACTTCGCCTGGATCATGGACGGCGGTCCCGCCTGGCGGCCGCTGGCCCGGCTGGAGGCCGGTCTGCTGCGGCTGTGCGGCGTCGATGCCGCCGGGATGCGCTGGTCGCGCTATGCCGTGGCCTTGCTGGTGTTCAGCCTGCTGGGCACGCTGCTGGTGTATGCGCTGCAGCGGCTGCAGGGCGTGCTGCCGCTCAACCCGCAGCAGTTCGGCGCGGTCAGCCCCGACTCCAGTTTCAACACCGCCATCAGTTTTGTCACCAATACCAACTGGCAGGGCTATGCGGGCGAATCGACCCTGAGCAACCTCACGCAGATGATGGGGCTGGCGGTGCAGAACTTCGTCTCGGCAGCGTCGGGCATCGCCGTGGCCTTTGCCCTGATCCGGGGATTCGCGCGTCACCGTGCCACCGAGATCGGCAACTTCTGGGTGGATCTCTATCGCATCACGATCTATGCCTTGCTGCCCCTGTCGATGCTGCTGGCGATGGCCCTGGTCAGCCAGGGCGTCATCCAGACCTTCTCGGCCGACACGCCCGTCACCACGCTGCAGTCCACGACCTACGTGGCGCCCAAGCTGGACACCGCGGGCCAGCCGATGCGCGATGCCGCCGGGCAGTCGGTGCAGCAGACCGTGACCGTCACCCAGCAGATTCTGCCCATGGGGCCAGTGGCGTCGCAGGAGGCGATCAAGGAGCTGGGCACCAATGGCGGGGGGTTTTTCAGCGCCAACTCTGCCCACCCCTATGAGAATCCGAACGCGTTGAGCAATCTCCTGGAGATGATCGCGGTGCTGCTGATTCCCGCCGCGCTGGTCTACACCTTTGGCCTGGCCGTGGGCGACACCCGCCAGGGCTGGGCCCTGCTGGCGGCGATGACGCTGGTGTTCGCGGTCGCCGTCACCGGTCTGGCCGCAGCCGAACAGCAGGGCAACCCCACCATCGCCGCGCTCGGCGTCGATCAGGCGCACGGCGCGCTGCAGTCCGGCGGCAATATGGAAGGCAAAGAGACGCGCTTCGGCATCGCCGCCTCGGCGCTGTTCAACGCCGTGACCACCACCACCTCATGCGGCGCGGTGAACGCCATGATCGACTCGTTCACGCCGCTGGGCGGGCTGGTGCCGATGGCGCTCATGCAGCTCGGCGAAGTGGTGTTTGGCGGTGTTGGCACGGGCTTGGCGGGCATGCTGGTCTTCGCGCTGGTGGCCGTATTCGTCGGCGGGCTGATGATCGGCCGCACGCCCGAATATGTCGGCAAGAAGGTCGAGGCCTTCGACATGAAGATGGTGTCCATCGCCGTGCTGCTCATGCCCGCGCTGGTGCTGCTCGGCACGGCACTGGCCGTCGTGGTGCCGGCCGGGCTGGCGGGACTGGCCAACCCCGGGGCCCATGGCTTCTCCGAGATCTTCTACGCCTTCACCTCGGCCGCGAACAACAACGGCAGCGCCTTCGCCGGGCTGTCGGTGAACACGCCGTTCTACAACGGCTGGCTCGGTGCGGCGATGCTGTTCGGACGTTTCGCCGTGATGGTGCCCACCCTGGCGCTGGCGGGTTCGCTGGCGGCGAAAAAGCGCATTCCTGCAGGCGGCGGCACCCTGCCCACGCATGGCCCGCTGTTTGTCAGCCTGCTCATCGGCGTGCTGCTGCTGGTGGGCGCGCTGAACTTCTTCCCGGCCTGGGGCCTGGGCCCCATCGTCGAGCAGTTGCAGCTCTGGAAATGAACCGGATATGAAACAACCCCCTGACTTGCTACGGGCTATTCGCATCTGATATGACGCGCTCATCCCTTCCCTTATTCGACGCCGATCTGCTGCGGCCAGCCGTGGTGGATGCCTTTGCCAAGCTTGATCCCCGCGTGCAATGGCGCAATCCGGTGATGTTCGTGGTCTATGTGGGCAGCCTGTTCACCAGCGCGCTGTGGCTGCAGGCGCTGGCCGGGCAGGGGGAGGCCCCGGCCTGGTTCATCGGCGCGGTCACCCTGTGGCTGTGGTTCACGGTGTTGTTCGCCAACTTTGCCGAGGCCCTGGCCGAAGGCCGCGCCCGGGCGCAGGCGGCCTCGCTGCGCGGCATGAAAAAAACCGTGGTCGCCAAGAAGCTAGCCGAACCGCGCTCCGGCGCCCCGTGGACCCAGGTGCCCGGCGAGAGTCTGCGCCGTGGCGATGTGGTGCTCGTGGAAGCCGGTGATCTGCTGCCCTGCGATGGCGAGGTGATCGAAGGCGTGGCCGCGGTGGACGAGAGCGCCATCACCGGCGAGTCGGCCCCGGTGATCCGCGAGTCCGGCGGCGACTTCTCCGCCGTGACCGGAGGCACCAAGGTGCTGTCGGACTGGATCGTGGTGCGCTGCACGGCCGACCCCGGCGAGTCCTTCCTCGACCGCATGATCGGCCTGGTCGAAGGCGCCAAGCGGCGCAAGACGCCCAACGAGATCGCGCTGACCATTCTGCTGGTGGCCCTCACCCTGGTGTTTCTGCTGGTCACCGTCACGCTGTTGCCGTTTTCCATCTACGCGGTGAACGCCAATCACGCGGGTGTTCCGGTCACTCTCACGGTGCTGATCGCACTGCTGGTCTGCCTCATCCCGACCACCATCGGCGGTCTGCTGTCGGCCATCGGCGTGGCCGGCATGGGGCGCATGCTGCTGGCCAATGTCGTGGCCACTTCGGGCCGCGCCATCGAAGCGGCGGGCGATGTCGACGTGCTGCTGCTGGACAAGACCGGCACCATCACCCTCGGCAACCGTCAGGCCAGCGCGTTCCTTCCGGCACCCGGCGTGAGCGTGACCGAACTGGCCGACGCCGCGCGCCTGGCCTCGCTGGCCGACGAGACACCCGAAGGCCGCAGCATCGTGACCCTGGCGCGACAGGAGGGCTCGGCCCATGAGCCCGCCGCCGATCCGGCTGCCAGCTTCGTCGCCTTCTCGGCCCAGACCCGCATGAGCGGGGTGGACCTGCCTGGCCGCCTCATCCGCAAGGGCGCGGCCGACGCGCTCAAGCGCTGGATCCTTGAGTCCGGCAGCGCTTGGCCCGAGGCGGTCGTGCGGCATGTCGAAGCGGTGGCGCGGCGCGGCAGCACGCCCCTGGTCGTGGCCGAGCGCACGTCGCTCGAGGCCGGGTCGCCTGCCCGTGTGCTCGGCGTCGTGGAACTCAAGGACATCGTCAAGAGCGGCATCAAGGAACGCTTCGCGCAATTGCGCCGCATGGGCATCCGCACGGTGATGATCACCGGCGACAACCGGCTCACCGCAGCGGCCATCGCCGCCGAGGCCGGGGTGGACGACTTCCTCGCCGAGGCCACGCCGGAGAACAAGCTCGCGCTCATCCGCCAGACCCAGGCCGAGGGCCGGCTCGTGGCCATGACGGGCGATGGCACCAACGACGCCCCGGCGCTGGCCCAGGCCGATGTGGCCGTGGCTATGCACAGCGGCACTCAGGCCGCCAAGGAGGCCGGCAATATGGTGGATCTCGACTCCAACCCGACCAAGCTGATCGAGGTGGTGGAGATCGGCAAACAGATGTTGATGACGCGCGGCGCGCTCACCACCTTCAGCATCGCCAACGACATCGCCAAATACTTCGCCATCATTCCGGCGGCCTTCGTCGCCACCTATCCGCAGCTCGGCGCGCTCAACCTCATGCACCTGGCCTCGCCGGATTCGGCCATCCTCTCGGCGGTGATCTTCAACGCCCTGATCATCGTCGCCCTCATTCCGCTGGCGCTCAAGGGCGTGCGCTACCGCGCCCTGGGCGCCGCCGTGCTGTTGCGCCGCAACCTGCTGATCTATGGACTTGGCGGCATCGTTGCGCCCTTTGTCGGCATCAAGCTCATCGACATGCTGCTGCGCCTGATGGGTTGGACCTGAGCCGCGTCGGCCTGCTTCCTATCCGTTGCTCTCACACCGCTTTCACCGCCATGACATCCCATCTGCGCCCCGCACTCAGCCTGCTGATCCTGCTTACCTTGATCACCGGCCTGCTCTATCCGCTGGCCGTCACCGGCCTGGCCCAGCTCGTCTTTCCCTGGCAGGCCAATGGCTCGGTGCTGGCGCGGCAAGGCCGTGCCGTCGGCTCGGCGCTGATCGGGCAGAACTTCACCGCCCCGGGCTACTTCTGGAGCCGCCCCTCGGCCACGGCGACCTACCCCTACAACGGTCTGGCTTCCGGCGGCTCCAACCTCGGCCCGACCAATCCGGCGCTGCGGGAGGCCGTACGTGCCCGCATCGCCGCGCTGCGCGCGGCCGATCCGGGCAACACCGCGCCGGTGCCGGTCGATCTGGTCACCGCGTCGGCCAGCGGGCTCGATCCCGACATCTCGCTGGCTGCGGCCCGGTATCAGGCGGCGCGCGTGGCGCGGGTGCGGCATCTGCCGCTGGCTCGGGTGCAGGCGCTGATCGACGCGCAGGCGCACCCGCGCTGGCTCGGCCTGTTTGGCACACCGCGGGTGAATGTGCTGGAATTGAACCTGGCCCTCGACGGCACGCCGCCGCAACGCGCCGAGTGACCCTGACACCTTGACCGATCCCGACATTCGCCCCTCTCCCGATGCGCTGCTGGCCCAGGTCCAGCAGGACGCCGAGCAGGCGCAGCGCGGTCGGCTCAAGCTCTTTTTCGGCGCCTCGCCCGGTGTCGGCAAGACCTACGCCATGCTCATGGCCGCGCGCCGTCTGCGCGACGAGGGCGTGGACGTCTGCGTCGGCCTGGTCGAAACCCACGGCCGCGCCGAGACGGCCCGGCTGCTGGAAGGGCTGGAGCAGATTCCACTGCGCGAGGTGCGTCACGGCGCGCACCTGCTGCGCGAGTTCGATCCAGCCGCGGCGCTGGCACGTCGCCCCGCCGTGCTGCTGGTCGACGAACTGGCGCACAGCAACGCCCCGGGCAGCCGACATCCCAAACGCTGGCAGGACGTGGAGGAACTGCTGGACGCCGGCATCGACCTCTACACCACGCTGAACGTCCAGCACCTCGAGAGCGTGAGCGACATCGTCGGTGGCATCACTGGCGTGCAGGTGCGCGAAACCCTGCCCGACCGCATCTTCGAGCGGGCCGATGAAGTGGTGCTGGTCGATCTGCCGCCCGACGACCTGCTGCAACGCCTCAAGGACGGCAAGGTCTATCTCCCCGAACAGGCCGCGCACGCCGTGCGCAATTTCTTTCGCAAAGGCAATCTGCTGGCGCTGCGCCAGCTCGCGCTGCGGCTCACCGCCGAGCAGGTCGAAGGCGAGATGCGCGACTACCGCAGCCGCCGCGTGGGCGGTGCCGTGTGGGACGCGGCCGAGGCCCTGCTGGTGTGCGCGGGCCCGCGCGACGACATCGGCCTGGTGCGCGCCGCCGCCCGCCTGGCCGACGCGCTACATGCGCGCTGGCACGTCATCACGGTGGAGACCCCCGCGCTGCAAGGCGCCAGCGAGGCGCAGCGCGACCATGCCCTCGCGCTGCTGCAGCGCGCCCGCGACCTGGGTGCGCAGACCGCCATGCTGGCCGGTCCCCACGCCGCCGAGGCCGCGCTGGCCTATGCCCGAACCCACAACCTCAACCGCGTCGTGCTCGGCCGCGCCCCGCGCTGGCCCTGGTGGCGCCGGGTGCTGGGGCGCTCGACCACGGCGGTGCTGGCGCGGCAGGCGCCCGATCTCGACCTCATCCTCATCACCCGCGACGCGCGTTCGCCGCCCACGGCCCTGGCCGGGCTGCATCCCGCTCTGCCGTCGGCCGATGCACTGATGCGGCGCTACCTGGCCGCGCTGCTGATCTCTGGCGCCATCACCCTGCTGGCCAGCCCGCTGCGCAGCTACTTCGACCTGTCGAACACCGTCATGCTGTTCATGCTCGGCGTGGTCGCGGTGGCGCTGCGCTTCGGCCGCGGGCCCGCGGCACTGGCGGCGGTGGTCAACGTGCTGGCCTTCGATTTCTTCTACGTGCCGCCGCGCTTTTCGTTCGCTGTGAGCGACGTGCAATACGTCTTCACCTTCAGCGTGATGCTGGGCGTGGGCCTGCTCATCGGCCACCTCACCTCGCACCTGCATTTCCAGGCCCGAGTCGCGGGTCAGCGCGAGCGCCGCACCCACGATCTCTACGAACTCTCGCGCGAGCTTTCGGGCGCGCTCACCGTCGATCAGGTGGCCGAGATCGGCACACGCGTGGTGCAGGCCAGTTTCCGCTGCCGGGCCACGCTGCTGGTGCTCGGTCTGGACGAGCGCCCGCAGCCTGCGGCAGACGTGGCTGCCGATGCCCTCCTGCCTTTCGACGCCGAGCTGGCGCGCTGGTGCTTGCAGCGCGGCGCGCCAGCCGGCCAAGGCACTGATACCCTGCCCGGCGCGCCGCTGTTCTACCTGCCGCTGAAGGCGCCGATGCGGGTGCGCGGCGTGCTCGTCGTTGACCCCGGTAACACCCGCCTATCCACCATTCCCGAGCTGCGCCGCTTGCTGGAAACCTGCGCCACCCAGATCGCTATTGCGCTCGAACGCATCCACTTCGTCAGCGTGGCACAAGATACCCTGCTGGCCATGCAGGCCGAGCGCATGCGCAACTCCCTGCTGTCGGCGCTGTCGCACGATCTGCGCACCCCGCTGACCGCCCTGGTGGGCACGGCTGAAGTCCTCTCCACGCGTCTGGTCGCTCATCCACCAGGCGATGCCGCCACGTTGCACAGCCAGGCGCTCAGCCTGTTGCAGCAGTCGCGGCGGCTGGCCCGCATGGTGGACGATCTGCTCGACATGGCCCGCCTGCAGTCCGGGCAGGTCACGCTGCGGCAGGACTGGCAATCGGTCGAGGAGCTGGTTGGCAGCGCGCTGCGCGCCGTCGATGCCGCTGCCCTGGCGCAGCATCCGCTGCAGATCGACCTGCCCGCAGACTTTCCGCTGGTGCGGGCCGACGCCGTGCTGCTCGAACGCGTGCTGGTCAACCTGCTCGACAACGCGCTCAAGTTCACCCCGCCCGGCACCCCGCTGGGCGTGCGCGCCCGCGTGCGCGGAGCAGAAGCCGAGATCACCGTCTGGGACCGCGGGCCAGGCCTGCCCGCAGGGCGCGAGCGGGCGGTCTTCGAGACCTTCACCCGTGGCGATCCTGAATCGCCCATCCCGGGTGTAGGCCTGGGGCTTGCGATCTGCCGCGCCATCGTCGAAGCTCATGGGGGCCGGGTGACGGCAGCCAACGCCCCCGAGGGCGGGGCTGCGTTCAACGTGCGCCTGCCCCTGCACGAGATGCCGCCGCTCGACGCCGCCGCCGAACTCGGCACTGAACCCGCCGGGCCGACCCCATGACTGCGCCGCACGGTCGCTGCGAGGAGGCGCGCAACGCCCTCGGGGAGTTGCGCGCAGCACGGAGGGTCGTGCCATGACCACACCCCCCAGCCTCATCCTGGTGATCGAAGACGAGGCCGAGATCCGCCACGTCGTGCGCACGGCGCTCGAAGCCGAGGGCTGGCGCGTCTGCGAGGCCGACAGCATGGCGCGCGGGCTGATCGACGCCGCCTCGCGCAAGCCCGACCTCGTCATCCTCGATCTGGGCCTGCCCGACGGCGATGGCATCGACTTCATCCACCAGTTCCGCGGCTGGAGCGGCGCGCCGCTGCTCGTGCTCTCGGCCCGCTCGGCCGAAGGCGTCAAGGTAAGTGCCCTCGATCTGGGCGCCGATGACTTTCTCGGCAAACCCTTCGGTGTGGCCGAACTGCTGGCGCGGGTGCGCGCCGCGTTGCGCCGCCCGCCCGTGAGCGAGGCCGCGCCATCGGTGCCGCTGCGCTTCGGCCGCGTCGAGCTCGACCGCGTGCGCCGCCTCGTGCGGCGCGACGGCGAAGACCTGCGCCTCACCGCCGTCGAATATCGCCTGCTCTGTGCCCTGGCCAGCCGCCCCGGCCAAGTGCTCACCCACCGGCAACTGCTGCGCGAAGTCTGGGGCCCCGGTGCGGTGGAGCATGGCCACTACCTGCGTATCTACATGGGCCGCCTGCGCCACAAACTCGAAGACGACCCCGCCCGCCCGAAGCACCTGCTCACCGAGTTGGGCGTGGGCTACCGCTTCATGGCGGATTGACCCCCGGGGGGTGTATCGGTACGGCTTGGTGAAGTCTGCAGTGCAGGGTTCAGAGCTTCCCCAGCCTAACCGCTCGCCAGCACACGACAAGGTGCACCGTGCTGGCTGTGGGTCAAGCTGAGTTGAAGTGCCGAGTCGTCGCTGGCCGCCCGGTCAACGCAGCGCTTCGGCCTCGGCGGCAATCAGGCGGAACTGCCCCAGTGCGGCTTCGAGATCGTCCACGATTTCGGCGGCGCTCACCTCTGGCGCGGGCAGGTTGTCCATGTCGGAAAGTGAATCGTCCTTCAGCCAGAAAATGTCCGGACTGGCCTTGTCGCGGTTGATGCGTTCTTCATAGTCGTAGGCGCGCCAGCGGCATTCGGGGTTGTCGGCTGACCACGTGGCGTTCCGGTCATGCCGATTCGCCGGGTGGTAGCACTGCACAAACTCGCCCAGATCTTCCTAAACGATTATCAGTGTCTGCCGGATTCAGAAAAAGAAACAGCGCTCGACATAAAAATCAAGCGCTGTCAGTAACTTAAGGATCCAACGATACAGAACGACTTCTTATCAAAATTAGAACGGTTATGCGCACCTTTTTTGGTTGTTAGACCCTTCCATCTGAGTGATTAAGGGCACTTGCCGCGTCGTGCTTCCAGCTTTTTGTGTATAGCGACAGCACTTCCGTCTTCGACACCCGGGAAACACATCAATCGATGTGTCTTTGTTGATAGTGGTAGGGGCTGCTCTGCCTGCCAGTTCACTGGCGTATAGTGCTTTGCCGTCAACGCATTCTGACTCGTCCACTCCAGCCCTACCATATTGGCCTCGAACCCCAACCTACGCTGGACCTGCGACAGCCTGCAGAAGAGTAGAGCGAATTGTCGCCAAAGGTCCTAGTACCCGTCGGCGTATCCTCCGAAGGCTTCAACGGTCAGAAGTTTCACACAGTTTTTCTACCATCAACCAAAAATAGGTGGCTTGGTGCCACAAGGGAGAAACGATTGACTAATTTCAAAGAAGCGCTCGAGACTGTTCGTGCCGATGGAATTTTGACCCACCGTGCCGATTCAATTTTGACCCGGGGTCTAAGGCCGACTGCGTCGCAGTCGGGTGTGGATAAGTCTACGGTTTTTGCGTGGGGTTGGCTCCTGGTGGGTGGGTTTGGATCCTTGGGGCAAGCTGCGTCGGGCGTAGCCCAGAGCGGCTTGCCCCAAGGGCTTGTGGGGGTCAAAGCGGTGTCTCGGGCTCAGCGGGCTGGGGTGCCTGTGCTGTGCCCGAACGCCTTTGCTCCCGCGCCTTGATGCGGGTCTTGGCGGTTTCCGTGCTGTGACGGAAGCGGTAGCTCTCGTTCCCGGTTTCCAGAATGTGGCAGTGGTGTGTGAGCCGGTCGAGCAAGGCGGTGGTCATCTTCGCATCGATGAACACGCTGGACCACTCGCCGAAGGCCAGATTGGTCGTGATCAGCACGCTGGTGTGCTCGTAGAGCTTGGACAGCAGATGGAACAACAAAGCCCCGCCCGCCTGACTGAAGGGCAGATACCCCAGCTCATCGAGAATGACCAAGTCCATACGCAAGAGGCTTGCCGCAATCCGCCCGGCTTTGCCCTGCGCCTTCTCCTGCTCCAGCGCGTTGACCAGATCGACGGTGGAGTAAAACCGCACCCGCTTGCCGTGCTGCGTGATGCCCGCCACGCCGATGGCCGTGCCCAGATGGCTCTTTCCCGTGCCGGGCCCGCCCACCAGCACGACGTTGTGCGCGGCTTCGGTAAAGGCCATGCTGGCGAGTTGCCCCACCAGCGTGCGATCAACCCTTGAGGCATCAAAGTCAAACCCCGCTAGATCGCGGTGCACCGGGAAGCGGGCCGAGAGGATTTGATGGCGTACCGAGCGCACGGCGCGATCTTCCTGCTCGGCCTGCAGCAAATGCTCGACGAGCCACTGCGCGGCATCCAGCCTGGCGTTCGTCCCCAGACCTTGCAAATCGGCCCAGGCGCCGGCCATGCCGTGCAGCCGCAACGCCTTGAGTTCCGCAATGACCTCACGCATGATCTCGCTCCTCGTCAGTCACCCGCAGGCGGTCATAGCGGGCCGTGTCGGCGCGGGGTGGATCGGCCATCGTCAAGGCCGTGGTCACTTGGGCGGGCTGGGGGCCGGTCTGCAAGCGCCCCATCACGTTGACCACATGCTCCACGCTGATGCGCCCGGACGGGGCCGTGGCTTCCAGCACCAGCGCAGCGGCCACCAGGACCGCCTCCAGCCCGGATGCGGGCACCAGCGCCAGCACCTGGGCCATGAGCCGGTCGCCCCCGTCTTGCCGCAGCAGCGCCTGGCGCAGTTGCTGCAAGGGCTGGGGCAGATCGGCAAACGGCGCGCCGTTGCGCAACGCCCCGGGTTTGCGTTGAATCAGCGGCACATAGTGCTGCCAGTCGTAGGTGGTCTGTCCCCGGTTGGCCAGCCGCGCATGGCGGGCCACACACACGCCGTCATGCACCACGACCACCTCGGTGGGATACACCCGGGTGCTCACCCGCCGCCCGGCGAGTTCACAGGGCACGGAGTAACGATTGCCAGCCATGGCCACCAGACAGGTGCTGCTGACCTTGACCGTGTTGTCCACATAGCCGTCGAACGCTGTGGGCATGGGCATGAGGTGCGGCTGCTCGTGCTCGAGCATCTCGGCCACGGTGAACTGGCTGAACTCGGGATGGAAGATCTCCTGCCACAAGCCACGGCAGCGCATGGCCAGCCAGGCATTGAGTTCGGCAAAGGAGCGCCAGGGCGTCGACAGGGCCTCAATCCACACACGTCGCCTGCTGTCCTGGACGTTCTTCTCCACCACCCCCTTCTCCCAACCGGAAGCGACGTTGCAGAAGTCGGGGTCGAACAGGTAGTGGCTGCACATCGCCGCAAAGCGCGCGTTGACGTCGCGCTTCTTGCGCGGGTGCACTTTGTCGACGGCTGTCTTCATGTTGTCATAGATGCCGCGATGCGGCACTCCGCCGAAGGCGGCAAACGCCTGGGTATGGGCGTCAAACAGCATCTCGTGACCTTGGCTGGGATAGGCCCCCAGCCAGAAGGCACGGCTGGCGCACAGCTTGACGTGGGCAACCTGCACGCGGTACGGCACGCCGCCCACCACCATGCTCTCTTCACTCCAGTCGAACTGGAAGGCTTCGCCCAGCGCAAACGTCAAGGGCACGAAGGCGTGCACAGCGCTCGTGCCATCGGCCTGTCGCCAAGCGCGCAGTAAATCGGTGACGCGGCTGTAGGCGCCGTCATAGCCTTGTCGCTTCAACTCGGCATGCAATGCCCTGGCCGTGCGCCGCTGCGCTTTAGGACGCTGCGCATCAATGGCCACGGCCTGCCGGAGCCACTCCACATAGGGCGCGAGCTTGCGCGAGGGTTGTGTTCGCCGCGCCGCGTACCGCGGTACGACATCGCCCGGCTGGCGTAGCCAGGTACGCACCGTGTTGCGCGACAGCCCCGTACTGCGGGCAATCTCTCGAACGGATTTGTTCTGGCGGAAATGCATCCGCCGGATCTTGCCAATCATGTCCATGGTGATCACTCCTGCTCCCCGTGCCTAAAAAAGCAGCAGGGTAGGTGGAACACCCGGGTCAATTTTGCGTCGGCATAACCTTCAAAAGTGGGTCAATTTTCGTTCGGCACGAACACTCGAGACCAAGCTCAAGGCAAACGGCAACAAATACACAATCAGCGGCGTAGTGAGCCAGGATGGGACGGTCTACCCCTTGGGAAGTGACACCAAGGTGCTCAGTACCATTTTTGAGTTATTCACCCGTCCACTGATGATTGAACTAGCTCACGACCTAGGGCTGCAGCTCGTGGAGCCATCGGCTCAGAACCACTACCCAGATTTCACTCTGTGCAGCGGCCCACACGCCAAAAACAAGATTGCTGTCGATGTGAAGACAACCTACATCGAGAGACCCGATGACACGTTTGGATTCACGCTTGGCGGTTACACCTCGTTTATTCGGCCAGGCAATGAGAGCAAGAACATAGTGTTCCCATTCACCGATTACACCGAACACTGGGTAATTGGCTACGTCTACGAGCGGGTTGCTGAGAAGAAGGCAGCCGAATGCGCTGTCTATACGCTAGAACAAATCAAAGACATCCCACTACCTTACCGGAATGTCCGTGTCTTCGTACAAGAGAAATGGCGCATATCCAGCGACCGGGCGGGGTCCGGGAACACAACTAACATCGGCAGCTTGGTGGGAAGAATCGACCAGTTCAGGGATGGCGGCGGGCCGTTCCAAGATGAGAACGAATTTCTGGACTACTGGCGCAACTACGGACGCATTGCGGCTGACAGAGTTAACTTCAAGAACATAGTGGAGTACCGTGCCTGGCGCAAAAAAAATCCACTCTAAGCCAGCAAAAGCTGCTGCCGCCCCATCTCAACTTCGAGAATATCCTCATCCTCGGACAGGTCGGGTGGCGGGAGCCGATTGGCCTCCTCAACGAGATTTCCAGCGCTAATCACCAGCGCCTCTTCCATTTCGCTACGCAGGCTTTCGGTCGAGCCGACGTGATAGAAGTGGCTGAACGTCTCCATGTGGAAACGTCCAAAGTGCGCCTCCAGATGGGCGTTCTCGCGATACTGGTTGCCCTTCCACATGGAATATGCAAAACCCGAAGGCAACGCTTTGATGGCATCCGACAATTCGTCAGCCTCTTGTTCAGACCACTTGTTGTAGTAGTCCGCATGCCGACCGATGTACGGTGGGTCTAGATACACGAAATCGTCAGCGGACGCCTGTGCCAGGGTTTCCCGCCACGGCTGGCATTTGAAAACCCATTCTTTGCCATGCATGACCTTAGCAGCCCAGGAAACCTGGTTACAAATTTTTGTGATGAGGGCTTGTCGGAATCGCTCTGGCTTGCGGCAGAAGGGCACGTTGAAGCCGCCCTTTTTGTTGAACCGCATGATTCCGTTGAAACAACTGCGGTTCAAGAATACCAAGTCCAAAGGACTCTTGTGCTCATTGAACCGCTTCCGAATCTCATAAAAGTGGTCCTCCCCGACAGCTAGCAGCTTCGCCCCCTCCTCCTCAAGGAACGCTCGAACTGACATGGAGGTTATATCCCCTCTTTGTACACCCTGGTAGAAGCGGACAAGGTGCTCGTTCGTGTCACAAAGGAGTGCACGCGGTGGCGCTATGTTGAGAGCGACCGCCCCGGAGCCCATGAAGGGCTCAATCCACCTACCTTGACCATGCCAATTGATTGCGTCGGCTATCCACGGCACGAGCTTTGTCTTGATGCCTTGAATCTTGATGGGGGGAGCTTTTGCTCTAATGCGGCGAGGTAAGAAGTCGGCCATTTCATTTTTCACGATATTACTCCCATCCATGGGCTGCGCCCGCCATTCAGTACCCGCTGCTCGTTAGCCATCACTTCACCACTTTCGAGCGGTCACGGTCTGGCTTCGGCAACGGCTTGTTCAACATGTCCATGGTGACACCCTTGCTTTCCGCGTTGAGTGCCCAAGTAACGAATTGCTCCAACAAAAGGCTGTTCTCTGCCTCTAACCGTTCGGCCTTCGCTTTGAACCGCTCAGCTTGCTCTATGGCCGCACGGACGCGCTCGTCGGTAGGAGTCCCGCGCGATACAGGAAGGGTCCCCTTCAGGGCATCCTTGCGGTGCGCAAAGGCGTTGGCCACTTCGGGATAGCTGGCCAAGGTGAAGCGGGAGTACCGATAGCCCCAAGCTGCCTCCAGGCTGTCCAGCAGAAGGTCCCACGTCAGCTTGCCTCTCCAAGTGTCGAGCGTGTCGAGGGCCGTGGCAATGTGTTCCTGAGTCAGGTCAGGTGCACGATACTTCTTCATAGCAATGCCTGCTTCTTGCGCCCCTTGAGGACACGGATGGGTTTCACGTTATCGGCGGTGATGAGGGGCGCGCTGGAAACATCCAGCCGGATACGGGCACCCGTAGGTACTTCAGGGTTCTCCAAGATGGAGAGCAGCAGGGTGACCCGCTCCAAGGTCGTGGCTTGATGCCTGACCCAGGCATCAGCGCCGTATTCTTCGTCGCTCAGAGCTGCCTTGGCTTGCTTCAGCAGATATTCGGTCTCGCTCTTGAGTTGCCGAAGATTTGCCTCCTTGTGCGCTTCACCTTTGACGCATTCCTGCTCTTGGCAGTTGATGCAGTCGCGATACATCTGACACGGCTCGCTCGCGAAATTGTGACGGCACCAGCCATATTCCGTCGTGTGCGCAGCGGTGAGCCCGAGCCCCTTGAATTCGCTGCGCATCATCAAGTTCCGCCCTGAGACATCAACCGGCTCAAGCTCCGACGTGAAACCAGCTTTCAGTGCTTGGCTGATTGGCGCTTGCACCTCCTCCGAGGACATGTGGTCGTAGTGCCGGTTTTGCTTGACGTCCTTACGCCCTGAGAAAATTGCGATTTCCGTGCTACTTAAGCCCCCCATCTGAGCTAGCGTGTTCAGGTAGTGGCGCAGGCTGTGGCTGTTGAGCTCAATCGGAGAGCCATCGTCCTCGGTGTAGTCGAATGCTTTGAAGATGGAGCGTCGACCTTCCCGAGTCCCGAACCGGCTTGTGATGGCCTCGTAGTCGACGCTGTTGAACATGCACAGGTAAGTCGCCCTGATGGCGTGCATCTCGTTCGTCCGAATGACCGCGATGGCATCCATGCATCGGAGCTCGGGCGCACCAGGCATGAACGGAAAGGTCGCCGGCAGCATGCCGAGGATGGCGCGCTCCACATCGTCGAAGAGGTATCCGATTCGCCGGCCTTCTAGCGGCTGTCTTTCAAGCTCGTGCCGATTCGCCCAGGCGTTCGCCTGACTCTCGGAGTCCTTGTCCCCCCAAAGCACCAGTGCGACATCACTCAGGGTCAACACGCGCTGGCCCCGAAGATGTGCTGCGCCCTCGTGGAGGAACAGCTTGGTCGGGTTGGCCGTGTACCAGGTCGCGAGCTCGTGGGCTGGGGCCGACACCCGAATCAAGTTGTCTACCGCCTCGCGAGCGACGCCGGCCATGTCGGAAGGCAGCCACTTGGTAGTGTTCTCAAACCCTTTAGAGCCAGCCCAGCGAAGCCCCAACTTGCCCCTGAACTCGCCGTCGCCGTCCACAAGACAGTCGCGCCGCAACCGCAGAACCTCGTTGATGCGCTCAGGGGCGCACACCATCAGGGCGGTCATGCTGGAGGTTATGACGTCCGGCGGGTCAATGGCTAGGTGAAATATGCCAGCCAGAGCGCGCAGCGCCGCCGCCGACGGCAGCTTCCCCTTCCGGGCTTCGAGAGCCTCTTTGGATATGCGGGAATCCATCTCCTGTGGCTTCTTCATCCCGTGCTTCCATCGCTGGCGCAGAGAGATGAACTGCTTGGAGGCCATGAACTCGCTGATGTATTCCAACTGGCCAGCTATGCGGTACGCCACCGATGGCGACACCTGCTGCTTGGCCAGCGCCACTGCCGTGTCCAACACGACTGGGTCTACGGCAGTCGGTCGTGACCCCTTTGACTGCTGGCGTAGCGCCGCTTCAAGGCATCGCAGCGCGGCAATCCGCGTGCCTTGCGACGTCACTGGCCGCTTGTCTTGTAAGTAAATGACAGCCGCCTTGGCGAAGTTCAAGAATGGCTCTGGCAGGCTCGGCTCCGGCTTGTTGCCACTCGCAGCTTCTAGTGTGCTGAAGACAACCCGATTCGCCTTGTTTTGCCCCTTCAGGAAGCCGTCGTCCCACGCATTTTTGTCGAACTGCCGATGCGCGCCCATGACTTCGGATAGCCGGCATAGCTCAACGAACGCTTCAAGGTTAGCGTGAGGCTCAAGCTCGGCCCGGGGCGTGAAGTGAAGAACAGGTGCGTTCACGCTGCCCCCTCTTCACGACCTCGCTGCGACCAGATTTGCGCGCACAGCGAGATGACTTCCCTGACGGCCCGGATGGGCTCGTCATTCACGGCCGCCATGCGGTCATCCGATGTCCACTTCTGGCGCTCTGCTTCGAGTCGATGCAGCACCTTCTCGTGCGGTGCATCGAGCCAAGGCTCGAACCGGAAGCTGGAGTAGCAAGCCACCGGCTTGTTGAAGCCACATCCGGCACCCTTACCAGCACAGCTGCCCAGTCCCTCTGTAGTAATACGGAAATCGTGAATGCGGCTCCCGGGGGCGCCCCGGTGAGTGCTGTGAGCCTCGTCCTCCACCACCTGCCCCTTGAAGGCTTGGGCGAGTGGCGCTAGGAACTTGCTCAGCGCCTTATCGTAGCTCTCGATAATCTTCGGCGATGCAGAGACATAGCACTCAACATTCTGGAGGTCCGCATGGCCGAGACGCTCCGCGATGACCAGCTTGCTGGCCCCCTCTTCCGCCATCCGAGTCCCGAAGGTATACCGGAACCGTTGCGGGACGATGTGCATTGGCGCGAAGTCGAGCCTCGCAGTCGGAGGAGCAATTTCTCGGAGCAGCTGTATGAACCACTGAGAGAGGGTATGCGGCGTGCAGTGCCCAAAGAACAGGTCCGACTCGGCGCGAATCTGTCTTCTAGGTCCTCGGGGCATTACGAGGTCAGATGAGAAAAAAGGGCTGTTCTCCGTTTTTCCGGACGCCAACAACTCGTCGCGATGCGCCAGGATGAGTTGCGAAGTCTGAGCAGAGATGTCGAAGGGCACGAAGCTCGCCCGCGCGTGGTCCTGCCCGGTCTTGACCTGGGGCAGCTTCAGAGTCGAACCTTTGGGGTCGAAGTCGCACAGTTTGAGAGAGGCGTACTGTGAGATTCGACCGCCGCAAGCCAATAGCAATCTCGTCAGCAGCAACGTCCACAGTGGCAGTTCTCCTCGGCCATAGGCGGCGTCCGCGGCTGAGTACAATGCGGTGTACTCATCCTCGCTGAAGGGCCCCTTGACGGAGTCTCGCGTCCGCACGGCGTCCCCCTTGGTGTTTCCCGGCTTTCTGTGCTCTCGGAGGTACGCAGCGCAATCTGCCGTTACGCCTGGTAGCCGGAGTTCAACCCACTTCTGGAGCAGCCCATTGAGTGTGCCGAGGCGCCATTTTTCGTTGGGGCGCAAGGTAGCCGCATAGTTCGCGACTGCTTGTTCGTCAATCACCCAGGACGCACGCCGTGGGGAGTTGTCGATAAAGTGGATGAACGCCCGAAAAAGATTATCCACGTGACTCGAGGAATGGCCCCGAACGTAGGGCAAAAGTGCTGCTTTCAGGGATGGCTTGTATGCCTCTGCTCCAGCAATTAGCTGCCCAAAATCGAGCCTAGCGATAAACGGACCGTCAGACCACTCCCATACATTCAAGCGGGGGTCAAAGGTCGAGCCTGAACGCGTGATGACACGCTCGGGCACCGTTTGCACGAGAGCATAGGACTTCAACTCAATGGCCAGAGACATCAAGGTCCTCCTGCAGCTTCAGTGCGATTGCACGCCCCTTGCGCCGCGTGTGGCGACGTGTGTAGTTGCGCGCCGACTGTGAGTTTTCTGTCCAGCCTTGCTGCTCGTTGCGAGCCCGCGCCTCCTCGATTTCGGATATGCCCATCTCGTCGGCCTGCTCGGAGAAGCGCTCATTCCACGTATGTCGCATGACATGGCTGGTCAGCGTCACAGGAAGCCCTGGGCAAGCCGCGCGGAGTTGTTGGAACAGCTTCCCAATACTCCGTGTAGATAGTGGCTTTCCATCCTGAGCAACGAACACCTGCGGGTGCCTGCGCGCCGCCCGAATGCGATAGCGCTCCACGTTAATGTGAGCCAGAAGTGCGCGCATGATGCCGGGAAGCAATTCGAGTTCGCGGTCGTTTGTCTTCGTGCCCACCGGGGTACGACGGGTGTCTTCCGATGCATCAGCGCGACGCAGGACACCCAGCTTCGACAACTGCTGTTTGATGTCGCTGATTTGCAGGCCAAGCAGTTCGCCACTGCGCATGCCCGTCGCGAGCAACAGCATGACAATCACCCAGTTCCGATGGCGAACAAAGCCCCGTTGCCAAGGGTTGTCTGGACTCTCCGGATGCACAACTCGGAGCAATCGGTCCTGGTCCTCCTTTGAGAGGCCCTCCCGAGCATCCATCTGAGCCCGCTTGGTCACCTTGGGAATCTGCGCCTTGAAGGCTTTCAGGGCCTCCACACTTTCCAAGTTGAGTTGGTGGCGCTGCTGCTGAGGAAGCCCCGCAGCGTAGTAGGTGGCAAGGAAGCCCAGGTAGTCCGCCATGTAGCGCATCCGGTTGGCGTGGTTGGCCTTACCCACGGCCTCCACCTCGACGGCGGCCTTGCTACGGCGCATCGGGATACTCTTGAGGTTGACCACCTGCTGTGTCGCTTCCTGCTCTTCCTCGTGAGCTAGCGCCTTCATGGGGTACTGCGCGACATCAGCGAGCCGGGCCAACTCGGGCATCGTCAAGAACTGTCCGTTACGCAGGCGTCCGAGGACATCGAGTCGCGGCTTGGCGTCCAGTTCTCGGTGCAGCAACGCCAGGCATTGGCAAACGGCGTGAATGGTGTTCGCTGCGCGCCCTCGTTTGCGGAACTTTTGCAGGAACAAGGTCACCGCATGTACAGGAAGGCCATTCGGCCCCTTCAGTACAGAGTGATGTTCGCCGTTTTGAAACCTGAAGCGTTTTGCGATGTACCGCGGCATCTATCCACCGTTCTTGCATGTTCGTAGTTGAGCCGATTTCCAAGTAGAACACAAAAACGGTGTGTTGATAAGAAAAAAGGCCCGCGTCCTCTCGAAGCGCGAGCCTGCAATCAACAAAAAGTCTACAAGGTGCTATTTAGAACGGAATGTCGTCGTCCATGTCGCTGAAGTCGCTCGCCGGTTTGCTGGCGGCCGCGGCGGGGGCGCGGCTGGGGGCGGGGCGGCTGGGGGCGCGGCCTGAGTCGGCCTCGCGGTTGCGGCTGTAGCCTTCGTCGTCTGCACCGCCGCCGCCCCCGCCATCACGGCCGCCGAGCAGTTGCATTTCTTCGGCGATGATTTCGGTGGTGTATTTTTCGACGCCGTCCTTGTCGGTCCACTTGCGGGTTTTCAGGCGGCCTTCCACATACACCGGGCGGCCTTTTTTGAGGTATTCGCCCGCGATTTCGGCGAGCTTGTCATAGAACACCACGCGGTGCCACTCGGTTTCCTCGCGCTTTTCGCCGCTGGATTTGTCTTTCCAGTTGCGCGACGTGGCGAGGGTGATGTTGCAGATGGCGGAGCCGCTGGGGGCGAAGCGGGTTTCGGGGTCGCGGCCGAGATTGCCGACGAGGATGACTTTGTTGACGGAGGCCATGAGGTGTCCTGAATTGCGGCGTCCCGCGGGCTGCGGGACGATGGCGGCAAGCATAACGCCAGCCGCCGCCTCACTCGCGGCCGGGGTGAGGTGCGGCTAGGGGTTCAGGCGTTTTGCGGTTGCGCGGAGGCGGCGTCGGCCTCGGCGGGTTTGTGGCGATTGGGCGGAGGCTGGATGGTGAACGACACCAGCAGCCACAGCGCGGCCAGCGCGGCAGCGACAAAAAACACATCTTCGCTGCTGTATTGCGACAGCCATCCGCCCACCGCGCCACCGGCAAACAGGCCGAGCGATTGCCCGGTGTTGTACACGCCCATGGCCAGACCCTTGCGGTTGGCAGGCGCGGTGCGCGACACCAGCGAGGGCAGCAGCGCTTCCATCAGGTTGAAGGACAGAAAGAAAAAGAACAGCGCGGCGATGAGCGCCACGGGGTTTTTGTAGCCTGCGGCAAAGCCCAGCATGGTCAGCACCAGCAGGGCCACGCCGCCGACGAACACGGGTTTCATATAGCCGTATTTCTCGGCGTAGATGATGCCGGGAATGGATACGGCAAACGAAATCAGCGTGACGGGCAGATAGACCATCCAGTGGTGCAGCAGGGGAATGCCGGCGTATTTCACCAACGCCACCGGCACGACCACGAACATGCTGACCTGCAGAAAGTTGACGACAAAAATCGAGAGGTCGAGCTTGAGCAGCGCCGGGGTGAACACCGCCTTGGCCCAGTGGCCCTGCACCTCTTCGGAGTGCGTGGTCATGGGCACGTTGGGCACGACCCAGATGACCACGGCAATGGCCAGTAGCGCAAGAATGCCGGTGAGGTCGAACATGCCGGGCACCGAGATGGCGTGATAGATGGGCGGGCCCAGCACCAGCGAGAGGATGAAGGAAAAGCCGATGGTCATGCCCACCATGGCCATGGCCTTTGTGCGGTGCTGGTCGCGGGTGGAGTCGGCAATCATGGCCGAGATGGCCGCCGAAATGGCCCCGGCGCCCTGAATGGCGCGGCCGATGATGATGAGGTAGAGGTTGTCGCTCGCTCCGGCGACGAATGAGCCGATGGCGAAAATCAGCAGTCCGAACACCATCACCGGCTTGCGGCCGAAGCGGTCGCTGGCCACGCCGAAGGGGATCTGCAGCACCGCTTGCGTCAGGCCGTAGATGCCCAGCGCCAGACCGACGAGGAATTTATCGTGTCCGTGGGGCAGATGCTCGGCGTAGATGGAAAACACCGGCAGGATGAAAAACAGCCCCAGCATGCGCAGGCCGTAGATCGACGCCAGCGTACTGCTGGCGCGGCGCTCGGCGGGCGTCATGGCGTCCTTGGGGGCTGTGGTTTTGGTCGATCGGGAAGATTTGGAAGCCATCGTCTGGAACTCTGGAGGGCCGCGCCACGGCGGGGCCTGAAACAAACAGGGCGATGCACAAGCGCTCGGCAAGATTTAAGCGACATTTTCGCTGAAACGCCGCCCAGATTCGTGACGGACTCTGTCGAGAAGTGCCCGTGTTTACATACCGTTTCAGCAAAACCGGTGCCTGGCGCAATTTACTCGGCGTGAATTTCCCGGCTTCGCCTGAAGTGGCTTGGCGCTTTATAGTGTCAGGTTGACTTTTTTCCGCCCTCGCCCATGAATGACCTTGCCTCCTCGTTTGAACCGCTGGCCAGCACCCAGGCCGAGGCGCTGATTCGCGTGCGCGGGGCGCGCACCCACAATCTGAAAAACATCTCGCTCGATCTGCCGCGCAACAAGCTGGTGGTGATCACCGGGCTGTCGGGTTCGGGCAAGTCGTCGCTGGCGTTCGACACGCTGTACGCCGAGGGGCAGCGCCGCTACGTGGAAAGTCTGTCGGCGTATGCGCGGCAGTTTTTGCAGTTGATGGAAAAGCCCGATGTCGATCTGATAGAAGGGCTAGCCCCGGCCATCGCCATCGAGCAGAAGGCCACCAGCCACAACCCGCGCTCCACCGTGGGCACGGTGACGGAAATTCATGATTACTTGCGGCTACTCTATGCCCGCGCAGGCACGCCGCATTGCCCCAACCATCCCGACGAGCCCTTGCAAGCGCAGACGATTTCGCAAATGGTCGATGCGCTCGTCGCCTGGCCCGAGGGACGGCGGTTGCTCATTCTCGCGCCGCTGCCTGCGGCGCACATGGGCGCTTCGGCCGCAGGGCGACTGGCGGCGCTGCGGGCGCAGGGCTTTGTGCGCTTTCGGCTCGACGGCGTGGTGGTCGATGCGCAAAGCCTGCCCGATGCCGACGCCCCGCCGCCGCAGCGCATCGAGGTGGTGGTGGACCGCATCAAGACCGGCCCCGATCTGCGTCAGCGTCTGGCCGAGAGCCTGGAGACGGCGCTGCGCTTGTCTGAAGGCCCGGTGGGCGCGCTCGACGCCGACAGCGGTGAGCTGACCACGTTTCACAGCCGTCCCACCTGCCCAATTTGCGGCACCACGGCGCCGCTGCTAGAACCCAAGCTGTTCTCCTTCAACAATCCGGTCGGCGCCTGCCCGACTTGCGACGGGCTCGGCGAGGTCGAGCGCTTCGACCCGGCGCGGGTGGTGGCCCATCCCGAACTCAGTCTGGCCAGCGGCGCGATTCGCGGCTGGGACAAACGCAACGCCTTTTATTTTCAGATGCTGCAGGCGCTGGGCGCGCATTATGGCTTCGATCTCGACACGCCTTACGAGCAGTTGCCGCAGGCGGTGCGCCAGGTGCTGCTGCACGGCAGCGGCTCGGAGGCCATCGCCTTTACTTATCTGAACGACCGCAACAAGCCCACGGTCAAGTCGCACCCCTTCGAGGGCATCATCCCCAACCTCGACCGGCGCTGGAACGAGACCGACAGCCCGGCGGTGCGCGAGGAACTCGCGCGCCTGCGCACCGTGCAGACCTGCCCCGACTGTCTGGGCGCGCGGCTCGGGCCGATTGCACGCAACGTCACGATTAGCGGCGAGCGGCTGCAGGCGCTCGCGCATCTCCCGCTGCGCGAGCTGCACGACTGGTTCGCCACCCTGCAGCTCGAAGGCCAGCGCGCCGAAGTGGCGGCGCGGCTGGTGATTGAAATCGGCAGCCGCCTGCGCTTTCTCATCGACGTGGGGCTGGACTATCTCACGCTGGATCGCAGCGCCGACACGCTCTCAGGCGGCGAGGCGCAGCGCATCCGCCTGGCCAGCCAGATCGGCTCGGGGCTGACCGGGGTGATGTACGTGCTCGACGAGCCGTCCATCGGCCTGCACCAGCGCGACAACGACCGGCTGATCGCCACCCTCAAGCGGCTGCGCGATCTGGGCAACAGCGTGCTGGTGGTCGAGCACGACGCCGACGCTATCCTCTGCGCCGATCATGTGGTGGACATGGGCCCGGGCGCGGGCGAGCACGGCGGCAGCATCATCGCCCAGGGTACGCCGCAGGCCATCATGGCCGATCCCAACTCGATCACCGGCGCTTATCTGAGCGGCGCGCGCAGCGTGTTTCGCGGCAAGCCGCGCCAGGACGCCGCGCCCGAACACTGGCTCACCCTGAGCGGCGCCTGCGGCAACAATCTGCACGACGTCACCGCGCGCTTTCCGCTGGGGCGCATCACCTGCGTGGCGGGGGTGTCGGGTTCGGGTAAATCCACCCTGATCAACGACACGCTCTACGCCGCCTGCGCGCGCGAACTCAACCGCGCCTCTCTGGAGGCCGCGCCCTACGCGGCCCTCGACGGGCTCGATCAGCTCGACAAGGTGATCGCAGTCGATCAGTCGCCCATCGGCCGCACCCCGCGCAGCAATCCGGCCACCTACACCGGGCTGTTCACCCCCATCCGCGAGCTGTACGCGCAGACGCCCGTGGCGCGCGAGCGCGGCTATGACGCCGGACGATTTTCCTTCAACGTCAAGGGCGGGCGCTGCGAAGCCTGCCAGGGCGACGGCGCGGTGAAGGTGGAAATGCACTTCATGCCCGACCTCTACGTGCCCTGCGACGTGTGCGGCGGCCAGCGCTACAACCGCGAAACCCTCGAAGTCACCTACCGCGGTCTGAGCATCGCGCAGGCGCTGGAACTCACGGTGGAGCAGGCGCTGGAGACCTTTTCGGCGGTGCCCGCCATCGCCCGCAAGCTGCAGACGCTCAAGGACGTGGGGCTGGGCTATATCCGCCTCGGGCAGTCGGCCATCACCCTGTCGGGCGGCGAGGCGCAGCGGGTGAAGCTGGCGCTCGAACTCTCCAAACGCGACACCGGCCGCACCCTTTACATCCTCGACGAGCCCACCACCGGCCTGCACTTCGCCGACATCGAACTGCTGCTGGGCGTGCTGTTCAAGCTGCGCGAGGCCGGCAACACCATCGTCATCATCGAGCACAACCTCGACGTCATCGCCAGCGCCGACTGGGTGGTCGAACTCGGCCCCAATGGCGGCGCGGGCGGCGGCCGCCTCATTGCCGAAGGCAGGCCGCAAGACATCGCCGCCCACCCGAACAGCGTCACCGGCCCCTACCTCGGCCGGGTGCTGCGCGGCGCGTAACACAAGGCGGCGGCAACGCTGTTACCTTGCGCCCATCGTCAAACGCCCTTGCGGGCAAAGGAGCGCGGCATGGGACTTATCGGATTTTTAATCATCGGCCTGATCGCGGGCTGGCTGGCGGGCAAGATCACCAAAGGCAGCGGCTTTGGCGTGCTGGGCGATCTGGTGGTCGGCGTGGTCGGCGCCTTCATCGGCGGCTTTCTGTTCCGCCTGCTCGGCCTGTTTCCCGGCGGCGGCATGCTGCCCAGCCTGATCGTGGCCACCATCGGCGCCATCGTGCTGCTCTGGCTCATCCGGCTGGTGAAATGAGCCGGCAGCCCGGCGAAGCGCGGCTCAGCCCAGCGTCACCCTGGCGAACTTGCGTTTGCCGACCTGCAGCACCACGGTGCCCGCGCCGAGTTTGAGGGTGCGGTCTTCGGCCACCGTGCCGTCGATGCGCACGCCGCGCTGTTCGATCATGCGCACGCCTTCGGCGGTGGAGGGCACCAGCCCGGCCTGCTTGAGCGCCTGAGGCAGCGCCAGCCCGCCTTCAGGCAGGGCCAGGCGCACTTCGGGGATGTCGTCGGGAATGCCGCCGCTGGCGCGCAGGGCGAAGTCGGCCTCGGCCGCGTCGGCCGCGGACGCAGAGTGGAAGCGGGTGACGAGTTCGCGGGCCAGCATCACCTTGGCATCTTTCGGGTTGCGTCCGGCTTCGACTTCTGCCTTGAGTGCGGCAATCTCGCTCATCGGGCGGAAGGACAGCAGCTCGTAGTAGCGCCACATCAACACGTCGCTGATGGACAGCAGCTTGGCGAACATGGTCGCCGGGGCTTCCTGGATACCGATGTAATTGCCCTTGGACTTGGACATTTTTTCCACACCGTCCAGCCCTTCGAGCAGCGGCATGGTGAGAATGCACTGCGGCTCCTGGCCGTATTCGCGCTGCAGTTCGCGCCCGACCAGCAAGTTGAACTTCTGATCGGTGCCGCCGAGTTCGAGGTCGCTCTTGAGCGCCACCGAATCAAAACCCTGCATCAGCGGGTAGAGCAGTTCGTGCATGGCGATGGGCACGCCCTCCTTGAACCGCTTGGTGAAATCGTCGCGCTCCAGCAGTCGCGCCAGGGTGTATTTGGCGGCCAGGCGAATCATGCCATCGGCGCCCAGCGGCTCGCTCCACTCGGAGTTGTAGCGAATCTCGGTTTTTTGCGGGTCGAGCACCAGGCTGGCCTGGGCGTAATAGGTCTGGGCGTTGGTCTTGATCTGCTCGATCGTCAGCGGCGGGCGGGTGGCGTTGCGCCCGGACGGATCGCCGATGCGCGAGGTGAAATCGCCGATGAGAAAAATGACCGTGTGGCCCAGATCTTGCAACTGCCTGAGCTTGTTGAGCACCACGGTGTGGCCGATATGAATGTCGGGCGCGGTGGGGTCGAGGCCGAGTTTGATGCGCAGCGGCTGGCCGGTTTGGTGGCTGCGGGTCAGTTTGGCGATCCAGTCGGCCTCCACCAGCAGTTCGGCGCAGCCGCGTTTGGTGATGGCCAGTGCGTTGCGCACGGCGTCGGGAAGTTCGACGGGAGAGTTGGAGTCCATCATGGGGAGAATCGAAAAATGCGCGAAGCGGGCTGTTAGACTCGCGCCTTTATGTCCGTGCTGCGCCTGCTTCAGCAAAGGGTGCAGTGTATTCGGTGCCACAGCGTGACTGTTGGGCGGCAAGCGAGTGTGAAACACACATGCGCAGACCGTTCAGCCGCGCCCAGGGTGCGCTCGCAGATGCTTGCCGCGTCTCGCCGCCCGTTGTCGGTGGCGCCATCACGGTGTCGGAGGCAGAGCCTTCGGCGCCACTTTCCATTGTCGGGACGGCGTGCGCGCCACAGCCTGAAGTGTGAGGAGTGGGAATGTCGTTTGTCGAATTCAAGCAGTCTGCGGCGCAAGGCGCGCAGAGTTTGGCCGGTTGGATGCATCAGCATCGCAAACGGGTTTTGGCGGGGGTGGGAAGTGGTTTGCTGCTGACCAGCGCCGCCGCCTTCGCCCTGGCTTACGAAGGGCCGCAGGCGCATCCGCCCGCGCCGACCTGGGTCAGCGTGGCGGTGGCGAGCACCGCGCCGCAGCAGGCCGATGAGCTCTCGAATGCCGATCAGGTGGTCTACACCACGGCGCATGTGCGGGCGAGCGATACCGTCGAATCGCTGCTGCGTCGTCTGCAGGTGACCGATCCGCAGCAGTTGCGCCAGCTCAGCGCGCAAGCCGATTTGCGGGCTCTGGTCACCGGAGATCCCGGCCGCGTGGTCGCGGCCCAGGTGAGCAATCTGGGCGAATTGCAGTCGCTGCACGGCCGTTTGCCCGGGCTCAAGCCGGTGGCCGAGGGCGGCCAGAAGGCGCGCCAGTTGCGCGAACTGACGGTCAAGGCCACGCCAACAGGCTGGGACGTGCAGACGCAATCGCGCCTCGTTCAGCCGGTTTTGCGTGTGGCCAGCGGCACGGTGAAATCCAGCTTTTTCGCCGCAGCCGACGAGGCCGGGATGCCCCGCAACGTGGCCTCGCAACTGATCGACGTGTTCGACACCCAGATCAACTTCCGCCGCAATCTGCGTCCGGGCGACCGTTTCAATGTGGTGTACCGGGTCTATCAGGCGCAGGGCCAGACGCTGGCCGATGGCCGCCTGGTGTCGGCGGAATTCGTCAACCAGGGCCACGACTACAAAGCCGTGTGGTTCGACGCCAAGGGCGATGCCAAGGGGGGCGCCAAAGTTTCCGGGTATTACGCGCCCAATGGCGACAGCCTGAGTCGCGCCTTTCTGCTGTCCCCCCTGCCCTACGACCGCATCACTTCAGGCTGGGGCTGGCGCGAAAACCCGGTGATGCACTTCCATGAATTCCACAAGGGCATCGACCTGGCCATTCCCGTGGGCACGCCGGTCAAGACCATCGCCGACGGCCGCGTGGTGTATGCGGGCTGGGGCACGGGCTACGGCAAATACGTCAAGGTCGATCATCCAGGCGGTTTTGCCACCATCTATGCGCATCTGAGCGCGTTCAAGGTGCATGTGGGCGAGTCGGTCAAGCAAGGCGAGGTGGTGGCGCTGTCGGGCAATACCGGCTGGTCCACCGGGCCGCATGTGTATTTCCAGTTTTTCGTGCACGGCACGCCGGTCAATCCCCTGGACATTGCGCACTATTCGCCCAAGGGCACGGCGGTTCCGGCCGCGCTCAAGCCGGAATTTCTGGCGCAAACGGCTGAACCGCGCCATCTGCTTGCCGTCATCGATGGCGGCAGCCCGGTGGTCGATGCCGCCGCGCAGGCCGCCAAGGAGCCGCAGCATGGCTAAGCCGCTGCGCGCTCAAGACGCGGCGCTGTGGGTGTCGCAACGCTCGGCCGAGGTGGTGCAGGCGCTGCGTGCGCATCCGCGGCGTCTGGCCGCCAGCGTGGGCGGCGCTCTGCTGCTGAGCAGCGCCGGGGCTTATGCCCTGGTCGAGGCGCAGCCGCAGCTGCCGCCGCGCGCCACTCTCGCTACCGTGCTCGACAACGATGTGCAGGGACAGACCGAAGCGCTTGCTGCGGTCGATCTGCGTTATGCCAGCAGCACTTCGGTGCGGCATCGGGACACCGTGCAGCAATTGCTCAAACGCCTGGGCGTGACCGATCCGGCCGCCATCGCGCAGCTCGGCAAGAATGCAAGTTTCCGCGCGCTGCTCGCCGCAGGCGGCGGGCCCGAACCCGTGCGGGCGCAGGTGAATGCACAGGGTGAACTGCTGCAGCTTGCCGCCGTGCTGCCCATGCCTGCGGGAACCGATCCGCTGGCCGCCCCAGTTTGGCGCGAACTCACGGTGCAGCCCGGTGCCGACGGCACCTTGCAGGTATCGACCACCGAACGCAAGCTCGAACCCCGCACGCGGCTGGCCAACATATCGGTGCGCGGCGCTTTGACGACCGCGCTGAGCCAGTCCGGCGTACCTTCGCCAGTCGGTGCGCAGCTGGTCAAGGCATTCGCTCCACAGATCGACTTGCGCCGCAGCCTGCGCAAGGGCGATCAGGTCGCGCTGGTGTACGAAATGCAGACGCTCGACGGCCGCGAGCTGCGCCCGGGCCGCCTGCTGGCGGCGGAAGTGCGCAGCCGTGGCGTGGTGCGTCAGGCAGTGTGGTTTGCCGCGCACGGTGAGGCCGCCGGTGGCTACTACACCCCTGCCGGCCAGGGGCTGGAAAAAGCCTGGGCCACGACGCCGCTGCCGGGCGCCAAGGTGACGTCGCCCTTCGGCCTGCGCATGCATCCGTTGAGCGGGCGCCGTGAAATGCATGAGGGTGTCGATTTCGCCGCGCGCATCGGCACTCCGGTGCCCAGCGTCGCCGAGGGCCGGGTGAAGTTTGCCGGGGTACAGAGCGGCTATGGCAATGTGATCAAAATCGCGCATCCCGGCGGTTTCGAGACGGTCTACGCCCACTTGAGCAGCATTGCGGTCAAGCCGGGCCAGACCGTGAGCGAAGGCCAGAACATCGGCAAGACCGGCAATACCGGCACCTCCACCGGGCCGCATCTGCATTTCGAATTTCATGCCGCCGGGCGACTGATCGATCCGCTGCGCATGGCCAGCTATGTGCCGCAGGGCAAACCTTTGCCACCGGGCGAAAAAGCCTCGTTCTTCGCCGCCACCGCCGTGATGCGCACCCAACTCGCCCAGGCGGCTGGCAGTGACGACGCCGTGCGGCTGGCGCGTGTCGACTGAACCGGGCCTGTTCATCGGGCTCATGTCGGGCACTTCGCTCGACGGGGTCGATGGCGTGCTGCTTGAATCTGCGCCCGGCACGCCGCCTCGGGTGCTGGCGCATGCGGCGCGGGCATTTCCCACGGGGTTGCGCGCTGAATTTTTCGCCCTCAACACGGCTGATTTCGACGAACTGCACCGCAGCGCCCTCGCCGCGCAGCAACTCGCCGATCTCTACGCCGAAGTCGTCGCCACCCTGCTGCGCGACAGCGGTGTGAGCGCCGCATCGGTTCGCGCCATCGGGGCGCATGGGCAGACGGTGCGTCATCGTCCCGATCTCGGTTACACCGCGCAAATCAATGCGCCGGCCTTGCTGGCCGAGCGTTGCGGCATCGCGGTGGTGGCCGACTTCCGCAGCCGCGACGTGGCGGCCGGCGGCCAGGGCGCGCCGCTGGTGCCCGCGTTTCATCGCGCCGTATTCGCGGTGGCGGGCGCCGATGTCGCCATACTCAACCTCGGCGGCTTTGCCAATCTCAGCCTGCTGTTTGCCGATGGCCGCACCCTCGGTTTCGACACCGGCCCCGGCAACGCCCTGCTCGATCATTGGGCGCAGCGCCATCTCGGGCATCCTTACGACGCCCAAGGCGCCTGGGCGGCGGGCGGCGCGGTGCGGGCGGATTTGCTCACGCAATTTCTGGCCGATCCCTACTTCTCGCGTGTCGCCCCAAAAAGCACCGGGCGCGACGACTTTCATCCGGCCTGGCTCGAACGTCATCTGTCGGCTCATGCGGCCCAAGCTTCGCCCCAGGATGTGCAGGCCACGCTGGCGGCATTGACCGCGCACAGCGTGGCCGAGGCGTTGCGGCGCGCCATGCCCGCCGTCTGCGAGTTGGTGATCTGCGGCGGCGGCGCGCGCAATACCGACCTGCTAAGCCGCCTACAGCAGGCGCTCCCCGGCGTGACCTGCCGCCCGAGCGACCACAGCGGCATACCCGCCGAACAGGTCGAAGCCGCCGCCTTCGCCTGGCTGGCGCAGCAAACCTTGTTGGGGCTGCCAAGCAACCTGCCCGCCGTCACAGGGGCCGCTGGCCCACGGGTGCTCGGGGCGGTCTATCCGGCTTGAAACCCAAAAAACCGCCTTCAAAGGCGGTTTCAGGGCGTTTTTAAGCCAGCCGAAGGCGTTCGCTCAAACCGAAAACGACGAGCCGCAGCCGCAGGTGGTGGTGGCGTTCGGGTTCTTGATGACGAACTGGGCGCCTTCGAGGCCATCCTTGTAGTCGATCTCGGCGCCCACCAGATATTGCAGGCTCATGGCGTCGATCAGCAGGGTGACGCCGTTTTTCACCATCTGCGTGTCGTCTTCGTTCACCGCTTCGTCGAACGTGAAGCCGTACTGAAAGCCGGAGCAGCCGCCGCCTTGCACGAACACGCGCAGCTTCAGATCATTGTTGCCTTCCTCGTCAATCAGCTCCTTGACCTTGGCCGCCGCGCTGTCGGTGAACAGCAGGGGGGCGGGCGGGGCGGCCATTTCGGCGGTGGGGGCGGTATCAAGCATGGCGCTCATGGGGTACTCCTTTAAGTTGTACGCAATTTTAGTGCTGCGCAAGACCTTGTTCCCGTCTGCGGGTTTACGGCAAAAATCAGGGCAATACCGCCAGCCCGTCCAGTCCCATGTTTTCGGGCAGGCCGAACATCACATTCATGTTCTGCACCGCCTGGCCCGAGGCGCCTTTGGTGAGGTTGTCCTGAACGACCAGGATCACGGCCATGTCAGGGCGCGGCTTGTGTACCGCGAGCCGCAGGGTATTGGCGCCGCGCACCGAGCGGGTTTCAGGCGCACTGCCCGGCGGCAGCACATCGACGAAAGGCTCTTTCGCATAGAACGAGGCGTACAGCGCTTGCAGGTCGAGTGCCTGCCCGGCGGGCGTGAGGCGGGCCGACAAGGTGGCATGCATGCCGCGAATCATGGGGGTGAGATGCGGCACGAACAGGCAGTCGACCGCGCTGCTGCCGGGGGGCGCGCCCGCGATGCGGCGCAGTTGTTCGTTGATTTCAGGCCCATGCCGGTGCCCTTTGACGCCGTAGGCCTTGAAATTGTCCGAAGCTTCGCTGAACAGCAGACCGATTTCCGCCTTGCGTCCCGCGCCCGAAACCCCCGAGGCGCAGTTGGCCATGAGGTGGGTGGCCTCCACGAGGCCGGGGGTGCGCAGCAGGGGGGCAAAGCCCAGCTGCACCGTGGTGGGATAGCAGCCGGGATTGGCGACGATACGGGCCTTGGCAATGGCCTCGCGGTGCAGTTCCGGCAGGCCGTAAACCGCTTCTTGCAGCAGATCGGGGCAGGCGTGCTCCATGCCGTACCACTGGGTGAACTCGGTCAGGTTTTGCAGGCGGAAGTCGGCGGCCAGATCGATAAGGCGCACACCGGCATCGAGCAGTCGCCGGGCCTGAGCCATGGCCACCCCGTGCGGCGTGGCGAAAAAGACGATGTCGCAGGTGTGCAGCGGTGCGTCGTCCGGCGTGGTGAAGGCAAGATCGACCTGCCCGCGCAGGCTGGGGAACATATCGGCCACCGGGGTGCCCACTTCCTTGCGCGAGGTGATGGCGGCCAGCTCAGCCTGGGGGTGGCGGGCCAGCAGCCGCAACAGCTCCACCCCGGTGTAGCCGGTACCGCCAACGATGCCGATGCGCAGACGTTTCATAGTGCTGGGCCCTCAAATGAAAGCAGACATCTTATGGTCTTTGTGCGACAGGGGGCGGGGCGAACGAGAGCCCCCTGGGCCGGGCAATCCCCACCCCAACCCTCCCCACAAGTGGGGAGGGAGTGATCTCACCTCCCCCACCTCGTGGGGGAGGTCGGGAAGGGGGCGGCCCAGCCCGCCCCCCGTGGGGGATGGGGCCCGCGGCTCCAAGCTGCCCTGCGGCAGCTTGGACGGAGCCGAATCCGAGCAGCTTGCAAGCTGCGAGGTGGACAAGGAAACTTGGGGCGGCCCGGTGTTTTCTCATGAGGTCTTTGAAGAAATTTGCGGCACCCGGCCTCAGCTTTGCGACAATACGCGGCTAACCGACCCTGGCCACGAGCCAGGATGCCGATGAAATCCACCGTTCCATCTTCCCCATGAACCTTATTTCTGTTGCCCACGCGCAAGCTGCTGCCCCCGCACCCAGTGCAGGTTCCACCCTGATGAGCCTGCTGCCCATCATCGTGATGTTCGTCATCCTGTACTTCGTCATGCTGCGTCCGCAGATGAAAAAGCAAAAGGAACTGCGCGCCATGCTGGCCGCGCTGGCCAAGGGCGACGAAGTGGTGACCACGGGCGGCGTCGTGGGCAAGATCAGCAAAATCAACGACAACTATGTCACGCTGGAAATCGCCGCGAATACTGAGGTACTGCTGCAGCGCAGCGCGGTGACCATGGTGCTGCCCAAGGGCACGATCAAGAGCGGCATCTGAGCGCGTCCATGCGTCCCTGTCGGCCCGCCCCGTCGCAGGCCCAACCGTGCAGGCCCGACTTGTGCGGGATTTTTATTTGAACCCGCGCCTCATCGGCGGGTGAAACGAGGTCGTTGTCATGAATCGCTATCCCTGGTGGAAATATCTCATCATGGTCGTCGTCCTGGTGGTTGGCGTGGTGTATGCGCTGCCCAATCTGTACGGCGAATCGCCCTCAGTGCAGATTTCAAGCACCAACGGCGGCAAGGTGGACAACGCCCTGCTGCTCAAAGGCGAGCAGATTCTGGACGCGGCTAACCTCAAGCCCGATTCGGCCGACTTCAACGGCGCCACGGTCAACTACCGCTTCAGCAACACCAGCGTGCAGCTCAAGGCGCGCGATGTGCTGGCCAAGGCGCTCAACCCCAATGCGGACGATCCGCGGTATGTGGTCGCGGTCAATCTGCTGTCGCGTTCGCCCGCGTGGCTGACGGCGCTCAACGCCAATCCCATGTACCTCGGTCTCGACCTGCGCGGGGGCGTGCACTTCCTGCTGCAGGTGGACATGCAGGCGGCCGTGCACAAAAAGCTCGACTCGATTTCCGGCGAGCTGCGCCGCGATTTGCGCGACAAGGACGCGCGCTACACCAAGCTCGAACGCGTGGGCGACACCCTTCAGGGCGTTTTTGTCGATGCCAGCGCACTGAACACGGCCAAGGAACTCATCACCCGTCAGCATCCCGATTTGCAGCTGGCCCCGCAAGCGCCCGCAGGCTCCTACAGCCTCAGCGCCAGTCTGACGCCTGCCGCCGTGTCGCAGGAAGAAGACTACGCCATCAAGCAGAACATCCAGACCCTGCACAACCGCATCAACGAACTCGGCGTGGCCGAGCCCATCATCCAGCAACAGGGTCGCGACCGCGTGGTGGTCGAGCTGCCCGGTATTCAGGACGTGGCCCGGGCCAAGGACATTCTCGGCCGCACCGCCTCACTCGAAGTACGCATGGTGGACGACAGCGCCGCAGCTCAGGCCGCGCTGGCCGGGCAGGGCCCGCTGCCCGCTGGCGACCAGATCTTTCCGGACCGCGATGGCGGCAAACTGGTGGTCAAGCGCGACGTGCTGCTGACCGGCGACAACCTCACCGACGCCCAGCCCGGCTTCGACCAGCAGACCAACGAGCCCGCGGTGTTCCTCACCCTCGACTCCAAGGGCTCCCGCATCTTCCAGCAAGTCACGCGGGAGAACGTGGGCAAGCGCACCGCCATGATTCTGTTCGACCGCGGACGCGGCGAAATTATCACCGCCCCGGTGATCCGCAGCGAAATCGCCGGCGGCCGGGTACAGATCTCCGGCCACATGACCGTGCAGGAAGCCAACGACACCGCGCTGCTGCTGCGCGCCGGCGCTCTGGCTGCGCCGATGAACATCATCGAAGAGCGCACCGTCGGCCCCAGCCTGGGGCAGCAGAACATCAGCCAGGGCTTCCATTCGGTGACCTGGGGCTTTGTTGCCATCGTCATTTTCATGTCGATCTACTACATGTTCTTCGGCGTGGTGTCGTCCATCGGTCTGGCGGTCAACCTGCTGCTGCTGGTGGCGGTGCTCTCCATGTTGCAGGCCACACTCACTCTGCCCGGCATCGCGGCCATGGCGCTGGCGCTGGGTATGGCCATCGACTCGAACGTGCTGATCAACGAACGCATCCGCGAGGAACTGCGCAATGGCGCCAGTCCGCAAAACGCCATTTTCCACGGCTACGAGCGCGCTTGGGCCACCATCTTCGACTCCAACGTCACCACGCTGATTGCCGGGGTCGCGCTGCTGATCTTCGGCTCGGGCGCCATCCGGGGATTCGCCGTGGTGCACGTGCTGGGCATTCTCACCTCGATGTTCTCGGCGGTGTTCTTCTCGCGCGGCATCATCAACCTCTGGTATGGCCGCAAGCGCCGCCTGCACAGCATCTCCATCGGCCAGATCTGGAAGCCGCAAGCGGCTGAAGGCGCGGCGGGAGCGCTGTCGTCCGGCGCCGCGAGTGACGCGGTGAAAGCTGGAAAGCCGCTGGACGCACCCACACCGCGCACCACCAAGCCGCGCCGCAAGGTGCATTGATCCGCCGACGGCCCAAAGACTTCCGATTCAAGGCACATCATGGAATTTTTCCGTATCAAGCGCGATATCCCGTTCATGCGCAATGCGCTGACGTTCAACGTCGTCTCCGCGGTGCTGTTTGCCGCCGCGGTGTTCTTCCTCTTCACCCGCGGGCTCAATCTGTCGATCGAATTTACCGGCGGCACGGTGATGGAAGTCGGTTACAGCCAGGGGGCGAACATCGACGGCATCCGCGCCACCCTGAGCAAACTCGGTTACGCCGATGCGCAAGTGCAGGCCTACGGCAACGCCAACGATGTGGTCATCCGCCTGCCGCTGCACAAGGGCGAGACCAGCTCGGAGCAGAGCACCAAGGTCATGGCCGGGCTGCTGGCCGCCGACCCGCAGGCGCAGCAGCGCCGCACCGAATTCGTCGGCCCGCAGGTGGGGTCTGAGCTGGCCACCGATGGTCTCAAGGCGCTGGCGCTGGTGATCTTCGGCATCGTCGCCTATCTGGCGGTGCGCTTCGAGTGGAAGTTCTCGGTGGCGGCCATCCTCGCCAACCTGCACGACGTGATCATCGTGCTCGGCTTCTTTGCCTTGTTCCAGTGGGAATTCTCCCTGCCCGTGCTGGCGGCGGTGCTGGCGGTGCTGGGGTATTCGGTGAACGAGTCGGTGGTGATCTTCGACCGGGTGCGCGAAAACTTCCGCAAGTACCGTAAATACACCACGGTGCAGGTGATCGACAGCGCCATCACCAACACCATCAGCCGCACCGTCATCACCCACGGCTCGACGCTGGCGATGGCGTTTTCCATGTTCTTCTTCGGCGGCCCGGCGCTGCATTACTTCGCGCTGGCGCTGATCATCGGCATTTCGATGAGCATCTACAGCTCGGTCTTCGTCGCCGCCGCGCTGGCGATGTGGTTCGGCGTGAAACGCGAAGACCTGATCAAGCCGGGCGGCAACAAGCCCAGCGACCGCAACGACCCGAACGCGGGCGCGGTGGTCTGAAATCAGGCGCCCACAAAAAAGCCAGCGTGAGCTGGCTTTTTTGTGGGCGCCGAGACGGTCAGTTGAAGTTGAAGCTGACCCCGGTCGTACCGTTGGCTTGGTTGTAGGCCGTGCTGTAATCCGCAGAAACAGTGCCTGCCGTGGTGGCTGAACCGAGATTGGTCCAGTTGAGCAGATTGGCGCCGTAGGGGTCGTCGGTGGTGCCGAGTGTGGTGCCCATATTGAGCAGGTACTGATCCACTCCGATCAGCGCCTTGTCGTAAGCATCTCCAGCCGTGGGAACCTCCGTGGCCAGAGCCAAGCCGCCCAGGCCGAATTGCCCGGCGATGTCTTGCAGCGAGGCGGTGTAGTTGGCGAGCGTCAGGCCACTGTTCGGGGTGATACGGGCCACGGCGAAAGTGGTCAGCGGGGTGATGTTGGCCGTGACCGTTCCGCCACCGCCCACGTTCACCATCGCTTGCAGGCTGGCGTTCGTCGCCAGTGCGGCGTTACTGGCGCTGGCGGCGAGATTGAGCGCCGTGGAGGTCAGGCTGTTGAGCGCCTGCGAAGCGCCGTTGTAGCTATACGTGCCGCCCACGACTTGCAGCAGGACCGGGCCGTAGAAGCTAGTGAGGTTCATGCTGAAGCTGCCATCGGCCGCTGAAGGCACGCAGTCCAGCACGGTGCCATAGCTGGTGTATGGCGTCACCGTGGTGGTCAGCGGATTGCCCTGACCATTGACGATGGCGTAGGCGCAGACATTGTTGGTGCCGTTGCCGTTCACCGGGCTGTTCGCCCCCATGAGCACCTGCCCTGTGACGGTCGAGCCGGAATAGTTGGTGTTGGTCGCACCGCCGCCGCAACCGGCGAGGGCGAGACTGGCCAGCAGGGCGGCGCCCAGGCTGATGCGGATGGGGGAAACTGGCATCGGAAATCTTTCAGGGAGGGGTTGGGCGAGTCGTGGCCGAAGCCGAGCGGCAGCAGTTAGCTCAATGCACCACGCGGTCTTCGGCTTCGACGAACAGCTCGTCGAGGATCAGGGCATCGGGCTCTTCGTCCAGACGCCAGAAAATCAACAGCACGATGGTTTTGAGATGCTCCAGCGGCAGCGGCTGCATGCCGGTGGCCAGCGCGCGCTCGATGGTGAGTTCGCGCAGATGCGGCTTGAGCACCCCGGCGCTTTCGAGAAAGTTGAGATAGCCGATGGCTTCCAGCCCCAGGCAGTCGAGCTCTTGCTGCGCGTAAAGACGAATGGCGTGTGCGCTCTGCTCGTGCTGGGTCTTGAGGCCGCCTACGGCGCTGTCGAGCCCGCGAAGCCAGTCGATGGCTTCGTGGATTTCGTCGCTCTCGAACCCGGCCGCGCTGAGTTTGCGCGTGAGCTGCCCGAACTCGGGGCAGGCTTCCGGATGCCAGTAGGACTCGTAGAGATACATGAGAATATCGAACATGAGGCCATTCTATGCATGACGCGATGACGGATTGTTTCGCGGTTTTCTCCCGGCATCAGGCCGGGTCAGGAGCACGCGAAGGGTGGCCGGATTTCAGGCGCGGGCGATGCGCTGAAAGCGGCCGCCGGGCAGGCGCGCGACCTGGCCCTCCAGCTCAAGTTCGAGCAGGCGCGCGCCCAGCCGGTCGGCAGGCCAGCCGGTGCGCGCGCTGAGATCGTCGAAGCTGCGGATGTCGTAGCCGAGGGTGCGCAGGATGTCGCATTCGGTGTCGCATTCGGGCGGGGCTTCCGCGGCGGGCGATGCGTCTGCCGTCGTGGTTTTCGCGGCGGGGCGCGCATCCCAGGCAAATTCCTCCAGCACGTCTTGCGCGGTTTCGACGAGCTTGGCGCCTTCGCGGATGAGACGGTGGCAGCCATGCGCCAGGGGGTTGTGGATCGAGCCGGGCATGGCAAAGACTTCGCGCCCCTGCTCGCCAGCCAGCCGCGCGGTGATGAGCGAACCGGAGTGCGTTGCGGCCTCAACTACCAGCACCCCGCGTGACAGGCCGCTGATGAGGCGGTTGCGGCGCGGAAAATTGCCCTTGGCGGGAGCGGTGCCCAGCGCAAACTCGGACAGCAGCAGCCCGCGATCGGCCACGAGATGCGCCAGTTCCTTGTGGCGTGGCGGATAGACGCGGTCGCAGCCGGTGCCGAGCACGGCGATGGTCGAACCGGCGTGCTCGCCCGTCGCGGCCAGGGCACCGCGATGCGCGGCCGCGTCGATGCCCAGGGCAAATCCCGACACGATGGTGACCCCGGCTTCGCTGAATGCCTGCGCAAACGCCTGGGCATCGCGCTCGCCCTGCGCGGTGGGGGTGCGTGCGCCCACCATGGCCAGCCGCCGTGGGGCGCCCAGCAGCGCGGCATTGCCCAAGGCGTAAAGCAAGGGCGGCGGGTCGGTGATGTCGAGCAGGCTTTGCGGATAAGCCGGATCGTCCAGGGTGATGCAGGACTGCCCCGGCTGGGCGGCCCATTGCAGGGTGCGTGCGATGAGGTCTTGGGTTTCGCGGTCGGGGTCGGCCAGCAGCGCCGAGGCGACGGCGGCGCTGACCACCCGAGTCAGCGCGGCGTGCGAGGTCTGGAAAATCAGCGATGGCGGCCCGAAGGCGCTGAGCAGTTGGCGCGCGGTGAGGGCGCCAACGCCCGGAGTCTGCATCAGCCGCAGCCAGTCGGCGAGGTCTTCAGGCGGCGTCATGCTCGACCGTGCCGAAGGCCGCTGCGGCGATCAGGGCTGGGTGAAGCGGTCGGCGACTTCAACCGGTTCGTCGGCCGACAGGATGAGCGCATAGGCCACATGCTTGAAGGTGCGAAACACCATCATCACGCCCACGCGGCGGTCGGGCAGTTCGATCTCGGGTTTGCCGGGCGCCGTCGAGTCTTTGACCATGCGGCTGTTGTGCCACAGCGCCAGCACGTCGCCGCGCTCCAGCCCGTCGTCGGCCCCGCGGTTGAGCGCGACCACGCTGTTCTTGGCCGCCATGCTCAGATCGCCGTAGATCGAGACAATGTCGCCGCTGATCGGCTTGGCCGGGGCGTGGGGGGTGTAGTTGACGAATTCACGCGGCGGCGCGATGACCAGCCGGTCGCCCACGCCGACTTCACGCTCGATGCCATCGACCCGGAACACCGACACCGCATCCGGCCCGGAGGGCGGCTCGACCAAATTGGTCGTGCCGAGATATTCGGCCTGGTAGGCGATGATTTTTTTCGTGGCCGGGTCGACCAGCGGCTTGGCCGGACGATAGATCTGATAGCGCGTGGCCTTGCTCACATCACCGCGCACATAGACCTGCGTGCCGGGCGACGCCATGGTGTGCCCCTTGGGCAAGGCCACGATGCGCGGCGAGGCTTCGAGGGTGTCGGGTTCGACGATCAGCGGCTGGGTGAGGAAGGGCGCGATAAGTTCGGGCGAGATGGTGGGAATGCCTTCGGGCGGCAGCAGGCTGGATTCGACCTGCGGATTGAGCTTCACCGTGGGGATGCCCTGGCTGCCGCTGCCCATGGTGAGGCGGGCGCGGCCATTGGAAATGTCGAGATACAGCACTTGCCCCGGAAAAATCCAGTGCGGGTTGCGGATCTGCTGCAGATTCATGCCCCACAGCTTGGGCCAGTCCCAGGGCTTGCGCAGGTACATGCCTGAAATTGCCCACAAGGTGTCGCCGCGTTTGACGGTGTAGCGCGAAGGCGCCTTGGCCGCCAGCTCGGAAACCGGCACGCCGGTCTGCGCGGTCAGTTCAGCCTGGGCGCGCTGCGCCGGAGCCACCGGATAGTTGGGCAGACCATGCAGCGCGGGCGCGGCGGCCGATGGGTTGGCGGCGCATGCCCAGGGCGCCGCAGTGGCCAGCGCCAGCGCGGTAGCCAGAGCGCGGTAGCTCATACGAGGTGAAAAGAGGTTGAAAGGGTGGTGGAAAGCCTGTCTCAGCATGGCGCAAAGTCCCCAGATCGAAACGGTGGCCACATCCGGCGCGGTGTGGTCTTTTGTGAATCTGCCCCCCGTGGAAATTTGCGATTCCAGGGCCCATATCTCAAAATTGTTGAGCACATTGTGCACGCAACACCTTGATGCGGCAATCAAATCACCGTTTGGTCGGTGTTTGGACGGGACGGCAGTTGCAAGAATGTTGCGGGCGCGCCCGACCGACGGCGCGTGCAGAGCCGGCCACCCCCGTTTTTGCAATGGATAAAGCCTTTTCCATCGCAAATAACTAAAATGCGAGCCATGGAACAACTGACCATTATTCAATATCCCGATCCGCGTCTTTACACCGTGGCCAAGCCGGTTGCGGCGGTCGATGAGCGGGTGCGCGCCCTGGTGGCGGCGATGTTCGAGACCATGTACGCCTCCAATGGCGTCGGCCTGGCCGCGACGCAGGTCGATGTGCACGAGCGCATCATCGTCATGGATACCTCGGAAGAACGCAATCAACCTCTGGCGCTCATCAACCCGGAAATCGTGCGGCACAGCGCGGAAGACAAGGAATGGGAAGAGGGGTGCCTGTCCGTCCCTGGCATTTATGACAAAGTCACGCGGCCGGCCACGGTGCGGGTGCGCGCGCTGGACGCGCAGGGCCAGCCCTTCGAGATGGACGCCGACGGGCTGACTGCGGTGTGCATTCAGCATGAAATGGATCATCTGCTGGGCAAGGTTTTTGTCGATTACCTCTCGCCGCTCAAACGCAACCGGATCAAGACCAAAATGCTCAAACGGCAGAGGCAGGCCGCTTGAGCCAGTCCATGCCCGCCTCCCCTTCGGCGCGCCGTTTGCGCGTGGCGTTTGCCGGCACGCCGGAGTTCGCCGCGGTGGCGTTGCGCGCCATTCTGAGCGCGGGCTACACCGTGCCTCTGGTGCTGACTCAGCCCGACCGCCCCGCGGGCCGCGGCATGAAACTGCAGTCCAGCCCGGTCAAGCAAGTTGCTTCGGCGGCGCAAATCGAGGTCATTCAACCCCAAGGTCTGCGACTGGACGGGCGCTATGCCGAACAGGCCGCGCAGGCACACGCGGCATTGCGCGCCGCCCAGGCGGACGTGCTGGTCGTGGCGGCCTACGGCCTGATTCTGCCGACGTCGGTGCTGACGCTGCCGCGATTGGGCTGCTTGAATATTCACGGCTCGCTGCTGCCGAGGTGGCGCGGAGCGGCCCCGATCCAGCGGGCGATCGAGGCAGGCGATGCGCAGACGGGCATCACCCTGATGCAGATGGATGCGGGGCTCGACACGGGCGACATGCTGCTGGAGCAGGCCCTGCCTATTGAATCCACCGACACCGCGTCCACCCTGCACGACAAACTCGCCGTCTTGGGCGCGGCCCTGGTGGTTCAGGGACTGGATGCGCTGGAACGCGGCGAGCTGCGCCCGCGTCCGCAGCCCGAAGCCGGGGTGACGTACGCCGCGAAAATCAGCAAGGACGAATCGCTGTTGCAGTGGGATTTGCCGGCGGAACTGCTCGCCCGGAGGGTGCGAGCGTTCACGCCTTGGCCAGGGACGCAATTCACCTTGCCGGACGGCGGGGTCGTCAAGGTGGGTGCGGCTGAGGCTTTGACGGCACCACATGTCGGCCCGCCCGGCTTGGTGCGGCAGATGACGGCCGAAGGCCTGGATGTGGTTTGCGGCAGCGGCGTGCTGCGCATCACACGACTGCAAAAACCCGGCGGCACAATGCAGAGCGTGGCGCAATGGCTGCAGGGCGGGGCCGACCTCACGGGCTTGACGCTAAGTTAAGCCCCTTTGCGGCCTTGAACTTTTGATTCGCTGCACAATCTAGCGCTGTTGTATCCAAACGTATCGGAGCGAAGCATGTTCAATATCCTGAAAACCGCAATCCTGATGGCTGCGATCACCGCGTTGTTCGTGGTCATCGGCTCCATGCTGGGCGGACAGAAAGGCATGATTCTGGCGCTGCTGTTCGCGTTGGGCATGAACTTCTTCAGCTACTGGTTCAGCGACAAGATGGTGCTGAAGATGTACAACGCGCAGGAGGTCGACGCCAGCAGCGCGCCCCAGTTCTACGCCATGGTGCAGGAGCTTGCGCAGCGCGCCGGGCTGCCCATGCCGCGGGTCTATCTCATCCAGGAAGACGCGCCCAACGCCTTCGCCACCGGCCGCAACCCGGAGCACGCGGCGGTGGCGGCCACTACGGGCATCCTGCGGGTACTCAGCGCGCGTGAGTTGCGCGGGGTGATGGCGCATGAACTGGCGCATGTGAAGCACCGCGACATTCTGATTTCCACCATTTCCGCCACCATGGCCGGGGCCATTTCGGCGCTGGCGAACTTCGCGATGTTCTTCGGTGGACGAGACTCCGAAGGTCGACCGGCGAATCCCATCGCCAGCATTGCCGTGGCCATTCTGGCCCCGCTGGCTGCGAGCCTGATCCAGATGGCAATTTCCCGCGCTCGCGAGTTCGAGGCCGATCGTGGCGGCGCCGAAATCTCGGGCGATCCGGCCGCGCTGGCCTCTGCTTTGCAGAAAATCGAGGCTTACGCGCGCGGCGTGCCGTTTCAGGCCGCCGAGGCGCATCCGGCCACGGCGCAGATGATGATTCTCAACCCCCTGCACGGCGGCGGCATCGCCAAGCTGTTCAGCACCCACCCGGCCACCGAAGAGCGCGTGGCGCGGCTGATGCAGATGGCGCAGACCGGCACGGCACAGGCCTGGCAAGGCTGAGCGTCGGCGCAGGGCAAAGCAAAGCCCGGCAGGCCTCACGGTCAGCCGGGCTTTTTGCTGGACGCCGCTTACCGGCGCCGTCCGAATTGCACCCCTTCCAGCGCGCTGTCGATGATGACCCCGGCGATGCTGTAGAGAATCGACCCGAGCAGCGCCGCGCCGAAGCTGCGCACATGAAAGCCGTCGATCACGCCTGACGCCGCGTAGAACATGGCGGCGTTGAGCACAAAGAAAAACAGCCCGAGGGTCAGAATGGTGATCGGCAGCGTGAGGATGAACAGAATGGGCCGCACAAGCGCATTGAGCAGGCCGATGAACAGTGCCGCCCACATGGCCGCGCCAAAACCTGAGACCTGCACGCCGCTGTAGAGGTAGGCCACAGCCAGCAGGGCGCAGGCGGAAAGCAGCCACTTGAGCAAGAGTTTGAGCATATCGGGCCTCCCGGGCTTCAGCGGCCTGCGGCCAAACGCTTGGCCAGTTCGGCCGCCAGTCCGGTGTAGCTGGCCGGTGTCATGGCGAGCAGGCGTTGGCGGTCGTCTTCGGGCAGATTCAGCCCTTTGATGAAGCCCCGCATGGAGTCTGCCGTGATGGCCTTGCCGCGGGTCAGTTCCTTGAGCTGCTCGTAAGGGCTGGGCAGGCCGTGGCGGCGCATGACGGTCTGTACCGGTTCGGCCAGCACTTCCCACGCGTTGTCGAGGTCTTCATCGAGCCGTTGAGGATGAACCAGCAGCTTGTCGAGCCCGCGCAGCAACGAGTCCCAGGCCAGCACGCTGTGGCCCAGTGCCACGCCCATATTGCGCAGCACGGTGGAATCGGTCAGGTCGCGCTGGAAGCGCGAGATCGGCAGCTTGTCGCTCAGGTGTCGCAGCAGCGCGTTGGCGATGCCCAGATTGCCCTCGGCGTTCTCGAAGTCGATGGGGTTCACCTTGTGCGGCATGGTGGACGAGCCGATCTCGCCCGCCTTGGTCTTCTGCTTGAAGTAGCCCCAGGAGATATAGCCCCAGATGTCTCGGCTGAGATCGATCAACAGAGTATTGGCGCGGGCGACCGCGTCGAACAGTTCGGCCATCGCGTCGTGCGGCTCGATCTGGATGGTGTAGGGGTTGAAGCTCAGGCCCAGCGATTCGACCACCTTGCGCGAGAAGGCCTCCCAGTCCACCTCGGGGTAGGCCGCCAGATGCGCGTTGTAGTTGCCCACCGCGCCGTTCATCTTGGCGGTCAGCTCGACCGACTCGATGGCCGCCATGGCGCGCTGCAAGCGGTGGGCGACGTTGGCAAACTCCTTGCCCAGCGTGGTGGGGCTGGCCGTCTGGCCGTGGGTGCGCGACAGCATGGGCTGCTCGGCCAACTCGGCGGTGAGGTCGAGCAGTCGGCGCAGCACGCGCTGCAGCAGCGGCATGACGACTTCACGCCGCGCGCCTGCGAGCATCAGCCCATGCGCGGTGTTGTTGATGTCTTCCGAGGTGCAGGCAAAGTGGAAAAACTCGGCGTGCCGGTGCACATCGGTCATCTCGGCCGTTTGCGCCTTGAGCCAGTACTCCACCGCCTTGACGTCGTGGTTGGTGGTGCGCTCGATGGCCTTGATTTCGGCGGCCTGCGCGCTGCCGAAGCGGGCAACCAGGTCGCCCAGCGCGTTGCGGGCCGATGGCGACAAGGCGGGGAACTCTGCAAGGCCCAGATCGGACAGGCCGATGAACCAGGCCACTTCAACCTGGACGCGGCTGCGCATCAGCCCAGCCTCGGACAGATGCGCGCGCAGGGCGTCGACCTTGGCGGCATAGCGCCCATCCAGGGGCGAAAGCGCGTCCAGAGTGGACAGCGCGGCGGATTGCGGTGTGGGGTTCGTGCTCATGCCGTCATTGTAGAAAGGCGGCGCTCTCATCTGAGAGCCCCCAGGGCCGGGCTACGCCCAGCCCGCCCCCCGTGGGGATGTAGAAAACTTGGGACGGCCCTGCGTTTCCTTGAGAGAGCCCGTTGATATACTGATTCGCCTATTGATCGCGCACCAGAACATGAAACTCATCGGATCCCTGACCAGTCCCTACGTTCGCAAAGTGCGCATTACGTTGGCCGAGAAAAAAATCGACGCCAAGTGGGAAGAAGAGAACGTCTGGTCGGACGCGACCCAGATCGGCCGCTCCAATCCGCTGGGCAAGGTGCCTTGCCTAGTGCTCGATGATGGCGAGGCGATTTTCGACTCGCGGGTGATCGTCGAATATCTCGATACCCTCACGCCCGTGGGCAAACTCATTCCCGGCGGTGGACGCGAGCGTGCCGAAGTCCGTACCTGGGAGGCTCTGGCCGATGGGGTGATGGACGCCGCGGCCACGGCCCGGCTGGAGCAGACCTGGCCCGGCCGCACCGAAGCGCAGCGCAGCCCGGCCTGGATTGCGCGGCAGATGGGCAAGGTGGAGGCCGGGGTCAAGGCCATGGCGGCCGGACTGGCTGACAAGCCGTTTTGCTGCGGCAACCACTTCACCCTGGCCGACATTGCCGTGGGAGCCGCGTTGGGCTATGTGGTGTTCCGTTTTCCCGAAATGGACTGGCAGCAGCAGTACCCCAACCTCGCCAAGCTTTACGACAAGTTGATGCAGCGCCCGTCGTTCCGCGACACGGTGCCGCCGCAAGGCTGAACGCCCGTACTTCTACGCGGGCTGCGCCGCCTGCAGCAGCCACAGCAGCGCCAGTTCGGCGGCTTGAAGGCGCACGCTGGCCCGGTCGCCCTTGAACAGCGCGTGACGGGTTTCGTTGTGTACCGCGCCACCCGCTCCCCAGACCAGTCCAAACCACACCGTGCCCACCGGTTTTTCTGCTGTGCCGCCGCCCGGCCCGGCGATGCCGGTGATCGCCACGGCGACCTCCACCCCTGCGCGTTGCCGTGCGCCCAGCGCCATCGCGCTGGCGACCTCCGGGCTCACCGCGCCGACTTGCGCAAACAGCGCCGGGTTCACGCCGAGCAGATCGGATTTGGCGGCATTGCTGTAAGTGACAAAACCCCGGTCGAACCAGTCGCTCGACCCGGCCACACTGGTGACGGCCGCCGAGACCAGCCCGCCAGTACAGGATTCGGCCGTGGCCAGCCGCCAGCCGCGCGGGCGATAGGCCGCGCCGACATCGGCCGCAAGGCGGCAAAGCGCGTCGAAGTCGGGTCTGGTCATGGACTCAGAACAGGGCGTAAAGCCGGATGCCCAGCGCCATGACCAGCAGCGTGAAAGCGGCGGCGATCAGGTCGTCGAGCATGATGCCGAAGCCGCCTTTCACATTTCGGTCGGCCCAGCCTACGGCCAGCCATTTACCGGCGTCGAAAGCGCGAAACAATAGAAAAGCGGCCAGTTGCTCAGCCCAGCCCGCCGGGGTGACGAGCAGCAGAATCAGCCAGAAGGCGATGATCTCGTCCCACACTACGGGCGAGGCGTCTTCGAGGCCCAGCGCACGCGAGGTATGACCGCAGGCCCAGATGCCGATCACGGCGCCCACGCCGATGACCACAGCCCAGCTCAGCGGGCCCAGCCAGAGCGAAAGCAGGGCATAGCTGGCCCAGGCGAACAGCGTGCCTGCAGTGCCCGGTGCGACGGGCGACAGGCCGCTACCGAAACCCAGCGCGAGCACATGCAGGGGGTTGCGCCACATGAAACGCCAGGAAGCGCCTTGTGCGGCGGCGGGAATGGGGGTGGGGGCGGTCATGGTGTGCGGAAATGGTCGAAGCCCGCATAGACATTGTCCAACACCTGTCCGCTCGCGTCGATCAGCCGCAGGCCCGGCTCGGCGTCGATGCGGCCGATGCGGGTGACGGGCGTGGCGGCTTGTGCTGCGGCGGCTGCCACGGCGTTGCGTTCGGTGGGCGGAGCGGTGAACAGGAGTTCGTAATCGTCGCCGCCCGCGAGTTGGCACAGGCGGCGGCGCTGCAGGGGTTGGGAACGAAGTGCCGCGCTGGCCGGGCAGGCGTCGGCATCGACGGTGGCGCCCACCTTGCTTGCGCGCAGGAGGTGGCCGAGGTCGGCAAGCAGGCCGTCGGAAATGTCGAGCGCGGCCTGCGCCACGTTCCGCAGCGCCAGACCGAGGGCGACGCGGGGCTCGGGGCGATCCATGCGCGGAAAAGTCGAGTCTTGCGTCTGCGCATCCAGCGTCCATTCGCCCAGGCGATGGCCCAGCGCCAGCCGGGCGTCGCCCACGGTGCCCGAGACCCAAAGGTCGTCGCCGGGCCGCGCGCCGCTGCGCAGCAGCGCCAGGCCGCGGGGCACGAACCCGAGCACGGTGATGCAGAGGTTGCGAGGGCCGCGGGTGGTGTCGCCGCCGACCAGTTCGATGTCGTGGGCTTCGGCCAAGGCGAACAGGCCCCGCGCAAAGCCTTCGAGCCAGCGTGGATCGGCCTCGGGCAAGGCAATCGCCAGGGTGAAAGCGTGCGGCCTTGCGCCCACGGCGGCCAGATCGGACAGGTTGACCGCCAGCGCCTTGTGTCCCAAAGCGTCCGGATCGGCCCCGGGTAGGAAATGCCGACCTTCCACCAGCATGTCGCTGGAAATGGCGATTTGTTCATTTGCGGCGGGCGCGGCGAGCAAGGCGCAATCGTCGCCCACGCCTAAAGCGGCGCGGCGCACGGGCCGGGTGAAGTAGCGGGCGATGAGATCGAACTCGCCGAGCGGTGCAGTCATGGAAAGGCTATGCGATCAGAGGTGGTATGCACGCCATGTTCGCATATCGGTGCGCGGGCAGGCTCCTACAATGCCTGCTTCCCGTGCGGCGACAAGATGCGAAACGTTCACGACGGCCGCGTGAGGAGGAGACTTCATGTCCAGCCCAGAAGACACCAAGGCCAAGCTGCGCCAAGCCGCGCTCGAATATCACGAATTTCCCCGCCCCGGCAAACTCGCCGTCGTCGCCACCAAGCAGTTGTCCAATCAGCGCGATCTGGCGCTGGCCTATTCGCCGGGTGTGGCGTCGGCCTGCGAAGAAATCCAGTCCAAGCCCGATGATGCGTTTCGCTACACCGGGCGTGGCAACTTGGTTGCGGTGATCACCAACGGCACCGCGGTGCTGGGGCTGGGCGACATCGGCCCGCTGGCGGCCAAGCCAGTGATGGAAGGCAAGGCGGTGCTGTTCAAGAAGTTCGCGGGCATCGACGTATTCGACATCGAGGTGAACGAAAAAGACCCGGCTAAGCTGGTCGAAATCATCGCCGCGCTGGAGCCCACGTTCGGCGGCATCAACCTCGAAGACATCAAGGCGCCGGAGTGTTTCGAGGTTGAGCGCAAGCTGCGCACCCGCATGAACATTCCGGTGTTCCACGACGATCAGCACGGCACGGCCATCATCGTCGGCGCGGCCATTCTCAATGGCCTGAAGGTGGTGGGCAAGGACATCGCCCAGGTCAAGCTGGTGTGCTCCGGCGCGGGCGCTGCGGCGCTGGCCTGCCTGAGCCTGCTGGTCGATCTGGGGCTGCCGCGCAAAAACATCTGGGTCAGCGATCTGGCCGGCGTGGTGTACGCGGGCCGCACCGAGCTGATGGACGAGGACAAACGCCGCTTCGCGCAAGATACCCCGGCGCGCACCCTGGCCGAAATCATCGACGGCGCGGACGTGTTTCTCGGCCTGTCCGCAGGCGGCGTGCTCAAGCCCGAATACACCCTGCGGATGGCGGACAAGCCCATCATCCTGGCGCTGGCCAACCCCACGCCCGAAATCCTGCCGGAAGAGGCGCGCGCGGCGCGGCCTGATGCCATCATCGCCACGGGCCGGTCGGACTATCCGAACCAGGTCAACAACGTGCTGTGCTTCCCCTACATTTTCCGCGGTGCGCTCGACAGTGGCGCCACCACCATCACCGCCGAGATGGAAGTGGCCGCGGTGCGTGCCATCGCCGAGCTGGCGCAGGCTGAACAGAGCGACGTGGTGGCGGCCACTTACGTGGGTGAGCCGCTGCGTTTCGGTCCCGACTACCTGATTCCCAAACCCTTCGATCCGCGCCTGATGATCAAGATCGCCCCGGCAGTGGCCGAGGCGGCGGCGAAAAGCGGCGTGGCGCGCCGCCCCATCGCCGATCTGGACGCCTATCGCGACAGCCTGCAGCAGTTCGTCTATCAATCCGGCGCGCTGATGCGGCCGATGTTCAGCATCGCCAAGAAGGCGGCGAAAAAGCGCATCGTCTATGCCGAGGGCGAGGACGAGCGCGTGCTGCGCGCCGTGCGCGTGGTGGTTGACGAGCATCTGGCCCGGCCCATTCTGGTGGGGCGTCCGGCGGTCATTGCCCAGCGCATCGAGCGTTTCGGTCTGCGGCTGGAACAAGAGCGCGACTACGACGTGGTCAACACCGATTTCGATCCGCGCTACCGCGATTTCTGGCAGACCTACCACCAACTTGCGGGCCGCAAGGGCGTGACCCCGGCGATGGCCAAGATCGAAATGCGTCGGCGCCTGACCCTCATCAGCTCCATGATGCTGCACAAGGGCGAGGCCGACGGCATGCTCTGCGGCACCTGGGGCAATACCCACATCCACCTGCACTACATCGACCAGGTCATCGGTCGTCGTCCCGGCGCCAAGGTGTATGCGGCGATGAACGTGCTGGTGCTGCCCGGTCGGCAGGTGGCGCTGGTCGATACCCATGTCAACATCGAGCCCAGCGCCGATGAAATTGCCGAAATCACCTGCATGGCGGCGCAGGAATTGCGCCGCTTCGGTATCGTTCCCAAGGTGGCCTTGCTGTCGCATTCCAATTTTGGCTCATCTCCTGCGCCCAGCGCGCTGAAAATGCGCGAGGCGCTAGCCCTGCTGCGCGAGCGCGAACCCGATCTGGAAGTCGATGGCGAAATGCAGGGCGACACTGCGGTCGACCCGGTCTTGCGCGCCAGCCTGATGGTCGATTCCGCCCTCACTGGCGAAGCCAATCTGCTGGTGTTCCCCAATCTGGACGCGGCCAATATCTCCTACAACCTGCTCAAGGCCACCGCGGGCAACAACATCGCCATCGGACCCGTTTTGCTGGGGGCGGCCAAGCCGGTGCACATCCTCACCGCGTCCAGCACCGTGCGTCGCATCGTCAACATGACGGCGCTCACCGTCGCCGAGGCCAATCTTTGATCGCCCCCAGGGCCGGGCACTCCCCACCCCAACCCTCCCCACAAGTGGGGAGAGAGTGATCTCGCCTCCCCCATGACGTGGGGGAGGTCGGGAGGGGACTGCTCAGCCCGCCCCTCGTGAGGGCTGAGGCCTGCGGCTCTTTGACCGTAAAACCTGCCTAAAAATTGGGCGAATCCTTGTGTTTCCGTGGTGATTTCGCTACGATTGCGTCTTGGCTGGTGTGCAGGGCCGAAGAATTTCATTATGGCCCAATACGCGAAACCGAACAGCATCAGCTGGTAATTTTCACGCAATTGCGTCCAATTTTCTCTAACGGTGCGGCTTTTGCCGCAGCAGCATGAATCGCCGGTGCATTCGTTCTACGCTGCAATCCCTGTTTTTTGCGGGGCTGCTGATTGCCACTTTATCGCTTCTGGCATCAGGCGGAACCAGCGTGTGGCCTGCAGCCCAGGCGCGCGAAACGTCGCAATCGTCGCAAACCTCGGCACCGCAGGACATTCCAGTCATTTCCGTGGCCGACCTGCCGGTGCAGGCGCGAGACATGTTGAAGCGCATTGAACAAGGCGGCCCGTTCGAGGGATACAAGGACGGCGTCATTTTTGGAAACTATGAGCGGCTTTTGCCCTCAAAACGTCGTGGTTATTACCGCGAATACACCGTCCCGACTCCAGGCGCCCGCAACCGAGGGGCGCGCCGCATTGTGTGCGGAGGGGCCAAGCACCATCCCGATGTTTGTTACTACACCCATGATCACTATGCCAGTTTCCGACGCATCGCCCAATGATGCCGATCCCGCCGTGCTGCTCAAATCGGTACGGCCGAACATCGTGCAGTCGATCCGGGCTTACCGTGTTGCGCAGTTGCAAGACGCAGCCGAGACGACCGGCCAGCATTTTCTCTATGCCAACCTCGCCGAGGCGAACACCAAACAGGAAGTGCTGGAGACGATTGCGCGCTCCTTCCTGTTTCCCAAGCATTTCGGCAAAAACCTCGATGCCCTGCACGATTGCCTGACCGACGTGGTGCACAGCGGCGGGCCGCAGCCCGGCTTCGTGGTCGTGCTCGAGCAGCTACCGGCCACGCAGCGATTCGACAAGGAAGCGCGCGAAACGCTGCTCGATGTGTTCCGCGACGCGGCCGATTTCTGGGCGGAGCGTGGCATAGCCTTCAGGGTCTTCTATTCTTTTCTGTAACCCGCACTCCTGGCCGGGAGGAGATGCGGGGCGAAGCGGTACCGGAACCCAGAGTCAAGGCCGTCAAGGTCTGCACGCCGTGGGAAGGGGCTTGGGCGCAGCTCGTGGTTTGAGCCCTGCCTGATCTTTTTCTGCGGTGCTGGAGGTGGCGCAAGACAAGTTTTGTCTTGCGCCATTTATTTTTTACGGCGACGATGGAAGCGACTGAGCCAGCGCGATGTACTCGGCCGTGCTCACTTCCTCGGCGCGGCGCTGCAGATCGAAGTCGCCGGCATAGCCTTGGGTGTCGAGCCAGGGGCCCAGGCTGTGTCGCATCAATTTGCGGCGCTGGGAGAACGCGGCGGTCACCAGGGCGGAAAGCAGTTTGCGGTCGAGCCGCGGCAATTCCTGCACAGGCAGCGGGGTCATGCGAACCACCGCGGAATTGACCTTAGGCGGCGGATCGAAGGCTTCGGGCGGCACGTCGAGCAGATTGACCATGCGATAGCGCCACTGCAGCATGACCGAGAGTCGGCCGAAATCGCGACCACCCGGAGCGGCCACCATGCGGTCGATCACCTCTTTTTGCAGCATGAAGTGCTGATCGCGAACTTGCTCGGCCACATCCATGAGATGAAATAGCAGCGGCGTGGAAATGTTGTACGGCAGATTGCCAACCAGGCGCAGATCGGTGCCCAGGCTAGCGAAGTTGAAATCGAGCGCGTCGGCCTCGATCAGTTCCACCTTGTCGGGCGCTTGCTTGCTCCAGCGCGCGGCGAGGTCGCGGTCGATTTCGACGGCGGCCAGGCGGGGAATGCGCTGCAAGAGCGCGAGCGTCAAGGCGCCCAGGCCGGGGCCGATTTCCACCAAGCGCTCGTCAGCCTGCGGGTTGATGCAGTCGACGATGCCCTGGATGATCTGCTGGTCGATGAGGAAATGCTGGCCGAAGCGCTTGCGCGCCACATGCGTGGTCTGCGCCGCCCCGCGCGGTCGGGCGGGCGGGTGCTTCATGCCGCCGACCGCCCCCAGGGTCGGCTCGCCGACCCGCCCCCCATGGGGGATGAGGCCCGCGGCTCCAAGCTGCCCTGCGGCAGCGTGGACGGAGCCGAATCCGAGCAGCTTGCAAGCTGCGAGGTGGACAAGGAAACTTGGGGCGGTCCGGCGTTTTCTTGAGGGCCCAGGCCAATGCGCCGATCAGTCATTTTCCGGAATGTGCACATAGGTGCGGGCGCGCACGTCGCGCACCAGTTCATCGAAGTCTTCAGCGGCCTTTTGGCGTTGCAGCACTTCGCGCGCCAGCGCGCGTTTTTGCGATGCTTCAAGCGGTCGCACCGCGCGGTCAACCAGTTGCAGCAGAACGACCTTGTTGCCCATGACGATGGGCGCAGACACATCGCCCGGATTGAGACGCTGCAACGCGGCGTCGAGCACGGGGTCGAGCTGCCCGGGCAAGACCCAGCCCAGCGCGCCGCCCTTGGCCGCCGTCGCGGGGTCTTGCGAAAGTTCGCGGGCCTTTTCGCTGAACTGCACCTTGCCGTTTTGCACCGCCTGCGCGATGGAGTCCAGCTCGGCCTTGGCGCGAATGCGTTGCGCGTCGGTGCTGGCGCTCAGCACGATTTCGCGCACCTCGCTTTGCATGGCCGTGGTGGGCGCGGCCGTCTCGCCGCTGACCTGCAGCAGCTTCAGGATGTGGAACCCGGCCGCGCTGCGGATGACGGGGCTGATCTGCCCGGGCTGCAGGTTGCGCACGGTGTCGACGAACAGCGTGGGCAGACGGTTGGCCGGGCGCATGCCTAGATCGCCGCCGCGCTTGGCGCCTTCGCCCTGAGAGTCTTGGGTGGCGAGCTGGGCGAAGGCGGCGCCCGCTTTCAGCTTGGCATCGATGGCGTCGATTTTCTGCTTGACGGCGGCGACTTGCGCCTCGGTGGCGTTTTGCGCCACCGGCAAAAAGATCTGCGCGATGTCATAGGCGGCCTGCGGGCTGGCGGCGGCAGCGTCTTGTTTGGACAGGAACTCGTCGATTTCGCTTTCGGAAACCGTCGGCAGTTGCGCCATGCTGCGCTCGCGCAATCGGCTGATGAGAATTTCGCGCTTGAGCTGATCGCGGTAAGTGCTCCAGCCCATGCCCTCTTTCTCGATGGCGCTGCGCAGTTCGGGCACGGTCAGCTTGTTGTTGCTCGCCACCTGGGCGATGGCGCGGTCGAGCGTGTCCTGGTTGACGCCCATGCCGATTTGTTCGGCATATTGCGCCAGCGCCACTTCGTCGATCATCTGGTTGAGCACCTGGCTGCGCAACTGCGCTGCAGACGGCAGTGTGGCGCCAGCGGCCTGCGCCTGCTGGCGTGTGGCTTCGACTCGCAGTTGCAGGTCGTAATCGGTGATCACCTGGTTGCCCACGATGGCGGCAATGCCATCGCTGGTGCGAGCACTGCTGAAGGTGGATGGCAGCGCGGGCGGCGCTGCCATCGGTGGGACGGTGGCAGCAGCCGGTGCTGGCACCGACAAACCGCCCGCAGCGCCGGGAGGCAGCCGCAAACCCTGCGCCTGCGCACAGACGGCCAGAGAGGCCAGCATCATTGCCAGCAGGGCGCGTGGCGGAAGAGTCTTATTCATAGTTGGCAAAACGGCTCGGGGGCACGTTGGATTGCTTGAGGATCTGATAGCCGGGGATATTCTGCTTGAGCGCCGACAGCGGATTGTTGCCCAGCCGGGAAAAACCGACGAGTTCGAGCTGGAAAAGGATGCGGGTATAAGCCGTGGCCTGGGTGAGCGAGTTGCGTTGCAGCACGATGCGGCCGATCCAGCAGCCGCCGTCGTACTCGAACCCCAGCAGGCCGTCGTTGAAGCGCTTGTCGAGAATGCTGTAATTGGCCTGTCCCACCGAATACCAGCGCGGGCTGAGCTGCCACTGCCACGCCGTGTTGATGTAGCGCAGCGGAATCTGGCCCGAGGCGGCGCTTTGGTACAGGTAGCTGGTGCTGATGGTTTTATACGGCCCGGGTGACCAGCGCGCGCCCGCGGAGATCTGCTGGCTTTGCTTGAGCCGCATGTTGTATTGCAGTGCGGCCTCCGCGCTCCAGTGTGTGCTGAGGTTGGCGCTGGCCAGCGCGAAGGTGTCGTTCAGCCCGGCCGGAATGGGATTGCCGCTGAGCACGACACGTTGCGGCGCGAACAACACCCGTTGCGCCAGGGTGAGTCGCCCGAGTTCGACGCCGGTCCGCGGGTCGAGCAGGCGCGAGGTGACGCCGCCGGTGAGGTTGTTGGCGTCGGCGATGCGATCAACGCCCGAGAACACGTTGTCGGTATAGATGGTCGACAGGTTCAGGTCGAGGTCGGCGCTGTCGAAGTTCGGCAGGTTCTGCTGGTTGCGATAAGGCGTGTAGACGTAGTAGAGCCGCGGCTCCAGGGTTTGCGTGAGCGCGCGGCCGAACAGCGAGGTGGGGCGCTCGAACACCAGGCCGCTGTCGAGGCTGAAGGTCGGCACCGAGCGGTCGGCGGTGGTGGCGCCGCCGGTCATGGCCGTGTCGGTGACGTAGCGGGTGAAGTTGAACGACAGCTTGGGCGTGATAAAGCCGCCGGGACGCACCACCGGATAGCTGATCTGCGGGTTGAGGTAGAGCCGGTCGCCGGAAATCGCGGCGGGGTTGGTGAAGCGGGTCAGCGCCGAGTCGAACTGCCAGCTCAGGCCGCTGTAATTCGCGCTTTGCAGATGGGTGTAGAGCTGGGGCTGCTGGTTGTAGGGCACGCCGATCGGCGCCGCGGTGTTTTGCAGCGTCTGCCAGCGGTTGACGCTGAGCTGCATATAGCCCAGCGGCAGACCGTAGGTGAGGCTGCCTTGTTGCGGCAGGGTGCGATTGGAGCCGATGACCGGGTTGACGCCGCCGAAGTCTTGCCACCAGTTGTCGTCGGACACCTGCTGGTAGTTCACCGCGTAGCTCAGGCCGTGGCCGAGGCCGCCGTTCTGCTGCACATAACCGGCCCAGCGACTGTTGCCGCTGTCGCTGCTGTCCGAAGGCAGCAGGTCGAACTGGCTGCGGCCCGAAAACGTCGGCTCGAGCCAGCGCGTGGCCAAGCTGCCCATGAAGCCGCGACGCAGAATGACCCGCGGCGTGAGCGTGGCGTCGTAATTGGGGGCGATGTTCCAGTAGTACGGCACCGCGAGGTCGACGCCGTTGCGGCTGTCCACGCCCAGCGTGGGCGGCAGCCAGCCTGACTTGCGCGCATCGCTCAGCGGAAAGCTGGCGTAGGGCAGCGGCAGAATGGTGGCGCCCTTGAACACCACGCGGGCGTCGCGCGCCACGCCGGTGTTGTCGGCCAGGTTCAGGTCGAGATGCGTGGCCTGAACGAACCAGTCCACCGGGCTGGCGGTGCAGGTGGTGTAGGTGGCGTTGTCGGCCTTGAGGTGGTCGCGGCCGAGAAAGTCGATGTTGTCGGCGTGGCCGTGCCCCTGGGTGACGCGAAAGTAATAGTTGGCGTCGGGCATCTGGCCGCGATAGGTGTCGAGCTGCATGCGCAGCGCCGGGCCGGTGAACAAATTGCCGTCGCGCAAGACCCGCACGTTGCCGTTGGCCACGGCCTCGTTCTCGACAAAGTAGTAGCGCAGGCGGTCGGTCTTGATCACGATGCTGTGCTTGCGCAGTTGCACGTCGCCGGTGGCGTGGACATAGATATTGTTCTGTCCGGTAATTTTGTCGGCGATGACGAACAGTGGCTCGAAGGCCTCGGCCTGCGCGGGCAGGCGCTGCAGCAAATCCAGGCTGGGCGTGAGTTGCAGCGGGGCGGAGGCAGGTGTTGCCTCCTGCGCCTGCGCCGTGACATCCCAGCCCAGTGCGAGCGCCAGCATCAGCAGAGTGAGGCGCGGGAGGCGGCGGGATGGCGGGGGAAAAGGCACGGGGATCAGGTGGGAGGCGGGCTTATGACGGCGAACCGCGGCGGATCGCCCGGCCAGTCGATCGATTCGGGCCGCGCAACGGTGCCTAAAATGCCAGCGGATTATAGGGAGTGCCCCCAGACCTGCCGCGTTCGCGTCAGCCCCCCCGAGGGGGATGAGGCCCGCGGCTCCAAGCTGCCCTGTGGCAGCTTGGACGGAGACGAATCCGAGCGGCTTGCAAGCCGCGAGGTGGACAAGAAAACTTGGGGCGGCCCGGCGTTTTCTCATGAGGCCATTCTTCCTGTCTTTTCTATCCCATTCCATGTCCGCCACCGACCCCGACACCCGCGCCCAGGCCCTGCAACATTGGTTGCAGGACATCGCCCCGGCGCACCAGTTACAGCTTGAGAGTCTGCAGCCCGCTTCCAGCGACGCCAGCTTCCGCCGCTACTTCCGTATTCAGGCGGCGGGCGGTTCGCGGATCGTGATGGACGCACCGCCGCCGATGGAAAACGTGCGGCCCTTCGTGCGCATCGCCCAACTGCTGGCCGAAGGCGGCGTGCAGGCGCCGCAGGTGCTGGAGCAAGACGTGGCGCAGGGTTTTTTGCTGCTCACCGATCTGGGGCAGACCACCTATCTGCAGGCTATCAATGCCCAGCCTGATCGCGCCGACAGCCTGATGCGCGACGCGCTCGGCGCGCTGGTCTCGCTGCAGCGCATCGACGGCGCGGGCGTCGTGCCGGTTTACGACGCGGCCCTGCTGCAGCGCGAGCTGGATCTGTTCCCGCAGTGGTTCGTGCAGCGTCACCACGGCCATGTGCTCAGCGACGCGCAAAGCGCCGCGCTGCAGGGCCTATTCGCCGCACTGATCGCCAACAACCTGGCGCAGCCGCAGGTGTTTGTGCACCGCGACTGGCACAGCCGCAATCTGATGGTCACGCCCGAGCGCAACCCCGGCGTGCTCGACTTTCAGGACGCAGTGATCGGCCCCATCACCTACGACCTGGTCTCGCTGCTGCGCGACGCCTATATTGCCTGGCCCGAAGAGCAGCAGCTCGACTGGGCCATCCGCTACTGGGAGCGCGCCCGCAAGGCCGGACTGCCGGTGGTGGCCGACGCGGCCGACTTCTATCGCGACCTCGACTGGATGGGCCTGCAGCGCGCGCTCAAGGTGCTGGGCATCTTCGCCCGGCTGTATCACCGCGACGGCAAGGCGCAGTATCTCGGCGACCTGCCGGTGGTGCTGCAACACACCCGGCTGGTGGCGGCGCGCTACGGCGCCTTCAAGCCCTTGCTGCAGTTGCTCGACCAGATCGAGCGGCGCAGCCCGCTGGTGGGCTACACCTTCTGAACGTGAACAGTCTGCCCAAGCGCGCCATGATTCTTGCCGCCGGACGCGGGCAGCGCATGCGGCCCCTCACCGACGCTTGCCCCAAGCCCCTGCTGGCCGTGGGGGGCAAGCCGCTGATCGTCTGGCAGATCGAGCGCTTGGCCGCGGGCGGCTGGCGCGACCTCGTCATCAACACCGGCTGGCTGGGGGCGCAGATTCCCGCTGCGCTGGGCGACGGCAGCGCCTTGGGCGTGCGCCTGCGCTACTCGCCCGAGCCGGCGCAGGCTTATGAGACCGGCGGCGGCATCGCCACCGCCCTGCCCCTGCTCGGCGCCGCGCCCTTTCTCGTGGTCAGCGCCGACATCCACACCACCTACGACTACGCGAGCCTGCACGCACCGGCCGACACCATCGCCGCCGATCCGCAGCACACCGCGGCGCATCTCGTGCTCACCCCCAACCCCGAACACAACCGCGACGGCGACATGGCGCTGGACGCGCAGGGCCGCATCCGGCGCGAGGGCGCGCGGCTCAACTACGGCAATATCGGCGTGTTTCATCCCGCGCTGTTCGCCGAGCAGCCCCGGGCGCAAGCCTGGAAGCTGTTTCCTTGGCTTTATGGCGCGGCGGACGCCGGGCGGGTGAGCGGCGAGGTGTTCAGCGGCCCCTGGCACAACGTCGGCACGCCCGAACAATTGGCCGCGCTGGATGCGCAATTGCGCGGCGCAGGCTAGGCTTGCATCCATTGCCTTTTTCGAACACGCTCATGCCCGATTCCAATCTGCTCGTCCGCTGCGCCACCCGCCGCGCTGAAGTGGTGCGCCAGCTCGCCGCTGCTGGCGGCGGCGTGGCCCTGCTGCCCACCGCACCGGAGGCGATGCGCAACCGCGACGCCGACTATCCCTACCGACACGACAGCTATTTCTACTACCTCACCGGCTTCACCGAGCCGCACAGCCTGCTGGCGCTGCAGGTGACCGCTTCGGGTAGCAGCCGCAGCGTGCTGTTCTGCCGCGACAAAGACGTGGAGCGCGAAATCTGGGACGGCTTCCGCTGGGGCCCGGAAGCCGCGCGCGAGGCCTTCGGCTTCGACGCGGCGCTGCCCATCGACAGCCTCGAGGCCGAGCTGCCCAAGCTGCTCGCCGACCAGCCCGCGGTGTGGTGGCCCTTCGCCGTGCACGCGGGGCTGGAGACCCAGGTGGAACGCTGGCTGGCGGCCGTGCGCGCCCAGGCCCGTGCCGGGGTGACCGCGCCGCGCACCCAGCACGATCTGTGCGCCATCCTCGACGACATGCGGCTGTTCAAAGATCCGTATGAACTGGACGTCATTCGCCGCGCCTCAACCATCTCCGCGCAAGGTCACATTCGCGCCATGCAGGCCAGCCGCCGCGGCCTGCTGCAACCGCCGTCGCAAGGGCTGCGCGAATATCACCTCGAAGCCGAACTGCTCCACACCTTTCGTCAGGGCGGATCGCAAGCCCCGGCCTACGGCTCCATCGTCGCCGCGGGCGCCAATGCCTGCGTGCTGCACTACCGCGCCAGCGACGCTCCGGTGCGCGCGGGCGACCTGGTTCTGATCGACGCCGCCTGCGAGCTCGACGGCTACGCCAGCGACATCACCCGCACCTTCCCCGCCGACGGTCGCTTCACCGGGGCGCAGCGCGCGCTGTACGAGGTGGTGCTCGCCGCGCAATTGGCCGCGATTGAGGCCAGCGTCGAAGGCGCCCGCTTCACCGACCCGCACGAAGCCGCCTTGCGCATTCTGGCGCAGGGTCTGCTCGATCATGGCCTAATTGCGCGCAACGCCGCGCCCGATGTGGACGCCGTCATCGCCACCGGCGCCTACAAGCGCTTCTACATGCACCGCACTAGCCACTGGATGGGCATGGACGTGCACGACTGCGGCGACTACGCCGAGCCGGGCGAAGCCCTCGAAATCCAGCCCGACGGCAGCCGCAAACGCCCCGCGCGCATCCTGCGCGACGCCATGGTGCTCACCATCGAGCCGGGTCTATACGTGCGCGCGGCCGACGACCTGCCCGCCGAATTTCACGGCATCGGCATCCGCATTGAAGACGATATCGCCGTGCGCGCCGGCGGCCAGCCCTGCGAGGTGCTCACCGCCGCCGCCCCCAAAACCGCGGCCGACATCGAGGCCGTGATGCGGGGTTGATCGCCCGGGCAAGCGGCCTGTGATGCGTTCGAGCTGCCCCGGCAGCGCTGCAGGAGAGCCGACATGGCCATCGTGTCCACGCGCAACCGCTCGCGGCGCATCGAAAATAAGTCCAGAGCGTGATCCGCGAGTTTCGCCTCGCGGTTTATTGAGCTATCCGCAGCGCTGGGGCATCACCCAAATCACACCACCCGATGCCCCAGAGCGGGCAGGCTTTCGCGGTGTCTGGCGATGCGGTCGCGATCCAGGGTGGCGGTGACCACGGCCTCGCCTTCAGCCTGCATCGCCAGCACGTCGCCCCAAGGGTCGATGACCATGCTGTGGCCCCAGGTGCGGCGGCCGTTTTCATGCACGCCGCCCTGCGCGCAGCCGACGACGTAGGCGAGGTTTTCGATGGCGCGGGCGCGCAGCAGTACTTCCCAATGCTTTTCGCCGGTGGTGTGGGTGAACGCGGCGGGCAGCAGGTAGGCATCGCACGCGGAGGGCTGCGATAGCGCCCGAAACAGCTCGGGAAAGCGCAGGTCGTAGCAGATGGTCAGACCCATGCGCCAGCCTTCGCAGTCGAACGCGACGGGCTGGGCGCCGGGGGTGATGCTGTCGGCTTCGGCGTAGCGCTCAGTGCCGCGCTGGAAGGCGAACAGGTGCATCTTGTCGTAGCGCGCGGCCAGTTCGCCCGCGGGGTTGAACACCAGGGTGGAGTTGAGTACGCGGTTGGGGTCGGGGCTTTCCAGCGGCAGGGTGCCGCCGACGACCCACAGGCCGAGGCGGCGGGCGGTGCTGGCGAGAAAGTCTTGAATCGGGCCGCTGCCGGGTTTTTCGCGCACGCGCACTTTGTCGGCGTCGGTCTGGCCCATGAGGCAGAAATATTCGGGCAGCACGGCCAGCCGCGCGCCAAGGGCCGCGGCCTGTTCGAGCAGGCTTTGGGCGCGTTGCAGATTGGCGGTAACGGAGGTGCCGGAAACCATTTGAAGGGCGGCGATTTTCATGGCGGCATGCAGTGAATCGGTGGATGGCCCCAGCTTACGTCAGGGCGTGGCGGGCGTGGCGTCTGCGGGTTTGGGGGCGTTCAGCGAGGCTTCGGTGACGATGGGGGTGAGCCAGGTGCCGGTGATGTCGTACACATGGGTGAAGGCGCGCGCCAGGGGTTCGCGAGCGATGTATTGCGCCAGGAAAGTGCCCAGACCGATGACGGGGTTGATCAGGGCATAGGCCAGCGAGGCCGCGCCGGCGTTGATGTTGGGCACGACGACCACGCGCAGATTCTGCGTTTCGGCGGCCAGGTTGGTGCTGCCTTCGATGCGCACCGAAGCGGCCACACCGCTCATGCGGAAGTCGCGGGTGGTGGCGATGCCGCTGGCCACGTTCACGTCGGCGTCGACCTTGTCGAAAGCGAAGCCGGACGAGAACAGGTCGCGGAAATCGAGGGTGAAGCGGCGCGGCAGGCTTTGCAGACTGAGCACGCCCAGCAGCTTGGCGATGCCGGGGTCGGCCTTGAGAAATTGCCCCTGCCCGAGCTGCAGATTGAACTGCCCGTCCAGGCTGGGAAAGTCCAGACTCAGCGGCGAGCCCAGCCAGGCCAGGTTGCCGCTGATGTCGCCCTTGCCGCCTTTGAGCAGGCCCGGTTTGCCCAGGGTGGCGAGCAGGCTGCCGGCGTCAAGGATGTCGAGCTTGAACTGCATGGTCGTGCGCCGCGCGGGCGAGGCGGAATCGGTGCTGCCGGGCGCGGTGAGTTGCGTACCCACGCTGGACCAGGCGCCGCTGCCGCTGAGCACGCCGCCGGGCGCGGAGAGCTGGAAGTGGGTGAGCTGCCACACCTTGCTGTCATCGACCCGGCCACGGTTGACGGCCTGCACTTCGAGGCGGGTGAAGTGGTGGCCGTGCAGATCGACGTTGTCGGCCACGATGTCCAGCGCGGGAATGCTCTTGGGTTGTTCGTCGAGCAGGTTTTCTACGTCGGAGTCGCTCGACTTGGGGAGTTCCAGCCGCGCCAGCCGGGCGCTCAGGGTGCCGGGGTTGCTGCCGCTGCCGATCTGCCAGCCGATATAGCCCGACATCTGGCGCGAGTTCACATTGGCCTGCAGCAGATCGCCGCTGCGGTTGCCGCCGATCACGACCTGATTGATCACGCGGTGCATCAGCGTGAGGCGGCCGATGTCCAGCGCCGCGGTGGTGGGCAGCAGCCCGATCAGCCCGCGATCACTGTTCGCGCGAAACACCACGGGCGTCTGCGCCGAGGTGTCGGGCAGCAGGGGTTTGATTGCGGCTTCCCAGGCATCGAGATCGAGCAGCGGCAGTTGCACATTGGCCTGCACGCCGGAGCTGGGTTGCGGCAACGCGACCTGCGGGCCGATGGCCAGTGCGCCGCTGAGCACGCGAAAATCTTCTGCCGACGCACCAGAGCCCGCTGCCGCGGGCAGCGGATCTTCCAGCGCGTAGCGGGCGCGGGCGATGCCGCCCAGGTCGATCTGCACCGTATTGCGGCGGGCGCCACTCGGGGCGGCGGGCAGCGGGGTGCGGGTGTAGAGCAGCGACTCGGGCGCATCCGCAGGCTTGCCCAGCGGCGGCGGCAGGTTGATGGCAACCCCCGCCAGATTGCTGCGCAGTTCCAGCGTGGGTTCCGGTGAGGCGCCGGGCTGCGCGGCTCCGGAGGGACTGGCGCTGCGACGCGGCTGGGTGATGCGCAGGGAGTAGGTGGACTGGCCCTGCAACACTTTGCCCAGCGTCTGCATCCACTGCGGCTGGGCGGCGCGCAGCCCGGCGCTGCTGAAGCCGCCGCTGGCGAGCAACTGCAGCGGCTCGCCCGGTTGCTGGCCGCCGCTGAGCTGAACCGCGCCGCCCAGCACATCCGGAGCCCTGAGCGCCACACGGAAGCCGTCGTGGGTGAAATCGACCGTGCCGCGCACCTGGTTGAACCGGGGCAGATCGCGGCTCCACAGCACGTCCACGCCTTGCAGTGTGGCCTGCCCCTTGACGGTGGCGGCCTCCATGTCGTCGAGCGGGAGCTTGAGGGCGATGTCCAGCGCTATCGGCCCTTGCGCCTGGACGTGGTCGAACACGCCGCCGAGTTGCCGGTTGATCGGGCTGTCGAGCAGGTAGCGCAGCGCATCGCTGGCGGGCGCCTGCGCCTTGCCGCTGATGCTCAGCACGCCGCGGTTGAAACTAGGCAGGCTGCCATTGACCGCGCTGAGCCGCGCGCCATACGCCTGGGCCGAGGCGTTGCGCACGTCGAGGCTGTGCGAGGTGATGCGCAGCTGGCCGTTGACTTGGGTGAGTTCCGGCCACTGCGCATTGGCGTGCACCGTGGCGGCGCTGGCGGTCTGCCCCGGCGGCAACAGGCTGCGCGGCGCGTAGTTGAGCACGCCGTCCTCGATCTGCGCGCTCACCTCGAAGGTGCCGCCAAACGAGCCATCCTTGGCCGGGACGTCGAAGGGGAAGTCTTCGAGCGGGCCCTTGACCGCAAACTCCACGTTCTGCGCCCTGCCCGCGGCGATGGCGCTGCGCAGGTAGTCGCGGGTGTGCAGGGGAATGTCGATGGGCAGATAGCGCCACACCGCGCGGGCGTCGGCGCGGCTGAGCTGCCCCTGCAGGTCGATACTGCCCATGCCTTGGGCCGCGCCGCGCCAGCTCAGCGTGGCCTGGCCCGCCGCATCGGCGTTGGCGAAATCCAAGCGCTGGGCGTTGACCAGCCACTGCCCGGTTTTGTCGCGCTTCCAGTCGAGGTCGGCGCGCAGGGTGTCGAAGCCCAGCCGGGCCGGGGCGTAGATCAGCGGCAGATCGAGAGCGCCGCCACGGCTGAGCTGGATTTGCGCTTTGCCGCCTTGCTGCGTCGCGCTGAGCGTGCCTGAGAGTCCGCTGACGCCGGGCAGATCGGCCGGGAGTTGCAGCACTTTTGCGGCCGCCTTGCCCCGGTCGATCAGCGGGCGGGGGTTGGCCGGGGGCGTGAGCTCTCCGCTGCCTGCCGGGCTGTTCCAGCGCAGGTCGGCAAACTGGGTTTGCAGTTGATAGCTCGGCGGCAGGCCGGTGGGCGCCACACCCTTGGGCCAGCTCGCCTGCGCGGTGAACGCGGCGACCCGGCCCTGCGGCTGCAGGACGGCCAGTCGCGCGTGCCACAGCGCGGGCAGCGGCAGGCGCTGCGCCAGGGCCGAGAGCGTGCCCAGGTCGAGCGCGCCAGTCTGCAGCCGCGCCTGCGTGGCGCCGCCCTTGGGCTGCTGCAATTGCCAGTCGATGGTGACGGGCGCCAGGCTTTGGCCCTGCGCGGTGCGGAACTGCAAGTTCTGCAAACTGGCGTTTTCGCCACCGGGCAGCGGCGCCCAGGTCATGCGGGTGGATAAGGTGTCGAGAGCGAAGGGGGGTAATGAGGCAGGCAAGGCGGGCGGCAAGGGGCCGGGGGTCTTGCTGGGCGCGAGTTGCAGGGCGACGCCGCGCAGCGCCAGATCGGCGGTGAAGGCGGTGGGCGCGGCTTTGTCGAGCTGCGCCCAGGCGCGCACGGAGCCGCGTCCGGTCTGTGTGGTGGCGGGCAGGGTCAGCGGCAACTGGGGCTGCAGCGCGGCGAGATCGACATTGGATGCCTCGCCGTACAGCGTGCCCTTCCAGCGCGAAAAATCGGCGGTATGGCGCAGAAAGAACGGTTGGCGGAAGCTGGCGCGCAAATCGATGGGGCCGCCAAAACCTGCTGGCGGCGTGGCGGTGAGCGCGGCGCGGTGGGTGAGCAGGGTATTGCGCAACAGCAGGTTGACCTGGGTGAGCGGCAGCGGCGGGGCCTGCTGCGCGGCGTTTTCCCAGGTGAGGCGGCTGTCGAGAATCAGGATTTCGTCCTGCTCGAACAGCCAGTCGGCGAACTGCTGCGCGGCGTCGCTTTGGCCGCTGCTGTTCAGCGCGATGCGTATGCCGCCGATCTCCAGATGGTTGGCGTCGGGCCGGGTCACGGTGAGGTCGGCGCCGCGGATCACCAGTTGATCGAAGGTGGGGGTGAGGCGGGTCAGGCTTTTCCACGAGGGCGTGGCTTCAACGGCGGCGAACTGCAGAGCGGGCTGGCCCTGCGGGCCGTCGATGCGCACATCGTGCAGGGCGAACTGCGGCATCAGCCCGTGCCATTGCGTCTGGATCGCGCCGATATGCACCGGCAGCCCCAGCGCCTGGCTGCTGACCTGCTCGACCCAGGGGCGGAACTGTTGCGCATTGGGCAGCACGGCGTAGCGCAAGGTCAGCAAGCCCGCGCCGAGCACGAAATACACCGTGAGCACGAGCAGAACAGCCGCCTCAAAGATGCGGGTGGCGGCGCGCAGCGAAAGATGGAGCAGAGACAAGGCGGATGCGCTGGGAGAAAAAGCGAAGTAGGAGCGAAACGTCGGAATCGATGGTAGTCAAACGCCATGGCGCTCCCTGCCGGAATGACTGAGATTTGCGCCGCGTCTTCGATTCCTGCGCTGGGGCGTCAGACACTGGTGAGGCCCGGTGCAGCCTTGTCTGCGCTGGCCTATGCTCCGCCCTCATCGCAGTTGCAGGATGGCCCCAATGGAGTTGTCGCAGTTTTCACGTTTTTATCGTCGTCATGTCGGTCGGTTCGACGAGGTGCTGGCCTGCTGGCCGCAGGGCATTCCCGCGCGGGGCGAAATCGACGCCGCCATCGCCGCCTTGCACCAGGCCGGCGCGCCGCTGCCCACGGTGTTGCGACGGGTGCGCAATGCGCTGATGCTGCGACTGATCGAATCCGATCTGGCGGGCGCGCCGCTGGAGGCCATCTGCATCGGCATCAGCGATCTGGCGGAAAGCGTGGTGGCCGCCGGGCTGCGCGCGGCGCATGCCGAGCTGCAACCGCGTTTTGGCGCGCCGCGCACCGAGACCGGCGAGGTGGCGCAGTTTCTCGTGGTCGGCATGGGCAAGCTGGGCGGGCGCGAACTCAATGTGTCGTCCGACATCGATCTGGTGTTCGTGTACGACGAAGACGGCCAGACCGATGGCGCCGTGCCTTTGAGCAACCGCGAATACTTCGGCCGCGTGGTGCGCGCCTTCGTGCCTCTGCTGTCGGACGTGACGGGCGACGGCTTCGTCTTCCGCGTCGATACCCGGCTGCGGCCCAACGGCGATAGCGGCCCGCCAGTGGTCAGCCTGGGCATGCTCGAAGAATATTTTCTGGTGCAGGGGCGCGAGTGGGAGCGGTTTGCCTGGCTCAAGTCGCGCGTGGTTTCGCCGCTCGACACGCCTCAGGCACAGCGCGCCGCGCAAGGGCTGGCGGCGGTGGTCGAGCCCTTCGTCTGGCGGCGCTATCTCGACTTCGGCATGCTCGAAGCCCTGCGCGCGCTGCACCGGCAGATTCGCGCCGAGGCCACCAAACGCGCCGCCGCCCGGCCCGACAAAGCCAACGATGTCAAGCTGGGCCGGGGCGGTATTCGCGAAATCGAATTCACCGTGCAACTGCTGCAGGTGGTGCGCGGTGGGCGCATGCCGCAGATTCGCGAAAGCGCCACCCTGCCCGCACTGCAATTGCTCGTTGCCCACGATCTGCTGCAGGCTGAAGCGGCCGAGCGGCTGGCGTCGAGCTACCGCTTTCTGCGCCGCCTGGAGCATCGCATTCAATACCTCGACGACGCGCAGACCCACAGCATGCCGTCTGAAGACGCCGACCTGCACGCACTGGCCTGGTCGATGGGCTTCGTCGATGACGACGCCAGCCAGCGCGCTGGCTGCCCCAAGGGCTGCAAGCTGTTGCGCGAACTCGACAAGGTGCGCGAATTCGTCGCCAGCGAGTTCGACGCCCTGCTGCATAACGGTCCGCAATGCACCGGCTGCAGCAAGCCGCCAGAAAGCATGGACGCGGTGCGGCACCGGCTGGCCAAGGCTGGCTTGGCGCACGACGCCATCGTCGCGCGGCTCAAGGCGCTTGAAACCTCGCCGCGCTACAGCGCTTTGAGCGACACCGGGCGGCTGCGGCTGCTGCGCGTGCTCGACCGGGTGATCGGCATGGCCGCCGAGCGCGCCACCGCCGAAGTGTGCCTGACCCGCGTCATCGACCTGCTCGAAGCCATCGGGCGGCGCGAAACCTATCTGGCGTTTTTCGCCGAGCAGCCCGCCGCGCTGGCGCGGCTGTGCAATGTGCTCGAAACCTCGGCCTGGGCAGCCGATTACATCAAGCGCCACCCCGCCGTGGTGGACGAACTCATCACCCCACCGAGCGAGCGCTTCAACGCCGCGGACTATCGGCTCGGCTTGCTGCGACACCACGCGCAACTGGCGGAGCGCGGGCGCTGGGATGCCGGCGAGGGCATGGACTTGCTGCGGCAAGGCTTTCACGCCGAAATGTTCCGCACCCTCTCGCGCGATCTGGCTGGGCTGATCAAGGTCGAGCAGGTGGCCGACGAACTCTCCGCCCTGGCCGATGCCACCGTGCAACTGGCGCTGGAATGGTGCTGGAAGGAACTGCCGCAGCGTCACCGCGAACAGCCCGCCTTCGCCGTGATCGCCTACGGCAAACTCGGCGGCAAGGAACTGGGCTACGGCAGCGATCTCGACATCGTCTTTCTCTACGACGACAGCGCGGACGGGGCGCAAGAAATCTACGCCGCCTTCGCCCGCAAGCTGGTGTGGTGGCTCACCGCGCACACCGCCGCAGGCCGTCTGTTCGAAATCGATACCCGGTTGCGCCCCAACGGCAATGCCGGGCTGCTGGTCACCAGCGTCGAGGCCTTCGACGGCTACCAGCGCGGCCGCGGCAGCAACACCGCGTGGACCTGGGAACATCAGGCGCTCACCCGGGCGCGCTGCTGCGCGGGCGATCTGGCCATCGGCGCGCGCTTCGAGGCCATCCGCACCGCCGTGCTCACCACCCGGCGCGATGCGGACGCGCTGCGCACTGAAATCCTCGCCATGCGGCAGAAAGTGGCCGACGGCCACCGCAACCCCAGCGGCCTGTTCGACGTCAAGCACGACGCAGGTGGCATGGTCGATGTCGAATTCGCCGTGCAGTATCTGGTGCTGGCGCACGCCGCCGACTACCCGCAGCTCACCGCCGATCTAGGCAACATCGCCCTGCTCGGCATGGCCGATGCGCTGGGCCTGCTGCCCGCCGGGGTCGGCCGACCCGCGGCCGACGCCTACCGCGAACTCCGCCGCATCCAGCACCGCGAACGCCTGGCCGGGGCCGACGCCGCCCGCGTGGCCGCAGACACGCTGCAGGCCCAGCGCGCCGCGGTGCACGCGCTCACCAACGCCGTGTTCGGCGCGCAGCGGGTGGCGCAAGAGGCCGAGGCGTAGGCGAGTTCGGTTTGCGTCCCGGTCTTTCTGTTCAGGGTAGCTGAACAGAAAGACAGAATTTATCAATTTTCCTTACCTAAAGCCGCCCTTAGGATTACTCCTGCCGTCGGCTTATGCAGGGCGGTCCTCTTGTTGCGGCGGCCTGAGCAAGGTTTCGCAGGCTGCCGCTCCCCTTCGATCTGTTGCAGCAGACTTCCGTGCGAAAGCCCCAAGCCGATGAACTGGATTGATGTTGCCGTTCTGGCCCTGCCAGCCTTGCCCCTGCTGTCCGCTGCTCTGATTCCCTTGTCAACCGGGGGGCATCCACGTCGCGCGGCGCGCTGGAGCATCGGGTTCACCACCTTTACGCTGCTGGTGGCGCTGGCGCTATTGGTGCAGCATTTGCGCGGCGCGGAGGGGCAGTCGCTGTTTGTCGGCGTGCAGAGTATCGGACTGCTGCTCGATCCGCTGAGTCTGGCCATGTCGGTGCTGGTGGCGGGCATCAGCCTGATCGTGCATGTGTATTCGCTGAATTACATGGCCGATGAGCCCGGTTATGTGCGCTTTTTCTCCCTGCTCGATCTGATGACGGCGACCATCCTGCTGATGGTCAGCGCAGGCGATCTGATCACGCTGCTGGTGGCGTGGTTTGCCGTGGGGCAGTTGCTGTATTTCCTGTTGGGGCACAACACCCAGCGCGAGGTCACCGGGCGCTACGCCTTCTGGACGTTCATCACCTACCGTTTGGGCGACCTACCTTTGGTGGGCGCTGCGTTGTTGCTGGTCAAAGCCTATGGGGCGTGGGATCTGCCCACGCTGTTCGCGCGCGTCGCCGCCGATCCGCATCTGCAACTGGGCGGCGTTGCCGTGGTGCCGGTGGCCGCTCTGCTGGTGGCTCTGGCGGCTTTTGCGCGCTCGGCCCAGTTTCCGCTGCACATCTGGCTGCCCTACACCATGGACGGCCCCACGCCCGTGTCGGCGTTGATGCACGCGGGCATCGTCAATGCGGGCGGCTTTCTGTTCAACCGCTTCGCGCCGCTGCTGATCCACGCGCCGGACGTGTTGCACCTGGCTTTCGTCGTCGGCTTGGTCACGGCCTTGCTCGGCTCGGCACTGATGCTCACGCAAAACGACATCAAGAAGTCGTTGGGCTACTCCACCATGGGCCAGATGGGCTTCATGATCATGGAGTGCGGCCTGGGGGCGTTTTCACTGGCGGTGTATCACCTCATTGCGCACGGTCTGTTCAAGGCCACGCTGTTTCTTGGCTCGGGCAATGTCATTGGCGACACCCGGCGCGATGACGGCGTGCCCGCCGATGACATCTACACCTTCGTGGTCGAACGGCGCCCGCTGCGTGCGGTGAAGGTGCCCTGGCTGCTGGCCGCGACGATCACGGTGCTGGTGCCCGCTGTGGTGCTCGGGCTGTCGCACTGGCTGGTGGCCGCCGACTTCTTCCACAAACAGGGCGCAATCGTGCTGCTGTTCTTTGGCTGGGTCACGGGGGCGCAGGTGTTTTTCTCCATCCACAAGCTGCCCAGCGAGAACCCGTGGCGTTCGCTGACCCTGATTTTTTTGTCTTTCCTCATCGTGGTCGTGGGCTACACCCTGATCGCACACGCGTTTGAGACCTTCCTTTATCCCGATCCGGTGTTGCGCGACGCCACCTATGCCGCTGCGGGCATCAACCTGCTGGCTTTCGATCTGATGATCATTTTCTTCACCCTGGTGCTGGTCGGCGCCTGGCTGGTGACGTTTTATGCGCAATCGCTCGATCTGGAAGGGCGGCAGGGCACGCTGTGGAACGCTATTTATCTCAATCTCTACGCCCTGTTTTCGCGTGAGTTCTACATCTCCGACATCTACACCCAGATGTCGCACGCCACGGTCGCAGCGTCCAAGCGGGTGAACGTCTGGCTGCGCTGGGTTTGAGGGAAAGAGAAAGCGATGATCGAACTGCTGATCTGTGCCGTTTTGCTGCTGCCGCTGCTGCCTTTCAGCCTGGCGGTGAATGCTGCGCTCCAGGCCTTGCCCAACTGGCTGCGCGCGCTGCTGCTCATTGCCCTGCCGGTGGCGGGGGCGGTGGTGCTCGGCGGCGTGCCTGTGCCGACAGGTGCGTTGGCCAGCGTGATCCAGGTGGCCGCGGCGCTCACCGCGCTGTTCTATGCCTGGCGACTGCTTTCGGTGCGCGAACTGTTCGTTTGGGCGCGGCTGCAGGCCACCTCGGCCTGGGCGTTGATCTGGCTGGCCTGGCTGTTCGGGATGTCGGGTGAGCGCTTGATCGCTGTAGCGCTGGCACTGAGCCTGCCGGCTGCTGTGCTCACCCTGCTGGCCTGTGCGCTGCAACGTCGTCTGGGCGGCGCTTATCTGGGCCTGCGCGGGCGGCTCGGTGCGATCTACCCCCGCCTCACCGGGGCGCTGGTGGTGGCGCTGGTGGCGGCGCTGGCCGCGCCGCCGTTCCCGGGGTTTTTCGCCCTGCTGGCCGTGCTGCACCAGGTGTCGGCCGTTAGCGTGTTCATCGTGCTTGCAGTCTGGATTTTGTGGAGTTGGGCGGCTTCGCTGCTGTGGCAGCACAGTTTGTTCGGCGAGCCCTGGCCGCAGCCAGTCGGCACAGTCGATCTGTCGACAACGATGGCCGCCGTGTGGGTTTTGCTGGCGCTGGCGGCAATTTCTCTGGGTCTGATCGGGGGTTGGGTATGGTCGATGCACTGAATCTGGCCAAGCGCCTGCGGGTGCGCTCTACGGCCTACGTGGCGGGCGAACCGGTGCCTTATTTCTGGCCGATGCGCACCTTCATTCACCACAATCCGCTGTACGGGCTGGAGCACTTGCCGTTCGAGCAGGCGGTGCGCCGCGGCGCGGAGTTGTTTCACGCGCGCATGTTCCTGCCCCGCAGCAACTATCAGCACTGGCAGCGTGAGGGCAAGGTGCAAGCGCAGACGCTGGCCCAGGAAATCGAACGGCGCGCGCAGCAACTGCCCGCGGTGACGGGGATCGACTGGCCACAATGGCTGCATGCCATGATGCAGGCCGAGCATGACCGTGATTTTGTCGTTCCCGGCGCGCTAACGGCCGATGTGCACGCGGCCCTGCACGCGCAGACCGCGACTCAGCAGACGGTCGATGTCGCCACGCTACTGCCCGCCCTGAAGCATCGTCTGCACGCGCATACCCTGCCCGAGGCGGTCGATGCCTTGTGGGGCACCCGCCTGGCCGACGAACTCGACGAACTGGTGATCAAGAGCTGTCTGGACTTTTTCGACGAAGACCAGTCGTCCTGGCGCATGCCAGGGCGCGAGCGCGGGCTGTTTGCGGCCTGGAGCGAAGTCACCCGGCGCAATGCCCGCATGTTTCTTCGGGGGCTCAACGTTCGGCGCATTCTCGACCGCGTCGAAGATGCCGAAAGCGCTGTGGTGCATGTCATGGAGGAAATGGGCGTCGACACCGAGGACTGGTCGGCCTATTTCACCCGCGAGCTCACCCGCCTGCACGGCTGGACCGGCTTCGTGCGCTGGCGGGCCTCGGCCAAGCATTACTACTGGGCGCAGCGCTACCCGGCCGACATCGTCGATCTGCTGGCCATTCGGCTGATCGTGGGGCTCGCCTTGTTGCAAGAGAGCGCGCGCCATCGCGGCACGCCGGTGCAGCGCGGGCAACTCGACGCCTTGCTGCAAGAGCGCAGTGCCGAATGTCTGCTGCGCGAAGCACTGCACAGCGGCGCGGTGCTGCCCGACTGGGCGCAGCGCATCGACGACACGCTGGCGCGTGGCCACTGCGCCCGCTGCGACGACCTGCTGCAGCGCTACTGGCCGCTGTGGCAGCGCAAACTCGCGCAGGAGCAGGCCGACGCGTTGCGAGCGCTGACCGTTGCCGCCAAAGCCACGCCCGCGCTCGAAGCGCTCGACCCCAGCGGGGTGCAAGGGCTGCTGCAGGGCTTGCAGGAATTTGGCGAGCAGGAGGGCATGGTCTGGACTCTGGCGATGGAGGCGCAGTCCATCGACCATCTGCTGGCTCGGGTGCAGGTGCCCCAAGACCTGCCTGCCGACAAGCGTCCGTTTGCCCAGGCCTGGTTTTGCATCGACGTGCGCTCTGAACCCATTCGCCGCCATTTGGAGCGCGTGGGCGACTATCAGACCTTCGGCATCGCCGGATTTTTCGGCGTGCCCGTGGGCTTTCTGGGATACGGCAAAGGCAGCGAAAGCCACTTCTGCCCGGCGGTGGTCACGCCCAAGAATCTGGTGCTCGAACTGCCCGCGGCCCTCGATCCCAACGACGAAGACTTTGTCAGCACCCTGGGGCATGTGCTGCACGACCTCAAAAGCTCGGTGCTCTCGCCCTACGTCACCGTCGAGGCGGTGGGCATGTTGTTCGGTCTCGATCTGTTCGGCAAGACTCTGGCGCCGCTGGGCTACAGCCGCTGGCGCAGTCGCATCGACGCCGAAAAGCCCGTCACCCGCCTGCTGGTCGACAAGCTCACCCGCGAGCAGGCCGATTCCATCATCCGCACCCTGCAGCGGGCCATGATCGTCAAGGCGCTGCATGCCGAGTTGCACATTGACCGCGAACGGGTCGATGACGCCATGATCCGCGAACTGCGCGAAACCGCGCTGCGCCACCGCAGCGGACCCACGCGTCTGCGCGAGTCGTTCGGCGTGTCGGACAAGCAAGAAGCCGAATTCATCGACAAGTTGCGCGAGGTGTACCGCGTCGATCCCGACTTTGCCGGCTACCAACTGGTGCGGCTGGGACGAATTGGCTACTCGCTCGACGAGCAGGTCAACTATGTGCATACCGCGTTGACCATGATCGGTTTGACCCAGACCTTCTCACGCTTCGTGCTCATCGTCGGCCACCAGGGTCAAACCGAGAACAACCCCTACGAGTCGGCGCTGGATTGCGGCGCCTGCGGTGGCGGCAGCGGTCTGGTCAACGCCCGGGTGCTGTCCCAGATGGCCAACAAGACGGCGGTGCGCGAGCGCCTTGCGACCATGGGCATCACCATCCCGGAAGACACCTGGTTCCTGCCGGCCGTGCACACCACCACCACCGATTCCATCGAACTGCTCGACCTCGACCTGCTGCCCCCGCGCCTGCTCGTCTATCTGGAGCGCTTGCGCAACGGCCTGCGGGCGGCTTCGCGCCTGGCCGCAGCCGAGCGCATGCCCAAGTTGATGTCCAGCCCGCGTGAACTCGATCCGGCCCATGCTTACCGCCTGGCACACCGTCTGGCGGTCGATTGGTCGCAGACGCGGCCCGAGTGGGGGCTATCGAAGAACGTCTACGGCATCATCGGTCGCCGCAGTCTGACCGAGGCCGCCGATCTGGAAGGGCGGCCCTTTCTGCAGTCCTACGACTGGCGCTGTGACCCCAAGGGGCGTCTGCTCGAGAACATTCTCGCGGCGCCCGTCGTGGTGGGCGAGTGGATCAACCTGGAGCATTTTTTCTCCACCGTCGATAACGCCCACATGGGCAGTGGCAGCAAGGCCTATCACAACGTCGCTGGACGCTTCGGGGTGATGACCGGCAATCTGAGCGACCTGCGCACCGGCCTGCCGATGCAAACGGTGATGCGCGAAGGACGCCCCTACCACGAGCCGATGCGGCTGATCGCCTTAATTGAAGCTCCGCTCGACTTTGCCGGGCGGGCGCTGCAAAGCGTGGTCAAGGTCAAGAGCCTGGTGCTCGGCGGCTGGATCCGCGCCATCGTCATCGACCCCACTCAGGGCTACAAACCTTTCGTCTACAACAACGGGCAATGGGAGGAGCGCGCACCGCTCGTTGCCCAGACTCAGGAGGATCTCGTCGCATGAACGCCATCAAGCTGTATCCGCTGAAAAAACTCGAAATCATCCTGGAAGGAGCGCACAAGGAATTCGCCACCGACCTGCTCGACCGCGCCGGTGTGAAGGGTTACACCATCGTCGGCAACCTGTCGGGCAAAGGCAGCCACGGCATGTACGAAGGCCACCTCATGTTCAATGAGGACGATGCGCTGATCATGATCATCGCTGCGGTGCCCGAGGAACTCGTGGGCCCGCTGCTCGAAGGCTTCCAGCCCTTTTTCGAGGCGCACTCCGGCGTGGTGTTCGTGCACGACATTCAGGTCGGGCGCCCCATCAAATTCCGCAACTGATCGGCGCCGAGACGGATCGGATGATTTAGTTTTCCTGAACGAAAGTGTTGTCGATATAAATTGATTCTTATGTGAGCGGGGCGGTATTCTTCAATCCGCTTTCAAGGATATGCGGTTTGTGCAGAGATCTTCTGACCTCTCACGGCTGCTTGGAATTCCAAGCAGCGCAACGCAAGACGGGTCGTCCCGACTTGTTCTGTGTTGCGGTATCAAAGAGACTTTTTGTTGGCCGCCCGTACCTGTTGGCCAGAACATTGAAATTTTTGTCACGTTTCATCGCTAAGGAGTGATCGATATGGCAGTTAAGACCTATCAGGCCGGCGTTAAGGAGTACCGGCAAACCTATTGGATGCCGGAGTACACCCCTCTGGACACCGATCTACTGGCCTGCTTCAAGATCACCCCGCAAGCGGGCGTCGATCGCGAAGAGGCTGCAGCCGCTGTGGCGGCCGAGTCGTCCACCGGCACCTGGACCACGGTGTGGACCGATCTGCTGACCGACATGGACTACTACAAGGGCCGCGCCTACCGCATCGAAGACGTGCCCGGCGACGACACCTGCTTCTACGCCTTCATCGCCTATCCGATCGACCTGTTCGAAGAAGGCTCGGTGGTCAACGTGTTCACCTCGCTGGTGGGCAATGTGTTCGGCTTCAAGGCCATCCGCGCCCTGCGCCTGGAAGACATCCGCTTCCCGATCGCCTACGTCAAGACCTGCAACGGCCCGCCCAACGGCATCCAGGTCGAGCGCGACGTGATCAACAAATACGGCCGTCCGCTGCTGGGCTGCACCATCAAACCCAAACTGGGTCTGTCGGGCAAGAACTACGGCCGCGCCGTGTACGAATGCTTGCGCGGTGGTCTCGATTTCACCAAGGACGACGAGAACATCAACTCGCAGCCCTTCATGCGCTGGAAGCAGCGTTTCGACTTCGTGCAGGAAGCCACGCTCAAGGCCGAGCAGGAAACCGGCGAGCGCAAGGGCCACTACCTGAACGTGACCGCCCCGACCCCGGACGAAATGTTCAAGCGTGCGGAGTACGCCAAGGAAATCGGCGCGCCCATCATCATGCACGACTACATCACCGGCGGCTTCTGCGCCAACACCGGCCTGGCGCAATGGTGCCGCGACAACGGCATGCTGCTGCACATCCACCGCGCCATGCACGCCGTGCTTGACCGCAACCCGCACCACGGCATCCACTTCCGCGTGCTGACCAAGATCCTGCGTCTGTCGGGTGGCGACCACCTGCACACCGGCACCGTGGTGGGCAAGCTCGAAGGCGACCGCGCTTCCACCCTGGGCTGGATCGACCTGCTGCGCGAATCGTATGTGCCGGAAGACCGCAGCCGCGGCATCTTTTTCGATCAAGACTGGGGCTCCATGCCCGGCGCCTTCGCCGTGGCCTCCGGTGGCATTCACGTGTGGCACATGCCCGCGCTGGTGACCATCTTCGGCGATGATTCCGTGCTGCAGTTCGGCGGCGGCACCCTCGGCCACCCCTGGGGCAACGCGGCCGGCGCCGCAGCCAACCGCGTGGCGCTCGAAGCCTGCGTGCAAGCCCGCAATGAAGGTCGTCAGGTTGAAAAGGAAGGTCGCGAGATTCTCACCGCAGCCGCCCAGCATTCGCCCGAACTGAAAATCGCCATGGAAACCTGGAAAGAAATCAAGTTCGAGTTCGACACCGTCGACAAGCTGGACGTCACCAACAAGTGACCGATCCCGGTGCGGTGGCCGCTGAGGCCGCCGCTGCCTGACACCGTTTGCTCTCAAAGGAATTCATCATGGCCACTGTGCAAGCCTACAAAGCCACCAAGAAGTACGAAACCTTCTCTTATCTGCCGCAAATGACGCCCGAACAGGTGCGTCGCCAGATTGCCTACACCATCGCCCAGGGCTGGAACCCCGCGGTGGAGCACACCGAAAAGGGCACCTCAGCTCGCGTGAGCTTCTGGTACATGTGGAAGCTGCCGCTGTTCGGCGAGCAGTCCGTCGATGCGGTGCTGGCTGAACTTGAGGCCTGCCACCGCGAATTTCCTGACCACATGGTGCGTTTTGTCGCTTATGACAACTACGCCCAGAGCCAGGGTCTCGCGTTCGTGGTCTACCGCTGATCGCGGATCTGGCGTGATGGCATGGATGCCGTCGCGCCGGTTTTCCGGGGCCGCGTGCCTCGGGTTCAGGCTCCGAGTTTTCTGAATTCACGACTTCTCTGCTTCGAGGTCCACCATGACATATCCTGCCGAACGCCATGCGCAGGCGACCCTTTCGGGTCGCGAGCTGGCACTCAAGCGGCGCCAGGCCATGGCGCTGCATGGCAAGGCCGGTTCGGCCAAGCCTGCTGGCGCCCCTGCGCGCCAAAGGCCGGAGATGGCTGCCGCATCTTCTGCTGCTTCTTCGCAGTCGCGGCCCGCCTCCGCCGTATCGGCAGCCCCTGTCGTGCGTGCGGCCGCCTTTGCCTCCGCCTCTGCGCCCACCGCGTCCTTGAATCCGCCGCAGGCGCAGCTCAGTCCAGCGCGTGCGCGCCGCCAGGCGCTGTCGCAGCAGGGCAAGGCAGCGATCAAACTGGCTGGAAGCGGCGGCCCGAGCGCGCATCTGCGCCCCTCGGTCGCTGCGATCTCTAGTGAGGCTTCTTCTCGTGATGCATCCGCGAGTTGCGGCTGCGCCACCGAGCAGTCCTGTGGTTGCGGTTGCGCCGATGCGGCTGCGGCGCCATCCACCCAGAGCGCGATGTTCGCACCCGCTGCCGAGGTGTCAAACGCTGTTCGCGCGGTGCCGATGGCGGGAGGTCGCGCCCTGGCGCAGGCCCGCCGTGCCGCGCTGGCGCAGGATGGCAAGGCTGGTCTGCGTCGTGTGGCGCAGGCCACCAAGATTGCGGCGTCGCTTCCGGGGCAGGATTGGCAAGTCGCCATGAGCAAGGGAGCAACCGCTCGCCAAGTGGCGATGCAGCGTCGTCATGTGCAGTCGCTCGTCGGCCGCGCGGGCGCCTGCGCCTCTGCCGAGTCCTCGCGCCCCAGTGGTCGCATGAAGGCTCGCAACACGCAGGCTCCCGTGCCGATGAAGGTCGAGGAAGGTCACACCCTTTCGGGCCAACGCGTGACGGGCACTCAAGTCGAACGCAGCCAGCGCGTCAGCGGCAACGAGCCGGGCTCCTGCCGCGCCATCACCGGAACCGAATACATCGGCTCCGAGCAATTCGACACCTTGTGCAAGACCCGCCCCGCTCCCAATCCGCCGAAGGTGGGCGTGAGCACCACGCTGCGCGAACAGCGGGTCACCGGGACCGAAGTGGGCCGGTCCTCCAAAATGACCGGCGACGAGCCAGGTTCTTGCCGCGCCATCACCGGTACCGACTATTTGAGCGCAGAGCGGTACAAAGAATTCTGCGACACCCGCCCTCAACCCGGCGCTCAAAAGGTCGGCCGCGGCACCACCGAAATGGGTCAGCGCTTCACCGGCACTTTGGTGGATCGCCCGGTGAAAGTCACCGGCGGCGAGCAAGGCTCGGATCGCACCGTCACCGGCACCAGTTACAGCATGGCCAGTGCGGATACCGCGCCGAACAAGGTCGAGATTTCCACCACGGCGCAAGGCAAGGCCGTGACGGGAGCGGGTCTGGGTGCGCGCAAAGGTATGACGGGCGATGAGGCCGGCGCCTGCCGCCCGGTGACGGGCACGCAATATCTGTCGAGCGAGCAGTTCGTGCAGGTCTGCGGCACCGAAGCCCCGGCGCAGCCGCGCAAGGTCAGCGTGATGTCCAGCCGAGATGGTCAGAGTGTGACCGGCACCGATGTGGGTCGCAGTCCGCAAGTGACCGGCAGCGAAGCGGGTTCCGCTCGCGCCATCACGGGCAATCAGTATTTCAATGCCAAAGACTTCGGCGGCGCTTCCACTGCGGCGCCGGCCAAGGTCAGTTCGATGCAGACGCTCAGTGGCCGGTCGGTGACCGGTTCAGAGGTCGCGCCCAGCCCAAAATTGTCCGGTGATGAGTCATACGGGTGCCAACCCGTCACCGGCGTCGACTATATCGGCACCCAACAACTGGCCGCAGTGTGCGAAACCGCACCGGCCATCGCACCCGTCGCGAAAGTGGCGGTCGACCAGACCTGGAAGGGTCAGAAGGTCACAGGAAGTCATGCGGGCCGTAGTCAGCGCGTCACCGGCAACGAGGCCGGCGCCTGTGCGCCCATCAGCGGCAACAGCTATTTCGGCCAGGGGCAGTATGCCGAGTTCTGCGCGGCGCCTGCGCTGCAGCAACAGCGCAACCTGCAACGTGACAGCACCACGGTTTCGCTGCGCGCCATTACCGGAGACCGGCCTGGCGCCGGAGGCTCGGTGATGACCGGTGACGAACGTGGCGCCTGCGAGCCGGTAACTGGTACGCCTTATCTGGGCATGGACACCATGCCGGGCCAATGCGCCACCAGTGGCCGTTTCGTCTCGCGCGCTCGACCGGTCGAGGAGCCTGTGCGCGATCCGGCTCCTGCGGGCTTCAGCATTCTGACCCGCGGGCATGCCTCGCTGGGACGTGAACGCGATCAAGCCGTGACCGGTAACGGTATGGGCTCGGAGCGCATCTCCGGCTCGATCAACAAGGCCGAAGGTCTGATTACCGGCACCCCCGAGTTCCGCAAGCAGGATGTGCAGCGACTGCAAGCCCAGCAGCAGGTGCAGAAAGACGCTCTGCTGCAACGTGCGGCGCAGCGCCTGAGTGGCGAGGGCAGTCAGCAAGGCACCAAAGTTTCGGGTGACGTGTGGCTCGACAAATCGCGCGTAACCGGCACGGAAGGCACGTCGAGCTTGATGCGCAATCTGTCGATGCGCGGCCAGCCCCGTGGTGCGGGCGCCAATGCCACCACGTTCCGCGAGGTGGAGCGTCCCGAGGTGCCCGCATCGCGTGTGACCGGCTCGTCAGGCAACACCGAACGCGGTGCGCCGGTGACCGTTTCCGGCGGCGCGCGCGGCTGAGGCGAGGGCAAGTCCGATGAACACGCTCAAGCGCAGAACGGCTCTCCAGGCCAGTGGCGCCTACCTGCCGACGCAGGAGGGTTCAGCGCCGCATTTGCACGCCGTCCGCCCCGCGTTGCATGCAGGCGAGCATGCGATCGACAACCCGGCCTGTGTCATCGGCCCCGGGCAGCGCTGCGAACATGCCTTGGTCGATTCCGAGCTCAACTGCCGCTTGTCCGACTATGAGCGCATCGTGCGCGGCCGCTTCAGCGGCATTGTCGACGTGCTCAAGGAAATCTCCGCGCTGCAGCACGAGCGAGACTTCGCCGAGCGCGCGCAGCGGCTGGCGCAGGAACGGCTGGGCTATGCCTTGCCGCAACAATTGCTCGACGATGCCTGGGTGTCAGGCCTGGACATGAAGGCGCTGCATACGCACTGCATTTTCCAGAGTTTCAAGGTTTGCGTGGATCGCACCGATGCCGACCAGTCGCTGTGGCTGAACCGCATGGCGCTCACGCCCGAGTTTCTCGCCGCCTGCGGTTATCACACCGTGGACGTCACTCCCTGCGCCGACGGTCGCCTGCAAGGTTTGCTGCCTTTCGTCTTCCGCATGGCGCCCAACCGCAACGTCTATCTCAAGGCGTATGCGGGGGCGATGTTCGATGTCGAAGCCGATATGGTCGATTGGGGTCATCGCGAGATCGAGCGACTGAGCGGCGGAATTCCCGGTGGCGAATCGCAGAACTATCTGAAGATCGCGGTGTACCACTTCAGCAGCTCGCACTCGCATGAACAGGGCTGCGCCTTTCATGCCAGCAATGACAAGCAGGCGGTGGAGTCGGCCAAGCAGCGTCTGGACGAATTGCGCATCGCCATCGAACGCACCTATGGCGTGGGCGCCGCGCCGGACATTCTGCTCGTCGGCCTCGACACGGATGTGGATGCGCTGCGCATTCACCTGCCGGATGCCGACGGCGATGTGAATCCCTACCGTTACGTCGATACGGCAGAGCTGTACCGCGAAACCGTGGGGCTGACGGCACAAGCCGCTCGGGCTCACATTGCGCAGCGGGTGGACGAAGCGCAGAACATGGACGGTTGGGCGCAGGGACGCGGCGTGATGATCCCGGGCATGCGGCAGCTAGTACTGGCGCTGGCTGAGGCCAATCTGTCGCAGATCGAGTATGTGATCCATCACCATCAGGGCCGCTACACCGTGCTGGGCCACGACGAAGAGTTCATCTGCGCCGGCGAAGCCACGCAGTATGTGCAGATGCGCAATAAGTATTACTTCGCCCATCTCGATACGGTCGAGGAAGGCGCGGCCGATGTCGATGTCGGCATCAAGATTTTTACCGGCCTGAACGTGCGGCATGGCCTGAGCGTGCCCGTGCTGGTGCATTTTTACTATTCGTCGCGCGTGCCCGGCTCGCGCGAACGCGCGCTCAACCGCGCAAAACAAGTCAAGGCGGCCATCGAAGCGAGGTATCCGGCGCTGGTGGCGCGGGAACTGCTGACCTGCCGCATGGCGCTGTCCGACCGTTTCGACACCGAACGCTGCGTGTTCGTTGACGAGGCGGAGGCGGACTCAGGACATTGAGGGAAGACAGATGCGCATCATGCGAGTGGAAAAGACGCTGGTATCGACGAATCGGATCGATTCGTTCGGTCATCGTCCGCTGCTCGTCGTCCAGGAAAAAGCGGGTGGCACGCGCAGCGTGGCGGTCGATGCAGTGGGCTGTGTGCCGGGAGATTGGGTGATCTGTGTGGGTTCTTCTGCTGCGCGGGATGCCGCAGGCGCCAAGGATTTTCCGTCCGATCTGACCATCGTCGGCATCATCGACCATTGGACTGCGGAGGGCTGATGGAAATCTGGCGCGTCAAGGACGAACTGGTTTGTACCCGGCGTGCGCCGGGGCTGAAGTCCGCTTCGTTGCGCGTTTTGCAGGGACAGACAGGCAATATTCAGGTGGCCACCGATCCGGTGGGTGCGCCGGTGGGCAAATGGGTGTTTACCACCCTGGGCAGTGCAGCAAGGCTGGCCATGCCCGACCCGAGTGTCACCACGGATCTGACCATCTGCGGAATTATCGAGGGCTGGGAGGAGTGAACCCGTCAACGGGTTTTCCGTGCAGTCGTGTGAGCAAGAGGGCACCTCGGGCACCGGGCTCGGTGCTTATGGGTGGGAAGTCGACTTTTAGACAAGGAGTGACAAATGGCTGAACGGATGGGCATTGCCCTGGGAATGATCGAAACACGCGGCCTGGTGCCGGCGATTGAAGCAGCGGATGCCATGTGCAAGGCGGCGGACGTGCGCCTCATTGGCCGCCAGTTCGTGGGAGGCGGCTACGTTACCGTGCTGGTGCGTGGCGAAACCGGTGCGGTGAACGCGGCGGTGCGTGCGGGCGCCGATGCCTGCGAGCGCGTGGGTGACGGCCTGGTGGCTGCGCACATCATCGCCCGCGTGCATGGTGAAGTCGAGGGCATTCTGCCCGAAGCGCCGTCGGCCTGAGCTGGCGGCAGGCATTGGTAATTGCAAACCTTTGAGGAGCGAGAAATGGCGAACGTGAATGGAATTGCCCTGGGTATGATCGAAACGCGCGGACTGGTGCCGGCGATCGAAGCGGCTGATGCCATGTGCAAGGCAGCGGAAGTGCGACTGATCGGTCGCCAGTTCGTGGGCGGCGGCTACGTCACCGTGCTGGTGCGCGGCGAAACCGGCGCGGTCAACGCGGCGGTGCGCGCGGGTGCCGATGCCTGCGAGCGCGTGGGTGACGGCCTGGTGGCTGCGCACATCATCGCCCGCGTGCACAGCGAAGTCGAAGGTATTCTGCCTTCCACGCCGAGCGCCTGATCGGCGCTGATTGGCGCTGATTGGCGTTCAGCATGAATGCGCCGACCCCGCCCGCATGGTTGCGCCCAGCGGCGGATGCGGTGAAACCTGATGGAGATTTGGAAATGGCAAGTGTGACGGGTATTGCCCTTGGCATGATCGAAACGCGTGGTCTGGTGCCCGCGATCGAAGCGGCCGACGCGATGTGCAAGGCAGCGGAAGTGCGACTGATCGGTCGCCAGTTCGTAGGGGGGGGCTACGTGACCGTACTGGTGCGTGGCGAAACCGGTGCGGTGAACGCGGCGGTGCGTGCGGGCGCCGATGCTTGCGAGCGCGTGGGCGACGGCCTGGTGGCTGCCCACATCATCGCCCGCGTGCACAACGAGGTGGAAGGCATACTGCCGACCAGCCCCGATGCAGAGGGCGGTGGCCGCGATGCGGAAATCACCTCCACCCGCAGTTAAATACGCAGCTAAGCACGCAGGTCCATATGCCGGTAGATTCCCGCACCCTGGGTTGGTTGACGCGCGCACTCGGTCATGAAATGACCGCAGTGCAGCAGTACCTTGCCCAAAGCGTGCTGGCCCGGCTGTGGGGCGATGCGGCCTTGGCCGCTGAGCTGCGGCGCGAGGCGCTCGAAGAGCTTGATCACGCCAGCGCGCTGATGGAACAACTCATTCTGCACGGCATCGCGCCTTGCGCGGGCAATTTGCCGCCCGCCCGTCTGGGGCGCAGTCCAGCCGAGTTGCAGGTGCATGATGCGCAGTTGGAGACCTCGGCGGTGCATTTGTATGCAGACGCCCTGCGTCATGCGCAGCGGGTGCGCGATGGCGAGTCGGCCGCCTTGTTTGCGCGCCTGCTCAACGAAGAATCGCAACATCTGCAGCGGGTGCAGCATACCGAAGGAGCCTCACATGGATGAACAAACCGCATCGTGGCGCGAGCAGGGCAAACCGCCGATGCTGTTCAAGCGCTTCGCCTTCGGCAGTTACGCCCAGACGCGCGCCTTTCTCGATGCGCTGGCGGCCTTGTCCGAAGAAACCGGGCAGCATCCGCAGAACATCAACTTCGGCACGACCTACGTCAACATCACCCTCGATGCGGCCGACGGTGCCACGCTGGGCGAGGCCGAGCGCGCCTTTGCCGCCCGGGTGAATGCCTTGGCGGGAAGTTCGGGCTGAGTCATGGCAGCCGCCCAAGTGCTGGCCGTCATCAACCAGAAGGGCGGCGCTGGCAAGACCACGCTGGCCATGAATCTGGCTGCCGGGCTGGCCCGGCGCGGGCCGACGGTGGTGGTGGACCTCGATCCGCAAGGCTCTGCGCTGCAATGGGGTGGCGCAGGCGCGCAGCCCTACCCGGCCACGGTCAAACAGATCTCGGGCCGCTGGGACGGCGCCGGGCTTCGGCAGACTTACAAGGCCTATCAGCACATCGTGCTCGATTGTCCGCCCTCGCTCGACAGTCATGCCTCCAGCCAGGCGCTGCGGTCCGCCGATGTCGCGCTCATCCCCGTACTGCCCTCGCCGGTGGATCTTTGGGCCAGCCTGCGCCTGCCGCAAGAGGTGGAAGCCGCGCGCACGCAAAACCCGGGGCTGCGTGCCTTTCTGGTGCTCAACCAGATCGAGCAACGCAGCGCCCTTTCGGCCGCCATGCAGGATGCGCTGGCCGAGTTCGGCCTGCCCGTGCTGCAGGCCGCCATGCGCCGCCGCGCCATCTATCGCGCCTCGGCGCTTGACGGCCTGTCGGTTTACCAGATGGGCGCCCGCGGCCAGGGCGCCGCGGACGAAATCGACGCCATACTCAAGGAGGTTTACCCATCATGAGCAGCATCAAGGAAAAGTTGACCCAAAGCGTGCGTCAGGCACGCTCCACCCAACCCGCCAAGACAGCCGGCGCCCCGGCTCGCGCCGCAACGCCCGCCACTGAGGCGGCGAGCAAGCCCGCGTCCGCAGTCAAGGCAGCCGCAGTCGCCAAGCCTGCTCCGCGCACGGTCGCCAAGGCGTCGGCAATGCCCCTGGCGGCAGAGCCTGCCTCGTCGGCCTCTACGCTGTTCCCGCAGCGCGTCTGGCCCGATTGATTGCCCGATTGTGTTTTTCGCGCCGGTCGGCCCTGAGCCGTTCCGCGCTTTGTTGAGAGAGATTGCCATGCGTCACGAAGACTACGTTCGCACTTATGCCCCCCGTCAGGATGCACGTCCTGCGCGAGCCGGTTCCGTCATGCCTGCCGCCCACCGCCCGGCGGCCGATCTGAGCGCAGCGCCTGCGAGCGGGCTGGACGCCTACCGTGTCGCCCGCGAGCCCTATTACCGTGCGCTGAGCGACGAAGTCGAGCTGTACGAGGCGGCTTATTCCGTGCGCCTGCCGGTCATGCTCAAGGGCCCCACGGGCTGCGGCAAAACCCGCTTCGTCGAATACATGGCCTGGAAGCTGGGCAAGCCCTTGATTACCGTGGCCTGCAACGAAGACATGACCGCCTCCGACCTGGTGGGCCGCTATCTGCTCGATGCCAACGGCACCCGCTGGCAAGACGGCCCGCTGGCCATGGCCGCTCGCTTGGGCGCCATCTGCTATCTCGACGAAGTGGTCGAGGCGCGGCAAGACACCACGGTCGCCATTCACCCGCTCACCGATGCGCGGCGCATTCTGCCGCTGGAGAAGAAGGGCGAGATCATCGAGGCGCATCCCGATTTCCAGGTGGTCATCTCCTACAACCCCGGCTATCAGAGCCTGATGAAGGACCTCAAGCAATCCACCAAGCAGCGTTTTGCCGCGCTCGATTTCCACTACCCCGAGCACGAAGTCGAAGCCGAGATCGTGGCGCATGAATCCGGTGTGGGTCTGGAGGTGGCCAAGAATCTGGTGCACATCGCCGAACGCTCGCGTAATCTCAAGGGGCACGGGCTCGACGAAGGCATCTCCACCCGCATGCTCATCTACGCCGGCTCGCTGATCGCGCAGGGTGTGGCGCCGCTGGGAGCCTGCCGCATGGCGCTGGTTCGACCGATCACCGATGATCCGGACATGCGCGATGCGCTGGACGCCGCGGTGACCACCTATTTCTGACCTTCGCTAGCGCTGCGGCCCCCAGTCGCCACGGGCCGCGCGCAGTGAGTCCATCATGGCCATTCACCTCGAAGAATTCCAGGAACTCGTCGACGAGCTGCCGAGCGGTGCGCAGGACGTCCTGCGCGCGTCTTGGAACGAGGCGGCGCGCGCCTTCTCCTCGCGCGGCCTAGACAACTTCCTCAAGGGAGCTGCCGCGCTGCACCAGCTTGGCCGCGGTGAAGAGCTGGTGATCACCTACCTGCAGTCCATGCCCGAACTGGCCCGCGCCATCGGTGAGGACGTGCTGCCCGATCTGGTCAATTTTCTGTTGGCCATGGCTTCCAAGACCTCTGGCCAGGTGTTGGCGCTGATCGCTGCCACTGCGCCCCTGGCCGGTCAGCGGTTGGGCGACGAAGAGTTGTTTCGGCAGTTTCTCAGCGTGCTGTCGCTGATGCTGGCACAGGCGCCGCGAGGCTTGCGGCCCATGCTCGAAAACCTGGAGCGTTTGCTGTCGCAGCTCACCCTGGGCGGGCTGCGGCGCTGGGCCCAGTGGGGCGCGCAGGCCTACAAGGCTGATTTTGACGGGCAGGTCGCCTACTTTTCGCTGCAAAGCCCCGATGCGCTTTCGATGTTGCAGCAAGAGCGCAAAGGCACGCTGTTCGTGGACATGCAGCGTCGGCTCAACATCTATCTGCGGGCGATGTGGGGACGTGACTTTTTCATGCGCCCGACCGCAGGCGACTACGAAAATCGCGAAGGTCTCAAGCCCTTCATCGAGCGCTACGTCATTCACATCGCCGATGCCTACGACGACTTTCGCCCTCTCGGCCCCGACACGCCGTCAGAGCAGATCGTCAGCGCGCTGGACGTCTATCGCGCCGCGGCCAACCACTGCGCCGCGCATCTGGTGTTCACCACCGAGCCGCTGTCCATGCAGGCCCTGTCGCCGCTGCAGATCGGTCTGATCGAAGTCATCGAAGACGCACGCGTCGAGGCGCTGGCTATTGCTCAGTTTCCCAATATGCGTGAGGCGTGGCTGGCCCTGCAGCCGCCTGCCGACTACAGCGAGCCCAAGACCGTGGGCGATCTGCTCAACCGACTCGCGCGCGCGCTGTTGGAGGAGCACAGCGCCGATCCGCATCCTTGGGTACAACAGGGCGTGGCCCATTTTCGCGCCCAGCCCGACTTGTTGGATGCGAAATTCAGCTGGAACGTAGGCATCGACCTCTCACACCCCTTGGCGGCGCTGGATCTGCCGGAATACAACCGCCGCACCGATGGTCTGCGCGCGCTTTATCGCGACGACAACCGCGCCATCTGGGAGCTGGAGGAGTACGACGAAGCGCAGGCGTTGCAGGCCACCTGGGAGACGCAGCAGCAGGTGCGGCGCAAGGTCAGCGTCATGGAGATGGTCAACGAGGTCGATAACGAATTCGCCGGTGACGACGCGCAGGAGGTCTGGATTCTGCCCACCGAGTTCTATCTCGACCAGGAAGGGGTGACCATCAACTCGCTCGAAGGCCGCCCGCCGATTTCCGAGCCCTTTCACTATCCCGAGTGGGACTACCAGATCCAGCTCGACCGCCCAAGCTGGGCCACCGTGCTCGAGCGTCATCCGCCGGTGGGCGATCTGTCGGTGATCGACGCCATTCTGGCCGAGCACAAGCCGGTGGTGTCGCGTCTGAAATTTCTCATCGAGTCGATGATTCCGCAGGGCCTGCAGCGCATCCGGCGCCAGGAAGACGGCGACGACATCGACATCGATGCCGCCGTGCGCGCCATGACCGATGTGCGCATGGGCGTTCAGCCCGACCCGCGCATCATGGTGCGGCTCAAGCGCGCGCAGCGCGATCTGGCCGTGATGGTGTTGCTCGACATGTCCGAGTCGTCCAACGACAAGGTGCGCGGCCACGACTATTCCGTGCTCGATCTCACCCGCGCCGCCACCGTGCTGCTGGCCGAAGCGCTGCAACGCATCGGCGACCCGTTCGCCATCCACGGCTTCTGCTCCGACGGCCGCCACGACGTGCACTACTACCGCTTCAAGGATTTCGACCAGCCCTATGGTGATCTCGCCCGTGCGCGGCTGGCCGGCATGAAGGGCAGCTACTCCACCCGCATGGGCGCTGCGCTGCGCCATGCCGGGCACTATCTGGAGCAGCAGCCCAAGCGCAAGAAAATCTGCTTCGTCGTCACCGACGGCGAGCCCGCCGACAACGATGTGCGCGACCCGCAATACCTGCGGCACGATACCAAGCGCGCAGTCGAACAACTGCTGCAGCAGGGCGTCACGGTCTACGCGCTGTCGCTCGATCCGCACGCCGATCTGTACGTCTCGCGTATTTTCGGCGTCAAGAACTTCACGGTGATCGACAAGGTCGAACGCCTGCCCGAAAAGCTTCCTATGCTCTACATGAGCCTTACCCGCTGAAGGCGCGCCAGGCATGAAAATCTCCCTGCGCACTTTCGTCTTCATCGACGCCCTGCAGCCGCAGTTGGCGTCCTATCTGGCCACTTCGTCGCAAGGCTTCTTGCCCGTGGCCGGCGATGCCTGTCTTTGGGTGGAGGTGGGGCCGGGCATGGCGGTGCACAGCCTGTCGGATGCGGCGCTGAAAAAAACCAACGTGCGCATGGGCGAGCAGGTGGTCGAGCGCTCTTTCGGCTCGATGGAGCTGCACTACCGCAACCAAAGCGAGGTGCTGGCTGCCGGCGGCGTGATCCTGCAGCAGCTCGGGGCCAGCGAGCAGTCGCGGCTGCGCTGCAAAGTGGCGTGGAACGAAATCATCCGCGCCATCACCCCCGACCACGCCACCCTCATCAACCGCCAGTTTCGCAAGGGCTCGATGATCCTGCCGGGCAAGAGCATGTTCATCCTCGAAGTCGAGCCCGCGGGTTATATCGTCTACGCCGCCAACGAGGCGGAGAAGGCGGCCCAGGTCACCCTTGTCGATGTGCGGCCGTTCGGCACCTTCGGGCGGCTGACCATGATGGGCAACGAGGCCGAAGCCGCCGAAGCGCAGCGGGCGGCGATTGCCGCCATCGAGCGGCTGAACCAGTCCGCGACGCATCACTGAACGAGCCGCCTCCACATGGACATCGATTCCACCGCCAAGCGGCTGCTGTTTTCCACCGTCCGGGTCGACACCGTGCTCGACGACGGCAGCGAAGGCTCCGGCACCGCCTTCGTCGTGCGCCATACGCATGCCCGCGGCGTGACGGACTTCGTCGTCACCAACCGCCATTTGGTGGAGGGCGTGCGGCGTGGCGGGCTGGTGTTCACGCAAAAGCGCCAGGGTCGGCCCGCGTTCGGCCAGCGCTTCCAGCTCAACATCGACGAGTTCCCCGCCGCCTGGCATCTACACCCCGACGCTGAGGTCGATCTGGCCCTGGTGCCGCTCGCGCCGCTGCAGCAGGCGGCTGAGCAGCAAGGCGTGGAGCTTTATTTCGAGCCGATCGACAGCCGACTCATTCCCGACGCCGCGACCTGGCAGCAGTTCGACGCCCTGGAAGACGTGCTGTTCGTCGGCTATCCCAGCGGCGTGTGGGATCAGGTCAACCTCATGCCCATCCTGCGCCGAGGGACTACGGCGACGCCCGCCGCACTCGACTTTGAAGGGCATCGGCAGTTTCTCATCGACGCCGCGGTCTATCCCGGCTCCAGCGGCAGCCCGGTGTTCATCGAACGCCGAGGCGGCCAGATTTCACGGCGCGAGGCCACGCGCGATCTGCTGTTCGCCGGGGTGGTTGCCGCGGTGTTTTTCCGTGAGGAAGCGCACCACATCGTGCCCGCCCCGGTGCCTGCCAACAACCGGGGCATGGCGCTGGGTTCTGAGATGATCGATCTGGGGTTGATCATCAAATCCGATAAAGTGTTCGAGCTCATCCACTCTTACCTTCAGCGCTGGGTGGCCTGAGCGGCGACCACATCGGTCTCAACGACCGACGACCGCCCGACCGAAACGAGCTCAACATGCAAGAAAAACCGATTTATCCCGGCTATCACGCCGACGCGCACGGCATGACCCAGCTTGGCCGGGTGGTGCTAGACGCCTGGGTTTTCGGGCTGCTGCCCGAAGCCGAAGACTGCAAAGGCTGGGACCTGCAGCGCATGCAGGGGCTGATGCAGAAAGTGGAGGCCGAATGGGATCAGCACGGCAATCTGCCCAGCCGCCTGCCGCCGGAACTCGCCGAGCGTCACCGCGCCCTGTATGAGCGCGCCATGCAGCGTGCGCAGAGCAAGGGCTGGAACGCCGAGCTCGACGACGAAGACTGATCACATGGGAGAGCTGTCGAAGCTCGCCTAAGATGATCGCTTCGCATCGCCGTCTCACTCCTCACTCATGTCTGCACTCGATTCGCTGGCTGCTTCCACTGTCGTCGTGGTCGATACGGCCGATTTGGATCTGCTGTCCCGCTGGAGCGCGCGGGATGCCACGACCAATCCCAGTCTGATTCGCAAGGCGGCCGCCGATCCGCGCTATGCCCGCCTCGTCGCGGCCGCAGTGAGCGGTTCTGCCGACGTCAATGATCGTCTGGACGCGCTGCTCGTGGCGTTCGGGGTGCAAATTCTGCAGCGTCTGCCGGGCCGGGTGTCCACCGAGGTCGATGCGCGCCTGTCCCACGATACCGAAGGCACCTTGCGGCGCGCCCGCGCGCTGATGGCGCGATATGCGGCGCAGGGCGTGCCGCGCGAGCGCGTGCTGATCAAGATTGCCGCCACTTGGGAAGGCATTGTCGCAGCCCGCATGCTCGAAGCCGAAGGCATCCACTGCAACCTCACGCTGTTGTTCAGCTTCGCACAGGCGCAGGCTTGCGCCGCGGCGGGTGTGAAGTTGATTTCGCCTTTCGTGGGACGCATCACCGACTGGCATCGCCTTCAGGCTGGCGGGGCCTGGGACGCCGAGCAGCGTCGCGGCGCCAACGACCCCGGCGTGCAGGCTGTCAGGCGCATCTGGTATGACTACAAGCAGCAAGGCGTGCCGACCGAGGTAATGGGCGCGAGCTTTCGTGACCTGGACCAGATCGCTGCCCTGGCAGGCTGTGACCTGCTCACCATTCCACCGGCCTTGCTCGATGCCCTGGCGGCCAGCGACCGCGCGATGCCGCGTCAACTCGACGCGGCGCAGGCAGGCCCGGCGATCGACCCCCTGCCGCCCGTGCTGAGCCAGCAGGACTTTGAGCAGTGCATGCGCACCGACCGCATGGCCACCGAAAAGCTGCAAGAGGGCGTGCGCCTGTTCAGCGCAGACACTGAAGCGGTGCTGTCTCAACTGGCCGCGGCGTGAAGCGCGCAGTTCCTACGGTCGCTCTTTCGTGTCGTTGCGCTTTTACATTCCGCCCACTGAGGCCATGCTGGCGCCCGGCCTGTTGACCCTGCCCGCGGCGACGGCCAAGCATGTCAAGGTCTTGCGATTGAAGGAGGGCGAACCGGTCGCCGTGTTTGACGGCACCGGCGGCGAGTGGTCGGGCGAGGTCATCGACCCCAAAACCCTGCTGCTTCGCACCCACCATGCGGTGGAGCGCGAAGCGGACGTGCGCGTCATGCTGGCCGTGGGCATGCCGGCCAACGAGCGCATGGATGCTTTGGTGGAAAAGGCGGTGGAACTGGGTGTCGCGGCCATTCAGCCCTTGATTACGCGGCGCAGCGTGCTGCGTCTGCAGGGCGAGCGTGCGCAGCGGCGGGTGGCGCACTGGCAAGGCGTCGCCATTGCAGCGTGCGAGCAGTGCGGCCGCAATCGCGTTCCCGAGGTGGCGCCGGTGGCGACACTGTCCGATTGGCTGCAGCACCTCGGCAACGACAACGCTCGGTTGCATCGCTGCGTGTTGAGCCCGTTGGCGACGCGTGCGCTTGAGCCCTTTGCCGCGGGCGAATCAGGCTGGATGGTCTCCGGGCCCGAGGGTGGACTGGGCGAAGACGAAATCGCCCTGCTGCAGAGATCGGGGTTTCAAGCGGTCAGCCTGGGGCCGCGCGTGTTGCGCGCCGATACCGCGCCGCTTGCTGCGCTGATGCGCGCCTGCGGCTGAGCGCAGCGACCGGCGCTGCGACTACGGCTCAGCGTTGGCCAAGTCCTTGCCGGGTGCCAGAATGTCGGTGCCGAAGGTTTCCGCCAGAAACGATTCGCCATGCTCCAGAATGAAATAGCGGAATGCTTCCGCCCCCGGTGACAGCAGTTTGGCCAGACTGTTCACCGCGTACCAGCGTCGCAGCAAGGGCATGCCCTCGATCGACGGCACGGTCAGCAGGTTGTTGCGCAATTCCAGGTCGATGGTGTGCAGCGACAGGAAGCTGATGCCCATATTCGCCATGACCGCCTGCTTGATGGTTTCGTTGCTCTGCATTTCGGTGAACAGGGGCAGCTCCATCTGATGCTGGTGCAGATACTCCTCAAAAGTGGCGCGCGTGCCCGAGCCGGGTTCGCGGATGATGAAGTTGAACTGCGTCAGCAGTGTGGCCGAGTGCGGCCCTCCGGTCGATAGCGGGTGCTGTGGCGGCGCGATGATGCCCATGGGGTGGGCGGCAAAGGGTTCGGCGCGCGTGGCAACGTCTCGCGGCGGTCGGCCCATGATGGCGAGATCCAGCTCGCTGTTCTGGAGATGACTCACCAATTGTTCACGGTTGCCCACCGAGAGCCGGACCTCCACATGGGGATACTCGGCGTGAAAGCGCGCCAGCAAGCGTGGCACGAAATACTGGGCCGTACTCACCATGCCAATGGTCAGTCGGCCGGCCTTGATGCCCCGCAGGCGCGCCATGGCGTCCTCGGCGTCTTTGAGCGTTGCAAGAACCTTGCGGGCATAGACCACCAAATACTCTCCCGTCAAGGTCAGACTGACGGACTTGCCCTGACGCTCGAATAGGGGGAGCCCGACCTGCGACTCCAGCTCTCTGATTTGCATGGAGACAGCAGGCGGCGTGAGGTGCATTTCCTGGGCCGCCTTGCCAAAGTGCAGGTGGCGCGCAGCGGCGCTGAAGACGCGGAGCTGACGGATGGTCGCGTTTTTCATCAAAATTCCTGATCTGAACATCAACAAATCGTGAATTTACCTTAATTCGAGCCACCGCTTATATTCGGCCTAAGCGATAAAGATTAGGAATGAATTTTGTCATTCACCTTTTCGCCATGGTCATGGGTCGCACCGTTTGTGAACGGGCTCCGAAGTTCTACTTCAGGAGCTTTTACCGCAGCCAATGAAGTCTGTTCATGCGAGTCTCCGTTTTGGGGCTGCGGGCTTTTTGAAGTGACTTGCGCTGATGGGCGTCCTGCTGACGTCTCAGTGATTTCTCAGGGGTTGGTCCGCCGACCGCAGGTTGCTTCAAAAAGTCATCGGGCCTCGAGCCAGCAGATTCACCCGCACGTCTGAAGTGCGGGGCAGGTCTGTTGTCCCTGGCCCATAACCATTGGGAGCTCCACCATGCAGTCAGGTCGCACCACCGTCTCAAAATTCCTCATCGAGCAATTGCACGGCACCGATGATCAGGCCGATCTCGCCGCCTTGCTCGTGGATGTGACCGCCGCGGTCAAGGCCATCTCCGCCATGACCTCCAAGGGGGCGCTCGGCGGCTTCCTCGGTGCGCTCGACACGCAGAACGTGCAGGGCGAAGTACAGAAAAAGCTCGACGTGCTCTCCAACGACGCCATGATCCAGGCGTGCGAGTGGGGCGGCCTGGTCGCCGGCATGGCGTCCGAAGAAATGGACGACCCGTACACCCTGCCGAAGGAATTCGAGCGCGGCCCCTACATGCTCATTTTCGATCCGCTCGACGGGTCGAGCAACACCGACGTCAACGTCTCGGTCGGCACCATTTTTTCGGTGCTGCGCCACACCAAGATCGGCGACCCCACCGTGGCCGACTACCTGCGCCCCGGCGTGGAGCAGGTCGCTGCGGGTTACGCCATCTACGGCCCGGCCACCATGCTGGTGCTGACCGTGGGCAAAGGCACGCACGGATTTACCCTTGACCGCGAAATCGGTAACTTCATCCTCACCCATCCCAATCTGCAGATTCCCGCAGACACCAGCGAATTCGCCATCAACACCAGCAACGAGCGCTTCTGGGAGCCGCCGATTCAGCGCTATGTCGCGGAGTGCAAGGCCGGCAAGACCGGTCCGCGCGGGCGCGACTTCAACACCCGCTGGATCGCCTCGATGGTGGCCGACGTGCACCGCATTCTCATGCGCGGCGGTATTTTCATGTACCCCAAAGACACCAAAGACCCGAGCAAGCCGGGCCGTCTGCGCCTGATGTACGAAGCCAATCCGATCGGCATGATCATCGAGCAGGCGGGCGGTGCGGCTTCCACCGGGCGCGGGCGTATTCTTGAGGTGCAGCCAAGCTCGCTGCATCAGCGCGTGCCGGTGATGCTGGGCTCCAAGAACGAGATCGAGCGTCTGGAGCGCTATCACGCCGAATATGACCGGGGCGAAGACAAAGCCTTTGAGTCGCCGCTGTTCAAAGAGCGTTCGCTGTACCGCGACGAAGCCAGCCGTTGAGCGTTGCGGCCGCAGGGTCGGCTCGTTTCGGCAGCATCGAAGCGTAGGGCCCCGCCGCCATTGCTGCGCTTTGCGCCGGATCAAACCTGGCAGCGACCCGCATCAAGACGGGCGCTGCATGCATTGATTTCCTTGTCTTGAAAAGAGGCTCGCACCATGTCTGTCAAACATCCCATCATTGCCATCACCGGGTCGTCGGGCGCCGGCACCACCACGGTGATGCGCAGCTTCCAGCACATCTTCCGCCGCGAACAGCTCACCGCGCAAATCGTCGAGGGAGATTCCTTCCATAAGTTCAACCGCATGGAAATGCGCGAGGAGATGAAAAAGCAGGAAGCCGCGGGCAACCGTCACTTCAGCCACTTCGGCCCCGACGCCAACTTGCTGGGCGAACTGGAAACCGTGTTCAAGACCTACGGCGAGACCGGCGGCGGCAAGGTGCGCAAGTACATCCACGATGCGGGCGAGGCGGCCGAATTCGGCGTCGAGCCGGGCAACTTCACCGAGTGGAAGGACATCAAGCCGGGTTCCGATCTGATGTTCTACGAAGGTCTGCACGGCGGTTACGCCTCTGGCGAGATCAACGTGGCCAAACAGGTGGACCTGTTGGTAGGCGTGGTGCCCATCATCAACCTGGAGTGGATTCAAAAGCTGCACCGCGACCAGATCCAGCGCGGCTACTCGCAAGAGGCGGTGATGGACACCATCCTGCGCCGCATGCCCGACTATGTGCATCACATCGCGCCGCAGTTCTCGCGCACCCACGTCAACTTCCAGCGCGTGCCCACGGTCGATACCTCCAACCCCTTCATCGCCAAAGACATTCCCACGCTCGACGAGAGCATGGTGGTCATCCGCTTCGCGAACCCCAAGGGCATCGATTTTCCCTACCTGCTGTCCATGCTCCACGACTCGTGGATGAGCCGCCCCAACACCCTGGTCGTGCCCGGCGGCAAGATGGGCATTGCCATGCAGCTCATCTTCACGCCGATGATTCTGCGTCTGATGGACCTCAAGCGTCGCGCAGGTTAACCGCGTTGTCCAAACCCGGAAGAATTTCAACATGACTACCGTTCAAATCGACACCCAACAGCGCCGCCGTCTGGCCAACGCCATCCGCTTTCTCGCCATCGACGGCGTGCAGGCCGCCAACTCCGGCCACCCCGGCGCCCCCATGGGCATGGCCGACATCGCCGAAGTGCTGTGGCGCAATCACCTGCACCACAACCCGGCCAATCCGCACTGGGCCAACCGCGACCGCTTCGTGCTGTCCAACGGCCACGGCTCGATGCTGATCTACGCCCTGCTGCATCTCACCGGCTACGACCTGCCGATCGAGGAGCTCAAGCGCTTCCGCCAACTGCACAGCAAAACGCCGGGCCACCCCGAAGTGGGCTACACGCCGGGCGTGGAAACCACCACTGGCCCGCTGGGTCAGGGCATCGCCAACGGCGTGGGCATGGCGCTGGCCGAAAAAGTGCTGGCCGCGCAGTTCAACCAGCCCGGCCATGCCATCGTCGATCACCACACCTATGTGTTCCTCGGCGACGGCTGCCTGATGGAGGGCATCAGCCACGAGGTCTGCTCGCTGGCCGGCACGCTCAAGCTCAACAAGCTCATCGCCTACTACGACGACAACGGCATTTCCATCGACGGTCATGTCGAGCACTGGTTCTCCGACAACACCGCGCAGCGCTTCCAGGCCTATGGCTGGAACGTCATCGGCCCCATCGACGGCCATGACGCCGTTGCCGTCGAGAAAGCCACCGCCGAAGCCAAGACCAGCGACAAACCCACGCTCGTCATTTGCCGCACCACCATCGGCTGGGGTTCGCCCAACAAGGCCGGCACGCACGATGTGCACGGCGCCGCGCTCGGCCAGGCCGAGGCCGACGCCACCCGCAAGGCCCTGGGCTGGGACTACGGCCCGTTTGAAATTCCCGCCGACATTTACCAGGCCTGGGACGCCAAATTCCACGGCGCCAAGCTCGAAGCCGACTGGAACGAGCGCTTCGCCGCCTATGAGAAGGCCCATTCCGCACTGGCCGCCGAATTCAAGCGCCGCATGGCCGGCGATCTGCCTGCCGATTGGGGTCAGACCGTGCAGACCCTGTATGCCAAGGCGCGCGAGGTCACTGCGGCGACCGCCACGCGCAAGTCCTCGCAGATCGCGCTTGAAACCCTGGTGCCCGCGCTGCCGGGCCTGTTCGGCGGTTCGGCCGACCTGACCGGTTCCAACCTCACCGCGGTCAAGGCCTCGCATTCCTTCGAGAAGGCCGCGCCCGGCACGGCGTTCAACTATCTGTCGTATGGCGTGCGCGAATTCGGCATGGTGGCCATGATGAACGGCATGGCGCTGCATGGCGGCTTCCTGCCCTACGGCGGCACCTTCCTGATGTTCTCCGACTACTCGCGCAACGGCGTGCGCATGAGCGCGCTGATGAAGCAGCGGGTCATCCACGTCTTCTCGCACGACTCCATCGGTCTGGGCGAAGACGGCCCGACGCACCAGCCGATCGAGCAGCCGTCCAGCCTGCGCCTCATCCCCAATCTGGATGTGTGGCGCCCGGCCGACGTGCTCGAAACCGCGGTGGCCTGGAAGCACGCCATCGAGCGCAAGCATGGCCCCAGCGCCCTGCTGCTGTCGCGGCAGAATCTCGTCTCCACCCCGCACCCGGAAGACGCCGAACGCACTATTTCGCGCGGCGGCTATGTGCTGTCCGAAGCGCAAGGCGGCAAGCCGCAGATCGTGCTGATCGCCACCGGCTCCGAAGTGGAAATCGCGCTCAAGGCGCAAGGCATGCTGGCCGAACAGGGCGTCGCGGCCCGCGTGGTCTCCATGCCCTGCACCAACGCCTTCGACCGCCAGGATGCGGCCTACCGCAACGAGGTGCTGCCCGCAGGCTTGCCGCGCGTGGCCATCGAGGCGGGTCACCCGGACTTCTGGCACAAGTATGTCGGCCTGAACGGCGGCATCGTCGGTATCGCCACCTTTGGCGAATCCGCCCCCGCGCCCCAGCTTTATCAGTACTTCAAGGTGACGGCAGAGCATGCGGTCGCCGTGGCGAAGTCCGTGCTGCAAGCCGCTTGAGTCTGACCCGACACGCAACAGGATGACGCAAGCCATGTTCGATTTGGTGATGTTCGACCTCGACGGTACGCTGGTGGAAACCGCGCCGGAAATCGCCGACGCGGTCAACGACCTGCTGCGCGATCAGCAACTGCCCGAAGTCTCCGAGCATCTGATCCGCGCCTGGATCGGACATGGCACGCGCGAACTCATGCTGCACGCCTATGCGCATGCCACCGGCCTCGAAGAAGAGACGGTGCGGCGCACCGGCACGCTCGACATCCTGATGCCGCGCTTTGCCGAGTTCTATGCCGTGCGTACCGGGCAGCGCAGCCGCCTCTATCCCGATGTGCTCAGTACGCTCAAGGCCTTGCGCGCGGCGCAGGTACGCATCGCGCTGGTCACCAACAAAGAACAGCGCTTCGCCACCACGGTGCTCATGGTGCATGGCATCCGTCACTACTTCGACATGGTGGTGGCCGGCGATACGCTCGAAGCCAAGAAGCCCGATCCGCTGCCGGTGCGCTACTGCCTCGACGCCTTCAAGCTGCGGGCAAACCGCGCGCTGTTCGTCGGCGATTCCGAGATCGATGTCGCCACCGCGCGTGCCGCCGGCGTGGCGGTCTGGGCGGTGCCCTATGGCTACAACCACGGCAAGTCGATCGCCCTGGCCGAGCCCGATCGCATCATTCCCACGGTGGCCGCAGTCGCCGAGGCCGTGCGGGCGTCGGCCTTGCACGCTTCCGATTGAGGGCGCGCTCAAAACGCCGCCTGCACACGCCACACCCCACTTTTTCTCAACCTTCATTCAGGAGATCTCATATGACCATTCGCATCGCCATCAATGGATTCGGCCGCATCGGCCGCATGGTGTTCCGCGCCGTGGCGCAGGAAGCCGAGTTCAAAGACTTGGAGATCGTCGCCATCAACGACCTGCTCGAGCCGGACTACCTGGCTTACATGCTGCAGTACGACTCGGTGCATGGCCGCTTCAACGGCACGGTGGGCGTGGAAGGCAACAACCTGGTGGTCAACGGCAAGAAAATCCGCCTCACCGCCGAGCGCGATCCCGCCAACCTGAAGTGGAACGAAGTGAATGCCGACGTGGTGGTTGAAGCCACCGGCTTCTTCCTCACCCTCGATACCTGCCAGAAGCACATCGACGCTGGCGCCAAGAAAGTGGTGCAATCCGCCCCCTCCAAGGACGACACGCCGATGTTCGTCTATGGCGTGAACCACTCCAAGTACGCTGGCGAGAAAATCGTCTCCGCCGCCTCCTGCACCACCAACTGCCTGGCCCCCGTGGCCAAGGTGCTCAACGACAGCTTCGGCATCAAGCGCGGCCTGATGAGTACGGTGCACGCCGCCACCGCCACGCAGAAGACCGTGGACGGCCCGTCGAGCAAAGACTGGCGCGGCGGCCGGGGCATCCTGGACAACATCATCCCGTCGAGCACCGGCGCGGCCAAGGCGGTGGGCAAAGTCATTCCCGAGCTGAACAAAAAGCTCACCGGCATGGCCTTCCGCGTGCCCACGCCTGACGTCTCTGTGGTCGACCTGACCGTCGAGCTGAACAAGGAAGCCAGCTACGCCGACATCTGCGCGGCGATGAAGGCCGCTTCCGAAGGCCCGCTCAAGGGCGTGCTCGGCTATACCGAAGACAAGGTGGTCTCCACCGACTATCGCGGCTGCTCCATGCCGTCGATCTTCGACGCCGATGCCGGTATCGCTCTCGATTCCACCTTCGTCAAGGTCGTGTCCTGGTACGACAACGAGTACGGCTACACCTGCAACATGATGCGCTTCGTCAAGCACGTCGCCAGCAACTGATGCCGCCAGCCCCGCTGCCTTGACGACTCATCAAAACACCCGTCAGCGGGGTGCAACCGAGGAGAGACTGATGCAAATCCTGACCTTTGAAGAAGTGTGCAAGCGCGGCTTCGCCCAGGACAAGCGCGTATTCATTCGCGCCGATCTGAACGTGCCGTTCAACGACAAGGGCGAGATCACCGAAGACACCCGGGTGCGCGCTTCCGTGCCCGCAGTGAAAATGGCGCTCGACGCCGGTGCCGGGGTGATGATCACCTCGCACCTGGGCCGCCCGACCGAAGGTGAATTCAAGCCCGAGGATTCGCTGGCCCCCGTGGCGAAGCGCCTGAGCGAGCTGCTCGGCCTGCCGGTCAAGCTGCAGGCCAACTGGGTGGACGGCGGCTTTGACGTGCGTCCTGGCGAAGTGGTCATGCTCGAAAACGCTCGCGTCAACAAGGGCGAGAAAAAGAACGACGACGCGCTGTCGCAAAAAATCGCCAAGCTCTGCGACATCTATGTGAACGACGCTTTCGGCACCGCCCACCGCGCTGAGGCGACCACCTATGGCATCGCCAAGTACGCGCCCATCGCCTGTGCGGGCCCCCTGCTGGCGGCTGAGATCGACGCCATCAGCCGCGCGCTGGAAAAACCTGCGCGCCCGCTGGTGGCCATCGTCGCAGGCTCCAAGGTCTCCACCAAGCTCACCATCCTGCAAGCCCTGGCCGACAAGGTCGATGGCCTGATCGTGGGCGGCGGCATCGCCAACACCTTCATGCTGGCCGAAGGTCTGCCCATCGGCAAAAGCCTGGCCGAGCCCGATCTGGTGGATGAGGCGAAGAAGGTCATCGCCAAAATGAAGGAACGCGGCGCCGAGGTGCCCATTCCCGAAGATGTGGTGGTGGCCAAGCAGTTCAGCGCCACCGCCGAGGCCACCGTCAAAGACGCCAAGGATGTGGCCGCTGACGACCTCATACTCGACATCGGTCCCAAGACTGCGGCCAAGCTGGCGGCCAAGCTCAAGACCGCGGGCACCATCGTCTGGAACGGCCCGGTGGGCGTGTTCGAGTTCGACGCCTTCGCCAACGGCACCAAGGTGCTGGCCGAGGCCATCGCCAGCAGCCCTGCCTTCTCCATCGCGGGCGGCGGCGATACCCTGGCGGCGATTGCCAAATACGGCATCACCGACCGCATCGGCTACATCTCCACCGGCGGCGGCGCCTTCCTGGAAGTGCTCGAAGGCAAACAGTTGCCCGCTTTCGAGATCCTGCAGCAGCGCGCCAAGCAGCCCTTGTCTTGAAGCCCATGCTTTGATCGTTTTGAACCTGTTCACTATCTCTTGAGGAGTCCGTCATGGCCCTGATTTCCCTGCGTCAACTGCTCGACCATGCGGCCGAGCATTCCTACGGCGTCCCCGCCTTCAACGTCAACAACCTCGAACAGGTGCGCGCCATCATGGAAGCCGCCGACGAGACCAACTCGCCGGTCATCCTGCAGGCCTCCGCTGGCGCGCGCAAGTACGCTGGCGCGCCCTTTCTGCGCCACCTCATCGAGGCGGCGGTTGAAGAGTGGCCGCACATTCCCGTGGTCATGCACCAGGATCACGGCACCAGCCCCGGCGTCTGCCAGCGCTCCATCCAGCTGGGCTTCAGCTCGGTGATGATGGACGGCTCGCTGGGCACCGACGGCAAGACGCCGACTACCTACGAGTACAACGTCGACGTCACTCGCCGCGTGGTGGAAATGTCGCACGCCTGCGGCGTGTCGGTCGAAGGCGAACTCGGTTGCCTGGGCTCGCTCGAAACCGGCACCGCCGGTGAAGAAGACGGCATCGGCGCCGAAGGCACGCTCGATCACAGCCAGCTGCTGACCGACCCGGAAGAGGCCGCTGACTTCGTGAAAAAGACCCAGGTCGACGCCCTGGCCATTGCCATCGGCACCAGCCACGGTGCGTACAAGTTCACCCGTCCGCCCACCGGCGACATCCTGGCCATCGGCCGCATCAAGGAAATTCACGCCCGCATTCCCAACACCCACCTGGTGATGCACGGCTCTTCCTCGGTACCGCAAGAGTGGCTCAAAATCATCAACTCCTACGGCGGCGACATGGGCGAGACCTATGGCGTGCCGGTGGAAGAGATCGTCGAAGGCATCAAGCACGGCGTGCGCAAGGTCAACATCGACACCGATCTGCGCATGGCCTCCACGGGCGCCACCCGCAAGTTCCTCGCCGAACACCCGAAAGAGTTCGATCCGCGCAAATTCCTCATCGCCTCGACCAAGGCCATGAAAGAGATTTGCAAGGCGCGTTACGAAGCCTTCGGCACCGCGGGCAATGCGTCCAAGATCAAGCCCATCACGCTCGATGCCATGGTGGCGCTGTACGAAAAGGGCGCGCTCGATCCCAAGATCAACTGACGCCTAGGGCAGTTTCTGTCCGAGTTTGATGGGATCGACAACCCCGGCCTCAGCCGGGGTTGTCGTCTGTGCATTGCATTCCCCGACAACCCAGCAAAGGAGTTTTGTCATGGCCGCAACCGCCGATCCCTTGCAGCGCGGATTTCCCGCGCCCGACTTTCATCTTCCCGGCGTCGATGGACGCAGCCATACGCTGGCCGACCTGCGTGGCCCCAAGGGACTGCTGGTGATGTTCATCTGCAATCACTGCCCTTATGTGCAGGCCGTGGCCGACCGCATGGTGCGCGATGCCCGGGAGCTGCGCGCCCTGGGCGTGCATGCGGTGGCCATCAACAGCAACGACGTGAGCGCCTATCCCGAAGACTCCTTCGACAACATGAAGCTGTTCGCCGCGCAGCACGGCTTCGGATTTCCCTACCTGTATGACGAAACGCAGGCCGTGGCCAAGGCCTACGGCGCAGTCTGCACGCCCGATTTCTTCGGCTTCAACGCCGATTTGAAGCTGCAGTATCGCGGCCAGCTCGACGCCTCGCGCAAGCAGGCCGCCCCCGCCGACGCCCGCCGCGATTTGTTCGAGGCCATAAAGCAGATCGCCGAAACCGGCATCGGCCCCGCGGAGCAATATCCCAGCATCGGCTGCTCCATCAAATGGAAAGGTGAGGCATGAATTCAACGCCCTTGCGCGCACTGATTTTCGACGTCGATGGCACCTTGGCCGAAACCGAGCGCGACGGTCACCGCATCGCTTTCAACCAGGCCTTCGCCGATGCCGGGCTGGATTGGCATTGGGACGTGCCGACCTACGGCCGCCTGCTCGCCATTACCGGCGGCAAAGAGCGCATGCTGGCTTATTGGCAGGAGATCGATCCGCAGGCCGCAGCTGCGCCCGAGGCGGCGGGGCTGATCGCCGAGCTCCACCGCCGCAAGACCGCGCACTATGTGCGACTGGTGGCGGAGGGCGGCATCGCCCTGCGTCCGGGCGTGCGTCGGCTGCTGGAGCAGGCGCGAGGCGCCGGGCTGCGTCTGGCCATTGCCACCACCACCACGCCCGACAATGTCGAAGCGCTGATTCACGCCACCCTGGGTGCAGGCGGCATGGACTGGTTTGAAGTGGTGGGCGCGGGCGACGCCGTGCCGCGCAAAAAACCCGATCCCGGCATCTACACCTGGGTGCTCGAACGCATGGCGCTGGCGCCGGAGCAATGCCTGGCGTTCGAAGACTCGACCAACGGCCTGCGCGCGGCGCACGGCGCCGGGCTGCGCACCGTGGTCACCACCGGCGCTTACACCCACCACGAAAACTTCGACGGCGCGCTGGCCTGGCTCGACGGTCTGGGCGAGGCGGGCGCTCCCGCTACGGGACGCATCGGCAGCCAGCCTTGGTCCGGTGTGGTCGGGTTGAACGAACTGCGGCAGTGGGCTGACTGAATCTGGGCTGAACCCAGATTGCCCATCAGTCTGTCCTTCGCTTCTATGCAGGCGCTGGCGGGCGCGAAGCGCTGGGCCAAACCCTCCCCACCCCAGCCCTCCCCACAAGTGGAGAGGGGGTCTTTTTGCACCTCATCCACTTGTGGGGGAGGTCGGGGGGGCATCCGGAGCGCCGCGTAGCGCTGTTCTCACCTCCCCCACTCGTGGGGGAGGCCGGGAGGGGGATGCACGGCCTGCCGCGCCATCATCCCGTGATCTGGTGAAATTCCGGCCCGGCAACAACGCCGTTGTTCAGCCGACCACGCTGAGCGACATCGGCGGCAACAAAATGCCTTGCGCATCCTGCGTGCCCAAGGCGCGGCGCAGATGCTCGACCTTGGGTGGCTGCGCTGCTGCCCCCGGTTCGGTGTATTGATCCAGCCGCGCGGTTTTGCTCACCCAGGTTCCCAGATTGACCCGCACCGCCTGTGCGCTGCGGTTGACGATCAGCACCCGCCCGCCCTTGGGGCCGATGAAGCTGGCGCCGGTGACCTGCTCAGGCGCACCGGGAAAGTCGAGCTTGACCAGATTGCTGGCCTGTTCCGCGGCCCGGCTCCACGCGGCGGCGAGCGGGCTGGGCGCGGGGCACAACAGGGCCATCGGCAAGACCGCCTGCTTCTCCGGCACCGTCACCTGATTGAGGTTGACCAGCAAGGCGGCAGAGGCGTCGAGCTGCGCGCGCCAGGCAGGCGCAGCGATCTTCACGCCATGGCAGTTGACCTGCAGCGCGGGCAGCAGTTGCGCGGGCAGCACGCGCATCACATCATCCGGGCCTGCAGTGAAGCTGGGCGCGTTGTCGGGTATGGGCGCGGGCGCGGCCTGCGCGAATGCAGCGGGCAGCAGCGCGGCAGCCGACAGGCCGAGTGCGGCCAGGGTGTGGCTCAGTCGGCCAGAGTAGGGGGAGCGAGGCGGGAAAATGGGCATGACGTTTCGGTGAGAGGCTGCAAAAAAGGCCGCGAATAAAACAGCGAAGAAGACAGCGAAGAAGACAGCGAAGAAGGCCACGAAGCGTGTCGGACTTTGCTCAGAGCCGGGCAAGGCCGCAGAGTTCACAAGCCCGCAACTCGCGGTCTTGAGGAATGCACTCAAAGCGCCGGGTGCAGCACCAGCCTGCGGCCCTGTCGGGCGCTCGGCGGCGTGGGCCAGAGGGCGTCGAGCATGGATAGGGCGAGCACTTGCAGCGCCTCCCACGGTGCGCGCGGCAGGGAGTCAGGGCGCAGGCCCTTGACCGCCAGATCGCACTGCGCCGCGAGTTGCAGCAGCCGCTCCAGATCGGGTGTGCGCAGGCGCGGCAAGGCGCGTTCCAGCAGCTTTTCCTTCACGCCCCAGATGCGATTGGCGCGCAGCAGCGCGGGCAGCGCCTGCCCCGCATCCAGTCCCTGGCGGATGCGCAGCCAGGCGCGGATGTCGTCGGCCAGCGTCCAGTGCACTAGCACCGGGGCCACGCCTTCGGCCTGCAGACCGTCGAGCATGCGACGCAGCCGGGCGACATCGCCGCCCAGCACCGCTTCGCCGAGCTTGAACACGCTGTAGCGCGCCACGTTCAGCACCGCCTGCTCCACCGTGTCGGGATCGAGCGGGCCAGGCGGGCACAGCAGCGCGAGCTTTTCGATCTCCTGATGGGCGGCCAGCAGATTGCCTTCCACCCGCGCCACCAGAAAATCGGTGAGCGCCCTGCCCGCGTCGCTTGCGGGCAGGGTAAAGCCGTGGCGCTGCAGCCGTGCGGCGATCCAGCGCGGCAGTTGCGCAAGCTCCACGCTGTCCACCCGCACCGCCACGCCACCCTGGCTCAGTGCGCTGAACCAGGCCGACTTCTGGGTGGCCGCATCCAGACGGGGCAGGATGACCACCGCCATCACATCGGCTGAGAGATGGTCGGCCAGCGCCGCCAAGGCTTCGCCGCCGTCGCGTCCGGGTTTGCCGCCTGGAATGCGCAGTTCGATGAGCCGTCGGCCGCCGAACAGGCTGATCTCGCGGCTACCTGCGAGCAGGTGGCTCCAGTCGAAGCCGCGTTCCACCGTGTGGCTCTCGCGTTCGTCGAAGCCCTGCTGCCGGGCGCGGGCGCGAATGGCGTCCACCGCCTCGTTCACCAACAGGGTCTCGTCGCCATACACCACGTACAGCGCGCCGAGCTTGCTGGCGAGATGGGCGTCGAGTTGGTCGGCCGCGAGCTGCATCAATTCACCTTTACCGCGGCGAGCTGGAACATCAGACGGTTGATCAGCTCCTGGCGCATGCCGCGATAGAGCAGATCGGACTCATTGGCCTTGGCCAGCGTGGCGCTGGAGTTGTAGCTCAGATTGCTGGTCTGGTTCAGGTCGGTCGGGGCGATCAGCACCTTGCCCTGCGGCGTGGTGAGCTCAAAGCGCACGGTGTAGCGCAACAGATATTGCGCCACCGTGCCATCGGCGTTGTAGGCCTGTGCGGTCTGCGTCTGCGATTCGCCCAGCAGGGTGAAAACCGCCTGAGCGGACTGGGCGTCTGGCGCGATGCGGGTCGAAGTGGTGGCGGCGATCTGCCGCTTGAGTGCCACGACGAAGGCCGAGGTCTCCGAGCCCGCCACATACAGGGTGTTGAACGACAGATTGGTCGAGCCGCGTAGCTGAAAACCGCAGGCACTCAAGGCCAGAAGCGGTGCGAAGATGAGGACGCTGCGGCGCTTCATTCAGACCACCACATTGACCAGTCGGCCCGGCACCACGATGACCTTCTTCGCGGCCTTGCCCTCGCTGAACTTGGCGAAGTCGGCGCTGGCCAGCGCGGCGGCTTCGATAGCGGCCTTGTCGGCACTGGCCGCGACTTGAATGGCGCCACGCAACTTGCCGTTGACCTGCAGCATGAGCTCGATGGTGTCCTGCACCAGCGCGGCCTCATCGACCTGCGGCCAGCGCGCATCGAGCAGATCGCCGAACTCGGCGCCGTAGCCGAGTTCCTGCCACAAGGCGTGGGCGATGTGCGGTGTGGCGGGGTAGAGCACGCGCAGCAGAATGCCGAAGCCTTCGCGCAGCGCAACGGCCATGCCGTCGGCTGCGGCGTCCGCGCCTTCCAGCGCGTTGAGCAGTTTCATTGCTCCCGACACCACGGTGTTGTATTGCATGCGGCCGTAGTCGAAATTCACCTGCTGCAAGGTCTGGTGCACTTCGCGGCGCAGCTTGCGTGCGGCGTCACCCGGCGCGGCTGCGGGCGCGGCCAGGGTGCTGAGCTTCAGCCCGAAGGCCCACACTCGCCTGAGGAAGCGGTGCGCGCCTTCCACCGCGGCGTCGTTCCACTCCAGCGTGGCTTCGGGTGGGGCGGCGAACATGGTGAACAGGCGGGCGGTGTCGGCGCCGTAGCGGTCGATCAGGTCTTGCGGATCGACGCCGTTGTTCTTGCTCTTGCTCATGGTGCCCACGCCGCCGTAGTCCACCGCCGAGCCGTCGGCCTTGAGCTTGGCGCCAGTGATCTTGCCTTGCGCGTCGAGTACGTTCTCGACCTCGTGCGGCCAGAAATACTCGATGCCACCCTGCGGGGTTTTGCGCGAGTAGATGTGGTTGAGCACCATGCCCTGCGTGAGCAGACGGGTGAAGGGTTCGTCGGCCTTGACCAGCCCGAGGTCGCGCATCACCTTGGTCCAAAAGCGCGCATACAGCAGGTGCAGGATGGCGTGCTCGATACCGCCGATGTACTGGTCCATCGGCATCCAGTAGTCGGTGCGGCCGTCCACCATGGCGTCGTGGTTGTCGGCGCAGGTGTAGCGCATGAAGTACCAACTCGAATCGACGAAGGTGTCCATGGTGTCGGTTTCGCGCTTGGCCGGTTTGCCGCACTGCGGGCAGGCCACGTCGACGAACGCCGCGCACTGGTGCAGCGGGTTGCCGCTGCCGTCGGGAATCAGGTTTTCGGGCAGGACGACCGGCAGGTCTTTTTCCGGCACCGGCACCGCGCCGCAGTGATCGCAGTGGATGATGGGAATCGGCGTGCCCCAGTAGCGCTGGCGGCTCACGCCCCAGTCGCGCAGGCGCCAGGTGGTGCGCTTCTCGCCCAGGCCTTTGGCGGCGAGCAGTTCGGCGACTTTGTCCACCGCGTCTTTGTAGGGCAGGCCGTCGAGATCGCCCGAGTTGACGCACACCGCGCGCTGTTTGTCGCCATACCAATCGGCCCAGGCGTCGGTGCTGAACGTCTCGCCCTCTACCGCGACGACTTGCTGAATGGGCAGGCCGTACTTTTTAGCGAAGGCAAAGTCGCGTTCATCATGCGCGGGCACGCCCATCACCGCGCCGTCGCCGTAGCTCATCAGCACATAGTTGCCGACCCACACCGGCACTTGCGCGCCGGTCAGCGGGTGGGTGACGAACAGCCCGGTGGGCATGCCCTCTTTTTCTTTCAGCGCCAGTTCGGCTTCGGTGGTGCCGCCCTGCTGGCAGCGCTCGATGAAGACGGCGAGTTCGGTATTGCCCGCCGCGGCGTGCGCGGCCAGCGGGTGCTCGGGCGCTACGGCGCAGAAGGTCACGCCCATGATGGTGTCCGCCCGGGTGGTGAACACATACAGGCGGCCGTCCTGAATCAGCGCGCCCGAGTCGTCGGCAATGCTGTGCGGGAAGGCGAAACGCACCCCGGCGCTCTTGCCGATCCAGTTCTCCTGCATCAGCCGCACTCGCTCGGGCCAGCCGGCGAGATAGTTCTTGTCTTCGGGATCGGCCACGGCGGCCAGCAGTTCCTCGGCGTAGTCGGTGATCTTGAGGTAGTAGCCGGGAATCTCGCGCTTTTCCACCACGGCGCCGCTGCGCCAGCCGCGGCCGTCGATCACCTGCTCGTTGGCCAGCACGGTCTGGTCCACCGGGTCCCAGTTCACCACTTGGGTGCGGCGCTCGGCGATGCCTTTTTCCAGCATCTTGAGGAACAGCCACTGGTTCCACTTGTAGTACTCGGGCGAGCAGGTCGCTACCTCGCGGCTCCAGTCGATCGCCAGACCCATGGCCTGCATCTGCCGCTTCATATAAGCGATGTTGTCATAGGTCCACTTCGCCGGGGGCACCTTGTTTTTCATCGCCGCGTTTTCGGCGGGCAGACCGAAGGCGTCCCAGCCCATGGGCATGAGCACGTTGTGACCGTTCATCCGAAGATGGCGGGTGAGCATGTCGTTGATGGTGTAGTTGCGCACATGGCCCATGTGCAGCTTGCCCGAGGGGTAGGGCAGCATGGAGCAGGCGTAGAACTTTTCGCCCGGTTTGTCTTCGCGCACGCGGTAGGCGTCGGTGCTTTGCCAGTGGGCTTGCGCGGCGGCTTCCACCGCGCTGGCGTCATACTTCTCGTTCATCGTGAGGCTTGCAGGTTGAGGCCGCGCGGGCGCCCGGACAAGGATGGTTAAGCGGGCTGCGGCGTGAGGCTGCATGTTAGTGGTCGCGCAGCCGCTTGCGCCCGCACGCAAGCCGGTCTCCAATAAGGCCTTGCACCGACAACCCATCATCATGTCCCAGACTTCTACTGATTCCCCGCTGCCTCGCATTGTCATCGTCGGAGGCGGTGCCGGCGGGCTGGAGCTGGCCACCCGGCTGGGCGACACCCTGGGTCGCCGTCGTCAGGCCGATATCACGCTGATCGAACGCGGCCGCAGCCATCTCTGGAAGCCGCTGCTGCACCAGGCGGCGGCCGGCACCCTGGGCATCGACGACAACGAGCTGAACTACCTCGCCCAATCCACCTGGCATCACTTCAAGTACCGCCTCGGCGCCATGGACGGGCTCGACCGCGCGCGTCGCGAAGTGCTGGTCGCGCCCACGTTAGATGAGACCGGGCGCGAAATCGTGCCGCGGCGGCGCATCGGCTACGACATTTTGGTGATCGCCGTGGGCAGTCAGAACAACGACTTCGGCACGCCCGGCGCGGCCGAGCATGCCATTGCGCTGGACACGCCCGAAGACTCCCGGCGTTTTCACCGGCGACTGGTGAATGCCTGCATCGCCGCCAACACCCAGGTCGAGCCGCTGCGCCCGGAGCAACTCAAGGTCGTGGCCATCGGCGCCGGAGCCACCGGGGTGGAACTGGTGGCCGAGTTGCATAACTCCACGCGGGTGCTGGCCGCCTATGGCCTGGACCGCATCGACCCCGAGCGCGACGTGCGCCTGAGCCTGGTCGAGGCCGCGCCCCGCATCCTGCCCGCGTTGCCCGAGCGGCTGTCGGTCGCAGCCGCGGGCGAACTGGCCAAACTCGGCGTGCAGATGCATACCGGCAAGCGCGTGACCGAAGTCACCGCCACCGGCGTGCGCACCGCCGACGGCGACTTTCTTCCCGCCGAACTGGTGGTCTGGGCAGCGGGCGTCAAGGCCCCGGATTTCCTGCGCGACATCGACGGACTCGAGACCAACCGCATCAACCAGCTCGTCGTGCGCCCCACGCTGCAGACCAGCCGCGACGACGCCATCTACGCGCTGGGCGACTGTGCCGCCTGCGTTTGGGAAGGCCATGCCGGCAACGTGCCGCCGCGCGCGCAGGCCGCGCACCAGCAGGCCAGCCTCATCGCCCGGCAGATCACGCGGCAACTGCGGGGCAAGCCGCTGCTGACCTTTCACTACCGCGACTTCGGCTCGCTGGTGTCGCTGGGCGAGCACAGCACCGTGGGCAATCTCATGGGTGGTCTATCGAAGGGTAGTATGTTCATCGAAGGCCATTTCGCCCGCTTCATCTACTGGCTGCTCTACCGCATGCACCTGCACGCCCTGCACGGTTTCTGGAAGACCGCCTTCCTCACCCTGGCGCGCATGATCTCTCGCACCACCGAGCCGCGCATCAAGCTGCATTGAGTTGAACCCGCATTGCCGGGCCGGAAACCACGTCCGTTACAGTTTGGCAATTCATGCGGTTTGCATTAGGCTGAATCACACGATGAGGAGAGAACACATGCGACACAAATCGTGGTTTATGGCGATCGCCACGGTAGCCATGGTTTCAACAGCATGGGCAGACAACTGGATGCCCGTGCTCAAGAACACGCCGCTGCAGCGCTTCAGCCAAGCCGACATCAACCAGCTATCGGAAGAAGGTGCGGCATTTTTGGGCAGCGATGCCACACTTCTGGAATGGCGCAACCCCGAGAGCCGCGCGGGCGGCAGTTTCAAGTTGATCGCCTCGAACACGCAAGAAGGGCGGTTGTGCAAGACCTTTCGGGTGACGCTCTACACCCCGCGTGACCCGGCCAAGTCCGCCCGTTTGCGGGCCTGCCGCCAGCCCGCGGGCGAATGGCGCCTGGTTCCTTAGCAGCCCGCTGGTCAAGTGCTCTGGCGTATTTGAAGGACTCCCATGCGCAAACCTTCCACTCCCCATCCCGGCGCTCAATCCTCGCCGCGTTCCGCCTTTTATTGCCGCTGCGGTGGCGATGAGGCCTCGCAGGTGCAGCGACGACTTGAGCGGGCTTTTTCGCGCCGCGATTTTTTGCAGAGCGCGCTGGTTTTGGCTGCAGGCGTTGGCGGGCTCAGCCCTGCCGCTTCTGCGCAGCCAGCGCCCTCCGGGTCGGCAACGGCAGTTGCAGCGCCTATGGTTTTGCGCAATGTGCAGCTTTTCGATGGTCGGCGCACCCGCTTGCAGCCAGGCCTGCAAGTCGTGATCGAAGGCGCGCGGATTCGGGCCGTCGAGCCGCAGGGGCAAGGCGCACCGCGGGGTGCGCAGATCATCGACGGCGGCGGCCGGGTGCTCATGCCGGGGCTGATCGATGCGCATTGGCACAGCCTGATGGCGGCGATGTCCATGCAGCACTTGCTCATGGCCGATCCCGCGCTGATTCACTTGGCGGCTGGTTCTGAGGCGCAGCGCACCTTGCTGCGAGGTTTCACTACGGTGCGCGACGCAGGCGGGCCGGTGTTTGCGCTCAAGAGCGCCATCGACCAAGGACTGGTGCAGGGGCCGCGCATTTTTCCAAGTGGCGCCATGATTTCGCAGACCGCAGGGCACGGCGACTTCCGCTTTTTGCACGAGGTCGGGCCGGGCGCGGCCTGTAGCGCGGTAGGCCATGCCGAACACCTGGGCGCGTCGGCCATTGCCGACAGCGCCGACAGTGTGCGCAAGGCCACCCGCGAGCAATTGCTGCGCGGCGCTTCGCAGATCAAGCTCATGGCCGGAGGCGGCGCGTCGTCGCTCTACGATCCACTCGATTCGGTACAGTTCACCCTGCCCGAACTGCGCGCGGCGGTGGAAGCCGCCGAGGATTGGGGTACTTACGTCATGGCCCACGTCTATCTGCCCAAGGGCATGCAGCGCAGCATCGAGGCCGGCATCAAGGTCATCGAGCACGGCCAGCTGACCGACGAGGCCACCGTGCGCCTGATGGCAGACAAAGGTATCTGGTGGTCTTTGCAGCCCTTCCTGCCGGAGGCCGCCCCGACGCCAATGGCCGATCCCGGCTCGCAGGCGAAGAGCGACGAGATCGCCACCGGAACGCGGCGGGCCTACGAACTGGCGATCAAACACAAGATGCAAACCGGCTGGGGCAGCGACATTCTGTTCGCGCCGGGAAAAACCCATTACCAAACCGTGCGGCTGGTCGCCCTGGAAAATTGGTATTCGCCCCTGGACGCGCTCAAACAGGCCACCTCGCAAAACGGCGAATTGCTGGCGCTGGCCGGTCAGCGCAATCCCTATCTCGGCGCCAAACTGGGCGTGATCGAACCCGACTCCTGGGCCGATCTCCTGGTGGTCGATGGCGATGTGTCGCGCTCGCTCAAGCCCTTGCTCGAACCCGATCAGCATCTCAAGTGCATCATCAAGAACGGCCGGGTGGTGAAAAACACCTTGTAGGCGCAGGGCCACGTCTTTTGGATTGCCTTGCGCCGCGCCGAAGTGGAGGCGGTGTGGAGGACAATGCCCGTCCACACCACCGGGGTAGCCCATGAGCATGAAAAAGACAGACCTTGAAAAGCACCTTGCCAAGAAACTCGACGGCAAGCTGAAGTCGGGCACGATTCCGCAACGCTTCGGTCAGGGCGCCAAGGCCGTGGCCGCGAAGGCCGAGGCCAAACCCAAGGAGAGTGCGCCCAAACTGGTGCAACTCACCTGCAAACTGCCCACCGACCTGGCGCAACGCCTGCGCGAGCAGGCTGTGACCGTCGAGGGCGGTGTGAATGCCATCTTGGCACAGGCCGCGAGGCAGTGGCTGGAATCGGCTGCGGGGGCCAGCCGGAAGGAATAAGGGGGGGGCGGCAGGGCGAGAGGCTACGATTTGAGCTTAGGCAGAACGGTTGAAAGCGATCAAGCTAGCCCCCAAGCTTGCTGTCGAAGGAGAAGGCAAGTGTTCTCGCACGTTATGGTCGGCGTCGCAAACTTTGACCGAGCAATGGCGTTTTACAAGCCGGTGCTCGAAGCACTTGGCGTGCAATTCCGTTTCCAAGAGCCCGAGCGCCCTTGGGCTGGTTGGGCATCTTCGCCGGATCCGAGGCCCTTGTTTTTGATCGGCCGTCCCTACAACCAACAACCGCATCAGCCCGGCAATGGGCAAATGGTCGCTTTCCTCGCTCATTCCCGAGAGCAAGTCAATCAGGTTCACGCCTTGGCTCTCGCCAGCGGGGGTACATGCGAAGGCAAGCCTGGTCTGCGGCCTGAGTACCACGCCAACTACTACGGCGCGTATTTCCGTGATCCCGATGGCAACAAGCTATGCGTGGCTTGCCACCAGGCCGAATGAGCGGGCCACAAGAAAGAGCTTGGGGTCAGGTCTCGCTTCACAGCACTTGCCCGCTGGTTTTCGCACCAAGAGCACGCCGAGGCAAAACAGCCTCAACCCACGGCTTTCTTCAGCATCTCACCGACCTGCTGTGGATTGGCGCGCCCGCCGGTGGCTTTCATCACCTGGCCGACCAAGGCGTTGAGGGCTTTGTCCTTGCCGGCGCGGTATTCCTCGACGCTCTTCGGGTTGGCAGCGAGCACGGCGTCGACGGCGGCTTGCAGTGCGGCGCTGTCGTTGACCTGCGCCAGTCCGCGGGCGTCGATGATGGCGTTGACATCGCCGCCCTGCTCGCCCGTCCACAGCGCGGCGAAGACTTCCTTGGCGGTCTTGCTCGACAGGGTGCCGTCGTCGATTTTGCGGGTGAGCGCGGCGAGTTGCGCGGCGCTCACGGGGCTGGCGCCGATGTCGCGCTCGTCGCGGTTGAGCTGAGCGGCGAGTTCGCCCATGATCCAGTTGGCTGCGAGTTTGGGCGCGGCGCCTGCGGCCACGCAGGCCTCGAAGTAGGCGGCGTGGGCGCGGGTCTGGGTCATCTGCGCCGCGGCATCCAGGCTCAGGCCGTGGGATGCGACGAAGCGCGCGGCCATCTGGCCGGGAAGCTCGGGCATGTCGGCGCGCACCCGCTCGATCCACTCGGGCGAGATGACCAGCGGCGGCAGGTCGGGGTCGGGGAAGTAGCGGTAATCGTGCGCGTCTTCCTTGGTGCGCATGGTGCGGGTCTCGCCCTTGTCGGGGTCGTAAAGCCGGGTTTCCTGCACCACCTTGCCGCCGTCTTCGATGAGTTCGATCTGGCGGCGCACCTCGAATTCGATGGCTTTTTCGAGGAAGCGAAAGCTGTTGAGGTTTTTGATTTCGCAGCGCGTGCCCAAGGGTTCGCCGGGGCGGCGCACCGAGACGTTGGCGTCGCAGCGAAACGACCCTTCCTGCAGATTGCCGTCGCAGATGTCCAGCCACATGACCAGCGCGTGCAGGGCGCGGGCGTATTCGGCGGCTTCGCGGGCGCTGCGCATGTCGGGCTCGGTGACGACTTCGAGCAGCGGCGTGCCCGCGCGGTTGAGGTCGATGCCGCTGGCGGCGTTGCCCGCGCGGTCGAACAGCCCGGCTTCGTGCAGCGACTTGCCCGCGTCCTCTTCGAGGTGGGCGCGGGTGAGCTGCAGGCGGTGCGGTTTGCCGTCCACCAGAAACTCGACCACCCCGCCCTGCACCACGGGAATCTCGTACTGGCTGATCTGGTAGCCCTTGGGCAGGTCAGGGTAGAAGTAGTTCTTGCGCGCGAAGACGGAGCGCGGCGCGATGGTGGCGCCCAGAGCCAGACCGAGGCGGATGGCGCGTTCCACCGCAGCGCGGTTGGCCACCGGCAACACGCCGGGCAGCGCTAGATCGACGGCGCAGGCCTGAGTGTTGGGCGCGGCGCCGAACGCGGTGGACGCGGCGGAAAACATCTTGGACTGGGTGGAGAGCTGAACGTGGGTTTCCAGCCCGATGACCACTTCCCATTGCATGACAAGATTCCTTGATTAGTTTGAACGGCGAAACGCCGAGAGCAGCAGCGCGGCGCCGATGAACAGGGTGCCAAAACTGCGCTGCAGCCAGAGTTGATGCTGCTTTGATCGCAGGGCGCGCAGCACCCGCGCGGCCAGCAGGGTGTAGCCGTTCATCACCACGATGTCGGTGATGAACAACGACAGCCCGCACAGCAGGTATTGCGGCAGTTGCGGCGCGGCGGGGTTTATGAACTGCGGCAGCACCGCCAGCATGAACACCAGCCCCTTGGGGTTGCTGGCGTTGATGAGAAAGCCGCGCAGCACGAGCTGGCCGCGCGTGGGGGGCGTGGTGTTTTTTGCGCTGCCGTCGGCATCGACCAGCCCATGCGCCGGGGCGCGCCATTGCTGGATGCCCAGCCACAGCAAATAAGCCACGCCGAACCACTTGATCACGCTGAAAGCGGTTTCGCTCGCGGCCAGCAGCGCGCCCAGCCCAGCGGCGACCACAACCAGAATGGCGGCGATGCCCAGTTGCAGGCCGAAGATGTTCCACACCCCCACACGCCAGCCGTGCCGCAGCCCCGTGGTCATGCACGAAATCGCGCCCGCGCCGGGCGAGAGGCTGATGAGCCAGCTTGCCACGAAGAAGGTCAGCCAGGTGTGCAGATCCATCGTCGGGCTCAGAAGGGGCTGCGGCGATGCCAGTCGCTCGCCTGCTGGAACTGATGCGCCACCCGCAGCAGACGTTCTTCAGCGAAGTGCGGGCCGATGAGTTGCAGCCCGACCGGGCGGCGCGCGTTGGCCCCCGCCCCGAAGCCCGCGGGCACGCTCATGCCCGGCAGCCCGGCGAGGCTGGCCGAGAGGGTGTAGATGTCGGCCAGGTAATTGGCCAGCGGATCGGCCTTGTCGCCCCGGTTCCACGCCACCGTGGGCGACACCGGCCCGGCGATCACGTCGCATTGGGTGAAGGCACGGGCGAAATCGTCGGCGATGAGGCGGCGGATCTTCTGCGCCTGCAGGTAGTAGGCGTCGTAATAGCCGTGCGACAACACATAGGCGCCGATCATGATGCGGCGTTTGACCTCGGGGCCGAAGCCTTCGGTGCGGCTCTTGCCGTACATCTCGGCCAGGTCTTTGTATTGCGCCGTGCGATGGCCGAAGCGCACGCCGTCGAAGCGGCTCAGGTTGGAGCTGGCCTCGGCGGGCGCGATGATGTAGTAGGCCGGGATGGACAGTTCGGTCAGCGGCAGCGACACGTCCACCAAGGTGGCGCCCAGGCTCTCGATGGTCTTGAGGGCCGTGCGCACGGCGGATTCGACATCGGCGGCCAGGCCCGTGCCGAAGTATTCGCGCGGCAGGCCGATGCGCAGGCCTTTGAGCGGCTGCGCGGCGGTGGCGCCGGGCAGGGGTTGATCGAGCGCGGCGACATAGTCGGGCACGGCGCGCTCCACGCTGGTGGCGTCGCGCGGGTCGAACCCGGTCATCGCGGTGAGCAGGGCGGCGCAGTCCCACGCGGTCTGCGCCATCGGCCCGGCCTGGTCGAGGCTGGAGGCGAAGGCGATCATGCCGTAGCGCGAGCACAGACCGTAGGTCGGTTTGATGCCGGTGATGCCGCACATCGCCGCAGGCTGGCGAATCGAGCCGCCGGTGTCGGTGCCGGTGGCGGCGGGGACGAGCCTTGCCGCCACCGCCGCGGCCGAGCCGCCGCTGGAGCCGCCGGGAATGGAGGCCAAGTCCCAGGGGTTGCGCACCGGGCCGTAAGCCGAGTTTTCGTTGGCCGAGCCCATGGCGAACTCATCCATATTGGTCTTGCCGACCGTGACCATGCCCGCGCCTGCAAAGTCGTCCGCGCCCGAGCCCAGACGGGCGACCACGGTGGCGTCGAACGGGCTGACATAACCGACCAGCATGCGCGAACCGGCGGTGGCCGGCAGGGTGCGGGTGACGAACACGTCTTTGTGCGCTACCGGCACGCCCAGTAGCGGCCGGGTGTCGCCCGCGGCGCGGGCGGCGTCGGCGGCTTGCGCGGACTTCATCGCGCCGTCAGCATCGACGTGGAGGAAAGCGCCCAGATCGGCGTGGGCGGCGATGCGGTCGAGCGCCGCGCGGGTGAGCTCAGCGCTGGACACTTGCCGTGCGGCCAGCGCGGCGGACAGGGTGCGCAGGTCGGCCGTGGCGAAATCGGTCAGGGATGTGCTCATTCGACCACCCTCGGCACGAGGAACAGGCCGTCTTGTGCGTCGGGCGCGTTGCGCAGCGCTGCGTCGCGGATATTGCCCTCGGTCACGGCGTCTTCGCGCAGGCGCAGCGGCATGTCCTGCACGGCGGAGAGCGGGTGCGCCAGCGGCTCGACGCTGTCGGTGTTGACCGCACGCATTTGCTCGACCACGGCGAAAAACGCATTCAGGTCGGTCAGCAGTTGGTCGCGCTCGCTGGCGGTCAGATCCAGCCGGGCGAGTTGCGCTAGGCGGTCGATATCGGGAAGAGTGAGTGACATGGTGGGGCGGCGGCAATCAGGGACGCAAAACAGGGACGCAAAACATGCCGCTCGGCAAGCGGGCGGATCGGGGAGCTTCCCCTGCAGATGGGTGCGGAAAACGTCATTTTATGCGCATGCATGGGTTATGATGCTTCGATTTGGCGCACGGGATTTGACCGAAAAATCAAGCCCGTTTGTTGCTTATTTCACACACCTCCAGAAAGCCGGGCGCGCGGTTGGCGCCCCCATATTCCATGTTCCGAACATTCCGGCAGTATTTTTCGACGGATCTGGCCATCGACCTCGGCACCGCCAACACGCTCATTTATGTGCGCGGCAAGGGCATCGTGCTCGACGAGCCGTCGGTCGTCGCCATCCGCCACGAGGGCGGCCCCAGCGGCAAGAAAACCATTCAGGCCGTAGGCAAGGAAGCCAAGCAGATGCTGGGCAAGGTGCCGGGCAATATCGAGGCCATCCGCCCGATGAAAGACGGCGTGATCGCCGACTTCACCGTGACCGAGCAGATGCTCAAGCAGTTCATCAAAATGGCGCACGACACCCGGATGTTCCGGCCCAGTCCGCGCATCATCATTTGCGTGCCCTGCGGCAGCACCCAGGTCGAGCGCCGCGCCATTCGCGAGTCGGCGCTGGGCGCGGGCGCCAGCGAGGTGTACCTCATCGAAGAGCCCATGGCTGCGGCCATCGGCGCCGGGCTGCCGGTCAGCGAAGCCACCGGCTCGATGATCGTCGACATCGGCGGCGGCACCACTGAGGTGGGCGTCATTTCGCTGGGCGGCACGGTGTACAAGGGCAGTGTGCGCGTGGGCGGCGACAAGTTCGACGAGGCCATCATCAACTACATCCGCCGCAATTACGGCATGTTGATCGGCGAGCCCACGGCCGAAGCCATCAAGAAGGAAATCGGCTCGGCCTTTCCCGGCTCCGAGGTCAAGGAGATGGAAGTCAAGGGCCGAAACTTGAGCGAAGGCGTGCCGCGCAGCTTCACCATCAGTTCCAACGAAATTCTCGAAGCGCTGACCGATCCGCTCAACCAGATCGTCTCGGCGGTGAAAAACGCGCTCGAACAAACCCCGCCGGAACTCGGCGCCGACATCGCCGAGCGCGGCATGATGCTCACCGGCGGCGGTGCGCTGCTGCGCGACCTCGACCGCCTGCTGGCCGAAGAAACCGGCCTGCCGGTGCTGGTGGCCGAAGACCCGCTGACCTGCGTGGCGCGCGGCAGCGGCATGGCGCTGGAGCGCATGGATCGGCTGGGCACCATTTTCACGTCGGAGTAAGCGGCGTTTTTTGCGGCGGTTTTTTGATCGGCGATCTTCCCGGGGTGCGCCAGGGTGCTTCACTGATACCGCCACGCACCTGATCCGGGCCGTTTCGATTCGAGCCGCTTCGATTTGAGCCCTTTTCGCCCTGCGTTTGTTCTCGTTCCCATGGCCTACGGCACTCTTGAGCGTTCACCTCCGCCGTTTTTCCGGCAGGGGCCTTCTGCGCTCACGCGGCTGGTGCTGTTCTCCGCGCTGGCTATTTTGCTGATGGCGCTGGACGTGCGGTTCAAGGTCACGCCCATGCTGCGCCAGGGTCTGTCGGTGGCGATCTATCCCTTGCAGCGCATGGCGCAGGCGCCGGTGGACTGGTCGCGGCAACTGAGCGGCTATCTTGAAGCGCCGGCCAAGGCGCAAGCTGAAATCAGCCGACTGCAACGCGCCAATGTGGCCTTGTCGTTGCAGTCCCAGCTCGAAGCGCAGTTGCGGCTGGAAAACAACCGCCTGCGCGGTCTGCTCCAGTTGCAGCAGAGCCTGCCGCCGAAGTCGGTGGCGGCGCAGATCAGTGCGCAGGCCAGCGATCCGTTCAGCCGCACCGTGGTGATCGACCGCGGCCGCCTGCAGGGCGTCGAACTCGGCTCGCCGGTGATCGACGAAACCGGGCTGCTCGGCCAGGTCACGCGCGACTACCCGTGGAGCGCCGAAGTCACCCTCATCACCGACCGCGACGCCGTGGTGCCGGTGCAAAACCAGCGCACCGGCGAGCGCGGCGTGGTGTACGGCGAGCCGGGGCTGGGCCAGGGCGGCATGGAGCTGCGCTGGATGCCCGCTGCCGCCGATGTGCGCGTGGGCGATGTGCTGGTGACCAGCGGGGTGGACGGCATCTATCCGGCGGGCCTGCGCGTGGCGCGGGTGACTGCCGTCACGCGCCAGCGCGATACCGCGTTTGCCCGGGTGATGTGCGCGCCGCTTGCCGATGTCGAAGGCGGACGGCATGTGCTGGTGCTCCAGCCGCTCACGCCGCTGGTGGCGGGGCCATCGGTCAAGGCCACCGAGCCGCAGGTGCAAAAGTCGGGCAAGGCGGTGCCCAAGCCTGCCGCTGCCGCCTCACGCTAATCTGACTGCCGTGTCTTTCCTGCCCCGCCGCCGTCGCTCCGATCAGGGCGCCATGCCTTCCGCACGAGCCCCTGCGGGCGGCGCGCGCGAGGTGTTGCTGCTGCCGGTCAACCCCTGGTTCATCGCGCTGAGTCTGCTGATGGCGCTGCTGATCGACTTTTTGCCGCTGGGCCGTCTGGCGTGGATGCCCGATATGGTCGCGCTCACCCTGGTGTTCTGGAATGTGCATCAGCCGCGCCGCGTGGGCATGGCCGTGGCGTTCGTGCTGGGGCTGGCGGTGGATGTGCAGCAGGGTTCGGTGCTGGGACAGCATGCGCTGGTCTACACGGTGCTGAGCTATTTCGCCATCACGCTGCACCGGCGGCTGCTGTGGTTTCCGCCGCTGCAGCAGGCTTTGCATGTGCTGCCGCTGTTCGTGGCCACGCAGGTGCTGTTGCTGCTGGTGGGCATGTGGGCCGGCGGCAGCTTTCCAGGCTGGGCATTTTTGCTGGCGCCGGTTGTGCAGGCGGCGCTGTGGCCCTTGTTGTCCTGGCTGCTGCTGGCGCCGCAGCGGCGCGCACCGGATTCCGACCGCAATCGGCCTTTGTGATGGCGACCGTGCTGAACCTTGTGCCCGCAACGGGCTCAATCTTTATTTACGCCTCTTTGCGATGACCGAGCTGCGCAACATCGAACGCGAGCTGTTCCGCTTTCGCCGCCGCCTGATTCTGGCCGCGGCCGTGGTGGTGCTGAGCTTTGCGCTGCTGATCGGTCGCTGGGTGTGGCTGCAGGTGGTGCGGCATCGGCAGTTTTCGACCCAGGCGCAGGACAACCGCATTGCGCTGGTGCCGATCCCGCCGCAGCGCGGGCTGATTCTCGACCGCAACGGCATCATCCTGGCCAACAACTACGCGGCTTACACGCTGGAAATCACGCCGTCGAAGGTGAAGGGCACATTGCAGGACACCATCGATGCGCTCAAGGCCATCGTGCCCATCACGCCTTTCGACGAGCGGCGCTTCAACAATCTGCTGGGGCAGTCGCGGCGCTTTCAGTCGCTGCCGATTCTCAACAAGCTCAGCGATGATGAGGTGGCTCGCTTCGTGGCGCAGCGCTTTCGTTTTCCGGGCGTGAATGTGCGGGCAAGGCTGTTTCGCAACTATCCGCTGGGCGCGCTGGGCTGCCATCTGCTGGGCTATATCGGCCGCATCAACCAGGCCGAGCAGCAGCGCATCGACGACAGTGACGACGCCAGCAACTACCTCGGCACCGACCATATCGGCAAGCTGGGCGTGGAGCAGGCTTACGAGACGCAGCTGCACGGCATCACCGGCTATGAGGAAGTCGAGGTCAATGCCGTGGGGCGGCCGGTGCGCAAGATCAAGACCGTGGCGGCCACGCCCGGACAGAATTTGGTGCTCGGAGTCGATATCCGCCTGCAAAAGCTCATCGAAGACCTCTACGGCAAGCGGCGCGGGGCTTGCGTAGCCATCGATCCGCGCAACGGTGAAGTGCTGAGCTTCGTCTCCATGCCCACCTTTGATCCCAATCTGTTCGTCGACGGCATCGATCAGGTCAACTGGGACGCGCTCAACACCTCGCCCGACCGGCCGCTGCTCAACCGCGTGTTGCGCGGCACCTTTCCGCCGGGCTCGACTTACAAACCTTATCTGGCGACGGGCGCGCTGACCGACGGCATCCGCACCGCGCAGTGGAGCTTTCACGACCCCGGTTTTTTCATGTTCGCCGGACACCGTTTTCGCGATGACGTGCCAGGCGGGCATGGCATCGTCGACATGCACAAGGCCATACAGGTGTCGTGCGACGTGTATTTCTATATGGTCGCGCACGATTGGGGCGTGGACGGCATGGCCAAGTGGACGCAGCAGTTCGGCTTCGGTCAGGCCACCGGCATCGATCTCAAGGGCGAGGCCAAGGGCGTGCTGCCTTCGCGCGAGTGGAAGCGCAAGGCCTTTCGCAGCCCGGCGCAGCAGCGCTGGTATCCCGGCGACACCATCAGTCTGGGCATCGGCCAGGGCTACAACAGCTTCACCCCGCTGCAGATGGCCACGGCGCTGTCCACGCTGGCCAATCAGGGCACGCGCTACGAGCCGCGCGTGGTGCGTGCGATCGAAGACATGGGCACGCGCCGCTTCACGCCGGTGGTCGCGCCAGTGGCCCAGCGCATCGACCTCGATCCGGCGTACTGGCAGGTGGTACACGGCGGCATGATGGCGGTGAACCAGACCGGCGGCACGGCGGCGGAAGCCTTCAAGGGCGCGCCTTACACCACGGCGGGCAAGACCGGCACCGCGCAGGTGTTCAGCGTGGGACAAAACCAGACCTATGACGCCAAGGACATCGCCCATCATCTGCGCGACCATGCGCTGTACGTGGTTTACGCCCCGGCCGACAACCCGGTGATCGCCCTGGCGATGATCGTGGAGAACGCCGGATTTGGCGGGGTTGCGGCCGCGCCCATCGCGCGCAAGGCGCTCGACTATCACCTGCTGGGCCTCTACCCCACCGACGAGGAAATCGAGAAGATCAGCGGCGCCAAGCCGCAGCCGGTGCAGTTTGCCTACGCGGGCGAGCGTGAAGGCGTGCCGATCATTCCTGGCGCCAAGCCACCGCCTGTTCCGGCGACATCCGCCCCGGCGGGCGCTGCTTCTGGAACTGCTTCTGGAGCCGCCGCAATGGGGGCCGCAGGAGTTGCGGCGAAGCCCGCACCTGCACCGGCGGCTGCGTCCAGCGCGCGCGCCCAGCCCACCGCCTTCGATGCGGAGGCCGTGGGCAACTATCCGCAAACCGCCTGCACGGGCGGGCTGCGCGCGCCGCTGTTCACCCGCTTCGGCGCTCGGCCCGATGTGAGTGATGAATCGGAAGGAGTGAGGCTATGAGTGCGACTTTCGGCCGTCCACCGCTCTGGCTGCGAGTGCGCCCCTATCTCACCGGCTTCGATGCGCCGCTGGCCGCGGCGCTGTTGTGGATGGTGGCCATCGGTTGCATCGTGCTGTTCTCCGCCCTGCAAGATGCGCATGTGCCGTTCGACGACCATCTGCGCAATCTGGCTATCGGTTTTCTGGTGCTGTTCGTCGCGGCGCAGGTGCCGCCGCAGCGGCTGATGCAGATCGCTGTGCCGGTCTACACCTTTGGCGTGGCGCTGCTCATCGCCACGGCCCTGTTCGGGCTGGTGCGCAAGGGCGCGCGCCGCTGGCTCGATCTGGGCGTCACCGTGGTGCAGCCGTCCGAGGTGATGAAAATCGCCGTGCCGCTGATGCTGGCGTGGTATTTCCAGAAGCGCGAGGGCCAGATCCGGGTGAAGGATTTTTTCATCGCCACGGCCTTGTTGCTGCTGCCGGTGGCGCTCATCGCCAAGCAGCCCGACCTCGGCACCGCGCTGCTGGTGCTGCTCACCGGTGCCTTCGTCATCTTCTTCGCCGGGCTGTCGTGGCGGGTCATCGCCTTGCTGTTTGCGCTCGCCGCCGCCAGCGCGCCGGTGATGTGGCACTTCATGCACGACTATCAACGGCAGCGGCTGATGATGCTGCTCGACCCGCAGAGCGATCCGCTGGGCAAGGGTTTCAACATCATCCAGAGCATGATCGCCATCGGCTCCGGCGGAGTGTTCGGTCAGGGCTATCTGCACGGCACCCAGGCGCATCTGAACTTCGTGCCCGAATCGCATACCGACTTCGTGTTCTCGGTGCTGGCCGAGGAATGGGGACTGGCCGGCAATCTCATGCTGCTGGCCGCCTATACCTTCTTCATCGTGCGCGGGCTGATGATCGCCGCCAACGCCCCCACGCTGTTCTCGCGCCTGCTGGCCGCATCGGTCACGCTGATTTTTTTCATCTACGCCTTCGTCAACATGGGCATGGTGTCAGGCATTCTGCCGGTGGTCGGCGTGCCGCTGCCCTTCGTCAGCTATGGCGGCACCGCGCTCATCACCCTCATGCTCGGCGCCGGTATGTTGTTTTCCATCGCCAAATCCAAGCGGTTGGTGCAGAGTTGAACACTCGGTAGTTAGAGATTCGCGCGGGATCATCCATAAATTCGATATCCGTCAGCCAAAGAAATCCCTGTTTTTGCTGCGCTGCTTCTGCGAATAATTGGCACTCCAATCATCATTACAACTGGAGGAGTCGAATGAAAATCGCTCGAAGGGGTTTGCCCAAGGGGTGGATAGGAACGTGGCTGTTCGCGCTCGCTGCGGTGACGAGCGCCGCGCAGGCGGCTGTGCTGCCGGGCGCGCTGGTGACGCCGCCCTGGCTGCACGACCACGCGAAGCAGGTGCAGATCGTCGATATCCGCGACAGCCTGGGCTCGCTCACCAACGATCCCAAGTACGCCACGGTCAATGGGCATAAGGTGCTCGAAGAGGTGGGTGGGCATATTCCGGACGCGCTGTCGGTCAACTTCTGGGGCCTGCGGCAAAAGCATGTGATCGACGGCAAGAAGATCGACTTCATGTTGCCCACGGCCAAGGAGTTTGAACAAACCATGCAGGCCGTGCAACTGGAGCCAGGCAAGCCCATTGTGATCGTGCCTACCGGCGACGACGCCACCTCGCTGCAGGAGGCGGCGTTCTTCGCCTGGGAGCTGCAGGTGTTCGGCGTGCCGCAGGAGCAGATTGCGATTCTCAATGGCGGCATGCACGCCTGGACATCTGCCGGTTATGACGTGGATACCGACGCCATCGCCCCCATGAGTTCCAGCAAGTGGAAGGCCCGGGCGCCGAACCCGGCGCTGCTGGCGACAACGGCCGAAGTGCAGGCGGCGCAGCGTGCGCATGGTCTGCTGCTGGACGCGCGCCCGTTGGCTCAGATCGCGGGCCTCGAGCGCACGCCCGTGGTGCCGGCTGCCGGAAGACTGGCCGGCGCCTCTCCCCTGCCCGCCGAGCTGTTTTATCGCAACGCGGATGATGGCTCCTGGCGGTTTATCTCTGCGCACGTCTACCGCAAGGTGCTGGCTGGTGGCGGCGTGCAGCGCGTCGCTCCGGGCATCGTGTACTGCAACACCGGGCAGTACGCGGCTGGCGCCTGGTTCGTGATCGACCGCATCATGGGGCGCAAGGGTCTGCGCGAATACCCCGGCGGCATGAACGAGTGGGAGCAGCGCGGCCTGCCCGTGGTCAGTTTCTGAGCGCCCGTTTGCGTAGGGCTTGCCGCGTGCCGGGCGGCCCTGCGCAAAGTGCGTCGGCAAGTGGCGACCAACAGCCGGTGACGGGGGATACACCCTGATGCAAATACCGTCGTCAACGCGTGATAAAAAGCATTAAAAACATTCAATCCATACCGAGGAGACAAACATGATTCATACCCCCCTTCACCGCCAGCTGATGCGCCCTGCGCGCCATCTGACTCTGGCTTTTGCCCTGCTGGGCGCCGGTCTGATGCAGGCACAGGCGGCCAATCCGTCGATGCTGAACGACTTCAAGTTCGACGCGCCGACCTACATTCACAAGCTGCCGTTCGCCAAATACGACGTGGTGTTGCAAGTCAGCGAAGATGAACCCGCCCGCTGGGATCTGGTGCTCAACAACGCGCAGAACATTCTCGACGCCGTGGGCCAGGAAAATGCGCGCGTAGTGGTGGTGGCCTATGGCCCGGGGCTGAAGATGCTGTTCAAGAACAGCCCGGAGGCCAAGCGCATTTCCTCGTTGAACGATGAAGGCATCGAATTCGACGCTTGCCACAACACCATGGAAGGCATGGCGAAAAAACTCGGCCACCTGCCGGTACTGGTGCCGCAAGCGGTCATCGTGCCCGCCGGGGTGTTGCGCATCATGCAGCTCGAACACGCGGGGTTTGAATACATCAAACCCTGACGTGACGGGCTGATTGTTTTCGCGGCTTTGGCAGGTCTGTAGGGCCGATCTGCACGATTCAAGTAACCCCTTGCGCGGGCTGCGCTGCGGCATTAACGGTCTCTTGCAGGCGGGTCGGCTCGACCTGTGCGAAAGCGATCAAGCCCTGCAGCGCGGCCACATAGGCCAGCAGTGCCTCACGACCCGTAGTCGTTAGCGAGTAGACGGTTTGCGGGCGTGGTCCGTCGGTGATCTTGTGTGCCTGCACATAGTCCGCGGCGAGCAGCTTTTTCAAGTGGGCATCGAGGTTTCCGTCAGACACCCCGATCAGGCGCTTGAGGTCGGAGAACGTGGCTTGTCCCGCACCAGCCAGATAGGCCGCGATCTGCGTGCGCAGCGGCTGGTGCAGCAAGGGATCAAGGGCGTCGATGCTCACGGCGCGGGCGGATTCAGTGCGTCCATCTCGAGGTGCAGCACGGCGGCATCTTTTCCGTCCTTGCCGGGGATGTGCATCTGGAATTGGGTCTTGAGCATCTGGTCCCAGGGCATCCAGTGCTGGCCGTCCAGGCTGGCGTATTGCCGGTAGCCATAAATGCCGCGCTTGAGCACGATGTGCAGGGTGGATTCGGCGCCCCGGGTGAAGGCGCTGCCGTCCACCACGGTGCGGATGGGCAGCGGCGTCCCGGCGGGGAAGTACAGCACATAGGCGTCGCCGCTGGGTAGCGGCTGACCAATGGTGACCACGGGCAACTTGGACGTTTCGGCGGCCGTGGGAGCGGGGCCGGGGGGCAGGCTGCTGCAGGCCGCCAGCGAGGCGCTGGCGAGCAGTAGAGGCAAGAGCAGGTTTCGCATCAAAAACTCCAGTTGGGGTTGAAAGAGGGCGGATCAGGACGGGGCGCGTGCGGTCATATTCACCACCAGCCCGATTTGCAACTGCGGGCCGATGCCCGGTTGCAGCGTGGCGCGCATCCAGGGAATGAGCAGGGCCGTTGGATAGCCTTCGTGCTGCCACGGACCTGCGGGGTAGCGCCATTGCCCCGTCGGCCGACCGTGTTCGACCAGCACTTCCACCGGGCGTTTGAGTACCAAGGGCAGCACCGAACTGGCGCTGGGAGAAAAGGCATCGCCCGACACCTCGACGTGCACCGGTATGGACAGCCCGGCAGGCAGCAGCAGGGTCTGCCGCGTCAGCGGATTGCGGGCATATTCCTGCAAAGTCTGCAGCGGCGCGGCGGCGGGCTGCTGCGCGTCGGCCAGACGCTGTGCCATCAGCGGCGGGACAAGCACCACGCCCAGCCAGAGCAGCAGCTTGGCGCTGCGCAGCCAAAACGGTGTCGACGTTGCATGCCTTTGGCCCTGCAGCAGGGCGAGCAGCGGCATTCCGAGGCCGAAGGCGGCTGCGGCCAGGTACTGCAAGGACTGTGCATCCAGACGAAACAGCACCGAGCAGACCCCGAGGGCGATGAGCAGACCGCCGACCCACTCGACCGTCTGCTCCGAAAACAGGCCGTGCACATACAGACCCAGGCCGACGAGCACCAGCCAAAGGGGGAAGACGAGGTAGGCGCCGCCAAAGAAAAAGGTGGCGAAGGTGCCCAGCACGCCGGCCGACAGCAGCAGCCACCACACCTTGAGCACCTGGCGATGGATGAACGACCAGAGCTCGTCGCGCGCCAGCTTGGCTCGCCGTGTGAGCTGCCAGTCCAGCAGGCTGACCGCACCGAGCAGCAGGGACATCAGTCCCAGCCAGGCCATGGCGCGCGTTGCGGGGTCGGGGATCTGATCGGCGGTCAACAGGTGGTTGCTGACCAGGGCCAAACCGCCAAAGCTCGTCCCCCACAGAATCAGGCTATGAGACTCCAGGCGCAGACTACGCTGCCCGGCGCCCAGCATGGCGTGGATGCTGTCGAGCTGCTGTGAGGCGATGGATGGCATGCGATCTCCCTGAATCACTCTGTTTCGCAGAGCTTAGTACTCTGCGAAACAGAGTGTCAAGCGGAGATTCGCCGAAGTCAGGCGTTTTTCAGGCCTGTGAGCGCGTCGTCAAAGGCGTTGATCAGCGCATCTGCATCGGCTTCGGTGTGCGCCGGGCTGGCCAGCAGCATGTTGTGGAAGGGGGTCAGCAGCACGCCGCGATTGAGCAGCGCCAGCTGCAGCGCGGGCTCCAGCGCGTCGTCGAAGGCGGCGCGGGCCTCGCTGCCGTTGCGCGGGCGTTTCGGTGCGAACTGCACTTCGCAGCGCGCGCCGATGCGCGTCACCGTCCAGCGCAAACCGTGGTTCGCGATCACGCGTTCCAGCCCGTCGGCCACACGGTTGGCAATGGTGAACATCTGGGCGTAGGCGGCCTCGGTCATCACGTCGGCCAGCATGGTGCGCATCAGTCGCAGGGTGAGCAGCCCCGCTGACAGGGTGGTGCCGATGCCGGAATGGCCCGGCGGCGATGCGGTCTTGACGGCTTGCATGCGCGCGCCGACTTGCGTTGTGAAGCCATAGGCCGCGCCGGGCGTACCCCCGGCGATGGGCTTGCCCAGGACGAGCACGTCGGGCTGCAGATCGTTCGCCCGGCAGTAGCCGCCGGGGCCGCAGGAGATGGTGTGCGTCTCGTCCATCACCAGCAATGCGTCGTGCTCGCGGGTGAGCGCGCGCACGGCTTCGAGAAAACCGGGCTCGGGCAAGACCATGCCGATATTGGTGAGCACCGGCTCGGTGAGCACGCAGGCGACGTCGCCAGCGGCCAGCGCGGCCCGCAGGCCGTCGAGGTCGTTGAACTCGACCACGCGGGTGGTGGTGGTGAGGTCGTGGACCTGACCCAGCAGGCTGGGACGGGTGTGGGCGGCCCCCTGCGCGTCGAGATCGACGAACACATCATCGACCGTGCCGTGATAGCAGCCGTTGAACACCACGATGTGCTGGCGCCCGGTGAGTGCGCGCGCCCAGCGCAGCACGAAGCGATTGGCGTCGCTGGCCGTGGCGGTGAACTGCCACATCGGCAGGCCGAAGCGCTGCTCCAGCAGGTCAGCGACTTCAAGCGCGACTGTGGACGGCAACATGGTGGTGGCACCAAACGCGCCGTGTTCCGCCAGGGTGCGGGCGATGGCTGCGGGGCTGTGGCCGAACATAGCGCCGGTATCGCCCAGACAAAAGTCGATGATGGCGTGGCCGTCCACATCGAACAATCGGGCGCCCTGCGCCTTGTCCACATAGAGCGGCACGGGCGAGGGTGCATCGGCCATCCAGTGCAGGGGCACGCCGAACAGAAAGTGGCGCTGCGCCTGCTGGTGCAGCGCGACGCAGCGCGGATGCGCGGCCAGGAAGCGGGCGGCCTCGATCGCGTGAAAGCGGGCAACGTGGTCGGCGGGAAGGCTTGTGGGGCTCATGACGGTGGGCGCTGGAAAACGCGATGGAAAGCGGCCGACGCGCAGTATCGCCAAGCCTGCGAGCGTCTGGCAAGCCCCGAAATGGCCCCGCGCGCGGTGGGCGAAGTGGTTCTATCGTTCCTGAAAAAATGTCGATATGGTTCAGACCGCTTGCAGGGCTTCATTGGCGTGGACTGAACTTCGCAGTCCGTTCACTCATTCGAAAAACATGGTTCAACACGCTTTTGCCTATCTGTCACAGCAACGGTTTCTCGGCGCAGCAGCCAGCGCCGAGAATGCGCCGACGCCCCGCTTCGGCGTGGCCGGCGTGGCCTGGGACGGGGCGGTGACCAACCGCCCCGGCGCCCGATTCGGGCCGAACGCCATCCGCCAGGCCAGCCAGATGCTGTGCGATGCCACGCACCCGTTTTTCGATCTTTCGCCCACCGCAGATCTGTGCGATCACGGCGATCTGTATCTGCCCAACACCAGCCTGGAGACGATGCGCGCCGCGCTCGAAGCCCAGGCGCGAACACTCTTGGCGCGTCAGCACATGGTGTGGCTGGGTGGCGATCATTCCATCACCCTGTCGCTGCTGCGCGCCCTGCGCGCGGTGCATGGCCAGCCGCTGGCGGTGCTGCATTTCGATGCGCATTGCGACACCTGGACCGACCACTTCGGCGAGCCATCGGGGCACGGCACCTGGGTTTACGAGGCGGTGCAGGAAGGGCTGGTGGTGCCGCAGGGTGTTGTGCAGGTGGGCATCCGCTCGGCCGCCGAGCGCGCCGCGCGCGAGTACGTCAACACCATCGGTGGCCGGGTGATCACCGCGCGCGAACTGCGCGGCCTGGAGAGCCCGTCGCAGCTCGCACCCATCACCGCCGACATCCGCGCCCGATTGGCCGCGAGCAATGCCCCGGTGTATGTCACGCTCGACATCGACTGTCTCGACCCCGCCTTCGCCCCCGGCACCGGCACGCCCGAGCCCGGCGGCTTGAGCAGCGCGCAGGTGCTGTCGCTGCTTGAAGAGTTGTGCGCCATGCAGCTGCCCTTTGTCGGCATGGACTGCGTGGAGGTGTCGCCGCCCTACGACCACGCCGAACTCACCTCCAATATCGCGGCGCTGTGCGTCTGGACTTATCTGTGCGCGCGGCTCGCTTCTGAAAAAACTGTCTCCCCCTGACCCGGAAGGATCCCGCGCATGATGCGGCTGGAACAACAGGCGCAGCGCCTGATCGAGAACTCGTACTACGTCGACTCCGCGCAGGCCGCGCCGCGCCATGTGCCCCTGCAGGGCGAGGTGCAGGCGGATGTGTGTATCGTCGGCGGCGGTCTGGCCGGGCTTTCGGCCGCGCTGGAACTGCGCAAGCGCGGCATGCAGGTGGTGTTGCTCGAAGGGCGACACATCGGCTGGGGCGCTTCGGGCCGCAACGGCGGCCAGGCGCTGGCGGGCTACGCCAGCGAGATGGAGCCGTTCGAGCGCCAGCTCGGCGCCAAGAGCGCGCACTTTGCCTGGGAAATGTCGCTCGACGCCATTCGCCTGCTGCGCGAACGCATCGCCCAATACGCCATCGACTGCGACTGGACGCCCGGGGTGATGAGCGTAGCGGTCACTCCCAAGAAAGCTCGCGCGCTGCATGCCTGGGCCGAACATATGCAGCGCGAATACGGCTACACCCATCTGCAGAGCTTCGACGCGCAGCAGACCCGCAGCCTCATCGCCAGCAAACGCTATTGCGCCGCAGTGCTCGACGATTTCGGCGGCCACCTGCACCCGCTCAACTACACCTTGGGACTCGGCCGCGCCGCTCTCAACGCCGGGGTGGTGCTGCACGAGCAATCGCCCGTGATCAGCGTCAAACCCGCGGCGCAGGCCGGTGGCGGCAAGGCCCAGGTGCAAACTGCGCAGGGCAGCGTGCGCGCGCGCCATGTGCTGCTTGCGGGCAATGTTCAGCTTGGCGATGTGGCGCCGCGGCTGTCCCGGCGCATCATGCCCGTGGGCACTTACATCATCGCCACCGAAGCGCTCGGCGCGCAGCGAGCGAAGTCTCTGGTGCGCAACCGCGCCTGCGTGTGCGACACCCAGTTCGTGCTCGACTATTACCGTCTCACCGGTGACGACCGTCTGCTGTTCGGCGGCCGGGTGAGCTATTCCACCGCCACCCCGCGCGATCTGGCGGCCACCATGCGCCGCAGCATGCTGGCGGTGTATCCGCAACTCAGCGACGTGAAGATCACCCATGCCTGGGGCGGCTTTGTCGACATCACCATGAACCGCGCGCCCGACTTTGGTCGCATCGCCCCGGACGTGCTGTATCTGCAGGGGTTCTCCGGCCACGGTCTGGCGCTCACCGGCATGGCGGGGCAGCTGGCCGCCGAGGCCATCGCCGGACAGGCCGAGCGCTTCGACCTGTTCACCCGTCTGCGCCACAAACCCTTCCCCGGCGGCGATCTGCTGCGCACCCCCGCGCTGGTGCTGGGCATGCTCTGGTACCGGCTGCGCGATCTGGTTTGAGGAAGGCTTAGCCGCTCTGCGGCGTCGGTGCTTGATTCCCCAAACTCAAGGCAAAACACCTTCGCCCTGCTGGCGATTTCTGCGGGTACACCCTCGTTGTTTGGCGAAGTTTTTCACCGCGCTATAACGTGCGCTCACACGGGTTACATGTGGTTTCAATTCATCCCGGTTCCTCCTCTATCTCTTTTCCAGGCGCCTCCCTATAGTCGTCGAAGTTCGCAAAAAACGTCATTTCAGTTCGTTGACACCACAGGAGACAGGCATGAACAAGGAAGACTGGAATGAGCAGGTTCAGATGGATCGTCGCACGCTGATCAAGGCGGGCGGCGCGGCGGGTTTGGCCGCTTTGCTGGGCACGCAGGTGCCGAGCTGGGGCGCTAGTGAGACGCCGGTGAAAATCGGGCTGATTGATCCCATCACCAGCACCTTTGCAGCGCTCGGGCAGAGCGAAATCAAGGGCGCCAAATTCGCTGAAGCCGAGATCAACAAGGCGGGTGGCGTGATGGGCCGTCCTCTGCAGATCTTCGTGGAAGACAGCGCAGGCAATCCCGGCACTGCGGTGGACAAGGCCTCGCGTCTGCTGAGCCAGAACAAGGTGGACTTCCTCATGGGCACGGTCAACTCGGCGGCCTCGCTGGCCGTGTCGCAGTTTGCCAATCGCCACGACAAGCTCTTCGTCTGTACCGGCGGCCACGTCGACAGCCTGACCGGCAAGGAGTGCAAGACCACGACCTTCCGCACCTGCTCGACCACCTGGATGCTGACGGCCGGTGACTTCGAGACGCTCTACAAGAAATTCGGCAAGAAGTGGTACTTCTTGACCACTGACTACGCCTTTGGCCAGTCTGAGCAGGCCGACTACACCACACAGCTCAAGAAGGCGGGAGGCTCCGTGGTGGGCGGTGCGCTGGTGCCCGTGGGGGCGACCGATTTTTCGTCCTATCTGATCGACGTGAAAGCCAAGTCGCCCGACGTGCTGTGCCTGCTGCTGGCCGGTAACGATCAGGTCAACTGCATGAAGCAGATCGCGCAATTCGGCATCAACAAAGACATCGCCGTGGGCGGCGCTTTGTTCGAGCTGGAGCAGGCGCAGGCATTGCCCGAGGCGGCTCGCTACGGCTGGTGGACCATGGAGTGGTACTGGAACCAGCCGAACACCCCGCATGTGGCGGATTTCGTCAAGCGTTACGCCGCAGCCAATAAAGGGGAATACCCGACGGCGCGCGCATGGTTTGGTTTTGCCACCACGCATGCCATCCGGCTGGCGGTGGAAAAGGCCAAGTCGCTCGAAACGGCCAAGGTGGTCAAGGCGATGGAGGGACTGGTTCTGCCCCCGGAGATCGCGCTTCAGCCTGGCAATGTGTTCTACCGTCCGCAGGATCACCAACTGATGCTGGGCATGTTCCCGGGGCACGTGATCCAGACGGGCAAGTATCCGAACCTGTTCGACGTTTCGGGCATCGTGCCGGGCGAGAAGATCGCGCTGCCGCCTTCTGAAACCGGCTGCGTGCTTCCGCGCGCCTGAAGCGCCACTGCGCGTGCCTGCGGACCCGCCACTGCGCGTGTCCGCAGCCTGTCCATCTGCTGCTGCGGAGGCATTGCCTTGAATCTCGTCCTTGTTTTCAATACGTTCAACGGACTGATCACCGGAGCGTTCTATGCGCTGCTGGCGCTCGGTCTGGCGCTCATCCTCGGGCTGAACAACACCATCAATTTCGCCCAGGGCGCGTTCATGGCGCTGGCGGCCTACTTTGCCTACACCCTGGAGCCGAGCCTGGGCTTCTGGGGAGCGCTGGCCGTGGCGCCGCTGCTCGCCGGGGCGCTGGGTCTGGTGGTCGAGGTGTTTCTCATTCGCCGCCTGTACAAACGCGATCCGCTGTATTCGTTGTTGCTCACCTTCGGTCTGGCGCTGATCATGCAGGACGTGATCCGCACCGTCTGGGGCGCCAACGGGGTGCCGCTGTCCATCCCGGAGTCGCTGGGACATCCCCTCAGTCAGACCTACTTCTTTCTCACCGGCTACCGCCTCTTTGTTGTCGCGGTTGCCCTGGTGGGCACTGCCGTGCTGTTCGCCGTGCTGCGCTACACCCGACTGGGCATCCGCATTCGCGCCGGCAATGCCGATCTCGAAACCGTATCGGCGCTTGGCGTGAACATTTACCTGCTGCGCACCGCGAACTTTGTCATCGGCATCGTGTTTGCAGGCGTGGCGGGCATTCTGGCTGCGGGTCAGCTCGGACTGGAGCCGACGATGGGAGACGGCCTGCTCATGCCGGCCTTTGTCGCCATCGTGGTCGGGGGCGTGGGTTCCTTGCTGGGTTCTCTGCTGGGCGGTCTGCTCATCGGCGTGGCCTCGGGCATCACTACGGCCTACTTTCCCGCCGCGAGTGAGGCGGTGATTTATCTCATCATGGGGCTGATGCTCGTGGTGCGACCGCGCGGGCTCATGGGACAGGAGGGATTGTTCGAATGAGTACGCCTGCCTATACCGCTCCACCTCCCCCATCTGCCATGCAAACATCTAACCTCAAACAGCATCTCGGCACCGGCATTCTGGCGCTGGTGCTGCTCACCGCCCCGGCCTGGCTGCATTATGTCGGCGGCTACAACGACATCGCCTCGCGCGTGCTGATCTACGGCCTGGCCGCCATGGGGCTGAATCTGCTGCTCGGGCATACCGGCGGCCTGTCGTTCGGGCATGCCGCCTATTTCGGGCTGGGCAGCTACGGCGTCGGCTTGATGCTCAAGTACATGACGCACAACGTGCTGTTGGCGCTGCTCGGGGGTACTTTGCTGGGGGGCGTTGTGGCCGCCGTGCTCGCGCCCATCGCCGTGCGTCGTCGCGGCATCTACTTCGCCATGATCACCATTGCCATCGGACAGATGTTTTATTTCATCGCCATTCGCTGGCAGGCGGTGACCGGGGGCTATGACGGGCTGACCGGCTTTTCCCGGCACACCCTGCATCTGTTTGGGTTCGACTGGACGATGGGCTCTCTGGGCTTTTATTACCTCGTCGTGGCCTGCTTCGCGCTGGGCGCCCTGGTGCTGTGGATCGTGCTGAACTCTCCGCTGGGGCACACCTTTGTGGCCATCCGCGAAAACCAGAAGCGGCTGACCTTTCTCGGCCTGCCGGTACAGCGCTATGCGGCGATTTCCTTCGCTCTGTCTGGCCTGATCGTGGCGCTGGCCGGTGGACTCAACGCCCTGCTCGACAACTTCACCTCGCCCAACACTTTGAACTACACCTTTTCAGGCGACTTGGTGGTGATCGCGGTGCTGGGGGGGATGCGCAACTTCTGGGGGCCGCTGGTCGGGGCGGCCATCTTCGTGCTGGTGCGGGATTACGCCAGCTCGGTGACAGACAACTGGATGTCCGTCATCGGCCTGATCTTCGTGCTGTCGGTGCTGTTTTTCCCGCTGGGTGTGATGGGGTTTTTGCAGCGCAAGGGGAAGACATCATGAGCTTGCTGCAGCTGCACAACGTCTCGCGCCGCTTTGGCGCACTCAAGGCGCTGACTGACATTTCCATCGAGGTGCAGCCCGGAGAGTTGCGCGCGGTCATTGGACCCAACGGCGCGGGCAAGACCACGCTGTTCAACCTGATCAGCGGGTTTTTCCCGCCGAGTGAAGGGCAGATCACCTTTGATGGCAGGCCCATCCAGACGGTCAACCCTGGTGAGCTGGTCAAGCGCGGCATCATCCGCACTTTCCAGATCACCGAGATCTTCCGCTCGCTCACGGTGTATGAAAACCTGCGTATTGCCGTTGAGGTGGCGCAGGGCGTGAACCTGCGTCCCTGGATGGGGCGCGCCCTGCGTAAACGCATCGACGATCAGGTGGATGAGTTGATGCATCTGGTGAAGATCAGCGGCAAGGCGGATCGGGTGACGGGCGAGATGTCGCACGGCGACCAAAGGGTGGTCGAGGTGGGCATTGCGTTGGCCCGCCGTCCCAAGCTGCTGCTGCTCGACGAGCCCACCGCCGGGATGGGAGATGAAGAGACGCACCACATGACCGCGCTGATCCGTGATCTGAACAAAAACCAGGGCATCGCCACCCTGTTCGTGGAGCATGACATGGAAATCGTGTTCGGCATCGCCGATCGCATCACCGTGCTCGACAACGGTACGCTGCTCGCCGAGGGCACGGCCGATGAAATTGCCAACAACGCAAGGGTGCAGGCGGCTTATCTGGGTCAAGCGGCCTGACCGCCCTGACCCAAGCCGACATCTCCACAGGACTCTCCGCTTATGACCGCCGTTCTCGAACTCGACAACATTCATACCTACTACGACAAAAGCCATATTCTCAAAGGCGTGTCGATGACCGTGGGCGAAGGCGAACTCGTCGCGCTGCTGGGCCGCAATGGCGCGGGCAAGACCACGACGATGCGCTCGGTCATGGGGCTGACGCCGCCGCGCCAGGGCAAGATCAAATTCTTCGGCAAGGACATGACCGGCGCCTCGCCGCACCGCATTGCGGGCCTGGGCGTGGGTTATGTGCCCGAGGGACGCAAGATCTTCGGGCACCTCACGGTGCACGAAAACCTGCTGGTGGTGCACGAAACGCCGGGGCGCTGGAATATCGATGGCGTGTACCAACTCTTTCCACGCCTGCACGAACGCCGAACCAGCAAAGGCGGGCGCCTTTCAGGCGGCGAGCAGGAGATGCTGTCCATTGCGCGCGCGCTGCTGCTCAACCCCAAGTTACTCATCCTTGATGAACCTTCGCAGGGTTTGGCGCCTGTGATCGTGCAGGAGGTGATGCGCACGGTGGGACGCATGAAGGACGAAGGAATTTCCGTGCTGCTGGTTGAGCAGAACGCTTTTCTCGCGCTGCAACTGGCTGATCGCGCCTACGTGCTTTCTGAAGGCGAGATTGTCTTTTCGGGTGATGCGGCCGCCTTGCGCGACGACAAGACCCGGATGGAGCAACTGGCGGGCGTGGCCCACGCTGCTTGATTGCGGCTTCAGTCGGGAAGCTGGCTGCGGATGAGCATGCACAACTTCTGCGCCCAGGGCGGTACGCGCTCGGTGGGCACATAGGCATAGCCGAGAATCAGCCCGCGGCGCTGCGGTGCGCCGAGGTAATAGCGCGACAGCGGCCGAACCGTCATGCCCTGCGCATCGGCGGCGCGGGCGATGGCCTCGTCGTCCACACCCGGCGTGTTGAACAGCAAACAGAGGTGCAAGCCGGACTCCTGGCCCGAGATCTGCACCCGGTCGCCCAAGCAGCGCTGAATGCGCCGCGCCAATTCGTCGCGCCGTGCCTGATAGGCCACGCGTAGACGACGTATGAGGGTGTTGAGATGGCCTTCGGTGATGAAGTCGGTCAGCGCCGCCTGCAGCATGAGCTGACCCGGGCGGTATAGATCGTAGAGCCCGGTGTTGAAGGCGGGCAGCAGATCGGTCGGCACGACCAAATAGCCCAGACGGATGCCGGGGTACATCACTTTGGAGAAGGTGCCTGAATAGAGCACCTGCGCATGTTCGTCCAGCCCCTGCAGGCTGGCGAAGGGGCGGCCGCCGAAGCGGAATTCACTGTCGTAATCGTCCTCAAAAATCCAGCAGCGCTGTTGCGCGGCGAATTGCAGCAGGGCGCGGCGGCGCTGCAGGCTCATCACATGGCCGAGCGGATATTGATGCGAGGGCGTGACGTAGATCAGCCGTGGCCTGCCCTGCTGCCAGTCGGCCGCCGATGGCGCCATGCCCTCCAAGTCCACCGCGATCGGCTTGAGCTTGAGCCCGGCGGCCTGCAACGCCCGGCGCGCGCCCCAGTAGCAGGGGTCTTCCACCCAGGCCTCGTCGCCGTGATCAGTGAGCAGGCGCGCGGCCAGATCGAGCGATTGCTGCGTGCCCGAGGTGATGAGCACCTGCTCGGGCGTCACCCGCACCGAGCGCGACAGGCTGAGGTACTGCGCAATCGCCACGCGCAGCGGCATATAGCCGCCTTCCTGGCCGTAATCGAGCAGGTCGCGGTCGAGGCTGCGCCAATACTTGGCCTGCAGTTTTTGCCAGAGCTGAATGGGGAATTCGGCAAACTCGATCTCGCCGGGCGCGAAGGGCTGCACCTCAAAGTCCGCCGATCCCGACTGCGCGGTGAGCAGATTGCCGCGCAGCGAGAGTTCGCGCGGCGAGCCGCTGTTCGCACTGGCGGCCTGCGCCAGCTTGCGCCCGCGTACCGCCGGACTGAGCGGGCCGAGTTCCGGCAGGGTCTCGGAAACGAAAGTGCCGCTGCCCTGGCGCGCGGTGAGGTAGCCTTCCGCCGTGAGCTGGTTGATGGCCGACATGACCGTATTGCGCGAGAGATTCAGGTCGCGCGCCAGATCGCGGGTGGACGGCAGTTGTACCCCGGCGGTGATGCGACCCGCCAGAATGGCGCCGCGTAGCGAGAGATACAGGCGCCGGTTGAGCGGCGGGGCTACCGCCGCGTCGCCTTCGGCGCGCTGAAGCTCGGTGAGCAGGAGTTCGGAGAGGGCAAGGGGTCGCATGGGTAGGCGCGGCAGATAAAAACTGGCTCCATGACAAAAGCAGGGAGTGGCACTTCCGAGAGTACCAGTTGGCAGGTAAATTGAGACTATCGAATCGTGCTAAGTCATGGAAAACCCTAGTATTTTTTGTTTTTTTGGCCCATTCAGAATGGTGCCCGGCCTTATTGCATTGCACCAAATCAGGGCGAAAACTGAGCGGCTGCCTCAGGCTCTGCCTCTTGTTGCAATGCACTAAAACAGGGAACATGCCTGTGTGCTTCTACCCTTGTTTCCTTGGTCTTTGATCCGGTTTTGATGATGTCCAACCTCACCTTCTTGCCTCGCGTTGCGGTCACCACCGATCTGAAATCAATCGGCGGGCACCCCACGTATGCGGTGACGCAAAAATATGTTGACCCGCTGCTGCCGCTGTCGGGCGTGTTGCCTTGGCTGCTGCCTTCAATGGGCGCCGAGTTGCCGCTGGATGCGGTGCTGGGGGATGTGGACGGGCTGGTGTTCACCGGCTCGCCGTCGAATATCGAGCCGCACCACTATGGCCAGGCGCTGAGCAACCCTGAGTCGCCCGCCGACCCGGCGCGCGACGCCACGACCCTGCCGCTGATCCGCGCCGCCCTTGCGCGTGGCATTCCGGTGCTCGGTATCTGCCGCGGGTTTCAGGAAATCAATGTCGCGCTCGGCGGCAGCCTGTTGCAGGAGGTGCACAACACCGCAGGCTTTGATGATCATCGTGAAGACGACACGCTGGATGTCGCCGGGCAGTACGGCCCCGCGCACCGCTTGCAGGCTGTACCCGGCGGCATGCTCGCCAGCATCGTCGGCGCGGATTCCTGGGAGGTCAACAGCCTGCATGGCCAAGGCATCCAGACCCTCGCCCCCGATCTGCTGGCGCAGGCGCATGCGCCCGACGGCTTGGTCGAGGCGTACACCTATCAACCCGCTCACCGCACCGACGCTGGCTTTGTGCTGGCGGTGCAGTGGCATCCCGAATGGCAGGCCGCGCAAAACCCCGTGTCGCGCGCGATCTATGCCGCTTTCGGCAACGCCTGTCGGCAGTTCGCCGCGCGCAAGCGCGACGACTCGCTGGCGCGCGCTGCCTGAGCAAACCGCGCCTGCACCTTTGGCGTTCAAAGTGCAGGCGATGGATGGAACCATCCTTGAAACGCAAACTGGAATCACATCATGAGTAGCGACAACCGCAAGCAGTGGACCTTCAACGATCTTGAAGGCTGGCTCAACGCCCAACGCATTACCGAAATCGAATGCCTCGTGCCCGACCTGACCGGGGTGGCGCGCGGCAAGATCCTGCCGCGCAGCAAGTTCACCGAAGACCGCGGCATGCGTCTGCCGGAAAGCATCATCGGCCTCACCGTCACCGGCAACTGGCCCGAGGATGAACGCCTCGAAACCCTGATCGCCGATACCGACCGCGATATGAATCTGGTGCCCGATCCGAGCACCGCGCGCGTCGTGCCCTGGGCCACCGACCCCACCGCGCAGGTCATTCACGACTGCTATTTCAAGGATGGCGAGCCGGTGGACTACGCCCCGCGCACCGTGCTGAAAAACATGCTCAAGCTCTACGCCGACAAGGGCTGGGCCCCGGTGGTGGCGCCCGAGCTGGAGTTCTATCTGGTGGCCAAGAACAACGATCCCGACCAGCCGCTGCGTCCGCCCATCGGCCGTTCGGGTCGCGCCGAAACCTCGCGTCAGCACTACAGCATCGACGCGGTCAACGAGTTCGATCCGCTGTTCGAAGACATCTACGACTACTGCGAGGCGATGGACCTCGACGTGGACACGCTGATTCACGAAGTCGGCGCCGGGCAGATGGAAATCAACTTCCTGCATGGCGATCCGCTCGATCTGGCCGACAAGGTGTTCTTCTTCAAACGCACCCTGCGCGAAGCGGCGCTGCGCCACAATATGTTCGCCACTTTCATGGCCAAGCCCATGGCGGGCGAACCCGGCAGCGCCATGCATGTGCACCAGAGCATCGTCGATCGCAAAACGGGCCAGAACATTTTCAGCAACGCCGACGGCAGCGAGTCCGAGCTGTTCCTGCACTACATCGGCGGTTTGCAGAAATACATTCCGCACGTCATGGCGCTGTTCGCCCCGTATGTGAACTCGTATCGCCGTCTGGTCGCCAATACCGCGGCGCCGACCAATGTGGAATGGGGCGCGGACAACCGCACCGTGGGCATCCGCGTGCCGTTCTCCAATGCCGAAAACCGCCGCATGGAAAACCGTGTGATCGGCGCCGACGCCAACCCTTACGTTGCGCTGGCCGCCAGCCTGGCCTGCGGCTATCTGGGCATGGTCAACAAAATCAGCCCGCTGCCCGAAATGAAGACCAATGCCTACGCGGCGCCCAACGCCATTCCGCTGCCGCAAAGCCTGTCCGAATCGGTGCGTGCGCTCGACGATGTGCCCGAGCTCGAGGCCATTCTGGGCAAACGCTTTTGCGGCATCTACAAGGCGGTGAAGATGAGCGAGTACGCCGAGTTCATGAAGGTCATCAGCCCCTGGGAGCGCGAGCACCTGCTGTTGCACGTCTGAACGGTGCCGCGCCCTCAACAAAACATCGTCCTGAAACGGAGACTCCCATGAAACCCAATGATCTGCCCCAGTTCGACACCGCCGCGCTGCGCGCCAAGGACGCCGCGCATCACCTGCATCCCTTCACCGACACCAAGAGCCTGAACGCCGCGGGCAGCCGCGTCATCGTGCGCGGCGAGGGCGTGCGCATCTGGGACTCGGAGGGCAACGAAATCATCGACGGTATGTCCGGCCTGTGGTGCGTCAACCTCGGCTACGGGCGGCAGGATCTGGTGGACGCCGCCACCCACCAGATGCAAACCCTGCCGTTCTACAACGCCTTTTTCAAGACCACCACGGCCCCGGCAACCGAGCTTGCGGCGCTGCTGCCGCAGGTGGCGCCGCCCGGTTTCAACCATGTGTTCTTCACCAACTCCGGCTCCGAAGGCAACGACACCATCATCCGCCTGGTGCGCCGTTATTGGGATCTGATGGGCCAGCCGCAGCGCAAGACGATCATCAGCCGCCACAACGCCTATCACGGCAGCACGCTGGGCGGCGCCTCGCTGGGCGGCATGAGCGGCATGCACGAACAGGGCGACCTGCCACTGCCGGGCATCACCCACATCGACCAGCCCTACCAGTTGCAGCACGGCAAGCCGGGCGAGAGCGCGCACGACTTCGGCTTGCGCGCCGCAAGTTGGCTGGAGGCCAAGATTCTCGAAGTGGGCGCCGACAAGGTGGCCGCCTTCATCGGCGAGCCGGTGCAGGGCGCGGGCGGGGTCATCATTCCTCCGGCCAGCTATTGGCCCGAGATTCAGCGCATCTGCGACAAGTACGGCCTGTTGCTGATCTCCGATGAAGTCATCTGCGGCTTCGGTCGCCTGGGGCACTGGTTCGGCTGCCAGCACCCGCACATCAACTCCAAACCCGACCTCATCACCTTCGCCAAGGGCGTGACTTCGGGCTACCTGCCGCTGGGCGGGGTGCTGGTGGGCGACCGTGTGGCCAAGGTGCTGATCGAGCAGGGCGGCGATTTCAATCACGGCTTCACCTACTCCGGCCACCCGACCTGCTGCGCCGTCGCCATCGCCAACGTCAGCGCGCTACGCAACGAGGGCGTGGTCGAGCGCGTGGCCACAGACACCGCGCCTTACCTGAAGGCGCAATTCGCCACCCTGGCCGATCATCCCCTGGTGGGCGATGTCGATTCGCTCGGCATGGTGGCTGGGCTGGTGCTCTACAAGGACAACGCCAGCCGTACATTGTTCGACGCCGATCTGGGCGTGGGCTACCTCTGCCGCGACCACTGCTTCAAGAACGGCGTGGTGATGCGTGCCGTGGAAGAACGCATGATCATCGCCCCGCCGCTGGTGATGACGCATGCCGAAATCGACGAGATGATCCGGCGCATTCGCCGTAGCCTGGACGACACGCTGGCTGGTCTGCGTGCGCAGGGCTTGGTATAAATCGCCATTTCCGTTTCGGTCGGTCACGGCATACTGGTACGGGAATTGCAAAGCCTCACCCTGCTGCACCTGTTGTTTTCAATTGGCTTCACACACACTTGAGAGGTTTTTCATGTCACAAAAACTGCATACGAAGTCAGTCCGTCGCAAGCTGCTGGCGGCATGCCTGGCGGGCGCCGCGGCGCTAACCCTCGGCGCTGCCGCCCCGGCGCAAGCCGCCGGCGTGCTCAATATCTACAACTGGTCCGACTACATCGCCCCGACCACGGTGCCGGGTTTCGAGAAGGACACCGGCATCAAGGTGCGCTACGACACCTTCGACTCCAACGAAACCCTGTTCGCCAAAATGGTGGCGGGCGATACCGGCTACGACATCGTGGTGCCGTCGTCGAACTGGGCGGCCATCGACATCAAGGGCGGCCTGCTGCATCCGCTGGACAAAGCCAAGATCCCCAACTACAAAAACCTCGATCCGGGCCTGATGAAGCAGCTCGCCGCGGTTGACCCCGGCAACAAATACCTCATTCCCTGGATGTGGGGCTACACCACGGTAGGCATCAACGTCAACCAAGTGAAAAAGGCGCTGGGCAACACCCCCATGCCGGCCAATCCCTGGTCCTTGATTTTTGATCCGACCTACGCTGACAAGATCAAGTCCTGCGGCATCTCCATGCTCGACTCGGGCGGCGACATCATGGAGGCTGCGTTCAACTATCTCGGCATTCCGCAAGACACCCAGAGCCCGGCCGACTTCGAGAAGGCCTACGCCATGGTGCAGAAGGTGCGCAAGGACGTGAGCATCTTCTCGTCCTCGGGCTACATCAACGACCTGGCTGGCGGCTCTATCTGCATGTCGCTGGGTTGGTCGGGTGACATGGGCATTGCCGCGGCGCGCGCCAAGGCGGCAAAAAACAAGCAGGACATCGAAGTGTTCCCGCCCACGCATGGCGCCGTGATCTTCATCGACACCATGGCCATTCCCGCCGATGCCAAAAACCTCGACAACGCCTACAAGTGGATGAACTACGTGCTCGAGCCCAAGGTGGCCGCGGCCGACACCAACACGGTGACCTACGCCAACCCGGTGCCGTCGTCGCTGCCCTATGTCGATGCCAAGATCAAGGACAACGACTTCGTGTTCCTCAAGCCCGATATGGTGGCCAAGCTGATTCCGCCCAAGGTTTACACCCCGGAGCAGCGTCGTCTCGTGACCCGTCTGTACACCAAGTTCAAGACCGGCCTGTGATCTGACCCCTGTTGCCGCGCTCTGCGTTTTTTGTCGGAAGGGGCGCGGCAACACCCCACACCTCAACCTTGTTCGACCGATGATGGAGTTCGCGTTGTGACGCCCCCTTCCCCGAGTGCAAAACCCTTCCTGCGCATCGACGGCATCACCCGTCGCTTCGATGAGGTCGTCGCGGTCAATGACATTCATCTCGACATCCAGCAGGGCGAAATTTTTGCCCTGCTCGGATCGAGTGGCTGCGGCAAGTCCACCTTGCTGCGCATGCTCGGGGGCTTCGAGACGCCGACCTCCGGCCACATCTATCTGGAGGGCGAGGACATCACCGATCTGCCCCCCTATGAGCGGCCGATCAACATGATGTTCCAGTCTTACGCGCTGTTTCCGCACTTGACCGTGTTCGACAACATCGCCTTCGGTCTGAAACGCGACGGCATGCCCAAGGCGGACATCGCTACCCGCGTGGAGCAGATGCTCGACCTGGTGCAGCTCAAGCCCTACGGCAAGCGCAAGCCGCATCAGCTCTCCGGTGGCCAGCAACAGCGCGTGGCTTTGGCGCGCAGCCTGGCCAAACGCCCCAAGCTGCTTTTGCTCGACGAGCCGCTGGCCGCACTCGACAAAAAGTTGCGCGAACGCACCCAGCTCGAACTCGTCAACATTCTGCGCAAGGTCGGCGTGACCTGCGTGATGGTCACGCACGACCAGGAAGAGGCCATGACCATGGCCGACCGCATCGCGGTGATGAAGGATGGCGAGTTTCTTCAACTCGGCACCCCCATCGAGATTTACGAACACCCGCAAACCCGCTTCATTGCCGATTTCATCGGCAACGTCAATATGTTCGACGGCAGGCTGGTGACCGACGAGCCCGACCATTGCGAAGTGCAGACCGATGATGCGTTGTTCTACATCGGCCACGGCATCAGCGGCACGCTCAACATGGAGCTGGGCATCGCCTTGCGTCCGGAAAAAATGACTCTGACCGAGGGGCACCAGAGTCACCCGAACAACGCCTTTCAGGGCACGGTGTCCGGGCGCTCGTACATGGGTAGTTACACCGCCTACGAGCTGCTGCTGCCGAGCAAGCGGCGCGTTCGCGTCACCGTGTCCAACGCCGATCGCCATGCCGATCCGTTTGATGTGGGGGCCGCGGTTACCGCGCATTGGGCGGATAACGCGCCTGTGGTCATCGTGGACTGAGGCACAGCGCCAACGCATCATGCCAACAAACAGCGACACCTCCACCCCGCGCAAAGTGCGCAAGCCCTTCAACTGGGGCCGCAAGATCGTGATCGGCATTCCGCAGATCTGGCTGCTGGCCTTTCTGCTCGCGCCGTTCTTTATCCTGCTCAAGATCAGCGTGTCGGAAACCGACGCGCTGGGCATAGGCTTCGACCCGCTCGTCACCTATGTGAACGATGCGCTGCAGGTCAACATCCACTTCTCGCCTTACCTGGCGCTGGTGCGCGACAGCCTCTACATCATCACCTATCTGTCATCGCTGTGGTACGCCTTGATGACCACAGTGCTGTGTCTGGTGATCGGCTATCCCTTTTCCTACTTCATCGCCCGGGCCAAGCCCACGGTACGGCCCGCCCTGCTGATGCTGGTCATGCTGCCGTTCTGGACCTCGTTTCTCATCCGCATCTATGCCTGGAAGAACCTGCTCGACGTCAACGGCCTGGTCAACCAGTTCCTGATGTGGGCAGGCATCATCCACACCCCGCTGCGCATGATGTTCACCGAGTTTTCGTTCATGGTGGGCATGGTGTATGGCTACATCCCCTTCATGATTCTGCCGCTCTACGCCACGCTGGTGAAAATGGATCACCGGCTGGTCGAGGCGGCGGCGGATCTGGGCTCCACGCCGCTGAAGACCTTCTGGCTGGTCACCGTGCCGCTGTCCAAGTCGGGCATCATCGCCGGCAGCCTGCTGGTGTTCATTCCGGCGGTGGGCGAATACGTCATTCCCGAGCTGCTCGCGGGCCCGTCCACGCTCAACATCGGCCGGGTGATGTGGAATGAGTTCTTCCTCAACCTCGACTGGCAGCGCGCCTCCGCAATGGCCATTGTGATGATCGTGCTCATCCTGCTGCCGATTGCGGTGTTCAACAAGTACCAGACCAAGAGCCTGGAGGGCATGCGATGAAAAAGACCGCCGTGCTGCCCCTGACCTGGATGATCCTGGTCTATCTGTTCCTATACCTGCCCATCGTGGTGCTGGTGGTGTATTCGTTCAACGATTCGCGCATGGTCACCATTTGGGGCGGCTGGACGCTCAAGTGGTACGGCGCGGTGGTGCATGACCATGAAGTCATCAGCGGCTTGATTCTGTCGCTCAAGGTGGCGCTGGCGACGGCCACTACTTCGGTGCTGCTGGGCACATTGGCGGCATTTGCCCTGGTGCGCTATCGCCACTTCGCGGGCAAGAGCCTGCTCAACTTCATGATCAACATCCCGCTGGTCATGCCCACCGTGGTCATTGCGCTGGCGCTGCTGTTGTTTTTCGTGACAGTGCAGAAGGCCATGGGGTTTCCGCAGAAGGGGTTTTTCACCATCTTCATCGGCCATACCGTCATGGCCATTTCCTATGCCGCGGTGGTCATCCAGTCGCGTCTGAAGGAAATGGATCGGTCGATCGAGGAAGCCGCCATGGATCTGGGCGCGCGCCCTTTCCAGGTGTTCATGCTGGTCACCCTGCCGTCCATTTCGCAGGCCCTGGTGTCGGCCTGGCTGCTGGCGTTCTCGCTGTCGCTCGATGAAGTGGTGATCTCCGCCTTCCTCTCCGGCCCCGGCAGCACCACCTTGCCGGTGGTGATCTTCTCGCGCGCCCGTCTCGGTCTGAGCCCGACCATCAATGTGGTCGGGGCGATCACCGTCTATCTGGTCATCATTGCCGTGGCGGTGAGTAGCCTGCTCATGGCGCGACGTGAGCGTCTGCGCGCAAAACAGGCCGCGCAGGCCTTGCGGATGGATGCCGAGCCGCAGCAAACAAAGGAATTCGGCGTCGGATTCATGACCGCCGAGGGGCGATGAGCCGTCGCCAGAGGAGCGGTTTTTTGAGCAAGAGAAGCACCCTGTCAACATCTAAAAACACCTGGAGGACACACTGATGAACAAGTTCAAACTCACCGTGCTGGCGGCCAGCCTGGGGCTCGCCCCACTGGCACATGCCGACACCAACGCCGACATCCTGAACGAGCTGCAAGCGCTCAAAGCCAAGGTGCAGCAACTCGAAGCGCAGGTCAAGGCGCAGCAAACCCAGATCACCGACAACCAGAAGGCGACAGATGAAGCCTCGAAGGTGGCCAACCATGCGGATGTGCAGGTCTCGGGCATCAAGGAGCAAACCGAGTCGTCCGGCTTCAAGGGATTGAAGGTCAGCGGCATGATCGCCCCGGCCTATGTCTACAACCAAGATCAGCAGGCCAGTTCGTTCGTATTCCTGAATCGGTCCAATGGCGATCCGGGTGCGTACTCGCTCTACAACTACGACAACTCGTATTTCGGCGGCGTTTATCTCCAGTTCCAGAAGGAAACCGCGGGCGGCGTGGGCTGGAACCTCACCCTGGCTCCCGATCGGGGCGCCGGCGTCAACATGAATGGCAACTCCATCATTCATGAAGCTTCGGTGTCGATTCCGTTGAACAACGAGACCAAGCTCATCGCCGGCCAGATCCCCGACTGGGAAGGCTATGAATACACCTGGGACAACCAGACCAAACCCATCACCCATAACCTGCTGTTCGACTTCACCGAGCTGACCGCCTACACCGGCGTCGGGCTCGACCAGACCGTGGGCAACTGGGAGTGGAAGAGCATGATCGCCAATATGAACTCGCCGCGTTATTACTACGGCGGCTCCGGCGGGCGTGCCCCGGCACTGGTGTTCCGTGCCGACTACACCCCGCCCGGTTATGACAACGCCGATATCGGCTTCTGGGGCATGGTGGGCAAGCTGCCGAACTCCAACGTGGCGGCGGACGGCACCACGCCGCTGTTTGCCACTGGCACCTCGACCGCGCAGATGTTCGAGGTCGACGGCTACCTGACCCAGGGCGACTGGGGCTACTACGGCCAACTCGGCTATGGACAGCAGACCGGGGCAGCGTATAACGGCGGCAAAGCCAAGTGGTGGGGCGCCTCGGGCATGCTGACCTATAACTTCACCCCGCGCTTCCTCGGTTTCGCCCGCGCTGACTATCTCAACAACAGCAGCAATGGCGGCGGGCTGCCGGGCGGCTATATGAACCCGACTGCCGGTGGCCCCGGCGCGAGCTTCAACGGCGTCAACGGCTTCGGCCCCGGCTACGTCAACGACGGCACGGGTAACTGGACCATCGTCGACCCCAACAAGGGCGCCAACCGCTACGCCCTCTCGCTCGGCTGGAATTACCTGCTGACCGAGTCGACCACATTGAAGATGGAATACCGCTATGACCGCTCCAGCCTTGCTACCTTCTACAACGTGTCGGATGGCAGCTACAAAAAGGACAACAATCTTCTTGCCGCTTCGGTGGTCGTGAGCTTCTGATCTGTCCTTTCGCGGCGGGTGTCTTGCCCGCCGCCTCACCGCTTTTTGCTACTCCATCATGCGCCACCCCATCGCCTTCACAACGAACCGGGTGGCGCCCGAACCCATCGCTCCAGCGCCCGACCGGGTGCTGCGCGGCGACCCGCAGCAACTGGCCTGGAATCACTACACCGACGCCACCGGTCAGTTCTCCGCAGGCATCTGGCAGGGCGAGCCCGGCGCTTGGCGGGTGTGCTACGACCCGCATGAAGAGGAGTTCTGCGTGCTGCTCGAAGGGCATATGACCCTCACCGCAGACGACGGCGCGGCGCAGGAATTTCGCGTCGGTGACGCGTTCGTCGTGCCCGGCGGCTTCACCGGCATCTGGGAAAACCACACTCGGGTGCGCAAACACTACGCCATCATGGCGCTCAAAAAGAACTAAACCTTACCCCAGGAGATTCGCATGACCGAGAACTTCAATCGCATCTGGCATCAACGCGCCGACGATCTGCTCAAGCGCGGTATCGACGGCCGCATGGTCATCGACGGCAGGCGCTGGGCCGCGACTGATGGCAGCCTGTTCGACTGCATCTCGCCCGTTGACGGCAAGGTGATTGCCCGCGTCGCCCGCGGCAAGGCGGCGGACATCGACCGCGCCGTGGCCTCGGCCCGCGCTGCATTCAATGACCGCCGCTGGGCTGGCCAGCCGCCCGCTGCGCGCAAGAAGGTGATGGTGGCGTTTGCCGAGCAACTGCGCGCTGCGCGCGACGAACTCGCGCTGCTCGAAACCCTCGACATGGGCAAGCCGATCAAGAACAGCCTGTCCACCGACGTGCCGTCCGCCGCGCGCTGCCTGCAGTGGTTCGGCGAAGCGGTGGACAAGATCTACGACGAAATCGCCCCCACCGGCGACAACGCGCTGGCCCTCATTACGCGCCAGGCCATCGGCGTGGTCGGCGCCATCGTGCCGTGGAACTACCCTATGCTGATGGCCTCGTGGAAGCTGGGGCCCGCGCTGGCCGCGGGCAACAGCGTGGTGCTCAAGCCTTCTGAAAAATCGCCGCTCACCGCGCTGCGTCTGGCCGAACTGGCGCTGGAGGCCGGGCTGCCAGAGGGCGTGTTCAACGTGGTGCCGGGCTTCGGGCATGAGGCCGGTGAAGCGCTGGCGCTGCACATGGACGTGGACGCCATCGGCTTTACCGGATCCACCCGCACCGGCCGCCGCATGCTCGACTATTCCAGCCGCAGCAACTTGAAGCGCGTGTACAACGAACTTGGCGGCAAGTCGGCCAACATTGTCTTCGCCGACTTCGACGATCTCGACCGCGCCGCCGCAACGGCCATCGGCAGCATGTTCTACAACCAGGGCGAGAGCTGCAACGCGCCCTCACGCCTGCTGGTGCAGGACAGCATTGCCGATGCCTTCGTCGAGAAGCTCGCTGCGCTCACTCCGCAATACCACCCGGCCGACCCGCTGGATGCATCCACCGTGCTTGGCGCGCTGGTCGATGAAACCCAGACGCAGACCGTGCTCGGCTATATCCAGTCGGGCGTGGACGAGGGCGCGCGCTGCGTGGCCGGTGGCTGCCGCGCGCTGCAGGAGACCGGCGGGCAGTACGTCGCCCCGACGGTGTTCGACGGCGTGAAAAACAGCATGAAAATCGCGCAGGAAGAAATCTTCGGCCCGGTGCTGGCGGTCATTCGCTTCAAGACCGAAGCCGAAGCCGTGGCGATTGCCAACGACAGCGCCTACGGCCTGCACGCCGGGGTGTGGTCGCGCAATATCGACCGCGCGGTGCGCGTGTCGCGCGCGCTGCAGGCGGGCACCGTGCACGTCAACCAGTACGACGAGGACGACATCACCGTGCCGTTCGGCGGCGTGAAGCAGTCGGGCAACGGCCGCGACAAGTCGCTGCATGCCTTCGACAAATACACCGAACTCAAAACCACCTGGATGCGCATCGACAGCGCGAACTGAACCCTCCCCTCCCCGGCCCTCCCCGCAAGCGGAGAGGGGGCCTTTGCTCCTCCTCCACGCAGTGGGGAGGCCGGAAGGGGGAATTTCTCGGAGACACACCATGAACCACTCACTGAATGAACAACTCCAGGCGCGCCGCGCCGCTGCCACGCCCCGCGGCGTGGGCGTGATGGCCAGCTTCTACGCCGACCGCGCCGAGGGCGCCGAGCTGTGGGACGTCGAAGGCCGCCGCTACATCGACTTCGCTGGCGGCATCGCGGTGATGAACGTCGGCCATCGCCACCCGAAAATCGTCGCCGCGTTGCAGGAGCAACTGCAGCACTTCACCCACACTTGCTATCAGGTCGTGCCGTATGAGAGCTATGTCAGCCTGGCCGAAAAGCTCAACGCCCTCACGCCCGGCAGCCACGCGAAGAAAACCGCGCTGTTCTCCACCGGCGCTGAAGCCGTGGAAAACGCCATCAAGATTGCCCGCGCCTACACCCAGCGCCCAGGGGTGATTGCCTTTGGCGGCGCCTTCCACGGCCGCAGCCTGTTTGCCGTGTCGCTCACCGGCAAAGTGCAGCCGTATAAGGCGGGCTTCGGCCCCTTTCCGCCGGAGATCTATCACGCGCCGTTTCCCTGTCATTGCGCCAGCCTCGACGAGACGAAAAAGGCGGTGGAACTGCTGTTCAAGGCCGACATCGAACCCTCCCGCGTAGCCGCCATCATCTTCGAGCCCATCCAGGGCGAGGGTGGCTTCAACGTCATTCAGGCCGAGGCGGTGAAGTGGCTGCGCGCACTGTGCGACCAGCACGGCATCGTGCTCATCGCCGACGAGGTGCAGACCGGCTTCGGCCGCACCGGCAAGCTGTTCGCGATGGAACATTTTTTCGAGCAGACCGGAGTGCTGCCCGACCTCATGACCATCGCCAAATCGCTGGCCTCGGGCATGCCGCTGTCGGCCGTGACCGGCCGCGCCGAGATCATGGACGCCCCGGCCCCCGGCGGCCTGGGCGGCACCTACGCGGGCAACCCCATGGCCGTGGCCGCCGCGCACGCCGTGATCGACGTGATGCACGACGAGCAACTCCCGGCGCGCGGCCAGAAGCTGGGCGATCAGCTCAAGGCGCGGCTCGATGGCCTGCGCGCGCAAGTGCCGCAGATCAGCGATGTGCGCGGCCTGGGCGCCATGGTCGCGGTGCAGTTCAACGACCCCGCCTCTGGCAAACCGGACGCGGCTTATACCAAGGCCGTGCAGGTCGAGGCGCTCAGGCGCGGCCTCATCCTGCTGACCTGTGGCGTGGACTACAACGTGGTGCGCTTCCTGTTCCCGCTGACGATTTCAGACGCCGTGTTCGCCGAGGCGCTCGACATCCTCGAAGCGTCGCTGCTGGCGGCCAAGGGTTAGGGCCTGTTCACGCTATGTATGCACCCGCCTGGGGGCAACCCTTCGGGCCGGGGGCTGGGCGGCGCACTGCCACGTTGCCGTCCGCTTGTGGTGCAACACACCACGGCGCGGCCTGCGCCTCGCATCGCCTCCGCCCAGACCCCCGGCGTGGGTGCGTCAATAGCGTTATCAGGCCCTAGTGCCAGGGCCGCGATGCGGCGATGGACAAACCGAGCGACCCGCTATCCACCGCCGACGCCCTGGCAGCGCAGGGCGCGCAAGATCTGTCCGCACTGGGCCAGATTGCAGTGGAGCAGATCGCCGCGCTGCAACCACTCGAGTGGCGCAGCGATCTGGCGCAGATTTCCCCTTGGGAATATGCGCAATATGCCGAGCGATTTTGATCTGATCTCCAGCAGGGCCAGACCCGGCTGACTTCTTCAGGTACCGCCCTGAGCCAGATCGTGCGAACGCTGGGCACACGATCACCGTTGAGCATCAGGGTTTTTGCAAACGCCTGAATCGACAAACGCCGGCCAGACCCCGGCCCGCCGGAAAGCGCCAGCATCACAGCGTGAGCGATCCGGTATCTGCGTTTTTTGCGGGTCTGTACGCAAACGTACAGACCCGCAAAGGCTTTTGGCCTACGTTGCAACAACAGTTCCAAGGCAGCGCCCTGCGCTCTTTGGAACGACTGTTCTGCTGAGGGTCCAGATCCTCGAAAAGCCGTCAAAAAAGCGCCTGCAATTCAGCTGATCTCTGGCCGTGCAAGGGTTCGGCTCGACGGCTTCTGCGCCACTTGGCAGCCACTTTTCAAGTTGCCAGCGCCGCCATGTCCAACATTCCCATCCTGTCTCCACTGTTCCTCCTCCTGGTCGTTCTGGTGCTGTTTCTGGCCTCGTCCCTCAAGATCATCTACGAATACCAGCGGGCCGTGGTGTTCCAGCTCGGTCGCTTCCAGCGGGTCAAAGGGCCCGGGCTGATTCTCGTGATCCCCGTGTTGCAGCGCATGGCCCGAATGGATTTGCGCACCGTGGTGCACGAGGTGCCATCGCAGGACGTGATCTCGCGGGACAACGTGTCCGTCAAGGTGGATGCGGTGCTGTATTTCCGCATCGTCGATCCAGAAAAGGCCTTTATCCAAGTGGAAGATTTTTTCTCCGCAACCAGCAAGCTGGCGCAAACCACCTTGCGCGCGGTGCTGGGCAAGCACGACCTGGATGAAATGCTGTCCGAGCGCAGCAAGATCAATGCCGATATTCAAGCCATTCTGGACGCCCAGACCGAGGCCTGGGGCATCAAGGTCAGCGTGGTGGAGATCCGAAATATCGAACTGACCGAAGACATGGTGCGCGCCATCGCCAAGCAGGCGGAGGCTGAACGCGACCGCCGCGCCAAGGTGATTCATGCTGACGCTGAATTCCAGGCCGCACAGACGCTGGTGAATGCGGCGGCCATTCTGGCTTCGGCACCCGGCGGCATGCAGCTGCGCTATTTGCAAACGCTGTCGGAAATTGGTACCGAGAAAAATTCCACGGTCATCTTCCCGATGCCGATCGATCTGATCAAGCCGATTCTGCAGATCATTGAAAAAGTCGCGGATCAGCACTGATCCGCCGCCATCCTGCCTTGCGCGCTGTGTCCCAGCAGGCGCAATGCCCTTCTTGTTGATCCAACCGAAAGCCCGCCATGCCCAGCAAATCTCCCACCCGCCCCATTGATGCAAACAGCCAGCCCGCGATTCCGCAGATGAAGGCCACAGGCCAAAAGCGCAGTTTGGTGCGCGGCAAGTCCACCCGCAAGAAAAATCCGGGCAAACGCTCCCACCATGGAGGCTGACGCGATGCGTGCAACGCAGTGCACGGCGTTGAAGGCTGAGAGAGCCGGCGTCCAGGCGCGGCCGCTGCAAGCCGGTTGCGGGGCCGTCTTTCATTTTCGTGGCGCGAGGTCACTTCACCGGCGCCTCATGAGAAAACGTAGGGCCGCCCCAAGTTTTCTCATCCCCCTCGGGGGGCCTGACGCGAATGCGGCAGGTCTGGGGGCGCTCTCATCTTGAAATTCTGGCCCCTTCACGCAAAACCCCATTGGCCGCAACTGGGTAGTCGACTGCTTCGCCCGGCCATCTTTCGCCCGGCACAGGTTGACGAACCCGTGCTGCGCTCGGATTTGCTCAGCGCCGATCAGATGGAGCAGCATGGCGTGGTGCTGGCCGCACGGCATCAGGCCTCCATGCGGCCGCAGAACAATGCCTTGCTCACCCGGCTTGCCGACAACGCGGACACGCTGGCGCATGCCAGCTCGGTGCTGACGCAGGCGGTGTACCAGGGGCATCGCATCACACCGGCAGCGGAGTGGCTGCTCGATAACGATTACCTGATCGAGGAGCAGATTCGCACCGCGCAGCGCGACCTGCCCAAGGGCTACAGCCGTGAGCTGCCGTGGCTGATCAACGGCCCTTCGGCCAACCTGCCGCGGGTCTATGACATTGCGCTGGAAACCATCGTCCACGCCGACGGCCGCCTGGACGGCGAAAGCCTGCGCCGCTTCGTCGCCGCCTACCAGACGGTGGCGCCACTCAAGCTGGGCGAGCTGTGGGCCGTTCCGATCATGCTGCGACTGGGGCTGATCGAGAATCTGCGCCGGGTTGCGGTGCGGGTGATGGCCGAATGGGGCGACCGCAACGTGGCCGGGCAGTGGGCCGATCGCATGGCCGAAGTCGCCGAGAGCGACCCCAAGAGCGTGGTGCTCGCCGTGGCCGACATGGCGCGCTCGGGCCCGCCCATGGCCTGCTCCTTTGTGGCCGAACTCACGCGGCGGCTGCAAGGCCAGGGGCCCGCACTGGCGCTGGCGTTGACCTGGGTGGAGCAGGCGCTGTCGGAATCCGGGCACAACATCGAGCGGCTGGTACAGCTCGAAGCCCAGCAGCAGGCCGCTGATCAGGTGACCATCGGCAACAGCATCGGCAGTCTGCGCACGCTGTCCAGCATGGACTGGCGCACCTTCGTCGAGTCCATGAGTCATGTGGAGCAGGTCTTGCGCCAAGACCCGGCAGGCATCTATGCCGCGATGGACTTCACCACGCGCGACCACTACCGCCATGTGGTGGAACGCCTGGCCAAGCGCACCACCCGCAGTGAAGGCGAAGTGGCCCTCGCTGCGGTTGATCTGGCGAGTCACACCGCGCCGGGCGCGACCGAGCAGCCGTCGCAGAGCCACGTCGGTTACTTTCTCATCGACCGCGGACTGGCCGCGCTCGAACAGCGTGTGGCCGCGCAAGATTCGGCCCGCGACGCGCTGCGGCGGTTCGCCCTGCGCGCGCCCCTCACCCTGTACCTCGGCTCGGTTTTGCTGTTGCTGGCTCTGCTGGCGCAGCCTCTTCTGCGTGTCGTGCAGCGCAATGGCCTGCATGGCTGGGAATTCCTGGCTATCGCTGTTGCGGTGGGGTTGATCAGCAGCCAGCTGGCCATCAGCCTGGTGAACTGGCTGCTGTCCATCGTGGTGTTGCCGCGCATCCTGCCTCGGCTCGATTTTTCCAAGGGCCTACCGCCCGAGGTGCGCACCCTGGTGGTGATTCCAGCCATGCTCAGCAGTGCGCAGGACGTGGACGCCCTGGCCGATGCGCTCGAGGTGCGCTTCCTGGCCAATCGCGACCCGCATCTGCACTTCGCCCTGCTCACCGATTTTGTCGATGCCCAGAGTGAAGTGCTGGAGACCGACGCGGCGCTGCTGCAACAGGCCACCGAGCGCATCGACGCGCTCAACGCCAGCCACCCCGACGCGCAGGCCGACCGTTTCTTTCTGCTGCACCGGCCGCGCCGCTGGAATGCGACCGACAAGGTGTGGATGGGTTACGAGCGCAAGCGCGGCAAGCTGACCGAGCTCAACGGTCTGCTGCGCGGCGCAGGCGGCACGCGGTATATGCAGATCGTGGGCCGCATCGAAGTGCTCACCGAGGTCAAGTACGTCATCACCCTGGACACCGATACGCAGTTGCCGCGCGACGCTGCGCGCCAGTTCATCGGCGCCATGGCGCACCCGCTCAATCGGCCGGTGATCGACACCGCCACGCAGCGCGTCATCGCCGGGCACGCCATCCTGCAACCGCGCGTGGGTATCAGCCTGCCCAGCGCGGCGCGCTCGATGTACGCGCGATTGTTCGGCAGCGACGCCGGCATCGACCCCTACACCAGCGCGGTGTCAGACCTTTACCAGGACCTGTTCGGCGAAGGCTCGTTCATCGGCAAGGGCATTTACGACGTCGATGCGTTCGAGCAAGCTCTGGCGAATCGCTTCGCCGAGAACAGCATCCTCAGCCACGATCTGGTGGAGGGCTGCTTCGCCCGCTCTGGCCTGATCAGCGACGTGCAGTTTTTCGAGGACTATCCGTCGCGGTATGGCAGCGACGTGAACCGCCGCCATCGCTGGATTCGCGGCGACTGGCAGTTGCTGCCGTGGGTTCTGCCTTGGGTGCGTACGCCACAGCGCCAGCGCACGCGCAACCCGCTGTCGGCCTTGTCGCGCTGGAAGATCCTCGACAACCTGCGACGCAGTCTGGTGCCCGCCGCGCTGCTGGCGCTGCTGCTGCTCGGCTGGTTTGTCATCACGCAGACCGCGGCGTGGACCTTGGCTGTGTTGGCCGTGGTGGTCGTGCCGCCGCTGCTGGCGCTGCAACTCGATCTGTTCATCAAGCCGCGTGAAGTGCTACTCGGCCAGCACCTGCGCCTGGCGCTACGCAGCATGGGCCAGCATGCCACGCATGTCCTGCTCACTCTGGCATGGCTGCCGCATGAGGCGCTCTACAGCTTCGACGCCATTGTGCGCACGCTGTGGCGCATGGCCGTCACGCGGCGCCTGTTGCTGCAGTGGAACCCGTCGCAGGCGGTGGAGCGCAGCGTCAGCACCACGCTGGCCGCCACGTTCAAGTCGATGGCGATCGGGCCGTTGCTGGCGTTGCTGGTCGCGGGCGCGTTGGCGCTGCTGCGGCCCGGCGCGCTGCTGGTGGCTGCGCCCTTGCTGCTGCTGTGGCTGGCCTCGCCCGCCATGGCCTGGCGCATCAGCCAGCCGCCGGTCATGCAGACCTTCATGCCCACGCCTGAAGCCCAGCGGTTTCTGCGGCGGCTTGCGCGCAAGACCTGGGCGTTTTTCGAAGCCCATGTCGGCACGCTGGACCACGGCCTGCCGCCGGACAATTTTCAGGAGCAACCGGCCCCGGTGATCGCGCACCGTACCTCGCCCACCAATATGGGGCTGGCGCTGCTGGCAAATCTGGCGGCCTACGATCTCGGTTACATCGGTATCGGGCGGCTGTTGCGGCGCACCGATCAAACCCTGCAGACCCTGCAGGGCCTGCAACGCTACCGCGGGCATTTCTACAACTGGTACGACACCCTCACCCTGCAGCCGCTGGCGCCGCGCTACATCTCAGCAGTGGACAGCGGCAATCTCGCCGGGCATCTGTTGACCCTGCGCCCCGGCCTGCTGGCGCTGGCGGACGACCCGCTGTTCGACCCGCGCTTGCTGCATGGACTGGATGACACCCTCGCATTGCTCGAAGAAGCTTTGCAAGACCGCGACCACAGCGGCGCTGCGCTGGCACCGTTCCGCCAGGCCCTCGACGCTGCGCTGGCCAGTCCGCCGCGCACGCTGGCGGCTGCCGTGGCCTGCCTGCAAGGCTTACTGGCCGCAGCGGACGCGCTCGCGCTCGACACCGAGCCGGCCACGCCCGATGCGTCGGAAGCCGCCGACGCCACCACCCTCAGCGATGTCGCCTTCTGGCTGCAGGCGCTGCGCGCGCAATGCCGCGATGCCAGCGCCACACTGCAGCCGTTTTCGGCCTGGACGCCATTGCCGAAGGACGGCGAAGCGCAGGCCATGCCCACCCTGCGCCAGCTGGTGCAGGCCCGCAGCGCCGCGCCGAACGCTGTGCAGCAGCGCGCCGCAGACCTGCTGCAGACCATCGAACAACTGGCGCAGCAGGCGGGTGCCATGGCGCTGATGGACTACAGCTTTCTCTACGACAGTCAGCGCGACTTGCTGTCGATTGGCTACAACGTCGATGAGCGCCGGCTCGACGCCGGGTTCTACGACCTGCTGGCCTCGGAAGCGCGGCTCACCAACTTTGTCGCCATCGCGCAGGAGCAACTCCCGCAGGACAGCTGGTTTGCGCTGGGACGCTTGCTCACCAGCAGCGGCGGCGAGCCGGTGCTGTTGTCGTGGTCTGGCTCGATGTTTGAATATCTGATGCCGCTGCTGGTGATGCCCAATGTGCCTGGCACCTTGCTCGACCAGACCTGCCGGGCCGCAGTGGCACGGCAGATTGAATACGGCCAGCAGCTGGGTCTGCCCTGGGGCGTCTCCGAGTCGGGCTACAACACGCAGGACACGCAGTTCAACTACCAGTACCGCGCCTTTGGCGTGCCGGGGCTGGGCCTCAAACGCGGCCTGAGTGAAGAGCGGGTGGTGGCGCCCTATGCCTCGGCTCTGGCGTTGATGATCGACCCGGCTGCCGCCTGCGTCAACCTGCAACGCCTGGCCGACGCCGGGGTGGAAGGCCGCTACGGCCTGTACGAAGCGGTGGACTACACCCCGGCACGCCTGCCGCGCGGCCAGGACTCTGTCGTGGTGCGCTCGTTCATGGCGCATCACCAGGGTATGAGCCTGCTCGCGCTTGACCATCTGTTGCAGCAGCGCCCAATGCAGCGCCGCTTCGAGTCCGACCCCAGCCTGCGCGCCACCTTGCTGCTACTGCAGGAGCGCGTGCCGAAAACCGCGGCTGAATATCGCCATGCCACCGCCGCTGCTTCGCCGCAGGCGCTCACGCGCGTGGCGGAAACCAGCCTGCGCGTCTTCACCGATCCGGACCGCGCCCGGCCCGCCGTGCAGCTGCTCTCGAATGGGCGCTATCACGTCATGGTCAGCAGTGCGGGCGGAGGCTACAGCCGCCACCGCGACATGGCGGTGACGCGCTGGCGCGAAGACATCAGCCGCGATGATGCCGGCACGTTTTGCTATCTGCGCGATGTCAGCAGCGCCGCGTACTGGTCGAGCGCGCATCACCCGGCTCGCCGCACGCTCAAGTCCTACGAGGCGATTTTCTCCGACGCTCGCGCCGAGTTCCGCACACGCACACCAGACTTCGACACCCACACCGAGATCGCGGTGTCGCCGGAAGACGATGTCGAACTGCGCCGCCTGCGCGTGACCAACCGCAGCCGCAGCCGCAGCCGCCGCACGATCGAGATCACCACCTATGCCGAAGTGGTGCTGGCGCCTGCGCTGGCCGACGCCATGCACCCGGCCTTCAGCAAGCTGTTTGTGCAGACCGAACTGGTGCGCCCGCTGCAGGCCATCGTCTGCACCCGGCGTGCACGCTCAAGTGCCGAAGCGGTGCCGTGGATGTGCCATCTGCTGGCTGTGCACGACGCCCACATTGACGAAATTTCTTACGAAACCGATCGCGCCCGATTCATTGGCCGAGGCCGCAGCACCTCAGATCCGCAGGCGATGGACAGCATCAGCCAGCGTCCCCGCAACCTGTCCAACAGCGCAGGCTCGGTGCTCGACCCCATCGTCGCCATCCGCTGCCGTATCACCCTCGAGCCCGAGCAATCGGCGCTGGTGGACATGGTGACCGGCGTGGGCGACAGCCGCGACGCCTGCCTGCAACTCATCGAAAAATTCCGCGACCGGCATCTGGCCGACCGGGTGTTCGACCTTGCGTGGACGCATAGCCAGGTCATGCTGCGCCAGCTCAACAGCAGCCAGGTCGATGCGCAGCTCTATGAAGACATGGCGTCCTGCCTGCTCTATGCCCACGCGTCACTGCGCGCCGACGCCGCCACCCTGCGCGCCAACCGGCGCGGTCAGTCGGGCTTATGGGGCCAGGCCATTTCTGGCGACCTGCCCATCGTGTTGCTGCACATTGCCGACCCGGCGAACATCGAATTGGTGCGGCAACTGGTGCAGGCGCACGCCTACTGGCGCCTCAAAGGCTTGGCGGTTGACTTGGTGATCTGGAACGAGGACAACGCCGGTTACCGCCAGCAATTGCAGGACCAGATCATGGGGCTGATTTCATCAGGCGTGGAAGCCAGTCTGATCGACCGCCCTGGTGGCATTTTCGTGCGTCCGGCGCAGCAGATTTCCAGCGAAGACCGCATTCTGGTGCAGTCCGCCGCGCGCGTGATCTTGAGCGACGGCCGCGGATCGCTGGCCGAGCAGGTCGGGCGCCGACGTCTGCACAAGCTGCCGGAGGCCTTCATCCCCTCGCGCCCGCGACTGGCCGAGTCCACGCGTGCGGACAACGCGGTCGCGGTGACCGGCACGGCCACCCAACCCATGCTGCTGGGCAACCGCTTCGGCGGCTTCAGCGCTGATGGCCGCGAGTATGTGATCGAGCTGGCGGCGGGACAGAACACCCCCGCGCCGTGGGCCAACGTGCTGGCCAATGCGCAGTTCGGCACGGTGATCTCGGAGAGCGGCGGCGCCTACACCTGGGGCGAGAACGCGCACGAATTCCGCCTCACGCCCTGGCACAACGACCCGGTGACTGACGCCAGCGGCGAAGCCCTGTATGTGCGCGACGAAGAGAGCGGCCATTCCTGGTCGCCCACGCCATTGCCCCGGCGCGGTGAAGGCGCGTATCGCACCCGTCACGGCTTCGGCTACAGCGTGTTCGAACACAGCGAAGACGGCATCCGCACCGAGTTGTGGGTGTATGTGGCGCTGGACGCGGCGGTGAAGTTCTCGGTGCTGAAGGTGCGCAATGTCTCCGGTCGCGCGCGCCGCCTGTCGGCCACCGGCTATGTCGAATGGGTGCTTGGCGACTTGCGCGAGAAGACCGCCATGCACGTGGTCACCGAGTCCGACCCGGTGACCGGTGCCCTGTTCGCGCGCAATGCCTACAACACCGAATTCGCCGGTCGCGTGGCGTTTTTCGATGTGGACAACCCGGCGCGCAGCGTGACCGGCGACCGCAGTGAATTCATCGGCCGCAATGGCACCCTGCGCGACCCGGCGGCGCTGCGCAACGCGCGGTTATCCGGGCAAGTCGGCGCGGCGCTGGACCCCTGCGCGGCCATCCAGATTCCCTTCGATCTGGGCGCGGGCGACACGCGTGAAATCATTTTCCGCCTAGGCGTGGCCGAGAGCCCCAAGGCCGCCAGCGCGCTGGTGCAGCGCTGTCGCGGCCTGGGCACGGCGGCCACCACGCTCGACGCCGTACGCACGCACTGGCGCAGCACGCTGGGTGCGGTGCAGGTGCGCACGCCCGACCCGGCGCTCGACGTGCTGGTCAACGGCTGGCTGCTGTACCAGGTGATCGCTTGCCGCTTTCTCGCGCGCAGCGGCTACTACCAGTCGGGCGGTGCCATCGGCTTCCGCGACCAGTTGCAGGACGCCATGGCGATGCTCCACGCCCAGCCCGATGCGGTGCGCCAGCATCTGCTGCTATGCGCGGCGCACCAGTTCAGCCAAGGCGACGTGCAGCACTGGTGGCATCCGCCGCTGGACCGCGGCGTGCGCACCCGCTGCTCCGACGATTACCTGTGGCTGCCGCTATGCGTGAGCCGCTATGTGCAGATCACCGGCGACCAAACCGTGCTCGACGAGACTGCGTCCTACCTCGAAGGCCGCGCCGTCAACGCCGATGAAGAGGCCTATTACGACCGCGCCACACGCTCGGAGCTGCGGGAGTCGCTCTACCAGCATTGCGTGCGCGCCATCGAGCACAGCATGCCGCGCGGCGCGCATGGCCTGCCGCTGATGGGCACGGGCGACTGGAACGACGGCATGAACCGCGTGGGCGACCACGGCCGTGGCGAAAGCGTCTGGCTCGGTTTTTTCTTGCATGAGGTACTGCAGCGCTTCGTGCCACTGGCGCAGTCGCGCGGCGACGCCGACTTCGCTGCGCGCTGCGTTGACGCCACGGCGGCGCTGCGCGCCAGCCTCGACCAGCATGGCTGGGATGGCGCCTGGTATCGCCGCGCCTACTTCGACGATGGCACGCCGCTGGGTTCGGCTGGCGGCGCGGAATGTCAGATCGACGCCATCGCGCAGAGCTGGGCCGTGCTGTCCGGCGCCGCCGATGCAGACCGCCAGCGGCAGGCGATGGACGAGCTCGACCAGCGTCTGGTGTGCCGCGATGCCGGGCTGGTGCAATTGCTCGACCCACCGTTCGACCAGACCCTGCTCGACCCCGGCTACATCAAAGGGTATGTGCCCGGCGTGCGCGAGAACGGCGGCCAGTACACGCACGCCGCGGTCTGGGCGGCGATGGCCTTCGCCGAACTCGGCGACGCCACCCGTGCCTGGGAGTTGCTGGACATGATCAATCCAGTGCACCACGCGCGCAGCGCCGCCGACATCGAGCGCTACAAGGTCGAGCCCTATGTCATGACCGCTGACGTCTACGCCGCCCCGCAGCATGTCGGGCGCGGCGGATGGAGCTGGTACACCGGTTCGGCTGGCTGGATGTACCGCCTTATCGTGGAGTCGCTGCTCGGACTGCGCCGCGAGGGCGGACACTTGCATCTCGCCCCGGTGCTACCGGCTGACTGGCCTGGGTTTGAGCTGGATTACCGCTACGGCAGCACGCTGTATTGCATCCGTGTCGGGCGGACGCTGTCGTCCACCAACCCCGCAGAGGTTACAGCCCAGATCCTGCTCGATGGCGTGGTGCAGTCTGCAGCGAGCATCGCTTTGCTGGACGATGGCCGCAGCCATCAGGTCGAGCTACGGCTGGCATAAGGTCACTGAGCATCCTGGGCCGCGCAGCATCGCGCGGGCTGTTCAATGCAACTGCAGGCCGCCAGTGCCAAAGATCCCGATGAGTCCGATGAGAATCAGGTAGACCGCCACGATGTAGTTAAGAAGGCGGGGCATGGCGAGGATCAGGACACCGGCAACCAGGGAAACCAGCGGGCCAATACTGAGATGGAGATTCATATGCGTCCTTGTGGCCGCGTCGGAGTGCGCAGGCATGACCATGAAGTTAGCCTTCCAGGCGTCTGCCGTCTGTGCGCTAACGAACGTCAGCGCTTTGAATGGCTTCGCCCGAGCGACGCATTGACCCACTGCAGCGTGCGCTGGCGTACAGACATCCGCGCAACGCAGACCTAAAGTCTGTAGCTTCCATACTTCCTGAAGCTGAATCATTCCGCGATGCAATCCACAGGAAGCCGCCTGAGCCAAGAGCCCACTGACATGACCAGACCTCGCACTGCAGCGACCCGCGCATTTCTTCAAAAATGCGCGGTCCTTTTTTCCGGAGCGCCATGGATGCTCAGCGGAGCCCAGGCGCAGATGCCGACCCCGCCGGCCCCTGTGCATGTCGGCAGTCCCCCGCCGGCCCCTGTGCATGTCGGCAGTCATCTGTGCGGCGGAGTGGGCGATAGCAGTTTGACGCAATTGCAATCAAGGGCTACCGACTACAACCTGGGGTTCTGGATGGTCGGCGGGCCGGGTGGAGCCTATCTGGCGGATGTGCCGATCGAGATCCGGTCCGGCAGCCGGACGGTGGCTAGGTTTACCGCGGATGGCCCCCTGTGCTACGTCAAACTGCCTGGGGGGCGTTACACAGTGACCGGAACGCATAACGGCCAGACCCGCAGTGTCCAGGTGCACAGCGGAAGCATGAACAACTATTTGCGCTGGTAGATTTTGCGCCAGCCATCAACCGCAACACGCCGCGTCGCCCGCCATGCCATCAAAAGCGCTCCCCCGCCTGAAATGCAAAAATCCAGACACTCCCTAAGCCGAGCACACGTACCGCCCTGCGCTTGCTTGGTGTAGCCAGAATTGATTGCCGCAGCTGGCATTCATGACGGCTCCGACTCTCTTGACCGGCCACAATCAGCCGTAGAACGTATCCCCTTCAAGGCATTCCACCTTGAATCATCTGCGCCCATCATCACCATTGAGGCGATTGCCAACAACGAAGGCCAGCTGATCATCCCCTACCACTGTGCCGAGGCGCTGTCGACAGACGGTTGAACCAACAGCCAGCCCGTCACCACGTGGTACCGCCAGCGAGCCTACGGGCTTTTTTGGGCCTCGTTTTGCAGGCTCTGGCCAGCTTTTTGGATTTGCTCGCCGGCCTTCGCCGCGCCCTGGTCTATGGCCTTGCCAGCTTTTTCTGCCGGGCCCTCTGGTTTTTGACAGCCGTAGAGCACCGCCATCAGAAGGCTGATGGCGACGATCGTTGCGGGCCGTTTGAAAGATCGGTTCATGGCGTTTCCTGGTTGTGGGGGTCTGTCAAACAATATGGCTTACTTGCCGATTTCATGCCCGATCACGCCGCCCACCGCAGCGCCACCGACCGTCCCGATTCCGCTCCCGCCCGACAGCACGGCGCCGCCCACTGCGCCAACGCCCGCACCGATCGCGGTGCTTTTATCCTGCGACGACATCCCCGCACAGCCGCCCAGAGCCAGCAAGCACATGGCAGCGGCAACCGAGGGGAGAATTCTTTGTTTGATGTTCATGATGCGACCTTTTGAATGGGTTGGAAAAAACAGCGCACGTCGCCCCGGTGAGGCGACGCACGCATTGGAGGGGGATCAGGCGCCTGTGCGATGGCCTACAACGCCGCTGCCCAGGATCGATTCCCCTCGCGGCGCGACTCGCCTGTTTACTTCAGGCTCATGTTGTCCTGAACCGCCTTCACGCCGTCCACGTTGCGTGCAAGGGCGACCGCTCTCAGCTCCTCTTCGCGTGTGCCGACAAAGCCGCTGAGTTGCACCACGCCCTTGAAGGTCACCACCTTGATTTCGAACAGCTTGAGCTGCGGGTCGCCAAAAATCGCGGCCTTGACCTTGGTCGTGATGGCCGTGTCGTCAATGTACTGGCCCGTGCTGTCGTGCCGATCTGTGGCGGCACAGCCTGTAAAACTGACCAATGACGCCGCCAGCATGACGGCATAAAGCACTTTGTGGGATCGCATGATGCATTCCTTTGAAATAAACCGAGTGTCCCCGAAGGCGTGTTGCCCAAGGGGTAGATGTTTGATGGCGCAATGGCGCAGGCGTATGAACGCTTACATGCGCCCTGTGAGAAAGAGGATCAGCACCACGATCACAATGAAGCCAAGAATGCCGCTGGGAAAGTACCCCCAGCTGCGGCTGTGGGGCCAGCTTGGAAATGCGCCGATCAACATCAGAATCAGGATGATCAGCAGAATGGTGCCTAACGACATGGTCATACTCCTCGTGTGCAGCGATGGGCGCGATGACTCTCGACCGACCGCTTTGCTTCAGGGCTGTGCAAGGTCTGATTGACCCCAGGCTCAGATTGCGGGACCGTCGTCTTTGCAGTGCTTCTGCCAGGCGTCGAGTTGCTGCTCCGCTTCGTCCTTGGTGATGCCATAGGACTCCTGGATCTTTCCGGCGAGTTGCTCGCGTTTGCCGTCGATCTCGGTCAGCTGATCGTCAGTGAGCTTGCCCCATTGCGCTTTGGCCTGACCCTTGATCTGCTTCCAGTTGCCTTCGATACGTTCCCAGTTCATGTTCAATCCTTCAAGTGATGGGGCTGTTGCCCCGGTTCATGTCGCTTCGGCATCGCGTTGCATTTCTGCGATGTCGTGGCATGCACTGAAGGTATCGAAGTGCAAGTAAGGTGTCTGTGCGCTAACGAACATGCAAGACCGTTTCATGACGCGAAGTTGCGTTCTGCGCGCTCCGGGGCCTTGTCTTGCATTGAAGCGTCGTAGATCCGTTGATCCAGCGCATAGCAGCTGCATGCCCTGGATTGCAGGGCGATGCGATTCACCACACGGAGATCACCGCGGTGGTACGCAATCAAGCCGCTGCGCTGCAACTCTCCTGCCGCCACCGTCACGCCAACACGCCGAACGCCCAGCATCTGGGCGAGATCTTCGTGCGTGACATGAAACGTGTCGGCGTGGGCGCGGTCCTGGCTCATCAACAGCTGACGTGCCAGCCGGGCTTCGATCAGATGAAATCGTTGACACGACACGGCTGCTGCCCGTTGCGCCAGCAACACATAGACATAGCGGTGCAGACCCTGACGCAGCGCCAGGCTTTGCGCCAGCGCCTCTTGCAACGCACTTTGCTCGATTCTCCACGCCGCCCCGGAACCTCGCACCAACGCGAGCAGCGGGGTGGTCGTCACGCCGAGTGCCAGCTCTGCGCCCAGCATGCCTTCGCGTCCCACCATTCCCACTTCCAGCGGCGCCTGCGCGCCTGTCTGCTGTAGCAGCGAGACATATCCGTTGACTGGGAAGTAGGCATGCGCGGTCTGCTGGCCTGGCGCGCCCAGCATGGCGGCAAAGACCAGTTCAACCGGCTCGCATCGCTTCAGCAAACGACGCTGTTCGATGCGAGGCAGGCGTTGAATGAGCGCATTCTGAGCGGTGAACAAAAAGGCTTTCGTGAACAGCACATCCAACGCATGCCGTGATGCAGCCCAGACCGGGCCGTGCGTGGCGTCTGGAACCGATGCCGACACGATGCGCCCAAATCTCCGCGGTGTCCGTTTGCTGCCGCACATAGCGATCGGCGGATCGTGCGGCCCGGCTTGCATCAACCATCAGTACGCCCAGCAGCCGTGCGCCAGTTTTTGCACAACGAGGGCGCGATGTTGCCTGGGCGGTCAGATGGCCAACGTGGCCGGAAGCAGCCGGTCGTACTCCGCCTTCACCACCGCGTAGCACTCGCAACTGCGTTGCTCCAGCCCACCCCGGTTGAGCACCTTGATACGGCCGCGTGCATAGTCAATCAACCCTGCCCGCTGAAGGCTGAGCGCGGCTTCGGTGACCCCTTCGCGGCGAACCCCGAGCATGTTGGAGATGAGTTCCTGCGTCATGACCAGATCGTTGCCATCAAGCCGGTCCAGGCTCAGCAGCAGCCAGCGGCAGAGTTGCTGGTCCAGCGAATGATGCCGGTTGCACACGGCAGTCTGAGACATTTGCGTGATAAGCGCCTGCGTGTAGCGCAACAGCAGATGCAGCACCGGCCCGGCGCGATTGAATTCAGTCTGCATGCCCGAAGCGCGCAGCCGATACCCCTCGCCTGCACTTTGCACCACCGCACGGGTGGTGGTGGATTGGCCACCCATGAAGAGCGAGACGCCGACAAGCCCTTCCCGACCGACCACTGCAATTTCTGCGGAGGCGCCGTTTTCCAGCACGTACAACAGGGAGACGATGGCTGTCGTCGGAAAGTAAACGTGGCTTTGCAGGCCGCCCGCCTCGTAGAGCACCTGCCCCAGTTCAAGCTTCACCCGTTCAAGTTGCGGTTTCCAGCGCAACCATTCCGCATCGGGAAGCGAGGCCAGCAGTTGATTGAGCTTCGGGTCGTCTGTGATTGGTCGCATGTCATTCTCCGAGAGGCGCGTCATTGATCCGTTGGGTCTGGACATCACGCCTGGAGCGACTCGCCAGGCTGGAAGCAACCCAGTGACCTCTCACGGAGAAGGACGGCGTCGATGCAGGCAAGTTGATTGGTAAAGCGAGATGAAGCGCCGAGTTTTATTCCCCGCAACACGAAACCGCCATTGTCGTCGACCCGCCCCGCGTGGCGGTCAGGACACTCGGCACGGCCCGGCGTGTTATTGCGAGCACTTGGCGCCCGCACCAAAAAATGTCAAACCACCCCGTTTTGGAGCGTCCTGCATCAGCCTGCGCACTCTGATGCGGCGCCGAGTTGAAGTGTTACAGATGAGAGCCAAACTTACACCAACACAGAGGGCCGATTCCTAGAATCGGCCGCATGTCTCCTGCCCTGGCTTCCCGCTCGGCGCTGTTGGCCGAACCTCCCGCTGAACCGCACGCCAGCCCCGGCGTGGCGCAGTCTTCGAGCGCGCGAGCGCAATCCGGCTGGAACCTGCAACTGGAACGGGTGAGCAAGACTTACGGCGCGGCCAATGTGGTGGACGACCTGTCGTTGCACATTGCCGCGGGCGAGTTTTTCAGCCTGCTCGGTCCCTCGGGCGGCGGCAAGACCACCACGCTCAATATGGTGGGCGGCTTCGAGCTTCCCAGTCTGGGACGCATCCTGCTGGGCGGCGCGGACATCACGCAGTTGCCGCCGCACCGGCGCGACATCAACACGGTGTTCCAGTCGTACGCGCTGTTTCCGCATCTGAGCGTGACCGACAACGTGGCATTCGGCCTGCGCCGCAAGCGTGTGGCCGAGAGTGAGATCAAGCGCCGTGTAGGCGAGATGCTCGAACTCGTGGCGCTCACCGGGCATGAAGCACGTCGGCCCAGCCAGCTTTCCGGCGGGCAGCAACAGCGCGTGGCGCTGGCGCGGGCGCTGGTGAATCGTCCCAAGCTGTTGCTGCTCGATGAGCCGCTGGGCGCGCTCGATCTCAAGCTGCGCAAGCAGATGCAGATCGAGCTCAAGCGCATTCAGTCGGAGGTGGGCATTACCTTCCTGTTCGTCACCCACGATCAGGAGGAGGCCATGGTCATGTCCGACCGGCTGGCCGTGATGTCGGGCGGTCGGGTGATGCAGGTGGGCGAGCCGCATGCGGTGTATGACCATCCGGCCAACGCGTTTGTCGCGACCTTCCTCGGCGCCTCCAATCTGCTCGATGGCGCGCTGCTGGGGGCGGATGGGGCGCATCAGCGCGTGCGTCTGAGCCAAGGCGGTGAGATGCTCGCCGCCACGCCCGTTGTGAACGCTGCGCCCAAGCAGGGCGAGCGGGTGCAGGTTGGCGTGCGGCCGGAAAAGGTGGTGCTGCACGCGCCCGGAGCCGATGTGCCTGCGGGCTGGAACGCCGTGGACGGTCAGGTTGATCTGGTGACCTATATCGGCGTGAGCCATCAATACAACATCACGGTACAGGGCGGGGCGGCCTTCACCGTGGTGGCTCAGAACCTCGGCGCGGGCCCGCTCCCGCAACGCGGCGATGCGGTGCGGCTGGGCTGGCAGCCGCAACACACCTTCATGGTCGAACCGTCCAGCAGCAATGAAACGGAGCAAGAACATGGCACGCACACCCCCTGATTCGGACGACGACGTCGATCTGCGCATCTCTCCCGCCCTGCTGCGCGGCCTCACGCAACCGCGGCTGTCACAGCAACTCGCCCTGAGCCGCCGCGGCTTTCTCACGGCGGCCGGCGCCACGCTGGGCTTGGCCGTGCTGGGCTTTCCCGATATGGCGCAGGCCGCTTGGGTCAAGCGCAGCCCGGCACAATGGGCGGACTGGTGGAAGGCGCAGAAGCCCACCAAGGATCTGGTGTTCGCCAACTGGCCGCTCTACATCGATGTCACCAAGGCGGGCAAGCACCCCACGCTGGAGATGTTCAGCAAGCAGACCGGCATCGCGGTCAAGTACCTGGAGCCGATTCAGTCCAACCCCGAGTTTTTCGCCAAGATCGAACCCTTGCTCAAGTCCGGCGAGGCCACCGGCTACGACATCGCGGTGATGACCAACGACAGCTTTCAGTTCACCGAACTGCTGCAGCAGGGCTGGGCCATTCCGCTGTGGAAGGAGAGGCTGCCCAATGTCTGGAAATACGCCGATCCCAGCATCCTCAACCCGGTGTACGACCCGCACAACACCTACACCACGGTCTGGCAGTCGGGCTTCACCGGCATTGGCTACAACCCCAAGTTGACCAAGCGCGAGATCACCTCTGTGGCCGATCTGTGGGACCCGGCGTTCAAGGGCCATGTCGGTATGTTCAAGAACCCCACGCAATATGGCGACTTTGGCCTGCTCAAACTCGGCATCGACCCGGCCACGGCCACGGTCGAAGACTGGAAGAAGGCGGCGAAGGAACTGATGGCGCAGCGCAAGGAAGGCCTGGTGCGGCAGTACTACGACCAGAGCTACATCAAGGCGCTGGAGAGCGGCGATGCCTGGATTTCCATGGCCTGGTCGGGCGACATCTACCAGGCCAACACCCAGGGCTACAAAGACCTCAAGTTCATCATCCCGAAAGAAGGGGCGATGTACTGGCATGACAATATGTTCATCCCGCAGGGGGCGAAAAACCCGCTGTCTGCGCTGGAGTGGATGAACTTCTACTACACGCCGAAGATCGCCGGGCTGGTGGAAGACTATGTCAACTACATCTGCCCGGTGCCCGCGGCGCAGGCCTACATCCGCGACGTGATCAAAGACCCGGCTGTGGCCGACAGCTCGCTGGTATTCCCCGACAAGGCGATGATGGCCAAGGCGCGTAATTACTACGTGTTCAAGGACTACGCCGAGTTCCAGGAATACCTGCGCATCTTCAATCCGGTGGTGGAGTGAGGGCGTGAGCGCCACCCCCGCACCTCCCGGGAGCGAGCGGCGGTGGCGCTGGTCGCGCGCCGCCGCGCCCTACTTGCTCAGCCTGCCGGCCTGGGCCTATTTGCTGCTGTTTTTCATCATTCCGCTAGGGGCCATGCTCATGCTCTCGGCGGCCACGGGCGATCCGATCAGCGGCTACACCTACACCGGGCACTACGTCGAGTTCGTTCGCGCGATTCATCGCTATCACCGCCAGTTCATCCGCTCGTTTGAGTACGGCGCGGTATCCACCGTGATCACTTTCGCCATTGCCTACCCGGTGTCGTACTGGATCGCGTTTCATGGCGGGCGGCACAAGGCGAGCTATTTGTTTCTGCTGCTGTTGCCCTTCTTCGTCACCTTTGTCATCCGCACCCTGGCCTGGCAGTTCATTCTGTCTGACCAAGGCATCGTGTTGGGCACGCTCAAGCACTGGGGTCTGCTGCCGCAAAGCGCGCACTTTCTGTCCACCGCACCCGCGGTGATCGGTGGCTTGGTCTACAACCGCCTGCCTTACTACGTCATGCCGTTGTTCGTGGCCTTGGAAAAGGTGGATCGTCGCTTGCTGCGCGCGGCGGAAGACCTGTACGCCAGCCCTTGGTCGGCTTTTCTACATGTGGTGTTGCCGCTGTCCGTGCCGGGCATCTTTGCCGGCTTTCTGCTGGTGTTCATCACCAACACGGGTGACTATGTGAATGCCGAGATCCTCGGTGGCCCTGGCACCCTGATGGTGGGCAACATCATCAACAACAGCTTTTTCGTGGATCAGAATTACTCCATGGCTGCGGCGTTGTCTTCGTTGTTGCTGCTGTCCATGCTGCTGGTGATTGCGCTGTATGCGCGCGTGTTCGGCACCGAAAGCATCCAGGACTATGCAGGTTCTTGAAACCGCCAATCTGCCGCTGCCCATAGCCGCGCCGCGCGCACGCCGCGCCTGGGGGCTGCTGCTACTGCGCGCTTACACCTGGGTGGTCATCGCCTTCGTCCTGGTTCCCATCGTGGTCATGGTGGTGTACAGCTTCAACCAGACGCCCAATGGCCGGGTGACGTTGTTCTGGCATGGCTTCACCACTTATTGGTACCGGCACGCCTTTGGCATCGCCGATCTGACATCGGCGCTGGTGCATTCGCTCGAGATCGCCTTCGGCAGTACGGCGATTGCGCTGCTGCTCGGCACGCCGATGGCGCTGGCCATGGGGCGCTGGCGGTTTCGCGGCAAGACGGTGTCTGACCTGCTGGTGTTCATCGATATTGCCGCGCCCTCGGTCGTCGTGGGGGCTTCGCTGTTGTCGTTTTTCATCGCGCTGAACGTGCCGCAGGGCCTGCTGACCATCCTGATCGCGCATGTGGCGTTCGAATTGGCTTTCGTGGTGGCCGTGATACGCGCGCGGGTTTCCGGGCTGGATCGACTGCTCGACCGCGCCGCGGCCGACCTTGGCGCCACGCCCTGGCAGACCTTCCGATATGTCACCCTGCCGCTCATCCTGCCCGGCATCGTCGGGGCTGGGGCGCTGGCTTTCGGACTGTCGATCGACGACGTGATCATCACCAACTTCGTCGCGGGCCCCAAGCTGACTTTTCCGCTGTGGGTCTATGGCGCGGTGAAGATCGGCATTCCGCCGCAGGTGTTCGTGCTGAGCACGCTGATTTTTGTTGGCGGCCTGCTGCTCGCCGGCGTGAACTGGTGGGTCGCTCGCCGCAGCCCGTGAACGGGCCCCCGCGTTTATTTGCCGCCGCGACGCATGCGGTTGCGCCGGGTCATCGCTTGGCAGGGTTCGCAGTCGTCCTTGCGGGCCTTGCGGCCGTAGCGCCCGGCGTAGTGATCGAACACGGCGCGCGGCACGATATGCAGGAATTTGCCCAGCCACCCCATCTGCCACGGAATGGTGACGTAGGCGCGACCCGCGTCGATGGCGGGCAGGGCGTGACGCGCGAACTCGGCGGGTGAAATGAGAAAGGGCATGCGAAAGCGATTGCCCGCCGTCATGGGCGTTTCGATATAGCCGGGGCTGAGGGTGACGACTTTCACGCCGCTGGGCCGCAGTTCCACGCGCAGGCTTTCGAGCGAGCGGATGAGGGCGGCCTTGCTGGCGCAATAGGCGGCGTGGCAGGGCAGGCCGCGAATCCCGGCCACGCTGGCGATGCCCACCAAAGCGCCGCTGCCGCGCGCGCGCATCGGCGCGATGAAGGGCGCCAGGGTGGCCAGCGCGGCGGCCCAGTTGATGTCCATGATGTCGATAGCCACGTCGAGATCGTCGGCTTGCGACAGATCGACGCCGTGGCTGATGCCTGCATTGGCAATGACCACCTGCGGGCAGCCCCATTCGCGCAGCAGGGTGTCGGCCTCAAGGCGCAGGCGGTCGGTGTCGCGCACGTCGGCGGCGATGAGCCGCACGCGGGCCGCATCAGTCGGGTCGAGATGGGCATCGCGTGCGACTTGCTCCAGCAACTCGGCGCGGCGGGCGATCAGCACCAGCCGCCAGCCGCGCGCTGCATAAGCCGCAGCCAGCGCTGCGCCGATGCCGCTGGACGCGCCGGTGAGCAGCACGATGGGTGCGGGCGATGCGGCGGTCATGGCGCGGCTCCCGGTGGGGTCTGGCCCGGCACGATGACGGCTTTCACCCGCCCCTGCAGCAATGAAGTGCCCGCAATGCCGTTGAAATCCACCGCATTGCCGGAAAAAACGGTTTGCCCCTGCTGCACCACCGTGGGCCGGTTCGACTGCACGATCTGCTGGTTGGGGAAGATATTGAGAAACTCGCTGCGTACGATCAGCGGGGCCTGATGGGGCACGCCGCTGCGCTGCACCACGGCCTGGCCGAGAAGCTGCACATTGCTGCCGTCTTTGTTGGATAGGCCGCGCAGCGCGCTGGCTGTGGTGACGATGCCCTGGGGGTTGACCGCACGCAGTTGCGGTGCCGTGATGTCGAAGGTGTCGGAGGCGGGCAGGTGCACCATCTGCGTGCCGCGCAAAACGGCGCTGAGCTGACCCTGGGGGTTGTAGCTCGCCGCAGAAAATCCGCGCAGCAGGTAGTCGGGCAGGTCGGAATGCGCCGCGCCGATTCGGGGGTTTTGCTCGGCGCGCATCACCACCTGCGCCACCCACCAGCTGAACGCGGCGGCAAGCGCCAGTAGCAGGACGGGCGTCCAGGCGCTGAGGCGGAGCCAGAACTGGCGCAGATTCATTCTCATGTCGGTGGGGGCTTCAACGCGAACTGGGCAGCACGGCGCCGGGCTCGGCCAGGGTGCCGCTGATGGCATCGTGAGGGCGGCCGGCCTTGGTGCTGTCAGGCGGCGGTGTGTGCGGCTTGCCGTCGAGCGCATCCTGCAGCAGGGCGGCGTAGGCGCCGCGCGCCATCAGCAGCAGATCGCAGACTTCGCGCACCGCGCCGAGCCCGGCGGGGGCGCGGGTGATGTGGCTCACGCGGGCCAGCACCTCGGCGTGGCTTTGCGGCGGCGCAGCGCTGAAACCCGCCCGGGCGATCAGGGCGAGATCAGGCCAGTCGTCGCCGATGATGGCCACTTGCTCCCAGCCCAGCTCGAGCTGGTCGAGCAGGCTCTGGGCGGCGGGCAGCTTGGCGCCGCTGCCCAGCACGCTGTGTTGCAGGCCGAGTTCGGCGCTGCGCGCGCGCAGCGCGGGGCTGTCGCGCCCGGAAATGACGACGGGCTCGATGCCTGCGCTCATCAACAGCTTGAGGCCGTGGCCGTCGAGGGTGGAAAAGCGCTTGAGCTCTTCGCCCTGCGCGCCATAAAGCAGGTCGCCGGGGGTGAGCACGCCGTCCACGTCGAGCAGCAGCAGTCGCACATCGAGCGCGGCGAGTAGGAGTTCGGGCTCAAAGGCGAGACGGGGTGTGGCGTCGCGGGGTGTGGAATCGATAGGCGGGTTCATGGCGGATTTGTTCACACCCTCTCAGATCACTTTGGCGGCGAACAGGTCGTGCATGTTCAGCGCGCCGACGGGCTTGCCTTGCGCATCGACGACGAGCAATTGGTTGATGCGGTATTGCTCCATGAGTTGCACCGCTTCGACGGCGAGCGCGTCCGGGCCTATGGTGTGCGGCTGCGGGTGCATGGCCTGCTGCGCTTGCAGGGTGTTGAGGTTGGCGCCCTTTTCGATCAGGCGTCGCAGATCGCCGTCGGTGATGATGCCCGCCAGCACGCCGTGCGCATCGACCACGGCCGTCATGCCCAGGCCCTTGCGGGTGATTTCCATCAGCGCGGCGGTGAACGGCGCCTCTTCCGTCACGCTGGGCACGGCCTCGGCGCTGCGCATCACATCGCGTACATGGGTGAGCAGTTTGCGCCCCAGGCTGCCGCCGGGATGGGTGCGGGCGAAATCTTCGGGGCCGAAGCCGCGGGCGTCGAGCAGGGCGACGGCCAGGGCGTCACCCAGGGCAAGCTGGGCGGTTGTGCTGGCGGTTGGCGCGAGGTTGAGCGGGCAGGCTTCTTGTTCGACGGCGCAATCGAGCAGGATGTCGGCATGCCGCGCCAGGGTGGAGTCGGTGCGGCCGGTCATGCTGATGAGCGTGGCGCCCAGGCGCTTGACCTGCGGCACGATGCGGGTGAGTTCTTCGGTCTCGCCGGAGTTGGACAGGGCGAGGAACACATCGTCGCGCGTCACCATGCCGAGGTCGCCATGGCTGGCCTCGGCCGGGTGCACGAAATAAGCCGGCGTGCCGGTGGAGGCGAAGGTGGCCGCGATTTTTCGGCCCACATGCCCCGATTTGCCCATGCCCGACACCACCACGCGGCCGCCGCTGCGCAGGATGCACTGCACCGCCTGCGCAAATGCGCTCGACAGCGGCGGCGCGGCCAAGCGCTCACGAAGGGAAAGCAGGGCGCGGGCTTCGATGTCCAGGGTGTCGCGCGCGAGTTGAACCGCGCGCTCAGGCGAGTAGGGGGTGTGCATCAGCGGCAGTATAAAAACCGCGGCGCGTTCTGTCTGATAGCGCCGCCAGACCTACCGCTGCGCGTCAGGCCCCCCCGAGGGGGGCGGCGGTTCAGCTCACGATGCCCTGATGCATGGCGTAGCGCACCAGATCGGCGTCGTTGTCGAGGGCGAGTTTGTGCATCAGCCGCGTCTTGTGCGTGCTCACCGTTTTGCAACTGATGTGCAGTTCGTCGGCGACCTGATTGACCGATTTGCCTTCGACCAGCCGCATGAACACCTGCATCTCCCGGTCGGAAAGACGGGCGTGGGGTTCTTCCGCCGCCTCGCCCTCGTTCATATAGTTGGCCAACTGCTCCGCCACGCCGGGCGTCAGGTAACGTCCGCCGTGCACGACCTTTTGAATAGCCTCTACCAGCACGTCGGGGCTGCAACCCTTGGTGAGATAACCTGCCGCGCCGCCGCGCAGCGCGCGCAGCGCAAACTGTTGCTCGGGATGCATGCTCAGAATCAGCACCGGCAGGTCGGGGTGCATGAGCTTGATGCGCTTGAGCAGATCGAGTCCGTTGCCTTGGGGCATGGACAGATCGAGCAGCACCACGCTCCACGACTGATCGCGGATGGATTGCATGGCGCGGGCGAGATCGCCGCACCAGACCGCCTGCATGTCGTTGGAGCCGAGAAAGCGCGCAAGACTTTCGCCCAGCAGCGCATGGTCGTCGATGATGAGTACGCGCAACTCATCCAAGGGCGTCTCCTGCGGATGGCTGGGGTTGGGCGGCGCCCGCGTCATCGCTCGACAGCGTAGGCCCCAGTGGCATGCACACCTGTACGCGCACACCTCCCCGCGGCGACTGGTCGAGCTGAAAGCTGCCGCCGAAGACTGCTGCGCGTTCGCGCATGCCCCGCAGACCCAGCGAGGGGCGGCTGGCCGGGGGCTCCTGCGGCGTGTAGCCGATACCGTCATCCTCGACTGAAATGCAGATCTGATGGGCCTCCACATCGACACAGCGTACCCAGGCCTGACGCGCCCGCGCATGGCGCACCACGTTCGTCAAGCCCTCCTGCGCGATGCGAAACAGCTCCGTGGCGATCAGTTCGCCGACCTCGCTTTTGTAGCTCAGCTCGGTTGACACCCGAATGTCGTAGCGTTGGGCGTATTGCGCGGACATCCAGCGAAGCGCGGCCTTCAGCCCCAGGTCGAGCACGCTGGGCCGCAATTCGGACGCAACCCGCCGACCCGCCTCTGCCGCGGCGTGAATGAGCTTGTCGACGTTACCAAACAACTCCGGCGCCTGCGCGGCGCCAAACTGCTTGCGCAGCAGCGCCACATTCATCTGCAAGGCCGTGAGCACCTGACCCAGATCGTCATGCAGGTCGCGCGCCATGCGGGCCCGCTCCGCCTCGCGCACCGACTCCAGATGCGAGGCGATCTGCCGCAGGTCGCTGGAGAGATTGAGCAACTGCGATTCGCGCAGATGACTCTGCGTGACGTTGAGCATGATGCCGGTGGATTCGGCCGCGAGGGCGTCGATGCTGCGCGTGCGCGCCCGCACATTCACCCACTTGAGCCCGTGCGGCGTATGCAGACGCCCTTCCCAGTTCCAGAAACCGGAGGCAACGCTGGCCTGCAGCGCCGCATGAAACGGCGCGAGATCCAAGGGGTCGATCTGGTTCAGAAGGTGCTGCGAGGAGTGCTGCAAGTCAGTGGCCTGAACGCCACAAACCGGCAGGCAACAGGCGTTGGCAAAGTCGAACCGCAATTGCCCGCCGTCATGGCGCAGGCGGAACACAAAACCCGGGAGCTGGTCAACGAGCGCACGCAGGTCTGTGAAACCCTCCGGCGCCTGCGTTGCGCCATGCGTCAGATCGACATCGCCTGCCATGGCGACCAGGCGATCGGGTGTTTCACGAGTGTGGCGCTGTGGCAACATGACGTCGGCATGAGATGCGATGGTTCAAAAATAGTGCGAGATCACAGCATTCGGGTTGTGAAATCTAGTCTCGACTAGAGAATTCAACGTGCTTTAGGGCGGGATTCCTAGGTTATCAGAAAATTCTGACAAAAAAACCAGCAAATTCCGATACGCAAGTCAGAGCGCGCTGATCGATTCAGCTTAGGGAAAACTCGACAATTCACACTCCCTAATGAGCATATTTTGGGGTCTGACGAGTCGCAGGCCTAGGCCTCGTCGAGGGGGGTGTGGTGATCAGGACATGAGGCGAAGGTTTTAGTGCACCCTATATGTAACAAACAGTGCCTTTGTTTTGCGTTGTATTGCGGGGGGCGGTTTCGAGTGTCATGAGTCGAAACAGTCTCATCTTGAGAGGGGCTTGATCGTGTGGTCGCAATGGGTGCACGGCTGGCGTCATAGTGAGGAAGTAGTCATGAATTCATTCTTTTTAAAAGCGGGAACTCTTGCTCTGGTGGCTTCGGTGAGTCTTGCGGGCTGCGGTGGCGGTGGCACGACGGATCTCGCTGCCGCCAATAATCCGACTGCAGGAACTGGCACGGCAGCGATCGCCAGTCCGCAGCCCACGATCACCGGCGGCAGTGCGAATAACGCACCGCAGGAGCCGACCCCGACCCCGACCCCGACCCCGACCCCGACCCCGACCCCGACCCCGACCCCGACCCCGACCCCGACCCCGACCCCGACCCCGACCCCGACCCCGACCCCGACCCCGACCCCGACCCCGACCCCGACCCCGACCCCGACCCCGACCCCGACTCCGACTCCGACTCCGACTCCGGTGTCGGCGACCTGCGCCACTCCCAGTGTCACTCTGACCAGCGGTTTGGTCGACTACGGAAAGAACCTTCGTCCCTTTTCCTATTTGGCTAAGCCTGCCAAGGGAACTCGCGTACAAGACCCCGATTTCCCGGGTACCCATATCGTCCGCGTGACGGACGCCTTGGCTGACTTCAAAGCGAATGTGGCGATGCCCGCCTACCCGACCACGCAGGGCTGGAATTGCAACGAATCGCGCTTTGTTTTGTATGTCACTGGCGCGCAGAGCGGTGGCAAGCAGGGATGGGCAATGTTTGACGGCAAGACCTACGCCTTCATCAAATTCCTGCCGATCAATCCTCCCGATATCGAGCAGTTCTACTGGAGTCATTCCGACCCGACCAAACTGGTCTATATCGACAACCGTGAAAACGGTGGCCAGATCATCATGAAAATGATGGAAATCAACGTAGAAACCGGCGTGCAGACGGTGTTGCACGACTTCATGCCTGATGTGAAGGCGCAGGGTTGGCCGACGACTGGCCCAGTGCGCGCCGGATATCCGTTCTATTCAGGCGGTGATCTGGAGTTGTGGGGGCTGGGCGCAGGCGGCATTCCGAACGTCAGCGGCCAGCTCGGCCTCAACGCCTTTGGCTTCAATGCCAAGACCGGCAAAGTCACACGCTATAGCGGCATCCCCGTGGCGCAGGCGCGCGGCACCACGCCGTTCCCGCTCAAAAGCGGTAAAGGCTGGGCCTGGCCCGATTGGGCCAATCACACCACCGTGGTGTTCGACCTGAACGGCAATATCGTGCGCACCGTGCAGTTCGACGCCATCGAACACCTGGACAGTTCGGTCAACGCTAAGGGCGAAGACCTGCTCGTGGGCACGCAATACGACGGCCCGTCAGGCAGCGGCAATCTGATGGTGGCGAATCTGGCGACCGGCGCCGTGTCCACGGTGATCGGCACGTCCAAGGGCGACGGCTACCCCCGCACCAGCACCCTCATAAGTTCGGGCGCCTGGAAGGTGCCGGGCTGGGTGGCGATGGGAGTGACCGGTTCACCCTACGGCAGTACCGCAGACAACGGCAGCAACAACGCCCCGGTGGCGAACCCGCAGACCTACATCGACCAGGAAATTTCCATCGCCAATGTGGACACGGGTGTCGTGTTCCGCGTGGCGCACCACCGCAGCACAGGTCATTACAGCAATGCACCGGTGAACAACTATTGGGCGCAGACCAACGTCACCCCAAGTCCGAGCGGCACCCGCATACTAGTGCAGAGCGACTGGGGCAACGCCAATCCGAAGAGCCCAGTGATCAACCCGAATGCGCCGGTGGACACCTACGTGATCGAGTTGCCCGCCTACAAGCCTAATTGAGGGAGCGAGAGTGACCCCACCCCGCTCAGTGCGGGGTGGGCATCGATGCACTGCAGTCCTATGATGCGGCACGCTTCGGGCGTGCCTTTTTTTATATGGCAGCGCCGCTCGAATCACTCAACCTCTTTTCAAATGGCCACTAATGGAAGAACGGCATCGCCTCAAGGTATTGGATGGATTAAGGGCCATAGCCATTCTATTGGTGATGGGATATCACTATTTTGTCCGGTGGACGCCGCCAGTCGCTCCGGATAATTTCTACCCATACGGGGGTTTTGGAGCGCACTTCTGGTTGTTTGAGTATGGCGATCTAGGGGTGCAGATATTTTTTGTGATATCGGGGTTTGTGATCAGCATGACCCTATTCAGGTGTCGCACAATAGGTCATTTTTTCTGGAAGCGGTTTGCGCGCCTGTTTCCAACCATGTTGATTTGTTCGGTGTTGTCTTTTTTCATTCTGCATTTACTGCCGCAAAATATTTTCATTCCTCAGGTCAGAGATTTTATTCCGAGCCTGACATTCAGTGATCCGATCATCTGGAGTAAGATTTTTGACGTGCCTTTCAAAGCGGTTGATGGGGCATATTGGTCTCTTTTTGTCGAGGTCAAGTTTTATTTTTGGATCAGTGTCATTTATTTTTTGGTAGGTTCTCGGTTGTTCTTTAGGTCTGTGGCGTCGGCGTTTGGCGGTTTGGTGATATTTTATGTGCTGGCTCGGGCGCTAGACTTCCATCATCTCTGGGCAATCGATTTTATTTTTGTTATTGGTGCCTTGCCTTGGTTTGTGGCTGGCATTGGGTTTTATGCACTTTACGCAGATGCCAGCAGCCGAATGGCCTGGGTGTTACTAGTTGAGTCAGTTGTCGCCATTGCGGTGCTCAGGTTGGGGACGCATATCGGAACCATCGCGCCTTATCTTGCTCTTGCATTTAGTTTTTTTGTTTTTTTGGCGATGATGAAACGCCCCGCCTGGGTGGCCTGGTTGGGCTATCCGCCGCTCGCGGCGATTGGGGTGGCCAGTTACAGCCTATATTTATTGCACCAATACATCGGAGTCGCCATTCTCGATATTGTACGCAATGCATTCGGCCCGGAATCTCCGCTGCTCAGCGTGCTGCTTGCGCCGACGTTAGTGGGAGTTCTGATTCTGATTTCTCTAGCTATTTATCACTACTGGGAAGCGCCAGCCAAAGATTTTCTTCTTGGCTTGCGTTTGACCCGTCCTGCCATCCTGCGAGGCTCTGGTGCATCTGAGCGCTCTGATAATGCCCCCTGACCGGGGTGTTGAAGTGTTGCTGCCGCGAGGATTTTGATCCGTATTCGGTTTTTCTGGGGGATTGAAAATGTTGCCTTCCCGTCGTCGATTCATTCAGAAATCTTTACTTTCCCTTCCTGCTGTTGGTGCTTTGTCCGCCTGCGGTGGAGGCGGGGGATCTGCGTCTGTTCAAAATTCCGGGGGCAGTCCTACAGCGGGCTTGAGTCCTGTGCCTGTTGTAGCCGGCGTTGATTTGTCGGCCGGGCTTCAGAATTACGGTCTGAAGCGTATGCCCTACAGCAAGCTGGCCAAGCCAGCAAAGGGGCAGACTGTGCTGGATCCGGATTTCGGCACACGGATTACGCGAATCACTGATTGTGTTTCTGATTTTAAAAATCTCTGCGCCGCGCCGGCCTATCCTACGGCCATGGCCTGGAACAGCGACGAGACGCGATTCATTCTGTATGTACCGGGTTCGACCATGCAGTCAGGAGGTCAGCAAGGTTGGGCCATGTATAACGGCACGACCTATGCGTTTATCAAATTTATAGACATCAATCCCGGAGATGTTGAGCAGTTTTATTGGGATCACCAGGATCCAGCTACTCTCTATTACATCGATAACCATTCAGTCGGCAGCACCATGCACGCCGACCTCACCGCGATCAACGTAGAGACGGGTGTCAAGACGGTGGAGTACAGCTTTCTGGATAATCTGCCTGCGGGCTGGCCGCGCACCGGCCCGGTACGCTGCGGTTACCCGTTCGCGCTAGGCATCAACTCAAAGGGCGAGCGCATTTGGGGACTGGGTGCGGGTGGCATCCCGAATATAAATGGCCAGCTTGCTTTGAATGTGTTTGGTTTCAACCAAACGACTAAGCAAATGGTGTTCTACGACACACAGTACGTGGCGCAAGGGCAGGCGCGCGGCACGACGCCGTTTCCCCTGCTGTCGGGGCAGGGGTGGGTCGCGCCCGATCCGGCCTCGCAGAATAGCCAGACCGGGCGTGTGTTCATTCTCGACATCAACGGCAAATACATTCGAACCGTCAATTTCGATGCGTATGAACATTGCGACACGGCCATGAATGCCGCAGGCCACGACATGCTGGTCGGCTCGCAGTTCAACCGCGCCACGGGGGGTAACGGCAATGTCATCGTCGCTGACCTGAATACGGGGGCCATCCAGAATTTGGTGGGTGAGTCCAGTTCTCCTGCCTTTGGCTACCCCACGACTGGCTGCCTGACCGGTTCGACGGCTTGGCAAAACCCGATGTGGATTGCGACGGGCATGACGGGCGACATTTATGGCACTGACAACAGCGGCCCGACCGCCAATCCGACCACCCTGCTGGATCAGGAGATCATGCTCACCAGCCTGACCTTCGGGCTGACGTACCGCTTTGCCCACCATCGCAGCACCGGGAATTACAGCAACGCCCCGCAAAGCAACTACTGGGCCCAGACCAATGTGACGCTCAGCACTAGCGGCACGCGCGTGTTGTTCCAGAGCGATTGGGGGAACGGCGACCCGAGCAACCCGGTGCTCAACCCGGATGCGGCGGTTGACACTTATGTGATCGAACTGCCGAGTTACAAGAGGGCGTAGAGCGCCCCCAGACCTGCCGCGTTCGCGTCAGGCCCCCCGAGGGGGATGAGGCCCGCAGCTCCAAGCTGCCCTGCGGCAGCTTGGACGGAGCCGAATCCGAGCGGCTTGCAAGCCGCGAGGTGGACAAGAAAACTTGGGGCGGCCCTGCGTTTTCTCATGAGCTGGTCAGCGTCTGGCGGGCGCAAGCCTCGTCAGGCTGCTACGCGCCCTGCACACAAAACACCGCTTCCGTTGCCAGCAGCCCGGGAGCGAAGGTGATGCGGCGGCCGTTGCGGATGCCGAAGGCGTCGATCATTTTCAGCCCGCAGTGCGCAGCCAGGCGCTCGAAGTCGGCATAGGTGGCCACGCGCAGGTTCGGCGTGTTGTACCACTCGTAGGGCAGTTCGGGCGTCACCGGCAGGCGGCCCGTGAGGATTTGCAGGCGGATGCTCCAGTGGGCGAAATTGGCGAAGCTGAGGATGCCCAGCCGACCCACGCGCGCGGTTTCGCGCAGCGCGTTTTCGGTGTGGCGGATATTGGGCAGGGTGTCGATCTGCAGCACCACGTCGAAGCTGCCATCGCCGAACATCGACAGGCCCTGCTCCAGGTCGAGCTGCAGCACGTCCACGCCTTTTTCGGCGGCGGCGATCAATTTTTCAGGGCTGATTTCCACGCCCAGCCCGGTGCAGCCGCGGGTGTCGCGCAGATGCGCCAGCATGCGGCCATCGCCGCAGCCCAGATCGAGCACGCGGCTGCCATGCGGCACCAGATCGGCAATCACGCTCAGGGGAGTGGTCATTTGGAAAGCTCCTGCGCGATGCGGTCGAACCAGGCGCGCACCACGCCGTGGTAGTGCGGGTGATCCATGAGGAAGGCGTCATGGCCCTGCGGGGCATCGACTTCCGCGTAGGTCACGGCGTGGCGGTTGGTCACCAGCGCCTGCACGATTTCGCGCGAGCGCTGGGGCGAGAAGCGCCAGTCGGTGGTGAAGCTCACCAGCAGAAAGCGCGCCTGCGCCGCCGCCAGCCCCCGCGCCAGATCGCCGCCGGTGGCGCGCGCCGGGTCGAAATAGTCGAGCGCGCGGGTGATGAGCAGATAGGAATTGGCGTCGAAATAGCCGCTGAACTTGTCGCCCTGATAGCGCAAATAGCTCTCGATCTCGAAGTCCACGCCAAAGCCGTAGCCCAGAGCGCCATTGCGCAGCGCACGGCCGAATTTGGCCGCCATGGCGTCGTCGCTGAGATAGGTGATGTGCCCGATCATGCGCGCTACCGCCAGACCTTGCTTGGGCACGACGCCGTGGGCGTAGTAGTCGCCGCCGTGAAAGTCGGGGTCGGTGATGATGGCGCGGCGAGCCACCTCGTTGAAGGCGATGTTCTGCGCCGAAAGACTGGGCGCGGTGGCGATGGCGGCGCAGTGGGCCACGCGTTCGGGGTAGCGCAGCGCCCAACTCAGCGCCTGCATGCCGCCCAGGCTGCCGCCGATGACCGCAGCCAGGCGCTCGATGCCCAGCCGGTCGAGCAACCGCGCTTGCGCATCCACCCAGTCTTCGACCGTCACCACGGGGAAGCGGCTGCCCCAAGGCTGACCAGTGGCGGGGTCGAGGCTCATCGGGCCGGTGGAGCCGAAGCACGAACCGGGATTGTTGACGCAGAGTACGAAAAAGCGCTCGGTGTCGAGCGGTTTGCCGGGGCCGATCAGGTTGTCCCACCAGCCCACGCTCTTGGGGTTGCCTGCATGCGTGCCGGCGGCGTGATGGCTGGCGTTGAGCGCATGACACACCAGCACGGCGTTGCTGCGCTCGGCGTTGAGCGTGCCGTAGGTTTCATACATCAACTCGTAGGCGGGCAGTTGCGCGCCGCTTTGAAGCGGCAGCGGCTGCTCGAACGCCATGCGCTGCGGCGTGACGTCCCCGAGGGCTGAGGGCGAAGCACTCATGGGTGTTCCTGAAAAAACGAACCGGCGGCGCTGGCAATGCAGCGAAAACCGCCGGTGGTCTGCGCTGTTTTAGCGGTATTTGTTACGCGCCCGCAAGCCCAGGGCAAATCGGCGCGTGGGCAAGTATAGGAGCATCCCCAAACGGATTCAGCCCATCGCCCTGTGCGTTGACCAGTGCGGCGCCAGCAGGGTGCGTTCCAGATGATCCGGGGCCAGACCGTAGAGCCGGGCGAGTTGATCGCGGTCGATGCACTGCGCCGGGCTGCCCTGGGCGATGAAGCGGCCTGCCTGCATCAGAATGACGCGCGAGGCCACGACAAAGGCGTGATCCGGATGATGGGTGGTGAACAGCACGGCCCGCCCGTCGTCGCGCAACTGCGCGAGCAGTTCGAGCAGCCGCAACTGATTGCCAAAGTCCAGGCTGCTGGCAGGTTCGTCGAGTAGCAGGTAGGGAGCGTCCTGTGCCAGCGCGCGGGCGATCAAGACTTGCTGACGCTGCCCGCCTGACAGCGCCGCGTAGCTGCGTGTGGCCAGGCCTTGCAGGCCGAGCCGGTGCAGGATGGCGTGCACGGCGGCGAAGTCGTCGGCTGCGGGCCGGGCGATCAGCCCGCGGCTGGCCAGCCGCCCCATCATCACCACGTCGATGACGCTGTAAGCGAACACCAGCCGGTGCTGCTGAGGCACATAGGCAATGCGTCGGGCGCGCTCGGGCGCGGACAGGGTGAAGAGGTCTTGACCGTCGACTTGCACAGACCCAGCATGCGGCGCATGAATCGCGCACAGGGCTTTGAGCAAGGTGGTTTTGCCGCAGCCGTTGGGGCCGAGCAGCGCCAGCGTCTCTCCAGGGGCAAGGCGCAGCTGCACGCCCTTGACGATCTCTTCATGTCCATAGCGGATGTGGAGTTGTTGTGCGTCGATCATCTCCGGCTCCTCAATCGGCCCAGCTCACGGCGGCGCGTCGCAGCACCACGGCGAGCAGCGGCAGCCCGACCAAGGCCGTGAGAACGCCCAGCGGCAACTCCACGGTGAACGCCGTGCGCGCCACGTCGTCGAGCAGCAAAAGGTAGAGCGCCCCCAGCAAGGCGGAGGCGGGCAACACGAGGCGGTTGTCCGCGCCCCAGATCAGCCGGGCGATTTGCGGAATCAGCAAGCCGACCCAGGCGATCATCCCGGCCAGAGTCACCGACAGCGTGCCCAGCAAGGTGGCCAGCGCGATGACCCAGGCGCGCGTGGCGCGCACCGGCACGCCCAGTGTGGTCGCTTCCTCGTCGCCCATGCTCAGCACGTTGAGCGCATGGCCCAAGCCGATGAGGGCGGCGGTGGCCAGCGCCATCAGCGGGGCGGTGAGCCACACGCTGTGCGCCGACACGCTGGAGAGCGTGCCCATCAGCCAATAGCTAATGGCGGGCAGCTTGTCGTACGGGTCGGCGACATACTTGGCGGTGGACAGCAGCGCGGTGAAAAACGCGCCGGTGATCAAGCCCGCCAACAGCAGCACCACAATGCCATGGATGCCGACCAGGCGGGCGAGCAGCAGGGTCATGCCCACGGCCAACAGCCCAAAAACAAAGCTGGAAAGCTGAACCTGCCAAAGGGCGTGACCGAGCAGGATGCCCAGTGCCGCGCCGAATGCGGCTCCGGCCAAACCGCCGAGCACTTCCGGCGAGGCCAGCGGATTACGAAACAGCGCCTGGTAGGCCGCGCCCGAGGTCGACAGCGCGGCGCCGATGCACATGGCAGCGACGATGCGCGGCGCGCGCAGCTCCACGATCACCGTCCACAGTTCGGAAGGATGGCCTGCAAGGCCTTGCCACAGGCGCACGGCTGCCTCGAGCGGCGAGGGCTGATAGCGCCCGAGCAGCAAGGAGATCGCGGCGCAGAGCAACAAGGCCGAGCCCAGCAACCCGAAGCGGCCTTTCATGGACGGCCGGGCAATGCGGCGTCTTCCCGATGCGGCGCGGCAGACGCGACGGACAAAGACGCAGGCAAAGACGTCGGCTGGGGCGCGGATAAAGATAAGGACACCAGCGGCAAGACCCGACGCAACAGCCGCTGCATCTGCTCGAGCTGGCGTTCAGGGCGGTCGTCGAGCGGGTTGAATGCCAGGCGCGGCACCGCGCGTTGTGCCAGCAGGTCGGCGAGCTGCCGGGCGCATTCCTCGGGCGTGCCGACGATGGCGCGCGCCAGACTTTCGCTCTCGTCCATCTCGGCCATGGGGCCGCGAAAGCCGACCTTCCATTGCGATTGCTTGTTGCGCCGAAAGGCGGCCAGCCACGCCAGGGCATGGCGTCTGGCGGCGTCGCCATCCTCATCGATCCACAGCCCGCGCGACAGCAGCGCGTCGGCCGGACGTTGTGCAACGATGCCCCAGTTGATGGCCTGGGCGTCGTAGGTTTCCAGCGGCCAGAACTGCGCGCTCATCCAGCCCAGCCCGCGCGAAGCCGCCCAAGCCAGGGTGTCGGGCTCGCGGCTGGCGACGAACAGGGGCAGCGGGAGTTGCGCCGGCGGTTGCAGCACGGCTTCGCCGCGGTAATCGACCGACTGGGGGTGCAGCCGGTCGAGTAAGGCGTCCACCACCTCGCGCATCTGCACGCGCGCTGCATCGCTGCCCCAACCGAAAGCGCGCTTTTGCGCCTCGAACGGCCCGCCTTTGGCAAAGCCGATGGCGATGCGCCCAGGCGCCAGGTTGGACAGCAGCGCGATTTCCTCGGCCAGCAGCGCGGGGTTGCGGCCTGCGGGCAACACTGCGGCCACGCCGAGCTGAATGCGCTGCGTTCGCGCCGCCCAGTGGGCCAGCAGCAGCAGCGGCGAGGCGCTCAGGCTTTGCGGGTCGAAGTGATGTTCGGTGACCCACACCGCCTGCACGCCGATCTGCTCGATCTCCTGCACTAGGGCGGCGCGCTGCTGGAAAAAAGCGGGGATGGGCTCGTTCGTGGCGGGCTGCATGTGCAGCATCATGCCGATTTGCGGCAGGGGGGAGGCAGGCATGGCGGGTCAATACTTGGTGGGATAGTCGGTGGGGTCGGGCGCCAAAACGGCGCGCGCCTGCGCGGCGGACAGCGTGCGCTTGAAGTACAGCGCGAAAAACGCCTCGGTGCGGGCGTCGATCGGAGTCTTGAACACCGCGCGGTAGTCTGCCGGAAAAATCCGGCTCGCCAGCCAGGGCGCGGCCAGCAGCCGCATGAACGACGGCGGCCGGTCGATCCAGCGAAATGGCACTTGCGGCGCGAACAGCACATGGCCTTCGCGCACCGCGCGCAGCAGCCTCCAGCGTGGCTCGGTCTGGATGGCGCGCATCGCCGGGCCGTCTTGGGTGAGGATCCAGTCGGGGTCTGCAGCCAGGATTTGCTCGAAACTCACCCGCACCATGCCGAAGCGGCTGCCGTCGGTGCAGTGCAAGGCGTTGTGCGCGCCGATGGCGGTGATGACCTCGGCATGGATCGAGCCGCTGCACTCGCTCGCCAGGCCGTCTTCGCCTTCGGCGTAATAGATGCGCACAGGTTTTTGTGCGGACACGCGCTGGCGCAGCGCGGCCAGATCGTCCAGCGTGGTCTGCGCGTCGGCGGCCAGCGCCTCGCCGCGCGCGGCGATCCCCAGCGCCTGCCCCACTTGGCGGAAGGCCGCGGGGTAGTCCGCCAGGCTGTCGAGCCGTACCGGGCAGATGGGCAGTCCGAGCTTGCGCATGGCCGCCGTGCTGGCCTGCGTACCCACCGTCGCCTCGGACACCAGCGCCAGCGTGGGATGCACGCGCAACACCTGCTCCAGGTTGGCCGTCTTGCCCTGGCCGAACCAGCCGCCGAGCACGGGAAGATCGAGGACGCTTTTCGGCAGGATTTGCGCCGCCTGCTTGCTCCAGGGAAAGTTCAACCCCGCCATGCGTTCGGGCGCCAGCGCCAGCAGCAAGTAATTGTTGACCGGGCTGCTGCCATACACCGGGTCGCTGGATGCGCTGGGGCAGGCCGCAGGTGTTTGCGCCAGCGCGAACGCGCCGTGCAGCAGGAGCGCGGCGCCGAGCAAAGGAGCGCTTAGCCGAGCGAAAAATCGGCTCATAGCTTGTACTGCAGTTGCACCCGCAGCTCGCGTCCGGGCATGGGGAAGCCCTCGCTCAATTGATAGTTGCGGTCGAAGGCGTTGTTCAGATTGGTGTAGAGCGTCAGCCGCGGGGCCAGGCGTTGCGTCCAGCGCAGGTTGACCACGGTGAACCCGGCCACCGGCTGCTTGCCGTCGGTCGTGGTCTGGCGGCTGCTGGCCGCCTGCACATGCGCCGACAGGGTGGTGGCGTCGCCGGGCAGCCACGACACGCCCAGATCGGCCCAGTGGCGCGGCGCGTTGGTGGCGACCAGTCCAGGCGCGCCCAGCGTGGCGTCGAGATAGCTATACGCCACCGAGGCGATCCAGGCGTTGCCGATCGACGCCTGCACGCTCAAGTCCAGCCCCTTGTTGGTCGCCGTGCCGACGTTTTGCGCCTGGCTGATGCCGGGGGTGGAGGTGGCGACACTCTCGATCGCGTCTTTGATCGAATCCCAATACACCGCGGCGTCGTACTTCACCCCGCCCAGCATCACCCCGGAGACGCCGACTTCACGGTTGAGTGCTTGTTCCGGCCCCAGCGCCGGGTTGGGGATGGCCTGGCCCAGGCGGTAGGAATACACCTCCTTGATGCTGGGAAAACGGGTCTTCTGCCCGATGCCCGCGCGCAACTCGGTGTGCGCCGAGAGTTTGTGCCGCCAGACGATTTGCGCATTGTTCGCCCCCACGCGCGGGCTGGTGGGCATCGGCCCGATCTGGGTCTGCGCCTTGTTGGTGTATTGCTCGGCCTGATCGAAGCGGTGCTCGTCGCGGCGGTAGCCGAAGGTGAGGGTGTCGGCCGTAGTCGGCTTGTAGGCATTCTCGAAGCCCAGCGCGTAGGTGTGCGCCTCGAAATGCAGCCACGGCGTCTGGTAAGGCTGCGCCTGGGTGGCGAGGTTGGACTCGCGGTGCACGTCTTGTTTGTAGAACAGTCCGAGTTTGAGGAAGTTCTGCGTGCCCAACGGCTGGCCGAGTTCGACCGTGGCGCCGTTGGAAAAATCGCGGTACTGGCTATTGAAGGCGTAAGGTTTTTGGGTCGAGTTGTAGCGGGCGTTGTCGAACGAGATCAGTTCGTTGTCGAAGGTGTCGTGGTAGAGCCGGGTCTTGAGGTAACCCGCGCCGAGGGCGGTGTTGCCGATGTATTAGTAGCTCTGTTTGTTCCACTGCGGCCACTGCCAGTAGCGCACCGGCTGGCCGGTGACCTTGGTGTTGCCGGTGTAAGGCGGCGAGTCTTTGTCGGAGTTGACGGTGTAGAGGCCCAGCGCATAGTCGTCGGTGGCGTTGGGGGTGAAGCCCACTTTCAGGTTGGCGTTGATGTCGTGGCTGGCGGCGTTGAGCCGGTCGCCCCCCGGCTGCGCCGCCACCGGCTTGAACGCTGTAGACAGCGGAAAACCGTCGCGGTTGGCGCTGGCCACGCCGCCCTGCACATACCAGCGGCTGTCGATGCGGCTGCCCAATTGCACCGACAGATCGTTGCCGTACAGCCGGTGCTGGTTGGCGGTGAGGCCGCCGGTGATGCTGCCTTCGAGTTTTTTGCTAGGGGCCTGGGTGATGAGGTTGATCGAGCCGCCCATATTGTTCGGCCCGTACATCAAGGAGCCCAGCCCTTTGGTCACGACGATTTCGGACAGGCCGGGCGTCAGTAGCCGACTCAAGTCCACATTGCCGTCGTAGGGCACATAAATCGGAATGCCGTCGATGTTCAGGGTGATCTGCCGCGAGTCGAAGCCGCGGATGTTCACCTGCGTCTCGCCGCGCTGGCCGAGCGTCACCGGGGTGACGCCGGGCAGATCGCCCAGCGCCTCGCCCACATTGAGCGCGCCACGGTCGAGCATTTGCTGCTGCGTCACCACATTGCTGCTCGTGCCGCCCGGCGCGGGCTTGGACACGGCGGGGGCCTGCACATCGACCTCGCCAAGCTGGAACACCGGTTGCGCGGCCTGCGGGGTTTGCGCTGCGGCGCTTGCGGCATGCAGGGCCGCGAGCAGCGGCAGGAGCGGCATCAACGAGGGGCGGACAGGTTGCAGTGGTCGCAGACGGCGAGCGGGGCGAGAGCGGGGCATCAGGGTCTCCAATAAAAAATGATGGCGGGTTTCGAGATATTCTTTAAGATATAACGAATTCCCCTTGGCCTGCTACATCCTTTGCCATGTCCGCTGCAGAATTGTTCCCTGTCAAACCTGTGCCTGTCCCCCGCTGGCAGGCAGCTTGCATCGTGGTTCTTGGCGCAGGGGATGTGGGCTCTGCGGTGGCGCATGTTTTGTTCCGCCAGGGCTACACCGTGTTGCTGGTCGAGACGGAACAGCCCACGTCCCCACGGCGTGGCATGTGCTGGGTGGATGCGGTGTTCGACGGCATCGCGGTGCTCGATCATCTCAGCGCGGTGCGGGTGTTTCACCCGGCGGATGCGGCGCTCGCCTTTGCCCGCCGCATCTGGCTGCCGCTGGTGGTCGCACCCGACCTGCCGCTGTGGCTGCGCCAGCTCGGCGCGCAGGTCTTGGTCGATGCGCGGCTGCGCAAACACGCCGCGGCGCAGCCTGATCTGCGCGCGCTGTGCGGGGGTGCAGCGACTGCGGTCGGCATTGGTCCAGGATATACCGTGGGCTATAACGCCGATGTGGTGATCGAGTCGGCCTGGGGCGATGAACTGGGGCGGGTGCTGCACGTCGGCTCGGCCCGGGCGCTCGCCGGAGAGCCGCGGCCCATCCTCGGCGCGGGGCGCGAGCGCCTGGTTTACGCCCCGCAGGACGGGGTGTTCGAAACGCCTTTGCGGATCGGCCAGGCGGTCGAGGCGGGCGAGGTGATCGGCCATGTGAACACGCCAGAGGGCGAGCTTCTGCCGCTGCCTGCGCCGCTGCGCGGCGTGTTGCGCGGGCTGACCCGTTCGGGCGTGCCGGTGCGGCGTAAAACCAAACTCGTCGAAGTCGATCCGCGCGGCGACCCGGCGCTGTGCTTCGGTTTGGGCGAGCGGCCGCTGCGCATCGCTCAGGGCGTGCTGCAGGCCGTCGAGCAAGTCGTCGGCGCTGCTGGCGCGCCCGCCGCGCAGCCGCATGCCGCCTGAATGCCGGGCGGCGCCAGCGCGCTGCTCGCCTGGGCCGTGCCGATGAGCCAAGGCGATCCCGCCAATCCTGCGATCAGGCTGGCGGCGGTGCGTCTTTGCATGGTTTTGCTCCTTCATCCAATTCAGCGCTTGACAGCTGTGCGAGGCTTTCAATATGTTCGTAAAAATACAACGTCGCAAGCGATGTTCGCGGCGGTTGCAAAGTAGGCGTAGGGGCAAATGTTGGTGATGAGTTGACATTGTGGGCGTTGGTCACAGTCTGAAGGGGAAGATCGGTTCGGTTTTTAGCTCAAGCGTCGTAGCCACTCATATACACTGAACACATCTCCACCCCTTAATCAGGAGAGAGCCATCATGCAAACCAGCGCGCGCAATCATCTTCAAGGCAAGGTTCATGCAGTGCACGACGGTGCAGTCAACACCGAAGTCGTGCTCGACCTCGGCGAGGGCCAGCACCTCGTGGCCATCGTCACCAAAGACAGCGCCCATCGTCTGGGCCTTGCCGCGGGCAAATCGGCCTGGGCGCTTGTCAAGGCCTCGTGGCCCATTCTGGTCGAGGGCGCCGCCCCGGCCACCTCGGCGCGCAACACCCTGTGCGGCACGATCAAGGCCGTCACCACCGGCGCGGTGAACACCGAAGTGGTGCTGGGCCTCAAGGGCGGCGCCGAACTGGTGGTGATGATCACCACCGGCAGCGAAAAAACACTCGGCCTGAAGGTGGGCGACGCCGCATGCGCGCTCATCAAGGCCACCCATGTCATCCTCGGGGTGGACTAAACGTCCCATCTCGCTTGGCGACCCGCAACCGAGTGTTGCGGGTCGCATTTTCTTGATCTTCTTGTAACCAAACCAAACGGAGTGTGATGATGGGTATGACTCAATTCCTGCGGGCCATCAGTGGTGCGCTGCTCTTTACTTTGGCGCTGGGCGTGGCGCATGCAGAGAAGGTCACGATTGTCGCCGCATCCGATTTGAAGTTCGCCATGGGCGACATCGTGCAGGCGTTCGAGAAAGCCCATCCAAACGACAAGATCGAGGTGATCTACGGCTCTTCGGGCAAGTTCTTTTCCCAGATCAAGCAAGGCGCGCCCTACGATCTTTTCTTCTCGGCAGACATCAAATATCCGCAAGAGCTGGAAAAGTCGGGTCTGGCCGCGGGCAAGGTCGTGCCCTATGCCTTTGGCCGCATCGTGCTGTGGAGCGCCACGATGGACGCCAGCAAAATGACCCTGCAGAGCTTGACCAACCCTGACATTCAGCACATCGCCATCGCCAATCCCAAGCACGCCCCCTACGGCAAGCGGGCCGAAGAAGCGCTGAAAGCGGCCAAGGTTTGGGACAAGGTCGAGCCCAAACTGGTGTTCGGCGAAAACATTTCACACACGGCGCAGTTGGTCGAAACCGGCAATGCGCAGGTGGGCATCATCGCGCTTTCGCTCGCGCTCAACCCGCAGCTCTCCAGCAAGGGCAAATACTGGTTGATTCCCGACAATCTGCACGAACCGCTGGAACAGGCCTACGTCCTCACCAAGCGCGGTGAAAGCAACCCTGTCGCCAAAGCGTTTGCCGCGTACATGAACAGTCCCGAGACGAGCAGCGTGATGAAACGCTACGGTTTTGTGCTGCCGGACCAGGCCAAGTAAGCGATGAGCTTGTTGTTGACCGCCGAAGATTGGCAAACCATCGGCCTGACGGCCAAGCTCGCGCTGACCGTCACCGCCTGCCTTTACATCATCGGCACGCCGATCGCCTGGTGGCTGGGCCGCACGCGCTCGCGGCTCAAGGGGGTGATTGGCGCGGTGGTCGCGTTGCCGCTGGTGTTGCCTCCTTCGGTGCTGGGCTTTTATCTGCTACTGGCCATGGGGCCGTTTGGCTTCATCGGCCGCTTCACCAGTTGGCTGGGCGTGCATCCGCTGCCGTTCACCTTTTGGGGGCTGGTGGTCGCGTCGGTGTTTTATTCGATGCCGTTCATGGTGCAGCCGCTGCAAAACGCCTTCGAGGCGATCGGCGACAAGCCGCTGGAGGCTGCGGCCACACTGCGCGCCTCGCCGTGGGATGCGTTTTTTACCGTAGCCTTGCCGATGGCATTGCCCGGAATTCTCACCAGCGGCATTCTCACCTTCGCTCACACCGTGGGTGAATTCGGTGTGGTGCTCATGGTGGGCGGCAATCTGCCGGGAGAAACGCGCGTTGCTTCGGTGCAAATCTACGATCACGTCGAGGCCTTGGAATACGCCGGTGCGCACCGGCTATCTGCGGTCATGCTGGCGTTTTCCTTCCTGGTGCTGCTGTTGCTTTATGGATGGCGTCCGAATCCGAAAAAAGCGTGAACATGGCGGCGGATACGATCGACATTGACCTGACGCTGCGTTGGCCCGAGTTCACGCTGCAAGTCGCGCAAAGTCTGCCCGGACGCGGGGTCACCGCGCTGTTTGGTCACTCCGGCTCGGGCAAGACCACCTTGCTGCGCTGCGTTGCCGGACTCGAGCGGCCGCGCGGCAAGCTGCATTTCAAGGGGCAGGCCTGGCAGGACGAACGCCGCTTCCTGCCGCCGCACCAGCGGCCGCTCGGATATGTGTTCCAGGACGCCAATCTGTTTGCGCACCTGTCGGTGCTGGGCAATCTGCGCTACGGCATGAAGCGAGCCGGGCGGGGCGATGCCGACATCGACCCGATCATCGACTTGCTCGGCATCGGGCATTTGCTGCCGCGGCGGCCCGCCTTGCTCTCGGGCGGTGAACGTCAGCGCGTGGGCATCGCCCGGGCGCTGGCGCTGCAGCCGCAACTGTTGTTGATGGACGAGCCGCTGGCGGCGCTCGACCTCAAGCGTAAGCTCGAAATCCTGCCGTATCTGGAGCGGCTGCACAACGAGCTCGACATTCCCATGCTCTACGTCACCCATGCGCCGGCCGAGGTGCTGCGGCTGGCCGACCATGTGGTCATGCTCGGCGGCGGGCAGGTGCAGGCCAGCCTGCCGCTGCGTGAGGCGGTGGCGCTGCCCGGCTCGCCGCTGTTCGCCGGACAAAGCCATGTCGCCGTGCTGTTGGGCCGTGCGGGGGCTGCGGAGCAGGGCTTGCGCGCGTTCGAAGTCGCCGGCCAAACCTTGCGCGTGCCGGAAGACGCCTGCAGCGGCTGCGAGCCAGGGCGGGTCATGCGGTTGCAGGTCAGCGCGCGCGATGTCAGCGTGTCGCTGCTGCAGTTGCCCGAAGTGTCGATCAACAACCAGTTGCAGGTGCGTGTGGTCGAAATCGCTGATGCCGCGCACCCGGTCAACGTCCTGGTCAGGCTCGAACTCGGCGACGGTCAAATTCTGTTTGCCGAAATCACCCGGGCTTCGCGCGAGCGCCTGGAGTTGCGCCCGGGTCTGTTGGTGTGGGCGTTGGTCAAGGCGGTCGCGCTTGCTGGCGACATGATGCAATGACGGAAAACCATCCGATCGTCGGCGCGGCCCGCTCAGCCCCCTGCCCTACGGCCTGTGCCGTCCGTGGCTTTTTCACCGCGCTGGCCATCGGGCTGCTCGGCGGCCTGGTCGGCCTGGGCGGGGCGGAGTTTCGTCTGCCGGTGCTGGTCGGGCTGTTCGATCTGGCGACGCTGCAGGCGGTGATCGCCAACAAGGCGCTGTCGCTGCTGGTGGTGGGCGTGGCGATCGTCGCCCGGCTGCACGCCGTGCCGCTGGCGGTTTTGCTGCCGCATTGGCCCGTGGTGCTCAACCTGTTGGCGGGCAGTCTGCTCGGCGCTTGGTGGGCCGCGGGCTGGGCGATGCGCCTGCCGCGCAAGACGCTCGATGGCGTGTTGCTGGTTCTGCTCATTCTGTTGGCCTGCACCATGGCGGCCGAGCAGGTGTTCGGCCTGCGCGCCCTGCCCAATCTCGCACAGATTCTGTCGCCCTGGGGGCATGCAGCGCTGGGCATCGCCGCCGGGTTGGTGATCGGCCTATTCGCCGCGGTGATGGGCGTGGCCGGGGGCGAGCTGCTGATTCCGACCATCGTGCTGCTGTGGGGGCTGGACCTCAAGCTCGCGGGCAGCCTGTCGCTGCTGGTGTCGCTGCCGACCATGATCGTGGGATTTGCCCGCTACCGCGAAAGCGCGGCGTTCGCCGTGCTGCGCACCCATCGCGCGCTGCTGCTGAGCATGGCCGCAGGTTCATTGCTCGGCGCGCTGCTGGGCGGGCTGCTGCTGGGCGTCGTGCCCACCGACGGCCTCGGTCTGCTGCTGGCGCTGATTCTGGCGGTCTCGGCGTGGAAAGTGTTTCGCCACCGGCGTTCCTCCTGAACACCATAAGGAAAGTTTGTCATGCAAATCGTTTTGCTCACCCGTCGCCGCCTCGCTCTCGGCGGTTTGATGGCGCTGCTGCCCGCGGCGCGCGCACTGGCTGCCGATCCCGCCGGGCTGCTGCTCATGGCTGGCGCCGGTTACAAGCGCCCGGTCGAGGCGCTGTGCGCCGACTTCACCCGCGACACCGGCATTGCGGTGGAGCGCAGCTATGGCAATCTGCAGCAAATCTTTGCCCAGGCTCGCGCCAGCGGGCGGGTGGATGTGCTGATCGGCGACGCCGATTTCATCGACCACGCCAAAGACCTCAACCTGCCGCAGCGCCAGATACTCGGCCAGGGCAAGCTGGTGCTGGCGTGGCGGCGCAAGCTGCTGGGACGCCGCAGCCCCGACCCGATCATCGACCCGGTGCGCGACCTGCCCGAGATGCAGTCCATCACCCTGCCCAACCCGCAGCAAGCGATTTACGGCCGAGCCGCCGAGCAATGGCTCAAGGCCAAGGGCCTGTGGGCGCCGCTGCAGGACAAGCTCAAAATCGTGCAGACCGTGCCGCAGGTCAGCGCCTACCTCACCTCGGGGCAGATCGACGCCGGTTTTCTCAACCTCACCGAGGTACTGGCGGTCAAGGGGCAGCTCGGCGGCTACCTCGAACTCCAGCCGGGGGCGGATAGCTATGCGCCCATCGACATCGTCGCCGCATTCCCCGAGCAGACGGTACAGCCCGAAACCGCGGCCAGCCGCGCCCGCTTTGCGCAGTTCTTGCAAAGCGCGCAGGCGCAGGAGATTTTGCGCCGCGCCGGGCTGTGAGCCTTGCCGCATGTCCGTCCTCACCCCGGATGCGGTCAAGGCGCTGTGGCTGAGCGTGCAAATCGCCCTGCTGGCGCTGCCCGCTTACGCCGCGGCCGCCGTGCTGTTGGGTTACGCACTGCAATTCGGCCTGCGCCGACCGGCTTGGTTGGACGCGCTGATCACCATCCCGCTGGTGTTTCCGCCGGTGGTCATCGGCTTTGCCCTGCTGTGGCTGCTGGGGCGCGAGAGCCTGCTCGGGCGCGCGCTGCAGCTCGTCGGCGTGAATTTTGTGTTCACCTTTCCGGGGCTGCTGCTGGCGGCTTTCATCGCCGGGCTGCCGCTGGCAGTCAAGACCCTGCAGACCGCGCTGCAGACGCATCCCCGCGTGTGGCACGAGGTGGCGCTCACCCTGGGGCGCGGGCCGGTCAATGTGTACCTCACCATGCACCTGCCGATTGCCCTGCCCGCCTTGCTCGGCGGGCTGCTGCTGGCGCTGGCGCGCGGCATGGGCGAGGTGGGGATTTCGCTCATGCTCGGCGGCAACATCCTCGGCCGCACCGAAACCCTGTCGCTGGCGATTTTCAACACCGTGACCACGGGCGACTACGCCCAGGCGGCCTGGCTCAGCGCCTTGCTGGGCGGGTTCAGCCTGGTGCTGTTCGTTGCCGTGCGTCTGCTGCAAAACAAGGAGCTTGCCAAACATGATGTACTTCACCCAGGCTGACATCGATCAGCTCATTCTCGAAGACCTGCCGCTGCACGACGAAACCACGCGGGCGCTGGCGCTGCCCGACGTGCCCGGCAGCCTCACCTACTGCGCACGCCAGCCCGGCGTGCTCGCGGGCCTGGCGCCGCTGCTGCGCCTGGCGCAATCGCTGGGTTTGCGCCCCGAGCCGCTCGCGACCGATGGCGACACTACCGCGCCGGGGCAGGCGGTGCTGCGGCTGCACGGCAACGCGCACGCGCTGCACATGGCCTGGAAACAGGGCATGAACCTGATCGAATACCTGAGCGGCATCGCCAGCGCCACGCGGCAGATGGTCGATGCCGCGCGCGCGGGCAATCCACGCATTCAGGTCGCGGGCACGCGCAAGGCGCATCCCGGAGCGCGCAAGCTGCAGCACTACGCCGTGCTGTGCGGCGGCGGCATGGTGCACCGCGCCGGGCTGTCGGAAACCATTCTGGTGTTCGCCCAGCACCGCGCCTTTCTGCCTGATCTGGATGCGGCGCAACTGGTGGCGCGCGCCAAGGCGCACAGCCCGGAGAAATTCGTGCTCATCGAGGCCGAAAGCGCTGATGACGCACTGGTCGCCGCCCGCGCCGGGGCGGACGGCGTGCAGCTCGACAAAATGTCGCCCGCGCAACTGACCGCGCTCGTGCCGCAACTGCGCGCGCTGCAGCCGCGGCTGACCATCAATGCCGCAGGCGGCATCCGCCCCGACAACGCCGCAGCGTTTGCCGCCAGCGGCGTGGACGTGCTCGTGACCTCCAGCCTGTACAACGCCAAGGCCGCCGACTTCGGCGCGGTGATGCAGCGGCTGTGAACTCTCTCGCGCCGCCGTCGAGAATGCGGTTCGCGGTGGCGGGGTCGGCCCCCGCCACGGATGCGCCGTCACATGCGCTGCAGGCCCATTCGCCGCCACAACCCCTTTTCGATCTCGATGGCGGCAAACACCGCCAGGCTCAGCCCCAGGATCATCGCCCACGACGACGGCGGCAGCGCCGCGCCGCCGAGCAGTGACTGCAGCGGCGGCGCATAGGTGAACGCCAGCTGCAGCAGCACCAGCAAAATGGCCACCGCCAGCGCCACCGGATTGCCGTGCAACAGGGTGCGATGCAGCGCCGAGGCGGTGTAGCTGCGCACCTGAAACAGATAGGCCAGTTCGGCGAAGGCCAGCATATTGACCGCTGCGGTGCGTGCAAGCTCAAGGCTGCTGCCGCGTGCCAGTTCCCATTCGAAAATACCGAAGGTTGTTGCACCCATCAGCAGGCTGACGAACCCGATGCGCACCAGCATGGAGCGGGTGATCAGCGGCTCGGCGGGTGAGCGCGGCGGCCGCTGCATGACGTCGATTTCGGGCGGCTCGAAGGCCAGCGCCAGCGACAGCGTGACCGCGGAGACCATGTTCACCCACAGGATCTGGCTGGCGGTGACCGGCAGGGCCAGTCCCGCCAGCAGGGCAAACAAAATCACGCCAGCCTCGCCGATATTCGTCGGCAGGATGAATAGCAGCGACTTCTTGATGTTGTCGAACACCGCGCGGCCTTCGCGCACGGCGCGGGCGATGGTGGCGAAGTTGTCATCGGTGAGAACCAGATCGGCGGCCTCGCGCGCGGCGTCTGTGCCTCGCCGCCCCATCGCCACGCCGATATCGGCGGCCTTGAGCGCCGGTGCGTCGTTCACGCCGTCGCCGGTCATGGCGACGAGTTCGCCGTCGGCCTGCAGCGCGCGCACCAACCGGAGTTTGTGTTCCGGGCTGGCGCGGGCGATGACGTCGGTCTGGAGCAAGGCGCGGCGCAAGGCGGCCTCATCGAGTGGGTCGATGCGTGCACCGTCGAGCGGCAACGCGGCATTCAGCCCGATCTGCGCACCGATGGCTGCGGCGGTTGCGGCGTGGTCGCCGGTGATCATTTTCACCCGCATTCCGGCACGCTGACACTCGGCCACTGCGGCAACGGCCTCATCGCGCGGCGGATCGATCAGGCCCGCCAGGCCCAGCAGGGTGAACCGCGGCGTGATGTCGGCGACGGTTAGTTGCGCCATGTCTGAGGCGGCTTCGCAGCGTGCCAGCGCCAGCACGCGCAAGCCCGATTGCGCTGCCCGCTCGATGGCCGCGAGCCAGTCGGACTGCACCACCGGCGCGCCATTCGCCTCCAGCGTGCACAAGGCGAGCACCTGTTCCGGCGCGCCCTTGAGCAGAATGAACGCCTTGCCCTGGGGGTCGCGATGCAGCGTGGCCATGTAGCGCAGTTCGGATTCGAAGGGGATGGCATCGACCCGCGGAAACTGCGCACACAGCGCCGCCCCGTCGAGACCGGCTTTGTAGGCCAGCGCCAGCAGCGCGCCCTCGGTGGGATCGCCGACGAGTTGCCATTGCTGCTGCGCATCTTGCTGCAATTGCGCGTCGTTGCACAGCAATGCGCAGGTGGCGAGCGCCTGCAGCGCGTCATGCTGCGCCGGATGGATTGGCTTGCCCGCGGAAGTGAACACGCCAATCGGCGCGTAGCCCGCGCCGCTGACGGCGAGTTCGCATCCCGTCAGCATGACCCGCACCGCGGTCATTTCGTTGCGGGTGAGCGTGCCGGTTTTGTCGGTGCAGATCACGGTGACCGAGCCCAGGGTTTCGACGGCGGGAAGGCGAAGCAGCACGGCGCGCTGACGCGCCATATTGCGCGTGCCGATCGCCAGCACGATGGTGACGATGGCCGGCAGGCCCTCGGGAATCGCCGCAACCGCGAGCCCGACCACGGCGAGAAACACATCGAACATGGGCATATGCCGCACGGCAACCCCAAAGGCGAAGGTCAGGGCGCTCAACAGCAGAATCACCCAGGTGATCTGGCGCGAAAAGCGGCCGAGGCGGCGCGTCAGCGGGGTTTCCAGCACGGCGGCCTCGCGCACCATATCGCCGATGCGGCCGATTTCCGTCGTGCGCCCGGTTTCCACCACCACACCCCGCCCCTGGCCGCAGCGCACTACGGTTCCGGCGTAGGCCATGCAGCGGCGTTCCGCCACGGGCGTTGCCTGGTCTACTGCTGCGGTGTCCTTCTCGGTGGCCACTGATTCGCCCGTCAGCGCAGATTCGTCGATGCGCAGTTTTTTGACCTACAGCAAGCGCAAGTCGGCTGGAACCCGGGCGCCGGATTCCAGCAATACCAGGTCACCGGGCACCAACTCGGACGCGTCGCACTCGGCATACACCCCGTCGCGCAGCACGGTGGCCCGGCTGGCGAGCATGGCGCGCACCGCGGCCAGCGCTTGCTCAGCCTTTCCCTCCTGCACAAAGCCGATCACGGCGTTGATCAGCACCACTCCCAAGATGACCGCGGTGTCCACATAGTCACGCAGCAGCAATGTGACCCACCCTGCGGCGAGCAACACATAAATCAGCGGATTATGAAATTGCAGCGCGAAGCGGAGCAAAGGGCCACGCCGGGGCGGGGCGGGCAGGCTATTGGGGCCCTGCTCACGCAGGCGCCGCCTGGCTTCGTCCGCGCTCAGGCCGCGCTGCGCATCGCTTTGCAAGGCCGCCAGCGCGTCAGTCGCTTCGCAAGCATGCCAGAGAGCGCCCCCAGGCCACCGCTTTGCAGCGGCCGCCCCCCGAGCGGCTTGCAAGCCGCCAGGTGGATAAGAAAACTGGGGGCGGCCCGGCGTTTTCTCATAAGGTTGTTCGGGAAGGGGCACGGGCGCTCGCTGATGGCCGGAATGCGCAAAGATTAGCAGCGCATATTCTGGGTTCGGATGACACCGCGCACACCTCTGCAAGCACCTTGTCACATCTTCTCACCGCTGTCGGCTTGCAGTCGCAGCACAATCAAAAAACGCAACTGCGCAACCGCGCGAGGAGACAACGATGTTCCAACTGAAGCGTTCATCAAAATCGCTCATTCCCGCACTCTGCATGACCGCCTTGGCGCTGTCAGCAGGCTCGGCCTTTGCCGCGACCGCACCGGCGGGCAAGTTCACCGCCACGGCCAAAGTCTCGTCGATCGACGAGGCCGCAGCGCAAGGCGCGCAAATTTTCGCCAACGACACCTTCGGCACCAAGCAGACCTGGGTGCCGGCCAACGCCTTCAGCAGCCATCTCATGACCTGCGCCGCCTGCCACACGGACGGCGGCAAAACCGAGGGCACGACCCCGGCGGGCGCTCACCTGCCCAGTCTGATCGGCGCAGCGGCCAACTATCCGAAATTCAAGGCCAAGAAGCACGCGGTCTACACCCTGGAGCGGCAGATTGTGCATTGCGTGCGCGCCGGCATCGTCGGCAAGCCCCCGGCGTATAACAGCCCGGAAATGATCGACCTCGTGGCCTATCTCACCCAGATCTCCAAGGGCGCCACCATGGGGCAGCAATTCAAGTGATTGGGCTGCGTCGAATCGTCATCGGCGGCGCGCTCGCCTGGGGAGCGGTTGCCGTAGCGTGGGCCGCTTCAGCTTCCGATATGCAAAAACTGGCCGAGTCGCAGGGCTGTTTTTCGTGCCACGCGATCAACCATAAGAAGGTCGGGCCGGCTTACACCGCGGTGGCGCAACGTTACGCTCACAACCCCAACGCCGCGGCCATTCTGCAAGACGCGATTCTCAACGGCCATCAAGGCACATGGGGCGTGATTCCGATGCCCGCTTACGCCCCGGACGGCTACCTTAACCCGCATCAGGCGCTCGATCTGGCGAAATGGATTCTGAGCCTCAAGCCCAAACCCTGAAAAGCGCGCGCAGCCGCGCGCGGCGCTTATTTTTTCTTGTGGCGATCTGGCACGAAGGTGACGATTTCCGGCCGCACCGCATCTGGCGAAATTGGTTTGGGCGGAGATTTGTCCGCCTTGGGTTTTTTGACTTCCTTGTTCGTCCGTTGCTGACCTTTGGGCATGATGACGCTCCTTGTTGTGTGCATTGTCCCGCATCGGGAATAAAAAAACCGCAGCCTTGGCTGCGGTTTTTTGTTTGAGCCCTTGCGGGATCAGATCATGATCACAGCGGCGTCACGTTCGAAGCCTGCAGGCCCTTGGGGCCTTGCTTGACTTCGAATTGCACGCGCTGGTTTTCTGCCAGAGTCTTGAAGCCATTGCCTTGAATTTCGCTGAAATGCACGAACAGATCGGCATCGCCGCCGTCCTGGGCGATGAAGCCAAAGCCCTTGCTTTCGTTAAACCATTTGACGGCGCCAGTTTGCATAGCCATTTTTGAGTTCCTAAAAAGTGAATGAGCTGCGCAGCAACATGCCAGCGCAGTGCAGAAACACGCCAGAAATCACTTGGGGAATTCAATCAGGCCGCAAACCGCTGCAGGGCAGACGGATTGGGTTTCGACGATCTTCTTCAAAACGACCTACTTTTGCGTTTACTACGGGGTGCATTGTACTCGATACGCACGCTTGCGTGCCTGGTTGCAAAAAAAATGTGGCGCAGAATGCAGATGCGGGCAACACCCTGCGCGGCATCAACCGGACCATTTCCTTGATCGAACCTTTGCTACTCACCACGGCGCGTGTCTCCACGTTCAACAATGATCAGGCGTTGACCGGCGCGAGCGGTTTTTTCTTTGCGCGTGACGCTCGGTTGTTTTTGGTGACCAGTCGCCATGTGCTGATCGATGCTCCGAGCGGGCACCACCCCAACCGCATCGAAATCGAGCTGCATACCGACGAAGACAACCTCACGCGACACACAGCGTTGTCGGTGCTGCTCTACCGTGACGGAAAAAGCGTCTGGCATCAAGGGAAAGACTCGGGCGGGGAGATCGATGTGGCGGTCATTGAGCTTGATCGCAACGCCATGCCTGAGTCTTTGGCGATTCGCTCTTTCACTCCGGCGCATCTGCAAAGCTCGCTTGATGATGTGGAGGTGGGAACCTCTTTGCTCGTGGTGGGCTTTCCGCTGGGTTTCCACGATACGTTGCATCACCTGCCTGTGGTGCGTCAGGCGGTGATTGCCTCGTCATTCGGGCTGCGTTTTCAGGGGCAGGGTTACTTCCTCACCGACGCGCGAACGCACCGCGGAACCAGTGGCGCGCCGGTGGTGATGCGCAGTGCGGAATCGCGCGATGATCTACCCTGGAAACTGCTGGGCGTGCATTCCGCGCGGATCGATATGGGCGGGCGTGATCTGCAGCGCGATGAATCGCTCGGACTGAACTGCGCCTGGTACGCGGATATTTTGCTGACCCTGACGGCGCCAGCAGTAAAAAAAGCTCCCGTACTGGACGATCCGGGGGGCAAAGACGCCGCTGCGGTCAAACCAGAAGTGCGCAGCGAACGGTAGTTCCCCACCCCGCCTATTTGTCGCCGACTGCGGGGTGAGGCATGGGCATGACTTATGCTGCGTCAACCTGATACAGCCCCCTTGCTCCGATTGCTTCACCTCGATGACCGGCCTCGAACTCACTCTGCTTTATTTGGTTGCCGCCGTGCTGGGCGTGGCCTTGTTTCGTGCGTTGTCCATGCCGCCCATGCTCGGCTATCTGGCGGTGGGCGTGGTCATCGGGCCCAACGCGCTGGCCCTGGCCGGAGATACTTCGGGCATGCAGCATCTGGCCGAGTTCGGCGTGGTGTTCCTGATGTTTTCCATCGGGCTGGAGTTCAGCCTGGGGCAGCTCAAAGCCATGCGTTCGCTGGTGTTCGGGCTGGGCGCGGCGCAAATGCTCTCGACCCTGGCGGTGGTGCTGCTGGCCAGTCTGGCGTTCGCCTGGTTCATGCCGAAGTTCTGGTCGCAGCCGATTGCGGCAGGCATTGCCCTTGGCGGCGCGTTTGCCATGTCGTCCACGGCCATCGTGGTCAAACTGCTGGCGGAGAAGATCGAGCTCGATTCGCCGCATGGTCGCCACATCATCGGCGTGCTGCTGTTTCAGGATCTGGCGGTGGTGCCCCTGCTGATTCTCATTCCAGCCATGGCCTCGCACAGCAGCGATCTGTCCTGGCTGCTGACGCTGGCACTGATCAAAGCGGTGCTGGTGCTGGCCGTCATTCTGTTGGCGGGCGGGCGGCTGCTGCAGCCTTGGCTGCGCATTGTGGTCAAGCGCAAGTCGGACGAGTTGTTCATGCTCAACCTGCTGCTGCTCACGCTCGGTCTGGCGTGGATCACCGAGATGGCGGGGCTGTCGATGGCGTTGGGGGCTTTTCTCGCCGGGATGCTGATCGCCGAGACGCCCTACAAGGCGCAGGTGGAAGCGGATATTCGCCCCTTCCGCGACGTGCTGCTCGGCCTGTTTTTCATCACCATCGGCATGCTGCTCGACTGGCGGCTTGTGCTGGCGCAGTGGTGGCTGGTGCTGCTGCTGGCCGTGCTGCCGCCGCTGGTCAAGGCGGCGCTGGTGTTCGGCATCGAGCGTCTGCGAAAAACGCCGCCGGGGCTGAGCCTGCGGGTGGCGCTGTGGCTGGCGCCGGCGGGTGAATTCGGCATCGTGCTGATCAATATCGCGTCGGGCAACACGCTCATTCCGCCCGAGGTGCTCAATCCGGTGCTGGCGGCCATGGTCATTTCCATGCTCTACACCCCGTTGCTGGCGCAGTACATCGACCGCATTGTGCTCAAGGTGTCCTCGGCGGACTGGATGCTCGCCTCGCTGCAGCTCACCAATATCGCGCGCAGTTCCATCAAGGCGCAGAACCACGTCATCATCTGCGGCTTCGGCCGCTGCGGGCAGAATCTGGCGCGCCTGCTCGACACCGAGCACATTGCGCACCTTGCGCTCGACCTCGATCCCGACCGCGTGGCGCAGACCAAGGCCGCCGGGCAGAACGTGGTGTATGGCGACTCCACCCGGCTGGCTACGCTGCAGGCGGCCGGCTTGCAGCGGGCGAGTGCGCTGGTCATCACCTATGTCGAGACGCATTCGGCGCTGCGCATCCTGCATCTCATGCATGAACATGCGCCGCATGTGCCGGTGGTGGTGCGCACCATGGACGATGGCCCGCTGGAAGAGCTGCGCCAGGCTGGCGCTGCCGAGGTGGTGCCCGAAATTCTCGAAGGCTCGCTGATGCTGGCCTCTCACACTCTGGCTCTGGTGGGCGTGCCGCTGCCGCGCGTGCTCAAACGGGTGCGGCATGCGCGCGCGCAGCGCTATGGACTGCTGCGCGACTGGTTCCACGGCAGCGACGATGCCTCGCTGGAAGACGCCGATCAGCCGCGCCTGCAATCGGTCACCCTCACGGCCGAAGCTGCCGCCGTGGGTCAGATGCTGCGTGCGGTCAGCCGTGAGGGCGCGCGCGTCACGCAGGTGCGGCGCAACAACGGTCAGGTGCTCAAACCCGCTCCCACCTTGCTGCTGCAAGAGGGCGATACCGTGGTGCTTTCCGGCCTGCCCGATGCGCTGGCCGTAGCCGAGGCGGCGTTGTTGCGCGGTTGATCTATGCTGTGCGGATTTCCAGTTCTTCGCGCCGCCTGCCGTGCCCATACAACCTGATGCCTTTGCTGCCAGCCCCGCGCGGGTGATCGATGCTGCGGCCGTGTCGCCGCAGGAGGCCGTGGCCGAGCGTGCGCTGCGCCCGCAGCAGCTCGACGACTACGTCGGCCAGGTCCGGGTGCGTGAGCAGCTCGACATTTTCATCGGCGCGGCGCGCAAGCGCGAAGAAGCCCTCGACCACGTGCTGCTGTTCGGCCCGCCGGGTCTGGGCAAGACCACGCTGGCGCACATCGTGGCGCGGGAAATGGGCGTGAACCTGCGTTCGACCTCCGGCCCGGTGCTCGAACGCGCGGGCGATCTGGCTGCGCTGCTGACCAATCTGGAGCGCAACGACGTGCTGTTCATCGACGAGATCCACCGCCTTTCGCCGGTGGTCGAGGAGATTCTGTATCCGGCGCTGGAGGATTATCAGATCGACATCCTGATCGGCGAAGGGCCGGGCGCGCGCAGTGTGAAAATCGACCTGCAGCCCTTCACTCTGGTCGGCGCCACCACGCGCGCGGGCATGTTGACCAACCCCTTGCGCGACCGCTTTGGCATCGTCGCCCGGCTGGAGTTTTATACCGCCGAGGAATTGACTCGCATCGTGCTGCGTTCGGCCAAGCTGCTCGGTGCGGTCATCGACCCGGACGGCGCGGCCGAGATTGCCCGCCGCGCCCGCGGCACTCCGCGCATCGCCAACCGCCTGCTGCGCCGGGTGCGCGACTATGCCGACATGAAAGCTGCGGGGAGAATCAGCGCCGAAGTGGCCGATGCCGCATTGCGCATGCTCGACGTCGATCCGCTGGGTTTCGACGTGATGGACCGCAAGCTGCTCGAAGCGGTGGTGCACCGTTTCGACGGCGGGCCGGTGGGGCTGGACAATCTGGCCGCCGCCATTGGCGAAGAGCGCGACACCATCGAAGACGTGATCGAACCCTACCTCATCCAGCAGGGCTACTTGCAGCGTACCCCGCGCGGGCGCATCGCCACCGCGGCGACCTACGCCCATCTCGGCCTGGCCGCGCCGCAGCGCCCGGGCGGCGATCTGTTCGGCGGCTGAGGTCCGGCGAGATCAATACGCCAGATAGCCGTTCGGCGCGCTGGCGTTGCTGCCTTCCAAGCCCGTGGCGACCTTGCGGCCGTAGAAAAACGGTAGCCCCAGATCAACGAAACCCGAAATGGCCGCCGTTCCTCCCAGCGCGGGCAGGGCGGCGTTTTGCGTCTGGAACAGGGCTTGCGCATTGCCGATCACGATGTTCTGCGCCGGCCCATAGGAGCGGTCAGCCAACTGCAGACTGGCCGCCAGGCTGAACGCCTGCGACGGGCAGTAAAAGCTTGAGGTCTGCGAGCAGGTCGGCACGCCGCTGAGCGCCAGGTAATAACCGTTGGAGCCGCTGTCGACAAAGCCCGACATAGCCGTTCCGTTCAGGGTCAGGGACAGATTGCCCGCACTGTCGAGCGGATAAAGCTGCGCGCCGTTCAGCGTGTTGTTGGCCTGCGTGTTGATGCCGAAAATCAGCGTTCCGTTTGCGCTGGGCGCACCAAGGGGCAGCGGCACGCCAGGCAGGGCGAGGATGCTGCCGTTGTTGTCCGTGGCGAATGCCGCGATGGGGTTGATGCCTTGCAGCGAAGTGTCCACTGTCGCCCCCGTGCAGGTACTGCCGGTGCAGGCGAAATACACCCCCGGTTTGGCGCTTTGAGCGCAGGCGCTGCCGCAGTCGTACTTCAAATTGCTCACGCCCAGAATGCCGTTGGCGATGCCAAAAAAGTCACTGGCGAAATCGACCCCGCCCGTGCCGCTGCAACTGCTGGGCGCGGCGGGCAGCGCGGGGTCATCCATGATCTGGATCTGGATCGCGGTCGTGGTGGCTTCACCCCCGATCTGCACGATGGCCTGCCGCATGCTGCCCCAGGCATAGCCCGAGGCGAACTGCGCGCAGGCCGCCAAGGTGGAGCTGCCGTTGGTGACTTGGGGTAGCGCACTCAGCTGAGTGCTGTTGAGTGCAGCGGAAAACAGCCGTAGCCCCTGCGAGCCGGTGTCCACCAGCACGTCCGGGATGGACTGGCAAGGACTGCCGCCTGGTGCGCAAACCGTGACGGTGACGTAGGGCGTGTTCGCCGTGAGCGTGGTGGTGTTGCTGCCGAGTTGGCGAATGCTGACGGCGACTTCGTTGTAGGCCATCGAAACATTGCTGGGGGGCGCCGTATCGGACGTCGTGCTGGGCGTCGGGCTAGGCGTCGCGCTGGATGTCGTATTTCCACCGCCTCCTCCGCAAGCCGCGAGCAACAGCGCTGTGCTCAAAGCGGCGATGACAGATGCTGTGCGGAAGAAGGCGGATCGGCTTGTTTGCAGCATGGTTGCGGCCTCGGGGCTAGGTCAAATACAAGTCGGGGGTCATCGCCAAACCATTGAACCTCAGCTCAGATGACAGTGTCCATCGGGTTCAGAACGCCCAGTAGCCGTAGGGCGCGCTGGGGTTGCTGCTGTTCTCCAACCCGGTGGCGATGGGGCGGCCGTAGAAAAAGGGCAGGCCGAGATCGGCGAACTGGGCGATGGCGGCGGTGCCGCCCAGAGCGGGCAGGGCGGTGAAGTTTTGGTCGAACATGGTCTGCGCATTGCCGATGACCAGGGTCTGCGCGCTGGAGGCGCCGCTGAGCTGAACGGTGAGCGCAACCGGGCTGCTGGGGCAGTACCAACTGAATGCGGCGTTGGGCGTGCAGCGGGCGACGCTGGGGTCGAGGTCGAGAAAGTAGCCGTTGGAGCCGCTGTCGATGAAGCCGCGGCCCATCACGCCATCGATACGGCCGTCGATGTAGGCATCTTGCCCGATGGGGAAAATTTCGGCGCCCGCGGGCAGTGCGTTGTTGGGTTGCGTGCTGATGCCGAACACCAGTGTGCCGGTCGCGCTGGCAGCGCCACCGGGCGCCACGGCGGGCAGGGTGAGAATGCTGCCGTTATTGTCCACGGCAAACGCGGAAATGGGGTTGGCGCCCTGTTGCGAAAGCTCGGCGCTGGTCTGGCTGCAAGCGCCGCTCGCGCAGCGGTAATACATCGCAGGGCGGTCGGCGGCTGGTGTGGCCGCGGTGCAGCCTGCGCCGCAGTCGTGAATGAAATTGCTGATGCCCAGAATGCCGTTGGCCACCGGGGCGAAGCGGGTGGCGAAGTCGATGCCCTGTGCGGCGCAGGTCGAAGGCGCGGCGGGTAGGGTGGGGTCGTTCATGAACTGAACGGGGATGGCCGTGGTCGTGACTTCGCCGCTGATCTGCACCGTGGCCAGGTGCATGCTGCCCCAGGCATAGCCCGAGGCGAACTGGGCGCAGGCGGCCAGCGTGCCGCCGCCCGAGGCAATGCCAGGGAGATTGAGTGCGACCTTGTTGGCAAAAAGCCGCAGCCCCGCCGAGCCGGTATCCACCATCACGTCGGGAATGGTCTGGCAGTTGCCGCTGGCATCGCAGACCTTCACATCGACATAGGGCGTGTTCGCCGTGATGCTGGGGGCGCTCTGGAGCTGACGAATGCTGACCGCCGCCACATTGCTGCCCGTTGCGGGGCTGCTCAGGGTGACAGATTGGGGCAATGGTGGCGCGCTGCTGCCGCCGCCTCCGCAGCCGGTCAATAGCAGGCCAGCCAGCGCAGCGGGGGCGGCCAGACGCATCCAGCGGCGACTAAGGCGCCAGGAGCGCAGTCCGGTCAACATGGCGGCGCAGCCTCAGGGCTGAAGGCTGGCGGGGTCGAAACCGGCAGGAACCAGCGAGGGCACCCAAGCCACGCCGAGAAAGCCGCGCATGCGGCCCGCACTGTGCACCACGATGTCGCTGCCCGCCACCTGCGAGACATTGAGCTGTTGCGTCTGCGTCTGGGCGGCGTGGACGTAGGGGGCGAAATAGCTGCCGAGCAGTTGTTGCAGATTGGGCTTGAACGGCCCTTTCCAGGTGATGGCGAACACCGTGCCCGCCGCGTTGGCATATTCCGTGACCGTCACGCCCTGCGGCGTTTGCACGGTTTGCGATTGAACGGCCGACGCATTGCTGGTTGCGGTCGGGCCAGGCGTCGCCTGCGCCGCGACACGTTGCACCTGGCTGATCAGATGGCCGTCCTGGGCCGCTTCTGACAACGGGCGGCCCAGCCCGGCCTGGGCCGAAAGGCTGCTCAGTGCAAGGGTGAGCCCCAAGAGAGATGAAAACAGACGGGTACGGGCAGCAGCCATAGCGTGATGGAGCGAATGGGATCAAAAGTCGCAGTCTAACGACTCGTGACACTTTTCTTGATGGATTCAGCGCAGAAAAAACGGTGAAGCTGGCACTATTGCACGCCTTCATTCAGGCTGCGATCGAGATGCGCAGTATCGCCCCAACCCACCAGGGTGAGCTGGCCTTCGGCGTAGAGCAGGCGGTTGAGCGCGGCATTGCGCAGTTCGAAGCTGCGCGGCGCCTGCAGTTCCTGCCCGGTGGCGGCGCGGTAGAAGGCGTCGAGCACGCCGCCATGCACAGCGACGACGATGAGCTGGCCGGGATGGCGCGCGGCAATGCGCCGCAAGGCAGTCTGGGCGCGGTTGGCGAAGTCGCGCAGGGTTTCGCCGCCGGGGGCGGCGAAGGCCGGGTCGCGGTGACGCCAGCGGGCGCACAGTTCGGGATGCAGCGGTTCCAGCGCGGCAAAGCTATGGCCCTCGAACGCGCCGAAGCAGCGCTCGCGCAGGCCGGGGTCGAGTATGACGCTCAGGCCGTGCGGCGCGGCAATCGCTTCCGCCGTCTGCCAGGCCCGTTGCAGATCGCTGGCGTACACGGCGGCCAAGGGCTCCTCGGCCAAGGCGTTGGCGGCCAGCCGGGCCTGTTCCAGCCCGCGCGCGTTCAGCGCAATATCGGTATGACCCTGGATGCGCGAAGCGGCGTTCCAGTCGGTTTCGCCATGACGGATGGCGATGATGCGGGTCGGTTCGGGCGGGTTGTCGAGCATGGTGCCCGCATTGTGCCGCAGCCCTTCGCCGACCCGCGTGAGGTTCAGTTGAAGCTGTAGCCCACCCGCAGTTGCACATAGTCCTGCCCCGGGTTGGGGCGCTTGATGTCGGCGTTGGAGTAATGGGTGAGGCGCGCGCCCAGCGTCCAAGGCGTGCCCGCGAAGCGATGCAGCAGGCCGATGGAATCGCCGAACTGGTAGGCGGTGGAGATTCGCTTGGCACCGAGGGTCGTGCCCGAAAACAGGTTGGCGCCGATGCCGAATTCCATGGCCGTCTGCGGCGCAAACCACCAGCGCGCAAAGGGCGTGAGCCCGACGTGGGTGAGGTGGCGGCTGCCGGGGCCTTCCGAGCTGCTCACTTGCCCCAACGAGGCTTCGAGCACCACGTCGAGGCGGCTATGCGCGAAATCGTGTTGCCACAGCGGGCCGGATTGAAGGGCCAGCGTTGCATTGCTGTAGCTGTGGCCCTTGTCGATACCCCAGAGCGCGGAAAGCTCGGTGGCCTGCGCTGGCGCCAGACCTGCGGTGAACAGCAGGGCAGCGGCGAGGGCCGCGCGGCGCAGCGCCGCTGGGGTGAGCCCGGGCCGCTTCGCCCCTTGCTTGGGCCGATGGGAATTTTGAGAAGTTGGGTTTTGCATCGCAGACCTCTTTGGGGTTCTTGAGAAAAGATGTTTTTAGTGCGCGCCTGCTGCGGCCTCACCGCCGGCGCTGCTCTTGGAGGGTTTGATGAACCAGACCAGCACGATCATGGCGACAAACAGCCAGGCGCTGAGGCGGAACATGTCGTCCACCGCGAGGGTGTACGCCTGTTGGTCGATCAGGCGGTTGATCACACCCAAAGCCTGCTCATAACTGAAGCCCTGAGATTGCATGCCGTGCAGTACGGGCTCGACCACCGGACTGCCCGCGTAGATGTGCGTGACCAGTTGTTCATGGTGCAGATCGGCGCGGTCGGTCCACAAGGTGGTGTAGATCGAAGTGCCGAACGAACCTGCGGTGATGCGCGCGAAGTTCGATAGCCCCGACGCCGCCGCGATGCGGTGCGACGGCAGTCCGCCGAGGATGATGCCCAGCAGCGGGATGAAGAAAGTCGCCGTGGCGATGCCCTGAATCACCGTGGGGATGGAATATTCCCAATAGCTGTCGCCCGTGGTGAACTGCGAGCGCATATAGAACACGACGGCGAACACCAGGAAGGAAAACGTGGTGACCCAGCGCGAATCGAGCACGGGCAGATAGCGCCCGATAATGGGCGAGAGAATCAGCGCGAACAAGCCCACCCAGGCCAGCACCTCGCCCGCGTCGGTGGCGGTGTAGCCGATGAACTCCTGCAGCCACAGCGGCAGCAGCACCAGGCTGCCGAAGAACATGCCGTAGGCCAGCGCCAGCAGGATGGTGCCGATGGTGAAGGTCGGGATCTTGAACAGGGTGAGATCGACCACCGGATGCTCGTCGTAGATTTCCCAGATCAGGAACAGCACGAAACCCACTACGGCCGCGGCGGCCAGCGCGATGATGACCGGGCTGGAGAACCAGTCGAGTTCCTGCCCCTTGTCGAGCATGATCTGCAGCGAGCCTACCCAGATGACCAACAGCCCCAGTCCGGTCCAGTCGATCGGCAGCTTGCGGATGGGTGTTTCGCGTCGCAGGTAGATCGACGCCGTGACCGCCGCGGCCAGCAGACCCACGGGCACGTTGATATAGAAAATCCACGGCCAGGAGATGTTATCGGTGATCCAGCCGCCGAGCAGCGGCCCCATGATGGGGGCGATTAGCGTGGTCATCGACCACATGGCGATGGCCATGCCGGCACGCGCGGGTTTATAGCTGGAGAGCAGCAGGGTTTGTGAGAGCGGAATCATCGGTCCGGCGCTGGCGCCCTGCAGCACGCGGAACAGGATGAGAATTTCGATGCTCGGCGCCTGTCCGCACAAAAACGAGAACAGGGTGAACAGCAGAATGCTGATGAGAAACACCTTGACCGCGCCAAAACGCTGGGTGAGAAAGCCGGTGAGCGGCACGGCGATGGCGTTGGCCACCCCGAACGAGGTGATGACCCAGGTGCCTTGCGACGAACTCACCCCCAGGTCGCCCGCGATGGCGGGAATCGACACGTTGGCAATCGAGGTGTCGAGCACGTTCATGAAGGTCGCCAGCGACAGGGCGATGGTGCCCAGCACCAGCGCGCTGCCGGTCAAGGGCGTCATGTGCGTCGGCGTGGTTTTGGCGGGTGCCGGACTCGGCAAGGCGCCGGCCGCGCTTTCTTCAATTTCTTGCGTAGTGGCCATGTCAGCTCCGCACGGCCGTTCCGAAGGAGCTGACACCCCCCGTGGGGGGCAGCGAGCAAAGCGAGCGAGGGGGTCGTTTCATCTTGCTCCGCACGGCCGTTCCGAAGGAGTTGACACCCCCCTTGAGGGGCAGCGAGCATAGCGAGCGAGGGGGCTGTTTCATGTTGGCCTCTTTAGCGCTTGCCGCCGGCGTTGGCGGCGATGATGGCGTTCACCAGGGCGTCGGCCTTCTGCCAGTCGGCGGCGTAAACGTCGGTGCGGGCGGCGGGCTTGGTGGGCGGCTCGTCCATGACCAGCGGGCCTTTGTGGTCGCTGATATCGATGGTCACTTCGGTGGACATGCCCACGCGCAGCGGGTGGCTGGCGACTTGCTTGGGATCGAGCGCCACGCGCACCGGCAGGCGCTGCACCACCTTGATCCAGTTGCCCGTGGCGTTCTGCGCGGGCAACAGGGAGAACGCCGCACCCGTGCCCGCCGACAGTCCGACCACATGGCCGGTGTAGGTGAAGCTGCCGCCATAGGTGTCGGCAGTCACTGTGGCCTTCTGGCCGATGCGCACGTCGCGCAGCTGGGTTTCCTTCAGATTGGCGTCGATCCACACATCGTTCAACGGCACTACCCACATCAGCGGCTGGCCGGGCGCCACGCGCTGGCCGAGCTGCACCGTGCGCCGCGCCACCACGCCGCTGACCGGCGCCGGAATGGTGGTGCGTTCATACGCCAGATAGGCCTCGCGTAGCTTGGCCGCGGCCAGCTTGACCGAGGGGTTGTTGGCGATGACCGTGCCCGCGGTCAGCGCTTCGCTGGCGGCGAGTTGCTCCTGCGCGGCCTTCACCCCGGCCTGCGCGGTGGTCAACGCGGCTTGGGCGGATTGCAAGGCAATCTGTGCCTGCCGCAGTTCCTCAGCGCCCACCGCGCCGGTACCCGCCAGCTCCTGGCGGCGGCGCAGCGCGTCCTGGGCCTTGGCTACATTGGCCTGCGCGACGCTGACATCGGTCTGCCGCACGGCTACCTGGGCAGCCAGGGTGCCGTTGTTGGCAAAGCTCACCCGCACCTGACGCACCGCCTGCGCGAGCAGGGCCTCGGCCTGTTGCAGCGCCACATGGGTGTCGGCGCCGTCGAGCTGCACCAACGGCTGGCCGGACTTGACCAGCTGGGTATCGTCGGCGTCGATGGCGGTCACCGTGCCGCCCACCTGCGGCGTGACCTGCACCAGATTGCCCTGCACATAGGCGTCATCGGTGTAGGCGTAGCGCAGGGATTCCCAATAGTGATACCCGCCATAGACGGCGCCGACGATGACGAAAAAGCCGATGGCCAACAGCATCAGCCGCCGCCGCTTGGCGGCCTTGCCGTTGCCATTTCCGTTGTCGTTTCCGTTGCCATTTTCGGCGGGCTGGGCCGTGCCTTCTGTTTTATTGCTGTCTGGGGTACTCATGGATGCGCTCCGTTGGGATTCGATTCGTTTTTAGAAGGAGAAGTCAAAGCGTGGGTCAGGAGGATTTCGCAGGAACCTGCTCGGGCATCTTCGGCGCGTTGTAGCCCCCGCCCAGGGCGCGAATCAGCGCCACGTCGTCGGCCAGCGCCTGCGCTTTCAAGTCCACCCCGGCCTGCTGCAGCTTGAGCACACTCGACTCAACCGTGAGCACGGTGAGGTAGTTCGACAGCCCGGCCTTGTAGCGCTGATCGACCAGCCGCAGCGCGTCCTGCGCGGCATCGAGCGCCTGCTGCTGTTGCGCGATCTGCTGACCGATGGATTGCCGCGCCGCGATGGCGTCGGCGACCTCATGCACTGCGTCCACCAGCGTGCCGTTGTATTGCGCGATGGCGGCGTCCGCCTGCGCCGATTTGCCGCGAAGCTGGGCGCGCAGCGCGCCGCCCTCGAAGATCGGCAGGGTGAGTGCGGGGCCGACGCCCAGGGTCTGGCTGCCGCCGGTCAGCCATTGGCTGAAGCCCAGCGCAGAGAACCCGGCGAACGCCGTGAGGTTGACGTCGGGATAGAACGCTGCGCGAGCCGCTTTCACGCCGTGCAGCGCGGCTTCCACCTGCCAGCGCGCGGCGACGATGTCGGCGCGGCGGCCGATCAGCGAGGCGGGTAGCGTGTCGGGCAGGTTCATGGTCGGCAGGGTGGCGAGCTGCGGGGCGAGCGTGGCCGTGGCCTGCGGGCCCTGGCCGGTGAGCGCGGCCAGCAGGTTGCGCGCCTGCGTGATCTGCACCGCAGTCTGGTCGATCTGCAGACGGATCTGCGGCACTTCGGCCAGCGCCTGCTTCTCCTGCACCGTGGTTTCCAGACCGGCGCGCACGCGGTCCTGCACCAGTTTGAGCATGTGCTCGCGTTGCTGCAGGGTTTGCTGCAGCACGTTCTGGATGGCGATCAGTCGCGCAAGGTTCACATAAGCGCTGGCTACGTTGGCGGCGAGCAGTACCCGCGCGGCCTGCTCCTGCGCCGCGGCGGCGTGGGCTTCGCCGATGGCGGCTTGCAGCGTCTGCCGGTTCTTGCCGAAAAAGTCCAGCTCCCAACTGCCTTGCAGCAACGCTGAGTTGTCGTAATACCAGTTGCTGCCGTAGGGGCCGTAGATGTAGTTGTTGCTGAACTGCTGGCGAGTGGAGCTCACCGCGGCGCCCAGCTTGGGCTTGAGCGCGCTGCCCGCGCCCTGCACCTGCGCACGGGCCTGTTCGAGCCGAGCCTGGGCGACTTGCAAGCTGGGGTTGTCGGTCAGGGCGGTGGCGAACAGGCGGTCGAGTTCAGGATCGTGAAAGGCGGCCCACCAGTCGGTCTTGGGAAAGGCCGTCTGCACCGGCTGCAAGCCGAGTTGCTGCGGACGAGTGAGCTGGGCCGTGGGCGCGATGCCTTCGGTGCTGGCGCAGCCCGCCAGCAGCAGGGCGGCCAGCAGCGGCGCGGCCAGCGTGGCGGATCGAACGAAAGGTCTGTTGAGCATGATGAGAACGGGTCAGGAGGGGTTGTTGTCGTTGTTTTCTTCGGGGTCGCGTTCCTGCACCACCAGTTGCGGGCCGGGGGCGGCCTTGTTGGCTTCGGCCAGCGCCTCGCCATTGGCGATGAAGCGCCGCAACAGGTCGAGCAACTGGGCAAACTCCTTGGGGCTGAAGCCGCGCAGATGTTCGTTGAGCACTTCGGAGAGCACATGCGGAATTTGCGCCGCCACCTCGCTGCCGCGCGGGGTGAGCGAGAGGTTGACCACGCGGCGGTCGCTGCAACTGCGCTCGCGCACCAACAGGCCCTTGGCTTCCAGGCGGTCGAGCATGCGGGTCATGGCGCCGGCATCGGTCTGCATTTCGCGGGCGCAGGCGGCCACGGTGTCGCAGCCTTGGTGCACATGCAGCAGCGGGTGCCATTGGGAGCCGGTGAGGTCGAGCCCCCGCAGTTGATGCTCCAGATTGCGCACCAGCACCGCCAGCGCGACTTTCATCAGAAAGCCGACCGAGTTGTCCTTGGCATACTCTGAACCGTCGTAGAAACGCGGCGCGGTCGTGGGAGTGGGGGCGGAAGAATTCATGCCGTGCAGTTTATTGCTTAGGCAAATACTGCCTGAGTTGTTTTTTGATACCCGATTCAGCGAAGGGGTTTTGTCGGGCGGGGCATGGCAAACCGGTTCTTCATGTTGGCGGCGTCCGGCTTACCATGCGTCGCTGAATGTTCAGTTTGCCGCCAAAGCCATGGATCGCGCCCCTGATTTCGCCGCTTCACTCCAGCAGACTTTCAGCGTGCTGCGGGCTGCGTTCGACGCCGCGCCCTATCCCGACTGGACGCTGCGACGCGACCGGCTGCGACGACTGCAGGCCTTGCTGCGCACTCATGCGGCCGAGTTCGCCGAGGCCATCGATGCCGATTTCGGCGGCCGCCCGCCGCCCGAAACCGGGATGCTCGAACTCGTGCCCAGCCTGACGGGCATCGCCGATGCGCTCAAGCACGGCAAACGCTGGATGCGTCCGCGCGCCGCCTCCGTTTCACCCTGGTTTTTTCCCGCCCGGGCGCGAGTGCTGCCCCAACCGCTGGGCGTGGTGGGCGTCATTGCGCCTTGGAACTACCCGCTGGTGCTGGCCGTGGCGCCGCTGACGGCGGCGCTGGCTGCGGGCAACCGGGCGATGGTCAAGCTCTCCGAGTTCACGCCCACGTTCAGCGCGGTGTTCGCGCAGCGGGCCGGGCAGACTTTTGCGCCCGACGAAGTGGCGGTGGTGCAGGGCGATGCAGAAATCGGCGCCGCTTTCAGCGCCTTGCCGTTCGACCACCTGCTGTTCACCGGCTCCACCGGGGTGGGCAAGCGCGTCATGGCGGCGGCGGCGGCCAACCTCACTCCCGTCACGCTGGAACTCGGCGGCAAATCGCCCGCCGTCATCACGCCGGGTTACGACCTGGCGCACGCGGCCCAGCGCATCCTCTACGGCAAACTGCTCAACGCCGGGCAGACCTGTATCGCGCCCGACTATGTGCTCGTGCCGCGTGCGCAGCAGTCTGACTGGGTTGCCGCCTGCCGCGCCGCGGCGCAAAAACTCTATCCCGACGGCCTGCGCAGCCCCGACTACACCAGCATCATCGACCATCGCCAATACAGCCGTCTGCTCGGGCTACTGGGCGAAGCTCGCGCCGCCGGGGCGCAGGTGCATGCCCTGTTCGACGGCGTGCAGGCCGACGATCTGCGCCACCGTCTCGCGCCCGCGCTGGTGTGCGACGCCCCGGCCTCGGTGCGCTTGATGAACGAAGAAATCTTCGGTCCGCTGCTGCCCGTGGTGGCCTATGACGATCTGGCGCAGGCGCTGGCTCATCTACGCAGCCAGCCGCGCCCGCTGGCGCTGTACTGGTTCGACCACGACCGCCAGCGCACCGCCGATGCCCTGCTGCACACCCATGCCGGCGGCGTGACGGTCAACGACACCTTGCTGCACTTTGCGCAAGACGAGTTGCCCTTTGGCGGCGTTGGGGCGTCCGGCATGGGCAGCTATCACGGCCGCTGGGGATTCGATACCTTCAGCAAACTCAAGCCCGTACTTTTTCAGACGCGGTTCTCCGGCGTCGGGCTTGCCGCGCCGCCCTACGGGCCGCGTACCCGCTGGCTGATGAAGTTCATGGGGAGGCTGTGATGCGCAGGCGCTGGGTCAAGAAGTTCGCGGTCATCGTGGCGCTGTGCGCCGTTGCGGGTATGGCGAACGCGCAAAGCGCACCCGAGCCCTTGCCAGCCTCCGGCGCCAGCGATGTGGCCCGCACAGTGACGCCCGGGTTTCGCTTCGCCGCCCCCGCGCAGGCGGCCGCCATCACGGCAGACCGCTTGCTGCTGCTCGCCCCGGACGGGGCTGCGGTTCGCGGCCTGGTGCGCACCTCGGGCGACCGCGCAGTGTTCGAGCCCAGCGTGCCCTTGGTTGGCTGCACCACCTACACCCTCTTGCTGAATGCACCAGAGCGCGTGCGCAGCCGCTTCACCACCGCGTGCAGCGCATGGAGTGCGCCCGTGCAGATCGACGATAGCCACACCGCGCACAAAGTCGATCTGCCCGTCAGCGGCGCGCAAGTGGCGGCAACGGCCGACGGTGGCTTCGTCGCGGTGTGGTTTCAGGACGATGCGGGCCGCCGCGCCATTCTGGCTACTCGCTTCAACCCGGACACGCAGGCCTGGAGCCGCCCGCAAGCCATCGACCTGCAAGGGCCGCAAGCTGGGGCGTCGAGCATTCCCGCCATCACGGCGGATCGCCAGGGGCGCCTCACCGTCGTGTGGTTTCAGGCGGTGGATGGCCGCAACGCCGTATTTGCGGCGCGCAGCGATGGCGGCGCGTGGCAGGCCCCGCAGCGGCTCGATCAACCCGCGCTGCCCGGCAACGCCACCAATCCCCAACTCGCCGCCGACGCCGCGGGCAATGTCACCGTGGTCTGGCAGCAGCCCGACGGCCGCCACACCGCCATTTATGCGGCCCATTGGCAACAGGCAGCGCTGCGCTGGCTGCCCGCGCAGCCCGTTGATCGCGGCCTTGCCAATGCCTATAACCCGGTGATTGCCGCCACGCCGCAAGGGCGGGTGGTAGCCGCATGGCAGCAGGGGACTTCCGGGCGCGAGGCGGTGTTTGCCGCGGCGTTGCAGCCTTCCGGCCAGTCGTGGGGGGCGCCATGGCGTCTCAGCGCAGAGGGCATCGCCGCCACAAGCCCGGCGCTCACGGCTACACCGCAAGAAGCCATCGTCGCCGCATGGGTGCAGGGCCGGGATGCGATGCGGCGCATTGCCGTCAGCCAGCTTCTGCCCGAGGGCAGCGGCGCTGCGTTTCGCTGGAGCGCGCCGCAGATTCAGCACAGCACGGCCTTCACCGGCCCGGCGCTTTCGCCCGCGCTCACCGCCGATGCCGCGGGCGATCTCACGCTGGTGTGGGAACAGGCCAAGTCGGCGCAGGGCGGCCCGGTGCGATACGCCATACTCGCCGCCCGGCGCGATGCTGGCGCGGATGCCGCCTCGGCTCGCTGGTCGCCGCCGCAGCAGATCGACGACCCCGCGCTGCGCAGCGCGGGCAACCCGGTGTTGGTGACCGATGCGGCGGGCAATGTGCGTTGCGCCTGGTATCAAGACGGGCCCAGCGGAATGCAGGTGCAGACCGCGCGCTACAACCCAGCCGAGCATCGCTGGCAGGCGCCGCAGACCTTGTCCGACCCGAGCGCTACGGTACAGGCCAGCTTTCCCGCGCTGGCCGTCGATGCGGTGGGGAGCACCATGGCCGTGTGGCAGCAGTTCAATGGCTGGCGCACCCTGGCCGTCGCCCGCTGGCTGCCGTGAGGTCGGTTCAGGCCGTGTCGCTGCAGCGACCGAACAGCCAGAAACAACGCCATTGGCGCATCGCCGCCTTCACCCAGTAGTCGATCTGGCCGGTCTGGTTTTCCATCAGCGCATTGAAGTGGCTCTGGTAGTTGTCTTCCGGCAGCTCTAGATACGCCTCGGTTTCGCCGCCCTCGTTATGCACTTTCATGCCGGCCCGGCGCGCGATTTTGAGCATCGCGGCATTGCTGCTCAGGCACTGCATGTAAAGCACTCGCAGCCCGCGGTTGCGCGCGTCCACCGCCGCGCGTGCAAACAAGCGCGTGCCGATGCCTAGCCCGCGGCCTTTGGGCAGCACCGAGACGCCAAACTCCGCCCGCTCCGTCTGCCCCGGTTCGATGGCGATATGCGCCACCGCCAGCAACTCCAGCTTGCGGTTGAACACGCCAAAAATCTCGTCCGATTCAAAGCGGATGGAATCGACGTAAAGACGCACGCGCTCGTCGCTCGCGGCGTAGCCAAAGCGCAGATAGCGATCATCCGGCCCCAGCGCCAGAAAATGCCGCAGCAACTGCTCGCGATGTTCCGGCCCGATCGGGCGAATCGGGATGATCGGCGCGGACAGACGCCGATCGCGAGGCGGGGCGGCCAACGCGCTGCCAGTGGCTTGCAAGGGGGCGGTCTCGGGAGGCTGAGTCATATCGAATAGAAGCAAGATTGCTGCAACGCAGCATGGACTAGATAGTTTAGGCGCTGCTCCTGCAAACACAAGGAATAGGGACATCGCCGCGCCCTTGCCGCCACAACACGCCTGAAAATCAAGCACTTGTGAGTGCCCCCAGGGCCGGGCAATCCCCACCCCAACCCTCCCCACAAGTGGGGAGGGAGTGATCTCACCTCACCCACGTCGTGGGGGAGGTCGGGAAGGGGACGGCCTAGCCCGCCCCCCGCGGGGGATGAGGCCCGCGGCTCCAAGCTGCCCTGCGGCAGCTTGGACGGAGCCGAATCCGAGCAGCTTGCAAGCTGCGAGGTGGACAAGAAAACTTGGGGCGGCCCTGCATTTCCTTGAGAGTGACAAACCCGCTGACCTGTCTATAATGACGCGTTTGGCTTCGAGCGGGGGCCAGAAAACCCATGCCGGCGGGCGCGGGGCAGAGCGTCTCAACTTTGAAGAACATCTCGACATTGAGGCCCGCTGCCGCACATCACTGGTGGGCTCATTCATATCTCGCTCAAACATCGTTCATAGGAACAACCATGAAAACCTTCAGCGCCAAACCGGCCGAAGTCGTGCATGAGTGGTTCGTGATTGACGCAGAGAACAAGGTTCTCGGTCGGGTCGCCAGCGAAGTGGCCCTCCGTCTGCGTGGCAAACACAAACCCATCTACACCCCGCACGTCGATACCGGTGACTTCATCATTGTCGTCAACACCTCCAAAATTCGTGTGACCGGCAACAAAGCCAACGACAAGACCTACTACCGTCACACCGGCTATCCCGGCGGCATCTACGCCACCAAATTCAAGGATATGCAGGCGCGTCACCCCGGCCGTGCGCTGGAACTGGCAGTCAAGGGCATGTTGCCCAAAGGCCCGCTCGGTTACGCCATGATCAAGAAGCTCAAGGTCTATGGGGGTGCAGAGCATCCGCACAGCGCCCAACAGCCCAAGACTCTCGACATCTAAGGACACGCGATGATCGGAAACTGGAATTACGGCACAGGCCGTCGCAAAAGCTCCGTGGCCCGCGTCTTCATCAAGAAGGGCACCGGCAAAATCACGGTCAACGGGAAAGACGTCGAGCAGTATTTCGGCCGTCAGACCTCCATCATGATCGTCAAGCAACCCCTCGTTCTCACCGAGAACGTCGAAAGCTTCGACATCAAGATCAACGTCCACGGCGGCGGCGAAACCGGCCAGGCCGGTGCGGTGCGCCACGGCATCACCCGCGCGCTGATCGACTACGAGGCTACCCTCAAACCCGCGCTCTCCAAGGCAGGCTTCGTCACCCGCGACGCCCGCGAAGTGGAGCGGAAAAAAGTGGGCCTGCGCGGTGCCCGTCGCGCCAAGCAGTTCTCCAAGCGCTGATACTTTTTCGCGCTTTGCTGCAAACAAAAAACCCGCTTTCTGCGGGTTTTTTGTTTGCGCTTTTGTTCATATAACAGGCAGCGGTGCTCAACCACCTAAGTTGGGGCCGCCGACAGGGTCGGTGGCCAGTGAAAAAAGAGCAGGCCCCAGTTCAATATCAATACGCGTGCTCCGCGTCCGGGTCGATTTTTCCGCGAAAGACGATGTATTGATAGACGTTGTAGGTGATCATCACCGGGATGAGCATGCCGATGCCGATGAGCATGAACACCAGGGTGCCGCTGTCTGATGCGGCCTGGTCGATGGTGAGCGAGCCGGGCACGATGTACGGATACCAAGTGGCGGCCAGTCCGGCGAAAGAGAACAGGAAGATCAGCATGGTCCAGACAAACGGCGCCACTTCGGCCTGCCGCTTGAGGGCGCGCAGCAGCATGACGAAGCTGAGTAAGGCCAGCGCGGGCAGCACGGCGAAGAAGTAGATGTTCGGGGTGGTGAGCCAGCGGGCGAAGATCTGCGGGAATTGCAGCGGCGTCCAGACGGTGACCACGGCGCCGACGGCGAGCATGATCCAGGCGAGCAGCTGGCCGCGCTGGTAGCACCCGGCCTGAATGTCGTCTTTGGTCTTGATGATGAGGTAGGTCGAACCCAGCATGGCGTAACCGGCCACCACGCCCAGCACCACGATGACGCTGAAGGGCGAGAGCCATTCCCACACGCTGCCCACATACACGCCGTTCACCACCTTCACGCCATTGAGCAAGCCACCGAGCGCGAACCCCTGGGCGATGGTGGCCAGCAGGCTGCCGACGCCGAACATGGCGCCCCAGAAGGCTTTGCGCTCGGAGAGTTCATGAAACTCGAACGACACGCCGCGCAGCATGAAGCCCAGCAGCATGAGGATGATCGGAATGTAGAGCCCATGCAGCACGGTGCCGTAGGCCAGCGGAAAGGCGCCGAACAGCGTACCGCCGATGACCACCAGCCAGGTCTCGTTGGCGTCCCAGATGCTGCCCAGGCTGGCCATCATCACCTTGCGGCGGCGCTCGCCGACGAACAGCGAAAGCACCCCCACGCCGAGGTCGAAACCGTCGAGCACCACATAAAACACCATGAACAGGCCGATGATGAGAAACCACACCGTGGCCAGAACGTGATGCAGTTCCTGCGGGTTGCCGAAGTCCATCTCACTGCCCTCCTTTCACCGCGAGCTTGGCGCTGACCGAGGCGGGTGCAATCGGTGCGACAGGCGGGGTGAAGGGAACGTGCTTGGGCGCAGCAGCGTGTTCCGGCTTGCCGCCTTGGCCGGGCGCGGCGGGCGGGTCCTCGAAGCTCGGGCCTTTGCGGATCATGCGTGCGGCAAAGACGAAGGCGGTGACGCCGATCACGCCGTAGAACAGCATATACATGGCGAGTGACCACAGCACGGTGTCGGCCGGCAGGTTGCTCACGCCCTGGCTGGTGCGCATCATGCCGTAGACGATCCACGGCTGGCGGCCCACTTCGCGGGTCATCCAGCCGGCCTCTACCGCGGCGTAGATGGCGGGTACCGCGAGCAGCCAGCCACGCAGCAGCCATTTGTTTTCGCTGATGCGCGCCGCAGTCATGCGCTCACGTTTGCGCCACAGCATCCACAGCGTCCAGAAGGCCATGAAGGCGACAAACACCCCGGCGGCCACCATGACGCGGAAGGCGTAAAACGGAATCCACACTGGCGGCTGGTCTTGTGGCTTGAAGTGATCCAGGCCGACGACTTTGCCCGTCATCGTTTTGGTCACGATCATGCTCAGACCATCGGGAATTTCCAGCGCCCAGTCGTTTTTCTGCTCTTTCTGGTTAGGAATAGCCAGCAGCGCCCACGGCGCGCCCTCGCCGGGCTTGTTGGTATGCCAGTGCGCCTCGATGGCGGCGAGCTTGGCAGGTTGAGTCTCGGCCAGCGAGCTCCCCGCAGAATCGCCAATAAAAATCTGCAGCGGTGCGACGATGAACAACGAGATCACCGCCCACTTGAACGCCGGACGGAAGAAATCGACATGGCGTTTTTTGAGCAGGTAATACGCGCTCACCCCGGCCATGACGACCAGGCTGAGCTCGATCGCGGCGGTGAACATGTGGCCGAAGCCATAGGGCAGATCGGGGTTGAACACCGCGTCATACCAGTTGGTGATGGCGAACTTGCCGTCCACCAGCTTCACCCCGGCGGGCGTTTGCATCCACGAATTGGCCACCATGATCCAGAAGGCCGACAAGGTGCTGCCAAAGGCCACCATGCCGGTGGCGAACAGGTGCATCTTGGGGCCGACGCGGCCCCAGCCGAACAGCATGATGCCGAGAAACCCGGCTTCAAGCATGAAGGCCATCGCCGTCTCGAAACCGAGGATGTTGCCCATGAAGTCGCCGGCCGAGGTGGAGAACGGCCCCCAGTTGGTGCCGAAGGAAAACTCCATCGGAATGCCGCTGATGACGCCGACGCCGAAGTTGATGAGGAACAGCTTGGTCCAGAACTTGACCTGGTGAAAGTAGAAGACGTTTTTGGTCTTCACCCACGCGGCTTCCATGCCGAACAGCACCAGCGCCAGCCCGATGGTGAGCGGCGGCCACATGATGTGGAACATCGCAATGAAGCCAAACTGCGCCCGAGCGAGGAACTCGGGGTTTTGAAGCCAATCCATGATGCACTCCTGAAGCGGTGAGATGTCGGTTAGCGTGCCGGGCCGCGCAGGGCGGCGGGTTGAGCCAACGATAAGCGGGACGCGTTACAGCAGGGTGACGCTCTGCGGCGGCGGCAGGTCAATGCGCAAAGTCCAGCAGAAAGCGGTGCACATCTCAGTTCTCCACCACTTGCAGCGCGGCGGCTTTGTCGCCCCGTCGGCGCGTGGCGACCTGCTTGACGCGGCTTTTGAGGGCGATGAGCTTTTGCACCGCGCCGCCCAGTTGCATGAGCTGGCGCACGTCTTCGCTGGGCATGCGCTGAATATCGTCGAACCACTGCGTGGCCAGTTCGATGAGATCGTGCATTTCCCGCATGCGCTGCTGCGCGTATTGCTCGGAGGCGCCCTCGGGCTGAGACAGGAGGGCGTCGCGCAGCATGGACAGGGTGGGGTCGATTTCGCGCTTGCGGCGTTCCTCGGCCAGGGTGCGAAAAATAGCCCACACGTCTTCGGGCGCAGAGAAATAATCGCGCCGGTCGCCGGGCAGGTGCTGCATGCGCACCAAGTTCCAGGCGCCCAACTCCTTGAGCCCCATGCTGACGTTGGAGCGCGAAAAATCGAGCGCGGCGGCGATTTCGTCGGCATTGAGCGGGCGCTCGCTGACGAACAGCAGGGCATAAATCTGGCCGACGGTGCGGTTGATGCCCCAGCGGCTGCCCATTTCGCCAAAGTGCAGCACGAAGCGCTGGGTGAGTTCCGGGAGTTGCATAAGTGGTTTGATCGAAGTTTCAGGAATTCCTGAAAGTCGAAGAAATTGTCTGACTTAGATCAAGCGCAAGGGGTAACGAGACGTGTTGCCCCTATACCCAGCCGGGTATTTGCCCACGCGACGGCGCGGCGCGTAATCAGCGGCTGGCGAGCCAGTCGGATACGGCGTGAGGATGGGAGGAGGCCGGGTGATCGGCGAGCAGGTGCAAACCGAGTTTGCTGCGGCGCCAAAGCACATCGTCGGCGCTGGCGGCCCATTCGGTGTCGCGCAAATAACGCAGCTCGGTCTCGAACAAACCGGGGGCGATCTCGGCGCCGAGGTCTTGCAGGCGTGCCGCGCTTTGCCCACCTGTGGTTTGCAGCACGCGGTCGATGCGGCTGCCGTAGGCGCGGGCCAGACGCTGCGCTAGGTCGGGCGGCAGCCACGGATAGCGTTGCTGCACGGTTTGAACAAAACGGGCAAAGTCGGTGTCGGGGCGCTGTGCGGGTCCGATCCAGCCCGACAGATCGCCACCGGGAAGAAAGGCGTCGTGCGTCCACGCCGGGCGTGCTTCGCCAAGGGCGGCGCAGAGCTGGTCGGCGGCCTGTTCGGCGAGCTTGCGGAAGGTGGTGATTTTGCCGCCCCATACGGTGAGCAGCGGCGCGCCGTCGCGGTCGAGTTCGAGCTTGTAGTCGCGGGTCGCGGCCTTGGCATCGCCCGCGTGATCTTCGAGCAGGGGGCGCACGCCGGCGTAGCGCCAGACGGTCTGCTCGGGTCGCAACTCGGTGCGGAAGTAACGGTTGACCTCGGCGCAGAGGTATGCGGCTTCGGCCTCGCTGCAAGTCTCGGCGCCGCTGGGGTCGGACACTTCGACATCGGTGGTGCCGATCAGGGTGAAGTCGCGCTCGTAGGGAATGGCGAACACGATACGGCCATCGTCCGCCTGAAAGATATAGGCGTGCGGATGATCGAACAGGCGCGGCACGACGATGTGGCCGCCGCGCACCAGCCGCAGCGAGCGGCGCTCGCGCGGCGGCTGCCCGTCGGCGTTGTGCAGCGTGCGCTTGAGCAGTTGTTCGGCCCACGGGCCTGCCGCGTTGACCAGGGCGCGGGCGCTCACCCGCTGCTCGCCACCCGCGGCATCGCGCAGGGTGGCTTGCCAGCCCGTGCCGTGGCGCGTGGCGGATGTGCAGGCGGTGCGGGTCAGCACGGTGGCGCCATGTTCCGCCGCGTCCACCGCGCACAGGGTGACCAGACGGGCGTCGTCCACCCAGCCGTCGGAATACATGAAGCCGCGGGCGTATTCGGCCCTCAGCGGGGCGCCTGCGGCATGGGTGCGCAGATCGATGCTGCTTGAGCCCGGCAGCCACTCGCGCCGCGCCAGATGGTCGTAGAGAAACAGCCCGGCGCGAATCAGCCAGGCCGGGCGCATGGCCGGTGCGTGCGGCATGACAAAGCGCAGCGGCCACATCAGATGCGGCGCGCTGCGCAGCAGCACTTCACGCTCCTGCAAAGCCTTGCGCACCAGGCCGAATTCGTAATACTCGAGATAGCGCAGACCGCCGTGAATCAGCTTGGTGGAGGCCGAGGAAGTGTGCGCCGCAAGGTCGTCGCGTTCGCACAGCACCACCTTGAGGCCGCGCCCGGCCAGATCGCGCGCGATGCCCGCCCCATTGATGCCGCCACCGACGACCAGCACGTCGCAGGCGATACCGGGCGGAGGCGAAGAAATAGCAGCGCTGTTCATGCCGACATGGTAGGAGGGGCGACCTCGAAGCGTGAACTTCAGGCTGTGATGCGCGTGCCGGTGGCGCGGAACCGCAATGACCCTGCGCGCAGAGATAGTTCTAATCAGAACTAAGATGCGCAGCATGTTCTTTTCCCTGGTTGCGCCGTGACTTCCCCGCCCCCCTTTCTGCCCTTGCTGCGCGAACTCGTGCGCACCTATCAGGCGTTCGAGCGTTACTCCGCCGCGCATGTGCAAAGCCTCGGGTTGACCCCGGCGCAATTCGACGTGGTGGCCACGCTGGGCAACACCGAGGGCATGAACCCCAAGCAGCTGGGCGACAAGACTCTGATTACCAAGGGCACGCTGACCGGCGTGGTCGATCGCCTGCTGGCCAAGGGCTTGGTGCAGCGTTTGCCCGATCCGAGCGATGGCCGTGGGCAGATCGTGCGGCTGACGACGCGGGGGCAGAAGGTGTTCGAGCAAGTGTTTCCTGCGCATGGGGCGCATCTGGCGCAGGCGTTCTCAAAACTGAGCGCTGCCGAGCTGGCCGCCTCGCAGCAGGCCTTGCACAGTCTGCGGCAGGCGCTGGAGCAGGCGGGCGCTCGTGCGGGCACTCAGGAGGGTGCGACATGAGCTCCACGCCGGCTGCCGAATTGGCCCGCTACACCCTGCCCGCGCAGTTGCTGCACTGGCTGATTGCCCTGTTGATTTTTGGCCTCTTTCCGCTGGGGCTTTATATGCACGGGCTTCCGCTTTCGGTGCGCAAAATCGAGCTGTATTCGTGGCACAAATGGTTCGGCATCACCGTGCTGCTGTTGGTGGTGCTGCGCATCGGCTGGCGGCTCACGCATCGCCCGCCGCCGCTGCCCGGCGATATTCCGTCCTGGCAGCAGGCGGCCGCGGCCCTGATGCACGAGCTGCTCTATCTGCTGATGCTTTGCATACCGCTCAGCGGCTGGGCGCTGAGTTCGGCGGCTGGTGTGCCCGTGGTGTGGTGGGGTGTGTGGAAGCTGCCCAATCTGCTGCCCGCCAATCCGGCGATGGCGCATCTGCTCGAACTGGTGCATGCCACGCTGAACTACACCCTGGCCGCCTTGGTTGCCGTGCATATGGCGGCGGCGCTCAAGCACCAGTTCATCGATCACGACGGCGTGCTGCTGCGCATGCTGCCGCGTTCGTTGCCACGCCCGCGCCACTGATGGGCTCAAGACTCGCCATTCCGCGTGCCCTCTTTTGGAAAGGGAAATCAACCATGTCGCCTCTCTCGATCAAAACGCTGTGCGGCGCCGCCCTGCTGTCGATCTGCGCTGCAGCCTGGGCGCAGCCCGTTCCCGCTGCGGCCTACACCCACGCTTTGCCTGCGTCGAGCGTGAGCTTCAGCGCCACCCAGATGGGCGTGCCGATGAAAGGCCACTTCAAAAACGTGACCGCGCAGATCGACTTCATGCCGGGCGACCTTGCCAAGTCGCACGTCGAGGTTGCGGTGCAGTCGGCCAGCGTGGACGCGGGCAGCGCCCAGACCAACGCCCTGCTCGCCGGGGCCGACTGGCTGGCGGCCAAAGCCGATCCGCAGGCCCGTTTCGTCTCTAGCCAATTCACCCCCGATGGACCGGGACGCTACTGGGTTAGCGGCACCTTCAGCGTGAAGGGCCACAGCCAGCCGCTGCGCGTGCAGGTGAGCACCCATCCCGACGGCAAAGACCTGATCATGGACGCCGCCTTCACGCTCGACCGCACCGCCTTCGGCCTGGGCACCGGCTCGTGGGCGGACACCAGCGTGGTGGCCGCCGCCATTGCGGTGCAGGTGCATCTGGTCGTTTCTCCGCAATAACAACTGACTTACCGCACACCACACTCTCTCTGAAAGGACTTCACCATGTTGCGTTCAAGCTCCCGCTCACTTCTGGCCCCCGCGCTTTCAACCGCCGTGGCCATGGCGCTCTGCGCCGCTCCGGCCTGGGCCGCCGAAACCACGGCGCCGCAGGCCTATGTTCACAAGCATGCCGATCCGGCGGGGAGTTACCGCGTCGATCCCGATCATTCCGGGGTGCAGTTCACCATCGGCCACGCGGGTGTCGGGCGCTTCACCGGCGTGTTCAAACGGGTGACTGGCAGCTACACCTTCGACCCTGCGAACCCCGCCAAAGACAAGGCCGACATCGTCATCCCCGCCCATAGTCTGGACACCTTCCTGTCGCAACGCAACACCGATCTGCTGGCCGCGCCGTTTTTCGATGCCGCTGCGCACCCCGACATCCGCTTCGTCGGCACGCGCTATGTGCCGCAGAACCAGACCCATGGCAAGCTCTACGGCAACCTCACCCTGCGCGGCGTGACCCACCCGGCGACCTTCGAGGTGACGCTGGAAGGCGCGGGCGATGTGGCCTATCTGCCCAAACCCTGGGGCGGTTATCTCAGCGGCTTCGTCGCCACCACCACGATCAATCGCATGGACTACGGCATGACCGCTTTCCCCGCCGGCCTGAGCCATGCGGTGAAAGTGCGCGTGGAGATCGAAGGCGTGCGCACCCCATCATGAGTGCCCCCAGGGCCGGTCTGCGCCCAGCCCGCCCCCCGCGGGGGTCAGGGAAACTTGGGGCGGCCCGGCGTTTCCTTGAGAGGAGCTGAACATGCCCGATCAGCGCATGCCCACGTTGTTTGTCTCTCACGGCTCGCCCATGCTGCCGCTGGAGCCGGGCAGCGCCGGGCCGATGCTCCAGGCGCTCGGGCACGCGCTGCCGCGGCCCGAGATCATCCTCGCCTTTTCGCCGCACTGGATGGCGCGGCAGCCCATTCTGGGTACCAGCACGCGGCCCGCGACCCTGCACGACTTCGGCGGTTTCGACCGCGCGCTCTATGCCCTGCAATACCCCGCGCCCGGCGCGCCGCAGTGGGCTGCGCGGATAGAAGCACTGTTGCGCGAAGCCGGCTGGGGCGTGCACGAAGACCCGCAGCGCGGGCTCGATCACGGCGTCTGGTCACCGCTTCGGCTGATGCTTCCGCAGGCGGATATTCCGGTGATGCCGCTGGCCATGCCCTGGCCGCTCGACGCCGCGCTCGCCTACCGCCTGGGCGCGGCGCTGGCGCCGCTGACCGAGCAAGGCGTCTTGCTGTTCGGCACTGGCAGCCTGACGCACAATCTGCACGAGTTTCACCCGTCCGCCCGCACCGACGATCCACCGGCCGCCTACGTGCAGGCTTTCGTCGAATGGATGCGCGGCATGATCGACCGCGGCGACACCCCGGCGCTGCTCGACTACCGCCGCAGAGCGCCGCATGCGGCACGCGCGCACCCCACCGACGAGCATCTACTGCCGCTGTTCTGGGCGCTGGGCGCCGCTGGCGAGGGCGCCACGCCGCGTCATCATGCCGGGGGCGTGCACTACGGCAACCTCAGCATGGACGCTTGGGAGTTTGTCTCCGCCTGAGCGGGAATGCGCCGCGTCGCGGACGGTGGCGTGAGACTCAGAACGCCGCGATGCCCGTGATCGCCCGGCCGAGAATGAGGGCGTGGATGTCGTGCGTGCCCTCGTAAGTGTTCACCACTTCGAGATTCACCAAATGGCGGGCCACGCCGAACTCGTCTGAAATGCCATTGCCGCCGAGCATGTCGCGCGCGGTGCGGGCGATGTCCAGCGCCTTGCCGCAGTTGTTGCGCTTGAGCAGCGAGGTGACTTCGGGCGCCGCCGTGCCGTCGTCCTTCATGCGCCCCAGGCGCAGCACGCCTTGCAGCCCGAGGCTGATGTCGGTCGCCATGTCGGCCAGTTTTTTCTGGATGAGCTGATTGGCCGCCAGCGGACGGCCGAACTGCTTGCGGTCGAGCACGTACTGCCGCGCACGGGCGTAGCAGTCTTCCGCCGCGCCCATCGCACCCCAGGCGATGCCGTAGCGCGCGCTGTTCAGGCAGGTGAACGGGCCTTTGAGTCCGCGCACCTGCGCAAAGGCGTTTTCCTCGGGGCAGAACACTTGGTCCATCACGATCTCGCCGGTGATCGAGGTACGCAAGCCGACCTTGCCGTGTAGGGCTGGTGCGCTCAACCCCTTTGCCCCTTTGTCGAGCACGAAGCCGCGAATCTCGCCCGCGTCGTCCTTGGCCCAGACCACGAACACATCGGCGATCGGGCTATTGCTGATCCACATCTTGTTGCCAGTGAGCGCATAGCCGCCGGGCACGGCACGGGCGCGCGTGCTCATGCCACCGGGGTCGGAGCCGTGATCGGGTTCGGTCAGCCCGAAGCAGCCGATCCATTCGCCGCGGGCCAGCTTGGGCAGATACTTCTGCTTCATCGCTTCGGAGCCGAAGGCGAAGATCGGCAGCATGACCAGCGAGCTCTGCACACTCATCATCGAGCGATAGCCAGAATCGACCCGCTCGACCTCGCGCGCGATCAGCCCGTAACCCACATAGTTCAGCCCGGCGCCGCCATAGGCCTCGGGAATCGTCGGGCCGAGCAGGCCGAGCGCTCCCATTTCGCGGAAGATCGTCGGGTCGGTGGTTTCATGGCGGAAGGCGCTGAGCACCCGCGGCGCGAGCTGGTCCTGGCAATACGCCTGCGCGGCGTCGCGCACCGCCCGTTCGTCGGCGCTGAGTTGGGCGTCGAGCTGCAGCGCATCGTCCCATTGAAACGCGGGTTTGGAGGAGGCCATGGGTTTTCCTTGCAGGAGAAATCAATCAGGGGCAAATCATCTTACGGCGGGCGCCCGGCCCGGCCACGTTCTTCCCAGCAGCAGCCGGTAAAGCCGCATCATCCCCCAGAAAAACAGCAGGGGCAGCACCACGGTTTGTATCAAAAAGACGGCCGCCAGGGTGATGAGATGCGACACGATGCCGCTCGCCTTGGCCTGCAGCGCCTGCACCTGCTGGCCGATGTCCTGCGTCTGCGACCACAGTTGTCTGAGCTTGTCCAAGGCCCCGCCGTCGGCCTGCGCCGCCGTCTGCGCTTCAGAGGCTGCGGAGGTGGACAGGCTGACCTGCTGCTGAGCGGCGGCGTAGTCGCGCGCCATCAGCAGCGAATAGGTCAGCTCGCTGGCCAGCGAGGCGGCGGGCACACTCAGGCTCAGCACCAACAGGCCAACCGACAGCCGCGCCAGCCAGGGCGGTGCGCGGCGCTCTCGCAGCACCAGCACAGCCCAGGCCAGAAACAGGGCGGAGAGCACCACCGCCAGCGGCCAGGCGCTGAACACCGAGATCAGCACTTGCTGCATGGCAAACGACAAAGTCGCCACCAGCATGACGGTGGAAAACTGCTCGACCAGATCGTCCAGCGGGTCGAGTGCCGCGCCCGGCTGCACCGAAGCGCCCGCGCCGATCTGAAAACTCACCGACGCACTCTTGGCCACGCTGAGCACGCCGTTGAGCGCCCGCGCCGAAGCAAACGTCACCAGCGCGCGCTGCAGTCCCGACTCGACAGACCGCTGCGCCGTGGCTTGCAGCGGACGCCACCACACCAGCGCCAGAACCAGCGCGAACACCGTCAGTAACGCTGCCTTCCTCTGCTTGCTCTCCATGATGCATTCCCTCGAAAAATCGCCCAACGCCCAGCATAGAAGGAAGTGAGTTGGGTCTGCACGCATAAGGGACGGCGGTGTTTTGCCGTCTAGGCGGCGAATGGCGCTGCTTCAAACCAGCCTCGATCGCGCGTCTTGCCGCTCAATCCCTCAGGCTTGCATCAGCGCATGAGCAAACGCCGGGTCGCCCCTCGGGCGCGCAGCAGCGCCGGACGCCTACAAAACCGAGGCCGCCGCCAGATCCACCCGGTTGCGGCCGTTTTGTTTGGCCTGGTACATGGCCGTATCGGCACGGCCCAGCGCGGCTTCCAGAGTGCTCTCGCCAAGCTGCAGAACGGTGACGCCGATGCTCAGCGTCATCGGCACCCGCAGCCCCTGGATGCGTAGCGCATGTCGCGACACCGACAGGCGGATGCGATCAGCCAGTTCATACGCGTTTTCCAGGCTAGTGGCGGGCAGAAAGACGGCGAACTCCTCGCCGCCGATCCGCCCGATCACGTCGCCCTCGCGCAGCGCGGCGTTCATGCGATTGGCCAGTTGCACCAGCACGGTATCGCCCACGGCGTGGCCGTGCGCGTCGTTGACGCGCTTGAAGTGGTCGGCGTCGATCAGCAGCAGACTGGGCGCTTGGTCGCGGGCTGACTGCAGCAAGGCATTGGCGCGCTCAAAAAAGCCGCGGCGGTTGTAGAGCCCGGTCAGCGCGTCGGTCTGGGTCATGCGGGTGAGCGCCTGCTCGCGCTGCTTGCGGTCGGTGATTTCCACCAGGCTGGTGAGCACCGCGGCCTTGTTGTCGTAGCGCAGGCTGCTGGCGGCCAGCATGACGTGGATGTGATTGCCGCTGGAGGTGAGCATGCGCACATCCACAGGGCCCGCTTCGCCGCGTGCTTTCAGCGCATCGGTCACGGCGCTGCGAGCACGCGCGTCCGCGTAAAAATTCGAGGCATAGGCAGAGCCCGGTTCAGTGTGGCGCCGTTCCGGGTCGAGCAGGGCCTGAGCGGCGCGGTTGAATCGCAACACCGAGCCGTTGTCTTGCTGGCTCAGGACCAGCGGCACCGGGCAGACCTCGAACAGATGGCGCAGATTGCTCTCGGCGGTGCGGCGCTCCCGCATTTCTTTTTCCAGCCGCTGGCGCTCGAGCCAGAGCAGGCGGCCGGAGCGGGCGTTGTGGGCGGCAGTCATCCATCCCAGAATGTGCACATACAGCGCGATGACCAGCAGCGCGCTCAGGTCGCGCCACGAGGCGTGATGCCACCCGTAGGCCTGAATGAATAGGCTGGCGGTGCCCAGCGGCAACAGCCAGAAGTTGACCGGGCTGAGCATGGGCACGAAGGCATAAGCCGACGCCACTATGAGCAGGCCGGTCAGCCCCTGATAGGGTGAGAACTCGCCATAGCCCAAATTGACCAGACGCAAGGCGACGATGACCCCGAGTTCAAACAGAATCAGCGCCGTGCGCAATTGCGCCGGACGCGCGACAGCGCCGGGTCGCGCCACGCGCCAGAGATACAGGCCCAGCGCCAACACGGCCAGCCGCACGGCCAGCAGCCAGAAGAACGGGGGGCTGTCGTGCAGCTGGGTCCAGTCGACGATGCTGCCGAGCAAACACACCAGACCGCCCAACAGCCCGAGCAGGCGCAACCGCGCGGCGATATCGGGCCAGAGATCATGCACATAGGCGTGCTCGTCCTGTCTGCGCAGAAACAGGCCGAGTCGGCCGATGGGTGGCGAGGCTTCGCCGGTCAGGCGTGCCGACTCGCTGCCGCTGACGGCAGAACGGGGCTCAAGACTGCGGCGAGGCCAGGGGGTCATGTGCGCAACGGCAAAAATCAGGTGGCTGAGAGCGCCCCCAGACCTGCCGCGTTCGCGTCAGGCCCCCCGTGGGGGATGAGAAAACTTGGGGCGGCCCGGCATTTTCTCATGAGGGAAATGTAAACATTGTTCCTGAACTCGGCGGCAGGCGTCTCGGGAAAATGTCACAGCGCAGCCTGTTTTTCGCAATGTCCTACGCACCCGCCTTTTTACCGGCGGAACCGCGCACAGGCGCGCCGGTTGCGCAACGAATCAACCGCGGCTGTACGCCAGGCCCGAGGCCACGCCGCCGAACAGGTCGCCGACCACCAACTCCACGCCGTCGAACTCGGCCTGCAGTGCGCGCTGAAAAGGGCGCAGCGCGCTCGACCCGCCGGTGAGGTAGATCGCATCGAGTGCGCCGCCGCCCAGGCCCGCGCGCTGCACGCAGTCGCGGGCGCAGGCCACGGTACGCGACAGCAAATCCGCCAGATGATCGCGCAGATCGGCGGGGGTGAGCGAAGCCTGCAGCCCCCTCTCGATGAACGATAGCGTGATGGCCGTATCGGCATCGTCCTGCGAGCAGCGGATCTTGGCCTGCTCGACCTCATGCGCCAGCCGGTGCCCCTCGCGGTGGCGCAGCACCGTCATCAGTCGCTCGTGCAGTTGGGGCTCGGCATAGTCTTCGCGCAGCGCCTGCGCCTGGCTCAGCGCGCGCGGCAGATACAGCCACTGGATCAGGTGCCGGGTCGAGAGATCGAAAAACACGCGGCTGGGCACCTCGCGCTGCTGCGGCCCCAGGTGGCGGTAGCCCAGCAGAGGCATGGCCCGCTCCAGACTGAGCTTGTGGTCGAAATCGGTCCCGCCGATGTGCACCCCGGTAGTGGCGAGCACGTCGGCGCTGCGGTCGGCTTGCGCTCTGCGCTGCGGGCCCAGTCGCACCACGGTGAAGTCGGACGTACCGCCGCCCACATCGACCACCAGCACCAGACTCTCGCGCGACAGACGGCGCTCGTAGTCGAGCGCCGCCGCAATCGGCTCCAGTTGAAACGTCACCTGCTCGAACCCCACCGCCAGGGCGGCCTCGTGCAGCGAGCGCTGCGCCTGCGCGTCGCGCTGCGGGTTGTCGTCGACAAAGTGCACCGGTCGGCCCATGACCACCCGCGTGGGCGCGCGGCCCAGCGCCTGCGCCGCACGTTGGCGCAACTCGGCAAGGAAGGTCGCCACGATGTCCTGAAAGCTGACCTGCTGGTGGTTGACCTCGGTCTTCTCCAGCAGCAGCGGGCTGCCCAGCAGGCTTTTGAGCGAACGCATCAGCCGTCCTTCCGAGCCGCTGAGGTATTGCCGCACGGCGTCGCGCCCGAAGTGCGTGCGGTGGTCTTCCGCGTTGAAGAACACGGCAGTGGGCATGGCCAGCGCTTCGCCCTCCAACGGAATCAGACGCGACAGTCCGTGTGGCTCCGCCCAAGACACCGCCGAATTGGAGGTGCCGAAATCAATCCCGAGCGTGCCGTGTAGAGGGGACATCATGAACAAAAGTGAGGTTGCCGCAGTGCTGCACGCGATGCAGCGGGCTGCGCAGTTTACTCACCTTGAACCCAGATCTTCCATCAGGCGGGGCTTCGCCCCTACACGGGCGCTGGCGGGCGCGAGTTTGAGAATCCAGGGCGTCTTCGCCCCCGCGCTTCGCGCCCATAGCGATGGCTATGGGCTTGTCACGCAGGGCCAAATCCACCCCACCCCAACCCTCCCCACAAGTGGGGAGGGAGTGATTTCACCTCCCCCACGCCGGGGGGGAGGTCGGGAGGGGGATCCCCAACCCGCCGCGCCATCAACCCGTGTCCCCATGGAAAATCTGGGTTGAAAGAGCGGTATTTGTGCGGCGGGCTAACTGGCGCGACGCAGAGGCGGGTTTGCGCGCGCGCACAAAAAAACCGGGATAAAAACCTTCCCGGCGAAGTCCAGCCAAGCCGGTCTCGGCTCGCGCCTCGACCGGCTTCCTCAAGGTTCAGGCCAGGTCGAATCGATCCAGATTCATCACCTTGCCAAATGCCGCGGCGAAGTCGTGTGCGAATTTTTGCTGCGCATCGCTGCCGGCATACACCTCGGCAATGGCGCGAAGCTGGGCGTTGGAGCCGAACATGAGATCGACCGTGGTGGCCGTCCACTTCAGCGCCTCGGTCTTGCGGTCGCGGCCCTCCATCACGCCTTCGGTTGCGGTGCGCTCCCACTTCGTGCCCATGTCGAGCAGATTGACGAAAAAGTCGTTGCTCAGGGTTTCCGGTCGCTGGGTGAACAGGCCGTGGTGCGATTTGCCGACGTTGGTGTTCAGCGCGCGCATGCCGCCGATCAGCACCGTCATCTCGGGCGCGCTCAGGTTCATCAACTGCGCCCGGTCGACCAGCAATTCAGCGGCATAACCGGCATAGCCCTTGCGGGTGTAGTTGCGGAAGCCGTCGGCCTTGGGTTCGAGCACGGCGAATGACGCCACATCGGTTCGTTCCTGCGTGGCGTCGGTGCGGCCGGGTGAGAACGGCACCTCGACGTCGACCCCGCCCTTCTTCGCCGCCGCTTCCACCCCGGCGCAACCGCCCAGCACGATCAGGTCGGCCAGCGACACTTTTTTGCCACCCGCGGCCTGCGCGTTGAACTCTTTCTGGAGGGCTTCGAGCTTGGACAGCACCTTGGCCAGCTCGGCGGGTTGGTTGGCTTCCCAGTCTTTCTGCGGTGCGAGGCGAATGCGCGCGCCATTGGCGCCGCCGCGCTTGTCGCTGCCGCGGAAGGTGGAGGCCGAGGCCCAGGCGGCGCCGACCAGTTGGGGGATGGACAGGCCGGAGGCGAGCAATTTGGCCTTGAGCGCCGCAATGTCTGCCGCGTCGATCAGCGGATGATCGACCGCAGGCACCGGGTCTTGCCAGATCAGCTCTTCCTTGGGCACGAGCTTGCCGAGGTAGCGGGTGCGCGGCCCCATGTCGCGGTGCGTGAGCTTGAACCAGGCGCGGGCGAAGGCGTCGGCGAACTCGTCCGGGTTGGCCATGAAGCGGCGTGAGATCTTTTCATAGATCGGATCGACGCGCATGGCCATGTCGGCATCGGTCATGAGGATGGGCACCTTCTTCGACGCATCCGCCGCTGACGGGGCCATGTTCTTGTCGGTGTTCTGCTTGGGCACCCATTGATGCGCACCCGCCGGGCTTTTGACGTTTTCCCATTCATTGCCGAACAGCACCTCGAAGTAGCTCATGTCCCACTGCGTCGGCGTGGGCGTCCAGGAGCCTTCCAGGCCGCTGCCGATCTGGTCGCCGCCCTTGCCGCTCATGTAGCTGCTGATCCAGCCCAGTCCCATCTCCTCCACCGGCGCCGCCTCGGGCGCTGGGCCGACATGCGTGGCAGGCCCGGCGCCGTGGCATTTGCCGAAGGTGTGACCGCCGGCGGTGAGCGCCACGGTCTCTTCGTCGTTCATGGCCATGCGCGCGAAGGTTTCACGCACCATCTGCGCCGAAGCCAGCGGATCGGGCTTGCCGCCCGGCCCTTCCGGGTTGACGTAAATCAGCCCCATCTGCACGGCGGCGAGCGGGTTTTCGAGATCGGCTTGCTGCGTGCCCTGGCGCGTATCGCCCAGCCAGGTGTTCTCCGAACCCCAGTAAGTATCTTCTTCCGGTTCGTACACATCGGCGCGTCCGCCACCGAAACCAAAGGTCTTGAAGCCCATCGAATAGAGGGCCACATTGCCCGCGAGAATGTACAGATCGGCCCAAGACAGCTTGCGGCCGTACTTCTGCTTGATCGGCCACAGCAGACGACGCGCCTTGTCGAGATTGACGTTGTCGGGCCAACTATTGAGCGGCGCGAACCGCTGATAGCCGCTGCCCGCGCCGCCGCGTCCGTCGCCAATGCGGTAAGTGCCCGCGCCGTGCCAAGCCATGCGGATGAACAGCGGGCCGTAGTGCCCGTAGTCCGCAGGCCACCAGTCCTGCGAGTCGGTCATCAGCGCCTTGAGGTCTTGGATCACGGCGTCGAGATCGAGCGTCTTGAACTCTTCGGCATAGTTGAATGCCTCGCCCATCGGATTGGAGGCTAGCGCGTGTTGGTGCAGCATTTTGAGGTTGAGCTGGTTGGGCCACCAATTGGCGTTGCCCATCGCCCCGGCGACAGTCTTGGTGTGGGTGCTGTGCGCCACCGGGCATTTCAAATCGTTCGACATGGTTGTCTCCTTGAGGTTGTCATCGCTTCGAGGTGCTTGATGCGACCGTTGCAGCTTAGGGCGCAATAATTGAAAAGAACAATTAAAAGTTCCAATGCGATTGATTGAGTAAAACTAGGCAAAGGCCGGATTGGCGCCTTGCTGCGGCGCCGTTCAAATGGGTTGAAAGTTCAGCAGGGTTCCACTTCAAGACGCAAGTTGGTGACTTATTTCCTGTTTTTATCGGGTGTTGTATGAAACGATGGCCCACTGTTCCCGTGTTTGTGCCGTTCTTTCGTACGTACGACCTCGCCTTGGTGAAGGGCGTACTTATCCCGCCATTCATTCAGGGGGGCGGGTTTCTTCACAGTCGTAATTATTTGTATAGTGGTTTTAACGATTTCGAGCCCTTTTTGGGCTTAAGACAATCTGTACAGCAACTTTCCAGAATCGCATGGCTGATTCCCCTCCCACGGCTCCAAGCGCACTCAAAAGCTACGCGCGCACCTCCGCTTTAGCGGTGGCGCTCGGCAGTGGGGTGTCGCACTGGCTAGCGCATCGCCATCCTGTGCGCCGCATCCTCATGCTGCACGGCGTGGGTGGAAGCACGATGCCTCCAGGAGATTTCCACCGCATGCTGGCGTGGTTGAAGCAGCGCTATGCCATCGTGCCGCTCGATCTCATGGTTCGAGAGATTCTGGACGGTGTGCCCGCGCCCGCTGGGGCCGGCCGCAGCCAGCTCGCCATCACCTTCGACGACGGGCTGTGCAATCAGTACCGCATCGCCCGCCCCATCCTCGAGCAACTTGAGATACCGGCCACGATTTTTGTCTGTCCTGGCCTGGTGGATGCCAGGCAGTGGATGTGGAACCACGAGGCGCGCGCCCGGTTGAAGCGTTTATCAAATGAAGGGCTGATGGAGTGTGCGCAGACCTTGAATTCGCCTGCGCATCACCTCGAAGGTTTCATTGCCTGGATGAAAACCCTGTCGCTGCCGCAAAGACAACATGCGCAGGACGTTCTGCGCGATTGCACGCCGCGCTTCGTGCCCATCCCTGCAGAGCACGAGGCTTACGACATGATGAGCTGGGATGAGGTGCGCGCCTGCGACCATGGCTGTCTGACGATAGGTTCGCACACCCTGACTCACCCCATCCTGCCCACGCTGACAGAAGATGAAATCCAGCACGAGTTGCAGGACAGCCGTGAGCGACTGGAGACTGAGCTGGGCCGAAGGGTCGATTTGTTTTGCTACCCCAACGGTTCGACGGATGAGCGAGTGCGGAAGGTCGCCCGCTCGATCTACCGCGCGGCCGTGACGACTGAAGAGGGCATGGTGTCGGCCGAGGTCGATCCGATGGCCATTCCGCGCATTCCTGTGACATCGCATCTTCCCCTTCTGGCCTGGCGCATGCACCGGCCTTGGGCCTGAGAAACTTGAATTCGCGCATTGGCGCCCCGCTTCGCGCCACGTCTGATCCATGCAAATTGAACTCATCACCACGACGCCGGCCTTCGACGCCCTGGAGCCCGAGTGGCGCGCCATCGAGGGGCTGACCCCGCGAAACAGTCTGTTTCTCAGCTGGGATTGGCAGCGTCTGTGGTGGTCGCAATATGGGGCGGGGCGGCAACTGCAGATTCTGGTGGCTCGGTCTGGCGGTCAGGCCGTGGGCATTCTTCCGTTGTATCTGGAGACGCACCGCGCCTTCAAGATCCTGCGCGTGCGTAAGCTCAGGCCCCTCGGCTCCGGAGGCGATACCGCGCCCGACGATCTGGGCATGTTGTTCGATCCCGCCCACGAACAGGCCGTTGCCAGAGCGTTCGTCGACCATGTGCTCAACAACGTTTTCGGTTGGCAGTTGCTCGATCTCGTCGATTTGCCCGCCGATTCGGCCTTGGTGACTTGCTGGACGCAGCAAAGCACACAGATTTCAGGCTCGATCGAGCGCACGCCGGTGAACCGCATCATCTACGGCGATTTGCCGCCGGACTGGGAGCGTTATCGCAAAGGACTCAGCCGTAATCGACGTGAGGTTTTAGGTCGGAAGCGCCGAAAATTTGAAGCGCAGCCAGAAGCGCGTTTTTTTCAGATCCAACAAGACGCGCAAATCGATTGGGCGTTTGAGCGGCTCGCCGAGTTGCATCGGCTGCGCTGGCAAGGGCGTACCGAAGAACTCAGTTTCACCTCGCCGCAGTACCTTGAATTCCATCGCGCCCTCATGCATGCCCTGCTGGCGCAGGGCCGGTTGCGCCTGTATGGGCTGGAGATGAATGGGCAGACCATTGCCATGTTCTACGGCTTTCGTCATGGCGCGACGCTCTACTACTTTCAGGCTGGATTCGATCCTCAGCACCTTGCGCTCAGCCCTGGGGAAGTGCTCATGGGGTATGTCATCGAAGCGGCGATCGGGGAACGTTGCACGCGCTTCGACATGCTCAAAGGCGACTACGACCACAAGCGGCACTACTTTCAACAAACCCGCGAGACACTCGGCTTGCGGGTTCATCGCCCAGGCTTGATTCACTGGCTTTACCGCGTCAAGGCAAGGTTTGCTGCAAACCGCGCTGCGGCAGAGCCTACCGAGGACATGGACGTTGTGGAAACGAAGCTCACCGCACACCCCGTAGCCGAGTAGACGAGCCCATGAACGCCGATTCGAGTAGGTCAGGGACTGCCGACCCGGAAGCCTTGGTTTCCGTGGTCATCCCGGCGTACAACGCCCGCAACACCCTTGCGCAAACGCTCGACAGCCTGTTCGCCCAGACGCACCGAAATCTCGATGTCGTGGTCGTGGACGATGGTTCCACCGATGGCACGGCGGAAGTTCTGGAGGCTTATGCAGGGCGGGTGCGGACGATCCGACAGACCAATGCGGGTATAGGCGCGGCGAGGAATACGAGCGTGCAGGCGGCTCGGGGCGACTACATCGCACTGCTCGATGCCGACGATCTGTGCCGCCCGGATCGCATCGCGATTGAACTGCGCTACCTCCAGTCGCACCCCGACATCCTGCTCTGCAGTTCCGATTTCAGCGCCTTCGACGAAGCCGGCCCCCTGGCGCCCGCCTCTTATTGCGGCGTCTATTACTCCCGCTGTAGCCCGCAACGGGGCGGCCTGAGGGCGCGGTATCCGCAGGCAGAAACTTTTGCCTTGCTACCGGAGGAGAGTGTGCGGCAGAACGGCCAAATCGTCATTCCGATTTACTGGGGAGAGGTTTACGACGAACTGGTGCAGGGCAATTTCATCCATCCCCCCACGGTGATGTTCCGCCGGGACGCACTGCAGCGCGCCGGGATGTTCGATCCCGAGATCAAGATCGTCTGCGAGTGGGAATGGTTCGTGCGCGTGGCTCGAGCCGGGCCCGTGGCGCATCTCGACATTCCCTTGCTCGATTACCGCCGCAGCCCCACCCAGATTTCCTCCAGCCCGCGCACGGCGCTGGATTCACTTGCGGTAGCCAAGAAAATCTATGCGCGCGACAGCCAACCCGGCCAGCGCCGTGATCGCCGTTCGCTGCGTCACCTGGGGGCGCTCAGCCTCAGCGCGGCCGACATGCTGGCCGAGCTTCAGCCCGAGGCGGCTTTCGGTCTGCTGACCAGCAGCGTCTTTGTCTATCACACCTTCAGGGGGCAAACGCTGCGCACCTTGTTTAAGATCATGCTGCCTTCCGGGCTGCTCAACCTGCTGCGGCGCGTACGCGCTTGAACCGCCCGGCGCGCGGCGAGTCGGCGGGCGCAACCGGCTACTTGGCTCCAACCTAGCTTCAAACTCATTCCTACTGATGACTGTTTCCCTTTCCCGTGGCTCCGCGGTCGAGTCGGGCGCGATGTCGCCCGGCCTCACCGCAGACGATTTCGACTTTCACCTGCCGCCCGAACTGATCGCCCAGCATCCGCCGGCGCGGCGCAGCGACAGTCGCCTGCTCGATGCGGGCAATCCGCCGGCGCTGATCGACCGTGGGTTTCGCGACTTGCCCGGTCTGCTGCGCGCAGGCGATCTGGTGGTGTTCAACGACACCCGGGTGATTCCGGCGCGGTTGTGGGGCTTCAAGGCGGCCGGGGAGGCCGGTGCCGCTTTGGGCGGCGCGGTGGAAGTGCTGGTGGAGCGGGTGCGGGCGGACAACCGGGTCTGGGCGCATGTGCGGGCGAGCAAATCGCCCAAGCCGGGCCAGGTTTTGTGGCTGGGGGCGGCTCGACCCGATGCCGCGGCAGGCGACGAGCCGCACGCATCGGCGCCGCTTTTCGCCGTGACGACCGTGGGCCGGGCCGGGCCGGATGGTGGCTTGTTTGAACTGGAGTTTCCAGCCGAGCCTCTGGCCTTGTTGCAGCAGTACGGTGCGGTGCCCTTGCCGCCCTACATCACCCACGCGCCGGGCGGTGACGATGTGCAGCGCTATCAGACGGTGTATGCGCAGCACCCCGGCTCGGTGGCGGCGCCCACGGCGGGGCTGCACTTCGACGAGGCCATCCTGGCGAAAATCGACGCGATGGGCGCGCAGCGCGCAGCCGTCACCCTGCACGTGGGGGCGGGCACGTTTCAGCCGGTGCGGGTGAACGATCTGCGGCAGCACCAGATGCACAGCGAGTGGTACACCGTGCCCGAGGCGACCGCGCAAGCGATTGCCAAAGTACGGATGCGGCAAGCGCAGGCGCGCGCGGCAGGCCAGATGCACGCCGCCCCGCGGGTGGTTGCGGTGGGCACGACGGCCATGCGTGCGCTCGAATCGGCCGCGCTGGCGGCGGAAGCCGCCGGGGCCCCAGACGGCGCCGTGCTGCCAGGCGCCCGCGATACCGCGCTGTTCGTCACGCCGGGATATCGCTTTCGCGTGGTGGACGCGCTGCTGACCAATTTTCATCTGCCCAAGTCCACCTTGCTGATGCTGGTGTCCGCCTTTGCCGGCATGGACACCATCCGCGCCGCCTATGCCCATGCCATTGCCCAGCGCTACCGGTTTTTCAGCTACGGAGATGCCATGTGGCTGACCCGTCAGGATTTGCGTTGACGCAAAACCATCCCGGTGTCATGCGCCCAGAATGAACAACCAATTCAGACTGGACGCCATCATGGAACAAATCCTCTCCCCCCGGTTCATGCAGGACCGGCATCAACACCGCACCGAGCATATGGCGGCCATTCGCCAGCGCATTCAGTCGCACACCGCCCAAGCGCTCAGCGCCGAGGAAGAGCATGACCTGCTGCACATGTGCGAAGAAGAGAAAATCGCCCGCGATGTCTATCTGCAACTCGGCGAGCGCTGGGCGCTGCGGCCTTTGGTCAACATCAGCGGGGCCGAGCAGGCGCACATGGACGCCATCGCCGCGCTGCTGACGCATTACGACCTGCCCGATCCGGCGCAGGGCTTGGCGGTGGGCGAGTTTCGCACGCCCGACTTTCAGACTTTGCACAACCAGTTGGTGGAACGCGGCCTGCGCAGCGAGCTCGACGCCATCAAGGTTGGGCTGCTGATCGAAGAGCTGGATATTTTTGATTTGGTAGAAGCGCGCAGCCGCGCCCGTCAGCCGGAAATTCTGGCGGTTTACGACGACCTGGAGCGCGGCTCGCGCAATCATCTGCGCGCGTTCTTCCGCCATCTGCAGCGGCATCGCGGCGAGTATGTGCCGCAATACCTGAGTCTGAGCGACTTCGAGGCCGTGGCCTGGAGCGAACGCGAAGAGTGCTGATGTCTTAGATGCTTCAGGACTGCGCTGCCGCCACGGCGGCGCGGGTGTTCTCCACGATGCCTTTGAGCGCCTGATCCAGCAGGGTCTGCGCGCCCTGCGCGAAGTGCGCGGCGTCGTTCACGGCAATGGTCTGGCTGCCGTCGAAATGCCAATGCGCGGCAATGCGGCTGGTGCGCTGGTTCGCCAGATCGCACACCAGATCCAAGTGCACGGTGCCCTGATTCGCATGAACATCGTGCTCCAGCCGGTTCAGCTTGCAGTGCAGCGTCCACGGCGCGTTCACCAGCACGGCCTGCTGTTGCACGGCGCTGATCCACGGCTGGCGGCTCAGGGTGCGGGCGATGGCTTCGCCCACGAGCTGGGCCGGCGGGGCGAGCCAGCGGCTGTCGCGGTAGGGTTCCAGCGTGTCGGGGCTGCGGCTGTACATCATGGCGGGCGACTGAAATCCGGCACTGGCGCGGACCGGCAGGAGTTGAATCACCGTGGCTTGCGGCAGCGGCGCGGTGCGGATCTCAGTGGCGGTCAGGCGGTAGGTTTGCTGCACCGGCGCACGATTGACGGGCAGGGCGCAGGCGGCCAGGGTCAGGCTGGCCAGGCTCAGCAAAGCGGCCAGGGCGGCGCGGCGCAGCGGCAAAACAGAAGAGACGGTCATGGTTTTTCTCCCGGGCCCGGCGGCGGCAAGGCCGGGCCGTACAGCAGTTGGCTGGGGTTGGCTTTGAGGTTTTCGGTCAGCGCGCCGAGCTGGCTGCTGAGCTGCTGCAGATTGCGCGCCAGCGCGTCCACTTCGGGCAGGGTGCGGGTCTGAAGCTGAGTCATGGCCTGCACGCCAGCCTGGGTGAAAGCGGTGGTGGTGTCGCCGGCCTGGGCAACGCTGTTGGCGGCGGCGCCGATCTGCGGCATCGAGCCGCCTAGCTGGGCCGATACGCCATCGAGCCGCTTCACCAGCGCCTGGCTTTGCAGCATGAGCGCGCTGCCTTGCGCACTCATCTGCGTCAGGTTGGCGCTGGTCTGGCGGGCGTTGGCAAACATCTGATTGATGTTGTTCTGATTGGCCGCCAGAGAGGCGGAGAGGGTCTGCAGATTGCGCAGCGTGTCGCTGATCGACTGCACATTGGCCGGGCTGAGCAGCGCGTCCACCCGCTGGCTGATGCGCGCCAGGGTGATGGCCGCGTCGTTGATGCCGCCCTCGATCTGGGTGAACACCGAGGGCTTGTAGGGAATGACCGGGTCGGGCTCGCCGGGCGGGGTGGGCAGCGGTGTCGACGAGGCGCCGCCGATCAGGTTCACCGCCGACAGCCCGGTGACGCCCAGCGGACTGAGCTGCGCCACGGTGTCGCTGCGCACCGGCACCGCGCTGTCGATCTCGACCTTGATGCGGATGAGGGCCGGGTTTTTCGGGTCGATCTCGATGCTTGCGACCTTGCCCACGGTGACGCCGCGGTAGAGCACATTGCTGTCGGTTTTCAGGCCGCTGACGTTGTCGGTGGCGTAGATCAGATACGGCCGGGTGGCGGTCTGCTTGCCGCCGGTGGCCAGCCACCAGCCCAGGCCGCCGAGCAGCGCGCCCAGCAGCACCACGAACAGGCCGACGGCGGTGTAATTGACTTTCGATTCCATGTCCTACCTCGAAAGGGTTTCGTGCAGATAGGCGGCCGAACGGCTGCCGCGGAAATAAGCAACCAGCTCAGGCTCGTCGCGCTGCGCCAGTTCTGCAGCGGGGCCGACCGCCAGCATTTTTTTGCGGGCGAGAAACGCCACCGTGTCGCTGCCGTGCCAGATGGAGTCGAGATCGTGCGTGACTTGCAGAATAGTCAGCCCCAGCAGGTCGCGCAGCTCGCGAATGAGCTGGTCGAACGCCACGCCGCCGATCGGGTCGAGGCCCGAGGTCGGTTCGTCGAGCACCAGCAGTTCGGGGTCGAGCGCCAGCGCGCGGGCCAGCGCGGCGCGCTTGACCATGCCGCCCGAGAGTTCAGCCGGATATTTGTGCGCCGCATCGGCAGGCAGCCCGGCCAGACCGATCTTGAGCATGCCCAGTTCGGGCAGCAGGCGTTTGTCCACCAGGCCTTGCTCGCGCAGCGGCAGCAGCACGTTTTCCAGCACGGTCAGGCCGGTGAATAGCGCGCCGCCTTGGAACAGCACGCCGATGCGCTGGCGCAGCGCTTGCCGCTGCGCTTCGTCGGCCGCCAGCGCGTCCTGCCCGAACAGCTTGAGCGTGCCGCCGCTGGGTGCGCGCAGCAAGAGCAGGCTGCGCACCAGCACCGTCTTGCCCGAGCCCGAGCCACCCACCAGCGCCATGATGGCGCCGCGCGGCACGGCCAGGTTCAGGCCCTCGTGCACCACCACGTCGCCGAAACGGTTGACGATGCCTTGCGCGTCGATGACCAGATCGGCGGGTTTGTTCATAGGTGCAGCAGGTTGTAGAGCACCGAAAAACTGGCGTCAATCACGATCACCAGAAAGATGGCCTGCACCACGCTCACCGTGGTGGCGCGGCCCACCGCCGCCGCGCTGCCCGCAACGCGCAGGCCCTGCATGCAGCCCACCAGGGCGATGACTACGGCGAACACCGGCGCTTTCACCAAGCCGAGCACCAGGGTTTTGAGCCCCACCACCTGCGGAATGCGCGCGACGTATTCGCTCAGCGGCACGCCATAGCCGACCGCGGCCACGACTCCACCGCCCGCCAGCCCCATCACATCGGCAAACAGCGCCAGCAGCGGCAGGGTGATGACCAGGGCGATGACCTTGGGCAGCACCAGCATCTCAAATGGCGACAGCCCGAGCGCGCGCAGCGCATCCACCTCTTCGGTGATGCGCATGGTGCCGATCTGCGCGGTGTACGACGAGCCGGTGCGCCCGGCCACCAGAATGGCGGTGAGCAGAGGCCCGAGTTCGCGCAGGGTGATGATGGACACCAGATTGACAATGAGAATGTTGGCGCCATAGGTCGCCAGCGTGGCCCCGGCCTGATACGCCATGACCATGCCGATGAGAAAAGACAGCAGGCCGATGATGCCGATGGCGCGCAGCCCCGCCGCGTCGATTTCGTGGATGACTTCGCGCCAGCGCACGCGCCAGGGCTGCAGCAGCAGCGGCGCGCCACGCCACACCAGTTCGCCGACGAAGGCCAGCAGCGCGCGCAGTTCGTCCAGCGCAATGAGCGTGGCGCGGCCGATGTCGCCCAGCAAGCCGAGGCGGCGCGCAGCGGGCGGCAACGCCAGCGCGCGCTGGCGCACCAGATCGAGCAACTGCTGCTGCGGCGGGCTCAGGCCGCTGGCGTCCACCGTGGCCCCGGCGCTTTGCCACTGCGCCATGCTGCGCACCAGCAGCAGCGCGCCGGGTGTGTCGAGTGTGGTGGCGCTGGCGTCGAGGGTGACGTGCCGCGTGCCTGCGGGCAGATGGGTGTTCGGCTCGCGCGCCAGACCTTGCGCATTCCACGCGCCCTGCAGTCGGCACACGCGTCGCTCAGGCGCGTCCTCCTGCGCCATCCAGTTCAGGGTGGCGGGGGCGTCGGCGGTTGAAGGGGCGATCATGGCGTGCATAGGTTAGCGGATCGGACGAAGCGCGCCACGGCAAGTCTGAAACAATATCGCCCATGCTGCAATTCACCGTTCACCACACCGCAGGCCAGGCCCGCCGCGGCACGCTCACCCTCAATCACGGCCGCATCGACACCCCGCAGTTCATGCCGGTGGGGACTTACGGCACCGTCAAAGGCATCACGCCCGATGGCCTGAAAGCGGCGGGCGCGCAGATCATTCTGGGCAACACCTTTCACCTCTGGCTGCGGCCGGGGCTCGACGTGGTGCGGCAGTTCGGCGGTCTGCACCGCTTCATCGGCTGGGACGCGCCCATCCTCACCGACAGCGGCGGCTTTCAGGTGTGGAGCCTGGGGGCGATGCGCAAGATCAGCGAGGAAGGCGTGCGTTTCGCCTCGCCGGTGAACGGCGACAAGCTGTTCCTCACCCCCGAGGTGAGCATGCAGATCCAGACCGTGCTGGGCTCCGACATCGTCATGCAGTTCGACGAATGCACGCCTTACGACGTCGATCGCGCCGGGCAAAAACACATCACGACCGAAGCAGAGGCGCGCGAATCGATGGAACTGTCGCTGCGCTGGGCCGCGCGCTGCAAGGCCGAATTCGCGCGGCTGGAAAACCCCAACGCCCTGTTCGGCATCGTGCAGGGCGGCATGTTCGAGCCGCTGCGAGACGCTTCGCTAGACGGCCTCGCCGCGCTCGATCTGCCCGGCTACGCCATCGGCGGCCTGAGCGTGGGCGAGCCCAAAGACGACATGCTGCGCCTGCTGCGCCACACCGCGCCGCGCCTGCCCGCCCACAAGCCGCGTTACCTCATGGGCGTGGGCACGCCGGAAGATTTGGTGGACGGTGTGAGCGCGGGCATCGACCTGTTCGATTGCGTCATGCCCACACGCAATGCGCGCAACGGCCACCTGTTCACCCGCTTCGGCGATCTGCGCATCCGCAACGCCCGCTTCAAGCAGGACGAACGACCGCTTGACGACACCTGCACCTGCGCCACCTGCCGACAGTTCTCGCGCGCCTATCTGCACCATCTCGACCGCTGCGGCGAAATGCTGTTCGGCATGCTGGCCACCACGCATAACCTGCACTACTACCTGCAACTCATGCGCGGCATGCGCACCGCGCTCGACGCCGAGGCTTTCGACGCCTTCGTCGCTCAGTTCCACGCCGACCGGGCGCGCGGGGTGTGATCTCACCTCCCCCACGTCGTGGGTGAGGTCGGGAAGGGGACGGCCCAGCCCGCCCCCCGAGGGGGATGAGGCCCACGGCTCCAAGCGGCCCTGCGGCAGCTTGGACGGAGCCGAATCCGAGCGGCTTGCAAGCCGCGAGGTGGACAAGGAAGCTTGGGGCGGCCCGGCGTTTCCTTGAGAGGTTCTCTTAACCGGCAGCCAATTGCGTTGCCATGCGCCCGACCGCGTGCAAGGCTTCTTCCTGCTCGCCCGTCCAGCGTTCACCGCCGTTGAGCCACAGGCAGTTGCGGTAAGCGCGTGAAACGCGGATTCAATCCTTGAGCGTCACCCCGTAGCCCTCGTCGGAGACGGCCTTGACCAGCGCTTCGGGTGCGGCGCTGCCCTGCACGGTGGCGCGGCCGCTGGCCAGATCGACCTGCGCGTCCTGCGTGCCGGGGACGGATTTGAGCGCCTTGGTCACGGCGGCGACGCAGTGGCCGCAGGTCATGCCGGTGACTTGAAGTTGCACGGTGTTCATGAGTTTTTCTCCTATTGTGGTGGCTAGAGATCAGGCGGGTTGGGCGAGGGCGTCGCGTACCTTCATCAGCTTTTCGCAGACTTCCTTGGCAATGGCGTGCACTTCGGGTTTGTCGATCAGGCCGAGCACCGAGGTGGGGTTCATGAAGTCGACCACGATCTGCTGGTTGGCCGCGTCTTCGCGCACCACCACATTGCACGGCAGCAGCGCGCCGATGTGCGGATCGAAGTCGAGCGCCTTCATGGCATAGCCCGGCGCACAGGCGCCGAGGATGCGATAGGGCGGGCGGTCGACGCCGAGCTTGGCCTTGAGGGTGGCCGACACGTCGATGTCGCTGATGATGCCGAAACCCTGCGCCTTCAGCGCTTCGGTGGTGCGGGTGATGGCGTCGTCGAAGGCGCAGCAGGCTTGGGCGGAAAACACGATGGAGGGCATGTCAAAGCTCCTTTAGGGGGTGTGGATCAAGGCAGAAAGTGGGGCTGATTGTGCCGATGAATGAGCCTGCGGCGCCTGCCAGGGGGAAAGGCGTTTGAGCCGCAGGCTGTTGCCCAGCACGAAGACCGACGACAGCCCCATGGCCACTCCGGCCAGCATGGGGTGCAGGTGCACGCCCCAGGGCGCGGCGATTCCAGCGGCCAGGGGAATGAGCACGATGTTGTAGGCAAACGCCCAGAACAGATTGCCGTGGATGGTGCGTAGGGTGCTGCGGGCGGTGTCGATGGCGCTGGGCAGCGCGGCGAGATCGCCGCGAGTCAGGCTGACATCGGCGGCTTCGATGGCGACGTCGGTGCCGCTGGCCAGCGCCAGGCCCACATCGGCCTGGGCGAGTGCGGGGCCGTCGTTCAGCCCTTCGCCAACGAAGGCCACGCGCCGCCCCTGCGCCTGCAGTTCGGCGACCACGCGGGCTTTGTCTTGCGGCAACACTTCGGCATGGACGGAGACCCCCACGTTCGCATGCGCTCGCTGCCCCCCGAGGGGGCCATCCCCACCCCGGCCCTCCCCACTGGTGGGGAGGGAGTGATCACTCCTCCTCCACGCCGTGGGGGAGGTTGGGAGGGGGAGATGCCCGCCTTGAGACGGCTCGGCGGCGGGGACGGAGACCCCCACGCTCGCATGCGCTCGCTGCCCCCCGAGGGGGCTGCCCCCGCCTTGAGGCGGCTCGGCGGCGGGGGCGTCATGAATGCCCAGCGCATCGGCCACGGCCTGCGCGGTGCGCCGGGCGTCGCCAGTAACCAAGGCAATGGACAGGCCGCGCTGGCGTAGCGCCTGCACCACGGCGACGGCCTCGGGCTTGAGGGGATCAGAAATGCCCAGTACGGCGATGCAATTCTGATCTTGCGCCAGAAACACCGCGGTCTGGCCTTGGGCTTCGAGCGCGTCGGCCTGCTCGCCCAGGGTATTCAGCGAGATGCTTTCGCGCTCCATCAGCCGCCGCGCGCCGAGCAGCAGGGTGTGACCGTCGAGGGTGGCACGCACGCCGTAGCCGGGAATGGCGGCGAAGTTCTGCACGGTGGGAAGGGTCAGGCCGCGTTGCGCGGCGGCGTCGTGCACCGCGCGGGCCAGCGGGTGCTCGGAGTCGGCTTCCAGCGCGGCGGCGAGGCGCAGCGCTTCGGTGTCTTGCAGCGTGCTGTGCAGCGCGGTGAGCGCCGGTTTGCCGAGCGTCACGGTGCCGGTTTTATCGAGCAGCACGGTGTCGATGCGGGACAGCGCTTCCAGCGCTTCGCCCTTGCGGAACAGCACGCCCATTTCGGCCGCGCGGCTGCTGCCCACCAGAATGGCCGCCGGGGTGGCGAGACCCATGGCGCAGGGGCAGGCCACCACCAGCACGGCGACTGCCGCAACCAGCGCGGCGCTCACGTCACCGGTGAGCGCCAGCCAGACGGCGAAGCTGGCCGCGGCGATCAGCAGCACGACGGGGGTGAACACGGCCACCACCCGGTCGGCCACGCGCTGCACCGGCAGCTTGCCGGTCTGCGCGTTTTCCACCAGCCGCACGATCTGCGACAGCACGGTGTCCTTGCCCAGTGCGGTGGCTTCGATCACCAACCGGCCCTCGGCATTGACGGTGCCGCCGACTACCCGGTCGCCCGGCTTGCGGCGCACCGGCACGGCTTCGCCGGTGAGCATGGATTCGTCCACATGGCTGTCGCCTTCGATCACGCTGCCGTCCACCGGCAGGCGCTCGCCGGGGCGCACCAGCACGCGGTCGCCGATGCGCAGCGCGGCGAGGCTGACCTGTTGTTCTGCGCCTTGTGCGTCAAGACGGGTGGCCTGCTTGGCCTGCAGCCTGAGGAGTTTGTGGATGGCGGTGGAGGCGCGGCCCTTGGCCAGTTCTTCCAGATATTTGCCCGCCAGAATCACCGCCACCACCACGGCGGCGGAGTCGAAATACACGTGCCGTGACTCGGCGGCAAACCATTGCGGCGCCAGCAGCACCAGCGTGCTGTAAGCCCAGGCCGCTCCGGTGCCGGTGGCGACCAGCGAATTCATGTCGGGCGAGAGATGGCGGTAGGCGATGGCACCGGTGCGGAAGAACCGACGCCCGGGGCCGAACAGCACGGCGCTCGTGAGGACGAACTGCACCCAGTCCCAAAAACGCGGAACGGGTGAGACACGCAGCAGCGCGGCGTCGAGCGCGGGCCAGAGCATGGGCAGCATCGACAGCAGCAGCACGGGAAGGGCCAGCGCGGCAGCGAGGAGCAAGCCGCGCCGCATGCGCGCCAGATTCCGGGCGTGGGCGGCCGCGCTGGCGTCTTCGGCGGCGGCATCGCCCTCTTGCACTGGACGGGCGCCGTAGCCCGCGTCCACCACGGCCTGCGCCAGAGCTTGGGCGTCGAGCATGGCGGGCAGATAACGCACCTGCGCGCGGTTGACCGCCAGATTCACCGTAGCCGACAGCACGCCGGGCTGCTTGCGCAGCGCACGCTCCACCCGGCCGACGCAGGAGGCGCAGGTCATGCCTTCCACGTCCAGCGTGGCTTCGGCGACGATCGGGGTGTAGCCCGCGGCGCTCACCGCATCGGCAATGGCTTGCGGCGTGGCGGCCTGCGGGTCGTATGTCACCTCGGCCTGCGTGGTGGCGAGGTTGACGCTGGCGGCTTGTACGCCGGGAAGCTTGTTCAGGGCGCGTTCCACCCGAGCGCTGCATGAGGCGCAGGTCATGCCGCCCACATCGAGCCGCAGGGTCTGGCCCGCGGCCGGGGCCTTGCCGGATGGCTCTGGTGTCTCCGGTAGATCCACCGGGCAGGCGGCCAAGTCTGGTGTGGGGGAGGTAGGCGCTTTCATGTCGGCTCTCCATTTCGTAAGGCGCCGAGGATGGGGCACTGCGCCGTGGGGCCGTGGCCGGGGCAGGCGTCGAGCAGGGTCTGCAGACCTTTTTTCATGCGCTGCAGATCGTCCATCTTGGCGTCGATCTCGGCCAGTCGCTGCGCGACGAGGGTGCGCACCGCGCCCATATCGGCCTCGGGCCGGGCGTGCAGCGCCAGAAGCTCGCCGATCTGCGCCAGCGAAAACCCCAGCGCCTGCGCCCGACGGATGAAATCGAGCCGCTCGATGGCCTGCGGCGCGTACAGCCGGTAGCCGCTGGCGGTGCGCTGCGTTGGAGCCAGCAGGCCCAGACGTTCGTAGTAACGCAGCGTTTCCGCGCCCAGTTGCGCACGCTGCGCCAACTCGCCAATGGTGAGCTGGGACGATTCAAAGCGGGCTTGAGGGAGCGGCATGGTGCGGCGCGGGCGGGTACGGTGGAGAGGCAAACTTTACATCTTACTAAAGACTATAGGGTTGGAATGGGATCCGTGGTTGAAATGAAAATCAGCCGGGCGGATCAGCGGGCGCTCAAGAACCCGCCGCCATTTTCCGGCGCAGCACCCAGGCGACGAAGCGCCGCCCGTACACCGGCTGCGTTCGCACCAACCAGGCCACCACCAGGGCGTTGAACACGGCCACGGTGAGCAGCAGCATCGGCACGCCCACGCCTGCGGTGAGCAACACGGCGCAATACGCCGCGCAGGCAATCATGAACAGGGCGTTGAGCATATTGCTGGCAGCGATTACGCGAGCGCGGTGGGTTTCGGCCACGCGGTGCTGAATGAAGGCGTAAAGCGGCACGCTGTAAATCCCGGCGCTGGCCGAAACCAGCAGCAGATCGACCATCAGCCGCCAGTGCTCGCCTTCGCGCAGGAACAGGGTAAGGGTTTGCAACTGCCCGTTGTGTGGCAGATTTTGCGTGGCAAAGTAGAGGTCGATGCCGAACACCGACATGCCGATGGCGCCGACCAGCACCAGGCCGATTTCCACCCGGCCATGCGCCATCCACTCGCAGGCCACCGAGCCCAGGCCGATGCCCACGGCGAAAATCACCAGCAGCAGTGACGCCACCGCTTCGCTGCCGTGCACCACCTCGCGGGTGAAGATCGGAAACTGGGTGAGGAAGGCCACGCCGTAGAACCACATCCAGGCAATGGCGATCAGCGCCACGAGCACCGGTCGGTCGGCCGCTGCGAGCCTGAGGCTGCGCGCCGTTGCGCTGAACGGATTCCAGTTGATGCGGGTGTCGCTGCACAGCGGCGGGGTGCGCGGCACAAAGCGCGCCATCGTCCAGCCGGCCAATGCGACGACAAGACAGGCCACCCCGGCAAACACCGGCCCTTGCGGATAGGTCATCAACACCCCGCCAATCATGCTGCCCAACAGAATGGCGACAAAGCCGCCCATTTCCGTCATGCCGTTGCCGCCGGTGAGCTCGGCCGTGTGCAGGTGGCGCGGCAGATAGGCGAACTTCACCGGCCCGAACAGGGTGGAATGCAGCCCCATGCCCAGCACGCACAGCAACAGCAGCGGCACGTTCACCGTAATGAAGCCCCACAGCGCCGCGAGCATGATGACAATCTCGAAGGTCTTGATGCGCCGCATGATGACGCCCATGTCGCACTTGTCCGCCAGTTGCCCGGCGGTGGCCGACAGCAGCACGAAGGGCAGCACATACAGCGCGGCGATCAGGTTGACCATCAGCCCCGCGGGCAGCCCGGTCTGCGCCTCGGCGCGGTAGGTCACCAGCATGGTGAAGGCGAACTTCAGCAGGTTGTCATTGCCCGCATTGGTGAACTGCGTCCAGAAAAACGGCGCGAAACGGCGCTGCCCCAGCAGCTTGAACTGGTTGACAGACAGCGGCGGATCGTGGGACGGAGGCGTGGAAGACATGCGTGATGCGGAAAAAACTCCGGCATGTTCGCACAGTCGGTCAAACCTGTTTGATCACGCCCTTTGCCGCGCCCAGGCCAGAAAGCGCTGGCCGTACAGCGGCTGGCGCCAGATCAGCCAGAGCGCGGCCACTGCATTGAGCAGCGCCACGCTCAGCAGCAGCGCGGGCACGCTCACCCCGGCCACCAGCAGCGCCGCGCAATAGCCCGAGCACACCACCATGTAAATCGCGTTGAGAATGTTGTTGGCCGCAATCACCCGCGAACGGTGCGTGGCCGGGGTGTGGTGCTGGATCAGGGCGTAGAGCGGCACGCTGTAAATCCCGGCGCTGGCCGAGAGCAGAAACAGGTCGAGCATCACCCGCCAGTGTGCCGGATCGCGCACGAAGGGCAGCACGCCTTGCAGCGCGGCTTCGTGCGGCAGGTGCAGCGTGGCGAAATACAGGTCGATGCCGAACGCCGTCATGCCGATGGCGCCCAGCGGCACTAGGCCGATCTCCACCCGCCCGCGCGCCAGCCATTCGCAAGCCACCGAGCCCAGCGCGATGCCGATGGAAAACACCGCCAGCAACAGCGAGGCCACCGCCTCGTTGCCGCCGAGCACATCCTTGGCGAACACCGGAAACTGGGTGAGAAACGCCACGCCGTAAAACCACATCCACGAAATCGCCAGCAGCGCCTGCAGCACCGTGCGGTCGGCGGCGGCCAGCCGCAGATTGCGCGCGGTTTCGGTGAACGGGTTCCAGTTGATGCGCAACTGCGGGTCCACCGCGGCGGTGGGCGGAATGAAGCGTGCCGCCGTCCAGCCCAGCAGCGCCACGGCCACGCAGGCTAGCCCGGCGATCAGCGGGCCGCGCTCAAAGGTCATCACCAGGCCACCGGCCAAATTGCCCAGCAGAATGGCCACGAAGGTGCCCATCTCGGTCATGCCATTGGCGCCGGTGAGTTCGGCGTTGTTCACATGCTGCGGCAGATAGGCGTATTTGGCCGGGCCGAACAGGGTGGAATGCAGCCCCATGCCAAAGGCGCAGGCCAGCAACGCGGGCACGTTGGCGGTGACAAAACCCCACAGCGCCAGCGCCATGATGGCGATTTCTAGCGTCTTCACGCGGCGCATCAGCACCGCCTTGTCATACTTGTCGGCCAGTTGCCCGCTGGTGGCGGAAAACAGCACGAAGGGCAGGATGTAAAGCGCCGCGATGAGGTTGACCATCAGCCCGGTGGACAAGGCTGATGCGGCCTCGGCCCGGTAAGCCACCATCACCGTGAAGGCGAACTTGAACAGGTTGTCGTTGCCCGCACCGCCGAACTGCGTCCAGAAAAACGGCGCGAAACGGCGCTGGCCGAGCAGGGCGAATTGATTGGGGCGGGCGTGATCGTTCATGGGCGTGCGCTGGAGCAAATAGGCCGGGCGATGGTACCGCCCGATAATTGCCGTTCATGACGACTCCACTATCGACTGCCACGCCCGCCGTGGTCAACATCTCCTGCTACAAGTTCGTCGGCCTCGACGACCTGCCCGCGCTGCAGGCGCGACTGGCGGCGCAGTGCGCGGCGCTGCAACTCAAGGGCACCATCCTTCTCGCGCCCGAGGGCATCAACCTGTTTCTCGCCGGATCGCGCGGCGCCATCGACGCCATCATGGCCACCTTGCGAGCCGACGCCCGGCTGGCCGACCTCTGCCCGAAGGAATCGCTCTCTGCACCGCAGCCCTTCAAGCGCATGAAGGTGAAAATCAAGCGCGAGATCATCACCCTGAACCGCCCGCAGATCCGCCCCGAAGCCGGGCGCGCCCCGGCGGTGACGCCCGAGCGCCTGCGGGCCTGGCTCGACGCCGGATGCGACGACGAAGGCCGCCCGGTCGTGCTGCTCGACACCCGCAATGCTTTCGAGCGCGATCTCGGCAGCTTTGCCGACTGCGTGGACTTTCGCATCGGCAAGTTCAGCGAATTCGCCCCCGCTGTCGAAGAGCACGCTGCCGACTTCGCCGGGCAGACCGTGGTGACCTTCTGCACCGGCGGCATCCGTTGCGAAAAAGCCGCGTTGCTGATGCAGGACTGCGGCATCGAGCACGTCTATCAGCTCGAAGGCGGCATCCTCAAATACTTCGAGCAGGTTGGCGCCGCGCACTACCAGGGCGGCTGCTTTGTGTTCGACGAACGCGAAGTGCTCGGCTCCGATCTGCGGCCCAGCGAGGGCGCCATCGCCCCGCCCGCTGCGCCGCAGCATCGTTAAAAGTTACAACCCTTACATCTCTTGCGCTGAATCAAAAAAATAAAAAAACGCCGCATTAAGCTGCCTCCATAACTGCTGCATTGCACAAAATGCGGGATATATGGAGGTGGTCACATGAAAGTCACAAATAAAAAATCCGGTTTTCATTATGTATCTGGGTTTCTATTGATATTCGGCGCAGTCGGCTTGGCGCAGGCCGCTCCTCAGTTTTCACCGCAGGAAATCGAACGGGGCGCTTATGTGGCCAAGGTCGGAGACTGTATCGCCTGTCACGCGGTGCAGGGCGGAAAGCCGTTTGCGGGCGGTTTTCCCATGCCGCTGCCGGTAGGCACGATTTATTCGAGCAATATCACCCCCGATCCGACTTATGGCATCGGCAAATACTCTTTTGAGGATTTTGATCGTGCAGTGCGTCATGGGGTCGCGCCCGGCGGGAAATATCTTTATCCGGCCATGCCCTATCCGTCATATGCCAAAGTCACGCCCGAAGACATGAAGGCGCTTTACGCCTATTTCATGCAGGGCGTGAAACCTGTGGCGCAGCCCAACAAGCCGCCCACCATGATCTGGCCTTTGACCATACGCTGGCCGTTGGCGATCTGGAACTGGATGTACGTCTCTGAGGATCACGTCTATCGGCCCGACCCGAAACAAAGCGCGCAATGGAATCGCGGCGCTTATTTGACGGAGGGTCTGGGTCACTGCGGCGCCTGCCACACCCCGCGCGGCATCGGCATGCAGGAAAAGGCGCTGAGCGCCAACGGCTCCGATGGCTCGCTATTCCTCTCGGGCGCCAAGATTGAAAGCTGGTACGCCAGGAATCTGCGCGGCAATGACGTGGGCGGTCTGGGGAACTGGAGCGTGGCCGACATCGTGCAACTGCTCAAGACCGGGCGCAACAGCAGCGGCGCGGCGGTGGGCAGCATGACCGAGGTCATCCACCACAGCTCGCAGTACTGGACCGACGCCGATCTGGAGGCGGTGGCAATTTATCTCAAATCATTGCCTGCCGACCCGAACAAGCCCAAGGCGCCGCAGCCGGTCGCACCCGTGCCGCAACCCGACCTGCATTCCGCGGGCTCTCTGGCCTATGCGCAGTATTGCGCGGTTTGCCACCAGAACGATGGAGCAGGCGCCGCAGGCGTGTTTCCGGCCATGGCGGGCAACCCCACGGTGGAGTCGCGTGATGCACTCAACTTGATCCATGTGATTCTGGCGGGGGGAAAGACCGCTGAGGTCAAAGGCGTTCATCCGTTCACCATGCCAGCCTTCGCGGGCGTGCTCAGTGACCAGCAAGTGGCCGACATCGCCACCTTCGTGCGCAGCGGCTGGGGCAATAGCGGGGCGGCGGTCAGCGCCAGCGAAGTGGCGAAAGTCCGGTCAGACATCGCCAAAACCCATTGAGGGAGACCATCATGCAAAACAGTAAAACCAAAACCTATTCACGCGCCAACCTCTCGATGCGCACTCTGCTGGCAGCGAGCATGCTGGCGGGCCTTGCCTTCCAGCCAACAATGGTCCAAACCGCCTTGGCCCAGACGGCCTCCTCACCCGCAGCAGCCGCACCGCCTTTGGTCGCCAAACCCAAGCCGACGCACGAAGTACCCTTCAAGGCGCCCGATCTCGCTTCGCTGGCGCATGAGCCCAACGGCGCGGAAATCCTCTACGGCTATCGCCTGATGACGCAGACCAAGAAGCTGCTGCCCAATAATGTCGGCGCGGCGATGAATTGCACGAGCTGCCACCTGGGCGGCGGCTTCGTGCCCCACTCCTCGGCCTTTGTGGGTCAGAACGCGCTCTACCCCATGTACAACCCTCGGGCTGCCCGGGTGGTGAGCATGGCGGACCGCATCAACGGTTGCATGATGCGGTCGATGAACGGCAAGCCCATCCCCAAAAATTCCCCAGAAATGAAGGCCATGCTCGCCTTCATGGCCTGGATGGCCAAAGACGTTCCTGCTGACGCCAAGGTCAAGGGCGCCGCCCTGTACAAAATCAGCACTTCGATCAAGCCTGACCCCGTGCGCGGCAAGGCGATCTACGCCGAGCGCTGCGCCGCCTGTCATGGCATCGACGGCGAGGGGAGCAAGAACGCCAAAGGCGAGTATGTCTTCCCGCCGCTGTGGGGGGCGGATTCGTTCAACATCGGCGCGGGCATGGCGCGTACCTACACCGCAGCCGGTTTCGTCAAAGGCGCCATGCCGGTGGCCGACAGTCTGCATCCGCCAACGGGTGTCGGTCGCATGAGCGATCAGGATGCAGTGGACGTTGCAGATTACTTCTCGCACCAGCCCCGGCCTGATTTCCCGGCAGCCATCTACGACTGGCCCAAGGGCGGCGCGCCCAAGGACGTGCGGTATTGCCTCGTGTCGTTGGGTAACTGCACGCCTGCTGAAATCGCCAAAGCGCCCAAGCCGCCAGGCGGGAAATAAGGGTTTGCGAGGGGATGACGGGCGCTCACATCCTCGCTTACATCCCTTTGCGCGCTAGGTAGATGCCAGCCAGCACCAGCCCGGCGCCGAGCAGTTGGCCGGCGGTCAGCGCCTCGCCCAGCAGAATCCACGCATACACCACCGCCATGGCCGGTTGCACCAGCAGGCCCACGGATGAGAGCGCCGGGTTGAGCCGGCGTACCGCGTAGGCGATGACCACCTGGCCGCCGATCTGCACCAGCAGCGCCAGCCCGAGCACCCACACCCAGCCGATGACCGCAGTCGGCCACATCCGCCCCTCGGCGAGGGCGAAAGGCCAGAGCACCACGGCGGCGAGCAGGGTGACGACGGCCATCAGCGGCGCGGTGGACAGACGCTGCCGCGCCTGCTGAATGCCCACCTGATACGCCGCGTAAAACACGGCGGACACCAGTCCGCTGGCATCGCCCAGCAGCGCGCGGCTGTGGCCGAAGTTGGGGCCGATCATCAGGGCCGCTCCGCCCAGTGCTGCGGCCAACCCGGCGAGAAACACCGGCTGCGGCGCGTTGCGGGTGATGATCCAGAAAGCCAGGGTGATGAGCACGGGAGCGAAGTTCGATTCCAGCGTGGCGTTGCCCACAGCAGTCCAGGTCACCGCGAGGTGGAAGAACACCAAATCGAGCGCGAACATGGCCGCGGCAAACAGCGCCAGTCCCCAGGTCGGCCAGTGCGCCAGCGGGGCGGGCGGGGCCGCGCGCTTGCTGAACCATTGCGGATTTTGCCCAGGCGCGGGGCTGGCCGAAACCGGGCGGGCCTTGCGCTGCAGTTGCCATTGCACCGCAGCCCAGGCCAGCAAAAACGGCGCGGCCACGGCCATGCGCCAGAAGGCGCTGGCAAACGGGCCGAGGTTGGCGGTGGTGTCGGCCAGACGCACGAACACGCCGGCGAGGCCGAGTACGGCGCCGCCGAGAAGGAGAACGAGGAAATCCATGAAAAGTCTGCCGGGCTTGGGGGTGTGAAGCCAAAAAAAAGAGCTGTGGGAATGGCCAGTGGCGGCGGAGTTGCGGGCTCGAAGACGACGCGATCGGGCAAAAGCCGATGCGCAGAATGCCGCACAGCCCCCTCATCGCCCCTCATCGTCCTATTTCAGCTCGCGATCAGCACGTCCGGCGGCCGCCCGACAGCCTGTTGGCGCATTGTCGCTGGTCGATCAGGCCGTTGGTTCATGCCCGCAAACCGATCGGGGCTCACCCTGGGGAATTTTCCCAGGCCGCTTGGCGCAAGGAGATATCCTCCCTGAAACTTGCATGACATGCGTATTGAACGCACATACCATGTGACTTTCATGCCAATACAAACGGTTCGGCATCTGCCGTTTTCCGCCCGCATCACGGGCAGGATCATGAAACGAAACGCTGACTGACATCCGTCTGTGGCTCATCCCTTGCCGCCATCCATGCCCGAATCCAAAGAGTCAACACACCACGTCAGGCCCTTTGTCTACGACACCCTGCATTCCAAGGCTTTGCACTTCACCATTTGCGAAGTGCAAAGCAGCATGCGACTTCGAGACCCCGATGCGTTGGACTTGGAGTACACGCGCATGATGATGGGATTTTTGCTGTTCATGGCAGAACCGCAAAACATCACCATGATTGGCCTGGGCGGGGGATCGCTGGCCAAATTCTGCTATCGCCACCTGCCGCAGACCCGCATCCTGGTGGTCGAGATCAACCCGCATGTCATTGCCCTGCGCGATGAGTTTCATATCCCCTCCGATGACGATCGGTTCAGCGTCGTCCTGGCCGATGGCGCGCAGCATGTGCGCACCAGCACGTCACCCTGCGACATCCTGATGGTTGACGGCTACGACAGCGAGGGTCTGCCGCCGCGCCTGTGTTCCCAGCGTTTCTACGATGATGGATTCGCGCTACTGCGCCCGGGCGGCATCATGGTGGTCAATCTGCAATACAGCCACGACCACTACGCCATCCACCTGGACCGCATCCGGCGCAGCTTTGGCGACTCCGTGCTGGTGGTGGATGACAAAGACGGGTGCAACAGCATCGTCTTTGCACGCAAGGGCGTGGGCTTTGCGCAGGTACGGCAGAGTGCTATGCGCCTCCCTGAGTCCCTGGACGTCGCTGCTGCAGCCGCATTGCTACCTGCGTTGACGCAAGTCGCCGCGGTGTCGAGGCAGCAGCAAGGCGAGAGTTCTGGCGGTATCGGCGGGCCTTCAGGGCATGCCCGTAGCCCGGCCTGATTTTTTCATCCGCATCAACCTGGAAGGCTGGACGCCATGGATACACCCCCTCAAAAAGTCGGATTCCTGCGCGGCACGCTGCGTGCGCTCGGCGCCGTGGCGACGGCCATGGTGGGCCTGCGCCGGGCCGAGGATAGGGAGAAGGATTTCGCCACACTCAAACCCGTGCATGTTGCCGTGGCGGGGGTCATCATTGCCGTGATCATCATCACGGCGCTGATCATTCTGGTCAATCGCATTGCGGGCTGAACCCCGGCGCGTGGCCGGACGCATCAAACCGGGCGAGTCAATCCAGCAGGCTGGTTTGCTGGAATACAGCGGGAAGTTTTTGCGGGGCATGAATGCGCAACTGCTTGTTGACATTCATGCGCCCGAACACCACTTCGATGGCCGAGGTCGGCACGCCGAACTCCTTGGCAAGGAAGCGCACCATGTGATCGGTCGCGCGGCCAGCGCGTGGCGCTGCCGTCACACTGACCTTAAGTTGCGGCCCCTTGGGCTTGCCGATGGCATCGACCCCTGCGCTGGGCTTTCCCAGGATGTTGACCACCAGCGTGTCGCCTTCCCACCAAAAGAACGACTCACCTCGATTTTGCTGAGATTTCATGCGGGAGATTGTTGCGGCGGAGCAGCGCAGCCTATTGCGGTTTTGCAGCGGCGCTTTGCATCGGCAGAGGCTCAGCGCTTGAGCGCCTCGTCGATGGACTCGCCCGGCTGCCAAGGCCGTCCGAGCTTGAACTCGATGTAGTCGCGGATCAGTCGCCGCACTACTTGCGACGGCGTCTGGTCCTCGCGCGCGCACAGGCGCTCGAACAACTCCTTCTTCTGCGGGTCGATCAGGACAGTGAGGCGGCTGGTGCGTTGTTCCATTTTTATGGAAATGAGATTAGCATTTAGCGCACATCTTATGTGAATCTCATTTTCACGCAACTCCCGTATGAACGCGTCCGATCTTCTTCCCATCGCCCTGGGTGTGGTGGCGGCTTGGGTGTGCATGGGGTTGGCTGGTTTCATTTCGCCGCGTTCCACGCGCTGGGTGGCGCGGGTGATCTTTCCGCTGGGCGCGCTGGGCAGTCTGGTGATGGCCGCAGTCGGGCTGCTGGCGCTGTTCGCTGCGCCGCAATCGCTGGTGTTGCCCATCGGCCTGCCGGGTCTGCCGCTGCATTTACGGCTGGACGCGCTGTCGGGGTTCTTCCTGTTTCTGCTGGGCGCCTCCACCGTCGGCATTTCCACCTTCGCTTCGGGCTATTTCCGCGAGGGCGAGGGCACGGCGCCGGGGCTGCTGGGTATGCAGTACCACGTGTTTCTGGCGGCGATGTGCATGGTGATGCTCGCGGCCGATGCCTACAGCTTCATGCTGTCGTGGGAAGTCATGGCCATGGCGTCGTACTTCCTGGTGATTTCCCAGCACCGCATGGCGGAAATCCGCAGCGCCGGTTATGTGTATCTGCTGCTGGCGCATCTGGGGGCCATCGCCCTGCTGTTGTGTTTCGGGGTGATGATGCAGGGCGGCATTGCCAGCCTGACGTTCGAGGCGATGCGCCACGCGCACTTGAGTCCGGCCTGGGCCAGCGTGGCCTTCGGTCTGGCGGTCATCGGCTTTGGTGCCAAGGCTGGCCTGGTTCCTTTGCACATCTGGCTGCCCGAGGCGCACCCGGCTGCGCCTTCGCCGGTTTCGGCCTTGATGAGCGGGGTGATGCTCAAGACCGCGCTTTATGGCCTGCTGCGGGTGAGCTTCGATCTGCTGCATGCGCCGCTGTGGTGGTGGGGTGTGCCGCTGCTGGCGCTAGGGCTGTTCGGCGCCTTGTTCGGTGTGCTGTTCGCCGCGGTGCAGACCGATATGAAGCGGCTTCTGGCCTATTCGTCCATCGAGAATATCGGCATTGCCTTCGCCGCTCTTGGCCTGGCGCTGGTGTTTCACGGGGTCGGGTTGGCGGTGTTTGCGGCGCTGGCGCTCGCCGCCATGCTGTACCACCTGCTCAACCACGCCTTTTTCAAGAGCCTGCTGTTCCTGACCACCGGCTCAGTGCTCCATGCCACCCACCAGCGCAGTCTGGGAAAACTCGGCGGCTTGTTGCGCACCATGCCCTGGGTGGGCTGGACGGCCTTGATCGGCACGCTGGCGATTGCCGGGCTGCCGCCGCTCAACGGCTTTGTCGCCGAGTGGCTGCTGTTGCAGTCGTTTCTGTTCACGCCGCAGATTCCCGAGCCGTTTTTCAATCTGCTCATCCCGCTGGGTGCGGCCATGCTGGTGCTGACGGCGGCGCTGGCGGCTTATGTCATGGTGAAGTTCTATGGCGTGATTTTTCTCGGCCGCGCACGCGAGCCGCAACTGGAACAAGCGCACGATGTCGGCTGGCTGGAGCGCATCGGGCTGCTGTGGTTGGCCGCGGGCTGTGTGCTGCTGGGCCTGATCCCGACCTGGGTGCTGCAGGCCATCGACCGGGTCAACCTGATGTTGCTGGGCAAGCCGTTGGCGCAAGCGGGTGATGCGTCTATGGGCAACTGGTTCTGGCTGGTGCCGCTGTCGCCGGATCGGGCGTCGTACAGCCCTGTGGCGATTCTGCTCGTCGGCCTGCTGGTCGTCGGCTTGACGGGCTTGTTGACCCACCGCGTCTATGCGGGGCGTGTGCGCCGCGCCGCGCCGTGGGATTGCGGCGCGCCGGGCTTGACCGGGCGCATGCAAGACAGCGCCGAGGGCTTCGGCCAGCCGATCCGCCGGGTGTTCAGCCCGTTCTTCCTGATGCGGGTGGAACTGCCGCGCCCGGACGACGCCGAGCCGCGCTACCGCGTGTCGGTGGAAGACCGCTTCTGGCCGCAGTTTTACACCCCGGCGGCGCAAGCGGTGCTGTGGTTGGCACGGCAGGTCGGGAAGATTCAGCAGGGACGGATTTCGGTCTATCTGCTCTACAGCTTCCTCACCCTGCTGGTGTTGCTGATGGTGGTGCTGCGATGAGCGCTTTCGCCGTGTTGACCCCGTTGTTGACCCAATTTCTGGCCGTGGCCGTCTCGGTGTTGCTGGCGCCACTGCTGTCCGGCTGGGTGACGCAGTGCCGCGCCTGGCTGTCCAACCGCAGCGCGCCGCCCATCTGGCAGCCCTATGCGCGCATTGCCAAGCTGCTGCGCAAGGACGCGGTGCTGGCGCACGAGGCCACGGCGCTGTTTCGCGTCGTGCCGTATTTGCTGATGGGCATCATGGTGGTGGCTGCGGCCATCATCCCCTCGCTGTCCACCGATCTGCCGTTTGCGCAGGCGGCCGACGTCATTGCGCTGGTGGGCCTGTTTGCGCTGGCGCGGGTGTTCACCGCCCTGGCCGGCATGGACATCGGCACCGCCTTCGGCAGCATGGGCGCGCGGCGCGACATGATGGTGGGTTTTCTCGCCGAGCCCGCGCTGCTGATGGTGGTGTTCACCTCGTCGCTGATCTCGGGCAGCACCCTGTTGCCGACGATTGCCGAATACCTGCAATCGCAGCACTTGGCGCTGCACGCCAGTCTGGCGTTCGCCGCCGTGGCCTTCATCATGGTGCTGCTAGCCGAGAACGCGCGCATTCCGGTGGACAACCCCACCACCCACCTTGAACTCACCATGATCCACGAGGCCATGGTGCTCGAATATTCCGCGCGTCATCTGGCGCTGGTGGAGTGGGCCAGCAGTCTCAAGCTGTTCAACTATGTCTGCATTGGCTTCGCGCTGTTTCTGCCCTGGGGCATGGCGAACCACGCCGACGGCGTGATGTGGCTGCTCGCCGCGCTGCCGCCGCTGCTGCTCAAGCTGGCGGCCGCCGGTTTCGGCATCGCGCTGATCGAAACCCTCAGCGCCAAGCTGCGCATCTTCCGCGATCCCGAATTTCTCGGCACCGCATTTTTGCTCGCCGTGCTCGGCCTGCTGGTGCGGCTGATGCTTTCGCATTGAGCCTGATGCCATGACCGTTCTCGCACCGCTCGTTTCCGCCTCCGCAGCCGCGGCCTTCTCGGCCGCGTCGTCAGCGGCTTCGTCTGTGGTTTCGTCTGTGGTTTCGTCTGCGTCTTCAGCCGCTGCGTTGTCCGTTTCCGGTCTGCCCGCTCTGCCGCTGAGCACCCAGCTCATCCACCTGATCGCCGCCTTGCTGTTGCTGCTGTCTTTCGCCATGCTGGCGCAGCGCCGGGTGGTCAATCTGGTCAATCTGTTTGCGGCGCAGGGCGCTTTGCTCGTGGCCAGCACCGTCGTCGTGGCCTACTCGACGGGCGATGCCGAGCTCTATCAGTCTGCCGCGCTCACCCTGCTGCTCAAAGTCATCGTGCTGCCGTTGGTGCTGCACAAGCTGATCCGCCGCCTGCACGCCGAATGGGATACCGAAACCCTGGTGAACATTCCCACCCTGCAGCTCATCGGCATCGTGCTGGTGATTTTCTCTTTTGTTCTGGCACAGCCCATTTCCCGCTTCGCTGGCGAGGCCATGCGCGGCACCCTGGGCATCGCGCTGGCGCTGGTGCTGCTGGCTTTCCTGATGATGATCGTGCGGCGCAAGGCCGTGGCGCAAGTGGTGGGTTTTCTGGCCATGGAAAACGGCCTGCTGTTCGCGGCCACCAGCGTCACGCGGGGCATGCCCATGGTGGTGGAACTGGGCATCGGCCTGGACGTGCTGGTCGGCGTGTTCATCCTGGGAATTTTCTTTTTCCAGATTCGGGAACAGTTCGACAGCCTGGATCTGCAAAACATGGAATCACTCAAAGAGGACTGAATGGAACTGCTCATCGTCCTCGCGATCCCCCTGCTCGGCGCTGCGGTGCTGGCTCTCGTCGGCCAGCGCGGCTTCGCGCCCTGGGTCAATCTGGCCTTCAGCGCCGTCACCTTCATCGCCGCCTGCGTGTTGACGGCGCGGGTCATTTTTCAGGGGCCGATGCTGGTGTTTGCCGAGCAGTTTTTCATCGATCCGTTCAATGTGTTTCTGGTGACGCTCACCGCCTTTGTCGGCATGACCACGGCGGCGTTTTCCCGGCCCTATATGCGCATCGAGCAAGACCGCGGGCGGCTGACCGCGGCGCGTCTGAGGCTCTATCACAGTATGTACCAGGCCTTCATGTTCACCATGCTGCTGGCGCTGACCACCAACAATCTCGGCCTGCTCTGGGTGGCGATGGAAGCGGCCACGCTGACCACCGTGCTGCTGGTTTCGCTCTACCGCACCAAGGCCAGCCTGGAGGCGGCCTGGAAATACTTCATCCTGTGTGGCGTGGGTATCGCGCTGGCGCTGTTCGGCACCGTGCTGCTGTATTTCGCGGCGGAGCGGGTGCTGGGCCACGCGGGCATGAACGCGTTGCTGTGGACGCAGCTCGATGCGGTCAAAGGCCGGCTGGAGCCAGGCATCATCGGCATCGCCTTCGTCTTTTTGCTGGTGGGCTACGGCACCAAGGTCGGCCTGGCTCCCTTGCATAGCTGGCTGCCCGATGCGCACGCCGAGGGGCCCACGCCGGTGTCGGCGGTGCTGTCCGGCCTGTTGCTCAATGTGGCGCTGTACGCAGTCATGCGCAGCAAGGTGCTGGTCGAGGGCAGCTTGCACGCCGCATGGCCGGGGCAGATGCTCATGGCTTTCGGCTTGTTCTCGGTGCTGGTCGGCGCGTTTTTGCTATGGCGGCAAAAAGACGTCAAGCGCATGTTCGCCTACTCCTCCATCGAACACATGGGCATCATCACCTTTGCTTTCGGCATGGGCGGGCCGCTGGCCAACTTCGCCGCGCTGCTGCACATGACCGGCCACGCGCTGACCAAGAGTGCCATTTTCTACACCACCGGCCACGCGTCGCAAAAAGCGCACAGCCAGCGCATCGACGACATTCAAGGGCTGCGCGAGCAATCACCCGCGCTGGGCTGGGGTTTGATGATCGGCGTGCTGGCGATCGCGGGCATGCCGCCGTTTTCCGTGTTCGCCAGTGAGTTTCTCATCCTCACCACGGCGATGCAGCAGCAGCCCTGGGCCACGCCCATTTTGCTGCTCGGGCTGGGCGTGGCCTTCGGCGCCTTGTTTTTGCGTGGGCAGGGCATGGTGTTTGGCCGCAGCAACCTGCGTGAACTCTCGCATGCGCCCAATATGGTGCCGGTGTTTGTGCATCTGGCGCTGGTGTTGCTGCTCGGGCTGTGGATGCCGCAATTCCTGGTGTCCTGGTGGCACACCGCAGCGGCGATGATCGGGGGTTGAGCCATGCAAGCTCGCTGCGCCATTCTTCCCGTCGAACATCACCGCGTGGACGCGCTGGGCTGGTCCGCCCAGATTCAGGCTGCCGCCGCGCGCGGCGCTCGGTTGCTCACCCTGTGGGGCAAGGACGCGCGCGACACGTCTTCCGGCGGCATGTCGCTGTATGCCTGCTGGCTGGAGAAGCAGGGCTTGTCGCTGCTGCAGCTCGATCTGGCTCCGGGGGTGACGCATTACCCTGGGCTGCACGCCGAGTTTCCCGTGGCCGACCGACTGCAGCGCGCCCTGCGCGACCTGCTGGGGGTGCAGGCGCAGGGCATGGACCCGCGTCCCTGGCTGCGTCACACCGCCTGGAGCGCCGACGTCTATCCGCTGCGGCACGATGCCGCCCTGCCACCGGCGCCCTGCGGCCAGCCGCAGGCCGAACACTACGCCTTCGTCCCGGTCGATGGCGACGGCGTGCACGAAGTGGCGGTCGGGCCGGTGCACGCTGGAGTGATCGAGCCGGGGCAGTGGCGCTTTTCCATCGTCGGCGAAAAAATTCTGCGGCTGGAAGAACGCTTGGGTTTCACCCACAAGGGAGTGGAAAAGCGCTTCGAAGGCATGACGCTGCACGATGGCGTGCGCCTGGCTGCGCGGCTGAGCGGCGACAGCGCCGTGGCCAATGCCTGGGCGTATTGCATGGCCTGCGAGACGCTGGCCGGGGTGCAGCCGCCGCCGCGCGCGCTTCATCTGCGCGCGTTGCTGCTTGAACGCGAGCGCCTGGCCAATCATCTGGGCGACATCGGCGCCATTGCCAACGACGGCGGCTTCGGCTTTGCGCTGGCGCAGTTCGGTCGTTTGAAGGAAGACGTGTTGCGCCTCAACGCGCGGGCGTTCGGCGCGCGTTATCCCATGGACGCGGTGCAGCCCGGCGGCGTGGGGCTCGATCTGGACGCCGACGCCGTGGCCATGCTGCACAACCAGGGGGTGTTGCTCGGCGGGGAAGTGCGGCGGCTCAAGGACATCCTGGATCAGCACGAAGGTCTGCAAGACCGCTTCAAGACCACGGGCCGGGTCTTGCCCGAGCTGGCGGCGCGGCTGGGCATGATCGGCTTGGCCGGGCGCGCCAGCGGGCAGGCGCTGGATTTGCGCACCGCTGCGGGCTTTGCGCCCTACGCCGCGCTGGGCGTGGAGGCGGCGCAGGCGCAGGAGGGCGACGTCGGCGCGCGCGTGGCGGTGCGATTTGCCGAAGTGTTCACCAGCCTGCGGCTGTGCGGCGACCTGCTGGCAAGCCTGCCCGGCGGCAGCGTGCGGGCGCAATGGCCTGAGACCGTCGCGCCGGGCTTGGCGCTGGGGCTGGTGGAGGGCTGGCGCGGGCCGCAGTGCATCGCGCTGGAGGCCGACTCGCAGGGACGCATCGCCCGCTGCCACCCGCACGATCCGTCGTGGCAGAACTGGCCGGCCATCGAATGGGCGGTGATCGGCGACATCGTCCCCGACTTTCCGCTGATCAACAAATCCTTCAATCTGTCCTATTCCGGACACGATCTCTGAGGCCGCCATGTGGAAGACCCTGCGACAAATCGCCCGCGTGGGCCGCATCAGTGAGGCTCCGCAAATCTCGTCCTTGCCAGCGCCGCCCGCCGCCGAAGTGCAGCGCATTTCGGCTGATCTGCTGCGCCTGATCGGGCGGGCGCTGGCCATCCGCGTGGTCGATGCCGGTTCGTGCAACGGCTGCGAACTGGAGATCAACGCCCTGTCCAACCCCTACTACAACATCGAGGGTCTGGGCGTGCATTTCGTCGCCAGCCCGCGCCACGCCGACCTGCTGCTCGTCACCGGCCCGGTGTCGCGCCATATGGAGCTGGCGCTGCGCCGCACCTATGACGCCATGCCCGAGCCCAGGCTGGTGGTCGCCGCAGGTGATTGCGCTGCGGGCTGCGGCGTGCACAGTCAGGGCTATGCAGTCTGTGGCCGGGTGGCCGAGGTGCTGCCGGTGGACGTTACCGTGCCCGGCTGTCCGCCCAGCCCGGTGGCCTTGTTGCAAGGCATCATGCAGGCGGTGCAGCGGCGGGCCTGACCCGGCGGCAAACGCAGCGCCGCAAGACGTTTTAGGGTTTTGGCTGGCCCGATGGCTTCTCGCCCTGCATCATTTGCAGCAGTTCGGCGCAGTGGTCGATCGGCGGGGTGCCGGGGGTGAACCACACCGCGTCATAGCCCGCTGGGAGCTCGGCCTGCGTATCGGGCGCCAGGCCTTGCAGCAGCAGGCTGAACACCGCAAGCGGCTGCGCCACCCCCGGCGGGGTCTGCGCCGCATGCGCTGCCAGATGCAGCGCGATGCCGAGAGTGCGGTTGGCGTGGAAGCTGCCGGTGAGCAGCACCACGGTCTTGCCCGGCCGCGCCAGCGCCAGGCTGTGCGCGGCCATGCTGTCGTCGCGGGCGAACTGGATGCGCGCCATCGCCGGAAGTTGCGAGGCGGGCAGTAGGCCGCAGTGGCTTTCGGCCACGTCGTCGAGAATGCGCTGGCGCACCGCAGGCGGCACGCTGGCGTCCCAACGGGCCTGCTGCATGGCGGGGCGCATCGCATCTTGCGGCAGGTTGACGCCGACCACCGGCACCCCGGCGCGTACGGCGACCATCACCGGCGCGGCGTACAGCTTCCACGGCCAACCGTCGTCGTTCCATTGCAGCCGCTCGCGCACCACGGCTTCAGGCGCGTCGCGCGGGCCGTCGAAACGCTGCCCGGCATCCGCCATTTCCAGGGCGACGGCGGCCAAATCGCCGCGCTGGGCCAGGGCGGTGATGATCCAGGCCTGCACCGCGTGATGATCGGGGTGATCGTGCTGCTCGCCCAGCATGCACAGCGCGGCGTGTGCGCAGTCACTGACCAGTTGTTGCGGGGCTATGAATTGCTGGCCGCTTTGCAGAATGCGGCCGACCAGTGGTGAATGGGCTTCCACAGGCTGGGTGTAGCGTGGCAGCGGCGGCAAGGCGGCGGCCTGCGCCGCCAGACTCCCGAGCCAGAGCGGCCCGCCTGCGGCCAGGCCGAGGGCGAGATTCAGACGCCTGCGGTTGGCATCTGGAGACGAAGACGGCGGGGTAGGGGCGTGGCGGCTTGGCATGGCAGGAGGTTCAATAGCATGTAGAAACGAAACTTAGCGCAAGCCGCTATTCCCCCATTCAGACAGGTCAAGCCCCATGTTTGACACGCCGCTCGATCCCCCGCCTGACCCACCCGCTGCGCTGCGGCTGTTTTTCGCGCTCTGGCCGGGGCAGGCGTTGCGCCGACATATCGCCGAGCATCAGAGGCTTTGGCAGTGGGCGCCGCCCGCGCGACCGGCGGCTGCGACCAAACTGCATCTCACCGTGTTGTTCATGGAGGGGGTGCCCGCAGACCGGGTGACGACGCTGCTGGAGGTGGGCGAACGGGTTGCGCGCAACTGGGCCGATTTCGCGCTCACGCTCGACCGGGCAGCGGTGTGGCGCCACGGTGGCATCGCGCACCTCACGCCGTCGCAGCCCCCGGCGGAATTGCTGTCGTTGCGCGCCGCGCTGGCGGAGCAGGTCGGCCAGCGCGGTCTGCCGTTCGACGCTCGCGCCTTCGCACCGCATGTCACGCTGGCGCGGCGCGCGCAGGCGACGCAGCCGCCGGTCACATTCCCGCCGCTGCACTGGACAGTGCGCGGCTTCGCGCTGGTGCACTCCGTGCTGGGCACCGGGCGTTACGACGTCATCGGGCGCTGGCCGCTGAATCGATGACTTCAATAGCCGCCCACGCTGCCCAGGGTGGAAATCCACCAGGCCAACACGCCACCCGCCGCCACGATGAGCAGCGCCAGTAGGCGCAACGCCCAGGTGTCGCGCGCGGGCGTCACGCCGGCCACGGTGTCGATATCGCCCGTCAGCATGGGGCGCACCAGGTTTTCGCGTTTGAAAATGGCGTAATAGGCAATGGCCGCGAGGTGCAGGCCGACGAGGGCGTAGATCAGCGGCTGGCCGATGGTGGTGTGATAGAAGGTGAAAATCGCGCTGGTGCGGTCGCTCACATAATTGGCCAGCGGGCCTTGGTTGAAAATTTCGTCGTTCGCAAACAGCCCGCTGATGACCTGCAGCGCGACCACGGTGAGCAGCGCCAGTACCGACAGACTGCCAAGCGGGTTGTGGCCGACGCGCAGGTGTTCGGGCCGCGGATCGTCGCCGCGCACATAGCGCCAAATGTCGCGCGGCCCGTGCACGAAGTTCCAGAACCGCGCGTGACGGCTGCCCGCCACGCCCCACACCAGCCGGAACACCAGCAGCGCAATCAGGGTGTAGCCGCTCCAGTAGTGGTACTGCATGGCGTTGCCGCCGATCAGCCCGGTGACGATGGAAACGGTCACGCAGACGGCCAGCGCCCAGTGAAACAGGCGCAGCGGCAGATCCCAGACACGAACTTTCATGCGCGGCTCCGGGCGCTCAGCCTTGCCGCAACTTGCGCGCCGCCTCGACGGCGAAATAGGTGAGGATGCCGTCGGCCCCCGCGCGTTTGAATGCCAGCAGGCTTTCCATCATCACCGCGTCATGGTCGAGCCAGCCGTTCTGCGCGGCTGCCTTGAGCATGGCGTATTCGCCGCTCACTTGATAAGCGAAAGTCGGCATGTGGAACTCGTCCTTCACCCGGCGCACGATGTCCAGATACGGCATGCCCGGTTTGACCATCACCATGTCGGCGCCTTCGGCGATGTCGAGCGCCACTTCGCGCAGGGCTTCGTCGGAGTTGCCCGGGTCCATCTGATAGACCTTTTTGTCGGCCTTGCCGAGGTTGGCGGCCGAGCCCACGGCGTCGCGGAACGGGCCGTAGAACGCGCTGGCGTACTTGGCGCTGTAGGCCATGATGCGGGTGTGAATATGGCTGTCGGCCTCCAGCGCCTGGCGGATCGCGCCGATGCGGCCGTCCATCATGTCGCTCGGGGCGACGATGTCCACTCCGGCGGCTGCCTGCGCCAGCGCCTGCTTCACCAGCATGGCCACGGTGGGCTCGTTCATGATGTAGCCGGTGTCGTCGAGCAGACCGTCCTGGCCGTGCGAGGTGTAGGGGTCGAGCGCCACATCGGTGAGCACGCCGAGCTGTGGAAACGCCGCTTTGAGGGCGCGCACCGCTCGGGGCACCAGTCCGTCGGGGTTGGCGGCCTCGATGCCGTCGGGCGTCTTGAGGTTGGGATCGATCACGGGAAACAGCGCGAGCACCGGAATGCCCAGTTTCACGCATTCCTCGGCCACCGGCAGCAGCAGATCGACACTCAAACGCTCCACGCCGGGCATCGACGCCACGCGCTGGCGCTGGTTCTCGCCATCGAGGATGAACACCGGGTAGATCAGATCGTCCGCTGCCAGTCGGTGCTCGCGCACCAGACGGCGGCTGAAGTCGTCACGGCGCAGCCGCCGCATGCGGGTGCCGGGAAATCTGGGCAGGTTCACAAAGTTTTTCATCTTTGGTTTGTCATGGAGTGGAACTTGATGCGATGAATGCTATCTTTTTCAACTGGATGGTGCGTTGCAAGATGTGCCGTCCCCCGCTTCTCCTCCCTGAGCGGGGCCTTGTTTCAAGGCTTGAATCCCTGGCCAGCACTGCCGGGGATTTTTTTGCCCGCAATATTCGTTTGTCCCCTGGCAACAAGCTTGCGCCAAGGCTCTTTTACACTGCGACTCTGTCTGCGAAAGGGAGTTCAAGATGGCTTTTCAGTGGGTGCTGACCTGGCACATCATTTTTGTGATCGCGTGGTACGCCGGGCTGTTCTACCTGCCGCGCATTTTCGTCAACCTGGCCATGGTGCCCGCTGACAGCACTGCCGAGCGCGAGCGTCTGCTGATGATGGGCCGTAAACTCTACCGCTTCACCCACATCCTGATGTGGCCGGCCATCATTCTCGGCCTGGTGCTGTGGCTGTATTACGGCATCGGCCTGCGCGGCCCGGGCAACGGCTGGATTCACACCAAGGTCACCCTGGTCGTGCTGCTGGTGATCTATATGTTCTGGTGCAAGCGCATCTTGCGCCAGTTCGAGCAGGGAACCAATACCCGCAGCCACAAGTGGTATCGCTGGTTCAACGAAATTCCCACCATCATTCTGTTCATCATCATTCCGCTGGTGGTCATCAAGCCGTTCTGAGTGCCCCCAGGGCCGGGCAATCCCCACCCCAACCCTCCCCACAAGTGGGGAGGGAGTGATCTCACCTCCCCCACGTCGTGGGGGAGGTCGGGAAGGGGACGGCCCAGCCCGCCCCCCGAGGGGGACAAGGAAACTTGGGGCGGCCCTGCGTTTCCTTGACGGTTATACGGGCGCGCCGCTTGCTGGCCCTGAAGTTGTCTCATGTCTTCGCCGCATCGCCCTGCGCACAGTGCGCGCCCCGTTTCCCGCTTCATGCGTTATGCGCTGGCGGGCTATGTGCTGCTGATCGTCTATGCCAGCCTCTATCCCTTTTCGGGATGGCGCTGGCAGGGGCTGATGCCGTTTGATTTCGTGCTCGCGCCGCTGCCGCGCTACATCACCTTCAGCGACTTGCTGATCAATGTCGGCGGTTATCTACCGCTGGGCTATCTCATCGCCCGCAATCTGCCGGCACGTTGGCCGCGCTGGGCATCGTGGCTGGCGGCCAGCGCGTTGGCCAGCAGCGTGTCTTTCGGCATGGAAGCCTCGCAGGCTTTTCTGCCCATGCGCGTGTCGTCCAACCTCGACTGGCTGACTAATTCGCTAGGCGGTCTGCTGGGCGCTGCGATCTGTGCTTGGCTGCTGCCGCGGCTGCGCCTCGCGGCGCTGCTGCGGCTGTGGCGGGAACGCTGGTTTGCGCCTCATGTGGGCTATGGCTTGCTGCTGTTGGCGCTATGGCCGCTGGCGCTGCTTTGGCCCGCCGCCGTGCTGTTCGGCACCGGGCAGATCGGGCCGACCCTGTTGCAGCCTGCGCTCGATACCGATACTTGGCGCATTCTGTCGGCGTGGTTTGTCAACAGCGGCCTGCGATTACCGGATTTCGCGCCGATGAGCGGGCTGCGCCAGAGCAGCATCACCGCGGCCATGCTCGCCGGTTCGCTTTTGCTGCTTGCGGCGCTGTTGCGGCCAAGTGCGCCCCGGCTGAGGCTGGCGCTGGCACTGACCTTCGCCGGCCTGCTGGCCGTCAGCCTGTCGGCCGCCTTGAGTTTCGGCCCAGAACACGCCTTGGCCTGGGCGACCGTGCCCACCCTGCGCAGTGTGGCGCTGGGGTTGATGATCGGCTTGCCGCTGTCGTATCTGCCGCCGCGATGGGGCGCTGCGGTCGGCGCGCTCAGTCTGGCGCTGGCGCTGGGGTGGATCAATGGGTCGGGGCCGGGGCCGTATTACGCGCTGAATCTGCAGGCATGGAGCCAAGGTCTGTTCATTAGGCTGTATGGTTTGCCGCAGTGGCTGAGTTGGCTATGGCCGTTCGCCGCTCTGATCTATTTGATGGCGCGAGCGTTGCGGCCCGTTCGCCATGACAATCTGGGTTAATCATGAACTATTACAAACACCACATTTTTTTCTGTCTGAACCAGCGCGACGCCAGCGCCACACGGCCGTGCTGCGCCGCCAGCGGGGCGGAGGCTGCATTCGAGCACTGCAAATCAGCCGTCAAGACGCTGGGGCTGGCGGGTGCGGGCAAGGTGCGCGTCAACCGGGCGGGGTGCCTCGATCGCTGCGAGGAGGGGCCGGTCTGCGTGGTCTATCCCGAGGGCGTCTGGTACACCTATGTCGATCAGAGCGACATCGATGACATCGTGCAAAGCCATCTGCTGCGTGGCGAGGTGGTGGAGCGCCTGCGTCTGCCCGATCTCCCTGACGCGCCCGACGCGGATCAGTAATCCGGGCCGATGCAAATGAACGCGCAGACCCGCAAGCTGCTGGTGAAGGGCCCGGCGGGGGCGATCGAAGTGGCGGTCGATGCGCCCGTGGGGCCACCCCGCGGGCTGGCGCTGGTGGCGCACCCTCATCCACTGTTCGGCGGCACGCTCGACAATAAGGTGGCGCAGACCCTGGCCCGCGCTTGGCTGCAACTCGGTTTCTTGGCGGTACGGCCCAACTTTCGCGGCGTGGGCGACACGGCCGGAGTGTTTGACCACGGCGTGGGCGAGACCGCCGATCTGCTGGCCGTGTTCGACGACTTCATTCCTCAGGTCGCGCAGCAAGCCGGGCTTGAGCGCGAGGCGCTGCCCTTGGCGCTGGCCGGATTTTCCTTCGGCGCCGCCGTCGCCGCGCGTTGTGCGCTGGCCTTGCAGCATCGGGGCGCCACCTTGCAGCATCTCACTTTGGTGGGCACGGCCGTCAGCCGTTTCGACGTGCCGCAGATTAAACCGGCCAACGCCCCACCGCTCGCACAGCGCGTGTTGGTGCTGCATGGTGAGCAAGACGATGTGGTGCCGCTGTCCGGCGTGCTCGACTGGGCGCGGCCGCAGCAATTGCCCGTGGTCGTGTTTCCGGGCGCGGGGCATTTTTTCCACGGCCTGCTGCTGCCCCTGCGCGACTGGGTCTGTCAGTGGCATGGGGCACAAAACCCCTAAGCGCCCCCAAGACCTGTCGCTGCGCGCCAGGCCCCCCGAGGGGGTGAGAAACTCTTGGGGCGGCCCGGCGAGTTTCTCAGAACGCCAGCAGCACGCGCGTCTGAAACGCGCCTTTGTTTTTTCGTTCCTGCGAACCTTCTCGCCGCCCCGCGCTCTGACCCTCTGCCGCGAGATCCAGCGTGCGCGGCAAAACTTCGTCACCCCTGTCACGCCCTCAGGCTGCTAGGGTGTCGGTTTTCTGTTTTGAGTCTCAGGATTCGCCTATGTCCGTTCAATCGTTTGTCGCCGCCTGCAGCGCGGCCTGTCTACTCGCGCTGTCGCCTTTGGCGCAGGCCGCCCCCACTCCAGCGGCAGCTCCCGCCGCAACGACTCCGGCCCCGAGTGCCGCAGCCGCTCCCCTCACGCCGATGCAGGCCATGCTGGCCACCGTTCCGCCGCCCAAGCTCGATGCGCGGGCCTGGCTGGTGGTCGATCTGACCAGCGGACAGATCCTCGCCGAGCACGACGCCCACGCTCAGGAGGCGCCGGCCTCGCTGACCAAGCTGATGACGGCTTACTTGACCTTCAAGGCCTTGAAAGAAGGCACCATCAAGCTCAACCAGATGGTGACCGAATCGAAAGAGGCCTGGCAGACCGGTGGCTCGCGCATGTTCATCGACCCGCGAGTGCCGGTGTCGGTCAACGACCTGCTGTTGGGCATGATCGTGCAATCGGGCAATGACGCCGCGATGACGCTGGCGCAGACGGTGGGCGGCTCGGTGAGCGCCTTCGTCGCCATGATGAACCGCCAGGCGCAGCAGTGGGGTCTTAAGGGCACGCATTTCATGGACCCGACGGGCTTGCCCGACCCCGGCCACCACACCACGGCGTATGACCTCTCCATCATCGCTACCCACATCATCCGCGACTTTCCGGCCGATTACGCGCGCTATTTCAAGGTCAAGGAATTCACCTACAACCACATCACCCAGCCCAACCGCGTCAGCCTGCTGTTCACCGATCCTTCCGTGGACGGCATGAAAACGGGTTACACCTCCGAGGCGGGTTACTGCATGATTACCTCGGCGCTGCGCCAATTTCCCAACGGCCCGCGTCGCCTGCTCACCGTGGTGATGGGCACACCCACCGAGCGGGCCCGCGGCGAGGAGAGCCAGGTGCTGCTCAACTGGGCTTATCAGAACTTCGACGACATCGTGCTGGCCTCGCCCGGCAAGCCGGTACTGACTGCGCCCGTCTGGAAGGGCGTGGATAACAAAGTGGAACTGGGCTCCTCGGTGCCGGTGGTCATTTCGGTGCCGCGCGGCATGGGCAAAGACCTTCAGACCAAGGTGGTGCGGCCCGACCCGCTGGTGGCGCCGCTGCAGGCCGGGCAGCGCGTCGGCCAACTCGACGTGAGCATGAGCGGCAAGCCGCTGGCGGTCTATCCGCTGGAGGTCATCAAGGCCGTGCCCGAAGCGGGTCTGTTCGGCCGCGCTTGGGACAGCTTGCGCCTGATGATCAAGTAGAGCGCACAGGCTGAAGCGGATCAGACCGCCGCGGCCTGATCCGCTTCAGCCATGCACACCTCGCCGCGCAGCGAGTGCGGGTAGGCCGTGGTGATGCGCACCGGCACGATCTGGCCGATCAACCGCGCGTTGGCCTTCAGGTGCACGATGCGGTTGTTTTCGGTGCGGCCCTGCAGTTCCGAGGGGTCTTTCTTGCTCGGCCCTTCGATGAGCACGGCCTGTTCCGTGTCCACCATGGCGGCGCTGATGGCCGAAGCCTGAGCCTCGATCTGCGCCTGCAAGGTCTGCAGCCGCTTGAGCTTGACGTCGGCCGGGGTGTCATCCGCCAGATTAGCTGCCGGGGTGCCGGGGCGCGGGCTGAAAATGAAACTGAAGCTGGCGTCGAACTGCATGTCCTCGATCAGCTTCATCAGCTGCGTGAAGTCGGCATCGGTCTCGCCCGGAAAGCCGACGATGAAGTCGGAGCCGATGCAGATATCGGGGCGCACCGCGCGCAGCCGCCGCACGATGCTCTTGAACTCCAGCGCGCTATAGCCGCGCTTCATCGCCGCCAGAATGCGGTCGCTGCCATGCTGCACCGGCAGGTGCACATGGTTGACCAGTTTGGGAATACGGCCGTAGGCATCGATCAGCCGCTGGGTGAATTCCTTCGGATGGCTGGTGGTGTAGCGGATGCGTTCGATGCCGTCGATCTCTGCCACGCATTCCAGCAGAAAGGCGAAATCTTCGCCCTCTCCCGAGCCCAGCCAGGCGTTGACGTTCTGGCCCAGCAGCGTCACCTCGCGCACGCCTAGCGAGGCCAGTTCGGCCACCTCGGTGAGCACGTCGACCAGGGGGCGCGAGACTTCCTCACCGCGGGTGTAGGGCACCACGCAATAGCTGCAATACTTGCTGCAGCCTTCCATGATGGAGACAAAGGCGCTTGGGCCCTCCACCCGTGCGGGCGGCAGGTGATCGAATTTTTCGATTTCCGGAAAGCTGATATCGACCTGCGCACGCCCGAGCGCCTGGCGCTGCGCAATGAGCTGCGGCAGCCGGTGCAGCGTTTGCGGGCCAAACACCAGATCGACATAAGGCGCGCGCTTGACGATGGCCTCGCCTTCCTGGCTCGCCACACAGCCGCCCACGCCGATCAGCAGATTCGGCTTGTCGGCCTTGAGCTCGCGCAGGCGCCCCAGATCGCTGAACACTTTTTCCTGCGCCTTTTCGCGAATGGAGCAGGTGTTGAGCAAAATGAGATCGGCTTCCTGCGGCGTTGCCACGGGTTCATAGCCTTCAGCCGCCCCGAGCACGTCGGCCATCTTGGCCGAGTCGTACTCGTTCATCTGGCAGCCGAACGTCTTGATAAAGACCTTTTTTGTCACGATGGAAGCGTCCGTCAATTGCTGAAAAACAGCCCGCACTGTCCCGGCGCCTTGGGCAACTGAAGCTGGCTGGCCGTGGAATCGCTCACCAGCCACACGCGAAACACATTGCCCATCGCGTCGGTCTGAAACACCACCGGGGCCTGCAGCCCGTTGAGCTGGTTGCGGGGAATGATGCGGTTTAGCGGGCTGATCACCCGCGTGCCTGGGCCGAGGGTGTAATCGGTGCAGTTGATGCTGACGTTCGGAAACGCGCCAAACGTCGCTAGGCCCTGCAGGCTGCCCATCGGGTAGTTCATCTGCGCGTAAGCCGCGCCCAGGCTGCCCAGACACAGCGCCGCCCCAAGGGTCATCCGACGCAGCAACGGTTGAAGTTTCATGGCCGACTCCTGGACAAAAAACGGTTCGCTTGGCGCGCAAAACAAAAAAGCCCAGGCAACAACGCATGGGCTTGGATCAGCGCCCACGAATTCGGCGCGAAGGGTGCAAACGAGAAGCCTACGAAAAAAACGATGTGGGCTGGAAAACGATGGTGGCGCTTCAGGGACTCGAACCCCGGACCTGCGGATTATGATTCCGTCGCTCTAACCGACTGAGCTAAAGCGCCAACACGCAAACAAGCCGCGCAGTATAGCGCATCATTTGTTCGTGAAAAGCGGTTTTCGTTTTTCCAGGAAAGCCGCCATACCCTCCTTCTGGTCGGCCGTAGCGAACAGCGACTGAAACAGCCGACGCTCGAAACGCAAACCTTCGGACAGCGACGATTCAAACGCGCGGTTCACGCTTTCCTTGGCCATGAGCACCGAAGGCTGCGAGAAGCCGGCCATGGTTTCGGCCATCGCCACGGCCTCATCGAGTGTCTGCTGCAGCGGCACGACCCGCGCGACCAGGCCGCTGCGCTCGGCCTCAAGCGCGTCCATCATCCGGCCGGTGAGGATCAGATCCATGGCCTTGGCTTTGCCCACGGCGCGCGTCAGCCGCTGGGTGCCGCCGGCGCCGGGAATGATGCCGAGCTTGATTTCGGGCTGGCCGAACTGGGCGTTGTCGGCGGCCACGATGAGATCGCACATCATCGCCAGCTCGCAGCCCCCGCCCAGCGCGAAGCCGCGCACCGCCGCAATCACCGGCTTGCGGATCTGCATCATCGCTTCCCAGTTGCGGGTGATGAAGTCTTCGGTGTAGCTGGCCGGAAAGGTCTTTTTCGCCATGGCCGAGATGTCGGCCCCGGCGGCGAAGGCCTTGTCGCTGCCGGTGACGACCATGCAGCCGATGGCTGGATCCGCGTCAAACGCTTTCAGCGCGGCGCCCAGCGCGTCCATCAGGGCGTCGTTCAGGGCGTTGAGTTGCTTGGGTCGATTGAGGGTGATGAGGCCGACGTGGCCTCGGGTTTCGGTCAGGACGACGGCGTCGTCAGGGGTCTCCATGGGCATCTCCTAAAGGGTCATTCAAGGGCATTGTGCGTCACAGTGCGGTGCCCATCCAGGCGCTCAGACGTTGGCGCTGCGCGGGGCGCGGCTTGTCGGCTAGCCGCAGTTGCACGCGGCTGTCGGGCAGCGCAAACCAAGGCGTTTCGCTGTGCTGCTCCAGATCTTGCCGCAGCCAGGTGAGACGCCACACATCGCCCGCTCGGACCTGTGCGTGGCGGCGCTCGATCGCGGCTTTGCGCGCCCGCTCGCCGTCCAGCGTGAGCAGCAGATCGCCAGCGGCCAGCCCGGCGCGTTCGGCCCAGCCGCCGTTGCGCACGCGCTGCACGCTCAGCCAGCCGCCGGCCTGTTCCTGCGCGGCCAGCCCCAGCGCGTCGAGCGGAGTGTCTTCCTGCGAGGCCCATTGAATGCCGAAATCAGCGAACTGCGTCTTGACGGGAGGCAGCTCAGTGCCGTGAACATGGCGACGGAAGAAGGCGCGCCAGTCGAGGCCGCTCACTTCCTTGAGCAGCGCGGGCAGGGCGTCTTCGGCCACGCCTTCGGCGCGCAGCGGCGCGTCGGCGCGGCCATAGCGCGTCCACAGCAGACGCATCACGTCGTCCAGCGTGGCCGCGCTTTCGCGGCGCAGCCGCAGGTCGATGGACAAGGCGACCAGCGCGCCGAGCTGGTAGTAGCTCACCGTGGCGTTGGCGGTGTTTTCATCGGGGCGGTAATACTTGGTCCAGGCATCGAAGCTGGCCTCGGCCACGCTTTGAACCTGGCGCCCGGGCGTGCGCAGCACCGCGCCGAGGGTGCGGGCCAGACCGTCGAGGTATTGCTGCGGCGTGATCAGCCCCGCGCGCAACACCATCAGATCGTCGTAATACGCGGTGAAGCCCTCGAACAGCCACAGCAGAGTGGTGGGGTTTTCGGCTTGAAGGTCGTAGGGCGTGAAGACCTGCGGCTTGATGCGCTTGACGTTCCAGGCGTGGAAGTATTCGTGGCTGCACAGGCCGAGAAAGTCGCGATAGTCGCTGTGGGGGCTATGGGCGCTGTCGGTGTCTTGCAGGCGCGGGTGCGGCAGGCTGCGGCGGGTGCACATCAGAGCGGTGCTGTCGGCATGTTCCAGCCCGCCGTAGCCCTCGGCGGTCGGTGCGACCATGAACAGGTACTCGGCAAACGGTGCGCGCTTGCTACGGGGCTCGAACAGGGCGATCTGCGCACTGCAGATGCGCTTGAGGTCGCGCGCCAGCCGCCGGGTATCCACGGTGTCGTGCAGCCGATTGCCCAGGGCGATGACCATGGCATGCGGGGCCCCGCCCGCGCTGAACTCCAGCCGCAGTAGTTCGCCCATTTCAACGGGATGGTCGATCAGCGCGTCGTAGTTTGCCGCGCGTCGGCTGCCGAAGCCGTTGGCGTCGCATTGAACCGCGGGCAAGGTGGTGGCCACTGTCCAGTGCGGCGCGAAGTCGGGGCAGGCGAGGGTGACGGTGTGCGGTTGCTGCTCGCGTCCAGCGGCTGCGAGCAGCAGGCTGCTGGCGTTGAAAAAGCCGCGCTGGGTATCGAGGTAGGCGGTGCGTACCGAGAGATCGAAGGCATACACCGAGTAGCGCAGCCGTAGCGGCCCGTTGCACGGAGCGGCGCGCCAGCGGTTCTTGGCGATTTTGTGTAGTGCGATGGGTTTGTCGGCGCACCAGGCCTGCACCTGCAAGACATGGCGGGCGAACTCGCGCACCAGATAGCTGCCGGGAATCCAGACCGGGAGCCAGAACTCCTGCCCCGCTGGTTCCGGGTGGGGCAGGTCGAGCTCGACCAGAAACTGGTGCGCGAGTGCATCGGCAACCGATACCCGGTAGCTCGGGCCGGTCTGCGAGCTGCCGGGAGGGGCTTGGACAAGGGCGGCGGTACGGGAACGAGGTGAGGCAGAGGAGGTCATGGTGTCGTGCGCTGGCATTGATCGGGCGCGTTGTTGTCAGGGAGCACAGAATTAGTAAATCCAGATTTGAGTGTTTCAAAACCCATGCTAACCTGCCGGAAATATTCAGGCTTGGTACTTTCAACAACGCTCTTCAACAACGACTAAGCGGCACCTTCATCGTGGAACGCGACGTTTTTTCTGAGATTGCCGCACATGCGGGAGCGGGGGCTCCGGCACTGGTTTATCAACCGCAGGTAAGTTTCCCGGCGGGGCAGGTCATCGGGCTGGAGGTGCTGTTCCGCTGGCGTGCGGAAGATGCGCCGAAGCGGCATTCCCCGCTGATGTTCCTGCCGCAACTGACCCCTGCACAGACCAGCGAGCTGTTTTTCTGGGTGATGGAAGAAGCCATCTCCGAGGCGCGGGTGCTGTCCAACTGGACGGGCTGGAACGGCTACATCTCGGTCAATATCGAGGCCGATCAGATCGGCGATCCGGCGCTGATCGAGCACATCAGTAGTACCCTGCAGCGCTACGCTTGGGCGCCCGAGCGCCTGATGGTCGAGGTGACCGAGCGCCGCGCCATTCCAGCGTTTCCCAGCGTGGCGCGCAATGTGCAGTCGCTGCGCAAATCGGGCGTGCGGGTGGCGATGGACGATTTCGGCGAGGGCTACGCCTCGTTCGAATACCTCAAGATCCTCGATCCGAGCGACATCAAGATTCCGGCCAGCTTCACGGCGGATGTGACCAAGGACGTGCGCAACGCGGAAATCGTGCGCGGGCTCGTCGACATCTCCCGGCGCCTGTCGATCAACGTGGTCGCCGAGGGCGTGGAAACGCGCGAATGCGCCCAGGCGCTGCACGGCATGGGCCTGCAAAGCATGCAGGGCTATCTGTTCGGCGAGCCGCGCGAGCTCGAGGAATGGGCGCAACTGCTCAAACAGCCCGGCGCCAGCGTGTTGCAGCCCAGTTGAAGCAAGGCGTCACCCCAGGTCACATTTCGACACCCCGTCTCCTGTTTTTTCCATTCATCATGGAGGAACGATAAATACAGGAGACAAACATGAGCACCATCCTGGCGCCAGTCGGCGCTGAAGCGTCTGAGGGCCCCCGCCCCGGCCACCACGGCGCGCCCACCATCGCGGCGCGCATCGACCGCCTGCCTCCCTCGAAGACCGTGCGCAATATGGTCATCCTGCTCTCGCTGGGCGGGCTGTTCGAGTTTTACGACCTGTTTCTGACCGCTTATATCGCGCCCGGTTTGTTCAAAAGCGGGGTGTTCACCGCGACCACCAAGGGACTGTTCGGCTTTCAGGGGATTGCCAGCTTTGTCGCGGCCCTTTTTCTCGGTTTGTGGGTGGGCACGCTGTTCGTGAGCTGGCTGTCCGACCGGTATGGGCGGCGCGCGGTCTATACCTGGGCCTTGCTCTGGTATTGCATCGCCACCCTCATCATGGCGTATGAACTCTCCCACCGCTAAACGCAGAGCGTTGTAGCGAGGGTTTCGCGGGTCACAGACTTTGACTTGCCCCGTTGCCGGGGCAGAGGTTTGGGTCTCGCCGCCACGCCCGTCCCAGGCGTGTTCGCGTCGATGAGCACCACCAACGCGCTGTTCTGGTCGCGCGGCATGACATGCCCGCAGTGCGGGCAGACATGCAGGCGGTCTGCGAGCGTCTTGGGCACAATTTCCCAACACGCCGCGCACCGCTGCGACGGTTTGAGTGGGCGCGTATCGCTCAAGTGCAGCCGTGTACCAGCCTCTTCCGCTTTGTACGCGAGCATCTGATGCGCCATGCCGAATGCCGCCGAGAGAATTTCCCGGTTGAGTCCGGCCTTTTGCCGCACGCGTCGCCCCGGCTCCTGTTCGGTGCTTCGGGCGCTGCGGCTCATGTTCTTGGGAGCCAGTTGCTCCGTGGCCAGGACGGCGCATTGCTGCACCATCCGGGTCGTTTCCTGATGCACGAAGTCCCGGCGCAGGTTGGCGATGCGATCGTGCAGCCGGGCCACACGCTGCCCTAGGCGCCCGTGCCTCACCGAGCCCCGGCGCTTGCGGGCGCGCTGGCGTTGCAGATCAGCGAGCTTGGGGAGTTCTTCACGGAGCCAGCGCGGATTCGCGATAATCTGCCCATCGTCGAACGTGGCCCAGTCCGTGACGCCGAAGTCCACACCCCGGCACCGGTCTGCTTTGCGCTGCCGCGCACAGGCTTCTTCGGGCACGCGCAGCGTCACCGATACGAACCACTGGCCGTTCCTGCGCGTGAGGGTGAGGTCGTTGGGCTTGGACTCACTCCCAAAGCGGTGCTGTCCGCGTGCCCGGATGAAAAGGGCGTCTTTGCCGCTACCCAGCCGCAGCGTGGCGCCACGCCCGCCATGCCCCATCAGCTTCCATCCAGCCGGATCGGGGTACGCGAAGCCGGAGAATCGCTTGGCCGACTTGAACCGTGGGAAGCCGGGCGTCTGCCCGGCCTTGACGCGGCGGAAGAATGCAGCGAACGCCAGATCCAAACGCCGCAGCGTTTGTTGCAATGCGTGGCTGCCGAGTTCGACGAACTCGGGCCGATCGGCCTTGATCGCGGGCAACGCATTCTGTTGCTCGTAGTAGCTGATCGACTTCTTGGCTTTGCGCCACGCGTCGATGCGCTCTTCGAGTGCTGCGTTGTACAACTCGCAGTGCAGCCGCGTCCACGCCTCAAGCCGCGCAGACTGCGCGGCATTGGGGTAGAGTTTGAACGTGACTTTGCGACGTTGCATGCTGTTATTTTATCCAGATAAAGAGGAACAAGAAAACGAAAACTGCCCGCTTGACCCCCTCCTGCCCGGACGGCTTCGCCTGAGTGACGCTGTGCGTCAGGCCGGTCGAGGAAGGGGAATGCGCGGGTATATGTTCAAATCGGCGACGGATAATGGGCCGTCTTCATTCCCTGCGGCCCGCCATGACCTCCACCGATCTCATCGTTCCAGACCCCGTATTTCGCCGCGTTCCCGCCGCATTCGGCCTGCGCTGGTGGATGGCTGGCTGGCGCAGTTTCATGCAGGCGCCGCTGCCCTGGCTGGGCCTGGCCGTGGCGCTGCTCGTGCTGCTGTGGCTATTGGCCGAGTTGCCGATGGGCGGGCTGCTTTCGCAATGGCTGAGTCTGCCGCTGCTGGCTTTCGGCGTGATTTTTGCCGCGCTGCTGCGCAAGCGGGCGGAGCAGGCGCGAGCGATGACGCCACAAGGCATGCCGGTCGAACCCCAAAATGAAGGCACGCTGTCGTCGACCACGCAGAGGTGGACCGGCCGCATCGGCCCGCTGTTGCTGGTCTCCCTGCTGGTGCTTGCGCTGGGCGGCGTGATCGGCGCGGTGATCGTGATGGGGCTGGGCGCGATGTTCGGCCTGGGGCTGGCCAGCTTTGGCGCGTTTGCCAAAGTCATGACCCCCGGCGTAGGCATGGCCGCAGGTCTGGGCGCCTTGGCGGGTTCGCTCATGACCTTGCTGCTGTTGGTGCTGCTGGCGCTCTATCTGTTCAGCGTGGCGTTCTGGTTCGTCAATACGCTGGTGGCGCTCGGGGGCGTCAGTCCGTGGAATGCGGTCAAGCTGTCGGTGCGGGCCGGGTTCACCAATCTGGCGCCCATTACCTTGTTCACCGTGTTGCTGCTGCCGATTTCCATCGTGGCCATGTTGCCGTTCGGCCTCGGCCTGCTGGTGCTGTTTCCCGTGCTGTCGGGTGCGTCGTTTGCGTCGTACCACGACGTGTTTGGCGACGAGGCGGCGGCCTGAATTTTGTTTGTTGAACGGATCACCATGAACGTCATCGACTATCTGCGCCAACACATCCGCACCGTGCCCGACTGGCCGTCACCCGGCGTGCAGTTCCGCGACATCACCCCGCTGCTGCAGAACCCGCGGGTGTTCCGCGTGCTCATCGACCAGTTCGTGCATCGCTACATGGCCCCCGATCTGCGCCCGGACGTGGTGGCGGGCATCGATGCGCGCGGCTTTATTCTCGGCGCCGTTATCGCCTACGAACTGAATATCGGTTTCGTGCCCATCCGCAAGAAGGGCAAGCTGCCTTTCGACACGGTGTCCGAGGAGTACGAGCTGGAATACGGCAGCGCCACGGTGGAGATTCACACCGACGCGGTGCGGCCGGGCGATTGCGTGCTGCTCATCGACGATCTCATCGCCACCGGCGGCACCATGATGGCCGGCAAGCGTCTGCTCGAAAAGCTCGGGGCCAGCGTGATCGAAGGCGCGGCCATCGTCGATCTGCCCGAACTCGGCGGCTCAATGCTGCTGCGCGATGCAGGCCTGCCGCTGTTCACCCTGGTGGATTTCGCCGGACATTGATGGTGCTGCGGCTGATCAAAAACTGGCGAGGTTTGCTGCCCGCCCTGCTGTGCGCGGCGGCCTTGTTCGCCTCGCCGCCTTCGGAGGCCCAGCAAACCGCCGTGGCGCCGCAGGTGTCGATTCGCAGTGTGGACAGCATCGCCCTGCAAGGCACAACCGCCATCCTCGACCTCACCCTTAGTATCCGCAACACCGGGGGCCTGGCCCTGCCGCTGCAGAAACTGCGGTTTCAGATCCAGTTCAACGGCCTGGACGTGGCGCAGGGCGTGAGCACCGCGCCCGTCACCATCGCCGCGCAACAGCAGGCACAGGTTCCGGTGCAGGTCGAGGTCAACAGCGCAACACTGCTGAGTCTCATCGCCACCCTGCCGTCGGACGGCACGGTGCGCTACGTGATTCAGGGGACAGCCGAGATCGGCCAGACGATGCTGCAGATACCCTTCACCCACAGCGGGGCGGTGCAACTGGCCCTGCAGTAGCCCTGTAGTAGCGCAGTCGCTCAGACTGCTGTCGCAGGCGCTTTGTCGAGTTGGCGACGCATCATGCGGTGCGACCACAGTCCGCCAAACGGAATGAGCGAAGCGAGGAAAACGCCCAAGCTGCGCAAGGGCGAGAGTTGCCCGCGCGAGAGCGTCACCACCAGTGCGATCGTGGCCCAGATGAACAGGGCACCGTGAATCGGCCCGATGATCTTCACGCCCGTGGGCCAATCGGCCGCGTACTTCAGCGGCACGGCTAGCAGCACCAGAGCGATGAGCGACGAGCCTTCGACCAGCGCCATGACGCTGAGATGATGAAGCGGGGACTTGAACATGCGCGAAACTCCGATGAATCGAGATAGATGCGCGAAATGCTATGTCCCGAAAAATCCCCTACGACGCAAATGCGACCGAGCGAGTCCCGAGGAATTGCCCGATCGCAATTTCTGCGTCAGCGAGTGCGCTGACCCCCGCCCTGGCGGCGCTGACCGCCGAAGCCAGCAGCTTGTCCTCCGCGGGACGGGCGGCGTCCGTGACGAAAAAGGTACTGTCAGTACAATGTCCGGACGGGTAATATAGAGCCATCCAAGATCATGCCGGAGGGGCGCCATGAGCACCCTGAATCTTTCCAAGACCGAACGCATTGACGTTCGTGCAAGCGCGCCAGTCAAAAAACTACTGCAGGAAGCCGCGCGCGCCTGCCACAAGAACGTCAGCGAGTTCCTGCTCGACGCGGGCGTGACAGCGGCTGCGCAGACGCTAGCGGATCGTCGCCAGTTCGTGCTGGACGACGCTCAGTGGCAAGCATTCCAGGACGCGCTGGACCGTCCGGTGCAAAGCAAATCGCGCCTGAAAAAATTGCTGCGTGAGCCCGGAGCCCTGGATTGAGCGGTGCTTACTCTCCCGTACGCAAGCTGGCGGTGTTGGATCAGGTCGATGCTCTCGACTGCGGCCAGGCCGCGTTGAATCAGTTCCTGCAGCGCTACGCCCTCGTCAACCAGAAGGCCAACAGCGCGCAGACCTACGTCTGCTGCCAGGGTGACGTGGTAGTCGGTTTCTACAGCCTCGCCGTGGGCAGCGTCGATCCGGAAGTCGCGCCGTCGAGAGTGATGAAGGGTCTGGCGCGCCATTCGGTGCCGGTCATGATTCTGGCCCGTCTTGCGGTGGACAAGGAACATCAGCGCAAAGGGCTGGGCCAGGCCTTGCTCAAGGATGCCCTGCTGCGCACGGCGCAGGCCGCAGACATCGCCGGTATTCGTTGCCTGCTGGTGCATGCCAAGGATGATGCGGCGCGGCAGTGGTACGAATCATGGGAGTTCGAGCCCAGTCCGACCGATCCGTACCACCTGTTCCTGATGCTCAAGGCTCTCAAGAGCCTGCTGGATTGAGGTGTCGTCTCCACCTCCGAGCCCGACGCTCTCCCGCTGCTCATCCCACAGCGCTGGCCCATCAACCGCCAGATTACTAATCGCACTCGACAGCGGCGTCGATTCCGTCTGGAACTCTGCCGCAAGCACGTGCCTGCAGTAGAGGCGCAGAAACCTCGGTACCACTGCAGAGTCCCTATTCGGTGAGTACAGTCAGCCCCGTGTGCTGCGCATAGTCGGCCAAAACGGTATCGACCGCGCCAAAGCTGCGCAGGGTGCCGCGCTCCAGCCAGAGCGCCTTGTTGCAGCTCTGGCGGATGACCTGCGGGTTGTGAATGGCCAGCACCACGATTTCTGCTCGCGCATGGAGTTGTTCGAGGCGGCGGGCGGCTTTTTCCTGAAAGCTGGCGTCGCCCACGCCGATCACCTCATCGAGCAACAAAATTTCGGCGTCCACCGCCGTCGCGATGGCAAAAGCCAGGCGCAAGCGCATGCCGCTGGAATAGGTGCGAAGCGGCAAATCCAGATAATCCCCCAGCTCGGTGAATTCGGCGATTTCTTCCGACTTGGCGCGAATTTCTGCGTCTTTCATCCCCAGCAGCAGGCCGCGCAGCCGGATGTTTTGCCGACCGGTGGACTGATCGTCCATGCCTAGGTTGATGTCCAGCAGCGGAATCGCCCGCCCGCGCACCTCCACCACACCCGCAGTCGGCGGATAAATCCCCGCCATCACGCGCAGCAGGGTGGATTTTCCTGCGCCGTTATGCCCGATCAGCCCCAGACGATCGCCGGGCTCCAGCGCCAGATCGATGCCGCTGAGCGCGCGCACGATCACCACCCCGGTATTGTCCTCGGCGAGGCGATTTTTGCGGCCCAGCCGCAGCACCCGTTTTTTCAGCGACTGTGCGGTCACGTCGAAAATTGGCAAATCCAGGGCAACCTGGTGCAGACGAATGAAAGCGCTCATGTCGGTCAAACCCAGTAGGGAATGCGCTTGTGGTAACGCCCGGTCAACCACAGGGCGAACAACCAACCCAGCAAGGCCATCACCCCCGTGATGATCCAGGTCGAAGCCGGCGGGGCAATGCCCACCAACGGCTGCCGCACCACGTCGATCAAATACGCCAGCGGATTGAAGGTGACGATCCAGCGATGTTTCTCAGACAACATCGCGCCATGAAACAAAATCGGCGTGACATAAAACGCCACCTGCAACAAGGCGGCGATGATTTGCGGAAAATCACGGAACCGCGCAGACAGCAGCCCGGCGATCATGCCGATCCACAGGCCATTGAAAATAAACAAAACCAGCCCAGGAATGAATAACGGCAAGGTCAGCCAGCTTTTTACGCCAAAAACCGCCAGTACCAGCAGCACAATGACAAAATTGTGCGCAAAGATCACCAGATTGCGCCACGCGACCTGCAAGACATAAATCAGCTTGGGGGTGTTGACCTGGCGGATGTAGCTCGCGCTGTTGATATACGCCATGCTGCCTTCGTTGACCAGGCTGGAAAACAGATTCCACGCCACCAGGCCAATCGCCACCATCGGCAGGTAGTCTGCGATGTTTTGCCCGAAAAGTGAGCCGTACACCACGCCGAGTGCGCCCACCAGCACCCCCATGCTGATCGTCAGCCAAAACGGCCCGATTTTCGACCGTGCATAGCGCTGCCGGATTTCCAGCCAGCCCAGCAGCGTCCACAGTCGCCAGTTGCGCAGGCTGTGCAGAAGGTCTGAAAAAGCCAGTTGTAAGGCAGACATGAAGTTCGAGGCCGTGCGGGTTAACCTGCCATCTTATGCGCAAGCTGCCTTAGGGTAGAGATGCTCGCCGCGGCCAAGCGGGGCGAAATGCACTCCTACAGCGACTGGGCGATCTGTTCGGCAAGAGCCTCCGGCGTGGCGGATGTCGTCTGCACCAAAAATTCCGGGTTCAAAGGCGCTTCATACGGGCTTGAAATCCCTGTGAATGCAGGAATTTCCCCGCGCCGCGCCTTGGCGTAAAGCCCCTTGGGATCGCGCCGTTCGCATTCCGCAAGCGGCGTGTCGACGAACACCTCGACAAACTCTCCGGGGGCGAACAAGCTGCGCGCCCACTCCCGCTCGGCACGAAACGGCGAGATGAACGAAACGATGACCATCAGCCCGGCATCGACCATCAACCGCGCCACCTCGGCCACGCGGCGGATGTTTTCCACCCGGTCGCCTTCGGTGAAGCCCAGGTCGCGGTTCAAGCCGTGGCGCACGTTGTCGCCATCGAGCACATAGGTATGCCGTCCCTGCGCATGCAGGTTTTTTTCCAGCAGACTGGCCAGGGTCGATTTCCCCGAGCCCGACAAACCCGTGAACCACACGCAGCGCGGCTGCTGGTGTTTGAGCGCAGCGCGCGCCGCCTTGTCCACCGCCAACGCCTGCCAGTGCAGATTGCTGTCGCGCCGCAGGGCGAAGTCGATCATCCCGGCGCCCACCGTGGCCTGCGTGAGCCGGTCGATCAGAATGAAATTGCCCAGCTCCCGGCTGGCCGAATAGGGCATGAACGGCAAGGGCCGATCCACGCTCAGGTGCACCGCGGCGATGCCGTTCATCGCCACTTCCCGCGCCGATAAATGCGCCCCCGTGTCCACATCCACCACATGCCGCAGGCTGCTCACCACCGCGCCCACCGTGCGGTGGTGCAGCTTGAGCCAATACGGCCGCCCTGGCAGCAGCGGCTGCTCGCCCACCCACACCACATGCGCGTGAAACTGCTCGGCCTGCTCGATCGGGGAGTCTGCGGCCACCAGCACATCCCCCCGGCTGATGTCGCGCTCTTCCTGTAGCGTCACGCACACCGCGTCTGCAGGGCCGGCCTGTGCCACCTCCTCGAAACCGATGCGCACCGCCGCCACCGTGGCTTTCACCCCCGAGGGCTGCACCCGTACACGGTCGCCCGCCCGCACCCGCCCCTGCGCCACCGTGCCGCAATAGCCACGAAACTCCGAGCTGGGGCGCAGCACCAGTTGCACCGGCAGCCGCAGCGGGGCCTCGTCATCTTGACGGCACAGCGGGGCCTGCTCCAGCCACTCCAGCAGCGTCGGGCCGTCATACCACGGGGTCTGCGCGCTGCGCGCCGTGAGGTTGTCGCCGCCCAGCGCCGACAGCGGCACCGCCTGCACGGTCAAACCCAGCGTCTGCGCCAGCGCCGCGTAGTCGGCGGCAATCTCGGCAAACCGCGCCGCATCCCAACCCACCAAGTCCATTTTGTTCACCGCCAGCAGCACCCGCTTGACCCCCATCAGCGCCACGATGCGGCTGTGCCGCCGGGTTTGCGTTAGCACCCCCTTGCGCGCATCGGCCAGCACCACGGCGCAATCGGCCGTGCTCGCCGCCACTGCCATATTGCGCGTGTACTGCTCATGCCCCGGCGCGTCGGCCACGATAAAGGCGCGCTTGGGCGTGCTGAAAAACCGGTAGGCCACGTCGATGGTGATGCCCTGCTCGCGCTCGGCCTGCAGCCCGTCCACCAGCAGCGCCAGATCGGGCGCTTCCCCCTGCGTGCCGAAACGCCGGGAATCGCTGCGCAACGTCTGCCATTGATCGTCGAACACCTGCTTGGTATCGAACAGCAAGCGCCCGATCAGCGTGCTCTTGCCGTCATCCACGCTGCCGCAGGTGAGAAAGCGCAGGCGGCCCTGTGGTGCATGCGACATCAGAAATACCCTTCCTGCTTCTTGCGCTCCATGCTGGCCGCAGCGTCGTGGTCGATCAGCCGTCCCGCGCGCTCGGAGGTGTGCGCAGCCAGTGTTTCGGCAATTACCTTCTCCAGCGTGTCCGCCTCGCTTTCCACCGCGGCAGACAGCGGGTAGCAGCCCAGGGTGCGAAACCGCACCTTGCGCAGTTGCGGCGTCTCGCCGGGTGCCAGGCGAAAGCGCGCGTCATCGACCATGATCCATTGCGGGTTGGCTGCGTCGCCGCGCTGCACCACCGGTCGCTCGGCGGCGAAATACAGCGGCACGATGGGAATGCGCTCCTGCGCGATGTACTGCCAGATGTCGGCCTCCGTCCAGTTGGACAGCGGAAACACCCGCAGCGTCTGCCCTGGCGCCAGCCGGGTGTTGAAGTTGGCCCAGAACTCCGGCCGCTGCGCCTTCGGCTCCCAGCGATGCCCGGCCTCGCGCACCGAAAAAATGCGCTCCTTGGCGCGGCTTTTTTCCTCGTCGCGCCGCGCCCCGCCGAAAATCACATCAAACCCGTGCGCATCCAGCGCCTGCTTGAGCGCCTGGGTTTTCATGATGTCGGTATAGGCGCTGCCGTGGTCGAAGGGGTTGATGCCTTCGGCCAACGCCTCTTGGTTGGTGTGCACCAACAACTCGCAGCCATACTCGCGCGCCATGCGGTCGCGGTGCGCGATCATGTCGCGGAACTTCCAGGTGGTGTCGATGTGCAGCAGCGGGAAGGGCAACGGCCCCGGCGCAAACGCCTTGCGCGCCAGATGCAGCATCACCGACGAATCCTTGCCGATGGAGTAGAGCATCACCGGCTTGCGCGCCTCGGCCACCGCTTCGCGCAGGATGGAGAGGGATTCGGCTTCGAGAAATTCAAGACTCATTGTGCAAGCGCATACATTTCCATTTGAGACTTATATCGATAAGGCACATCAAAATCCACAACATGGAAACCACAAGTGTTGAGCAATTGCATCAGTCGGTTCCTTGAAAAATTGTGATGGTGCTCGATTTCGCCCCAGTAAGGATTTACTTTTTGTTGATCCATTATTTTCCAAGTGCTTGCGCTCAAATCAGGACAGCTTATGACGAGCAAAGTGTTGGCACTGATTTTTTCCCGGATCATTTTCAGCACCCTTGGTGGATCAATCACATGCTCCAAAACATCCATTAGAGATACAACAGAAGCACCTGTTATGTGAGATATCCCATTTCCGTCAAGCATTCCAGGGATGCAGTTGAAGCCAAACTGGCGCATTTTTTCCACAGCGATGTCTCGTGCATCAATACCAAGCACATCGAAGCCAAAATCATGTGCCGTCATGAGCAAACTGCCATCGCCAAATCCAAAATCGACCCACTTTTTCGCCGTCGGCGTATTGGCAACAAAAATCCGCGACAAGATGGAAATACAATTTCGTATGACTGGGCGCCATATTTGGCGCTTCATATCATTATCGCCGCCCGCTAATTGGAAATCATGTGCTGACTGAAAAATCACACGCAAACCACTCTCAGTCCAATAGTGTGTCGTGAAGACGTGCTGGCATTTTTGGCACTGCGCCCAAACGAGGGTGCGCGGCAGTTGCGGTTTCCATAAGGGATGTTTTGAGCAATCGGCTTCCAATGTCGGCCAACTGCCCCCCCCCCCGCGCTCGCCGCAAAGAGGGCACTGTTCATAGAGTTTCCAAAGCGGAGTGTCGGTCATTTTATTCAGCGAGGCGAATTGCCTCTGCCCTTAAACGCGGCGCAATTTCGCTAGGGGTGGTGGAGAATTGGCCGCCGGAGGGGCTGTATTCGAGGGTGCCGCCGACTTTTTGGCTCAGGTTCTGCACCACGATGGCGTTTGCGCCCAGCGCGGCGGCCTTGGCCTGAACCTGCGCGAGCAATTGGGCCAGCGGGGTACCGGCCGGCGCTTGCGCGTTCAGCACGGCGATGCGCACGAAGGGCTGGGTTGGGGGCTGTTGCAGCACCTGCACCAGCGTGGTTGCCGGGAAGGTTTGCGTCGTCTCTCGCTGCACCTCCACGCCCTGCGTGCTCGCGCAGGCGCCGAGGGCCAGCGAGAGCACGCAGATCAGCCCCGCAGTCAAACCCTGCGCCAACCCGCGCAGTTGCAGGCGGGGGGCAAGAGCGGGCGGACTGCGCCGCACAAGGGGTTCATTGGGCATGAGAGCTCTCCATTTTTTTCGCGGGCGCGGCCTGCGCCGGCGGCGCCAGATTGTCGATCTTGGCGTTTTTCGCCAACTCCTGGACATGCGCTTGCAGCGCCGCCTGGCGCAGTTGCTGCTCAATCTGTGGCTTGAGCTGCTCGAAATCGGGCTTGGGCGGGGTGCGCTCGGCCACAAGCTGGATGATCGCCAGATTTTCGCCCAGTGCAATCGGCCCTGCCACCTGGCCGGGCTGCAACTTGCGCACCACGCCAAGCACCTCGGCCGACATCGCCTGCTCGCTTTGCCAGCCCAGCGCGCCGCCCAGCTCGGCGTTTTGCCCGATGCTGTGGTGCAGAGCCAAGGCGGTGAAGGTCTGTTTTCCGCCGCGCAGCGCGTCGAGCACGCGCTTGGCCTCTTCCGGTGTTTTCACCACAATCCAGCGCAGCCAGTATTGCCGGGTCGGCAGATCGGCGATGTGCTTCTCATACGCCTGCCGGATGGCCTCCTGGCTGATGGGATGCGCCTGCAAAAAAGCCTCCGCCGACAGTTGCGCCAAAGCCTGTCGCCGCAGGTTTTTCTGCCCCGCCTCGATGCGCGCCTGTGCCTGCGGCGGAACCGATTTCAGCGCGTCGGCCAGCAGTTGCTGCTGCGCAAGCTGCTCGACCACCTGCTGGCGCACTTGCGGCTGATCGGCCGCCTGCGGGTTCACCGCCTCGGCCTCCTCCAGGGTGATCGGGTGCCCATCCACCCGCAGCACAACCTGCGCCTGCGCGGCGCAGCTCAGGGCAAGGCTGAGCGTCAGGCTCTTCGCCAAGGGGCGCGCAACACGCAAAGCGCCGGAAAAAAGTCGGTCCATGATGTTCAGAAGGGTTGTTGAAGCACAAAATACACCGCGCGCTGGCTCGCCAGCGTGGCGGCGGTCACGTTTTTGTTGGCCACAGGCCGGGCCGCCTGCACGCTCAGGCTGGTTTTCCACGGCGCGGTAAAAGTCAGCCCTACGCCCACATCGGCCAGCATGCGCCAGCCGGGCACGCCGGGGGCGCGGTAATGCGTGGCCACCGCGCCCTGCTCGGCAAACGCCTGCGCGTTGACCTGCCAGCCCTGCCAGTTCCAGTTCGGCGTCTGCGCCACGGTGCGCAGCAGATAGCCGCCGTCGCCGCTCAAAATGCCCGACGTCCAGGCGGCCAGGCTGCCGTAGCCCCCCAGCACCCACTGCTGGTTGGCGGGCTGGGTATTGATGCCCCACTGGCCGCTGGCTGCGGCATTCAGGCTCCAACCCTTGGGCAGGTTTTGCTGCCAGCTTGCGCTCAGGGTCCAGTTGCGAAAGCGCGATTGCGGCGCGGAGGGCACGTCGTAGACCAGGGTGCCGCGTTTGCCGCTCAGCCCCAGGTTGTAGCCCACCGCCAGATTCACCGCCCCCGGCAGCGTGCCGATCTGCACATTGCGCGAGCCTTGCGCGCCCAGGGTGAGATAGTTGTAATTCTGGTCGGCCAGGGTGTAGGCGCCGTCTAGAACCTCCGACTTGTAGGCCACATGGGTGAGCGCCTGATTCAGGCTGAAGCGCGCCGTGGGGCTGGCCCAGACCAGTTGGCTGCCGGTGAGGGCGGAAGTTTCGGTTGTGCCTTGCGGGTAATACGGCGCGCCGGCCACGCCCAGGCGGTAGCTGCTGCGCTGCAGGCTCAGGCCGTAAATGCCCCAGGGCGTCACCAGCGAGGCCATCAGCCCGCCCGCATCGCTGCGGCTGCCCGCGCTGGCGCGGGTGAGGTTGGGCAGGCCGTGGCTGTAATTGGCGCCCAGCAGCCAGCCCTTGCCGGGGCGCAGGGTGAGGTTTTCGCCCAGCACGTCTCCGCCCACATAGCGGCTGCCGTAGTTGCCAAACACCACGCTGCCCGACACCGGTTTGAACTGCGGCTCAGGCGGCGTCTCCACCGTCAGCAGGCTGCCGCCGGGTTGCGGCGCGGGCGCCAGCGAGGGCCGAAAGCCCAGGCCGCTGCGGCTGGCGTACATCTCGGCCAGGATGTTGCGGCGGATCAGCGCATTTTCAGTCAGCGCCGGGTCGAAGGTCGTGCCGCGGTAGAACGCCGCTACGCCGGGCTGGGCCCGCACCTGCGTCAGCCGCCCTTCGATGACCTGAATCTCCACGCTGCGGGTGGCCGGCTCGGGCGTGGCGCGCAGGCCCACGAGCAAATACCCCGCGCGGCGATAAGCCGCCTCCAGCAGCGTCACCGCGCGCTCGGCGCTTTCGGCGGGTTCGAGCGCGGCGCGCAGGGCCTGCGGCGACAGCAGGGTATTGCCCAGCACCGTGAGATGCAGGCCCGCCGCCGTGGTGAGCCGCAGCGTGGCCGCCGGGCGGCTTGCCGTCTGCTGCAGCACAATCGGCGGCGCCGGGGTGGGGGGGGTAAACACTTCGGGAACAAGCGCCATAAACAACCCATCACTCAAAAAATAGAACGGCCCCGAACGGGGCCGCGGCGCACCGGCAAAACAGCCAAACCCGCCACAGCAATATCCAGCCTCGGCGCGCGCCTGAGAAAAACAGCGATTGTGCCAGAGTGCGGCGCGGCCGCACCCAAGCGCCTGTCGGGCTTGAGGATCGCGGGCTGCAAAAAGGCGGTGCGGCGTGCTGGCGGCAAGGCGCCGGTGCGTGGGGCGAAAAAAGACCAAAAAAAAGGGCTCTTGCGAGCCCTTTTGAAACAAACAGAACGTCTGGCTGGATCAGCGGCCGTAGAACATGTTCGAGGCCAGCACGCCCGTGTTCAGAATGGTGTTGACCGTGGGGTTGGTCACCATGCCGTTGAACGTCGTGCTCGTGGCGTTCTGTGCACCATACGCTGCGGCAAACCCGGTGGCAGCCGGGAAGTTGATCCAAGAGTTGGTGTTGGTCAGAACCTGAGCGACGGTTGTAATGTTCAGCGGGTTGTTGGTCATGAACCAGATGCCGCCTTCGCTGGCCACATTGGTCGGGATCACGTTGCTGACGTTACCGACCAAGGTGATCGTGCCCAAGGTGCTGAGCGAACCGGGCTGACCGGCATTGATATTGCCCACATACATCAGGCCGGGCCAGTAGAAGCCACCACTGCCGCCCAGGGTCAGGTTGCCCGTGGCCTGGACCACCAGGTGGCTGTTGGGCGCGCTGGATTGCGCGACGACCGAGCCGCCGATAGCAACCGGAGTCGTCAAGCCAGAAGCCAGCGTGGCGGAGCCGTTCACCAGCACGTTGACCAACTGGGCCGCGGTGGCGGTATTGGTCGGATTGAGGGTGATGGTGGCGGTGCCGTTGCTGGCCACGTTCACCGGCACATAGTTGTACAGGAAGTTGCCTGCACCGCTACGCGCGGCAGCGCCGTTGGGGGCGTTGAAGTTGCCGGAGAAGGTAGCTGTCAACGAGCCACCGCTAGAGGTGGTGATGTTGAAGCCGCCCAGGCCGTTGATGTTGTTGGCGTTGACGCCGATCGTCTGGCCGGCCACGGTGCCGTCGAGGTTGATGTTGCTGCCCGAGGCGCCGGTGGCGCCAGCAATGGTTACCGTGCCTGCCGTGCCGGCGCTGAGGGTGGCGCCGTTGAACACACTCAGGTTGTAGCCGTAGGTGTTGCTGCCGGAAGTCACCGGGCCGCTGCCGATGTTCACGGTAACGCCGTTGCCATCGGTCAAGCCACCCGACACCACGCGCACCGCAGCGCCTGTCAGGGTCGAGGTGGTGCTAGCGAACAGCGTCGTGCCGAGGTTGAGTACGCCGCCTGCGGTTGCAGCAGACAGGTTCACTGCACCGAGGGCGTTGGTGGCGCTCAGGGCGGTGGCCACAGTACCAACGTTGGCGTTGACCGTGCCGTAGAGGTTGACGTTGAAGCCGGTCATCGACAAGGCAGCACTGGAAGGCGCGAAGTTGATGGTGCCGTTGTTCGCGGCAGTCCCGGCGGAGGCGCCGGCAGACAGGGTCACAGCGCCCGCGTTGAGGATGGAGCCGTTATTGGTGACGTTGCCGGTGGTAGATGCTGCGCTGAAGGCGACAGCACCTGACGCATTGATGATGCCGTTGTTGACCACGTCGCCGGTAGTCGCCGTCAGCGTCGAAGCAGCGGTGGCGTTGATCACGCCGTTGTTGACTACGCCACCTGCGCTAACGGTGGAGGCCGACAGCACGCCGTTGTTGGTGAGGGTGCCGGCGATAGTCGCAGAACTAAAGCTGGAGATGTAGTTGTTCAGGTTGACATTGCCCGCGGCAACCACGGTAGCGCCTGAAAAGGCGGAACTGCCGCTGGACGCGCCGCCAGTGAGGTTGACCACCGCAGCGCTGCCGCCCGCGAAGGCGCCAGAGGCAGTCGCGCCGCCGTTATACGTGAAATTCTCACCGGCGAAGATGTTCCAGCCGGTGGCCGCACCCGATTGCGCGACGTTGACATTGCCGGCACCGGCAACCAGCACGGTACCAGCCGAGACAGCGCCGTTGACCGTGACATCGCCCTTGGTCAGCAGGGTTTGGCCTGCGCCGACGCTGACGCTGACGGAAGCAGTAGTGGCCCCAGCAAAGGCTGCCGCATCCTGCGCGAAGCCGAGGAAGGCGACGCCATTAGCACCGTTGTTCACCGCGCCATTCGCATCGAGCACCACGCCGTTGGCGTTGGCGATGAACAGCGGGCCAACACTTGCGCCCGCACTAACCGTGCCGTAAATCTGCGAAGCCTGGCCGGTGACGTCGGAAATCAGCAGGCCGGTACCCGCTGCGCCATTGGTGATGTTGAGCGTGGCGCCTGCGCCGATGTTGAACCCGGCGACGTTGTTCATCGCTGTGGCGGTGCTGCTGGCAAGTGTAGGGCTGACAGCGATGGAGAGCGTGGAAGACGTTGCGCCGCCCCACTGCATCACGACATTATTAGCCGAGGAGTAGGAAATCGTGGCAATCGGGCCGCTGCCCGAGTAATTGGCGGTGGTGTTGGAATAGAAAGTCCCCGGCAGGGCGCCGGCTGCCGGGGCAGCGGCGAAGGCGGCCGGCGCGGCCAAGGCCAGCGCGATGGCGCCAATGAGCGGGCGCACCTTGAACTGGGCGCTTTGGGTTCGAGTTTGATGTGATGACATATGAATTCTCTCCGTGATGAGACAACGAGCTGAAGTGTGAGCCCAAATAAAGCTCTTTGGAACGCCAAAGGAAAATTTTGCCTAGCGTTGGACGATGAATTTAGCAGATTGGCGAGACTGCACCAAGTTTTGTGCGGTTGCAGGGTTCTCGGGGGAGAGTGCGTTGCATCTTGGCAACATGCAGACGGAGTGCGCAGGCGCGGCGCTCTGCGGGGCTGGCGGCGGGCGGGGCGCTGCGGGGCGCTGTTGGATAATGCCGGGTTGTTCTGCTGCCAGGGGGGGCTGCGCAGCAGGTCGGGGTAGCAGATCGGGGTGGTGGGTGGGGCGGGCCGTTATGCTCGCCTTGAATTTTTTCTTTTCAGGCAAGTTTCCATGGCTCAAGTGTCGATGTCTTCTTTTGATCCCGCGCAGGTTTTGCATTCGGTGAATCTGGCGGGTGCGCCAGTGGGCGGGCCGGTGTTGCAGGCGCAGCAGTTGGTGGCGCATGCGGTGCCGCTGCATCAGCAGGGACGGGTGGGCGAGGCAGCGGCGCTGTACCGCAGCGCGCTGCAGTTGCAGCCGGATTTGACGGACGCGCAGCATTTGCTGGGAGTGGCGCTGGGGCAGAGCGGCGAGTACGCCGAGGCCGAGCGGCTGGTGCGGCAGGCGATTGCGGCGCAGCCTGCGCAGGGGGCTTACTGGAATTCTCTGGGGCGATTGTTGCTGTTGCAGGGGCGCATGCCGGAGGCGGTGCAGGCGCTGCAGGAGGCGTTGCAGTTGTCGCCGCAGAACGCGGAGAGTTTTTTCAACCTGGCTGAGGCGCAGGGGCTGGCGGGCGAGCTGGCCGAGGCGGTGAAGAATTATGAGCAGGCGCTGCGGCTGCAGCCGGGGCATGCGCAGGCGCGTTTCGGGCTGGCGCAGGTGTTGCGGCAGTTGCAGGGCTGGGCGGCGGCGCTGCCGCACTATCAGCTTGCGGCGTCGATGGCGCCGGATGCGCCGATGGGGCAGTATTTCTGGGCGCTGGCGCTGCACATGGGCGGGCATGTGCAGCAGGCGGTGGAGCTGTACACACGCATTACCGAGCGCTGGCCGGACATGGCGGAGGCTTGGGTGGGCATCGGCAGTGTGCAGTTTGGCATGAACCGGCTGCGCGAGGCGATTGCCGCCTATGAGCAGGCGCTGACGCTGCAGCCGGAGAACGCCAATGCGCTCGACGGGCTGGTGGAGGCGCGGCGCAAGGCCTGCGATTGGCGCGACGACATGGCGGCGCTGGAGCAACGGCTGCATGCGCTGGCGCGACGAGGGCTGGACGCGGGTTTGCCGGCGCCGGTGCGAATTTTCACGGCGCTTTACACGCCGTTTGATGCGCTGGAGCTCAAGGCGATTGCGCAGTCGAATGCGCTGCAGAGCAAGCCTGCGGATTGCGCGCCGCGCTGGAATGAGGCGGCGCGGCGCGATGGGCGCTTGCGGATCGGGTATTTGCTGGCGGATGCGCGCGATCATCCGAATGCCCACAATATGCTCAGCGTGTTTGGCCTGCATGATCGGGCGCGCTTCGAGGTGTTTACCTATTCGTGGGGCCTCGACGATCAGTCGGTTTACCGCAAGCGCATCCGCGAGGAGAGCGAGCATTTTGTCGAACTGCGCGGCGCGTCGGACGAGGAGATGGCGCGGCGCATCCGCGATGACGGGGTGCAGGTGCTGGTGGATTTGATGGGGCATACCGCCGACAACCGCCTGGGGGTGTTGTGGCGCAAGCCCGCGCCCGTCCAGATGAATTACCTGGGTTTTCCGGGCACGTCGGGGGCGGAGTGCATGGATTTCGTGCTGGTGGACCGCTGGGTGTGCCCGCCCGGACAGGAGGCGGAGATGAGCGAGGCGGTGATTCGCCTGCCTTATTGCTACAACCCGCTTGCGCACCACGCCGAGATGCAGGTGCCGCCGCCGCCCGCGCGCGAGCAGGCGGGGCTGCCGCCGCAGGGTTTTGTGTTTTGCTGCTTCAACAATACCAACAAGATTTCCGCCGAGGTGTTTGCGCGGTGGATGCGCATTTTGCAGCGCACGCCGGGCAGTGTGTTGTGGCTGTACCGCACGCACGATCTGGTGGACGAAAATTTGCGCCGGGCCGCCGCCGCGCTGGGCGTGGAGCCGCAGCGGCTGGTTTTTGCGCCGCATTTGCCGCGCGAATGGCATATGGCCCGGTTGCAACTGGCCGATCTGTTTCTCGACACCACGCCTTACGGAGCGCATACGACGACGGGCGACGCCTTGCGCGCAGGCGTGCCGGTGCTGACGGTGCCGGGGCAGACGTTTGCCTCTCGCGTGGCGGCGAGCATGCTCGATGCGGCGCGGCTGCCCGAGTGCATCCAGCCCGACTGGCCGGCTTATGAGGAGGAGGCGGTGCGGCTGTGCGCGCAGGGCATGGCGGAGTTGAAGGCCAGGCTGAAGTCGCCCGAGGTGTTGCCGCTGTTCGATACGCCGCGGCAGGTGCGCGATCTCGAACGGGCTTACTCGCAGGCATGGCAGCAGTTCGTCGAGGGCGAAAAGTTCTCGGGCTTCGATCTGGAGCGCGAACAGCCGGGGTTGCCGGCATGAGTGCTGTGTTTCAGCCGATCGGGCCCGTGCGCGAGGCGGTGATCGTGCTGGGGATGCACCGCAGCGGCACGAGCTTGCTGGGCAGTTTGGTGCAGTCTCTGGGTGTGGACATGGGGGAGGATATGTATCCTGCCGATGAACACAATCCCGCTGGCTATTTTGAAGACCGAGCCTGTGTGGACATCCAAGACCGCATACTGGCGGCTCTGGGCCAGCAGCCCTGGCACGGCGCGAAGGGCATGGCGCCTTTTGCGCCGCTGTGGTGGCGGCGCCCGGAGATGGCGGCTCTGCTGGCCGAACTGGAGCAGTGGCTTGATCGCCGGATTCAGACTGCCACGGCGATCTGGGGGGTGAAAGACCCGCGAACGACCCGGTTTCTGCCGCTGTGGAATGAATTGCTCACGAAACGGGGAATCCAGCCCCGTTATGTGCTGGCGGTGCGTGATCCAGCCGAGGTGGTGGCCTCGATTCGCGCCCGCGACGGGGCGCAGACAGAGCACGTCTATCGCACCTGGCTGCGATTCAATATGGAAGCGCTGATGTACGCCGCGGGTGATCTGGCGGGCGTGTTCAGTTATTCGCGGTGGTTTGAAGACGGCCAGCGCCAATTGCTTCAGCTAGCGCAGGCGCTCGGTATGCAGACGCACGCACAGCAGCGTGCAGACATTCTCCAAAGTCGTTTACGCGAGGATTTGCACCGGCAAACGGCTTCGGGCGCGTCAGCGCCGGAATGGGCTCAGATTTTTTATGATCGTTTGCAGGCGCTGAGCGAGGGTTTTGCTACGCAGGATATCGCGCAGCTTGCGACGGAGGCGGAATACGCGGACGCGCTGCTTCAGCGAGGCGAGGCGCCTGCCTGGACGGGCGCGGTGCATGCGGTGGTCACTAGCGCGCAGGAGATCGCCGCAGGCCTGGGATTGGCAGAAGACCTGCGGAACGCTGGCCACCGCGTGGTGCTGGCCTGTGAGGATGGCGCCGATGCGATCGACCTTCCACCGGGAATCGGTCTGGTTCGGCGCGAGACCGCAGGGCCTGATCTGGGGGGATGGTTTCATACCCGGCGCGCTTATCAGGTGTGGCTATGGCTTCGCCCGCGGGCATTTGCGCAGGTGCATGTCGAGGGCGGGATGGGGCTGGCCGCGCATGTGCTCGATGCGCGGCGTCAAGGTTGGACCGATTTTCACGGCGAAGTGCATGTGCATTATTTTGCGTCGCCGCCCTGGCTAGAGCCGGATGGGTTGTTGCATTTGCGGGATGTTTTGGACGCCGAGGCCTTGTGTCTGGAGCGCCGCATCGCCCGCGACCCCGGGCGCGTCTTGCATGCGTCCCCGGCGCTGTCCGCTTCACTGAATGCCGTATCGGGCGGGCAATGCGCCTCCTCTGGCCGGTCTGTGGTTCATGCGGGCGAAAAGCACCCCTTGGTGAGTGTTTGCATTACGCATTTCAACCGGCCGGAATTGCTGAGCGATTGTCTGGCCAGTGTGCGTGCGCAGACCTATCGGGCTTTTGAAGTGGTTTTGGTAGATGATGGCAGTACGCAACCTGCCGCTCGTGCCTATCTAGATTCGCTACGGGCCGAATTCGACGCCAAAGACTGGGTCTTGATCCGGCAGGACAACAGCTATCTTGGCGCCGCGCGCAACGCGGCGGCGCATGCCGCGTCCGGTGAGTATCTGTTTATCCTGGATGACGACAACCTGCTCATGCCCGAAGGCATCGCTCGCGCGGTGCAGGTGGCGGAGCACACCCAGGCTGATGTGGTGACAGCAGTGATGGCGTTATTTTCCGGCCCGGCGCGATTCGATCCGCGTTGGCCCGACCGTTTATGGCCCCACTCGGGAAATTGCCCGTTGCTGGGTGCGCTTGAAAACAATTTGGGTGATGCCAATGCGCTGTTGCGGCGGTCCAGCCTGCTAGCTTTAGGAGGTTATTCCGAAGATCGCGGCATTGGCGCGGAGGATTGGGAACTCTACGCCAAAGCGATTTTGAAGGGAATGCGGCTGGAGCACAGTGTGATGCCGTTTTCTTGGTACCGGGTCGATGCGAACAGCATGTCGCGCGCAGGCCACTGGTGGCGGGACTATCGCCGGGCGCTTCGGTCTTATGAGGCTGTTTTGCCTGAAGGGCTAGTTGAATTGCCCGCTTTGACGGGTGAGCTAAAACGCAAGGTCGGCGAACTCGAACCTTTCAGAGCGGAGGCCCTAAACACCCGACTCGTTTTGACGCAGACGCAACAGGCATTGACGCAGACGCAGCAGGTATTGACGCAGACGCAACAGGCATTGGTTCAGACACAGCAGGAATTGACGCAGACGCAGCAGGAACGCTATGCGCTCTACACCTCAACTTCCTGGAAGCTGACAGCGCCAATGCGTTTTTTGAGCCGTCGCTGGACGGATTTGCGTCATGGTGTGCTGGCTCGCGCGCGACGCGGGGTGCGCGGGGAAATCAGGCGGCATGGACTGACGGGGGTCATGCTTCGCATGCCGTATTACTTGCGGAGACGGGGTTTCCTCATTTCATTGCTGAAGCGCCAGAATGGCAGCAATGTGCTGCACTGGTCGTTTAAATCCGCTCCGAGCCAATCGCGCCCTCAACGCCTACACCCGGATTTGACAGGCAAGGTCAATCCCATAGCGGCAACCGTCTCTGTGGTGATTCCCACGCTCAATCCAGGCCCTGAGTTCCCCATGCTGTTGCGCAAGCTCAAAGGCCAGCAGGGAGTAGGCCAAGTGGAAATCGTCATCGTCGATTCGGGTTCGACCGATGGCTCAGTGGATGTGGCCAAACAATGGGGTTGTACGGTGGTGGAGATCGCCCCCGAAGAGTTCACGCACAGCGGGTCGCGCAATCTCGGCGCTGAAAAGGCAGCGGGCGATTACCTCTTGTTCATGGTGCAGGATGCCTATCCGATCGGCGCATATTGGATGTACGGCATGCTGCGTTACCTGCTCGACCATGCCGAGCAGGGGCTGATGGCGGTGTCGTGCGCTGAAACGCCGCGCAGCGACAGCGACATGATGTACGACAGCATGATCGACACCCACTATCGCTTTCTGGGCTGTCGCGACCAGGATCGCCTGGGGCGGCTGCAGGGGTTGGATCATATGGCGCTGCGTGCCCAGGGCCAGCTCAGCGATGTGGCTTGCCTGATCCGCCGCGACGACTTCGCCCGCTATCGCTACCGCGGGGACTATGCCGAAGATCTCGACTTGGGCATGCGCATCATCCGCGATGGCAAGGCGGTGGCGATGCTGTCATCGGTCAAGGTGATTCACTCGCATAACCGCCCCGCTTTTTATTACCTGAAGCGGTCTTTCGTCGATGTGGTGTTTCTGGTGGCGATGTTTGACGATTTTCCTCGGCCTGTGGTGCGCTCGGTGCCAGGTTTGATCGAGGGGATCGACCGGGTTGCACGGCATTTGTCGGCCTGGTTGCAGGCGCAGTCCGAACATTCTGAGAGCAGTGCAACACTGGGTGAGAAGCTGCAGTCGTGGTTGCGGGCCTGGAGAGTGGAGTTGTTGAAGGCGCCGACCGAGGCGCAGCAGGTCTGGCTGCAGGACGGACGGCTGGAGGAGGCGATTGCGGCATTGCGGCATCGTGCAGGCCAGGCGTCGGCATCCAGGGCAGAGGATGTTTCGGACGATGTGCAGCAGTTTGTCGATATGTTTCTGGGGCGGGTGGAGCATTTCGGGCAATACGCTGCCTCGGTTTACAGCGTGCTCGATGCGCGGCTTGCGGCGGAGTTGCGGGCCGCGGTGATCAAAATTTTTGCCGCATCGGCAGGGTCGGCGCTGGGCTTTGCCTATGTGCAGTTCAAGTCGGGTACGCGGGATGAGGCCGAATTGGTGCAATGGATCTTCGATGAACTGAAAGCGGGCGTCTGATGCGGATTTTGCTGATCGTTCATCAATTTTTCCCGGAGTTTTCGGGCGGAACGGAGCGCGTGACGCTGCAGTTGGCGCGGGTGTTGCAGCATGCCGGTCATGCCGTGCATGTGCTGAGCTGCCGCAGCGCGCCGGCCTTGGCGCAATGGCCCGAGGACGCCGATGTGCGGCAGGCTTGGCATTATGTCCATGAGGGGGTGCCGGTCACGGTTATAGCCCGCCACCGCTTGCCTGCCAGCGCCGAGTTTGGCTTCGATGTCGATCCGGCCCTGGCGGCAGAACTGGCGGTGTGGCTGCGCCGGGAGCGTTTTCATGTGGCGCATGTGTTGCACACCATGCGGATGGCGACTGCAGTCATGGCGGTGCAGCAGATCAGCCTGCCCTATGTGGTGACGCTGACCGATTTTTTTCTGGCCTGCCATCAGATCAATCTCGTCAATGTGCAAGGAGCGCCCTGCCTTGGGCCGCAGGAGGGGCAACGGTGTGCCAGGGATTGCCAGGTCGGAGTCTGGACGGGGCAGGCGCTGGCGCAGCGCTACCAACAGGCGCAAGCGATGCTTGCAGGTGCGGCGCTGCGTTGTGTGCCGTCGCATTTTGTGCAGGCGCGTGTTGAAGATGCTTTTCCGGGGCTTGATTTCCGTGTCGTTCCGCACGGGTTGGAGTTGTTGGCGTTGTTGCCAACCGTTCGGCGTCGGACGGACGATCTCGAGCCGTGGCCTCTGGTGCTTGCTTTTGCCGGGACGCTTATCGTCCAAAAGGGGCTGCACGTCTTGATCGAGGCGTTGGCACTTATCCCTGACGCAGACATCGAGTTGCGTGTTATGGGCGGACGGTACGGGGATTCGGCGTACCACCAGCGTATCGATCGCCTGATCGCGGCGGATCGGCGTGTGAAGATGGTGGGGCAAATGGACCAGCAGGCGCTTTTTGCCGCGCTGTCGCAATGCGATTTGCTTTGTCTGCCGTCCTTGGTGCCTGAAACGTTCTCGCTGACTTTTCATGAAGCAGCGGCGTTGGGCCTGCCGGCACTGGTTGCCAATCATGGAGCGCCTGCCGAGGTGGTTCGTGAGGCGAATTCGGGATTGTGCGTGACGCCGGACTCCGCCCACGATTGGGCACAGGCGCTGCAGCAGGTGCTTGACTATCGCGAATTGCTGGCGCAGTGGAAGAGCCGTCTGCCGATGCCTGCACGTATCGAGGAGGAGGGGTTCTTTTACGAAAGTCTGTATCGCACCGTGGCCCTTCTGGAATGAATCAGGCGAGCGCGGCGGAGGTCACCGTGGTGATCGTGACATGGAATGCGGCCGAGGTCATTGGGCGCTGTCTAGAAGCCTTGCAGCAACAAACGCTGCAGCCCCGCAGCATCATGGTGGTCGACAACGCCAGCACAGACGAAACAGCCGCCATCGTTGCCCGCTTTGCGCATGTGCGTTGGGTTGCCCTGCCGCAGAACACGGGTTTTGCGCGCGCAAACAATCTGGCCGTGTCGCAATGCCAAACCCCTTGGGTTGCACTGCTGAACCCCGACGCTTTTGCCCGCCCCGATTGGCTCGCCAGCCTGATGAGCGAGGCTGCAAGACAACCGCATATCGCCGCGCTGGGTTCGCTGCAACTGCAGAATGAAAGCTCCGATCTGCTCGATGGCGAAGGCGATGCCCTGCACTGGAGTGGCCTGATCTGGCGCCGCGGTCATGGATGTCCGGCGCGAGGTTTAGCGCAAAGGCGTTCTCCTGAAGCGGTGTTTTCGGTCTGTGCCGCTGCGGCCCTTTACCAACGGGCCGCTTTCGAAAAGGTAGGCGGTTTCGACGAGGATTTTTTCTGCTACGGCGAGGATGTCGATTTGGGGTTTCGCTTGCGCCTTGCGGGCTATGAGGCGGTTCAGGTGCCTGCAGCGCAGGTGGTGCATCTCGGTTCCGTGCTGACGGGGGGCAGACGCAGCAGTTTTTCCGTGTTTTACGGACAGCGAAACCTGCTCTGGATTTATGTGAAAAACATGCCGGGCTGGATGTTCTGGCTCTTGCTGCCGTTACATGCCGCGATGCACCTTGCGCAAATTTCACGGTTCTGTGCGGCCGGACATTGCCGAACCGTGGTGAAGGCCAAAATTCAGGCGCTTGGCGCGTTGCCGAAGATGTGGGAAAAGCGCCGTGCGATCCAGGCCAGCCGTGTCGCCGGCCCCGCGCAAATCTGGAAGCTTGTTGACAAGCGTTTGATTCCTCGGCGTTGTCGCGATTGAGCCCAATGCACAGGTCGGTGACAGTCTCTGTCGTGTCTCATGGACAGGAACGCATGGTTCAGGGGTTGCTCTGGGACCTCGCCACAGTTGACAGTCGCGGTTTTAGCAGCGTAGAACGCGTGGTGGTGACGCACAACCTTGCCCCGTCACGCTGGTCTTGTCCTGACACGCTCGCGAGTCGTTGCCGCTCGATTGAAAACGCGCATCAAAAAGGTTTTGGGGCAAACCACAACGCAGCCTTTTCGCAATGTGCCACGATATGGTTCGCGGTGCTCAATCCGGACATTCGTGTGTCGAGTGATGTGTTTTCGCGGCTGATCGCGCAGGCGTCTGCTGACGATGCGGTGCTTGCTCCAGCGTTGCTCGATCCGGACACAGGAGAGGCAGCCCCCAACCGCGGTTTGCTCACACCTTGGGAGGTTTTGCGACGTCGGCTTCCTGGGTGGAAGCCTGCGGGAGCGCCTGCGTGGCTGCCCGGCGCCTTCCTGCTGATTCGCGCTGAGGCATTTCGCCAGATTGGCGGATTCGACGAGCGCTATTTCTTGTATGCAGAGGACTTCGATCTCTGCGCCCGCTTGCGGCTCGCTGGATGGAAGCTGCGTTACGTCCCGGAGGTGCAGGTGAGCCACGCAGCGCAACGCGCCAGCCATGTGCGCTGGCGCTATTTGCGCTGGCATCTCCAGAGCCTGTGGCGGCTTTGGAGCAGCCGCGCTTTTTGGCGTTATCGTGCCTTGCTGCGGGACGAGGCGCGCAGAGCGCGCGCCTGAACGGGGCTGCCGCCCCGGTTCAACGCCCTCGCTGACCTCCGCCCGGTCGGCGTTGTCCGCCGCCGAAACTGTTGCCATTCGCCGAGGCTGGACGCCCAGCGCCGCCTCCGGCTCCAGCGGGCCGGCGTCCTCGGCCCTGGCCGTTGCGCATGTGCGGCGGCAGGTCGAGTTCGACCCAGGGGGTGCCTTGCCAGGCATCGGCGCGTTGCTCAGGCGGAACCTTGCTCGCGGTGCTGGCTGAGGGCTTTGCGCTGCGCCCGGATGCGCGCTGGCCTTGCGGTTTAGCGCTGGCGGGTGTCTGGGCGCGCCCTTGGCCCTGACCGGGGCCGTTGCGGCTTGCGCCGCGATTGCCTGCGCTTGCACCACTGCGGCGTTGACCTTGGCCACCACCCGCGCCGCCTCCACCCTTGCCGCCGCGGCGCTCGCCGCCATGCAGCACGGTGCGGCCCATCACTATGGGCTGCGCCTTGGCGTTGGGGTCGGGCTCGAAGCCCGGAATGACCTCTTGCGTGATGGGGTTGCGCACTAGCTTTTCGATGTCGCGCAGGAAGCCAAGTTCGTCCACGCAGACCAGCGAAATGGCTTGCCCGTTGCTGCCCGCGCGGCCGGTGCGGCCGATGCGGTGCACATAGTCTTCGGGGATGTTGGGTAGTTCGTAATTCACCACGACCGGAAGCTGGTCGATGTCGATGCCGCGCGCGGCGATATCGGTAGCGACGAGCACCTGCAGCTTGCCGCTCTTGAAGTCGGCCAGGGCGCGCAGGCGGGCGGACTGGGTTTTGTTGCCGTGAAAACCGGTGGCGACAATGCCGTCCTTGTCGAGCTGTTCGGCCAGACGGTTGGCGCCGTGCTTGGTGCGGGTGAACACCAGGGTCTGCGGCCAGTTGCGTTCGCGGATGAGGTGGACCAGCATGTCGCGTTTGCGTTCGCGGTCGACGGGGAACACGATCTGTTCGACCAGATCGGCCGTGGCGTTCTGGCGTGCGACGGCAACCTGTTGCGGGTTGACCAAAAAGTCACCGGCCAGCCGCTTGATCTCTTCAGAGAAGGTGGCGGAGAACAGCAGGTTCTGGCGCTGCTTGGGCAGCAGGGCGACGATGCGGCGCATATCGTGGACGAAGCCCATGTCGAGCATGCGGTCGGCTTCGTCGAGCACCAGCATTTGCACCGCGGACAGGTCGATATTGCGCTGGCTTTGGTGGTCGAGCAGACGGCCGGGCGTGGCCACGACGATGTCCATGCCGCGCGCCAGGGCGTTGATCTGCGGCTGCATGCCTACGCCGCCATACATCGCCATGCTGTGCAGCTTGAGGTGGCGGCCGTAGGCGGCAAGGTTTTCATGCACTTGCGCAGCCAGCTCGCGGGTGGGAGTGAGGATCAGGGCGCGGGGAATGATCTTGCCCTTGGCGTTGCGAGCGGGTTCGCCGCCGCTCAGGCGCTGCAGCATGGGCAGGGTGAAGCCGGCCGTTTTGCCGGTGCCGGTCTGCGCCGCGGCCAGCAGATCATGCCCTGCGAGCACAACCGGAATGGCCTGGAGTTGAATGGGAGTGGGTACGGTGTAGCCTTGTTCGGCAACAGCACGCACGAGGGGCTCGATCAAGCCCAGATCTTGAAAAGACATGTGAAAAACTTTCGGGAGCGGTGTGTGAACCGATCCAGGACTCTGCCACCGCGCTTGAAGAAGCGCGCCAGTCTGCAACAGATGGAGTGGGCCGAGAGGCTCGGCAGGAGTCAAAAGTGACTGCGGCTGGGAGACTGGACATGGCCGCTGCTAGCTATGTTAGCCGAGTTCGCCGTGTGCGTGCGTCAGAGCAAGGTTTTGGGCACGACATGCACGCCGGGCAGGCCCTGGAAGTCTGCGTCCATGGTGTGGAGATCGGCCTGAGATTGGCGGGCCGTGGCGTAGATCAGACTATCGGCCATGGGCAGCTTGTGGCGCAGGCTGAGCTGAGCGGCCAACAGTGCGAGCGCAGCGTCGATGGCGACCGTGCGACCCTGCTGCATCACGGCAAGACAGGCGATGCCGTCGTTCTCGTCACGTTGAGCGGCGATGCGCTTGAACACTTCATACAGTGTGATGACCGGCACGATCAGCGCCGCTGGCTGCTCGATGATCGGGGCAAACTGATCGGCCGCCGGGCCGTCTGCGAAGTACTCCAGCCAAGCCGAGGAATCGACCACGTGAAGTTTCACAAGCGGTCAGTCTCGCGGGGAACGGTCGTGTCGATACCGCGCAGAAGACCGCGCAGCGCGCGAGCGCTCTGCCGCGGAACAAGCTCGATGCGCGACCCGAAGGGCACGACGTCGAGCTTTTGTCCCGGGCGCAGGCCGAGCTGCTCGCGCACGCGTTTGGGAATCACGACCTGAAACTTCGGGGAGAGGGTGACGGTGTCCATATGAGGGGCATGAAGATCGATAAGGCGATCGTATTACAAAAAATAGATCGATTCTTGCCGTTCGGCCGAGTGCCGTTAGGCGCGAGACTGTGTGCACGACACGCGCTGCAGCGACAATAAGGCTTTGCTGCGCGATGGGCTGAGGCCTGTCGAAGCCGATATTCCGCAGTTCCCAATTTGGGCTCGCTTTGCGCGGCCTGATTATTTCGACAGAAACTATGGCTCAATACGTTTTCACCATGAACCGGGTCGGCAAGATCGTGCCGCCCAAGCGTCAGATTCTCAAGGATGTTTCGCTGAGTTTTTTCCCCGGCGCCAAGATCGGCGTGCTGGGCCTGAACGGCTCGGGCAAATCGACCCTGCTCAAGATCATGGCCGGGGTGGATACCGATATTGAAGGCGAAGCCGTGCCGATGGCGGGCTTGCGCATCGGCTACCTGCCGCAGGAGCCGCAGCTCGATCCGGCGCAGACCGTGCGCGAGGCGGTGGAAGAGGGCCTGGGCGGTGTGCTCGCCGCCAAGAAACGGCTGGAAGAGGTCTATGTGGAATACGGCAACGCCGATGCCGACTTCGACAAGCTGGCGGAGGAGCAGGCGCAGCTCGAAGCCATCATTGCCGCGGGGGAGGGCGACAACACCGATCTGCAGATGGAAGTCGCCGCCGATGCGCTGCGGCTGCCCGCGTGGGACGCGATTGTCGGCCCGCTGTCGGGCGGCGAGAAACGCCGCGTGGCGCTATGCCGCCTGCTGCTCTCCAAGCCCGACATGCTGCTGCTCGATGAGCCGACCAACCACCTCGACGCCGAGAGCGTGGACTGGCTGGAGCAGTTCCTGCACCGCTTTCCCGGCACCGTGGTGGCTGTCACCCACGACCGCTATTTCCTCGACAACGCGGCCGAGTGGATTCTTGAACTCGACCGTGGCTCGGGCATTCCGTTCAAGGGTAATTACAGCAACTGGCTGGAGCAGAAGGAAGCCCGGCTGGAGCAGGAGTCGCGCAGCGAGGCGTCTCACCTCAAGACCATGAAGCAGGAATTGGAGTGGGTGCGGCAAAACCCGAAAGGGCGCCAGTCCAAGAGCAAGGCGCGCATGGCGCGGTTCGAAGAGCTCTCCAGCATCGAATACCAGAAGCGCAACGAGACCAACGAGATTTTCATTCCCGTGGCCGATCGCCTGGGCAATGAGGTCATCGAGTTCAAGAACGTGCGCAAGGCGCATGGCGAACGGCTGTTGATCGAGAACTTGAGCTTCAAGCTGCCACCGGGCGCCATCGTCGGCGTCATCGGCCCCAACGGTGCGGGCAAGTCCACGCTGTTTCGCATGATTGCGGGCAAGGACAAGCCCGAAGCGGGCGAGATCGTCATCGGCCCCACGGTCAAGCTGGTGTACGAAGACCAGAGCCGCGAGGCGCTGCCCGACGACAAGACGGTGTGGGAAGCGATTTCCGACGGGCTGGACATTCTCAACGTGGGCAAGTTCCAGGTGCCCTCGCGTGCCTACTGCGGGCGGTTCAATTTCAAGGGCGGCGATCAGCAGAAAATCGTGGGCAAGCTCTCCGGCGGGGAGCGCGGGCGGCTGCATCTGGCCAAGACCCTGATTTCCGGCGGCAATGTGCTGCTGCTCGATGAGCCGTCCAACGACCTCGATGTGGAAACCCTGCGCGCGCTCGAAGACGCGCTGCTCGAGTTCGCGGGCTGCATCATGGTGTCGAGCCACGACCGCTGGTTTCTCGACCGCATCGCTACCCACATTCTCGCGGCTGAGGGCGATTCGCAGTGGACGTTCTTTTCTGGCAACTATCAGGAATACGAGGCCGACAAAAAACGCCGTCTGGGCGAAGAAGGCGCACGCCCGCACCGCCTGCGCTTCAAGGCGCTGCGGTAAGCGCATGCGATGGCACCGCTGCTCGTCGCCTGTCTGTGCGCGCAGTGGTGCGGCATCTGCCGCGACTGGCGTGCAGGCTTCGACGCGCTGGCGGCGCAACTGCCGCCCAATGTCGCGGTGCGCTGGGCCTGGATCGACGTGGAAGACTGTGCCGATGCGCTGGGCGATTTTGAGCCGCCCAACTTTCCGGTTCTGGCGGTGCAGCGTGGCGGCGACCTGCTTTACTGCGCGCCGCTGCCGCAGCAGCCTGCGCTCTGGCTGCGGGTGCTGACCGAGCTGGCTCGCGTGGACGGTGCGGCGGCCCGGCAACTGGCGCAGCAGGCTGCCAAGGCCGGGCTGCCCGATCTGCGGAGCCTGATCTAGTTTTTTAGGAATTTCTCATCCAAGGACGCTCATGCCGACGCGTATTGCCGATCTCCACATTGCGCGGGAAGAGCTGTTGCCCACGCCGAACGAATTGCGGGCCGAAGTGCCCGTCAGCGAGGCCCAGGCGCAAGTCGTCGCCCGCGCGCGCCAGACGGTGCGCGACATCGTGCGGGGCGATGACGACCGGCTGTTGGTCGTTGTCGGGCCTTGCTCCATCCACGACAGCGCTGCGGCGATTGAGTACGCGCGGCGTCTGCGTGAAGTGGCCCCGCGCTTCGACGATGCCTTGTTTCTGGTGATGCGGGTGTATTTCGAGAAGCCGCGTACCCGTCTGGGCTGGAAGGGCATGATCTACGACCCTGATCTGGACGGGCGCGGCGACCTTCACAAGGGTTTGCTCAAGGCTAGAGGCCTGCTGGTGGAATGCGCGCGTCTGGGCGTTCCAGCCGCTTCTGAAATTCTCGATCTGGTTACGCCGCAGTACTACGCCGAGTTGCTGAGCTGGGGCGCCATCGGCGCGCGCACCACCGAAAGCCCGCTGCATCGGCAGATGGCCTCGGCGCTGTCGGCCCCGCTGGGGTTCAAGAATCCGACCAGCGGCAAGCTGCAGACGGCGGTGGACGCCATCGTGGTGGCGGCGCAATCTCACCGCTTTCCTTCCATCTCGCTCGACGGCCGGGCCATGGTGATCACCACGACCGGCAATGCCGATTGCCACCTCATCCTGCGGGGCGGCGACGCGGGGCCGAATTTCGATGCCGCCAGCGTGGAAGCAGCCGTGGCCGCGCTGCAGGCGGCCGATCTGCCCGGCCGGGTGATGATCGACTGCAGCCATGCCAACAGCCGCAGCGACTATCGGCGCCAGCCGCAGGTGGCGGCCGAGATCGGTGCACAGATCGCCGCGGGCAGCCGCCACATTCTCGGCGTCATGCTGGAGAGCCATCTGGTCGAGGGCAAGCAGGCGCTCACGGCAGACCTGTCGGCGCTGCAGTACGGGCAGAGCATCACCGACGGCTGCATCGGCTGGGAGGCCACGGTGAGGGTGCTGGAGCAACTCGCCGATGCGGTTCGCAGCGGTCGCAGGCGGCGCATCGGCCAGAATCAACCCACCTGAAAACCTTCGGGGCAGCCTTCGGCGTCGGCTGACTCGACCTGCACCGCGTCCACCCGCGCAGCGGGAGGCCCGATCCGCAGCCATTCGAGCAGGGCTTGCACCGCCTGCGCATCACCGCAAATCCACACTTCCACCCGGCCATCCTGCAAGTTGACGGCCTGCCCTCGGAGCCCCAGCGACAGCGCTTTGGCGCGGGTTGCGGCGCGGAACGACACACCCTGCACCCGGCCGCTCACCCAGGCGCGCCGGGACAAATTGGCCTCGGGGTTGCTCATCAGGCTTTGGCGCCCAAAGCAGGGCGCGCACCGAAAATCGCCGAGCCCACCCGCACGATGGTGGCGCCTTCCAGAACCGCCGCTTCGAGATCGGCGCTCATGCCCATCGACAGGGTGTCGAGCGTCAGACCGTGCTCGGCGGCGATGGCGTCGCGCAGGGCCCGCAACCGGGCGAAGGGTGCGCGCTGCGCGTCCAGACCTTCGCGCGGCGCCGGGATGCACATCAGCCCGCGCAGCCGCAGATTGGGCAATGCGGCCACGGCCGCGGCCAGCGCCGAGGCGTCTTCCGGGCGCACGCCGCTTTTGGTGGTCTCGCTGTCCACATTGACCTGGATGCAGACCTGCAGCGGATCCAATTCTGCGGGCCGCTGGTCGCTCAGACGCTGGGCCAGCTTGAGGCGGTCGATGCTGTGCACCCAGTCGAAATGCTCGGCGACGTCGCGGGTCTTGTTGCTTTGCAGCGGGCCGATGAAATGCCATTGCAGCGCGGGCCAGTCCGGGCGCAGCGCGGCGATCTTGTCCACCGCTTCCTGCACATAGTTTTCGCCGAAGGCGGTTTGCCCGAGCGCGGCGGCGCGGGCGATGTCTTCTGCGGGAAAGGTTTTGGACACCGCCAGCAGGGTGACAGAGTGCGGATCGCGCCCGGCTGCTGCGGCGGCTTGTGCGATGCGCTGGCGCACCGCGGACAGAGGGTGGGCGAGAGGAGAGGCAAGAGGGGAGGCGAGGGACATGGGCCGACAAAATCTGGATCGATACAACAATTCCACCCGGGTCAGCCCGCCGAATTGCGGGAAACCGTGGTTCTGACCTTAAGATAGCCCATTCGATAGCCGCGTGGTGGACGCACCGTCACGCACAAGCTTGCTCGGGGGAGACATCGCTTGGACATCACACAACTGCTCGCATTCAGCGTCAAGAACGACGCCTCCGATCTGCACCTCTCGGCGGGTCTGCCGCCGATGATTCGCGTGCATGGCGACGTGCGGCGCATCAACGTCGAGCCGCTCGACCACAAGGCGGTGCACGCCATGGTGTACGACATCATGAGCGATTCGCAGCGCAAGCACTACGAAGAGTTTCTCGAGGTCGATTTTTCCTTCGAGGTGCCGCAACTGGCGCGTTTTCGCGTCAATGCCTTCAACCAGGCGCGCGGCGCGGGCGCGGTGTTCCGCACCATTCCGAGCAAGGTGCTCACCCTCGACGATCTGAACGCACCGAAAATCTTCGCCGATCTGGCGCTCAAGCCGCGCGGTCTGGTGCTGGTGACCGGGCCGACGGGTTCGGGCAAGTCCACCACCCTGGCGGCGATGATCAATCATTACAACGAGACCGAGTACGGCCACATTCTCACCATTGAAGACCCGATCGAATTCGTCCATCAATCGAAGAAGGCGCTGATCAATCAGCGCGAAGTCGGCCCGCATACCCTGAGCTTTTCCAATGCGCTGCGCTCGGCCTTGCGCGAAGACCCGGACGCGATTCTGGTGGGCGAAATGCGCGACCTCGAAACCATCCGCTTAGCGCTTACCGCTTCCGAAACCGGCCACCTGGTGTTCGCCACCCTGCACACCTCGTCGGCGCCCAAGACCATCGACCGTATCGTTGACGTGTTCCCGGCGGAAGAAAAGGAAATGGTGCGCGCCATGCTGTCGGAAGCGCTGGTAGGCGTGATTTCGCAGACGCTCTGCAAGAAAAAAGACGGCTCGGGCCGGGTGGCCGCGCACGAAATCATGATCGGCACGCCGGCCATTCGCAACCTCATTCGCGAAAACAAGATTGCGCAGATGTATTCCATGATCCAGACCAGCCAGTCTTTCGGCATGCAGACCCTCGACCAGAATCTGGCCGATCTGGTCAAGCGCAACATGATCTCCGCCACCGAAGCGCGCACCAAGGCCAAACAGCCCGAAAATTTCCCTGGCGCCTGAGCCAGCCCAGACGCACCAGCGGCGCAATCCGCACTCTCCCGATATTCCCACTCGCACCCAGCAGGCCATGAAACTATTCGACAAACTCCGCGCCGGTTCGCGCAAAGACGGGGTGGACGATGCGCCCGAGTCTCAGTTTTTCACCACCGGCTTCCATGACGCGGAAGTCTCCAGCCTGGAGTCTGTGGTCGACTGGTCGCAGCGCTCTGCCGAGATCGGCGTGACCAAGCTGTCTCGCAGCGCCGGCGGCCAGCGCCTGCTCGAACTCTGGCAGCAAGACAAATACATGGCAGGGCTGACCCAGTCGGACAAAGAGCGCTGCATCAAGTACTTTCATTTCTACACCGTCAAGGCGGGCGCCGACCTCATCGCGCAGGGCGAGACGGGCAGCTTCATGGTGGTGCTGCTGCGAGGCGCGGTGGCGGTCGATCGCATGCAACCCTGGGGCGACAGACTGCGCCTGACCGAAGTGCGCGCAGGCAGCATGCTGGGCGAGATGTCGCTGGTCGACGCCGCGCCGCGCTGGTCGTACTGCACCACGCTAACCGACAGCGAGATTGCGGTGCTCGAAGCTGGCGATCTCGACCGCATGATTGCGCAAGACCCGGCCGCGGCCTGCCGTCTCATCGGCTCGCTGGCGCGCCGCTTGTCGCTGCGTCTGCGCAAGCTCAGTGCGCGGGTCGCCGCGACTTCGCCCGGCGGTTGATGCGCGCGGCTTGCGGCATGTACCACCGTTTCAAAATCTGAACAAGCGCTGGGGGGCGTATGGATCGTGATCAGGCTTCCAAATTCATCAACGATCTGCTCAAGCTGATGATCAGCCGGGGCGGCTCGGACCTGTTTCTCACGGCCGACTTTCCGCCGGCCATCAAGGTCGATGGCGCAGTCTCCAAGCTGTCGTCGCAGGCGCTCACCAGCCAGCACACCCTGGCGCTGGCGCGCTCGATCATGAACGACAAACAGTCGGCCGAGTTCGAGCGCACCAAGGAATGCAATTTCGCGATTTCTCCCGCGGGCCTCACGCGCTTTCGCTGCAATGCCTTCATCCAGCAGGGCAAGGTGGGCATCGTGCTGCGGCAGATCCCGCAAGACTTGCCCTCCATCGACAGCCTGGGATTGCCGCAAGTGCTCAAGACGCTGGCGATGAACAAGCGCGGGCTCATCATTTTTGTCGGCGCCACAGGCTCGGGTAAATCGACCTCGATGGCCGCCATGCTCGATTTCCGCAACGAAAATTCGCACGGCCACATCATCACGGTGGAAGACCCCATCGAGTTCGTGCATCCGCACAAGAACTGCATCGTGACCCAGCGTGAAGTCGGGCTGGACACCGACAGCTGGCAGGCGGCGCTCAAGAACACCCTGCGTCAGGCGCCCGACGTCATTCTGATGGGCGAAATCCGCGACCGCGAGACCATGGAGCACGCGGTGGTGTTCTCCGAGACCGGCCACCTGGTGCTGGCCACGCTGCACGCCAACAATGCCAACCAGGCGCTCGACCGCATCATCAACTTCTTCCCCGAAGAACGGCGCGCGCAACTGCTGATGGACTTGTCGCTCAATCTGCGCGCGCTGGTGTCGCAGCGGCTGGTGCCGCTGCAAACCGGCAAGGGGCGCGTGGCCGCGGTGGAGGTCATGATCAACTCGCCGCTGATCGCCGATCAGATCTTCGAAGGCAAGCTCACCGAGATCAAGGATGTGATGCGGCGGTCGCGCGAGATGGGCATGCAGACCTTCGACCAGGCCTTGTTCGAGTTGTTCGATGCCGAGAAGATCAGTTACGAAGACGCGCTGCGCAACGCCGATTCGGTCAATGACTTGCGGCTGCGCATCAAGCTCGACAGCAAGCGCGCGCGCAACGCCGATATCGGCAGCGATACCGGGCACCTGGCCATCGTCTGATTTTTGCGGCGCACGGGGTTGTCGCGGCTCAGGGCTGAGGCACGCTCACGATCCATCCTTCGATCGGGTCGATGGCGTGCGGAAGTCCATAGCCTTCATGCCGCCTGATGCAGGCCCACGCGGCCTGCATCAGGCAGAGCGCAGCGTCCAGCGCGTCGCCGCGCGCGTCGAGCCGCATGCGCTTGCGTTGTTCATCGGTGCACTGCAGACGGATGCCCAGCGGGTGACGCCCGCTTTCCATCGACGCCAGCAGCAAGTCGCGTGCGGCTTCGCGTTCGGCGGTCTGCTTCGCGGGGTCATCACTCTTGTAACTGCGCCGCCCCAGAACGACGCGGGCGGCATGGCCCGGATAGGCTTCGAGCGCCACGCGCAGCGGATCGCCACCGCGCAGACCCGGCAGCGTGACCCCCGCATCGAGCAGTAAAGGCGCCCCCGCGTGCAGCATCCAGGCGACGGGCGGATTCACCCATTTCATCGACGGCGAAGACCCCGCAGGCAGATCGCAGGCGCGGTGGGCGAATTTCGCCCCGGCCGGGCGGGCGGCACAAAAGCTGCGGAAGACTTCGCGCAGTTGCGTGCGGCTCAGGTGGCGCAGATGCGAGATCAGCCGTTCCCAAGGCAGCGGGGCTTTGTCTTCCCGATGGCCGGGCCAGCGCAGGGTGTCGATCAACTCGCGCGGCAGGCCGAACGGCAGGTCGAAGGCGCCGATCCAGGGGCCGGGTGTCTGTAGCCACTGAAAGAACGACGCCAGCGTGTCGAGACGGGTGAAGTCCTGCAGGATCACGGTGTGCGATGGGTCTTGAGCCAGCCGTCCCTGCGCGATCACGATGGGTTTGCGCCGATTGGGCGCACTGCTGAAATCGACGCCTAACAACGTGATGTCGTCTGCTCCGATGAACTCTCCCACCGCTAAACCGCTTGGGCGGTTATAGCGTGGGTTTCGCGGGTCGCGGACTTCGACTTGCTCCGTTGCCGGGGCAGAGGTTTGGGTCTCGCCGCCACGCCCGTCCCGGGCGTGTCCTGCGTGTTATACGCGTCGATGAGCACCACCAACGCGCTGTTCTGGTCGCGCGGCATGACATGCCCGCAGTGCGGGCAGACATGCAGGCGGTCTGCGAGCGTCTTGGGCACAATTTCCCAACACGCCGCGCAGCGCTGCGACGGTCTGAGTGGGCGCGTATCGCTCAAGTGCAGCCGTGTACCAGCTTCTTCCGCTTTGTACGCGAGCATCTGATGCGCCATGCCGAATGCCGCCGAGAGAATTTCCCGGTTGAGTCCGGCCTTTTGCCGCACGAGTCGCCCCGGCTCCTGCTCGGTGCCTCGGGCGCTGCGGCTCATGTTCTTCGGTGCGAGTTCTTCGGTCGCCAGCACCGCGCACTGCTGCACCATGCGCGACGTTTCCTGGTGCAGAAAGTCCCGGCGCATATTGGCAATGCGATCATGCAGCCGGGCTATGTTCGCGCCGAGTCGCTTGTGCCGCACCGACCCCTTGCGCTTGCGGGCGCGCTGGCGTTGCAGATCAGCGAGCTTGGGGAGTTCTTCACGGAGCCAGCGCGGATTCGCGATGATCTGCCCATCGTCGAACGTGGCCCAGTCCGTGACGCCGAAGTCCACACCCCGGCGCGCATCGCCTGTACGCTGCCGCGCACAGCCTTCTTCAGGCACGCGCAGCGTCACCGATACGAACCACTGGCCGTTCCTGCGCGTGAGGGTGAGATCGTTGGGCTTGGACTCACTCCCAAAGCGGTGCTGTCCCCGTGCCCGGAGGGACATCGCCCCTTGTCCACTGCCGATGCGCAAGGTGGCGCCACGCCCGCCATGCCCCATCAGCTTCCATCCAGCCGGATCGGGGTACGCGAAGCCGGAGAATCGCTTGGCCGACTTGAACCGTGGGAAGCCGGGCGTCTGCCCGGCCTTGACGCGGCGGAAGAATGCAGCGAACGCCAGATCCAAACGCCGCAGCGTTTGTTGCAATGCGTGGCTGCCGAGTTCGACGAACTCGGGCCGATCGGCCTTGATCGCGGGCAACGCATTCTGTTGCTCGTAGTAGCTGATCGACTTCTTGGCTTTGCGCCACGCGTCGATGCGCTCTTCGAGTGCTGCGTTGTACAACTCGCAGTGCAGCCGCGTCCACGCCTCAAGCCGCGCAGACTGCGCGGCATTGGGGTAGAGTTTGAACGTGACTTTGCGACGTTGCATGCTGTTATTTTATCCAGATAAAGAGGAACAAGAAAACGAAAACTGCCCGCTTGACCCCCTCCTGCCCGGACGGCTTCGCCTGAGTGACGCTGTGCGTCAGGCCGGTCGAGGAAGGGGAATGCGCGGGTATATGTTCATTTGTGCAGCACGGCCGGGGGTGGAGCGTCAGCAGGCGGCACTTGCTGCAGCAACAGGCTGCGAACTGGCGCGGGCAGCCCCAGCTGCGCGGCCTGTTCAAGCGCGAGCCATTGGCCCTGTGGCTCCGCGGCCCGGGGCTGGGCTTGAACGTCGACGAGCAAGGGGCGCACGGTCAGCTCGAAATGGGTGAACGCATGGCGAAACGGCGCCAGTTCTCGCTGGCCGATCACCGGCCCGATCTGCGCGGCGAACTGCAGCGCCTGCTCGGTCGCATCGAATTGCGGCAGGCTCCACAGCCCCGGCCAGAGGCCCAGTTGCGGGCGCTTTTCCAGCCAGCAAAGACCGTCCGGCGAGTTGCGCAACCAGAGCATGACGGTGCTGCGCTGCGGGCGGCTTTTGCGCGCCGCCTTGCGCACGGGCAGGCGCTGCGGATCGCCCGCCAAATGAGCACGGCAATCCGTGGCAAAAGGACATTCGGTGCAGGCAGGCTGGCGCGGCCTGCACACGGTGGCGCCCAGATCCATCAGCCCCTGCGTGTAGGCGGCCATGTCTTGCGCCTCGGGCAGCAGGCTGCGCGCGAGCGACCAGAGCTTGCGCGTGGTGGCCGTGGCGGGAACCGGATCGTCGATGCCGTGACTGCGGCAGAGCACGCGCTGCACATTGCCGTCGAGAATGGCGGCGCGCTCGTCGAAGCAGAACGCGGCAATCGCCGACGCCGTGGAGGGGCCGATGCCCGGCAGCGCGGCAAGGCTCTCCGCCGTTTGCGGGAACGCGCCGCCATGCGTTTGAACCACGATCTGCGCGCACCGGTGCAGATTGCGGGCGCGCTGGTAGTAGCCCAGCCCGCTCCACGCGGCGAGCACGGCATCTTCAGGCGCCGCGGCGAGCGCCTGCACCGTGGGAAAGAGGGCCGTGAAACGCGCGTAGTAATCGATGACTGTGGCGACCTGCGTCTGCTGCAGCATGATCTCCGACAGCCAGACCCGGTAGGGATCGCGCACCGGCCAGGGCAGGTCGTGCCGCCCGTGCTGGCGCTGCCAGCGCACCAGGCGGCTGGCGAAATCCGGCAGGGTTGGCGCTGTGAAGGGGGCGGCTGGGGCTGAATCGGGCACGGTGGGCAGATCGACAATGCGGCGAGGCGGCGCTCAATCGAATTGAGCGCCGCATTGTGCCAGCCCTTCGCGGCGAGCGTTTACGCGGTGATCAAGCGACGAATCTGATCGTTCAGCCCGCGTTGCAGCACGTCGATCTGGGCGATTTGCTTTTGCAATTCGTCAATGCGGTCATGCAGGCTGTCTTTGGTGTCTTCGATGCGTTGCAGCGTGGTGAGTCGGCGGTTGAGTTGCTTCTTGCGCTCGCGCACCTGACTGTCGAGCTGGGCGATGGCTGAGCGGTCCCAGTTTTCGATATCGCGCAGGGCGCGCTCGAACAGATCGCGCACCCGCGACGACAGGGTGCGCAAGGTGCGCAGGGTGTAGGCGTTGTTCTGCAGTTTGAGCCAGTTCACGCCGGAGAGATGCTCGGTATAGGCATTGACCACCCGGTCGAACTCCTGCATCAACCCGCTGAGACGCAGCACACGCGGCGCGGTGACGGTGAAGCCGAATTCGCTGTTGGCGCGGGTGAAGGCGGCGGCGAGCATCTGGCGGATTTCTTCGATCTGCGTTTCGGCATCCACCAGCCGCTTGCGCAGATCGGCGCCGATGCGGGCGAGTTCGCCCTTCACCCCGATTTTCAGCAGCGCGCCGCCCATGCGCGACTCAAGCTGCTCCAGATCGTGCAGCACCGACTTGGCGGCGAAGCGCTCGCGCAACTGCTCGAGCATGCGGTTGTTGACGGCACGCAGCGCCAGAACCTGCGCCATGCCGGCGTCGAATTCGTTGCGCTCTGCGGCCAGGCGCTGCAGCATGAGCACCACCATATTGGCGTTCTTGCCGCGCAGTCCCAGCAGTTCGTCGAGCTGTCCCTGGGCATCGTGCAGTTGCTTGCGCAGTTGCTGCGAAAGTTCGGACTGCACCTGCCCGACCGCATCGCGCACGGCGCCGTCGAGCAGGCTGCGACGGTCGATATTGGCCGCACGATTGAGCGCGTTTTCCAGCGCGCCCAGGCCCGAGCGGGCGAGCAGCGGGCCGTCACCCTGAATGCGCGCCAGCAGGGCTTTGTGCGCCGAGACGGGAAACACCCGCTCGGGCGGCAGACGCAGCGTTTGCGCGGTGGTCTGCACCTGATGGTCGATGCTGGCGGCGATTTGCGGCGCGGTGAGCAGCGGGTCCCACAGCGCATCGACCTTGTTGAGCGCCACCAGGGTTTGCGCGCCGCTGGTGGTCGCGATGTGGCGGTTCCAGATTTCCAGATCGCTGCGCGTCACCCCGGTGTCGGCGCCGAGCACGAAGACCACGGCGTTGGCCGAGGGGATGAGCGAGAGGGTCAGCTCGGGCTCGGCGCCCACGGCGTTGAGCCCCGGCGTGTCGAGAATGCTCAGGCCCTGATCGAGCAGCGGATGGGCAAAGTTGACCAGTGCATGTCGCCATAGCGGAATTTCGACTTCGCCCTGGGCATCGGTATTGAGCTGCGCCAGGTCTTCGGCATCATGGAAGAAGCCCAAGTCTTGGGCACGCTCCAGCGGTACGCGCTGGGTGTCGGACAAATGGGTGAGCGCCTGCGCCAACCCCTGCGCATCCTGGGAGGGCAGCTCGAAATGCGTCCAGACCTGCGGGCTCGACTTCCATTGCGCCAGGGTTTGCGATTGCAAGCGGGTTTCGATGGGCAGCAGCCGCAGCCCGCGGGGCTGCGCGGGGTCGGAGAACAGTTCCATCGGGCACATGGTGGTGCGCCCGGCTCCGGCGGGCAGGATGCGCTGGCCGTGTCCGCTGAAAAAGATGGCGTTGATCAACTCGGACTTGCCGCGCGAGAACTCGGCAACGAAGGCCAGGGTCATGCGGTCGTTGTCGAGTCGGTGGATCTGCCGCTGCAACAGCGGCCGCGCCTGTTCGAGATCGAGTCCGCTTTCTTCGAGCCAGGTCAACAACGCCTTGACGCGCTGCAGCGCTTCAGCGCGCCATTCGGCGTAGTCAAACAGACCGGCGGTGAGGATGGGGGTTTCGACGTACGGATTCATCGCTAGGGGCGCGTGGATTAACTGAGTAAAAGTAAAACACAGCGCACTCTGAATTTCGATCAGCGTATCCCCGCCTTGGGCTTGGCTTTGAGAATTTTTTGGCACTTGGGGCAGAAATAGGTACTGCGCTGCCCCTGCACGATCTGCCGGATGGGCGTGGCGCAGACGCGACAAGGCTGCCCGGCTCGGCCGTAAACCAGCGCCTGCATCTGGAAATAACCCAGTTCGCCATCGCTGTGGGCAAAGTCGCGCAGGCTGCTGCCCCCCAGCGCCACCGCCTGTCGCAAAGTTTCGCGTACCGCCGCGGCCAGACGATCGCAATGGACGGGGCGCAGATGCGAAGCCGGTGTGCGCGGGTCGATCTGCGCGCGAAACAGAGCCTCGCAGGCGTAGATATTGCCAATTCCGGCGACGATGTGCTGCGACAGCAGCAGCGGCTTGATCGCCGCCTTGCGTCCGGCCAGCGCGCGGCAGAGTGTGGCGCCGTCGAAGTCGGCGCCCAGCGGCTCGGGCCCGAGCACGCGCAGCAGGGGATGGCGCTGCACCTCGTCACCCGCGTGCCAGAGCACCGCGCCGAACCGGCGCGGATCGCGCAGGCGCAGCACCCCGCGGTCGGTCAGCCATTCCACATGCTCGTGCGGCGACAGCGGGGCGGGCGCTTGCGCGGCCGGTGTCCAGCGCAAAGAACCCGACATGCCCAGATGCACGATCAGCACGCCTGCGGTGTTCGGCGCGGCGGCGGTCTGCGACAGTCGCAGCAGCAGATATTTGCCGCGCCGCTCAAGCGCTTTGATGCGCAGCCCGACCAGCGTTTGCGGGTCGATGTTCAGCGGCCAGCGCAGCGGTTTACCCAGGCGCAGACCGGTCAGGCGGGCGCCGAGCAAGGCGGGCTCCAGACCCTGGCGGGTGACTTCGACTTCGGGCAGTTCGGGCATGTCGGCATTGTGCCGCAGGGGGAAATGGCAGACTTCTACAATCCGCACGATTCTCGGCCCTGTCTGCTGGTGCAGATACGGCGTTCTATTCAGACTTTCAGGACTCCCATGCGCGCTGCCGTTCTTGTGTCGGCCCTGTTGTTTCCGGCTCTCACCGCTGTGCCTATTGCAGCCTATGCACAGCAGTCGGCCGTTCGGGCCAGCGCGCAGGAAACCGCGCGGCAGGTCTTTGCCATTCTGGCTGGAGAGATTGCGGCGAATACCGGGCATCCCGGCGTGGCCTACACCGAGTTGCTCAAGGCGGCAAAGGAACTGGATTCCGAGCCGCTCTACCGACGCGCGGCGGAAATCGCCTTGCGCGCAGGCGCGCCCGACAAGGCGCTCGCAGCCGCTCAGGCCTGGCGCAAAGCCATGCCCGGTTCTCGAGAGGCCAGCGCCTGGGTCGTGCAACTGCTTTTGCTCATGGGGAAAACCAGCGAGGCTGGCTCGGCCATCGCCCAAGACCTGGCCAATACTCCCGAACCGCAGCGCGGGCAAGCCATTGCCGATCTGCTGCCCCTGGCCGCTCAGGCGAGCGATGCCGCCGCCACGCTGTCGATGATGCGCACTGCGCTGGCCGGGCAGCGGCAATTCGCGCAGACCGATGTGGTGCTGGGTTTGCTGCGCGCGCGCGCCGGAGACCAGAAGGGGGGCTTCGCCGATGCGCTGCACGCCCTGACGCTCAACCCAGGGCTGGCCCCGGCGGCGGCGCTGCTGATACAGCTCTACACCGTCAACCCGCAGGCGGCTGACGGCGCGATGCAGAAATTTTCCGCAGCCCAGCCCAAAGACAGCGGCCTGCGTCTGGCCTGGGCGCAGGCTGCGCTGGCCCAGCAGCGCGACGGCATTGCGCTGAACGCGCTCGAAAAACTGGTGGTCGATGCGCCTGATCTCGCCCCGGCCTGGCTGATATTGGGCAGCCTGCAGACTGAATTCGGCCAGCCCGCGCGCGCGGTGGTCTCGTTGCAAACCTATCTGCGGCTGGCGCGCGCCCAGACCGAGCCGCCCGTGCTGACCCCGGCTTACATCGCGCTGGCGGAGGCTTCGCGCAAGCTGGGCGATCTGGATCAGGCCAACCGCTGGCTCGATCAGATCGAGCCAGATGCCAGCAACCACCTTGCCGTGCTCAGCAACCGCGCGGCCATTCTGGTGCAGCAGGGCAAGGTGAACGACGCCCTCAAGCTGGCGGAAACCTTGCCCGAGGCGACCGACGCGCAGCGCAAAGACCGGCTGCTGGCACGGGCGCAGGTGTTGCGCGAGGCCGGGCGCTTCGATGCGTCTTACAAGCTGCTGCAATCCGGCCTCAAGCAGACTCCCAACGACGTCGATCTGCTGTACGAAGCCTCGATGATGGCCGACAAGAGCGGGCACATCAAAGACATGCTGCAGATGCTGCGAAAGGCTATTGCGCTCGACCCCGAGTCGCAACCGGCCTACAACGCGCTGGGCTACACCCTCGCTGACCGTGGCGAGCAGTTGCCCGAAGCGCGCAAGCTCGTCGCCCGCGCGCTGGAACTCTCGCCTGGCAATCCCTTCGTGCTCGACAGCATGGGCTGGGTCGAACACAAAATGGGCCACAACGATCAGGCGCTCGATTTGCTGCAGCAGGCGTATGACGCGCGGCCCGATCCGGAAATCGGCGCGCATCTGGGCGAGGTGCTGTGGCAGCTCGGCCAGCGCGACCGGGCGCGCGCCATCTGGCACGAGGCCATCGAGCGCGCGCCGCACGACACTATGGTGCAGGCGGTGCTGCGCAAATACGGCGTGACATTCTGATGCGGCGTCGCCTCTTTGCAGGGGTTATCGCCGGGGCTGTCGTTGGGGTGATGGCCCTTGGCGGCTGCGCCACGCCCCAACTGCCGCAGTCGTCCGAGCCCGCCAATACGCTCGCGCTGGCGGGGCGGCTGTCACTCGTCAGCGGCACGCCCGATGCGCAGAAGGCGCTTTACGGTGGTTTCCGGTTGGTGTTGCGCGGGGCCGTTTCCGGCGAGTTCGAAGTCTTTTCCCCGCTGGGTCAAATGCTGGCCAAGGCGCAATGGAGTTCCGGTCAAGCCAGCCTGGATAACGGCCGACAGATACAGCACTACGCCTCATTCGACGACATGACCCGCGCCGCCTTGGGCGTGGCCTTGCCGCAGGCTGCGTTGCAGGACTGGGTGCGAGGGCGACCGGCTGCCAGCCTGCCTTCGCAAACCCTGACAGACGGCGGTTTCGAACAACTGGGCTGGAAGGTGCAGCCCACTTGGCGTGACGGCCAGCTCGCGCTTCTCAAGGCGCAACGCCTGGCGGGCGACCCGGCGGAGCTGCGCATGGCGATTGAATCTGCCACGACGGCAGCGCCGCAAACCGCTCCCTGAGGCGCTGCGGCGCTTGATTCATGCGTGCCCTGTTCAATCTGCCCGCCCCGGCGAAAATCAACTGGTTTTTGCACGTCACCGGCAAGCGCCCAGACGGCTATCACACCCTGCAGACGGTCTTTCAGTTCATCGATTGGTGCGACACGCTCGATCTGATCCGGCGTGACGATGGTCTCATCCACCGCATCGGCGCTGACGAACTGCCGCAAGACGACCTTTGCGTGCGCGCCGCCCGCCTGCTCCAACAGGCGACGCAGTGCGAAAGCGGCGTCGATATTCATCTGCGCAAGTGCATTCCGCAACAGGCCGGGCTCGGAGGCGGAAGTTCCGATGCTGCCACGGTACTGATCGGCCTCAACCGTCTCTGGCGCCTCGATCTGCCGCGCGCCAAACTGATGCAACTCGCCTTGCAACTCGGCGCCGACGTGCCGATTTTCATCTACGGCCGCAACGCCTGGGCCGAGGGCGTCGGCGAGCAGTTGCAGCCAATCGATCTGCCCACGTCGAGTTTTGCTGTGGTGCATCCGGCACGCGGCCTGTCCACACGTGCGGTGTTTTCCACCCTTGACTTGACAACCAAAAAACCCGAAGAAACAATAGCAGGCTTTGCTGAATGGCTGGGCGAATTTTTCGCACCAGATGGGCGGCAGAAAAATCGGCACCAGAAAAGTCAGAGCAAAAACTGTCAACAAGACGATCAGCGAAGCAGTCTTTGCCCTGTCTGGGGCAGAAACGATTTGCAGCCCGGCGCCGAGGCGCTGGAGCCTGAGGTGACTCAGGCACTGCAGATTTTGCATACTGCGTTGATGGGGCCGCTGGCAGCACACTCGCCGACGTTGCGTTCTGAGTTGCTTTTCGATGCGCGAATGACGGGTTCTGGCAGCGCAGTTTTTGCTTTGATCGGTGCGTCAGATCGATCTGGTTTGCCGAGCAGGCACGGGCCGTCTGATGAGGTGTTGGGTGGTTTGCCGGACTTGTTGCCTGAGGGTTGGCAGGGCCGGTTGTGCAAGGGTTTGCGCGAGCATCCGTTGCGCGATTGGATTGACGCATAATGTCGGCTTTGCGCTGCCGTAGTGCAGCGGTTGTTTGACAAACAGTTTTTATCATTCGCCATCGTCGATGGTGGTGAATGAAGTTGGGGAGTCGCCAAGTTGGTTAAGGCACCGGATTTTGATTCCGGCATTCGAGGGTTCGAGTCCTTCCTCCCCAGCCACGATTTTTGAAAGCGTTTCGCTTGCGGCGCTGCAGACCGCGGGCTCTGCCGGAGAGAACAAAAGTTCCGGCACTTCAGGCGCACTGAATAAGCGCAACACTCCACCATGACACCGAATCCGGCGGACTTCATCCTGTTCACCGGCAATGCCAATCCGGCGCTTGCCCAGGAAGTTGCGGAACAACTCGGCATTGGCCTCGGTCAGGCCTATATCGGGCGGTTCTCCGACGGTGAAGTGACCGTCGAGATTCAGCAAAACGTGCGCGCCCGCGAGGTGTTCATCGTTCAGTCCACTTGCGCGCCGACCAATGACAACCTGATGGAACTGCTCATCATGGTCGATGCGCTCAAGCGTGCTTCGGCCGAGCGCATCACCGCGGTCATTCCCTATTTCGGCTATGCGCGGCAAGACCGGCGTCCGCGCTCCGCGCGTGTGCCCATCACCGCCAAGGTCGTGGCCAATATGCTGCAGGCCGCAGGCGTGGCGCGCGTGGTCACCATGGACTTGCATGCCGATCAGGTGCAGGGGTTTTTCGACATTCCGGTCGACAACATTTACGCCTCGCCGATTCTGCTCTCCGACCTGCGCGAAAAGAATTACAGCGACCTCATTGTGGTCTCGCCCGACATCGGCGGTGTGGTGCGCGCCCGCGCGCTGGCCAAATTGATGGACTGCGATCTGGCCATCATCGACAAACGCCGTCCCAAGCCGAATGTCTCGGAAGTGATGAACGTCATCGGCGAGATCGACGGACGCAACTGCATCATCATGGACGACATGGTCGATACCGCCGGCACGCTGACCAAAGCGGCCGAGGTGCTCAAGGCGCGCGGCGCCAAGCGCGTCATGGCGTACTGCACGCACCCCGTGCTGTCGGGCCCGGCGATCCAGCGTCTGCAAAGCAGCGCCATCGACGAACTGGTCGTGACCAACACCATCCCGCTGCGCCAGGAAGCGCGCGAATGCGGCAAGGTTCGCCAGCTCTCCGCCGCCCCGCTTATCGCGCAGACGCTGCAGCGCATTGCCTACGGCGGGTCGGTGCTGCAGTTGTTCAACGAGCAGGAAACCTTGTTCTGACGCTGTTGTGATTTTGTACCTGTCGGATGTTCCGGCAGGTTGTCACGGCGCTGGTCGCAGGCGCCGTTCACCACGGGGCGAGTCCCCTTTTTTCAGGAGTCGACATGAAAGTCGTCGCATTCGAACGTAGTTTGCAGGGCACCGGTGCGAGCCGCCGCCTGCGTCGCGCCGGGAAGACCCCCGGCATTATTTACGGTGGCGAGCAAGCGCCCCAGATGATCGAACTCGATCACAACGCGCTGTATCACGCGTTGAAAAAAGAGCAGTTCCACTCCTCTGTGCTGCAGCTGGAAATTGCCGGCAAATCCAGCCAGGTGCTGCTGCGTGATTACCAGATGCACCCTTTCAAGCAACTGGTGCTGCACGTGGATTTCCAGCGTGTGGACGCCGGACACAAGATTTCCATGAAGGTGCCGTTGCACTTCACCGGCGCGGAAAATTCGCCTGCGGTCAAGCTCAGCCACGGCCTGGTCAACCATGTGATGACCGAAGTGGAAGTGTCTTGCCTGCCGTCCGAACTGCCCGAGTTCATCGAAGTCGATCTGAGCGAATTGGTTCTGCACCAGAGCGTGCACGTCAACGACCTCAAGCTGCCCAAGGGTGTGTCGGTGCTCACGCACGGGGTGGACAATCCTGCGGTCGTGACCGTCAGCCCGCCGCCGGGTGGTGTGGGTGAAGAGGGCGCAGAAGGGGCGGCTGCTGCCGAAGGCGAAAGCAAGTAAATCGGCTTTTTCCAGCCACAAGGCCGCCTGGGGGAACCTGAAGGCGGCCTTGTTGTTTTTGGAGCCGCGGTGAGACTTCGGGCGATTATGGCCGCTCGACCGGCTGATCGACTGGCCTTGGGCGGCGGTCTTCGCCCACGGCGACATAGGTCAACAGCGCCTCGGTCACTTTGATGACCTCGACGTTCGATGGCGTGCGCTGGGCATAGACCTCTACCCGCACGGTGACCGACGTGTGGCCCACATGGTCGATTTCGGTGAAAAACGACAGCACGTCGCCCACCAGCACCGGCTGCTTGAACACAAACTCCTTGACCGCCACGGTCGCCACCCGCCCCTTGGCACGCCAGGCCGCAGCGATGCCCCCGGCGATGTCGACCTGCGCCATGATCCAGCCCCCGAAAATGTCGCCGTGCATGTTCACATCGGCAGGTCGGGCCTGGGTACGCAGCGTGGGTACGCGGTCGGGGAGTCGAGGGTCGGTGGTCATGAGGGGCTCCAAGCAGGGCGCCGTTGCGGCGCGGATAATCAGGCTGCGAAGTTTAGGGGCAGCTCACGAAGTTCGTGCCCCGCGCTGCTTTGCTCCGCCCTGATCGTTCATCGGCCCCTATTGGCCAAATCCCGTTAGTCCATGCACGCCCGATCCTCTCCTGCATTGCCCGAGCCGTCCTCCCATGCCACGGCAGCGCGTTCGCGCTGGGCGGTGGGTTCCGCGCTTTGGCCCTATCTGTGGGAATACCGCGGCCGGGTGTTGTTGGCGCTGGCGATGATGATCGCCGCCAAGGTGGCCAACGTCGGCGTGCCCATTGTGCTGAAAGACATCGTCAATGCGCTCGATCTCAAGCCGGGCGATCCGCGTGCGGTGCTGGTGGTGCCGGTGGCGCTGCTGGTGGCCTATGGCCTGCTTCGTCTGAGCGTGTCGCTGTTCACCGAGTTGCGCGAGGTGGTGTTTTCGCGCGTGACACAAGGCGCGGTGCGCAAGATTGCGCTGCAGGTGTTCGACCATCTGTTCAGCCTGAGCATGCGCTACCACCTGGAGCGCCAGACAGGCGGCATGTCGCGCGATATGGAGCGGGGCACGCGGGCCATCTCCAGCCTGGTGTCGTTCACCCTCTACAGTATTCTGCCCACCTTGGTGGAAATGGCGCTGGTCATCGGCATTCTGCTGGTCAAGTACGACATCTGGTTCGCGGGCATCGCGCTGGTGGCGCTGGTGCTGTATGTGGCGTTCACCGTCACCGTGACCGAATGGCGCACGCAGCTACGCCGCGAAATGAACACGCAGGATTCGCGCGCCAACCAGCGCGCCATCGATGCACTGTTGAATTATGAGACGGTGAAAATGTTCGGCAACGAGGCGCTGGAGTCGACTCGCTACGACGACAACCTCAGAGCCTGGATGCGCGCGGCCATCAAGTCGCAGAACTCGCTGTCGCTGCTCAACCTTGGGCAGAGCTTGATCATCGCTGCCGCCGTGACTCTGCTGGTCTGGCGGGCGACCGTCGGTGTGGTCAGTGGCAGCATGAATCTGGGTGATCTGGTGCTGGTCAACGCCTTCATGCTGCAGCTCTACGCGCCGCTGAGTTTTCTGGGCGTGATCTACCGCGAGATCCGGCAGTCCACCACGGATCTGGAGCGCATGTTCACCATTCTGGAAGAGCACCAGGAAATCAAGGACCCGCCTCAGGCGCCAGCTTTGCAGGTCGGACGGGGCGAAGTGCGTTTCGAAAATGTGCGCTTTGGCTATGGGGCCGACCGCGTCATTCTCGATGGGCTGGACTTCACCGTGCCCGCCGGAGAAACAGTCGCCATCGTCGGCCCTTCCGGCGCGGGAAAATCCACGCTGGCGCGTCTGTTGTTTCGCTTTTACGCGCCGCAGTCCGGGCGCATTCTGATCGACGGCCAGGACATCGCCCAAGTCACGCAAGCCAGTGTGCGCCGCGCCATCGGCATCGTGCCGCAGGACACGGTGCTGTTCAACGACACCATTGGCTACAACATCGCCTACGGCAAACCCGGCGCCAGCGCGGCCGAGGTAGAGGCGGTGGCGCGCGCCGCGCATATCCACGACTTCATCGTCAGCACGCCCCAGGGCTATGAGACGCAGGTGGGCGAGCGCGGCCTCAAGTTGTCCGGCGGAGAGAAGCAGCGCGTGGCCATTGCCCGTGCCCTGCTGAAAAATCCGCCCATCCTGATTTTCGACGAAGCCACCTCGCAGCTCGACTCGCACAACGAAAAGGCGATTCAGGCGGAAATACGCGCGGCCTCGCGCGACCGCACTGCCATTGTGATTGCTCACCGCCTGTCCACCGTGGTCGATGCGCATCAGATTCTGGTGGTGGAAAGCGGGCGCGTGGTCGAACGCGGCACGCACGCGCAACTGCTGCAGGCGCGCGGCCTCTACGCCCGCATGTGGAATCTGCAGCAAGATAGGGCGGCTCACCCCGAAGCGTCTGCGGCGATGGCCTGATGCTGGAACGGAGTTTGCATACACCTATTGCGCATTTGTGACCTACGGTTACACTTGTGCGATTCGTTCACCCCATTCCTACATTCACGGAGATTCGCATGATCAAAAAACTGTTTGGTTTGACCATCCTGGCTGCGGCCGCAATATCTTGCGCTCAGGCAGCCGAGCTCACCGGCACGCTGAAAAAAGTGAAGGAAACCAACAGCATCACCGTCGGTTACCGCGAGTCGTCGATTCCCTTCTCCTACCTCGACAACAACGGCAAACCCATCGGCTACGCGATGGAGTTGTGCGGCAAGGTGGTCGATGCCGTCAAGGCCGATCTGAAAATGCCCGGTCTGAAAGTGAACTACACCCCGGTCACGTCGAGCAACCGCATTCCCCTGCTTGAAAACGGCACCATCGACCTGGAGTGCGGCTCCACGACCAACTCGGTGGCGCGCCAGAAACAGGTGGCTTTCGGGCCGACCTACTTCGTCATCAACGTGACGGCTGCGGTGAAAAAAGATTCGGGCATCAACGATTTTGCGCAACTGGCGGGCAAGACCATCGTCACCACCTCGGGCACGACCGCCGTGCCGCTGCTGAAAAAGTACGAAAAGACCAAGGACATGGAATTCAAGGAAATCTACGGCAAGGATCACGCCGAGAGCTTCCTGCTGATGGCCGATGGCCGGGCTTCCGCGTTCGTGATGGACGACATTCTGCTGGCGGGGCAGATCGCCAACTCCAAGGATCCGGCGGCCTACAAAATCCTGCCCGGTTCGCTGCGACAAGAGCCTTACAGCATGATGCTGCGCAAGGATGATCCGCAGTTCAAGGCGCTGGTCGACAAGACCATCGATGGCGTGATGAAGTCGGGCGAGATCAACAAGATCTACGCCAAGTGGTTCACCAGCCCGATTCCGCCCAAGGGCATCAACCTGAACTTCCCGGAAACCCCCGCGATCAAGGAAGCCTTCGCCCACCCGAACGACAAGGGCGTCGAATAAGCACCGCCAGGTTGGCAAGGAACCAAGCCGGCAGCTTTGCCGGCTTTTTTCCATGGTGAAATGACGCGGGCAGACGAGGGGATGACATGCTGGGTTTAGGCATTTTTTTGGAAGACACGCCGGACGGCGACACCACCTGGGGTATGTCGCTGCTTTCCGGGCTGGAATACACCCTGTTGCTGGTGGTCTGCGCCTGGGTGATCGCCATGGTGCTCGGCTCGGTATTGGGGGTGGTGCGCACCACCAAGCACCGCTTTTGGGTGATGCTGGGCAACGGCTATGTGGAACTGTTCCGCAACATCCCCCTTCTGGTGCAGTTTTTTCTCTGGTATTTCGTGCTGCCCAGCGTGATTCCGCCGCTCAAGCGATTTGCCAACGCGGTTGATCCGGGCACCTTCCAGATTCTCACGGCCGTGGTTTGCCTCGGGCTGTTCACCGCGGCGCGGATTGCCGAGCAGGTCAAGTCGGGCATTCAGTCGCTGCCGCGCGGGCAGACTTTCGCCGGGCTGGCGCTCGGGCTGACGCCCACGCAGACCTACCGCTACGTGCTGCTGCCCATGGCGTACCGCATCATCATTCCGCCGCTCACCTCCGAGTCGATGAATCTGGTGAAGAACTCCGCAGTGGCGTATTCCATCGGCTTGACTGAACTGTTTTTCCGCACCCGCGAGATGGGAGAGATGACCTTCCGCTACTTCGCGGCCTTCGGCGCGGCCACGGTGCTGTATGTCGCGGTGGCGTTTTCCATCAACCGCATCATGGCGTGGGTGGAGCGCGCCACGGCGGTGCCGGGCTATATGGGCGGGAGCAAGTGATGGGCGATTTTGACTTTGGCTCCATCGTCTCGGTCCTGCCCTTTTTGCTCAAGGGGCTGACCTACACCATCCAACTCACCGTGGTGGCGGCCATCGGCGGTACGTTGCTGGGTATTTTGCTGGCCCTGGCGCGGCTGTCTCACCTGAAGTGGCTGTCCTTGCTGGCGGCGGGCTACATCAATCTGATGCGCTCGATTCCGCTGCTGTTGGTGATTTTCTGGTTCTACTTCCTGGTGCCGGTGATGCTGCAGTCGATCACCGGATCGGACTATCCGCCCAAGATCGGGGCGGAGCGCTCGGCCTATTTCACCTTCATTTTGTTCGAGGCGGCGTATTTCGCGGAGATCGTGCGCGCGGGCATCCAGAGCATTCCCAAAGGGCAACTCGGCGCGGCCTATGCGCTGGGCCTGACCTACGCGCAGACGATGCGGCTGATCATCCTGCCGCAGGCGCTGCGCAATATGCTGCCGGTGCTGCTCACCCAGACCATCGTGCTGTTCCAGGACGTGTCGCTGGTGGCGCTGCTCAACGTCACCGACTTCGTCGGCGCCGCCATGAAAATCGCGCAGCGCGACAGCCGCGTGGTCGAGATGTACACCTTGGTGGCCGTGGTGTATTTCGTGCTGAGTTTCCTGCTGTCGCAAGGCGTCAAGCGCCTGCATCAGCGCATCGCCATCGTGCGGTAAGGCGATAAGTCATTTTCAATGGATCGTTCCATGACCCAGAATTCTGCCCAGGGCGCTAGCGCGCCGATGATCGATATTCGCCAGATCAGCAAGTGGTACGGCGACTTCCAGGTGCTCACCGACTGTTCCACGCAGATTGCGCGCGGCGAAGTGGTGGTGGTGTGCGGGCCGTCGGGCTCGGGCAAGTCCACGCTGATCAAGTGCGTCAACGCGCTCGAACCCTTTCAGAAGGGCGACGTGGTGGTGGATGGCACGTCGATTGCCGACCCCAAAACCAATCTGCCCAAGCTGCGCGCGCGCGTGGGCATGGTGTTTCAGCACTTCGAGTTGTTTCCGCACCTGACGGTGACCGACAACCTCACGCTCGCCCAGATCAAGGTGCTCGGGCGCAGCAAGGCCGAGGCGCGCGAAAAGGGCCTGCTCTATCTCGACCGCGTGGGTCTTTCGATGCATAAGGAGAAATTCCCCGGACAACTCTCCGGCGGACAGCAGCAGCGCGTGGCCATCGCGCGTGCGCTGGCGATGGACCCGATTGCCATGCTGTTCGATGAACCGACCTCGGCGCTCGATCCGGAGATGGTGGGCGAAGTGCTCGACGTCATGGTCAAGCTCGCCGAAGAGGGCATGACCATGATGGTGGTCACGCACGAAATGGGCTTTGCGCGCAAGGTGTCGCACCGCGTGGTGTTCATGGATGCCGGGCGCGTGGTGGAAGATTGCCCGACGCCGCAGTTCTTCTCGACCAGCGAACAGCGCAGCGAGCGCGCCGCGCACTTCCTGGCAAAAATCCTGCAGCACTGAACGACTGCCGCTTCATTGCGCGGCAGGGCGGGGCGTAGCATGTCGGCGTTGCCGTTTTCGCCGCCCGACATGACCTCGAACTCCACGCTCACCCTCACGCGCCCCGACGATTTTCACCTGCATCTACGTGATGGCGCCGCCATGCGTGATGCGCTGCCCTGGACGGCACGGCAATTCGCCCGGGCCATCGTCATGCCCAATCTCAAGCCGCCCGTGGTGCATCTGCGGCAGGCTCTCGACTACCGCGCACGCATCGTGGCCGCCTTGCCTGAGGACAGCGATTTCACCCCGCTGATGACGCTCTATCTCACCGACGACACCACCCCGGCGATGGTGACCGAGGCGAAGAACAGCGGCGTGGTGCATGCGTTCAAGCTCTACCCGGCGGGCGCAACGACTAATTCGGACAGCGGAGTGACCGAACTCAAGCGCATCTATCCGGCGCTCGACGCCATGCAGCAGGTCGGGATGCCGCTGTTGATTCACGGCGAAGTGACCGACCCCGAGGTGGATGTGTTCGACCGCGAGGCGGTGTTCATCGAGCGGCATCTCATCGCTCTGCGCCGCGCTTTTCCCGAGCTCAAGATCGTGCTGGAGCACATCACCACGGCCCAGGCCGCCGCGTTCATTCAAGAGGCGCACGACCGGGATGCCCAGGGTGCGCCTCTTCTGGCCGCAACCCTCACGGCGCATCATCTGCTGCACAACCGCAATGCCATGTTCAAAGGCGGCATGCGGCCCCACTACTACTGCCTGCCCGTGCTCAAGCGCGAGACCCACCGCCAGGCTCTGCTCGATGTCGCCACGAGCGGAGACGACCGTTTCTTTCTCGGCACCGACTCCGCGCCGCATGCGCGCAACACCAAGGAAACGGCCTGCGGCTGCGCCGGTTGCTTCACGGCGGCCAATGCGCTGGAGTTGTACTGCGCGGCTTTCGAGCAGCGCAATGCTTTGCACCGACTCGACGATTTCGCCAGCCGTTTCGGCGCGGCGTTCTACGGTTTGCCGCGCAATACGGGCTCGATCACCCTGGAGCGCCGGAGCTGGCAGGTGCCCGACACGCTGCCCTATGCCGACGCCGACATCGTGCCTCTGCACGCGGGTGAAGCGATGGAGTGGCAGGTGCAGGTCGGGGTTTGATTCCGTGGTGTTCGATCTCGCTTTGCGCGAACTACCCGGCCAGCGGAATCGGCAGGTCGGGCACCCGGTAATTGCTCGTGGTCATCAGGTCGATGCCGCAACTCAGGCCCTCGGCCCAGTCGATGAATTGCGCCACGGCCGGTTTGCCCTTGATGGGGGAGCCATGCTGCGGCACGATCATCTCGATGTCCAGCGTGCGCACCATGCTGGCCCAATACCGCAGGATCTTGTTCGACACCATGTAGCGGCGGTGGAAGGCTTCCATATGGGGCAGGGCATCGGCCAGTTGCGCAAACGGGCGGCCCGCCTGCGCACCGCTGACGAGTGAAACCCCCAGATCGCCCGAGAACAGGATTTTGCTGATCGGGTCATAAAACTGGAAGTTGCCCTCTGCGTGCAAAAAGTGCGCCGGCAGCAGCACGATGTCGCTCTTGCCCAGGCGCAGCGTTCCTCCGGCGTCAGGTACGGCGATGATGCGTTTGTCGGTTTTGCCGAGCTTGCAGAAATGCGGAGCAAAACGCGCCCACAGACGAGAGATCACCAGATCGGCCTTGGAGGCGGTCATCCAGCGGTCTAGTGAGGCGATGATGTCCGGGTCGGCATGCGAAGCCAGCAGGTAGTGCAAGTCTTGCGGCGCCATGTATTTGCGCATGGTCAGCGTGAGTTCGTTGAACGTCATATTACCGCCCGGATCGATGAGCGCGCCCTGGCCGTGGTCGATGAGGAGGAATTGATTGGCCTGCACGGCGTCGCCGTCGTCTTCGACCAGATCGCTGAACATGAGGCACAGATGCGTGCCGTTGTTGAATAGTTCTGTCGCCACGGAATTCGCTCTTTCGCTGAACCGCAAAAAATGTAAAGGCGAATCATCCGATCTTTTGAATACATGAAGCTTTGCGCTGCATCAAAGGCAGGGCATTCTGGGGTCTGCAACCGGGGCGGCGAGGTTTCTCCGTCATAATGCAGCCTGCGAAGTGGGGTGGGCAGTCGCGGTGTGCTTCAGGCGCAACGAGGAAGGTCCGGACTCCATAGGGCGGGATGACGGCTAACGGCCGTGCACGGTGACGTGACGAACAGGGCCACAGAGACGAGTAAACGCCGGGCAACCGGCGTGGACGTGAAACGCGGCAACCTCCATCCGGAGCAACACCAAATAGGCAGACGCGCCAGCGGCAACGCTGGCACAGCGCGGCCCGCGCGAGTCTGCGGGTAGGTGGCTTGAGCCGCGCAGCAATGCACGGCCTAGAGGAATGGCTGCCACGGTGCGGGTGCAAGCCCGCGCTGCACAGAATCCGGCTTATAGCCCCGCTTCGCACTTTTCCCCTCAGTTTTTACAACCCCGATCGGGTGCGGATCGGTGCTGCCCGTCATCCGTCAAGGTGCAGATGCGCTTCCATTTCTAGAAAGAACATTCAAGGCAGACTCTAAATTGTTCATTTTTATAAGAAACATGCTCATTTACTGGTTCCATAAACAGTATCTAAGTCCTTGTTTTGTAAAAGAAATTTCAGGGTTTCAGGCTTGACCGCAGATGTCGCGATCCCCTAAAGTGGCGAATAGTGCAAAAAAGTGGGGAATAGTGCAGAGCGCTGCGTCATTTCACCGGCCCCACTGCAGCACGGCAACCGCGGGCGACTTCATGTTTATTGGCATTTCGGCACTCACTCTGGACGGCAAAGGTCGTATGACCGTGCCTGCCCGGCATCGTGATCTGCTGATGGCGCGCTCGCAGGGGCGGCTCACGCTGACCAAGAGCCCCGACGGTTGTCTGCTGATGTTTTCCGACGACGAGTGGACGAGTTTTCGCGATCGGGTGATGCAGTTGCCCATGTCGGCGCAGGGCTGGAAGCGCATCTATCTCGGTCATGCCACCGAAACCGAAATGGACGGCACCGGGCGCGTGCTGATTTCGCCCGAATTGCGTCAGGCCGTCGGTCTGGAGCGCGAGGTCGATCTCATCGGCATGGGACGTCACTTCGAAATCTGGGATCGCGCCAAACATCAGGCGCAAGAGGCTGCGGTGGTCGAGGCCGGTATGCCCGATGCCGTGCGCGACATTGTGTTGTGACCGTGTATGCCCCACACCACTCCCATGCCCAGCGCCGAAACGGCGCACCGCACCGTGTTGCTGCACGAGGCGGTCGACCAACTGATCACCAACCCGGACGGGGTGTACCTCGACGCGACTTTCGGGCGTGGCGGACACAGCCGGGAAATTCTGCGGCGGCTGTCGCCCGCCGGGCGGCTGATTGCGATCGACCGCGATCCGCAGGCCATCGAAGCCGCGGCCCAGATTCACGATGCGCGTTTTGTGATCAAGCACGCGCCATTCTCCGAGTTTGCGCGGGTGCTGCACGAGCAGGGCGTGGCGCAGGCCGATGGGCTGCTGTTCGATCTGGGTGTGTCGTCGCCGCAACTCGATCAGCCCGAGCGCGGCTTCAGCTTCCGCGCTGACGGGCCTTTGGATATGCGGATGGACAACAGCAGCGGGCAAACCGTCGCTGAGTATCTGGCCACGGCCAGCGTGGATGAAATTGCAACCGTGCTGAGGGATTATGGAGACGAACGGGCGGCTGTCCAGATTGCAAAGAAGATTGTGGCTCGCCGCGATGCCGGAGCGCCTCTCGCGCGCAGCGGCGAACTCGCCGCACTGGTTGCCAGTGCCGTCAAGAGCCGTGAGCCGGGCCAGGACCCGGCCACCCGCACGTTTCAAGCTCTTCGGATTCACGTCAATGCCGAGCTTGCGCAAATCGAAACGGCGTTGAGCCAGGTGCTCGACTGCCTGAGGCCGGGCGGGCGGTTGGCCGTGATCAGCTTTCATTCGCTGGAAGACGCGCTGATCAAACGCTTTATTCACCGCCATGCCCGCGCACCGGCGGTCGATCGGCGCCAGCCCTTCGTCCCCGGCGTTTCGGCCGAGTTCCAGCCGCAACTCAAGGAGGTGGTGCGGATGCGGCCTTCGGCGGCGGAAATCAGCGGCAATGCGCGGTCGCGCTCGGCCATGCTGCGCGTGGCACAACGGGTCTGAGGAACACGCGATGACCCGAATCAACTTCCTGCTGCTGTTTGTCGTAGTGCTGTGCGCCATGTCGGTGGTACGCGCGCAGTACCAGGGCAGGCGCACGTTTGCCGCGCTGGATGTGGCGCAGCAAAGGGCCGAGCAGTTGCAGATGGACAAGGATCGTCTGCAGGTGGAATATCGCGCGATGAGTGCGCCGGGCCGCATCGAGAGAATCGCGCGCACCCAGCTCGACATGCGCCCCATTACGGCCGCGCGCACCATCTTCGTACACGAAGGCCAGGCCACCCTGCCGCCGCTGCCCGTCATGCCGCAGTCCCCGCCGAAACCGGCCAGTAAAGGCGCGCGGCGATGAAGAATCCGGCTATGCGTGCGCCCAAGTCGGCAGCCAGCTATGGCAAGAGCCCGCTGCTGAATGTGAAGTTGCCGCCAGGTCGCGCCTGGCTGGTGAAGGGGCTGCTGTTTGCGGCGTTTGCGGCGCTGGGTCTGCGCGCCTTCTGGGTGCAGGTGTGGACGACGCAGTTCTATCAGAACCAGGGCGATCTGCGCTTTGTGCGCACCATCGAGCTGCCGGCGATGCGCGGCCGCATTCTCGACCGCAACGGCAACATTCTGGCGTCGAGCATTCCGGCCAAGACCATATGGGCCGATCCTACGCAGGTCGAGTCGGGCAACGACAAGGTGCAGCAACTCGCCCGGTTGCTCGGCCTGAACGCCGCCGATCTTCAGCGCCGGCTCGACTCCAACAAACAGTTCGTCTATCTCAAGCGGCAGGTGGACATCGACGTGGCCAAGGAGGTCAAGGCGCTGGGCATCAAGGGCATTTATGAATCGCCCAGCTACAAACGCTACTACCCGGAAGGCTCGGCGGCGGCGCAGCTCATCGGCTTTTCCAATATCGAAGGCCAGGGGCAGGACGGCATGGAGCTGGCGCTGCAAGCGCGGCTGGCCGGGCACCCCGGGGTGCGCAAGGTCGTGAAAGACCGGCTGGGTAATGTGATCGAGGATGTGTCGGGCGGCGTGCCGCCGGTGGACGGACAGGATGTGCGCCTGTCGATCGACAGCAAGATCCAGTACCTCACCTACCAGGCGCTCAAGCAGTCGGTCGAGGACAACAAGGCCAAGAACGGCAGTGCGGTGGTGATCGATGCGAAAACGGGAGAGATTCTGGCAATGGCCAACTACCCCAGCTTCGATCCGAATACCCGCAAGCGCATGACCGAGGCGGACATCCGCAACTACGCCGTGACCGATGCCTTTGAACCGGGCTCGGTGCTCAAGCCCATCACCCTGAGCGCAGCCTTGCAGGCCGGCATCATCACCCCGACGACGGTGTTCCATACCGCGCCGGGCTGCCAGCAGTTTTACGGCGCCAATATCTGCGATGACAGCAACAACGGCAATATCGAACTGCCCCAAGTCATCCAGTATTCGAGCAACGTCGCCACTTCGCAGGTGGTGAGCAAGATGCCAGCGCAAGTGCAGTGGAATATGTACACCGCGGTGGGCTTCGGCCAACGTCCGCAGATCGAGTTTCCCGGCGCGACCAGCGGGCTGATGCGGCCCATGAAACGCTGGCGCCCGATCGACCGCATCACCATGGGTTTCGGTTACGGGTTGGGTATCTCCACCCTGCAGCTGGCGCATGCCTATCTCATCTTCGCCGACCGTGGCCGCATTTTCCCGGTCACCCTGTTCAAGCACGATGAGGCGCCCGAAGGCGTGCAGGTCGTCTCGCCCACCGTGGCGCGCGAAATGCGCGGCATGCTGGCGCTGGTGACGCAGCCCGGCGGCACCGCACCGGCGGCGGCCGTGCCGGGCTACTCCACCGGCGGCAAGACCGGCACCGCCTGGATTGCCAAGGATGGCAAGTACGACAAAAAGCTGTTCCGGGCGCAATTCGTCGGGCTGGCGCCGATCCACCATCCAGTGCTGGTGATGGCGGTTTCGGTCGATCAACCGACGGGTGGCAAGCACTTCGGCGGTCAGGTGTCGGCTCCGGTGTTCGGTGCGGTGGTGCCGCAGGCGCTGCGCATTCTCGGGGTACAGCCCGACCTGCCGGTCAAGCCCGATCTCGTTCCCGCGCAAACCGCGCAAGCCCTGCAACTCCCGGCGGGCCGGGCGATGAAGGGGGGCGCATGAATCACACGCCGAAAGCGGTCGATACCGTGCTGCAAGCGTTGCGCGCCTTGGGCGTCGCGGCAGAGGCGCCGTGGAGCGCCGACAGCCGCAGCCTGCAGCCCGGCGAGGTGTTCGTCGCCTGGCCGGGGGCGGCGCGCGATCCGCGACAGTTCGTGACGCAGGCCTTGGCGGCGGGGGCAGCGGCCGCGCTGGTCGAGGCCGAGGGAGTGCAGCATTTCGGCTTCACCGATCCGCGCATTCTGGCTGTTGACGGGCTCAAGGCGCTGGCCGGGCCGCTTGCGGCGGCCTGGTACGGACATCCTTCCGAGGTCGTCAAGCTGCTGGCCGTGACCGGCACCAATGGCAAGACTTCCTGTGCTTTGTGGGCAGCGCAGGCCCTGAACGCGGCTGGGCAGCGCTGCGGGGTGATCGGAACGCTGGGCGCCGGATGGCCGGACGCGCTGCAGCCCACCGGATTCACCACGCCCGACCCGGTGCGTCTGCAGACGATCCTGGCGCGGCTGCGCGAGCAAGGCGCGCTCTGGTGCGCCATCGAGGCATCGAGCATCGGCCTGGACGAACATCGCCTGGCGGGTTGCGCTATTCATGCGGCTGCATTCACCAATCTGACGCAAGACCATCTCGACTACCACGGCGACATGGCGGCCTATGCGCGCGCCAAGCGGGCGCTGTTCGTCTGGCCGGGGCTGCAGCATGCCGTACTGGATATCGACGATCCCTACGCCGCAAGCGTCTTGCTCGCCGATTGCCGCAGCCGGGGGCTGCAGGTGCAAACCACCGCGCTGATCGCCAAGACCGACTGGTGTGCGGAAGACGTGGTGCAGACTTCCACCGGCCAGCGCCTCACTCTGGTGCATCACCACCATCGCCACGCGCTGGATCTGCCCGTGCTGGGCGCTTTCAACCTGCGCAATTTGCTGGTGGTTGCCGCGCTGCTGCACACCACGGGGCTGGATGACGCCGCCATTGCCGCCGCCTTGCGCACGGTGCGCGCGGTGCCGGGGCGCATGCAGATGCTGGGTGGCATCGGTGCGCCGCTGGCGGTCATTGACTACGCCCACACGCCCGACGCGCTGGACAAGGCGCTGCAAGCGCTGCGGCCTGTCACCGCCAAGCGCAAAGGCAAGTTGTGGTGCGTGTTCGGCGCCGGCGGCGACCGCGATGCGCGCAAACGCCCGCTGATGGCGCAGGCCGTCGAGGCCCACGCCGACCGCGTGGTACTCACCAGCGACAACCCGCGCAGCGAAGCGCCGGGCGCCATCCTGCAAGATCTGCTCGCCGGTCTGCAGCAACCTGCGCAAGCCCTGCTGATCGAAGACCGCGCCGCCGCCATCGCCCAGACCCTGTCGCACGCCGCCGTGCACGACGTAGTACTCATCGCGGGCAAGGGGCACGAAAACACGCAAGAGATTGCCGGACACAAGCAGGCCTTCAGCGACGCCTTCCATGCCCGCATGGCACTGGCCGCGCGCGGCGCAGGGCTTTGCAGCCTGGGCGAATTGCGCGACTGGATCGGGCCCGAGGCCAGCCTCATCGGCGAGGCCGAGGTGGCGGTGAGCGCCATCGAGACCGACAGCCGCAAACTCACGCCGGGCGCACTGTTCGTCGCCTTGCGCGGCGCCCGCTTCGATGCGCACGACTTTCTGCCGCAAGCGGCGGCTGCTGGCGCGCGCGCGTTGCTGGCCGAGCAAGGCGTGGGCGCTTGCGGGCTGCCGGGCATCGAGGCGCCCGACACCCTGCGCGCATTGGGCCTGTTGGCGCGAGGCTGGCGGCGCCAGCAGACGTTGCCGCTGATCGCGGTGACCGGCAGCAACGGCAAGACCACGGTGACGCAGATGCTCGCCAGCATTCTGGCGGCGTGGCAGGGCCAAGACCGGCGTCTGGCGACGCAAGGCAACTTCAACAACGAAGTGGGTCTGCCGCTCACTTTGCTGCGCTTGCGGCCGCAACATCAGGCCGCCGTGGTGGAGCTGGGCATGAACCATCCGGGCGAGATCGCCTGGCTCGCCAGTCTGGCCGAGCCCACCGTGGCGCTAGTGAACAACGCCCAGCGCGAGCATCAGGAATTCATGCATAGCGTCGAAGCGGTCGCGCACGAAAACGGCGCGGTGCTCGCCGCATTGCCGCAGACCGGGGTGGCGGTGTTTCCCGCAGCCGACGCCCAGGCCGCGATCTGGGTGGCGCAAGCCGCCGGTCGGCGTGTGTTGCGCTTTGCCCTGCGTGAAGAGGCTGAGGCGGACGTGGAGGCTGAAGTCAGCGGCCATGCGTTTTATCGGCAGGGCCAGTTGCATGTGCAATTGCATACCCCGGCGGGCCATGCCGAAGTGGGCCTGCAACTGCTGGGGCGGCACAACGCGCGCAATGCGCTGGCGGCGACCGCGGCGGCCTTGGCCGCGGGCGCTCCGCTGGATGCCATCTGCCGCGGACTCGAAGCCTTTGCTCCGGTGGCCGGGCGTCTGGTGCCGCGGCGTCTGCGTTGCGCCGACGAGCACACGCTGCTGCTGATCGACGACAGCTACAACGCCAATCCCGACTCGGTGCGCGCCGCCATCGACGTGTTGACCGAACTTCCCGGGCGCAGCCTGCTGCTGCTCGGCGATATGGGCGAAGTCGGTGACAACGGCCCGGCCTTCCATGCCGAAGTGGGGACGTATGCGGCCCAGCGCGGCGTGGCGGCGCTGTGGGCCTGCGGCGCCATGACGGCGCAGGCGGTCGCGGCCGCGCATGCGGCGGGCCTGGCGGCAGCAAAGCATCAGCCCGACTTGATGGACTTCACCCTGGAGGCCGCGGCGCTGCGCGAATTCGACACCGTGCTGGTCAAAGGCTCGCGCTTCATGCGCATGGAGCGCGCGGTGCAGGCCATCGCCGCGCTGGCGGCGAATGGCAACGGCGCGTCCACGCAGGAGGTGCACCATGCTGCATAGTCTGGCCATGTGGCTGATGGAGCTCTCGCCCGATCTGCGCTTTTTTCGGGTGTTCAACTACATCACTTTCCGTGCGGTGATGAGCACGCTCACCGCGCTGTTCATCGGCCTGCTCGCGGGCCCTGCAGTCATCCGCAAACTCACCGCGATGAAGGTCGGCCAGGCCGTGCGTCAGGACGGGCCGCAGACGCATCTCATCAAGACCGGCACGCCCACCATGGGCGGGGTGCTCATCCTGCTGTCCATCGGCGTGTCCACCTTGCTGTGGATGGATCTGAGCAACCGCTTCGTCTGGCTGGTGCTGTTGGTCACGCTGGGTTTCGGCGCCATCGGCTGGGCCGACGATTACCGCAAGGTGGTCTACCGCGACCCCAACGGCATGCGCTCGCGCGACAAGTACTTCTGGCAGACGCTCATCGGCGTGGCCGCCGCGTTCTACCTGGCTTTCGCCGTGTCGGGTAAGGGCAACGCCGAGGTCTGGCATCTGTTCGTGGCGTGGTTGCAAAGCGGCATGAGCATGCCCTTGCCCCCCGCTTCCGACCTCATCGTGCCGTTCTTCAAATCGGTCAGTTATCCGTTGGGCGTGACCGGCTTCATCGTGCTGAGCTATCTGGTCATCGTGGGCAGCAGCAACGCGGTCAACCTCACCGACGGCGCCGATGGCCTGGCCATCATGCCCGTGGTCATGGTCGGCAGCTCGCTGGGCGTGTTTGCCTATGTCACCGGCAATGCGGTGTATTCCAAATATCTGCTGTTCCCCTTCATTCCGGGAACGGGGGAGTTGCTGATTTTCGTGGGCGCGATGGTCGGCGCCGGGCTGGCGTTTCTGTGGTTCAACGCCTATCCGGCGCAGGTGTTCATGGGCGACGTGGGCGCGCTGGCGCTGGGCGGCGCCTTGGGCACCATCGCCGTGATCGTCCGCCAGGAAATCGTGCTGGCCATCATGGGCGGGGTGTTCGTCGCTGAAACCGTTTCGGTGATGATTCAGGTGACCTACTTCAAGTACACCAAGAAGAAGTACGGCGTAGGACGGCGCATTTTCAAAATGGCGCCGCTGCACCATCACTTCGAGCAACTCGGGGTGAAAGAGTCGCAGGTGGTGGTGCGGTTCTGGATCGTCACCATGATGCTCTGTTTGGTGGGCCTAGCGAGTCTGAAGCTGCGATGAACCTGAACTCACTCTCCGTTCTCGTGCTCGGTCTGGGCGAATCCGGCCTGGCGATGGCGCGCTGGTGTGCGGCGCAAGGCGCGCGGGTGCGCGTGGCCGACAGCCGCAGCGCGCCGCCCGGGCTGGCTGCGCTGCAGCGCGAAGTGCCATCGGCGCAGGTGCATTGCGGCAACCTGAGCGCCGACCTGCTGGGCGACGCGCAACTGCTGCTGCGCAGCCCCGGCATTGCACCGCACGCGGCCGAGTTTGCCGCGCTCACACAGGCAGCCGCCGAACGCGGCGTGCCGATGGCCGGTGAGCTGCATCTGTTCCAGTGGGCGCTCGACGCGCTGCGCGAAGAGCGAGGCTATGCGCCCAAGATCGTCGCCATCACCGGCACCAACGGCAAGACCACCGTCACGCGGCTGACCGGGCTGATGCTTGAGCGCGCGGGCTGGAGCGTGGCAGTGGCGGGCAATATTTCGCCGTCCATGCTCGACGTGCTGCAGGCCCGGCTTCAGGCCGACGACCTGCCCGCAGCCTGGGTGCTCGAGCTCTCCAGCTTCCAGCTTCATGGCATGGAGGGCTTCGCTGCCGACGCCGCCACGGTGCTCAACATCACCCAGGACCATCTCGACTGGCACGGCGACATGACGGCCTACGCCGCCGACAAGGCCAACATCTTCGGCAATCAGAGCGCGCAGGGCGTCATGGTGCTCAACTGCGACGATCCGCAGGTGCTGGCCATGCAGCGCCCGGGGCGCAAGCTGCGGCGCTTTGGTTTGTCGGCGCCGCAACAACCCGGAGACTGGGGCGTGGTGCGCGAAGGCGGCATCGACTGGCTGGCGCGCGCCCTCCCGGAAGAGGACTCCCCCCGAAATCGCCGCGGTGCGGCGATCTCCCCCCAGGGGGCCGGGCAAGGCTTGGGGCGGCCCGGCGCCTTGCCCGAGGCCAGGCTCCAGATGCAGCGTTTGATGCCCGCGGAAGCCCTGCGCATTCAGGGCGCGCACAACGTCGCCAATGCCCTGGCCGCGCTGGCGCTGGGCGATGCCGTGGGCGCGCCGCTCGCGCCCATGCTGCATGCCCTGCGTGAGTATCGCGGCGAGCCGCATCGCATGCAGACCGTGGCGGTGATCGACGGCGTGCGCTGGATCGACGACAGCAAGGGCACCAATGTCGGCGCTACGGTGGCGGCACTGGCGGGCATGGAAACGCCGGTGGTGCTGATCGCCGGTGGGGACGGCAAGGGGCAGGACTTTTCGCCGCTGCGCGCGCAGGCAGCCCGCTTGCGCGCTGCGGTGCTGATTGGCCGCGATGCGCAGGCCATCGCCGCGGAGCTGCAGGGGCTGGCCCCCACCGTATTCACGCAGTCCCTGGAGCAGGCTGTGCAACGCGCCGCCACGTTGGCAAAGACCGGCGATGCGGCGCTGTTGTCACCCGCTTGCGCCAGTCTCGACATGTTCCGCAACTATGCGCATCGCGCCGAGGTGTTTGTCGCTGCGGTCCGCAATCTGGCCGAGCAGCGCGGACAAGTCTGGAACGAAGGGGCCGACCATGCTTGAGCGCATGTTGCCCTTCCTCGGTCGCAAGCGCGACAAGGCTGCAGCCGATCTGCCGGTGCGCGTGGGGCATAGGGCGCCGCGCAATTCGCGCATGCTGGAGTACGACCAGAACCTGGTCTGGGTCACGCTGCTGTTGCTGGCCTACGGCCTGGTGATGGTGTATTCGGCCACGATTTCCTTCCACGATTCGCCGCGCTATGCGCAGTGGTCGCCCTACCACTATTTCATCCGCGATCTGTTCTCCATCGCGGCGGCCTTGCTGGCAAGCTGGATCGTGGTGCAGATTCCGATGGCCGAGCTGCAGAAATGGTCGATGCGCTTTTTCTTCCTCTCGCTGATCGGGCTGGTGCTCGTGCTGCTGCCGCATATCGGCAAGGACGTGAACGGCTCCAAGCGCTGGGTGGTCTTCCCCGGCGGGCTGAACTTCCAGCCCTCCGAGCTGGTCAAGCTCACCGCGCTCATCTATACCGCCGATTTCATGGTGCGCAAGCAGGAGGTCAAGCAAAGCCTGCTCAAGACCTTCCTGCCGATGATGGCGGTGATGATGATCGTGGGCGTGCTGCTGCTGGCCGAGCCCGACATGGGCGCCTTCCTGGTCATCGCTTCCATCACGTTGGCCATCCTGTTTCTCGGCGGGGCCAACGGCAAGCTGTTTTCGGTGTTCAGCGTGGCGGTGATCGGCGCCTTTGTGTTGATGATCGTGCTCTCGCCCTGGCGGCGGGACCGCATCTTCGCCTATCTCAACCCCTGGTCGGAATCGAATGCGCTGGGCAGCGCCTATCAGCTCTCGCACGCGCTGATTGCGATGGGGCGCGGCGAGTGGTTCGGCGTCGGCCTCGGCGGCAGCATCGAAAAACTGCATTACCTGCCGGAAGCGCACACCGACTTTCTGCTGGCCATCATCGGCGAGGAGCTGGGCCTGGTGGGCGTCGGCGTGGTGATCTTCGCGTTCTACTGGATCGTGCGCCGCGCCTTCGACATCGGCCGTCAGGCGCTGGTGCTCGACCGCATGTACAGCGCGTTGGTGGCACAGGGCATCGGCGTGTGGATCGGCGGGCAGGCTTTCATCAATATCGGCGTGAACCTCGGTCTGTTGCCCACCAAGGGGCTGACGCTGCCGCTGATGAGCTATGGCGGCTCGGCGCTGCTGCTCAACTGCATGGCCATTGCCGTGCTGCTGCGCGTCGATTTCGAGAACCGGATTCTGATGCGCGGAGGACATGTATGACAAGCTCCCCCCGAGATCGCCGCGATGCGGCGCTCCCCCCCCGGGGGGCGGGGCAAGGCTTGGGGCGGCCCGGCGCCTTACCCCTGTCGCCCTCGGCTGCCCCAGTGGCCGTCATCATGGCCGGAGGCACCGGCGGCCACATTTTCCCCGGCATTGCCGTGGGCGAGGGCCTGCGCGCTGCGGGCTGGACGGTGCACTGGATGGGCGCGCCCACCGGCATGGAGGCGCAGCTCGCGCCGCGTCACGGCTTCGACATGCTTTGGGTGCGCTTCGGTGGCCTGCGCGGCAAAGGGCTGCTGACCAAACTGCTGCTGCCGTTCAACCTGCTGCGCGCCTTCTGGCAGGCTTTGCGCGGCTTGCGGCGCGTTGGCGCCGACGTGGTGGTGAGCATGGGCGGCTATATCGCCTTTCCCGGTGGCTTGATGAGCGCGTGGGCTGGGGCCAAGCTGGTGGTGCATGAGCAGAACGCCGTCGCCGGTCTGGCCAACAAGGTGCTCGCGCGCCTGGCCGACCGCAGCTACACCGCGTTTCCCGACGCGCTGCCGGGTGCGCAGTGGGTGGGCAATCCGGTGCGTGCGGAGATCTGCGCCTTGCCTTCGCCCGAGCAGCGTTACGCCGGCCGCAGCGGGCCGCTGCAGGTGCTCGTGGTCGGCGGCAGTCTCGGCGCGCAGGCGCTCAACTCGCTGGTACCGCAGGCGCTGGCGCTTTTGCCCGCGGGAGAACGCCCGCAGGTGCGTCATCAGAGCGGGGCCAAGCATCTGCCGACCCTGCAACAGGCTTATCTCGACGTCGGGGTGCAAGCCGACTGCGTGGCCTTTATCGACGACATGGCCGCGGCTTATGCGCAGGCCGATCTGGTGATCTGCCGCGCCGGTGCCTCGACCGTGACCGAAGTGGCCTGCGCCGGTGTGGCAGCGCTGTTCGTGCCGTTCCCCCATGCGGTCGATGACCACCAGACGGTGAACGCGAAATTTCTCGCAGGCCGCGATGCGGCGCTGCTGATTCAACAACGCGACCTGAGCGCGCAGGGGCTGGCCGAGCTGCTGCAAAGCCTGGACCGCCCGCGCCTGCTGCAACTGGCGCAGGCCGCGCGCGGCCTGGCGCGACCGGATGCGGTGCAGGCGGTCGTGGCGGGCTGCAACGCCCTGCTGGCGGGACGCGAGACGAGCAAACAAACAGGAAGGCAAGGGCGATGAAACACGCCATTCGCAAAATTCATTTCGTCGGCATCGGCGGCGCCGGCATGAGCGGCATTGCCGAAGTGCTGCACAACCTGGGCTATGCCATCAGCGGCTCGGATCTGAGCGAGAGCGCCACCGTGCGCCGACTGCGCGAGCTGGGCCTGCGCGTGGCCATCGGGCACGACGCCGCGCAGGTGCAGGATGCCGATGCCTTGGTCGTTTCCACCGCTGTGCGTGCCGACAACCCCGAGGTGCTCGCGGCGCGTGCGCGCCATATTCCGGTGGTGCCGCGCGCGGTCATGCTGGCCGAGCTGATGCGGCTGAAGCGCGGCATTGCGATTGCGGGCACGCATGGCAAGACCACCACCACCAGTCTGGTCGCCAGTGTGCTGGCCGAAGGCGGGCTCGACCCGACCTTCGTGATCGGCGGACGGCTCAATAGCGCCGGGGTCAACGCGAAGCTCGGGCAGGGCGAATACATCGTGGTCGAGGCCGACGAATCCGACGCCTCCTTCCTCAACCTGCTGCCGGTGATGGCCGTGGTCACCAATATCGATGCCGACCACATGGACACCTACGGCCACGACCCGGCCCGATTGCGCCATGCCTTCGTCGATTTCATCGCCCGGCTGCCGTTCTACGGCGCGGCCGTACTGTGCGTGGACGACGCGGCGGTGCGCGGCATCATGCCGTTTGTTTCCAAGCCCATCACTAGCTACGGCTTTGCCGAAGACGCGCAGGTGCGTGCCATCGACGTGCGGGCCGAGGGCGCGCAGATGCACTTCACCGTGCTGCGCCGCAACGGCGTGCAACTGCCGCCGCTGGCCGTTACGCTCAACCTGCCGGGGCGGCACAACGTGCAGAACGCGCTGGCCGCCATCGCCGTGGCCACCGAACTGAATGTGGACGACGCCGCCATCCAGCGGGCGCTAGCCGGGTTCACCGGCGTGGGTCGGCGCTTCCAGCGCTATGGCGAAGTGGCGGCTCACCACGGCGGGCACTTCACCCTGATCGACGATTACGGCCACCATCCGGTCGAAATGGCGGCTACGCTGGCGGCGGCCCGTGGCGCCTTTCCGGGGCGGCGCTTGGTACTTGCCTTTCAGCCGCATCGCTACACCCGCACCCGCGATCTGTTTGAAGACTTTGTGAAAGTGCTCGGCGAGGCCGACGCGGTGCTGCTGGCCGAGGTGTACTCCGCCGGTGAAGCCCCGCTGGTCGCGGCCGACGGTCGCAGCCTGGCGCGTGCGGTGCGCGTGGCCGGCAAGACCGAGCCGGTGTTCGTCGAAGCCGTGGCCGATCTGCCGCAGGCCATTCTGGAGATGGCGCGCGAGGGCGACGTGCTGATCTGCATGGGGGCAGGTTCCATCGGCGGCGTGGCCGCTCAAGTGGTGGCGATGGCAAAGGAGACCGCGCAATGACCCCCTGGCCGCAAATCGATCCGCGCGGTCTGGGCCGGGTCGCGGTGCTCATGGGCGGTCTTTCCGCCGAACGTGAGGTATCGCTGATGTCGGGCAAGGGCGTGCTCGCCGCGCTGCAATCGCGCGGGGTCGATGCCTTTGCTTTCGATCCGTCGGTGGACGACCTGGCGGCGCTCAAGTCGTTTGGTGCGCAGCGCGCGTTCATCAATCTGCATGGCCGCTGGGGTGAGGACGGCACGGTGCAGGGCGCGCTGGAACTGCTGGGCATTCCCTACACCGGGCCGGGCGTGCTGGCCTCGGCCCTGGCGATCGATAAGGCCATGACCAAGCGGCTGTGGCATTTCGAGAACCTGTCCACACCCAAGTGGCGCGAGGTGGGCACGCTCATCGAGGCTCGCGCGGCGGCGGCCGAGCTGGGCTTTCCGCTGATTTTCAAGGCCACGCATGAAGGCTCCACGCTGGGTCTGAAACGCGCCGACAGCGAGGCCGAAGTGCAAGCCGCCTATCTCGAAGCCGCACGCTTCGACAGCCGGGTGCTGGTGGAGCAGTTCATCGAGGGCGACGAAGTGACCTGCGCGGTAATCGGCGCGGGCGATCAGGCGCGGGCGCTGCCGCTCATTCGCATCGTCGCCCCCGGCGGCAACTACGACTACGAACACAAGTATTTCAGCGACGACACCCGCTACATCTGCCCAAGCGAATTGCCTGCCGACGAAGAAGCGCGCATTCAGGATCTGGTCTTGCGCAGCTATCGCACGTTGGGCTGCCGCGGCTGGGCGCGGGCCGACGTCATGATTCGCGCGACCGACCGCCAGCCCTTTCTGCTGGAGATCAACACCTCGCCCGGCATGACCTCGCATTCACTGGTGCCCATGGCCGCGCGCGTGGCCGGGCTGGAATACGCCGATCTGTGTCTGCTCATCCTCAGCATGGCGGCGCTCGATCAACCGCATAAGGGGGTTGACCCCCAAGCTGCGGCTTCGCCTGCGCTGCCCCCCGAGGAGGCCATCCCCACCCCGGCCCTCCCCACAAGTGGAGAGGGAGCAAACACTCCTCCCCCACGCCGTGGGGGAGGTTGGGAGGGGGAAAAGCCCGCCTTGGGGCGGCCCGGCGGCGGGAGGAGCGACCGATGAGCAGTTACGCGCCACGCGAGATCCCGCTCGACATCCGCCTGATGCAAGGCACCTCGCGTGCCCTGTTCTGGCTGGTGGCGCTCGGCTGTCTGTTCGTCGCCGGGCACTGGCTGATGCAGCGCAACTGGTGGGATATCCGCGCCGTGCGGCTTCAGGGCGACCTGCAGCGCATCAGTCCGGTGACGGTACGGGCCGAGGCCCTGCCGCAGTTGCGGGGCAATTTCCTCACCATCAATCTTGCCCAGGCGCAGCGGGTGTTCGAGAGCCTGCCGTGGGTGCGTACCGCGGTGGTGCAGCGGCTGTGGCCGATGCAACTGGCGGTCACGCTGCAGGCGCAGCAGCCGGTGGCCATTTGGCGCGAGCCGGGCAGCGCGGCGCAACTGGTCAACACGCAGGGGCAGGCGTTCACCGCCAACCTCGGCGAAGTCCAGGGGCTGGGTCTGCCGCAGCTCAGCGGCCCGGCGGGAACCAGCGCGCAGGTCTTGCAGATGAGCCAGAAGCTGCAGCCTTTGATGCAGGAATTTCATCAGACCGTCGCCACGCTGGCGCAAGGCAGCGGCGGCAACTGGAGCGTGCAGACCCGCTCGGGCCTGAGCATCGACCTGGGCAGTGCGCCCGACAGCGCGGCGACCCAGACCCGCCTCAAACAATTCATGACCCTGATGCCGCAGCTCGAAGCCCGCTACGGGCGGTCCATCGACAGCGTCGATCTGCGCTATCCCAACGGCTTCGCCGTGCATCTGCAAGGTGTGGATCTGCCGGGCATGAACAAGACATCGAACAAGACACCGCAACCCGCGGGGAGGAAAGACTGATATGGCCAAGGACTACAAGGATCTGGTGGTGGCGCTGGACATCGGCACCTCCAAAGTGCTGGTGGTGGTGGCCGAAATGCTGGCCGATCGCGACAACCCGGCGGCGGGCTTCAAGATCGTCGGCATGGGCCAGGCGCCGACCGCGGGCATGCGCCGCGGGGTGGTGGTGGACATCGAGGCGACGGTGCAATCCATCCAGGCAGCCTTGAAGGAAGCCGAGCTGATGGCTGATTGCAAGATCACCCATGTGATCACCGGCATCACCGGCAGCCACATCCGCGGGCAGAACTCGCACGGCATGGTGGCCATCAAGGACCGCGAAGTCACGCAGGCCGACGTCACCCGCGTGATCGAAACCGCCAAGGCGGTGAACATTCCGGCGGATCAGCGCTTGCTGCTGGTCGAGCCGCAGGAGTTCATCATCGACGGCCAGGAAGTCAAGGAGCCGGTGGGCATGAGCGGCGTGCGGCTGGAGGTGAACGTGCACATCGTCACCGGGGCGCAGACTGCCGCGGAAAACGTGCTCAAGTGCGTGCGCCGCTGCGGCCTGGAGGTCGAGCAACTGGTGCTGCACCCGCTGGCGTCCAGCCACGCCGTGCTCACCGAGGACGAGAAGGAGCTCGGCGTGGCGGTGGTGGACATCGGCGCCGGCGTGACCGACATCGCCATCTACACCGGGGGCGCCATCCGCCATACCGCCATCATTCCGGTGGCCGGCGAGCTGGTCACCAGCGATATCGCCATGGCCCTGCGCACGCCCACGCGCGACGCCGAAGACATCAAGATCGAGCACGGCATCGCCAAGCAGGTACTCGCTAACCCGGAAGAGACGCTGGAGGTGCCTGGGCTGGGCGACCGCGGGCCGCGCATGCTGTCGCGGCAGGTGCTCGCCAGCGTGATCGAGCCGCGTACCGAAGAAATTTTCGCGCTGGCACAGCAGGTCATTCGCGATTCCCACTTCGAGGAAGTGCTGTCTTCCGGCGTGGTGCTCTGCGGCGGTTCGGCGCAGATGCCCGGCATGGTCGAACTGGCAGAAGACATTTTTCTCAAGCCGGTGCGCGTGGGCGCGCCCAGCTACACCGGCCCGCTGGCCGACATGGTGCGCAATCCGCGCATGGCCACGGTCATGGGATTGTTGGCCGAGGCCCTGCACCAGCGTCAGCGCGGCGCACGCCTTGCGCAAAAGAGCAGTTCAGTCAAGGGCTCGCTGGGACGTTTGCGCGAGTGGTTTGCAGGGAATTTTTGAGTTCTGCGGGGCGGTGCCCGGAGGGTCCGGGTGCCGCCCCGCAGAGTGTGTTCGGCGGGCGTAGGGTGCGTCAGCCGGTTTTTAACGGAGGTGTGACATGGCTTTTGAAATGATCGAGAACGACGCCCAAAGCGCGTTCAACCAGGGAACCAACATCAAGGTGATCGGTGTTGGCGGCGGCGGCGGTAACGCGGTCGAACACATGATCGCCTCGGGCGTGCGTGGCGTGGAGTTCATCTGCGCCAACACCGATGCCCAGGCGCTCAAGACCTCGGGCGCGCATCAGTTCCTGCAGCTGGGCAAGACGGGTCTGGGCGCTGGCGGCAAGCCGGTGGTCGGGCGCGAGGCGGCGGATCAGGCGCGTGGCCAGATTCGTGATGCGCTCGAAGGCGCGCACATGCTGTTCATCACGGCCGGCATGGGCGGCGGCACCGGCACGGGCGCCGCGCCGGTGATCGCCAAGATCGCCCGCGAAATGGGCATCCTCACCGTGGCCGTGGTGACGCGCCCGTTCGACTTCGAGGGCTCCAAGCGCATGGCCAACGCCGAGCAAGGCCTGGCCGAGCTGGAGGCCAATGTCGATTCGCTCATCGTCGTGCTCAATGAAAAGCTGCTGGAGGTTTACGGCGATGACATCAGCCAGAAAGAGGCCTTCGCTAAGGCCAACGACGTGTTGAAGAACGCCACCGGCGGCATTGCCGAGATCATCAATGTGCCGGGCCTGATCAACGCCGACTTCGAGGACGTGAAGAGCGTGATGGGCGAGCCGGGCAAGGCGATGATGGGCACTGCGGTGGCCAGCGGCCCCGACCGCGCCCGTCTGGCGGCCGAGCAGGCTGTGGTCTGCCCGCTGCTCGACGGCGTCGATCTCTCGGGCGCCAAGGGCGTGCTGGTGAACATCACCGCAGACGACTCGCTGCGCCTGGGCGAAACGCGCGAGGCGATGAACGCCATCCGCGCCTATGCCTCGCCGGAAGCCAACATCATTTTCGGCACGGTCAACGACCCGACCATGGGCGATTCGCTGCGCGTCACTGTGCTGGCTACGGGCTTGTGCGGCAAGGCCGAAAAGGCCGCGCCGGAACTCACCATCATCCGCACCGGCACCGACAACATGCCGCTGCGCACGCAGGGCTATGGCGGCCAGGCTGGTGCGGACCCGTATCAAAGCCCGGCGATCTGGCGTAGTGGCCGCGGCGCACCGTCGGCGCATGTGAACGCGCTGATGCAAAGCGGTATGGAGGAAATGGAAATTCCGGCTTTCCTGCGCAAGCAGGCGGACTGAGCCTTTCCGCGAAACACGCGCCCGGTGACGGGACGCGGCGATGCACTGTGGCGGCATGGGCCGTACCGCAGAGCTGGCCCGTCCCCCCGACGGAGTGACCCGACTCCGCATGGTTTGTCGCCGCCGCGCAGGAGCAAAGGCGTTGCTGCGCTCTGACAGATCACCTCCCTGTCAGGGCGCGACAACGCGGGTCAACTAAGCGGGTCAACGACGCGGGCCAGCAACGCTGGCCGAAAGCGCCTCGGTGCTCCTTCAGGGTCTTCAGCAGAATTCAGGCTTGGCACCTAGAATGCATAGCATCTGGCAATCAAATTTAGAAATCTCATAAGTTATTGACATGTTGGCGCAACGCACCATTCAATCCGTCAACCGCGCTGTCGGCGTGGGCCTGCACAGCAGTGAGCGGGTGGAACTGACCCTGCGCCCCGCCCCGCCCGATACGGGCATCGTGTTCACTCGTACCGATCTGAGCGAGCCGGTCGAAATTCCGCTGAGTCCGTTTGCCGTGGTGGATACGCGCATGGCGACCACGCTGGGGCGCGACGACGTGAAGATCCACACCGTTGAGCATCTGCTGTCGGCCTGCTCCGGTCTGGGGATCGACAATCTGTATATCGACGTCACGGCGGAAGAAATCCCCATACTCGACGGCTCAGCGTCTTCATTCGTCTATTTGCTGCAATCGGCAGGCATCGCGCTGCAAAATGCACCGAAAAGATTCATCCGCGTACGCAAGCTCGTTGAATTGCGGCTCGGGCAGGGCAGCGACCTAAAATGGGCGCGACTTGAGCCCTACGACGGCTTCAAGCTGAGTTTCGACATCGATTTCGACCACCCCGCCGTCAATCAGACCGCGCAGTCCACGGTGTTTGAGCTGGGGCGCGACTCGTACGTGAAAGACATCGCCCGCGCTCGCACCTTCGGCTTCATGCGCGATGTCGAAACCCTGCGCAGCAATGGGCTGGCGCTGGGAGGCAGCATGGAAAACGCCATCGTCATGGACGAATACCGCGTGCTCAATCAGGAAGGGCTGCGCTTCGACGATGAGTTCGTCAAACACAAGACGCTCGATGCCATCGGCGATCTGTATGTGGCGGGCAAGGCGCTGATCGGCGCGTACAGCGCCTTTCGCAGCGGCCACATGGTCAACAATCTGCTGCTGCGCGAACTCTTTGCCGATGAATCCAGCTACGAGATCGTCAGCTTCGAAGACGCCACTCGCGCCCCGGCGGGTTTTCGCGCCGTTCCCACCTTCGCTTTTTGACGGCGTTAACAGGCCCTAGTCAGCCTGTTCCAGCAGTTGACGCAATCTTGCCTTGACCGCATCCGGGCATGAGGGCGGCTGGGTCGCTGTCGGGGCCGTTTGCGGCCCACGCTCTGCCCGTGGCTGTACCCGGATGCGCATGTCGCGCAGGGCGAAGCCGCGGTCCTGCAAGTGCCGCAGCAGGGTCGGCTTGAACTGACTGAGCTTGGCAGCCACCGCGCTCGAACTGGCGGTCAGGCTCCACACCCCGTCCTGCCAGCGCCCCGCCTGCACGCCGTCCAGCAGTGCCGGGGGTAGCAGCGGACGGGCGGATTGCCACATCTGGTGCGAAAGCGTGGCGGCGTCGCGCAGCGCGGCTATGGGGGGAGAAACGCGTGCCCAGGCCGATAGCGATGCGGCGCCTTTCTGGATGAAAGGCGCCGACGACACGGCGGCGGATGGACGTTGGGTGGGCATGGGCAGAGGGAACAGACTGGAAATCCTGGAGTCCACCCCCATTGTGCCAGCCTGCGGACGGTAAAAACGCACGCATACAATGAAATGTTCTCGGAAAGTCGGGCGTGCGTCTGTCGCTGCGGGCTTCCCTCAAAACCACACTCAAAGACTGCGGGCCTGGAGTCCGCCTTCCCATGCCAGTCAAATTCCTCACCAGTCTGTTCGGCAGCCGCAACGAACGTTTGCTGCGCCAGTACCGGCGCGTGGTCGAGCGCATCAACGCCCTGGAACCGCAATTCGAAAGACTCAGCGACGATGAACTCAAGGCCAAGACCGCCGAGTTTCGCCAGCAGGTGGCCAATGGCCGCAGTCTCGATGATCTGCTGCCAGAGGCGTTTGCCGTGGTACGCGAAGGGGGCAAGCGGGCGTTGAAAATGCGGCACTTCGATGTGCAGATGATCGGCGGCATGGCGCTTCACAACGGCAAGATCGCCGAAATGCGTACCGGCGAGGGCAAGACCCTGGTGGGCACGCTGCCGGTTTATCTCAATGCGCTCTCGGGCAAGGGCGTGCATGTGGTCACGGTGAACGATTATCTGGCCCGGCGCGATGCCGAGTGGATGAGCCGTCTCTACACCTTCCTCGGTTTGAGCGTGGGCATCAACCTGCCCAATATGACCAAGCCAGAGAAGCAGGCGGCCTACGCTGCCGATGTGACCTACGGCACGAACAACGAGTACGGCTTCGATTACCTGCGCGACAACATGGTGTACGAGCCGGCCGAGCGGGTGCAGCGCGGGCTGAACTATGCGCTAATCGACGAGGTCGACTCCATTCTGATCGACGAGGCGCGCACGCCGCTGATCATTTCTGGTCAGGCTGACGACAACACCGATCTTTACAAGAAGATCAACGTCATCGTCCCGCGGCTGGAGCGTCAGATCGGCGAGGAAGACCCGATCACCGGCAAAGGTGTGGAGAAACCCGGCGATTTCACCGTCGATGAGAAAGCGCATCAGGTGTTCCTCACCGAGTCGGGCCACGAAAAGACCGAGGCCATCCTCACCGAAATGGGGCTGATTCCCCCGGGCACCACGCTGTACGACGCGGCCAACATCGCGCTGATGCACCATGTGTATGCGGCGCTGCGCGCCAATCACCTCTACCACCGCGACCAGCATTATGTGGTGCAGAACGGCGAGGTCATCATCGTCGATGAGTTCACCGGCCGCATCATGGCGGGCCGCCGCTGGTCCGACGGGCTGCATCAGGCGGTGGAAGCTAAGGAAGGCGTGGACATCCAGAGCGAGAACCAGACGCTGGCCTCGATCACCTTCCAGAATTATTTCCGCATGTACGCCAAGCTCGGCGGCATGACAGGCACCGCCGATACCGAAGCCTTCGAGTTTCAGGAAATCTACAAGCTCGAGACCGTGGTCATCCCGACCAACAAGCCCATCCGCCGCAAGGATGCGCAGGACAAGGTGTACAAAACCGCGCACGAGCGCGATCTGGCCGTGGTCGAAGACATCCGCGACTGCCACGAGCGCGGCCAGCCGGTGTTGGTGGGCACCACCTCCATCGAGAGCAGCGAAAAACTCTCGATGCTGCTGCAGCAGAAAAAGCTGCCGCATCAGGTGCTCAACGCCAAGCAGCACGCGCGCGAAGCCGAGATCGTGGCGCAGGCCGGACGCCCGGGCATGATCACCATCGCCACCAATATGGCCGGTCGGGGCACCGACATCGTGCTCGGCGGCAATGTGGAAAAACAGTGCGAGATCATCGAGGCCGACCCCAATCTGTCGGACGAGGAAAAAGCCGCCAAGGTGCACACCCTCAAGAGCGAATGGCAATCGCTGCACGACCAGGTGATTGCCGCAGGCGGCCTGCACATCATCGGCACCGAGCGGCATGAAAGCCGCCGGATCGACAACCAGCTACGCGGTCGTTCCGGGCGGCAAGGCGACCCCGGCTCCACCCGCTTTTACCTCTCGCTCGATGACGCGCTGATGCGCATTTTTGCCGGCGACCGCGTCAAGGCCATCATGGAACGGCTGAAAATGCCCGAGGGCGAAGCCATCGAAGCCGGCATGGTGACGCGCTCGATCGAGAGCGCGCAGCGCAAGGTCGAGGCGCGCAACTTCGACATTCGCAAGCAACTGCTCGAATACGACGACGTGTCCAACGAGCAGCGCAAGATCATCTATCAGCAGCGCAATGAACTGCTCGACTCCACCGAGGTCAGCGAGCAGATCACCTCACTGCGCCAGGGCGCCTTCTCCGATCTGGTGCGCGCCTATGTGCCCGAGCAGAGCATGGAAGAGCAGTGGGATATTCCCGGCCTCGAAAAAGTGCTGCGCGATGAATGGCAGATCGAGCTGCCGCTCAAAGAGTGGCTGGAGTCTGACGAGAACATGACCGATGAGGACGTGCTCGAGCGCGTGCTCGAAGCCGCCGACACCGCTTACTCCACCAAGGTCGATCTGGTCGGACGCGACAACTTCGCCCAGTTCGAGCGCGTGGTGCTGTTGCAGACCCTCGACCAGCAATGGCGCGAGCATCTGTCGTCGCTCGATCATTTGCGCCAGGGCATCCACCTGCGCGGCTATGCGCAAAAGCAGCCCAAGCAGGAATACAAGCGCGAGGCGTTCGAGCTGTTTGGCATGATGCTCGATTCGGTGAAGTCCGAAGTCACCCGCGTGCTGATGACCGTGCAGGTGCAAAGCCCGGAGCAGGCCGAACAAGCCGCCGAGAACATGGAGCAGCAGGCGCAGCGCATCCACATCAACTTCCAGCATGCCGATGCGACATCCGGCATTTCCGTGCTCGACAGCACCGAGGCGGCGCTGGCCGGCATGGCCGTCGCAGGCGGCGCCGCCGCTGCATCGCTGTCGGAAAATCCTTACCCCAAGGTCGGTCGCAACGACCCCTGCCCTTGCGGCAGCGGCAAGAAATACAAGCATTGCCACGGCAAGCTGAGTTGAACTTGGCTGCAGGGCCCGTCGGGCCTGCAGCCCTTCCTGAATGGCATCACGTTGTGGAGAGTCTGTCATGGCGGTGAATCTTCAAGTCCCTGATCCAAGTCGCCTGCACGCCGTTGAGGGCGTTTTGCTGGGTGTCGCCGAGGCGCAGATCCGCAAGCCGGGGCGCAAGGATGTCACCGTCATCCAGATCGCACCCGGCGCCAGCGTGGCGGGAGTGTTCACCCAGAACCGGTTTTGCGCCGCGCCGGTGCAGGTGTGCCGCGAGCATCTGCAAAGCACGGGCGGGCAGGACGTGCGCGCCCTGGTCATCAACACCGGCTGCGCCAATGCCGGAACCGGCGCTCAGGGTCTGGCCGATGCGCGGCAGACCTGCGTGGAACTGGCGGGCCTGCTTGGTGTGCAGCCCGAGCAGGTGCTGCCGTTTTCCACCGGCGTGATTCTGGAGCCGCTGCCCATGCAGCGCCTGATCGACGGCCTGCCCGCCGCGATTGCCGCAGCGCGCAGCGAAGGCTGGCTCGATGCCGCTGCCGCCATCATGACCACCGACACCTTGCCCAAGGCGGCCAGCACGCAGGTGGCGATTGACGGCGTCACCGTGACGCTGAGCGGTATCAGCAAAGGCGCGGGCATGATTCGCCCGAATATGGCGACGATGCTCGGCTTCATCGCCACCGATTGCTCCGTCGCGCCCGAAGTGCTGCAGCAGCTCACCCGCGCCGCGGCGGACGAGTCGTTCAACAGCATCACCATCGATGGCGACACCTCGACCAACGATTCCCTCGTCATCATCGCGACGGGCAAGACGGATCTGGCGAAGATCACCCGCGCGGACAGCCCACAGGCGCAGGCCTTGCAGGCCGCGCTCACCGTGCTGGCGCAGCAACTCGCCCAGGCCATCGTGCGCGACGGAGAGGGCGCCACCAAGTTCATCAGCGTACGGGTCGAAGGCGCACGCAGCCGCGACGAGGCGCGCTTGGTGGCTTATGCCGTGGCGCATTCGCCTTTGGTGAAAACCGCTTTCTTCGCCAGTGACCCGAATCTGGGCCGCATTCTGGCGGCAGTGGGCTACGCCGGGGTGACCGATCTCGACGTGGAGGGCGTCGATCTCTATCTCGACGATGTGCATGTCGCCACGCGCGGCGGCCGCCATCCCGCTTACCGCGAAGAGGAGGGCCAACGCGTGATGAAACAGGCCGAGATCACCGTGCGCATCGCCCTGGGCCGTGGCGCGGCGGCGGCGACGGTGTGGACCTGCGATCTGTCGCACGACTACGTGTCCATCAATGCCGATTACCGCTCCTGAAACCCATGCCGACCCAAACCGGAACCCGCCGCAAGACGGCCCGCACCCAAGCCCGCGTTGAAGTGGATGCACCCCGTGCCGATGCGCCAATGTCCATTAATCTGAGCGGCCAGCTTGCCGCGCTGTTTCAACGAGCCAACGGCCTGCTCGATCGGCTGGAAACGCTGCTGCCCACTCCTTTGTCCGAGCCCAACTGGGCGGCGTCGGTCGCCTTTCGCTGGATCAGCAAGGGCGGGCGCAAGCAGCTGGTGCCCGTGCACAAGCTCTCGCCCATCACTTACGACGATCTGATCGGTATCGAAGATCAACGCCGCAAGGTCGAGCGCAATACCCGCCAGTTCGTGCAGGGCAAGCCGGCTAACAATGTACTCATCACCGGCTCGCGCGGCACGGGCAAATCGTCCCTGGTCAAGGCCAGTCTGAACAAATTCGCGCGCCAAGGGTTGCGTCTCATCGAGGTGGACAAGGCCGATCTGGTCGATCTGCCCGAACTCACCGACCTGCTCGCAGATCGTCCCGAGCGTTTCATCGTGTTCAGCGACGATCTGTCGTTCGAGGAAGGCGAGCCGGGCTACAAGGCGCTCAAGTCGGTGCTCGATGGCTCGGTCAGCGCGACTGCCGACAACGTGCTGATCTACGCCACCTCCAACCGGCGGCATCTCATGCCCGAGTATCTGCAGGAGAACCTGAGCTACAAGCATCTCGAGAATGGCGAGATCCACCCCGGCGAAGTGGTGGAAGAAAAAATTTCCCTCTCCGAGCGCTTCGGGCTCTGGGTCAGTTTCTATCCCTACAGTCAAGACGACTATCTGCATATCGTCGAGCATTGGTTGCGCGCCTTCGGCGTGAACGACCGGCAGATGGACAAAGCCTTGCAGGAGTCGCTGGTCTGGGCGCTGGAGCGCGGGTCCCGGTCTGGCCGCGTGGCTTGGCAATTCGCCCGCGACTGGGCGGGGCGCGGCGGGAAGTGAATCCGTCCCCGTCTCAGCGCACGCCCGTTGCGGTGGCGGTCGGGCTGATGGTGCGCGCAGACGGCGCCTTTCTCATGGCTTCGCGCCCCGAGGGCAAGCCCTATGCGGGTTACTGGGAGTTTCCGGGCGGAAAGCTGGAAGTCGGCGAGTCGCTGCGGGACGCGCTGGCCCGGGAGTTTGAAGAAGAGCTTGGGGTGCGGGTGCGTGAGGCCCAGTTCTGGCGCAGCCTGCGCGTGGACTATCCCCATGCCCTGGTCGATCTGCAGTTCTGCCGCATCACCGCGTGGGACGGCGAACCGCAGGGCCGCGAAGGCCAGCAACTATCGTGGCAAACACTGCCGGTCACGCTCAGCCCGGTGCTGCCCGGCGCGTTGCCGGTGTTGGGGTGGCTGGCGCAGGAGGGGGGCTGAACGCTGCGCACGGCTCGGTGCGCGCTCAGTGGAGTCTCTCAGTGAAGTCTCAGTGGGGCTGGCCCCGGTTCTGAAGATTGCTGCGTTCGAGTTCTTGTTCCAGTGCGTCTATATCAGCGGCGTCGGGTTTGGTCGGCACGCGATAGCTCTCGCTGGCCCAGGCGCCGAAATCAATCGACTTGCAACGCTCGCTGCAAAACGGTCGCCAGGGATTGCTCAGGCTGTAAACGGTGAGTGTGCCGCATTGCGGGCATCGCACCTTGGGCCGCGAGGTAGGAGAAGAATCTGAGTCCATGGCAAGTTTCAAGGCCAATCAAGGCCAATCAAGGACGATCAAGGACGATCAAGGACAAAGAGTCATGTCGAAAGGCACTTCATCCGTGCTGGGCGTGATGCGCCAATCGGCGTCAGGTTGCATGAAGCGCACCGACACCATGAGCCGGTGGCCGGTGATTTCCGGGATCAGGCCCAGAGCGCCGTCGATGCGCAGTCGCAGCAGTTGATACGTCTTGCCGGAGAGTTGTTGCTGGTAGGCGCCATTGACGGCCTGGATCTTGCGCGTACTGCCGGAGTCGCGCAGCAGACGCAGCAGGAGTTCGATGCTGCTGGCCAGTGGTGCAAAGGACTGCAGCCATTGCGCCAGATTGCTCTGGCGCTGTTGCTGCGGCAAATGCTGCCAGGCGTAATAGGCGGGCAGGTCGAATTCGCAGGTGCCGCCGGGAATGCCCGCCCGGCTGCGGATCGCCATGAGCCATTCGTTGTCCTGCAGGCTCTGGCCCACGCGGCCGTGCTGCTGACCGAGCGCCTGGTAGGCCTGATCGAGTTCGCCGAGCACGGCATCGAGCGCGGACTCGGCCACCGCCGGATTGCCGCGATAGCCGATGAAGGTCTGCCGATGGCGTTCGAGTTCCTTGAGGATTTCAGACTTGAGATCCTGGCGGCTTGCGACATCCATGATCTCGAACAGGGTGACCAGCGCGAAATGGTGATGCTCCGGCAGGGCGCTTTGCTGCAACACATCGGCTCGGCGGAACAGGTGTTCCAGCCTGAGCAGGGTGCGCACGCGTTCGTGCAAGGGGTATTCGTACAGAATCACGGACCGATCCAGTGGGGTGCCGCAAGGGCTCAAGACCCTGTGCGAGAGATATTGGTTTTGTCGTCAGCGGGTGTTGCGGCGGCTGACCGCATTGTCCTGCAAGCCGCGACCGAACTCAATTTTTGTGCACAAGTTGCAAATACTGCGCATGCAGCAAGTCGACCTGATCGCTCAGGCTCTGCAGATCGCCGCTGTTGTCGATCACATCGTCAGCCACCGCCAGACGCTGCGCCCGCGTGGCCTGTGCCGCAAGAATGGCGTTGATGGTGGCAACATCCAGCCCCGAGCGCGCTTGCACCCGCGCGACCTGCATCTCGACGGGGCAATCGACCACGCAAAGGCGGTCGATCTGCGGCCGCCAGCGCGCCAGATTTTCAACCAGCAGGGGCACGACGAAAACGACATAAGCGCCTTTCCGTTGAAAGGCGGCCTCGCGCATGGCCGCGCCGATGCGAGGGTGCAGGATGGATTCGAGCCGCGCGCGAGCTTGTGGGTCGCCAAACACCCGTTGGCGCATGGCGGCGCGGTCGAGCGCGCCGCTGGCATCGCAGATTTGTTCGCCGAAGGCCTCGATAAGCGCTGGCATGGCCGCGCCCCCGGCGGCGGTGAGCTGGTGGGCCAGCACGTCAGCGTCGACTATGGCGGCGCCGAGGGCGGCAAGCCGATCGGCCGCTGCCGATTTCCCCGAACCGATACCGCCCGTCAGGCCAATGCGCAGGCGGGGCGCCCGGTTCATGCCCCGGAGGCAGGAAGCAGCAGGGCCACCAGGGTGTTCGGCCCGATCAGCAGCAACAAAATGCCGGCGGCGGCGAGAAAGGGCCCGAAAGGAATCGGGCGGCCGCGCTCCGTCAGTTTGAGCAACTGCAAGGCGATGCCGATCACCGCGCCGCAAATGCTGGACAGCAAAATGATGGGCAGCAGCGCGGCAACGCCAAACCAGGCGCCGAGTGCAGCCAGCAGCTTGAAGTCGCCAAAGCCCATGCCCTCCTTGCCGGTCAACAGCTTGAAACCTTGGTAGACCGTCCAGAGCGCGAGGTAGCCGACAGCCGCACCCCACACCGCGCTGGAAAGCTGCTCCGGGTGCAGCCAGGCGTGCCACAGCAAACCGAGCCACAACAGAGGCAGGGTGATGCTGTCGGGCAGCAGCGTGGTGTCGAAATCGATCAAGGCCAGGGTGATCAGCGCCCAAAGCAGGACGATGTAGGCCAGGCTGTCCCCGCTCGCACCCCATCGCACGACCACCGCCGCAGTCAGCAGCGCGGTGATCAGTTCGACCAGCGGATAGCGCGGCGAAATCGTCGTGTGACAACTCGAGCAGCGCCCGCGGAGGAACAGATAGCTGAGCACCGGAATGTTCTCCCACCACAGGATCTGATGACCGCAGGACGGACAGCGCGAACGCGGTGCAATGAGATCGAAGCGCTCGGCAGCCTGGGTTTGAGCGTCCGGATGAAGTGTGGCGTGGGCGTCGGCCTGCCACTGTCGCTCCATCATCACCGGCAGACGGTAGATGACTACGTTCAGAAAGCTGCCCACCGCCAGGCCGAACAGCCCGGCGGCCACGATCCAGAACGTCAGCGGCAGCGCGCCGAAATCGGGCATCAACCGACCACCTTGCCGAGGTTGAAAATCGGCAGGTACATCGCCACCACCAGCCCGCCGATGATCACGCCAAGGAACACGATGATGATCGGCTCCAGCAGGGCCGAGAGGTTTTTCACTAGCTCGTCCACCTCGGCCTCATAGATGTCGGCCGCCTTGCTCAGCATCGAATCCAGCGAGCCCGACTCTTCACCGATGGAGGTGAGCTGAATGACTAGCGGCGGAAACACCCCCTGCGTCTGCATCGACGTCGTTAGGCTGGTGCCGGTAGAAACGTCTTGCTGGATTTTTTCCGTGGCGCGCAGATAAACGATGTTGCCAGCCGCGCCCCCGACGGCATCGAGCGCTTCGACCAGCGGCACTCCGGCGCCGAACATTGTGGCCAGAGTGCGGGTCCAGCGGGCCAGCGCGCCCAGCCGCACCAGTTTGCCGAAGACCGGCACGCGCAGCAGCAGCCGGTCCATGGTCTCCTGCATCTTGATGGACTTTTTCCACGACTGCAGAAAGAAGTAGCCGCCCAGAAAAATCGTGCCGAACAGGATGTACCAGTAGTGCACGAAAAAGTTGGATATGGCCACCACCATCAGCGTGGGGGCGGGCAGGCTCGCGCCGAACTGCGAGAACACATCCGTGAACACGGGCACGACGAACAGCATGATGATGGACACCACCACGAAGGCCACGACCATCACCGCAATAGGGTAGGTGAGCGCGCTCTTGATCTTGCTGCGGATGGCCAGCGACTTTTCCTGATAGGTGGCCAGGCGGTCGAGCACCAATTCGAGCATACCGGCCGTCTCGCCTGCTTCGACCAAGTTGCAATACAGCGCGTCGAAGTATTTGGGATGTTTGCGAAAGGCGTTGGACAAACTGGTGCCGGTTTCCACATCGCCGCGGATGTCCATGATCAGCCGGGCCATGTTGGGGTTGGGGTGGCCGCGACCGACGATGTCGAACGATTGCAGCAGCGGCACGCCGGCCTTGATCATGGTCGACATCTGCCGGGTGAAGGTGGAAATGTCCTTGGCCTTGATCGCCTTGCCGCTGGTCAGGCGACGCTTCTTCACCTTGGTGACCAGAATGCCCTGGCGCCGCAGCGACGCGGAGACGATGGCCTCGCTGCCCGCGCGCAACTCACCGCGCTGCAGCTTGCCTTGTCGGTCTTTCCCTTCCCACTCGAATAGCGCTTCCTTCGCCGTTCGCGCTGCCGCTGTAGCCATGGTGCTTCCCCCGTTTACTCGTTGGACACGGCGATGATTTCTTCCAGGGATGTGACCCCCTGTTTCACCTTGATCAGCCCGGACTCCCGCAGAGAACGCACGCCTTCCTTGCGTGCTTGCTGGGCGATGTCCATGGCTGTGCCGTGATTAAGGATGATGCGTTGTATTTCTTCAGTAATTGGCATGACCTGATAGATGCCGACACGGCCCTTGTAGCCCGAGCCGCCGCAGGCGTTGCACTTTCCCGCCTTGTAGGGCTTCCAACTGCCGTCCAGGTCTTCTTCGCGAAATCCGGCTTCGAGCAGCGTTTGTGCTGGCAGGTCGACCGGGGTCTTGCACTGGGTGCAAAGTTTGCGCGCCAGACGCTGCGCCGTGATGAGAATCACGCTGGACGCAATGTTGAACGCGGGCACGCCCATATTCATCAGGCGCGTCAGCGTGGTGGGGGCGTCATTAGTGTGCACCGTAGAGAGCACCATGTGGCCGGTTTGCGCGGCCTTGATCGAAATGTCAGCGGTTTCCAGATCGCGGATCTCGCCCACCATGATGATGTCGGGATCCTGGCGCAGGAAGGCGCGCAGCGCATTGGCGAAATTCAGCCCGGCTTTTTCGTTGACGTTGACCTGGTTGATGCCGGGCAAATTGATTTCAGCCGGATCTTCGGCAGTCGAGATATTGACTCCCGGCTGGTTCAGGATGTTCAGGCAGGAATAGAGCGACACGGTTTTGCCGCTGCCGGTCGGGCCCGTCACCAGAATCATGCCGTAGGGGCGATGGATCGCGCGAAGCAGCTTTTCCCGTTCTTCCGGCTCGTAGCCCAGCGCGTCGATGCCAAGCTTGGCCGAGGAAGAGTCCAGAATCCGCATCACAATTTTTTCGCCGTACAGCGTGGGCAGTGTGCTTACCCGGAAATCGATCGATTTTTCCGGGCTGATGCGCAGCTTCATGCGCCCGTCCTGCGGCACGCGGCGCTCGGCGATGTCCAGCTTGGAAATGACCTTGATGCGCGAAGCGAGTTTTTCTTTGATCGAGGCCGGGGGTTGCGCGATTTCACGCAGCTCGCCGTCCACGCGAAAGCGGATGCGATAAAAATGCTCGAAGGGCTCGAAATGCAGGTCGGAAGCGCGCATATTGATCGCGTCGATCAGCATTTTTTGCAGGAACCTGACCACCGGCGCATCATCGACTTCGGCAGTCTGCTCCTTGGTGTCGGGTGCTTCGCTGCCGTCGCTGAGATCGCCCAGATCGAAATCTTCGCCAACCAGGGCGGAGATCTGCGAACTGGCCGATTGACTGGCCTGGTCGATGATGCGCGTCAGCTTGTCGTATTCGACGACGACCAGCTCGATCTGAGCCTGCGATTGAAACTTGATCTTGTCTTCCGCCTCGTGATCGGCTGGGTCGGCCGTCGCGACCACCAGACGGTTGCCGCGCTTGAGCAGAGGCAAAACCTTGTAGCTCTGAATGATTTTCGAGTCGATGGCGCCCGTCGCCAGGCGGGTCGGGTCATAGGCATCGAGGTCCAGCAGCGGCAATGAAAATGTTCTGCTGACCCAGTGCGCCAGATCGGGCGCGTTCATCGACCCACTGCCGATCAGCGTGGCAATGAAGCTTGTGCGCGTCTCCTGCGCGCGCTGGTGGATCTGCTCGACCAGGGTCCGCGGCAGCAGTTCGGCCTGCACCAAGGCGTGCGCCAAGCCTGGCAAGGTCTTGGAAGGCGGCGAAGCGGATGCGGCGATCGAAGTGGCGGACATGATGCTGCAGAGAATAGGCCGCCCATAATGCGTGCGGTCGGGATGTTTTGTAAATCCTTCACGCTGCTCGCGGCATCGTGGTGGCGTGAAAAATCCACAGTTTAAAGGGGTAACGGCACGAACTTGAGGATCTTGAAGGGTGTGGGCCGCAGTGGAAACGAAAACAGCGGCCAATGTGAAACGATGGTGGTCGTCTGCGAATTTGCCCTGAGCGCAGACCGACTCAATGCCCAGGGCGGACTCAGTAGAATTCAATTCAAGCACCGCTGTTCGGTTTTGTGCGCGTGGTCCCGGGAAACCTCCAAACGCCGCGCAAAAAAACTACGAAAACAAGTCAAGGCGCGGATTGCACGGCGCTGTATTTCGCCTGCAAAGCCGTCGAGGCAGCGCGTGCTGCTGCTTGCCCGGATGGCGAAATTGGTAGACGCAGCGGACTTAAAATCCGCCGCTTTCCTGAAAAGGGGCGTGCGGGTTCGATCCCCGCTCCGGGCACCAACCAGCAATGACGACTTGAGTCGAAACCTTGTCGTTTTCAGGTCGGCATATTCTGGCCGCAATGAACCGATAAGATGCGGCCATGCGAATTCTTCTAGCCAACGATGATGGGTATCTGGCCCCCGGCTTAGCCGCGCTGTTTGATGGGTTGCGGGCGCACTGGGATGTGACGGTCATTGCGCCCGAACAGAACGCAAGTGCTGCCTCAAACGCGCTCACGCTGAATCGGCCTTTGTCGGTCTATACCGCCAGCAATGGTTTTCGGTATGTGAACGGCACTCCGTCAGACTGTGTGCACATCGCGCTGACGGGCTTGCTCGATTTCCGCCCGGATCTGGTGGTGAGCGGGGTGAACAACGGCGCCAATCTCGGCGACGACACGATTTATTCGGGCACAGTGGCCGCCGCGACCGAGGGTTATTTGTTTGGAATTCCCGCCTTGGCCATCTCACTGGTCGAGAAGGGCTGGGGGCATCTGGACACAGCCGTCGCCGTGGCGGTTGAGGTGGTGGCGAAACTGGTCGAAGACCTGCCGCAGCAAGCGCAATTGCTCAACCTGAACGTTCCTAACCGCCCTTTGAATGAGCTCGGCGGTGTGCGCGTGACCCGTCTGGGCAAGCGGCATCCGAGCCAGCCCGTGGTGGTACAGAAAAACCCTTATGGTGACACGATTTACTGGATCGGCGGCGCCGGTGCGGCGTTGGACCAGCAGGCGGGCACCGACTTCGATGCCATCGCTCAAGGGTTCGCCTCTCTCACGCCGCTGCAACTAGATTTGACGCACCATGCCCAGCTCCAGACCTGTGCTGCCCGTTTTGAAACGCGAGGCGGTGCGTGAGTGCGGGAAGCAAGTCGCCGCAGCGCTTTGTGCACTGGCCTGCGCGCCAAGCGCTTGATGCCGCGCTGAGCAAGGCGCCCACAGCGCCACCCCCGCCGAGAGGGCAGTTGGGGGGCGCGCGAACCGTTGCGTTGCCCGTTCCACGTGAACCGCAAACGCGCGGAGCGTCGCAAGGCCCGTCGCGCTGCCTGCCGCGTCAGGCCGGACTTGACTCGGACGCGGTGCGTCGCGGCATGGTCGACAAATTGCGGCAATCGGGCCACTTTGACGAGCGGGTGCTGCAGGCCTTGCAGGATGTGCCACGCCATCATTTCGTCGATCCTGGGCTGGCCGCTCAAGCCTATCTCGACAACGCACTGCCCATCGGATTTGAACAAACCATCTCCAAGCCCTCGGTCGTGGCCCGCGGCCTAGATGCGGCGCTCAAGGCCCTGGCGCCGCGCGCCAATCTGGGCAAGGTGCTCGACATCGGCACCGGCTGTGGCTACGCCGCGGCCGTGACGGCCAGGGTGGCGGCAGACGTTTACAGCGTCGAGCGCATACGCGCGCTGCACGATCTGGCGCGCAACAATCTGCGCGCCTTGCGCGTGCCGAACCTGCGTTTGATTTTGGGCGACGGTATGCTGGGATGCCCGCAGGGCGCTCCGTTCGACGCGATTTTGTCGGGGGCGGCGGCGCTGACTTTGCCGCAGGTCTGGCTCGACCAGTTGGTGGTGGGCGGGGTGCTCATTGCGCCCATCGGCGACCCGCAGCAACTCTTGCTGTACCGCAAGCGCTCAGCCACCACATTCGACGTGCAGCAACTCGAAGGCGCCAAATTCGTCCCCTTAAAATCTGGTTTGACTTGAATCGACGTTGTTCATTGACATTGCCCACCATGCGGATCGCCCTGCTCGCCCTCACTCTTTCTGCCGCTGCCATGCTGGGCGCCTGTACCTCGGTGGCGCTGGCCCCCGTGCCGGTCGAGTCCAAGACCTTCCAGAAAGTGCCCCCGGTCTACGCGCCGCCCGCCACGGTGGCTGCGGCGCCTGCGGGCATCGCGACCGCCGCTTCGTCCTCTCTTGCGGGACAGCCGGGGTACTACACCGTGCAGCCCGGCGACACCTTGCGGCGCATTGCCCTCCAATTCGGGACGACCTGGCAGGCCCTGGCGCAATGGAACAACCTGGACGACCCGAACGTGATCGAGGTCGGTCAGGTGCTGCGCGTTGCTCCGCCACAAGGTACGTCGCAAGTCGCCGGGGCAACCGCGCCCGCTACTTCTGCCCCGTCGCTGCCAGCCGGGATCACGGCGCAGAGCTTTGCCGTCACGCCGCTGGCGCCTGCAGCCCCGGTCACGGCGCCGCCGCCCGCTCCAACTCCTGTGAAGCCCTCGGTGGCCGTTGCAGTGCCGCCCGCTCCTGTCACCCCCGCCAGCCCACCGCCCTCGGGGCCTGCGGTCATGGCCAGCAATCTGACCACAGCCACGCACGACGGCATCGTCTGGTCATGGCCGGTCAGCGGCAAGATCATTCAGGGCTTCAATGGCACGACGAGCAAAGGCATCGATATTGCGGGCAATCTGGGCGACCCGGTGTATGCCGCGGCGGCGGGTCGGGTGGTGTATGCGGGCTCGGAATTGCGCGGCTTCGGCAAGCTGATCATCATCAAGCACAACGACGATTACATCAGCGTGTACGCCCACAACAACGTCATGCTGGTGAAAGAAAACGAAACCGTGAAGCGCGGACAGAAGATCGCCGAGATGGGTTCGACCGATGCCCCACGCGTTGAACTTCACTTCGAGATCAGACTGCGCGGCAAGTCCATCGATCCCATCGGGCTCTTGCCCAAACAGCCCTGACCGCTCGCATGCCGCGCCGCCCCAAACCGGTCTCCGACTCGCCTTCTGAACAAGGGGTGTCTGTCCCAGCGGCAGGCGATCCGCAGGCCAGATCCGCCCCACAGAACGGCGCAGAACCCTGGGAAATGATCGCGCACAAGAGCCCTGCTGCGCCGGATGCGCAGCCTGCTCCCGCGCCGACAGGCTTGCCCTGTCCACCGGCGTCCATCGGCGCCATCGACGATGAATCGGGCGTCAGTGCCCTGCAGGCCTATCTCAACCACATCCGCGCCAAACCGCTTTTCACGCCCGAGCAGGAATTTGAGACGGCGACCCGCGCCAAGGCGGGCGATTTCGAGGCGCGTCAGGCGATGGTGGAGCACAACCTGCGACTGGTTGTGAGCATCGCCAAAGCCTATGTCGGCCGCGGCGCGGCACTGGGCGATTTGATCGAAGAGGGCAACCTCGGCCTGATTCACGCCATCGAAAAATTCGAGCCCGAACGCGGGTTTCGTTTCTCCACCTATGCAAGCTGGTGGATCCGCCAAAGCATCGAACGCGCGCTGATGCAACAGGTGCGCACCATCCGCCTGCCGGTGCACGTCATTCGCGAACTCAACCAGGTGCTGCGGGCGCGCAAGCATCTGGAACAGGCGGCCGACTATCGCGGTCAGACCTCCGACGAAGACGTGGCCGCGCTTCTGGGGCGCAGTACGGAAGAGGTGACGGACTTGCTCGCCCTGGCCGAGCAGCCGACTTCTCTGGACGCCCTGCGCGAAACCCAGAGTGGCGAGAGTTACGCCGATCAGTTCGCCGACCAGAACGCGCTCAGCATGGAAGAGCAGACGCAGACCCGCGAAGTCGAGGCCCTGGTCGATTCCTGGGTAGGGGAGTTGGCCGAGCGTGAGCGCGAAGTGATCGAAGCTCGTTTTGGGCTGCACGGACGCGAGTTGGAAACCTTGGAGTCACTGGCGCAGCGCCTCGGCCTCACGCGCGAGCGCGTGCGCCAGATCCAGCAGGAGTCCTTGCTCAAACTCAAGGGACGACTGGCGCGCAACGGGGTCGACCGAGGTTCGCTGCTTTAAGGCTGGCGAAACTGGCTTGCTCTGGCTGGTTCTGCCTTTTTGATTTTTGCTTCCCGCCATGATTCGCACGCCCATCGTCACCTTTGATATTGAAACCATCCCCGACCCCGCCGCGTTGCGCGCTGCGGGTCTGGCCGACCCCGAGCTTGACGACGCAGCCGCCGTGCTTCAGGCGCAGGCCCGCCGTCTGGAAAAGACCGGGAGCGATTTTCTCCCGGTGCATTGTCAGCGCGTGCTGGTCATCTCGTGCACCTTTCGCAATCACGAGGGGCTGAAAATCCACTCCTTCGTCGATCAAGGTGGACAGGAAGGGCAGGTGGTGCAGAGCTTTTTCCGCGTGATCGAAAAGCACGCGCCTCAGCTCGTTTCCTGGAACGGGGGCGGTTTTGACCTGCCCGTGCTGCACTACCGTGGCCTGGTGCACGGGGTGACGGCGCCGAAATACTGGGATATGGGAGAAGATGACCGCGAGATGAAGTGGAATAACTACATTTCCCGCTACCACACCCGGCATCTCGACCTGATGGACCTGCTGGCGCTCTACCAGCCGCGCGCCAATGCGCCGATGGACGTGCTTGCCAAGCTGTGCGGCTTTCCCGGCAAGCTGGGCATGGACGGCAGCAAGGTTTTTGATGCCTGGCTTGCCGGGCAGACCGACGACATCCGCCGCTATTGCGAGACCGATGTCATGAACACCTATCTGCTGTATTGCCGCTTTCAGCTCATGCGCGGGGCCTTGTCCGCGAGCGAATACGCCGACGAAATCGACCTGGTGCGACACACCCTGGGCACCCTCGCGGCGCAGGAATCGCACTGGCAGGAATATCTCGCAGCCTGGCCGGAGCAAGCCGCCGCGCGGGAAGGCTAGGGTCTGTTCCAATAGCCGGATGGAACAACGATTGGAATGGCTGCAGATCGACAGCCTGGATCTTGAGGCCCGCGGGGTCGGGCGCAGCGAAAACGGCAAAGTGGTGTTCGTCGCCAATGCCTTGCCCGGAGAACGGGTGCAGGCGCGCATCCACCGCAGCAAGCGCAACTGGGAGTCTGGCGAGGCAGTGGCCTGGGCCAGCACGGCGAGCAGCCGGGTGACGCCGCGATGCCCCCATTTCGGCGTTTGCGGCGGCTGCAGCATGCAGCATGTCGATCCGGCCGCGCAGTTGGCGTTCAAACAGCGCATTCTCGAAGATGACTTTTGGCATTTGAGCCGCCTGAAGCCGCAACTCCTTCTGCGGCCCATCGCCGGGCCCAACTGGGGCTATCGCACCCGCGCGCGGCTGACCGTTCGCCTGGTGGTGAAAAAGGGCGGGGTGTTGGTCGGTTTTCACGAAAAAGGCTCGAGCTACGTTGCGGATATGCGCAGTTGCGAAGTTTTGCCGAGGGCAGTGTCCGATCTGTTGCTGCCCTTGCGCGAGCTGATCGCCGGCCTGTCCCGGCCTGAGCGCGCGCCGCAGATCGAACTGGCGATGGGCGATCGGGTGACCGTTCTGGTGTTGCGCCACCTCGAACCCTTGACCGACGCGGATCGGCAACGCCTGCGCGACTTTGGACAACAGCATGGCGTGCAGTGGTGGCTTCAGCCCAAAGGGCCCGATTCGGTGGCGCCGCTAGACCCCGACGCCGAACCCCTGAGCTATGCCTTGCCCGAGTTCGGCATCGTCATGCCGTTTCGCCCGACCGATTTCACCCAGGTGAATCCGCAGATCAACCGCGTGATGGTGGCGCGGGCCTTGCGTCTGCTGGGCGCCCGGCGTACCGACCGGGTGATCGACTGGTTTTGCGGTCTGGGCAATTTCACCCTGCCCATCGCCACGCAGGCGCGGCAGGTGCTGGGCGTGGAGGGCAGCGCCACGCTGGTGGCACGGGCGCTCGACAACGCCTTGCACAACGATCTGCAAGACAAAGTCGTGTTCACCGCCCGCAACCTGTTCGAGATGGATGCGGACGATCTCAGAGCCTACGGCGAGGCCGACCTGTGGTTGGTGGACCCGCCGCGCGATGGCGCGCTGGCACTGTGCAAGGCGCTGGCCGAGGCAGTGAACGGGCCGCTGGGAACGCCGGGCGAGGAGGAGACGCGGGCCGCAGGGGAGGCAAGCGCGGCGCCCAAGCCGGTCGCACCCCCGGTCGCACCATTCAAACCGCCGCGCCGCATTGTTTATGTGTCCTGCAATCCGGCAACCTTGGCGCGTGATGCCGGCCTGCTGGTGCATCAGGCGGGTTACACCTTACGTGCCGCAGGGGTGATGAATATGTTTCCTCACACGGCCCATGTGGAATCGATGGCGGTGTTCGAGCGCGATTGAGCCCATCGTTGCCCATAAAAAAACGCCCGCAATTGCGGGCGTTTTTCGTGGGACTGTTTCGCGCTTACCGGCGCCCGCCGCCGCTGAAAAAGCTCAGAATGGACAGCAGGTTGACGAACACGTTGTAGATGTCGAGGTAGATCGCCAGCGTGGCGGTGATGTAGTTGGTTTCGCCGCCGTTGATCACCCGCTGCACGTCGATCAGCATGAAGGCCGAGAAAATCACAATGGCCACGACCGAGAAGGTCAGCATCAGCGCAGGCAGTTGTAGCCAGATATTGGCGATGCCCGCGAGGATGAGCAGGATCACGCCGACGAACAGCATTTTCGACAAGCCGGACAAATCACGCTTGACCACATTCGCCAGCGTGGCCATGGCGCCGAAAATCACCGCCGTGCCGCCGAAGGCCAGCATGATGAGCTGCGGCCCGTTGCTCATGCCCAGCACGAAGCCGAGCATTTGCGACAGCATGACCCCCATGAAGAAAGTGAACAGCAGCAGCAGCCCCACCCCGGCGCTGGAATTTTTGGTGCGCTCAATGGCGAACATCAGGCCGAAGGCGCCGACCAGGAAGACGATCATGGTCATGCCGGGGCTTTGCGCCATGGCCAGATTCAGCCCCGTGGCCATGCCGACCCACGCGCCGATCACGGTGGGAATGAGAGAGAGGGCCAGCAGCGAATACGTCTGCCGCAGTACCTTGTTGCGCACAGTCGCAGCGCCGCCGGGTTGGGCGTAGATGGTGTAATCGCGTTGTTCATTCATGGCAAAACTCCGTTCCTGGAAGTGGACGCTGACAGTCAGACTAACACAGGCTAAATACGTTCCACGGCTTGCATTTCAATCCCGCGCGCATGAATTTGCAAGCCTTGTGATCGCGGGTTAAGCCCGGGTTCAGGCCGTTAGGCCGCTTGCGGGGCGCTGCCATAGACGGTTTGCAGGCGTTCGAGCGCGCCCTGCAGGGTGATGTGGTGATTTTGCGGGCCGTGCACGGCGATTTTTTCCGCGCCGAGCACATTGCCCAGGCGGGTGCTGTCGGCCAAGGCCCAGCCTTTGGACAGCCCGAACAATAAACCGGCGCGGAAGGCGTCGCCGCAACCGGTCGGGTCGAGCACCTGGCTGGCGGGGGCGCCGGGAATGTCGGTGGCGCCGCCGCCTTCGCTCCAGATGCGGCAGCCGTGTTCGCCCCGCGTGACGATCACTCCGCGCACTTGGGAGGCGATGTGGTCGAGGCTCCAGCCGGTGCGCTCCACCAGTAGCTCGGCCTCGTAGTCGTTCACCGCCACCCAACTGGCTTTGGCGATGAAATCGCGCAGATCGGCGCCGTCGAACAGCGGCATGCCCTGACCCGGATCGAAGATGAACGGGATGCCCGCTGCGGCAAGCTGCGCGGCATGGTCGATCATGGCCGAGCGGCCGTCTGGCGCGATGATGGCGAGATCGACCCCGGCGTCCAGTGGCACGGGCAGCTCGTGCGCCCGGCCCATGGCGCCGGGGTGGAAGGAGGTGATCTGGTTGTTGTCGCGGTCGGTGATGATGTGCGCCTGCGCGGTAAAACTGTCGGCCAGTTGCCCGACGTAAGTGCGGGCAATGTGCAGCGCATCAAGGCGGTCGAGATAGCTCTGGCCGTCCGCGCCCAGGGCGCCGAGGATGAGCGGGTCACCCCCCAGCAGCGCCAAGCTGTAGGCGATATTGCCCGCGCACCCGCCAAACTCGCGCCGCATGGTGGGCACCAGAAAGCTGATGTTCAGAATATGCACTTTGTCGGGCAGGATGTGCTCGGCAAAGCGGCCGTCGAAGGTGGTGATGGTGTCGAAGGCGAGCGAACCGCAGATGAGGGTGGACATGAGTTTTAGGGGCTTTAGCCTTCGAAGCGCAGGGCGGGGAAGAGAATGACGTCGCGGATGCTGGGCGCGTCGGTGAGCAGCATGACCAGCCGGTCGATGCCGATGCCGCAGCCCCCGGCGGGCGGCATGCCGTATTCCAGTGCCCGTACATAATCGGCGTCGAAATACATGGCTTCGTCGTCGCCGGCTTCCTTGGCCTGCACTTGCGACTGAAAGCGGGCGGCCTGGTCTTCGGGGTCGTTCAGCTCGGAGAAGCCGTTGGCGATTTCGCGGCCGGTGATGAACAGCTCGAAGCGCTCGGTCGTGTTCGCATCGGCATCGGCGGCGCGGGCCAGGGGCGACACTTCCACCGGATAATCGACGATGAAGGTCGGCTCCCACAGCATATGCTCGGCGACTTGCTCAAACAGCGCGAGTTGCAAAGCGCCCAGTCCCATGCCCTTGAGTTTGTGCGGGGCGTGATCGGCGTCGAGACGGCGCAACTCGCCGCGCAAAAAGCCGTCATCGGCCAGTTGCGCGTCGGTGTAGTCGGGGGCGTGCTTCTGGATGGCCTGCGTCAAGGTCAGCCGAGCAAACGGCGCGCTCAAGTCCAGCGTGCGCCCTTGGTGGGTGAGCACCGCAGTGCCGCAGGTGAGTTGCGCGGTGTTGCGAATCAGCGCCTCGGTGAAATCCATCTGGTCGCGGTAGGTCCACCAGGCGGCGTAGAACTCCATCATGGTGAACTCGGGGTTGTGCCGCGGGCTCAGGCCTTCGTTGCGGAAATTGCGGTTGATCTCGAACACCCGCTCGAAGCCGCCCACCAGCAGGCGCTTGAGGTAAAGCTCGGGCGCGATGCGCAGATACATCTGCTGATCGAGCGCGTTGTGGTGCGTGATGAACGGTTTGGCCGCAGCACCTCCGGGAATGGGGTGCAGCATGGGCGTCTCAACCTCCATGAAACCCGCTGCCAGCATTTCGTTGCGCAGCGCCGCGATGGCCTTGCTGCGCAGCGCGAAGCGTTCGCGCGATTCTGGTGTGACGATGAGATCGACATAACGCTGGCGGTAGCGCGTTTCCACGTCTTCGAGGCCGTGAAACTTGTCGGGCAAGGGGCGCAGCGACTTGACCAGCAATCGCACCTGCTCGGCCCGAATGGTCAGCTCGCCGGTGCGCGTTTTGAACAGCACGCCGTCGCAACCGATCCAGTCGCCCAGGTCGTAGTGTTTGAAGGCGGCATGGGCCTCTTCACCAGTGACATCGTTGGAAACGTGGATCTGAATGCGCCCCGTACCGTCCTGCAAAGTGGCAAAACTGGCCTTGCCCATCACGCGCTTGAGCATCATGCGGCCCGCCACCCGCACCCGCACGCCAGCCGCTTCGAGCGCGTCGGGCGCGTCGGGCTCGTCGCCCCCAAGTTGCGCCTGCAGGCTGGCTGCCTGGTGCGTGGGCTTGAAATCATTCGGAAACGCCGGACCGACCTCGCGCAACGCGGCGAGTTTGGCGCGGCGCTCCGCGATGAGGTGGCTGTCGTCAGCGGCGGGCGGATGGGGGGCGTCAGTATTCATGCGGGATGGAGGGACGGTTTCTCGGAAATGTCCACGATGTCAAGCGGTGCGGGGTGGTGGGGCGGCTTGCGCGCAGTACGCGCGCCAAACCGACCGATTTTAGCCACCCCTTACGCCTGAGCATTCCCCAGCCACAACCCCAGCCAGAACAAGCCGATCAGGCCGAACTGAGCGGCGAGATTGACCACGCCAAAAGTCCACTGCGCCCCGGCGAATCCGGCGACGATTTTGCTCACCGCGTTGGTCGCCAGGGCAAGGCCGATGGCGAGCAAGGCCTGCCAGGACGAAAAAGCGCCATTGACCGCCATTTGCGCGGCAGAAGCTGCCGCTGCGTGCGCGTCGGCAAATCCTGCCAGCCCGGTTGCCGCCAGTGCCGCATCGCTACCCAGCATGCTGCGCGCGGCCTCGGCAGCCAGCAGCACGCCCGCAAGAAGAGCCGCAAACAACAACGCCTGCAGCGGCTGGAACGGACGCCGCGCTGCCTCTGCTTGGTCAGACAAGGCCGAACTCTGCGGCGCGCTTCGCGCCAGACGCCATGTCGCGCCCACCGCCAGCAGCGCGCCCGCCCCGTACAGCCCCACGGCGGGCAGCAGACCAGGGAGCAAAGCCGGATCGATCAGCGCGATGAGCACGCTCAACTCCACCACGGTAGCCAGATTCGACAACAAAGCCGCCCGCAGGCAATCGCCCTGCAGGGAGGCATCCAGCCGTGCGCGTTGCGCCATGCTGGCAATGGTGGCTGTGCTGGAAACAAACCCGCCGGCCAGCCCGGAAAGCGCCAGACCGCGCTGACTGCCAAACGCCCGCACCGCCACATGCCCCACCGACTGAATCGCCATCACCAGCACCGCTAGCAGCCACAGGGTATGCAGGTTCAGCCCCGCCAACCACGCGATGGGCTGATCGGGCAACAGTGGCAGCACGACCAGCGCCGCGGCTGCCAGCAACAGACCGGATTCCAGTTCCTGCGTGCTCAAAACATGACGCACGAACCCATGCAGCGTCGTTTTGGCCGCCAAAATCCCCGCGACCACGACGCCCAGCCCCGCAGCCCAACCGGGCGACTGCTGGGCGAGCGCGCCAATCAGCACCGTGAGCAGCAGGGCGAATTCCGTCGTCAGCCCTGGATCGGCTTTGCGCGTTTGCGTATATCCCGCAAACGTCAGCAAGGCAAAAGCCGCGAGCACCACCCCCAGCGCCGCCGGCCCTAGCACGCCCGCAGTCGCACCCGCAAGCGCCGCCAGCACAAAACTGCGCAGGCCCGCAGGCGATTCAGGCGGCTGACTGCGCTCGCGCTCGATGCCGATCAGCAGGCCGACGCCGAGGGCGGCGATCCAGGGAAGGACGGAAGACTCGATCAAGCCGGACTTCCACGACGGATCAAGGACGCGCGCAATTTCCGGCCGAATGGTGTGGCTGAGCGCGGATATTGCCTGATTTGGACAAGATCAGATCGACACCCAAAACCGTGTTCAACGTGTTGCTGCATAGACGCAACGTTCCCGCTGCAAATGCGCCACTGGGTTGCTCGGCATGCCCAATGGGCTGGAAAAGAACGGGCTTCTGCATGGGGCGATTGGGCAGAATTTGAATGCCACTCTCCTGCGCCGTAGATCCGCTCTGAATCAAAGTGTCGTCGGCGTCACGGGCTCCATTTTGGTTGCGATCCGTGAAAATGAGCCATTCACCGCTCCCCCAATCTGAATGGCATCCTGACTCTGGGTTACCCGCGCAGAGCGCCACAACCTGATTTTGGGTGATGGCAGACTGTCGCGCCATCATGAAGGCGCTCATCAAGGCATTGCTGCTGACGGTGAGGCGATGCTGAGCAAGCAGATGAGAAAACGCAGGCGCTGCGAGTGCAGTCATCAACCCCCCGAGAGCCACGACGACCAACAACTCCGCATAGCTGACGCCACGGCAGTTGTCGATTCGAGATGGGTATGAACTCCGCACTGTGAGACCCTCTGAATGGTTGAGGCAGCCTCAATTATGGCAAGTTCAATCACTGAAAGCAAAATATTCTCTTGATTTTTTGACAAATTAAAAAATTTTTCTTACCAGCAGGAGGCCACCGTGCCTGTGCCGCTTATTGTTTTTGTTCCCGCCTGATTCAGTGAAATTGTGTTGCATTCAGTATCACGGCTAGCTTGAGATCCCTGCGGCACGGCATTCACTTGATAAGTGGACTGGCCGGGCGTGGCGGCAAAGCTGAATTTGTAATCAGCACTCAGATCTGAAGCGCATGAAAGTGTGGGGAGCGTGTTTTTATCTCCTGCCGAATCTTGGTCATATCGCAAGTTGGTCGAGTAATACCGTTCCATATAGTTGGCATACTCACTGAGACAGGCTTCAGCGGCTACTCGTTTGGTTTTGGTGATATGGCTGATGTAGGAGGGGTAGCCGACAGCCGCGATGATGGCCACGATGGCCACGACGATCATCAGTTCGATCAGCGTAAAACCCCGTAGAGCCAGCTGGCGCGCACGGCCGGGGGCAAAAATTGCTCGGTTGAAATGCCGCATGAATAAGCCTCCGCTCAGGGGTTGATGAGTTCTGCCCAGGAAACCCGCCCGGGGTTGGAAACCTGCGGATTGACCTGGGTATTGAAAATGGTGCCGTTTTGATTGGCCAGAAGCGTCGTACTGATGAAATTGCTCAAGCCGGTGAGCCCCGTAAGCCCGATGCCTGCAATTGGGATGAGGGTTTGGTCGCTCATGGTGACTTTGTCTGAGTCGTTGAAACGGCGATCTCCGTTGCGGTCGAAAAAGATGTCGGTCGGGTTCGTGCCCGTGAACGGATTGACTGCCATGATCCAGCCGCGGCCTGATGGGGCGCACACATCAGCGTTGTCTGGAATGAGCGTGCTGCCAACGAGCAGGTTCTGATATGCCTGGTTCGCAACGATCATGCGCTCACCTTGGGCGGTATTAGAGGGAGGCAAGAGGTTCATGTACCAGCCTTTTTTGGTGGCCATGTCACCAGCAGTTCCCACGCTGACAGTGCGTGCGGGCAAAGTTGCGGCGACTGGCGGAGTGGCGGTCGGATCGGCCGCTGTGCCAGCGATTTCTGCGGTGATGCTGCGCTGGATAAGATCGTTTTTGACAATCGGAAAACTGGTCTGCGACACATTCAGCCCATACCAGCTCTGTACATCCTTATTCGCGAGGTCGTCCTGGCCCAAATAGCGCCCGGTGCCAAAAAACAGCCAGAGATTTCTGGTGTCTGGGTCTTTGGCGGCAAACATGGGCGCGGTAATGGGTTGGGCCTTGTTGCTGGCGTCTTTTGCGGTGAACAGCAGGGTGCCCGCGCTGGTTGCGCTGGCAAGATCGAATGACCAGACATTACCTTGCAGATCGCCGGCATAAGCCTTTGTACTGATGCCATTGGCAAGGTTGTCGATCCAGACCGCAGGCGTGGAGAGCCCGTTGTCTGTTGCGGTGTTTGTTGCATGACGGGAGACGGTGCCGTCGTTCAGGCTGATCTGCAACAGTTCGGCAGTGCCGCTGTCACTGTTCATGCCGTTGCCCACCAGAACTGACCATTGACCGTTCGCCGTCTGGGCGATGATGGGTTTGCCGATGATCTGCCCGAGATACCCAGCGGAAACTTCCCAGAGAAATTTCACAGATGCGGGGTCGGTGATGTCCAGGGCGTAGATGGTGCGCGTCGTGCCGCGGCCTGTTGTGCCGACCAGTACCGTGCGCCATGCTGCGGGCGAGCCGGCATAGACGTCCGCCACGGTGATCTCACCGTCGTTGAAATATTGATGGGGGTTTAGCCCAGAGCCATAACTCTTTTGAGCCAGCACACTGGGGTTGGTGGAGGCCGCGAGCACCGCGCCGGGCATGAAGGCGAAGGTTTCCACACCGGTGTTGGCATTGAAGCCATGCAGCATGCCGTCGTTGGCCGAGACATAAATAGTGGGCGTGCGCGTTGCCTGGGTTGCGGCGAAGGTTTTGAAACTGGCGGAGCCGGTGAACTTAGCGTTGGCATAGGGGCCCGCTTCGGGCTTGCCCACATAGATCGGCTGCGAGTTGATGATGTCGCCCAGCGCCGTGGTGCGGTTGCGATAGGCGCCGCCGTTGCGAATTTCGTTCGAGGCGTCGCCACGGATGTAATTCACCAGGTCGGTAGTCCAGCCGTACTTGCCGTTGACATTGGTGCTGTTGAATTCCACATAACTGCCGCCGACCGCCGTGTAGACGGTACGGGCGCCCGCTGCGGGCAGTTGGAGAGCCGCGTCCCAAGCCTCAGTGGTTGCGGCGCCGGTGGTTGCATCGATGTTGAAGGCTTTGAGCGAACCACTCCAGACACCCTCTTTGTAGCTCGCCTGGTAGACACGGCTGCCGCTGTTGAGCTGCGTGGAGTTGGTGGAAAGCGAAGCCGTGCTGCCGACGTTTTCGCTGGCAATCGCCGAGAAGGCCGCCTCGAGAGAGTCCTTCATGGTTTTGGCGTCGCCACCCGTGAAGAAATTGTCTGGGCGATAGTCGCCTGTGCTCAGCTTCTGGCCGTTGGTCCACCACGAAGAGTCTGGAAGCGCCGTTGTGTTGGCATAGGGGTCGTAGTTGGCCGGTACAGAGAAGCCACCGTACTTGGCCGCAAGCCAGTATTGGTTCTTGGCCTTGCCTTCCAGAACCTGGTTTTCCATCACATCGACCCAGTAGGTTGAGACGGTCTGCTTGCCGCTCAGGTCTGGCCGCAGATCGACGGTATGGGCGTCGTAGGCTAGGCCGGCGATATAGGCGGAGTTAGAGCGGCCGCTGAAACCGGTACTGTCGTCAGCTGTCATGCCTTTGATGGTGATGCCTTCCAGCGCTGCCACTTTTTGTGTAGCTGTGACGACATTAACTGTCGTGTCGGCGCTGACTTCGCTAGGTACCGCGGGTTCGTCATTGCGATTTCCGTTGCCCGGCAGGTTTTTGTCACGGTGGGTGTTCACGTCGCCGATGCCCAGAATGAAGCTACGCTGGCAAGAGTATTTCCAGGGGTCGGTCCAGGTGCGGACGACGGGGAAGCCGTCGGTCATCTTGTAAGCCGTGCCATCCGGATAGTTGCTGATGCTGTTGTACGACTCGACCGGGCCTTGATGTTTCAGGTAGCGCAGCGCGGCGTAATACATCTCGCTTACCGGGTCGTAGCTCTTGTCACTGGCCGTGGTCATCTGACCGAATTTGTTGATGTAATTGATGACTCCACTGTCTTGGATGGCCGGGACTGCAGAATATGCGCTGGTTGTGTCGGATGCGGCAGTGGGTTGCGGGTTACGGATGAAGGTGCCGTCGGTGGCACTCCATTCGGCCTGAGCGTTAGTGGTAGGCGTGGCTCCGGGTTCATAGGTATACGGGCCGACAAAGCCTTGCTGCGCTCGAAGCGCCGCGCTGTCCTGCAGCACCTTGGAAATATTGAGATAGCCGAAGACGCTGTAAGTGAATACGGAGGCGTATTTCTGGATCAGCCCTTCGGGCTTGGCATTGCTGCCATAAGCGACGCAGTTGTCTTCAAGCATGCCGCTTTTGCAGACCTGCACGTCGATGTTGACGGAATAGACCCAGCCAGACTTCACACCCTCAGACGGATCGAATTCGACTGCGCCTTTGCTCTGCGCGACGGCCGGATTATCGAGCAGATAGCGCAAGCTGCGGGATGTGCCGTCTTTGTCGTCGGCGCTAGTGCTATTAGCCGAGATGAAGTACATCCGGTTTCCCAGGCCACTGAGTTTTGTCGAAAAGTAGCTAAAGCTGGAAGGAGTGTTGTTCGCTACCGTGGACGCACCCGAGATGTTGAGAGCGCCCGTCGGGGTTTGACCGGTATGCCGCGCCTTTTCCAGAATGGTGAGATTGGCTGTGTCCACCACCCGGTTGCCACCGGTCAGCGTTGAACGAAAGACATCGATGGTTTGGGTGGCGGCCCAGTTCAGGTAATTGCCGCTCCATGCTTTGGAGCATGTGCGACTGGTCGTGACGCTGGCTGGCGCAAAGTAGTTGTTGGTGCTGCCGTTAACGCCCGCGAAGGCTGGCACCGATGCATCTGCGATGGTGTAGCCGTAGCACTTGTTGGGGTCAAAGTAGCCGTAATAGGTTTTGGTCGTATCGAAAGCACCGACGTTGGCCATGCTCATGACCGTAGGCCATTCCACCGAGGGCGTGAGCACGAGATTGCCGGGGACGTTATTGCTCAGCGTCAACGGTTGCTGGGCTATCGATACCGCAGCCTGTGCGATGGGCGCGGTCAACAAGCCCCAGGTAACGCCAAGCAGGACGAATTTCTTCCAAAGTGGGGGACGATGGGGCATTGCTTGCGGGCTCATGGTGGGTCCCTTGGGGAATAGATTTATGAAATTGCTTGGCGATCAACTGGCGTTATTTGCGTACCCAGGCTTGCAGGGTGACGGTGGCCCGATCGGGCAACGTGCTTGGGTCGGCGCTGCGCGCGGTGATGCGGTAGAAATGCGCCGTTGGGACAACCGGGGCAGCCCCGTACTGCGCGCTGTTGGCCGTTTGCTGGGGGCCAAGGGCTGTGCGGCGGTCATTCCAGAGGCCCATGTCTTCGATCACATACTGCGGCTGTCCCGCTGCATTGCTGCCCGCGGTGTACTGATTAGCGCCCGTGCCGGTCGGTACTGTCTGCCAAGCGTTGGCGATGGTTGCCTGTGCGGAGGGGTTGTTGTCGCACTGGGTGGCGGCGACGGTGCAGTCGCGCCAGATCACTGCGGTATTCGCTTGCAGCAATCCTTGCGCAACGCGCAGCCCGGCTTCACTGTTCTGCAGCGCGATTTGGCGGTCCTGCAGATTGCTGGACATCTTTTCCTGCAGGGTGGTGCTGCGGATGGCCGCCAGACCGATGACCATGACGATGAGCAGCAAAATCAGCGAGACGATGAGCGCCACGCCACGCTGGCGCTGCACGGCGCCTGCTTCAAATGAATGGGTCGAATAGATCGATTGCATGGCTTAACTCAAACGGTTACGCAGCGCGATGACGGTCGTCACGGTGCGGTTGAGGGATTTGGCGTTGCTATCCGTCACCGTTTGTTTGGTGGTGCTGGCCAGAGTCAGGGTGACCTGCATCGCATCAACTTCATTCCAGTCGGTCACAGAGTTGGCATCGATGTAATCTGCGGGAGGATTTACACCAGGCTGGTGATAGAGGATTTGCATGTCTGTGACATTGCGCACGATTTCCTGCGCAGTCGCTGCCAGGCTGCCGCCGCTATTGCTTAGCGTCATGCGGTAGAGCGACTGCCCGCCCGTCGGGTTGGTGCCTATGTACCAGTCTGCCGCATTGAGGCGCGAGACCTGGGCATTCGTGCGGAAGGTGTAGGGGTCTGTGGTGCACGCGGTGGCGGGCGGAACTGGAGCGGCTGTTGGCAAGCCGAGGTCGGCGGTGCAGTTTCCAGGGTTGGCGCCTGTGGCGGCCCAAGTCAGCGTTGCGGTGCCTTCGCCGCCGCCCAACTGAACCAGTGCCGCGTGATCCGGGTCGCAGATCAGCAGCGCGTCGCCGTTCTTCCAATCGGTTGCTGCCGACCACAGGGTGATGCTGTTTGCTGTCGCAGTTTTAATGCTCAAGCCGCCGTTTTCGCTGCCGATAAATTGCACCGAATCGGTAGCGGCGAGCCTGTTGCCTGTTGCTGCGCCAGTGGTGACGGCCGGATCAGCAGAATTAGCTTCGTAGCCGCGGACCGCATTGCCCCAGTTTGCCCACCAGTCTGTACCGCTGTTTTTCAGCACGTTGGCAATAAAGGTGCCGTTGCCGCAGCCGGTCAACAATGCCTGGCGAGCATCGCGTGTCAGCAATTCAAAGGCGATGCGTGAGCCATCCTGCACTTCACCGATCGCCATATTGGTCTTGAAGGAGCTGCGACTGGCCAGAAAGACGCTGACCGCCACACCGGTCACGACCAGACCAAGCAACATGGCCACCATGAGTTCGACGAGGGTCATGCCGCGCTGGCGGCGCGGTAACGCACCCTGTGCTTTGATGTGGGTAGAGATTGGGTTCATAGCATGGCCTTGGTGACGAAGGTCTGTGTACTTGAACCGGCAGTGGCGCGACTGTCGTCGAAAGTAACGGTCACGGTGCAATCGCCGTTGCTGGTGCAGTCAATTTTTCCGGTGGCGCCATTTCCCAGGGCGGCTAGTCCGCCTGGTGGCGTGCCGCCAGAGCCCAAACACCATGCTTCAACATCGCGGTCGGGCCTGCCCGTCAGATTTGTGGATAGCGAACAGCTTGGCGTGCTATCTGTCAACTTGAAGGTGGCGGTCGTGTTGTAGTCGCCGTTGAGTGCGGCGGTTCGATTGGCGCGCAACGAATCGAGAATGGCGTAGGTGATCACGGAGGTTTGGGTGTGCGCCATGGCGCTGTTGTTGTTGGTCATCGACCGCACCAGCAATGTGGACATGCCGAGGAAACCAATGGACAGCACCAGTACTGCGATCAGGATTTCCAGCAAACCGGCGCCGACCTGAGACTGATGGCCTTTTTCAAAAGGCGCCGATTTACTGTTGGCAAGGGTTGGGTTGCGCATTGGGACAATTTCCAGTTCCGTTCACCGTGCAGGTCACGGCAGTGATGCCGGTAATCAAATAGACGCAGCGGTGTTGATTACTCGGTAGATTGCTGGCGTAGAGATCCATCACCAAGCCTGAGAATCCGGCGTTTGCCGTCGACTGTCTCAGGAATCCGGCTGGCGAAGCGATCAACGCCTTTCCGCTGACTTTTTGAACGCCCGCTGGCAGCGCTGGGGCGGCGGCGAGCGTTGTTCCGGCGGCGTCGGTGTTTTTGATCTGCGCGCTGTTGGTGAAACTGACATCCTGATTGCGTTTGACGGCTTCGGATTTGGCTAAATTCAGTGCATACACCACGGCGTTGGCGCTGGTGCTCAGTTTGTTGCTGAGCATCAGATTCTGAAAGTTGGGGACGGCAACCGCCAAAAGAACTGCTGCGACCGTGATGGTGACGAGCAATTCGATCAACGTGAAGCCAGAAATTCTGTGGTTCACAGTGGTTTCCAAATTGAAACAATGTGACCAAAGTTTTCCATGCCTCGCAGGCTCGTGCGCAGACTTTCCGACGAACGGTCGTTTATGGCCGACGAACGGTATTTTTTGTATCAATCTGTGCAACAACCCCCCAGCCTGTGCGCTGGAGGGGGGTGAAAAGACGTCAGTCGCAGCGCTGGCTGCTGACTTCGATTCCTTGGCCCTGGGCGCTGAGCCAGAGGGCCTGCGCGCGGGGCGGGGTGCTGTGGGGGGTGTCGCAGTCCCAGTCGGAGAGGACTTGCCGGAGCTCTCCGCCTTGCCAGTGGTTGCGCGGGCGGTGGGTGTGGCCGTGGATCATCCAGGTGCAGGCGGCGCGGGTCAGCCAGCGGTGGGCCTCGGCGGGATCGGCGTCGGCCCAGTTTTCGGGGCGGGCTTGCGCGGCGTGGCTGGCGGCGCGCATGGCGCGGGCCTGCAGCACGCGGGCAGCGAGCGGCTGGGCCAGCACTTGCCGCTGCCACTCGGCGTTGCGCACGGTGGCGCGAAATTGTTGGTAGGCGGTGTCGGCGGTGCAGAGCTGGTCGCCGTGGGTGAGGAGGATGCGCTCGGCCTGAAACGTGAGCACGACGGGGTCGGGCAGGATTTGCGCGCCGGTGGCTTGCTGGAACCGCTGGCCAAGCAGAAAGTCGCGGTTGCCGTGCTGCACGAACAGGGCGCGGCCCGAGTCGGTGTAGGCGCGCAGCGCGCCCGCGATGTCGTGGGCGCAGGCGGCGTCTTCAGGTGCGACGGCCAGCGCGGCGGGGTCGAGCAGATCGTCGCCGATCCAGGCCTCGAACAAGTCGCCCAGGATGAACAGGGCGTCGGCCGCGCGGGCGGCGTCGGCTAGCCAGGCGATGAAAGTTTGCGTGGTGCGCGGGGCCTGCGCACCTAGATGAAGATCGGAGACGAGGGCGATGCGCCGCCAGGCGGGCAGGGCAATCAGGCTGGGGAACGCGGGCTCGGGGTGGGGGGCGTGCGCGGCGTCCTCTGCGGACAAGGTGTTAGCCGACACGCGAACTGCCGCCCCGATCTTGGGGTGATGCCGTTGTCAAACTTCGACGGCTTTGAGGATGACCACGTCTTCTTGCGGCACGTCGTCGTGAAAGCCCTTGCGGCCGGTTTTCACGCTCTTGATCTTGTCCACCACGTCTTGTCCTTCGACCACTTTGCCGAACACGGCGTAGCCCCAGCCTTGCGCCGTGGGGGCGGTGTGGTTGAGGAAGGCGTTGTCGGCGACGTTGATGAAAAACTGCGCGGTGGCCGAATGCGGATCGGAGGTGCGGGCCATGGCGAGGGTGTAGCGGTCGTTTTTGAGGCCGTTGTTGGCTTCGTTCTGAATCGGGGCGAGGGTGGGCTTTTGCTTCATGCCGGGCTCGAAGCCGCCGCCCTGGATCATGAAACCGTCGATCACGCGGTGAAAAACGGTGCCGTCGAAGTGGCCCGAGCGCACATAGGCGAGGAAGTTTTCGCTCGACTTGGGGGCGTGCTCGGTATCGAGTTCGATGCGGATGTTGCCGTGGTTGGTTTGGAGTTCGACCATGATGGGCTTTCTGTTTTCAGCTTTAGTTGAGGAGTTTGGCGTCTTCGATGACGATGGGCTTGACGGGAACGTCCTGGAACATGCCTTCGTTCTTGGTCGGCACGGCCACGATCTTTTCGATCACGTTCATGCCTGAAATGACCTTGCCGAACACGGCGTAGCCGTAGCCGTCGGGCTTGGGATAGTCGAGGCTGGGGTTGTCGACCACGTTGACGAAGAACTGCGAGGTGGCCGAGTTGGGGTCGGAGGTGCGCGCCATGGCGATGGTGCCCTTGAGGTTGCGCAGGCCGTTCTGACTCTCCAGCGGAATGGGCGCGCGGGTAGGTTTTTTCTGCATGTCGGCGGTGAAGCCACCGCCTTGCACCATGAAGCCGGGAATCACGCGGTGAAAAATGGTGCCTTTGTAGAAGCCGCTTTTCACATAGTCGAGAAAATTGGCCACGGTTTTAGGCGCCCGGGCCGGGTCGAGCTGCACCACGAAATTGCCCATGGTGGTGACGAATTCCACCTTGGGTTGCGCGGCGGGGGCTTTGGCAGCGTGTGCTGGGGGCAGGGCCGCTGCGGACACCAAGCTCAGCGCGGCGAGTATGGGGGCGATGTGCTGCCGCATGATGCGTCGCCAATTGGGGAGTGATGAGTGGGACGGGGTGGTCAGGCTGGAATTCATTACGAAACGCTTCCTTGAAAAATGAGTTGCCACTGGTTGTTGCGCTGGGCCCAGTACTGACGATAGAGCGGGCTGGAGGGCGCACCGGCCGCACTGTACTGCACCACCCTTTGCCCCGGGTATTGCAGGACGGTGAGCGCGCCGGGGGTGATGGATGGGTTGCGCGCAGGCGCGTGCGCAGTATTCGGCGCCGAGGCGCTGGCGGCGAGCGTGTCTTGCGGACGCGCACCTTGCGCAGCCGCCTGAACGACGTCGGTCTGCAACTGCGCCGTGATGCGCTGGCGCTGGGCAGTCCACTGCGAGACGCTCAGCCATTGCACATGGCGGGTGATGACCACCGGGGTGCTGCCCGCCGGGGTGTCGGCCATGAGGCTGAGCACGTCCGGGTTGGACAGCACCACGCAGCCGTCAGACGCCAGGGGAACCCGGGCATAGCTGCCCGGCGGTGTGCCGTGCAGCCAGACGCCAAAGCCGGTGTGGCCTTGCTGCTTATCCCACTCGTTGGGGTAGTTCAGCGTGAGCGCGCCGGCGCCGTAGAGCGGTTTGAGGTCTTTGGCGCCGATTTTGCGGGTGATGAAGTAAATGCCCAGCGGCGTTTTCATATCGCCGATCTGGGTCTTGCCCGCGCCGAATTTGCCCTGGCTGAAGTAGTAGCTCGCCTCGAGCTGGGGCACGCCGTTGCGCTGCTCAAAAAGATACAGACGCGAACGGGCGGTATCCACCACGATGGCGCGCTGCACGTCGGGCGCCAGCGCCACCAGATTGGCGGCAATCGCCCCGGTCGGGGGCGGTGCGGTGTAGGCGGCGAGGCGGGCCAGTGCCTCCGCCCGAAGTTCCAGAACGCGGGCGTGTTGCTGCGCCTGTTGTTCCGAAAGCGCGGGTGGCGGGGCCGCGGCGAAGCCCGCAGGATTTCCGGCGCTGGCTTGCATGACATCGCCCAGAAGCAATTGCGCCAGGGAGAAATGCGGGTAGTCCCGCGCCAGTTGCTCGGCTTGCGCCCGCGCCGCATCGAGGTGGCCGGCAGCGACTTCGGCGTAAGCGTGGAGCAGGCGCCGTTCCGCGCCGTCCTGGTTGGGGGGTGCGCTCAGCGAGGTGGTGAGTTTGAGCAGGGTGCGCGCCGAAACGACGGGTTGCTGCACTGAACCGGTGGACGGGCCTGCGGCGTTGCTGGCCAACTCGCCTGCCGGTTCGGCCGCCAGGTCATGCAGCAGGCGACTGCCCGGTGCGGCGCTGGGCATCGCGTTGTAGTCGGTCGCGGCGCGGGCCGCGAACACCAGCGGCACGCACAGCAGCGCCCAAGGCAACAACTTGCGCAGAGGAGGGCGGCGGAATGCGGGCTTCACAGCGGATCGATGCGAGGCGCTTGAAATCACAGCTAAATGAGGCAGCCTTCAGTGGCTAGAGTGGCCGTTCAGCCGACGATCTCGCGCACGATCAGCCACTTGCCGTTTTCACGCTGCATTTGCAGGGTTTTCGGGCCGTCAAAATCGAGCGAACCGGAGGTATAGTGCTGCCGGAAGCGCGCGGTGGCTTCGTCACCGTCGATCTGCACCTTGAGCGCGTGCACTTTCACCGTGATCTTGGCTTTGTCGGAAATGCGTGCTCGACGCTGATCCTTCCAGGCGCTCAAGCTCATGCCCTTCTCCGGCTTGAAATTGGGGGCGTAGGCGGCGAAATAGCCTGGCAGATTCTTGTTTTGCCAAGCGTCGGCCCAGCGCTCAACAGCTTCGGACACCGCGGCCTGTTCGCTGGCGTTGGTCTGCGCAGGCGCAGCGGCGGGCGCCGATTTGTTTTCAGCGGGTGCGGGCGCGGCAGGCTTGGTGGCAACCGGGGCCGTCGGCGCGGGCTTGGGTTTGGCCGCGGGTTTTTCGGCGGCCACCACTACCGGCTTCGGCGCAGGCGCGGCCGCAGCGGGCTTGGCCTCGGCTTTGGTTTCTTTCGCGGGCTGCGCCGTGGTCACTTTCAAGGGCGCCGCAGAGGCGGTTTGAACGGCGGGATTTTTGCCCTGCTCGAACAATTCGCGAATCAGGTTGAGCTTGACTCGGGCGCTGGCGTTTTCGTCGGGGGCGAGTTGCAGCGCCTTTTGGTAGGCTTGGCTAGCGAGCTTGGCGTAAATATCGCCCAAGTTGGCCTGCGCGGTGGCGTAGCTCGGGTTAGTGCGAATGGCCATGTCGAGCGCGGCGCGGGCCTTGTCGTACTGCCCTTGCTGGGCGTAGAGCACGGCCAGATTGTTGTAGGGCTCGGGCAACTCGGGATATTGTTCAGTGAGCGACTGAAAGATTTTGATGGCCTGGGCGTCTTTTTTCTGCTCGGTGAGGATGACGCCCTTCAAAAACTGGTACTGCGGGTCTTTGGGCTTTTGCGTCAGCAGCGTGTCCACCTGCGTCAGCGCACTGCTCAGATCGCCTTTTTGCAGGCTTTGGCTGACACTGGCCGCGTCTGCCGCCCAGACGGTTGGTGCACCCAGCGTGAGGGCGATCAGGGTGGCGAGAAGGCGATTTCGCATTGGGTGACTGGATGAGTGGTTTGAAGTCTGGACAAACGCCGTGCGGACTGGCGACGCGCAGCGCGGATTCAAGTGCAGCGCGTCAAGCCGGAAACTGGCTGCTTGTGCTAAGTTTTTAATTTTATCTGGGGACATGGCGCGCCCGCGCACAAACCGCTGTTCCCAAACCCAATTCCATGACTGCGTTGCATCTACACAATACCCTCACCCGCGGGAAAGACCGTTTCGTGCCCATCGAGCCCGGCCATGTCCGCATGTATGTCTGCGGCATGACGGTGTACGACTACTGTCACATCGGGCACGCGCGGGTGATGGTGGTGTTCGATCTGCTGCAGCGCTGGCTCAAGGCGCAGGGCTTGCGCGTGACTTATGTGCGCAACATTACTGATATTGACGACAAAATCATCCGGCGCGCGCAGGACAACGGCGAGACCATCCGCGCGCTCACCGACCGCTTCATCGCCGCCATGCACGAAGATGCCGACGCCCTCGGCGTGGAGCGTCCCACCCATGAGCCGCGCGCCACCGACTATGTGCCGCAGATGCTCGACCTGATCGGCAAGCTCAAAACGCGCGGTCTGGCCTATCGCGACAGCGCGGGCGATGTGAACTTTCATGTGCGCGCGTTTCCCGGCTACGGCAAGTTGTCGGGCAAGTCGCTCGATGAACTGCGCGCGGGCGAGCGCGTGGAGGTCGATACCGCCAAGCAAGATCCGCTGGACTTTGTGCTGTGGAAAGCGGCCAAACCCGCCGAGCCCGAGGAGGTGAAATGGCCTTCCGATGACGGCCCGGGCCGTCCCGGCTGGCATATCGAATGTTCGGCCATGAGCTGCGCGCTGCTGGGCGAGACTTTCGATATTCACGGCGGCGGGGCCGATCTGCAATTTCCGCATCACGAGAACGAAATCGCGCAAAGCGAGGGCGCGAGTGGCAAGCCCATGGCCAATGTCTGGCTGCACAACGGTTTCGTGCGGGTGGACGGCGAGAAGATGTCCAAATCGCTGGGTAATTTTTTCACCATCCGCGACATCCTCCAGCATGTGGACGCCGAAACCGTGCGGCTGTTCATCGTCCGTGCGCACTATCGCAGCCCGCTGAACTACAGCGACGAACACCTGCAAGACGCCCACGCTGCGCTCACCCGACTCTACACCGCGCTCGACCCGTTCGCCGAGCTACCCGCGCGGCTCGACTGGAGCCACCCTCGCGCGCAGGCCTTTGCCGCCGCGATGAATGACGATCTCAATACGCCCGAGGCCATGGCGGTGTTGTTCGAGCTGGCGACCGAGGTCAACAAAACGGGCGATGCCGATCTGGCGGCGCTGCTCAAGGGGTTGGGCGGCGTGCTCGGTCTGCTGCAGCAGAATCCGCGCGAGTTCCTGCAAAGCAAGGCCGCCGCGGTGGATGCGGCGTGGGTGGAGCAGTTGGTGCAGGCCCGCATCGCCGCCAAACAGGCGCGCAACTTTGCCGAGGCCGATCGCATCCGCGCCGAGCTCAGCGCCAAGGGCATCGTGCTCGAAGACAAGCCGGGCGGGATCACGGTGTGGAGGGCGGCTTGATGGCGCGAGCACCGGCTTGGTCGGATACGGTCGTCTCCACCAAAGGCCCCATCCCGCTCGATTGGGACAAGGCCTGCGCCCACCTGCAGCGCACCGATCGCGTGATGCGCAAACTCATCAAGACGCATGCGGGCACGCGGCTGCAAAGCCGGGGCGATCCGTTTCAGACTTTGGCGCGTTCCATCATTGGTCAGCAGATTTCCGTCAAGGCGGCGCAGACGGTCTGGGATCGGCTCTGTGCCGCCGTGCCCCAAGTCGCGCCGGAACATCTGGTCGGCCTCGATGACGAGGCTCTGCGTGCTTGCGGCCTGTCGGGTCGCAAGGCGGGCTATGTGCGTGACCTCGCCGTCAAATTCCACGCCGGGGAGGTGCATCCGGATCAATGGCAAGAGATGCCCGACGAGGCCATCGCCGCTGAACTGCTGACCATCCGCGGGATTGGCCGCTGGACGGCGGACATGTTTCTGATCTTTCACCTGATGCGCCCGGACGTCCTGCCCTTGGGCGACCTGGGGCTGATCAAAGGCGTGAGCCAGACTTACTTCGCCGGCGAGCCCGTGACCCAGAGCGAGGTGCGCGAAGTGGCCGCCGCCTGGGCGCCGTGGCGTTCAGTGGGGACTTGGTATATTTGGCGCAGTCTGGACCCGTTGCCGGTTGCGTATTGATTTGCGCGTTTGCAACGCAGGAGCGGATCATTTCCCGAGGTGAATATGAGCAAAAAAGTCTTTCTCGATTTCGAGCAACCGGTTGCCGAACTCGAGAACAAAATCGACGAACTGCGCTTTGTGCAGGATGAATCGGCGGTCGATATTTCCGAAGAAATCGGGCGCTTGCAGAAAAAAAGCCAGCAGCTCACCAAAGACCTCTACGCCAAGCTCACGCCCTGGCAGACCACGCAGATTGCGCGGCACGCCCAGCGGCCTTACACCCTCGACTACGCCCACCAGATCTTCACCGACTTTCACGAGCTGCACGGCGATCGCGCCTATGCCGACGACCTGTCCATCGTGGGCGGCCTGGCGCGTCTGGGCGGGCAGGCCTGCATGGTGATCGGCCACCAGAAGGGGCGCGACACCAAGGAGCGCGCGATGCGCAACTTCGGCATGCCCAAGCCCGAGGGCTATCGCAAGGCGCTGCGGCTGATGAAACTGGCCGAAAAATTCCACCTGCCCATCTTCACCTTTGTCGATACGCCCGGCGCCTATCCCGGCATCGACGCCGAAGAACGCAGCCAGTCCGAAGCCATTGGCCGCAATATCTACGAGATGGCGCAGCTCGAAGTGCCCATCATTTCCACCATCATCGGCGAAGGCGGATCGGGCGGGGCGTTAGCTATTGCGGTGTGCGACCAGTTGCTCATGCTGCAGTATTCGATCTACTCGGTGATTTCGCCCGAGGGCTGCGCCTCCATTCTTTGGAAGAGCGCGGAAAAAGCGCCGGAAGCCGCCGAGGCGCTGGGCCTCACCGCGCACCGCCTCAAGGCGCTGGGCCTGGTGGACAAGATCGTCAGCGAGCCGGTTGGTGGCGCACACCGCGACCCTGTGGCGATGGCGGCTTCGCTCAAGCGCGCGCTGGGCGAATCGCTGCGCCACTTCCAGCACACCAAGCCGGCCGATCTGGTGAAGCAGCGGCTGGAGCGGCTGCAGGGCTTTGGCAAATTCGAAGACACCAAGACGGCGGGACGTTGACCGCCTTCGTCGGTTCACTTGATGGGTCCACCTCGTCGGCTTCACAGTCGGCGCTGCCCTTGCTGAACAACCCCGCGCTTGCCGCGCTCAGGCGTTTCGCGTCGCAGAACCCCGGCGTCGCCCAGGCCGAGCGAATCGGCATTGCCTTCAGCGGCGGGGCCGATTCCACGGCTTTGCTGCTTGCGGCCCGCACGCTCTGGGGCGGTGGACGGCTTTGTGCCTTGCACGTCAATCATGGCTTGCAAACCTCGGCCCAGTTGTTCGCGCAACATTGCGCTCAAGCCTGCGCCGCCCTCGATGTGGCGTATGCCGAGGCCACTCTGCAGGTCGATGTGGCGCGGGGACAGAGCTTGGAAGAAGTCGCGCGCGAGGCCCGCTATTTGGCGCTGGCCAAGCTTGCGCGCGAGCAGAACTGCGCGGTGGTTCTGCTTGCGCAGCATGGGGACGATCAGGTCGAGACGCTCTTGCTCGCCTTGTTGCGCGGGGCAGGGCCGCGCGGCTTGGCGGCGATGCCCGCGCAGATGCAGCGTCACGGCTGCAGCTTTGCGCGACCCTTGCTGGACTGCGGCGCGGCCGAATTGCGGAGCTGGCTCAAGGCGCAGGCGGTGAGCTTTCTGGACGATCCGATGAATGCCGACCCCGCGTTTCGGCGCAGCCGCATTCGGCATGAACTGGTGCCGGTTCTCGCCCGGCTCGAACCCGCCTATCGGCAGACGCTGGGCCGCAGCGCCGCCTTGTGCGCAGCGGCCGACGCGCAGATTCAATCGACGGCGGCGCAGCAATTGCGCCTTTGCATGCAACCCCAGGGGTTGGATCTTGCCGCCTTGCGCGCACTGGGCGCCGTATCTGCTAGCGAGGTCTTGCGGCTTTGGCTGCGGCAAAACGGGCAGCGACTGGACCGTGCGCGGACCGACGAACTAGTGCGACAAGTCTTGCGGACCGGGCAGGGCGCGCATCGCCTCGAACTGCGTCTGCCAGGCTGCATCCTTCAGCGTCAGGGGGCTTGTCTGCGTTTGAAATGGGGCGATGCCGCAGCAGAGAAAGCCTAGAATGCGAAGCCTTGCAGCGAAACGGTCAGGTGCATCGTGCGCCGGGCAAAGAGACTTTCGCAGCTCTCGAACGCATTTCTCATGGCACTCATCGTCCAGAAATACGGCGGCACCTCGGTGGGGTCAGCCGAACGGATCAAAAACGTGGCCAGGCGCGTGGCCAAGTGGCACGAAGCCGGGCATCAGGTCGTGGTGGTGGTCTCTGCGATGTCGGGTGAAACCAATCGCCTGATCGCGCTGGCCAAAGAAATCCAGCCCCAGCCCGATCCGCGCGAACTCGACGTCGTGGCTTCGACCGGCGAGCAGGTCACCATCGGCCTGCTGTCCATGGCGCTGCAGGCGCTGGGACACAAAGCTCGAAGCTACACCGGCGCGCAGATCGCCGTGCATACCGACAGCGCCTTCACCAAGGCCCGCATCGAGTCCATCGACGCCGACAAACTCAAGGCCGATCTCGCTCAGGGCATCATCCCCGTCGTTGCCGGGTTTCAAGGCGTGGACGCGCAGGGCAACATCACCACCCTGGGCCGGGGCGGCTCAGATACCTCGGGCGTGGCGCTCGCAGCGGCCTTGCAAGCCGACGAATGCCAGATCTACACCGACGTCGACGGCGTCTACACCACCGATCCGCGCATCGTGCCCGAAGCCCGGCGGCTCGACACCATCACCTTCGAAGAAATGCTGGAGATGGCCAGCCTCGGCTCCAAGGTGTTGCAAATCCGCTCGGTGGAATTCGCGGGCAAGTACAAGGTTCGCCTGCGCGTGCTCTCCAGCCTGACCCCGTGGGACCTGCCGCTGGAGCAAGAGTCGCGCAGCGGCACACTCATCACCTTTGAGGAAGACGAAAACATGGAACAAGCCGTGGTGTCGGGCATCGCCTTTGCCCGCGACGAAGCCAAGATCATCGTGGTTGGCGTGCCCGACCGGCCCGGCATCGCCTATCAGATTCTCAGTGCCGTGGGCGAGGCCAATATCGAAGTCGACATGATTCTGCAAAACCAGAGCGTGGCCGGTTTCACCGACTTCACCTTCACCGTGGGCCGGGGCGATTACGCGCGCGCGCTCGACATTCTCAAGTCCAGCGTGCAGGCCCACATCGGCGCCAAGGAAATTCTCGGCGATCCGAAAGTGTGCAAGGTTTCCATCGTGGGCATGGGCATGCGTTCGCACGCCGGCGTGGCCAGCAAAATGTTCCGCACCCTGTCGGAAGAAGGCATCAACATCCAGATGATCTCCACCTCGGAAATCAAGGTCTCGGTGGTCATCGAAGAAAAGTACATGGAGCTTGCGGTGCGCTCCTTGCACAAGGCCTTCGACCTAGAACAAAGCGCCTGAGCCGCGACGTTTTCCGTCAAGGTGGCGATCGCAGGTGAATGCGTGTAATAATTGCCGACTTTGCTGAACGCATGAAGCCACAAGCAATTTGCCAAAAGGAAACTTGAGGCAACTGGAGACGTGACCGAGTGGCCGAAGGTGCTCCCCTGCTAAGGGAGTATGTGCCAAAAGCGCATCAAGGGTTCGAATCCCTTCGTCTCCGCCAGAATACTAATAAAAACAATAACTTAGCTGTACATTCCCACAATTTATCCCACAAGTCGGCGCGGGCTAGCAGCTCGTTTGGCCGACATAGTTGCGAGATAGGTAGTCAACTTGGGCTGCAATCGCCTCAATGGCGCTCTGGGCGACGAGCAGCATGCGGTACTGTGCGGCGCTGCTCACAACATTCGCCTGCTGCTGAGGAGGCGAGGGGCGGGGTGGTATGACGCGATGATTGGCAGGCGTCGCCAAATGAGGTGCCCGTCGAATTTCGCCTTCCAGATGGCCGCTCTCATGCCGCCATGGATGGCTGATCGCCATGCTTGCTGAGCCACTCCTCCAGGAAGCGAATCGGCGAGCGGTAGCCCAGCGTGGAGTGGCGGCGACTCCGGTTGTAGAACGCCTCGATGTACTGGAACAGGTCGGCCTGCGCGTCGGCGCGGGTCGGGTACGACGTGCCGTGCACCCGCTCGTTTTTGAGGCTGTTGAAGAAGCTCTCGGTCGGCGCGTTGTCCCAGCAGTTGCCCTTGCGACTCATCGATGCGGTCATGCCGAAGTCACGCAGCTTGGCCGCCATGGCGGCACTTGCGTATTGACTTCCGCGATCGCTGTGAAACACGATTCCAGCCTCGGGCTTGCGCCGGAACCACGCCATGGTCAGGGCATCGGTGACGATGTCCGCGGTCATGCGCGGTTTGATCGACCAGCCGACGATCTCGCGGTTGAACAGATCGAGGACGATGGCCAGGTACAGCCAGCCCTCGCCGGTTTGGATGTACGTGATATCCCCCGTCCAGACTCGATTCGGCGCCTCGGGTGCGAAGTTACGCGCCAGCAGATTCGGCGCGATGGGCAGCGAATGCCGGGAGTCCGTCGTCGCCTTGAATCGTCGCTTGTGGCGTGCCCTGATGCCGTGCTCGCGCATGAGTCGTTCCACCCGCCGCAGGCCGATGCGATGGCCGCGCCCCTGCAACTCGCGGTGCATGCGCCGCGAGCCGTAGGCAGCCTTGAACTCGGCGTGGATGCTGCGCATCAGCGTCAGGGCCTGCGCATCGCTCAGGCGGGCGCGATCGGGCTTGCCGCCGCGGCGCCAGGCGCGGTAGCCGCTGATGCTCACGCCGAGCACCTCGCACAGCTCAGGCAGGGGATGGTCGCGGCGCTGCGCGTCGATCCACGCGTACTTCACAGCGCATCCTTGGCGAAGTACGCAGTCGCTTTTTTTAAGATGTCCACGTGCATCCGCAGCCGGGCGTTCTCCGCCCTCAGCCGCGACAGCTCCATCTGTTCCGGCGTCACCGGCTTCGCGCCCGCTCCCGCCAGATGGCCGGCCTGGGCAGCCTTCACCCAGTTGCGCAGCGTCTGCTCCACCAGCCCCAGTTCGCGAGCTGCCGCACCCACGCCAACTGCCTGGGCATGCTTGACGGCCTGGTCCTTGAACTCGGCCGTGTACTGCTGTTTCGGGATCGTCTTCACTTCGTCTCGTCCTTCAGGTCTCGATGCTACACATCGGCTCCTGGAAGACGAAAAACGGCAGGCAGCTCAGACTGGTGTCGCCAGGGCGGGCCCGATGACGCCCTGCGCAAAGCAAATGCCTGAGCAGTTGGGCTCTGATCGCGAGGCACTGGCCGCCCGCAAAACCCCAAGCCTTCTGTGCAGCAGGCGCAAAAAAACCGGCCCCAGCCCCAGACGGACAATAGCGCAGCAGCCACTGGATGTTGTAGCCCGCCGCGCAACTGATCGCGTGCAGCGCGTCGCCCAGCGCCCCTTTGAGCCAGCAGCGATCCAGGCGGTGATCGGCCTTCAGATGTCCGATGGCGGGCTCCACCGCCGAGCGACGGCGCAGCCAGGTGCGGTGCTGCGGGCTCAGACGCTTGAACTTGCCGCGGTGGATGAGGTGTTGATCGGGGTTGTCGGCGTCCACCCCGCGAAAGCCCAGATCGACCACGACGTGCTCAATCGCCACGGCCCAGTCCTGCATCAGAATGGTGGCCTGCTCCAGTGTGGCGAGCAGGATGTGGCCGTCATGCCCAAGGGATTCGGTGGACAAGAAAACACAAAAAAGTGAGCGTTTATGCGGGTCACAGGGGTTTTTCAAGGGCGACCAAGTAAATGTTGCTTGCTCACAGCTTGACCCTCCCGTTCAGTCGATGAACGGTCAATGGGCCGCCTGTGGTTGACGTGAGCCGTTCACGCGAACCATCCCCTGTCCACCAGAATGCGGGTGGTGCGCGCACTGCCAAAACTGCCAAAAGCCCCTTTTGACACTTTTGACAGTTCCTGCACGGGCGGCTTCCCAGAAATTGAGCGCAGGCGGTCGAGGTAGATATTGCTCACAGCTTCGCCCTCCCGTTCAGCGTGTAGATGGTCGAGGGTCGGCCTGCGGTCGGTTCGCGTCGCTGGTGCAACCAACCCATGTCCACCAGATAACCCAGCGCGGCCATGACCAGATCGCGGTCGCTCAGTCCTGTCCAATTCGGTCGCCACACATCCCTGCTGCCGAATCCATCGCGGGGCAGATCACCCTTCTTGATGCGCCGCAGGATGGCGCGGGCGGCCTCCACTTCGGGCGATACTGCACCGCCGTAGATTCGCCGGGCATGCGACTCCAGGTAGGTCGCCCAGCCTAATGCGCGCAGCATGGCCGTTTCACTCACCGGGCCGCTGCCGTCATCGGCCAAGTGGCAGATCAGCGCCAGGGCAGGCACCAGCTTGCGATACTTCGCCAAGTGGCTCTCAACGGCGGGATGCAGGTCGGCACTGCGAAGACGGCTTTCGAGTTCGGTGCGCCATTGCACGAACAGCGCCAGTGCCGCCTCGCTTAGGCGTAGGTAGGTTGTGCCTTCGGGGTTGCCGTCTAGGCCGGTGTCTTGCATCGCACCGATGGCCTGCGGGTCGAGCGTGTCCAGGCGGTCGAAGACGGCCCATGCGGCCTTTTTCGCGGCTCCGTCAGGCCAGTGTGTTGATTTCCATCCAGAACTGACCCAGTAACCCCCAGGATTTCCATCTAAATCTGACCCACGTACTAACCCTAACCTGCTGCTTTGTTTAGCAGCAGGAGACCAGGAGTGATAGACGTGGCAACACTGAGTGTTATCAGACGCTGTGCCCTGCGCGAGCAGATGTCCATCCGCGAGATCTCCCGCCGCACCGGCCTTTCTCGCAACACCATCCGCAAGTACCTGCGCGCAGGCGAGTCCGAACCGCACTACGCCAAGCGGGTTAGCCCCAGCAAGCTCGATCCTTTCGCTGGCAAACTCGCTGGCTGGCTCAAGGCCGAGGCTGGCCGATCACGCAAGCAGCGGCGCACCGTCAAGCAGATGCACGCGGATCTACAGACCCTGGGCTACCCGGGCTCCTACAACCGCGTCGCGGCCTTCGTCCGGCTTTGGCACGAGGAGCGCCTGGTGGCCCAGCAGACTACGGGCCGTGGCACCTTCGTGCCCCTGACCTTCGGCCCAGGTGAGGCCTTTCAGTTTGACTGGAGTGAGGACTGGGCGGTTATTGCCGGAGTGCGCACCAAGCTGCAGGTGGCGCACTTCAAGCTCAGCCACAGCCGGGCGTTCTACCTGCGCGCCTATCTGCTGCAGACCCACGAGATGCTGTTTGACGCGCACAACCACGCCTTTGCGGTGTTCGGTGGCGTGCCGCGCCGGGGTATCTATGACAACATGCGCACCGCTGTGGATCGGGTTCGCAGGGGTAAGGAACGTGATGTCAACGCACGCTTTGCGGCCATGGCCAGCCACTTCTTGTTCGAGGCCGAGTTCTGCAACCCCGCCTCCGGCTGGGAGAAGGGCCAGGTGGAGAAGAATGTGTGTGATGCGCGCCACCGGCTGTGGCAAGTCGTGCCGGCCTTCCCGGCCCTCGACGATCTCAACGTCTGGCTGGAACAACGCTGCCAGGCGCTATGGCGCGAGATTGCGCATGGCAAGCTGCCGGGTACCGTAGCTCACGTCTGGGCCCAGGAGCGGGCCGCCTTGATGCCGGTGCCACGGCCCTTCGATGGCTTTGTGGAACACACCAAGCGGGTCTCGCCCACCTGCCTGATCCACTTCGAGCGCAACCGCTACAGCGTGCCAGCGCCGTAGGCCAATCGGCCTGTGAGCCTGCGGGTCTACGCGGATCGCCTGGTTGTCGCGGCCGAGGGCCAGATCGTCTGTGAGCATCAGCGCCTGATCGAGCGCAACCACCATGGCGCTGGCCAGACCGTCTACGACTGGCGCCACTACCTGGCGGTGCTGCAGCGCAAGCCCGGGGCCCTGCGCAACGGTGCTCCGTTCCTGGAGCTGCCTGGAGCCTTCAAGCGACTGCAGGCTGCACTCGTGAAACAGCCGGGTGGAGATAGGGAGATGGTGGAGGTTATGGCGCTGGTGCTGCACCACGACGAGCAGGCTGTGCTGGCGGCGGTGGAACTGGCCTTGGAGGCCGGAGCCGCCAGCAAGACCCACATCCTGAATGTCTTGCACCGCTTGCTCGATGGCAAGCCGGCCCCGGCGCCTGTCACCTCTCCCCAGGCACTCAAGCTGTCTGTGGAACCCCAGGCCAACGTGCTTCGCTATGACCAACTGAGGGAGGTCCGCTATGCGTCATGACCCTGCCATCGCTTCCATCGTGATCATGCTGCGCGAGCTCAAGATGCACGGCATGGCCCAGGCGGTCACTGAACTGGCCGAGCAAGGTGCTCCCGCTTTCGAGGCAGCCCAGCCGATCCTGTCGCAGTTACTCAAAGCGGAGACCGCCGAGCGAGAAGTGCGCTCGGTGGCCTACCAGTTGAAGGGGGCAAGATTCCCGGCGTATCGGGACCTGGCAGGCTTTGACTTCTCGCACAGCGAAGTGAACGAAGCCCTGGTGCGCCAGTTGCATCGGTGCGCGTTCCTGGAGGATGCCAACAACGTGGTCCTCGTGGGCGGGCCCGGCACTGGCAAGACCCACATTGCCACAGCCCTCGGTGTGCAGGCCATTGAGCACCATCACCGCAGGGTTCGGTTCTTGTCCACGGTGGAGCTGGTCAATGCATTGGAGCAGGAGAAGGCCAACGGCAAGTCCGGACAGTTGGCCCACCGGCTGGCCTATGCCGATCTGGTGATTCTCGATGAGCTGGGTTACCTGCCGTTCAGCGCTTCAGGCGGTGCCTTGCTGTTTCACCTGCTGTCCAAGCTGTACGAGCGCACCAGTGTCGTGATCACCACCAACCTGAGCTTCAGCGAATGGGCCGGCGTGTTCGGGGATGCCAAAATGACCACGGCACTGCTAGACCGGCTCACGCATCACTGCCATATTCTGGAAACCGGTAACGACAGCTTCCGGTTCAAAAACAGCTCTGCACAGCAACCCCCACAGACGACCAAGAAGGAGAAGATACCCAAGAACTTATCCACAACGTGAGCTTCAAGTTCACAAACAAGGGTGGGTCAGATCGAGATGAAAATAGTGGGTCAGGTTTGCATGGAAATCAACACCTACGTCGCAGCCTGTGGGGGCGGCATCGTGCGTGACCTCTGTCTGGGCTTCGTGCCACCGGCGGGAATTTCACAGTGGCGCTACGCAGCCCTGGCGATCCTTGCTGCCGCCATGTCAATATGGTCGCAGACGCTGATCCAGCGTCTGCGGCACCCGGTGATCTTCTTCGACGCCCTCGGGCTTGGGTTTTTCGCCGTTGCGGGCGCCCACAAGGCCATGGTGATGACCCACAATGTGGAAGTCTCCATCGTGCTTGGCGTCGTCACGGCAGTCGGCGGCGGCGTCATGCGTGACGTGCTGCTCAATCGCGTTCCAGTCATCCTGCAGCGGGAAATCTACGCACTGGCGGCACTCATTGGCGCTTGCGTGCAGGTGCTCGGGCAGGTGCGCGGATGGAACGTGATGCTCACCCCCTGGTTGGGCGCGGGCAGTTGCGCGCTGATCCGCTTTCTGTCGCTGCGGCGCCGATGGAGTCTGCCTGTTTACGGCAAATCGCCATGAACTTGCCCCCGAAAAATGTACTCCATAGCTGAGGCTGAAAATGTATCCATGGAGCACGAAAGATGAGCAAGACAGATCAAGGGCAGCACCGAGCGCGGTACACACTGGAGTTCAAGCTGGAGGCCGTTCGGCTGGTCAAGGCCGGGCAGGAAGCGTCGGTGACGGCGCGCGTGCTGGGTCTACCGAAGCAGACGCTGAGCAACTGGGTTCGGCTGGCCGAGAAGGGGGCGCTGCAGGGCGTCGGCGAACGACCGGTGAGCGCCGAGCAGATGGAGCTGGCACGATTGCGTGCCGAGCTGGCGCGCGTGAAGATGGAGCGCGACATCCTAAAAAAAAGCGACGGCGTACTTTGCAAAGGAATCGCTGTGAAGTACGCCTGGATCGGCAAGAACAAGGCGGCGTGGCCCGTCACCGTGATGTGCGATGTGTTGGGCGTGAGCCCCAGCGGCTACTTCGCTCATCAGCGTCGGCGGCGCAGCGCGCAGCCCTGTCCGCCTCGCGGTACGCGGCTCAGCAACGAGGCTCTGCTGGCTCACATCCGAGCCATCCACGCCCAAGTCAAAGGCGAATACGGCTGGCCAAGAGTGTGGAAGAAATTGTTGGTGCGTGGTCTTCGCGTCGGCAAACACCGCATGCAGCGATTGATGCACACGCACGGCATCAAGGCGCGTAGCAAGAGGAAATTCGTGGTGACGACGGATAGCAAACACGATCTGCCGATCGCTGAGAACTTGCTGGCGCGCGACTTCACCCCGGTGGCGCCCGACCGGGTCTGGAGCAGCGACATCACCTACATCGCCACCGGCGAAGGCTGGCTGTATCTGGTTGCGGTGCTTGACCTGTTCAGTCGCCAAGTGGTGGGCTGGAGCATGCAGCCGCACATGCAGGCCAGTCTGGTGACGGATGCGCTGCGCATGGCGTGGTTCAGGCGTCAGCCCGCGCCGGGCCTGATCTTCCACTCGGACCGCGGCAGCCAATACTGCAGCCACGCGTTCCAGGATGCGCTGGCCAGCTACGGCATGCTGTCGTTGATGAGTCGCAAGGGCAACTGCTGGGATCATGCGCCGACCGAGAGCCTGTGGGGCAGCCTGAAGGTGGGGCGCCTCTATGGCAGGACATTCGCCACCCGGCGCCAGGCGATGGATGAGGTGATCGACTGGTTGACGTTCTATAACCATCGCCGACTTCACTCCACGCTGGGCTACATCAGCCCGATGAGGTTCGAAGCAAACTGGCACGCGGGCCAGTCAAAACAAGCCGCGTAACAAGGTGGCTATGGACTACGTCCAACAGGGGCAAGGTCAGGTCGGCTTGACCATCCGCCAGCTTGGCTATCCGACGAAAAACTCGATCTGTGAGCGCCGAGGCAATTTTTGAGCCACCGGCTCAATTTTCGGTTGGCGCAAACATGCACACGTCATCAGACCCGTTCGATCACCACCGCGATGCCCTGCCCGACGCCCACGCACATGGTCGCGAGGGCGTAGCGGCCGCCGATGCGGTGCAGTTGATACATCGCCGTCATCACCAGTCGCGCGCCGCTGGCGCCGAGCGGGTGGCCGAGGGCGATGGCGCCTCCGTTGGGGTTGACGCGGGGATCCTCGTCGGCGATGCCCAGATCGCGCAGCACGGCCAGGCCCTGCGCAGCGAAGGCCTCGTTGAGTTCGATGACGTCCATGTCCTCCACGCGCAGGCCGGCGCGGGCGAGTGCCTTGCGGCTGGCGGGGGCGGGCCCCATGCCCATGATGCGCGGTGGCACCCCGGCCGTGGCCATCGCCACCACCCGGGCTTTCGGGGCCAGACCGTGGCGCCGTGCCGCCTCTTCGGTGGCCAGCAGCAGTGCGCAGGCACCATCGTTCACGCCGCTCGCGTTGCCGGCCGTGATAGTGCCGTCCGGGCGCACCACCCCGCGCAGTTTGGCGAGAGCATCCAGGCTGGTTTCGCGCGGGTGTTCGTCGGTGTCGAAAATCTCCGGGTCGCCGCGCTTGCGCGGAATCTCGACCGGCACGATCTCTTCGGCCAGCCGGCCTGCGGCCTGGGCAGCGGCGGTCTTCTGTTGCGATCGTAGAGCCATGCGGTCCTGATCTTCGCGGGAAATGCCGAATTCCTGTGCCACGTTCTCCGCGGTTTCGGGCATGGAATCCACGCCATACTGCTGGCGCATCAGCGGGTTGACGAAGCGCCAGCCGATGGTGGTGTCGTAAACCGCGTTGGCGCGGCTGAAGGCGGCTTCCGCCTTGGGCATCACGAAGGGCGCTCGGCTCATACTCTCCATCCCGCCTGCGATGAGCAGATCCGCTTCGCCGGCGCGAAGGGCACGGGCGGCGGTGCCGACGGCGTCCATGCCGGAGCCGCACAGCCGGTTGATGGTCGTGCCGGGCACGCTGACCGGCAGGCCGGCAAGCAGGGCGCTCATGCGCGCGACGTTGCGGTTGTCCTCGCCCGCCTGGTTAGCACAGCCGTAGAACACGTCGTCCACCGCCTCCCAGTCGATGCAGGCGTGGCGCTGCATGAGCGCGCGGATCGGCACAGCGCCGAGGTCGTCGGCGCGGACGGAGGACAGGGCGCCGCCATAGCGGCCGAATGGCGTGCGCAGGGCGTCGCAGATGAAGGCGTCAGACATGATGGGAACCGGTCACGGAAGGAAACTGGGGTACGCGACAGCTCTGCACGGCGGCGACGCATTCAGGCGCCGCCGCCCCGGCAAAACCGAGGATTTCCGACGCCAGGGGGTGTTCGAACATCGGCCACGCCATGCGTAGCCAGTCATTGAGGCTGCGCATGGTGAAGGTCAGCGCGGTGGCGCTGCCCCTAGCGAGTCGGCCGGCGATGTCGCGGGCGGTCTGCGGCAAGGCGTCGTCTTCGGCAACCAGGCTGACCAGGCCGATGCGCTCGGCCTTGGTGCCGTCGGTAGCATCGCACAGCAGCAGGTGCATCTTGGCCTTGGCCATGTCGCACAACAGCGGCCAGATGCGCGCGGCATGGTCGCCCGCGGCGACGCCGATCTTGGTGTGGCCGTCGATGATCTTGGCCTTGCGTCCGGCGATGGAAATGTCCGCCAGCAGCGCCCTCGCCGCGCCCGCGCCGACGGCCGCACCTTTGATCGCCGAGATGATCGGCAGGTCGCAATCGATCATGCCCTGCACGATGGCGCGGGCCTCGCGCATGATGCGCAGCCGCGTCTGCTCGCTGCCGAGCATGCCGTCCACCACGTCCGGCGAGCCGTCGGCGCAGCAGCCCTTGCCTTCGCTGCGCACGAGAACGCAGCGCACGTTGCCGCCGGCCGCCAACTGTGTCCAGACGGTGCCGAGCGCTGCATGGCCGTCCGCGTCGGTGGCTGGCATGCCGCCGGCCAGGCCAAAGACCAGTTCGGCGATGCCGTCGTCGCCGATGTCCACCCGCAGGTCGCAGGCGAGGTTGATCCGTTCGCTCATGCGGCCTCCAGGTCGGCGCGTTCGCGCAGCCACGGGCTGACGCGGTAGCGTTCGCCGCGTTCGGCCGCGTCCAGGTTGTCGAGCAGCCGCGCCACGTTGGTAGCGCTCCAGCCGGTCAGCCAGGTGAACGGCCCGGCGGGGTAATTCATCCCGAGGCGCATCGCGGCGTCGGCATCGTCAGCGGTGCACACGCCCTGCTGCACGGCGTCTGCGGCCTCGTTGATCAGCATGGCAATGGTGCGGGCGACGACCAGCCCAGGCGCATCGGCCACGCGCTGCGGGTTGAAGCCGAGGGCGCGCAGCCATTGGGGAGCTGCGTCGATCCAGGCGGCGTCGGCGCGGGCGGAAGGCGCCCAGGCGAGGGCCGCACCGGGCGCGTCGGACAGCGGCAGGTCAAACACGGCCACAGCGCCGCCGAGGGCGGTGGCGCGCCGGCCGTCGGTGAGGCGTAGCTGCGCGTTGCCGATGCACAGGCCGGTCCAGTCGCAGGTGGCATCGCACGTGGGTGCCGAGCCGTGTGCTTTAAGGGCGGCGGCCAGGCGGTCGGCCAGCGGGCCGCTGCCGCAAACCTGCGCGGTGCCGGCTGGCGGCGTGCCCGGTGCGAATTCAGCTACGCGGGGTATTTCCGCGCCCTCGGTGTAGTCGTAGAAGCCGCGTCCGGCCTTGCGACCGAGCAGACCGCCGTCCATCAATTCGCCTTGCAGCAGCGAGGGCACGAAGCGCTTATCCTGGAAGTTCGCGGCGTACACAGCGCTGGTCACGGCGAAGTTGGTATCGTGGCCGATCAGGTCCATCAGCTCGCACGGTCCCATGCGAAAACCGGCGCCGCGCAGGCAGGCGTCGAGCACATGCGGTTCGGCGGCCTGCACCTGCAGCAGCGCGAGCGTCTCGGCATAGAAGGGGCGGGCGATGCGATTGACGATGAATCCGGGCGTGGAACGGGCATGCACGGCGGTCTTGCCCCAGCGCCGCGCGAGGGCGAACACGGCGTCGGCCACGGGCCGGGCGGTGCGCAGCCCCGATACCACTTCCACCAGCTTCATCAGCGGCACGGGGTTGAAGAAGTGCATGCCCACCAGCCGTTCGGGACGGCGCATGTCGCGGCCGAGCGCGGTGATGGACAGCGAGGAGGTGTTGGTGGCGAGCACGCAGTCGTCGGCCATGACGGCCTCCAGCTCGGCGAGCACCGCGCGCTTGACGTCCAGGTTCTCGACGATGGCTTCGACCACCAGCCCGGCGTCGGCCGCGTTCTGCAGGCTGGCGACGGGCGCCATGCGCGCCAGCGCCGCCTTGGCCTGCTCGGCGGAGAGCTTGCCCTTGCGTTCGAGCATGGCGAAGGTCTCGCCCAGCCTGGCATACGCCTGCTCGGCGGCACCGGGACGGGTGTCGAACAGGGCCACATGCTGGCCGGCCTGTGCGGCGACCTGGGCGATGCCGCTGCCCATGATGCCGGCGCCGACCACCAGCACGCGCGCCTGGCTCAGGCCATTCGCGGACATGCTCATCGCGCGCTCCAGCTGGCCGGTCGCTTGTCCAGAAACGCGGCGAAGCCTTCCTTGGCCTCGGCACCGCCGCGCACGCGGCTGATGGTCTGGGCGGTGAGTTCGCGCACGTCCTCTGTGATGGGGCCAACGTCCAGCGCGGCGAACAGGCGCTTAATTCCGGCATGGGCGCCAGGCGCGCCGTTGAGCAGATCGGTGACTTGGGCATCGATCGCAGCGTCGAGTTCCTCGGTCGGCACGACTTGGTGCAGCAGTCCGATGGTGCAGGCCTCGTCGGCGCGGATGCGCTGCGTGGTGAGCGCGAGGCGGCGCGCTTGTCGACGACCGACAGCGTTGATGAGGTAGGGGCCGATCACCGACGGCAGAATGCCGAACTTGGCCTCGCTGACGGCGAAGCTCGCGTTGTCCGTGGCGACTGCGATGTCGCAGGCGGACACCAACCCCACGCCGCCGCCCAGCGCTGCGCCCTGCACGCGGGCGATGGTTGGCTTAGGGCAGCAGTCGATGCGCCATAGCATAGCGGCGAAGCGGCGCGCGTCCTGCAGGTTCCATTCCTGCGTGGCATTGCTGGCACGGCGCATCCATTCGAGGTCAGCGCCGGCGCTGAAATGCTTGCCGTCTCCGGCGAGGACGATCACCCGCACCACGGGGTCGTCTGCGAGCTGGGTGAACACCTGGTCAAGCTCGCCGATCATGGCTTCGTCGAAGGCGTTGAACACGGCGGGACGGGACATGACCACGCGCGCCACGCCACGGTCTCTGCGCTCGACGCGGAGGGTTTGCAGATCGGCCATCAATAAGTCTCCAGATGCAGGCGGCCTTGCGCCTTCAGCGCGGCGACGGTGTCGGCCCAAGGCAGGTCGGCCTGTTCGGCCACGTCGCGCAGGGCGAGCAACACGCCGTCTTCCATGGCCGTGAGGCCGCAGACGTAGATGTAGGTGTTGGGGTCGGTGAGCAGCTGCGCCACATCGGCAGCACGCTCGCGGATCAGATCCTGCACGTAGCGCTTGGGCTGACCCGCGGCGCGCGAGAAGGCGAAGTTAATGTCGATGAAGTCCTTGGGCAGGTTTTGCAGCGGACCGAAGTAGGGCAGTTCCTCCTTGGTCCGCGCGCCGAAGAACAGCATGAGTTTGCCGCCGTCGAACTTGCCGCTTTTACGCAGGCGGCGGCGCCATTCGGTCATGGCGCGCATCGGAGCGCTGCCGGTGCCGGTGCAGATCATCACGATGTGGCTCTTGGGGTGGTTGGGCATCAGGAAGCTGGATCCGAACGGGCCGATGACCTGCACCGAGTCGCCCACCTTCAGGTCGCACATGTAGTTGCTCGCCACGCCGCGCACGGGGTTGCCTTGGTGGTCTTCCAGCACGCGCTTGATGGTGAGCGACACGTTGTTGTAGCCAGCGCGCTCGCCGTTGCGCGGGCTGGCCACGGAATACTGCCGCGCATGATGCGGGCGGCCCTGCTCGTCGGTGCCAGGCGGGATGACGCCGATGGACTGGCCCTCCAGTACCGGGAATGGCATGGCGCCGAAGTCCAGCATGATGTGGTGGGTGTCGTACTGCTTGCCCACCTCGGTGACGCGCACGTTGCCTACCACCTTGGCAATAATGAACTTCTCCGCGGCCTTGGGGCCGTAGAGATTGGTGTAGGCATGGGCCGCGGACCACGGCGGCAGGCTGGCGCCGAAGCTGGCGCCGCGAAACACGTCGTGCGCTTCCGGTGCGACGGCGGCTCGCAGGGGCATGGCATCGACCTGCGCGGGCGCTTCGGCGTCGGCGCCTTCCCAGTCCTGCGGGTCGAGCGGTTCGGGGAGCACGTCCCATCCGAACTGTGCGTCCAGCGGGTAGGCCTGGTCGCGCGGCACGTCACGCCAGTTGTCGATGGCGCCGGTGGGACAGGGCGGCACGCAGGCCATGCAGAAATTGCATTTATCCGCGTCAACCACATAGTTGTTGGCGTCATGGGTGATGGCACCGACGGGGCAGGTGGCCTCGCAGGTGTTGCAGCGGATGCAGATTTCCGGGTCAATCAGATGCTGCCGCAGAACGGCGGGGGCGGCCATGTCCATGTGGGTCTCCAGGGGGAGGGGCGCGCCCGGGCGCCCCGCGGATGCTGCTTAGTTGAAGCGCACGTACTCGAAGTCGACGGGCTGGCGGTTGATGCCCATGACAGGAGGCGCGATCCAGTTGGCGAACTTACCGGGGTCGACCACGCGGCCCATCAACGAAACGACGAAGTCGCGATCCTCGTCGGTCGGCAGCCATTCCTCCACCCGCTGGTTCCACTCGTGGTCGGTGATGGGGTTGCCCTTCGGGTTCACCTTCACGCCCGCTAGTGTGCCGATGCTGCGGTGGAATGCTTTGTGTGGAACGGTGAGGCGGAAGGGAATGCCGGCCTTGTCGATGACCTTGTTCCAGCGGTCGACGCCGCCGACGGAGTCCTTGATATAGTCATCGCGCAGCACCTCGTTGAGGGCGTTGAGCATCGGTACCTCCTTCTCCACCAGGTTGCCGTTCTGCACGTCGAGAATCTTGTAGCTGTGGCCCTTAAGCACATGGTCGTCGGTGCGCTTGGCTTCGTCGAAGCGACCCTTCAGGCCGGTGGAGTAGAAGGTGGCGGCGTTGCTCGACTGGTCGGCGCCGAACAGGTCTATGGTCACGCTGAAGTGGAAGTTCAGATAGCGCTGAATAGTCGGTAGGTCGATCACTCCGGCGGCGCGGAGCTCGGCCGGGTCGTCAGTCTTCATCTCGTTCATCACCTGGCAGGTACGCTGAATCACGCGGCTCACGCCAGATTCGCCCACGAACATGTGGTGCGCTTCCTCGGTCAGCATGAACTTGGTGGTCCGGGCCAGCGGGTCGAAGCTGCTCTCGGCCAGGGCGCAGAGCTGGAACTTGCCGTCCCGGTCGGTGAAGTAGGTGAACATGAAATAGGACAACCAGTCGGGCGTCTTCTCGTTGAAGGCGCCGAGGATGCGCGGGTTGTCCTGGTCGCCGCTGCTGCGCTCCAGGAGGGCCTCGGCTTCCTCCCGGCCATCGCGGCCGAAGTACTTGTGCAGCAGGTAGACCATGGCCCACAGGTGGCGGCCTTCCTCCACGTTCACCTGGAACAGGTTGCGCAGGTCGTACTGGCTAGGGCAGGTGAGTCCGAGGTGACGCTGCTGCTCGACGGACGCGGGCTCGGTATCGCCTTGGGTCACGATGATGCGGCGCAGGTTGGCGCGATGCTCGCCGGGCACGTCCTGCCAGGCGTCCTCGCCCTTGTGGTCGCCGAAATGGATCTTGCGGTCCTTCTCGGCCGGGTTGAGGAAAATGCCCCAGCGGTAATCGGGCATCTTCACATGGCCGAACTGCGCCCAGCCCTGCGGGTCCACGCTCACGGCGGTGCGTAGGTACACGTCGAAGTTCTGCGAGCCGTCGGGCCCCATGTCCTGCCACCAGTTGATGTAGTTGGGTTGCCAATGTTCTAGGGCACGCTGCAGAGTGCGGTCCTCGCTGAGGTTTACGTTGTTGGGGATTTTTTCGCTGTAGTCGACGCTGGACATGATGGATGTCTCCTTGGTAAGAACTTGCGATGGGGGGCGATGCGGGGTCGGGGGTCAGACGCGGTTCCAGTCGAACTCGGCCTTGTCGCCCTTGCCGTAAACCTTGAGCGCTCCGTGTTCGCCAACGGCGTTGGGGCGCTGGAAGATCCAGTTCTGCCAAGCGGTCAGGCGTCCGAACACGCGGGTGAACAGATTCTCCGGTCCGTTGAAGCGCAAATTGGCTTCCATGCCTGTGAGGGCGTCTGGCGACATGGCCACGCGTTCCTCGATTGCGATGCGCACTTCGTCGTCCCAGTCGATGTCGTCCGGGTTGCGGGTGTTCAGACCAAGGGCGTTGGCGGCGTCGCCGTCGAGAGGCTTGCCGATGACTGCGCGCACCTTGTCGATTGCGGCCGCATCGCCATAGAAGCGGCGCTCCAGGCGGCTCTGGCTCGTGGCCATCGGGTAGAGGCCGAAGTTCACTTCGCCCACCACGATCTTCGGCGTGCGCTGCGCATCGTCGGGCAGCATGAGTTGGTAGATGCGGTCGGCGGTGAGCGCGATTTCCAGCAACGTGCCGGCAAAGCAGGAGCCCGGCTCGATCAGCGCGAACAGGCTGCGCGAGGACACGTCCAGACGGCTGAAGGCGCGGCGCAGCATGCCGATGGTTTCGCGCACCAGCCAGAAATCGCGGTTGGCGAGCAGTTGCTTGTCGAGCGCGAGCATGGCGTCGACGTCACCCTCGGTGCGCAGCAGCCAGGTGCCGATCGCCAGCTCGTTGGTGCGCATGCTCAGGATGGCGTCGTCCAGCTCGCGCGCCACGCGCAGAGGGTACCAGTTCGCTCCCTGCGCCAGCATCGCGGCCGTGTCGACTCGCTGTTCGCCACTCGGCCCCTTCACCACGAAGGTGGCGGTGCGATGGGCGCGGTCGATCTGCACGGTCACGGCGGAATAGATCAGGGCATCGTCTTCGATGCGACGGTCCAGCGGGGTCAGCTTCACGCCCTGCGCGGCGGCCGGGCGGTTGCTATACGCGGCGAGTTCCATCGCGCGGTCGTGCACGGCCTTGTCGAACACAGCGGGTTTGGCTACCGCGTCCACCAGGCCCCATTCGACCGCGCGCTGGCCGCGCACGCCTTCGGCGGTGGTGCAGAAGATGTCGGCAAGGTCGTGGCGAACGTGGCGCTTGTCGGTCACGCGGGTCAAGCCGCCGGTGCCGGGCAGCACGCCGAGCAGCGGCACTTCGGGCAGGCTGACGGCACTGGAGCGGTCGTCCACCAGCAGGATCTGGTCGCAGGCGAGGGCGAGCTCGTAGCCGCCGCCGGCGCAGGCGCCGTTGACCGCAGCGAGGAACTTCAGGCTGCCGTCGCGCGAGGAGTCCTCCATCCCATTACGTGTTTCGTTGGTGAACTTGCAAAAGTTCACCTTCCAGGCATGGCTGGACAGACCCAGCATGAAAATGTTCGCGCCGGAGCAGAACACCTTGTCCTTCAGGCTGGTGACCACCACGGTGCGCACTTCCGGATGCTCGAAGCGGATCCGGTTGAGCGCGTCGCTCAGCTCAATGTCGACGCCGAGGTCGTAGCTGTTGAGCTTAAGCTTATATCCTGAACGCAGGCCGGCGTCTTCATCGAAGTCGGCGGCCAGGGTGGCGATCGGGCCGTCGAACGTCAGGGTCCAGTGATGATACTGGGAGGGGTTGGTCTGGTAGTCGACGCGGGCAGGCTGGGTCACGAACATCTCCTTGGGTTTGCATAAAACTGCATATCACTTGATGCGCACTTTAGTGCGCGCCTCGCCGCAAAGCAAGCACTTTAATGCATTTTTTGTTTTGGTGATTACCCTAGATTCAGGGCGTCGCGCACGGTCTGTCGAAGCAGCAGGAAGGTCTGATCCAGCGGCTGCGTACTGGTGTTCACCTGAAATTCCGCCTTGGAATAGAAGGCGGCGCGGCCGGCCAGGATGCTCTTCAAATCCTTCATGGCCTCGTCGCTCGCTGCCATTGGGCGCAGGTCGCCCTGGGCGACGACGCGCCTCATGTGGTCTTCCGGGCTGGCTTGCAGCCAGACCGTTGTGCAGTGGGCCAGCAACAGGTTGAAGGTGGACGGATCGGACACAAGGCCGCCGGGCGTGGCGATGACCGCCTCGGAATGAATCTGGATGGCCTCCTCCAGCGCCCGCCGCTCGTAGCGCCGATAGGCGTTCATGCCGTAGAGCGACTGGATCTCGGCGATGCTGCAGCCGGCGAACTGCTCAATCTCGCGGCTCAGTTCCACGAAGGGAAATCCCAGGTCTTCCGCCAGCATCTGCCCGAGGGTGGATTTGCCTGCGCCGCGCAGTCCGATGAGGGCGACGCGCGAACTGCGGCCTGCGTTGTCGCCACCGGTGCCGAGCATCTCGCCCACGGCGGCGCGCACCCGATGCAGGGTCGCTTCGTCCCGGTGTTCGAGCAGCTCGCGCAGCAGCAGCCATTCCGGCGAGGAGGTGGTCACGTCTCCGATCAACTCGGCCAGACTGCATTGCAGCGCCTGGGCGACCTGCAGCAGGACCAGAATGGACGCGTTTCCCACTCCGCTTTCCAGGTTGGCGAGGTGGCGCTCCGAAACGTCCGAGGCGATGGCCACGGCCTTGCGCGTCAGGCCGCGGCGCGCGCGCAGGGCGCGCACCCGCTCTCCGAGTGCGATCAGGAAGGGGTGGCGCGCGTCCCCATGGGTGGCCCGGGCGGCGGCATCTTCGGGAGATCCCTCACGGGGAAGCTGCAATATATTGCTTGACATCAGTGAAATCGGTTTCTATAGTTTCAACGCACAATACTGCACATTCGGCGTGGCGACAAGCCGCGTCGTCAAGGAGGCGACAGATGGAAGCTGCCGATCTGCATCGACAGATTGCCAAGATCACCGAGCGCATCTCCGGCCAGCCGCTCGATACTAGGCTGCAGGATTGGCTGAACCAGGAGTTCGGCCCCGACACAGCGGCTTTTGCCGACCTGCAGCGCACCTGTGAAGCCGGCGTGGCGGAAGGCTGGCTATGCCAGCGCGAGGGCGGCGGCATCCGCTACGGTCGCGTGTTCAAGCCCGAAGTCGCGCTGCACGGATTCTCCGTCGATGTGGTGGAGATGGCTGATGTGGTAGGCCCGCACCACAGCCACCCGAATGGTGAGATCGACCTGATCCTCCCGCGGGACGGCTCCGCGCGTTTCGATGCGCATCCTTCCGGCTGGCTGGTGTACGGTCCCGGCAGCGCGCATTGCCCCACGGTGAGCGGCGGCAGCGCCCTAGTGCTCTACCTGCTTCCGGAAGGCGCCATCTCTTTCACTCCGGCGGGGGAGGCACGCGCATGAGCGAACTGCTCCCCAATCTGCTCGGCGACCGGTGGCAGACCGGGGCTGGCAGGGGCACACCATTGTTCGACCCCGTGCTCGGTGACGAACTGGTGCGCGTCGATGCGGGCGGGCTGGACCTGCCCGCGGGTTTCACCTTTGCGCGCCAGACCGGCGGTGCCGAACTGCGGGCCATGAGCTACGCCGAACGTGCCGGGCTGCTGCGCGCCGTGGCCGATGTGATCAAGGTGAACCGCGACGACTACTTTGCCATTTCTACTGCCAACAGCGGCACGGTCTCCAACGACACCAGCGTCGACGTCGACGGCGCCGTCTACACCCTCGGCGTCTACGCAAAGCTCGGCGCAACGCTCGATGCTGGCTCCCTAATGGCCGACGGCGAGGCGGAAGGTCTCAGCCGCAACGGCATCTTCCAGGCTCGCCACGTGTTCGCGCCGACGCCTGGGTTGGCCCTGCTCATCAACGCCTTCAATTTCCCCTCCTGGGGTCTCTGGGAAAAGGCGGCGCCCGCACTGCTTTCAGGCGTGCCGGTCGTGGTCAAGCCGGCCACGGCGACGGCCTGGCTCACGCAGCGCATGGTGGCCGACGTGGCCGCAGCGGGCGTGCTGCCGCCGGGCACCCTGTCCATCGTGTGCGGCAGTTCGGCCGGGCTGATGGATGCGCTGGAGCCGTTCGACGTGGTGTCGTTCACCGGCTCGGCGGAATCCGCGGCGGTCATCCGCTCGCACCCGGCGGTGACTCGTCGGTCGGTGCGGGTGAACATCGAGGCCGACAGCCTCAACTCCGCCTTGCTGCTGCCCGGCCGGGACGCCCAGGCACTAGCCCTGCTGGCCAAGGAAGTGGCGCTCGAAATGACCGTCAAGAGCGGGCAGAAATGCACAGCCATCCGACGGGTGCTAGTTCCTGCCGCGACGTACGGCGAGGCCGCCGCGGCCATCGGCGCGCGGCTTGAGAAGACGACGGTCGGCAATCCCCGGAACGCCGACGTGCGCATGGGTGCATTGGTGAGCACGGCGCAGAAGGCCTCGGTGCTGGAGGGCTTGGCGCTGCTGCGCAACCAGACCGAAGTGCTGTTCGACGGCGGCTCGCGCCCGCTGATCGATGCAGACCCCGAGCGCTCCTGCTGCGTCGCGCCGACCCTGCTCGGCACGCGCGACGCCGCGGGCAGCGATGCAGCGCATCTTGTGCATGACACCGAGGTGTTCGGCCCGCTGGCCACACTGGTGCCCTACAGAGACATGGAACACGCGCTGGCGCTCGCCCGGCGTGGCGAAGGCTCGCTGGTGGCTTCGGTCTACGGTACGGACAACGTGGCGATGGCGGCAGCGGCCGCCGACCTAGCGAGCCATCATGGCCGGGTGCATGTGATCAGCCCCGACGTGGCTGCAACCCAGACTGGGCACGGCAATGTGATGCCGCAATCGTTGCATGGTGGCCCCGGCCGCGCCGGAGGCGGCGAGGAACTCGGTGGTCTGCGGGCGCTGCGCTTCTATCACCGCCATACCGCCATCCAGGCCGCGACCAGCGTGCTCGACGCGCTGCCGCTGTCGGCCTGACACAAGACAAGTACGAGGAGGAGACAACCCATGACCGCAGCACTGCCCGCGCCCCCCTGGGGCGATCGCTTCAATATCGCGGAACACCTGCTGGCCTGCAACGCGGGGCGTCCCGACAAGCTGGCCTATGTGGACGATCATGCTTCGCTTACCTATGCCGAACTGGACACCCGGGTGCGTCAGATGGCCGCGGCGCTGCATGCGTTGGGCATCAAACGCGAGGAGCGGGTGCTACTGCTGATGCAGGACTGCTGCGACTGGCCGGTGGCCTTTCTCGGTGCCATCTACGCGGGGCTGGTTCCCGTCGCCGTGAACACCCTGCTCACAGCAGACGACTATGCCTACATGCTCGAACATTCGCGGGCGCAGGCGGTGCTGGTATCCGGCGCGCTGCTTGCCACGCTCAATGCGGCGATGGTCAAGGCCGATCACGAGGTAAGCAAAGTCGTGGTATCCCGCCCGCAGGCACCGCTGCATCCGTCCGAAGTGGCGTTCGATGCCTTCATCCAGGGGCATGCACCAAAGCGCAAACCTGCGGGGACCGGGCCCGACGATCCCGCCTTCTGGCTTTATTCGTCCGGATCCACCGGACGGCCCAAGGGTGCGGTGCATTCGCAGGCCAACCCGTACTGGACCATTGAGCTCTACGGCAAGGCGGTACTCGGTCTGTGCGAGGACGATGTGTGCTTTTCCGCCGCCAAGCTGTTCTTCGCCTACGGCTTGGGCAACGCCATCACGTTCCCGCTCGGTGTCGGCGCCACAGTGCTGCTGATGGCCGATCGCCCCACGCCAGAGGCGATTTTCATGCGCTGGATCGGCAGCGTCTGCGGCCTGAAGCCCACTGTGTTCTTCTGCGCACCCACGGGCTATGCGGGCATGCTGGCGCACCCTGACCTGCCCGACCGCGAAGCGGTGGCGCTGCGGCTCGCGTCCTCGGCGGGTGAGGCCTTGCCCGCGGAGCTGGGTCGTCGCTTCAAGGCGCATTTCGGGGCGGACATCGTCGACGGCATCGGCTCCACGGAGATGCTGCACATTTTCCTGTCCAACCGCCCCGATCGCATCCGGTACGGCACCACCGGCTGGCCGGTGGACGGCTACGAAGTCATGCTACACGCCGACGACGGTGGGCCGGTACCCGACGGCGAACCAGGGGACCTTTACATCCAGGGGCCGTCGAGCGCGCTGATGTACTGGGGCAACCGCGCTAAGTCGCGCGAGACGTTCCAGGGGACCTGGACGCGCAGCGGTGATAAGTACATCCGCAACACAGACGGCAGCTACACCTACGCCGGTCGCAGCGACGACATGCTAAAGGTAAGCGGCATCTACGTCTCGCCCATCGAAATAGAGACCACACTGGCTCAGCATCCGGCAGTGCTGGAGGCCGCGGTCATCGGTGTCGCTGACGCAAATGGCCTGACCCGTACCAAGGCCTTCGTGGTCTTCAAGTCGGGGCAGCGGGCGGACGAGGCGACGCTCAAGGCCTTCGTCAAGGAACGTCTGGCGCCTTACAAATATCCTCGACTGATCGAATTCGTCGATGAACTGCCCAAGACGGCGACCGGGAAGATCCAGCGCTTCAAGCTGCGTGACGCGGAGGTGACGCGTGCAGGGTGATCATTCCACAGTGGCCGCTGCCGATCAGCGCGTGCGGATCGACTGGGACGGCCGCCCAGTCGACATCGAGGTGCGGTGGGTCGGTGCCGAGGGTGACAGGCCGTTGCTCGTCTTCTTGCACGAGGGTCTCGGATCGGTGGCGATGTGGAAGAACTTTCCGTGTCAACTCTGCGAGGCGGTAGGTTGCCGAGGGCTCATCTACAGCCGCCCGGGCTACGGCCGGTCGACACCGCGTCCGCCGAACGAACTGTGGGACCCGGACTTCATGCATCGCCAGGCCGAGCAGGTGTTGCCCGCATTGCTGCGGGCGTTGGGCGTCGCCGCGCCGTATTGGCTGTTCGGGCACAGCGACGGCGGCTCCATCGCCCTCCTGCACGCCGCGCGCTTTCCCGACGCCGTGGCGGGCGCCGTCGTGCTGGCACCGCATATCTTAGTGGAGCAGATCTCGGTTGACAGCATCGCCGCCGCGCGTGAGGCGTACGAACAGACCGACCTGCGCGGCAAGCTGGCGCGCTACCACGACGACTCGGATTCCGCCTTCTGGGGGTGGAACTGCATCTGGCTCGATCCGCGCTTTCGCGACTGGTCGATCGAAAATGACATCGCCACCATCCACTGCCCGCTGCTGGCGGTGCAGGGACTCGATGACGAATACGGCACGCTGGAGCAGATTCGCGGCATCGCGCGCCGGTTACCGCAGACGCAGTTACTCGAACTGCCCGATTGCGGCCACAGCCCGCACCGCGATCAGCCCGGTGCCGTGATCGCCGCGGCGCGGGCGCTGCTCTCGGGACACAGAGGGGAGAACCGCTCCGTCTGCGCAGCCCGATGACACGGCCTGTGCGGATAGCGCCCGTTCCAGGGCAACGCGTGTTTCTTCGTGCCGCTCCTTGCGCGTCAGCAAAGGCGTGACCCGATCAATCGCCGCCGCAAGATCATTTCCGTCGAGGAGATCAAAGACCAGGGCGGCCATCACGCCAGCAGTCAGGAATCCCGTGGGATGTCCATGCGTCAGCGCTGCAGCTTCGCAGCCCAGGTCGAACGCGCGTGCGAGGTTTTCTGATCGGAGGGAAGGGTTGCTATGGGTCAGCGCGTGGAACAACATGCCGATCGGCACGACGCGCATTACGCCACCACAGCCTTTGCTGTCATTCTGCGCCGGTTGGCCGATCTCGATGCCGCTGCGCAGCGCATCGATACAGGTACGGCCCGGCGCACGGCGGGAGAACAATGCCTTCTGTCTGATCAGCCAGCCAGAAAGCAGGAATTCCTTGTCACGCGGCTCATGCTCGCCTTGGGTGTACAGCCAGCGCAGGTACGCGTAGTGGATCACGCTCGGCGGGCTGCTAATGCCGCGCTGCGTCTCCCGCACATAAGCCCGAAGGGCTCATGACCCTGGACCGAGACGGCAGTCGCGATCTCATGGGCGCGTTCGACCTGCTGTCGCGCGACTTCGCCTTGGCGATGATGCGCGCCGACGTCGATCTGTTCGATCTGCTGCGCAGCCGGGTGAGCGTTAGCGCGCGGCCCACGCTGAGCCTGGCTGACTATGCCCACCTCGGCGGCCAGGTTGATCTGATTCGCCGCTATCTGGCCAAGGCGCGCGCCCAGAAAAAAAGTGGGGTCAATATCTTGGCCTATGGCCCGCCCGGAACTGGCAAGACCGAATTGGCCAGGGCGCTCGGCGCGGCGCTGGATGTGACCTTGTTCGAGGTCAATACCGTCGACAGCGACGATGACCCGATCCGAGGCACCGAGCGCCTCAACGCTTTCCGCGCCGCGCAGCGCTTTCTGCGCGCCCAGAACGCGGTGATCCTGTTCGACGAGGTCGATGACGTGTTCGAGTCCGACGGCGCGGGCCTGGCGCGGCTGTTGGGTGCACAGGTGTTCCACAACAAGCACAAGGGCGCGATCGTCAAGATCCTGGAGAGCAACCCCGTGCCGACGATATGGCTCACCAATGACGTCAGGGCGCTCGATCCGGCGTTCATTCGTCGCTTCGACTGGGTGCTGGAGATGCCCGTGCCGCCGCGCAGCGTGCGGGAGCGACTAATCGCAACGCATTGCGACATGCTTGCCGACGCGCAGGCGCGGCAGCGCCTAGCCGAATCGGAGCATCTTGCCCCGGCAGTGCTGACGCGCGCAGCGGCCGTAGTCGGCACGCTCAAGGATGCGCTCGATCCGAAGTCCGCCAGCGACACCCTGGTCCAGATCGTCGACGGCACGCTGCGTGCGCAGGGACACCGGGCGCTGCGGTCTCAGGGCGCGCAGCCCTGTCCTGAGGCCTATGACCTGGCGTGCGTCCATGCCGATACGGATCTCGATAGCCTTGTCGAAGGTCTCAGCGGGACAGGTGGGGCCAGGCTGCTGCTGCACGGCCTTCCTGGGACGGGCAAGACAGCGTTTGCCCATCATCTCGCGCAACGACTGGATAAGCCTCTGCTGGTGCGGCGGGCGTCCGATCTGTTGTCGAAATGGGTGGGAGAGACCGAGCGCCAGATCGCCCGGGCATTCGCCCAGGCGCAGGAAGACGACGCTGTCCTGCTGATTGACGAGGTGGACAGCTTCCTCCAGGACAGAAGCCGGGCGCGTGCTTCGTGGGAGGTCAGCCAGGTCAACGAACTGCTCACGCAGATGGAATCGTTTGATGGCGTGCTCATCGCAACGACCAATCTCCTGGAGGGCATCGACCCGGCCGCGCTGCGGCGTTTCGATCTCAAGGTTCGCTTCGAGGCCTTGCGCGCCGAGCAAGCTTGGGAGCTGCTGTGTCGGCATTGCACCTTGGCCAGTCTTGCGGAACCGCACAGCGGTCTGCGCGCGGCAATCGCGCACCTCGCGGGCAGGGTCACGCCCGGAGACTTTGCCGCGGTCGCCAGACGCAGCAGATTCCAGAAGTTCAGCGATGCGGGCGACTGGGTGACTGCGCTCCAGGGCGAGTGCGAACACAAACCGAAGACTTCCGTGCCGATCGGATTTGTCACCGCGCTGGTCAAGCGGGCGTGAGACGAGGTGTTGACGGCGAGCTCTGCGGGTATGTGCACCGGCTCATCCGCAAAGGAGGTTGCGGTCAGCGCAATGTATGCGTTTGCCTAACCCCTCTTTTCAATGAGTCTGAGCTGAGCGAAGCTTGAGTTTTTTCGGATGTCGCCTAGTCGGACGCGACAGCGCCACGCTTCATTTTTGCGATACTGATTTGAGCCATGCGCCGGGTTTGCAGTGAGCCGGTTGAGGCGCGCTGAAATTCAAGATTGGCGCCGCGCGCAGATCGTTTGCCATGGCTCAGTCGCCGATCGGCATGCGGCTCAAATTGGCATTGTCGCCAAAACTCCCAACCTCTCATCCGCATAAATTTGCGTAGACCCATAACGTCAGATTACTTGCGTAAGAGCATAGGCAAGCGCGCCCACCCATTGGCTTGATAGGTCGCTCGGCACCTGCGCCCCTGGATGAGCGGCGCGCCATGCCTTGGCCAGGCTGGTCAGCGCATCGGCACGGTACCGCCGATCGCTTCCGGAGGCGGCCTCGAACGCGTTGGCGCGCGCCGTCAGCTCCTGCGCATCGCAATCCACGAGGATGACAGCGTGCGCCAGAACTATCGGAGCATGCCCAATGCGGCGCCACGACTGCGCGGTGCCCACGAGTTTGCGGCCTTCAAACGCTAGGTTGAAGCGGCCGTCGCAGAAGGAGCCGTTAACGCCTTGTGGCACGACAAGAACGCCGCATTGCGCAAAGGCCACAGCGAGGCGGTGGCATAGAGTTTGGTAAACGGCATCGGTGTCTTTGGGTATCGCACTCGTGCTGGGCCACGTGAGGCTGAGGTTGAGCACGCCGGGGCCTTGCGGCACAACACCTCCCCCCGAGCTTCGAACTTGCACGGGCCATCCAGCTGCCGCCGATGTGGAGCATGCCGCGGCCCAGCGAGCAAGACGCTCGTAGCTGCGCGGCACAACTAGCGAAGCGGGTGCGCTCCACAGGTGGACCTGCGCACGTCCGGTGGCGGCTGTATCCGCCATCCATTGCGCTTCGCTGGCCACTCCATGCAGCAGCGGTGTGTCGTGCACCGTGAAGGCGCGGGGGCTTAACAGGGGCAAGGCTGTGCCGAGCCTGGGCACCTGCACATCGGCCATGGCCATGGCCACACCGGGCGTGGGTGGGCCGCACACTTCGGGTGCCGCGCCCTGGTCAACCGGTGACGTGGCGTTTGAGCAGCGCATTGATCTCGTTGGCCCGCTCCATCATGGTCATGTGGCCGGCACCTTCCAGAACCTCCACGGTGGCGCCCGCAGGCGCGTGCACGGCGTGGGAGGAGGGGATGATCCGATCCTCGCGGCCCCAGACCACAAGCACGGGTTTGCCGACACCGCCCAAGCGCAAACCGGGCTGCTCGGCCTGCTGACCTGAGCCGAACTGAGCTGCGCTCAAGGCCTGCAGCAGCTCGGGCACACCGTCCAGCCGCTTGTACTTGAGCAGGTTCTCCAGCAACGAGCGGCTGACCAGTTCTGGGTTGGCAAACAACTGCTCGACCAAGGGCTTGAGCTCGCGGCGCGAGGTCGCGGCAACGAAGCCTTCGGTGTAGCCCGCGTTGATCTCGGTGCCAAGCCCTGCGCTGTTGATTAGCGCCAACGATGCCACCCGCCCGGGATAGTCCAGGGTCATCTGTGAGGCGATTGCGCCGCCCATCGAATGCCCCACCACGTGTACACGCTCGACGTGCAGTTCATCGAGAAAATGCACGACAAAGCTGGCTAGGTCGGCAAGTGCGGTGCCTGGCAGCCTCGAAGTGGACTGTCCGTGCCCGGGCAGATCCAGCGCGATGACTGGAGCCACTTCGGCGAGTACGTCGAGATTGAACAGCCAGTTGTCGAGATCGCCGCCGAAACCGTGCAGGAACAGCACTGGCACGCCGTCGCCCAAACCCCGTCGCGCATAGCGCACGTGCAAGCCGTCGATGTCGGCGAAACTGTAAGGCGGCGGGTCGTCGTCTTCGCTCGTCGCGACAGCGGGCACCACATAGTTGGCGACGTAAGTATCGATCTCGGCCTCGCTGACAGCCGCATCGGCCATTACGCCCAAGAGCGCCTTGACTGGCAGGGTCTGCCCCTCCTGCGCCACCTTGCGGCGCAGGAGGCCGGGATCGGGCGCCTCCACTGCGTTGGAGATCTTGTCGGTCTCGACTTCCATCAGCGGTGTGCCCACCTCGATGACCGCTCCAACATCGACCAGCCACGCCGTAATGGTGCCTTCCTTCATTTCCAAGCCCCATTTGGGCATGATGATGGGAGTGAGAGTAGTGCTCATCAGTTGTGCCCTCCGGCAAACGTGCGTTTCACAGCATCGGCAATCTGGGCCGCACTCGGGACGTACAGATCCTCTAGCACTGGCGAGAATGGCACAGGCACATGCGGTGGCGTGACCATCTCGATGGGCCCTTTCAGTGCTTTGAAGGCATGCTGCACCACTTGCGCGGAAACGTCGGCCGCGATACTGCAACGAGGTGAAGCCTCGTCCACGCAGACCAGATGGCCGGTTTTCTCGACGCTTTCCAGGACGGTATCGAGATCAAGGGGACTGAGCGTGCGCAAGTCGATGACCTCGCAATCGATGCCGGTTTGGGCAAGCGTGGTCGCTGCATCGAGGGCGCGCTGGACCATCTGGCCGTATGTGACGATGCTGGCATGCTTGCCCTCGCGCACGACGTTTGCCTCGCCAAAGGGAATGACATAGCTGGCTTCAGGCACCTCGCCCTGCACGCCGTAGAGATTCTTGTGCTCGCAGAAAATCACGGGATCGTTGTCACGAATCGATTGAATGAGCAAACCCTTGGTGTCATATGGGCTGCTGGGACACACCACCTTGAGTCCCGGAATGTGGGTGAACAGCGGGGTAAGCATTTGCGAGTGCTGCGCTGCTGCGCGCATGCCTGCGCCCACCATCGCGCGGATGACCACCGGGGTCTGCGCCTTGCCCCCGAACATGTATCTGAACTTGGCGGCCTGGTTGTAGATCTGGTCGAAGCACACGCCCATGAAGTCAATGAACATGAGTTCCGCCACGGGCCGCATGCCGCACGCAGCGGCACCAATGGCGGCGCCGACATAAGCGCTTTCCGACAGGGGCGTGTCCATTAGGCGGTCGCCGTGCTTGGCGTAAAGGCCCTTGGTCACACCGAGCACGCCGCCCCAGGCGTCGCGCTCGCCGTCCGCGCCGGCGGCGCCCACGATGTCTTCACCCAACACGATCACCGAGGGGTCGCGCGACATCGCGACATCTCCTGGTCGAGTGCTTCGTTGATGGCTTGTTTCATGCTGATCTTGCGTGCCATGGTGGCTCTCCTTAATAGGCAACGTAAACGTCGGTGGTCAGATCGGCCAAGGTGGGCAGCGGTGCGGCCTTCGCCTCTGCCACGGAGCGCTCGATGAGCGCGGCAATCTCGCGATCCATGGCCTTGAGCTCCTCCTCGGTGCTTACTCCGCCGCTGATGAGAGCCGCCGAGAATTTCTTAAGGCAGTCCTGATTGGCACGGATGTCATCGAGCTCGCCGGGGCCCCGGTAGGTCTGCGCGTCGCCTTCGAAGTGTCCGAAGAAGCGCACCATTTTGCATTCCAGCAAAGCCGGTCCGCCGCCCGTGCGCGCCCGGTGGATGATCTCGCCCGCAGACTCGTGCACGGCGAAGAAATCCGTGCCGTCGACCGTCACTCCCGGGAGCCCGAAGCCGGCCGCGCGGTCCACATAGCTGTCCACGGCTACCCCGTAGTCGCGCGAGGTGGTCTCGGCATAGCCGTTGTTCTCGACTACGAAGACCACCGGCAGGTTCCACACCGCGGCTAGGTTCAGGCTTTCGAGAAAGGTTCCCTGGTTGGAGGCGCCATCGCCCACGAAACTCACGGCCACCTCGGACTTGCCGCGGAATTTCGCAGCCAGTGCCGCTCCGCACGCCAGGGGAGCTCCGGCGCCCACAATGCCATTAGCCCCCATCATGCCCTTGTCAAGATCGGCAATGTGCATAGAGCCACCTTTGCCATTGCAGGCGCCTCCTTGCTTGCCATAGATCTCTTTCATCATCGCCATCACGTCAACGCCCTTGGCGATGCAGTGCCCGTGACCGCGGTGCGTGCTGGCAATGCGGTCGCCGTCGCCAAGATGCATCATGACGCCGGTCGCAGCCGCCTCTTCACCGGCGTAGAGGTGTACGAAACCGGGAATGTCGCCCCGACCGAAGTCCACATGCAGACGGTCCTCGAATTCGCGAATCGTGCGCATGGTGCGGTAGGCCTGAAGCAGCTGCTCCCGGGACTGGGGAAAAGGATTGCCTGCCATGGTTGATCTCCTTTTAGTGATTAAGCGAAGAGGTGTAGCGCAGTAACTGTGCATTGGCGGCAAAGCCCATGCACCGGGCGACGTCTACGGTGAAAAATGCGTTCTCGCGAAGGGTCATATCCACACGCTGGCCGTGCTCGAAACCGAGTTCGCGTTCGCCGTCGAGGGCGACGGTGCCCGCTTCAGCCAGCACCGGCAGAGCCTCGCCGGCGACCATGCGCTGCCAGCTGGCAATGTCCACGGGGCGCACCATGCCGGGTGCAATCGGCGCGTGCAGGCTCAGCAGGGCTTCGCGTCCGCCGTGCGCGAGCTGAACCGCCAGGCCACCGGACTCCAGCCGCCCTACGGGCTGCAACAGGCCGCCGATTGCCGACAATCCAATCGCCTGGGGATCGGCAAAGGCCAGATACAGCGCAACCAGAGAGTTGGTCTTCCACAGCGCGCGTGCACCCAAGCTGTGATCGTGGGTGATGGCTGCGTCGACGATAGCGATGTCGCGCCGGGTGCCTGCGCGTGCATCTTCGATGCGCACCTCTATCGCTTTGTTGCGTGCCAGCGCTTGGGCGCGCGCGATGCGCCCGCTGGCAAAAAGCCCGACGGCCATCCCAGTGATCGTGGGCTCGCGCATCTCGGGAAAGGCGTTGTTCGTGCCCGTCGACAACCCGGCAATCGGCACGGCACTGTTATCGTCAACGAGCTGGCGCGCCACCGCGCGATGGGTGCCGTCGCCGCCCAGAACCACGATCGCCGACACGCCCATGCGCTGCAAAAGCCTGGTCGCGGTGAACGTGTCCTCGACCGTGGACGTGGGCTGCATATCCAGGAACTCGATGGCCGGCAGCGAGTGATCGGTGCCGCGCCTGATATGGCGCTCCAGAAGGGAGCGGATACCACCGCGGTCGGGCATGATCCAGGCCCGCTTGACGCCACAGGACGCTGCGGCGCTGAGCAGTCGAAGCACGATGTTCACCCTATCGGTGATCTGCAGGTTTCCGGCATTGGCCACAATGCGCCGGATGTCGCGCGCCGATACGGGGTTGGCGACAACACCAATGCTGGCTTCAAGAGCGTGGGCCACGCGAGTCATACCGAAGTTCCAAGAGCGTAAGGTTGGTTCCTATTACGCAACTCGCGTGCCATTGTTGCTTGGCCCCGTTGCTGAAGGGGGCCCGGGGCGCGAAGCGCCGTTGTGCACCTCGGCCAGATGTCACATTTAGTATTCGGCCTAAGGCGTGTGCTTGGGCGAGTGGATACCCCATCGTTTCATGTGCCGGTACAGCGTCATGCGAGATTTGCCCATCTGTTGTGCAACGGCGCTGATATTCCACTGCGCGGCACGAAGCGACTCAAGCAGTTGCTGGGCTGCGGGCGGGTGAAGCGCTGCGTCGGGGTGGGCGCGCACTGATGGCGCGGCTGCGCCCAGCAAGGTATCAGGCAAATCCTCGATCCGGATCACGCCATCGCGGCATACGGCACGGGCAAAGGCCAGCGTATTGTGCAATTCGCGCAAGTTCCCCGGCCAGCTGTAGCTGAGCAGCGCCGCCTCGGCCTCGCGCGACAGCACCACGGCAGGTTCTTCCTCGTGCAGTAACTTGTGCAGCAGCCACAGAAGATCGCGCCGCTGGCGTATAGCGGGAAGTTTCACACGGGCACCGGCCAGCCGGTAGTACAGATCATCCCGGAAACGACCAGTTTTCACCAGCGTTTCAAGGTCGCAATGCGTGGCTGCGATCACGCGAATGTCCACGGGTAGGGGACGCGTGGCGCCAATGACTGGCACTTCGCGCTCGGCCAGTACGCGCAGCAACCGCCCCTGCAGGTCACGCGGCATATCACCGATCTCATCCAAGAACAGCGTACCACCGTCGGCTTCATGGATGAGGCCTCGCTTTCCCTTGCTACTAGCGCCGGAAAAGCTTCCGGGCAAGTAGCCAAAAAGCTCACTCTCGATCAGCGTCTCGGGGATGGCCGCGCAATTGACCGCGACGAACGGTTTGTTTCGGCGTTGGCTTGCCTCGTGCAGGCCTTTGGCAAGGTACTCCTTGCCGCTGCCAGTTTCCCCCGTGATGAGAATGCTGATAGGCGAGTCGACAAGCTTTGCCGCGCGCGCAATTTGGCTATCCAGCGTCGGGTCGCCGCCAGAGAGCTGAGCCAGCGGCGCCGGCAGCACCGGCGCCACCATGTCGTCCGTCGCCGCAGCGCGGCGAGCAGGGGGCGGCAGCGCATGCAGAAACAGCACCTGCCCGCGGCCTACGAGGGTCACCGCGCGCCGCTCGTCGGGCGTGGCCCGCATGAACTGGCCCAGATCATCAAGTCGAATATTGAACGCGCTCTCTAAGGCCATGCCCAGAACAGGGCCGCTGTTTGCTGCCTGAAGGAGCAGCTGCGCCTGCCTGTTGTGCCCGATGATGCGTCCGCCCGCATCGACCGCCAGCAGGTAGTCAGGGCTGATCTCCACAAACTCCGGCGAAGGGTGCAGCTTGAGCACCCAGTCATTGCGAAACCAGCGCAGGAAGTTTGCGTTTTCCACGCGGCTTGCATAGACCTTGACCAACTGGAGTGCCAGATGCTGGCTCGTTTTCATTTTGGGCGACGTCAGCGCCGAGATATCTAGGACGGCATTAATCTGGCCAAATGGGTCATAGATAGGTGCGGCTGTACAGGTCAGCGGAATATGGGTCGCATCGAAGTGATCGTCCTGATGGACCGTTAGCGCCTCGCCTGTCATCAGGGCCGTGCCCACGCCACAGGTGCCAGCGTGGTATTCACTCCAGTCCGCGCCAAGGGACAGGCCGGCGTGGCGCAGGGTGTGGTCGAGCTGGATGTCCCCGATGAAATCCACCGTGATGCCGCGCGAGTCCGTGAGCAAAACGCAGTAGCCCATGCCGACGACCTGCTTATACAAGGACTCCAAGCCGTAGCGTGCCATATGCAGAAAATCGTCGATACGCTCCCGGTGCTCGCGCAGCTGCTGTTGATGCAGGATCACAGCGGGGCGCATGCAGGTGGGATCTAGGCGGTGCTCGTGTACGCAGCGCGTCCATGACTCGCGAATCACCCCATCGAGGGCGAGGGACGTGCGAAGGGGGAGGCCCTCGCCGGCCAGAGTCATGACCGTTTGGATGTGTTCACGCGCGCGCAAGTCCATGGCTGTCTCCAGGGTCGGGCGCGTGGCCAGCGCCTCTAGCTCTGAAGGGTAAATGTACTCTGTCGCGGGCGCTGCGGGAATTGGGATCCTTGCACAACGAGGAATGAGCCTGAGCGAAGGTTGAGAGGCAGGCACTGACGCCCTACTTTTGTATTACGTGCCGGTAAAGCGTGCTGCGATGCACCCCTAACAGCCGCGCAGCGCGGCTGACGTTGCCGCCGCAGGACGCGATTGCTGCATGAATCGCGGTGTCGGTCATGGCGCGCAACGGAACTGGGGACGTTGTGGCTCCTTCCCACTCAGCATCCGGGCGCGTCAGCGCGCTTGACGGCGAGGGTGGCTGTTGGTGATGTGTTCGCCAGTCGCGCCGAATCTCATTGGGGAGATCGGCAAGCTCGATGCAACTCCCAGGTTCGGCCAGCGCCAGAAGCGTCTGCGCGACGGCAACGAGTTGCCGCCAGTTGCCTGGCCATGAATAGTCCAAGAGCGCATCGCGCGCCTGCGGACTGAGGCGGAGCCTGCCGGAAGGCAGGATGGTCTGCAGCAGTTCGTCAATGTGCGCCTTGGCGTCGGCATGCTCCCGCAGCGCTGGCAAGTCGACTACGAAGTGCTGCAGGCGATAGTACAGATCGCTTCGGAAACGCCCCTCGGCGGCCATCCTCCTAAGATCGCGATGGGTGGCACACATCAGCACAAAGTCCACGCTCTGCTGGCGCCCGCCACCAAGCGCCTTGACTTCATGATCCTGCAAGACCCGGAGGAGCCGGGCCTGCATCGACAACGGCATGTCCCCGATCTCATCCAGAAACAAGACGCCGCCGTGCGCCTCTCGAATCTGTCCCGCCTGACCCTTGCGTCGGGCGCCGGTGAATGCACCCTCCTCGTAGCCGAAAAGTTCGGCCTCGATCAGGCCTTCCGGAATTGCAGCGCAATTGACCGCGACAAAAGGCCCTTGGCTTCGCTGGCTAGCCTGGTGGACCTGCCTGGCAAACACTTCCTTGCCGACGCCCGACTCCCCCAGGATCAGGACCGGAATGCCGCAGTCCAGGACACGCACCGCGCGTTGCCGTTGTGCCTCTCTCTGCGGGTCGACGATGATGGGCGGTTTAGACGAGGGGATTTGGCGGACCTGCTCTGTGGATTCTTGCTCAACGGCCAGGGTGAGGCGATTCGAGGCGCTCTTGGGACCGACCCAGCCTGAAGCCCACGATGCTGATTGCCCTGGCCGTACGAGCCAGGGGTGAAGAGCGAGTTCAAACTGCTCCCGGTCGGTCGCAGGCAAGGCGCTAAACAGATCATCGACAAATCGGCCACGCAACTGTTCGAACGTCATCCCGAGGGCGCGCATCGCGGCGCGATTGGCGCCGACAATCGTTGCATTTCGGATCCACAGTAGAGCTTCGCGATGTGAGCCGATCAGGGCCGGGTCGCGTGCAAAGCGCAGGATTTCGGTATGCGCAGGACAATTGTCCATCGCCATGCGGTGTTCGATCATCTGCCCTGCCATGCGCACAAGACCCACAGTCTGGGCTTGAATGCAGCGCGGATCGCCCGAAACATCCAGCACGCCCAGAACCTGCCCTTCCGAGCCCAGCAGCGGTGCGGCGGTGCAGCCCAAGGCGCCGTTTTGTTCGAGGTAATGCTGGAGTCCAAGAACGGTGATCGGCGAGCATTCCGTCAGCGCCGTACCAATCGCATTGGTCCCCCGCTGGACTTCGGACCATTCGACGCCTGGCATCAACGCCACGCGCTGGGCCTTGTTCATGAACACATCGGATCCCGCTGCATCGAGAATCATGCCCTGTGGGTCGGCCAGCAGCACCATCACCCGTGAGGGTGACAGCGCTTCGGCCAAAGCCTCCAGCTCGGGCAGCGCGTGTCGGCGCAGCTGCCCCTGCGCGTCGCGCCGGGCTAACAACGCCTCTTGCGCCAGGGGTTCGGGAGTCCCACTGAGTGAGCAGGGCAGAGCAGAGCACCGCCGCCATGACCTTGCAATCAGCTCTGGCACCGAGCCCTGCGGATCGCTTCCATCTTCAAAAAAACGCTGTCGCGCCAACTGCAATGTGGTCGACAGCGTGGCGATTCCCGCGCTGTCCACTGGCCTGGACTGGTGCATGTCTGTCTCCTGAGCTGGCGTGCCATCGAGGTCGTGGCAACCAATCTTGTATTGGCAAAGTGTCGCACTCGACAGCCGCCATGTCACCTGTTGCAAGATGCGACGCTTGAGTGATGCGAATCGCGAATACAGCGCGAGGGCCCGTCTCCGGGTAACACCGGAGGCCTTCATCTAAGTGCTTGTTCTTGAACGCCTCAGATGTATCTTGATGTAAGAGACGGTGTTGGCACGGTTCCTGATAACGATGAGAGCACTGCATCTGCAGCGCAGCGCTTTTCCCAACAATCTCAGGAGACCTTCATGGATATGCTTGAACCCGGTAAGTTTGGTACCGCTGTTGCCTTCAAAAAGCGTTACGGCAACTACATTGGCGGCGAATGGGTTGCCCCTGCCGGTGGCCAATATTTCGAAAACATTTCGCCCGTTACTGGCAGGCCGTTCTGCGAGATCCCGCGTTCGACCGCACCCGATATCGAACATGCGCTCGATGCGGCGCACAAGGCTAAAGGAGCCTGGGGCCGCACATCGCCCACGGACCGGGCAAATATCCTGAACAAGATTGCCGACCGTATGGAAGCCAATCTCCCCATGCTGGCTGCCGCCGAGACCTGGGACAACGGAAAACCCATCCGCGAAACAACGCTGGCGGATCTGCCCCTCGCTGTCGATCACTTCCGCTATTTCGCGTCGTGCGTGCGTTCCCAGGAAGGTGGCATCAGCGAGATTGACCATGACACCTACGCCTACCACTACCACGAGCCGATCGGCGTGGTTGGGCAGATCATTCCCTGGAACTTTCCGATTCTGATGGCAGTCTGGAAACTGGCGCCCGCGTTGGCTGCGGGAAACTGCGTTGTGCTCAAGCCCGCCGAGCAAACGCCGGTGTCCATCCTGGTGCTCGTGGAATTGGTCGGGGACCTCCTGCCTCCGGGCGTCCTCAACGTGGTCAACGGCTTCGGCCTGGAAGCGGGCAAGCCATTGGCATCGAGCAGCCGCATCGGCAAGATCGCCTTCACGGGCGAGACGACCACCGGCCGCCTGATTTCGCAGTATGCGAGCCAGAACCTGATTCCCGTGACACTGGAACTGGGTGGCAAATCGCCGAACATCTTCTTTGCCGATGTGATGGACAAGGACGATGGCTACTTCGACAAGGCGCTTGAAGGCTTCGCGATGTTCGCGCTCAACCAGGGTGAAGTCTGCACCTGCCCGTCGCGCGCGTTGATCCAGGAGTCGATCTATGACCGATTCATGGAGCGCGCAATCAAGCGCGTAGCAGCAATCAAGCAGGGAAATCCGCTGGATATGGACACCATGATCGGCGCGCAGGCGTCAAGCGAGCAACTGGAGAAGATCGTTTCATATCTCGACATTGGCAAACAGGAGGGTGCCCAGGTGCTGATTGGCGGTGAGCGCAACAAACTCCCGGGAGACCTCGAAGGCGGCTATTACGTCAAGCCCACGGTCTTCAAAGGGAACAACAAAATGCGCATTTTCCAGGAGGAGATCTTCGGCCCTGTCCTGTCCGTTACCACCTTCAAGGACGAGGAAGAAGCACTGGAAATCGCTAATGACACGCTGTATGGACTGGGCTCGGGGGTCTGGACGCGCGACATGAATCGGGCGTTCCGCATGGGCCGCGGCATCCAGGCTGGCCGCGTCTGGACGAATTGCTACCACCTTTACCCTGCCCATGCGGCATTCGGTGGTTACAAGCAATCGGGTATCGGACGCGAAAACCACAAGATGATGCTCGACCATTATCAGCAGACCAAGAACCTGCTAGTGAGCTACAGCGAAAGCAAACTGGGCTTCTTTTGAAGAGCGCCACGTGGCTGCGCGCTAACGCGAGTGGCGACTCAGGCGAACAGCAGCCCTTGCATTTCGCACGCAGCAACGTATCACGCCTTACGGATGCCCAGTAATGAACACCGAGCACATCTTGCGAAACCCATCCGCGACAGCATTGACAGTCCCGCAAGTCGTGGCAACCCCAGCGACGCTAGAACTGATCGCCAAACTCAAAGCGGTCCACGGTGATTTGATGTTTCACCAGTCAGGCGGCTGTTGTGATGGCAGCGCTCCGATGTGCTTTCCTGCGGGAGAGTTTTTTGTTGGGGATGCTGACCGACTTTTGGGCGTGATCGGCGGGGTACCATTCTATATTGGATTTGCTCAGTTTGAATATTGGAAGCATACCCAGCTCATTATTGACGTTGTTCCTGGTCGAGGAGGGATGTTTTCCCTTGAGGGTGCAACGGGGCTACGTTTCCTTACACGATCTCGAATTTTTGGAGAGGACGAATGGGAAATTTTGAAAAAGGAGGGCCGCATCTAGTAAACGAAGAATTTAAAATAAATTATAAGGGAACTCCCTAGTTGATCTTTAGTTGTTCATCGAGTGCGTTAAACACGACTGTGGCGGCTGACTGCAGATTTTTTATAATTTAATCCATCACGTAAGGAGCAAGAAATGCTAATTCAGAATAGCGGAAATGCAAGATTATTGAGTATGACATTGGCCGTTTTCTGCCTGTCTATTGGGTATGCGCCAGCTGCAACGACAGAGTACCCGGCAGTCACACAGCAGAGGCTTGATGACGCACACAAAAGTACGGATTGGTTGACGTACTATCATTCCTACGGTGGTGAAAGTAATTCACCAGCGACACAAATTGACCCGAGGAATGTCAAAAACTTAAAAATGGTTTGGTCGCACAAATTTCCGGCAGATCTAACGCAAGGTTTCGAGGCAACACCAATCGTCAATGGAAATTTCATGTTTGTGACGACTCCTAAGGATCACGTGTATGCCTTCGATGCCACCACAGGTAAAAAGCTATGGAGTTATGATCCACAACTCCCTCAAATTGCCTACAAAACAGTATGTTGTGATGTTGTAAACCGCGGCGTGGCCTTATATAAGGATAGCTTATATGTGGCAATGCTGAGTGGCGAAGTCGCTTCCTTTAACGCACAGGATGGCCAAATCAACTGGAAGAAACAACTTTTTGATCCAGGCATTGGCTATGCTTTCTCCTTAGCGCCACTCGCCGCTAATGGAAATATCTATGTGGGCAGTGCTGGAGGCGAATATGGCGCGCGCGGATTTATTGCGGCGCTTGATGCGCATACTGGCGACACCGTTTGGAAAAAATATACAGTGCCGTCACCCGATGAAAAATACGGCGACACTTGGCCAAAGGGCATGTACACGCACTCGGGCTCTCCCGCATGGCTGACCGGAACGTACGATCCTGAAAACCAAACACTTTACTGGGGCGTTGGTAACCCTGGGCCTTGGCTTGCAGAACTTCGCCCCGGGAAAAACCTCTATTCTGACTCGCTATTGGCGATCAACGCTGGGAACGGGGACATTAAATGGCACTTCCAGTACACACAACATGACTCCTGGGATTATGACGGCGTAAATACAGCAATCAGGGCGAAAATCAATTACCAGGGCAAAGAATACGATGCTCTTATTCATGCTGACAGAAATGGATATTTTATCGCCCTAGATCAGAAAACTGGTAAGTTGATTTACGCAAAGCCGTTTGTTAAGACAACGTCTGTCCTTGGCTATAACAAGGAGGGCGAGTCAATTAATAATCCGAAGTCCTATCCGAAGGTAGGCGAGACGATCCATACCTGCCCTCAATTCCTCGGAGGCAAAAATTGGTGGTCAATGGCATACGATCCGAAGACGCATATTGTCGTCGTTCCTTCGTTGCACGCTTGCGGTACTTACACGGGTTCAAAGGTTAGTTATATGCAAGGGCTGCCCTACTTGGGCGAAGGGTTCTCAATCTACCCTGAGCCGGGAAGCAAGGGGTATGGCGAAGTTCAGGGAATTGATGTCAATACCGGCAAGAAGGTATGGGGACATTGGAGCAAGATGCCTTGGAACGGTGGCGTAACCACTACAGCCAGCGGCATCGCCTTTACGGGGTCGCTAGAAGGCCATCTCTATGCTTTCGAAACCAAGACTGGTAAGGTGCTTTGGAAGAGCCCAAAACTCGCAAGCGGAATCGTTGCGCAACCTTCTGTGTATGAGGTGGACGGAAAAGAGTATGTCGCAATTTTGGCCGGATATGGTGGTGCGAATCCGATTTGGGGCGGCCCAATGGCGACCATGACCAAGAACGTACCTCGTGGCGGCACGTTGTATGTTTTCAGCCTCAATAATTAAGGGCTATCGATTTCAAGGGGCGCCGCTGGCGCCCCATTTTAAGGATTTCCAAATGTTGCGATTAACAATGACAGCTACAATCCTGTCCACAGTCGGGTTTTTTTATGTCGCGCCGCTGGCGCATGCCATGGAAAACCATCCAGTGAAGTTATGCACGTTTCCCTTGAGTCCAACGAAGTCACTGGACATTGACGTAGCCAGAGCGGTATTTAAAGATTTATCTATACCCTATCGGACCGTCGATTTGACGAAGGATCTTGGCAATCGATCGACATCCAAATTTGCTATAGCAGAGCTTCTGAAATCAAAATGTGATGTATTTTCTGGAATTCCTATATTGAAAGAGGATTTGCAGTTCAAAAACGGGATGGCTGTTTCGGCTCCTTATTTGACGGTGGAATTCGTTAAATTCAGTAATCCCGATGCGAAGGTGGCGGCCGATGGTCGTGGCACTGTTGCGGTGGCCTACGAAACACCAGGGCAACTCATCGCCGCAGAGGAAGGGGACAAGAATTTCGATGTAGAAAATACGACCAAGGATGTGATTGATGCTGTGGTGAGCGGTAAGGCAGAGTATGGAATTGGCTGGTATCCAAGCCTTCTAAAATACGAAAATTCGCATCATAGCGTCCATTTTTCGCTGATGACGACAAAATCCAAGGTTTCAAATTGGCATCTTAGTTTTGTGGCCGATGCCAGGAATACAATATTGATTTCGAAAATTTCGAGGGCGTTGGGGCGGCTTTCGAACGATGTCGCTTTTCAAAAAATGGTCAAGCCTTGGGCGATAGCTTCGCATGCGGCAACTATTTCTTCAGCTGGTGTGGGCTCGATACAGCCTGCGGTGTTTGTCTATAAGGCCGGAAATATAAAAAATGGCTACAGACTGATCGACGTTTCCGACAATGGCGGATCCACAGGGAATCAAGCAAATTTCGCCCAGAGTCAGGTCGGCCCTGGGAAAAAACTGTATGCGGCCGAATGCGCTCAGTGCCATGGAGATAACCTACAGGGCCATACTGCGCCTGCATTGAAGGGACCTGGGTTCGCTCCAACGAATAATTCGACCATGACGATCGGTGGAATTTTTCTTTACATGATGACCAATATGCCGGCAGACAAGCCTGGTAAGCTCAAGCCAAAACAATATGCAGACATAATGGCATTTTTGTTGCACGCAAACGGGTATATGCCCAATGGCAAGAAACTAGACCCCAGCGCTGTGCAGGACGATCAGCAAGAATTCGATTCCTTCGTCCAATGAAGCGTCAATCAAGGAAGGGTAAGGCTCTGGCGTTCTGGGCGGGTTTCGCTGTAGTTTTTAGCGTTCAGCAGAGCGAGGCCAAGGCTGCTTCGCAGGTTGTCGTTACTGTGCCATCGGCAGACTCTAGTTCGACTCGGCCCTTGATTGCTGCGCAACAACTTGCCCCGGTGACGGTTCAAGGGGTGGCGTACGGCGCTAATGCTGTATCGCTGCCCTCGACCATCAGCATCCTGGGGCAGCGGGCGCTGACGCAGGGCCAGCCCCAGGTCAACCTGTCAGAGAGCCTGGGACAGGTCCCTGGGCTCATTGTCAACAACCGGCAGGACTACGCCCAGGACATGCAACTGTCCATTCGCGGGTTTGGTGCTGACGCACCCTTCGGCGTGCAGGGGGTGTACATGACCCTGGACGGCATTCCCCTGACCATGCCTGACGGCCAGGGCCAGTCGCAGATCATCAACCTGCCCACCCTGGGCGGTATGAAGATCATCAAGGGCCCGTTCGCCGCGCTTTACGGCAACGCCGCCGGTGGCGTGATTCAGGCGTACACCCGCGACCCGCCCGAACCTCCCAGTCTGAGCCTGCGCACCTGGGCAGGTGACTGGGGCTCGCACCAGACCACCCTGATCGGCGGCGGCGTCAGTGGTGGCGTAAGCGGCATTGCCGGTCTCACCGACTTTCGCACCGACGGCTGGCGCCAGCACAGCGCCGCCACGCGACGCCAGTTCAACGGCGTCCTGCACTGGAACCCGCACGCCGACGACCAGTTCAGCCTGGTGTTCAACGCACTGAACCAGGACGCGCTCGACCCGGCTGGGCTGACACGCGCCGAGTTGCAGCAGAACCCGCGCCAGGTCGACCCCGCCATCTTGAAGTTCAATACCCGCAAGAGCGTGCGCAACCGCCAGACCGGGCTGGTATGGGAGCACCGCTTCGATGCCGACAACACCTTGCGCATGAGCGCCTACGGCGGCACCCGGCGCATCAAGCAATACCTGCCCTTCACCGGCAACTTCGGCGTGTCCGCCGGCGGCGTGGTCGATCTGCACGACTATTTCAGTGGCACCACCGCCGACTACACCCACAGCGGCGAACTCGCCGCGCGCCGCTACACCCTAGCCGCGGGCCTGAGCTACGGCCGCATGAACGAATACCGCAAGGGTTTTGTCAACGATTTCGGCGTGCAGGGCGCGCTGCGCAACGACCAGTACAACACCGTCGACAACTTCGCCCAGTACATGCAGGCGCATTGGGAACTGACCTCTCGGCTGTCGGTCAGCGGCGGGCTGCGCCACGACGCGGTGCGCTTCAACTCCACCCCGGGCACCGACGCCCCGCTGTCGGCCGGCACGGGCGGCAATGCGCGCTATTCCAGCACCGATCCGGTGATCGGTCTGTTGTACAAGCTCGACGCACACAACCGCATCTACGCCGACTATGGCCACGGCTTTGTCACTCCCACGTTCTACCAACTCGCCTATCGCCCCGACGGCCAGCCCGGCCTGAATTTCGCGCTGCAGCCCATGCACCTGCGCAACGCCGAGGTGGGGTGGCGCGGCCACTTCGGCAACCTGCGCGCGGAGGCGTCGGTGTATGACATCACCACAGACAACCAGATTGTCGTGTTCTCGTCGAGCGGCGGGCGCACCACTTATTCCAACGCCGGCAAGACGCGGCGCTACGGCACCGACCTGAGCCTGGACGCCGCGCTGCCCGCCCACTTGAGCGCGCGCCTAGCGTACAGCTACCTGCACGTGCGCTTTGCCGGCGGCCCCTACGACGGCAACACCCTGCCCGGGGCGCCGGCGCAGCAGTTTTACGCCGGGTTGACCTGGCGTCCGCCTCTGCAAAGCGCCGCGCTGCAGGGCTTCTACACCACGCTGTCGGCGCTGGTGCGCAGCCAGGTGTTCGTCGACGCGAAGAACAGCGCCGCCGCGCAGGGCTATGGCGTGCTCAATTGGGCCACAGGAATCGAGCAGCACCACGGACCCTGGCGGCTGTCCGAATTCCTGCGGGTGGACAACCTGCTCAACCGAAACTATGTGGCTGCTGTGGTCATCGCCGATAGCAACGGCCGCTATTACGAGGCCGCTCCGGGACGCAACGCCATCGTGGGCGTGCAGGTCACTAGGGAGTTTTGAATGATGTGGCAGCAAGAGATCAAGCCCATCGCAACCCAGCATTCCTCAGCATGGTGCTGCGGAGTCGTAAGTCGGCCGCTACCGCGTCCGGCGCTTTCAAACAGGAGACTGAAAATGAAGTGGACCAAACCTAGCTTTATCGATATGCGCTTCGGTTTTGAAATCACCATGTACATCGCAACCCGCTGATCGGAAGAAAGGCAGCGATATGGCGCGAACCGCCATACCGCTGTCTCGAGGCCTTATTCTCATGAAGATTCATGTGCTTGGTTCTGCTGCAGGCGGCGGTTTCCCACAGTGGAATTGCAACTGCGCGAATTGCGACGGCCTACGCAGCGGCACGATCCGCGCATCCAGAAGAACGCAGTCCTCGATCGCGCTGAGCGCCGACGGCGGCGACTGGATCGTCTTCAACACCTCGCCCGACATCCTCCAACAAATTCGGGCTTTTCCTGCACTGCAGCCCGGGCGTCGACTGCGCGACACAGGAATTCGCGCCATTGTCCTGATCGATGCGCAAATTGACCACACGACCGGACTCTACATGCTGCGTGAAAGCAGCAAACCTCTCGATATCTGGTGTACCGAGCAGGTTCGAGACGACCTGCGCAACGGTAATCCGATCTTCGATATTTTGGAACACTACTGCAAGGTGACTTGGCATGTGATGCCTATCGATGGTTCAGGCTTCGAGATCGAGGGCATCGGCGACCTGCATTTTGCCGCAGTGCCGTTGCGCAGCAAAGCGCCGCCATATTCGCCGCACCGGGAGAATCCTCATCCCGGCGACAACGTCGGCATCACCATCCGTGACCGCCGCACCGCGCGCACCGCCTTCTATGCTCCTGGACTGGCCGATATCGAGCCCCACGTCTGGCACGCGATGCGCAGCGCAGACTGCGTCCTCGTCGACGGGACCTTCTGGACCCATGACGAAATGATCCGCCTGGGGGTGGGCACCAAGACCGCGGTGGAGATCGGACACCTTCCGCAGTCCGGCCCGGGGGGCATGATCGAGCATCTCTCGCGCCTCCCGGCGCAAACGCGCAAGCTGCTGATCCATATCAACAACACCAATCCCATCCTCGACGAAGACAGCCTGCAGCGCGCCGAACTGACGGCGCGGAACATCGAGGTCTGTCACGACGGTCTGGATATCCAACTGTAGGAACCCTCACACCATGAACGCCCTTGCACAGCCCGGCAGACCGTGGAGTCGCGAGCAGTTCGAAGCACAACTGCGCCAGAAGGGAAAGTCTTATCACATCCACCATCCTTTCAACGTTATGCTCAATACGGGAAAGGCGTCGCGCGAGCAAATCCAGGGGTGGGTGGCAAACCGGTATTGCTATCAGCTCGCAATCCCGATCAAGGATGCGTCGATCCTGTCCAATTGCCCCGACCGCGACGTGCGGCGCGGGTGGATCCAGCGCATTCTCGACCACGATGGCTATGGAGGCGACCCGGGCGGAATCGAGGCCTGGGTTCGACTCGGACTCGCCGTAGGGCTGAGCCGCGAAGAAATGAAGGATCAGCGGCACGTCATTCCGGGGGTCCGCTTCGCTGTCGACGCCTATGTGAACTTCTGTCGCCGGCAGCCGTGGCAGGAGGCCGTATGTTCCTCGCTGACCGAGCTATTCGCATCGGCGATCCACAGTGAACGTCTTGCCACCTGGCCCGAAAACTATCCGTGGATCGAGGCGGATGGCCTGCAGTACTTTCGCAATCGAACGACTCAGTCCCGCCGCGATGTGGAGCAAGGGCTGACGCTGACTCTCGACCACTTCGACACCAGCGAGCTGCAGCAACGGGCTCTGGACATCCTGCAGTTCAAGCTCGACGTGCTCTGGCAGATGAACGATGCCATGGCATTGAGGTACAAGGTGCCGCTATGAGAGACGAACGACTCCCTGACTCTGCCGATCCACGGCGTCCCGGCTTGAATCCGAGATTCCGCCTCCAATGGGAAGAGGCGCAGCAGGCCTGGGTTCTGCTGTATCCAGAGGGCATGGTGAAGCTCAATGGCAGTGCAGGCGAAATCATGACGCGATGCGATGGCGTCCGCTCCGTGGGCGACATCGTGGCGGACCTCGAGGCTGCTTTCGGCGAAGCCGATCTCGCCCCGGATGTTGCACAGTTCTTTCAGATCGCTTCGCAACAAGGCTGGCTGCAATGGACATGACACCTCCTGTCGGCCCACCGCTCTGGATCCTTGCCGAGTTGACCTACCGCTGCCCGCTGCACTGTGCCTTTTGCTACAACCCGGTCGATTTTGCACGGCACGACCAGGAAATCTCCACCGACGACTGGCTGAGGGTCCTTCAACAGGGGCGCGCCCTGGGTGCCGTGCAGTGTGGTTTCTCCGGTGGAGAACCTCTGCTTCGCGACGATCTCGAAGTCCTTGTCGCCGAAGCGCATCGACTCGGCTACTACACGAATCTGCTGACTTCGGGGGTGGGACTGACCTCGCGGCGCGCAGACGCGCTTAAGGCCGCCGGACTCGATCACATCCAGCTCTCCTTTCAGGACTCGACACGCGAGATTAATGATTTTCTTTCACATACACGGACCTTTGAACTCAAGGAGCGCGTCGCCAGACTGATCAAGGACAACGGCTGGCCGATGGTCATGAATGTGGTGATCCACCGTCTCAACATCGATCACATCGACCGCATCATTGAAATGGCCGCGGATCTCGGCGCCGAGTATCTCGAACTCGCCAACGCCCAGTATTACGCGTGGGCGCAGGTCAATCGGGCCCATCTTTTGCCCACTCGGGAGCAGGTGCAACGGGCAGAGGACGTCACCAATGCTTGGCGCCAGCGACTGGGCGACAAGATGCGCGTCTTCTTAGTCGTTCCAGACTATTACGAAAGCCGTCCGAAGAAGTGCATGAACGGATGGGGCAATGTATTTCTGACTGTTGCTCCGGACGGTACCGTCTTGCCTTGCCATACGGCACGCATGCTTCCAGGACTCGAATTTCCCAAAGTGGGCGAGATGACGCTGCGCGAGATCTGGTTTGAATCCGAGGGATTCAACCGCTACCGCGGATCGTCCTGGATGAAAGACCCATGCCGGGACTGCGATGAACGGGAAAAGGATTGGGGCGGATGCCGTTGCCAAGCGTACATGCTCGCAGGAGATCCTGCCGCGGCGGATCCGGTCTGTGCGAAATCGCCAGTCCATCAGGTCGTCGAGGCCGCGGTGGCGAAAGCCGGGAGTGTAGCTTCGTCCGAACACCCCCTTGTGTTCCGGAGTGCCGATCAGTCGCGTCGACTCCAACGCATGTTTTGAGTCCAAGCACTACGCCATGGTTCACGAACAGAAACTCCGACCTGCCGCACTGACCCGCATACTTGCCCTGTCCGCCTTGGCACTGGCATGGCAGGGAAGCGCCGAAGCCCAACCCGTTCTAGTGGCTGCTGCATCAGCTCCGGTATCGACGGCCGCTTCGCCCGTGGTGCAGTTGCAAACCGTGACCGTCTTTACTGGCAGCACCGAGGGCTTTCGCGCCCCGCCGAAGCATGCCTATGCAATTGACAACGACACCCTCAAGCAGCAGCCCGCCACCAATTTCCCGCAACTGCTGGCGCAGCATCTGCCCGGCGTGGCGCTGACCCACGAGCAGGGCAACCCGCTGCAGCCCACGTTGCACTTCAACGGCTTCGCCGCCTCGCCGCTGCTGGGCACACCGCAGGGCCTGTCGGTGTTTCAGGACGGGGTGCGGGTGAACGAGCCCTTCGGCGACGTGGTGAACTGGGACCTGATTCCTACCAACGCCATACGCTCCATCCATCTCGTGCCCATCACCGACCCAGTGTTCGGTCTCAACACCCTGGGCGGTGCGGTGTTGCTGCACACCGAGGACGGCCTGTCGGCGCCAGGCGGCGACGTCGGCATGGAATTCGGCAGCTTCGGCAAGACATCCGAGCAGGCACGTTATGGCACCCATGCGGGCGACTGGAGCTATTTCTTTGCGGTGCAAAACCAGCATGAGAACGGTTTCGCCCCCTATACCGCCAGCAGCGACCGCAGTCTGTTTGGCAAGGTCACGCGCCGGGCGAACGGTAACGACTTGGACTTCAGCTACACCTTCGCCAAAAGCCATCTGGCAGGCTCGCAGACGCTACCCAAGCAGTGGATGAACACCCCCACGGCCGTCTACACCGCACCGGACAACATCGACAACCAGCTCAATTTTTTCAACCTCGGCGACACCCAGAGCCTGAGTCCGCACTGGCAGCTTGCCGCGCAGCTGTATTTGCGCAACAGCGACCAGAGCGGTTTCAACAGCAACGTCAATGGCAACTATGACGGCAACACAACCACGTTGGGCAACTCGGTGGCCGACAACGTCCTCAATGGCCTGCAGCAGCAAAGCCGAGGCCTGAGCCTGGCCCTGCATAACGACAACCCACTGTTCGGCCTGGGCAACCACGCCAGCCTGGGGATGAGCGTGGACCACCAGTCGGTGGACTTCACCCAGATCCAGCAGGCCGCCACCTTCACGCCGCAGCGCTACACCGTGGGAGTCGGCCCGTTCGACCAAGGTCCGGTGAGCCTTGGGGTGCGCAACCGCTACAGCGGCGTGTACTTCACCGACCGCTTGGCGGCCACGCCCTGGCTCGACCTCTCTGCCGGCGGGCGCTACGAACGCGCCAACGTCGATATGACCGACAGGCTCGGCGGCGCGCTCGGTGGCAACCACAGCTACAGCCGCTTCAACCCCAGCGTCGGTCTGGACCTGCATCCCAGCCCCAAGGCCTCGTACTACCTGCGCTATGCCGAGGGCATGCGTGTGCCGATGGCTGTGGAACTCACCTGCGCCAGCCCTGACGCCCCCTGCACCCTGCCCAATGTGCTGGTGGCCGACCCCGACCTGCACCTCGTCATCGCGCGCACCGCGCAGGCCGGCGCGGTGTGGAAGCTGGGTTGGATCCGGGTTCATGCCGAATACACCCACACGCAGTTGAACAATGCCATCCAGTTCATCAGCCTGGCGAACATGACCCAAGGCTATTTCATCAACATTCCGCAAGAGTTGTTCCGTACCGCCACCCTGGACCTGACCAGCGGCAGCGAGCGCTGGCTGTGGTCGGCCTCCATCAGCCACACTGTGGCCACCTACGAGTCCGGCTTTCAGGAGCCCAGCGCGAGCAACTCCAGCGCCGACGCCAACGGCAACATCCAGGTGCAGCCCGGCAACCGCCTGCCCAATATTCCGACGTGGAGCGTCAAGCTACTTGCTCAATATCAGCCTAGCGAACGCCTGCAACTGCATGGCGCAGTTGTGGCATACGGCGCGCGCTATGCGCAGGGTGACGAGAACAACCAAGACAACAACGGCCGGGTGCCGGGCTATGCCGTGGTCAATCTCGGTGCGCAATACAAGCTGGACCAGCACTGGCGCCTGAATCTATCCATCCACAACCTGTTCAACCGCGTGTACGCCGATTTCGGCCAGCTCGGTGTGAACGAATTTACCGGCGCCAACCGCAGTTTCAGCAGCGATCCCGCCACCTGGCAGAACACCCAGTTCGTCGCCCCAGGCGCCCCCAGAGGCATCTGGCTGGGGGCAAGCTATGCGTGGAACTGATGCAAGTTTTATTCAACCACAAGTGAAGGAGATACACATGTACTCAATGGACAAAATTAAACATCTCGACACTCTCGGTCGGCATGCCCCGGCCGCGATGCAGGCTTTCGCCGCGTTTGATGCGGCAGCCATGGCACCGGGGGCGTTGTCTGTGCATACCAAGGAATTGATCGCGCTTGCCGTGGCGCACACGACGCAATGCCCGTATTGCATCCAGATCCACGTCGACCGCGCCCGCAAGGCCGGGTGCAGCGATGCTGAAATTGCCGAAGCGGTTCTCGTGACCGCCGCATTACGCGCCGGTGCCGCCGTGACCCACGGCACGCATTGCTTTGCTTGATGTTCCAAAACGCAGCCTCTCTGGAGTCCAACCATGATTCAAGTCAGCGTGATGTACCCGAACCAGGACGACGCCCGGTTCGATATGGCGTACTACACCGAAATCCACATTCCCCTAATACGCAAGCTCACCGGCGATGCCTGCCGTCGCGTCAGTGTGCAGCGCGGGCTGGGCGGGCCGCAACCGCATTCCAAGCCAACCTATGTGGCGCTGGGGCATTTGTACTTCGATTCGGTGCCCGCCTTCGAACAGGCGTTCGGTCCGCATGCCCAGCAAATCATGGCTGACCTGTCCAACTTCACCAACCTCAATCCCACCATCCAGATCAATGAGGTCGTTGTGGAGTGATGGCATCAATATTTCAGGAGTGCGAATCATGGCGTACCAATCCAGAACGTGCAGGCGCGTGGTAAGCAGTGTCGCCTGTGCTCTCTCCCTCTTTGTCACGATTGCTGCTGCAGACGCTCAGTCCGATGTCCTAGATGTGTCAAATTGGCATTCAAAAAGAGCTGCACCTGTCGAGAGCGCGGACGTGCTCAAGCACGAAGCTGAATCAGGAAAGTTGGAAGCGCAACTGCGTTACGCAAAATACCTGTTCGATCATGACGAGAAATCCATCGCAGTTCTTTGGCTGACAGAGGCGAACAATCAAGGGAGTCTCGAGGCCGAATACCTGCTGGGGCAGCTATATGAGAATGGCGATGGCGTCGCGCAGGATTTCGAGCAGTCGCGGTACTTCTTTGGCAAGGCAGCCGATCAAGGGTATGCCCCGGCGCAGTACAAGCTCGGAAAGTTATTGATCAACTCCGAGTTCGACGATCCTCAGATGGACACCACATCTGACCGGGAACTGCAGAAAAAAATTACCAGAGGAGTTACGTTGCTGCGTAAGTCGGCCAATTCCGGATATGCACCATCCCAATACGAGATGGGCCTGCTTGCACTCAACGGCAACATGACCGAAAAAAACCCGCAGGAGGCATTTTCATACCTCAAGAAGGCAGCTGATCAGGGAGTAGCCGCCGCGGCATACATGACGGCAACTTGCTATGCATCTGGAATCGGAACTGCGATCAACACAGAGTCTGCTAAGCAGTATCTGCGCAAGACAATAGGCCTCGCTGGCCTGGAGTCCGATTATGGACGCGATGCAGAATCGAAGCTGAAAGAACTTGGAGTGTCGGCGAACCATTGATCCGGCCCGTCGAAGGCTGAAATGCATCCGAACGCCCTCAAGTTTTGTGATGGATGGACAAGTGCGACGACCGCAGCAAGCCCTGCGGCTACAGCTGGAAAGAGGGGGCCAAGGGAATCTCCTTGCCGACCCTCTCGGCGCAAGAGTCGCTCCTGCTCGTGATGGCGCGCGCGCTTGCAGGCCTCGGCTGCGCCGTTCTGTGTGTCGAATCAGTAGTGTCTGGTTTATTGGCTGTCAGCGAGCCGCCTAGGAGTGTGGGCGGCAGAAGGTTGTTGAGGTCGACGTAGGACGGTGGGCGTGCGTTAATACGGCATGCCCACTAGTTACCGCCCCTATGAGCCGGACCAGGTGATGCTGCTGCCGGCGGCGCCGCAGGACTGGCTGCCGCCGGGTCACCTGGCTTACTTCATCCACGACACGATTGACACGCTGGACCTGAGCGCGTTCTACGCGCGCTATGAGGGTGGCGGAGCGCGCAACCAGCCCTTCCATCCGGCGATGATGGTCAAGGTTCTGGTGTACGGCTACGCCACCGGGGTGTTCAGCTCGCGCAAGATCGAGCGCCGGCTGCACGAGGACCTGGCGTTCCGGATGCTGGCAGCAGGGAACTTCCCCAAGCACCGCACGATCCGGGATTTCCGTGCGCTGCACCTCCAGGAATTCTCGGACCTGTTCGTGCAGGTCGTGCGCCTGGCGCGCGAGATGGGTCTGGTCAAGCTGGGCACGGTGGCCATCGACGGCACCAAGGTCAAGGCCAACGCGAGCCGCCACAAGGCCATGAGCTATGCGCGCATGCAGCACACCGAGGTCGAACTGAAAAAGCAGATCGACGCGCTGCTGGCGCGCGCCAAGGCCACCGACGAGGCCGAGGCGCAGGAGCCCGAACTCGACATCCCGGCCGAGATCGAGCGGCGCGAGGCGCGACTCGATGCGATCCGGCAGGCGCGCCAGCGGCTGGAACAGCGTCAGCGTGAAGCCGACGCGCAGCGTGGTCGCAGTGACGATGATGATCGCCGTCCCCGGGGGCCGGATGGGAAGCCGCGGCGCGGTGCGCGGTTCAAGCGCGACTTCGGCGTGCCCGAAGACAAGGCGCAGGAGAACTTCACCGACCCGGACAGCCGCATCATGAAGCGCGCCGGCGGCGGCTTCGACCCCAGCTACAACGCGCAGACGGCGGTGGACGAGGCTGCGCACATCATCGTGGCTGCGGAACTGGACAACACGGCACCCGATGCCAACTGGCTGCTGCCGATGATCGATGCGATCCAGGAGAACCTGGGCGCGCTGCCCGCGCTGGGTCTGGCCGACGCGGGCTATCGCAGCGAGGACAACCTGCGCGATGCGCCGATCGATCTGGTTGTGGCCTTGGGGCGCGAAGGCAAGCAGCACGCGGCCATCGATGCCGCGCGGCTGCCGCACACCGCGGCCATGGCCGCGAAGATGCAGACCGCCGCGGGACGCGCCGCCTATCGCAAGCGCAAGTGGATCGCCGAGCCGCCCAACGGCTGGATCAAGAGCGTGCTGGGGTTCCGCCAGTTCAGCCTGCGCGGCCTTGAGCGTGTACGCGCCGAGTGGAAACTCGTCTGCGCAGCACTGAACCTCCGGCGGATGGCCTCGTTGGTTCCCGCCTGAACAGAAATGGGGGCACAGGCCGCCCCGCACAACACGCCCGCTGCTGCCCTCTCGGGGGCGTGAGACGACCGGCCATGCCGACCGTGCCCGAAAAACAGTCCGCTCGCCCAGCATCGGCGCTCCGGCACAGGTTCACGGAATTCTGCCGCCCAGACTCCTAGTGGGTATCTGTGACAACCGGATAAACACGAAAACTTCTTGTGGCCGGAGTAACAGCTGCGAACCCAGGGCGCATCCGGAATGTCCGGGGCTATGGAAAGACGCAGGGACTACACATCTATCTTTTCTCCGTGCAGCGCGTGACACTAGACTGAGTGTTCTTTTATTCTTGTCCGCCGGGAAGTTTCATCATGAGCCGCCGTCGTCTTGTCTGGACTGGGCTGGTCGCAGCGCTGATCGTTGCAGCGCTGCTGGTGTGGGTTTGGCCGCCTGCGCATCGTTGGGTGTTTGGCCCTGGCGCGGCGACCAACCACGTCGTGGTCAGCGGAAATATCGAAGCGCATCAAAGTGTGCTGAGTTTCACCAACGTGCAGGCGCCCATCACCGAGTTGCCCTTCGACGAAGGCAAAGCCGTCACAGCTGGCGCCGTGCTGGCGCGGGTGGATAGTCGCGTCTATCAGCAACAACTCGCCATCGATGAGGCCTCGCTTGAAGCGGCCGCCCGGCAGGTCGCCGTCGCGACCAGCAATCTGGCTGCGTCCCGCAGCACAGTGGCCAGTGACCGTCTGGACTTCGCGGAAAAGCAGCGTGATCTGCAACGCAACGCTGGGCAGCTTGAGGCTGGCGCCATCTCACGCCAGACATACGACTTATCGAAAACTGCGGCAGGCCAGTCTGGCGCCGTGCTGGCTCGTGATGAGGCGCTCGTCAAGGTTGCAGCCAACAACATCGCTCTGGCTCAGGCTAACCTCAAGACAGCGCAGGCCAAGGTGGCACTCGATCGTGTGACGTTGTCGTTCACCACTTTGCGCGCGCCATTCAGCGGCGTGCTGGCGGTTCGACAGGCGGAGTTGGGCGAGCTGGCTGGCCCTGGTGTGGCGATTTTCACGCTAGACGATCTCGACCATGTCTGGCTGCGGGCCTATATCAACGAGCAGGACCTGGGCAGCATCCGCCTGGGCGAGGCAGCCTCTGTGACGACCGACACCTACCCGGGGCATGTCTACCACGGGCGCATCGGTTTCATCGCTTCCCAGGCGGAGTTCACCCCCAAGACCGTTGAGACGCATGCCGAGCGCGTCACTCTGGTTTATCGCATTCGCATTGATATCGACAACCCGGCACACGCCTTGTTGCCGGGCATGCCGGCCGACGCCTCCATCGCTCTGTTACCTCCCGAAAAATGAGCGCGATCGCCAGCGATCCGGCTGTGCAAGTGCATGCACTGACCAAGCGCTTCGGCGCGGTGCATGCTGTGCGCGGCGTGGAGTTCAGTGTGGGGAAAGGCGAGATCTTTGGCCTTGTCGGCCCGGATGGCGCGGGCAAGACAACCACCATGCGCATGCTTGCCGGAGTGCTCCATCCAGACGCAGGAGCGCTCCTGGTGGATGGCGTGGACGTGGTGCAGGACCCGGAAGCCGCCAAGCTGCGTCTGAGCTACATGCCGCAGCGCTTTGGCCTGTATGAAGACCTGACCATCGCGGAAAACATTTACTTCTATGCCGAGCTGTTTGGTATTCCGCGCAAGCAGCGCCTCCAGCGCAGCAAGGAACTGCTCGATGCCGCCGGACTGGCCGGGTTCGAGCGCAGGCTTGCTGGGCAGCTCTCTGGCGGCATGAAGCAGAAGCTGGGCTTGGTTTGCGCGCTGATTCATACCCCGCGCGTGCTGCTGCTCGACGAGCCGACCACAGGCGTGGACCCGGTGTCACGGCGCGATTTCTGGGCCATTCTCTACAACCTGCGCGAAAGCGGCGTGGCCATTCTGATGGCGACCGCCTACATGGACGAGGCCGAGCGTTGCTCGCGTCTGGCGCTGTTCCATGAAGGGGAGATCCGCTATTGCGACACGCCGGCTAGGCTGAAGGCCGCCATGCCCGGCGCACTGCTCGCCATCGTGACGGCACAGCCGCGCGCTTTGCGCGATGTTCTCGCGGGCAAGCCGGGCGTGCTGGGCGTCTTGCTCATGGGAGACCGAGTGCATGTGCGGGTGGATGATGCTGCCCAGCGGACGCCCGAACTTCAATTGCTGCTCGCGACGCGGGAGTTTGCTGAAGCCCGCATCGAGACGGCCGATCCTGGCATCGAAGATGTCTTCGTGGCGCTGCTGGGAGGGCAGGGCAAATGAACCCTGCTCAGGATCCCGCAGTTGTTGCCCAAGGGCTGACCAAGCGGTTTGGTCACTTCGTCGCGGTCGATCATCTCGATCTATCTATTGCGCGCGGTGAGGTGATGGGGTTCATCGGACCAAACGGCGCCGGAAAGTCCACCACGATCCGAATGTTTTGCGGGCTGGTCACGCCCAGCGCGGGGCGCGCCACGGTGGCGGGTTTTGATGTGGGCAGCCAGTCGCAGGCCGTGCGTGAGCACATCGGCTACATGTCGCAGAAGTTTTCGCTCTACGGCGATTTGACTGTGGCCGAGAATCTGCGATTTTTCGGCGGCATTTACCGCGTACCGCAACAGGAGATGGCTGAGCGTGTGGCGTTTGCCCTGTCGATGGCCGGGCTGGAGGGGCGGGAAAACGCGCTGGTGGCCACGCTTGCGGGCGGCTGGAAACAACGGCTGGCGCTGGGCTGCGCCATCCTGCATCGGCCGCCGGTGCTTTTCCTTGATGAGCCGACTTCCGGCGTAGAGCCGGAGGCGCGACGAAAGTTCTGGGATTTGATCCACCAGTTGGCCGCCGGTGGCGTCACCATCCTGGTGTCCACACACTACATGGACGAGGCCGAGTATTGCAACCGGATTGCCCTGATTGATCGCGGCAAACTTATGGCCGTTGGCAGCCCTGGTGAACTGCGCACTAGAGAGTTAGGCGGCGAACTGGTAGAGGTAGCCTGCGCGCCACTGGGTGCTGCGCGCACGGCGCTACTGACCGCGCCTGGCGTGGTCGAGGCGGCCATCTTTGGTGATAAGTTGCATGTCGTGCTCGGGCAGGGCGGACTCACGTCCGAAACCTTGCCGGACTTTCTCCAGACGCATGGGGTGCAGACAGGACAGATTCGGGACGTGGTGCCTAGCCTGGAGGACGTATTTGTTCGCATCGTGTCACGGGCTCAGGATGCGAGGAGCGCGGCTTGAGCTTCACACCCGTGAATCTGCCCGCAGCGAGGCTCGCGCCGGACCAGCGCCATGCGGGAGGTTGTGCATGAACCTGCGCAGACTGCTGGCCATGGCTTACAAGGAGGCGCTGCAGATCTGGCGCGATCCGCGCAGTCTCGCCATCGCGCTGATCATGCCTTTGATGCAGATGGGTTTACTCGGTTATGGCGTCAGTCTGGATATCAAGCATGTTCCTCTTTGTGTCTATGACCAGGAGAACAGCCAGTGTTCGTGCCGATGGAATTTTGACCCACCGTGCCGATTCAATTTTGACCCGGGGTCTAAGGCCGACTGCGTCGCAGTCGGGTGTGGATAAGTCTACGGTTTTTGCGTGGGGTTGGCTCCTGGTGGGTGGGTTTGGATCCTTGGGGCAAGCTGCGTCGGGCGTAGCCCAGAGCGGCTTGCCCCAAGGGCTTGTGGGGGTCAAAGCGGTGTCTCGGGCTCAGCGGGCTGGGGTGCCTGTGCTGTGCCCGAACGCCTTTGCTCCCGCGCCTTGATGCGGGTCTTGGCGGTTTCCGTGCTGTGACGGAAGCGGTAGCTCTCGTTCCCGGTTTCCAGAATGTGGCAGTGGTGTGTGAGCCGGTCGAGCAAGGCGGTGGTCATCTTCGCATCGATGAACACGCTGGACCACTCGCCGAAGGCCAGATTGGTCGTGATCAGCACGCTGGTGTGCTCGTAGAGCTTGGACAGCAGATGGAACAACAAAGCCCCGCCCGCCTGACTGAAGGGCAGATACCCCAGCTCATCGAGAATGACCAAGTCCATACGCAAGAGGCTTGCCGCAATCCGCCCGGCTTTGCCCTGCGCCTTCTCCTGCTCCAGCGCGTTGACCAGATCGACGGTGGAGTAAAACCGCACCCGCTTGCCGTGCTGCGTGATGCCCGCCACGCCGATGGCCGTGCCCAGATGGCTCTTTCCCGTGCCGGGCCCGCCCACCAGCACGACGTTGTGCGCGGCTTCGGTAAAGGCCATGCTGGCGAGTTGCCCCACCAGCGTGCGATCAACCCTTGAGGCATCAAAGTCAAACCCCGCTAGATCGCGGTGCACCGGGAAGCGGGCCGAGAGGATTTGATGGCGTACCGAGCGCACGGCGCGATCTTCCTGCTCGGCCTGCAGCAAATGCTCGACGAGCCACTGCGCGGCATCCAGCCTGGCGTTCGTCCCCAGACCTTGCAAATCGGCCCAGGCGCCGGCCATGCCGTGCAGCCGCAACGCCTTGAGTTCCGCAATGACCTCACGCATGATCTCGCTCCTCGTCAGTCACCCGCAGGCGGTCATAGCGGGCCGTGTCGGCGCGGGGTGGATCGGCCATCGTCAAGGCCGTGGTCACTTGGGCGGGCTGGGGGCCGGTCTGCAAGCGCCCCATCACGTTGACCACATGCTCCACGCTGATGCGCCCGGACGGGGCCGTGGCTTCCAGCACCAGCGCAGCGGCCACCAGGACCGCCTCCAGCCCGGATGCGGGCACCAGCGCCAGCACCTGGGCCATGAGCCGGTCGCCCCCGTCTTGCCGCAGCAGCGCCTGGCGCAGTTGCTGCAAGGGCTGGGGCAGATCGGCAAACGGCGCGCCGTTGCGCAACGCCCCGGGTTTGCGTTGAATCAGCGGCACATAGTGCTGCCAGTCGTAGGTGGTCTGTCCCCGGTTGGCCAGCCGCGCATGGCGGGCCACACACACGCCGTCATGCACCACGACCACCTCGGTGGGATACACCCGGGTGCTCACCCGCCGCCCGGCGAGTTCACAGGGCACGGAGTAACGATTGCCAGCCATGGCCACCAGACAGGTGCTGCTGACCTTGACCGTGTTGTCCACATAGCCGTCGAACGCTGTGGGCATGGGCATGAGGTGCGGCTGCTCGTGCTCGAGCATCTCGGCCACGGTGAACTGGCTGAACTCGGGATGGAAGATCTCCTGCCACAAGCCACGGCAGCGCATGGCCAGCCAGGCATTGAGTTCGGCAAAGGAGCGCCAGGGCGTCGACAGGGCCTCAATCCACACACGTCGCCTGCTGTCCTGGACGTTCTTCTCCACCACCCCCTTCTCCCAACCGGAAGCGACGTTGCAGAAGTCGGGGTCGAACAGGTAGTGGCTGCACATCGCCGCAAAGCGCGCGTTGACGTCGCGCTTCTTGCGCGGGTGCACTTTGTCGACGGCTGTCTTCATGTTGTCATAGATGCCGCGATGCGGCACTCCGCCGAAGGCGGCAAACGCCTGGGTATGGGCGTCAAACAGCATCTCGTGACCTTGGCTGGGATAGGCCCCCAGCCAGAAGGCACGGCTGGCGCACAGCTTGACGTGGGCAACCTGCACGCGGTACGGCACGCCGCCCACCACCATGCTCTCTTCACTCCAGTCGAACTGGAAGGCTTCGCCCAGCGCAAACGTCAAGGGCACGAAGGCGTGCACAGCGCTCGTGCCATCGGCCTGTCGCCAAGCGCGCAGTAAATCGGTGACGCGGCTGTAGGCGCCGTCATAGCCTTGTCGCTTCAACTCGGCATGCAATGCCCTGGCCGTGCGCCGCTGCGCTTTAGGACGCTGCGCATCAATGGCCACGGCCTGCCGGAGCCACTCCACATAGGGCGCGAGCTTGCGCGAGGGTTGTGTTCGCCGCGCCGCGTACCGCGGTACGACATCGCCCGGCTGGCGTAGCCAGGTACGCACCGTGTTGCGCGACAGCCCCGTACTGCGGGCAATCTCTCGAACGGATTTGTTCTGGCGGAAATGCATCCGCCGGATCTTGCCAATCATGTCCATGGTGATCACTCCTGCTCCCCGTGCCTAAAAAAGCAGCAGGGTAGGTGGAACACCCGGGTCAATTTTGCGTCGGCATAACCTTCAAAAGTGGGTCAATTTTCGTTCGGCACGAACACAGCCAGCTCAGTCGGGCCATTGACAGCCGGTTTCAGGCCGCAGGCTGGTTCTCCATCACCCATGTGCTGCATAGTCAGGCAGACCTGCGCAACGCCATGAATGCCGGTCAGTGCATTGCTGCAGTGGTCATTCCGGTGGACTTCTCGCGGCATCTGGCGTCAACGGGAACCGCCTCCATTCAGGCGATATTTGATGCGACAGATGTCAACACCACCAATATTGCGCAGGGCTACCTCCAAGGCGTGATTGCCCAAACGAATGCGCAAATCCAGGCGCAATGGCGGGCAGCGCATGGGGTGCAGCCCACATTGATCGGGCAGGTCAATCTGCAGCCCAGCACCTGGTTCAACGAAACACTCGACAGTCGCAACTTCATCATTCCAGGGGTTGTGGCGGTCATTCTGGCGCTGGTGGGCGCGCAGCTGACCTCACTCACCGTCTCGCGCGAGTGGGAGCGCGGCACCATGGAGCAACTCATTTCCACGCCCGTCACCGCGCTGGAGGTCATGCTCGGCAAGCTGTTGCCGTACTTCGTGGTCGGCATGGTGGATGCGGTGGTCTGTCTCGGCCTCGCGGTGTATTGGTTCGGGGTGCCAATGCGCGGCAATTTGGTCACGCTGTTTGCCGCCACGGCGCTTTTCAGCATGGTGATTCTTGGGATTGGCTACCTGATTTCCGTGCGCATCCGCAGCCAGCTCGGCGCCAGCCAGATTGCGCTGCTGGTGACCATGCTGCCCACCACGCTGCTGTCGGGGTACACCTTTCCGATTGATCAGATGCCCGCTCCGATCCAGGCGCTCACGCTGATCGTCTATCCGCGCTACTACGTCACCATTTTGCGCGGCATTTTCCTCAAGGGCAGCGGGATTGCCGATCTTTGGCAGCCACTGCTGGGACTTCTGATCTTTGCCGTGGTCATTGTCTACCTCGCGGCGCGTGCATTCCACAAACGTTTGGACTGAGGCGATGTTCGAACGCTTGCGCGCCATGTTGATGAAAGAGTTCCTGCAGATCCGGCGGGACCGGTGGGCCATGTTTCGCCTGATCGTGCCCATGATCATTCAAATGCTGGTGTTCGGCTACGCCGCAACATTCACCGTGCACCACGTCGCCACGGTGGTGCTCGATCTCGATCAGAGCCAAGCCAGCCGCTCTCTCATTTCGCATTTCGTGGCGTCCGGCCGATTTGATGTGGTCGAGGCCGCGCGTAGCCGCGCCGAGGTGACGCATGCGATCGACAACGATGTCGCGGTCCTGGCCATCGTCGTGCATGCCGGGTTCCAGCAGGATCTGCAGAACGGTAAAGGTGCGCCTTTGCAGGTGATAGTTGATGGCACGAACTCGAACACAGCGCTCATCGCGCTGGGTTACATCAGCCAGATCGTCGCGCAGTTTTCCAGCGACGAAGCCAGTCGGCTGATGCCACCCCACGCCAGCCTCGCCGCTCCTCAAACAGGCATCAGCCTGCAACTGCAGCCCTGGTTCAACCCGGGTTTGGAAGATCGCTGGTTTTTTATTCCCGGTGTGATTGGTAGCCTGACCTTGCTGCAGGTGGTGAGTCTGACGGCGTTCGCCATCGTGCGCGAGAGAGAGGTGGGCACACTGGAACAGATCATGGTCAGTCCGATCCGCTCGGTGGAATTCATTCTGGGCAAGACGGTTCCATTCTTTCTCATTGGACTGGGGGACATCCTGCTGGTCAGCGCCATCGGGATCCTATGGTTCAAGGTGCCGTTCATCGGCGACCCGCTCGTTATGTTGGCGGGCTCTATGCTGTTCTTGCTTGCGGCCGTCGGGATGGGCTTACTGCTGTCGACCTTCTCCAAAACGCAGCAGCAAGCCTTCGCGCTGAATTTCTTTTTCGTCAACCCGTTTTTCATTCTCTCCGGTTTTGCATTTCCCATCGCCGCCATGCCGCAGGTGCTGCAGTGGTTCACGCTGATCAATCCTCTGCGTTATTTTTTGGTGGTCATTCGCGCCGTCTTTCTCAAGGGCGTCGGGTTTGTGGTGCTTTGGCCCGATCTCACGGCGCTGGCTGCGCTGGCGGCAGTGATGCTGGCAGTGAGCGTGCTGCGCTTCCGCTCTTCGCTGGATGCCTGATAAGCGCGCCCCTGCGGTGGCCCGCGCAGAGTCACATCGACATGGCAAGCGCGGGTGAGGTTACATCGTCGAACAAGTCAAACAAAATCCCCGGGGTGTCATCTGATGTGCATCGATGGCAAGAATCATGAAGCCGCACAGACTCGCTATCTCGTGTTCCGGTATCCATGATGGGCCGGATCACAGACCACAGCATGTGATGGAGTTGGACCATGCCTCGACCGTCCTATTTGCTGGAGTTTGCAGGCTCCATGGCCTCTGTGGCCACCCATGCGCTGGTACGCAAAACCTATGCTCTCCTGGCGTCAACGCTGGTGGTGACTGCGGTCGCGGCCCTGTTCGGCACGAGCATGGCCTTCCCGTATCAGCCCCCCTTCATTTTGATGATCCTGGCGTTCGGTGTGCTGTTCGCCATTCTGTTCACAGGAGCCAAGCAAGGCCCACTCGCCCTTCCGCTGGTCTTTGACTTCACTGGCTTCATAGGTCTTTCCTTGGGCCCCCTGCTGGCGGTCACCAGTTCTGCCACACGCCTGCAGATACCGCCTAGGGTTTCGTCAATGCGACCGGATCGGTGGTCTGCACATGCCGAGCAAAACCGCCTATTGCTTCAGCCCCAAGAAGTTTTAACCGGCGGTGTATTTGACTCCAGGGTCCTGAAAGTAGCGCATCACCCGCTCGGATGATGTTTCCAACATGGCCGATGGAAGCTGGCCCAGTCTCACCATTGCCTGGCGACCATCACAGCGCTTGATCGACTCTTGGGGCATCATCCGCGGGCCGATTCACGCGCCTGGCTGCGCAACATCTGGGCGATCCGCGTGGTTGCCTGCCAGACCAAACAGGGAGACGTGAATGGCGAGGCTTCTTGAGCAGTCTGTTGCAGTTTATGGAACTCCTGCAGCGACTCGAGCCAGACGTTCTGTCCGAGAGGCGAGCGCTGCAGCAGCGCCTGATTGACCGAGCACGGACTGCTGCCGAGGTCTGGGCGGAGCCCGGTGCAGATCTGCAGACGACGGGCGTGGCCTGGAATCTGGCGCGGTGCGCCGGTTTGCAAGTCGACCGACCGCACGGCGCTGATGACATGGTGGCACGACTGCGAAGACCCGGCATTCGGGCTGCTGCTGCTCACGCCGCAGGCCTGGACGAACTCGGCAGGCGTGCTTCTGCGCGGGCTTGATGTAGCGCAAGGGCTTGGCGTGACGCCGCACTACGCTGAATCGGTCTTCCGCCGGATTCGCAGGTTCGCATGCTGCAGCAACCGAGTGGCGGTTTTAGTGTCTGGCACCTGGCTTTGCCCACCTCTGGGACGCCCGGCAGACGCTAAGTGCAGCAGATCGGTTGCAAAACATCACAAAACAACTCCCTGGAGAGCCGCATGAGTCACAGCACTTACATTCGTTTTTTCGACCAGATTGGGATCGGCGATGTACCTTTGGTGGGCGGTAAAAACGCATCGCTGGGTGAGATGTATCGCAAGCTGTCAAGCCAGGGCGTGCGCGTGCCCAATGGATTTGCCATTACCGCCGAAGCCTACCGTTACATGCTGGAGGCCGCAGGCGCTTGGGATGCGCTTCATGCCGCGCTCGACGGCCTCGACCCAGACGATGTGAAAGACCTCGCTCGCCGCGGCAAGCGCGCCCGCGAAATTATTTACGGCGCGGGTTTGCCCAAAGACTTGGCCGCAGAGATCATCGCTGCCTATCGCACCTTGCAGGAGCAATACGGCGAGGATGTGAGCCTGGCGGTGCGCAGCTCAGCCACCGCCGAAGATCTGCCCACCGCCAGCTTTGCCGGCCAGCAGGACACCTATCTGAACATCCGGGGCGATGAAAGCCTGCTCGATGCTTGCCGCCGCGACTTTGCCAGCCTGTTCACCGACCGGGCCATCCACTACCGAGTCGATCAGGGCTTCGACCATTTCAAGGTGGCGTTGTCCATCGGCGTGATGAAAATGGTGCGCTCCGATCTTGCAGCTTCCGGGGTGATGTTTTCCCTCGACACCGAATCGGGGTTTCGCGACGTGGTGTTCATCACTGGCGCCTACGGCCTGGGCGAAAACGTCGTGCAGGGTGCGGTTGATCCCGATGAGTTCTATGTCCACAAACCCACCTTCTCCGCCGGGCATCGCACCGTGCTGCGCCGCAGCCTGGGTGACAAGGCGGTGAAAATGGTGTTCGTCGAGGGCGAGACCCGGCAAACCACGCGCAACCTCCCCACGCCCAAGGCCGACCGCGAGCATTTTTGTCTGGAAGACGCCGATGTGCTCGAACTGGCCGACGCCGCAATCAAAATCGAGCAGCACTATGGTCATCCGATGGACATGGAATGGGCCAAAGACGGGTTGGACGGTCAGATTTACATCGTTCAGGCGCGGCCTGAAACCGTGGCCTCGCAGCGTCGCGTGACCGAAATCGAGAGCTATGTGCTCGACGGCCATGCCGAGGTGCTCACCGTGGGTCGCTCAGTGGGCGAAAAAATTGCCAGTGGCACGGCGCGGGTGATCGCCGATGTGGCGCATCTATCCGATTTCAAACCCGGCGAAGTGCTGGTGGCTGACATCACCACGCCGGATTGGGAGCCGGTGATGAAAACCGCAGCGGCCATCGTCACCAACCGCGGGGGGCGCACCTGTCATGCGGCCATCATTGCCCGCGAGCTCGGCATTCCGGCCGTGGTCGGTGCGGGCAATGCGACCAGCGCCGTTCCCAGCGGCCAGAGAGTCACAGTTAGCTGCGCCGAGGGCGATAGCGGCAAGGTTTACGACGGTATCGTGCCGTTCCACGCCGAAAAGACCGAGATCGGCGACATGCCCCGCCCCATCACGGGCATCATGATCAACATCGGCAATCCCGAGATCGCGTTCAAGACCTCGTTTCTGCCTAATGATGGCGTGGGCCTCGCGCGGATGGAGTTTGTGATCAACGAATACATCAAGGCGCACCCGCTGGCCTTGTTGCATCCAGACAAGGTCAAGAACGCAACGACGCGCCAGACTCTTGCGCACATGCTGCGCGGTCACCCGGACGGCGCACAGTTCTTCGTGCAAAGGCTCTCCGAAGGCATCGGCACCATTGCCGCAGCATTTTGGCCCAAGCCGGTGGTGGTGCGCATGTCGGACTTCAAGTCCAACGAGTACGCCACCCTAATCGGAGGTGTTGATTTCGAGCCCGATGAATCCAATCCGATGATCGGCTTTCGCGGCGCGTCGCGCTATGCCCACCCGGCCTATGCCGAGGGTTTTGGGCTGGAATGTCTGGCGATGAAACGGGTGCGCGAAGAGATGGGGCTGACCAACGTCATCCTGATGCTGCCCTTCGTTCGCCGCGTCAAGGAAGCTGATGACGTGCTCGCCGCAATGGCTGAATACGGTCTCAAGCGTGGAGAGAACGGCCTGCAGATCTACGCCATGTGCGAAATCCCGAACAACGTCATTCTCATCGACCAGTTCGCCAAGCGCTTCGATGGTTTTTCCATCGGCTCCAACGACCTCACCCAGCTCACCCTCGGGGTTGACCGTGACAGCGAAATCGTGGCCTTCGACTATGACGAACGCGACGACGGCGTGAAGGAAATGATCCGGCTGGCCGTTGAGGGGTGTCGCCGCAATGGCATCCATTCCGGGCTATGCGGCCAGGCGCCGTCGGACTATCCGGAAATGGCTGAATACCTCGTCGAACTGGGCATCGACACCATGAGCCTGAACCCGGACACCGTGATCGCCACCACCCAGCATGTACTGGAGGTCGAGGCCCGTTTGGGACGAAAGGCCGATGACAAGCCCAGCGGCGAGGTGGCTCAGCGATGAGTGATTCAACCCGCATCCCGCAACCGCCCCATCGAACGAAGCGTACCCAACCGCTGCCTTGGGAACGTCCCAAACCGGTCGAAGAAGAGGCACAGGCGCAGGCCCGGCTGCGCGCCATCATGGAGCATCCATCGTATGTCGAGGCCGACCGCGATGTGGCCTTTCTCCATACCGACGCGCACCGCGGCCTGCGATTGCAGCTCGACTATGAGAAAGCCGAGCAGGCGTTGCAGGCGCACGGCATCACTCGCACCATCGTGGTCTTCGGCAGCACGCGGCTGCGCGAGCCGCAGACGGCGCGAAGCGAGTTCGAACAAGCCCGGCATCAGGCTGCCGAGCAACCGCACGACGCAGCCGTCGCCCGGGCGCTGCGTCTGGCCGAGCGCCGCATGGCGCTGTCGCGCTATTACCAAATCGGCTTCGAACTCGGCCAGATGATCGGCGCGGCACGGATTCCAGGGCTCGCGGTGATGACCGGCGGCGGCCCTGGCGGCATGGAGGCAGCCAATCGCGGCGCGTTCGAGGCAGGGGCTGAAACCCTGGGTTTGAACATCTCCCTGCCGCGCGAGCAATACCCCAACCCCTACCTGACGCCGGGGCTGTGTTTTCAGTTTCATTACTTCGCGCTGCGCAAGCTGCACTTCATGCAGCGCGCCGCAGCCATCGTCGCGCTGCCGGGCGGCTTCGGCACACTCGATGAACTGTTCGGCGCACTCACGCTGATCCAGACCCGCAAATCCGCCCCCATTCCCATCGTGCTGATCGGCGAGTCGTACTGGCGCGGCGTGTTCAACGTCGACTTTCTGCTCGAAGCCGGCAGCATCGACGAAGAAGATGCCCGGCTGTTCTGGTTTGCCGAAGACGCGCGGGAGGCCTGGGAGGGCATTTGCACCTGGCATGCCCGCAACGGCTCGCCGCTGGAAGGCTCCGCAACCGAGTCACCACAAGGACAATAACCATGAAACTCTCCTTCCACGGCGCCGATCGCAATGTCACCGGCTCCTGCCATCTGCTGCATGCGCAGGGCAAACGAGTGCTCATCGACTGCGGCATGTTCCAGGGCAGCCATGAACTCGACGAGGAAAACGCCGAGGACTTCGGCTTCGACCCCAAGTCGATCGACCTGTTGCTGCTCACCCATGCGCACCTCGATCACTGCGGCCGCATTCCGCTGTTGGTCAAGCGCGGGTTTCGCGGCGAGATCATCACCACGGCAGCCACGCGTGAACTCACCCGTGTGGTGCTACTCGACGCCGCCCATCTGCAGGAAGAGGAGGCCGAGCGCAACACGCGTCACGCCCACCGTCGCGGCGACGCCCAGGCACAGCCGCTCTACACCACGCTCGATGCGCTCAATGCCCTGGAGTTTTTCGGCCGCACCGCGGTCTATGGGCAGACGCTGGAGCTCGCACCGGGCCTGAGCGCCACCTTTTTCGATGCCGGACACATTCTGGGCTCAGCCAGCATCCGCATTGAACAGACCGCATCGGGGGCGCACCGCTCGGTGATTTTTTCTGGCGACCTGGGCAATGGCGGCCACGCCGTGCTGCGCGACCCGCAACTGCCGCCCCGCGCCGACTCGGTGGTGATGGAGACGACCTACGGCGACCGTTTGCACAAACCCATCGAGCCCTCGATCGCCGAGTTATTCGCGGCCATCAGCGAGACCCTCAAGCGCGGGGGAAATGTCGTCATTCCGACATTTGCACTCGAGCGCGCGCAGGAGATTCTCTTTTACCTGCGCGAAGGCCTCGAGGCGGGCAAACTGCCTCGCACCTTGCCGGTCTTTCTCGATTCCCCGATGGCGATTTCCGCCACCGAAATCTTTCGCCACCACCCCGAGTGCTACGGCAACGCCATTGACGCTTTGTTTCGCGCAGGCAGCGACCCGTTTTCCTTGCCGGGGCTGCGCTTCACCCGCGAAGCCGCCGATTCCATCGCCCTCAACCGTCTGGTGGGCGGCGCGGTCATCATGGCCGGCTCGGGCATGGCCACCGGCGGGCGGGTGCGGCATCACCTGCGTCACAACCTGGGGCGGCACGAGTCGAGTGTGGTGTTTGTCGGATACGCCGCGCGCGGCACACTCGCGCGGCTGTTGATCGATGGCGCCACGAAGGTCAAGCTGTTTGGCGAAGAGATTCCGGTCCACGCGCGGCTCTACACCATCAATGGCTTCTCGGCGCACGCCGATCAGCGCGAACTGCTCGCCTGGCAGCAAGCACTCAAACCCGAGCAGACCATCCTGGTTCACGGCGATCCGGACAGCATGGACGCGTTTGCCGCGCTGCTCAAAAACACCCGGGTACAACGCCCGAAACAAGGCGATGTGATCGATCTCTGATCCCGCTTTACCACGACCTGAAAACTGCCATGACCACTCATCAGAAACTCGAAGAAATCACATCCTTGATGACTTATCTCAACAAGGACTATCCGACCGAAACCCGCGCCTTTTCCAATTTCATGCAAAAGGCGGAGGGCGGGCCCGCCCTGGACAAGCGGATGAAGGAGCTCATCAATGTGGCGCTGTCGGTGGCAGCGCAATGCGAGTGGTGCATCGCCATTCACGTCAAGGGGGCGCTGGAGGCTGGCGCGAGCCGTGACGAGGTGATGTCGGCAGGTTTCATGGCCGTGCTGATGCATGGCGGCCCGGCGATGATGTACCTCACGCCGATCCGGCAGGCGCTGGACGAACTTGGTGTGCCCGGGGGCGGCGCGGCGCGGCCTGCCGTCTGAATGCCGCCGCTGCCATTGCGAAAGGTTTCACCATGAATCGAGATCTGCATCTGCACTTTCTGCGCGATATGCTGCGCGCCCGTCGCCTTGAAGAACGCTTGGCGCAAGAATATGCGAAGGGCAATATCGGCGGTTTTCTGCATCTTTACCCCGGTGAGGAGGCGGTGGCGGTCGGGGTGCTCACCGCCGCCGAGCCGGGTGATTATGTGGTGAGCACTTATCGCGAGCATGTGCATGCGCTGGCGCGCGGCGTGCCCATGCGCGCCATAGTCGCCGAGCTGTTCGGGCGGCGCACGGGCTGCTCGGGCGGTTTGGGCGGATCGATGCATCTGTCCGATGCCCAGCGCCGCTTTCTCGGGGGCTATGCCATTGTGGGCGAGACCTACCCGATCGCCATCGGCGCGGCTTATGCCGTGCAACTGCGCGGTTTGCCCGAGGCGGTGATCTGCTTTTTCGGGGATGGTGCGGTCAACCAGGGCACATTTCACGAGTCGCTCAACATGGCCGCGCTGTGGAAGCTGCCGGTGCTGTTTGTCTGTGAGAACAACCATTACCAGATCGGCACCGAAATCCATCGCCACTCGGCTATCACCGAGGTGTACAAGCGCGCCTGCGCCTACGGCATTCCGGCGTTGCGCGCCAACGGCATGGAAGCAGAAGGGGTGCATGGCCACGCCAGCGCCATGCTCGCGCAGATTCGCGCCGGGCAGGGGCCGCAGTTGCTGGAACTTGAAACCTATCGTTATCGGGGGCATTCGATGGCCGATCCGGGCAGCTACCGCCCCGCCGTCGAGGTGGCTGCCTACACTGCGCAAGACCCCATTGGCGCCGAACTGCGCGAACTCAAGGCCCACTGCCCCGACGATGCCCTGCTGCAAAGCCTCGGGCTGGATAGTTGCGCCGCGCTTGGCGACCGTTATGTGCGCAGCGGACATCTCGACACGGCTGGGCTGGACAAACTCGAGGCCGAAATTCGCGCTGAGATCGATGATGCGGTGGCGTTTGCCATCGCCTCTGCCGAGCCCACATTCGACGATGCCCGCCGCGCGCTGCGGTGCGGCGTTGACGCCGCCACCCTGATCTGAGGAGCCTGATATGCCCACCCAGACACTCTTTTACTGGCAGGCGCTCAATCGCGCGCTTGATGCCGAAATGGCCGCAGACGACGCGGTATTTACTTTGGGAGAAGACGTCGGCCTCTATGGCGGCACCTATCGCGTCACCGAAGGACTGCAGGCCAAGTATGGCGAACGCCGTGTGCTTGACACTCCGATTTCCGAGAACAGCTTTACCGGCCTGGGGGTGGGGGCGGCGATGGTCGGGATGCGCCCCGTGGTCGAGATCATGACCGTGAACTTCGCACTGTTGGCGCTCGATGCCATCGCCAACATGGCGGCCAAGATTCCGTTCATGTCCGGCGGGCAGTTTCGCATGCCGTTGACGATCCGCATGCCCGGCGGCGTTGCGCGGCAACTCGCCGCGCAGCATTCGCAGCGGCTGGAACACACGCTGATGAATGTCGCCGGACTGCGCATCGTCGTTCCGGCCACGCCGCAAGATGCTTACTGGCAACTGCGTCAAGCCATCCGCGCTGACGACTGCGTGATCGTGCTCGAACACGAGCTGCTTAATTTCGACCAGGGCCTGGTGAGTGAAGACGCACCGGCCCCGCCGCCGCACCGCGCGATCGTGCGGCGCCCTGGACGCGATCTCACCCTCATCAGCTATTCGCGCATGGCCAATCAGGCGCTGGCCGCAGCCGAGCAGCTCGCGGCAGAAGGCATCGAGGCCGAGGTCATCGATCTGCGCTCGCTCAGCCCGATCGACTGGGCCACCTGTGCCGCTTCGGTGCGCCAGACTGGCCATGTGCTCATCGCTGAAGAAGACAGCCGCTTTGCCGGGGCGGGGGCCGAGATCGCCGCCACGCTTACCGAACGGTGTTTCGACAGCCTGCGCGCTGCGCCAATGCGTGTGGCCGCACTTGACCTGCCCACCCCCTACAACAAGCGCCTGGAAGAGCAATCCATTCCTCAACCCGCAGATATCGCCGCAGCCGCCCGCAAACTCCTGGGTCTGGCCGCCAAGGAGAACGCCGTATGACCCAGACCGCCGTCACCATGCCCGTGCTGTCTGACACCATGCAGACCGGACGCATCGCGCGCTGGCTCAAGCAGCCGGGCGATCCCGTCAAGAGCGGCGATGTGCTGGCTGAAGTCGAGTCGGACAAAGCCATCATGGATGTCGAAGCCTATGCCGACGGCGTGCTGTCCGGGCCGCTGGCGCCGGTAGATAGCGATATCCCGGTGAAATCGACCATCGCCTGGATCACCGATGCGGCGTCGGCGCCTGCGCCTGCGCCAAAAAGTCCTGCACAACCCGCTGCGCAAGCGGCGCAGACCGGGGCCTCTTTGATGCAACAAACCCCACCGCGCGCCGCGCCGCAGCCCGAGGCTCCGTCCCCTGCGCCAACCTCTGCGTCCGCCACCCCCGCCCCCCAGCCCGAACCCCAGCCCGAACCCCACGCCGCTTCCGCCCCGGCCAGCCCGGTGCTCGATGCAGCGCTGGCCGCGCGCTCTGCGGGCGGCGTCTCGCCATTCGCCCGCGGACTGGCTGCCGAGCTGGATATCGACCCTGCCTTGCTCCAGCCCGACGCTCAAGGCCGCATCACCGCCGTGCAGGTGCTTGCTGCGGCCATAGGGCCGCAACTGCCCCATCTGCAACTCGGCCCGGTGCATCGCATCGAGCGGCCAAGCAGCCTGAAGGCGGCAATGGCCGAGAACATGCAGCGCACCGTGCACACGCCCACCTTCCATGTCACCGCGGCGGTCGATCTGCAACCCCTGCACGCCGCCGCGCAGCAGGCGCATCAATCCATCAGCCTGCTGCTGGCGCGCGCCTGCGCGCTGACCGTGCAGAAACACCCGGATTTCAACGCCTGCTGGACGCCCGGCGGACTGGCGCGGCGCGAGGCCATCGACATCGCCATTGCCGTCGATACCGCAGACGGCCTCATCACCCCGGTGTTGCGCAACGCCGTCCGCCCCTTGCCCGAGCTGAACGAAGACTGGCGAGAGCTGCGCGAGAAGGTGGCGCGCCGCCGTCTGGTTCCGGCCGATTACTCCGGCGCCACCTTCTATCTCTCCAACCTCGGCATGTTCGCCGGGGTCGAGCAGTTCGACGCCATCGTCCCTCTAGGGGCCGCGGCCATTCTTGCCGTGGCGGCGCCAGCGCGCGACGGCCTGACCCGGCTCACGCTCACCTGTGACCACCGCGTCGTTGCCGGGGCCGACGCCGCGCGCTTTCTCGCCACGCTCGACGAGCAGGTGCGCGCCGTCGATGGGTTGATGGCATGAGTACCGAAACGCAAGCCACGCCGTCGGGCGCTGCGCCTGTGCCCGCCTGGGACTCGCTCGCCGCGCACCATCGCCAGATCGCCAGCCTGCATCTGCGCGAACTGTTCGAGCAAGACCCGCAACGCGGCGAGCGCATGCATGTCGAAGCGGCGGGGCTGTATTTCGATTACTCCAAGAACCGCCTGACCGACGCCACGCTGGCGCTGCTGTGCGATCTGGCCCGTCAGTGTGGTTTGCCCGAGCGGCGCGACGCCATGTTCCGCGGCGATCCGGTCAATGCCACCGAAAAGCGTGCCGCCCTGCACACGGCTTTGCGTGCGCCAAAGGGAGTGAAGGTTGTGGCGGACGGCGTGGACGTCGTGCCTGAAGTGCATGCTTTGCTCGACCGCATGGTCGACTTTGCCCGGCAGGTGCGCAACGGCCAGTGGCGCGGCTATACCGGCAAGCCCATCCGAAACGTGATCAATATCGGCATCGGCGGCTCCGACCTCGGCCCGGCCATGGCCTGCGAGGCGCTGCGACACGACAGCCACGCGGGGCTGCACATGCGGTTTGTGTCCAACATCGACCCTGCGGATCTGCACGAAGCCACCCGCGGCCTGCATGCCGAAGAAACGCTGTTCATCGTCTGCTCCAAGAGCTTTCGCACCTTTGACACCCTGACCAACGCGCGCGCGGCGCGGCAATGGTGCGTGGCCCAACTCGGCGACGAACGCGCCGTGGCCAACCACTTCGTGGCGGTGTCGAGCCAGGCGCAGGCGGTCGCTGAGTTCGGCATCGACACCCGTCACCTGTTTGGCCTGTGGGACTGGGTAGGCGGACGCTACTCGATGGATTCGGCCATCGGTCTGAGCACCATGATTGCCATCGGCCCCGACAACTTCCATCGCCTGCTCGCCGGGTTTCGAGCGATGGACGTGCATTTCCAGACTGCGCCTCTGCATCACAACATGCCGGTGCTGCACGGTTTGATCGCTGTGTGGAACAACAATTTTCTCGGCGCCGAAACTCAGGCCGTCCTGCCCTACAGCCACGCGCTGCGGCGTCTGCCCGCCTATCTGCAGCAGTTGGTGATGGAGAGCAACGGCAAGCACGTCACCGCATCCGGGCAGCAGGTGCCGCGCCCGACTTCGCCCATCGTCTGGGGCGAACCCGGAACCAACGGTCAACACTCGTTTTTTCAATTGCTGCACCAGGGCACCCGACTGGCGCCGTGCGATTTCATCGGCTTTGCCGCACCACTACTGGGCAGGCTGCACAGCATGACCTGCTCATGGCCAATCTCTTCGCCCAATCCGAGGCGCTGGCCTTTGGCAAATCCGGGCAGGAGTTGCGCGATGAAGGCGTGCCCTCCGAGCAAATCGCGCAGCGAGTATGCGAAGGCAACCGCCCGAGCAATACCGTGCTGGCAGACGAACTCTCCCCCTTCACCTTGGGCGCATTGATCGCGCTGTATGAGCACAGCGTGTTCACCCAGGGCGTGTTGTGGAACATCGATTCCTTCGACCAATGGGGTGTCGAACTAGGCAAGGTGCTAGCCACACGCATCGCCGCCGAACTGGCCGCAGGCGATGGCGCGGCGATGGCGCACGACAGCTCGACCAACATGCTGATCCGGCGCTACCGCGCGAACGCTTCGGCATCAGGAGATCTGCCATGAATCAGAACAGCCCCTTGAGCCCGATGAACATGCAAGATCTCCAGATGCAGCCGCACATGCTCGTGCGCCGCACCATCGCCTTGGTGCTGGCGGGCGCACGAGCAACGGCGTGGTACTGGTGACCCAAAAAATGCTGCGCGCCCTCTGTGTTGGAGAAATGGATGAGGACGATGATGACTGAGTTTTTGGGAGGATACCCGAGATCTGTTGTGCAGCGGAAGATTTGAGATGCTCATTAGAAAACGAACGCAGGGCCGCCCCAAGTTTTCTCATCCCGTGAATTTTGAGCCCATTTCTTTGCAGGGCTTTTTGATCTGACCCTTGGTCTTGTCGCGCGTTAGCCTCCGTGCTGATGCAGATCAAGACATCTCGTCTGGACAGACTTATCTTGCGCTTTGCCGATGTATTGCCATTGAGAGGTGGATTTTCGGTGGATAAAGAGGCGCGTTTGCATAAATTGCAAACATTTTGTTTCATTTTTAGAGACGAAATTTTGTAAGGAGACCGTTTTATGGAAACTCAGAAGAGTTCTTCCGTTTCGGCGGAGCAGCTTCAACACATGATTGCCGAAGCCGCTTTTTATCGGGCGGAGCGCCAAGGTTTTCAAGGCGATCCGGTGGAGGACTGGCTGCAGGCGGAGGTGGAGATTGAAGCCCTGCTGCGGGGCGTCCAGGAGCCCAAGCACAGCTCCGCGAAAAGGGCGCAATCTGCAGCCGAAGCCTCTGCACACGCCCGAAGCGAACCTAAGGCCGCAGCAAGGAAAAAGTAAGCAAGTTCAGAATTGACGCAATTCTCAACCCTCGCATCATTCGGAACCGCAAAGTTCCGAATGATGGGCTTCTCCATACTCGCGTGCTGATATTGCTTGCACGCGAGTACGGAGTATGTCGTCGGCTGTTGCCTGTCTCACACCGCTGTACATGCCATGCGGTGCGCGGCCTCTGCCGCACGCTGCTGGCGTCGCTCGACAGGGATTGAATTTTCCGGGCGGAGTCACTGTTCTGCCCAACCCCATCCGGAGATTTTCATGTCCCTACCCCGTGCCGTCCCCGCAGATGTTCCCGAATCCGAGCGGGCCCGCTTTCTCGCCAATCTGCACCGCGTCACCCAGGGCAGCGGGCGGCTCATGCTCATGGCGGGCGATCAAAAGGTCGAGCATCTCAACGACGACTTCGTCGGCGATCATGTGGCCGTGGATGATGCCGATCCCGAGCATCTGTTCCGTATTGCCTCACGGGCGCGCATCGGCGCATTCGCCACACAACTCGGGCTCATCTCGCGCTATGCGCCCGATTATCGGGATGTGCCTTATGTGGTCAAGCTCAACGCCAAGACCCACCTGGTTCCAGCCCGCAGCGCAGACCCGCTTAGTCGCCAGTGGCACACCATCGAGCAGGTGGTGAGACTGCGCGACACCGCCGGTCTGCAGATGGTCGGCATTGGCTATACCCTCTACCCCGGCAGCGCATTCGAAGCCGAGATGCTCGCCGAGGCGGCCAAGGCGGTGTTCGAGGCGCATCAACAGGGCCTACTGGCGATCCTCTGGGCCTATCCCCGGGGGCAGCACATCACCGACGAACACGACGCTCATCTGATCGCCGGCGTTGCCGGATTGGCTGCCTGTCTGGGCGCCGACTTTGTCAAGGTCAACGCGCCCAGCGCCGGGCCGCAGTCACTGCGCGAAGCAGTGCGGGCTGCGGGTCGAACCGGCGTGGTCTGCGCCGGAGGCGGCGAGCGCGGCGCCGAAGCGTTTCTCAGGGGCTTGCATGCGCAACTGACCGAAGGCGGCGCAGCAGGCAGCGCCACCGGGCGCAACATTCACCAACGACCGCTCGCCGAGGCGGTGCGGCTATGCAACGCGATCACCGCCCTCGACTGCGACGGCGCGAGCCTGCACGATGCGCTGCGCATTCTGCACGGAAGCTGACTGCCGCTGCCTGGATGGCTCGCTGAACCTCGCAGCTTTCTCAGACTGTCACAACACCGTCTTAACCTGACCCGACTCACGCCCTGGAGCCCTGCCCATGAACGCCACCATCACCGCACTGACCGCCCGTGAAATTCTCGATTCGCGCGGCAACCCCACCGTCGAAGTCGATTGCACCCTGGCCAGCGGCATCAAGGCGCGCGCTGCCGTGCCTTCGGGCGCGTCCACCGGCTCGCGCGAGGCGGTGGAACTGCGTGACGGCGACGCCAGGCGCTTTGGCGGCAAGGGCGTGCTCAAGGCCGTTGGCCATGTCAACGACGTGCTTGCGCCGCAACTCCTCGGCCGCAACGCCCGCGAGCAGGCGGCGATCGACGCCGCCATGATGGCGCTGGACGGTACCGACAACAAGGCCAAGCTCGGCGCCAACGCCCTGTTGGGCGTTTCACTGGCGGTCGCCCGTGCCGCTGCCGCCGCCTGCGACCTGCCGCTCTATCAGTACCTCGGCGGCCCGGGCGCTACGCGTCTGCCGGTGCCGCACATGAACATTCTCAACGGCGGAGTGCATGCGCATTGGCAGGGCGCCGATTTTCAGGAATTCATGATCGCGCCGCTGGGCGCAACCAGCGTGCGCGAGGCGGTGCGCTGGGGCTCGGAGGTCTATCACGCGCTGCAGTCGATTCTGCAAGCCAAGGGGCTGTCGGTCGGCGTGGGCGATGAAGGCGGTTTTGCCCCGCAGGTTCAGTCCAACGAACAACCGTTGGAGCTCATCGCACAGGCCATCGAAAAGGCTGGATTGCGGCCCGGCGCCGACGTAGCGATTGCCATCGACCCGGCGTCCAGTGAATTCTTCGAAGACGGCCGGTATTACAACCTGCGTACCGAAAAGCGTCGCCTGGAGGCACCGGAAATGGTGGAGTATTACGCCCGGCTCGTGAAGGTCCACCCCATCGTTCTGCTCGAAGACGGCATGGCCGAAGACGACTGGGCCGGATGGAAGGCGCTCAACCACGCGCTGGGCGACACTACCGAACTGGTCGGCGACGATATTTTCTGCACCAACCCGGCCATCATCGCCCGCGGCATCGCAGAGAACATCGCCAACTCGGTGCTCATCAAGCTCAACCAGATCGGCACGCTCACCGAAACCATCGCTGCCAACCGTCTGGCGCGCGATCACGGCTGGGGCGCTTTTGTTTCGCATCGCTCAGGCGAGACCGTGGACAGTTTCATTGCGGATCTCACCGTGGCGCTCGATACCGGCCATCTCAAGACCGGCGCCCCCGCGCGCGGCGAGCGAGTGGAAAAATACAACCAGCTCATGCGTATCGAGCAAGAGCTGGGCAGTGCGGCCCATTACGCCGGCCGCGGCGCCTATGTGCGCGCGCCGCGCTTTTGAAGACTGCGTGTACCCGGCGTCGCTCAACACCCCGCCCGGCTGGGCGTTGTGCTTTTCGGCGCTGCGGTATTCCGCCATGGCAGACGATCAGACCGTTTTTCGAGCGATCTGATCGCGTCCCTCTTCGGTCTGCAGGCTAGGCCCTTGTAGGCATCCGATCACGAAACCCAGATCATGGGAGTTCTGGCCGATCAAACTGAAGCTGGCACAGTACACCCGTTTGCCCAAGGGGGCAGGTCACCAGCAACTCCAGCTTTCATTCGCCTTCTTTCCCGAATTGATCGACATAGCGAAGTCAGGCGGTGGAGGGCTGCGCTTCTGCCGCCACCTTGCAGAGATTCAGTCCCTGATGCCAATGGATGGCGCGCCGTTGTGCCCCGCTCAAATAGTCACACGCCAGTCGGTAGTGGCTGTAAACCAAACGGGCGCTTTGCCGAGGGCTCAGCCCGCACACAAGATAGGGACGATAAACCTTCTCGTAAAGGCGAGGAGGTGTCCGCAAGATGTCGCGCTGCACACCCGTCGACTGCATGAACCTCTTCACTTCAGCCAAATTCCTGCCATATAGCAGGGCACGCACGCGCCACTTTGTACGGCGCAGCTGCATGGATACGCTAGTACCGCGATGGATGTGGTGCTTGATCGAGCAAACCACGCATCCGATTCCACCACTGTGCTAAGGGATGACTAGCATCCCGCTCTGGGTATTCGACTTCTCGCAAATGGGGAATCATGCCGCTGCACTGTTTCAGTGTTTGATCGGACCTCGACGACCTCAACGCCCAATTTCGCCAGAAATGCCAGGCCGCGCTCAACCTGAACAGCGCTTAAATCGGTGGCGTCAATGGCCTTTTCAACACGCTGCATCGCCTGGGTGCATTGTCTGCAGCAACGTTTCGTGACATAGATGAAACCGGGTTCTTTGCAGCAGCCAAGGAGTCGGCCTGCCGCGCCGACCGAAATGAACCGTTCGATGGCGCCATTACCCTGAGTTTTGAAGATCCTCGACGCATGCTGGACGTTCTCGATGAAGGCTACCGGGTGATGACCGCCCACACAGCGCGCGAGGTCGAAGCGATGGCGTAGTACAACGCCCTTGAGGCAGATGGGGTTGATGCAGCGGGTGAGGGGTGATTCATCGCCGCATAGGCGATTGAGAAAAATTGCCCTGCACAGCACCGTGAGCGTGCAGGGCATCCCTCTTGCTCCCTGTGTTGAGGCCAGGTGCCGATGGAAGGGGGTTTGGTTTTCGCCCAGTCATGTAGCAGCAATTCGCCCAAGACGGTACCGGGGGACGGACCGAAGATTCCAACAAGGTTGGAATCGCCGTTGCCTCCATCGAGCCGCCGCAGAGAGCCGAGCGCTGTGACTCCAAGCCCCCTACGCGCTGCGCAGCTGCCCCCCTTCGGGAGGGGTGCGCCCGGCTTCGGGCGGCCGTGCGCCCGGCTCATCGCGCAGCCTTCCAGCGTCGCGCGATGGCATTGACGTCCAGAGGCGCGTTGGTGTCGACCGTGATGCAGACAAGATCTTCGTCCGGGCTCAGTGCATCGTGGTCGCGGAGTTGCCGTTCGAGCACGGCGAGATCGGCTTCCGAGGCATCGTCGCGGCGGGTGCTGCGAGCCTGCACGCGCTGGCGCAGCACGGCGGGGTCGGCATGACAGTGCAGGATCGTGAACGGCACGCCTTTGCGGTCTGCCAGGCGGCAAAACGCGTCGCGCTCGCGCGCCCGCAGGAACGCGGCATCGACGATCACCGGGTAGCCGGCATCGAGCACGGCCGCGGCCGATTCACGCAGGCGCGTATAGGTGCGCCGCGTCGCTGCCGGGGCATAGATGTCATGCGCCACCGGCGCAGACGCGTCGAGCGGGTGCAGGCCGAAAAGCCGCTTGCGCTCGACGTCCGAACGCAGGCGAATCGCTCCCGCAACCTCCAGCACTCGCTGCGCCACATGGCTTTTGCCCGATCCCGACAGGCCGTGGGTGATGAGCAGGCGCGCATCACCCGCCGCGGCCAGCCGCCGCGCTGTGCCGACATAATCCGGCCCGGCGCTGGCCAGACCCTCGGCGCGGCGCAACCCCGTCACCAGCGCCCGCACCAGCGCCCGATAGACGGCGTAGTAGCGCAGCACAGCCACGCCGGCATGGTCGCCGGTGGCTTCGAGCCAGCGGTCGAGAAAGCGCCACGCCAGGTCGCTGCGTCCGTGCGCGGTCAGGTCCATGGTCAGGAAGGCGATGTCGCTCTGCACGTCGATCCAGCGCAGGCCGGGGTCGAACTCGACGCAGTCGAACGCCGTGACCCCATCGCCGAGGGTGACCAGGTTGTCCAGGTGCAGATCGCCATGGCCTTCGCGCACCCAGCCCCGGCACTTGCGGGCCACGAAGCGTGCTCGAAGACGCCGACCCTGCGCCGCGCACCAGTCGTGCAGGTCGGCCACCGTGCGGGCGCCGACCTGCGCTTGCAGCCCCCCCAGGACTTTCGACGTGGCGGCAAGAATCGCCGCCGGAGCGCCGTAGGGCGTCTCGCCTGCGGCTGCGGGCGCGGCGGCGTGAAATGCGGCCAGCCGCGCCGCCAGCCGATCAATGGCGGTGGTGGCGAGACTCCCGGCCGCCAGCCTCTCGCTCAAGAGCGCACCCGCGGCGAACTGCTCCATACGCAGCGCGTATTCGATGGGCTTGCCGTCGCCGCCCAGGCGTGGAGCCGTCGCACTGCCATAGATCGGCACTACGTCCAGGTAGATCGCGGGGGCGAGTCGGCGGTTCAGCCGCAGTTCTTCCTCGCAGCCATGGCGCCGCGCCTCGAGTGCACTGAAGTCGAGAAAACCGAGACGAACGGGTTTCTTGACTTTCCAGGCAAACTCGCCATCGAGCAGCACCCAGGAGATATGCGTCTCGACGCGCCTCACCGGTCGGCCGGTGGCTGTCTGCAACATTTGCTGCAGGCCGTCGATCAGCGCGGCGGCTGGGCTAGGCGGCACGGACATGGTGCGTTGATTCGCCTTGTCTGCCAAGCGACCCGCGCTGGGCCTGCGGCTCGGCGGCCCAAGCGCGATCCAAACCATCGGTCTTGCCCCGCATGACCACGCCGCGCGCCCAGCAGCCGACGAGCCGCTGGCTGGTGCAAACATGGCCCGGCATCGGAAGGGGGTTGTGCTGACTCATTGCGGCTCTCGGCATGGGAAACGTCATTCCATTATCGACGCGCAACGGCGCTTCGCGACTGGATCGACTGCAATGTCATCATGGTCTGGCATGCTGCACGCCTAGTGGGCAAAACAGCACAAACCATTCGACATGACCTCGACCGATCAAGCCTCCTTGGGCCAGGGATTGAGCAGCGCTGAGGCGGCCGCTCGGCTCAATCAGTTCGGGCCGAACCAGATCCGGCCGAAGCGGCAGCGCCTGGTCATTCTGGAATTCCTGGCGCGTTTGCGCAACCCGCTCGTCCTGATTCTGCTGGCGGCCAGCGGCATTTCCGCGGTGACCGGCGATGCCACCGGGGCCTGTGTCATCGGACTCATCGTGCTGGCGAGCGTGACGCTCGATTTTTTCCAGGAACATCGCGCCGGACAGGCGGCGCAGCGTCTGGCCGCACAGGTCGAGGTCGTCGCCACCGTGCTGCGTGACGGCACGCCGTGCGAGGTTGCGCTGAGCCGGCTGGTTCCCGGAGATGTCGTCCTTCTTTCTGCGGGCAGACTGGTGCCGGCGGACGGCATGGCGCTGGAGGCCGATGACTTCTTCGTCAACCAGGCCCAACTCACCGGCGAGCCCTATCCGGTGGAAAAGCGCCTGGGCCCGACGCTCCAAGCACACACCTGGGACGCCGATGCGCCCAACGCCGTGTTCATGGGCAGTTCCGTGGTGAGCGGCTCGGCGCGCGTGCTCATCCTGCGTACCGGGCCGCTGACCGCACTGGGACAGATTGCCACGTCCCTGGAAAAACAGCCGCCGGCAACCGCGTTCGAGCGGGGCACGCGCCAGTTCGGCCTGCTGATCATGCGCCTGACCTTTGGAATGGTGCTGTTCGTGCTGCTGGTCAACATCGCCCTGCATCGTCCGCTGCTGGAATCCTTCCTGTTCGCCGTGGCCCTGGCGGTGGGACTCACCCCCGAACTCCTGCCCATGATCGTGTCGGTGACGCTGGCGCGCGGCGCTTTGCGCATGGCGGACAAGAAGGTGATCGTCAAGCGCCTGTCGGCTATGCAGGACATGGGGTCGATGGACGTGCTGTGCACCGACAAGACCGGCACCCTGACTGAGGCGAAAATCCGCTTGGAGCGCCACATCGATGCGCAGAGCCGCGACAGCGCGCATGTGCTGGAACTGGCCTATCTCAACAGCCATTTCGAGAGCGGCCTGAAAAGCCCGCTCGACGACGCCATCCTGCAGCACGACGAGATCGACGCCTCCGGCTGGAACAAGCTCGACGAAGTGCCGTTCGATTTCGAACGGCGGCGCGTTTCCGTCCTGGTGGAAAGACAGGGCAGACGTCTTCTGGTGGTGAAAGGCGCGCCGGAAGACATTCTCGGCCTGTGCACCCGATATGAGCAGGAAGACGGCTCTGCAGCGCCGCTTGACGGAGCAGCCCGCGCGTGCATCACCGCGCTTTTCGACAGCCTGGGCGAGGAGGGATTGCGCGTGCTGGCCATCGCCTGGCGCGACATGCCGCCTGACCATCCGCATGCGGTGGTCACGGACGAGTCGGCGCTCATCTTCGCAGGTTTTGCGGCGTTTCTCGATCCGCCAAAGGCGAGCGCCGGGGAGGCGCTGGCCGCGATGGCGGCCAGCGGCGTCGCCGTGAAAATCGTCACCGGCGACAACGAACGGGTCACGCGCCATATCTGTATGCAATTGGGCGTGCCCATCCACGGCGTGCTGACCGGCAAGGAGATCGCGGCCATGAATGACGACGCGCTGCGCGCGCGTGTGGCCGACGTCAATCTCTTCTGCCGCGCCAATCCGGCGCAGAAAAACCGCATCCTGCTGGCATTGAAGGCGCGCGGCCACGTCGTCGGCTATTTGGGCGATGGCATCAACGATGCGCCCTCGCTGCATTCGGCCGATATCGGGATCTCGGTGGACAGTGCGGTAGACGTGGCCAAGCAGGCCGCTGCCATGATCCTGCTGGAAAACGACCTCGGCGTCTTGCATGCCGGCATTCTCGAAGGTCGTCGCACCTTCGGCAATGTGATGAAGTACATCATGATGGCCACTAGCTCCAACTTCGGCAATATGTTCAGCATGGCTGCAGCGGCGCTCATCCTGCCTTTTCTTCCCATGCTGCCGCTGCAGATTCTGCTCAACAACCTGCTCTACGACTTTTCAGAACTGCCGCTGCCGCTGGACAACGTGGATGAAGAGGATCTGGTGCGTCCGCGGCGCTGGGACATGACCTTCATCCGCAACTTCATGCTGACCATTGGCCCCATCAGCTCGCTGTTCGACTTGCTGACTTTTTACTTGCTGATGACATTGCTCAAGGCCGACGAGACCCTGTTCCACACCGGCTGGTTCGTCGAGTCCATCGCCACCCAGGTACTGGTGATCTTCGTCATCCGCACCCGCCGCAATCCGCTGCGCAGCCATCCGCACCCCTGGCTCACTTGGCTGTCGCTCGGCGTGGTCGCATTGGCGATGCTGCTTCCGTTCTCGCCGGTCGCCAGCGGCCTGGGATTCGTGCCGCTGCCGCTGGAGTTCTTCGGCCTTCTGGCCGTGTTGCTCGCGGTCTATCTGTCTCTGGTGGAATTGGGCAAGCGCTGGTTCTACAGAAGATATGCCGCACCCGCGGCAAATCAGTCTGCGGAGCGGCATTAGAGGCGTCGAACTGCCGCTCTGCGGCAGTCTATCGACTCGTAATCCCAACGCAGTTCGCGCACATTAGTGTGCGTTCGCCTGACGCGTCAGTACTTCGAGGCGGGCGATGACGACGGCCAAGCCGTCGGATGCGGGGAGGGTCTGCGACGGATTCGCCGCGAACTGTGCGTCCGACTGGGCCTGCCGCACCTTGGCAGCCTGAACGAGTGAGTCCCAGTCGGTCTGTGGGTCGTAGTCATCGCGGCTGGACTGCGCTTCAATTGCTTGGATTTCGGCCCAAGTTTTGCCGATCAGGTTCGGGTTGTCTTGTTGCATGGGGTTCAGGATTCGTTCTTTCGTATCAGCATCGCATGAAAAGTTTGTACTGCAACCCTTCAACTCCGCCAACCCCGTCCGGGCTTCGCCGAGGGCAGGACACTTTGGAATCTGTGAGACTGGGTCGCGGAATCCGCGGTGCGACCCACAGCCTCACTGGGAGGGCGGCCAACACCCGCGTCAACGATCTGGACGCAGCAGGCCATATCAGCTTGACGATGGATCCCCACGGCGGCGTCTTTGTTCCTTAACCAGTCGTGAGTGGTGCCGCCGATGCACTGCTTGCCGGGTGGTGCGCCCTCAATCCTCAGGGTTCTGCGTCAGTTCGATCCGGAAAAGCGAACACGACTGGACTGTTTGCAACTGGAGCCGCACCACGACAGGACCGCTTGAACGTCTAATCGGGCTGCGCGCCCATGCATCGTCCAACCCCGAAATCAAGATGATCCTCCTCTTGCGGCCGCATCAAACAGTAACGAAGGAACTGGGCAAGCAAGTCGAGCACGCGATCCGTGTGATGGTCTTCAACCGACTGTGCGACGCAGAGTGCGTATTTCGGCGAACGTGACCGACGATTTCGGTCGAACGTGGCCGGTCATGCAGCATGAGGTGTTGCGCGCTAACAGTTTAGGTTGGTCGGTCACGATTAGTCGGCTTTTTCCTCCATTTTGGGCGGTTTCGGAGCCTGGCGCAACGAGTCGCCGGTCAGGGTGAAGCGGTGGTGCTGCTGCATGAAACGGTCGAGGATAGCGTCGGCGATGGTGACGTCACCGATCCAGGCATGCCAGTGCTCGATGGGCAATTGGCTGTGTTGACGCCGACCGAAAATTGACCCACCTACAGTGATAGTGCCGATCCAAATTTGACCCGGGTGTTCAACCTACCCTGCCTTTTTTTGAGCAGGGGAGAAGGAGTGATCACCATGGCCATGATTGGCAAAGTCAAGCGGATGTATTTTCGCGAGAAGAAGTCTGTTCGGGAGATCGTGCGGCTGACGAGTTTGTCGCGCACCACGGTGCGCAAGTGGCTCAAGACGCCGGTGCTGGAAGAGCCCAGATACCGGCGCAGCGATGAGGCGGGCAAGCTCACTGGGAATTGAGTGGGAATGCGTTCCCACAAACGGGCGTTTTTGGGACAAAAAAGCCCACGGCGTTAGTGTGGGCCTGTTCTATAAGTTCCTGTTTTTCTTTTGTTTTCTTGGTGCGCCCGGCTGGGATCGAACCAGCGGCCCTTGGCTTCGGAGGCCAATACTCTATCCACTGAGCTACGGGCGCAGACGGAAGGTGCGTTGTGACTTCCGTACAACGCAACATCTTAACCTGATCGGGGGCTGTTGCGGCCGTAATGTCAGGAGGGCTTCTGCTTTGGCTGCCCGCAGATTTGACTTGAATTTGACTTGAGGTTCGGTCGACAGGGGGCGACGGTATGTCGCACTACAGAATGTTTCTGAATATGATGCGAATCAAATTCAGGATCTCTGGCGGGCGGTGTTGGGGTTGACCCCGTCGAGGGATCGTGAGCAACGCATATCATGTCGTCTGCAATTTTTCAGATTTCCACTTTTTACACTCGACCGCTATGAGCGCACCGCACTCGAATTCCCATTCCGCTTCTTCCAGTTCCGACGATGTGTCTGATCTGCCTTTTGCGCCGACTCTGCGCAAGATTCTGATGGTGATGGGCGTCGGCTTCATTGTTCCTATCGTCTTGTTGCTGTTGATTGCGTTTTACATCGGCAGCAGCAGCCAGCCACCGGCGGGTTCGGAGGCGCTGGCGACGGCTGAGGTGGATGCTCGGGTTGCTCCGGTGGGCTCTGCCGCAGTCGCGGCCAGCAGTCAGGCTGCGGCACAGCAGAATGCGGCCTCGATGACGACAGCCGCTGCGGCGCCTGCGGCTTCTGCTGCAGCGACAACGCCGACGGGCTCAAGCAGCGGTGCCGCGGTGCCGGTTGCGGCGACCAAGGTGGACGGCAAGGGCTTGTACGAATCCACCTGTATCGCTTGCCACGGTGCGGGTGTGGCGGGCGCACCCAAGGTGGGCGACAAGGCAGCCTGGGCACCGATCATTGCACAGGGCGACGCGGTGCTGTACGACCGTGCGATTCATGGTTATACGGGCAAGCTCGGTGTGATGCCGCCCAAGGGCGGTTCTTCGGCAAGCGATGATGATGTGAAGGCCGCTGTGGACTATATGGTGGCTCAGTCGAAGTAAGTGTCGAAGGGGGTGCTCCCCGCTTTCGTAGTGACAAAAAAACCCCGCGATCTGCGGGCTTTTTTGTCGCCAACTTTAGGGGGGATCGGGCCGGAAACCGAAGAACTCAGCAGGCGGCTCGGTGAAGTGGCCGATGGTCAGGGGGGCGGCGTTGGGCAGGCAGAGTTGTGTGCCCGGGGCATCGAGATGGTCGGCGAGCAGGGCCATGTCGGCGCTGTGCAGCAGGCCGGGGCCGAGGTCGGTGCGCAGCCACACCTGACCCTGATCATCCAGCCAGAGGGATTCGACCTTGCAAGCCTGGTCGGTATGCGTGCTCCAAAGTGCGCCCGCTCTGGCATTGTGATGCAGGCGGATGATCCACGGCGCGGCTTCCAGGCTGACATCGACCCGCTGCGGGCCGTTCTGGAAGTACCACGCACCGGTGGCATCGACGGTGTAGTTGCGGCCGATGAAAGCGGCTAGGCCCGCGTGCAGGACGGGGCCGGCGTCGGTTTTGTCCAGTCGCCCCTTTGCATCGCGAGGCCAGGTGGTGGGGCCAGCGTGATTGCGCATCCACCATTGACCGCGCTGGTCGAGGGCCAGCCAGCCGGTGCAGCGCGGCACGTTGGGCCAGCGTGACATGGCTTGGAGTACCGCGCTGTCCATGGGTTAGTTTCCGTGTTGGAAGAAGTGCAGCAGACGCTGCGGCAGCCAGTCGAGATGCCCGGGCAGGCGGCCTTGAGCAAAGCCGACATGGCCGCCGTGGGCGGGCTGCTCAAGCCGCACCCAATCTGAGACGGCGCTGGCGACGGGTAGCACGGCGGCGGGCTGGAAGGGGTCGTTGCGCGCGTTGAGAATAAGGGTGGGGACGCGAAGCTCGCGCAGATGCGGTTTGCTGGAAGCGCGCTCCCAATAATCGGCCGCGTCCCGGAAGCCGTGGATGGGGGCGGTGAAGGCATCGTCGAACTCGCCCAGATTGCGCGCACGCCGCACGCGCTGCGGATCGGCGAGCCCGGGGTGACGCGCGATCATGCGCAGGGCCTTGGGCTTGAGGGTGCGCAGAAAAAGCCGGGTGTAGATCTGGTAACTCATGCCGGTGGCGATGGCGCGGCCTCCAGCGGCCAGATCGAGCGGGGCGCTGACGGCCGCCACGGCGCGCACCCGCTGGCTGGCGGCCGCGCCCTGCTCTTGCGCCCAGCGCAAGAGCGCATTGCCGCCCAGCGACACGCCGGCGGCGTACAAGGGCGCGCGCGGGCGGGTCTTGGTGAATCTCTGGAGTATCCAGTCGATCTCGGTGAAATCGCCGGAGTGATAGGCGCGTGGCGCGCCGTTGTCTTCGCCCGAGCAGCCCCGGAAGTGCGGCACGGCGCATTGCCAGCCGACCTGGGCGCAAGCGGCGAGAATCGCCTGTGCGTAGTGGCTCTGCGACGAACCTTCTAGCCCGTGGAACAGCACCAGCAGGGGGGCGGAAGGGCCGAACGGGGCGTCCAGCCAGTCCACGTCGATGAAGTCGCCGTCCGGCGCCGTCCAGCGTTCGCGGCGCAACGCGGGGCGACGCGCGCCGGGACGTGAGATCAGTGCAGGCACCACCGTCTGCAACTGCCCGCCGGGCAGCCAAAGCGGTGCGATGTAGGGAGTTGCGGCCTTGGTCGAAGACACGGTGCGGGTAAGGAGGCCGAGCGGGACGCTATTCGTCGACACCCTCTCAGTGCAGGACGTCGGTCGGCGCCATGGCGGCCAGCGGCGCCTGCGGCGCGCCGGGGCTGGCGTGGTGCAGCACGATGCGCCACCCGGCGGCGGTCTGCACGAACAGATTGGTGGCGAGCACGAAGCCCCATTGCGGCTGGCCGTCCACATCGAGCGGCACGCGTTCGACCACGCTGTGCGCGGCGCTGGTCATGCTGTGCCAACGGTGCTGTACCTCGGCATTGATCTGCAAGCCGCCGTTGACAAACAGTTGCGCGAAGCCCTCGCGTATCGCTGCCTGACCGTCCAGCCGTTGGCCGCCGGGATGAATGCAGCAGATCTCATCTTCTTCCGACCACAGGGCCATCAGCGCGTCGAGATTGCCGCTGGAAAGGGCCTCGTAGAACACGGCTTCGACATCATCGGGCGAGTTGGTCCAGGGGGTTTGGGGCGGGAGCTTGCGGCGCGGCATGATGGGTCTCGGTCGTTGTGTCGGGTCAGCGGAACACCACGGTTTTGTGGCCGTTGCGCAGAATGCGATGCTCCACCTGCCAGCGCACGGCGCGCGCGAGCACGACGCTCTCCACATCCTGGCCGACGGCGGTGAGGTCGGCCGCACTCATGGTGTGGTCGACGCGTTCGACGTCCTGCTCGATGATGGGGCCTTCGTCGAGATCGGCGGTGACGTAATGCGCCGTGGCGCCAATGAGCTTGACCCCGCGCACATAGGCCTGCGCGTAGGGGCGCGCGCCCTTGAAGCTGGGCAGGAAAGAGTGGTGGATGTTGATGGCTCGGCCTTCGAGCTGGGCGCAGAACTCAGCGCTCAAAATCTGCATATAGCGCGCGAGCACCAGCAGCGCCGCGCCGCTTTGTTGCATCACGCCGAAGAGGGCCTGTTCCTGCGCCCGCTTGGTTTCGGCGGCTTCTCCGGCCTTCAGCGGAAGATGGTGAAACTCGATGCCGTAGCTGCGCGTCAGGTCGGCGAAAGTGGTGTGATTGGAGACGACGGCGGCGATGTCCATCGCCAGTTGCCCGGCCTTCCAGCGGTAGAGCAGATCGTTGAGGCAATGGCCGTACTGACTGACGGCGATGACGACCTTGGGGCGAATGCGCAGATCGTGAAACTGCGCCTGCATGTCGAAGCGCTTGCGCACATCGCCGAACAACAGCGCGAGCTGGGCAGCGTCTTGTAGATGTTCCGGGGCGGAGAAGTGCACCCGCATGAAAAACAGCCCGGTGTCGGCGTCACCGTATTGCTGCGAATCCATGATGTTGCAACCCGCCTGATAGAGCAGGCCGGAGACCGAATGCACGATGCCTGGTGCGTCCGGGCATGAGAGGGTGAGAACGAATTCTGGCGGGGTGTGAGGCATACCGGGCCGTGCGGGACGGCAGGGAAGAAGGGCAAGCCCGCGATTTTAGGGGCCCGGAAGCGAAGAGAGAACTAGAGGCGGAAATAGAGGCGGCGAATCAGCGTGTGAGCTGCACCGATCCCTGCACCGTGAGCTGCAGCGGGGTGCGCCCTGTGGCCAGGGGTACGGCGGGTGCTTGCTCTTCGGCCATGGGCGCGGCGGCGCGCATCATCATGGGGCGGGGCTGCGGCAGTTGTCCCTGCGTGGGTTCGATGCTCAGGGTGCGCAGGTTGTAGCTGCCGTAGCCCAGCGCGCGCGCCGCCGTGGCGGCCTTGGACTTGAAGCGCGCAATGGCCGAATCGATCAGTGCGGTTTCTTCGCGGTCGCGCAGGGCCTTGGAGAGTTCGAAGCCGTTGGATTCGATCATGAAGCCCTGCTGCGCCAGTTGCCCGGCCATCTTGCCCAAAGCTGCAAAGTCGTGCGACTTGAGCACCAGTCCGCCGCGCACCGTCCAGCCGTCGCGTTGCGACTGATTGTTCACCGCTTTCCAGCGTGGCTGGGTGGTGAACGCCCCACTGCTGGCCTCGATGTCGGGCACGGTGCGGGCCTGCTTCAAAGCTGCTTCTAGCGACTTGCTGACTTGCGCGGTGAGGCTGGCCGGGTCAGCCCCGCTGCGTTCCACGGCCAGAGTCATCACCGCGAGGTCGGGCACTACTTCGACCTGCGCCGTGGCCTGCAGATCGACCACCCCCGCGACCACCCCCGGGGTGGGCTGCGCAAGGGACTGCGCCTGCGCGGCAGCGCAGAACAGAAGGCTGGCGAGCCATAGGCCGGCGACGGGTGAAACTGGACGCAAAACAGGACGTGATGACATGGTTTTCCTCGCAGACAAAGATCGGACGCGACTGGCGCAGACCCCAGACGCAGACCCTTAAGCCGAGTCTAAGGCAAGGCAGCGAACATTCCACCATCGCAACTCGTTTGAATCGTTTCGGAGGCAGTCATGCAAAGCAAAAAATCGAAGGTTTCGTCAAAACTCTGGGCCGCACTGGCGGCAGCGGGCATCATCGCCGGAGCCGGCACCATGGCCTATCAGTTCAGCTATGCCGAAACAGCGCCGCAGGTTGAAATGAACCACAAGGTCGTGCCGCTATTCAACAATCCGCCGGCCGCACCAGCGACCAATGTGGCGGTGAACGCGCCGAACTTCGCTTCCATCGTCAAGGCCTACGGCTCGGCGGTGGTGCACATCAATGTGAAGGGCGAAACCAAGGAAACGGTGCAGCAGCAACAGATTCCCAAGCAGTTCCAGAACGATCCGTTTTTCCGCTTCTTCCAGCAATTCAATAACGGCCAGCAGCAGGAAGTGCCGACCGAAGGCCTGGGCTCGGGCTTCATCATCAGCTCCGACGGGTTGATTCTGACCAACGCGCACGTCGTCAAGGGCGCCAGCTCGGTGCGTGTGACCCTCACCGACCATCGCACTTACAAGGCCAAGGTGCTGGGCTACGACACCAAGACCGACATCGCGGTGATCAAGATTCCGGCGACCAATCTGCCCACGGTGCGGCTGGGCAACCCGTCCAATCTGGAGCCGGGTGACTGGGTGCTGGCCATCGGTTCGCCCTACGGCTTCTACAACACGGTGACCGCGGGCATTGTGAGTGCCAAGAGCCGCTCGCTGCCCGACGACAGCATGGTGCCCTTCATTCAGACCGACGTGGCGGTGAACCCCGGCAACTCGGGCGGGCCGCTGTTCAACACCAAGGGTGAAGTGGTCGGCATCAACTCGCAGATCTTCACGCAGACCGGCGCGTTTGAAGGGCTGTCGTTCGCCATCCCGATCAATGTGGCCGAGCGCGTGGCCAAGCAGATCATCGAGCATGGCAAGGTGCAGCACGCACGGCTGGGCATCGCGGTGCAGACGGTGACGCAAAACCTGGCGACCTCTTTTGGCTTGCAAACGCCTCGCGGCGCGCTGGTCGCGCAGGTCGAGAAAGACAGCCCGGCATCCAAGGCCGGTCTCCAGCCGGGCGACATCATTCTCAGCGTGAACGGCCAGCCGGTGAACGATTCGGCCGATCTGCCGATGATGATCGGCCTGTCCGAGCCCGGCAGCAAAGTGACCCTGGGCGTTTGGCACGATCACAAGCAGCAGACCATCACCGCCGTTCTGGGCAACTTCAGCGACAACGTGACCCTCGCTTCGGCCAGCCCGGGCGCGCAGGGCGACCACGGTGGTCTGGGGCTGGTGGTGCGCCCGCTCAACGCCAATGAAGAGCAGCAGGCCGGCGTGTCGCATGGGCTGTTGGTCGAGGGCGTCAGTGGCCCGGCGGAACAGGCCGGCATTCAGCCCGGCGACATTTTGATTGCGGTCGACGGCAAATCGGTCAACAGCATCGATCAGGTGCGTGGCATTCTGAAGAGCGCGGGCAAATCGGTGGCCTTGCTGATTCAGCGTGGCAGCAACCGCATCTTCGTGCCGGTACAGGTCGGCTGAAAACTTTCCTCAACTTCCTTTCCTCCAAGCAGTGTTTCGCGGGGCCGTTGGCCCCGCTTTTTTATGCGCGGTCTGGCTGTGGGTGTGTTCTACACTCGGGTTTTCCCGAAGGAGTACACCATGTCGATCGCACAAAACCTCAAGAATCTGGGCATCAGCCTGCCCCCGGTTTCCACCCCCGCCGCTGCCTATGTGCCGTACGTGCAGACCGGCAATCTGGTGTTTCTCTCCGGGCATATCGCCAGGAAAGACGGCAAGCCCTGGGTCGGTCAACTGGGCACCGATATGGACACCGCCACCGCCAAGGAAGCAGCGCGGGCCATCGCCATCGACCTGTTGGGCACGCTGCAGGCCGCAGTGGGTGATCTGGAGCGGGTCAAGCGCGTGGTGAAATTGCTGGGGCTGGTGAACTCGGCGCCCGGCTACACCGAACATCATCTGGTGATCAACGGCGCGTCGGAGCTGATCGCGCAGGTGTTCGGCGCGCGCGGCGCGCATGCCCGCAGCGCTTTTGGCGTGGCGCAGCTGCCCATGGGGGCCGCCGTCGAGATCGAATTGATCGCTGAGGTCTGAGATGCCGCAGACCGGACTGCTGACCTTATGCCGTCCCGTGCTGGACGATGCTCCCGGGCTGGCCCGTCTGGCTGGCGCCCTGGGCTACGGTGACGATGTCGCGGTCATGCGCCAGACGCTCGGCATGGTGTTGCAGGCGGAGGGCCACGGCGTGTGGCTCGCGCGTCTGAACGACCGGATGGCGGGGTGGATTCACGTGGCGCCCACTTTGTCGCTCGAAAGTGGGCCGGGTCTGGAAATCTGCGGTCTCATAGTCGATCCCGACTTGCGTCGGCGCGGCGTCGGGCTCGCGCTGGTGCAGGCGGCGATAGTCTGGGCGCGCGAGCGCGGCGCGCAACGCCTCCGAGTGCGCAGCCGCATTGAGCGCGAAGGCGCGCTGGCCTTCTACCAGCGCCTGGGATTTGAGCTGAGCAAGACACAGGCGGTACTGGATCTGGCTTTGGCGCCGTCATGCAGCGGTTCGATGCAGCAGGTGAGCGCATGACTCAGGACGCTACCAATCTCGCCTCATCGGCATCGATCTCCTGGGTCGAACGGCTGTTCGTGGCGCTGCCCTTCGTGGGCCTTGGCGTGCTTGCGCTGGCGCTGGCGCAGCCCGGCAAGGCCTTCGTGCTGCTGCTCAGCGCGTTCGCACTCATCGGGGCGGTGATCGCCGCGGTGCATCATGCGGAGGTGGTGGCGCATCGGGTGGGCGAGCCCTTCGGCACGCTGGTGCTCGCGCTGGCCGTGACCATCATCGAGGTGGCGCTCATCGTGTCGATGATGCTGACCGCCGATCCCGCCAAGGCCGCCACGCTCACCCGCGACACCATCTATGCCACCGTGCTCATCATCACCGGCGGGGTGATCGGCCTGAGCCTGCTCGTCGGCGGCTTGCGACACCACGTGCAGGCCTTTCACACGGAAGCCGCCCGGCCGGCCCTGGCCATTCTGATGGCGTTGTCGGCGCTCACGTTGGTGTTGCCGCGCTTCACCACAAGTGCGCCCGGTGGCCAGTACACGGTGCCGCAGTTGGTGTTCACGGCGGTGGCCTCGCTGGTGCTTTGGGGCGTCTTCATCTTTGGGCAGACGGTGCGGCACCGCGACTATTTTCTCGATCTTGAAGGGCCGGGCGAGGCACATGCCGACAGCCATATCCCGAGCCGTCGCGATGCCTGGATCAGTCTGCTCGGCCTGTTGCTGGCGCTGGTGGCCGTCGTCGGCCTGGCCAAGATGCTCTCGCCCTCGATCGAGGCCAAGGTGCTCGGCGCCGGTCTGCCCCATGCCGTGATTGGCCTGATCATCGCCATGCTGGTACTTGCGCCCGAGACGGTGGCGGCGGTGCGCGCGGCCCTGGCCAACCGACTGCAGACCAGTCTGAACCTGGCCCTGGGTTCGGCGCTGGCCAGCATCGGCCTGACCATTCCGGTGGTGGTAAGCGTGGCCATCTACCTCGGCCTTCCCCTGGATCTGGGGCTTCACGGCAAGGATCTGGTCCTGTTGCTGCTGAGCCTGCTCGTCAGTCTCGTCACATTGGGCTCGCGCCGCACCGACTTCATGCTCGGTGCGGTGCATCTGGTGGTGTTTGCCGCCTTCCTGTTCCTTACCCTCGCGCCCTGAATTCGCTCCCCCTCAAGAGTGTGGGCTGGCCGCGTCAGCCCAGACCCTAAAATGCGCCGCGGCTGCACCGGCTTCGGCATCGACGCACGGCGACAGACATAACACTCAGGAGGATTTGCGATGTTTTTTCAGGATGACGACAACCATGTGCCCATCGTCGGGGTGGTTCTGGCCACCGTGCTCGCGACGGTCGCGGTGATCGTGGGCGTGGCCATCAAGGATGGCGGCAGCGGCTCAAGTGCCATGCAGGCCGCGTCGGCACCCGCCGTGGCCAGTTCCGCCGCACCAGCGGCCGATGCCGACGGCGCCCGCGTCGTCGTGGAAAACGGGGTGATCAAGTTCTATTTCGCCAGCGGCAAGGCCGATCTGGCCGCCGGGGCCGATGCCGCCCTCAAGCAGGTCAGTGAGGCCGTGGCGCAGGGTCATACGGTGGTGATCAATGGCTATCACGACGCCACCGGCTCCGCGGCGCTGAACGCCGAGCTGGCGAAGAAGCGCGCCATGGCCGTGCGCGACGCCCTGGTGGCGCAAGGCGTGCCGGCCGATCGCATCACGCTGGAGAAGCCGGCGGAAACCACTGGCGGCGCCAGCGCAGCCGAGGCTCGCCGCGTCGAAGTGACCGTCAAGTAATCTCGGCAAGGCCCGCGATCACCGCCCGGCGGTGAAGCCAGCCCGATCTCGATCCAACAACGCCCTGCCTCGTGCAGGGCGTTTGTTTTTCAGCCGCGATCGAGTCGCTCGGGCTTGAAGGCGATCTCCAGCTTACGCCCCCGCTTGGCGCGCTTGCCGAGATAGAGGGCCTGTTGCGTGCCGCTCAGGCTCGTGCTGCGCTCGGTGCCGCCGCGGCCCTTGCCGCTGACCAGCAGGGCTTCGCGTTCGCCAACCAGGTGGGCGATGCTGAGCAGCGCCTCCTTGGCGTCCTGTTCCATCAGGGTGACGCCCCGACCGCCGCGGGACAGGGCCTTGACCTCGGCTGCGGCATAGATCAGCAGACGGCCGCCCGTGCTGAGGAGGGCGAGTCGGCCCGTTGGGCTGTCGCCCACGTCGATGCCCAGGACCAGGGGCCGCTGCGGCACATCGCCGTCTTCCAGCGTCATGAAGGTCTTGCCCGCGCGCTGGCGGCTCAGGGCATCGCCTATGCGGGTGACAAAGCCGAAGCCCTGCGCAGTCCACAGCAGCAGCGCCGTGGTGCGGGCGCCCGCGAGGTAATGCAGGGCCTGCGTGCCCGGTGCGAGTTCGATGAAAGAGGTGACGGGCTGGCCGTCGCCGCGCCCGCCGGGCAGGTCGGCCACATCAATGGAATACGCGCGGCCGTCGCTGCCGAGCACGACCAGCGGATCGACGCTGCGGCATTCGAACGTGGCGTAGAGCGCATCACCCGGCTTGAAGGTGAGGGCGGACAGCACCAGGCCGTGGCCTTTCTGCGTGCGCAGCCAGCCCTTTTGCGACACGATGACGGTGACGGCTTCATCGACCACCTTGACCTCGGCCACGGCGCGTTGCTCGGCCTGAATGAGGGTGCGGCGGTCGTCGCCGAACTGTTTGGCGTCGGCCTCGATCTCGCTGATGATCCGCCGGGTCATGGCTTTTTCGTCGGCGAGCAGTTTTTGCAGTTCGGCAGCTTCAGTGCGCTGGGCGGCGAGTTCCTTGTCGATGCGGATGGCTTCCAGCCGCGCGAGCTGGCGCAGCCGCATGTCGAGGATGTCGTCGGCCTGCAACTCGGTGAGATCGAAGCGCGCCATCAGCGCCGGCCTGGGATCGTCGCTGTTGCGGATGGTCTCGATCACCTCGTCGAGATTGAGCAGCACCTGCTGCCGACCTTCGAGGATATGGATGCGCGCGTCCACCTGTTCCAGGCGATGCTTTGAACGACGCTGCACCGTGTCGCGGCGGTAGGCAACCCACTCGCGCAGGATGTCCATCAGCCCCTTCTGGCGCGGCTTGCCGTCGGTGCCGATCATCACCAGATTGATCGGCACGCTGGTCTCCAGGCTGGTGCGGGCGAGCAGGGTGTTGACGAACTCGGCCTGATCGATGCGCGAGCTGCGCGGCTCGAACACCAGCCGCACCGCGGCTTCGCGGCCCGACTCGTCGCGCACCGTGTCGAGCAGGTTCAGCAGGGTGGCTTTCAGTGCGATCTGTTCGGGTGCGAGCGCCTTCTTGCCAGGGCGGATTTTGGGGTTGCTGAGTTCCTCGATTTCTTCGAGCACCATCTGTGTGCTGGTGCCGTGCGGCAGTTCGTTGATCACCAGTTGCCATTGGCCGCGCGCGAGTTCTTCCACCGTCCAGCGGGCGCGCACCTTCAGGCTGCCACGGCCGACGGCATAGGCGGCGGCGATGTCCTGCGGGCTGGAGATGAGCTGGCCTCCGGTGGCGAAGTCGGGTCCGGGCATCAGCGCCAGGGCGTCGGCGAGTTCGAGGCGGGGATTTTTGAGCAGGGCGACGCAGGCGCTGGCCACCTCGCGCAGGTTGTGGGCCGGAATCTCGGTGGCCATGCCCACGGCGATGCCGCTGGCGCCGTTGAGCAGCACGAAAGGCAGCCGCGCGGGCAGCAGCCGGGGCTCGGTGGTCGAGCCGTCATAGTTGGGAATGAAGTCGGCGGTGCCCGCATCGATCTCGCTGAGCAGCAGCCGGGCGATGGGCGAGAGCCGCGCCTCGGTGTAGCGCATGGCGGCGGCGCCGTCGCCGTCGCGCGAGCCGAAGTTGCCCTGACCGTCGATCAGCGGATAGCGCTGCGCGAAGTTTTGCGACAGCCGCACCAGGGCGTCGTAGGCGGCCTGGTCGCCATGCGGGTGAAAGCGGCCGAGCACGTCGCCCACCACCCGCGCCGACTTGACCGGCTTGGCATCGGCGGTCAATCCCATGCGCCACATGGCGTAGAGAATGCGCCGCTGCACCGGCTTCAGACCGTCGCACACATCGGGCAGGGCGCGGCCCTTGACCACGGAAATGGCGTAGTCGAGATAGGCGCGGCGGGCATAGTCGCCCAGCGCCAGCGAGTCGGTGTCGTCTTCAGGCCGGTTGTCGAATTCGAGGGTGGCTTGTTCACTCATATCAGATGTCCACTTCGATCTGGTCGCCGTATTCCTCCATCAGCCCGCGGCGCGCCTGGGCTTCACCTTTGCCCATGAGCTGATGGAACAGAGCTTCTGCGTCGTCGGGCCGCACGCGGTACAGACGGCGGGTGTCGGGGTTCAGCGTGGTGTCCCAGAGTTGCTCGGCGCTCATTTCGCCCAGGCCCTTGAAGCGCGAAATCTGCCAGGCGCCGTCCTTCAGGCCGTCCTTGCGCAGTTTGTCTTGTGCGGCCTGCAGTTCGGCGTCGTCGAGCACGTAGATCTTCTGCGCCGGTTTCTTGCCGCGCGCGGGCGCGTCGAGGCGGTAGAGCGGGGGGCGGGCCACGCAGACATGACCGCGCTCGATGAGCTTGGGAAAATGGCGGAAGAACAGGGTGAGCAGCAACACCTGGATGTGCGAGCCGTCCACGTCGGCATCGCTCAGAATGCAAATCTTGCCGTAACGCAGGTTGCTTAGGTCGGGCATGTCGTCCTTGCCGTGCGGATCGACGCCGATGGCCACGGCGATGTCGTGGATCTCGGTGTTGGCAAACAGCCGGTCGCGTTCGATCTCCCAGGAATTGAGCACCTTGCCGCGCAACGGCAGCACGGCCTGGAACTCCTTGTCGCGGCCCATCTTGGCCGAGCCTCCGGCGGAATCGCCCTCCACCAGAAACAGTTCGGTGCGTTCGGTATCGCGGCTTTCGCAGTCGGTCAGTTTGCCCGGCAGCACGGCCACGCCCGAGCCTTTTTTCTTCTCGACTTTCTGCGCCGCGCGCAGGCGGCTCTGCGCCTGGCGGATGACCAGTTCAGCGAGCTTCTTGCCCTGATCGACGCGCTCGTGCAGCCAGAGTTCAAGCGTGGGCCGCACCGCTTGGCCGACCAGGCGCAAGGCATCGCGGCTATTGAGCTTTTCCTTGATCTGGCCCTGGAACTGCGGATCGAGCACCCGCGCGGAAAGCACGAAGGACGCCCGCGCGAACAGGTCTTCGGGCAGCAGTTTCACCCCCTTGGGCTGCAGGTTGTGCAGTTCGATGAAGCCTTTCACCGCCTGGAACAGCCCCTCGCGCAAGCCGGCTTCGTGCGTGCCGCCGGCCGGGGTGGGAATGAGGTTGACGTAAGACTCGCGCAGCACCGCGCCCTCTTCGGTGAAGGCCACACACCAGGCCGCGCCCTCGCCTTCGGCGAAACTCTCCTGTTCTGAAGCGCTGGCGTAGTGCTCGCCCTCGAACAGATCGATGTAGGGCTCGGCGGGCAGGCTGCTGAGCAGATAGTCGCGCAGTCCGCGGGCATATTCCCAGTGCGTGGTGTCGCCGGTTTTCTCCTGAATCAGATCGACCTTGACCCCGGGCAGCAGCACCGCCTTGCTGCGCAGCAGATGGGTGAGTTCGGCCAGCGGAAGATGCGGGCTGTCGAAGTATTTGGCATCGGGCCAGACGCGCACACGGGTGCCGCTTCTGCGCTCATCGCGTGCGGCCTTGCGCACCGCCAGGGGCTCGATGACGTCGCCACCTGAAAACACCAGATGCGCCACCTGGCCGTCGCGCCAGACCGTCACTTCCAGCCTTGCCGCCAGTGCATTCGTGACCGAAACGCCCACGCCGTGCAGCCCGCCTGAAAAGCTGTACGCGCCGCCCTGCAGCTTGTCGAACTTGCCCCCTGCATGCAGCCGGGTGAACACCAGCTCGACCACCGGCGCGTTCTCTTCCGGGTGCAGGCCGAAGGGGATGCCGCGACCGTCGTCTTCCACGCTGATACTGCCGTCGGTGTGCAGGGTGACGGCGATGTGCTGGCAGTACCCGCCCAGGGCTTCGTCAGCGCTGTTGTCGATGACCTCCTGCACGATGTGCAGCGGGTTGTCGGTGCGGGTGTACATGCCCGGCCGCTGGCGCACGGGCTCCAGGCCCTTGAGCACGCGGATGGACGATTCGGAATAGGCGGGAGGTCGGCGACTGGCCATGGAGGATCGGAAAATTATCCACAGGGGTGCCACCGGCGCCCAGTTATCCCCAGCGGCTGGGGAAAATGTCACACCGGATGGGCGGAAAGCCCTGATTTCATGCGGGTTGATCGGGCTGCCCAAAAAAAAGGCAGGCCGTTGTGTCGGTCAGTTCTGCGCGGCGCGAGGTCGCGCAGAACTGAGTGAGGATTGTAGGCAGGGGCGCGAGTAGGGAAAACCAGGGAAGAGCAACGGGAAACGCGAGGGCACGCGCAGGCCCTTACTGCATTTCCAGATCGGGCAAGACCGCTTCGAGTCCGGCCTGGGCGCATTCCTCGTCGACCTTGCCGTCCGGCGCGCCGCTCACGCCCACGGCGCCGTACATCCGGCCCCCGGCTTCGATCGGCACGGAACCCGCGGTGAAGGCCAGGCCGTCGCCCAGCAGCGCCAGGGGCGAGGCGGCTTGCGGCCCCATGGCGGTGCCTTTGATGCCGAACATGGCGGCGGTGTAGGCCTTTTGTCGGCTGATGGCCAGCGAGACCGGCGGGGCCAGGGTGTCGCGCAGCGTGGCCTGCACGATGCCGTTGCGATCGACCACGGTCACGCTGACCTGCAAGCCCTTGGCGCGACAGGTCTTGATGGCGCCCTGCGCGATGCGCTCGGCGGTCTCAAGAGTGAGCCGGTGGACCGTGACGGTGAGCGGCTCGGCCGCGAAGGCGGGTGCGGACAGCAAGGCGCACAGACCGAGCGCCGCGGGCAAACGAAGGGAAGCTTTCATGTTGTCTCCTGCAGAATTTTTTTGGGGATGGGCAGGCAGTGTGCGTGACGCAGTATGGCACAGCAAAAGCCGCTTTGCCTGCGGGCAGGAAGGTCGGTTCAGCGAGCCATCAGCCCACCCCGAAAACCTTCGCTTCGCTCGGTTCTCTGTTCTGGGCACTATGGACTCATGGGACGGTCCGGCGAGATTCTCATGAGTTTGTCCAGCGTGGGCGCGATCGCCTGGGCGATGCGTTCCATGCCTTGCGCATCCGGGTGGAGCAGCACGGTTTGATGCGCCTCGTGCCCTTCGAGATAGAGCGCGGGATCGGGCTGGCCTTGGGCGTCGAGCAGCACATGGCCGACATTCAGGAAGGTCACAAAGGGGCTGTGGGCATAACGCTGGGCCAGCGCGGCGTTGATCTTGAGGGTTTCGGCGCTGATCCAGGCCGAGCGCTTGCTGGGCAGCACGCCGAGCAGCAGCACCGCGGTGTGCGGCAGCAACTGGTGCACCTTGTCCACCACCGCCTCGATGCCCGGCACGGTCAGGTGGGCGCCCCAGTGCGGCCGCCCCAGATTGTTGGCGCCGATCAGCAGAATGCAGACCTTCGGAGACAGCCCCTGCACCTGCCCGTGATTGAGTCGCCACAACACACTGGAGGTGGTATCGCCGATGAAGCCGAGATTGAGCGGCTGGTAGCGTCCGTATTCGCGTTGCCAGATGGGCTGGTAGTCGGCCCAGGGCTGCGGGCTGCTGCGCTCCCAGTTCTGGGTGATGGAGTCGCCCAGCCAGACGAGTTCAGGCTGGCTGCGGCGCACCTGTTGCAGCGACGCTTCAAAGCGCTTGCGCCACCACGGCAGATCCATGCGGCCGATGGGCGTCGCGGCCAGATTGACTGCGGCTCGCGCCTGGGCGGCTTTCAGCCACGGGCTGAACAAAAGCGTACCTGCCGCGGCCCTCAGCAGTAAACGACGCTGCATCGCAGGCGACGAGAAGGACGGTTCGGGGTCGGGCAGTGGAGGCATGGGAGAGGGTTCAGTAAGAGAAACAGCCAGAGAAACGCCGCGCTTACGGTGCTGACTTCGTGAAGCAGTGCGCAATTTTCAACAATTTTTAGCGCTGCGTGAGAGGCTACGGGCCGACAACGTGACGGATTTCACGGACAGGGCGACGCAGCTTCTAGAGAATCTGGTCAAGCCAGAGCAGTCAGCGAATCTGGTGCAGGAATAATGCCTATCTTTCGTTGATTTCTCCAGTTTGTCTGGATTGTCAACAAGTTTGGTTCTTTGCTGACAATCATCGACCGTTTTTTTGGGATGTTTTTCTCTTCATGAAATGTCGTTTTCTGCGCTGAAACTTTGACTCACTGACCCTGCTGCAACGCCCTCATGTGCTCCGTGTCCACCCGCTCCGTGATTCGCTGGCTGTTCTGGTCAGTGGGCCTCGCTGCGTGTTACATCCTGGTGGCCTGGCTGGTTCTCGGGGTGCGGTCGAGCGAGCTCATTCTGTGGCCTTCGGCGGCCGTGGCGGCCTTCGGCCTGATTGCGCGCGGGCCGTCGATGGTGCCGGCCATCGCGCTCGCGTCCTGGGTGAGCGACTACATGCTGTTGGGCTGGGGACTGCAGGCCAGTGCCTTGATCGCGGCGGGCGACGTCCTCGGGCCGCTGCTCGGTCTGTGGCTGTTGCGGCGACGCGCGCGCTGGCAGGGTTTCGAGACGACGGCCGACGGTCTCTGGTTCATCGGCGCCATGGGCGTAATCGGCGCGGGGGTCTCTGCGGCCGTGGGGGCCGCTGCCGCGGCCACCTTCGGTTTTGGCCAGACCCCCGTTTCGCCTGATCTGGGCGTGCAATGGTGGGTGACCGATATGGCCAGCATCGTGGTGCTCACCCCCGCCGCCGAACTGCTGCGCCGGGTGTCGCTGCAGACCTTGCGGGCGGCGTTCAACGGGGAAATGGTGTGGCTGCCGGCGCTCGCGGTGATCGGCACCCTGCTGGTCTATCTCATGCCAGTCGGCCAGAGCGCGCTGCCCATCGGGCTGGCGAGTCTGGTCATGTTGCCGCTGCTGTGGTCGGCGATGCGCTTGCCGCTGGCGGTTTCCGCTGCCTTGAGCGCGGTCATCAGCCTGCTGATCGTGACGGCGACCGTGCTGCAGCAAGGCCCGATGTACAGCATGCTGGGCAGCGATCGCTTCATGTCCATGCAGATCATTCTGCTGGCGTTCGCCAGCGCCATGCTGCTCGCCGGATTGCTGGCCAACGAGCGCACCGTGGCACTCAAACAGGTGCGCGACATCAATGCCACGCTGGAAAAAAAGGTCAACCGTCGCACCGCCGCGCTGCAGATCAGCCAGGCCACCACGCAGGCGCAGTTGCGGTTTCAGGAATCGCTGCTCAACGCCCTGCCCAACCCGGTGGCGTTCAGCGATCCGCAGGGGCGGTTCACCCGGGTGAACGTGGCCTTCAACCTGCTCGTCGGGCTCAGCGGCCCGGAAATTCACGGCCGCACCGGGACGCAGATTCTCGGCACCACGCTGGGCCGCATTTGGGAAGACATGGACAGCGAGTTGCTCTCCGGCAGCCTGCAGGTCACGCGCGAAGCGCCTTATCTGCATCCCGATCATGAGCCCACGGTGTGGATTTTGAACAAGGCGCTGGTGCGCGACGCGGTCAGCCGCCAGATCGTGGGCGTGGTCACCAGCATGCAGGACATCACCGCCATCAAGCAGTTGCAGCAGCAACTCAGCGAAGACGAGCAGCGCTTTCGCTTCCTCGCGGAAGAGTCGCCGGTGCCGCTGGTCATCACTCGCACCAGCGACGCGGCGCTGCTGTTTTCCAACAAGGCCGCCGACAGTCTGTTCCGCGGCTCGTATGCGGAGCACGCCGGGCAGTCGATGCGGCCTCTTTGGGGCGATTCGGTCGATCGCGATCAACTGCTGGCTCGGCTGCAGCGCGAAGGCGGCATCGTGCGCGGCGTGGAGGCCCAATTCCGTCGGTTCGACGGCACCGAGGTCTGGCTGCTGCTGTCGGTCACCCGGGGGCGTTACCGCGACGACGACGCGCTGATCTTCGCCTTCAAGGACATCACCGAGGCCAAGGCGCGTGAAAGCGAATTGCGCAATCTGGCCTACACCGACACGCTCACCGGCATTCCGAACCGCCGCTACTTTCTGGCCCGCGCCGCACTGGAGCTGCGCCGCGCGCAGCGTGAGGGCAGCCCGTTCGTGGTGCTGGCGCTGGACATCGACCGGTTCAAACAGATCAACGACCGCTTCGGCCATCAGGTGGGCGACGCTGTCATTCGCTGTTTTGCGCAGACCTGCATGCAGCAGTTGCGCGGGCCCGATCTGTGTGGACGGCTGGGGGGCGATGAGTTCGCCATTCTGCTGCCGCAGACCACGCGGCAGGTCGCGTTCGATGTGGCGCAGCGCCTGCGGCTTTCCATTCAGGAAGCCAGCTGCCTGCCCTCGAGCGCGCCTGATGGCTTGACGCTGACCACCAGCATCGGCATTGCCGAGTTCCTGCCGACTTCCACCCTGATGGACGCCGACGAATTGCTCGACCGCGCCGACCAGGCGCTCTACCGCGCCAAACAAGCCGGACGCAACCGGGTGGAAATCTGGACGGGTGAAGCCCCGGCGCCGGTGTGAGGCGGGGCGCTCGATCAGCCCATTTATCAGCCCTGTTTTTGATCGAGTAACCAGCGGTACAGCGCATCGCGCTTCAGCCCGGTGAGGTCGGCCGCCACCGCCGCCGCGCGTGAGGCGGGCAACTCCTGCGCCAGCCGCTGCAGCAGGGCGATGGCTCGGGTGTCGAGTTCCGCCACGGCCGCGCGCGGCTGCAGCAGCAGCACGAATTCGCCCTGCGCCCGCCGGGGATCGGCATCGAGCCAGTCGAGCGCGGCTTGCGGCGTGCAGGGCAGCAGGGTTTCGAACTGTTTGCTCAACTCCTTGGCGAGGACGAGTTGCGCTTGCGCGTCCAGATCCAGCAAGGTGAGCAGGCAGTCGCGCAGCCGGTGCGGGGCTTCGAAAAACACCGTCACCCGCGAAGCCTGTAGCGCGGCCTGCAGAAAGGCGCGCAGCGCCACTGCCTTTTCGGGCGCGAATCCCGCGAAGCAATAACCCGAGTGCAGATCGAGGCCGCTGGCGCTGAGCGCCGTCGTCACCGCGCTGGCGCCCGGCAGGGGCATCACCCGCAGCCCGGCGGCATGAGCGGCCGCGGCGATGCGGCTGCCCGGATCGCTGATGCCCGGCGTGCCCGCGTCGCTGACAAAAGCCACGCGCTCGCCCGCGGCCACCGCGGCGACGATGTGCTGCGCGGCCTGCGCCTCGCGGTGCCGGTCGCAGCGCAGCGTGGGTTTGCGCAGCCCGTAGGCTTCGAGCAGACGCTGCGCCACCCGGGTGTCTTCGGCCGCGATGCGGTCGGCATGGTGCAGTACGGCCAGGGCGCGCAGGCTGATGTCGGCCAGGTTGCCGATGGGCGCGGACACCATGTAGAGCGCGGGCGGAAAATCCTGCTGGGCGCAGAATTCCAGTGCGGTTTGGAGGGGAGTGGACATGGCGGGCATGTTGCAAATGTGGAAGCAGCGCGCGGCGCGCCGTCTGGGGCAGTCGGCAGAAGCGCGGGCCTGCGCCGAGTTGCAGGCCCGCGGCTTGCGGCTGGTCGAGCGTAATTATCGGGTGCGGGGCGGCGAGATCGACCTGATCATGCGCGCGGCCGACGGCACGCTGGTCTTTGTCGAGGTGCGCGCCCGCAGCAACGCGGCGGCGTATGGCGGGGCGGCGGGCAGTGTCGATGCGCGCAAACGCCGCCGTATTGTGCTGGCCGCGCGTCACTATCTGGCGCGTCTGGTCGAGGAGCCGACATGCCGTTTCGATGTGGTTGCGCTGGAAGCGGGCAAGCTGGAGTGGCTGCCCGGCGCGTTTTCGGCGGAAGAGTGACGACGCAGGCAGGACAACACGCAGGCCGCGCAGGCACTCGACCCCGACTAACATCGCCCTTTTGTCTCTCAGTCACATCATGCTAGAGCAGCGTATCCAGCAGCATTTTTTCGACAGCGCCGATCTGAAGTACCAGGCGGCCGAGGCGCTGACCGGGCCGATCGCGCGCGCCGTCGATGTGCTGGCGACAGCGGTGTCGAACGGGCACAAGATTCTGATCTGCGGCAACGGCGGATCGGCCGCCGATAGTCAGCATCTGGCCGCGGAACTGGTCGGCCGCTTCGAGCGCGAGCGCCCCGAGCTGGCCGCCATCGCCCTCACCACCGACACCTCCACCCTCACCGCCGTGGCGAACGATTACGGTTTCGACCATGTGTTCGCCAAGCAGGTGCGGGCGCTGGGTCTGCCCGGCGATGTGCTGGTGGCGTTCAGCACCAGCGGCAATTCGTCGAGCATCGTCGAAGCGGTGCGGGCCGCGCAGGCCAGAGAGATGAGCGTGCTGGCGCTGACCGGGCGCACCGGCGGCCGGGTGGCCGGCCTGCTGCGCGAAGCGGATGTGCATATCGCCGTGCCCAACGATCGTACCGCCCGCATCCAGGAGGTGCATCTGTTGACATTGCATTGCCTTTGCGATGGCTTAGACTGGGTGCTGATGGGTGAACCGGAGTCTTTGGCATGACACAGATGAACGTAGATATTTGTTCTAAATCGGCTTCCGCCGCTAGCGGCGTGCGTCGTTCGCGCGGTTTGTGGCGCGCGGCCAGTCTGCTGACCGTCGTGCTCGCGGCCACGCAGTTGCAGGGCTGCTTCGTGCTGGGCTTGGGCGCGGTGGGCACAACCGCCTATGTGGCAACCGACCGACGCACGGCGGGCTCCATCCTCGAAGACAACACCATCGAGCTCAAGGCGGACAACCGCATTTCTTCCGCCCTGGGCGCCGGTGTCAATGTGCGCGCCGTGAGCTACAACCAGCAGGTGCTGCTGGTCGGCCAGGTGCCGAGCGAGGCCGATAAACAGAAGGCCGAACAAGTCGTCAAGGGCGTGCCCAATGTCAAGGCCGTGCTCAACGAAATTGACATCGGGCCTGTGGCCGACCTCAACCGCAGCGCCACCGACACCCTCATCACCACCAAGGTGCGCGCCCGCCTGATCGACGCCCGCGATATTTTCGGCAATGCGTTCAAGGTGACTACGTCCAATAGCGTGGTCTACCTCATGGGCATCGTCACGCAGCGCGAGGCCGACCGCGCCGTGCAGATCGCACGCGACACCACGGGCGTGTCGAAGGTCGTGACCATGTTCAACATCATCAGCGAACAGCAGTTGCAGGACATGCGCAACCCGCAAAAAGAAAACGCACCGCCGCCCGAGCCACGCGGCAATAATCCTGCCTAAATTTTTTCTACCTCTCTCTTAACCCAAGGACTGATTATGAGTTTGCGCGACGTGCCTGCGGGCAAAAGCCTGCCTGACGACTTCAACGTAGTGATCGAAATTCCCGCGCACGCGCCGCCGGTGAAGTACGAGGTGGACAAGGCCAGCGGGACGCTGTTCGTCGATCGCTTCATGTCCACCGCGATGCACTACCCGTGCAACTATGGCTACATTCCGCAGACCCTGTCGGAAGACGGTGACCCGGTGGACGTGCTCGTGGTCACCACCATTCCGCTGGTGCATGGCTGCGTGGTGCGTTGCCGCCCCATCGGCATGTTGAAAATGACCGACGAAGCCGGGGTGGACGCCAAGCTCATCGCCGTGCCGGTGGAAAAACTGCTGCCGCAGTACCGCCACATCCAGAAGCCCGAAGACCTGCCGCCCGAACTGCTCAAGCAGATCGAGCATTTTTTCAACCACTACAAAGACCTCGAAGCGGGCAAATGGGTGAAGACCGAAGGCTGGGCCGGGATTGATGCCGCGCGCGCCGAAATCACCGCCAGCGCCGCGCGCTACACGGCTAAATAATCGTTGTCGGTAAAAGCAAAGGCCACTCTCGGGTGGCCTTTGTCGTTTGTGGACGGGCGGTTTCAGTCGTTCTTGTCACGCAGCCGCTTGAGCAGCGACGAGGTGTCGAGCCGCCCGCCGCCTGCCGCCTGCACATCGGCGTAGAACTGATCGACCAGGGCTAGGACCGGCAGCCGCGCGCCGTTGTGGCGGGCCTCTTGCAGACACAGACCGAAGTCTTTGCGCATCAGATCGACGGCAAAGCCGAAGTCGTAGCGGCCCTCGATCATGGTCGGGCCGCGGTTGTCCATCTGCCAGCTCTGCGCCGCACCTTTGCCGATCACCTGCAGCACCGTGGACAGATCCAGCCCGGCGTGCTCGCCAAAGGCGATGGCCTCGGCCAGGCTTTGCACCACGCCGGCGATGGCGATCTGGTTGACCATCTTGCAAAGCTGCCCGGCGCCGTTGTCGCCCAGCCGGGTGACGGCGCGGGCGAACGCGGCAATCACCGGCTGCGCCCGCTCGAACGCTGGGGCCTCGCCGCCGCACATCACGGTGAGTGTGCCGTTCTGCGCACCGGCCTGCCCGCCCGAGACGGGGGCGTCGAGAAAAAATAGGCCGCGTTCGCGCGCCGCAAGGCCCAGCTCGCGGGCGACATCGGCCGAGGTCGTGGTGTGGTCGATGAACACCGCGCCGGGCTGCATGCCGGCGAAAGCGCCGTCCGGGCCGAGGGTCACGGCGCGCAGGTCGTCATCGTTGCCGACGCAGGAGAACACGAAGTCGGCCCCCGCCGCAGCTTCGCGCGGTGTCGCTGCTGAATGCCCGCCGTTGCGGCGCACCCAGTCGTGGGCCTTGCTCGCGGTGCGGTTGTAAACAGTCACGCGGTGCCCGACGCGGGCCAGATGCCCGGCCATCGGGTCGCCCATGACGCCCAGGCCGAGAAAAGCGACGGTGTGAGTTGCAGAGTCAGGGAGGGTGGGAGTATTCATAGGTTAGGAAAGCGTTTGGAAAAAAGGATCACAGCAGCCAGAAGCAGCCCATCGCCACTGCGGTGGGCAGCAGGGCGGCGGCCAACAGGCCCAGCGGCTGAACCGCTCCTTCGTCAAAACAGCTGCGCAGCAGGGCGATGCCAGCCGGATTGGGGGCGTTGGCGATGACCGTGAGGCCGCCGCCGCTGACCGCCCCCGCCACCAGCGCGTATTTGAATTCGGGGCTCAGGCCCTGCACCAGCGAGCCGAGGTAGGTCAGCGCGGCGTTGTCGGTGATGGCCGTCAGCGCCGTGGCGCCGAAAAATACCGCGGTCGCATCCATGCGGGTGAGCAGCGGTTGCAGCCACCATTGCTGCAGGCCGCCCAGCACCACCAGCCCGCCCAGAAAGAAGCCCACCAGCATGCCTTCCTTGAGCATCAGGGTGTCTTGATAGCGCGCGTAGGCGGTGGCAAAACCGACGAAAAACAGCAGCAGGGGAATGAACACCGACGGGTGATGGGCGAACACCACGACGGCCACCAGAAACAACAGGTGGATGCCGATGACGCTCAGCGGCGCGCGTTGTTGTGCGGGGTCGGGCGTATCCACCGCGGCCGGTCGCGCCAGGCCGGCCAGTTCTCGGCGGAACATCAGGGTGGCGCCCACGGCGTTGATGGCCACCGCGATGGCGGCTTTCCAGCCGAAATGGGTGAACATGAAACCCAGATCCCACTGCCAGGTCGAGGCCACCATGAGTACCGGCGGCGCGGCGAAATGGGTGAGCGTGCCGCCGATGGATACGTTGACGAACAGCACCCCCAGGGTGAGGTATTTGAGCCGCAGCGACACTTCGGCGCGAAAAATGCGGTCGCGCAGCAACAGGGCGGCCAGGGTCATGGCTGCGGGTTCGGTGATGAACGAACCCAGCAGCGGCACGAGCACCAGCAGAAGCAGGTAAAACATGATCGCGCCCGGCAGGGGAAGGGCGCGTTCCAGCCCGTTGACGACGTCGCCCGCAGCCTGGAGGATGGGCCGGGTGCCTGCGATGACCATGATGGCGAAGACGAACAGCGGCTCGGTGAAATCGCGCGAGTCGATGTAGCCCACCGCTTCATGTTGCCCTAGCGTGGCGAACAAAAACACCATGAGCACCATGGCCCAGAAACCAAACACCACCTCGACCTCGCCGAGCAGATGCCACAGCCCGGCGTGCGCGGGCTGGCGGTGCGCCAGGCCCTCGAAGAATTTGGTGGAAAAGGTATGGATCACCGCAATGGCAAACAGGGCGGCGCCTACGTACTGGACATAAGCGGGGGTCGAGTCGGTCATGGGTTCGGGTGGATTGGCGGCAGGCGCAACAGACCCTGATGGTATCGGCCGAAGCGGCGGCGCGCCGCGGGGTGGAGCCATAATGCAGTGCATCCAATCTTTCGCGAGGTTTTGATGTCTGCCACTGCTTCGTCCGTCTGGAGGCGACTGCGCCGCGTGCTGCTCAGCCTGCCGGTGCTCATTGTGGCGGGCCTGTTCGTGTTTTACGTGGCTTTTGGCTACCTTGCGGTCGGGCCGCTGGCCGAGCATTACATCCCCAAGCTGGCGCAGTCGCAGCTCGACAGCCGGGCCACGGTGGGCAAGGTGGCGTTCGACCCCCTGCACCTGAATCTCACGGTGGACCAGCTGCAACTGAGCACGCCGCAAGGGGCGCCGCTGGCGGGGTTTGGCAAGCTGTTCGTCGATTTTGCCCCGGTCAGCCTGTTTCGCTGGGCGTGGACGTTTCGTCAAATCCGCATCGATCAGCCGCAGGTGAATGTGGCCATTGCCCAAGGCGGTGCGATGAACTGGGGCGCTCTGGTGCGCGCCCTGCAGCGCGGCCCCAAACCGGCCAAACCTTCCGACACCCTCCCGCGCGTGGTGATCGAGCAGTTGCAGATCGCAGGCGGCACGCTGCGCTACGCCGATGCCAACCGCCCCCATCCCTATGCCACGCAGTTGACGCCTTTGAACGTGCAGATCAACGATCTGTCCACTCTGCCCAAGGCGCGCGGGCAATACGCCATCAGTCTGGTGCTGCCCGAGCAGAAGGCCACGCTGCGCTGGAAGGGCTATGTGGGCGTCAATCCGCTGGTGTCCGGCGGGCAGGCGGAACTCACCGAGCTCGACCTGGCGGCGGCGGCGCGGGCCGTGCCGAATCTATCGAGCACCTTGCAGATCACCTCGGGCACAGCGTCGATTCATGCGGCCTACAGCGCGGTGCAGGGGCAGCAAGGCTGGCTGTGGGCGATCAATGACCTCGGCGCGCAAATTCAGACCTTGGCCGCGCGGGCGGGCGCCGCCGCCGTGCAGTGGCAAAACCTGAAACTGGATCGGGCAAAAATCGACGGCGCCAAACGCACCGTGTCGATGCAGTCTTTGTCGCTGGACGGATTGAGCGCCGCCTCAGGCCGCGATCAGCTGCAGTTCCACACCGCGCAACTGCAAGGTGCACAGCTCGACTGGGGTCGGCAACACGCAGGTTTCGGGCCGCTGCGAGTGCAAGACATCAGCGGGCAGATCGGCCAGGCCGCACTGCAGGCGGGTAGCCTGCAGACGCAGCCGGGCACGGTCGATCTGGCCCAGCGCACCCTGCAACTGCCGCAAATCACCCTGCAGAACAGCCAGTTGCGCGCAGAGGCTGCGCAGGCAACTCCCTGGCTGTCGCTGCCCTTGCTTCAGGTCGATGCAATGCAGGCCGATTTGGCACAGCGCCGCGTGCAACTCGGCGCCATTCAGCTCGACGCGGCCCGAGTTCAGCTCAAGCGTCTGGCGAGCGGGCAGATCGATCTGCTGCAGGCCTTAGGCGCCTCCAAGGCGTCGAAGCCGACCCGCCTGCCCGCCTCAGTGCCCACTTCAGTGTCGGCATCAGCCGCTCAGCCCGCTGTTCAGCCCGTCTCCGCCTGGACTCTGGAAGTGCAGCGCGTCGCCACCCGGGTGCAGGCGCTGGATTACACCGACCAGAGCTTCAAGGCGCCGCTGCAACTGCAGCTCAGCGACCTCAAGATGAACTCCGCGGCCAAGGTGGTGCTGCCTGCGGGCAGCCCGGCGCAGGTTCAGGCCAAAGACCTGCAACTGCAACTCGGCGCGATGCAGCTCGACAGCGCCCGCCAAGCGCTGGCGCGGTGGAAAAGCCTGCAACTCGGCACCAGCGAAATCAGTCTGCCCGCGTCCGGCGTGGCCCATATTCGCGCCGGGGCCCTGCAAGTGGACGGCTTCAATACCGAGGTGACTCTGGCGCAGAACGGCCTGAACTGGGCGCAGGCCTTTGTGCCCGCGTCCGCTACTCCCGCCTCCGCAGCGCCTCCACCCGCCAAGCCTGCCGCACAAAACCCGGCTGCCAAGCTGCCCGATCTGCAACTCAAAAGCCTTGCTCTGCGCGACTTCTCGGCTCAGGTCGAAGATCGCCAGACTTCCGCGCCCCTCCGTCTGGATGTGGTGCAGGGTCAGGCCAGCGCCCGCAACCTCAGTCTGGATTTGCGCAAACCCGTAGCGCTGCAAGTGCGCTTCGCGCTCAAGCAGGGCGGGCAGTTCAGCGCCCGCGGTCAAGTGGCCCCGCAGCCGCTGGCCGGCACGCTGCAGGTGCAACTTCAGCAGCTTGCGCTCACCCCCTACGGCAGTCTGCTGGCGCCTTATGTGCGGCTGCTGCTTACCAGCGGAACCGCCTCGGCCGACGGCACGGTGAAGCTGGGCAAGGGCCAGGGCAGCGTGCCGGAGGTGAGCTATGACGGCCGTGCGCAGATCGACAACCTCGCGCTGGTCGAGCCCGAAGGGCGCACGCCGTTTCTGGGCTGGCGCAAGCTGGCGGCCACCGGGCTGGGCGTCGATAGCGCGCCGCTGTCGGTCAGCATCAACGCGCTACAAGCGGTGGAGCCCTATGGGCGCATCGTCATCAACCCCGACCGTACGCTCAATGTGCAGGCCATCCTGCTCACGCGCAAACCCGCCCAGAGCCCGCCGCCTGCCGCTGCCGGCCATAGTGCAAACAAGCCCTTGCCGCTGGCGCTGCGCATCGACCGCACCGCCATCGAAAATGCCGATGTCGACTTCACCGATCAGTCCATCAAGCCCGACTTCCGGGTGCGCATGCAAAAGCTCTCCGGGGTGATCAACGGTCTGTCAGACGCGCCCGACAGCAGCGCCCAGATCGAACTCGACGGTCAGGTCAACGACTACGGCTCGGCCAAGGTGCGGGGGCAGTTGCAGCCCTTCCGCGCCACCCAGAACACCGACGTCACGCTGGATTTCCGCAACCTGAACATGGCCTCGGTTTCGCCCTACTCGGGCAAATTTGCCGGGCGCACCATCGAATCGGGGCGGCTCGATGCCAAGCTGCAGTACAAGATCGTCAAGGCGCAGATGCAGGGCAAAAACCAGTTCACCATCACCCGGCTCAAGCTGGGCCCGCATGTCGACAGCCCCGGCGCGATGAACCTGCCGCTCGATCTGGCCATCGCCGTGCTGGAAAACAGCGACGGCGTGATCGACATCGACCTGCCGGTGCATGGCGACCTGAACAACCCCAAGTTCAGCTACGGCGGCATCATCTGGCAGGCCATTGTCAACGTGCTGACCAAGATCGTCACCGCGCCGTTCCGCGCGCTGGGCGCACTGTTCGGCGGCGGGGGCGAGCAAACGCCGCAGAACGTGGCTTTCGCCCCCGGCAGCGCAGTGCTGGCGCCGCCCGAGCGTGAAAAGCTGCTGCATATCGCCGAGGCGCTGCGCAAGCGGCCGCGGCTGCAATTGCAGGTGCCGCCCACGCTCGATGTCGCGCGCGATACCGCCGCGCTGCAGCAGGCCGCGGTGCGCCGTCAGGTGCTGCTCAAGCTGGGCGTGACCGTGCCGCCCGATGTCAGCCCGGGCCCGCTCGATCTGGGCAATGCCCGCACCCGCAATGCCATCACCGCGCTCTACCTCGACCAGCACCCGACCAGCGCGCTCGATGCGCTGAAAAAATCGCTGCCCAAAACCGATCAGCCGGAGCAGGCTTTGCTGCACGCCATGCTGGCGCAGTTGGCCAAGGCGGTAGTGATTCCCCAGTCGGCTCTCGACGCGCTGGCGCAGGCGCGGGCCAAGGCCGTTGTCACGGCGCTGACCACCGGCCCCAAGGCCTTGCCTGCGATGCGGGTGCAGGCGGGGACTGCGATCAAGGCCGCAGAAGAGACGGCGGGCAAGATGGCGGGCAACGGCGACGAGAAAGACCAGGAAAAGGACGTGGTGCTCACGCTCGGTCTGGCTTCAGGTCAGGCGACTGCAAGCGCACCAGCCGGAGTGCCGACCGCTGCGCCGACCACATCGCCAACAACGGCACCACAAGCGCCCGCTGCTGTGTCTGCTGCTTCTGCCGCGGCCGCTCAGGGCAAGTAAGTCACTGGCCGCATGGCGAGAAAACGCTCCAGCGCGGGGGGGCGATAGTCGGGCAGGGTGGAGTGTCGGCTGAGGGTGGAGGTATGCACGCCCTCGTGACCCGCGGGGTTGGCCTGTCCCGGCTGGCGTTCGCGCTGGCCCAGCAGGCGGTAGAACAGCGTCAGGGTGTCGCCCATTTGCGCGGCGGGGTCGCCATGCGGGGGAAGCAGGGCCGGGTCGAGCACCAGACCGCAGCGTTGCGCCCGGTCGGCCATCCATAGCAGCGCACCGTCAGAAAGGCCGGTGAGCGTTTGCCCTCCGCCCACATCGCCATGCACGCCCGGAAACCAGGCCTGCTCCACCACCTGATCGGTGGCGTGGCTTTGCTTCTGCCAAAGCGTCGGCACGAAAGGCTTGCGGCGCTCGTCCAGCGCCAGTGCCTGATAGCCGTAGCGCACATGGCTGCTCAGCGCCACGTCGTGAAACTCGTACAGAGGTTTGGTCCAGAAGCGCAGCGGGGTGACGGGTATGCCCAGGGCGCCCACCGTATCCCAGACGCCGATGAGTTCGATGGGCGCGTCCGGCCAGGCGTAGGCCTCGCGAAAGGCGACGGATTGCGGCGCGTTGGGGTGGCTGTCGGGCGAACGGTCGCGGTAGAGCGCGTAGGCCTCGCCCACGCGGCCGACATGCTGCGGACGCAGGATGCCGCAATTGCGAATCAGCCCGCCCACGCTGCGCACCGTGTACGCGCCGCGGCTGTAACCGAATAGAAAGATCTGGTCGCCCGGGTGATAGTTCTGCACCAGAAACAGGTAAAGCTCGCGGATATTGGCCGAGATCCCCAGGCCAAACGCGCCCCCGGTGATTTTGTCCCACAGGCCGCCCTGTTCGCCCAGACCTTTTTGGTAGAACACCACCTGATCGATGCCATGACTGTCTTGCGGCGCGACGGCGACCGAGAGCTTGACCACATTGGTCGGCGTGGGCGCGTTACCGTCGTTCTGGTCGGGCTTGCTCCAGGTGCCGTCGGCGAACAGGGCGATGCGTTTCATGTGAGGAATCCGCAAAGGTGTTACGTTTTTTCACGTTTGGACTTTGCGAATGATGGGGCGACCAGTGCGGCTTGCCCACCCCCAAACCCGGTGTCGCGCAGGGCTTCGATTCGGGGGGATAGACTGGCGCTGAATGACCGCATTCGCTTCAGCCATGACCCATCGCCTTCCCATCGCCTCGGCAGAACAAACGCCCCCCGCACCAGAGACGCAGTCCGCAGTGGATGGCGCGATTACTTCGCGCCGTTCCATCCGCCGCTTTCTGCCCACGCCGGTGCCGCGCACCACGCTCGAGGCCATCCTGCAAGTGGCCGCGCGCGCGCCGTCGGGCACCAACACCCAGCCCTGGCAGGTGCATGTGCTCACGGGCGCGGCGCTCGCGCGGCTGTCCGCTCGCATCCTGGCGGCGTATGACGATCCGGCACAGGCCGCGCAGCACACCGAGGAATACGCCTACTATCCGCGCGAATGGCGTTCGCCCTACATCGACCGCCGCCGCAAGGTCGGCTGGGACTTGTACGGTCTGCTGGGCATCGCCAAGGGCGACAAGCCCGCCATGCACGCCCAGCATGGTCGCAACTTCCGGTTTTTCGACGCGCCGGTCGGACTGATTTTCACCATCGACCGGGTGATGGAGCAGGGCAGCTGGCTCGACTACGGCATGTTTTTGCAGAACATCATGGTGGCGGCGCGCGGTCGTGGCCTCGACACCTGCCCGCAGGCCGCGTTCACCCAGTTTCACCGCCTCATCGAAGACGAATTGAAGCTCGACGCCTCAACGCAGCAAGTCGTCTGCGGCATGTCGCTGGGCTGGGCCGATCCTGCGGCCATCGAAAACACCCTGGTCACCGAGCGCGCGCCGGTGGCTGAATTCACCCGGTTCCACGACGCATGAACGCGCTGGCCTTCATCGGCGAAACCCGCATTGCCCAAGCCGTGCAGGAGGGCAAGCTCGACAACCTGCCCGGCGCCGGACGCCCGCTCGATCTCACCGTGCGCGACGGCGCGCTCGAAGCCCAGGCGCGCCTCGGACTCCAACTGCTCGACCGGGCGCGCCGCGTGCGCACCGATGCCGCGCAAGACCAGCGCGAACGCGCCGTGCTGCGCCTGCTTTGGGCCAAGGCGCTGTCACGCCAGCGCCGCAACTCGTCCAACCCATGATCATCGAATCGCTGCTTGACACCGACCTCTACAAGTTCACCATGATGCAGGTGGTGCTGCATCACTTTCCCGGCGCGCAGGTGGAGTACCGCTTCAAATGCCGCACGCCCGGGGTCGATCTGGTGTCGCGGCTGGGCGAGATCAACGACGAACTCGACGCCCTCTGCACCCTGCAATTCAAACCCGACGAACTCGACTACCTGCGCAGCCTGCGTTTCATCAAGAGCGATTTTGTCGATTTCCTTGCGCTGTTCCGCCTCAACCGCCAGCGCATCCGCGCCACGCCCGCTGCCGACCCGGCTGCACGCGAACGCGGCGAGATCGACATCGCCATTCAAGGCCCCTGGCTGCACACCATTCTGTTCGAAGTGCCGGTGCTAGCCATCGTCAGCGAGGTATACGCCCGCCACGCCCATGCCGATGCCGACCAGCACGCGGGCCTGGCGCGTCTTGCCGACAAGATTGCCCTGCTCCATACCCCGGAGCTGCAAGACTGCCGCATCGCCGACTACGGCACCCGCCGCCGCTACTCGCGGCGCTGGCAGGCCCAGGTGCTTGGGCGGCTGCATAGCGGCCTCGGCCCCCAGCTTGCGGGCACCAGCAATGTGCTGCTCGCCAAAGACATGGGCCTCACCCCGCTGGGCACTATGGCGCACGAATACCTGCAGGCCTGCCAGGCGCTGGGCCCGCGCCTGCGCGACACCCAGGTGTTCGCCTTCGAGATGTGGGCCAAGGAATACCGCGGCGACCTGGGCATCGCCCTGGCCGACGTGTATGGTCTGCAAGCCTTCCTGCGCGACTTCGATCTGTATTTCTGCAAACTGTTCGACGGCGCCCGGCACGACTCGGGCGATCCCTTCTCATGGGGCGAACAGATGATTGCGCACTATGCCAAGCACCGCGTCGATCCCCGCACCAAGACCCTGGTGTTCAGCGACATGCTCACCATTCCCAAGGTCATCGCGCTTTACCGGCAGTTTCACCAGCGCGTCGGCCTGGCCTTCGGCATCGGCACCAACCTCATGCACGACCTCGGCTTTGAAGCGCCGCAGATGGTGCTCAAAATGACCCGCTGCAACGGCCAGCCCGTTGCCAAGGTCAGCGACGCGCCGGGCAAGAATATGTGCGACGACCCGGCGTATCTGGCCTATCTACGTGAAGTCTTCCAGATCCCCGCCGACCAACTGGTCGAGCATGATGGGGAAGACGGGTGACTCCAGTTAAAGACTTCGCTTGGGTGCGGTGTTTTATTCGTCTGCGATAAAGCTGCCGATGGTCTGCGCAAGGTGCGGATTACTCTTGGTCAGAATCAATCCGTAGATCACCGACAGCGCCAAGACAGCGAGGGCGACGTAGGGGAAGAGGTTGAATGGTTCCGGCTGTCCGGGCTCCACCAGTCCCCACAAGGGCATCAGCATCAGCAAGGTTCCCAGAATCGGCAGAATGAGATGTTTGGTCAACTGGAATTCCGCGCGGTGGTGTTTTCGCATGTAGACCGGCAAGGCGAGGTTGGTAATCAGGTAAGTGAGGATGATGGGAATCGTCCCCAGTGTGGCGGCATAGCCGAACAGATCCACGGGTTTGATGTGCCTGCCGTAGACCGCAACAATCAACACGGCAATGGCGCATGGAAACCCGTCACATGACAGTCGGTCAGTATTGGTAACAAACTGTCTGTTGGAGTTAACGACAGGGGCAATCGCGGGGTTGGCCTCCTAGAATCTCTCGCATGAACACCGACTCCGCCCGCGCCGCGATCCTGGCGCAGATTCGTGCCCGTCAGGGGCGACCGGCAGCGCTGCATGACCTCGAGGCGGCCGATGCCGAGGTCGATATCGGCCGCCATGTGCGCGGGCCGCAGCCGACGATTGCCGACCGCATAGCGGGTTTAACCACGCAGGCGCTGGCGCTGCAGACCAGCGTGGCCCGGGTCGCCAGCGCGCAGGACGTACCGCTCGCGGTGGCGGCTTATCTGCGCGAGCAGGCGTTGGGTGTGCAGGGCGTGGCCTGGGAAACTTTGGCCGATCTGCCTTGGGTCGACGCAGGCGTGACCCTGGAGTTCCGCCCGCCGCGCGATGAAGACAAGCTCGGCATCACTGGCTGCTTCTGCGCGGTGGCCGAGACGGGTTCGCTGGTGCTGGCGAGTTCGCCCGCCACCCCATCGTCCACCCATCTGCTGCCGGAAACGCATATCGCCATCGTGCCGGCCAGCCGCATCGTTGCCACGCTGGAAGACGCCTACGCGCTGTTGCGCGCCGAACTGGGCGATCTGCCGCGCGCGCTTTCCACCGTGTCCGGCCCGTCGCGCACGGGTGATATCGAGCAAACCATCGTGCTCGGTGCGCATGGGCCGTACCGCGTGCATGTGGTGATCGTCGATGCGGCGTGACGCCAGTGCTGCGGCCACGGTGCTGCTGAGCCTGCTGCCGGGTCTGGCATCGGCCGCCACCGTCCAGACCGTTCCTGATCCGGCGACGCTCAGCCTGTGGTGGGGGCTGCCCTTCGCGGCCATGCTGTTGTCCATCGCGCTCATGCCGCTGTTTGCCGCGGGAGTGTGGCATCACCATCAGGGCAAGATCGCTGCGGGCTGGGCTGCGCTGTTTCTCATCCCCTTTGCCCTCAGTTTCGGCGTGCACGTCACCTGGGAAGCTGCGCTGCACACCCTTTTGCACGAGTACCTGCCCTTCGTCATTCTGCTCACCGCGCTCTATACCGTGAGCGGCGGCATTGCGGTGCGCGGCAATCTGCATGGCAGCCCGACGCAGAACACGCTGCTGCTGGCCATCGGCACGGTGCTGGCCAGCGTCATGGGCACCACCGGGGCGGCGATGCTGATGGTGCGTCCGGTCATCCGCGCCAACGATGGCCGTAGGCACAACGCGCATGTGCTGGTGTTTTTCATCTTTCTGGTGGCCAATGTCGGCGGTGCGCTCACCCCGCTGGGCGATCCGCCGCTATTTCTCGGCTTTCTCAAAGGCGTGGATTTTTTCTGGACGCTCAAGCACCTGCTGGTCCCCACGGCTTTGCTCTGCGCCCTGCTGTTGGCCGTGTTCTATGCGCTCGACCGCTGGTTCTGGAGCAAGGAGGCCGAGCGCCCGGCCATCGACCCCACGCCGGACAGCCCGCTGGGCATCATTGGCGCGTGGAATGTGCTGTGGCTGGTGGTCATCGTCATCGCGGTGCTGCACAGCGGCCTTTGGAAACCGGGCATCACCGTGACGATACTCGGCCAGAGTCTCGATCTGCAGAACCTCACGCGCGACGCAGCGCTCGTCCTCGTGGCGCTGTTGTCGCTGGCCACCACGCCATGGCAGGCGCGGCATGAAAACCAGTTCACCTGGGGGCCGATGATCGAGGTGGGCAAGCTGTTTCTCGGCATTTTTCTCACCATCATTCCGGTCATCGCCATCCTGCGGGCGGGCAGCGGCGGAGCGCTGGCCGGGCTGGTCTCGCTTACTTCCGATGCGCAGGGTCAGCCCATCGCGGCCGCGTACTTCTGGCTCACCGGGGCGCTGTCGTCCTTTCTCGACAACGCGCCGACCTATCTGGTGTTTTTCAATCTGGCGGGGGGCGACGCGGCGCAGCTCATGGCCCACGCCACCACCCTCATGGCGATTTCGGCCGGGGCGGTGTTCATGGGCGCGGTCACCTATATCGGCAACGCGCCCAACTTCATGGTCAAAGCCATCGCCGAGCATCGCGGCGTGCGCATGCCCTCGTTCTTTGGCTATATAGGTTGGTCGCTGGCCGTTCTGATGCCGTGCTTTCTTCTCCTGACCGTGGTGTTTTTCCGATGAGCAATCTTGTTGCAGACGGCCCGCTGCGCGTGCTGGTGGCGCGCGCCGTGTTTCCCGACGTCATCGAGCCGCTGCGTGCCGTGGCCGAAGTCGAAACCACGCCCGACGACGCCATCGCCACGCCCGAGGCGCTGCGCCAGCGCCTGGCCGACAAGCACGGCGCCTTCATCACCGGCAGCGAGCGCATCGATGCGGCCTTGCTCGATGCCTGCCCGCAGCTCTTGGTCGTGAGCACCATGACCGTGGGCGTCGATCACATCGATCTGGCCGCTTGCGCCGAGCGCGGCGTGACCGTCACCCACGCGCCCGACGTGCTCACCGAGACCACCGCCGATTTCGGCTTCGCCCTGCTGCTGGCCGCGGCCCGGCAGGTGGGCGAGGCCGAGCGCTATCTGCGCGCGGGGCAGTGGAAAAAATGGAGCGTCGATCTGTTCGCCGGCGCGGATGTGCATGGCGCCACGCTGGGCATCGTCGGCATGGGTCGCATCGGCCAGGCCATTGCGCGGCGTGCAGCGCATGGTTTCAATATGCGCGTGCTCTATCACAATCGCAAACGGCTGGCCGCGCATCTCGAAGACGATCTGCGCGCCAGTTATCGCGAGCTGCCCGAGTTGCTGTGCGAAAGTCGGCATGTGCTGCTGGCGCTGCCCTACAGCCCCGCCGCCTATCACCTCATTGGTGCGACCGAGCTGGCGCAGATGCAGCCCGGCGCCACGCTGGTCAACATCGCCCGCGGCGGCGTGGTGGACGAAACCGCGCTTGCCCACGCCCTGCACAGCGGCCATCTGGGTGCCGCCGGGCTGGATGTGTTTGAGGGCGAGCCCGCCGTCAACCCCGCGCTGCTGGCCGCGCCGCGTCTGGTGCTCACGCCCCACATCGCCAGCAGCAGCATTCCCACCCGCCGCGCCATGGCGCAACTCGCGGTGGACAACCTTGTCGCGGTGCTGCAAGGCCAACCGCCCATCACGCCCGTGGCCTGAGCTATGTCGATAGAAGTGATCTTGCTGGTTTTCGTCGGGCTGTTGTGGCTCGTGGTGCTCGGTCTGGGCTGGGCGCTGCTGTCGCGTCTGCGCGGTCTGGCCGAATTGCGCCGCGAGATTGGCGCTGAACTCGCGCCCCAGATGGAGCGCCTGGAGCGCGAACTGCGCGGCGCGGTGCAGGCCAGCGGCCAGAGCCTGCGCACCGAGCAGGCCGGGCAACTGGCGCAGTTCCAGCAGATGCTGCTCAACCAGCAGGGCGAGAGCACGCGCACGCAAAACGCCCAGCTCGATGCCGTTGCGCTCCAACTCCAAGGCCTGCAGAAAATTGTCAGCGACACCTTGCTAAAGCATGGCGCGCAACTCATGCACGCCAGCAAAGAGAACAGCGAAAGCCTGCAAGCGCAACTCACGAAGTATCTGGAAGCACTTCGTCAGACCACCGACCAGCGCCTGATCGAAGCGCGCCAGAGCGCCGAGCAGGGCCAGACCGCGATGCGCGAAGCCACCGAGTTGCGCCTCACCGAGCTGCGCCAGTCCACCGACAAGAACCTGAACGAAATGCGCGGCACGGTGGAACTGCGCCTGCGCGAGCTGCAGGCCGACAACGAGAAAAAACTCGAACAGATGCGCGCCACCGTGGACGAAAAACTCCACGCCACCCTGGAGCAGCGGCTGGGCGAGAGCTTCAAGCAAGTCGCCGAGCGGCTGGAACTGGTGCACCGTGGCCTGGGCGAAATGCAGACCCTGGCGCAAGGCGTGGGCGATCTGCAGCGGGTGTTCACCAATGTGAAATCGCGCGGGGTGTTCGGCGAAATTCAACTGGCCGGCCTGATCGAGCAGGTGTTCACCCCCGAGCAATACGGCGTCAACGTGGAAACCGTACCCGGCAGCAACGCCCGGGTGGAATACGCCATTCGCCTGCCGGGCAAGGGCGAAGGCCCGGTCTGGCTGCCGATCGACGCCAAGTTTCCGCGCGAAGACTATGAGCGCCTGCTCGACGCGCAGGAGCAGGCTGACAAACCCGCCGCCGAGGCCGCTTCTAAGGCGCTTGAACTGCGTCTGCGCGAGGAAGCCAAGACCATCCAGAGCAAATACATTGCCGCGCCGCACACCAGCGACTTCGGCATTCTGTTCCTGCCCACCGAGGGTCTGTATGCCGAGGCGCTGCGCCGACCGGGCTTGGTGGAGGCGCTGCAGCGCGAGCACCGTGTGATGCTCGCCGGGCCCACTACCCTGCTGGCCCTGCTCAACAGCCTGCACATGGGTTTTCGTACTTTGGCGCTGGAACAACGCTCGACCGAGGTGTGGAAAGTGCTCGGTGCGGTGAAAACGGAATTCACAAAATTCGGCGACGTTCTTGCAAAAACGCGCAAGAAGCTCGACGAAGCGAGCAATACCATCGGTGCGGCAGAAACTCGCACCCGCGCCATGACGCGCCAGCTCAAGCAGGTGGAAGCGCTGCCGGTCGATCAGACGCAAACCCTGCTGGGTTTGACCGAAGTCGACACCGACGATCACGAAGACGCGGTATAAACCCAGCATCGATTTTTGCGCCGCAGGCATTCCGCCGTGCGGCCTTTCCGTTTTTAGGCCCCCATCATGCAAGCACAAGACATCAGTCTCGACGTTCTGGCGGAGAAATACGCCAAGGGCGATGAGCACACCATCGCAGACATTCACGCGCGCGTCGCCCGCGCCCTGGCGGTCGAAGAGGCCGACCCGGCCCGCAGCGAAGCGCTGTTCCGGCAGGCGCTGGCCGACGGCTTCGTGCCGGCCGGACGCATCATGTCGGCGGCGGGCACCGACATTCAGGCCACGCTGATCAACTGCTTCGTCCAACCCGTGGGCGATTCGGTGTCGGACGACAAGGAAGGCAAACCCAGCATTTACAAAGCGCTGGCGCAGGCCGCCGAAACCATGCGGCGCGGCGGCGGCGTGGGCTACGACTTTTCGCGCATCCGCCCGGTGGGTGCGCATGTCGGCGGCACCCACAGCCGCGCCAGCGGCCCGCTGTCGTTCATGCGGGTGTTCGACGCCTCGTGCGAAACGGTGGAATCGGCCGGCAGCCGCCGGGGCGCGCAGATGGGCGTGCTGCGCATCGACCATCCCGACATCGAAGCCTTCATCCACGCCAAAGACCAAGGCGCGTTCAAGAACTTCAATCTGTCGGTCGGCGTGAGCGCCGCGTTCATGCAGGCGATCGAAAACGACGCGCAGATCGATCTGGTGCACAAGGCCAGGCCGGGCGACGATCAGCTCGCCGAAGGCGCGCATCAACGGGCCGACGGCGAGTGGGTGTACCGTAGCGTGCGGGCGCGTGCGCTGTGGGATCAGATCATGCAGTCCACCTACGACCACGCCGAGCCGGGCATTCTGTTTCTCGACACCGCCAACGCTGACAACAATCTGTATTACTGCGAAACCTTCGAGGCGACCAACCCTTGCGCCGAGGAGTTTCTGCCCGACTACGGCTGCTGCTGCCTGGGCTCGATCAATCTCACCCGATTTGTGCGCGATCCGTTCACGCCGAAGGCGCGGTTCGACGCCGAGGGTTTTCAGGCCGTCACCCGCGTCGCGGTGCGCATGCTCGACAACGTGCTCGACGTCACCTATTGGCCGCTGGTCGAGCAGCACAACGAGGCGCAAAACAAACGCCGCATCGGCCTGGGCTTTCTCGGCCTGGGCGACGCCTGCGTGATGCTCGGCCTGCGCTATGACAGCGACGACGCCCGCCGCTTCGCCGCCGACTTGGCCCGCACCCTGCGCGACGCGGCCTATGCCGCCTCGGTCGATCTCGCCAAGGAGAAGGGCGCCTTCCCGCTGTTCGACGCGACAAAATACCTCGACAGCGGCTTCGCCAAGCGTCTGCCCGAAGCCCTTCGCGCCGACATCGCCGCGCATGGCATCCGCAACTCGCACCTGCTCGCCGTGGCGCCCACCGGCACCATCAGCCTGGCGTTTGCCGACAACGCCAGCAACGGCATCGAGCCTGCGTTCTCGTGGGTCTATACCCGTAAGAAGCGCATGGCCGACAACACCACCCGCGAGTACGAAGTCGCCGACCACGCCTGGCGCCTGTACCGCAGCATGGGCCGCGACATGAGCGCCCTGCCGCCGGCCTTCGTCACCGCGCTGGAAATGTCCGCCACCGATCACATGAAAATGCTGCAGGTCGTGCAGCCCTTCATCGACACCAGTATCAGCAAAACCGTCAACGTCCCGGCCGACTACCCCTACGACGACTTCAAAGACCTCTACCTGCAGGCCTGGAAAGCCGGGCTCAAAGGGCTGGCCACTTACCGCCCCAACGCTGTGCTTGGCGCGGTGCTGCAGGCCACGCCCACGGCGGCCGCGCCTGCTGCCGCATCTGCCCAGACTGCCGACGACATCGATCCGCTCACCCGCCGCATCGAAGGCCGGCCTTCAGGCGACTTGCAGGCCGTCACCAGCAAGATCAGCTACATGACCTCGGAAGGACAGAAGACCGTCTATCTCTCCGTCTCCTTCGCCGAAGTGGAGGGCCGGGTGAACGGCGAGGCGGTGCGCATCGAGCGGCCCATCGAGTTCTTCATGCCCGCGGGTCAGCGCGACGAAGGTCAGCAATGGATCGCCTCCAATATGCGGCTGCTTTCCCTCGTCGCACGTTCGGGCGGCTCCATCGCCAAGAGTTTGCAGAACATGCGCGAAGTCGTTTGGGACAAAGGCCCGGTGCGCTGCGGCGAAGTCATCAAGTCCGACGGCAGCCGTGCGCCGCGCTTCCATCAGTCCGAAGTCGCCGCCATCGCCTACGCCCTGCAGGAACTGCTGCGCCGCCGCGGTTATCTCGACGCCTCCGGCCGAGAACAATCGCTGCTCTCGCTGGCGCAGCGCGCCCACGTTCCCGAAGCCCTGCGCATCGACCTCGAATCGGCCGACGCATCGCCTGAGCTGCTGCCCGGCGGCCGCATCTGCCCCGAATGCGGCGGGCCGTTTCTACGGCGAGTGGACGGCTGCGACCGCTGCGAAAATTGCGGATATATCGGCAGCTGCGGTTGAGGCGCGAGTCAGGACGGCTGTACCTGTACTGCGTTCGGCCCGCGCTATCCGTCAACCTCGCGGCGGGATTTCGATTTTCACTTCCAGCACGTCCAGCGTGTCCTGGCGTTCGAGCTTGACCTGGATGTCGTTGCTGTCGATCTTGACGTATTTCGAGATCACGTCGACCAGTTCGCGCTGTAGTGCGGGCAGCCAGTCGGCGGGGGCGCCGTTGCCGCCGCGTTCGTGCGCGAGGATGATTTGCAGCCGTTCTTTGGCGACGGTGGCGGTTTTCTTTTTTTCGCCCAGAAAGAAAGAGAGGAATGACATGGTGCGCCCCTCCCTCAACCGCCGAACAGGCGCTTGAACAGGCCTGGTTTCTGATAATCGGTGAAGCGCATCGGCTTGTCTTCGCCGAGAAAGCGCGCCACCACGTCCTGATAGGCCTCGGCCACGTCGCTGCCGGTGAGGTGAATGGCCGGCGTGCCCTGGTTGGAGGCCTGCAGCACCGATTCGCTCTCGGGAATCACGCCGATGAGCTGGATGCGCAGAATGTCCTGGATGTCGGTGAGCGAGAGCATCTCGCCGTCGCTGACGCGCTTGGGGTTGTAGCGGGTGATGAGCAGATGCTCGCGGATCGGCTCGCCGCCTTCGATGGCGCGCTTGGTTTTGCTCGACAGCATGCCCAGAATACGGTCGGAGTCGCGCACGGACGACACTTCCGGGTTGGTGACGATGAGGGCTTCGTCGGCGAAGTGCATGGCCATGAGCGCGCCACTTTCGATGCCGGCCGGCGAGTCGCAGACGATGTAGGTGAAGCCCATCTCGTCGAGCTCCTTGAGCACGTTTTCGACGCCTTCCATGGTGAGCGCGTCTTTGTCGCGGGTTTGCGAGGCGGGGAGGATGAACAGGTTGTCGCACTGCTTGTCCTTGATCAGCGCCTGGGTGAGCTTGGCCTCGCCCTGGATGACGTTGATGAGGTCGTACACCACGCGACGCTCGCAGCCCATGATGAGGTCGAGGTTGCGCAGGCCGACGTCGAAGTCGATAACGGCGGTTTTGTGGCCGCGCAGGGCCAGGCCGGAGGCGAAGCTGGCGCTGGTGGTGGTCTTGCCCACGCCGCCTTTGCCCGAAGTCACCACAATGATTTTCGCCATGAGTTCTGTCCTTCTGAATTATTTGAGTGCCAACGGTTCGATCAGCAATTGTTCTCCCTGCAGCCGCACGGTGGTCGGCTTGCCGCGCACTCCGGCGGGAAAGTCTTGTTCGGCGGTGCGGTAGATGCCGGCAATGGCGACCAGCTCCGGCTCGAAGCTGGTGCAGAAAATCCGCGCCGCGGTGTTGCCGCGCGCCCCGGCCAGCGCCCGGCCGCGCAGCGCGCCGTAGATATGCACATGCCCTTCGGCCATGACTTCGGCGCCGTGGCTGACCACGCCCTGGACGATGAGGTCGCCGGGGGAATAGATGCGCTGACCCGAGCGCAGCGGGCGGTCGATGAGCACCGTGAGCAGCGTTGCTGGGGCGGGTTCTTGGGCGGGTGTTGCGGCAGGGACGGAAGGCTGCGCCGCGGCTTGGGGTTCGGCGCCGGGCGCCGCATCGGCGGGTGTCGTTGCGGGTGCAGTGGCGGCTTCGATGGGTTCGGCGCTCTCGGCAGGTTTGCGCGGGTCTCGGGCGACGTCGCGGCTGTCGAGCAGGGGCAGATCGCTGGCCCCGGCCCAGGTTTGTTGCGCGGCTTGCGCCACCACGCCGAAGGGGCGCATTTTGAAGCGGCGAAGCAGCGCGGCGAGCTCGTCCAGCGGCAGGGTGGCGTCTTCGGCCAGGCGGCGCAGATCGATGGCTACGGCCTCGCCCGAGAAAAACTCGGGTGCGGCGTCGAAGCGCTGCTGCAGCGCTTCGGCCAGAGCGGCGAAGTCGGGCGTTTTCACCACCAGATGCACAGCGTCGATGGCGCCGCTGCGAAGTTCAAACAAGGTGGCTTTGGAACGGGACATGGACAAACAGGACGACTGCGGGTGTGAGGAAAAAACGAATCCGACAATCGTAGTGGATCGGTGCGGGCGGCCGCAGGTGCGAGCCCGAACTTTCTCAGGCGTCCTGCAGCGCACCGTTCACCAGCCGAAGCTGGCGCTGGCAGCGCGCGGCCACCGTGGCGTCGTGAGTGACGATGATGACGGCGTCGCCCTGCGCCAGCGCCACGTCGAGAAGCATGTCCAGCGCCACCGCCGAGGCTTCGCTGTCGAGATTGCCCGTGGGCTCGTCGGCAAGCACGAGCTGTGGCTGCGTGACCAGCGCGCGGGCAATGGCCACGCGCTGGCGTTCGCCGCCTGAGAGCTCGCCAGGGCGGTGCTGCAGCCGCGCGCCCAGGCCCATGCTCTGCAACATCTGCGCCGCGACGGCATGCGCAGCTTCAGCCGTTGTGCGGCGAATGCGCAGCGGCATGGCCACGTTGTCGAGCGCGCTGAATTCCATCAGAAGGTGGTGAAACTGGTACACGAAGCCGACATGCTGGTTGCGCCATGCCCCCTGTGCCTTGGGGCTCATCTGCGCCCAGTCGCTCCCGCAGACCTGCACACGGCCGCCATCGGCCCGGTCGAGCCCGCCCAGCAGGTGCATGAGCGTGCTCTTGCCCGAACCCGAGGCGCCGATGATGGCCAGGGTCTGACCGCCGTCGAGGCGCAGGTTCACGTCCTTGAGCACATCGACGGCCTGCGGCCCTTCGGTGTAGCGCTTGCGCAGGTGTTCAGCCAGCAGGATGGGGGGGGTGGACATGGGCAACGGGGTCTAGACGTGAAGCCGTGCATTGCACCACAGGCCCGCGTGCGGTGGGTCAGCGCAGCAACAGAGTGGGTATGGTCGAGGCGCGCAGCAGGTCGGCGGTCTTGCTGCCCAGCAGCAGTTTGCGCACCGGTGAATGGGAGTAGGCGCCCATGATGAGCAAATCGATGTTCTGCTCTTTGAGCACGGCGGAAATCACGCTTTCTGGGTCGCCCGCCCGGGCGAGTGCCTGCGCCGTCATGCCGCGCGATTGCAGAGTTTGCCGCGCCCAGTCGAGCGCTTTTTCGGTTTGCGCTGAAGGGGTGCTGGCCATGCACACGGTGATGTCCAGCCCGGCAAGCAAGGGTTGCGCTCCGACCCATTCCACCGCACGGCGGGTCATGCTGCCGCCGTCGTAGGCAATGAGCACGCGCTGCGGTGGCGTGAACGCATCGGTCACGGTCAGGATGGGGATGTGCAGGGCGCGCACGATGGTTTCGACGTGACGGCCGATGTCGCGCCCCGACCGCTCTGCCGATGCGCCGCGCCGCCCCAGAACCAGCAGGCCGATGGCGGGTGCCTGCTCGACCAGCGTCTGCGTGAGCTCGCCCAGGCGCTGACGAATATCCACCTCGGCGGCTCCCGCATCGAGCGCGCGCTGGCGCAGCCGGGCGAGCAGTGTGCGGCCGCGCTCGCGTGCGCTCAACAGCGTCTGGCGTTCGCTCTCGGCCAGTTCCTGCAGCAGATCGTCCTGCGCGCCCAGGCCGATGGCGCCGCTGTGGTCGCTGCTGGAGGCTGCGGTTTCGGGATGGCGATCCAGCACATGAAGCAGGTCGAGCAGCGTGTCCATGCGTTGCGCCGCCCAGACGCCGTAGTCGGTGACGTAGTCGGCGAAGCGGGAATGATCCACGCAGGCCGTGACTTTGTTGTGGTCTGGCATGGTCGGCTCCTCAATGGCTCATCAACAGATCTTCGGCGCCGTCCTCGTCGTGGACCGCGAACTTGTCTACCAGCGTGGCGCTGGCTTCGTTGAGCCCCGTGACCTCGACCTCGGTGGCTTCGCGACGGAATTTGAGGATCACCTTGTCCAGCGCGCTGATGGCCGTGATGTCCCAGAAATGCGCGCGGCTGACGTCGATGTGAACCTTGTCGATCACCTCCTTGAAGTCGAAGCGGGAGATGAAAGCGTCTGCCGAGGCGAAGAACACCTGCCCGGTCACGGTGTAGGTGCGGCTGCGGCCTTCGGCATCGGCCCGCGAGCTCACACGCAGGATGCTGCCGACCTTGTGGGCGAAAAAGAAACCCGACAGCAGCACGCCGGTCAGCACGCCCAGCGCCAGATTGTCGGTGGCGACGACCACGGCCACGGTGGCCAGCATGACCACGCTCGAACTCTTGGGATGCTCGCGCAGATTGCGGATCGAACCCCAGTTGAAGGTGCCGATGGACACCATGATCATCACCGCGACCAGCGCCGCCATGGGAATGCGCGCCACCCAATCGCCGAGGAACACCACCATGACCAGCAGCACGACGCCCGCCGTCAGCGTGGAAAGTCGCCCGCGGCCGCCCGACTTCACGTTGATGACCGACTGGCCGATCATGGCGCAACCCGCCATGCCGCCGAGAAAACCGGTGGCGATATTGGCCACGCCCTGGCCCACGCATTCACGGCGCTTGTTGCTGGAGGTGTCGGTGAAGTCGTCGATCAGCGTGGCGGTCATCATCGATTCCAGCAGCCCGACCACGGCCATGGCCAGCGACACCGGAAAGATGATGCGCAGGGTCTCGAAATTCAGCGGCACATCGGGCATGAGAAACACGGGCAGGCTGTCCGGGAGCTGACCCTTGTCGCCCACGGTGGGCACATGGATGCCGAAAGCCGCAGTCACGATGGTCAGCACCACGATGGCCACCAGCGGCGAAGGCACCACGCGGGTGATTCTGGGCAACAGATAGATGATGGCCAGCCCGGCCGCTACCAGCGGATAGACGGCCCAGGGCACGCGGATCAGCTCGGGCAGTTGCGCCAGAAAAATGAGAATCGCCAGCGCGTTGGCAAAGCCCGTGATCACCGAACGCGAGACAAAGCGCATGAGCCTGTCAAAGCCCGCCCAGCCGATGATCATCTGCAGCACGCCCGTCAGCAGCGTGGCGGCCAGCATGTACTGCAGCCCGTGTTCTTTCACCAGAGACACCATCACCAGCGCCATGGCGCCGGTGGCGGCGGAAATCATGCCGGGCCGCCCTCCAGCGAAGGCGATAACCGTGGCCATGCTGAAGGCTGCGTACAGTCCCACCTTGGGATCGACCCCGGCAATGATGGAAAAGGCAATGGCTTCGGGGATCAGCGCAAGCGCCACCACGACGCCCGAGAGCAGATCGTTGCGAATGTTGGACAGCCAGTCCTGTCGGAAGGTTTGCATCATCAGGGACACCTTTGTTGTCGTTGTACGGCAACGGCATGGCCTGCTTGATCAGGGCAATCCCGCGTGGCACTGCAGCGAAGCAGCTGGGGAAACCACCCTGCAGAACCGCAGGGGAATCATCGCTCGACACGCTGCAGCAAGGCGGCGGATGAGGGGAGTCGTTGCGACCCTCCGAGCGAAAACCAATGCGAATGTAGGGATACTCGCGACGCAGCGTGCGGCTACTGCGGGGTGTACTCCGGCACCAGCGCGTGCAGCGCGGCTTTGATCTGCGCGGGTGAGTCTGCGCTGCTGGCGGCGATCCAGGCCTGCAACGCTGGCAGGTCGAGCGGGGCCAGCTCGGCTTGACGGGCGACCCGCAGTTTGGGGTGGGGCGTAGGCAGAGTGGTTTCGTCGTCGGCCAGCAATTCCTCAAATAGCTTTTCGCCGGGGCGCAAGCCGGTGAAGTGAATGGGAATTTCTTCCTCGGTTTTGTTCGACAGCCGGATCATCAGCCGCGCCAAATCGACGATCTTCACCGGCTCGCCCATGTCGAGCACGAAGATGTTGCCGCTTTCCCCCATCAGCCCCGCCTGCAGCACGAGCTGCGCGGCTTCGGGAATGGTCATGAAGTAGCGCACGATCTCCGGGTGGGTCACGGTGACAGGCCCGCCGGCGGCGATCTGCGCCGCAAAGCGCGGCACCACGCTGCCGCTCGATCCCAGCACATTGCCGAAGCGCACCGCGCAGCAATGCGTTTCGGGGTGCTGCGCGGCGTGCGCCTGCAGCGCCAGCTCGGCCAGCCGCTTGCTCGCGCCCATCACATTGGTCGGGTTCACCGCCTTGTCGGTGGAGATGAGCACGAAGCGCTGCGCGCCGCTGGCCGTGGCCGCGCGTGCCGCGCCCAGCGTGCCCAGCACATTGGTGCGCAGCGCCTCGATGGCGTTGTCGTCTTCCATCAGCGGCACATGCTTGTAGGCCGCGGCGTGCAGCACCACGGCGGGGCGGTGCCGCTTGAACAGGTCGAGCAGCCGCTCGGGTTCGCGCACATTGGCGGTGTAATAGCGCACGGCCAGCTCGGGAAAGCGCGCCTTGAACTCCTGCTCCAGCGCATAGATGGCGATTTCAGAGGAGTCGATGCACACCAGTTGCCGCACGCCGAAGCGCGCGATCTGGCGGCACAGCTCCGAGCCGATGCTGCCCCCCGCACCCGTGACCAGCGCCACCTGCCCGGCGAGCAGGCTGGAGAGGCCGCGCACGTCGAGCTGCACCGCGGCGCGCCCCAGCAGGTCGGCCAGCTCGACCTGGCGCGGCGCCTGACCACCGCCGCCGCTGACGCCGCTTTGCAGCCAGTCGTCGGCGCGCGGCAGGGTGAGCAGGGCGAGGTGCGCATCGCTGGCTTGCAGCAGCAGCTCGCGGCGCGCCGGGCTGCCGGGCTCGCTGGCGATCAGCGCGTGGCTGGCGCCTTGCGCCTGCGCCACCCGGGCCAGATCGTCCACGCTGCCGGCCACCCGCACGCCCTGCACGCTGCGGCCCACTTCGCCGCGGTTCGGGCTGATGAGGGCGGCCACCTGCCAGCCCTTGCTGGAGCGCAGGCTTTGCAGCGCGCGCGCGGCCTCGTCGAGCGTGCCCAGCACCAGCAGCGGCTTGCCTTGCGCGGTCGATCGGGTCAGCCGTCCTTCGGCCAGAATGCGCGCGCCCAGCCGCAGGCCAAGCAGCGCGGCGCCCGCGAACAGCGGATGCAGCAGCACGATGGAGCGCGGGAAATTGGGCAGGCGCAAGAGCAGCAGCACGGCCGCCAGCGCCAGCGCCGCCACGATCATGGCCGAGGCCAGCCGCTTGAACTCGGGCACGCTGGTGTGCCGCCACGGCGTGCGGTAAACGCCCAGACCAGCCAGCGCCGCCACCCACACCACGGCGGCCAGCGGCGTGCTGATCCACAGAATCTGCGCCAGGTTGACCGGCGCGTCATTGCGCAGCAGGCTGAAGCGAAACAGGAAGGCGAGCAGCCAGGTGAGGGCGACGAGCAGGGCGTCGGCCGCCGCGGGCCGCCAGATCGCTCGGGTCGAAAACCTCATGCGGCGCTCCGCCAGCTCAGCTCCAGGCCGCGCGCCACCAGTTCGCACACCCGGGCGCGCTGCGCGGCGCTCATGTTCGAACCCGAAGGCAGGCAGACGCCGCCTTCGAACAGCGCGCGGCTCACATCCTGATGGGGCTCATGCGCGAAGTAGCGGCAGCCTGCGTACAGGGGTTGCAGATGCATGGGCTTCCACACCGGCCGGGCTTCGACGTTGTGGCGCTCGAGAAAGTCGAGCAGCGCATCGCGGCGGGCCTGGGGGCTCTCTCCATCTCCGTCCTCCAGCACGAAGGCCGACAGCCAGCGGGTGGACTGGTGGCCGTCGGGCTCGGCCATCCAGCGCAGACCGGGCACGGCAGAGAGCGCGTCGCGATACTGCGCGAACACCTCGCGGCGGCTCTGTACCCTCTGCTCAAGCACCCGCAGCTGACCGCGACCGATGCCCGCCAGCACATTGCTCAGGCGGTAGTTGTAGCCGTCTTCAATGTGCTCGTAATGCCGCGCCGGCTCGCGCGCCTGGGTGGAGAGCTTGCGGGCGTGTTCGATCAGCGCGGCGTCGTTGCTCACCAGCATGCCGCCGCCCGAGGTGGTGATGATTTTGTTGCCGTTGAACGAAAACACCGCCAGCTTGCCGAAGCTGCCGCTGGGGCGGTCGCGGTAGGTCGCGCCGAGCGATTCGGCCGCGTCTTCGAGCATGGGCACGCCATAGCGTTCGAGCAAGGGGGCGATCTCGTCCATCTCGGCGCTCTGGCCGTAAAGGTTGACGACCACGGCGGCCTTGGGCGTGATGCCTTCTGCCTGCAACGCCGCCAGCGCAACGGCCAAAGCCTGCGGCGACAAATTCCAGCTCTGCGGCTCGGAGTCGATGAATACTGGCGTGGCGCCGAGCTGCTTGATGGGGTTGGCGCTGGCCACGAAGGTCAGGCTGGAACACAGCACCACATCGCCCGGCCCCACGCCCAGCAGGCGCAGGCCCAGATGTAGCGCCGCCGTGCCCGAACTCGTGGCCGCAGCGTGCTGCACGCCCACGCGCGCCGCCAGCTCTCGCTCGAACGCGTCCACATGAGGGCCGAGCGGCGCGATCCAGTTGCTGGTGAAGGCCTCCTGCACCAGCGCCACTTCGTCTTCGCCCAGATGCGGCGACGACAGATAGACGCGCTGCGACAGCTCGCGCCGCGTCACCAGATCGACCGCGCGCCCGGCTGCGTCGACCACCGGCACATGGTCGATGCGTTGCGCGTCCATCAGCGCCAGCACGTCGCGCTGGCTGGCCTGCAGGCCGACCGTGTGCGGCGGGTGCGCAGGCAGGGCGGACAAGGGCGCCTCGTTGCTCACCCCGGCCAGCGCGGCGCGGCGCAGATCGCCGTCAGTCACGGTGCGCAGCAGACGTCCCTGCTCGTCGGTTACGAGCAGAATGCCCTGCGCCGTGGCATCGAGCCGCGCCAGCGCCTCGTGCAAGGTGGCGCCGGGGGGCAGACAAAGGGCGTTGAAGGTGTTGAGCTTCATGCCGAAACTCCTTGAAGGGGGCGGGCCGGCACACCGGCCCAGGACTCGCCGTCGGGCAGGTCTTGCAGCAACACCGCGCCCGCGCCCAGCGTAGCGCCCGCGCCCACGCGCAGATTGCGCAGCACCGTGCTGCCCGCGCCCACCAGGGCGGCTTCGCCCACCTGCACCGCGCCGCCGAGGCGCACTCCAGGGGCCACATGTGCCCAGGCGGCAATGCGGCAGTCGTGATCGACCACCGCGCCGTGATTGACGATCACCCCGACGCCCAGCTCAGCCATAGGCGCAACGACGCACTGCGCCGTGATCAGGCAGCCCGGCTGCACGCGCGCCGAAGCCGCCACGCTGGCGCTGGGGTGCACGATGGTGGCCAGAGGCCCGATGGACGCCAGCCGCGCCGCCTCGCCGCGCCGTATGGCGTTGTGGCCGATGGCCACATGCACCGCGCGCGGGCCAGGCAGGGCGCTGGCGTCCTCGATGGAGAGCACCGGCACGCCGGGCAGCAGTTCGCTGCCCCAGGTGGCCGCGTTACGGTCTGAGGCGACCACGCGTGCAAAGGCGCCGCTCAACAACGCCGCGTCGGCCGCCACGCGGCCGTGGCCGCCGGCGCCAAACACGATCAAGACAGGTTTCTCGGAGGATGGGGACATAGGGGTTTCAATAACGATTCACCTTGTGCAGCAGATCGCCAGACAGCGGCAGGGTGGCCAGCAGATGCGCGATGCGCGCGGCGCTGTGGCCGTCACCATAGACGTTTGCTTCCGGATGCGGCCAAGGCCCGAGCGCCAGCGCCTGCCGCACGGCGGCCTCGATGGCGCTGGCCTGCGGCGGCACGTCCACCGTGTTGGCGTTGCGCTCGCGCAGGTTCTGGCGGCTGCCGACGTTGACCACCCGCGTGCCCAGACTGGCCGCCTCGATGATGCCCGACGACGAATTGCCCGCCAGCACCGCGGCGTGGTGCAGCGCGGCCAGATAGTCGGCGCGCGGCAGATGGGTGATGCGGTGAAACCCCGGCCACTGCTGCGCCCGCAGCAAGGCTTCGATGTGGCCCGAACCCGCGTCGGCATTGGGCGCCAGCCACACCACGCTGAAGGCCGACCCGGCACCCGCGGCCCGAAGACCGTCGAGCAGCGCCTGGGTCTGCGCGGCGGCGTCGTCCGCCTCTTGCACTACGGGGTGGAAAAGGACAAGGGCGTAAGGGCGCTCGGGCAGGCTCTCGCTCCCGGCCTCTCCCATAAGTGGGGGAGGAGCAAACCCTCTCACTGCAACATCAGTGCCCCCTCCCCACGCGTGGGGAGGGTTGGGGTGGGGAGTCTGTCGCTCCAGTGCCGCCTGCAAGGCATGCAGCGCAGCCTCTCGCGGAAGCTGCCGCGCATCCGACAGATCGTCCAGCCCCGGCGCGCCCACGACATGCACGCGCTGCGGGTTTTCGCCCATCGCGATGAGGCGCTCGCGCGACTGCGCCGTGGCGCAGAAATGCAGCGCCGCCAGCTTGCTGATGGCGTGGCGCACCGGTTCGTCCACCGTGCCCGAGCGCTCGCCGCCGTGCAGGTGAATGGACGGCACGCCCAGATGCAGCGCGGCAATCGCCCCCGCGAGCTTTTCGCCCCGGTCGCCCAGCAGCAGCAGCGCATCAGGACGCTCGGCCTGCAGCACCTGCGCCAGCCCGGCGAGCGTCTGGCTGATCGCCCGCGCCATGCCCGCGCCATCGCGCGCGCCCACATCACTGGGAATGCGCGCCGCGATGCGCAGCCCGCTGGCCTCGATGTCGTCCACCGTGTGGCCGTAGTCGGGGTGCAGGTGCATGCCCGTGACCGCCACCGCCACCTCCAGCCCCGGATGCGCAGCGGCCACGTGCAAGGTCTGGCGCATCAGTCCGAAGTCGGCACGGGTGCCGGAGAGATAGAGAATGCGGCGGGGCATAAGAGGCGAGGGGAAATGGAGCGTGAGTCAGCCACGACGGGTGGCCAACGGGAAGATTTTTGCAGAGATTGCAGTGCGGCCACCCGGCGCATGGCGAAAAGGGTGGAATCGTGCGAAATCCACCGAGCGATGAAAACGCGGCAGCGCCGGGCAAGTGAGGCGCTGAAATGATGTTCGTCCCGAACGAAAATTGACCCACCTTTGAAGGTTATGCCGACGCAAAATTGACCCGGGTGTTCCACCTACCCTGCTGCTTTTTCAGGCATGGGGGCAGGAGTGATCACCATGGACATGATTGGCAAGATTCAGCGGATGCATTTCCGCCAGAACAAATCCGCTCGAGGTGATTGCCCGCAGTACGGGGCTGTCGCGCAACACGGTGCGTACCTGGCTACGCCAGCCGGGCGATGTTGTGTCGCGGTACGCGGTCGTGCTCGGGGTGGCGTGCGACGGTGACACGGTAGGCGGAACGATTGGAGATATCTGATATGACGGGATTCCTGAGTCCTTAGAAATGGATGGAATCCCGTGTAAGCATCAACGGCGTTGAAACAGGCCGCCCCGCAGTCACTGCCACTTGACTTTAGGTCGCCGATTCTTCGGCGCTCCAGCGCAGTCTTAGTGAACTCTACGCAGGCACACGAAACGCGACGCAAGGTGAATTGGCGCAAAAATGGAGCAAACTGTCGCTTTTTCTCAAAATAACGACATTTACACATTTTGCACACGCTCGGTGCGATACCTCGACTTCCCGCCCAGGAACTGTCTAAGTTCTTGATTTCAAAAACAAAAACGGCCGCCATGTTGAAATCATGGCGGCCGTGTCAGCTTGAAGATTCTGGTCGGGGTGAGAGGATTCGAACCTCCGGCCTCTACGTCCCGAACGCGAACTATTCTCAAATGAGGCCTGGTTGCAAAAACAGGTGTCTAAACAAAATCAATATCTTACGAGCTTGCAAACGGAATATGCAAGCACTTGCGAGAACTTGCATTGCACTGAAATTGGCACAGATTTGCCACAGAATTTCTAAAGAGGGATTTTGAGCACGTAGTTGAATCGGTGAATAAACAGCCTTGCTAGACGCTGAGTGTTCATCCTCTTCTGCTCCTGCCATGACTGCTCCAAAGGCTTCGTCCATCTCTCCATTTGTCGCCGTAACAAAAGAAGCTGCTGCAGCCGCACTGAGCTGCTCCCTACGCTGGATTGACAAGCTCATCGAGGCAGGTGAGTTGCCTGTACCGACAAAAATCGGTCGCCGGGCATACTGGCACCCCGATGAGTTTTATGGGGCGCTCAGCGCCAAGCTGTTGCGAGAAACAAATGCTCCTCGATTCTCGGTCAACGAGGTCGACCATGCTGATACGCCGAGCCAACCGATTGAGCCGACAGTCGATGGTCGGCGAGCGAGAGCGGCCACCGCAACGAAGCTATCCGTTTCTGATGCGAAAGGCCCGCCGCATCGACGACGCTCGGCTTCCCCAGTGGACGCGATGCGTGCAAAGACGGCCGCCGTTCTTCGAGTCGTTGCGACGCCTTGAGGGCGATGTAAAAAGAGAACATGAAAAAGCGGCCCCAAGTCGGGGCCGCCCAAGAATTACATCAGTCCCAACGCTGGGGCCCCATCACCCTCAGCGGTCGATTCCACCGCCGGCTCTCAGTGCAACACAGCACCCGCTGGCACCTGCAGCCGCCCAGCTTGTCTGACGTCAACATCACTGTCGTGCGTCTTGGGCGGAGGCATGCACGCGACCGCCCACCGCTCCCCGACCTCGAAGCCCGGGACGAGGCTCTCCGGCGAGTCTTCAAGGCGCTTGAACAATGCGACCATCTCCAGCGTGCGCGTCACGAACTCACCCCCAAGCGGCGCTTCATCGACCCGCTTACGAATGGCTCCCCACTGCGCGCTTTCCGGGTCTCCGACGGGCGGCCCGGACGTCACGACGATGACTTGGGGCTTGTCGGCAATCGCGACGGCGATGTTCATTGAGCGCCGTGTTTCAACCGCTTCGAACAACCAGGCCTTTGCGACCGTGTTCAGCATCGGCACGAGGCACACGACTTGCGTCGATGCGGCTTGCAGCGTGACGATTGCACACAGAAGACCATCACCATTGCCCGCAATGGCAAGGCCCTGACCCGTCGGCACGAGGCTGCTCTCAAACAGCCGCGCCACGCGGTCCGGTAGCTCGATAAACAGGGCGTGGCCGTCGTAATGGGGCCTTTGCTTCAGCGTCGTCAGTTCGGCGGCGAACTGCGACGGGTCGAGCAGCAGCCCTAAGCCGATGGAATTTCTCTTCGTAGGCATTTTTTCTCCTGGGTTGGATGGCCTGCTCTCGTGTAGCGACCGGCGCCCAGACAAAAAAAGCGGGCCCGCAGGCCCGCGAACAAAAGAAGGAAAAATCAAGACGCCATCAAGCTCCGGTCTTTCCCGGCTGCATGCGCTGCCATGGCTTCATGTTCGTCATGCTGGATGGCCGCACGCTGCAACCAGCGCAGGATGTCCGGCAGGAGCGGCAACTCGGCCAGTTCCATCGCCCGATTCTTGCCATAGACCATCACCAGGTAATGCCTGTACTCGTCGGTCAGGTCCGCGACGGAGTCCGGCACGAGCGCGCGCAGTTTCGGGTCCGTCAGCATCCGCGCAAATTCCCGTTCAATCGTGTCGGTCGGTGACTCGATGCGCGTGGCAAAGTCGCCGACCCGGATGTCGCCGGCGAGTAGCCGTGCGGTAATCGGAGGAATGGCCAGGTAGCGCGCGGCCTTCGTCATGAAGGCGCGGTCCCTGACCAGCCTGGAGGCATGACCGCGTTCGCAGCGTTCAAGCTCCTCCAGGCTGATGCCGAGGACGTGGGCCAAATGGTTGGCGTCATGCCGGCGCCGAGCCGCATCGTCGAGCACCCAGCCGATGAGCGGGCCGCCTGGGTGCTGGTAAAGCCGCAACACGCGTTCGGCCGGGGTCTCCGGGGCGACGTATGCGGACGCGTCGAGCGGTGGATGGAGTGCTGCCTTGTGTTCCATGGTGATGTCCTGTGTGCACGCAAATCCGTGCGCTTCCTATAGCGACCGTGGTTTCGCGGCATCACAGAGCGTATGGATGCGGAACCATCCACGCGCAACGTCAAGAGACTGGGCCAGCAGTAATCCGCGAGCTGGAGGCACCGACGCTTGGATGCTGGTGACTACACCTGAAAGGCCAGTCCTCTGGCGGTCGAAATCGACCCTCCAGAACCCCTCAGGAGTCACATGTGAAAGTCAAGCAAGCCAGGAAAACCAAGGACCTCACCACCTGCACAGAAGTCAATCCCGCCGAGCCCCAAGTAGCAGAACCCGCACCTCATAAGCCTCACGCTCCCTGGAGCGGTGAGGTCAGCGAGACATTCGCCGTCCGGCCCGGTGGCCTGCTGATTGCTGCTCTCGTGCAGTGCGCCGCAGAGCGAGGCCAGTCCTTTCCGGAGATGTGTCGTGAACTGGGCTACAGCTACCCGTACCTGAACCTGCTGATGAGCGGGGTCCGACAGGTCAATCAGATTTCTGACGACTTCGCTCGGGCGTGCGCAGCCTATCTGCGCGTGCCTCGCATGAGTATTTTGATGATGGCTGGACGCATCACGCAAGCCGACCTGATGGAACCGGGGCTGTATGGCCCGCAGACCATTGAACCGGCGTTTCAAGTCCTGTCAAAGGACGCAGCCTGGGGACCGCTCGTGACCGGGGAACTCCGCGACGTTTCGATGGTGTCAAAGTACGCGCTGGTCAAGATGTACGAGAAGGCTGAAGGCAAGAAGCTGCTACCCGAAATGGACATCGCGGCGCTACAAACCGAAGTGGTCGCGATGCAGGCTCACATCAGCACGATAAGGGCAGAGCTCGCGGCGAAGAAAGAATAGAAACTGTCGCGCGGTCATTGAGCCCATTCACGCCCCCGTACTGCGGGGGCTTTTTGCATCCAATCCAGCGGCGGTGGTGCAGGTCGGCGGGGTGTACCGAGAAGCGCAGCGATGCGTGGCGGCCTTGCGTTACGGCCGGATGTGCGGCACGCTGCGCAGAGACCACGCATGGCGCAGCCAGGTTTTGCGGAGGTCGCGTGCCAGCACGCAGAGGGTCAGCGCGAGGGCCAGGATGGCAAGCCAATTCAACATGTAGCAATGTCCTGGTGATGGTTGTCGGAACGGGTGGGGCTCTCGATTTGTCAGGGCATTATCAAATCAAACGTCCAGCGTGAACAGCCGCTGCCCCCATGGTCTAGCGTCCACGGCGCTTGACAAAGCCCTTTGCCTGTAGCGCGCGCAGCAGACTTGCTTCCCCTTCGCCCTGCGTAGCTTCCCAGAAATCGGCCCATAGCCGGTAGGTCTTTGTCGAGCGCACCTGTTCGTCCGGTGCCTTGCCATAGCGACCTGCGGCAACGGCTCGGGCGGCTTCTTGAACGGCCGCCAATGCCGACCGCAAGGGGTCATCGGTCCCTTTGGCATTGGTTGGCATCTGTATTGCCGTGCTGTCGGTCTTCACGCCAGAGAGCGCATCCTGCAAAGCCCCTAACCTGGTCGCAGACACTGGCATTCCGGCACTGCGCGCAGCGGCTTCACGCACCAGCCGCTGCGCTTCCTCCAGCCGCCACCCAGGGTCGCGCTCCCTCACCTCATCCTCCAGCCGTTGCCGTTCCGCAGCTTCCCGCGCGGGCCCGCAAATCTTGGCATCAATGAAGGCGAGCTCGTCGTCTGACATCTGCTCGCGTAGTGCGGCGGGGATGGATTCGGTGGTCACCGGCAGGCTGCCTACATAGACCTGCCGCGAGTAGCCGTGCGTGTTGCCGGCAGAGCCCTTGGGCACCCAGACGGAGCGGTAGAGAAGGGCGCGGGCTCGGCGGTGTTTGATGTGCATGGCGACGGCTCTGGTGACAAGTGATGCCATGTGTAGCCATCACCGTTCCACACGCCACCGTCGCAGGGTGACCCGGCGTATGGACCCAGCGGCACGAAGCCTGCCAACACGTCGGCACCGGGCCAATACCTCGTGGCATCGGCGTGGGTGCACCACGGAGATAAACGCGGTGCCTACATGAAGTCCCAACTTCTCTGGACAGGACTTCACCATGCCCGAGCTTCACACCGCCGCAGTCCCCAGCCGTCTCGTCACCCGTAACGAATTTGGGGCCCTTTGCCCCGAACGGACCCTATCCGCAGAGGAACGAACCTCCGTCGCCTCCTTGCTGGGCCGCGCCATCCAGGCCGACCTACTCCCCGAGTCGTACTGCACGCGCTCAAAAAAGGAAATCCAAAGCCGTAACCATCACATCTATGACGTCCTGCTCGACGATGGACGGGTGACCGCTGTGGTTATCCTCACCCTTGATTTTTGGAAGCACCTGACCAAACTGCGCACCCGGATAGGCAAGGAGTACAACCTGCTAAAAGTCGGCGCGGATGGAGCGGTCGAGGTCATCGACATTGATGTGCGTACGTGCGCCAAGCGCGCGAAAAATGCCACGGCATGGGGCGCTTTACTCAAGGGGCAAGACAAAGACACGTGGCCCCTAAAATAAGACCTGTTGCCATATCACGCTAGTGACGCGTGTGCAAAAAGAGAAGGCTGACGCGACGCATGATTTGGAAGATTCTTTTTCCCGTGGAGAGGGCCGTCCTCCTACCTCTTATCTTCAACGCAGAGACGATGCTTCCGTTTTTGGCCGAGGTCGTCGACGAGCAGCGTGACGCAAAGTGTTCAAAGGTCATTTTCGACTTCAGCAGGTTGACCTTCGTCGAACCGGTTGGTGTCGTTGTCTTATCAAATGTTATTGAGTATTTCAAAACGCTGGGTTGCAAGGTCAGCTTCAAGAACCATGCGACGGAGACTGCAGGAACGAAGTTCCTCGATGACTCCCTTTTCTTCGAGCGGTATCTTGGCAAGAGGATATTTGGTGGCTCCGTTCGCTCTACCACCATGCCGCTCAGGCTCATACATAGCGAACAGGCTCAGGCGTATTTGCTGAGCGACGTTATGCCGTGGGTTGGTCAGCGTGTGGGAATGAGGCCAGAGTCGCTCGATGGCGTTCGCGTTTCGCTCGAGGAGGTTCTTCACAACGTGCAAGACCACTCTGGGGTACGCATCGGGTGCACTTTCGCGCAGTACTTTCCGAAAAAAAATCAAATCCAGATAGCCATTTCCGACTTCGGTGCCGGAATTCCGCGCGTAGTACGAACGAGAGAGCCGAGCGCTAGTGACTCTGCGGCACTTCGCCTGGCATGCCAAGAGGGCTTCACAACGAAGAGCAATGTGCAGAACCGAGGGGCGGGTTTGCCCACTCTCATCAAGTACGTCACTCAGAACAATGGAGGCAATGTGCTCATTGTTTCCGCCCGTGGGAGCCTGTCCGCGGTTCCGAACCCTGCCGGCCCTCCCCCATATAAAATTACGGCACGAGCCACAGGGGGGGGCTACCCGGGAACGTTGGTTCGAGTGACGCTTAGAACAGATACGCTAGAGCGGGTCGCATCGGACGCAGAAGTGGAGCCGTTCTCATGGTAGTGAAGGTTATGGACCATGTGAGGACCGCATCCTCCTACGAGGATGGAGATGTCATCTTTCGTCTCATCCTTCCACCGGTAATGGAAGGACAGCGCGTTGAAGTCGATTTCACGGGCATTACGTCAGTGCCATCTGCGTTTGTAAATGCTGCATTTGTCCGCTTGCTGGAACAGGTTTCTCTGGAGCGGGCCCGGGAAGTGCTGACTTTCGTCCAGTCAACCCGGCAAATAAATGAGCTTATTCGAAGTCGCTTCGAATTTGTGGAGCAAGAAAAGAAGCGGTTGGCCGGGGTATGAGTACCCCAGGCATGTCCACGGGCAAGAAGGTCGACTACCTGGTTGCTCTTCGTGTTGGGTGCGGATTCTCTAGCTGCGGTGGCACACCCATTGTAAGTACGGCGAGCCTGAAAGATTCATCGACGGCGCATGGTCAGCGAAGGTCCGCGCGCAACCTATTGGGTGAGGGCAGGCGCCGCCGCGCTAGGACGCTGTGTGGCCGGCTCCAATGGGCCGACGTCAATGGCGCGTTGAACCGCAGCAATCCACAGCGCATCGCTTGCCTCTTGGCCAAGTTGTTGCGAGTGGAATGTTGACAGCTATGGAACAGGACCGGCTCAAATGAAGCTAGCTCCCTGCGCGTCGAGTAAGGCGCTGTAATTTCCAAGATGATGCTGCCACAAGGAATCCGCGTTTTCTTCATCTGGTGCAGGCACTGCCTCAAGTGAGTACAGTTTTCCGCACTGCACATAGTTCAGGTACGGGGTAGCATTGTTCACGCTTGGGCCTTGAGCCAGGTAGCTGGTGTCGATGTTCTGACCGAGGTAACCTGCTGCAGCCTCTGCCCCATGCTTTACGACATCGGCGAGGCCGTCTCGCAGAGTGGCTACTGAGGACTCCACGCACGCGGCTACCGTTTTCAGTATGGCGTTCTTCCGTGCGAGCCAACTGTCAATCGGGTTGTTGATGACCTCATCGGGAAGGTCCAGTGCCAATGGAGTTTGCGGGACCCAGTCCCGCGAATTGTTGACGCAAATGGCCAAGCCGATGTTCCCGGCAGCTTGCGCAAAGTCGTGCCCATACTGCCAATTGCCTGGTTTTGGTTGCGCAAACACATAGGACTTGTAGTTGAACTCTTTAGTCTCCAGTGCGTGTGCTAGCGCGTCAGTTCCTCCGCTGCTATGCAGCAACAGCGAGTGCAACAGCGTCGCAATGGCCGCTCCTTGGCTATGACCGCAGATTAGTATGTTGCAACCCCGAGGGAGTTGCTGAAGCTTCTTCAGAATGCCAATGTCTTTGTGATACAGCAGAACCAGCGCACTCCATAAAAACCCCAAATGGACGCCCGATTTTTCGGAATTGCTTGGTTTCACCGTCGCGTACGACAGGTTGCCCAACGGCGGACCGGCCGCAGTTAGGGGAAAGGATGCATTGCACTGCACGGTCGTTGCCAAGGCATCGTCCAGCATGCTGGAAACAGTCCCAACCGTGCCCCGGATGACGATTGCGTAGGAACCGGATGCGCCGGTGCTCGCACTATTGCGCCAACCGGCCCATGCATTGTTGAAGGGGCCAACACCATCTTGCGTTCCACCGAATCGCGATGGTTCGGGCGATGCAGGGTTCTGCGTCAGGCTCGCGAAATCGAGCGTCCACGACGTAGGAGGGGGCGGGAGAGGGGCGGGAGCAGGCAGTCCGTTCCCGTTGAGCTGCATGCACAGATTCAATGCATCGCGCGCTTCTTGAAACTGATAGCCGGAAGAAAATGCCATAGCGTGACCCCTTGTCCAGTGCGCATCGGCGCCCGCATTAACCGAACAATGTCGCGGAAATGGCTGCAACATGGTCCTTGACTAGTGGGCTTTTACAGCCACAAGTTATAGGAAAAGAGTACATCTCTCGGCAAGGATTAACAAACCTAAGAGTGTTTCGGATTGTGTGGGGAGATGTGAACCGATGGAGCGCGCATCCAGCGGAATCCAAATCTCGGTGAGGATGGTGTCCAGAGCATAAATTTTTGGTCAACCTATGCTTTTCTGCTATCCGCTGGGCCAGGAATTGCTTCACAAATCGGGGGACAAAAATCAGCTAACGGCACATACTGCGCCGAGGAGTCTTCGTATTGCGCGACAGATTGCAGTTGCTGAAGCGCAGATGAATCGTGTCTGTCGACGGTAGTCAATGCCAATTGTTTGGCTTGGTCTGAAGTCTGAAGTCTGAAGTCATAGCGCGTGCCTTACCGGCCACAACGACCAACGAGGGGGTAAGTGCGACGAGCGGAAATGAACGGCAAATTTTCATGGGCTCCCAATAGAATTCCCGGCATGAACTGACCACCCACCGCGGGCGCCACGCCCGCCGACCTCAACTTGAAGCGCACGACACAGGGTTCGTGCGTCCGCAAAAAGTTGAGGTCAACATGCAAAACCAGTACGAAGCCGCGCGCGAACTCCTCGCCGCCGGCGCCTTCATCGAGCAGGTCTCGGACGCTCCGCTCGCCTACCGCATCCGACTCGGTAGTGATTCGGCCCCGTTGCCGGCCGGGCTCTTCCAGCAGCTGCTTGCCCACAAGCAGATACGCCAGAGCTGCAGGGTGAGTGGGAGGATGCGGTACGTAATCGTCGAGGTGTGAGGGGAGGCGCTGAGGCCGAGAACGCTCACTCCATTGGCCGGTACACCTCAACCAGCGCTAGGTGGCGCTCCAGGTGCTCGCCCATGTACCGGCCAAATTTCCCCTCATCCTCAAGCCGTAGCTGACTGGCATTGAGGACGCGCCCACTCTTCTTTGTAGTTCAAGCTGCGTCACCTCTTGGCGAACACGCGGATGGATTGGGCGGAAGCCCTCGCGTGACGGGTCAAAGCTCAGCTGGTAGCCGTCGAAAAGCTTGTCGACGTGGGCAACGAGAAGCAATCCGTTCATTGGGTCGATAGCAATTGGCACTTGTAGCAGAAACGGCTGCGGCGCAATGGCTAAAGTGGGACCTGCGCGCAGAAAAGGCGCCGTCTGACTGGCAACTTGAGTACGAGTCCGCTTAGCCCGGCGAAAGACCCCTTGCCCAAGTCAGCGCCTCATCGATGTCAAGCCGGAGGCTTGCATACGTGTTGCGTAGCAGACTATCCGGAAGCGACCAATCCCACTTTTCACGCTGGAGATTCTTTGCGTCAGCCAGCAGATACTCAAGGGAAGGAGTGGCGCTCGCGCCAATTTCTAACAGGACGGCGGCAATCTCGTGCGCTGATTCGTGGTGTTTGGGGACCTCGATACCTGGACCGCCTGCTGTCGAGGCGACTCCCCGAGACTGCAGGAGGCAAGCTAGGGCTTCGTTTGCCGCGTCTCCGAGCCAAGTTAAAAGGACCAGTTCGGAGCCCTGGTCCACCAAGTAGGACTCAGCGAGGCCGCGTCTGGCATAGGTAGCTCTGGACTCGTCCAGGAAGCGCGCAGCTGCTGCGTCAAGATAGGCTGGAACCTCAGTCGATTCGAGCAATTGCCGCATTCGCTGGCGTACCCGAGTGTGCGTACGGCCGACCCCACCGGAAAAGAGCGGAGGTGTGCCGCCTCCTGCGCGTGTGACGAAAATGGATTTCTGTTCTTCGTCAATTTCCTCAACGCGCCAGGTTCTTCCAGCGAACAAGATGCGCTGCCCAATTGTCAGAGCTTGGGATACAGGCAAGGTGCCGAGCGTCTTGCTGCCGGCGATGATGCGAAATTCCTCATCCGTCGCAAATGCAGCATAGAACGAGTAGTGGTTGACCATCTTCTCGCCAATACGCCCATGCAGTAGGAGGCCAGACGGGTCCTGCATGAGCAGCTCCTTCTTCCCGAGGTGCCTAACCAGCTCCACTAATTCACCCTTCGAGACACCGATGAAGGGCGATGCCGGGCCACACAAAAGGTGGTAAAGCTCTCCGATGGTCGCGCCTCCGTTCTGCGCAATGAAGGAGAGTATTTGCTGGACCAGTGTCGAAAGATGTGCGCCATTAGCTACCGGCGGCTCGAACCAACCTTCCCGCAGAAGCGAAATCATCGCTGTCATCTGAACGGTGTCGAGACGGAGTTCATCAGCGAGGGAAAGTCTGCCGCCCTGAGCGTTCTCTACGCAGTATCCCCTGAGTACAGCTGGCTCGCCTTTGCGTCGCCCGGAGCGGCCTAACCGTTGCCTGAGGCTCGCAACGGACGGAGGAGGTCCAATCTGGGCCACACTCTTCACCGCGCCTATGTCGATGCCTAACTCCAATGTGTTGGTGCAGATGGCCGTCGCCGGGCGCTCTCTTTGTTTGAGCGCTGCCTCTGTTTCCGAGCGAATTTCCTTCGAGAGACTTCCGTGGTGCGGCCAGAACTCGTTCGGTACCTGCTGTTCCTGGCATAGCCCATTCAGCAAGTGCGTGTAGCGCTCAACCTCGCGACGTGAGTTGGGAAAAATGAGGTTATTCGACCCACGAAGGCTCTTGAAGAGATGCGCTGCAATCTGGGCAGGCGTCACTGGCTCAGGCGCTTCATCGTCGTCCCGCTGACGCACAACCAGCGGTTCTTCGTAGCCCTTCACCAGAACCTTCAGCTCTGCGGAGAATTCTTTGGACTCGACCAATGCAACCCCTGAGCCCGCCCCTGGGCGCAGGAATTCTGCAGCTAAGCTCATGTCCCCGAGCGTTGCCGACAGGCCAATTCGAGGAACCGACCGGCCAATAGCACGCTCCACGCGATGCATCAGCGACTGAAGTTGCTTACCACGCTCTGAGCCAATGAATGCGTGGAGCTCGTCGACCACAAAAAAAGTGAGACTTCCGAAGACCGCGGCGATGGAAGTCCCGCGGTTGCACAGCAAAGCCTCCAACGATTCCGGCGTGATGAGCAAGACACCATGCCGCTTGGCCAGGAACCGCGTCTTGGTGGCTGCGGAGACATCACCGTGCCAGGGCCACACGGGGATTTCCAGCTGTTCACACAATTGGCTGAGGCGCCCAAACTGGTCGTTGATGAGCGCCTTGAGCGGGCTGATATAGGCGATGAGCCCGGGAGGTGAAGATTGAAGCAAGTGCGTCAGTGCTGGCAGGAAGGCTGCCTCCGTCTTGCCACTTGCGGTGGCCGCCGCCACGATGACGTCCCGGTCTGCGCGAACGATGAGCGGGATTGCCTTCTCCTGGGCGTATCGCAGTGACTCCCAGCCCTCTGCCCAGATGAAGCGTTGGATGCGCTCATCCAACAAGTAAAACGCGCTGGACTCTTGCTGAGTCATGGTTGTCTGCGCACGTGCGGCAAGGCCAAACTGACGGAGGGTGGCAGGAGCCTGTGGAGAGACTCCGCGACTTGTCTTCCGGGTCTCATGGATAGCAAGAGGCTGGGCGTCACATTTTGAACGATGCGAACTCGTCGTCGTTGACTTCGACCGTTAGGTCTGCAGCTCCGCCTTTGTCCTCCACCACGTCGAGGCCACCGAGCAGTTCCTGCCAAGAGGTTCCCGGGTTCTGCTCAAGCACGGCCAAGAAGTCGATGAAGGCCTTGATGGTGGTTCGCGGCGTTCGAAAGTAGGCGTTGCCTATGCGCTTCGAACAGTGCTCCATGAAGCTGGAGATGCCCTGGTCCGGGATAAGGTGCTTCTCCACGTCGCCGAAAGCGTAGACGCTGCGAATTTTCTGGAGAAGCACGTAGAACTCTTCGGGGGCGATACTGGACAACCGGATGACCGGGCCGCTGAGGTCCACCAGGCCGTTGGTGGCAAAGCTGTTCTGGGCCAATCGACTCTGCAAAGCGGGGTAGCTGAACAGCCCGCGACGTGTGTCGAGCATGAACTCGGGTGTTCCGCCCAGCACGAAGCCGAGGCCCACAGCTGTGCCTTGTAGCGAGTCGTTCAAGATGCGCAGCACCTGCTCGTAATTCGCGTTGCGAGCTTGCACGTTCGCCAGTTTGTACAGATTGACCATCTCGTCGAGCCCGACCAGCAAGCCGGAAAAGCCTGCGAGCCGAACAAACCGGGCCATGAGCTTGAGCTGGTCGTATACAGAAGCGTCGTCAACGTAGCTACGTACTCCAAGGGCTTCGCGGGCATCGGTCTTAGTGCTGAACTCGCCACGCAACCAGCGCACCGCATCCGATTTGAGCTGCTCATTGCCCTCGTCATGGCCTCTGCAGTAGGCTGCGATGACGTCCGCGAAGTCGTAGCCGTTGACCAGCTCAGTCAGTTGGTCAAGCTTCTGGCGCAGTACAGGTTCCGTGGGCTGCCCGGACGTTTTGGCCTCGGCCTTCGCGGTGGAGATGAATTTCTCCACGATGCTACTAAGTGCTCCGCCGTCGGGCTTGGTGCGCGTAGACAAGTTGCGCATCAACTCGGCATATAGCGACCGAACTTGACCACCGCCCGCATGCAACCTGCGGTCCGGGTTCAGGTCGGCCGTTGCAACGACGAGTTTTTTCTCCATGGCAACCGAGCGAACCAGGTTCAAGAAAAACGTCTTTCCTGCGCCGTATTCGCCGATGACAAGGCGGAATGCGGAGCCCCCATCGGCCACGCGCTCAATGTCCGCAACGAGGGTTTCAATCTCTCGCGCACGACCTACCTGAATAAGACGCTGCCCCACGCTGGGCACCACTCCGGCACGCAGCGATTGGAGGACGGCGTCTCGGTCCTTGGGGCGAATGATGGCGGTATTCATGCTCGTATTTTTTCGAGGATTTCCGGGTTCACGATGACCGGGTCATCCCCTTCGGAGAACGGGATATCGTGAGCGTCAAATGCTGCGTCGTTGATGTGCTCAAGCGCGCCATCAAGCATGAGGTCGAGGTCGCCAGCGATGTCCAGAAGGTCTTCGCGACTCCACTCGCGTTGACTCACCAGCATGCGTGCGAAGGAGGAGTGCGCCTCATCCAGTCCAAGTAGCGTCGTGGATGTCGGCGCAGCGTCCGTGTCTTCCGGCTGCTCCCCCACCGGAGTCGTTGAGGCAGCGGCGGGTCCCTGTGCTTGCTCACTCTCCACAAAGATGTCTGCCAAGAGCGCCGACACACGCTCCGTGTCCCTCTGGAGGGCGGCGATGCGCTCCGGGTCAAGCCGGAGTCCCGCATCATCTTTGGCAGGAGCAGGCGTGATTGTGAGGCGCTTGCCCGCTGCGGCTCCATGCACATCGGAGAACACCTTTTGGGGGTCGACACCCAGGGTCTTGTAAACCTTTTCCAAGGTCTTCAACTCCGCCGGGGAGACTTCGCCATCCGGCCGTACCAGAGTCGCCATGAACGCCGCAATGGCCTCCTTGGCTGGAAGTTCAACGGCTTCGAACTTTTTCTTAAGTGCCGTCAGCGATGTAGGTGCTTGATGCAGCAGTCGTAGCAGAGCCAGCAATCGCGATGCCTGCCCAGGTGTTAGGTGTTGCCAGGAGCGGACTGCCTCGCGCAAGAATCCCGCCTTGGCGTTGCTTGTCTCGTTGTCCGAGCCCACCACGGTCGAGGCCAGTTGGAGGGTGAGAACTGCCACATGGAAGGAGCTGCCTCCGCGTATCGCTCCCGACTCAGCAGGCAGTTTGAATACAACCACAGGGTCTTCTGGCTTTGGGAGTTTGGCTTCCCCCAATACGTCAGGCTCAAAGCCGATACCGGAGGCCTCTAGAACGCGCGCCAGAGCAAGGGTCTTCTCCTTCGTGAAGATGGTTTTTGCATTCAAAGCGGCCAGCAAGGCACCGAAGGTCATCTCGGCAACGCCGTCGACCATGCGTGACTGAAGGTTCTGGATGACTTCTCGTACCGCCAAGGGCCAGAGCGGTTCCGGAAGTTGCAGCACTGCCTCTAGGGACTCCTTGAACGCGGGGTCCCTCCCAACTAATCGGCTGTACGACTCCAGTGGTTTGGTTGCCGCGTCAACGACCGCTTGAAGCTTCTTGGTCGGCCCCGTGAGTACGGTGATGTCTGGGATATTGCCGAAAGTGAGTTTCGGCTCGTGAACCTCAGAGCTACCGCGGAAGCCCGAAGAAGCTGGGTGGTAGCTGAATTTCAGCTTGGTCCGATTGTGCGGTAATTGGATGCCACGACCACACTGTGTCTCGTACTCTTGGTGGAACATTTTTTCGAATTCGTCTGCGCATCTCTGCGCTGGCGTGCGAAGGTAGACAGTCGGCGCCATCCGCGCCCAAGCGAGCGCGATATGGACTGGAACGGGCACGCCGTCGACCGCGGTCTGACCGAGCGCGAGTCGAAGGTAAAGCGGAAGCTCGTAGGCCTCGGCCAATGCGGGAACGGGCTTTTCGTACAGACGGGGCGGGTACTCAGCCAGCTCTACCCATTCCAGGAGCTGGTGCGCGTGATGCCGAAACGAACCAGACGCAGCTCCATAGGCGCTCAGCAGTCCGCGCAGTTCGGCCGCTATGGCAGGTAGCTCGAACCGGGCCCGCTCGTCTACAGGCGCGTCGAGGAGAACCCGCCGCTCCAGCCCGTAGAAGAAGAGGAAGACGAACCCTACGTCAGCGGCTGGGTCTCGACGTCCGCTAGCCAGCCAGGTGAGGTACGCGCGCCGAGCGTCGGGCGACACCTCGGCATAGCTTGGCCAATAGGTCGTCTGCCTTTCGGCATAGTTGCCGACTTTGGCAACCGGCTTAGATGGGTCGATGAGACACGGGTCATTGCGGCCATACGGCGTCGGCAGCGACGTGCCGACGTAGACCATGCCGTCCGGCAGGACCATCCCAGCGACGGCGACCGACTCACCCGGAGGTGTCCAGCGGGCCTGGCCAAAGCCCTTAGGAGGAGAGGGCACCCGAAAGGTTGGTGTTGCTTGTGGTTTTACTATCGGGCCGGAGATGGGGACGGGCACGTCGGGCGTTGAAGTCTTGGCGGCTATGGGCGTTTGAACCTGTTGAAGTGTCGGCTCGATTCGATGTGCCGAAAGTTGCTCCATGTGAGCCGTTCTAGGCGCTGCAAGATGTTCCGCGAGCACATCCTTTCCGACAGGGGCCTGGGTCATCGGCGACGGAACTGTGGATTGCCACACGTCGCGCTGGGCCGGCCGGGGCACGGACACCGGTGAGGGAGATTTCTTGTATTTTGTGGCGAGTAGGTACAGAAGGAAGCCGACTGCCGCGACCACGCCGATGCCAATCCAGACCTCCTTGGGAATGGACGTCAGAAGTACGAGCGCGCCAAAAAACAGAACCGCCGCCGCGCCGCCTGAGCTCGATTTTCTTCTTCTTGCCACCAGCCCTTCCCCTCAAGCACGTCCGCACCTACCGGGCACTATGAGGGAGAATAGCGCGTGTGTGCTTAGGTAGTTCCCGAGCCTTCCTCTTCACTACGCGGGCAAACGTAACAAGAATTTGCGCCCAGGGTCAAATAGCCAGTTGCGATTGCGCGTTCACGTGAATCGGCGAAGAGCTTTGGCTTAAGCAGCGGTGTGGTCCGGAGGGGCACAGTGCTCAAGGAGCCGGTCGACCCGAAGCCGCGGCTCCCTGAAGCGTCCTGGCGCTCTACCACTTGAGAAACCATCTAGAAGCTTCTGTCACGCATGCTGGACGGCAGTGCTGAGATGTCCTTCCGTGCAGTAGCAGCTTGGAACGTTTTCCGTTATAAAAGGTATCTAGGTCGGCAGACCAATCATGCTCACGCTAACCCCATGCCATTCACCAACCGGCTGCTGGCGGATGCTTCGGACGTCGTTGCTGCTTGGCACGAGCGCAGCACCCCGCCCACGCCCTCAGAGGCCGCTACTTAGCACTCTCCGCGCATCGCCGGGATGCCAGCGGTGACACCGATGCAAGCAACATGCGTGCACGGTCCGTGGCATCACTGTGATGCCCTCGCAGGGCAACCGGCGGCACCCTCACCATCGACTAGCGCGCCATCACAAACCCCCACCCCGACGGCGCCATAGGCCATCACCTTGCCGAGCCCTCCGGCGGACGGTGCTGCGTCCAGCAGCGTGCATTGCACGGAGAGTTGCTGAGAGTAAGGGTCACGCTACTCCCAGTCGATACGCGAACGAGGAGTCAGCTGCCGCGACCGGGCACGGCAAGGCGGTGCGAACCGCCGCCGTCCCAGCGCAGCCCCCTCCGATGGACTGAGCGGGCGCCGCCAGGCGCGCGGCTGCAAGCAGCTCGGGCCCCGGGCTTTCAATGACCGAACCCAGGGTGGCGCGCTCACCCAAGGGGTGGGAGCACGATTTTCCACGTGGAAAGTCACCTTCCCCGGGGGCACCTTCGATGGCACGGCTGCTTGAAAGACCGGGCCAGCTGCGAGGAGACGGCTGCTGGAAGAACAGTTGGTGCCGACGTCGATGGACATAGGGCCTCGATAGACGGTTAGGGACGGCGGCGGTTCGCACCGGCGAAGCCGGGCGGGGAGCACAGCGGCCTTGTCGGACGTCGCGACGAAAACATGAACGACGCGCGCCCTAGCGCGCGAGGCAGTCTGCGGGGATGACACCCATTGCCCCCTGCCCGCAGGCGGCCGTGCGTGAACCCTCGCCCAACCAACATCAGCCCGACGGCGGCGTGGTGGGCTGGCTATTAGGCCCTGATGGCGCGGTCATCTCTACACGAGACATGCCGCTGCTGCCGTGACGAGACAAGCGCTGGACAGCGGCCCCGAAAACGACACACACGGAGCCCCCAGCCATGCAAGCACGAACGAAGACACGCCCAAACGCAACACGCGATGCCGGGCCAGTCGCCACAGGTTCACCCTCGCCCGCAACAGGTGGCGCCACCTCCGGCATCACCGTGAGCACGCGAAACGGCGTAACGGCTGTAACGCGTAACGGCGTAACCAACGAGGCCAAACTCGGCGACACGCCGGTTACAGCGTTACACGGTTACGACGACCAACGCCCGCTCGCACCCTCTCGCGGTCTGACCACCAGGGCATCGAGCCTCCATCTGCGTGACGCCATTTTCGAACGGTCCCTTCGGCTCGCAAACAGATTTAGGGTCATCCGCACCATCGACGTCGCCGCCGCTTGCTTTCCCGAGCGCCCATTCAAAGCTTCCCTGACAGCAGCCCAACGGGCGGTCCGCGGCATGGTCAAGCGTGGCCTTCTGCGTCGTTACAGGACCGACCGATTCCAGACGGTCTACGGACTCACGCAGCCCGGCGTAGATTGGCTCGGCGACCATGGCCACGACGCCGCATCTTCAGTGCGAAGGGTCAGCGATATGACCAATCCCGAACACCGATTGTGGGCCCAATTTCTTGTGGTTTGCAGCTGGGCGCGAGGCCTCCGTGCGGTCACAGAATCCGAGCTCCTGCATGACCTCAATGCCAATGCCAAAGCTGGCACGCGCAATGGGAGCAGCAAGGCCGTCCAAGGTTACATCACCGTGAGCGTCCATCGCCGCGGCGCCTCTGTCCGCAAGCACCTGCGCCCAGATGCCGTCGCGTTCGATGTGGAGGGGCGAGGCGTCACCTGGTTCGAGGTTGACCGCAGCAAGCGTGGCTCAGACCGCGCGGCCGACTTGGCTGCTCTGGTCGGAGCAATTGGCAACAAAACGGCCGACGGTCGCGTTCTCCGCCGCGTTGTCGTCATGTGCAAAACCGAGCGCATTGAGCGGGATGCCCTGCGCATCGTCGAGCAGCTCGCGGCTGCTTGCAATCAGCTCGTGCTGACCGAAGGGCGTAGGCACATCCGGCGGCAGAGTGATGGCGTCTATGAAGTGATGGCGGCAATCCCGGTCAAGCGTCAGGACGGTCGAACCGCGCTGATAGACGAGCAAGTTGGGCATGTCATCGTGCAGATGCTGCCAATCTGGCTGCCGAAGGTGCGGATTGACGCGAGCAATCGATGGAGCACCGATGGTTGGTTCAGCGACAACTGCCTCCCGTACAGGCGGCCAGGAAACCTCAGCCTATGGCCGATGCCCGGGTCGCCGCTCGTCACGGTGGACGATGAGTGACCCGTCGCTACACGAAGGGATGGCGCCATGCCATCTCCATTCGAATAGGACAAAACATGCAAGTTTTTGGAAACGTCGCGACCGCGCCGGAGCGAAAGGTCAGCAAATCCACTGGGCGGGGACATTTTGAGTTTCGCTTGGCAGAGAGCCAGCGCGGTGTCGATACCGAACCGACCTGGTACACGGTGCGCGTGATGAAGGACCACAACCCCAAGCTCGACAAGGGCGCGTTTGTCAAAGTCACTGGAAAGCTGAAAACCGACTTCTACCTTTCACGCGAAGGCAAACCGACCGGCACCCTGTTGATTCTGGCATTCGAGGCGACCAAGCTGGCCAAACCCGCCGCGCAGGCCACCGAGCCTGCGCGGCAAGAACAAGAAGACTGACTGGTCTTCGTTGATTCCAGCGCCCCCGACACCGGGGGCTTTTTTCTTGGTTTTATGGAAAAACCTTCCACGGCTGACCCTCCATAGCTCCCATCGCCGGCTTGGCGCGTGTCGAAGACCTGCCGATGACTGCAGGTGGATAAATGCACTGCCTAGACGTGCCAGCTGATGCCAAAAACAGGCGTCAGTCGGCGTGAGAGTCCGCAGTCGGTCGGCGTCTCTGCCCATAAACGACCGGCTGGAGTTTCACCATGGAAGCACAAAAATTGCTCGACCTGGACGAGCTCGCGCAGATGCTGCGACGCAGCCCCGAGACCATCAAAAAAGACCTTCGCCGCAACCCAGACGCCGTGCCGCCGCGATTGATGCTGCCGCATACGCGCCTGCTGCGGTGGCGCGCTGTGGATGTCGATGCCTGGCTTGGGCAATACGTGCAGCCGGCCATGCCTCGCGGGAGGCTGCAATGACGCGCCGCGCATTCCAGCCCCATCTCTACGCCAGCCACGCCGTCGCGACCGGTGGCATCGCCTCGGACTCCAACCTTCTCTATCAGTGGACGGGCACTCACTGGTCCCCTATCGATGAAGAAGCGGCTGAACGCGATGCGTACGCGTGGCTCGTCGCGCAAGACCCTGCTTGGGCGAGTGCCGAGAACGCCCGTAAGGCAGTTCGTGCTGCGAGTCTTTTTTCCCCACGCCTGCCCAAGCTCACGGATGCGGTCGTCGTGCCGACCCAGTCCGGCTACGTGCATCTTGACGGAGCAGAGCTCGTTCTAAAGCCCGCCGACCCGAGCCTGGGGCTGACGCATTGTCTCGATTGCCCTTATGCGCCTGAGGGCGTGATGCCAGCCCACTTCGCAGCCTTTGTCCAAAGGGTATTGCCGGACCCCAGCGTACGGGCACGCGTGCAGGAGTACATCGGCTACACACTTCTTGCGGATGCGCGTTACCAGCGGGCACAGTTTTGGCTCGGCGAAGGCGCCAATGGCAAGGGGGTTCTCGCAAATGTGGTCCAAGCCCTCCACGGCCACATCGCGGCAATGGCGCTGGACCAGTTGGCCGGCTTTCATCTGTCGGTCCTCGTTGGTGCAAGCCTGGTCTATGTCGACGAGGTGCCTCGCAAACCGATTGACGAGCAGCGGCTCAAATCCATGATTGCCGGGGAGCGCATACCCGTGGACCGCAAGTACCGCGAACCACTCAGCATCCATGTGCGCGGAAAGTGGCTTGTTCTCGGTAACCACCTCCCGGCCATATCCGACCACAGCAGCGGCTTTTGGCGGCGTTGGGACGTGGTGCCGTTTTCGGTCACGATTCCGGAGCGCGAGCGTGACCCGCTCCTCGCGCAGACCATCGTCCGCGAAGAACTGTCCGGCGTGCTGCGCTGGGCTCTCGATGGACTGGTGCGGCTACAAACCCGTGGAGGCTTTGACCCTGTCATGCCGGCGGCAATGCAGGCGATGCTGCAAGAAGCCAAAGCGGACACGAATTCCGTCGTGGCGTGGGTTGAAGACCTCGGCGTGAAACTACAGCTGGCGTGTGATGTCCCGAAGGAGCGTGTGTTCGAACACTATCGCAACTGGTGCGCGGTCAATGCCATGCACGAGGTGAGCGTCGTCCAATTCTGGAAGCGGGTGCGCGAGCATTTTCGGGAATTGACCGAGGCGCGCATACGGACGGGGCCTGGCCAGCGGCGGGTCTGCAATGTGAAGCTCTCGGCATCGACGACAGACCTGGATATCTGAACTGAAGGGCTGCATCAAGGGCGCGGGGCGCGAGTGCATTGGTCTCGCGCCCTTTTGCGTTGGCTCTGCCCGAGGAATGGCCGTGCCGAGTGTGCCAGGCGAAAATCCCAAAGACTTTGGGTTGTGTGACTCCTATTTCCTTTTTCCTTATCTTTCGCGAAAGTTTGGATTCTGACCCGTCACACTCGGCACAGAAGCAGCATTCATCCATCAAAACAATCACCTACAACATGCGCCGGGTGCGCCTTTGACCCGGCAACAGCCAGCACAGCCAAGGCAGCCACTTGGCGCATGACCCTGGCCCGAGTCGGGGCCAGGCAGGGCGACCACCACGAACCGCCGGTGGCAGGCCTCGAATACGCATGGGACAGGGGCAACCGGCTCTGCGTCCCACCGCCACACTGGCCGACCAGAGTTGGCCAGTGCATGAAGCAAGACAATCTATCCAGGAAGGAAAGGGTCCAGGGTCGACGCGGCTCTCCAAGGATGCGTTCCGGCGCGGTGGGTCTGGCAAACCAAGCTGAAGGACGCATGCGCGCCCGCAACGTCCCGCTGGTGGCTGGGTGCTTGCGCTGTGATTTCGACTTCTGTCGATGACGCTTGACTTGCTGACGCCTGAATCAGTCCATGAGAGATGCCACCCATGTTTCAGTAAACTATTTGAAATTACTGAAATTCGCGCAACGCCATGCATGCCTTTGCCCTGTACCGGGTGCACGAACAGGCCTACAGCACGCTGTTTGCCAGTCTGGCTCAATCGGCTGCCACGCAGGAGCAGGTTCTCTTGGGCGCGCCCGGCACCATCATCGAGCACAAACGGGGCGCACACGTCTATTTCGCGCGGCAGTTCATGAGTCCGGAAGGCAAGCGGTGCGAAGAAACCCTAGGGGGCACCGCCAGGGACCCTGACGTGCTGCAGCGTGTACAAACCATGCGCCAACGCATGGAGCGCAGCCACGGCCTCATCGCGCGCATTCGCGAGCTTGGGCGGCTGGGCTTTCAACTCGCCGACAACAAAACGTGCGCCACGGTTGGTGTCTTGTACAACCATGGTCTGTTTGCCGCCGGTGCTGTTCTCGTGGGCTCACATGCCTATGCCGTGCTGCTGAACATGCTGGGCATTCAGGCCGTGGCGTACCGCACCGAAGACGTCGACATCGCTCGCGGGCACCCCTTGGCCTTGGCCGGCGTACCCGACGATGGCCTCTTGGGCATGTTGCGACAGACTGGTATTGCGTTTGTGGAGGTTCCCGGCCTGCATCCGGCTGAACCCGCAACATCGTTCACCCAAATCGGTCCCTCTCGCTTCCATGTGGACCTGTTGGTCCCGGCCAGAACGCAGGACATTGCCATCGTCCCGGTACCCGAGTTGCGCGCGCATGCCACGGCGCTGCCCTATCTGGGCTACCTGCTTGAAAACACCCAGATGAGCGTGCTGCTGGCCCGGCACGGCGCAGTTCCGGTCCGCATTCCTGACGCCGCACGCTTTGCCCTGCATAAGCTGGTTGTCGGGCGGCTGCGTCCTGCTGCGATGCACGCCAAGGCCAGCAAGGACCTCCAGCAAGCGGCCACCTTGTTGGCCATGCTTGCCGAGCAGCGCCCGGGGGACATCGAGGACGCCTGCCAGGCCTTGCCAAGTGCCGCGCGCGCGAAGGCTCGAGGTGCCTTGTCTTTTGTGAAGAGCCTTTTGCAAAACGCGCACCCTGCGGCCATTGAGGCGTTGCAAGCTGGCCTGAGTGCCAAGGCCTGAGACCTTGTGGCGACGATTTTGCAGGCTTCGGGGCCGGCGATTTCAATCGTGGAAGCGCATGGCTTTGTCGTTACGTCGTTACGCGGTTACAGCGTGACGCCGCCGCATCAACATCGGCTCGCGCTTTGCCCGGGGCCGCCCATTGCATCTCCAATCCGACGACGCCTCTGACCTCCGCATATTGCCGAATCGCGGACTTCTTCCGTCCCCCCGCCACTTTCGCCGCTAAGCTAGCCACACGAAGGTGGCGGCAAAGCAAGGCAAAGCCGCCAGCCGCACCAAGCGCGGCTCAACCAGGGGGAGCTGATGAGCTACATCGACCGCAATCTGCTGACCAACGAGCAAATCCTGCACCGCGGCTACCTCAGCCGCATCGTGTTCGTCTCACCGTCCCTGCTTCTCCTCCTCGGGCTCGCCGTCCTCGCGCTCGACGGTGATGTCGCGGTCATTGGCGTCATCCTCCTGCTCGCAGGCGTGGCTGGTTTGCTCGGCGCCTTCATTCGTTACAAGACGTCCGAATTCGCAGTCACGAACAAGCGCGTCATCATGAAGGTAGGGCTCATCCGCAGGACCTCTGTGGAGATTGTGCTCAGCAAAATTGAGAGCATCACCGTCGACCAGGGGATTGCCGGGCGAATTTTCAACTTCGGCTCGATTGCTGTGGTCGGAACCGGCGGAACCCACGACCCGTTCCATCGCATCGCCGCGCCGCTGCAGTTTCGGCGGGCGGTGCAAGAGCAGTTGGCGGGGTAGAGCACCGCCACACGTATTGCTTCCATCCGGCAAACGAATCGAAACACGCCCAAGCCTAGACGCAACCATGCGTCGCGCAGAAACTGCGCGAGGAGCTTGCGAATGTGTCATCGGAGCCCTCCTCGATGCCGGCTGCCGACCTATCCCGCCGCAGCCGGCATCTACGAGAACCTGCAGTACTCATGGGTGGGTCGGTGTCGGGCCAAACTATGCATGCCACCGCATCGCCGCTCAGGCACGTTTGCCCGCGTCTTCAGCGCTGACCATCTCGATGGCTGTCCAGTCGAGTTGCCCGCGCCCCTTGGCGAGACTGGTCAGCAGGCGGGCATGGAGCAAGTCGGCCAAGGGCATCGGCACCGTGGCGCTCTCGGCCGCATCGCGGACCAGGCGCACATCCTTCATGCCCAGCTCCAGCTTGAATCCCGCCGGCTCGTAAGTCTGGGCTGCCAGGATGCGGCCGTAGTTCTGATAGATGGGGCAGTTGAATATCGTCTGTCCCAGGAAACCGGCCAGGGCCTGCCGGTCGATTCCGCTCTTCTCGGCCAAGGTGAGCGCCTCGGCCATCGCCTCCACGGCGGACAGAATCAGAAAATTGCCCGACAGCTTCACGACATTGGCAGCGCCCGGCTCCTCACCAAAGTCGTGAATGGCCTGGCCCATGGCCTCGAGCAGTGGCTTGGCACGTGCCTTGGCCTCGGCCGTGCCGGACTGGCAAATCCACAGCTTCTGCGCAGCGGCCGCTTCTGGGCGACCGAAGACAGGTGCGCTGAGCCACAGGCTGCCCCGCTTGGCATGCTCGGCAGCCAGATGGCGGGACGTTTCCGGCGAGACGGTGCTCATCGAGATATGCAGACCGCCAGCGCCCAGCCGGTCGGCAACACCCGAGCCGCCAAGGGTGACGTCCAGCAGTGCAGCGTCGTTGGCCAGCATGGTGATGACCACGCCGCCAGGGGTCACCGCCGCTGCGACCGAGTCGGCCACCTTGGCGCCTGCCGCGGCCAGCGGCGCGGCGCGCTCGCGGGAGCGGTTGTAGACCGTCAGCGCGACGCCGCTGCGCAGCACGCTCGAGGCCATGGGTTCCCCCATGGCGCCCAGACCGATGAAAGTGACCGATGAGTCTTGCATCGTGGATTCCTTGTTGGTGAGTGAGAAGGGCCCAGGACTAGGCCCCTGGCATGCCCAACCGGGAATTCTCCGTTGGATGCCGACTTTGTGCTGTCGCGGCGGGGCAGGCTTCTTTGCCAGGCCATCGGCAGCCTTGGTGCGGCCTGGTATCGGATGCATCCGCGTCACGCCATGACTATCGCAAAATCGAGAATGCCCCCGTGTTGCGCCGTTACAGGACTCTGTACGCTTGGTCACATTTCCTCCAGTTACATCTCTGCCACTGCCCGTAAACTGGGATTCCAATCAAGTTGTATGCCAGCCTCGCCGACATCGCGCAAGCGCTGGCGGAGTACGGCAAAACAAGTACAAGGACAAGGCGTCTGTACCCTGCATGAACCAAGACCTCAAGAAAACGCTCTGGGCCGCCGCCGACAAGCTGCGCTCCAGCATGGACGCCGCCGAGTACAAGCACATCGTGCTTGGGCTCATCTTCATCAAATACATCTCTGACGCATTCGACGAGCGCCGCGAGCAACTCAAAACCCAGTTCAACGACCCCGCGTCCGACCTGTACCTGCCCGATGCGGCCGACCAGGCCGCCGCGCTGGAGGAGCGCGATTACTACACCATGGCTAATGTGTTCTGGGTGCCCGAGGTCGCGCGCTGGGAGACCCTGCGCGCCCAGGCCAAGCTCTGGGACATCGGCATCCGCATCGACCAGGCACTCGACGCCATCGAGGCCGACAACCCGCGCCTCAAGGGCATCCTGGACAAGCGCTACGGCCGCGCCCAACTGGAGCCGGGCAAGATGGGCGAGCTGGTGGACTTGGTCTCCACCATCGGCTTCGGCACGGGCACCCAGGCCAAAGACGTCCTGGGCGAGGTGTACGAGTATTTCCTCGGCCAGTTCGCCAGCGCCGAGGGCAAGAAGGGCGGGCAGTTCTACACCCCGGCCTCGGTGGTCAAGGTGCTGGTCGAAGTGCTCGCACCGCACCAAGGCAAGGTCTACGACCCCTGCTGCGGGTCGGGTGGCATGTTCGTGCAGTCCGAGAAGTTCATCGAGAGCCACGGCGGGCGCTTTGGCGACATCTCCATCTACGGCCAGGAGGCCAACCCCACGACCTGGCGCCTAGTGGCGATGAACTTGGCCATCCGGGGCATGGACTTCAACCTCGGCAAGGAACCCGCCGACACCTTCCACCGCGACCAGCACCCCGACCTCAAGGCCGACTACGTGCTGGCCAATCCGCCGTTCAACATCTCCGACTGGGGCGGCGACCGCCTGCTGGACGACAAGCGCTGGCTCTACGGCACGCCCAACCCGAGCAATGCGAACTACGCCTGGCTGCAGCACATCCTCTGGCACCTGAACGCCAACGGGCAGGCCGGCGTGGTGCTGGCCAACGGCAGCATGTCGTCCAACCAGAACAACGAAGGCACCATCCGCAAGGCCATGGTCGAGGCCGACGTGGTGGAAGTCATGGTGGCGCTGCCGCCGCAACTCTTCTTCAACACCCAGATTCCCGCCTGCCTGTGGTTCCTGACCAAGAGCAAGACCGCCCATGGCCGCGACCGCAGGGGCGAGGTGCTGTTCATCGATGCCCGCAAGCTCGGGCGCATGGAGACCCGTGTCAACCGCGTGTTCGATGACGAGGACGTGGCCAGGATTGCCGGCACGGTGCATCGCTGGCGACAGGATGGGGAGGCTGGTGCGCAAGAGCCCTATGCCGATGTGCCGGGATTCTGCCGCGCGGTGAAGCTGGCCGAGATTGCCGAACACGGCCATGTGCTCACGCCGGGGCGGTATGTGGGCGCGGAGGCGGTGGATGATGACGATGAGGCGTTCAACGAGAAGATGGAGCGGCTGACCACCTTGCTTGCCGAGCAGATGGCGAAAGGCGCGGAGCTCGATGCGGTGATTCGGGAGAAGCTGGGGAGGATTGGGTATGCGGTTTGAGTGGGTGCCGCGACCTCTCTCCGAAGTGGCTCGCGAAATCACAGTGGGATTTGTGGGGACGATGGCAGACCAGTACGTCGCCGAGGGAGTGCCGTTCTTGCGGTCGTTGAATGTTCGTCCATTCGAGATTGACCTTGGTGATGTGAAGTACATCTCGCGTGACTTCCACGACCGCCTGCGGAAGTCGGCGCTACGTCCTGGTGATGTGGTCATCGTGCGGACCGGCAAGCCAGGGACGTGTGCCGTCGTTTCAGATGCTCTGCCTGAAGCGAATTGCTCTGACGTCGTCATAGTTCGCTGCGGAGAAGAGTTGAACCCGCACTTCTTGTCCTACTGGGTAAACGCCATGGCGGCTTCGCACGTCACTGCCCATACGGTTGGCGCTGTTCAGCAGCACTTCAACGTGGCGTCGGCGAAGCTGCTGCGCCTGCCCGTTCCGCCGCTGTCTGTTCAAGATGAAGTGCTCGCTCCGTTGCTAGCTATTGACCGTCGCATCGACCTCCTGCGCCAAACCAACGCCACGCTTGAAGCCATCGCCCAGGCGCTGTTCAAGAGCTGGTTCATCGACTTCGACCCCGTGCGCGCCAAGGCCGAGGGGCGCGAGCCCGAAGGCATGGATGCAGCAACGGCGGCGTTGTTTCCAAGTGAGTTCGAGGAGTCGGCGCTGGGGGAGATTCCGAAAGGGTGGGGGGTTCGCTCGCTTGACTCGTTCGCGAACTACCTCAACGGGTTGGCCATGCAGAAGTTCCCGCCGGAGAGTGATGAAGAGTACCTGCCAGTAATCAAGATTGCACAGCTTCGTGCAGGCAACACCAGTGGCGCTGACAGGGCTAGCTCGCGGCTTAAACCCGATTACATTGTGCGTGATGGTGATGTCCTCTTCTCATGGTCTGGTTCGCTTGAAGTGGAGCTATGGTGCGGCGGAAATGGCGCCCTGAATCAACATCTGTTCAAAGTAACGTCCAGCAAGGTGCCAAAGTGGTTCTACTACTTGGCAACGAAACAATTCCTGCCCACATTTCGTGAGATTGCCGCCCACAAGGCGACTACGATGGGGCATATCCAGCGGGTGCACTTGATGGAGGCGAGCGTGGCCATGCCAGCACCTGAAGTCTTGGACGCTCTTTCGCCGCTGATGAGGTCCATTCTGGAACGACGAGTGATTGGCGCGCTACATGCGCGGGAGTTGGCTGCCGTCCGCGACGCCCTCTTGCCACGCCTAATTTCAGGCAAACTTCGCCTGCCCGAGGCCGAGGAAGCCTTCGCAACTTCTTGACCTCTAACAGGGCTCACAATGGCACTTTGGCTCGTTCGCGCTGGCAAGTATGGGGAACATGAAACTCGGTTTCTCGATGACAACCGCATCTATCTGACTTGGGATGCATTTACGGAGACCGACCTATCGGTCGCGAAGGACTACGAAGGCGTCAAGGCCCTCATGTCACAGCGTTATCCAAGCGAGCCATCGCGCCGCTTGGGAAACTGGTCAGGGCAAGTGTGGGCCTTTCTCCTCGCCATGAAGGTCGGAGATTGGGTGGTAGTGCCAAGTAAGACGTCACCCACGATTGCGATTGGGGAAGTCGTCGGGCCATATGCGTTCGACCCCAAAGCGGAGCCGATGTACCGTCACTCCCGTGCCATCAAATGGCTAAACAAGGCCGTCCTTCGCAGTGCATTTGGCCAAGACCTTCTGTATTCGATGGGTGCATTCCTGACGGTCTGCGAAATCAAGCGCAACGACGCGGAGGCGCGCGTACGCAAAATGGCGGCCAATGGATGGCGGGATGTGTTCGTGAATACGACGGCATCCGTTCCAAGCAACGGGGGTGCCGAAAGTCAGGCTGACGCGGTAGACGTGGACCTCGAAGAGCTTGCGCGCGATGCCATTGGCAAACTCATCATCCAGAGATTTAAGGGCCATGGGATGGCGAGGCTTGTCGAAGCCATCCTAAAAGCCCAAGGTTTTGCCACGTACCTCAGCCCCGAGGGGCCAGACAAGGGAATCGACATCCTGGCAGCCGGTGGCGCTTTCGGATTCGAGCGTCCCCGCATCTGCGTGCAAGTCAAATCGGGCGACACGCCGGCGGACCGACCCGAGTTCACCCAACTTATTGGGGCAATGCAGAGTGTGAAGGCCGAGCAGGGTCTCTTTGTCTCGTGGGCGGGGTTCAAGCCGACTGTGCTTAAGGAAGTCCCGACCCATTTCTTCTCGGTGCGTGTCTGGAACGAGAAGGACCTCGTTGAGCAGGTACTGGCGAATTACGACAAACTTGACCAGGATGTCCGTGCAGAACTTCCACTCAAGCGAGTCTGGATGATTGCCTCTTCGGAGGAGTGAGCCGAGCATAGCCAGCGAACAATTGAACACAAAGCCCAAGCCATGACGAGCGCAGTCCTTGAAGACCACCTCGAACAAGCCACGCTTCAGTGGCTCTCCGCGCTCGGCTGGCAAACCGCGCATGGCCCTGACATCTCACCGCCCGACGCCAGGACCGCTGGCACCGAGCGCGACACCTACCGCCAGGTCTGCCTACCCCATCGCCTTGCGGCCACGATTCAGCGCCTGAATCCCAACATCCCGACGAGCGCACGGGACGCGGCTCTGCGCCTAGTCCTCAACCCCAACACCCCCGGCCTCGTCGCCGCCAACCGCCAGTTCCACCGCTGGCTGGTCGAAGGTGTCCCGGTCGAGTACCAGAGGGACGGCGAAACCCGCGGCGACCGCGTCCGGCTCATCGACTTCAGCGACGTTGGCCGAAACGACTGGCTGGCCGTCAACCAGTTCACCGTGCAAGGCCCCAAGCACACCCGCCGCCCCGACCTCGTGCTGTTCCTCAACGGCCTGCCCCTGGTGGTGCTGGAACTCAAGAACCCCGGCGACGAGAACGCCGACATCTGGGGCGCCTTCAACCAGCTCCAGGCCTACAAAGACGACATTCCCGACCTGTTCATCGACAACGAGCTGCTGGTCATCACCGACGGCATCTCCGCCCGCATGGGCTCGCTCACCGCCGACCGGGAACGCTTCATGGCCTGGCGCACCATCGACGGCCACACCACCGACCCGCTCGGGTCCATGCGCGAACTGGAAACCCTGGTCCAAGGTGCCTTCGACCGCCAGACCCTGCTCGACTATCTGCAGCACTTCATCCTGTTCGAGGACGATGGGGGGCTGGTCAAGAAGGTCGCCGGCTACCACCAGTTCCATGCCGTGCGCGCCGTGGTCGACAGCGTGCTCAAGGCCAGCGCCCCTGGCGGCTCGCGCAAGGGCGGGGTGGTGTGGCACACCCAGGGGGCTGGCAAGAGCATCGAGATGACCTGCCTGGCCGGCATGCTCATCGGGCACCCGGAGCTCCAGAACCCCACGGTCTTGATGGTCACCGACCGCAACGACCTGGACAACCAACTGTTCGGCGTGTTCGCCGGCGCCACCGAGCTGCTGCACGAAACCCCGGTGCAGGCCGCCACCCGCCCCAAGCTGCGCGAGCTGCTGGGCAACCGCCCCAGCGGCGGCATCGTCTTCACCACCATCCAGAAGTTCGCACCTGGCGAGGACGAAGACAGCTTCCCGGTGCTGTCCGAGCGCAGCAACATCATCGTCATCTGCGACGAAGCCCACCGCAGCCAGTACGGCTTTGCCGCCAAGCTGCCCGGACAGGACGATGCCACCCGTCGCTACCGCCAGACCGCGGCCGCGCCGCTGAGCGCGCAGGATGCCGGCGCGATTGGGGCCACCACGGCCTTGGTCACAGCGGCCCCGGCCTCCAGCGTGCGCTACGGCTACGCCCAGTACCTGCGCGACGCGTTGCCCAACGCCACCTTCGTCGCCTTCACCGGCACCCCCGTGTCGCTGGAGGACCGCGACACCCGCGCCGTGTTCGGCGACTACGTCCACATCTACGACGTCGAGCAGGCGGTCAAGGACGGCGCCACGGTGCCCATCTATTACGAGTCGCGCCTGGCGAAGCTCGAACTCGCGGAGGAGGACACCACCTGGCTTGATGATGACGTCGACCAATTGACCGAGGACGATGAGGACGACGCCAGCAAGACCAGCAAGCTGCGCCGCTGGGCCGCGCTGGAAAAACTCGTTGGCGCACCGCCCCGGATTCAGAAGGTGGCCGCCGACATCGTCGAACACTTCGAAAACCGCCTTGCCGCCCTGGACGGTAAGGCCATGGTCGTCGGCATGAGCCGCGAGATTTGCGTCCATCTCTACGACGCTCTCGTCGCCCTGCGGCCGGAATGGCACGACCCCGACCCCGACAAAGGCGCCATCAAAATCATCATGACCGGCTCGGCCTCGGACAAGCCGATGCTCAAGCCGCACATCTACACCAAAGAGGTCAAGAAGCGCCTGGAGCGGCGCTACAAGGACCCTGCCGACCCGTTCAAGCTGGTCATCGTGCGCGACATGTGGCTGACCGGCTTCGATGCGCCCTGTCTGCACACGATGTATATCGACAAGCCCATGCGTGGCCACAACCTGATGCAGGCCATCGCCCGGGTCAACCGGGTGTTCAAGGACAAGCCCGGCGGTCTGGTCGTCGACTACATCGGCATTGCCAACGAGCTCAAGGCCGCCCTGAAGGACTACACCCTGGCCCACGGCAAGGGGCGGCCGACCATCGACACCCACGAGGCCCTGCGCTTGCTGCTGGAGAAGATGGAGGTGCTCCACGGCATCCTGCACGGCTGCGACTACGCGGACTTCCGCACCCAAGCCTGGCAACTGCTGCCCAAGGTGGCCAACCATATCCTGGGCCAGGATGACGGCAAGAAGCGCTTCGCCGACGCCGTCCTGTCCGCCACCAAGGCGTTCGCGCTGTGCTGCACGCTTGACGAGGCTCTTGAACACCGGGACGAACTGGCCTTCCTGCAGGCCACCAAGGCTGCCCTGACCAAGCACACCACACAGGACAAGAAGCTCAGCGACGAGCAGAAAGAACACGCGCTGCGGCAGATTCTGAGCAAGGCCGTGGTCAGCGCCGAGGTCGTCGACATCTTCCAGGCGGCCGGGTTGAACAAACCGGATATCGGCATTCTGTCCGAGGAGTTCCTCGACGACGTGCGGCACATGAAGGAGCGCAATCTGGCGGTGGAGCTGCTGGAGCGCCTGCTCAAGGATGACATCAAGACCCGATTCAAGACCAATGTGGTCAAGGCGGCCAAGTACAGCGAATTGCTTCAGGAAAGCCTCAAGCGCTACCGCAACCGCGCCATCGAGACGGCCCAGGTCATCGAGGAACTGATTGCGATGGCCAAGCAGTTCCAGCAGGAGGCCATCAGGGGCGCCGCGCTGGGGCTGAGTCCCGAGGAGCGGGCGTTCTACGACGCGCTGGCCGCCAATGAGTCGGCGGTCAGAGAACTGGGCGACGAGACGCTGAAGAAGATTGCGGTCGAGCTGACGCTGAAACTGCGTAACTCTGTAACCGTCGATTGGTCCGTGCGCGACGCGGTGCGGGCAAGCATTCGGGTGATGGTCAAGACGCTGTTACGGCGTTACAAGTATCCGCCGGACAAGCAGGAGGAGGCAACCGAGACGGTGCTCAAGCAGGCGGAGATGCTGTCGGCGGAATGGGTAGGGTGAGCAAAGTGGCACAACAGCGTCGCGGAGCTTCCGTTCGCAATTGGTCTATCAGAGCATCACGATTCAGTGCGTCAATAAGAGAGCCGATGGCCAGCAGTCGATTGCTGGCCATCGGCTCAAGTGTGAGCAGGTCTTGCCCGTGAAAGAGCGTTTAATCCAACTCGTAGTTTGCCCTGATTTCTAGACGCAAATCTTCAGCATCAAAATCTTGTGACCAATTATTGCCGTCGTCGTCTTCCTGCATCACATCTTGATAACTGTCGATGTGTCGCTGAAATGTCTCTTCATCTCGCGTACAAGCATCAATTTCAGAGCGGGACATATTGCGCCTCAAATTATCTTTGATGCCGTCTGCAAGTCCGGAATAGTCGTCTGCAATTTCGACATCGCCAGCGTCATAAATTTGCGGCTCGCCTGCTTCCTCCGCTTCACGATTCATTGCGCGTACCGCTGCCGTTACTGCGTCACGGCGGTACATATACGTTGAATACAGATAGGCGTTCGCTTCGTCGTCCCAGACGTACACGCTGTATTCTGGCCATTCGCTTCTCGGGTCCTTGAAGCACTCTACATAGGAACGAGGTTGAAATTCTTTCATTGCTTACTCCGAGTTCAGTGGGTAGGTTGCGTAAGCCATCTGACTTACGCCATGGTGTAGGCAGTCAGTTCGGAAATCGCGGCATCCGAGATATCTTGTTTCTGCTGTTGCATGTTGATGTAAATGCCAAGGGCGATGCGCCCTGGCAAGCTCGAGTTCATCCACGGGCGTGGCGTCGAGAGAGTGGGGTTCTGCGCAAATTGCCCCTCCAGAAAGAACGGTCCTTGCATGCTCGAGGGGTTCGATTGCTGCCAGCTTCGAGCGCTTGCCGAGTTCATGGCCTTTCACGGTCGATGCGTTTTATGGAGTGCTAGTGTTTGGCCGCAATTCAGGGGCCGGCGCCGTCAACGGCGGTCAGCTGCCACTATTGGGCGTCGGCGAACGGATGGCGCGGGTTCGGCTTTTTGGGTATGGCCGGCTCAAACCCCGTGGCGGGTGAAGCATCGTCTGCGGTTACTCGCATTTGCAAAAAATTTCCAGCGCATAGTGGGCGTCTGGAACATGTTGCTCAAGGTCTGCCGCCGTGTACGTCTTTCCCTCGAGGTCGAAAGCCACGGTCTTCGCCAGCGAGTCGCGCCAGGAGTTCTCGAAGGGACTGCCTGCGAAGTTTCTTGCCAGACCGCCGTCATCTCGTGTCCCGAGCACGACGATGCCCGGTTCACAGTAGTGGAGGCCATTTCGCCGAAGTCTTTGGTCCGAGACACGGGATGCATGCCCCCCAGCTGAATGACGCGCCTCGCAAAGCGACTTGAATGTTGTCGTCCTGCCACTGATACGAAGTGTTCTCTCCAGCACGTGCCGAACAGCCGAATTGGTGACGACCGATGCGCGCCATGATTTTGGCGATGCTGCAATCGGGACAGCGAAGGATTTCTCCCTGGAAGACCAAGGAGAGTTCAGCCAATTCACTTGCGTTTGGAGCAGGTCTGAAGCACAGCGCTCCAGTTCATCCAAGGTGCCAATGAGAGCGCCTTCGACTTCGGCGTCTCGCCGGCGCTCGAGGTCAAGGCGAACATGCAGAAGCGCGTCTTTGGCGAACAGCGTGGGCCATGCCTTCAGGTCTCCTTTGGCCAGCATTTCCGTCAGCGCGCTCCGGGAAAACAAGCTGAACAGATTGGCCGTTGCATGCATTGCAAACAGATTGGGGCTGCCAAGATGGCGGACTGCGTAAAGGGCGCCGGTCGTTGCGTTCAGCAGTGACGCCGCGTCATAGACGATTCCACTCGCGGGGTCCTTCTTGCCTTGGCTGACGCTTCGCAGCGATTCGTCAAACATTGCGATGTATCGCGCGGCTTGGTTGTTTTTGTTCATGAAAGCGTTCCAGGTTATTTGTTGCGGATGCTTAGGTGTGTGTGTGTGTGTCGAATAGTCGACATGGGGAATCTTTGGCGCATTGCGCCGTGGTAGGGGTCTTGGAGGCGCCCCTTGCCTTCTTCTCTGTCATGGCAGTCGCACCGCGACTGCCATGCGTTGCCGGTCGATGCCTGAGCACAAGTTTTTAAGGAACGCGAGCCACCAACTTGGTGGTCCGTTGCCGGGCGAACCGGCATCACAATCAACGAATATAAATAATACGTCTATTTTCTATGCGTGTCAATAAAGTAGACGTGTGGCACAATGCGCCTATGGCAAACACGCAACACCACACATCCACGCCGTCGGCGCTCGACCCTGCCGGTCATTGGGGCCAAGGCCGCCGGCTCGAATTCATTGACTTTCGCCTGCGCTGGGAGGGGCGCTTGAACCGGTCTGACGTGATGGAGTTCTTCAGCATCTCCACACCGCGGGCTTCCATGGACATCGGGCGGTACCTGGAGCTGGCACCCGGCAATGCCTTCTACGACCGCAGCTCACGCAGCTACTTGGCAGCCAAGGAGTTCAAGCCGCTTTTTCCCGACAACAACCCCGAGCGCTATCTCAACGAGTTGCTGGCACGTGAGGCTGGCGTCGTGCCCAAGGGCCTCAGCTTCATCGGTTGGGTCCCGCCACTGGCCGTGATGCCGCGACCTGGACGCGTCGCACGGGCTGATGTCTTTCTCCAGGTCTTGGATGCCATCCGCGGTCACAAGGCATTGACGGTGGTGTATCAATCAATGAGCACTCCGCGGCCACAGGAGCGCGTCATTGCTCCGCACGCGCTTGCCCATGACGGGATGCGCTGGCACGTCCGTGCCTATTGCGCCCAGCGGGAGAAGTACCTCGACTTCCAGTTGGGGCGCTTTCTCGAGGTGGCTCCAAGCCAACGCCCTGGTACGGATGGGGCTGACGACGCTGCTTGGCATCGCATGGTTCCGCTGGTTCTGGCCCCGCATCCTGAACTGAGCCCCGAGCAGCAACACGCGATTGCCCTGGACTACGGGATGGTGGACGGCTGTACTACCTTGCAGTGCCGCCAATCGATGCTCTTCTACACGCTTCGCTCTCTGCGCTTGCTCAAAGAGGGAGTCGAGTCCCCGCAGGACCAGCAAATCACGCTGAGGAACCGCGCGGCGATTGCGGAGTTCCTCCCCAAGGACGCTGCTAAGAGCTGACGGAACACGGCGCTGCTCGAGGCCGCTTAAGGAGCATTCGCAGTGGGCAAGACCCTGGGCGCATTCGTTGCAAGAGCACGCGTCGAGCTCGCAATGACCGATGCCGCAGGCAAATGGTTGCCAGCACACACGCGGGCTGCAGGAACTCCCGCGCAGGTCTACACGCGGGGCCCCAGTACTCCGCCCGCTCCAGCATCATGCGCTGAACCCTCGGCGCGCTGCGGCTTGGCACGGTTGTGCGGCACTTCTTGCGCCTGACGGTTCCTGTATCACAGTTCGCCCGCGTCATATGGGCCCCTGGTCGCTGTGATAATTCGCCACTTGTCTCCTACGACGACGTGCCGGAGGCTTAGCTCATGACCCTGCGGGCCAGGAGTTTGAAACTCGCCAAGGCAGCCGGAACGGCTTTGCACGCATTGATAGCGAACCGATGACCGACGAATCCCAACTCACCATCCCGCCGTCCTTCATCGCCCTTTACGTGGAGCCAGGCCGCACCAAGCCCCATGCGCCGCGCGACGTCATCACCCAGCGCTACGAGTTCTGCGAAGACCTGGCGACGATGCTGACCGACCGCGCATCGGAAATCAAGTTCGACCTGGGGGTGACCGAGTCGGATGTTCTTGAACGCATCCACCGCGGCTTGGAGGTCGAAGGCTCTGGCCTTGATGCCAAGGAGGCGCGGTGGGTGGTGACGCGCCTGGCGGAGTTGCTGGGGTGGACGGCGTAGGATGTTTGAGAAGGATACGTACGCCTGATGTGCCGATTGGCTTGCGTTCCAGACACCGCATATTTCACACCTGGAACGACGGCGGCCTCAGTTCGGTCGGCCGGCCCTTGCCTTCCAGAAAATACCCAATCTCGACCATGGCCCAGGTGTCCTGTTCGCAGTAGGCCAGCAGGTTGCGACGTAACTCCGCCTTGCGCCTGGGCGTCAGCTCGGCGTCGAAGCAGGACTGCAGGTAGGCAACCTGCGCGCCGGTGCCGTCCTGCACCTCGTCCAGTTCTCCATAGTTCAGGTCAGGGGCGATGACCGGCAGCACCTTCTTGATGGAGAACGACCCCTTCATCGCCGGATGGTAGAAATGCTCCTTGACCACGGGGTGCAGGTCGACCAATCGCGCGGCCAGTCGCTTCAGCCGGTCCTCGAAGGCCGGATGGCGTTTGGCCAGCTCGACGATGCGACCTCGTTCATACGTGGCGTAATACACCAGGATGGGGCCACCGTCCTCCACGTCGATGGCGTGCAGCATCTCCTCGATGCAGGGCTCGGAGGGGTCATGCCCGCTGAGGTCCAGGAAGGCGCGGTGCTCGAACACGCCGGGCGCCCGCTCGATATGGCAAGACCACTGGAACGGCACCTGCTCGTAAGGTCGCAAGCCGACCCACCGCGGCACCGGCAGGTCAATGCCTTCGAAGTCGAAGTAGTAGCGGGGATACGTCAGCCTTTGCATGAAGGTGTTGGCGCCAGGGGCGAGGATAGGGCGCCCGGTGCGGTGGGCCTGCTGGATGCGGCGGTACAACGCCGCCTGTGCACCGACCAGCTCACCGGGACGCGGCTCCAGCAAAGACGTATAGCCCTTGGCGGCGAGCTTGCGCGCCAAGGCCTTCCCAGCCGTATCGGGGAGCAAACTCAGCGGATGTTCGGGGCCGGGCGGCTCCAGCCTTTGGCACAGCGCCGCGTAAGGGCAGGGGTGGGGATGGGTGCATTGATTGCCCATGCGGACGTCGGGCATGTCGCCGTCAACCACATCCCGAGCCTGCCGCAGCCATTGTGGAACAGCACGCATGCGCTGTTGCACCGCATCGGTGACGTCCAGTTGGCGAAACAAGCCGCGGTAGTCGCCGGCGCCTGGATACCGCCATTGGTTGTCCAGCAGATTGAGCTCGGCGCGCGCCAGCGGCAGGCCGGCGCCTTCCAGCACCCAGGCCTGCACGGCGACATCGTCCAAATGATGCTCGTCCGGCGAACTCGGGGTGGCCTTGTCCGGCTTCAGCGGAAACGTGGAGGCCTTGGTCTCGCGCAGGACATAGCCCGCCGCCTCCGGCAGCAAGGCATCGGCGCGGGCATACAAGCCGTCGCGCACCATGGGCATTTCGACGGCGGGCAGCATGGCGGCGGCGGTCAGTTCGGCCAACGCGGTCGCAGCATCGCTTGCCGGGTCTCCGGAGGTGTTCGGCCAGAGGTACTCCCCGACATCCCGACGCGCATACTCGCCGACGAGACGGCCGTCGAGGGTGCGGCGGTCGACGGGGACGGACGCAGAAGTTTGCGGCTCGGGCGGATGGTGATGCAGCCACAGCATCCGCGGGCATTGGCGCCAGGCCATCAGGTCGGATTTGGTCAGCACCGAAGCTCCCCCTTGTCAATCCGTGTCGGGCGGAACGGCGTGTTCCGGTCAACAGCATTGTGCCGAGCTGGAGCCTTGCGTCGCAAGCAGCGCCAGGGCTTGTTGTGTCGGAGGGACATCGGCGGTTCTGCAGGGCGCGTGCGTTCCCATAAAAAAGAGGCGCGTTTGGTGCAGCGTTACGTCGTTACGGGGCACCGCATCACAACGCGATTCAAGACCACCGCCGCGCTTTACGGAAGCGCGCCCGCAAGCGCGGCCAAACAAATCCCGCCAAAGCGTGAATTTTTCACGCGCCGCTATCTGGGTTTTGGTAAGCGGTGGCTTTTCGCTGCTGAGCTGTTCCTCGAGCGCATCTCCTAGGCTCTTACGCGTCGTTCCGGAAAAGCGATGACGTTCGACCGAGGTGGCGTGGGCATTGCCGTGGCGGCAATGAAGTTCACCGACAAGGTGGACGCGTCCCCGTTTGACACGAGCTCCGCCATCGTGACATTCGCCTTTTCGGCAAGCCGTTCACGGCCCTTATGCGTGTAGTGCGCACCCTCGGTAGCGAACGCGGCATCGAGTCGCAGCGCCATCTTGGATGCGCAAAGGTGGGCATACCGTGTGAGCATTCGAAGGTCACGATGACCGGAGAAGGCCTGTAGGTCGACCAGATTGAATTGACCCGTGTCGGCGACGCGGCTGATGCCCTCGTGCCGCAAGTCGTGGATATGAAGCCCTTCAATGTGCGCATGGTTCAGGATGTAAGCCCAGGCGTCACGCACCTTGTCCACGCTCATGGGGAACACCCGTTCGTCATGGCGAGGAAGGGCGTCGAGCATCGCCACGAGTTCAGCGCGCAGCGGCAAGGTGCGCGCCAAGCCATTCTTGGTCTCGGGCAAGAACGCGGTTTGCTTGACCAAATCCACATGGGCCCATGTCAATCCGAGGGTCTCGCCCCGCCGCGCAGCGGTCATCAGCTGGAATGCAACGAAAGCCTGCATCATGGTGCCGGGTTGCGCTTGAGCCTGCGCTACCGGGCGCAATTCCTTGCGCAGTCGCGCCTCGATGCGCTTCTTTTGCGAGAGGCTGCGGTACTGCTCGGGGACCTCGGGATGGCTTGCCAGCAGTTGTTCGACGGTCGCATCGACGGCGCGTTCGAGGTCCCAGGCCCGTGCACCGGCAAAAATGCGCTCTTCTTCACCGTCAGCGAGTCGGCGGTTACGCTCGTTGCGGTAGCGTGGTCGTTGGACACCTCTGATGGGTGAGTCGGCCAGAGGGTATTTCGTAAGCGTGCAGGGAACCCCTCTTGACACCCGAAGTGAAGGTCAGGTGCTGAGTGCAGGGGGATTGGTTTTCGCCCAGTTGTGGGGCAGCAATTCGCCCAGACGGCTGTTGGGCCAGGTGGGCAGCTTCGTCAGCACGTCCTTGAGATAGGCCCAGGGGTCGACCTCGCAGAGCTTGGCCGATTCGATCAGCGTCATGAGCACGGCGGCTCGGCGGCCGGCCTGGGGCGAGCCCACGAAGAGCCAGTTTCGGCGCCCGAGTGCGAGAGGCCGAATGGCGTTTTCCACCGCGTTGTTATCGATCGGCACGCGCCCATCGGTGGCAAACACACACAACGCCCGCCAGCGGCCCAGCGCATAGTCGATGGCCCGCGCCGTGGCGTCGGCCTTGGCCAGAAGCGGGCGTTGCTCGATCAGCCAGGCGTGCAAGGCCTCGAGCAGGGGTTGGCTTTGGCGCTGGCGCAGCGCGGTGCGCGCATCGGGCGGATGCTCCCGAAGGGTCTGCTCAATGGCATACAAGGCTTTGATGCGCTCAAGCGCCTCCTGCGCGATGGCGCTGCCCGCCAGCTTGTGCGCCTCGAAGAACTTTCTGCGTACATGCGCCCAGCACCCCGCCTCCACAATGCTCCCCTGGGCATACAGCGCCTTGTAGCCGCTGAAGTCATCGGTGAGCAAGGTGCCTGACCAATCCTGCAGGAAGTCGCGCGCATGCGCACCGGCACGACTGGCGCAATAGTCAAACACCACCGCCGGCGTAGCCGCGCTGCGGTAGACCCAGACATAAGCGCGGTGTGTCTTGCCCGTGCCCGGCGCCAGCTCGGCTACCGGGGTCTCATCGGCATGCAGCACGGGTTGCTCCAGCAGATGGTCTTTGAGGGCCTGGGCCAGCGGTTCCAGGCGCACCCCGCACAGGCCCACCCACTGCGCCAGGCTCGAGCGCGGGAGGTGCACGCCGCTGCGGCGGTAAATCTCCTCCTGGCGGTACAGCGGCAGGTGATCGTCGTGCTTGGCCAGCACCACCTGCGCCAGCAGGCCGGGGGCGGGAATGCCTTTGTCAATGAGTTGCGCTGGCAGGGGTGCAGCCAACACCGTCTGGCAGCAGGCGCAGGCATACTTGCCGCGGATGTGCCGGTGCACGAAGAAACGCGTGGGCTCGCAGTCGAGTTGCTCGCTGATCTCCTCCCCGATACGGCGCAGGGTGTGGCCCTGCGGGCACAGGCCGGAGTCGATCTCGTAGCGATGCTCGATGCGCGGCAACTGGCTGGGCAGGGGCTGGCGTTTGGGGCGACGTTTGCCTGGGGCGGTGCGCTCCGCATCGGCGGCGCGGTCCTCGGCCTGTTCCTCGGCTTGCAGCAGCGCCTGCGTCTTGGCGTCGAAGAGCTGGCCTTGCGTGTCCAGGCTCTCGCTGGACTGGCCGAAGCGCCATTGCTTGAGGCGCGCCAGCTCGAAGCTCAGGGCCGCAATCTTGGTCGATTGAAATTTGAGCTCGGCACGCTGGTGCGCGATCTGTGCACCGAACTGCGCAATGACCGTGCGCGCGTACTGCGCCGCCGGATCGTCGCCCAGGGACTGGAGTTTGTCGTCGTCGATGGCGCTGACCATGCCGAATTCTCTCGCGCGCACGCGCGCGCGAGAATCGGGAGTTGCCCCGATCGACAAACGTCCGGGGGACTACACCACGGCAATGGCGCTGGCGGTGGCGTGCGCGGTCATGCGCTGCCACGGCAGCCCGGCGGCCAGCCAACTCCATTGCTCGGCACTCAGGTGCAGCGCCTCACGGTCCTCCTGCGGCCAGGCAAACCGGCCTTCTTGCAGTCGGCGCGTGCACAGCCAGATCCCCGAGCCATCAAAGACGAGCACCTTCAGCCGGGTGGCGCGGCGGTTGGCAAACACGTAGGCATGGTGGCGCTGGGCCGAGCCAAACCGGGCCACAACCTGGCCCAGCAGGCTATCCATGCCGCCGCGCAGATCGCTGGCGCCCACGGCCAGCCAGATGGCCTCAATGCGCAGCATGGCTTATCCCAGCCAGGCCTGCAGCCACTGCGCGCACTCGGCTGCGTGGGCCACGGGCCAGTCAATCTGGGCGCGGCGCTGGGCCCCCTCGCAGGTGATGCGGGCGTGTCCGGGATGGGGGCTTCCCTCCGCAGCCGCAGCGGGGGACGGGTTGCAGTGGGCGCGCACGAAGGCGCTGCGCCGAGGCGGCAGGGCCAGACCCGCGCGTTGGGCGCGCCAGCGCGGCGCGCTCGACAGCCAGCCGCGCAGTTGCCCGTAGCCCAGCCCCTTGCTTTGCGCAAACGCTTCGGCCTTCATCCCGCTGGCTTTGAGTTCATCGAGGATCGCCAGAATCTCATCAATCCGCTCTTCACTGAGTTTGTCTGATCGCATGGAGCCCCCGAAAAAACCCAAGCTTCGCTCAGCTCAGACTCATTGAAAAGATGGGTTCGGCAAACGCTTACGGTATTTCCAAACGTCGAGGATGAACGTGAACAAGGCGCTGAAGATGTCGACTTCACGGTCGACCGTGGCCGGTTCGCTGTCCTGCAGACGCTCCTCAATAAAGTCGTTGAGGTCATCGGTCGTGACCTCGGGCAGAGGTTTGTGCAGCCATTCCAGGCTGCCATAGGTTGTCCGCATCTGAAAGCTGCCGGGGTGCACCCTACGACCATGGGCCTTTTGCCAGTCCTTGAACTCTTCGACCAGCGCCTTTCCGTGCGGGCCGCTGTCCATGAGCATGGCCTCAAGCTTGTAGGTGAGCATGTCGGCGGACTTGAGCTTGGGCACCTTCTCCTTCAAGTACCGAACCATGAGTTGCGCGACCGTGACCTTGTGGGAGCGTGCGTAGTCGACGTACAGACCTCGTCCGCGCTCCTCCTCGATTTTGCGGATGAGCTTTTCGGCTGTCTCGACCGACGGCAGGGTGAAGGTTTGTGGCGCGCGGCCTTTCTGCCGTACCCGCACCAGGATGGTGTCTTCGAGCTGGGTCACGGCAGGTTTGAATCCCTGCGCCCGCAGCTCGGCCATGTGGCTGGCCACGCGCGCTGGTGCGTTGAAGGGGAACTCCCGCGTGAGGTCCTCGCGATTTCTGACTGTGACGCGAAAACGGGAGCGGTTTTCCAGGGTTGCCATGCGTGTCTCCAAAACGAAGTGGGGACACCGTGAAGCAACCAGGTTTATGCGCCGCGCAAGGTCGGCGACGCATGGCCCTCAAGCCGTTTGGCGTGCGTCGCACGCCGGACTTTGAGGCAATCTGTGGCACAGAATTGCCACAGATTTCAATTCGCGGGATTTTTTCTTTCCGGAAAATCTTCGCAATTTATTGATTTTGCAAAGATTTTTGGTCGGGGTGAGAGGATTCGAACCTCCGGCCTCTACGTCCCGAACGTAGCGCTCTACCAGGCTAAGCTACACCCCGATCTTTAGTGGTACGCGCGGTTTGGATCATCTCGCCGCTCAGGTATTGTTGCCCGTGCTGTTGTCCGAGAAATCAGACCGTGCGTCCTAAAGAGTAAGCGCATAAGTCTAGCAGAGCCTGCCGGGCAGGGCTAGGTGCTAGGGGGGAAAGCGCGCACTCGGCAACGCGGATCTCGCCCTGCGCGGCCTTGCGCACGGCCTGCATGGCGCCGCAAGCGTGCACGATGTCCATCACGTCGTCGAGTGCGCTGGTGTCGCCTTGGCGGATGGCATTTTCGATCAGAGTGCGCTGCGCGGCAGTGCCCTGTCGCATGGCGATGATCAGCGGCAGGGTGGGTTTGCCTTCGCGCAGGTCGTCGCCAATGTTCTTGCCCAGTTCTGCGGAGTTCCCGCTGTAATCGAGCAGATCGTCAATCAACTGGAATGCGGTGCCGAAGCTACGTCCCGCCAGGGCCATCTCTTCCTGCGTGTTCGCATCGGCATCGGCGAGTACGGCGCCGATTCGGGCTGCGGCCTCGAAAAGTTTCGCGGTTTTGAAGCGGATGACTTGGAGATACCGTTGCTCATCGACTTCCGGGTCGTGCATGTTGAGCAATTGCAACACTTCGCCTTCGGCGATGACATTGGTGGCGTCGGCCAGGATGTCGAGGATGCGCATGCTCCCCACGGACACCATCATCTGAAATGCCCGTGAGTACAGAAAATCGCCGACTAGCACGCTGGCCGAGTTCCCGAAGAGGGCGTTGGAGGTTTCGCGCCCGCGTCGCATGGATGACTCGTCCACCACGTCGTCATGAAGGAGGGTGGCGGTATGGATCAGTTCCACCACAGCGGCCATGATGTGCTGTTGCGGCCCGCGAAACCCCAGTGCCTGGGAGACGAGCAGCAGCAAGGCGGGACGCAGTCGCTTGCCTCCGCCCGCAACGATGTAGCCGCCGATGGTGTTGATCAGAGCTACTTCGGAGGCGAGGTGGGTGTGAATGGCCCGGTCGACGCGCTCCATGTCTTCGGTGATCGGCGCAAAGACGGAATGAATCGTCGGTGCTTGCGCCATGTCTGGCGTTTGTGTTGAGGAAGGCGACATGGAAGAGTCGGTTGCGAATCAGATGCGGGTTGACAATATTTGATCTTTAAGGAGAGGTTCATGAACACCTTCCTACAGGCCGCCATTCTAAGAAGGTGCGGTGGCAGGGAGGGAGGTCGAACCTGAGGACATAGTGCGTGGACGACGATGTCTGAGCATAACTGGTGAAAGACTTAAGCCGTGCTAGAATTGCGAGCTTTTTCCGGGCGAACCGCCAAGCCTTCTATTTTCTGAGGAAGCTTGCGGAGTGGTCTGGTTGTCCGTGCGGGGCCGATAAGAGAGGCCGTTTGCACGATTTCCAAGAGGTGAACTTATGTATGCGGTCATAAAAACCGGCGGCAAGCAGTACCGTGTTGCAGCTGGCGAAAAAATCAAGGTAGAACAGATGCCGGCAGACGTAGGTCAGGATATTGTGTTGGAAGAGGTGCTCGCCGTGGTCAACGGTGAAGACGCCAAGTTCGGCACTCCCCTGGTCGACGGTGCAAAGGTGACGGCCAAGGTGCTGTCGCACGGGCGGCACGACAAGGTGCGCATTTTCAAAATGCGTCGCCGCAAGCACTATCAGAAGCATCAGGGGCATCGGCAGAATTACACCGAGCTTCAGATTGAAACGATCTCGGCCTAAGGAGATTCAGACATGGCACAGAAAAAAGGCGGCGGCTCAACCCGCAACGGGCGCGACTCAGAAGCCAAACGACTCGGCGTGAAGGTGTATGGCGGCCAGGGCATCTCGGCCGGCGGCATCATCGTGCGTCAGCGTGGCACCAAGTTCCACCCCGGACACAATGTCGGCATCGGCAAAGACCACACCTTGTTTGCGCTGGTCGATGGCCGCGTTGAATTTGAAGTGAAGAGCGCGTTCAATCGGCAGACCGTGACGGTTGTAGCCAACTGACGTGTGAGACTCGGCCGCTGTTAGGCCGGGTTGGGGCAATGCCCCATCAACGCCCCGGCGTGGTGACACAAGGCACACAGCGTGTGTGCCGGGTTCGCCAGCCGGGGTTTTCTGTTTTTTCAGCGAAGCGAGCCCACCGTGAAATTTGTCGATGAAGTCGTGATCGAGGCGCACGCCGGAAACGGCGGCAACGGCTGCGTGTCGTTTCGCCGTGAGAAATTCATTCCCTTTGGCGGGCCGAATGGCGGTGACGGCGGGCGCGGCGGACATGTCATCGCTCGCGCAGATGTCAATCTGAACACGCTGGTGGACTTTCGGTTTTCCAAGCTGCATCGCGGACGCAACGGCGAGCACGGGCGCGGCGCGGATCAGTACGGCGCCGGTGGCGACGACAAGGTGCTGCGCATGCCGGTTGGCACGCTGATCTTTGATGCCGAAACGGATGAGCTCATCGCCGATCTGGTGCAGGACGGCCAGGAGATCATCATCGCCCGCGGCGGGCAAGGCGGCTTGGGCAATCTGCACTTCAAATCCAGCGTGAATCGCGCGCCGCGCGAATCGACCAAGGGACAAGAGGGCGAGCATCGCAAGCTGCGTCTCGAACTCAAGGTGCTGGCCGATGTGGGGCTGCTGGGCATGCCCAACGCGGGAAAGAGCACCTTGATTTCCGCCGTGTCCAATGCCCGTCCCAAGATTGCCGACTATCCGTTCACCACGCTGTATCCCAATCTCGGCGTGGTGCGTCTGGGGCCTGGCCGGAGCTTCGTCATTGCCGACATTCCCGGGCTGATCGAGGGCGCGGCGGAAGGCCAGGGGCTGGGCCATCAGTTTCTGCGGCATTTGCAGCGCACCAAACTGCTGCTGCACATCGTGGACATGGCGCCGATTGAAGAGGGCGCAGATCCCGTCAAGGATGTTCGCGCCATCGTGGCCGAGCTGAAAAAATACGACGCCGACCTAGCCGCCAAGCCCCGTTGGCTGGTACTCAACAAACTCGATCTGCTGCCCGAAGACGAGCGCGATGCAGCGGTGAAAAACCTGCTTCGCCGTCTGCGTTACAAAGGCCCGGTGTTCCCGATCTCGGCACTGGCACGCGAGGGCCTTGACCCACTGCTGCACGCGATTGCCGAACATATCGGCCAAAGCAAACCGGTAGAAACCGTCGAACTCGATCCCCGCTTCCGTGACGATGTCAGCCCCTGAAATGCAGCCTTCCAGCTCTGTCGTGCAGTCGGCGCGGCGCGTCATCATCAAGGCCGGTTCCAGTCTGGTCACCAATGAAGGGCGTGGCGTCGATCTCGATGCCGTGTCCCGCTGGGCGGGGCAGATCGCCGGCCTGCGCTCGGCAGGCAAGGACGTCATTCTGGTCTCCAGCGGCGCCATCGCAGAAGGGATGCGTCGCTTGGGCTGGTCGCAACGTCCGCGCGAGATGCACCAGTTGCAGGCGGCTGCGGCCGTCGGCCAGATGGGCTTGGCGCAAGCTTACGAAACGGCCTTCCGGGAGCGCGGCATGGTCGCCGCGCAGGTGTTGTTGACCCATGCCGACCTGGCGGATCGCCAGCGCTATCTCAACGCCCGCACGACCTTGCTGACCTTGTTGGAGCAGGGTGTCGTGCCGGTCATCAACGAAAACGACACCGTGGTCACCGACGAGATCAAGTTTGGTGACAACGACACCTTGGGTGCGCTGGTCACCAATCTGGTGGAAGGCGATGTGCTGATCATCCTCACTGACCAATCGGGCCTGTACAGCGCGGACCCGCGCAAACATGCCGACGCCACGCTGATCGCCCAAGCCGACGCCGAGGACGCCACGCTGCAGGCCATGGCCGGCGGTGCTGGAACGGGAATCGGCACCGGCGGGATGGCGACCAAGGTCACGGCAGCGCGGCGTGCGGCGCGCAGTGGCGCGCATACCGTGATTGCCAGCGGACGCGAGCCCGATGTGCTGCTCCGCTTGGCGCGGGGCGAGATCGTTGGCACTCAGCTACTGGCTGGTCACGCCAAGCTTGCCGCGCGCAAACAGTGGATGGCCGATCATTTGCAACTGCGCGGCTGGGTCAGGGTGGATGAAGGCGCAGCCCGGCGTTTGCGCGCACAAGGGGCCAGCTTGCTGCCGGTTGGCGTGGTGGAGGTACAGGGCGACTTCGATCGAGGTGACGTCATCGCCGTGCGCGATGCAAGCGGAGCGGAAGTGGCGCGGGGCCTGAGTAATTACGCGGCTTCACAGGCCCGGCGCATCATGCGCCACCCGTCTGCCGACATCGAGGCCATACTCGGTTTCAGCGAGGAGCCCGAGCTGATTCACCGGGACAATATGGTTTTCCTGTAGGACGCAGCGGTAGAGATGCTTCAGCGCTCATTCGTCATCAGAGAATTGTCCGAGGGCGCATGCAAGCCCATCTCGATGCGACGAGCCAAGTCAGCAGGCGTGCCGCGAACAGCCCGGTTGTGACAAAAATCGTCGCTGTAAAGAGTGGCGTGCACCCGCGTTGCACCGTTTTCGGGAATGCGCTGCCAGTCCCCCCCGCTTGCGGCCCCCCATTTCTGGCTGGCGTCGTTCCACAGACCATAGAGCGTCCACTGTCGCGTGGCGCAGTTGATTCCTTCATAGGTGATATTGCTCGGTCCGTCGGGCGTTTTTCCCACCAAGGTGTAGCGCACCGTCTGGCCGGGTTCCACCGAGATCGAGCCCCGATCGACATAAAACTGCAGCGCGCCGCTCGCGGTGATGTGCACATGCAACAGATCCGCCGGGGCGCGGGGAAAGGTGACGGGCGCTTCGGCAGGGCTCTGCTTGGCGCCGAACAAGTCGCTTTGGTCTGCAGACTGGGCGTGAGTCAAAGGGCTGGAGCCCAAGCCGAGCAAAAGGCCGACCAGCAGCGTCGCGCGCAGGCGTGCTGAAGCAGAAAAGGTCATGCTGGATCCGGTGTGGTGAAAGGAGAAGCCGAAGCATCCGTCGTGGCGGCCTCGTCTGCAGTGGCGGCGCCCTCATGGCGGTGCCGCAGATTGGCGCGCAGGAAACGCGTGCGCGGTTCGGTTCGGGGCAGAAAACGCGCCAGCTCAGTCAGCGCCATTTGATAGACGTCGCGCTTGAACTCGATCACACTGTCGAGCGGTATCCAGTATTCGTTCCAGCGCCAGGCGTCGAACTCAGGGTGCTCGGTGGCGCGCAGACAAACATCGCAATCGCGCCCGGTCAGGCGCAGCAAATACCAGATCTGCTTCTGGCCTTTGTAGATACCCCGACTGTCGCGGCGCACGAAGTGGCTGGGCACGTCATACCGCAGCCATTGGCGGGTGCGGGCAATGATGCGGACATGACAAGGGTTGAGGCCGACCTCTTCGTGCAACTCGCGGTACATGGCCTGCTCAGGCGTTTCGCCCGGGTTGATGCCGCCCTGCGGAAACTGCCACGAATGCGCTCGCACGCGCTTGCCCCAGAACACCTGATTTCTGGCGTTGAGCAGGATGATGCCCACGTTGGGACGGTAGCCTTCGCGATCCAACATCGCCTGATCCTCGATCTTTTAGAATTCTCCGTTTGATTATAGGCAGCGCGGCCGCTGGGAGAGGGTGTTTCCAGAGTGCGGCAGAGCCTGCAAACGCCCAATACAGCCAAGACCCCGACGATCACGCTGATCTTCGAATTTATTTTTCCTCAAATGCCGGCCACGCGCCGCTACGCATGAAAATTTCCCGCTTTTTCATTTCCACTCAGAAGGACGATCCGGCGGATGCCGATGTTCGCAGCCAGGCGCTAATGTTGCGCGCGGGCATGATCAAAAAACATGCAGCGGGGCTCTATAGCTATCTGCCGCTGGGCCTGCGCAGCATCCGCAAGGTGGAGGCCATCGTGCGCGAGGAAATGAATCGCGCGGGCGCCATCGAGTTGCTCATGCCCGTGGTGCAGCCGGCCGAGCTTTGGCAGGAGACGGGGCGGCTGGATCAATTCGGCCCCGAACTGTTGCGCATCAAAGACCGCCATGACCGCGACTTTGTGATCCAGCCCACTTCCGAGGAAGTCGTGACCGATCTGGTGCGTAGCGAGGTGCGGAGCTGGCGTCAACTGCCGCTCAATTTCTATCACATCCAGACCAAGTTTCGCGATGAGCGTCGTCCGCGATTTGGTGTGATGCGCGCGCGTGAATTCACGATGAAGGACGCGTATTCCTTCGATCGCGATTTCGAGGCGGCGCAGATCAGCTACCGCGTCATGTTCGATGCCTATGTGCGCATCTTTCAGCGTTTCGGCTTCGAGTTCCGCGCCGTGGCGGCGGATTCGGGGGCGATCGGCGGCTCCCTCAGCCATGAGTTTCACGTCATTGCCGATACCGGCGAAGATGCCATTGCCTACTGCGAGGGTTCCGACTTTGCCGCGAACATCGAGAAGGCCGAAGCTCTGCCGTTGATCGCCGCGCGCGCGGCACCGACGCAGACGCTGCAAAAGACGCCCACGCCGGGCGCGGCCAAATGCGAGGATGTCGCGACGCTGCTGGGCATTCCCTTGCAGCAGACCCTCAAGTCGGTCGTGCTCGCAGTGGATGGCGACAAGCCCGGGCAGGCCGCAACCATCGTGCTGCTGCTGGTGCGCGGCGATCATGCGGTCAACGAGGTCAAGGTGAGCAAGCTCGCCGGTCTGGCCAGCACCCGCATGGCGACCGAGGCCGAGATTGTGGCCACGTTTGGCACGCCGCCGGGCTACCTTGGGCCGATTGGCACTGTGCATCCCGTGCGCGTGATTGCCGACCGTACCGTGGCGAATATGAGCGACTTCGTCGTCGGCGCCAATGCGGTGGATTTCCACTACACCGGCGTCAACTGGGGGCGCGATCTGCCTGAGCCCGAAGTGGCCGACATCCGCAATGTGCAGGCGGGCGATCCCAGCCCGGACGGCAAGGGCGTGTTGTCGATCTGCCGCGGCATCGAGGTGGGGCATGTGTTTTATCTGGGCACCAAATATTCGGCCGCGATGGGCGCGACATTCCTCGACGACAAGGGTAAATCGCAAACGCTGGAAATGGGCTGCTACGGCATCGGCATCACCCGCATCCTCGGGGCCTGCATCGAACAGAATCACGATGCCAAGGGCATGATCTGGCCGGATGCGATCGCGCCGTTCACTGCCGTGATCTGCCCCATCGGTTATGACCGCAGCGAGGCCGTGCGCCAGGCGGCGGACGCGCTCTACGCCGAACTCATCGCCGCAGGCGTGGATGTGGCGCTGGATGACCGCGGCGAGCGTCCGGGCGTGATGCTGGGCGACTGGGAACTGATCGGCGTGCCGCACCGCATGGTGATTTCCGATCGCGGCCTTGCTGCTGGCACGGTCGAGTATCAGCACCGCCGAGAGAGTGCGCCGACGGTGTTGCCGCTGGCTGAAGCCTCCGCGCAGTTGCAAGCCCGGTTGCAGCGCTGAGTCCGCAAGAGCACAGCGGCATGCGTGACCTGTCTCGCCGTCGGTGGCTGTTGCAGGTGGCGGGAGCGGGCGCTGCGATCGGCGCGGGCTGGAGCTTGCCCACTGGGCCTGCCTGGGCCGGCGCGCAAAAGGAAGAGCAGCTCAGCGACGCGGTGCGCACCGCGCTCGCCGCGCAGATTGCCGAGGCTCCGCCGCCGCAACCGCACTTTCGCGACGCCAATCATTTCGCCCAATACTGGGTGTGGCTGGCGACCGAGTCGGCGCGACTGCAAAACCGCATTCCGGGCTTCTCGGTGCGGCGCGATTTTCTGCAAACCGTCTGGTACGAAGCGCACCGCGCCGGGCTGGAGCCCGCGCTGATCCTGGGCTTGATTCAGGTGGAAAGCGGCTTCAAAAAATACGCAATTTCATCGGCCGGGGCGATGGGCTATATGCAGGTCATGCCGTTCTGGACCCAGCAGATCGGCAATGGCGATATCACCAGCCTGTTTCACATGCAGGTGAATCTGCGTTATGGCTGCGTGATTTTGCGGCACTACCTGAATATCGAGAACGGCAGCTTGTTCTACGCCCTGGGCCGCTACAACGGTTCGCGCGGAAGATCCGCCTATCCCGACGCGGTGCTCGCCGCGCGCCAGCGCTGGCTGGTGGCGGGCGGCTCCGGCTGAGGTCGCCCGTCCCTCCGAGCGCCGAGCACTCATCGCGGCATCATGCCGCCCATGCGCTGCATCATTTTGAACATCTTGCCGCCCTTCATTTTTTTCATCATGTCGCGCATCTGCTCGTATTGCTTGAGCAGGCGGTTCACTTCCTGCACCTGCACCCCGGCGCCTGCGGCGATGCGGCGTTTGCGGGTGGCTTTGATGACGTCGGGCTTGTGGCGCTCCTGCGGGGTCATGCTGTGGATGATGCCCTGCATGCGGCGCATGTCGCGCTCGGCGCGGTTCATATCGGCCTGACCGGCCTTGGCCTGCATATCGGCCGGCAGCTTGTCGAGCATGCTCTGCAGGCCGCCCATTTTGTTCATCTGCTGCAACTGCATCAGAAAATCGTTGAGATCGAACTGGGCGCCCGACTTGACCTTGGCGGCCAGTTGCTGCGCAGCATCGACATCGACCTGACGCTGCGCCTGCTCCACCAGGGCGAGGATGTCGCCCATGCCCAGAATCCGGTCGGCCATGCGGCGCGGGTCGAACGGCTCCAGGCCGTCGATCTTCTCCGACACCCCGGCGAACTTGATCGGCGCCCCCGTGACCTGCCGCACCGACAGCGCAGCGCCACCGCGGGCGTCGCCGTCGAGTTTGGTGAGCACAATGCCGGTCAGCGGCAGGGTGTCGTGGAAGGCGCGCGCGGTGTTCACTGCGTCCTGGCCCTGCATGGCGTCAACCACGAACAGGGTTTCGATGGGCTTGAGCGCGCCATGCAGTTCCTTGATTTCGCGCATCATGGCTTCGTCCACCGACAGTCGTCCGGCGGTGTCGACGAGCAGCACGTCGAAGTGGTGACTGCGGGCGAATTCGACGGCGCGGCGGGCGATGTCCAGCGGTTTGTCGTCGGGTGAGGAGGGAAAGAATTCCGCCCCGGCCTGCGCCGTCACGGTCTGCAACTGTGCAATGGCCGCCGGCCGATAGACGTCGCACGAAACGGTGAGCACTTTTTTCTTCTGCCGCTCGGTCAGCAGCCGCGCCAGCTTGGCGGTGGTGGTGGTCTTGCCCGCGCCCTGCAGACCGGCCATGAGCACGATGGCTGGCGGCTGGGTGGCGAGGTTGATCGGCACGGCGTCGCCGCCCATCAGATCGGCAAGCTCGCGCTGCACCACGCCGACCAGCGCCTGACCGGGGGTGAGCGAACCCACCACATCTTGGCCCAGCGCCTTTTCTTTGACGCGGGCGGTGAATTCGCGCACGACGGGCAGCGCCACGTCGGCTTCGAGAAGCGCGAGGCGTACCTCGCGCAACATGTCCTGGATATTCGATTCGGTGATGCGTGCTTCGCCCTTGAGGGTCTTGACCACGCGGGACAGGCGCTGGGTGAGGTTGTTGAGCATGGGGCGTGGAAGCTTGGAGCGAGGTTGGGGCGTTTGCGCAGTATGGTCGTCGCCGAGCTGAGGCCAGTCTGGCATTCACCGCACGCGGCACTGAAAAACCGCAGGGGGGTCGGTTAAACTTGAATTATGTCGATTTTAGTGAATAGCCTCGCCTTCGCCTTCTATATGTTGGCTGCGGTGTTGTCGCGCCCGAAACCTGCTTTGGTGCTGGGCCATGCGGAAGGGGAGACTAGCGGGGCGACGCAACGTTCCGAGCGCTGGTCGACCTGGGTGATGGCGCTGGCCTGGATCGCGCAGACCATCACCTTCGCCATGGTGCTGCACGGCGAGTTGCAGCCGCATTTCGGCTTTGCCCAGGCGCTTTCGGTCACGTTCTGGCTGGTGGCGGCAGTGTATTGGGTGGAAAGTCTGTATTACCCCCTGCAGATGTTGAGAAGCTGGATCTGTCTGCTGGCGGCCATTTCCATTTTGCTGAGCTGGGTTTTCCCCGGAGGCTTTACGCCGCCTTACGGCGCGGGGCCCACTTTCGCGCTGCACTGGGCGATGGGGATCGCCGCCTATGGTCTGTTCGGCGCGGCCGTGCTTCACGGCATTTTGCTGTGGACGGCCGAGCGTTCGTTGCATCGGCGCAAAGGCGCGGTGTCGGGCGTGTCGCGCAGCCTGCCTTTGCTCACCCTGGAAAAGCTGACCTATCGCTTGGCGGCGGTGGGTTTTGTGCTGCTGACGGCCTCGCTCATTTTTGCGGCGACGTTCAGCGAAGAATTGTTTGGCAAACCGTTCGAGTTCAATCATCAGGCGGTTTTCGGTATCGCAGCCTGGCTGATTTTTGCCGTACTGATGGTGGGCCGGGTGTTTCTGGGCTGGCGGGGTACGCGGGCGCTGGCCTGGCTGTTTGGCGGAACGGTGCTGCTGATGCTCACCTATGTCGGTTCGCGTTTTGTGCTGCAGGTGATTTTGCACCGATGAAGTACCTCGTTCTGTTCGTGGTGGTGATCGTCGGGCTGATGCTCATCAAAAAATCGCAGCAGCCCCGCAGCGTGCGACAGCCGCCTTCGCCCAATAAACCGCCGCAGGTTCCCGAGGCGATGTTGCCGTGCGCGCATTGCGGCGTGCACTCGCCCGCCAGCCGCTGCGTCTGGCGCGATGGCAAGCCGTACTGCAGCGACGAGCATGCCCGTCTGGGGTCGTAAGCCGGGCGCTGCGGTCGCCGCTGAAAGCGCATTCGCGCGATCCATGTTCGCCCCGGCGGCGGCCTCTTCAGGTTCGGCTTTCGTGCCTTCTTCGCGTCTGGGCCGAGAACGCCTGCGAACCTACCGGGTGCTGGCTGCGGCGCGCGTGCTCATGTCGCTGATGTTGCTGGGCTGGCTGGTGCTGCTGCCCATGATGCAGGCAGCCCCCCATGCCGAAAAACCCGCCGTCGCCACACTGGGTTACGGGGTGGCGCTGCTGTATGTGGCGCTGACGGTCGCGAGCCTTTGGTGGAGTTTCGTTCGCACGCAGGGCCTGGCCTGGCAGGTGTTGATCGCGATTGCCGTCGATCTGCTGGCCTTCACCACCTTGCAGTTCACTGCGGGATATCCCGCGCGCGAATTCGCCCTGATCTACGCCTTGCCCGTGTTGGCAGCGGGCATTTACGGCACGCTGTCGCTCACCTTGTTCGTGGCTGCCTTGGTGACGATGATTCTGCTGGGCAGCGCCGGGTTCGCGATGCTGGGCGGGGCGGCGGAAGCCGAGCAGCGCCTGCTCAATGCGGCCTTTGTCGGCATCGCCTATTTTGCCGTGGCGGTGCTGACCTGGCAGTTGTCGCAACGACTGGCGCGGCAAGAAGCGCGCGCGGCGGCCAGCGAGTCCGTCGCCCGGCGGCAGATGGCCTTGAACCAGCGGGTGATCGAGGCGCAGCGCGATGGCGTCATGGTGGTCGATCGGCACATGGTGCTCGAAGCGCTCAATCCGGCCGCGCAACAGCTGCTGGATTTGCCCTGGAGCGATGCGGTCACGGCGCGCTGGCTCGGGGGGCGCAAGGCTTTGCGCGATCTGCCGGTGGCCGAGGTGGTGCGCAAAGAGGTGGAGCGCATGGCCATCGACGGCGAGGAGGCGCTGGAGGTCAAGGTGCGCACGCCCGCGGGTCGCAAGCTGCTGCTTCGTCTTTCCACGCTGGACAACCTGCCGGGCGGCGTGGGCTACCTCATCGTGCTGCAGGATCTGCGGGAGATCGATGCGCGCATTCAGCAGGAAAAGCTGGCGGCGATGGGGCGTCTGGTGGCCAGCGTGGCGCATGAGATCCGCAATCCGCTGGGGGCGATCGGGCAGGCCAACCAGCTCGCCCGCGAATTCGCGGGCGATGCGGTGCAGCTCGAACGCCTGCATCATCTCATCGGCCAGAACGTCGAGCGCATCAACCGCACCGTCGAGGACGTGCTGGAGCTGGGCCGCACCGCGCCGCGTGAAATCGGGCTGATGCTTTGCGCGCCGTTGATGCGCGAGCTGCATGCCGAATTCGACCAACCGGATCAGGGACGCATCGGCCTGTTCATTCAGGACGACGCAGCGCAGATCCGCTTCGATGCCTTGCATCTGCGACGGGTGTTGGTCAATCTGCTGAGTAACGCGCGGCGCTATGCGAGCAACCAGCCGCGGGCGATCGAGATGCGGCAGCTTGGCGCCGGGCAGGTGCGGGAAATCCAGGTCTCCAACGATGGGCCGCTGATCGACGCTGAACTGCGCGCGCAGCTGTTCGAGCCGTTTCGCACCACGAGCAGCCGGGGCGTCGGGCTGGGCTTGTATATTTCTCACGAACTGTGCTTGCGCAACGGCGCGCGTCTGCTTTACCGCCTCGAGCGCGAGGGCACGCCGCAGGAGCGCGGTTCTTTTGTCATTCAAATCGCACCGGGCTCTTAAGGCATGAATCCAGCGGATGTGCGTATTCTCATCGTCGACGACGAACCCGATCTGCGCGAGCTCTACACCCTGAGCCTGGTGCATGAAGGCTGGCAGATCGACGTGGCTGAAACCGTGGCGCAGGCGCGCGAGCAGTTGGCGCGCAGGCGCTACGCCCTCATGCTCACCGATATGCGTCTTCCTGACGGCGAGGGGCTGGAGTTGCTGCGCTGGCTGGAAGCGCAGCCCGACCGCTTTGAGAAGTCCATCGTCATCACCGCCTACGGCAGTGCGGGCAACGCGGTGGCTGCGCTCAAGGCCGGAGCGTTCGACTACCTGAGCAAGCCGGTCGATCTAGCGGCGCTGCGCCGCACCGTGCATGCGGCGCTCGCAGCGGTCGATGTGGAAGTGCAGGCGCCGACCAGCAGCGCATTGCAACGCATGGTGGGTGAGTCTGGGGTGATGCGCGCCCTCAAACAGACCTTGCAGCGCGTGGCCCGCAGCATGGCGCCCGTGCTCATCCAGGGCGAGTCGGGCACTGGCAAGGAGCTGGCCGCAAAGGCCGTGCATGAATGCAGCGCCCGCGCCAGCGGGCCGTTCGTTCCGGTGAACTGCAGCGCCATTCCCGAGCAATTGCTGGAGGCCGAGTTTTTCGGCTACCGCAAGGGCGCGTTCACCGGGGCGATGTCCGATCATGCCGGCTTCTTTGCCGCGGCGCAGGGCGGTACGCTGTTTCTCGACGAGATCGGCGAACTGCCTCTGGCGATGCAGGCCAAGCTGCTGCGCGCCGTGCAGGAGCGGCGCGTGCGCCCGGTGGGCGAGACGGCAGAAATCGCGGTGGATGTGCGCCTGGTCAGCGCCACCCACCGTCATCTGGAACGCATGGTGGAGCAGGGCCAGTTTCGGCAGGATTTGTTCTATCGCCTCAACGTCATCGCGGTCACTCTGCCGCCGCTGCGCGATCGGCTGGATGATCTGCCGGTATTGGTCGAGGCTTTGCTGGGCGACATCCGCCGCGACAATGCGCGGCCCGGTCTGCGGCTGAGCCCGGCTGCGCTTGAGCACCTGCGCCAGCATCGTTTCTCAGGCAATGTGCGGGAGCTGGAAAATCTGCTGCACCGGGCTGCGGCGCTGGCTGCACAAGATCTGATCGGCCCTGAAGACATCGAGCTGCAGGGCAGTGGCGCCCGCGCCGCCGAAGTGCTGACCTCTGCGACGGCTTTGCCGATCACCACCATCCTGCCCGACACGACGGCGCCTTCAATGCAGCGACCGGCGGACCCGCCGGTCACCCCAATCGTTGCGCAGCATGCCCCAGAACCTCAGCCGCCTCAGTCGCCCCAGCCCCCCATGGCCCGGTTCGAAGCGCAGTCGCCCCTGCCTCCCGACTTGGGGGTCTATCTCGACCAAGTTGAACGCAGCATCCTCTGCGAGGCGCTGCGGCGCACCCGCTTCAATCGCACCGCGGCCGCGCAGTTGCTGGGGCTGAACCTGCGTCAGATCCGCTACCGGATGGAGCGCCTCGACGTGCGCGACCCGGCGGAATCGCCGCCGGACGATCCTCTCTGATCATGTCGCCCCCCATCAGCGCGGCCAGTCGGGACGCAGGCTGGATGCCCCACGCCCGACATATGCCGTCCCCCAATCACGATGCGCGGCCTGCGGGCATGCCGATCGATTTGTTGGTGATCCACTGCATCGCTCTGCCGCCGCGTCAATATGGCGGCGAGGCGATCGAGCAGTTGTTTTGCAATCGGCTCGATCCGCGGGCGCATCCGGCTTTTGCCGCGCTTGAAGGTCTCAGGGTCTCGGCGCATTTTGTCGTGCAGCGCGATGGCGTGCTCACGCAATATGTGTCCTGCGACCGGCGCGCCTGGCATGCCGGCGCGTCGCGTTATGCCGGGCGCGAGCGATGCAACGATTTCAGCATCGGCATCGAACTCGAAGGGAGCGACGATGAGCCGTTCGAGCCCGAGCAGTACGACACCCTGATCGCACTGGGATCTGAACTGCTCGCGCGCTATCCCTTGCGCGCATGGGTCGGGCATAGCGACATTGCGCCAGGGCGCAAGACCGATCCAGGCGTCGGCTTCGACTGGCGCCAGCTCAAAAACGGCCTGGCCCTGCCGACATCAGCCTTTCCATTTCAGCGGTTTTGAGCACCCCTGCGGGTTTGCCCGAGGCCGCTCCAGGGGCAGGCTTTGTGCATGAACCTGTGCATAAGCTGTGGGCTGACTGTCAATTTGCTCCACACTACGAATAGTGGTTGAAATTCCGCCGGACGCTAGATATAGTGTCTTGACGGTTTGAGAGAGATGCCGGATCGCGGTCTGAAACTGCGGCGCCACAAGCTTGGAAATGCTTGCGCTCTCTCTCAGTTCGTCCCCGATTTGCCCTCATTCGTCTTTATTGCTTCGTCCGTGCTGCTTTCATGCGGCGTTCATGTGCGCTTGCAGCGCCGTGAGTCAGCCAGATTTGCTGCGCGGCCCATCTGCCCTCAAGGAGTCCCGATGTCCCAGACCACCGCCGCCACCGAATCCACTGCCGTCCCGCAACACCTCGCACACCCCGAGGTGGATACGCAACAGCAGGTCGCACTGGGTGATTTTTCAGACTACAAGATCATCCGTCGCAACGGGGCCGTGGTCGGGTTTGAGCCGAGCAAAATCGCCGTGGCGATGACCAAGGCCTTTCTGGCCGTGCAAGGCGGGCAGGGTGCGGCCTCGGCCAGCATGCGCGAAACAGTGAATGCGCTGACCGAAAACGTCGTGCGCGCCCTGCTCCGTAGCCGTCCCAGCGGCGGCACCTTTCATATTGAAGACATTCAGGACCAGGTCGAACTCTCGCTGATGCGCACTGGCCAGCACGAGGTGGCGCGCGCCTATGTGCTGTACCGCGAACGCCGCACACAAGAGCGGGCCAAGCAGAAAGCGGCTGCAGAGCAACAAGAGAGCGCTCCGGTGCTGCATGTGCTCGACGGCGGTCTGCGCAAACCGCTCGATCAGGCCGCTCTGGTGAGCCTGATTGAATCCGCCTGCGTCAATCTGAGTGCGGATGTGAAGGCGGCCCCCATCGTGGCGGAAACTCTGCGCAATCTGTACGACGGCGTGCCGATGCTCGAGGTTTACAAGGCCGCTATCCTCGCCTCGCGCACCCTGATCGAGCGCGACCCCGACTACTCCAAGGTCACCGCGCGCCTGCTGTTGCACACCATGCGCCGCGAGACGCTGAACGAGGACATTCCGCAGGAGCAGATGACCCAGCGCTACGCCGAGTATTTTCCGCGCTGCATCAAGGAGGGTGTCGAGCTCGAACTGCTCGACGAGCGGCTCGGGCAGTTCGACCTGGCCCGTCTGGGTGCCGCGCTCAAGGCCGAGCGCGACCTGCAGTTCGATTACCTGGGTCTGCAAACGCTGTACGACCGTTATTTCCTCGCCAATCGTGCCGATACGCGGGTGAACAAAGATGGCCGTCGCATCGAGCTGCCGCAGGCCTTTTTCATGCGCGTGGCCATGGGTTTGTCGCTCAACGAAATCGACCGCGAAGCGCGCGCCATCGAGTTCTACGAGCTGCTCTCCAGCTTTGACTTCATGTCGAGCACGCCCACGTTGTTCAATGCGGGCACCCGTCGTTCGCAACTCTCGAGCTGCTACCTCACCACCGTGGCGGACGACCTTGACGGCATCTACGAGGCCATCAAGGAGAACGCGCTGTTGTCCAAGTTCGCCGGCGGTCTGGGCAACGACTGGACGCGCGTGCGCGCCCTGGGCAGCCACATCAAGGGCACCAACGGCAAGAGCCAGGGTGTCGTGCCCTTCCTCAAAGTGGTCAACGACACCGCGGTGGCAGTGAACCAGGGCGGCAAGCGCAAGGGCGCGGTCTGCGCCTATCTGGAAACCTGGCACCTCGACATTGAAGAGTTTCTGGAACTGCGCAAGAACACGGGCGACGATCGCCGCCGCACGCACGACATGAACACCGCCAACTGGGTACCCGATCTATTCATGAAGCGGGTGATGGAAGGGGGCGACTGGACGCTGTTCAGCCCGGCCGACGTGCCCGATCTGCACGACAAGTTCGGCAAGGACTTCGAGCAGGCCTATACCCGCTACGAGCAAAAGGCCGCGCTGGGCGAAATCAAGCTGTTCAAGACCCTGCCTGCGGTGCAACTGTGGCGCAAGATGCTGTCGATGCTGTTCGAAACCGGCCATCCCTGGATCACCTTCAAGGATGCGTGCAATGTGCGCAGCCCGCAGCAGCATGTGGGCGTGGTGCACTCGAGCAACCTCTGTACCGAGATCACGCTCAACACCAACGAGAGTGAGATCGCGGTGTGCAATCTCGGCTCGGTCAATCTGGTCGCGCATCTGAAAGACGCAGCAGACGGCGCCAAGGTCATCGACCAGGCCAAGCTCAAGCGCACCATCCAGACCGCGATGCGCATGCTCGACAACGTCATCGACATCAACTATTACGCCGTGGCCAAGGCGCGCAACGCCAATATGAAGCACCGGCCGGTGGGCCTGGGCATCATGGGCTTTCAGGACTGTCTGTATCAGCTGCGTATTCCCTATGGTTCGCAACAAGCCGTGGAATTTGCCGATCGGTCGATGGAGGCGGTTTGCTACGAAGCTTACTGGGCGTCGAGCGAACTGGCGCGTGAGCGCGGCCGCTACAGCAGTTACGGCGGTTCGCTTTGGGACCAGGGCGTTCTGCCCATGGACAGTCTGAAGCTGCTGGCCGAGCAGCGCGGTGGCTATGTCGAGGCCGACACCTCCAGCACTCTTGACTGGAACGCCCTGCGCGCGCAGATCGCGCAGCACGGCATGCGCAATTCCAACTGCGTGGCCATCGCCCCCACGGCCACCATCTCCAACATCGTCGGCGTCGACGCCTGCATCGAGCCGACCTTCCAGAACCTGTACGTCAAGTCCAATCTGTCGGGCGAGTTCACCGTCATCAATCAATATCTGGTGCGCGACCTCAAGGCGCGTGGCCTGTGGGACGCAGTGATGGTGGCCGACCTCAAGTACTTCGATGGCAGCACCCAGCGCATCGACCGCATTCCCGCTGATCTCAAGGCCCTGTATTCCACCGCCTTCGAGACCGATACCCAGTGGATCATCGAGGCTGCGGCGCGCCGCCAGAAATGGATCGACCAGGCGCAGTCGCTCAACATCTACATGGCCAATGCATCGGGCAAGTTGCTCGACGATACCTACAAGCTGGCTTGGCTGCGTGGCCTAAAGACCACCTACTACCTGCGCACCATCGGCGCCACGCATGCCGAGAAGTCCACGGTCAAGGCGGGTCAGCTCAACGCCGTGCCGCAGTCGCCAAGCGAGTCGGCATCAGCTTCGGCGCAGGCCGTGGTGCAGTCTGGCGATATCCGCTACTGCGCCATCGACAACCCGGAATGCGAAGCCTGCCAGTAAGCGCTGCATACCGTTGCGGCGCATCACAAGTGATCAAGCGGCATGCCACTTGCGATGCGCCTGCACAACATGCGCCACACAAACCACGCATCCTCACTGCATCGGTGTTGAGCCTTTGCGCTGAACACTTGATAATCTAAAGAAGGTCATGAACATGCTTACTTGGGACGAACCACAACAGAACTCTGCAAGCCCCGCGCAAGGTGCGCTGGCGGAGCGTTCACTTCAATCCATGGGCGGTACATCGGCGTCACCTCAATCCGCATCCGCATCCGCATCCGCATCCGCATCCGCATCCGCAACGGCGCCGGCATTGGCGGTGGCCGCAGACCTCTACAGCCAACGCGCGGCCTCCACGGCGCGGGTGCGCGCCGAAGACAAGCGCATCATCAACTGCAGTGTCGATGTCAACCAGCTCGTCCCTTTCAAATACAAATGGGCCTGGGATAAGTACCTCGCTTCCTGCGCCAATCACTGGATGCCGCAGGAAGTGAACATGTCGCGCGACATCGCGATGTGGAAAGATCCCAATGGCCTGACCGATGACGAGCGCCTCATCATCAAGCGCAACCTCGGCTTTTTCACCACGGCCGATTCGCTCGCCGCCAACAACATCGTGCTGGGAACCTATCGCCACATCACCAACCCCGAATGCCGCCAGTATCTGCTGCGCCAGGCTTTCGAAGAAGCCATCCACACCCACGCCTATCAGTACATCGTCGAATCCATAGGCCTCGATGAAAGCGAGATATTCAACTCCTATCACGAGATCACCTCCATCCGCGAGAAGGACGAGTTCCTCATTCCCTTCATCGACACCCTGACCAACCCCGAGTTCCGCACTTCGGCTTTCGGTGGTTCGGAGCGCAACGATCAGGAGCTGCTGCGTTCCATCATCGTGTTCGCCTGCCTGATGGAAGGACTGTTCTTCTATGTCGGCTTCACCCAGATCCTGTCGATGGGGCGGCAGAACAAGATGACTGGTGCGGCCGAGCAGTACCAGTACATCCTGCGCGACGAGTCCATGCATACCAACTTCGGCATTGATCTGGTCAACCAGATCAAGCTGGAGAATCCGCACCTCTGGACGCCCGAATTCAAGCGCGAGCTCACCGGCCTGTTCCATCAGGCGGTCGAGCTTGAGTATCGCTATGCCGAAGACACCATGCCCCGCGGCGTGCTGGGTCTGAACGCGTCCATGTTCAAGGGCTATCTGCGCTTCATCGCCAATCGCCGTGCGGTGCAGATCGGCCTTGACGCCATCTTCCCCAACGAAGAGAACCCCTTCCCCTGGATGAGCGAAATGATCGACCTGAAGAAGGAACGCAACTTCTTCGAGACCCGGGTCATTGAGTACCAATCCGGCGGCGCGCTGTCCTGGGAATGACACGTGAATAACCTGCGAGCACGCACTACAGAGTGATTGTTGACCGAGTCCATTTCACCCCGATACGTCCGGCCGCGAAGAGTCGGCGGGTGGAGTCTCCTCCTCTGTTTTTTGTGGCGCAACGCATGAGGGCGTCCATGGTGATGCCTGATTCCCTGCCCGATCAATTCTGGTGCGCCGGTCTGCGCCTCATGCTCTGGATGACCAGAGGTGAGCGCATGGCGCGCCGTTCCCCATTCCTTCCCGCAATGGCTTTGATGCCGAAGGAAGTGAATCCCCTGCACGGATCAGCGCTGAGCCGATCGCAGGTGGTGCCGGCTGAACGCCGTGCCGATGTCCCGTACTGGAAACCGCCGGGAGGCGGGGCCGTGAGGCGCTCGGACGCGATTTGGCGACCGGCTCAACTTCAAAAGACTTGATCAAGGAGAATCACCATGGCAACTGCAAAAAAAGCGGCACCGGCGAAGAAAGCGACGCCCGCGAAGAAAGTAGCACCGGCGAAGAAGGCTGTACCCGCGAAAAAAGCGGCTCCGGCGAAGAAGGCCGCGCCTGCGAAGAAAGCGGCACCGGCGAAGAAGGCCGCACCGGCGAAGAAGGCTGCTCCTGCGAAGAAGGCCGCGCCTGCGAAGAAAGCCGCACCGGCGAAGAAGGCTGCTCCGGCGAAGAAGGCTGCTCCGGCGAAGAAGGCTGCTCCGGCGAAGAAGGCTGCTCCGGCGAAGAAGGCTGCTCCGGCGAAGAAGGCCGCGCCTGCAAAGAAGGCCGCACCGGCTAAGAAAGCTGCACCTGCGAAGAAGGCTGCGCCTGCGAAAAAAGCGGCACCGGCGAAGAAGGCCGTAGCTGCTCCTGCCAAAAAGGCAGCGACCGCGCAAACCAAGCTGAATCCGCAAGCGGCCTGGCCGTTCCCGACCAGCAAGCCCTGAGCATTCAGTGCAATTGAGCCCGGGCTGATCGCCCGGGTTTTTTTATTTCCGCATTCCGCATGCCTTCCTCAGATCGTTATCCCGCCCGGCTTCACTCCGACGCCCCGGCGCGTGCGGTATGGTTGCGTCTATCTGCCTTATTGCCGCAGTCTTGAGCCAGACTGCCCCGACATCATGAGTATCAAATCCGATCAGTGGATCCGCCGCATGGCGCAAAACACGGCGATGATCGAGCCGTTCGAGCCCGCGCAGGTGCGCGAGGTCGGTGGACACCGCATCATCAGCTATGGCACGTCGAGCTACGGTTACGACATCCGTTGCGCCAACGAATTCAAGATCTTCACCAACATCAACAGCACCATCGTCGATCCGAAAAACTTCGATGAAAAGTCCTTTGTCGATTTTCGGGGCGATGTGTGCATCATCCCGCCCAACAGCTTCGCGCTGGCGCGCACGATGGAGTATTTCCGCATCCCGCGCAATGTGCTCACCATCTGTCTGGGCAAGAGCACTTATGCCCGCTGCGGCATCATTGTCAACGTCACGCCGTTCGAACCCGAGTGGGAAGGTTATGTGACGCTGGAGTTCTCCAACACCACGCCGCTGCCCGCGAAGATTTACGCGGGCGAGGGCTGCGCGCAGGTGCTGTTCTTCGAAAGCGATGAGGTGTGCGAAGTCAGCTACAAGGATCGCGGCGGCAAGTATCAGGGGCAGCACGGCGTGACCTTGCCGCGCGCCTGAGCGCTTCGTCTGATCGCTTCGTTTTACGCGTCGCCGAGTGCGGCTTGCCAGCGCGCCACCTGCGCACGCACCTGGTTCGGTGCGGTGCCGCCCAGATGATCGCGCGCGGCGAGTGAGCCCTGCAGCTTGAGCGCTTCGGGCGCGTCTTCTCCGATGAGGGGCGAGAAACTGCGCAGATCGTTCAGGCTGATGTCCTCCAGGCCGATGCCGCGCTCCACCGCAAAGCGCACGGCTTTTGCCACCGTCTCGTGCGCGTCGCGGAAGGGCAGCCCCTTTTTCACCAGATAGTCGGCCAGGTCGGTGGCGGTGGAGTAACCCTGCAGCGCGGTGCGCTCCATCGCCTCGGCCTTGACGCGGATGCCGCCCACCATGTCGGTGAAAATGCGCAGGGTGTCGATCACCGTGTCGGCGGTGTCGAACAGCGGTTCCTTGTCTTCCTGGTTGTCCTTGTTGTAGGCCAGGGGCTGGCCCTTCATCAGCATCAGCAGGCTCATCAAATGGCCAGTGACGCGTCCGGTCTTGCCGCGGGCGAGTTCGGGCACGTCCGGGTTTTTTTTCTGCGGCATGATGCTCGATCCGGTGCAGAAGCGGTCGGCCAGATCGATGAAGCCGAAGGCCGGGCTCATCCAAAGCACCAGCTCTTCGCTGAAACGGCTGATGTGCACCATGATCAGCGCGCAGGCAGCGTTGTACTCGATGGCGAAGTCGCGGTCGCTTACGGCGTCGAGCGAGTTCTGGCACACGCCGTCAAAGCCCAGCAGTTCGGCCACGCGCGGGCGGTCGATCGGAAAGGTGGTCCCGGCCAAGGCAGCAGCGCCCAAGGGTAGGCGATTGACTCGGGCACGGCAGTCGCGCAGGCGCTCAGCATCGCGACCGAACATTTCCACATAAGCCAGCAGATGGTGGCCGAAACTCACCGGCTGCGCCACCTGCAGATGCGTGAAGCCCGGCATGATGGTGTCGGCATGCTGTGCGGCCAGTTGCACCAGCGCACGCTGCAGCGCACGGAGTTGAGCGATGCTCTGGTCGATGCTGTCGCGCAGCCATAGGCGGATGTCGGTGGCCACCTGATCGTTGCGGCTGCGACCGGTGTGCAGGCGCTTGCCGGCATCGCCCGCAAGCTGGGTCAGGCGGGCTTCGATGTTGAGATGGACGTCTTCGAGTTCGAGCTTCCACTCGAACGCGCCAGAGTCGATTTCGGTACGGATTTGCGCCATGCCGCGCTCGATGGCGGCGAGGTCGTCCGCGTTGAGAATGCCTTGCTCGGTCAGCATGGTGGCATGCGCGATCGATCCTGCGATGTCGAACAGCGCCAGCCGCTGGTCGAAATCCACCGAGGCGGTGTAGCGCTGCACCAGAGCGCTGACCGGCTCGGAAAAACGCGCGGACCAGGCTTGCTGCTTGTGTTCGAATTGATCGTGCATGGATTGGCCTCGCAAAGCGAGCGTTGTGACGCCATGGGCGCCAGGGTCGAAACCGCCAATTTTAGAGAAGCCTTCAGGATCAAGCTGCTTGATGCCCCAGATGACCGCTGAACCGACCCCTTCCACCGAAACCGCAGTGCGCCTCGACATCTGCGGCGCTGGCAGTCTGGTGCGCGCGCTCGTGGCGCTCAATCTGCTTTTGGCGCTGCTCGTGTTGCTGCAATGGCCGCAAGGGGAAGGCCGTATCGGCGCCTTGTTGCTGCTCTCTTGGGTGGAGCCCGCCGCGCTGCTCTGGCTGGCGCTGATGTGCATGACCCAGCGGTTGTGGCGGCTGCGGGGTGCGACTGCGGTGCTGGTCGTGGCCATGGCGCTGGGCGCCTTTTCGGCGCTGGGTTTGAATCTGCTGGTGCAGCCCTTGTTCGACGCACTTGCGCCGCGCGCTGCGCAGCAGCCCTGGCAGGCTGCGCTGGCGGGGGCGGCGCTGGCGCTGGTCTTCGTGCACTATCTGCAACTGCGCGCGCGGGCCTTCACGCCGATCGACATGCAGGCGCGGTTGAGCGAACTGCAGTCGCGCATCCGTCCGCACTTTCTGTTCAACACCCTCAACGCCGCCAGCGCCTTGGTGCGCGAACAGCCCGAGCGCGCCGAGACCGTACTCGATGATTTGGCCGAACTGTTCCGCGCCAGCGTGGGCAAGCCGGGCACGCTGGTCACGCTGGAGCAGGAAATGGATCTGGCACGGCGCTACCTCGACATCGAGTCGGTGCGTTTCGGCGAGCGTATGCGGGTGCAATGGCAGGTCGACGACACCCTGCTGCAAATCCGCATTCCGGCGCTGACCCTGCAGCCGCTGGTGGAGAACGCGGTGCGGCATGGCGTCGAGCGCAGCAGCCGCAGGGTGCAGATCGACATCGATGTGGCCCGGCGGCTGGGGCAGATCGAAGTCACCGTGCGCAACGACTTGCCCGCGCTGAGCGACACGCCCCCACCGCGCCGTCATGGCACCGGCACGGCGCTGCGCAACATTCGCCAGCGCCTGCATCTGCTGTACGACATTGCGGCCGAGGTCGATCAGGGTGAAGTCGTCGAGGACGGCCTGGCCCGCTGGCGGGCGCGGTTACGCTTACCGCTATGAACGTGCTCATCGTTGACGACGAACCGCTGGCCCGCAGCCGCCTGCGCCGCCTGCTCGCCGAGCTGCCCGAAACCGCGCAGGCCATAGTGGACGAAGCGGCCGACGCGGCCGAGGCCTGGGTGCTGCTTCGTGCGCAGCGTTTTGACGTGCTGCTGCTCGATATCCAGATGCCGGGGCAGACGGGCATGGAACTGGCCCGGCGGCTCACGGGCGATCCCGGCCTGCATCATCCCGCCATCGTGTTTGTGACCGCCCACGAGCAGCATGCGCTCGATGCCTTCGGCGTATCGCGCCGTCGACTATCTGACCAAACCGGTGCGGCGCGAGCGACTAGCCCAGGCGATGGGCAAGGCCGTGCTGTGGCTGCGTGCCCAGGGTGCGGAGCAGCAGGCGCCGGCAGCGGTGGAAACGGTGTACCTGACGGTGCAGCATCACGGCGCGCTCAAGCGCGTGCCGCTGGCCGACATTCTGTATTGCCGCGCCGAGGCCAAATACACCACCCTACGCACCGCCGAGCAGCAGTATCTGGTGGACCTCTCATTGACCGATCTGGAGCAGCGCTACGCCGAGCATCTCGTGCGCATTCACCGTAGCGCGCTGGTCGCGGCGCCCGCCATTCGCAGCCTGGAGCGGCCGATCAGTCCGCCGGAGGGCATCGCACCTGAACCCGAGACCGGAGGTACAGAGGCTGACAGCGGCACCTGGACTTTGCATCTGCACGGCGTGCCCGACACCCTGCCCGTCAGTCGACGGCGCGTGGCCGCGGTGCAGGCGCTGTTGACCGCTTCCAGACCTGCCGCAGCGCGTCAGCCCCCCAAGTAGGTGAGAAGCACTTGGGGCTGCCCGACGGCGTGTTTGTCAGGCGAAATTTCAGGCAAAACGCAGGCTCATCCGACAAGTAACGCCACCGCGCCCAGCAGCAGGCAGTAAATGCCGAACGGGCGCAGCGCCTTCATTTCGTGATCGGTGAACCAGCGCATCAAAAACCAGGTGGACAGCCAGGCGAACACCCCGGCCAGCACCCCGGCCGCTGCAATCGTGCCTAGCAGTTCATGCGGCACGCCGGCGTGCATCAGCTTGGGCACTTCCAGCACGCCCGCCGCCGCGATGATGGGCGTGGCGAGCAAAAACGAAAACCGCGCCGAGTCGGCATAGTTCAAGCCCAGGCCCAGACCCGCGACCAGCGTGGCCCCGGAGCGCGAAAACCCCGGAATCAAGGCCAGCGCCTGCGCCAGACCAATGAGGAAGGCGCGCAGCCAGCCCAGTTCCGGCAGGGCGATCAGCCCGCGCCGATGCTTGAGTGCATCGCCGCCCAGCAGCAGCAGGCCATTGAGCATCAGCGCAATCGCCGCGAAGGTGAAGCCGCCGAACAGCGCCTTGATCTTGTGCGCCAGCAGCAGGCCGAGCAGCCCGGCTGGAATGGTGCCCGCCACGATCAGCCAGAGCAGACGGGCGTCGGGGTTGGACGCCTTGCCGCCAGCGCGCAGCCAGCCACCGATCAGCCGCGCCCAGTCGCGCCAGAAATAGATCAGCAGCGCGGTGGCCGTGCCCAGATGCAGCACCACGATGAAGGGCAGAAACCAGTCTGCCGTGCGGTCGATGGGCCAATGAAACAGGGCCGGAATCAGAATGCTGTGCCCCAGGCTGGAAATGGGAAACAGCTCGGTCACGCCTTGAAGGGCGGCGATGGCCAGAAGGTAGAGGTGCATGGCGTGGTGAGGGGTTGTGGTTTTGTGGCGCAGATTCTGACAGAGGCACACTTAGATTCGTCTGAGGCTGCTGTTTTTGTTGCTCTTTTTTACGCTTTCGGTGTCACGCCGCGGTCATTTGCAATCTTTACATTACCCCCTCTTTTAAGGGGGTGGAATGAGCGAGTTGACCTTGGCTGACGTGTTGCGAAAAACCTCGACCGGCCGCCGCGAGCAACAACAGCGCAGCCAGGCGCTGAGTGCAAGGCTGCGGCATGTGCTGATTCTGTGCGACGGCCAGCGCGCCATCGGCGAGTTGTGCGCCTTGATGGGGCAAGAGGCGCAGCAACTCACGCAGGAATTGCTCGCCGCTGGCTTTGTCGAGCGCGTGGGGCTTGCGAGTGCGCCGGAGTTGGCGCCCGTGGAGGTGCCGCTGAAGCTGACTTCAAAGACATCCGCTCAGGGCTCTGCGGTCCCCGAGCCGAGCCCATCCAGTGTGTCGGCGTCGCAACTGGCGCGAGCCGTGGCGCCGCCGCCACGGCGCTCCATTGCCTTGTCGCGTATGTATATGTTCGACATGCTGGAGCGACTGCTCGGCGCTCAGAGCGGGCCGGCGCGGGCGCATCTGCGCGCCGCCGACCAGCCGGAGGCCTTGCTGGCTGCGCTGCAGGAATGTCTCGCCCTCATCGCTGAGATCGCCGGGCCGGTGCAAGCGGACAAGGTCAGGCGGCAACTGTGCGACATGCTGCCCGAAGACTATCGGCAAGGCTTTGCCGGTCAGGAGCTGGTTACATCTTGAATCAAAGGCATGGAGTCTGCGTTTTGTCAATTCAGGAACGCGTTAAGTCTTGACTGCGACAAAATGACGCGATGAGGCGTGCTGCCTCCCTATAATGAGGCGCTTGTTTGATGGCTCTCAAGACTCTCGCGCCTGCAATGATGAAAAAAGTCCTCTTTCTCGCTTCCCTGATGCTCGCGGCGTCCGCCCACGCGCAGAACGTCGTTGGCAATGCCGCAGAAGGCGCCAAGCTCGTGGCCACCTGCCAGGGCTGCCACAACATGGGGGGCGGTTATCGCTCCTCCTTCCCTGAAATTTTTGCCGTGCCCATGATCAACGGGCAAAACGCGCAGTACATCGTCGATGCGCTGAAGGAATACAAAAACGGCAACCGCCGGTTTCCGACCATGCGCGCCATTGCCGCGTCGCTGACCGACCAGCAAATGGCCGACATTGCCGCCTACTACGCTACGGCCAAAGGCCAGCCCATCAAATAACAAGCGCGGAGATCCTTGATGAAAAAAATCGTTCTGCTGGCAGCGACTGCCTTGGCCCTGGCTCAAATGTCCCAACTGGCCAACGCGGCCGACATCAAAAAGGGTGAAGAACTGGTGAACAAAGGCGGCTGCATTGCCTGCCACGGTGCTGGTCTCGACAAGCCCATTGCCCCCAACTATCCCAAACTGGCTGGTCAATACCAGAGCTATCTGTTCCACGCCCTGCAGCAATACCAGGCCAAGCACCAGACCCCGCTATACGGTCGCAACAACGCCATCATGAGCGGCATGGTCGCGCAGTACAACACGCAAGACCTGCAGGACATCGCGGCCTATATCGCCAGCCTGAAAGACGATCTCTACATCCGCGACGAAATGCACTGATCGTCTGCGAATCATCATGGCACCCACAAAAAAGCCCGGTCTGACCGGGCTTTTTTGTGGGGCACGAATGCGGTCAGGACGCCAGCTCGGCGATGATGCGATAGAGCAGACGCACGGTGAGGATCACGTACACCGCGCCAAACAGGAAAATCAGCGAGACGATGATGCGGATGGAATCTGCGGGCAGGGTGCTGAAAAAAGGCGAGACGAGATAACCCACGGTAAACAGCCCGATCAATAGGGTCAGGGCCTTCCACGCTTTGCCCACCTGCCCGCCGGGAATCTTGCTGCGCAGCAGCAAAACATCCACCAGGCCGTAGATCATGATGGCAATGCCGATGGCATTGATGAAAAAAGCGGTGTCGATCTGCATGTCTCTCTCCAGGTTTGCGGGCGGTGCCGGTCATACCCCCCGGTATGACTTTGCGGTGCAAAACGCGGCATTGCGCCCTTTGTTTGATTCTTTACATTGTTCTGGATTGACCCGCGGGTGGCGCTCAGGGTCAACCCCATGCGCTGCGATTGCTACATGCAAAAGCGTTAAAAAAGTCGCAGAAATGGTGTTGCGATAGGGCGCAAATAGATCCGTATCAAACAGGTCCGTCTTATTCGGGCCGAGTTGCTGCGGCTTCTTTTGTGGTGGCAGCGTCGGCAAGATCGCGGGCGAAGCACAGGTCGCGCCAGACGCGGGCCTTATCGGCCGGGTTGCGCAGCAGATAGGCCGGGTGATAGCTCACGATGACGGGAACGCCGGCAAACTCGTGCACCTGCCCGCGCAACTGGCTGATGGGCGCTTGGCTGCCGAGCAGGCTGTGCGCCGCGAACCGGCCCAAAGCGAGAATGAGCTGCGGCTGCAGCAGGGCCACCTGGCGCTCGAGCCAGGGCGCGCATTGGGCCACTTCTTCGGGCTCGGGGTTGCGGTTGCCCGGCGGACGGCACTTGAGCACATTGGCGATGTAAACCGCGCGCTCGGGGTCGTCGGCGCTGCGGTCCAGACCGATGGCCTGCAGCATGGCGTCGAGCAATTGCCCCGCGGCGCCGACAAAGGGCTGGCCTTGGCGGTCTTCTTCGGCGCCGGGCGCCTCGCCGATGATCATCCAACGGGCTTGCGTGGAGCCGCTGCCGAATACGGCCTGGTGTCGGCTGCTGCCGAGTTTGCAGGCGCGGCAGGCCTGAGCGCCGGCTTGCAGCTCGTCCCAGTCCATGCGGGCGATGGCTTCAATCCGCGCGGCATCCGTGATGGGGATGGAGGACGCAGGTCGTGGCGGCGGGATGGGGCGGTTGGGCTTGGGCGGCTGCGCGACCGGCTTTGCAGCGGCGGGCGTTGCAATGAATTCTGCGGCTTCGACAGCGGGCTGAGCTTGCTGCTCGCGCAGAACTTCGCGCCGCACGAACAGCGGCCCGAGGCCGAGTGCCCGCGTCCACTGCAGGGTTTGCGGGGTGAGGCGAGGGCTGGGCTCAGTCATGCGGGCTGGGCGCGGTCAGGCCGGACGCAGGCCGCGGCGTTGCAGCAGATCGTCCACCTTCGCGGACATCACCAGGGCGTCTTCCCGGCTGGCGCGGCCTTGCGTATCGACCGAGGGGTAATAGTCGCGTCGGCGGGCGATGGGGTAGAAGCCGTAGCGCTCGTAAATGCGTACGGCGTGGGTATTGCTCGGACGCACTTCCAGCCAGAGCAGGTAGGCGCCATCGGCCCGGCTGAGCAAAACCACGGCATCGAGCATCAGCAGGCTCAAACCCTGGCCCTGCACCGCGGGATCGACCGAGATATTGAGCAGATGCATTTCTTCCACGCCGGGCATGGCCACGAAATAGCCGCGCACGGTGTCGGTCTCGTCGGTGAGCACCTGCGCGTGATATTGCGCGGTGAGGGAGTCGGCGAAGTTGCCCCGGCTCCAGGGAAAGTCGTACACCGTGTTTTCGATCTGCGCCACGGCGTCGAGGTCGGCAGGGGTCATCGGTCGCAGGGCGTGCGCCGACTGACCAGCCGGGGCAATGGCGCCAGACGAGTCGTGCGGACGCAGCCGGGCGTTCATAAGGCAGCGCGAGCCAGTTCGCGCTCCGCCGTGGTCAAGGCCACTTTGTCGCGGACATAAATAGGTTGCGCCAGCGCCGCAGACACGGTCAGCCCGGCGGCGTGTTGCTGCAGCGACAGCCGGGCCACGGCGGCGGCCGACGGCGTGCAGGCCACGGCGCGCAGTACCGCGCGGTTCAGGGCGAACAGGCGCGGGTTGTCGCTGGCGTGCGAGGCGAAGGCGGCGGAAAGGGCGTCTGCATGTTCGCTCCAGGCATTGCCGCAGGCCAGCAAGCGGGGCAGCACGCCGGTCTCCAGATGTTCGGGCAGATCGGCCAGCACCTCGGCCCAGGCCAGCACCGCGTGCTCAGGCCGTTGCACGGTTGGCCGGTGCAGACTTTGCCAGCCCGATGTCTGGGCGCGAAACAGCTCCCAATACAACTCGCCCATGCGCGCATCGTTCGCCACGAGCACCACAGCGCCCGGCTCGGCTTGCACCGGATCGGGCAACACCGTGCCGTCGCTGTGCAGCAGTGCGAAGGCGGTTTCCGCCTGCGCCATGAGCGTGTCGACGCGCGCCACCGGAAGGTGCAGGGCATAGGCCAGCCCCTGCGCCGCTGAAGCGGCCGTGCGCAGCCCGGTGAACGCGCCCGGTCCGGCGCCCATGCCGATCAGGTCGAGATCGGCGAATTGCAGCCCGGCCGTGCGCAGCAACTCGGCGCACAAAGGCAACAGCCGCTGCGAGGCGCGCGGGCCGCCGGCTTCATCGAAGGTGCGGCAGTGGCCGTCCACGCTGAGCGCGACGCTCAGGGCTTCGGTGCTGGTATCGAGGGCAAGAACACGCATAGAGTAAGAATTATCGGTGAATTGCAGTCGCCGACTTGCGGGAATAATGTGCGGTATGAATGCGAACCTGACTTGTCCTGCGATCCACTCCGTTTCCCTGCCCATCACCGCCTTCATCGGCGGCGGCAATATGAGCAGCGCCCTGATCGGCGGGCTGCTGACCTCGGGGGCGGAACTCGCCAACCTGCGCGTGGTCGAGCCCTTCGCCGAACAACGCGCGCGGTTGCAGCAACGTTTTCCCGGCGCGCAGATTCTGGAAGCGCCCAACGCCGCGTTGCGCAATGCGCAGGCCGTGGTCTGGGCGGTGAAGCCGCAGCAGTTCGCGCAGGCCGCGGCCGACTGCCGAGCGCATCTTGGCGACGCGCTGCACGTCAGCATCATGGCCGGGGTGCGCTGCCGTGCCATCGAGCGGCAGACCGGCGCGCAGCGCATGGTGCGCACCATGCCCAACACCCCGGCGCTCATCGGTCAGGGCATCACCGGACTGTTCGCCAGCGCGCAGGCCAGCGAGGCCGATCGCGCCCTGGCCGATGCCCTGCTGGCCCCGGCGGGTCGGCGGGTGTGGGTGCAGCGTGAAGACCTGCTCGACGCGGTCACCGCAGTGTCGGGATCGGGCCCGGCGTATGCGTTTTACCTGGCCGAAGCCATGACGCGCGCTGGCGAAGAACTCGGTTTGAGCGGCGCGCAGGCGCGCGAGTTGGCTCTAGCCACGCTGGCCGGGGCAGCCGCGTTGGCGCAGGGCAGCAGCGAGCCCTTGGCTACCTTGCGTGCCAACGTCACCAGCAAAGGCGGCACCACCGCAGCGGCGCTGGGCGTGTTCGATGCGGCCGATATGCAGACCACGATCATCCGCGCCTTGCACGCGGCCGATCAGCGCGCCAAGGAACTGGGCGACGCGCTGGAGGCGGGTTGAGCAAGATGCCAGACGGCTTCAAACCAGCCGCCTGAGTTCATTCAGGCTGCGGATACGCGCGGCGACGAAATCCGGCCGTCCGTGCAGGCCGGTGCGTTCCATGGGCAGATCGCGCCTTGCTCGCGCGGCGCGGCGGGCGTAGCGCACCATCCACGCGCCGCGCAGGCCGATGCGACGGGCGGCTTGCAAATGCCCGGGCGTGTCTTCGACCAGCACGCATTGCGCGGGCCTGAGTCGGTGGCGGGCGAGCACATGGCGCAGCATGCGCGCGTCCGGCTTGGGGCGCAGTTTGTGGAACATCCACATGTCTTCAACCGCGATCAAGCCGTCGACCAGCGGCCAGAGTTTGAGTGTTTTCAGCACCCGGCGGGCATAGTTGCGCGGGGCATTGGTGAGCACCAGCTTGCGACCCGGCAGACGCGCCAGCGCCGCGCGCTCGCTGCCGTCGCAGCGCAGCATGCGCGGCAGATGGGGAAAGTCGTGCGTCTCGCGCAGAAATTGCGCGGCGTCCACGCCGTGCTCGTGCATCAGGCCCAGCAGCGTGGCGCCGTAGCGTTGCCAGAAATGGGCGCGAATGCGATTGGCTTCCTCTCGCTCCACGCCCAGATGGCGTTCGATGAAGGCCGTCATCTCCGCATTCATCAGCGGAAACACGCGCCACGAGGCGTCGTGCAGGGTGTTGTCGAGATCGAGCAGCCAGACGGTCTGTGGGCGGTTCTGCGGGGATGAAAACGGCATGAAGGTATCGGCCATAAAAAACCGCCGCAGTGGCGCGGCGATATGTATTGGAACCGATCCGAAGGGACCGTTGGCTCCGGTCAGGCTTTGGTCCAGCCGTCGACCTGTGCCTGATGTGCGCTGATCCACTGGGCGGTCACTTCGGGCATGCTCTTGCCGCCATTGAGTTCGACCATCATGGCCTGAATGTCGTCCAGCGGCAGCTTGAAGTCGCGCAGGAACTGCACCACGCGGGGTGCGCTTTTTTCCAGCTTGGGGTTGATGATGGCGTCGATATGGCCGCTCACGCCGTAGATGTGCTTCGGGTCTTCCAGCGTCTTGAGCGGGAATTGCGCCCAGATGCCCAGCGGTTTCCAGGCGGTGACCACGATCCAGTCCTTGCGCTCCACCGCTCGCTTGAGCTGGGCCTGCATGGCCGCGGTCGAGCTGGTCAGCAGTTCCATGTCTTTGAGGTCGTAGGCCTTGATCGCCTTCTGGGTGTTGATCATGATGCCCGCCCCGGCCTCGATGCCCGTGATGCGGTTCTTGAACTTGGCGTGATGCGTTTCGAGTTCGGCGATGGTGTTGATGGGCACATACTTCGGCACGGCCAAGCCCAGCCAGGTGCCTTCGGTGATGGCGCCCAGATCGACCACGTCTTTTTTGTACTTGTCCCAATACACCTGATGGGTGGTGGGCAGCCAGGCGGTGAGCATGGCGTCGGCACGGCCTGAGGCCACAGCAGCCCACATCGGCCCGGCATCGGTCGAGGTCAGATGAGTGGGGTAGCCCAGCTTTTTCTGAATGATGCGCGCCGCGATGTGGGTGGTGATGTTGCTGCTCGGCCAAGAGGCGACATAGGTCATGCTGACCGGGGCCTTGTCGGCGGCGAAAGCGGGCATGCCGGTGACGGCCGTGGCGGCCGCCACGGCGCCGAGTGAGAGGAATTGACGTCGTTGCATTAGTGTTTCTCCTTGTTGAGACGACCCAGGGACTGGGTCAGGCGATCGAGAATGATCGCCAGAATCACCACGCACAGGCCGCCGACAAAACCTTTGCCGACGTCGAGTTGCGTGATGCCTTCGAGCACCACATTGCCCAGGCCACCCGCGCCGATCATCGCGGAGATGACCACCATCGAAAGGCCGAGCATGATGCTTTGATTGACCCCGGCCATGATGGACGGAAGAGCCGAGGGAATCTGGACCTTGGTGAGCAGTTGCCACCAGGTGGCGCCGAAAGACTGCGTGGCTTCGACCAGTTCGTGCGGAACCTGCCGGATGCCCAGCGTGGTCAGGCGGATGAGGGGCGGCAACGCGAAGATGGTGGTGGAGATTACCCCGGGCACCAGTCCCAGACCGAAGAAGATGACGGCAGGCACCAGGTATACGAAGGCCGGCATGGTCTGCATGATGTCGAGCACGGGCCGCAGCGTCTTTTCAAGCAGCCGGCTTTTGGCGCTCAGAATGCCGGTGGGCACGCCGATGAGGATGACCAGCACCTCGGCGGCCAGCACCAGCGCCAGGGTCTTGATCAGATCGTCCCAGTAGCCGAGGTTCCACACCAGACCCAGCCCCAGAACGCTGAAAATCGCCAGAGACCAGCCGCCAGGACGTTTCCATCCCATGGCAGCCAGAGCGAGTACGGCCACCAGCGCGATGAAGACCGGCACGGGTATCCAGGCCAGTCCGGTCTGCAGTCCGGAGATGAGAAAGTGGACGGCGTGGGTGATGGAGTCGAAGGCGGCCGCGTAACGGTCGGTCAGGTTGTTGACGCCGTTGCTGACCCAGTCGCCAATGGGAATCGGTTGTCCAAATGTCATCAAGAGTTCTCCTTGAAAGTGCCGCACAGGGCAAAGCTGCGCCTGTCGGCTCGGCAGTGGTCTGCCAACAGCCGCGCTGGGAAGAGGAGCCGAGGTCAGTGAGCCGGAATCACTGAGCCGAGATCAGGCTGCCGCCCGGCTCTCAGGCTGGCGGGCCAGCCATTGCTCGGCGATCTGCTCCACCGATTGGCCGTTGGAGAGTTGAAGCAGCATGCTGGCCAACTCGGCCTGCGGCAGGCGGAAGGTGCGCAACCAGTCGACGACCTGCGGCGCGCGGCGCTGCAGTTGCGGGTTGATCACCGTGTCCATATGGCCCACGCCGCCGAACACGCCCTCGGGATCGTCGAGGAAATGCAGTTTGAAATCAGCCCAGATCCACAGCGGCTGCCAGCCGGTGACGACGATCCAGTCCTGGCGGGCAATGGCGCGCTTGAGCTGGACGGTCATCGCCGCAGTCGAACTGCTGACAAGTTCCATCGGCGCGAGGTGGTAAGTCTTGATGGCCTTGTTGGCCATCATGTTGACGACCGAGCCGGATTCGACGCCGTAAATCTTGTCATGAAACTGTGCGTGATGCGACTGCAACTGCGCAATGGTCTTGACCGGCACATAGTCGGGCAGGGTCAGGCCAAGGCGGGTGCCTTGGTAGTAGGCGCCCAGATGCACCAGCTTGTTGCGCAGCTTGTGGTAGTACACCTCGCTGGTGCCGGGCAGCCAGACGGTGAGGGTGAGGTCGGTGCGCCCGCTGGCCACGGCCTCCCACATCGGCCCCGGTTCACTGGAAACCAGTTCGACCGGAATGCCAAAGCGCTTGCGCACATAGGCGGCGACCATATTGGAGGGGATATTGCTGCTCGGCCACGCCTTCACGTAGCCCAGGCGGATGGGTGAAGGGGCGGCCTGCGCCACGGCCCAGGGCAGCAGCAAACTGCCCGCGGCAAGCTGGGTAGCGCGGCGGCGTGACAGGTTGGGCAGCGGCGTGGCCGGAGTGTCAGGTTTGCGGGACATGGTCGATCTCCTGGGTGTCGAAAGCGGGTGCAACGGAATCGATGGCGGGTTGCGCCGTTGGCGCGGCGGTGTCTGCCGCAGGGGCGGCGGCATTCTCCGTGTTCTGATCGCCCTGGGCCAAGGCCGCGATCAGGCTGCTCTTGTCCACCACGCCGATCACGCGGTTGCGCGCATCGACAATGCACAGCGGAGAGCCTTCGGTGTTGACGCGCTGGATCAGATCGGCCAGTTTGGCATCGGGCGTCGCAGTGGGCAGCGGGCGAACCTGCGCCAGGCTGATGCGCTCGGCGTCGCGCTGGGCGGTGACATGGGCCAGTTCGATGAAGCCCTTGAGATTGCGCGCGCTGTCGATCACGATGAGCCCGCTGAATCCGCTGCGTTCCATTTTGCGCAACACGGTGCGCGCCGAATCGCGGATGTTCGCCGCCACGCGCAACGGCTGCATGATCTGCTCGGCGGTAAGCACCTTGGTGCGGTCGGCCCCTTCGACGAAGGCCGAAACGTAGTCGTCTGCCGGCGCAGACAGGATTTGCTGCGGCGTGCCGATCTGGATCAGGCGACCGTCCCGAAGGATGGCAATGCGCGTGCCGATCTTGATGGCTTCGTCCAGATCGTGCGACACGAACACAATCGTCTTGCCCAGGCGCTCCTGAATTTCGAGCAAATCATCCTGAAGCTGGCTGCGGATCAAGGGATCGAGCGCGCTGAACGCCTCGTCCATCAGCAAAATCTCCGGGTCGGCCGCCAGCGCGCGCGCCAGACCGACGCGCTGTTGCATGCCCCCGGACAACTCGGAGGCGTAGCGGTTCTCGTAGTTTTTCAGGCCGACGGTCTCGATGACCTGCATGGCGCGCTCCTGGCGCTGCGTCTTGGACATCCCCTGAATTTCGAGGCCGAATTCCACATTGCCCAGCACCGTGCGGTGCGGCAGCAAGGCGAAGCTTTGGAACACCATGCCGAACTTCTGGCGCCGCAGCGCGCGCAGGGCCTTAGCGTTCATCGCGGTGGCATCTTCGCCATCGACCAAAATTCTGCCGACCGTAGGGTCTTGTAGTCGGTTAATGAGCCGAAGCAGGGTGGATTTTCCGCTTCCAGATAAACCCATAATCACGAAAATTTCACCGGGATAGATATCCAGGCTGACATCGTGAACACCCACAACCACCCCAGTATCCGCCTGGACTTTGGATTTTCCATGACCATTTTTCAGAAGCTCGATGGCCTTATTGGAATGTTTGCCAAATATTTTGCTGACGGATTGAATGCTTATTTTCGGATGGGTTTGTGGATTATCTGTCATCGTTATAATTTTTTCCTATAAAAGATGCCATATTATATATTATTATTCAGAATTAATCAATAAATCATCATCCAAATAATGGGTCATGATCAGGACAATTTACTAAAATGCCAGCGATGCCAGGACGATGTGCCTAAACGATAAATTTACTCACTGTTCAGCGGCAAAAAACAAAAAAAGCCGCAAAGAATGCGGCTTTTCCAGGTATGGTTGAGATTCCCGGTGGGTTGATCTTGCGTCGGTTCTTGCCCTGCGCGCCGGGAGGGTCAATGCGAGCGGATCATGGTGCCGAAGGCCTGCTCGGTCAGCACTTCGAGCAGGATGGCGTGCGGAATGCGGCCATCGACGATGTGCACCGAGTTGACGCCGGATTTGGCGGCTTCCAGCGCGGACGAGATTTTGGGCAGCATGCCGCCGGAAATGGTGCCGTCGGCGAACATGTCGTCGATTTCATGCGCGGTGAGATCGGTAAGCAGCTCGCCCTTCTTGTTCATCACCCCGGGGATATTGGTGAGCAGCAGCAGCTTTTCGGCGCGCAGCACTTCGGCCAGCTTGCCTGCCACCACGTCGGCGTTGATATTGAACGAGGCGTTGTCCTCGCCGAAGCCGATGGGCGAGATGACCGGAATGAACTGATCGTCCTGCAGCGCCTTGACCACCGCGGGATCGATGGCGGCCACTTCGCCCACCTGGCCCACGTCGATCTCGGCTGTCGGATTCTCGCGGTCGCGCATGCGCAGTTTGCGCGCGCGAATCAAGCCGCCGTCTCGCCCGGTCAGTCCCACTGCCTTGCCGCCGGCGTGGTTGATCAGGCCGACGATGTCTTGCTGCACCTGGCCGGCCAGCACCCATTCCACCACTTCCATGGTTTCGTCGTCGGTCACTCGCATGCCTTGCACGAAAGTGCCTTTTTTGCCTACGCGGTTCAAAGCCTCGTCGATCTGCGGGCCGCCGCCATGCACCACCACCGGGTTCATGCCCACCAGCTTGAGCAGCACCACGTCCTCGGCAAAGTCTTGCTGCAGCGCCGGGTCGGTCATGGCGTTGCCGCCGTATTTGATGACCAGAGTTTTGCCGTGAAATTTGCGGATATAGGGCAGGGCCTGGGCGAGGATTTCGGCTTTTTCGCGGGGGGCGATATGCGACAGATCGGGGAAGTCGGTGGACGTGTCGGCGGTCATGGCGAACCTTGGTCGTGAAGGGGAGAGAGGCGGGGGCGATGTTGCGGTGCGCAATTCTAGGGATTCATCGCCGGGCATGTCGCGCTGAACTCACCCTACACTTCATGCCCCATGCGCAATCCGCTTCTCACCCTCTACCGCACACTCAGCCACCGCCCGCGTTTGAGCGCGGCCATTGCGCTGGGCGTGGTGCTGTGGTCGGTGCTCAGCGCCACTTTGCCGCACACCATTGCGTTGCTCTGGGCGTTTGATGCCAGTGCGCTGCTGTTTCTTGTCAGCACCGCCTGGATGATGGCGCACGCCACGACCGAAACGCTCAAGCGCCGCACCGAGCTGGAGGCCGAAGGACGCTGGACGGTGCTGCTGTTCAGCCTGGTGCTGTCGGGTGCGGTATTCGCTGCGCTGTCGGTGGAGCTGCATGCGGTGCGCGGTCACCCCGGCGCGCTGGCGCTGGCCGGAAGCAGCATCGTGCTGTCCTGGCTGTTTTTCTCGGTGATCTTCGCCCTGCAATACGCCCATAGCGACTACACCGCGCGCACGGCGGGCACGCCTGCGCTGATGTTCCCCAACAATCAGGTGCCCGATTATTGGGACTATCTCTATTTTTCCGTGGTGCTGAGCATGACCTTTCAGACCTCGGACGTGAACATCGCCGGGCGGCATGTGCGCCATCTGGTGTTGCTGCACAGCGTGGCGGCGTTCTTTTTCAATGTGGTGATTCTGGCGCTGACGGTCAATGCCCTGGCCGGCGCTTTCTAAATCGTGAAGGACTTTGACATGACGACCCTTGGCACCCCGCTTTCCCCTTCGGCCACCCGCGTGATGCTGCTCGGCGCGGGCGAACTGGGCAAGGAAGTGCTCATCGCGCTGCAGCGCCTGGGCGTGGAAACCATCGCGGTGGACCGCTACGACCACGCGCCTGGGCAGCAGGTGGCGCACCATGCCCGCACGATTCAAATGACCGATCCCGAGGCTTTGCGCGCCCTCATCCTGCAGGAAAAACCGCATCTGGTGGTGCCGGAAATCGAGGCCATCGCCACGCCGGTGCTCGAAGAGCTGGAGGCTGCCGGTGTGGTGACCGTCATTCCCACAGCCCGCGCTGCGCGGCTGACCATGAACCGCGAAGGCATCCGCCGACTGGCCGCCGAAGAGCTGGGTCTGGCCACCTCGCCCTATGCCTTCGCCGATTCGCTGGAGCAACTGCAGGCCGCGATCGATGGCGGCATCGGCTATCCCTGCGTGGTCAAGCCGGTGATGAGTTCCTCGGGCAAGGGGCAGAGCAAGCTCGACGGCCCTGCCGACGTGCGCCCCGCCTGGGAGGCGGCGATGTCGGGCGGGCGCGTGGCGCAGAGCCGCGTGATCGTCGAGGGCTTCATCGACTTCGATTATGAAATCACCCAGCTCACCGTGCGCAGCATGGGCGCCGACGGCGCCGTGCGCACCGACTTCTGCGAACCCATCGGCCATGTGCAAGTGGCCGGTGACTATGTGGAAAGCTGGCAGCCGCACCCCATGAACCCGGTAGCGCTGGAGCGCAGCCGCGACATGGCGCGGCGCATCACCGAGGCGCTGGGCGGGCGCGGCATTTTCGGCGTGGAATTGTTCGTCAAGGGCGAGCAAGTGTGGTTCAGCGAGGTCAGCCCGCGCCCGCACGACACTGGGCTGGTTACCCTCATCACCCAGTGGCAGAGCGAGTTCGAGCTGCACGCCCGGGCCATACTCGGCCTGCCGGTGGACCCGTCGCTCAAGACCGCGGGCGCCAGCGCGGTGATCTACGGGGCAGTCGAGGCGCGCGGCGTGCGCTTCGAAGGGGTGGAGGCGGCGCTGGCCATACCCGGAACAGATCTGCGGCTGTTCGGCAAACCCGAGAGTTTCGTCAAGCGCCGCATGGGCGTGGCGCTGACCCGCGCCGAATCGACCGACGCCGCGCGCGCCAACGCCAAACGCGCCGCGCAACAGGTGCGGGTGGTGGCGTCAAGCTGAGAGCGTTATAGCGGCAAGGTGGGGTGCATCGAGCTGTCGAAACCGCCGGAGCGCGAGTCGGCGTTTCGGTCGGCATCTCGGCCCGCTTGGCGCGACGTCGATTCCGCCGCCAAGGGCGGAATGTTCACCAGCACCAGATTCCAGAACTGGTGCCGCACCACGCGGCTATGCGCTTTGAGCTGCGCGGCCTGCGCTGGCTCGATCGGCGCCCTGGTCGCCAGCTGCTCTCGTAGCCGGGTGTGAAAGATGTGCAGCTCGCGAATCAGGCGCAGGAAAGCGGGCCGATCTTCATACATCGCCTGATGGGTCTGGCACCAAAGACCCAGCTCGCTTTGCAGCGCGGCGTTCGGCTTGAGAAACTGCTGACGCTCGCTTTCGCTCAAGGTGTCTTGCTGCGCGCGCAGCGCCACGGCGTTGTGCCACACCAGGGCCTGAATGGCATCGGCCGAGATGGCCGGCTGGTGGCGCAGCGAGGCCGTCCAGGGGATGAGTTGGGGCCAGTTGGCCAGCCAGACTTCGAAGTCGGACAGCGACAGCGGCGGCGAAATGGCGTAGCCCTGAAAGCGCCGACAGCCCATGGACGACAGCGCCAGCGCATGCTGCGCCGAGCTCACACCTTCGCCGATCACTTCCAGCCCCATCAGCTCGGCGATACGCAGCAGGCCGTAGGAAATGCTCAGCCCCGCGCCGCTGGTGAACAGGTCATGGGTGAAGCTGCGGTCGATCTTGACTGAGGTGATTTCGAGCTGCTGCAGGTGGATCAGGCTGGCGCTGCCGGTGCCGAAGTCGTCGAGGATGACCTGCACGCCCAGCTGGCGGCATTGCGCGACCATGAAGCGCGCCATCGCGCCGTCGAGCTCGGAGCCGTGCTCGGTCAGCTCCAGCGCCAGCAACCCGGGCGGGCACTGCGGGTGCTGGGTCAGCACGCTGCGCAGGTCGGAGAGAAATTGCGGATCGAGAAAATGCCGCGGGCTGATGTTGACGCTGATCTGCAGCGCGCGCCCCGCACCGAACCAGGCGTCGGCCTGGCGCATGGCCGCGGCCAGCACGAAACGGCCTACCGCCACGGCCAGGGTGTCGTCGTCGAGCACGGCCTCGAAAGTCGCTGCGCGGTGCAGTCCCGCTGCGTCGCGCAGCCGCAGCAGGGCTTCGGCGCCGTCGATCTGCACCTGCGGTTCCGCCCCTTTGGCGGCCGATGCCGCCTGCAGCGACAGAATGGGCTGATACTGCAGCTCCAGCCGGTTGTCGCGCAATGCAGACTGCACCCATTGCAGCTTGCGGTGGCGCTCCTGCATGGCGTCTTCCATCTGCTGGTCGAAGATGCGGTATTGCTGTCGGCCGTTTTTCTTCGCCGCGTACATGGCCATGTCGGCCCGCCGCACCAGGGTTTCGGCGTCGACGGGCGCATCGGGCTGCTGTACCACCAGACCGAGCGACAGCCCGATCTGCAGGCTGTTGCCCTGAATGATGAACGGCGCTTCGATGCAGTTCACCAGCCGTTTGGCGATGTAGCTGAGCTGCTGCTCGGTGCTGTAGCCGGGCAGCAGCACCACGAACTCATCGCCGCCGAAACGGGCCAGCAGATCGCCCTCGCGCAGCACACCGCGCAGCCGTTGCCCCACGGCGACCAGCAACTGATCGCCAATGATGTGGCCCAGCCGGTCATTGACGGATTTGAAGCGGTCGAGATCCATCAGCCCGATGGTCAGCGTCTGGGCCGGGTGGCGCTGCATCAGCTCGTTGAGGTGATCGAGAAAGATGCGGCGATTGGCCAGCCCGGTCAGCTCGTCGCGCAGGGCGAAACGGCGCAGCGCCTTGAACGCCTTGGTCAGCCGCAGGTTGTCCTTGATGAGCGCGCGGCTGAAGCCTTCGACGGTCATCATGAGCGTGGCGCCGAAGGCGAGCACGGTCAGCACGGCAGCCCATGCCAGTGCGCGCTGCTGCCCGTCCGCCGTGGGCAACTGAATTCGGCCAGGGCTGAGCCCTATCGCCACCGCGCTGAGCGCCGCAAGCAGCAGCAGGCTGGCGGCAATCTGAAGCCGACGCACATGCAGCGCGGCGATTGGAATCAGCGCAAACAGCGGCAGCAGGAACAGCGCCCCCACTGCCGGCAACAAGGCGAAGAACAGGAACTGCAGCCCGGCGTTGAGCAGCAGGAACAGCGTGACCGGAAAATCCTCTGCGCTGTTTCGTCCCCGGGGGAAGTAGAGCATCCAGTTGAGCAGAAGCAGATTGACCGTCACCCCGAGCAGGCCGTAGGCGACGGCAGCCAGCCAGGGCAGCAGCCCCGCTGCGGCATAGGCGAGCAGCAGCCCCGCGTAGAGCACATAACCTGCGAGAGTGCGGTTCAGCAGGGCGGTGGACGGTGTGGGGCGGTTGTCTGGGTTTTGATCAGGGGCGCGCTGCGTCATGTTCAGTCTGGGCCGCGGCACGCTGCAGGCGGGCACCCCACGAGTGGCGGAGGCCGGACATGCTGCGCACGAGCGAAAGCGTCTTGTTGTGTTGGAGTGTTCATGCGGCGCAGAGGCAATGCAAGCGGCAAGGCTTGCAGCGCCCGCTCATTTCACCAAAAAATACTCACAGAACGAGTTTGAGTGCTGGCGGGGTGGAGGGCGCTTCGATGGACTCGGCCGGAGCCGACTCGAACACGCTGTTGAATTCGGTTGAGTTGACTTCCTCTTGGTCAGATTCGACGGGCTTGTCGACGCCCAGCAGAATCAGATTCCAGAACTGGTGCCGAATGATGCGGCTTTGCTCGCCCAGGCTCTTGATCCTGGCCGACTCCGGGCTCAGCGGGGCCTCGGCCAGTTCTTCGCGCAGCCGGTTGTGAAACACATGATGTTCGCGCATCAGTCGCAGAAATCCGGGCCGGTTGCTGTAACGCGCGCCATTTTCGTGGCACCAGACACCCAGGGCGCAGGCGTTCTGGGCATCTGGCTCGATGAGCTGCTTGCGTTCTTCTGAGCTGATGGTGCCGCGCTCGGCGTGCAGCGCCGTATTGTTGTGCTGCACCAGGGCGTGGATCGCATCGGGCGAGATCTGCGCCTGCTTGGGCAGCAAGGCCGCCCAAGGCAGTTGCGAGCGCCAGGTGGTGAGCCAGGCATCCATGGCTTCGGCGGTCATCGGCCGGGCGATGGCATAACCCTGAAAACGACGGCACGACATGGAGGCCAGCGCCAGCGCGTGTTGCGGCGTGCTCACGCCCTCGGCCACCACGGCCAGGCCCATCAGCGCGGCAGTGCGCAGCAGCCCGTAAGTGATACTCAGCCCGGCGCCGCTGGTGAACAGGTCGCGGGTGAAGCTGCGGTCGATCTTGACCGACGAGACCTCGAGTTGTTGCAGATGGGTGAGGCTGGCGCTGCCGGTGCCAAAGTCGTCGAGCGCGACCCGCACGCCCAGGTGGCGACAGCGGCTGACGACAAAGCTGGCCATGCGGCTGTCGAGCTCGGAGCCATGCTCGGTGACTTCGAGCACGAGCCGTTCCGGCGGACATTGCGGATGGCGTTCCAGCGCGGTACGCAGGTCGGAGAGAAACTGCGGATCGAGAAAATGGCGCGGACTGATGTTGACGTTGACCTGAATCTCCCGGCCCTGCAGATGCCAGCGCTGCGCCTGATCGAGCGCGGCAGACAGTACGAAACGCCCGACCGGCACACCGATTTGCTCGTCATCCAGCACCGACTCGAAGGCGCCCGCCGTGTGCACGCCGTCGGCGTCGCGCAGGCGCAGCAGCGCTTCGGCGCTGTGGACGCCAACCACGCCCGCAGCCGTGCCGCCATCGAACGACAGAATGGGCTGGTAGTGCAGTTCCAGCCGGTTGTGATGCAGCGCGTCGAGCACCCAGTTGAGCTTGCGATCATGCTCCTGCAGGGCGTCTTCCATATGCTGGTCGAAAAAGCGGTACTGCTGACGGCCGCCTTCCTTGGAGGCGTACATCGCCAGATCGGCGCGGCGCATCAAGGTGAGCGCATCCACCGGCTTCGCTTGCTGCTGAATGACGATGCCCAGCGACAGCCCGATCTGCAGGGCGTGGCTCTGCACCGTGAACTCCTGCTCCATGCTTTTGACCAATCGGTCGGCCACTGCGCGCAGCTGGTCGAGCGAGGTGTACCCGGTGAACATCACCACGAACTCGTCTCCGCCCAGCCGCGCCAGCACATCGGTTTGGCGCAGCACGCTACGCAGACGCTGGCCCACGGCCACCAGCAGTTGATCTCCCACCGAATGGCCCAGACGGTCGTTGACGATCTTGAAGCGGTCGAGATCGATCATGCCCACGGCCAGAGCCTGATGCGGATGCTTGACCAGCGTGGCGCTCAGTTTCTGCATGAACGCCCGGCGGTTGGCCAAGCCGGTGAGATCATCGCGATGGGCGATGGTGCGATAGGTCTTGTACTCGTCGCGGATCTGCTCGTTGTGCTGCATCAGCTTGCGGCTGAAGCGCTCTTTGAATAACTGCGTGGCGATGCTGAAAGCCAGCGCTTCGGTGAACGCAATCCACAGCAGCGTCTGCTGCGTCCAGCCGTTGGTGGGAATGCTCCAGCGGCCCGCGCTCAACAAGAGAGCGATCAGGGTCATCGCCGCGATCAGGCCGTACATGAACACGATCTGGCGACGGCGAAAGCGCAGCACTTCGATGGGCACGATGCCAATCAGGATCAGCATGGCGATGAAAGCAATCTGCGGTTGCCAGATTGCAAAGCCCAGCTGCACGCCCACGTTGAGCAGCAGAAAGACGTAGGTGGGGTAGGTTTTGGTGCGAACCGCTTCGTCGCTCAGGCCCTGTATCCAGAAATACAGCCCGATGTTGACCAGCGCCCCGGTCAGAAAGTAGGCCCAGGCCACAAAAGTGGGCAGCAGCCCGATCAGCCCGTAGCCCAGAATCGTGAGGGCGCCCGCAACGTATCCGGCTAGATTCAGCGCCAGCAGGGCCCGCTGCGGACGCCGCGATTTGTTGGAAGGGTGGGATTGATCCATCGGTGCGAAAACGGATTGCAAGGGCTGCAGTCGGGGACGAGTCGCCCGGGGTGTCGGGGTCTCGTGTTGGAGGTCAACGGAACTGCCGTAGTTTAGGGATTGACCTTGAAAGACACTGTAAATTAACAACGATCATCGGACGGAAACGTACTTTTTCCACACAACTCTTTACGTTTTCGCCGCAAGCGTGGCGAAAAGGGTCTGCTGCGCAAAAGTCGAGCATTTGCTTGATCTGCATCAAAGCGGAGGTGGATGGAATCACCTTGGGTTCATGTAACTAATTGATACTCGCACTTTCTTTTTGAAAGGAAGTCCATGAAAAAAACTCTGTTGACCGTCGCCCTCTCCGCCCTGGCCTTTTCGTCGGCCGCGTTTGCGCAAGAAGCGAAAAAGCCGCTGACCTTCAGCGAAATCCAGACCATCCGCATCATGGCCGGCGGGGTGGTGGGCAACGCCCTGGCCCAGACCATGCAGCGTCCGCATCTGGGCCTTCTAGTGAACCGTTCCGTGATCTGCAACGATCTGGCCGGGGGCATTGGCGGCGCGTTGACGGTGAACAAGGCCGACTCCTTGTTGACCTTTGAGTCGGTGAAGGACAAGGCAGAGATCGCCCCCGCCGTCGCCCACCTCCTGCCCTCTAACGGCATTTACCTCGCCTTTGGCGGCGAGTGGAAGAAGGAAGAAAACATGGCGCTGCTTGAAGTTGCGCTGGAACAACTGGCCGAGCACAACTACAAGGGCAGCGTGATTTTCCACGTCACGACTTGGGCGCAAAAGCAGCCGCAAGAGATCGCCGCGCGCAACCCCAAAATCGCCAAATATTTTGAAACCGCCACCCTGCGCGCCGTCACGCTGGATCTGAACAAAAAAGAGGCCATGATCAACAAGATCACTTTCGACGGCAAAGACTACAAACTCAACGTCGCCGCCACCGCCCCGATGCGCGACGACTTGGTGGAACTGTTCAAGCGCCAGTAAACCCGGCGGCTGTAAACGCCTCGTCTGCACGGCACTCCACAACACCCCGCCCCGGCGGGGTGTTGTGCCTTTCGGCGCGGCGCAAAAGCAAGTGGGGCTGCCGCAGCGGTGATTCGTGTCCTGGCGGACAATCACGCAACACCGCCAGCGCTGATCCTCCCTCGTTTTTTTGACGCCCACCCCGTTGTCTCAAATCCCCCCTTCCGCTGAACAGCCGTCGCCGAACACGGACGACTCGGCTCAGCAAGGACGCCCGCTGGTCGCCATCATCGTGGCCATCGCCTTCCTGATGGAGCAGCTCGACGCCACCATCGTCACCACCGCCATTCCCGATATGGCGCGGTCGCTGCAGGTCAGCGCGGTGCAGATGAGTCTGGCCGTGAGCGCCTATGTGTTGACCCTGGCCGTGTTCATTCCGCTGAGCGGCTGGTGCGCCGACCGCTTCGGCGGCCGCCGCGTGTTCGTCGTCGCGCTGGGGCTGTTCACCACCGGCTCGGTGCTGTGCGGTCTGGCCGACAGTTTTCCCATGCTGGTGGCCATGCGGGTGTTGCAGGGTTTGGGCGGGGCGATGATGACGCCGGTCGGACGCCTCATTTTGCTGCGCAGCTTTCCGCGCTCGCAGCTGGTTCGCGCCATGACCTATGCGACGCTGCCCGCCATCATCGGTCCGGTGATCGGGCCGCTGCTCGGCGGCTATCTCACCACGGCGCTATCGTGGCGCTGGATTTTCTATGTCAACCTGCCTTTCGGTCTGCTGGGCATGGCGCTGACCGCGCGCTTCATCCGCGACCTTGATGCCCCTGCGCCGCCAGCCTTCGATCTGTGGGGCTTCGTGTTGTTCGGCCTGGCGGTGGGCTTGGTGCAGGTCAGCCTGGAAGGCGCTGACCGCCTGCCGGTCGCCTGGCTGGCCGCGCTGCTGCTGGGTGCGTTGGTGTTGCTGGGCCTGTTTTGGCGCCACAGTCGCGGCCGCAAGCATCCGGCGGTCGATCTGGGCCTGCTGCGCGAACGCGCCTTCGGCATTGCCACCCTGGCGGGCGGGCTGTGCCGCATTGCGATGAACGGCCCGGTTTATCTGTTGCCGCTCATGCTGCAACTCGGGCTGGGCATGAGCCCGGTGCAGTCGGGCGCGCTCACCTTTCTGTCGGCCGTGGCCTCGCCGGTGGTGCGGGTGTTCGTCGGCACCGCCCTGCGGCGGCTGGGTTTTCGCACCCTGTTGCTGATCAGTGCCCTGGCCTGCACCACCAGCCTGTGCACCTTCGCCCTCATCGGGCCGCACACCGAAACGGCGTGGATTGCGGCGGCCATCGTGTTCTACGGCCTGGTGCGCTCCACCCAGTTCATGACCTCCAACACCCTGGCCTATGCCGACATCGATGCGCAACGCCTGAGTCGCGCCACCAGTCTGGGCGGGCTGCTGCAGCAACTCACCGTGAGTTTCGGCGTTTCACTGGGCGCTGCGTGGCTGGGCCTGTTCACGCCCCACCACTTGATGCCCTCGCTGGCGACCTTTCATCTATCTTTTCTGCTGTTGGCCGCGTTGCCGCTGCTCGCCTTGCCCGTCTTTACCCGCCTGCAGCCGCACGACGGCGCCATCGTCAGCGGGCATCTGGCCGCGCCGCGCTCCGATCATTCCTGATTGGGCAGAGTCCGGGCGCAGCAAACTTCAGCGATCCACCCGCTGCTGCAGATGCGCCGGATAGCGCTCGCCGACGATGGCAACGGTCTGCAGGGCCTGCTCGATGGCGGTGAGATCGGTCGGTGTGAGCACCACGTCGGCCGCGCCGATGTTCTCCTCAAGGCGGTGCAGCTTGGTGGTGCCCGGAATCGGCACGATCCAGGGCTTCTGCGCCAGCAGCCAGGCGATGGCGATCTGCGCCCGGCTCACGCCCTTCGCCGCGGCGAGTGCGCCCAGCATCTCCACCAGCCCGGCGTTGGCCTGGCGGTTCTCCGCGCTGAAGCGCGGCACGACGTTGCGGAAGTCGCTCTTGTCGAAGGTGGTGTGGGCGTCGATGGCTCCGGTCAGAAACCCCCTGCCCAGCGGGCTGAAGGGTACGAAACCGATGCCCAATTCCTCCAGCACCGGCAGCACGCTTTGCTCGGGCTCGCGCCACCACAGCGAGTATTCACTCTGCAGCGCCGCCACCGGCTGCACCGCGTGGGCGCGGCGGATCGTCTGCGCCCCGGCCTCGGACAGGCCGAAGTGTCCCACCTTGCCTTCGGCAATCAGATCGCGCACGGTACCGGCCACATCTTCAATCGGCACGTTCGGATCGACCCGGTGCTGATAGAACAGGTCGATGCGGTCGGTCTTGAGACGCTTGAGCGAGGCTTCGGCCACCGCGCGAATGTGCGCTGGGCGGCTGTCCAGGCCCTGGCTCACCACGCCGTCGGCGAAGCCGAACTTGGTGGCAATCACCACCTGATCGCGGAACGGCGCCACCGCTTCGCCCAGAAGCTCTTCGTTGACGAACGGTCCGTAGACTTCAGCGCTGTCGAAAAAGGTGACGCCGCGCTCGTAGGCGGCGCGGATCAGGCGGATGCCGTCGCCCTTCTCGGTTGCCGGCCCGTAGCCGTGGCTCAGGCCCATGCAGCCCAGTCCGATGGCCGAGACCTGCAGGCCGCTGCGGCCCAATGTACGTGTTTGCATGATGTGGTCCTTGGTTGAATGTCAGATCATCGCAGGGCCGGATCACCGGCCGCTCATGGCCAGAACGGCGGGTGGCAGACGTTCGCCCTGCACTGGAATCTTGGCTGCAGCACTCGTCAGTTCCATGAGCTCTTCGGGGCGCAAGTCGATCTCGACGGCGCCGAGATTCTCCTCGAGACGATGCGGCTTGGTGGTTCCGGGAATCGGCACGATCCAGGGCTTTTGCGCCAGCAGCCAGGCCAGCGCGATCTGGGCCGGCGTGGCGGCCTTGCGTGCCGCGAAAGCCTTGATCAGTTCGACCAGCGCCAGATTCGCTGCACGCGCCTCGGGAGCGAAGCGCGGCACGTTGTTACGGAAGTCGGTGGCATCGAACTGCGTGTTGAGGTCGATCTTTCCCGTCAGAAAGCCCGCGCCGAGCGGGCTAAAGGGCACGAAGCCGATGCCCAATTCATCGAGCACGGGCAGCAGCTCGGCTTCCGGCCCGCGGTACCAGATCGAGTATTCGCTCTGCACCGCCGTCACCGGATGCACCGCATGCGCCCGGCGGATGGTCTGCACCCCTGCCTCGGACAGGCCGTAATGCCGCACCTTGCCTTCGGCGATCAGCTCGCGCAGAGCGCCTGCAACCTCCTCGATCGGCACATCGGGATCGACCCGGTGCTGATAGAACAGGTCGATACGATCAGTCTTCAGGCGCCTGAGCGACGCCTCGGCCACCACGCGGATGTGCTCCGGCCGACTGTCGAGCCGACCGCTGCGTTTGGCGGTGACGGGATCGATGTCGAAGCCGAACTTGGTCGCAATCACCACCCGATCTCGCACCGGGGCCAAGGCCTCGCCGACCAATTCTTCATTGACGAACGGGCCGTAAGACTCTGCCGTGTCGAACAACGTCACCCCCAGATCGACCGCCTTGCGGATCAGGGCAATCATGTCCGATTTGTCCGCCGGCGGGCCGTAGAGGGCGCTCATGCTCATGCAGCCCAGTCCAAGGGCCGAGACCTGCAGGCCGCTGCGGCCGAATGTGCGTGTTTTCATGATGTTGTCCTGGGTTGAAATTTCTGTCACTGCCCGGCTTGCGGTAGGCCGTGCAACGGCTCCTGGATGGCGATATTCGTGCTCTTTGAATGCATTCACAGACTCAGCTATGGAATACGTCTTTCGGGGTAAGGCCAGTGACATGAGAGCCTCGTTGTGTAGCGATGAGCAGACTTTAGGCGTCGATCCTTGTCTTGATAAGCTGGAATAATCGGCATGAGCCTATGAGCGAAATTCATCAATGCCTTCTCCCGACTTCAACGATCTGCAAGCTTTCATCGCCGTGGCGCGCGAGCGCAGCTTCACTCGCGCTGCGGCGCAGATGGGCGTGTCGCAATCGGCGCTGAGTCACCGCATGCGCGCGCTGGAAAATCAGCTTGGCCTGCGCCTGCTCACCCGCACCACGCGCAGCGTGGCGCCTACCGAGGCCGGCGAGCGTCTGTTGCAGACGCTTGCGCCACGGTTCGAGGAAATCGGGAGCGAACTCGCCGCCTTGCGTGAGCTGCGCGACAAACCGTCGGGCCTCATTCGCATCACGGCGGCCGGGCATGCCGCCGACACCATTCTGTGGCCCAGGCTGCAGGCGGTGTTGCCCCAATATCCTGAGCTGCAGGTCGAGATCAATCTCGACTACGGCTTCACCGACATCGTGTCGCAGCGCTTCGATGCCGGGGTGCGCCTGGGCGAAAGTCTGGAGCAGGACATGATCGCCGTGCGCATCGGCCCCGACCTGCGCATGGCCGTCGTTGCCACGCCCGCCTACTTCGCCAGACACCCGCCGCCGCAAACCCCGCAAGACCTCGCCACGCACAACTGCATCAACCTGCGTCTTCCTCGCGGCGGCCTCCTCGCTTGGGAATTCGAGCGCGACGGGCATGCGCTCAACGTTCATGTGCAGGGCCAATGGGTGTTCAATACCAGCTCCCCCTTGTTGCGCGCCGCGTTGGTGGGCGCCGGTCTGGCCTACGTGCCCGAGGACGCCGCGCTGGAGCACATCGCCACCGGTCATTTGCAGCGCGTGCTGCTCGACTGGTGTCCCCGCTTCGTCGGTTATCACCTCTACTACGCCAGTCGCCGCCAGTCGTCACGCGCGCTGGCTGTGGTGGTCGATGCGCTGCGGTACCCGGCAAGCACAATGTCATCCTCATGAGAAAACGCAGGGCCGCCCCAAGTTTTCTTGTCCCCCTCAGGGGGCTGACGCGAACGCGGCAGGTCTGGGGGCACTCTTGAGGATTGAGAATTCAAACTATGGCGCTGAAAGCAACGATTTACAAAGCCGACCTGCAGGTGGCCGACATGGACCGGCATTACTACGCCGACCATGCCCTGACCCTGGCCTGCCACCCCTCCGAGACCGAGGAGCGCATGATGGTGCGGGTGCTGCTCTACGCGCTGTATGCGCAGGAGGGCATCGCCCTGACCAAGGGTCTGTTCGACGTGGACGAGCCCGACATCTGGGTGAAAGACCTCACCGGCGCGATCAAGCTGTGGATCGACATCGGCCAGCCCGATGAGAGCCGCGTGCGCAAAGCCTGCGGGCGCGCGGATCAGGTTGTCGTGGTCTGCCATGCCAGCAGTTGTCCGGTGTGGTGGAAGCAGAACGCGGGCAAGCTCGCGCGGCTGAAAAACCTCACCGTGCTGCGTCTGCCGCCTGAGGTCAGCCAGGCTCTGGGTGGCCTCACCGAGCGCACGATGCAGTTGCAATGTCTGGTGCAGGATGGCGCGGTGTCGCTCAGCAGCGCAGCGGCAACGATCGCTGTCGAACTTGAAACGCTGCAGACTGTCGCGTGAGCGAGGCCGCCAGCGTGAACGCCCCGACCCCTCTCACCTATGCCGATCTCAGCCCCGATAGCGTGCTCGACGCCATCGACAGCCTGGGCCTGCGCTGCGACGGCACGCTGCTGCAGCTCAACAGTTACGAGAACCGGGTATTTCAGGTGGGTCTGGAAGACGGCAGCCAGCGCATCGCCAAGTTCTACCGGCCCGGCCGCTGGAGCGACGCGGCCATTCTGGAAGAGCACGCCTTCACCCTGGAACTGGCCGAGCGCGAGGTGCCGGTTGTGCCACCCCTGCTCTTGGGCGGCCGCACCCTGCATGCCGTCGCCGGACATCGGCTGGCCCTGTTCGCGCGCCAGGGCGGGCGCACTCCAGAGATCGAACAGGACGAGACGCTGGAATGGTTGGGCCGCTCTCTCGGCAGGCTCCATGCCGTTGGCGCCGCGCGTGTCTACCAAGCCCGCCCCACGCTGGATGTGCAGACCTTCGGCGTGGCGTCGCGAGACTTGTTGCTCGACGGCGGCTGGCTGCCTGAAGACCTGCGCGCCGCTTGGCTCGCCGTCGTCGATCAGGCGCTTGACGCCGTGCGCCAGGCCTATGCGCGGGCCGGGGACGTGGCGCTGATCCGGCTGCATGGCGATTGCCATCCGGGCAATCTGCTCTGGACCGACGAGGGCCCGCATTTCGTCGACTTTGATGACAGCCGCAGCGGCCCCGCGATTCAGGATTTGTGGATGCTGCTCTCGGGCGACGAGGCCGATATGCGACGTCAGTTCGCGGCGCTGCTGCGCGGCTACGAGATGTTCCGCGAGTTCGACGATCGCGAGAAACACCTTGTCGAAGCCCTGCGCACCCTGCGCCTGCTGCATCACAGCGCCTGGATCGCCAGCCGCTGGAGCGATCCCGCATTTCCCGCGGCCTTTCCCTGGTTCGGCAGCGTGCGTTGCTGGCAGGATCGCATCCTGGAGTTGCGCGAGCAAGTCGCGCTGCTGCAGGAACCGCCGCGGATTTAGAAGCCGCATGGAGAAATCAATGCAACCATCGGCGGTCCATCGATGCTGTTCTTTGCATCCATGCTCGCGTTCCATCATTCCCCCCATGCCCTGCCTTTTCCTGTGAAACCGATACCGTCTCGCCGCGATGCAGCGCCCCATGCGCAGACCGAGACTGGCGACTCCCTCGAACCCGGGCAGCTCTGGGCGCTGGTCGGCGTGCTGCTCGCGACGGTGCTGGTCGTGCTCGACGGCACCATCGTCAACGTCGCCCTGCCCACGATTTCCACCGAACTGCACGTCAGCGCGTCGCAGGCGATCTGGGTGGTCACGGCCTACCAGATGGCCCTGGTCATGGCGCTGTTCCCCTGCGCGGCCATCGGCGACAAGATCGGGCATCGCACGCTGTACGTCGGCGGCGTGGCGGTGTTCACCCTGGCCTCGGCCCTGTGTGTCATGGCGCCGAGCTTCGGCTGGCTGGTGGCCGCGCGGTTTATTCAGGGTCTGGGCGGTGCGGGCATCATGGCGCTCAACGCCGCTTTGCTGCGCGCCATCGTGCCGCAGCGCATGCTGGGCCGCGCCATCGGCTGGAGCGCGCTGACCGTGGCCCTGTCCTCAGCGGCCGGGCCGACCCTCGGCGCGGTGATTCTTTCGCTGGCCGACTGGCGCTGGCTGTTTGCCGTCAACCTGCCGGTTGGCTTGATCACCTTGCTGGCGCTGCGGAGGCTGCCGCAGAGCGCACCGGGCCAGCGCCCGCTCGATCTGCCCAGCATGGCCCTGAACGCCCTGGGTTTTGCCACGCTCGTCTTGGGCGTCGACCGGCTCGCGGCCTCGCCCGCGCAAGGCGCTGTGCTGATGGCGGTGGCTGTCGCGGCTTTTGCGGCGCTGATCGCGCGCGAATGGCGGGTTGAAGCGCCGCTCATTCCGCTCGATCTTCTGCGCGTGTCAGCTTTCCGGCTGTCGGTGTTCGCCTCGATCTGCTGCTTCGCGGCGCAGATCGCGGGCATCGTCGCCCTGGTCTTCGACTTTCAAAACCGCCTCGGCGAAAGCGCGCTGGTCACCGGCCTCGCATTGACCCCCTGGCCCCTGACGGTCGCCGTGGCCGCCCCACTCGCCGGACGACTGGCCGACCGCGTATCCACCGCCGCCCTGTGTACCTTCGGCGCCGTCTGCCTGGCCGTGGGCCTGCTGCTGGCCGCCTGGATGACGCAGGAACAGCGTCTGCTGCCCCTCGTCGCCAGTACCGTGTTGTGCGGCCTGGGCTTCGGTTTCTTCCAGGTGCCGAACAACCGCAACATGCTGCTCGCCGCCCCCCGCGCACGCAGCGCGGCGGCCGGCGGCATGCAAGCCACCGCGCGGCTCTCAGGCCAGACCGCGGGCGCCGTGGCCAGCTCGCTGGTGTTTCATCTGGTGGCTGTAGCCCACGCCCCTCAGGTTGGCCTGCTCGTCGCCACCGGCATGGCAGCGCTGGGCGCCTTGTTCAGCGTGATGCGTGTAGCGCAGGGCGGGACAGCAAAGTCGTGAGACGCCGGGTCAGCACAAGCGCTCGGGTTAGCGGCTGCACCACTGCTGCTCGCAGGGAGTGCCGTCCCTGTTGCCGTCCATCTTCACGCCAGGGCAGTGGGCGAGAAAGTACTTGGCTTCGGCGCAAGAGCGCATCTGCGAGCAATGGATGCGTCCATCGCAGGTGAAACCGGAAACGGTTGCAGCCGGGGAGCCCGACGGCGATGTGGCGTGTGGTTGCGTGGTTTGCTTTGCGGCTTGCGCTGCGCGCTTCATTTTTTCAGCGGCGTTCAGTTCTTCGATTGACGGCGGGTTTCGCACTTGACCAGATGGGCAGGGCGTTTGCTGAAAAGTGACTGTGCCATTCACCACGCATTTGTTCATCGGCGCCGCCTCAACGGCAGAGGTGAACAAAGCAAAAAACAAAGCGGCGCCCAGGAATTGTTTGCATCAAATAAAGTTCTATCTTAAAAAGTTGGCAAGTTGTTGATATAAATAGACTACATCTTTCGCTCCAAATCGAAAAGTCCTATCCTGACTTGATCAACTGGCGCCGTGCATGCGCCAAACGCACAAAATAAAGTCCTATCCTGCGCCGGAAGAAACAGGCGCGCCTTCCAGCCCAAGCCTGTATAGCAGTTTCATCGCCCATAAAGCGGTTTGTCCTTCTGCATCAGCCTTGTTTCTCGGGGTCAGCATCTTGGGCATTCGCTCGCAAAAGCACACGTTGGACAATTCTTGCTCAATCTCATGATCCCAGTGACCGCTGGCATCGACCAAGCCATCCAGAGATCGTTGGACCGAAGCCTCGACGACGTCAAAAGTCGCGAGACGGCGGAAGCGCAAAGCAATCAGGGACAGTGCGACATCCCCGGTGCGCTCCACATCCAGCAGCACGATAGGCGGATACCCCGGCGGCATGATTGTTACTACCAGGCCTGTCCGCGCCGATTGAATATTGACCCACCCTGCCGATCCAATATTGACCCAGGGCGGGTAGCTGCCTTTTGAATTGGCAACTGTGGATAAGTTTAGTCAATTGCTGGTTTTGGTCATCCTGACTTGGCTGCCCTGAATTGATTCATTGCGCAAGGGGGAAAGGAGCGCAGGACGAAGTCCGTAGCGTATTTCCCCCTTGTTCGGCCTCTCAGAATGGCTCTGGGAGCACTGTGGCCTTAACCGCCTTGCTGCCTTTACGCGACAGCTCACGCTCCTGGATACGCGACTTGGCAGCCATCGAGCTGTGTGCAAACCGATACGACTCGTTGCCTGTCTCCACGATATGGCAATGATGCGTGAGCCGGTCCAGCAACGCGGTGGTCATCTTGGCATCGACAAACACGCTGGACCATTCCGAGAAACTCAGGTTGGTGGTGATCGCCACACTGGTGTGCTCGTACAACTTGGAGAGCAGGTGAAACAGCAAAGCGCCACCGGCCTGGCTAAACGGCAAGTACCCCAGTTCATCCAGAATCACCAGATCCACACGCAGTAACGATGCAGCAATCCGACCGGCCTTGCCCTGGGCTTTCTCCTGCTCCAACTGGTTGACCAAGTCGACCGTCGAGTAAAACCGCACCCGCATACCCTTGGATGTGATGCCCGAGACCGCCACCGCGGTGGCCAGATGCGTCTTGCCGGTGCCAGGCCCGCCAATGAACACCACGTTCTGTGCGGTGTCGGTAAAGTCCATCGTCGCCAGTGTTTTGACCAGGTTTTCATCGACCGCGCTTGCAGCGAAGTCAAACCGGGCCAGATCACGATGCAGTGGAAACCGGGCGGCCTTGAGTTGATGGCTCACCGAGCGCATGGCCCGGTCGGTGTGTTCGGCTTGCAGCAAGTGTTCAATCAACCACTTCGATGAGGCCGTGCTGGTCTCACCTTGGGCCGTCAAGTCTGTCCAGGCACTGACCATGCCATACAGGCGCAGTTCTTTGAGTTCGGTGGTGACATCACAGCGCATGATTGACCTCCTTGGCTGGGCTGGTTTCAAGCGCTTCACGCAAGCTGTCATAGCGTCTGGTATTGGCCAGCGGTGGCTCTTTGAGCGCCAAAGCGGTTTCAACACAATCAGGCACGGGCTTGGCATTGAGTCTGGCCAACACATTGAGAATATGCTCGACGCTGAGCGCGCCCGATTCCACAACCAAGTCAACCGCCACCAGCACGGCCTCCAATCCGGCTGTGGGTACGGCGGCCAATACCTGTGCCATAACTCGGTCACCACCGGCGCGTTTCATCAGTCCCTGGCGCAGTCGCTGCAGGGGTTCAGGCATGTCAGCAAACGGGGCGCCGTTTCTCAGCGCTCCTGGTTTACGTTGCACCAGCTCGATGTAGTGCTGCCAGTCGTAGCAGGTGTGGCCCCGGTCTGAGGCTCGGTCGTGGCTGGCCACCACTGCATCACCAGCGACGACGCAGACCCGGGTGGGATAGAGCCGGGTGCTGACTCTGTGGCCAGCCCACTCGCAGGGCACCGAATAGCGGTTACGGTCCACACTGACCAAGCAGGTACTGGACACTTTGGCAGATTTCTCCACGTACCCGTCAAACGCTGTGGGCATCGGCATCATCTCCAGGCGTTCTTGTTCCAGCATTTCCAGTACGCTGAAGTGTGTGAACTCAGGGTGACGCAGTTCGCTCCAACAATCGCGGCAGCGCTGGCCCAGCCAGGCGTTGAGCTCGTCGAAAGAACTCCACTTACGCTTTTGTGCATCGAGCCAGATGCGCCTGCGGCTGTCTTGCACGTTTTTCTCAACCACGCCTTTCTCCCAGCCACTGGCGACGTTGCAGAAGTCCGCATCAAACAGGTAGTGCGCACACATGGCGGTAAAGCGTGCGTTGACAGTGCGCTGCTTACCCTTTTGGACTTTGTCCACGGCCGTTTTCATGTTGTCGTAGATGCCCCGTCCGGGGATACCACCCAGCGCCGCAAACGAGCGGGTGTGGGCATCAAACAGCATTTCATGGCCCTGGCTGGGGTAGGCCACCAACCAGAAACCCCGACTGGCGCACAGCTTCATGTGCGAGAGTTGCACCTTGTTGTAGTAAATGCCACCCACCATCAGACCCTCGGTGCTCCAGTCAAACTGGAACGCCTCGCCCAGCGCGAACGTGAGCGGCACGAAGGCGTGCGGGGCTTTGCCTGGCGCGCCACGCCAATCTCGAATGAAATCGGTGACAGCGCTGTAGCCACCCGTGTAGCCCTGGGTTTTGATTTCCGCAAACAAGGCACGGGCGGTGCGTCGGTATTGCTTTGTGCGCAATGCATCGGCCTTGAGTGCCATCTCCAAGGCCGCGTGAAACGCTGTGAGTTTGCCAGGCACTGTCTTGCGCCGGTACTCGGGCTCGTCCCCCTCTTTGGCATCTCGCACCCATTTGCGGATCGTGTTTCGCGATAGCCCAGTGCCCTTGGCTATCTCACGCAGCGACTTCTTGTCGCGGGTGTACATCCGCCTGACTTTTCCAAACATTTCCATGGTGATCACCTTTGTTGCTCCTGCCTAAAAAGTAGGCAGGGCTAGTAAAACACCTGGGTCAGTTTTGGATCGGCACAACCTCGAAAAGTGGGTCAGTTTTCAGTCGGCATCAACAGGAGGGAACAGCTTTGATCTGATTTTGCGGCGATCCAGCCTGGCGGTCTATTCGCGGCACGTGCAGCAATTGACCGCGCGGGCCAGCGAGGCTGCCGCGGCCAAGGCGGCGAAAGACGTCATGGCCAAGACGCAAAATGCCATCCAAGACGTCACCGCCTGGATGCGGCACTACGTGCGGGATGCGGCCGCGCATCTTCAGCGCATGTCCAAATTGTCCGCGGCCTATGCCCGGCTGACGGCAAAGATGCAGGCCGCTTTGGATGATGAGGCAAGAGAACCGCCCAACAGCGTTGCGCGGGCACAGATCGACGTCGGAATATCGCAAATGTCCGTTGCGTTCCGCCAAGCGCAAATCGGGTTGCAAACCCTGGAATCGTCGTTCGGATATGCCGGAGGGAAGATCACTTACCCAGAAGCACAGAAGGACATCGCACGTGCGCAGCAATACTGCGGTCGCACTGGTCAGGCGTTGACGCCGATTTGCGGGGATTTTTCGACGGCATATGCAAATTTCCAGGCGACGGTAAGTGCGCTGCGGCAAGACTTCGCCAACACGGAGAGTGCCTGGAACGCCGAGGACCAAAAGCAGCAGGCGATCGAGAGGCAAGCCGATCGCTTGAATCAAGGCGGCTGATTTCCTCCGCTCGCAACCCAATCGCCGAAGCGGTTTCATCGGGTGCATTGAAGGCGCATCGATGTGTCCGACGCCTACAGCCCCAACCCTAGGCTGAAAATGCACGATCGCGCTCGCTTCGCACGCTCGCGCTGTCGTCGACCAACCGCATAGGCGGCAACGGGCGAAGTGGAAATGTTGGCGTTGTGTCCGCTCCTCGGCCATAGCAGGCATTGGGCAGAACTCCCAGTGAGGGGCTGCAATCCTGTAATCAGCGGTCATTGGCAGCATCGGCCTCGTGAACGGCGGCTTTGTGCGTCAGCGAATTGGCGATTTAATTCAAGGGACTGCCCAACACCCCGGAGTATCCGGATTTTGATCGGCGCCAAAAAACGAGGGGAAAACGGATTTTGAATTTTGCAGGGCCGACGACTTATGCCGGACTATGTGGAAGTTCCAAGATCGCCTCCATTCCGCCATCGCGGCGATTCTGCAACGTCAACCGTCCCCCCGCCGCACGCGCGATGTCGCGTGCGATACCGAGGCCAAGGCCGGTGCCGCCGGTTTGACGGCTGCGCGACGCTTCAAGCCGATAGAACGGCTCAAACACCTTTTCCAGTTCTTCCTCCGGAATGCCGGGGCCCTGATCCTGAATGCGCAGTGTCAGGGAGGTAGCGCTATCGTCGACGACGATGAGGGCCCGTTCGCCATATAAAACGGCATTGTCGAGCAGATTCGCTAAGCAGCGCTTTATTCGTGCTGGATCCCCAACGAAGGGCTTGTTGGTACGCCCTTGAATCTGCACTTCACGCCCCATCTCTTCTGCGTCGGCCTGCAGACTTTCAAGCAAGGACATGATGTCGATGGGCTGAATATGTTGTGGCTGGTCGAGACCGCGCATGAAATCCAGCGTGTACTTCACCATCTGCTCCATCTCCAGCAGATCCTTCTCGAACCGCGCGCGCACATCGTCATCATCCAGCAGTTCTGCGCGCAAACGCATGCGGGTGATCGGCGTTTTCAGATCGTGCGACATGGCCGAAAAAATGCGCGTCCGATCCGTAATAAATCGAATCAGTTGAGCCTGCATGGTGTTGAACGCGTGTGCAGCGCGCCGTACCTCGGCAGGTCCAGCTTCCGGCAGTGGAGGACGATGGATGTCTTCACCAAGTGATTCAGCGGCCGAGGCCAGGACCGCCAGCGGCCGCGTCATCCACCGCACGGCAACAAAGGAGAGGAACAACACTGACGCCAAGAGTACGAGCAAGGTCAGCAGCAAATGCCAGGGGGGCGCCTGGGCGCCTTGGTGAAGCTGGGTTGTAAAGGCCACCCAGCTTCCATCGTGCAGTTGCACCTGGATCAGGAAGCCGAGTTTTTCCGCCATGAAGGCTTGCATGGAAGACCGGGATGCCTGTGTCATACCCGACATATAGGCCGCCATCGAGGCCATGCCAGGTAGGGGTCGCCGGTGCATGTCGGGGAATCCATTGGCCTCAGAAGGGTTTGCACTGGCCGAGACGATCAGCGGTCTTTCATCCCCGAGTGCGGAATGAAGCGCCTGTGAAAACATCATGGTTTGTGCGCTGCGCATTGCGGCAGCCGTTGTCTTGATGGGTGAGGGCTCCAAGTCCACGACCTGGGGCGGCACGCTCAAGATTTTTGCGATACGGAGCCGCTCCTGATGCGGCATCGAATCCAGAAGTTTGACCACGTCAGCAATGCGTTGCGCAGACTGCATGCCGCTGTTGCGCAGCACCGCTCGGTCGCGCTCGGCGAAGTTAATTGAGGCGCTCAGGAGTTGCGCCAAAATCAAGCCGCTCGAGAGGACGAGCATCATGCGGCCGAACAGCGACGCCGGCAGCAACCGTTTCACGGCTTTCCTTCAACGGGCACTGACAACACATAGCCCATGCCGCGCACCGTCTTGATCAGTACCGGGTCGCGCGGATCGTCTCCAAGACGTTGACGCAAGCGACTGACCTGGACATCGATGCTGCGATCGAGCGGGTCGGCCTCCCGGCCTTGCGTGAGATCCACCAACTGGTCGCGGTTGAGAACCCGGTTGGGATGGCTCAGAAAAATGCGCAACAAGCGGTATTCCGCGCCACTCAGCGTCACGACCACGCCTGCGGGAGAAATCAGATGGCGATGCAGGGTGTTGAGCGTCCAGCCTGCAAAATGGGCCTCGCGCAAATCTTCGGGCTGCAAATTGACGGGCAGGCTGCGAGCGCGTCGCAAGATGACCTTGATGCGGGCGAGCAACTCGCGCGCGCTGAAGGGCTTGGTCAGATAGTCGTCGGCGCCCATCTCCAGACCGACGACACGATCGGTCTCGTCGCTGCGGGCGGTGAGCATCAACACAGGGATGTCGGATTTGGCGCGGAGCTGGCGACAGAGCGTCAGACCGTCGTCGCCCGGAAGCATCAGATCGAGCACGATCAAGTCGATGCGCGCGGCGACGAGGGCGCGCTCCATGGCCTTGCCGTCGCCCACCGCGGTGACGCGCAGCCCGTTCTTTTGCAAATAGGCGCTCAGCAGATTACGGATCTCGCCATCGTCGTCAACGATCAGGATGTGGTCAGGTGTGTCCATGCCGTGATTTTCAGCGGTCTGCGGCGCGCCTCGTCAAAAACAATGTAACGCAGCATGTCAGCCACAGGTTCGCAGATCATGCGATACAAAACAGCCGCTTTTTGACACGGCCTGCTTACACGTCAGCGTTGAAATGGCTTCCATTGCGATGGCGGTCCATCAGATGTCGCTGCGGGAACGTCCCGCCAACCGTCTACGCATTTTGATCGGAGATCAATCATGAAATGCAACCAGAGAACACTGGGTCTTGCCGCCGTCCTCTCACTCGCCGCAATCGGCACAGCCTACGCACAATCCCCTGCCCAACCGCAGCAATATGGCTGCATGCAGGGGACCGGGCCGGGCTTGGGCATGATGGGCGGCCGCGGCATGGCTGCGGGCATGATGGGGCGCGGTGATCCTGCTGCCAGGATGGAAAATCGGCTTGGCGCGATGAAGGCGCAATTGCAGATCACGCCGCAGCAAGAGCCTGCTTGGGACGCCTTTACGGCACAAGCCAAGAAACAGGCCGATGCGATGCAGTCCATGCGGACCAGCCTGTTTGAGGCAAAGGGCAATGCTCCGGAACGCATGGAGCAACGCACCCAGTTGATGCAAGCGCGCGTGGCAGGCATGGAGACCATGACCGCTGCGATGAAAACGCTCTATGCCGAACTGAGCCCGGGGCAGCAAGCCATACTGAACCAGCATTTTGGCGCGATGCGCGGAACCCGTCGCGGAGCGCCTGCGGGCGCGCAGTAAACCGGAGCCGGACGAGCGCGCGCGATCGCACGGATACAACTCGCCGATTGCGCGTGCAATGCACTGCGGCATGCAGTCGGCGCCAAACACAAAGGAGTACGCATCATGATGGGGTATTGGGGTTGGGGCGCAGGCCCTTGGTTCGGGATGTGGATCATTCCAGTCCTGGTGTTGGGTCTGATTCTCTGGATGATTTTCAGAGGAGGACACGGCGTGTCGCATTGCGGGGACCGGCATTCCAGGCAAGAGTCGGCGCGTGAGGCGCTTGACCGGCGCTATGCGAACGGTGAAATCAGTCGCGAGGACTATCAGCGCATGAAACAGGAGATCAAGTCATGACGTCGACGAAATCGAACCGCATGCCGGGTTCGGCGGATCACCACAAGCCGCCCGATTGGAAGGACGGCAAACTCAGCCGACGCCAGATCATTGTTGGTGCCATGGCGGGCAGCTCTCTCTGGTTGGCGGGCCGCGCGCATGCACAGGGCATGGGCGGCATGATGATGGGGTCGATGCCGGGCATGGGTCAGGGCGGCATGGGTGCAAACGCCGCGCGCGGCGCGACAGTGCCGTCCGGCGTGTTCACCCGCCCCATGCCCATCCCTGGGCAACTCGGCGGACAGCCTCAGGCGGATGGCAGCCTGGCGTATGAATTGCGGATTGCACCCGGAACCAGCACCTTGCTCGCGGGTGTGCAGACCCCTACCTGGGGCTATAACGGGGCTTATCTGGGCCCGACGCTGCGCATCCCGCGCGGCAAACGGGTGCGGATCCAGGTTCGCAACGCGTTGAACCAGCCGACAACAACCCATTGGCACGGCGCCCATGTGCCCGGCACGATGGATGGGGGCCCGCAAAGCCTCATCGCGCCGGGGCACTCCATGGATTACGCCTACACCCTGGATCAACCGGGTGCCACGCTTTGGTATCACCCCCACCCAGATGGGCTGACAGGCCCTCACGTCTACGCCGGTATGGCAGGGCTGCTGCTGGTCGATGATGGCGTGGACCGCGCCCTCGGGTTGCCGCATACCTGGGGCGTGGATGACTTTCCCGTGATCGTGCAAGATCGGCGCTTCGGGGCTGATGGCACGCTGCGCTATATGAACAGCATGATGGACCGCATGGGCATGAAGGGCGACCGGTTTTTGGTGAACGGTTGTGAGCAGCCCTATGCCAACGTTCCTGCGCAATGGGTGCGGCTGCGTCTGGTCAACGGATCGAATGCGCGCCTCTATAACTTTGCTTTCGCCAGCGGCCAGAGTTTTTATGTGGTTGCCAGCGATGCCGGACTTCTGGCTCATCCTGTGGAGAGGCGCAGTTTGCTTCTCGCAGCAGCGGAGCGTGCGGAGATTCTGGTCGATTTGCGCACACTCCAAGGAAGCACTCTGGTGTTGCGCAGTGACTCGGGCTCCGTTGTTCCAGGGCTGAGCAGCATGCCCATGGACGCTGATCGATTTGATCGCCAGGGGTTCGATCTGCTGCAGCTTCGGGTTGGCGCCCCTGCCGGAAAATCGGGGCGGCTTCCTGATCATATGGTGGCCATCCCGTCGCTACGCATCGACGCGCCCCAGCGACTTTTCAGCTTGCAGGGAATGCAAGGGATGCAGGGCGCCATGAGAGGCGGGGCAATGGGCGCAATGGGGGGCATGTCGGGGGATCAGGGCATGGGCGCAAACACCGGCCCTGGCGGCATGAGCATGGGCGTGGGCATGGAAAAACTATTTTCTATCAACCACCAGTTCATGGAGATGGCGGTGATCAATCAGCGCGTGCGCCTAGGCAGCACCGAGGTCTGGCAAGTGAGGAACGAGGGCCATATGGCGCATACCTTCCATGTCCATGGCACGTCGTTTCAGATTCTCTCGCGCGATGGCGTGGCTCCGCCGGAGTATGAGCGAGGCTGGAAAGACGTCGTTCTCGTGCGGCGCAACCAAACGGTCCGCCTGATTGCCCGATTCGATCAGCCCGCTGGCAAAGACCATCCCTTCATGTACCACTGCCACATCCTGGAGCATGAGGACAATGGCATGATGGGACAGTTCACAGTGGCATGACATGGGGGACAGATACAGGTCAGCCTGATTGCACGGTCATCGGCAACACCTGGGGTCTGAGCGTCGCTTTCCGGTACCCGCGAACGGGTGCTCCCGACCCGCGGCAGCCGGCCGCCGGGACAATATCTGCAGCCCGAAAGCTGTCCTTCGTCCTCTTGACCGCAGGCGAGTCGGCTGCACGGCAGGTGCTGAAATTTGGCGTCTTGCGCCCGCAACGCAAACGCAATACATTGCGCATATGAAATCCGCCGTCATCCCCCAGGTCCGTGTGGAGCCTGAGCTCAGAGCCGAACTCGAGTCCGTGCTCAGAAAAGGCGAAACGCTAACCGACTTCGTTGAAGCAACCGTGCGGAGTGCTATCGCGTTCAGGCGTGTTCAAACCGCTTTCCACGAGCGCGCTCAGGCTGCGTCGGTGGAGTACCACCGCTCTGGCATCGCGGCGCCGGTCGAGGTAGTGCTTGAGCGGCTGCAGGACAAGCTCGATGTGAAGCGGACGAAACTCGGTCGATGAGCTTTGACGTTCTGCTGACGCCGACCGCCGAATCGGACCTGGAACGTCTCTTCGATTATCTCCTCGAGCGGGCAGAAACCACCGAAGATCTCGACCGCGCACAAGCGGCGATCGATGCGATCAGGGCTGTGATGCAGCGGCAACTTGCACTCACGCCCTACAGTTTTCGCAAGGCAGCCCAGAGTCCCGCCCAGCGGGAGCTGATCATCCCATTTGGAGGCACCGGATACGTCGCGCTGTACGAGATCGTCAGTCCTTCAGCCGTCGCGGTACTGGCGGTGCGTCATCAGCGCGAAGAGGACTATCACTGATTCGTCAGTGGCCTGCCCATTCCGCGCTTGACGCTCGGAAACTATCCCTGGCAAACGGCCGGTCATGGCCGACTCCATCCGACGGCGAAGTCGGCCCGAAGAAAGTATCAGATTTCGGTCTGCTCCGCGATGTCGAGAGCATCTTGACCTCGATACCCAGGTAGCGGACTGTGCTCTTCAGCTTGGTGTGCCCGAGCAGGAGTTGGACAGCGCGCAGATTCTTCGTCTTGCGATAGATGAGCCGCCTCATCGAGTGCGTGCCATAGGCGTGACCGTCAAGGCCAATTTCCTCGACCCAGCCGTGAACGATACGGGCGTATTGCCGAGTTCCAAGGTGTGGAGATGCATGCATTCGACTCGGGAAGATGTAGTCGTTGCCTCGCAGCTCGGCCATCTTGATCCAAGTGCCGACGGCTTCGCGCGTAGCAGCGGTGATCTCGAACTGCACACCGGAGTTCGACAGTTTGAGGCAAAAATTGGCTGAAAACGCCGACCCCGGCCTTGACGGAACAAAGGGTTAGCGTGGTAATCGGGCCATGGCCGCAAATCGCCCGAAAGTCGCTCAGAAAAATCCATTTTTAATCAACTACTTGGCGTGAGTGACTTGAGAGCTTGTCCACGTCGATGCCGGGCATGCTGACGGTCTGCAGCCAGCGCAGCACGCCCAGCTTGGACTCTGGGTCGCACAGTCGGTTGAAGACCATCACGCGGATCGCGTGCTCGACCGCAGTGGTGAACCGGGCGCGCCGGAAGATGGCGCCCAGGCCATGGAATCCGAGTTCGTGCCACAAGGCGTCCAGGGCCCAAACATCGCCCAACGCCAGCGCTGACTCGAAGCGCACCTGAGACGGATCACTGTCGCCCGAAGGCCGACCCTTGGCCCGCAGCAGGGCATCGAGCGGTCCGCCCTGTTCGTCCAGACGCCCGAGGGTTGCGTTCGTGCGTTGCCGGGGTTGGCCATCCGCGTTGCGGAACGACTCCACCAGCCGAACGTAGCGGTGACCGCCCGAGGAGGAGATCTTGAGGAACATGCACCAACTATAGCGCTGCGCACGCGCAGATGAACTACTTCACCAAAGCACATTGGCACTACAAAGAAATCTGAAAACGCCCTTCCGAGCGCTTGCAAGTGATTGATTCATAGGACCCCGGCGATTGTTTGTGGCTGCGCAACGGCTTCGAACTGTCGAACTCAGGGACCCCAGTGGTTGCCGTATCTCAAAAAAACACGGTTACACGGAAATTTCCACGCTTATTGGTCGGTTGTGTAAGAGTCAATATCCGCAGTTCAAGATTCTCCGTCCGACGGCTCGGCCACCGCGCTTGGGCGCGGCACTTTGCCCCAGTTCTTGGCCACTCCTGGTCTGCCGCTGACAACGGTCTTACTTGTCATTCCACACTGGTTGCCAGCCATTGATTCATTTTTCATCGTTTGACTGTTGCCGGACAAGTAAGCCACAACTGCAACGATCAACGCCGTCAGGACAAGGCTGACCAAACCGTCACCATAACCGAATCCACCCATGCTCGATGGCTTATCGAACCAGTCCGCAAATGAAGCGCCCATGGGCCTCGTCATGACATAGGAAAACCAAAAAGTAAAAATTTCATTCCAACCCAAACGGACATAGGCTGTCACGCCAATAGCAAACAATATGGTGAATAACAAGGCCGCCCCAGAATACCCTAGGTTGAATGTACTTGCCGTCATATCTCCTGTGGCGGTTCCCAGGGCAAATGTGGCGATGACTGTCGCCCAATAGAACAATTCTCGTCGCGGTGTCGTGATGCTGTGAATCGAAACGGTCTTTTCGGAGTATTTCCAGACTGCGAATGTCAGAACCAAGACCACTACAAAAAATGAAGCGGACAGCACATAGGGAATTCCGAGCACGATATGAACGACGTCAGCCGCCATAGTGCCAAATATGCTGACCATGACGACAACCAGCCAGTAAATCCAGGTAATATAACGTTTGACCGCGAGTTGCAGCAACAGCGCAGCAAAAAATCCAGCGGCGCCTAGGCCGACCGCCAGGTATGGATTGAGATGCGTCACTAGATAATCTGACGTCGCTTCGCCCATTGCCGTCGTTAGCAATTTTGCGACCCAAAACGTCAGGGTTATTTCTGGTACCTTGGAAAAAGCTGCGGAGAGTTTTTTTATTACTTCGACATGGGCATTGTTCATTTTGTAATCTCTTGATTCGGCATCGTGTGGTACCCTGTTGAAGCGCCGCATTGTGCAATACATGGGAATTTTTTCAGTAATCAAATCCTGGGATTTTTCGTTTACTTAAAATGTTCATGCAACCCCATGTAAAAACCACCTGGAAGTAAGCAGAGTATGAAGGGCGAGTTCAACTGGCGGGAAAATATCCGCTGGCGACGCCAATAACGGCGCCGGCCACGGTATCGGTCATCCAATGGCCGTGCGCCTTGATGCGAGCCGCGATGTCGAACGCCGGTATGGCCGCCAGAGCGCCCACCTCTGGGTTGGTTTGGAGATACTCTGAAATGATGGGCGTGACCAAGGCCGTGATGGACTAAACATCGCCGCTGGGAAAGCTCTGGTTATGCATCCCTTGAAACCATTGATCGGGGTTGTTCGTAGCGGAAGGTCGGGTGCGCTGAAAAGTCCATTTCAGCGCCTGTGTCGAAATGCCGGTCATGGCGGCAGCGTCCACGCTCTGCCAGAGCGTTTTGCCCAGACGGTTGTTTCCTCCTTCCCAGATTGCGCCAGCCAAGGTCAGGCCTATCAGTTCGGCGGGAAACTGCGGCGATTTGGCAATGGACCAGATGTCGGAGGTGTTTTGCTGAATGGGGTGATCCAGATGGTAGAGCCCTGCATAGTCCAGAACCCCGAGCGCAGCGCCAATCAGATAGCTGTCAGCAATGCCTACGCCAAAAGTATGGCTGAGAGGATAGAGACTCCAATCTGAGCGCGACGCAAGTGACGCTGTTGTGGCTTCACCGAATGCTGGCGCCAAGGCGATTTTCGGAGTCTGATTGGCAAGATCTGACGGACTTGACTTCAAGGCCATGGCTTGAACTGGGCTGATGCAAACGCCAAGGGCCAAGCCTCCTACAAGACATTTCAAGCCATCGGGCAGCAACATGGACAAACCTTGAGAACTTTGAACAAAGCCGCTAATCGGCGCAACTGGTCGGAGTGGCCGAAAGTGCCGACATGTCAGTCTTGTGCGCCACAGCAAGCGTGACTATTTTGGCCGACGAATTCGCACGGCGACATGAACGTCAGATGACGATTTCGTCATCACGCGCGGCCATCGACGCAATCGGTGCGACGCTGCGTGACTCCGCGCGGTCGCTGGTCACCGCCTTCGGCACCTTGGGATTGGCTGCACCCGGTAAACATTGGGGTGTTCACCTCTAAAGGCGGCATCAAATCTGGTGTGCAGGGAAAGCATGCGCTGCCCTCGGAAGTTTGTAGTGTGGAGGTCTAGAGTCCAATTCATCCGAGAAGGAGATTGGATCGATGGGGTGGCACTACGTCGACGAACATCCCATTTTATTCCTGTGAGAGGCCCGCGGTTCACTTCATCCCGATCTACAGATCCTCGCTCAACCTGATCGAGCGATTCTTCGGTCTGATCACCGACAAGGCTGTTCACCGCGGCTCGCTGTACGTACATCGAGACATGCCGGAAGGTCGATTCACGCTTCTCGGACAGAGCAGCCAGAACTCCCCTCCCGGTGGCGGCGGCAATCTTGCAGTCAGCGGTCATCATGGGCAGCATCGGCCTTGTGATCGGCGGTTTTGTGCGTCAGCACGCTCGCCGACACGGCTGACGTGGGGGCGCTGATCCTGGAGTTTGCCCCGCACGACATCGTCTGGCTGTTGCCGGTGATCCGCGGCATGGTGCACTCGGTGCCGATTACCATGTTTGCGAGTCGCATTGCCCCGACGCACTGGCTGCGGCGGCTTCGGTTGTTGCTGACCCCGGAAGAGACCGATCCGCCAGCAAGCTCGCCGCACTGCAGACCCGTCTGTTTCTGCTTGCGGAGCCGCCTGCGGTCGGCGAAACCACGGCGGAGCGCGAGCTGCAGCTTGACCGGGAACATCGGGTTTCGGCTCGTGCGCCGCTCGCGATGAAGACGTAGCCCCTGAATGACGCCATCGCTGTGCACCGATGGCGCTGGCCGATCCCCTGGCGCAAGAACTGAGGACACATTGATGCATCGACGCGACTTTCTGCGCGGCAGTGCGGCGAATTTCGCCGCGCTGGCGCCATGGCCAATGGAATTCAAGCAAGAAAAGCGTCCGCCGCCACCGGCGCCGACGCGTGGCATCGCGCACTTAGGGGCGCCGCAGCAGTTCTCCTTCGCCTGGCTGAAGGGGCTGGCGCAGGCGAAGTCGCTTACCGCCTACAGCGAACCGGTCGCGCCGCTGCCGGCTGCGGTGCAGAAGCTCTCCTGGGACCAGTGGCAGTCGATCAGCTACCGTCCCGAGCGTACGCTGTGGTGTGAGGACGATCTCTTCTTTCGCATCCGCTTCGATCACCTCGGCTACACCATGAAGCGCTCGGTGCGCATGTACGCCGTGGAGCGCAATACCGCGCGCCAGATCCTGTTCGATCCGACACTGTTCGACTACAGCCGCTCGGGGCTGAAGCCGGGTGAGATTCCTAAGCAATTGGGCTTTTCCGGATTCAACGTGCTGTTTCACACCAACTGGGAGGACGACCGGGCGGTGTTCCAGGGTGCCTCCTACTTCCGCGCCGTCGACGCCAGTGGCCAGTACGGCATGTCACAGCGTGGACTGGCGATCGACACAGGCATGGCCCGGCCGGAGGAATTCCCTGACTTCGTCGCCTTCTACCTGCAGAAGCCCGCACCCGAATCGACGCTGCTCACCGTGTATGCCCTGCTCGACTCCCCGAGCGTCACCGGCGCTTATCGTTTCATCATCGATGTGGCGAGCACCCTGGTGATGGACGTGGACTTCACGCTCTACCCGCGCCGTCGGATCGAGCGGCTGGGCATCGCGCCGGGCACCAGCATGTATCTGGTCGGGGAGAACGACCACCGCGTGGCCGACGACTGGCGCCCGCAGATCCACGACTCGGACGGCCTGCAGATGCACACCGGCGTCGGAGAGTGGATCTGGCGGCCGCTTACCAACCCGGCGCATCTTCAGGTCAATTCCTACCTCGACGACAATCCGCGCGGTTTCGGCCTGATGCAGCGCGACCATAACTTCGCCGACTACCAGGACGACGGGGTCTGGTACGACCGGCGGCCGAGTTGCTGGGTCGCCCCGAAGGGCGCCTGGGGCAAGGGCGCGGTCATGCTGGTGGAAATCCCCACCATCGATGAGACGATGGACAACATCGTGGCGTTCTGGAATCCGGCCGAGGAAATCGTTCCAGGCCGCGACTACAGCTACGGCTACCGCCTGTACTGGTGCCGCGAGAATCCCTTCGCATCCCGACTCGGACACGTCCAAGCGACCCGCGACGGCATCGGCGGAATCGTCGGTCAGAAGCGCAGTGAGTTCTCCTGGCGCTTCGTGATCGATTTCGTCGGCGGTGATCTGCCGATGCTGGTCGCCAGCGACAAAGTCCGCGCCGTGGTCAGCACCTCGCAGGGCCAGGTACAACTCGTGTCGGCCCGCCCGTTGCTGCCCCTCAAGGGCTGGCGCGCGATGTTCGACCTGGTGCCCGGTGAGGCCGTAGAGCCGATCAACCTCAGGCTGTTCCTGCAGCTCGACGGCCAGGCGCTCACCGAAACTTGGATCTACCAATACACGCCGCCGCCGCTCGCCGTGCAGCGCAGTTACGTCCAGACCTGACCATGGCGCCGCGGGGGCCTGACGCGCAGCGGCTGGTCTGGGGACGCTCAGGAATCCGGCTCCGGCGTCTCTTCCCCCAGTTGCGGAGCTGGCACCCAGAAAAAGCCCAAGGCATGGGCTAGGCTTCCCAGGCGCTCGCTGGAGGTCCAGCTAATCAGCCAGGGCGAACTCAGCAGCCCGAGCGTGATCGGCGAGAACCACAGGCCGACCACCGGGTCGAACCAGGCCAGCGCGGCGAAGGCCAGACCGAGCACGAGGTGCTCGCGCAGGTCGGCAAGGGTCGACAGCACCGGGATGCGGCGAGCCTCGCGCACCTGGGCCGACCAGCCGGAGGGAATTCCCAGCGCCATTGCCAGCAAGCTCTTGGTCTGGGTCATCATGATCACCGGCGCCATCAGCATCGCCAGGGGAATATCGAGCGCCACGGATCGCACGATGCGCGCAGCGCCGCCGAAGCTGCGCCTGCGGGCGGCGGACGACAGCATCCAGGTCAATCCCATCAGCTTGGGGCCGAACAGCAGCAGCAGCGTGAGCCACAGCACCCAGGAAGTCGAGATCCCCATCAGCGTGGCCTCGCGGGAAAAGATCACCTGCAAGGCGCTGGTCAGCAGCAGCAACAGCCAACCCGGCGAGGTCAGGTAGGCCGAGGCGCCGAGCAGCAGGTGCAGCCGGCTGGCCCAGTGCAGCCCCGAGGTGCCGAGCAGCCGCAGGTGTTGGAGGTTACCCTGCATCCAGCGCCTGTCGCGCTTGGCGTAGTCGATGATCGACGGCGGGAATTCCTCGTAGCTGCCGTCGATCATCACCATGTGAACCGCCCAGCCACGTCGGCGCAGCAGAGCCGACTCGAACATGTCGTGGCTCTGAATATGGCCGCCTAACGGATGCTTGCCCGGCAACTCGGGCAGGCCGCAGCTCTGCGCGAACGCGCGCGTGCGCACAATCGCGTTGTGGCCCCAGAAATTGGCTTCCGAGCCCGACCACCACAGCAGGCCCGCTGTGGCGATGGGGCCGTAGGCTTCGCTGGCGAACTGCATCCAGCGCTGGAACAGGGTGTGCGCGTTAGTGATCATCGGCACCGTCTGCAGCAATCCGATCGACGGCCGTTCCTCCATGATCGACGCCATGCCCACGATGGCGTCACCGCTCATCAGGCTGTCGGCGTCGAGCACCAGCATGCACTCGTAGGCGGCGCCGAACCGGCGCACCCAATCGGCGATGTTGCCCGGTTTGCGTGCGGTGTTGTGCTCGCGCCGTCGGTAGTACACCGCGATGGGGGCCTCGCGCGCCAACGCGAGCCACGCCGCCTGCTCGCGCCCGCCGTTGTCCTCGCTCGAGTCGCTCAGCACGAAAAAGTCGATCCAGGCGGCTCCCCCTGCCGCAGCGATGGAGCGCGCCATGGTGCGCACGCGGCCGAAGGTGGCGTCGACATCCTCGTTGTAGACCGGCATCAGTACCGCGACGCGATGGCGCAGCGGCTGCGCCGGGCTGGGCACCGGCGTGAAGCCCGGATGATCCCCGCTGATCAGCTTGTAGAAGCCGATGGCCGAATTCACGAAGCCGAAGGAGATCCACCCGAACAGCGGCACGAACATCACCAGCAGCACGATGTCGAGCGCGTTGACCTGTTCGCGCGCGAGCACCATGCGCAGTTGCGTGGACGCCGCCAGCGCGAGCACGGCCGTCAGCGCGATGAGCAGCAGGCGCTTGATCAGCAGGCCGTGCGGCTGGGTCTTCACCTCGATCGCCCCCGGAGGTGGGCCGTCCAGTCGCTGGATAGGCATGTCGAGCGCGGCCTCGGGAGGCAGCATCGGGGGCGCGGGGTTTATCGCGTGATTAGCGGACATGGCGTATGCGTGCGCGGTGACTCAATCCTCGAGCGTGACCACGACGGTCTCACTGAGCGCCTGCGTCCCGCGGCGCAGGAACAAGCGGAACTCCTTTTGCGCCAGCCCCGTCAGGCGCAGGTCCAGCACGACGCGCCAGGAATTTTTGCGGCCGTACAGGCGATGGGCGCGCAGGCCCATGACCGCGGAGGCCGGCAGGTTGGTCAGCGCCTGCACGCCGCTGGCATCATCCAGCCCGGCCAGCACATCGCCGCGGAAGTCGAACACGTACTTGCGCGTGGACGGATCGGGCGGGGTGTCGGCCTGGCCGGCCGGCCCGATCAACAGATTGCAGCAGTGCGCGTTGGCGTCGGTGCTGGGATCGGCGGATGTCCACGTCAACCGGTACGCCACGTCGCGGCGCTGTCCGGCGCGCGCCGGTTCGTCGGCAACCCAGAATGCGCCGATGTTGTCCACGGTCTCCGAGATCGACGCCATCTCGTAGAGCATCACGCTGCCTGTGCCCCAGTCGCCCTGGGGCTGCACCCACAGCGAAGGCCGCAGTTCGTAGAACAACGTGTCGTCCTCGTAGTTGGTGAAATCGCGATCGCGCTGCATGAGGCCGAAGCCGCTCGGGTGATCGGCGCGGAAGGCGCTCATGCGCGCCTGAGCCGGGTTGTGGAGAGGGCGCCAGATGCGCTCGCCGGCTCCGGTGCGGATGGCCAGCCCCCCCGAGTCGTGCACCTGCGGACGCCAGTCGCCGATGGGGCGGGCATGCGGCATGCCGTCGGCGCGCGTCTGGTCGTAGAGGAACATGCTGGTCTGCGGGGCGATGCCCAGGCGCTGCACATCGCGTCGCAGGAATAGCGCACAACGCACGTCCTGCACCACGTCCACGCCTTCGTGACGCCAGGTGTCGATGGCGTAGGCGCCGGCCAGCGAAGGGCCGTCGAGTAGGGCGTGGGTGATCACGTGGTCGTCCGACGGCTGCTCGATCCAGAAGTCGGTGAAGGCCGGGAACTCCTCCGGCCCCGGCAAGCCGGTGTCCACCGAGATGCCCCGTGCCGAAAGGCCGTAGCGGTTGGACGTCCCCGAGCAGCGAAAGTACGAGGCCCCGAGAAAAGCCATCCAGTCGGTGCGCGCGTCGGGCGCCAGCACGCGCCAGCCGGCCGGATCGGCGGTCTGTCCGCCGCCGAACAGCCCATGCGTGTCGATCAGTCTCCTGGCCACGCCGTGGTCGACGACATGGATGGACACGGCCAGCGGCGCCACGCCGCGGCGCGGCGGGAACAGGCGCACCGTACCCGTCACCGCGTCGGCGGCGCCGTAGGCCAGGCGCACGAAGGCGTCGGAGTCCGATACCGCGTGCGCCGACGGCCGGGGCGCCACGTAGGACCGGCCCGCGAGCCGGCGCGCGCGCTCGACCAGCAGATCCCAGGAAAACGGCCGCGGCGGGCCCAAGCGGCCGCCGCCTGCGGCGAAGGCCATGCCGGGTTGCAGCAGCCCGGCGGCCAGCGAAGCAAGCGCGCCGCTGGCCTGGCGGCGGGTGAACTTGGGAGCGGAGGGGGTCATGGTGCCGTGGGGGTCGATGGCGCGATGGCTGGGTCACGGATCGGAAGACCGGGTTTCGGGCCTGACGCGCCCGGCGCCTCGCGCCAGCCGATGATCGCCAACTGTCCCGGACGCACCGGCCCGCCGAGGATCTGCGTGCGATTGCCGTCGCTGGGACCGGCGATGATGGACACGCTGCGCGCCGTGCCGTCGACGTCAAGCAGGCAGAGGCTGCTGCGTTCGAGTTCGGGTTGCGCCGAGCAATGGGGGGCGAAGGCCAGCGCCGTGTTCGGCGCCAGCAGCACATGGTGGCGAACCGGCAGGGTCATTTTGAGCGTGGCTGCGGCGGCCGGCGGAATGCGCGGGTCGGCTGCCAGCGCGAACACGGCCTGGCGCACACCCGCCGGGTCGGTGGTGGTACGCAGCAAAGTGGCGGCGCGCTCTGCGCCATCGATGCCGGAGATGACCACGCGTGCCGACTGCCCCGCGGGCAGCGACTCGATACCAGGGGGCAGCGGCACGATCACGCGCGCGGGGGCGTCCAGCGGCGCCAGTTCGAGCAGCGGCTGTCCGGCCCGGACCTGACTGCCCGGCGCCACCAGCGGCCGGACCACCACCCCGGCGATGGGAGCGCGCGGCAGCGTGGCCTGCAGATTGGCCATGTCGTCGTCGAGGCGGCGCTGGGCCGCAGCGAGCAGCACACGATCCCGCCGCACCGCGAGTGCCGCGCTGCGCACCGCAGCGCGCGCGGTGTCCATCTCGTCCAGCGAGGGCACGCGGTGGGCCGACTCGCGCCACACCTTGTCGTACCGCGCGATCCGGGCGTCGGCCAGCCTGGACTCCACGAAGGCACGCGCCAGTTGGTCGCGCGCGGCGGCCAGCGCCAGGCGGTCGGCATCGATAGCCTGTGCAAAAGCGCTGGTATCCACCACGGCCAGCGCCTGGCCGGGTGCCACCGTGTCGCCCGGAGCCACCGGTACTGCGGTGATCAAGGCATCTCGCGGCGCACGCACCGTGATTTCGCCGACCAGGTAGGCCCGGCCTTTGATGGACAGTTGCGGACGCAGGTCGCCGCGAATAATCGGCGCCATGTAGTACGGGGTCGTGTTGCCCTCGAGAAAACGCAGCAGCAAGCTGCCCGCCACCCCCAGCGCCAGCAGCAGCAGCGTGATGCTGATCCAGCGCCGCGCGCGACTGCGTGGGCGTGCGTCCAGCAGCGCATCGACCTGCGAGGCGTCGTTCGGCTTAGCCACGGCAGTCTCCGGCTGCCAGCGGCATGTCTCCGACCGAGCTGCGCGTCGGCTCGCGCAGCCTGGCCTGGTTCCTGCGCAGACCGACGTCGGTCCACAGATCGATCGCCGCGCGCGCCAGCCGCGCCCGGGTGTCGATGCGCGCCTCGCGCACCGCCAGTTGCGCGGTTTGCGCCACGTACAGAGTGGCGAAATCACCGGTCCCCAGGCGGTAGGCAGCGCGCGCATCGTCCGCGGTGCGCTCAGCGTCGCGCTCGAGCTCGGGCAGTGCGGCCTCGCGCGCCCGCACCTCGGCCAGCACGGCGCGCAGGCCAGCCGCTTGCGCGTCGTCGCATGCCGCCGCAGCCGCGCCGTCGACGTCGAGCCAAGGCACTTGAGCGCCGTCGGCGACCCACAATCCCAGTTGCCATGGCGCGACCGCCGCACGCCGTGCCAGCGTCGCTTCGGCCGCGGCCAGGTGAGCGCGCGTGTCGGCAAGCGCGCTCGCATTGGTGCCGATCAGCGACGCCGCCAGTCCGCTGTCAACCCCCGAGACCAGCCCGGCCTCGTAGCGCCAGCGCGCGAAGTCGGCATTGTCGTGGAACCGATCCTGGAACGCCTGGCGCAAGGCCAGGTTCCATTGCAGGCGGCGCACCTCGACGTAAGCGCGCGCGATGCGCGCGGCCTTGCGCTGGCGCGCGTCGGCCAGCCGCACGGCCTGCACTTCGGGGGAATCGGGCATCTGCTGCAGCATGCGGCCGACCCAGCGGGCGAGGCGGAAGCGCCACTGCTGCGAGCGCGCCTGCAGGTCGCCCAGGGCGCGGGCTTCGCGGACCAGGAGCGGGTTCGCCGCCAGCCCGTGGTCGATCAGCCGAGCCAGCAAGGGGTCGTCGACCTCTGTCCACCACGGCACACTGGGAGCCGAGTCGGCGCTCACTGCGGCTTCGGATATCTGTGCACCGGCGGGGCTTTGCAGCGAGGCGCAACCGCCCAACGTGCACAGCACGAGTAACCCGATCCAAAGGGCTTGGAATGTTCTGAACAAGGGACGTCGGAATCTGAAACAGGAGGCAAAAATAGATGCCGTGATGGGAGAATGGTACGAAGTGTCGCGGTCTGCACCCGCGCCGCCGACGCTTTCATGTGCCAACCGGAACACGCTCACGGTACGGCATGAGTCTACCCACCGCCGCCTACCCGCCCGGCGATTGCGCCTCGGAGCGGTCGGCCATCGGGCTGGCTCGGTCGCCTTCGCGCCGGCACCATGGACGGCATGACCAGTTCCGCAGGCTCCGGGGCCACGGCCAGTCGACCTCAATCGTTCGAGCGGGCCCGCGCGCACGCCATGCGCTGTCCGCGCCAGCCCCGTCGTCGGCAAGGTCGATGTCGTCCTTCATAGCTATGAGGGCCATCAGGGCGGCATCGGCAACCGCGGGTCCAGAGGTCGGTCCGGCCATGAAGTCAATTCTTGAGTTTGAAGACTTCAACACAGCCGCGGGGACACGTCTTGTCGCCCGCGGCCACTGGTACGAAAGCACGGCCATTGCCCGGATCTGCGGCCACCGAATGGGCGTGTCGACCGCTGGGGATGTTCTCGACCCAATGTGGTCGGCGCGCGTCGATCACGCCCAATACCGGGCCACCTGGATTAGCCACCGCCGCGAGCATAAAGTCACCACTGGCGGAGTCGAACCAGACTTCGTCGGAGCCGCCGACCTGATGGAAAGTCCGCAGGATCTTGCCCGAAACGGGATCGAGCAGTAATGAAACTGCCTTGAAGCCGGCGGCGACCGCGTCGTCGCTGCAGCCCACCAGCAGCTTGCCGCCGGGGCCGAGCGCCAGCCCCCCCGGCATGCAGCGCGCCAAGTCGTGCACGCCTGTCAGCCGGGCGCTGCGCGGGTCGATTACCGCGATGCCTCCTCGCGCCGCGACGCCGTCGAGTTCCGGAACGGCGACGTACACCATGCCGGTTCGCGGGTCCCACAAGGGCTGCTCCAGCCCGCCTGTGGCTTGCGGCAGCCTCAGCCTGGCGCGCACGCGGTAGGGGGCCCTTGAAGAGATGAAACTGAGAAAGGGCGGGTCGTCTGCGTTGTTCGCTGCGATCACCAGGTGGTCGCGGGGGTCGTAGGCGAGTTCATCCACCTGTTTGCTTCCGCCAGTGGCGACGGTCGCGACGATGCGCCGCGAGCGCATGTCGGCGACGCGCACCAAGCTGCCGCCATCACCCGCCCAGAGCCGTGTGCCATTGATCATGACCACGCCGTTCGGCCCGCCCTGGCCTGCGCCGACCGGCCCGGCGAACCCGGGTATGCGCCCGAGAAACTGCAGCGTTCGGGTGTCGATCAGATCCACGCCGTGGTTGGAGCGATCGGCGAGGGCGTACACCCCGTCCTGGGCATAGCCGATGTCGAAACTGCGCAAGGCGTTCCCGGGAATGTTGATGGTTCGCGGGGGTTGGAACATGGACTCGGCGTGCGCTGAACCTGTCGCGCAAATCAGCAATGCCAGACAGGAGAGAAGACGGGAAACCGGCGGCGTCATACGGGGCCCTATCAGGGTTCAACATGGAAGCGTGCAGCGGCTCGGCAGGCACGGCGGTATTGAAGCAATGCGCCAACACGATAGCAACGCCGACTTAGTTCGGCCTTAGCCTCGTAATCTGTGACCTCGCTACATGAGGCAATCTCAGGAAGTGCTCGCTACGGCGCCGTCGCAGCAGCATATCTGCCAGAGCCAGTGCGTCGCCCGGCGTGAACGCTGCCTCGAAAGCCGGGTGGAGCCGCGCCAAAGCCTCGGCGGTGGCGTCGAACACCTCAGGGAATCCCAGCGCATCGAGGCCAATCAACTCGCCATCCCTTTGCATTGCGGCGCAGCAGCCGTAGGTTCTGCGCTAAGAAAAGCAGGTCGGCTCCGGCGTCCCGGAGTGAGGCGAGAGCACCGGAGAGGCCTGCGTCCTCCAGGATCTTGCCGAAGTCGGATCGCCACCGCGGCCGGATGTAGGGCGGATTGCAAACCGCAACGTCCACGGTGCCCAGGCGAAGTCCGATCTTGTCCGAGAGCGCTTCATCAAGCGCATCATGCACAAAGTGGCTGTGCTTCAAGCTCGGCCCATTGTGTTCCGCATCCAGTCGTTTCGGGGCTTGGCGATCAACATCGACCGTGACGAGCCGAGCGTCGTGCCAACGGCTGGCGGCAGCCGAACATAGTGCTCCGGAGCCTGAACCCAGCTCCAGCACCACTTTTGGCTTGCTTACTTCGATGCGCTCGATAAGCGAGTGGCTGACTTCATCCGAGGTGTAGTACCGCCCCCATGGGTCGGAGTGCTGACCCGACCGGGTCAGGTGTTGCCTGAGGCCACTTGGTGACGCCGTCATCTCTCCCGCCTTACGCAACGCCATTGTTATAGAGCGTCGGTCGCCCCAACGTAAGCGTTTGCCGAACCCATCTTTTCAATGAGTCTGAGCTGAGCGAAGCTTGGGTTTTTTCGGGGGCTCCATGCGATCAGACAAACTCAGTGAAGAGCGGATTGATGAGATTCTGGCGATCCTCGATGAACTCAAAGCCAGCGGGATGAAGGCCGAAGCGTTTGCGCAAAGCAAGGGGCTGGGCTACGGGCAACTGCGCGGCTGGCTGTCGAGCGCGCCGCGCTGGCGCGCCCAACGCGCGGGTCTGGCCCTGCCGCCTCGGCGCAGCGCCTTCGTGCGCGCCCACTGCAACCCGTCCCCCGCTGCGGCTGCGGAGGGAAGCCCCCATCCCGGACACGCCCGCATCACCTGCGAGGGGGCCCAGCGCCGCGCCCAGATTGACTGGCCCGTGGCCCACGCAGCCGAGTGCGCGCAGTGGCTGCAGGCCTGGCTGGGATAAGCCATGCTGCGCATTGAGGCCATCTGGCTGGCCGTGGGCGCCAGCGATCTGCGCGGCGGCATGGATAGCCTGCTGGGCCAGGTTGTGGCCCGGTTTGGCTCGGCCCAGCGCCACCATGCCTACGTGTTTGCCAACCGCCGCGCCACCCGGCTGAAGGTGCTCGTCTTTGATGGCTCGGGGATCTGGCTGTGCACGCGCCGACTGCAAGAAGGCCGGTTTGCCTGGCCGCAGGAGGACCGTGAGGCGCTGCACCTGAGTGCCGAGCAATGGAGTTGGCTGGCCGCCGGGCTGCCGTGGCAGCGCATGACCGCGCACGCCACCGCCAGCGCCATTGCCGTGGTGTAGTCCCCCGGACGTTTGTCGATCGGGGCAACTCCCGATTCTCGCGCGCGCGTGCGCGCGAGAGAATTCGGCATGGTCAGCGCCATCGACGACGACAAACTCCAGTCCCTGGGCGACGATCCGGCGGCGCAGTACGCGCGCACGGTCATTGCGCAGTTCGGTGCACAGATCGCGCACCAGCGTGCCGAGCTCAAATTTCAATCGACCAAGATTGCGGCCCTGAGCTTCGAGCTGGCGCGCCTCAAGCAATGGCGCTTCGGCCAGTCCAGCGAGAGCCTGGACACGCAAGGCCAGCTCTTCGACGCCAAGACGCAGGCGCTGCTGCAAGCCGAGGAACAGGCCGAGGACCGCGCCGCCGATGCGGAGCGCACCGCCCCAGGCAAACGTCGCCCCAAACGCCAGCCCCTGCCCAGCCAGTTGCCGCGCATCGAGCATCGCTACGAGATCGACTCCGGCCTGTGCCCGCAGGGCCACACCCTGCGCCGTATCGGGGAGGAGATCAGCGAGCAACTCGACTGCGAGCCCACGCGTTTCTTCGTGCACCGGCACATCCGCGGCAAGTATGCCTGCGCCTGCTGCCAGACGGTGTTGGCTGCACCCCTGCCAGCGCAACTCATTGACAAAGGCATTCCCGCCCCCGGCCTGCTGGCGCAGGTGGTGCTGGCCAAGCACGACGATCACCTGCCGCTGTACCGCCAGGAGGAGATTTACCGCCGCAGCGGCGTGCACCTCCCGCGCTCGAGCCTGGCGCAGTGGGTGGGCCTGTGCGGGGTGCGCCTGGAACCGCTGGCCCAGGCCCTCAAAGACCATCTGCTGGAGCAACCCGTGCTGCATGCCGATGAGACCCCCGGTAGCCGAGCTGGCGCCGGGCACGGGCAAGACACACCGCGCTTATGTCTGGGTCTACCGCAGCGCGGCTACGCCGGCGGTGGTGTTTGACTATTGCGCCAGTCGTGCCGGTGCGCATGCGCGCGACTTCCTGCAGGATTGGTCAGGCACCTTGCTCACCGATGACTTCAGCGGCTACAAGGCGCTGTATGCCCAGGGGAGCATTGTGGAGGCGGGGTGCTGGGCGCATGTACGCAGAAAGTTCTTCGAGGCGCACAAGCTGGCGGGCAGCGCCATCGCGCAGGAGGCGCTTGAGCGCATCAAAGCCTTGTATGCCATTGAGCAGACCCTTCGGGAGCATCCGCCCGATGCGCGCACCGCGCTGCGCCAGCGCCAAAGCCAACCCCTGCTCGAGGCCTTGCACGCCTGGCTGATCGAGCAACGCCCGCTTCTGGCCAAGGCCGACGCCACGGCGCGGGCCATCGACTATGCGCTGGGCCGCTGGCGGGCGTTGTGTGTGTTTGCCACCGATGGGCGCGTGCCGATCGATAACAACGCGGTGGAAAACGCCATTCGGCCTCTCGCACTCGGGCGCCGAAACTGGCTCTTCGTGGGCTCGCCCCAGGCCGGCCGCCGAGCCGCCGTGCTCATGACGCTGATCGAATCGGCCAAGCTCTGCGAGGTCGACCCCTGGGCCTATCTCAAGGACGTGCTGACGAAGCTGCCCACCTGGCCCAACAGCCGTCTGGGCGAATTGCTGCCCCACAACTGGGCGAAAACCAATCCCCCTGCACTCAGCACCTGACCTTCACTTCGGGTGTCAAGAGGGGTTCCCTGCACGCTTACGCCCCAACGTCCCGATTACGCCTCCCAAAATTGTATCTAAGGCTGGGCCTTCGGAAGTCCGCTCTCGCTGCAAAGCGGCCACTGGGCGGGACAGGCCTTGTGACTGGAACGGGTCGTGACCGGCCTCTAGGCCGAATCTGGCGAGAGTCCGTTCATGCCGATGTCCGGGCCTTTGGCGGTTTCGGTCAAAAGTACCCTCGGAGCTGGAAAGCTCCTCGCGACTGGAGTGTCGGGCCTAATCCTTGGGTTGTCACTCAAGGGTCAGCAAAATTGCATGCTCGATAACGCGTGGTTATAGCCTGCGCGACATCCAGTCCCCGTATCGCCCGCGATGTCCAGTGCCGTGCCAGCAGCGCAATGCGTGGGGCCAAATCGGCCCTCAGGCCGCGACGCTGCGTGGTCGCTGTTTGCGACTTCATGTGCATGCCTCGCGAGCCCGCATTCTGCCTTGATCGTTGTTTGCGACTTTAATGTACCGTTTGCGACTTTAATTGCACGGAACAGGAATATCGAAGTCTTTCTCATCTCACTCCACCGTCACACTCTTGGCCAGGTTGCGGGGCTTGTCCACATCGGTGCCGCGGGCGGTGGCGGTGTGGTAGGCCAGCAGTTGCAGGGGTACGACGTGGAGGATGGGGGAGAGCGCGCCGTAGTGTTCGGGCAGGCGGATGAGGTGCACGCCTTCGCTGGCTTCGATCTGGCCGTCGGCGTCGGCGAAGACGTAGAGCTCGCCGCCGCGGGCGCGCACTTCCTGCAGGTTGCTCTTGAGTTTGTCGAGCAGCGCGTCGCGCGGGGCGACGGCGACCACGGGCATGGCTTCGGTCACCAGCGCCAGCGGGCCGTGCTTGAGTTCGCCCGCGGGGTAGGCCTCGGCGTGGATGTAGGTGATTTCCTTGAGCTTGAGGGCGCCTTCGAGGGCGATGGGGTAGTGCATGCCGCGCCCAAGGAACAGGGCGTTTTCGCGGCGGGCGAACTGCTCGGCCCAGGCGATGATCTGCGGCTCCAGCGCCAGCACGCTTTGCACGGCGGCGGGCAGGTGACGCAGGGAGGTGAGCATGGTGGTTTCAGCCTCGTCGCTCAGGCGGCCTTTGGCGCGGGCCAGCGCCCCGGCCAGCAGGTAGAGCGCAACGAGTTGGGTGGTGAAGGCCTTGGTCGAGGCCACGCCGATTTCGGCGCCGGCGCGGGTGAAGAACTGCATGGCGGTTTCGCGCGCCATGGCGCTGGTGGCGACGTTGACCACAGCCAGGGTGTGGGTGTGGCCGAGTTGCTTGGCGTGTTTGAGCGCGGCCAGCGTGTCGGCGGTTTCGCCCGACTGGGAAATGACGACGACCAGCGCGCTCGGGTCGGGCACTGAGTCGCGGTAGCGGTATTCGCTGGCGACCTCCACCTCAACGGGCACGCGGGCGATGGATTCGATCCAGTACTTGGCTGTGAGCCCGGCGTAGAAGCTGGTGCCGCAGGCCAGAATGCGCACGCCGCTGATGCTGGGGAACACGCTTTCGGCCTGCGCGCCGAACAGTGCGGGGGTGATGGCCTGGATGCCGTCGAGCGTGTCGGCGATGGCGCGCGGCTGCTCGAAAATTTCTTTCTGCATGAAGTGGCGGTAAGGGCCAAGCTCCACGGCGGCGGTGTAGGCGGTGATGGTGCGCACCTCGCGTTCGACGGGCTTGTGGGCGCGGTCGACGATCCACACCTTGCCCAGTTGCAGGTCGGCCACATCGCCGTCTTCGAGGAAGATGAATTGGTCGGTGGTGCCGGCCAGCGCCAGTGCGTCCGAGGCGAGGAAGTTTTCATTCTGCCCAAGGCCGACGACCAGCGGTGAACCGTCGCGCGCGCCGATGATGCGGTGCGGCTCCTCGCGGCTGAACACCGCAATTGCATACGCGCCGTGCAGTTGCTGTGTAGCGGCCTGCACCGCCTCGAACAGATCGCCGGCGTAGAGGTGATCGATCAGGTGGGCGATGACTTCGGTGTCGGTCTGGCTCTCGAACTGGTAGCCGTCTGACTGCAGCATGGCGCGCAGCGCCTCGTAGTTTTCGATGATGCCGTTGTGCACCACGGCGATGTGCGCCGACTGGCTGGAGGTGTTGGGCCCGGCCGAGAAATGCGGGTGTGCGTTGCGGGTGGTGGGCGCGCCGTGCGTGGCCCAGCGGGTGTGGGCGATGCCGGTGAAGGCTTGCAGGTCGTGCGTTTGCGCGTCGAGTTCGGCCACGCGCGACACGCTACGGGCGCGCTGCAACTGGCCGTCGGCATAGACGGCCACGCCGCAGGAGTCATAGCCGCGATATTCCAGGCGGCGCAGGCCCTCGATCAACACCGGAACGATATTGCGTTGCGCCACGGCGCCGACGATTCCACACATGAACAGACTCCCTTGGGTTGCGTTGGGCGCCATGATAGGCAGGCGCCCGTGAAATGAGTCGGCAATATTTCACGAAAAATGATTACAGATTCCACCACTATTAGTGCATGGAATAAAATTACAAAAATGACTAGGAAATGGAATGAAAATGGAACCGATTGAGCTCGACGAAGCCGACCGGCGCTTGCTCGATGTGCTGCAGCAGGATTGCGCGCTGAGCAACCAAGAGCTGGCGCAGCGCGCCCACCTCACCCCGCCCACCTGTCTGCGCCGGGTGCGGCGGCTGGTGGAGGCGGGGGTGATCGAGCGGCGCATCGCGGTGCTCAACCCCGAACGGGTGGGGGCGGGGCTGACCGTGATTGTCGAGATCACCCTGGCCGAGCAGGCGGCCGAGCGCATGGCGGCATTCGAGGCGCTGGTGGCCGAAGTGCCCGAGGTGCAGCAGTGCTACCGCGTGTCGCCCGGGCCGGACTTCGTGCTGGTGTTGCTGGTCGTGGACATGGCGGCTTATCACGCCCTGGTGCACCGGTTGTTTACCGCGGCGAATCAGGTGCGCAATGTGCGCGCGTTTTTTTCGGTGCACCGCAGCAAGTTCGCGCCGCGCGTGCCTGGACTTATTTCTTCTTGACCGGGCGGCTCCAGCCGTCGAGGGTGACGGCCTTGGCGCGTGCGACCGTGAGCTTGCCGGCCGGCACGTTTTTGCTCACCGTGGAGCCCGCGCCCACCGTAGCGCCCGCACCGATGGTGATGGGCGCGACCAGCACCGAGTTGGAGCCGGTGTGTGCATCGTCTTCAATCACGGTGCGGTGTTTGTTGGCGCCGTCGTAGTTGGCCACGATGGTGCCCGCGCCGATATTGACCCGCGAGCCCACCGTGGCGTCACCCACATAGCTCAAGTGGTTGGCCTTGGAGCCCGGGCCCAGCGTGCCGTTTTTCACTTCGACGAAGTTGCCGATGTGTACGCCATCGGCCAGGGCAGTTGCGGGCCGCAGCCGGGCGAAGGGGCCGATGATCGCGCCCGCGCCGATGCTCGCGCCGTCGAGATGGCAGAAGGGATGCACCACCGTGCCCGCGCCCACACGCACATCGCGCAGCACGGCGTAGGGCCCCACGCGGGCGCCGTCGGCCAGATGCACTTCGCCTTCGAACACGCAGCCCACGTCGATGAACACATCGCGGCCACAGTGCAGCGCGCCGCGCACGTCGATGCGGCTCGGGTCGGCCAGGGTGACGCCCGCGTCGAGCAGGCGGCGCGCAGTGCGCAGTTGCACCACGCGCTCCAGATGCGCGAGCTGGCTGCGGTCGTTCACGCCGAGCACATCGTCCGCGTCGGCCACGGTGGAGGCGCGCACCGGCACACCGTCGGCCACGGCCAGGGCCACCACGTCGGTGAGGTAGTACTCGCCCTGCGCGTTGTCGTTGCGCAACTGGCCCAGCCAGCGGCGCAGGGCGGGCAGCGGCGCGCACAGAATGCCGGTGTTGCATTCGCGCACCGCGCGCTGCGCCGGCGTGGCGTCTTTGTGTTCGACGATGCCCTGCACCGCGCCGTCGGCACTACGCAGAATGCGGCCATAGCCTGTCGGGTCGTCCAGCTCGACGGTGAGCAGGGCGAGCGCGCCCGTCTGCGCCTGCGCCACCAGCGGCGCTAGGCTAGCGGCGGGCGCCAGCGGCACGTCGCCATAGAGCACCAGGCACACGCCGTCACCCGGCAGGTCCGGCAGGGCTTGCTGTACCGCATGGCCGGTGCCGAGCTGCGGCTCCTGCAGCGCAAAGCGCAGGTGTGCCTGATGGGCAAAAGCCTCTTGCACCCGCTGCGCGCCGAAACCGGTGACCACCACTACGCGCTCGGCCGATAGGTGATGCACGGTATCGAGCACATGGCCGAGCAGCGGTTTGCCCGCCAGCGGCTGCAGCACTTTGGGAGCGTCGGAGCGCATGCGCGTGCCCTTGCCTGCGGCAAGGACGACGACGGAAAGGGCGGAGGAGGGGGTTTGGGCGATCGTCATGCCGCGCATTCTAAGGAGCGCCGGTGACGCCGCTGCGCCGTTTGCCGCATGAAAAACCCCGCATCAGCGGGGTCGGTAAAACGTAAAAATGATCAGGCTGTGGCCGGGCGCACCGCCGTGTTGGGCACTTCGGTCACGATGCGCTGCATAAGGAATTTGGGCAGGCCGATCCACATGTCGAACAGGGCCACGCCCATCTCCAGCATGGCGATCGGGCACGAGAGCGCACCGCCGATGAGCACGAACCAGGCGAAGTCGGGGTTCTGCTTGGTGAGGAACCAGCCGGAAAAATCGAGCAGCATGGCGATGAACGGCGTGATGACCGAAATGGCCTTGATCTGGCTGTGCACCCTTGTTTGCAAAAACAGCCAGCCGGCCACCCAGAAAATCAGCCCCAGCATGGTCAGGTGCACCATACCGGTCATCAGCATCGAGTTGTACGACATGCCGGTGTCGACCTTGGCCACCGCCTTCACGTCTTCATACGAAGCCAGCGGCGGGTTGTGCAGCTGCTTGCTCATGGCCACGCTATGGCACATCAGGCAGTGTTGCGCGAGGATGGGCTTGATCTCGGTCTCGTAGCCGGCCTTGGTCTGCCCGCCGACCACCCAGGTGTCGATGGTCTTCTGCAGTTGCGGCCACTGCTCTTTCGGCACGCCCGCGTTGGTGAGCATGGTGGGCAGCACGGTTTGCAGCTTGCTGCTGTCGCGGTTGCCGTAGTACGAAATCTGGATGTCCTTGAGGGTCACCCCAGTCTTGCCGTCCAGCCCGGCGTGGGTGACGTAGAGATAGGCTTCGGCACAAAGCAAGCCGATGCAGACCAGAAAAATGAAGCCGGTATGCAGCAGTTTTTCCGGCACGGTGAGCAGATGAAGGGAACGCATAGGTAAGGCTTTCTCGCAAGGTGTCAGCGGTTGTGAACGCGCTTGTGTTTTAACTTTTGTCAAAAATGCGGGGTTATCCTAGTGCGTAAAAACCCTTAAGTGCAATGCCTGAGTTGCACGAAGGGACACAGGCAACGTTCTGTTTCTATTGAGCGCCCCCAGGGTCGGCTTGCCGACCCGCCCCCCGTGGGGGGTCAAGAAAACTTGGGGCGGCCCTGCGTTTTTTTGAGAGATTTACCCCGTGCAGTATGGTGACGAGTTGCGCGCCATTACGCTTTGTCTGCTTTGCCGCTTCATCCGTACGCGTATTCCAGAGGCCTTGCTCTTCATGGCCAGTGCGCGCTGCCCCGCTATTCTTGTTCCCTATGCATGCTCGTTACCGCCCCGCTGCGATTTGGCGACTCACACGAAAAGAACTTCGCAGATCGTGGCTGAATTACGGCGTGCTCTGGGTGGGGGCGATCCTGGTGGGGTTGGCAGCGGTGCAGTTCGCCAATTGGACCAACGATGTGCTGGCGATTTTTCTCGGCTGGATCGACGGCCGGGCGTGGCTGGCCCTGCTCATCACCCCGGCGTTGACCGGCGGCGCGGTATGGATGACCCGCAAATGGTTCAGCGGCAGTGAGGGCAGCGGCATTCCGCAGGTGATTGCGGCGCTGCATGGCCAGCCAGACCCGACCCGCATCCGCCGCCTGTTCGGTCTGCGCATCTTGATCGGCAAGATCGGTCTCGGGCTGCTGGGCATGCTCGGCGGCCTAACGCTGGGCCGCGAGGGGCCGACGGTGCATATCGGCGCGTCCATCATGATCGAGATGCGGCGGTTTTATCCCCGCGTCTCGCTGCGCATGGAGCGCCTGTTGCTGCTCGCGGGCTCGGCGGCGGGTCTGTCGGGCGCGTTCAACACCCCGCTGGCCGGGATTCTGTTTGCCATCGAGGAGCTCACCCGCAGCTTCGAGGTGCGAACCAACGGCGTGCTCATCACCAGCATCGTGTTCTCCGGCCTGGTCTCTTTGGCGCTGGCGGGCAACTATCTGTATTTCGGCCAGATCACCGCGCCGGACATTTTTCCGCTGGCCTTCGTCTTGCCGGTGGTCATCGCCGCGGTGGTCTGCGGTCTGGCCGGGGCGGCGTTCAATCTGGCCTTGCTCAAACAGGTGCGATGGATTCCTGCGAAGGTGCTGGCTTGGCGCGAGCGTTCGCCGCTGGCGTGGGGCGCGGGGCTGGGCCTGCTAGTGGCCATCATCGGCATCGCCTCGGCCGGGCAGACCTGGGGCAGCGGCTACGAGCAGGCGCGGCATTTGCTGATGAATCACGGCGAGCAGGTGAGCTGGTATTACCCGCTGGTGAAGTGGCTCACCATGGTGCTGTCCTACATTACCGGCCTGCCCGGCGGGCTGTTCTCGCCCTCGCTGTCGATCGGCGCAGGGTTCGGGCAGTGGGTCAGCCAGTGGTTCGGGCAGTATCCGCGGTCGGCCTTGGTGGCCATTTGCATGGTGGGTTATCTTGCAGCGGTGACGCAGTCGCCGCTGACTTCGTTTGTTATCGTGATGGAAATGATCAACGGCGGCGGGTTGGTGATTCCGCTCATGGCCACGGCGCTGATCAGTAGCCGGGTGGCGAATTTGTTCACCCCGCCGCTGTATGAGGCGCTGGCCGAGCAGAAGTACTTTGCGCCCTTGGGGGATGCGTCGCAGCGCAAGGCGCAGCCCGAGGCGCAAGCCGCCGAACCGGTTGCCGTGACGGTGGATGAAAAGCCGCGTTGATGACGCGCTGATCCCGGCTTTGAACCGGGTTTAATGGGTAGAGAGGAGTGCCCCCAGACCTGCCGCGAAGCGTCAGGCCCCCCGAGGGGGGATGAGAAAACTTGGGGCGGCCCGGCGTTTTCTCATGAGCCCTCATGTTTGAACTACGACGACAAGGAGACTTCCCATGGCAACACATCCTGCAACGCCCGCAGCCCCGCCAGCCGAAGCGGTCTATCGCCGCATCGGCTGGCGCATCATTCCCTTCCTGATCTTGTGCTATTTCGTCGCCTATCTCGACCGGGTGAACATTGGCTTCGCCCAGTTGCAGATGAAGGGCGACCTCGGGTTTTCCGATGCGGTGTACGGGCTCGGCGCGGGCATCTTTTTTCTCGGCTATTTTTTGTTCGAGGTGCCGAGCAACCTCATTCTTCACCGGGTTGGCGCGCGGGTGTGGATCGCCCGCATCATGATCACCTGGGGGCTGATTTCCGCGCTCACGCTGTTCGTCACCACGCCGACGCAGTTCTATGTGATGCGGTTTCTGCTCGGCGTGGCCGAGGCCGGGTTCTTTCCGGGCATCATCCTCTATCTCACTTATTGGTATCCGGCGGCGCGGCGCAGCCAGATGACCGCCTGGTTCATGAGCGCGGTGCCGCTGTCCGGCTTGATCGGCGGGCCGGTGTCGGGCTGGATCTTGCATCACTTCCACGGCCATCACGGCTGGGCCGGGTGGCAGTGGTTGTTCGTGCTTGAAGGCCTGCCGGCCGTGGTGCTGGGCATCGTCACCCTGTTCTATCTCGACAATGGCATCAAGCATGCCAAGTGGCTGAACGCGGACGAGAAAAACGCGCTGCAGCACGCGCTCGACCAGGAGGCGCAGACCAAGCCGGCGCACTCGGCGCTGCAGGGCATGGCCGATCCGCGCGTGTGGCTGATGGCGCTGATCTACTTCTCCGTGGTCATCGGCCTGTACGGCCTGAGCTTCTGGCTGCCGCTGCTGATCAAGTCCACCGGCGTGACCGATCCGCTGACCATCGGCTGGCTTGTCGCGCTGCCTTACGGCGTGTCGGTGGTGGCGATGATTCTGGTGGGCCGCAGCTCGGACAAACGCCATGAGCGCCGCTGGCACGTGGCCATTCCCGCGCTGATCGGCGCCGTGGGCCTGGCGCTCTCCACGTTGTGGAGCACCGACACCACGCTGGCGATGGTGGCGCTGACGCTGGCGACCGTGGGCATCATGGTGGTGCTGCCGCTGTTCTGGGCGCTGCCCAACGCCTTCCTCGCGGGCACCGCGGCGGCGGCAGGCATTGCGCTGATCAACGCGCTGGGCAATCTGGCCGGGTTCTTCGGCCCGTCCATCATCGGTTGGGTGAAGCAGACCACGCAGAGCACCAACGGCGGCATTCTGGTGCTCGCCGCCTTCATGGTGCTGTGCGCCGTGCTGGTACTGCTCACGCCGAAACTGCAAAAATAAAAAAGCGCGCGCGAACCAGTCAGATTCGCGCGCGCCTTGCTGCAGCTCTCGGCCGCAAGACGGTCAGAGTTCGACTTGCAGCCGGGTGGTGTTCTTCACCTCGTCGATCACGGCGAACGAGCGGGTTTCACGCACGGCGGGCAGGTTGGCGATGACGTTGGCCACAAACGTCTTGTAGGCCGCCATATCGGCCACGCGCACCTTGAGCAGATAGTCGAAATTGCCGGCCACCATATGGCATTCGAGAATTTCCGGGCGCACCTTGATGGCGGACTGGAATTTCTCGAAGCTGTCGGCCACCGAGCGGTCTAGCTGCACTTCGACGAACACCATCAGCCCCGCGCCGAGCAGGTTGGGGTTGAGCCGACCTTCGTAGCCGAGAATGAAGCCGTCACGCGTGAGCCGCTTGACGCGCTCCAGCACGGCGGTGGGCGAAAGATTGACCAGTTGGGCCAGACGCAGATTGGCAATGCGGCCATCTTCCTGCAGCAGATCGAGCAGGCGACGGTCGATGCGGTCGATGCCGCCAATTTTTTCAGACATGGCGAGCCTCCGCGGTGGGGGTGGGAGACTGCAAGCAGGGCAGTAGAGAGTTCATCATGGCCTCGGTGTGAACGGTTGTATTAGTAGAGGTTTGAAATTTAGCGCATCAGTGTCATGCGGGTCGAAGTCTAGCGACAATTGCCTGACAATCACTCCGGTTTATAGAGGGCAACACCCGTAAACAGTGCTTCATTGCCGGGGAATCGGCGCCATTTCCGGATTGACGCGCAACTTGATTTTATACACCGCTAATACGAACTGTTCACTGGCCCCCGAGCCGTCAGGTTGACGGGTTTGGCCCGGGGCTCAAAACATTCACGGTTTGAGATAGTTGTGCGCCACCCGTCCCAGACCCAGGGTGAGGTCGGTGATGATGTGAACACCCGAAACCACTTCGAGCACCGGCAGCGATGCCAGCGGAGCCAGCGCGTGGGCGTGCAGCTCCAGCGCAGCGGGGCCTTCCCAGGCGCCTTTCACCACCATGTCCTCCAGGTCGTACTGCACCAGCTCGCAGATGCGCGGGGTGCAGTCCACATCGGGAATGATCTTGAGCAGGAAGTTGGGCTGCTGCAGCGAGGCCAGCACTTTGGCGGTATCGAGCGCGCGGTGTTTGTAGCCCATGGTGCCGGTGGCAATGCGCACCGGGCCATAGTCGAGCGTGCCCAGCAGGGTGTCGGCGACCACGCTGAGATGCGGCTTGGCGAGCTTTTTCGGAAAGCCCCAGATCTCGCGCCCACCGGCAATCGGCGCTTCGTCGTCGAGATACATCGCAATCTGATAGGTGGCGGGCTTGCCCTTGTAGAGCACGGGTACGACCTGGCCGGATTCGGTGTACGCACCAAAACCAGTGGAGTCGGGCATGTGGATGAACTCGAACTTCACCAGATCGCCCGCGGGCTCCAGCGGCTCGGGAATCATGGCGCGCAGCACCTTGGGATCGGTACGGTAGGTCACCACGAAAAACTCGCGGTCGATGAAACGATAAGGGCCGGGCGGGTAGGCGGGGCTGGTGAGGGGCATGGAAAAGGCGGATTTGGCAACGTCGGCGGCTTTCATGAGGTGTCCTTTGGTCAGGGCTGCGGGATGTCGTTCTGAAATTGGGCGCGCCCGATCTCACCGGGCCCGTCTTACTGTCAGTGTGAAGACGAGGTCATCGGTTCCGCGCAAGGCGGTTTGCTTCAGCCTCGGTTCAGTTGCCCGCATAATGAACCTGATCAGCTGAAACCACCACCTCATGTCCAGACTCTTGATTGCATTGATCTTTGCGGCCCCGGCGCTTGCCGGTTGCGGTGTCGTGGCCGCGCCCTGCCGCATCGCATCGGCGGGCCTGAAAATGGTGCCCGTCGTCGGCCATGTGGCCGCAGCGCCGACCGATGTCTGCGCCGACGTGATCGACCCGTGACGGAGGTGTCATGCCCTCATTGATTGCCGCGCTCGATCAAGGTACGTCCAGCTCGCGCACCCTCATCGTCGATGCGCAGGGCCGGGTGCTGGCCAGCGCGCAGCGCGAGTTCACCCAGCACTACTCGCAACCCGGCTGGGTGGAACATGACCCGCTGGACATCTGGGCCACGCAAAGCGCCACCCTCACCGAAGCTCTGGCCCGCGCCGCAGCGAAGCTGAGCGATCTCGCCGCCATCGGCATCACCAACCAGCGCGAAACCGTGGTGCTGTGGGAGCGTGCCACCGGCAGGCCGCTGGCCAACGCCATCGTCTGGCAAGACCGGCGCACTGCGGGCATCTGCGCCCAGCTCGCGGCGGACGGCCACGCGCCCGAACTGCAAGCGCGCACCGGCCTGTTGCCCGACGCCTATTTCTCGGCCACCAAGCTGGCCTGGCTGCTCGACCACATTCCCGGCGCTCGCGCCCGCGCTGAACGTGGCGAGCTCGCCGCAGGCACCATCGACAGCTGGCTGGTGTGGAACCTGAGCGGCGGCGTGACCCACCTCACCGATGTCAGCAATGCCAGCCGCACCCTGCTGTGCAATCTCCACACCGGCGACTGGGACGACGAGTTGCTGGCGCTGCTGCGCGTGCCCCGCGCCGTGCTGCCTGCCATCGTGCCCAACTGTGGCGCGCTAGCCGTGGCACGTCTGGGCGGTCTGAACATTCCCATCACCGGCATGGCCGGCGACCAGCAGGCCGCGCTGTTTGGCCAGGCCTGTCTGCAGCCCGGCATGGCGAAAAACACCTACGGCACCGGCTGCTTCGCACTGCAGCACACCGGCACGCAGGCGGTGCGCTCACAACAGCGCCTGCTGACCACCATTGCCTGGAAGCTCGGCGACGATCAGCCCTTGCATTACGCTCTGGAAGGCGGCGTGTTCATCGCCGGGGCCGCGGTGCAATGGTTGCGCGACGGCCTCGGCTTGGTGCACAGCGCGCAAGAAGCGCAGCAACTCGCCGACAGTGTGCCAGACAGCGGCGGCGTGCTGCTCGTGCCCGCCTTCACCGGCCTGGGCGCGCCGCACTGGGACGCACAGGCGCGCGGCCTGCTCATCGGCATCACCCGCGGTACCACGGCAGCGCAGGTCGCCCGCGCCACCATCGACAGCCTGGCTTATCAAAGCGCCGAGCTGTTCGCCGCCATGCAGGCCGACGTCGCCGCGCAGGGCGGGCCGCCGCTGACCGAACTACGGGTGGATGGCGGCGCGGCGGTAAACGACACGCTGATGCAGTTTCAGGCCGACCTGCTGGGCGTGCCCGTGGTGCGCCCCGTGCAGGCCGAGAGCACGGCGCTGGGCGCGGCCTATCTGGCCGGGCTGGGCGCAGGGCTGTGGCCGAACGCGGCTGCGCTGCCCGCGCTATGGCAGGAACAACGCCGATTCACCCCGCAAATGAGCACCGACGAGCGCAAGGCGCGCATGGCTCGCTGGCGTCGCGCGGTGGAGCGCGCCCGCGACTGGGCCGACGACTGATTTTTGCCTGCGGCGCAGATGTTGCGTTTGCTTTCACCTGAAGGGGTGAACCTGGGGAGACAATTTCACCCTAAACAGAGTCGAACCTGCCCGCCACGCGGCGGACGCACAGGAGAACCGCAATGGGTGAATTCAGTATTTGGCATTGGCTGATCGTGCTGCTGATCGTGATCATGATCTTCGGCACCAAGAAGCTCAAAAACATGGGCAGCGATTTGGGCGAAGCCGTTCGCGGCTTCAAACAAGGCATGAAAGAGACCGACGCCCCGGCGGAAAAAACCGCCGAAACCGACGCTGCGGCAACGGCGGCCACACCGCCGCCCCAGGTCACGGCTTCGGCCAAATCGCCACTGGGCACGCGCGCCGAGCAGGCCGAAGACATCGCCTTCAAGGCGAAGTAAAACGTCAGAGGGCGCAAACGAATCCGGCGTGGCTGAGCTGCGCCGCGCCTACCCCCGCGCGCTGCCCGCGACCATGTCGATGAGCATCAGGCGGCATTCGATCGTGCCGTTGAACAGCACGATGCGGCGTCGCGGTTTGAGGCGCAGCGCCTTGTCCCAATGCAGATCGGCGGCCAGTAGCGCCACATGCCAACCGGCGAAACGCTGCTTGAGGGTGCGGGCGAGTTGCGGGGCGAAGTCATCCGCGGCCTCGCCTTCTGGTGCAATGCGCTCGTTGTAAGGCGGGTTGCTGATGAGCCAGGCCGCTTGTCCGGCCGGCAGGGCGGCGGCGTCCACCGGGGGAACGGCCGCGATCACGTCGCCCGCTTGCGCGGCAATTGCGCCGTCCACCCCGGCGCGGCGGGCGTTGTCCAGCGTCATGCGCACATTCGCCGGGTCGATGTCGGCGGCGAAAAACTGGCCCGGCGTCAGCGGGCGCACGGCCTGCCGGGCCTGCTCACGCAGCGCGTTCCAGGCGTCCATGTCGAAACCTTGCAGGGCTTCGAAGCCGAAGCTGCGATCCAGCCCCGCCGCCCGGTTGGCCGCCATTTGCGCGGCCTCGATGACCAGCGTGCCCGAGCCGCACAGCGGGTCGAACAGCACGTCGTCCGGCGTCCAGCCCGAGAGCTTGAGCAGGCCGGCAGCCAGATGCTCTTTCAGCGGCGCCGCGCCGTGCTCGCTGCGCCAGCCGCGCTTGAACAGCGGCTCGCCGCTGGTGTCGAGGTAGAGCAGGGCGTCGGCCTCGCGCAGATGCAGGTGGATGCGCACATCGGGGTGCGCGGTGTCCACGTCCGGGCGCTCGCCCGTCAGCGCGCGAAAGCGGTCGCAGATGCCGTCTTTCACCCGCAGCGCGGCGAACTTGATGCTCGCAAGCGGGCTGTGCTCGGCGGTCACGTCCACGCGCAGCGCCTGGGTCACGTCGAACCATTTTTCCCAAGCCAGATCGCGCGCCAGGTGATAGATGTCTTCGGCGTCGGCATAGCTGCAACTGCCGCCCAGCAGCAACACCCGGCTGGGCAGGCGGCAGTGCAGGTTCAGCCGCATGGCATCCGTCAGGCTGCCTTGCACGGGCAGGCCGCCGGGCGTGGGCATACCCGCTCGCAGGGTGGGGCTGTGCTCGGCTAGCGCCTTCACTTCGTCGGCCAGTGCGGCCTCGACGCCGCGCGGGCAGGGCAGGAAAAAATCGAAGGCGTTGGGCGCCGCTGGCGGCTGTACGGCCGCGCTGCGCTTTTTGTAGACGGAGGAATAGGGCGATTGCATGCCGCCATCGTATGACCGATGGCAGCAAGACTCCCCCTCCCGGCCTCCCCCACTTCGTGGAGGAGGTGATTTCTGCTCCCTCCCCACTCGTGGGGAGGGTAGGGTGGGGAGCTTGCGGGCGTCGATCAAACCAGCATCATCAGCCCCGCGCCACCGTAAGCCAGCCCCAGCACGCCCGCTGCCAGCCAGGCCCACGCTTGCCAGCGCAGCTTGCCGCCGAGATCGTCATGCGGTTCGGTGGTGAGCAGAAACAAGCGGCGGTCTTTCGGCTTTTTCAGCACATGCGTTTGCGGCAGCGCGGCGCGTTCGCGGCGGTCGGCTTCCACGGCGGCGGCGGCCTGCTGGCGCAACTGCTCGAACTCGGCCATGCTCAGCTCGCCGTCCGCATTGGCGTCGAAGCTGCGGCGCTTTTGCGGGTCGGCTTTCCACGCGGCGATGCGCTCTCGCACTTCCTCGTGGGCCGAGGCCTGCAGCGGCGAAAGGCTGGCAAACCAGCCCAGGGCATAGAGCGTCTGGCCCGGCAGGATGAGATGCTCGGTGTAACGATGGTCGCTGTCGCCCGTCATCAGCACCTCGCTCGTGCCGGGAATGAGTTGCGCGGCGGCGCCCGTCCAGGTGTTGCGAGAGCGGGCGCGCACCTCGGCGCCCTCGGGATCGACGATGCAGCGGCCTGTGTCGTCATCGAGCCAGAACTGGGTCGTGCTCTTGCCCTGCTCCTGCACCGACCAACTATTTTTGTTGTCGTCGTCGCGTTTTTCGATTTTGTAGCGATACCAGCAGCACGGCGTGCGGGTGATGGGCGAAAACAGCGGCGCGTCGGGCGGCAGCGCCCGGCCGATCAGCTCCACATAGCCCTGCGCCGCCGAACGGATGCGCGCCGTGGGCATGTCCTCCATCACCCGGCGGCGGCGCTGCAAGCGGAAAAACTGCACCAGCCCAACCGCGCCCAAAGCCAGCGCCATGAACAGCACCTGCGGCGCCGCGCCGCTGGGCGACAAGCCGCTCAACATCGGACGGCAACCCGATCAACTGCCTGAGAGAGGGTTTTCACGACGCGGCGAACAAGCCCTTGAGATCGACATCGGCCCGCTCGCCCGAGGCCACCTTGAACAGCTCCGCCGGGCCGAAGGCCAGCAGCCGCGCCACGATCACATCGGGAAACTGCTCGATGCGCACATTGTTCGCATTCACCGCCGCGTTGTAGAACTCGCGCCGGTCGGCAATGCTTTCCTCCAGCCCGCTGATCCGCGCCTGCAAATGCTGGAAGGTCTCGTTGGTTTTCAGGTCGGGGTAAGCCTCGGCCACCGCGAACAAAGCCCCCAGACCGCTGCGCATCGCCCCCTCGGCGCGGCCCAGGCTGCGCACATTGCCCGCCTCACGCGCCTCCTGCACCTGAGAGCGCGCACGCACCACGCGCTCCAGCGTCTCCTGCTCGAAATGCATCGACTGCTTGCAAACCTCCACCAGCTTGGGCAACTCGTCGTGACGTTGCTTGAGCAGTACATCGATATTCGCCCAGGCCTGCGAGATCGCATGCTTGAGATTCACCAGATTGTTGTAAATCATCACGCCGTAAAACAGCAGCGCGACGAGCAGAACGATGACGACGAGGGTGACGATCATGAGCGACTCCTGAGCGGGCCGGGAAAATGACAACGTGACAAGACAAAACGCAACTCAATGTTGCCAAGTTTACGTTTTGTGCATGACGCCCGGCCGAGGAGTGCGTTCAGCGCGTACTGGCGGCTTGCTGTTCCGCCTCGGCCTGTGCGCCCTGGGAGAAAACCACCTCCTCATAAATCGCCGCCACCGGCAGCGATAGCCCCACGCTGTCCAGCGTCGCCATCTCGCCCTCGGTGTAGGGGTAGAGCACCCAGCGGCCCTCGGCATTGCGGCGAAAAACGTCCACCGCGACGCGCTCCGAGTCGATCAGCACATACTCTTGCAAGGTCGCCATGTGCCGGTACTGCGCAAACTTCTGGCCCAGATCGTAGGCAGCCGTGGACGGCGACAGCACCTCAACCACCAGCAGCGCCTCGCGCTTGAACAGCGGCGACTGCGCGTCCGCCGCCGAGCAGGTGACGAACACATCGGGGTAGAAAAACGCCTGCGCTGCGTCAATGCGCAGCTTCATGTCGGCAATAAATGCCCGGCACGGCCCGCCGCGTAGATGTGCGCGCAGCGCGGCGAATACGTTGCCAGAGATGGTGACATCCGCATCGCTGGCCCCGGCCACGGCAAACACCTCGCCCGCGAGGTACTCGTGCTTGTCGGGCTGCTGCATTTCCCAGGCGAGAAAATCGTCGGCGGAAAAAACCGGCTTTTCCGGCGCACTCATGGCGTGGGCTCCGTGGCGATAACGCCGCAAGAATACTTCTGCCGCGCCATGTCGAATGACAGCAGGCCGCCGCGCTCAATCAAATGACGGATCACTCCTCCCGCTGCCGCGAACGCGCTCGCCGCCGCAGCGCCTTGTTGCTCTTGCGATGCGCCCCCGCCTTGCGCTGCAGCGCAGGCGCCACCAGCGGGTTGCGCGGTGTGGAGGCGGGAAGTTTGAGCGTTTGCGCCCGAGCGCGTTTGCGCGAGAGTTTCATGGCTTGGCGCGATGGCGCTTATCGGGTTCTGTCGAGGAGGAGGGGTGAATACGCAAAGGCCCTAAACTGACGCAGGCCGCTGATACAGGCCGACCAGGGAGGATGACTCATGACGCCACAACCTGCACATCAAGGCGGCTGCACCGTCGAAGAATATCTTGCGCTCGAAGAAACCAGCATCGAGCGGCATGAGCTCATTCATGGCGAAATCTACGCCATGGCCAGGGGCACGGCGGCCCATGCCAGCGTTTGCCTCAACATAGCGAGTGCGCTCAAAAGCCACCTGCGCGGCACGCCCTGCCAGAGTTTCATGGCCGAAATGCGGCTGAATGTGCAGGCCAGCGAGGCCTATTTTTACCCCGATGTCTTCGTCACCTGCGGCGCAGAGCAACGCGCTGCAGCAGGCCAAAACCGATGCCGTCCTGGTGGTGGAAGTGCTCTCGCCCTCCACAGCCGCCTTCGATCGCGGCGCCAAATTCGCACATTACCGCCTGCTTCCCAGCCTGACGGAATACCTCATCATCGACCTCGAAACCCGCACCGCCGACCACTACCGCAAGGCCGAAAACAACACCTGGGTACTGCATCCCTGCAGCGGAAACGACATCGTCGAACTCACCAGCACCGGCCTCAAACTGCCGCTGGATACGGTGATTTTTGAAGATGTTGACAATGCGGATACGGATAGCGCGGATAGGGGGCCGGCTCTCAAGGAAACGACGAGCCGCCCCAAGTTTCCTTGAGAGCGCCCCAGACCAGCCGCTGCGCGTCAGAACCCCAAGGGGCATGAGAAAACTCGGGGCGGCCCGGCGTCTTCTTATGCGTCAACTAGATCTGACCGCATTCTCGGTGGGCGATCATTGCTCAAAGAATCGCCAGTGCCGCCTGTCCATCCACTACCGCATCGGCCACCAGTTTTCTGTCAAAGCTGGCAAGTTTTCCGCTGTGATGCCGCGCGAGCGCGAGCAAGTAGCTGTCGGTGATCTGGGTGTGGCTGAGCAAGCGGTCTGTCAATATCAACTCCGGGTTCAACAAACTGATGTCGTCTGGCCAGAAATGGTGACCTGGCAGGGCCCGCAACGCCTGCAACACGACAGCCACAGTCGCAGGTGTGCCTGGTGTGTTGGGATAACGCGGGTGGCCGACGATCCGCAACAAACCGTTTTCCGTTAGCGGGCAGGTGGCCCAGCTTGCGCTGCCTGTCTCAGCGAACCAATGGTGCGCGGCGTCATGCTGCACATGTGCAGGGTCGATCAGCGCGATGAGCACATTCACATCGAGCAAGAAGGTGGTCATGACAACTCATCGCGCAGTTGATTGACGAGTTCCAAAGTCACCGGCTTTGCATCGGGTTGGCTGGCGAGCAGCGGCACGCCATTGCGCTCAGCCAGTGCTGGCTCACGCCGCAGCGCCTGCCGCGCTAGAGCCGATAACACTTCGCCCACGCTTTTATGTTGCCTGGCCGCCAAATGACGGGCCGCGTTGAGCACATCATCATCGATTGAAACAGTGGTTCTCATGGTGTTATCCCCCAGCATCAAGCATCAAGCATCAAGCACCGTGCATCATAGTCTGAAATTTTGCCTGAGAACCAATGAGCGCAGCAACACATGGGCATGCGGCCGCACTCCGGGCGTGAACAGGGTTCCCTCTGGGTACAAAAAACCCGCCTCGCGGCGGGTTTCGGGGTGAAGACGGAGGAAGGGGTGCTACGAAGCTAGACCTGACCCCATTCTTCTCGCTACGAAAGTAAGCCAAAGTCGGCTGCGCTTGGCGCACGAGGCATTTACGGATTTGGCGCGGTATGAGGGGCAGATTGGGCCGCGTTTGTTGGCGTTGCCAGAAAAGTCCCGCTCTTCATTCCCGCCTGGGCCAAACCAGAGGCATAAAGCGCCAAATCGAATCCGAATAATGTTTTTGATGGATCAATAGTAACGACTGTGCCGTCGGTATTTTTGTCCCAGGGTCGCAGAACATTGGCCACTTTAGACTGGATGCCGTACTGCGGCGATGCACGAAACTGCTGGAATGTCGGCTTAAATCGTTTGGGATGCAACTGAGTCATATGCGCCACATCGTGTCGGATGGCCTCGCACTGCGACGGCCCGAGCGCACAGGCTTTGGCAAATGTCTGCGCGGCCAGGGCCGGTTGGTTATTTAATGCGTACAACATGCCAAGATTGGTTATGAAATATGAATTCGGCATCGCCAGCACCACTCGCTCGCCAAGCGTTATTTTATCTTTCAGCATGAAATCATCCACACCCAAACCATAAAAATTCAATGCCTCGGTATAAAGGGAAAATCCGGGGCTGAAAAACAGTTTTGATAGTTCTGTATTGAATTGTTCGCGATGGGTTTGGTAATTCTTGAAACCATAAACATAGTCATACAATTTAGCGATTTCGTAATAGCGAACCCCGGCCCATCCCAGAAAAGCAATCATCAATACAGGCACTAATCCAAGCACTATTTTTATGCTACGCGATATTTTCAAATGGATTGCAGTAGAGTCCATTGCACCCCAAAGCAATGCTGTTGGAATTAGAAAATAGGTGTGCCACAAAGGATATTCGGTCATACTGTAACCGGCGATCATCAGCAGAATTCCAAGGCTGGCGATCTGCCACGCGGGCCAGCGGGAGATACCTGCGGCGAATAACCTGCGCACAATGCCTGTAAAACTAATGGCGGCTGGAACGATGAGTGCCAGCAGGCCAACTATGCCCAGTTCGGCGCCGATTTGTGCAAACAGATTATGCGCATTGGTTGAATAAAGCGGTGCGCTGTTCTGCAGCGCCAATTTATATTCCCAGCCTCCGAAACTGCCGAAGCCGCCGCCAAAAAACGGGTGTGCACAAAACTCGGCCCAGGCCACCTGCAGCATGCCCAGGCGCTGACCTACTCCCCGGTCCACTAGGCGCTGCGTGCCAGGGGGGAACAATTGGCCCAGACCAAAGGCATCATAGACAAGCCATTGAAGGGCAAGATAGCCCAGGGCGAACACCACAATACCCGCAGCGAGGCCGCGCAACCTCTTGTCTGGGGCTGCCCACATCAGACCAACGGCGGCACCCGCCGTTAAGGTGAAGGCCAGTCCGATACGACTTTGGGTCAGCGCAACAGCGCTGAGCAACAAAATCGCCACTCCAGAGGCCAGCACTCTTTTCCAAACTAGGCCAGGCAAACCTTGCCGGGTGAAAAACCCCAGCGCCACCAAGCCGAAGGCCAGCACCAAGGCAGCCTCGTTGCGTTGTGCCAGATTGCCAAACGGCGCTGCCAAAACCGACCTAGGGAACAGCCAAAGCGTTTGGTAAGCCGGGTAGAAAATCTGCAGCCAGCAGATGACTGCAGTGCCCACGGCGCTTACTGCAAAGGCTGACATGAGCGCAACCGACAGCGTTTGCGCCCTTTTGGCCTGTGCCAGAGCATGCCCCATCCATGCGGCCATCGCGGCAGTCGCCAGGGTGCCGATGGGCCAAATCATCATATCGGCCATGCTGTGCGGATGAATCGCCACGCCTGCTGTGATGACCAGCGCGAGTAACCCAGCAGTCAGCCAGGTCCAGGGCAACTGCCAGTCTCCTTTTAGCGCGCCGGATAACAGAATGATGACAGCGGCCAGCCATAGCGAGATGGCGATTGCGCTCTGCTGATAAAAACTGGAGATCGGGGCAAAATGTTGTGCGCTGAGAATGGCCAGGATGAAGCCAATGGCAATCGAGCCCAGGGCCATATAGACACCCATGCTTTTGAGAGACTGATTTTCCATTGACATGATTTCGTTTCTCGGTATAGAGGGCGCTGCGACGCGAAAAAAAACAAAAACCCGCCTTGCGGCGGGTTAGGTTCTGTTTAGAGCGATTAGTTGCTCGTGCAGGAGCTGGGCAGATACTTTTGCGGCAGTTTTGAAGTGCAGGTCCAGGTTATCGAGCCTGCGCCACCTGTGCCGGTCAGCACAAGGGGTTGAGTCAAGGCCGTATTGGCTTTGAAGGGGGGTGTGCTACTAAACGCCGCAGTGATGGTGCCAGAGCTGGCGTTAACTTGAGCAATAGTCACGCTCGATACATAATTCCCTTTGATGTCGTTGGCAGCTGCGACACCGGCAGTGCTATTGTTCGTCGGAAAACTGCCGCTGTTGGTGAAATACTCCGACACGGCAGTCTTGGCGCCGTCAGCCAGAGACAGACCTTCCGTCACCTGGGCGCGAATGGTGTAGTCTTGATACGCCGGAATGGCGATCGCCGCCAAAATACCGATAATCGCAACAACGATCATCAATTCGATCAGCGTGAAGCCTTGTTGCAGTTGCTTTTTCATCTGAAACTCCTGAGATTGGAAAGTAAGAAAATCAATAACGGTTGGGCAAAAAAATCACCACAGCCTGGGGCGGAACTAAATCTGGAGATGCTTCGTGCCCCAGACTGCGGTGGACTGACATCACCCCCCGATGGGCATGACAGATAGAGCACATGCCGTGCCAGCCATTTTGTGTCTTGCTCTCCTCGTTTTTCGTGAACTGGTTCACGAAATCCGGCGAATCGGCTCTCTCAGCCGCCGACAATCCTTGCCGGGCCTGCCAATTTTTGTCAGGTGAGGCGATAATTGGCGATGCCCGCAGGCACGCAGGCTGCCGCGAGTGGCGATTCGGCATAGGTCAGATTGCTGACGCTGCTGGAAACCAAGTGGGTGTTGCGCGGCGGGGCCAAAGTGGGCAGGCCGGAGGTCGTCGGGCTCTTTAAAAGACTGCTGGAATGCGCCGACCTGCTGATTGAAATCGAGGATGGGTGGATCGCTGCGTGCGCAACCCCCTCCCGGCCTCCCCCACGGTGTGGAGGAGGCGCAAACACGCCCTCTCCACTTGTGGGGAGGGTTGAGGAGGGGAAGGTTTTTACGCGGAGGCCCAGATGCCCTGGAGACTCAAATTCGCACCCGTCAGCAGCCGCGTCGAGGTGAAGCCTCTCGCATCATGGACAGTCTGGGTTTAACTGCACGAAGTCGGCAGATAGACGCGAGGAACGCCGTTGGCGTTTGGTGTGCCACCGGGCGCGGTGGTGCAAACCCAGCTCAGCGCGCCCTGCGAGCCGGTGCCTGCGAGGTAGAGGGTTTTGCCGCTGAGGTTGGCATTGGCATGGTTGCCGTAGGTGATGGTGACCAGCCCGGCTGATGCGTTGCCTGATACGGCGATGCTGCTGACATAGTTGCCGGAGATGGTGGCTGGGTTGGTCAACCCGGCAGAGGCATTGGAATTGGGAAAGACGCCGTGCTGCGCGTAGTAGTCCCACATGGCATTTTTCGCCCCCCCCGCCAGCACCAGCCCCTCGGAGACTTGGGCGCGCATGGTGTAGTTTTGATAGGCGGGAATGGCGATGGCCGCCAGGATGCCGATGATGGCGACGACGATCATCAGCTCGATGAGGGTGAAGCCGCGTTGGGTGTTGGGGCGCATGGCTTGGGTTTTTCAGTGTGCAGAATGGCGGATTTGTAAACAATCTCGATTCTGACTTTGCAAACCGCAGGCCAGCGCACCGCGCTTTGATGAGGGGCCGATTGTGTGAAATGCTTCACAGTTTTTGCGGCAAGTCCGTGTGGAACGGTGACGGTTTGTGCCGCAACCCGGCAGGTTTTGTCAGCCTGGCGCTTGCGATTGACATTTTTTGCGCGCAGCAGCGCTTTCCGGCTCGCCGCCCGGCTATTCGATGTCGGCGTAAATCTCGGACAGGGGAAGGTCCAGCTCAAGGCAGTCGAGGCGCAGTACGCCTTCGACGACGCGATCATGCGCCCAGCCTTGGGGCGTGCGGTGGTAGCGGTCGATGCACAGGGCGTCCTGATCGACCAGCACATATTCCTGCAGGCTGGGAAGCAGGCCGTAAGCGAGGCGCTTTTCCCGGCGGTCGATGCGTTCGGTGCCCTTGGAGAGCACTTCGATGATGAGGCAGGGGCGGGTGCAGTAGAGGTTGTGCCGATCTTCCGGATCGCAGGTGAGGACGAGGTCGGGGTAGTAGAAGAAGGTTTCTCCTTCATGCTCAACACGCACCTTCATATCGGCGATGAAAAGCTGGCAACGGCGGGCGCGAGCCTGTGCGCCCAGGGCTAAGGCAAGTGCGGCGGCGATCAGGCCGTGCTTGCGACTTGCCCCGCCCATGGCGACGACCTGGCCGTCGAGGTATTCGTGCTTGATGTCAGTGAGCTGTTCGCCTTCAAGGTAGTCTTCAACGCTGGCGGCGAGCTTGAGCGCGGGTATGGGGGGCATGGTGATGTCCTGTACCTTTAGGGAAGACCATCGTATTCTGCACGAGTTGAGGGGAATTGACTTCAGGCGGAAACTCCCCAGAAAACGCCGGGTCGCCTCCCTTAGGGAGAGTCGGGCAAATCCTGCCTATGGGGCTACTCAGAGGACACTGCCATGCAACTCATCGACACCATCGTGACCGAAGCCGCCGCGCTCACCGCGCTGCGGCGTGATCTGCACGCGCATCCCGAACTGTGCTTTGAGGAGCAGCGCACGTCTGACGTGGTGGCGGCGCGGCTGGCGGCCTGGGGCGTGAAGGTGCATCGCGGCCTGGGCAAGACCGGGGTGGTGGGGGTGATCCACGGCCGCGACGCGGGGAGGAATGGCCGCATGATCGGCCTGCGCGCCGACTTCGACGCCCTGCCGGTGACCGAGTTCAACACCTTCGCCCACGCCAGCCAGCACCCCGGCAAGATGCACGCCTGCGGCCACGACGGCCACACCGCCATGCTGCTGGCGGCAGCGCAATTCCTGGCCCGCACGCGCGATTTCGACGGCACGGTGGTGTGCATCTTCCAGCCGGCCGAAGAGGGCGGCGGCGGCGCGCGCGAGATGATCAAGGACGGCCTGTTCGAGCGCTTTGCGGTGCAGGCGGTGTTTGGCATGCACAACTGGCCGGGCATTCCGGCGGGGCACTTCGCGGTGAAGGCCGGGCCGGTGATGGCGTCGAGCAATGAGTTTCACATCCGGCTCACAGGCAAGGGGGCGCATGCGGCCATGCCGCATCTGGGCATCGACCCGGTGCCCGCCGCCTGCCAGATGGTGCAGGCGTTTCAGACCATCGTCACCCGCAACCGCGCCCCGCTGGACCCGGCGGTCATTTCGGTGACGATGATTCATACGGGCGAGGCGACCAATGTGATTCCCGAATTCGCCGAAATTCAGGGCACGGCGCGCACCTTTACCCCCGAGACGCTCGACCTGATCGAGGCCCGCATGCGCGACATCGCCACCCACACCGCAGCGGCGTTCGGCGTGGGCTGCGAGTTCGCGTTCAAGCGCAACTATCCGCCGACGGTCAATCACGCGGCCGAAGCCGAGTTTGCCCAGCGGGTGATGGTGGAAATGGTGGGCGCGGAGGCGGTGCACGAGTTTGTGCCGTCGATGGGGGCGGAGGATTTTTCCTTCATGTTGCAGGAGAAGCCGGGCGCTTATCTCATCATTGGCAATGGCGACGGCGACCACCGCGTGCCCGGCCACGGCGAAGGGCCGTGCACTCTGCACAACCCGAATTACGACTTCAACGACGACCTCATTCCGCTGGGCGGCAGCTTCTGGGTGCGACTGGCGCAGGCGTGGTTGAAAACCGGGGGCGTGCCGGGGAACAATCGGTACTGACCGGGCCTAGGAGAGCGTGATGGCAGCGAACTTGCAAGATTTTGCACCGCGAATGAGCGTGCAGGAGTATCTGGACACCGAGCCGCTTTCGGAGGTGAAGCGCGAATACCTCGATGGCATGGTGGTGGCGATGGCGGGGGCGAGCGACCGGCATGGGCTGATTGTGACCGCGCTGGGGATTGCACTGGGGCCGCTGGCGCGCAAGGCGGGCTGCCAGTTGTTCATCGCCGACATGAAGGTGCGGGTGCAGGCGTTGCGGGGCACTTATTTCTATTACCCGGATTTGGTGCTGAGCTGCGAGGCGCAAGACCGCGAGTCGCCGTATTACCGCCGCCAGCCCTGCCTGGTGGTGGAGGTGACGTCGCCCAGCACCGAGCGCATCGATCGGCGGGAAAAACTGTTCGCCTACCAGCAGGCGCCGGGGCTGCGGGAATACTTGATCGTGGACAGCGCGAGCGCGACGGTGGATCGCTATCACCGCGCCCTTGGCGAACCGGGCGAGGAGTGGGACTGCACCCGCTGCACCGCAGGCGCGCTGCGGTTGGACTGCCTGAATGCCGATCTGGCGCTGGCTGATATTTACGCCGATGTGCCAGAACTGGCGGCAGCCGTCTCGGCAGTCGCTGCGGAAAAATCGACCCCGGCGTAGAGATCGGCCAGCGAGAAAATGAACGAACGCTCGGCGGCGATGCAGGTGAGTTGGGCGTCGAGCCCGCTGGCTTCATGCAGCGTCCACGAGCCGTCGGCGTTGCGGCTGAAGGCTTCGACGTGAGGCTGGCCCTGCGCGACGAAAAGCACGGTCTGCAAACTGGGCAATAGGCGGTAGGCGGCGAATTTGTCGCCGCGGTCGTGGCCTTCGGTCGAGGGCGAAAGCACCTCGACGATGAGCCGCGCGTCTTGTTGCACGGTACGCCGCTCGGCGTCTGCTGCCGAGCAGGTGACGAACACATCGGGATAGAAGCTGGCGTCTGCGGCTTCGACTTGCAGTTTGACGTCGGCCATATACACCCGGCAAGGCGTGCCGTGGGTTTGGCTACGCAGGGCGATATAGGCGTTGCCCGAAAGCGTGTTGTGCACGGTGCTGCCACCGGCCATGGCGAAGACTTCGCCGCCGATGTATTCGTGGCGCTCGGTCTGGGTTTCTTCCCAGGCGAGATAGTCTTCAAAGGTGAAATGAGCTCGGGACAGCACGGCGGACATGGCGTTTCCTTGGTGAGCGTGACCAGTATGAGCGTGAGAAGTTTACGGCGCAGACCCTTCGGTCGCGCAGGTCTTGACGATCTGCCCGCCTAGTTGCCCTGACACTTTTTCCAGCGCACCGAGTTGCTCGGGCGTGAGCGCCGGCAGGCGCAGTACGGTGCGGCTCAGTCCGGCATTGCGCTGCACTACCTTGGCGCCCTGTACGCCTTGCTTGCGCACGATCTGCAACTGCTGCTGCGCCGCGGCTTCGTTGGCAAACACGCCCAGCGAAATGCCGGGCTCGTAGCGTGGGCGGTCGGTCACCGGGGCGAAGACCTTGACCTTGCCTTGCTGGGTGATTTCGTCGAGCGCGGCGCGCATGGCGGTTTGGCTGGGATAGGGGCCGAGCAGCACCATCCATTGCGCGGGCACAGGCGTGTTGAGGACTGTGGGCTTGAGCCCGACCTGCGCCAGTGCGGACTGCGCCTGCGCGAGCGCCTCGGCTTCGAGCGCGCCGTAGGGGCCGATCTGTCGGCAGACGGCATTGGCGGTACGGGCGGGCTCGGCGCTGGCCGGGGCGGACGCGTCGATCGGGGCGGACGGCAGGCTGGACGGAATGGCAGGTGCGGAAGGCGTGGGCTGCGGCGGGATGGCGGGCGTGGCGGAGGCGCTGGCCAACGGGGTGATCTGCACCTGCTCGGGGTGGATTTGCAGCGCCAGGCGCTGCGGCTCGCGCTGCGTCACTGGCCCGAGCCCGACCCCCGTCATCCAGCCCTGCGACCAGGCGAAAAACACGAGGTTGACGAGCAGCAGGGCAAGGAGCAGGGTGCGCATGGGTCAGTGGGATTCAGGGCGTTCGGGAGGACGTTATGGAGGGCGTTCGGCCCCGTCATTTTGCCGCGTCCGCCATACCTGCGGCGTGCAGGCGCAGCGACACGTCGGCGCTGAGCACGCGGCGTTCACCCTCGGGCGTGCTCACGCGCAGCGCGCCATCGGCGGCTATGCCCAGCGCGACGCCGGAAAACAGCGTTTGCCCATGATCGAGCACCGCAACCGTCTGGCCGCTCCAGGCGTGCAGCGCGTTCCAATGGGCGAGCGCCTCGCTCACGCCGCGCGGGCCTTGCTGCAGGCCGTCGAGCAAGGCGGGGGCGAGGGCGGCGAGTAGCTGGCCCCGCGAGAGGTCGAGCCCGGCGACGTTCAGTCCCGTCGCCTGCGGCTGATCGGCCGGGGCGCGCAGGTTGAGGCCGAAGCCGATGACGGCCCAGCGCGCCTGCGGCGTGTCGGCCATTTCCACCAGAATGCCGCCCAACTTGCGCCAGCCACTGGAGGCGTCCGCCGCGGGCAGGAGCAGATCGTTGGGCCACTTCAGGCGCACTTGCGCAGCGCCGAGCGCGTGAAGCGCCTGCGCCAGCCAGACGCCCACGGCCAGACTCAGCGGGCCCGGTTCACGCTTGCGCGGATCGGGCCAGGCCAGCGAGCACAGCACGCTGCTTTGCGCATCGTCGGCCCAGGGGCGGCCCTGACGCCCGCGGCCCGCGGTTTGCTGGCCGGTGGCGAGCAGCGTCGGCCCGTCGAGCCGCCCGGCTCGCGCCTCGGCCAGCAGATCGGCATTGGTCGAGCTGGTGCGGGGGGTCCAGCGCGCGGTGCAGGCGGGGTGGCTGACGGCAAGCTGGGTGCGCAGCGGGGTAAGGGGGTCGGAGCTGGCCGCTCTCCCCTCCCCAACCCTCCCCACAAGTGGAGAGGGAGTGAACGCGCATTTCTCCTCCCCCTCTTGCTGGGGGAGGTTGGGAGGGGGGGATTGGCCTGCGCGTTGTTCAACCGCAGATTGAATCGTCAGCAACACGCCCGCGATATTGGCCAGCACATCGTTATTCCAGAAGCGCAAAACCTCATAGCCTTTTTGCCGAAAAAACGCATCGCGTAGCGCATCGTGGGGGCATTCGTTGTGCTGTCCGCCGTCGAGTTCCACAACCAGGCGTGCAGCAGCGCAGGTGAAGTCGGCGATGTAGGGGCCAATGGGCACTTGGCGGCGAAATTTGCTGCCCAATTGCCCATTGCGCACACGGCTCCAAAGCAGGCGTTCCGCGTCGGTCATGTCGCGCCGTAATTGGCGTGCGCGGAGGGTGAGGAGATGGATCACAACCAGCACCCCTCCCCAGCCCTCCCCACAAGTGGAGAGGGAGCAAACACCCCTCCTCCACGCAGTGGGGGAGGTCGGGAGGGGCGGCCTACAGCCCGCGCAGCGCAGTTCTCACCTCCCCCACGGCGTGCGGGAGGCCGGGAGGGGGATGGGTCTTTGCTCATTTGCCTTTGCGCCTCTTGGGCGCGAGCAGGGTGCCGCGGCAGTTGGGGGCGCCGCAGCGGCAGGCATAGTCGCGCTTGAGTTTGGCGGTGTAGCGGGCGTCGAGTTCGAGGGCGTAGTCGAAGAACAATTCTTCGCCGGGGGCGATGTCGCGCAGGGCGTCGATGAACACGCGGCTGCCGACTTGCTGCGCTTCGCAGTTGGGCGCGCAGGAGTGGTTGATCCAGCGGGCGCTGTTGCCTTTCACGCCGCCGTCGATCACGGTGTCGTCGCCCAGCGAGAAGTAGAAGGTGTGATTGGGCTGGGCCGGGTCGCGCGGGTGGCGGCGCAGGGCCTCGGGCCAGTCGATGCGCTCGCCCTTGTATTCCAGCAGACGCTGCCCGGCGTGGATGGGGCGGCGGGCGAACACCCCGCGGCCGTGGATGGGAGAATCTTGCACCTGGGTGTAGGGGCCGCCGGAGGGAGCAACGGCGGGGGCGGGGCGGCTTTTGGGCATCGGTGGTCAGGGCGAGACGGGTGGGAATGCGCGGCGGCGAAGAAACTCGGTAAAGTAAAAAAAGAGAACGCGAGAGGTGGAGGAGACAAACCGCCCGTGATCGTTCTCGTTATGGTCGAAATCGAGGCATTCTAGGGAGCCGTCATCATGGATCAATCTCGTCGTACTCAGTTGAAATGGTTTGGCGCCGCGCTCGGCGCCGTGGCCGTGCCCGCCTGGGCGCAAAACGTGGCCGAGCAGGCCAACGCGCTGGAGAAAAAAGACAAGAAGGCCGTGCCCTTGCCGAAGGAGGGCAGCGTGTTTGCGCTGCCGCCCACGGTGGAGTTGCTGGGCGGCAAGACGCTGCACACCAAGGACTGGGCGGGCAAGGTGATCGTGCTGGAATACTGGGCTACCTGGTGCCCGTTCTGCGCGCGGCAGATGCCGCATGTCGAGGCGCTTTACAAGAAGGAGCACAGCCGCGGGCTGGAAGTGCTGGCCCTGTCCATCGACAAGAAGGCGGCCGATATTGCGCCGTTTCTCAAGAGCAAGAACTACACCTTTCCGGTGGCGTGGCTGTCGCCCGCGCTGGCCAAGGTGCTTCCCAAACCCGCGGGTCTGCCGGTCACCATTGTCATTGGCCGCGACGGCCGGGTGAAGATGGCCGATTCGGGCGAATTGTTCGCCGAAGACATCGCGGGCATCGCCAAATTTCTTTGATCGCATCCATTCCGTCCTATGAGTAAAACCCTGGTCATCGCCGAAAAGCCCAGCGTGGCACAAGACATCGTGCGCGCGCTGACGCCGCAGTCGGGCAAGTTCGACAAACATGATGAGTATTTCGAGAACGAACAGTATGTCGTGACGTCGGCGGTCGGCCATCTGGTGGAAATCAAGGCGCCGGACGACTTCGAGGTCAAGCGCGGCAAATGGAGCTTCGCCCATCTGCCGGTCATTCCGCCGCACTTCGATCTCAACCCGATCGAGAAGACCAAGAGCCGACTGGCGGCGGTGGTCAAGCAACTCAAGCGCAAGGATGTGACCGCGCTGGTGAACGCCTGCGACGCGGGGCGCGAGGGCGAGCTGATTTTCCGCCTCATCCTGCAATACGCCGAGGGCAAGAAGGCGCTGGACAAGCCGGTGAAGCGGCTGTGGCTGCAGTCGATGACGCCGCAGGCCATCCGCGAAGGGTTCGAGCGTCTGCGCGGCGATGCCGACATGCGGCCGCTGGCCGATGCCGCGCGCAGCCGCAGCGAGGCCGACTGGCTGGTGGGCATCAACGGCACGCGAGCGATGACCGCGTTCAACTCGAAGGACGGCGGCTTTTTCCTCACGCCGGTGGGCCGGGTGCAGACGCCGACGCTGTCCATCGTGGTGACACGCGAGGAGCAGATCCGCAAGCACATTGCCCGCGAATACTTCGAGGTGCACGCGCAGTTTGGCGCGCCCGCCGGGGCGTATGCGGGCAAGTGGTTCGATCCGGCGTTCAAGCGAGGGGAAGATGCAGACGCCCGCGCCGACCGGCTGTGGGACAAGACGCGCGCTGAGGCCATCGTCGCCGCCTGCAACGGACAGCCCGCCACGGTGCGCGACGAATCCAAGCCGTCCACCCAGCTCTCGCCCGCGCTGTTCGACCTCACCTCTTTGCAGCGCGAGGCCAACGGGCGCTTTGGCTTTTCCGCTAAGACCACGCTCGGCTTGGCGCAGGCGCTGTACGAAAAGCACAAGGCGCTGACCTATCCACGAACCGACTCGCGCCATCTGCCCGAAGACTATCTCGCCGTGGCGCGGCAGACCGCGCAGGCGCTGGCCGAGGCGGGCGGGGCCATCGCGCCGCACGCACGCCGCGCGCTGGAGGCCGACTACATCCGCCCGAGCAAGCGCGTGTTCGACAACGCCAAGGTGTCGGATCACTTCGCCATCATCCCCACCACGCAAACGCCCGGCGCACTCACCGAGGCCGAGGCCAAGATTTACGACCTGGTGGCGCGGCGCTTTCTCGCCGTGTTCTTCCCGGCGGCGGAATCTCTGGTGACCACGCGCATCAGCACCGTGGGCGCGCATCAGTTCAAGACCGAGGGCAAGATTCTGGTCAAACCCGGCTGGCTGGAAATCTACGGCAAGGAAGAGCAGGGCGCAGATGACAACCTGCCCGCCGTGAAAGAGGGCGACGCGGTGCAGGCCGAGACCGTGGAACTCAAAGCCCTCAAGACCCGCCCGCCCGCGCGCTACTCCGAAGCGACCTTGCTGGGCGCGATGGAAAACGCGGGCAAGATGGTGGAAGACGAAGAACTCGCCGAGGCGATGTCGGGCAAAGGGCTGGGCACGCCGGCCACCCGCGCGGCCACCATCGAAGGCTTGCTGGCCGAGGCGTATATGGTGCGCGAGGGCCGTGAGCTCATTCCCTCCGCCAAGGCCTTCCAGCTCATGACCCTGCTGCGGGGACTGCAGGTGGAAGAACTCACCAAGCCCGAGCTCACCGGCGGCTGGGAGCACAAGCTGGCGCAAATGGAGCGCGGCCAGCTCTCGCGCGAAGCCTTCATGCGCGACATTGCCGGCATGACCGAAACCATCGTGCGCCGCGCCAAGGAATTCGACCGCGACACCGTGCCCGGCGACTACGCCACACTGCAAACGCCCTGCCCGAACTGCGGCGGCGTGGTCAAGGAGAACTACCACCGCTACGCCTGCACGCAGTGCGATTTTTCCATCGGCAAACATCCGGGCGGACGCAGCTTCGAGCTGGCCGAAGTGGAGCAACTGCTGCGCGACAAGCACCTCGGCCCGCTTACCGGTTTTCGCAGCAAAATGGGCCGCCCGTTCGCCGCCGAACTCAAGCTGGCGCAGGAAGACGGCAAAGGGCAGTGGAAACTCGAATTCGACTTCGGTGACAGCGCGCCCGGCAGCGACGGGGGCGAAGCGCCCGACTTCAGTTCGCAACAGCCGCTGGGCGCTTGCCCCAAATGCGGCAGCGCGGTGTATGAAGCTGGCAGCAGCTATGTGTGCGAAAAGAGCGTGGGCCCGGCGCCGAGCTGCGACTTTCGCAGCGGCAAGATCATTTTGCAGCAGCCCATCGAGCCCGAGCAGATGCGCAAACTGCTTCAGACCGGCCGCACCGATCTGCTCGACGGCTTCGTCTCGGCGCGCACCAAGCGCAAGTTCAAGGCGTTTCTGGTGAAACAAACGGGTGGCAAAATCGGCTTCGAGTTCGAGCCGCGCCCGGCCAAGGCGCCAGCGAAAAAAGCGGCCGCCAAAAAGGCAACGGCGTGACAACAGGGCGTCATGCTGCAAGCGCAAGATGCACGGGATGATCAACGCCGCTCACCATCATGACGACTCGAATTCCATTTGATCTGCGCTGGTTCGCGCACCGCGGCGGGGGCGATGCCGCGCCCGAGAACACGCTGGCGGCGTTCGAAGTCGGCTTCAAGGCCGGTTTTCGCGCGTTTGAATGCGATGTGAAACTCAGTGCCGACGGCGTGCTCTGGCTGCTGCACGACGACACGCTCGACCGCACCACCGATGCGCGCGGCCCGGCGGCGCCCTGGCGCTGGGAAAACCTGCAACTGGTGGATGCCGGAAGCTGGCACAGCGCGACCTTCAAGGGCGAGCCTCCGGCCTCACTCGATCAGGTGCTCGACTTCGCCGCGCGCCATGCGGTCTGGCTGAACCTGGAAATCAAGCCCAACCCGGGGCAGGATGCACAAACCGGCGAGGCCGTGGCGCGCCGCGTGGTGCAGTGGCTGGCCGATCAGCCCTCAGCTCAGCGGCCCTTGCTGTCCTCCTTTTCGCTTGCCGCGCTGCAGGCGGCACGCGCGGTGCTCGACGCCCTGCAGGCCGATGTGCCGCTGGCTTATTTGGTGGAAACCTACGACGCTGCGGCGCTGGAGCAGGCCGTGGCGCTGGGCGCCGAGGGGCTGCATACTGATTGGCAACAGGTGACGCCTGCGGTCGTGGCGGCGGTGCATGCGCGCGGACTGAAGCTGCGCGCCTATACGGTGAATGACGCCAATCAGGCGAGAGCGCTGCTGGCTGACGGGCTGGACGGTCTGTTTACCGACCGCCTGGATCTGCCTTCTCGTTTATAAGTCCGGCGTGCCACAGCTCGGACAGCAACGCCCGGCTGTACTGGCTGGCCACGGCGTGGATGAAGCGGCCGAAGTCGATGTGCGCGGTGTCGTCGGCGCGGTCGGAAATGGTGCGCACCAGCGCGAAAGGCACGTCGTAATCGCGGCAGACCTGCGCCACTGCGGCACCCTCCATCTCTACCACTAGCGCGTCGGGCAGCGCGTGGCGCAGCGCGTCGCTGTCGGCGCGGGTGGAGATAAAGCGGTCACCGCTGACAATCAGCCCGCGATGCACGCACGGGGCGTGCAGCCCGAAGGCCTGGCGGGTCTGGGCATCAATCAAGGGCTCGGCCTGCGGTGACAAAAGCCGCTGCGCAGCGGCGTGCAGGCGGTCGGTGAGCGCGCGGTTCGCGGCGAAGTGCGTCAACCCCGTGTCGGGCACTTCGTATTGCGGATAGAGCGGTCGGGCATCGAGGTCGTGCTGCAGCAGCGTGTCGGCAATCACCAGATCGCCCACTGCCACGCCGTCTCCCAGGCCGCCAGCCACGCCGGTGAACAGCAGCGCGTCGCAGCCGAATTCGACAATCAGGCTGGTGGTCGTGGCGGCCGCCGCCACTTTACCGATGCCGCACAGCACCAGCACCACTTCGCTGCCCCACAGCGTGCCCAGGGTGTAGTCGCGGCTGCCGTGACGCACGCAGCGCGGCTGCTGCAAACATTCCAGCAAACCCTGTTGCTCCTGCGCAATGGCGCTGACGATGCCGAAACGCGCCGCGTTCATCGCTTGCGCCCGATGCGGCTTAGCCGGGTCAGGCCGAACGCTGTTTGCTCTGTGTCAAACCGTAAACTGTGTACGGATTTATTCTCACGCATCGTCAACAACAGGGAGAAAGACATCATGGGATCTGCTTGGCAAGGATTGCTCGGCACCGATTATGGTCTGTTCAGCTTGATTGGCAGCATTTTCATGCTGGGCATCGGCGTATTTTTTATCTGGTTTTTCAGCCGCAAAATTCAGCAGAGCGCCGACGAGCATGCGCGCGAACTGCGCAAAGGCGCAAACAAGCCGCCAGTCAACAACGGCCGTGGCTGAGGGCGTCTGTTTTTGGCTGACGCTGCCTATTCGGCGACCCCTTCGGCGAATCCCTCGGCAACCCCTTCGGCTGGCTGATCCCCCGGGCTAACCCTGCGCGCTTCAGCCGCGGGTTGACGTATGCTCTCGCCGGTTACAAAAAAAGACAAGTCATTTCACAACACAACAAATCAACGGAGATCGCCATGCAGCGTCGTCAAGCAGTCATTGGTCTGGGGTTGGCCGCAGCCGGTTTGGGTCTGAGTCCCCTGGTGCGGGCGCAACAGCCCATCGTCATCAAGTTCAGCCATGTGGTCGCGCCCAACACCCCCAAAGGGCAGGCCGCCGAATACTTCAAAAAATTGGCGGAAGAGCGCACCAAGGGCCGGGTGAAGGTGGAGGTCTATCCCAACAGCCAGCTCTATAAAGACAAGGAGGAAATGGAGGCGCTGCAGCTCGGTTCTGTGCAGATGCTCGCGCCTTCGCTGGCCAAGTTCGGACCGCTGGGGGCCAAGGAATTCGAATTGTTCGACCTGCCCTACATCTTCGACGACTACACCGCCCTGCACAAGATCACGCAAGGCCCCATCGGCGCCGGGCTGCTGAAAAAGCTCGAATCCAAGGGCATTCTCGGTTTGGCCTATTGGGACAACGGCTTCAAGGACATGAGCGCCAACAAGCCGCTGCGCAATCCCGCAGACGCCAAGGGCCTGAAGATGCGCATCCAGTCGAGCAAGATTCTTGAGATGGAAATGCGCGCCATCGGCGCCATCCCTCAGGTACTGGCGTTCTCCGAGGTGTATCAGGCGCTGCAGACCGGGGTGGTGGACGGCACCGAGAATCCGCCGTCCAACTTCTACACCCAGAAATTCTATGAAGTGCAGAAGGCCATGACGCAGACCCAGCACGGATATTTGGGTTACGCAGTCATCGTCAACCAGAAGTTCTGGGATGGCTTGCCGGCCGACATCCGCAAAACCCTCGACCAGGCCATGGTCGAAGCCACCGATTTCGCCAACAAAGTGGCGAAGAAGGACAACGACGACGCCACCGAAGCGGTGCGCAAGTCGGGCAAGTGCGAGGTCATCGCCCTCACTCCGGCCGAGCGTCTGGCTTGGAAAAAGGCGATGGTGCCGGTTTACAAACAGGCCGAGTCGCGCGTGCCCAAGGCGCTGATGGACTCTGTGTTCAAGGCGACCGGTTTCGATCCCGCCAAGCTCTGAGTCGTTCAGAATCGATGTGCGAAGCCCGTGCCCAGCGGCATGGGCTTTTGTCGTTCTGCGCGCCTGACAACCCCCTTCCTGATCGGACCCTCCCATGTCTGCTCTTGCCCTGTTCAACCGCGTGCTCGACCGGTTGGAAGAGACGCTGATCGCCATTCTGATGGCGGCGGCGACCTTGCTCATTTTTGTTGCCGTCGTGCATCGCTATATGGCGGGCTTCGCTATTCCCGGCCTGCAGGACTGGCTGTTGTCGCTCAACTTGAGCTGGGCGCAGGAACTCTGCATCTATATGTTCGTGTGGATGGCCAAGTTCGGCGCGGCGTATGGCGTGCGCACCGGCATCCATGTGGGCGTGGACGTGTTGGTCAACCGCCTTGCGCCGGAAAAACAAAAAACCGTCATTCTATTCGGCCTGCTAGCCGGAGCGCTGTTCACCGGCACGGTTGCGGTCATGGGGGCGAACTTTGTCTGGCATGTCGGCCATACCGTCCAGACTTCGCCCGATCTCGAAGTGCCGATGTGGTGGGTGTACCTGGCGATTCCGCTCGGATCGTCGTTGATGTGCTACCGCTTTTTGCAGGTCGCTTGGCGCTTCAACCGCGACGGGCAATTGCCGCACCACGATCCGGGAGCGGTTGAAGGGCTGGATGAGCCGATGGAGATTGCGCCCGGTGCGGACAACATTCATCCGGTGCCGCAGATGGGAGGTGCGAAATGAGCGCGCTGATCATTTTCGCCCTGCTGCTCGTCCTGATGCTCACGGGCATGCCCATTTCCATCGCCCTCGGGCTGACGGTGCTCACCTTCTTGTTCACCATGACCGATGTGCCCATCCAGGCCGTGGCGCTCAAGCTGTTCACCGGGATCGAGAACTTCGAGATCATGGCGATTCCGTTCTTCATTCTGGCCGGCAACTTTCTGACCCACGGCGGCGTGGCGCGCCGCATGATCACCTTCGCCAGCAGCCTCATCGGACATTGGGCGGGCGGGCTGGGGCTGGCCGGGGTGCTGGCTTGCGCGCTGTTCGCCGCGGTGTCGGGGTCCAGCCCGGCCACCGTGGTGGCGATCGGCTCCATATTGATGCCGGCCATGGTCAAGGCCGGGTTTCCGCCACGCTTCGGCGCCGGGGTCATCACCACCTCGGGCGCGCTGGGCATTCTCATTCCGCCGTCGATCGTGATGGTGCTGTATTCAGTTTCCACCAATTCGTCGGTGGGCGCGCTGTTCATGGCCGGGGTGGTGCCCGGCATCATGCTGGCCACCATGCTGGGCGTGACCACCTGGTGGCGCGCCTGGCGAGGCAAGTACCCGCGTCAGCCTCGGGCGACGTGGGCGCAGCGCGGCAAGGCGCTGCGCGAGAGTTTCTGGGGGCTGATGCTCATCCTCATCGTGCTGGGCGGCATCTACAGCGGCATGTTCACCCCCACCGAGGCGGCGGCGATGAGCGCGGTGTACGCCTTCATCATCGCCGTGTTCGTCTACAAGGATCTCAAGCTCAGCGATGTGCCGCGGGTGCTGCTGGCTTCGGCCAATATGAGCGCCATGCTGCTCTACATCATCACCAACGCGGTGCTGTTCTCGTTCCTGATGACCTCGGAGCACATTCCCCAAAACATGGCGCAGTGGCTGCTGGGCGCGGGCCTGGGGCCGATTGCCTTCCTGCTGCTGGTGAATGTGTTGCTGCTGGTGGCCGGCAATGTGATGGAGCCTTCGAGTATCGTGCTGATTCTCGCGCCCATTCTGTTTCCGGTGGCCATGCAACTGGGCATCGACCCGATCCACTTCGGCATCATCATGGTGGTGAATATGGAAGTGGGCATGTGCCACCCGCCGGTGGGCCTCAACCTTTATGTCGCCAGCGGCATCGCCAAGATGGGCATCACCGAACTCACCATCGCGGTGTGGCCTTGGCTGCTGACCATGCTGGTGTTTCTGGGCCTGGTGACCTATATCCCGGCAATCAGCCTGGCGTTTCCCCGCTGGCTGGGCATGGTGCAGTGAACCCCAGCGCGGCTCAGGCCGCCTGCGCTTCGTCGGGCTGGCTGCAAGTCCACTTCTCGCCCATGTCGGACGAGAGGTAGCCGACCAGGCGGAAGTTGTCTTGCGTGGCGCCATTTGGCAGAGTGCGGTAAATGGCTACGCCGTAAGCCCCTCGCAGCCGGGCGTGCTCCGCCTTGGCCAGCGCCTCGACGACTGCGTGGTCGCCGACGGCCACGACATAACTGTGCTGCTCGGCCTCGCCGTGGTGGAAGGCCTGGGCGAAATAGATGAATGTGTTGGCGTTTGTCATGGAAAACCTCCTTGCGTAAGCCGAATAATCGATGCGAAAAGCATAGGACGTTCTGCGCTGGATCAGATGATGAAATCGTGACAAACGATAACGAGGTGGGGCCGTCGAGCGGCCCGGCTGCGATCAAACTGAGATGCGCCCCGCTGCTCGCGGAGCGCATCGGCTTTGCGCTTGACCACTTCGCCGATCAGATCGCCGTCCACAGATAGAGGTAGAGGGTATTCATATCCCGTGCATTGGTGCCGGCGCCGTCAAAATTGGTTTTGGCCCCGAGATATTTGTTGTACAGCGTGTACTGCAAACCGATCCGCAGATTTTTCTCGGGGTTGACCCAGCTCTTGCCAAACGGATTCCAGTCGATTTCAAAAATGGCGCCGTTGGTATTCGGGCTGTTGGTGCGCGAGCTGTAACCGTTGCCATAAACTGCGGCATCGGAGGAGCCTGTGGTTTGAAACAGCCCAAGCGTTGCCCCGTAAGTATTGTCACGCCAGTAGGCCACGTTCAGATTGGCCGAGTTCAGCGTGTTGCTGCCGTTACTCGCGTTGCCTTGCAACAGCGCTTGGTTCAGGTTCTGGCGTTCGTGCATATAGATGGCGTTTGCGGTGATGATGTTCGGGCCGCCATTGAGGAATTGATAGGTCGCATCCAGTCCGATGTCGTGATAGTCGTCTGTGGGCAGTCCGGGCAGACCGCTGGTGTTGATGCGGGCGTCAAATCCCAGCAGGCCGGCCTCGAATACATGAGGGCCGACGGTTTTGGAGTACCACAGCCGCCAGTAGGGCGCTTCGCCTTGCAGGGAGGCGTTGCCCGCATGCAGTGCGTTGGCCCAGTAAGTCGAAAGGTTGTGATAGGCCCCAGCCTCCGCATACCAGCTGTTGTCAATCATCGTGTACGCCGTGGCGCCCACGACACTTTGCCCCAGGTTGTAAATGACGGGGGATACCGTCGGACCGCTGTTGCCGAATGGCGGCGCCATATAGCTGTATTGCCAAGCGGGCGTGGTGTTCCACACGTCCGACAGAGTGGGGTTGTTGTTCAGACTCATGCCGAACAGGCCGCTGGCGGAGCCGAGTGTGTAGGCGTGGGCGTAGCGCAGCTCGGTGTTGTCCCAGGCCAGGTTTTGCGAACCTGGGTCGGAATAGGTGGCCTGCCCCAGCATGCCCACGTGGTCGGTAATGCGACCCGCCAGAAAAATGGAGGCCTGCTGCAGCGCGGTGAAGTTGTCGTTGGCGCTGAATCCTGCGGGCGGCGAGCCCATGTAGTTGTTGTTGCCATAGCTCTGCGCCTGGTGGGTGTAAGAAGCCACTAGCATGGCCGACAGCGGAATGTGTTTTTTTCCGTCGCTCAGGGTGTAGCCATCGAGCTTGAACGCCCGGCCGAAAGGCGTGAGCTGCGGGCCGAAGCCGCCGACGTGACAGGCGATGCAGTCCTGCCCGGTCTGGCGGGCAAAGGCGGGCACGGCTTGCGCGTTGGGCGCCCACGCCAGGCAGCCGATCAAGCCGGTCAACGCCGCGAGGCTGTATTTCAATCTGCGCGCAGACTCACGCTGTCGGGTGAAGAACTGGCGGAAAAAAACGTTTTGTGAACAAGGGATGAGAGACATGACGACCTCCATGTTTTTCCTTGCGGCGACTGCGACAAATTGGCGCACAACGCTGAAGGGGTTTTGTCATGTCTGCATTCTGGACGCCCTGTGTTCCGCGAGCTTGATTCAAGTCAACGACATCTAAATACTTGAATGTAATCAGATGCAACGCCTGAGCGCCTCAGAAGGGTCAGCGCAGCCCGGCCCTGGGGCGCTCAGAAGAACAGGGCGTTGATCTGATCGATATAAGCCTGCATGGCCTCGGCGCGGGGCATGCCTTTGCGTGCGGCCCAGGCATCCCATTTGGCACGGGCGACGAAATCGGTCATGCCGGGGCGCTCGCCCGAAACGTCGCCCGCACTGCCTTGTTTGTACAGGCCGTAGAGTTGCAGCAGGGTTTGGTTGTCGGGGCGGGTGGTGAGGGTCTTGGAATGGGCGACGGCAGCGCCGAAGGCGGTCTGAAGCTCGGCGGAAATGGGGGTGTCGGTCATGAGAAAAAGCACGGTCGTTCGAGAGTGCGCATCATACGGCCCGGGTAGGCGGCGGTCTTAAGCCGATCCTCAGGCGGCGTCGTTAGGCTGCGACAGCTGAGGGCATGTCCGTACTGTGACAACGGCTGCGCCCTCACAGGCACAATGCCGCAGTTTTCGCGTTTTCGGGAGCCGTTTGCCTCATGCCACCTCAAGCCTCTCCACAGTCGTATCGCTTCGCCCTCAGACATTTCTATTCGCTCGCCAAACCGTACTTGGTTTCGGAAGAGAAAAAAAAGGGCTGGGGTCTGCTTTTGCTGGTGCTGGCGATGAATCTGGCGCTGGTTTGGGTGAATGTGAAGCTCACGCAGTGGAACGGCGATTTTTTCAATGCGCTGCAGGCGAAGAATTTCGGCGCGTTCAAGCAACTGCTGCTGTATTTCACTGGCTACGCCTTTCTCTACATCGCGCTGGCGGTGTATTCGCAGTACTTTTTGCAGATGCTGCAGATCAACTGGCGGCGCTGGATGACCGAGGTGTTTCTCAAAGACTGGCTCTCTGGCGGCACGCATTACCGCATGTCGCTGCGGCAGGGCAACACCGACAACCCGGACCAGCGCATCGCCGACGACATCGGCGGTTTCATCAACGGCAGCCTGAATCTGTTTTTCGGCTTCGTCTCCTCGCTGGTCACGCTGTTTTCTTTTCTGGTCATGTTGTGGATGCTGTCGGGCGCGGTCACCCTGTTCGGCATCACCATTCCCGGTTACATGGTGTGGGTCGCCATTCTGTATGCCGGGGTGGGCAGCGTGCTGGCGCATTGGGTGGGCAAGCCGCTGATTCGGCTCAACTTCTACCAGCAGCGCTACGAGGCGGATTTCCGCTTCGGTCTGGCGCGTACCCGCGAACACGACGAAGGCATTGCGCTCTACAACGGCGAGCAGCGCGAACTGGCCGGACACCGCGACCGCTTTGCCAATGTGTGGAGCAACTGGTGGGGCATCATGAAGCGGCAGAAGCTGTTCACCTGGTACAGCGCGTTTTATGGCCAACTCGCCATCATCTTCCCCATCCTGGTGGCCGCGCCGCGTTACTTTGCCGGGCAGATTCAACTCGGCGGCCTGACGCAGACGGCGCAGGCCTTCGGTCAGGTGCAGGGCGCGATGTCCTGGTTCATCGGCGCGTACACCAGCATTGCCGACTGGCGCGCCACCGTCGAGCGTCTGCAGACCTTTGTCGAGGCCATGCAAAACGCGCAGAGTCATCCGCCTACGCCCACGGCGCCCGCTTCCGCAGGTCTGCCCTCAGACCGGTCATCAAGCGCTGCGATCGCTTCGGCCGGTGTGGTGCCGCTGCGCAGCGCGCGCGAGTCGGTGGCGCTGGGCGATCTGCTGCTGCTCTCTCCCGACGGACGGCCGCTGCTGCAATGCGCGGGCGAGCACATCAGCCGCGGCCAGCACACCCTGTTCACCGGGCCGTCGGGCAGCGGCAAGAGCACGCTGGTGCGCTGGCTCGCCGGTATCTGGCCCTACGCGCTCAACACCGCGCACGCGCATGCGCCATCGGGCCGTACGCTGTTCCTGCCGCAAAAGCCGTATCTGCCGCTGGGCACGCTCAAACAGGCGCTCACCTATCCGCAAAGCCCGGAAGACTTCAGTGCCGCGCAAATCAGCGAGGCGCTGCAACTCGCCCGCGTGCCTTATCTGGAAGCCGCGCTGGAGCAGACCGATACCTGGATGCAACGCCTCTCGCCCGGCGAGCAGCAGCGCCTGGCCGTGGCCCGCGCCCTGCTCATCGCCCCGGACTGGCTGTTCATGGACGAGGCCACCAGCGCGCTCGATGCACCAACCGAACGCGCCATGTACGCGCTTTTGCAGCAGCGTCTGCCCGACGCCACGCTGGTCAGTGTGGCGCACCGTGTGGGCGTGATCGGATTTCATGCGCAGATTTACACGGTCGTGGCCGACCCCTCGGGCGAAGGCCCGGCGCGCATGGAAAAACGCGATGCCGAGCGGGCGCAAAAGGCAGCGCTGGGCGACGAGGGTGTACCGGGGGCGCCAGCCTTCGCATCGTGATGCGGCGGTGATGCTGCTTTCTGACGATCTGTCCGCCGCCGGGTTTGACCAGCCCTTCGAGCTGCTGCGCGGCTGCCATGCCCGCATCACCCGCATGGACGCTCTGCTGCTGCGGCTGATCGATCATGTGGCGCTCAAGGAAACGCAAGGCCGCCCCAAGTTTGCTTGTTCCCCACGGGGCGCGGGGCGGCGTGCCGACCCTGGGGGCGCACAAGAAGGTACGGACGCACAGGCGCAGCAGGCGGCCGACAAAGTGCTGCGCTACTTCGATGTAGCCGCGCCGCTGCACCATGAAGACGAGGAGCTGCATGTGTTTCCGCTGCTGCGCGCTTCGGCGGCAGGGTGGGGGACGGCGACGACGCGGTGCTGGAAACGCTTGAAAGCGATCACCGCGTGCTGGACGTGCTATGGGCCGAGTTGCGCGACTGGCTGCTGCAAGTGAAAGCCGCGCAGGCCCTGCCCGCGTCGGCGCTCATCGCCAATGCGGCGCAACGCTTCAGCGCCCTGCACGCCGCGCATATTGCCATCGAAAACACGCGGATTTTTCCGGCCGCGCAAGCGCGCATGAATGCCGCCCAAATCACGGCGATGGGCCAGGACATGGCTGCTCGCCGTGGAGTGCGCTGGCCTTCCGATTAGGGCCTGTTCACGCTATTGGTGTGAGAAAGGCGTGATCGCCTGTCGCGGTTTCGCAGCGCTGCGCGTTACTTCAGAACCTGCTCCCACGACACACGAGGTCATCGCCATGTCTCAACCGCTCATTCCCGCTGCACTCAACACCCCGAAGCGTCGCCTCGCGGCTCTGATCTTGCCTGCTGTTGCCGCGCTGGGGCTGGGCGGTTGCGTGGTGGCGCCCGTGCCGCCGCAATATGGCTACGGCGCGCCTGCGTATGACGTGGTCAATGTGCCGCCTCCCGCCCCGCAGTACGAGGCGGTCGGTGTGGCGCCTTACCCCGGAGCGGTGTGGATCACCGGCTATTGGGGCTGGGCAAACGGTCGCTACGTGTGGAACCGGGGCTACTGGCACGCGCCACGCCCTGGCTACCGTTGGGTGCCGCATCGCTGGGTGCAGCAAGGCGGCGGTTGGCACGGTCAGGGCGGCCGCTGGGAACGGCGCTGATCCTCCAAGGGATGCGCAGCCGTGATGCGGCGCGGGGTTGATGCGTCACCCCAGCCCGCGCACCACGTCCAGCGCTTCTTCGATGCGCGACACCGGGTGCAACTCCAGCCCTTCGAACTGTTTTCCCGCACCCTTGGGGGCATTGGCAGCCGGAATGATGGCAGCGGAGAAGCCGAGTTTGGCGGCTTCGCGCAGACGCTCCTGGCCGCGCGGGGCGGGGCGGATTTCACCCGCCAGGCCGACTTCACCGAAGGCCAGCAGACCCCGCGGTAGCGGGCGGTTGCGCAGCGAACTTTGAATGGCCAGCAGCACGGCCAGATCGGCCGCGGGCTCGGTGATGCGCACCCCGCCCACGGCGTTGACGAACACGTCCTGATCGCCGCTGGCGACTCCTGCATGGCGATGCAGCACGGCCAGCAGCATGGCCAGCCGCGCTGCGTCCAGCCCCACGGACAGGCGGCGCGGGCTGGGCGCGGCGGCGTTGTCCACCAGCGCCTGCACCTCCACCAACAGCGGGCGGGTGCCCTCCAGTGTGGCGAGCACGCAGGTGCCGGGCACCGGCTCGGCGTGGGTGGAGAGGAAGATGGCCGAGGGGTTGGACACGCCTTTGAGGCCATGCTCGGTCATGGCGAACACGCCCAGTTCGTTCACCGCGCCGAAGCGGTTCTTGATGGCGCGAATCAGCCGGAAGCGCGACTGCGTGTCGCCCTCGAAATACAGCACGGTATCGACCATGTGCTCCAGCACACGCGGCCCGGCGAGCGCGCCTTCCTTGGTGACGTGGCCGACCAGCACCAGGGTGATGCCGCTGGCCTTGGCCGCGCGGGTGAGTTGCGCCGCGCATTCGCGCACCTGCGACACCGACCCCGGCGCCGAGGACAGCGCCTCGGTGTAAACCGTCTGGATGGAGTCGATCACTGCGATGGAATAGGCCCCCATGCTCGCATTCGCTCGCTGCTCCCCGAGGGGGGCATCCCCACCCCGACCCTCCCCACCCGTGGGGAGGGAGTGATTGCTCCTCCCTCGCTCGGTGGGGGAGGTTGGGAGGGGGAAACGCCCGCCTTGGGAAGGCCCGACAGCGGGGCCGCGTGCTAACTCGTCGAGCATGACCTCCAGCTGCGTTTCGGCCATCAGCCGCACCGGCGCGCCTTTCAGGCCCAGACGTTGGGCACGCAGCGCCACCTGCGCGGCGGACTCCTCGCCGCTGATATAGAGCACCGGCAGTTCGGCGGACAGATTGGCGAGCACTTGCAGCAGCAGGGTGGACTTGCCGATGCCCGGATCGCCGCCGAGCAGCAAGACGCCGCCGGGCACCAGGCCGCCGCCGAGCACGCGGTCGAGTTCGTCGATGCCGCTGCTTCGGTGCGCGTGGCGCTCGGCCTGCACCTCGGTGAGCAGCACCGGGCCGCTCGCCGCGGTGAGGTCGCCGCGCCCGGCGAACTGCGCTGCCGCGGCGCCGTGCCGTGCGCCGGGGCGGGCGGCATCGACGCTGCGCTCTGCCGTTTCCACCAAGGTGTTCCAGGCCTGGCAGTGCGGGCACTGGCCCTGCCACTTGGCGGATTTGCCGCCGCACTCGGAGCAGACGTAAACGGTTTGGGGTTTGGCCATCTCATTCCACCCGCACCGGCACGCGGGCGGCCAGGGCGCACATCAGCTCGTAGCCGAGCGTGCCCGCGGCTGCCGCAACCTCGTCGATCGAGAGCTCGGCCTGCGCGTCCTGCCCCCACAGCAGCACGGGGCTGCCGATCATGGGCTGGTTGCCTGCGGCAAACACCGGCTCGAGATCGACGGTGATCATGTCCATCGACACCCGGCCGACCAACTGCGTGCGCACGCCGTCCACCACGATGGGCGTGCCGTTGGGGGCGACGCGCGGGTAGCCATCGGCATAGCCGCAGGCGACCACGCCGATGCGCATGGGGCGCGGCGCGGTGAAGCGCGCGCCGTAGCCCACACACTCGCCCGCAGCGATGTGCTGAATGTCGATGAGCTCGCTGCGCAGACTCATGGCGGGGCGCAGCTTCCAGTGCGCCGCGTCTAGCGCCAGCCCGGTGGGCGAGCTGCCGTACAGCGCAATGCCGGGCCGCACCCAGTCGGACGCAACGCGCGGGTCGGCGCCGTGCACCAGCGCTGCGGCGGAATTGGACAGGGTGCGTTCGCCCGGCAGATGGCCCACACCGCGGGCGAATCGTGCTAGCGCTTCGTCGATTCCGCCCGCTTCGTCGGCGCAGGCGAAGTGGGTCATGTGGGTGATTTCGCCCACCTGCGGCAGCGCGTTCAGCCGCTCCCAGGCGGCGGCGTAGGCCTCGGGCGAAAAGCCCACGCGGTTCATGCCGGTGTTCATTTTGAGGAACACGCGGTGCGTGCGGTTGCCGCGGTGCACCGCCAGCCAGTCGATCTGTTCGCGGCAATGCACTACATGCCAGAGGTTGAGGCGTTCGCAAAGCGCGAGGTCTTCCGGGGCGAAACAGCCTTCGAGCAGCAGAATGGGGCCGACCCAGCCGAGCGCGCGCAGCTTCTCGGCCTCGGTCAGATCGAGCAGCGCGAAACCGTCGGCCGTGCGCAGCGCGCCATACGCGCGGGCGATGCCGTGACCGTAGGCATTGGCTTTGACCACGGCCCAGACCTTGCTCGCGGGCGTGGCCTGGCGGACTCGCAGGAGGTTGTGGGAGAGCGCGGCCGTGTGGATCACGGCGGAAATCGGGCGGGGCATGGCAGCTCGGGCAGAGGGTTGAGGCCAGCATTGTCGCAAATGCCCTGAAATGCCCTGTGCTATAAACCCCGGCAGCCTGCGGGTCTGTTCCCGCAAGCCGCCAGCCATGCCGCACGCGCCAGCCCGCCTCATTCATCGCAATCCCTGATCTTGTTCTCACCCAACGATACGACACAGCCTGCTGCAGCATCGCGGGCAGCCACGCGATGAAAAAAGGCTTTTACTGGATCATGGCGGCGCAGTTTTTTTCTTCGCTGGCCGACAACGCGCTGCTCATCGCCGCCATCGCCCTGCTGGTGCAGATGCAGTCACCCGACTGGATGACGCCGCTGCTCAAGTTCTTTTTCACCATCTCCTATGTGGTGCTTGCCCCCTTCGTGGGGGCGTTTGCCGATGCCATTCTGAAATGGAAGGTGATGTTCATCACCAATCTGGTGAAAGTGGCCGGGCTGGTGCTCATGCTGATCTCGGTGCACCCGCTGCTGGCTTACGGCGTGGTGGGCCTAGGCGCGGCGGCCTATTCGCCGGCCAAATACGGCATCCTCACCGAGTTGCTGCCGCCGCAGCAACTGGTCGCGGCCAATGGCTGGATCGAGGGCACCACGGTCAGCTCCATCATTCTGGGCACGGTGCTGGGCGGGTTTTTGGTTAGTCAGGCGGCGTCGGGTTTTTTGCTGGGGCTGCCCGGGCTGGCTGCGGTTGGTATCAACACCACGCCCGAGGCGGCCATTCTGGTCATCACCCTGGTGTATTTGCTGGCGGCCTTATGCAATTTGCGCATTCCCGATACCGGGGCGCGTTACGAAAAACAGAAAACCCGGCTGGTGGCGCTGCTGGTTGATTTTGCGCATTGCACCAAGGTGCTGTGGACCGACAAGCTGGGGCAGATTTCGCTGGCGGTCACCACCCTGTTCTGGGGCGCGGGGGCGACGTTGCAGTTCATCGTGCTGAAGTGGGCGGAACATGCACTGGGGCTGGATCTCACCATGGCGTCTGTGATGCAGGCGGCCGTGGCGCTGGGCGTGGCCGCTGGGGCGATCAGCGCTGCCGTGCGCGTGCCGCTGAAAAAGAGCCTGAGCGTGCTGCCGCTGGGCGTGGGCATGGGGCTGACCACCGTGGCGCTGGCGTTTTTCAACCGCGAGCTGCTGCCCGACGTGCAGCTGCATTTCTGGGTGGTGCAACTGCCGCTTTACATGCTGTTCGCCTATGGCTTCATGGTATTCATCGGCGCATTGGCCGGGTATTTTGTGGTGCCGATGAACGCGCTGCTGCAGCACCGGGGCTATGTGCTGCTGTCGGCGGGGCATTCGATCGCGGTGCAGAACTTCAACGAGAACGTCAGCGTGCTGCTCATGCTGCTGTTCTACGCCCTGCTCATCCGCCTGAACCTGCCGGTGCCGTGGGTGATTGCGCTGTTTGGCACCTTTGTCTCCGTCAGCATGTTTATGGTCATCCTCTGGTATCGCCGCAACCAGAGGGAGCGCGACTGGACGCAACTGATCGGCGAGCCGCGTCACGAAGAGCATCATTCTTAACATTCTGCCGCTTCGCCCTGTCTTCAAACCGTCGCAAAATCGGTCTAACCCCCGATGTCCTTTCCAGGAGCGCCACCATGAACGACGTGCAGCACTACAGCAACCTCCTTTTGCAATACGCCACCGAGGCGGGAATGAAAATTCTCGCGGCCATCGCGCTGTGGATTCTGGGGCGATGGCTCATCCGCATTGCCGACAAACTGCTGCGTGGCGTGCTGGACAGGCAGCATTTCGACCCCATGCTCACGCGCTACATGCTCAGCTTCATGAACATCGCGCTGAACATCGTGCTGGTCGTGGCCATTCTGGGCTATTTCGGGGTGCAGACCACCACCTTCGCGGCCTTGGTGGCAGGCGCTGGCGTCGCTATCGGCGCGGCGTGGAGCGGCCTGCTGGGCAACTTCGCGGCGGGCGCCTTTCTGCTGGTGCTCAAGCCCTTCAAGGTGGGCGATTTCGTCAAGGCGGGTGATGTGACCGGCACGGTGAAGGAGGTCGGGCTGTTCGTCACCTCCATCGTCACACTCGACAACGTGCTCACCTTTGTCGGCAATGGCAAGATTCTGGGCAACAACATCGAAAACTATTCGACCAACGACTACCGCCGCGTTGAACTCAAATGCCAGCTTTCCAGCGACGCCGATCATGTCGCCGCCATGGAACTGCTGCGCAAACAGGTGCAGGCCATTCCCAATGTGTTGACCGATCCGGCGCCAGTGATTGAAATTCTGGAGTTCAACAGCGTCGGGCCGGTGCTCACGGTTTTTCCTTTCTGCAACAACGCCCACTATTGGCAGGTGTATTTCGACACCAACCGCACCATCCGCGAAACGCTGACGCAGGCCGGTTTCGCCTACGCCCTGCCCAAGCAAGTCTGGGTGGGGAAGGCGGCGTAACGATGCGGAACGCTTGGCCGTCGATGTTCGTGCCCGGCCTCGGCCGGCAGGGTTGAGTATGGACGCCTTGCGCCTCGGCCCCATCGTCTTGCCCTGGGCGCCGCTATTGCTGGTGCTGGGTTATGCCGTGGCGGTGTGGGTGGCGGGCGTGGCGCAGAAGGCGGGGCGCGGCAATGCCGAGCCCGCGCTGCTGCCGCTGCTGATTGGGGCGCTGGTCGTGGCGCGCGCCGTGTTCGTTGCACGGCACAGCGCAGACTATTCCAGCGTGCTGGCGATGATCGACATCCGCGATCGCGGCTTCGATCCCTGGGCGGGCTGGGCCGCGGCGGCAGCCGGTGTGGCGTTCTGGGCCTGGCGGCGCCCAGCCTTGCGAATGAGCCTGCCGCTGAGCGCCAGCGCCGGAGCCGCCGTTGTGCTGGCGGGCATGGGAGCGCTCACCTTATTGCAACCGGCGCGCCCGCCTCTGCCTGATCTCACCCTGCAAACGCTGCAGGGTCGCTTGGTGGCGCTGGCCAGCCTGCGTGGCCAGCCGCTGGTGGTCAATCTCTGGGCTACCTGGTGCCCGCCTTGCCGCCGCGAATTGCCGCTGCTGATCCAGGCCGCGCAGCAGCAGACCGGGGCGCGCATCGTGCTGGTCAACGAAGGTGAGGCGGCGACGCGCGTGGCGGCGTATTTGCAGCGCGAGCAACTCACCGATCCGGGGGTGCTGCTCGATCCGGGCAACCGGCTGCTGTCGCTCTATCAGTCTCCCGGGCTGCCCACCACCTTGTTCATCCGCGCCGATGGCACGGTGCAGCGGGTGCACATCGGCGAGTTGTCGGCGGCGACGTTGCAGCAGGGCATCGCCGCGCTGCGCAAGTAACGGCGAGTGGGCGCAATCCCGGTGCGTCAGGCGTCGGTGTTCAGCGCTTTGCGCCGCGCGGCGTGCAGCAGGCGGCGGGCCGAGGCGTCGGCGAGCAGGCGGCCGTGCTGCGCCATCCAGTCTTGCGCCAGACGGCCCAGCGGCGTGGCGGGCTGGCGCGGATCGACCGGGCAGCGGAAGTTGCGTACCCAGTCGGCCACATCGGCAGCGGGCATGGGCCGCGCCAGCGCGTAGCCTTGGCCGGCATCGGCGCCCAGCAGGGTGGCAGCTTCGACCAGGTCGGGCGTTTCCAGCCCTTCGACGACCACCCACAGGCCCAGGCTTTGCGCCAGCTGCACCAGCGCGCCGATGAAGCCGATGGCCTGCTCGGGGTCGCGTCCGGCTTCGCGCACCAGGCCCTGATCGATTTTGACAGTATGAAACGGCAGGGTGCGCAGGCGCAGCAGGCTGGAGTAGCCACTGCCCAGATCGTCCATCACCAGCCGCACGCCGGTGGCGGCGAGGTCGCGCACCGCATCGTCGCGGCGCTGCGGATTGTCGAATTCGGCGTTTTCCAGCATTTCGAGCGACAGGCGGTCGGGGGCGACACCGGCCTCGCGCAGCGCCGATTCGACGCGGCGGCGACAGTCTTGCTGCAGCAGCACGTCCAGCGGCAGGTTCAGCCCCAGGCTCAGGCGCAGACCCTCGGCATCCCAGCGGGCGATGTGCGCCAGCGCCTGCGCCAGCCCGCCGCGAAACAGGCGAGAGAGTTCGGCCTGGCCGAACCACGGCAGAAACTGCCCCGGCATGACGAGGCTGCCGTCGTCCATGCGCAGGCGGGCGAGGGCTTCGACGCCGTAAGGCTTGCCGGTCTGCAGATCGACCAAGGGTTGCAGATGCATCTCCAGCCCATGATCGAACAGACTGCTGCGCCAGCGCTGGCGCAGCACCACGGGCACGGGCTGCTGGCGGCCGTGAGCGTGCAGGCGCTGCCAGGCGCGGCTGAGCGTCTGGCCGAGGTTGTCGAGAAAGCTGCGTGCCGCGCCGCGCTCGAACATGGCCGGGTAACCGCCGTACAGGCTGAGGATGACGACCACGCGGCCGTTGCGGTCGGTCAGCGGAACCGAGGCGGCGCTGCGAATACCGGCGTCGCGCGCCGCCTCGCGCCAGGGGGCGCCGGGGGTGTCGTGCGCGTAGCTCGCCAGGGTGCTGATTTTTTCGGTCTGCCAGGCCGAGGCCGTGGGGCCGAGGCTCTCGGCGTGCGCACCTTGCAGCTTGGGCACTTTGATGCCGCCGTAGTGCTTCTTCATGGCGCGGGCGTAGGGTTCGAGCCCGGAAGACAGCTCGACGACGAACTCGCCGTTGGCATCGGGCGCGCCCAAAGCGGCCGCTTTGACCCCGGGCAGGGCGGCCAGCCGGTCGAGCGCCATTTGCATGAATTCGCTCCACGCGGTGCCGTCCTGCAGCGCGTGTTCCAGCGCGATGACGCTTTGCTGGAACTGCTCGCGGATCGTCTGCGCCGCTTCCACCTCGGTCTGCAGCTCGGTTTGCAGCCGCGCGGTGAACAACTGGACGATGCGCCGACGGTCGCGCGGACGGGCGCTCAAGCCCTGACTGCGATCGATCAGCGCCTGCAGATAAAGCCCCGCAGACTGCACCAGCAGCCGCGTGGGCACGCCCACCAGGGCGTGGATCTGGCCGACGCGCGTGGCTTCGCGCACATGCGTGTCTTCCAGCAGATCCGGGCTGAGCAGCAGCCGGAAATGATCGGCCTGCCGCGCCTTGAGATGATCGAATTCCTCTGGGGTGAGGTGGCTGAGGAGTTGGCGCGATTCGGCGTCGTGTTCGAGCAGGCTGTAAAACTGCGCGATGAATTCCGTTGCCGCGGCGACGAAAGACGGGGCGGCGATGCGCAACAGCTCCTGCGCTTGCGCTCCGTAGGGCTGCGGCACCCAGTGCTCGGGGCCGTCGCCGAGAAAGTCGGCTTCGATCTCCTGCCCCCAGTGCAGCCACCAATGGCGACGCGTGTGCTTGTGCAGCTTGACGGTGTGCAGCGCGACGTCGGCGTGGCGCAGCAGGGTGTCGGGATCAGGGCCGTCCTGCGGGAACAGCGCCAGCCCCATGCTGAGTCGCAGGGGGTGGGTTTTGCCACCGGGCAGCGGCACACTCAGCGGTAGCAAGGCGCCCAGCGCCTCGATGCGGCGGGCGATGGCCTGCGCCCCGCCTGCGCTGTGGAGCACGAGCACGAACTCATCGCCGCCGATGCGCGCGAGCAGGTCGTCGGGTTCGAGCCGGGCGCCGAGCTGGCGGGCGACCTGCACCAGCACCTCGTCGCCGACGGCGTGGCCCCAGTCGTCGTTGATCGCCTTGAAGTCGTCTAGGTCGAGCAGACCCAGCGCCACGGTGGCGCCTTGCGCCTGCGCGGCTTGCAGCCGCTGCGGCAGCCATTCGTCGAGGGCGTAGCGGTTGGGTAGGCTGGTGAGGGCGTCGTGCCGCGCCTGCCAGCGCAGGCGTTCCTGCGCGGCGCGGCGTTCGCTGATGTCTTGCCCGACCCAGACCGAATCGACTCCCGGCTGGCCCGTGACGGCCTGGCCGGTGAGTTCGCACCAGAACAGGCTGCCGTCGCGCCGCCGCATGTGCACCTCGCGCGTGACCGACTCGCCGCGCGCCATGGCCGCGTAGATATCGGCGCCGATAGCCTCGAAGTCGGCGTCGTCGGCATAGATTTCGCGTGCCGGCACGCCCTGCAGAGACTGCAGATCGGGGTAGCCGAACATCTCGACCATGCGCGCATTGCCACTGCGGATGACGCGCTCTCCCACCAGCGCGATGCCCACCAGCGCGTTGTCGAGCATGGCCTGGCGCAGCCGCGCCTCGGTCTCGCGCTCGCGCTGCAGCGCGTCCATGCGCAGCAGCGCGCCGGCCATGGAGGCGACGAATTCGAGCAGCTGGGTTTGCGCCGCATCGGGCAGGCCGGGTACGGTGCTGGTCAGGGCAAAACTGCCGATCACCTGGGCGCCGTCGCGCACCGGCCACGACCAGCAGGAGCGCAGGTTGCATTGCTCGGCTGCGGCGCGCAGGTCATCCCAGCGATCATCCGTGGGGATGTCTGCTATGAAGGTGGGTGCGTTGTGCAGCACCGCATTGCCGCAGGAACCGGCATGCGGCCCGGGCGTGAGCCCGTCGAAGGCGCTCAACAATTCCGGCGGGCCGCTGGGCAGCGCCAGCGGGTGCAGATCGCCGTCCGGCCCCAGCCGCAGGAGGCTGGCGAGGCGTCCCGGCACCGCCTGCTCGGCCATGCGGCACAGCAGCGCCGCCAGCTCGGTTACCGGGCGCCCGGCCGCCAGCCCCCGCAGGATTTCGCTGGGCAATTCGAGCAGTCCGAGGGACGCGTTCTGATCGGGCATGATGAAGGATGCAATGGAGATCGGGCGGCAGTCTTTCGCCAGCGCCCAGTAAAACGCGACTTTACGATGCCGCGCCGTGCCGCGGGCGTGAATTTTTCTCGAAATCGCCCAGCCAAAGCGAGACTCGGCGACGCCCGCGTGCAAACCCGCTATCTTGCGCAGCTTTGATCCGCACCCTGCGGCCTGACGCTTTTTCTATGCCGACCTCCTCTGCAATCACCTTGGCCGCCATCGGCGGTCTGATGCTCAATGCCTTCGTCTGGGGCGTGTCGTGGTGGCCGTTCCGCCATTTCAATGGTCTGGGCCTCAATCCGCTGTGGGCCACCGCGGCGATGTACGCGGTGAGCACGCTCATCATCGTGGCGGCGCGGCCATCGGCGGTGCGGGCGCTTTGGCGGCATCCGCCGCTGTGGGGCATTCTCATCGCCTCGGGAGCGACGAACGCGGCGTTCAACTGGGGCGTGACCGAGGGCGACGTGGTGCGGGTGGTGCTGCTGTTCTATCTCATGCCGGTCTGGGCCACACTGCTGGCGCGCTGGCTACTGAACGAAAAACTCACAAGGCTGGTCGGCCTGCGCCTGACGCTGGCCCTGGCCGGGGCGATGGTGGTGTTGTGGCCGCAAGGAGGCGGTCTGCCGCTGCCGCAACATCCGGCAGACTGGCTGGGCGTGATCGGCGGCATGTTTTTCGCGCTCAACAATGTGCTGTTGCGCAAGTATGCGCACACCCCGCCCGAGGCGCGCGGTCTGGCGATGTTCGCCGGCGGGGTGATCGTGGCGGGCGGTGTGGCGGCCCTGCTGACCGCCAGCGGCGCCGTTGCGCCCATGCCTGCGCCGGCGCCGGGGTGGCTGATGGGCGTGGTGTTGATGGCGCTGGCTTTTCTGGCGGCGAATCTGGGGCTGCAGTATGGCGCAGAGCGGCTGCCGTCCACCTTGACGGCGGTGGTGATGACGGTGGAAATCGTGTTCGCCAGCGGCAGCGCCGTGCTGCTCGGCGTGGAGCGTCTGAGCGCGCAGGCGCTGTGGGGCGGCTGCCTGATTCTGCTGGCGATCTTGCTGGCCGCCTGGCCTGCGCGAAAGCAAGCCGAGGCCGATGCGGTGCTGGAGGTCAGTGGCGGAAGCCGCCGCTGGCCGTGATGCTGGTGGTGTCCACGTAGTCGGAGCCGGAGTGGTTGTCGGGCGAGAAGTGCACGGTGAAGCCGCCGAGGTTCTCGTTGCCCATGCTGTTGAGGGCGTCCATCAGGTTGGCGCGGGTGAGCGTCTTGCCGGCTTTGCGCAGAGCCTGCACCAGCACCTTGGCGTCGATATAGCCTTCCAGGCTGGTGAAGTCGTAATCGCCCTTATGCCCGGCGCTGTTCATCGCCGCCTGGTACTCGCGCACCAGGGGGGTGACGGTGGAGAAGGGGAAGGGCACGACCTGGGTGATGATCACGCCGTTGCCCTCGGGGCCGAGCGCTTTGGCCAGCGCTTCAGAGCCGACGAAGCTCACATTGGCGAACTGGCCGCCGTAGCCCTTGGCAATGGCCTGCTGATTGAATGCCGCCACTTCGGTGTAGGTGCCGACTTCCACGATGAGGTCGGGCTTGGAAGGCAGGATGGAGGCCAGCGCCCCGGCCACATCCACCGTATTGCGTTTGACCGTGCCGGTGGCCACGGGCTTGAGATTGTGCGCGGCCAGGGCTTTTTGCACGCCCGTCAGTCCGGCCATGCCGTAGGCGTCGTCCTGGTAGAACACGGCGATCTTTTTCAGGCCGAGGAACAGGAACTGATCGACGATCTTGCGGGTTTCGTCGTTGTAGCTGGCGCGGATGTTGAAAATGTAGGGATCGACGGGGGAGCGCAGCCCCATCGCGCCGGTGAACGGGCCGATGAGGGGAATCCCGGCCTGATCGATCAGGGGTTTGGCCGCCAGGGTAGTGGGCGTGCCGACATAGCCCAGCAGGGCGAACACATCACCGCCGTTGATGAAGGTCTTGGTATTGGCCACGGCGCGGGCCGGCTCGTAGCCGTCATCGAGGCTGACCAGCTTGAGGCTGCGCCCGGCTACGCCGCCGTCGGCATTGACCTGCTTGAAATACGCCTCGATGCCCATGCGCAGGCGGATGCCGAGCTGCGCCGCCGGTCCGGTGAGCGGGGCCGATTGGCCGATGACGATTTGCGTGTCAGTCACGCCCGGCGTGGCCGCAAATGCGGACGTGGCCGCCATCAGACTCAGGCCAGCAAACAGGGTGGCAAAAAATTTCATCGTGGTCTCGGAAAAAATGCGTCGGCAAGGATTCTGCAGTTCAGCCAGCCGGCCTGCGCTGCGAGCGTAAGGGACATCAGGGGAGGGGCGACCGGGTCGCGGAACAAGCCAGCTTCCGCGCATGAAGCGAGCAGGGCCCCCCGACCCCGGTTTTTGTAAATTTTTTGCATTGTCCACAACCCGGCCGAGGCTGACAACCGCATCCGCTGCGCTCAGAGGCGGAAATCCAACAGCGTTCAGGGTTTGCCGTGCAGCGCTTCGTCGAGCAGTTCCACCCAGTGCTGCACCAGAATGGTGGTGCCGGACTGCAGATGCTGGATGCAGCCGATATTGCTGCTGACAATGCGCTGCGGCGCGGTTTCGGCCAGATGCTGCAGCTTGCGGTTGCGCAGCTCTTTCGACAGCTCGGGCTGCAGCACCGAATAGGTGCCGGCCGAGCCGCAGCACAGATGGCTTTCCAGCGGCAGCTTGACCTCGAAGCCCAGCTCGCGCAGCAGGGCCTCGGCCCCGCCGCGCACCTGTTGCGCATGCTGCAGGGTGCAGGGCGGGTGGTAGGCGAGATGGTCGACCGGTTTGTTTTTCAGCAAGGTTTTGAGTGATGCGGCGAACTGCGGCAGGTACTCGCTGATGTCCTGGCACAGCGCGCTGATGCGCTGAGCGCGTTCGGCATAGGCGGGGTCGTGCAGCAGATGGTGGCCATATTCCTTGACCATGGCGCCGCAGCCCGAGGCGTCCATCACGATGGCTTCGACCGCGCCGCTTTCCACCAGCGGCCACCAGGCATCGACATTGCGTTTCATGTCGGCCAGCGCGCCGTCGTGGTCGGAGAGATGCTGGCGAATGGCGCCGCAGCAACCGGCGCCGTCGGCCAGCAGCGGCTGCACGCCAACGGCATCGAGCACGCGGGCGGTGGCCGCGCCGATATTGGGCATGAGCGTGGGCTGCACGCAGCCGCCCAGCATCAGCACTTTGCGGGCGTGGTCGCGCTGTGGGCGTTTGCCTGCGCGCTGCCGGGGAGGCACCTTGTCGCGCAGCGCGGCGGGCACCAGCGGGCGCAGCGCCTGGCCGAGCTTGATGGCCGGGGCGAACAGGCTGGAGGTCATGCCTTCGCGCAGCGCCCAGCGGGCGAGTTTTTCTCCGGCGGGACGTTCCACCTTGGCATCGACCACGGCGCGGCCGATGTCCACCAGACGGCCGTATTCCACCCCGGACGGGCAGGTGGTCTCGCAGTTGCGGCAGGTCAGGCAGCGGTCGAGGTGCAGCTGGGTGGTGCGGGTGGGCGCCTCGCCTTCGAGCGCCTGTTTGATCTGGTAGATGCGGCCGCGCGGGCCGTCGAGCTCATCGCCCAGCAGTTGATAGGTGGGGCAGGTGGCGGTGCAAAAGCCGCAGTGCACGCAGTTGCGCAGAATGGCTTCGGCCTGCTGGCCTTCGGGCGTGCTGGCGAATTCGGGGCTGAGATGGGTTTCCATCGGGATCAGAAAAGAGTGGGGAACACGCCGTGCGGATCGAAGGCGGCCTTGACGTTGCGCTGAATGCGCAGCAGCGTGGCCTGCGCGGTGTCGAACACGGGCGCGCTGGCGTCGCCGCCGCGAAAGCGCGTGGCATGGCCACCGGTCTGCCGGGCCGCTTCATGAATGATGGACGCCGGCGCGGCGCTGATAAGCCAGCGCAGGCCGCCGAACCATTCCACCAACTGCGTGCCGGAAAGATCGAGCGCGGGTGCGGTGGAGGGCAGCGACAGTCGCCACAGCGCGGCCTGCGAATCGCCCGGCCAGGTGGGGGCGAACCAGGGCAGGGTCTGCTCGCGCAGCCCGGTCCAGAAAGCGGCGGCTTCCGTCTCGGCCATGCGTTCGCCGCCCAGACGGGTCTGCGCGGCCTGCACGGCCGCCTGCGCGCCGCGCAGCCGTAGGGTGAGCACGCCTTTGCCGGTGCCCGCGCTGCGATCGGGCAGCCAGGCGCTGGCGTTGAGCGGCAGGGGTTGCGCGGCCCAGGTGTTGCAGCGGGTGATGGCTTCGTCCTGCGTCATGGAGAAGCGCAGCGTGGTTTGCGCCGGGGCCACGGGCATGATTTTGAGCGACACGTCGAGAATGACCCCGAGTGAGCCGAGCGAGCCGCACAGTAGGCGCGAGACATCGAACCCGGCGACGTTTTTCATCACCTCGCCGCCGAAGCGCAGTACCTCGCCCTTGCCGCTGAGCAGCGTGGCGCCGAGCACATAGTCGCGCACCCCACCGGCGCTGATGCGCGCCGGGCCGCTCAGGGCGCTGGCCACCATGCCGCCCAGCGTGGCGCGGCCGGTGCGGGCGAAGTGCGGCGGCTCGAAGGGCAGGAACTGGTGATGCTCGGCCAGCGCCGCCTCAATCTCGGCCAGCGGCGTGCCCGCGCGCGCGGTGATGACCAGCTCGGTCGGCTCGAAATGGGTGATGCCCGACAGCTGCGTGGCGTCGAGCGTGTGTTCGGCGGCATCCACCCCGCTGTGCTGCGCGGCGGCCCACCACGGCGCTTTGCTGCCGCCGCCGTGAATGCGAATGCGTTCGCCGCGCGAGGCGGCTTCTCGCACCAGGTCTTGCCAAAGAGGAATCAGATCGTCTGCTTGCATGTACGGGACGCTGCGGCGCGGGGTCGCAGCCAAGATCGGAATGCGACGCGGTTAAAACCGGGGAAGGTTGGGAAACGGCAGCAGGCCGCCGCGCACATGCATCTTGCCGTACTCGGCGCAGCGGGCGTGGGTGGGAATCTGCTTGCCGGGATTGAGCGTTTCACCCGGATCGAAGGCGCGGCGGAAGGCGAAAAACTGCTCGCGCTCTTCAGGGCTGAACTGCACGCACATGGCGTTGATCTTCTCGAAACCCACGCCGTGCTCCCCCGTGACCGTGCCACCCATGGCCACGCTGGTCTCCAGAATCTCGGCGCCAAATTCTTCGGCGCGGTGCAGCTCGCCGGGCTGGTTGGCATCGAACAGAATGAGTGGGTGCAGATTGCCGTCGCCCGCATGGAACACGTTGACGCAGCGCAGCCCGTACTTGCTCTCCATGCCCTGAATGGCTTCGAGCATGTCGGCCACGCGCTTGCGCGGAATGGTGCCGTCCATGCAGTAATAGTCGGGCGAGATGCGGCCGGTGGCGGGAAAGGCGTTTTTGCGCCCGCTCCAGAAGCGCAGACGCTCGGCCTCGCTTTCGCTGCACTTGAGCTTAGTTGCCCCGCAGCGAGACAGCACTTCGGTCATGCGGCCGATTTCTTCTTCGACCTCTTCGGGCGTGCCGTCGCTCTCGCACAGCAGTATGGCCTTGGCTTCCAGGTCGTAGCCCGCGTGCACGAAGGCCTCTGCGGCCACCGTCATGGGCTGATCCATCATTTCCAGCCCAGCCGGAATGATGCCCGCGGCGATGATGGCCGCCACCGCGTCGCCCGCCTTGCGCAGGTCGTCGAAGCTGGCCATGATACAGCGCGCCAGAACGGGTTTGGGCAGCAGCTTCACCGTCACTTCGGTGACGACCATGAGCATGCCTTCGCTGCCGATCACGGCCGCCAGCAGATCGGGGCCGGGACAGTCGCAGGCCAGCCCGCCGATGGTCAGCGGCTCGCCCTCCACCGTGTAACCGCGCACCTGCAGCACGTTGTGCACGGTGAGGCCGTATTTGAGGCAATGCACGCCGCCAGAGTTTTCGGCGATGTTGCCGCCGATGGTGCAGGCGATCTGGCTGCTCGGGTCGGGCGCGTAGAACAGGCCGTGCGGCGCCGCGGCCTCCGAAATCGCCAGGTTGCGCACCCCGCATTCCACCGTGGCGGTGCGGGCGATGGGGTCGATGCGCTTGATGCGGTTGAACCGCGCCAGCGCCAACAGCACCCCGTCTTCATTGGGCAGCGCCCCGCCCGAAAGGCCGGTTCCCGCGCCCCGCGCCACCACCGGCACGTTCAGCTTGTGGCAGGCCTTGAGCACCGCCGCCACCTGCGCTTCGGTTTCCGGCAGCACGACGACCAGCGGTTTGCGCCGATAGGCCGAAAGGCCGTCGCACTCGTAGGGCGTGACCTCCTCCGGCTGCCAGAGCAGGATGTGCGGCGGCGCCACCGCACCAAGCGCGGCGACCACTTCGGCCTGCCGCGCCGCGCGCGCGGCCAAGTCAGGTTGGAGGGGGGCATTCATAGCGAGTCTTCCGGAAAAATATATTGGTATTACTGGCAGATTATCCCGTTTGCTGCGCTGCAGCGGGGCAGGAGTAACCCGGCTTTTTGCGATTTGTCGAAGGCAAAGCTGTGTTGCGCAAAAGTTAGGGCGCGGCGTACAGTGGCGAGGCAGACTGATGTCCGTTTTCGGCCAGACTTCGTTGCGCTGCGCGACTAGAGTGAGGGCATGCAACTCGATCCCGACACCTGCTACAGCGCGCTGCTCACCCGCGACCGCCGCTTCGACGGCTGGTTTTACGTCGGCGTGTCGTCCACCGGGGTGTATTGTCGGCCGGTGTGTGCGGTGCGCACGCCGCTCAAGCGCAACTGCAGCTTCTATCCCAGCGCGGCGGCGGCCGAGCAGGCGGGCTATCGGCCTTGTCTGCGTTGCCGTCCCGAACTGGCGCCGGGGCACGGCGTGCTCGACCTCTCGGGCCAGTTGGCCCGCGCTGCCGCTGCGCTGATCGACCAGGGGCTGACCGATCCCGCCGGATTGAGCGCCGTGGCCCGGCGCGTGGGCATCACGCCGCGACATTTGCGGCGCATCTTCGAGGCGGAGTTCGGCGTCTCGCCCGTGGCGTATGCGCAGACGCAGCGGCTGCTGCTGGCCAAGGGCCTGCTCACGGACACAACGCTGCCGATGGCGGCGGTGGCCGACGCGGCAGGCTTTGGCAGCGTGCGGCGGTTCAACCATCTGTTTCGCACCCGCTATGGGTTGACGCCGCTGGGCTTGCGGCGCACGGGCGGGGCCTGCGGGCAGGAAGACCGGCTCACCGTGTCGCTCGCCTACCGGCCCCCCTACGCCTGGAGGCAGATGGTCGATTTTCTCGCGCGTCGCGCGGTGGACGGTGTGGAGCGCGTCACCGCCGATCGCTACGGCCGCGCGGTGGCGTTCGCCGCCGAGCCGGGTGCGCCGCCGGTCACCGGCTGGATCGCGGTGAACCATGACCCTGAGCGCCACAGCCTGCGCCTCACCCTGCCGCCGCGGCTGGCGCGGCACATCGGCCGCATCGTGGGCGGTGTGCGGCGCTTGTTCGACCTCGATGCCCGCCCCGATCTGATCGACGCCCATCTGCCCGAGTTTGCCGCCGAGGCGCCCGGCCTGCGCATTCCCGGCGCCTTCGACGGGTTCGAGATCGCCATGCGCGCCGTGGTCGGCCAGCAGATCGGCCTGCCGCAGGCGCGCGTCATTCTTGGCCGCTTGGCGCAGCGTCACGGCACCTCCGTGCCCGATGCGCCCGACGGTCTGCGCCGCACCTTGCCCGACGCGGCCACGCTCGCCGCCTGCACCCCCGAGGCGCTGCGCGCCTGCGGCCTGACCGGCGCCCGCGCCCTCAGCCTGCACGCGCTGGCGCTGGCCGTGGCCGAGGGACGCGTGGCGCTGCAGCCGCTCGCCCCGGTCGAGCCCACGCTTGCGGCGCTGCAGGCCCTGCCCGGCATCGGCGACTGGACGGCGCAGGTGATTGCGCTGCGCGGTCTGGGCTGGCCGAATGCCTTTCCCGCCGGCGATCTGGTGTTGCGCAAACAACTCGGCCTGGCCCGTCCGGCCGACATGCTGGCCCATGCCGCGCGCTGGGCGCCGTGGCGGGGCTATGCCGCGGTGCATCTGTGGCGCCGCGCGACTGAAGGAGAAACACCGTGAAAGCCGTCTTGGTCATGGACAGCCCGCTGGGCGCGTTGCAACTCACCGCCGAGGAAGACGGGCTCACTGCCCTGAGTTTTCTCGACGACGCAAAGCCCCCAACCGCCGACGACACACCTTTGCTGCAGCGCGCCCGCGAGCAACTTCAAGCCTATTTCAGCGGCGACGCCATCACCTTCGATCTGCCCTTGCGGCCCCAGGGCACGCCGTTCCAGCAGACGGTCTGGCGGGCGCTGCAGACCGTACCCTACGGACAGACGATCAGCTATGCGCTGCTCGCGCAGCGGCTGGGCCTGCCCGCCAGCCATGCGCGCGCCGTGGGTGCGGCAGTGGGGCGCAACCCGCTGCTCATCATCGTGCCCTGCCACCGCATCATCGGCCATGACGGCCGCTTGACCGGCTACGCTGCCGGCCTGCCGCGCAAGCAGGCGCTGCTCGATCTCGAACGCGCCGCCTGAGCATGACGACCAGCGCTGCGCATCATCCGTATCACACCCATGCCTTTCATCGAACTGTTTGTGCTCGCCGCCATCTGGGGCGCTTCTTTTCTCTTTCTGCGCATCGCCGTGCCCGAGTTCGGGCCGCTGCCGCTCATCGCGCTGCGCGTGGGCATTGCCTCGTTGGTGCTGCTGCCGGTGCTGCGAACCGCCGCGGCGCGCGCCCAGTTTCGCCACAAACTCTGGCCGCTGCTGGTCGTCGGGGTGACCAACTCCGCGTTGCCGTTCACCTTGTTCGCCGTGGGCGCGCTGCACTTGGGCGCGGGCTTCGAGGCCATACTGAATGCCACCACCCCGCTGTGGGCGGCGGTGCTGGGGGCGACGCTGTTCGGCGCGCCGATCGGCCGGGCGCAGATCGTGGGACTGGGCGTCGGCCTGCTCGGCGTGGTCGTGCTGGTGGGCGATCAGCCCGGCCTCTCGCAGGGCGCTGCGCCCTGGGCGGTGGCTGCGGTGTTGCTGGCGCCTGTGTCCTATGGCTTTGCCGTGCATTACGCCCGCCGCCATCTGGCCGGGGTCGATCCGGCGCTCACCGCGTTCGGCAGCCAGCTCACGGCCACGGTGCTGCTGGCGCTACCTGCGGCCTTGACCTGGCCCGCGCACGCGGTGCAGGGCGACATCTGGGCCGCCGTGGTGGCGCTGGGCGTGCTGTGCACCGGGCTGGCTTATGTGCTGTATTTCCGCCTCGTGGCGCAGGTCGGCGCGGCCTACGCTGCCTCGGTCACTTTTCTCATTCCGGTGTTCGGCATGCTCTGGGGCGCGCTGTTTCTGCAGGAAGCCGTCACCAGCGCCATGCTGGCGGGCTGCGCGATCATCCTGGCGGGCACCGCGCTGGCGAGCGGACAGTGGAAGCGGCTGGTGGGCCTGCGGGCGTAGGCCGTCCATCCCCGGCGGTTTGAGGCCGTGCAGGCGCTTTGAACGACGGCCTGTGCGGGCGACCTTCAGCTTCGCTTCAGGAACTCCGATCGCTGGAAAAGAACGAAAAAATCGCCGCGGCGATATCCATGCGCTGCGGCGTTGGGTTCAGTTTGAGAAAGGAGTTCGATCATGAAGATTCAATCCAAAATCTTGGTCGCAGCGCTGGCGATGACCCTGCCCGCGCTGGCCTTGGCGGCGCAGCCGCTTGCGGTGCGTTACGACGGGCATGACATGCCCATGCACCAGACGGTGGAGGTCATGCACACGGCCGCAGGCCCGGTGCAGGTCAAGACCTGGACTTGGCAAAGCCCGCAGGGCCATGCGCGGGTGGTGATCGAGCAAAGCTCGGGTGCGGCCGCCCCTGCCTGGGCGCTGCGGCAGATGCACACGCAGTTTGGGCCGATGCAGCGGCTGATCGAGCGGGTGGACGCGCAGATGAATGCGCAGATGAATGCGGTGTTCGGGCCGATGTCCACCCTGCGTGTGCTGTTGCCGCAGTCGCCGTGGTTGATGCCGCCGGTGCTGCCCACGATGGTGCTGTTGACGCCGCTGCAAATCCCGCAAGCGCAACCGCCACAGCAGCACCCGGCGGCTCCGGCCGCGCATCCGGCGCAGCGCTGGCAGGCGTAAAACCCCCGCGCGGCAGGGCCACTTGCAGCGGGCCACTTGCCAGCGTCATGACAGCATGAAATACTGTGCGTAAAAACAGTATTTCGGCGCGCCGTGCAAGCGGCGCGGGCTGCCATGACACTGCGTTGCCTGCTGGTCGATTTCAATTCCTACTTCGCCTCGGTGGAGCAGCAGCTTTGCCCTGAGTTGCGCGGGCGGCCGGTGGGCGTGGTGCCGATGCTGGCCGACACCACCTGCTGCATCGCTGCCAGCTACGAGGCCAAGGCGTTTGGTGTGAAGACGGGCACGCAGGTGGCCGAGGCGCGCCGGCTGTGTCCGGGCATCGTATTCGTGGTGGCGCGGCATGCCGAGTATGTGCAGATTCACCACCGCGCCGTGGCGGTGGTGGACACCATCGCGCCGGTGGAGCAGGCGCTGTCCATCGACGAAATGGCCTGCAGCCTGCCCATGGGCTGGACCAGCCGCGAGCGCGCCACGCAACTGGCGCTGCGCCTCAAGACCGCGCTGCGCGAGGCCTTGGGCGAGTGCCTGCGTGTCTCGGTGGGCATCGCCCCCAATGTGTTTCTCGCCAAGCAGGCGTCCAATCTGCAAAAGCCCGATGGTCTGGTGGTGCTCGACTCCACCGACCTGCCCGGCCCGCTGCTGCGCATGCAGCTCACCGATCTCACCGGCATCAATGTGCGCATGCTCGCGCGGCTGCAGGCGCAGGGCATCCACAGCGTGGAGCATCTCTGGCGGGCGCGGCGCGAGCAACTTCGCGTGGTGTGGGGCGGCATGGCGGGCGAGGCGTTTTACGACCGGCTGCACGGGCTAGCGTCTGGTGTGCAGGCCGCCAATCCGCGGCGTTCGCTCGGCCATTCGCATGTGCTGCCGCCGGAGATGCGCAGCGCCGAGGGCGCGCTGGCCGTGCTCGACCGCCTCACGCAGAAAGCCGCGATGCGCCTGCGCCGCGAGCACCTGCTGGCCGGCGCCATGACGGTGATGCTCAAGCTCACCCGTCGGCACGGCGAGCGTCTGCGTCCCGAGCGCGGCGCCCGCTTCGCGCCGACGGCCGACACCCGCGCCCTGCTGCACACCCTGCGCGAGTTGTGGCCCGGCATGGTTCCTGCGGGCTGGGCGCCGATGAAGGTGGCCATGCTGCTGCACGATCTGCGCCAGCCCGGGCAGACCAGCGCCAGCCTGTTTGAGGGCGATGTGCCCGGCTCGGCTGCGGAGCAGGCCGCGCTGTGGAGCGCGGTCGATGCCCTCAACGTGCGCTACGGCCGCCACACCATCTATTGCGGCAGCGGCCATCAGGGGCGGGAGGAAGCCCCCATGCGCATCGCGTTCAACCACATCCCCGATCTCGAAACGGAGGGGTAAATCGTGATCAGATCGCTTGCTGAACCTCTTTCGCCGGATGGCCCAGCAGGTTGACATGGGATTTCAGAAATTCGAGAAAAGTCGCGGCCACCACGGAGACGCGCTTTTCTTTCGATCTGACCAGGTACCAAGAGCGTCGAATAGGAAAACCTTCAACGTCGAGGACGCAAACCTGATGGTTCAAATGATCCTCGCCGATCGTACTGTCCGAGAGGATGGCAAGGCCAAGGCCGCCGGCCACCGCTTGTTTGATGGCCTCGTTGCTCCCCAATTCCATGCGAATGTTCGGGCGCACGCCATGCTCTTCGAAGAGTCGCTCCATCGTCAAACGCGTTCCAGAGCCCCGCTCTCGAACGAGAAAGTGCTCTTGTGCCAGTTCGGCAAAACGAACGGTACGCCCCAACGTCGTCAGCCGGTGTGACGAGGGCGCCAAGACGACGAGCGAGTTTTCGAGAAAAGGCTCGCACTCGATGTTCATCCCATCGGGCGGGACGCCCATGACGTAAATGTCGTCTTGGTTGCGTGCAAGGCGCTCAAGCAGACGATCTCGGTTGATCACTTCCAGCGCAATGTCGATGCCGGGATATTGCGCGCAGAAGGGGCCGAGCAAGCGGGGCATGAAGTATTTGGTCGTGGTGACCGAAGCGATTCGGAGTCGACCTTTTTTCACCCCCTTCATGTCGGCAATGGTTTGCTCAAACCGGCCCCACGTTTCCAGCCAGTCGCCACAGGTGGCGTAGAGGTGCTCTCCGGCCTCGGTGAGAAAGACTTTCTTGCCGATTTGCTCCAGCAGGGCAAGACCAATTTCATCGCTGAGCAAACGAATCTGCTTCGAGACCGTGGGTTGTGTCACATGAAGTTCTTCAGCGGCCCTCGAAAAGCTCCGCAGCCGTGCGACGGCCTCGAAGGTGCGCAACTGCCTCAAGCTGACATGCATCATGTCCGATCCTTTATGTATAGCTTTTTATCTATGGTTTTTATTCTAATTATTCATTATTAATTTTGTCAGGTACTCCATAGACTGAGTTCCGCTGCACCACTGATCTGCCGGAACAACCTCTAGGAGATATGCCATGTCGCCCTCATGGAATTCGCTCGGTCCACTGCTCGCCCTGTGCGTGCCCCTTGCCTTATTGGTCGTCGGCTGCGTTCCGACTGCGTGGGCCAACGCACGGCCTCGATTGATTGCACGGTTGAATGAAGCCATGGCCTGGCTGGCCTTCGTGCTGGCTATCACTGCTGGATTGCTCGGCACGCTGCAGGGCGCCACGCACACTTTCACCGTGGCATCCGCTGCGCTCCCTGCGGAACTGGGGCATCTGACCCTCTCGATTTATCTGAACGCGCTGACGATCATGATGCTGCTGCTGGTTTCCTTTGTGGGCGTGGTCGTATCGCGTTATTCCAAAAACTATCTTGCGGGCGACGCGCAACAGGGCCGGTTTCATAAGTGGCTCGCTTTGACCCTGGCCAGCATTCTCAGCTTGATCGTGTCGGGCAATCTTTTGATGTTCGCCTTGGCATGGATCGCCACCAGCCTGAGCTTGCATCAGCTTTTGATGTTTTACAGAAAGCGGCCGATTGCCGTGCTGTCTGCACACAAAAAATTCGTCGCCAGCCGCATCAGTGATGCCAGCCTTCTGCTCGCTATCGTTTTGATTGGCTCGACACTCCACACGCTGGAGTTCGAGCGCCTGTTTCAACTGATGGCGGCGTTCAGAGGCGAGATGCCGATGAAACTGCAGATCGCGAGTTACCTCATTGTTTTGAGCGCGGCATTGAAATCGGCGCAGTTTCCTCTGCATGGCTGGCTGCTGCAGGTCATGGAAGCACCGACACCGGTGTCGGCGCTTCTCCATGCGGGCATCGTGAATGCCGGAGCTTTTTTGGTGATTCGCATGAGCCCCATCCTGTCGCATTCCACAGGGGCGCTCGTCACGCTGACCCTCATCGGGCTGGTCACCCTGGTGCTTGCTTCCCTGGTGATGTTGACGCAAACCAGCGTCAAGGTCTCTCTTGCCTGGTCAACCACTGCACAGATGGGATTCATGCTGCTCGAATGCGGCCTCGGGCTGTATAGCCTCGCCATGCTGCATCTCGTTGCACACTCGCTTTATAAAGCCCATGCTTTTCTGGCATCGGGCAGTGCAGTCGATGCCTTTCGGGCGCCCGCCCTGCAAGCGTCCCCCAAAGGCTTTGATCTTGTGCGGCTGATTGCCGCCTTCGCGCTTGGCGTGACCGCGTCACTCGGTATCGGCTCGCTATTGGGGGTCTATTGGCACGGGCAGGACACCTTGCTTGTTGTGGGCGTCATTCTGGCGGTGTCCATGAGTCAACTCGTGTTGCAGGCAGCCACGGCGCTGGGGCTGGTGCCTGCCTTGGTCATGGCGGGGGGGATGAGCGCGCTTCTATGCACGACCTACTTTGTGTTGCACGCATTGTTCGATCGCTTGCTGCTGAACAGTGTTTTGCCGGTGTCGGGGCTTGCTCACACGGCTTACAGCGTGCTCGTGCCCGTCGTGAGCGTGACGTTCGTCGCGCTGTTGATGATGCAGCAATTCCTGCAGGCGAGTGCTTCTCCGGCGCGTTTCAGGCTGTACGTGCAGCTCTACAACGGGCTGTATGTCGATGTCTATGTCACCCGTCTGCTGCAAAAGTTGTGGCCTGTTCCCCAAACCAATGACATTCAACTTCAAGGAGCTTGAGATGAACCTCGCCGACATGCCCACGCTGATGGAGCCAACCTTGTCGATTGATCCTCAGATCGACGCCGCCTGCGGCCGAATCGCGCCGCTCTGGCCGCTGAAGAATTTTGTGGCCGTCAATCCATTTTTTGGGCTGCGTGATCACGACTTTCAGAGCGCCTCTGATCTACTGGCTCGTGTCATGGGCACGAGCCTCTACATGCCGCGCACCTATTTCCAGGAGCAGGTGGCTCAAGGCCGGATCGGCAGCAAGGACATTCGCCAAGCGATCAGACTCTGCGGCAGCACGCTCAGCCTGGAGGACGTGCAGGAAGCGCTGGCCACAGACCGCCCTCAGCCCCGCATGGGCATGGCGACCGTGAGTGATCTGCTCGACAAAGTCGAGGGAGGTCTGTGGACGCGATTTGTCGTTGAACGCATCAGCATGCACTGCGCCGCGTACTTCGACATCGGCCAGGCCGTCATTCCCATGCCCTATCGTGACCAATCGTTGTTTGCCGCCTGGCGGGAGACCGCCACCATTGACCAGAGCCCGGCGTTGATGGGGTTGCGTGGCCTGCGCGCTGCCATCGCCGAGGTTCCGCATGCCCCACGGGATGCGATTGCATGGGCCGTCGAGAAGCTCGACATTCCTGCAGAGGCCACCGAGCGCTATCTTCACGCCGCTTTGCTGAGCGTGGGGGGATGGGCCGCCTGGACGCGATACCTGAAGTGGCAAGCGGAACTCTCAGGCCAGTCCGATGCTTCGATCGTCGATCTTCTGGCGATTCGTCTGGTCTGGGATGTCTTGCTGTTTCAGGAGAAGGGCAGTGCTGCACTTCAGGCCCGCTGGCGGGAGATGCTCGCAGCCAGCATGCGTGCGCCATCGGCCAAACGCCGTGCGGCTGCGGAGGTCGACAGAATCTTGCTCAGTGCCATGGAAATCGGGTTTCAGAACTCGGTGCTCGCAGCGCTGAAAGAAGCGCAGCGTCCGCAGCCGCTGCCGACGCGCCCCGCTGTGCAGGCTGCCTTTTGTATTGATGTCCGCTCAGAGATATTCCGCCGCTCGCTGGAAATCGTGGCGCCCTCGATACAGACCATCGGCTTTGCCGGGTTCTTCGGAATTTTCATTGAGGTCGTTCCGCTGGGCGCCGATTGCGGGCACTCTCATGTGCCGATTCTGTTCACCCCCAGCTATTGTTTGCAGGAGCAGGGTGGAGACGAAACGGATCAACTGCGTCAGCAGCGCCGAGCTCGGTTGAAATGGGCGAAGGTGTGGAAGGGTTTCAAATTTTCGGCGTCCTCCTGTTTTTCTTTTGTGGAGTCTGCCGGGCTGACCTACGCGCCCAAACTTCTGTCGGACAGCATGGGCTGGTCTCGACCCGTTCCTGACCCTAAAACGCAGGGCATCGGCCGGAAAAGGGTGCTGGCTCTTTCGCCGAGTTTGTTGCCCAAGACAAGTGATGCGTGCTGCTCGCATCACGGCGCAACAGGAATTCCGCAGGACCAACGGGTTGAGAACGCGGAAAGAATCTTGCGCGCCATGGGCCTGACCGGGCCATTTGCGCGCCTTGTCTTGCTCGTTGGGCATGGCAGCAGTTCTGTGAACAATCCGCATGCCACGAGTCTGGACTGCGGCGCGTGTGCCGGACAAACAGGCGAGGCGAGTGCGAAAGTGGTTGCGGCGTTATTCAACGACAAGCAGGTTCGGGTGGAACTGGCACGCCGTGGCATTCTCATTCCAGAAGACACCTGGTTCCTGGCGGCCTTGCATGACACGACGACCGACATCGTGCAGGTGTTCGATGCGCATGCCGTACCGCATGACCTGGCGCCTGATCTCGCCAACCTTGAACGCGCACTCGAACAGGCTGGCGACTTGACCCGCATGCAGCGTGCTTCGTCGATGGGCATCGATGCCATGACAGATCGCGATGTCGCCCAGCATGTGCAGGCGCGCAGCCGGGATTGGTCGCAAGTGCGCCCTGAATGGGCGCTGGCCAATAACGCCGCCTTCATTGCCGCCCCCAGGTTCCGTACACGTGGCGCCGACCTTGGCGGGCGCGCCTTCTTGCATGACTATGTTTGGAAAAACGATGCCGACTTCAAGGTGCTCGAGCTCATCATGACCGCCCCGATGGTCGTCGCCAACTGGATCAACATGCAGTATTACGGCTCGGTTGTCGACAATTCACGCTTCGGAAGCGGCAACAAGGTGCTTCACAACGTGGTGGGTGGCGCCATCGGCGTTCTGGAAGGCAATGGAGGTGATCTGCGGGTGGGCCTGCCCCTGCAGTCTTTACATGACGGTAGCCGTTGGATGCATGAGCCTTTGCGGCTCAGTGTCTATCTGGAGGCGCCAGCTGAAGCGATCGACAACATCATTGCTCGCCATGAAATGATCCGCCAATTGGTGGACAACAAATGGCTTCACATTTTTCGCATTGACGAGAGCGCAGAGGTGATCCGGCGTTTGGTAACGGAGGACGGATGCTGCTGGCAACCAGTCAGCCTTGAAAGCGAAAAAGCGATGATGGCACAGAGTTCATTCCAGACGGCACTACGCCCCTGAGTGCGCCCGACATCACACTGTGTTCACGAGACACGCAGGAGAACCCAATGCCCACAAGAATTCTGCTCGTCCGTCATGGCGAGACCGGTCTGACGCTGGAAGACCGCTTTGCCGGATCGAACGATATATCGTTGTCGAACGAGGGCCGAGAGCAGGCTGCGAGCCTGGGAATCAGGTTGTCCAGCGTGTCCATCGCTGCGGTCTATGCCAGCCCGATGGCGCGAACCCTGGAAACCGCCCGGATCATCGCAGGCCCGCACAATCTGCCCGTGCAAGTCGTTGATGCGCTGCGCGAGATCGACTACGGCAACTGGGAAGGCCTGACCCGGGACGAAGTCACCTGCCGATTTCCGCAGGCCTACAGCCTGTGGGAGGAAGACCCGCTACTGGTGGCGCCCGAAGGCGGCGAGTCGGGACTGAGCGTCATCCACCGGGCGTTGCCGATCATGCGCGAGATCATCGAGCGGCACCGGCATCAGACCGTGCTGGTCGTCTCGCACAAAGGCACCAATCGCCTGCTTGTCAGCAGCCTGCTGGGCCTGGATGCGCGCGGCTACCGTGAGCGCCTCGATCAAAGCCCCGCGGCGCTGACCATTCTCGATTTCATGAACGAGGTTCGCCCGCGCCTCAAGCTGTTCAACGACGTATCGCATTACCAGTCATATCCCGAGCGCGAGATTGCCGAACGCACCTCGAAATGGTGGCGTCCGACTGTGGAGGGCTGAGGGTGTTGCGGCCGGGGCCGCGTACAGGCGCTCCTTCGGCGTTCAATGTTTCTGCACTTCGGGCAAGGTCGTGAAGTGCTCGACCACCGGCGGCTGCGCGAAATAGGGGCCGACAATCGCCCGCCACTGCGAGAATGCCTCGGACTGGCGAAACCCCACGGTGTGGTCTTCCAGGGTGGCCCAGCGAATCATCAGCAGGTAGCGTTCGGGCGTTTCAATGCCTTTGCGGATCTCGTAGCCTTCGAATCCCTTGGCATGCGCGATGACGGTGTTCATGCCATGGACGATGGCGGCTTCGAATTCGGCCTGACTGCCGGGCCGGATCTGAATATCGGCGAGTTCATGAATCATGTTGGGAAGTCTCCAGAGTTGGGTTCAACGTTCCTGATCGGTGGGGCGCATCAAAATTTCATTGATGTTCACATGCGCGGGCTGGCCGGCACAGAACACAATGGCGCGGGCGATGTCTGCGCTTTGCAACTGGCGCATGCTGTCGGCCCAGTTGTTGAGCGCCGTCTGCGTGGGCGCGTGGGCGATATGGTCGCGCAGCTCGGTCTGCGCCACGCCAGGCTCGATCACGGTGACGCGGATATTGTCTTTGTAGGCCTCGCGCCGCAGCGATTCGCTAAAACCCACCACGCCCCATTTCGAGGCCGAATAGCCCCCGCCGTTGGGGTTGGCTTGCCGCCCGGCGGTGGAGGCCATGTTGAAAATGTGCCCGTCCTTCCTGGCGCGCATACCGGGCAGGGCGGCCTGGCAACTGGCCATGAGCGCGAGCAGGTTCAGCTGGATCATGTGCTGCCAGCGGGTCATGTCCGCACTGTCGATGGGCTCCAGGTACATGACCCCGGCGTTGTTGACCAGGATGTCGAGGCGGCCGAAATGCGCTTCGGTATCTTGCACGATGGCCTGCGCGGCTTTGACTTCGGCCAGGTCAGCAGGAAGAACCAGCACCTCGCAGCCCAGTGCGCGCAGGCGCGCGGCCAGAGCGTCCAGCCGGTCGCCGCGGCGTGCGCTCAGGGCCAGGCGCGCGCCGGCCTGGGCGAACAGTTCGGCGGTCGCTTCGCCGAAGCCGGATGAGGCGCCGGTGATGAGAACGACGCGATCTTTAAGCGATGCAGGAGCGAGATTCACGGACATGTTTTTTCTCCTTGGGCAAAGCCAGAGACTGTACGCGCGTGGCGTGTTTTGTGCAGGCGCGCGAACCGCGAAACTCCGGTGGCCGATGTCGTCCTACGCAGTCCCATCCGGCACGGTCTTGGGCGCTTCGGTGCTGCCTTCCGCAGCCGTGGTCAGGTGCAGCTGGGCGTCGCCCTGGAGAATGTCTTCCAGCTCGGCGCGGGCGTTTTTCGACAGGGCGATGAGCGCGGCCCTGTCGTGAAACACGGCCTGCTGACGGTCGAGCACTCGCAGGTCGTGGGCGGTGAACAGCGCGACCACGCGGTCGGCATCGACCTCGGGCTGCACGGTCTGCAGTGCCCGCCGTCCCAGCTCCACGCTGGTGCCCCAGGTTTCGCGCAGCACGTCTTTCACGCCAAGCTCGCGCAGGCGCATGAGATGGGTGCGGTTGCGCGCCCGCGCCAGCAGCGGCACGTCGGGGAAGTGGGTGCGCAGCAGCTCGGCGATCTTCAGGCTGGCCTCGACGTCATCGACGGCGAGGACGAACAGCCGGGCGTCCTGCACATGGGCGGCGCGCAGCAGCGACAGGCGGGTGGCGTCGCCGTAGTAGATCTTGTTGCCGAACTGGCGCACGAAATCCACCTGTTCGGCGCTGGCGTCCAGCGCGGTGAACGCCACGCCTTGCGCGTTGAGCAGCCGTCCGACGATCTGGCCGACGCGCCCGTAGCCCGCGATGACGACGGGCTGGCCGGGTTCGTCGATAGTGCTGAAGGGCGGCGCCTGACGGCTGCGCGCCCACGGCTGGATCAGCCGGTCGTTGAGGATGAGTAGAAACGGCGCCAGGGCCATGGAGACGGCCACCGCCACGGTCAGCAGCTCGGCGGTGGGGCCGCCGAGCAGACCGCCATTACGCGCGCTGGTGAACAGCACGAAGGCGAATTCGCCGCCGCAGGCCAGCAAAATGGCCAGCGGACGGCTGAGCGCATCGTCGCCGCCGATGAGCCGTCTCCCCGCATAGAGCGTGAGGGCCTTGAGCAGCAGAATGCCTGCCCCCAGGCCGAGCACTTGCAAGGGCTCGGCCATCACCAGTGGCAGCGCAATGCCCATGCCCACTGCGATGAAAAACAGGCCGAGTAGCAGACTCTCGAAAGGCTCGATGGCCGCCTCTAACTCATGGCGGAATTCCGAATCGGCCAGCAGCACCCCGGCGAGAAACGCACCCAGCGAGGCTGACAGACCCACGCTGTTCAGCCCCACGCCGATGCCCACCGCGCCCAGCAACGCGGCGGCGGCGAACAGTTCGCGGTTGCCGCCACCGAACCGCGCCACATAGCGGAACATGGTGGCTAGCACCGGCCGCCCGGCCAGGGCCACGACGAGCAAAGCCGCCAGCGCGGGCCAACCCGGCGCCTGCCCGCCGGCGCCGGTGAGGGCGAGCAGCGCCAGAATGGGAATCACGCTCACGTCCTGGAACAGCAGGATGGCGAAGGTCTCCCGGCCGAAGCGCGTGGTCAGTTCCCGGCGCTCGGCCAGCAGCGGCAGGATGTAGGCGGTGGACGACATCGCCAGCGCCACGCCCACCAGCGCGGCGCCCGTCCACCCCAGGCCCAGCGCCGCGGCGATGGCGGCAACCGGCAGCGCCACTCCGGCCATTTGCAGCGCGCCCAGGCCGAACACCTGTCGCCGCAGCGCCCACAGGCGGCTGGGCTGCAGCTCCAGACCGATGAGGAACATCAGCAGCGTGACGCCCAGCTCGGCAGTGTGCAAGACCGACTCCGGTCGGCTCACCACGCCCAGACCGTAAGGCCCGACGGCGATGCCCGCCACGAGATAGCCGAGCACTGAGCCCAGGCCGAAGCGTTTGAACAGTGGAACCAGCAGGACGCTGGCGGCCAGCAGGGTGAGCAGGGCGGTGGCGGACATGGGGCGATGGTACGAACAGCCGCCGTCTGGCGCTGCCGTCCGGTGCGCCTATCGCGCTCCGGCCGAAGCCGCTGGCAATGGGCCGATGGCCGACGTGTCGCCCACGCCCCAGCCGCCGCCCAGCGCTTGAATCAGGGCCACGCTGGCGGCGTAGCGGCGGTTCAGCAGGGTGAGCTGCGCATTGCGCGCGCTGGTGGCTGTGGTCTGCGCGGTGATCACGTTGAGGTAGGGCGCGGTGCCCGCCTTGTACTGGTTTTCGGCCAGACGCAGCGAGACCTCGGCGGCCTGCACCACCTCGGCCTGTTGCTGCGCCTCTTGTGCCGGGATGCGCTGTGCGGCGAGGTTGTCTTCCACCTGTTGCAGCGCGGTCAGCACGCTCTGGCGGTAGTTGGCCACCGTCTGGCGGTAGGCCGCCTGACTGCTTTGCACCTGTGCACGGCGCAGTCCGCCGTCGAACAATGTGGCCGCGAGTTGCGGGCCGATAGACCAGAACAGCGAGGGCGCGGAAAACAGCTCGGCAATACGCGCGGCCTGGCTGCCGCCTTGAGCGGAGAGTGTGAGGTTGGGGAACCAGGCGGTCTGCGCCACGCCGATCTGCGCGTTGGCCGCTTGCACCTGGGCTTGGGCCGCGGCCAGATCGGGGCGGCGCTGCAGCAACTGCGCGGGGATGCCCGCAGGAATTACAGGCACTTCGGGCAGGGTGTCGCTGGCCGACAGGGAGAACTCCGCCGGGGGCTTGCCCACCAGCACAGCGATGGCGTTCTGCAACTGCACGCGGGTCACGCCCAGATCGGTCAGGCTGGTCTGCGCCTGCAACAACTGGGTGCGCGCCGAGGCCACGTCGGCGGCGGTGCCCACCCCGGCCTTGTAGCGGTTGTCGGTGATCTGCAGAGCGCGCTGGTAGGCGGCCACGGTGTTTTGGGCCAGCACGATCTGCGCGTCCACGGTGCGTAGTTGCAAATAGCTGGTAGCCAGAGTCGATTGCAGGCTGAGCTGGGTGTTGGCCAGGGTGGCGGCGCTGGCGGCAGCGGTGGCCTGCCCGGCTTGCACCTGCAGCCGCACTTTGCCCCACAGGTCGGGCTCCCAGCTGGCGCCGAGCGAGGCGCTCAGGCTGTTGCCCACGGCGCCGTTGCCTGCTGTTCTGGCGCGGTTGGCCGAAGCCCCGGCAGTGACTGCAGGGTAGTAGGCGGCCTGGGCTTGTGCCACCGCAGCTTGCGCCTGATCGTAAGCGGCGAGCTGGGCGGCGAGGCTCTGGTTGTGCTGCGCCACCTGGGTTTCAAGGCCGGCGAGCACTGGGTCGTCGAACACGCTCCACCACGCGCCGCGTGGCGCCGCGGCCATCGCCTGCGCGGGTTCCCAGTCACTCTGAGCTTGGGCGTAGCCTGCGGGCAGGGCGATTTTCACCGGGGCTTCAGGCGGCGTGGCGGCGCAGGCAGCCAGCGTCAAGACCAAGGGGACGGCGAGCGACAGGCGGGGTGGGACGATGGTTTTCATGAGGTTCAGGCCGTGGAATCGAGAGCCGCCGGGCGGTCGGTGCGGCCGAATTTGCGCAGCGTCCAGCGGCGCAGGCGGTCGAGTTCGAGGTAGATCACCGGGGTGGTGTAGAGGGTGAGCGCCTGGCTGACGATCAGTCCCCCGGCGATGGAGATGCCCAGCGGCTGGCGCAACTCGGCGCCGTTGCCGGTGATGAAGGCCAGCGGCAAAGCCGTGCCCAGCGCGGCCAGCGTGGTCATGAGGATGGGGCGCAGCCGCAGGGTGGCGGCCTGATAGATGGCGTCGCGCGGGCTGGCGCCATGTTCGCGTTCTGCGGTGAGGGCGAAATCGACCATGAGGATGGCGTTTTTTTTCACGATGCCGATCAGCAGGAACACGCCGATGAGCGCGATGATGGAAAACTCGGTGTGCGTGAGCTGCAGGGCCAGCAGCGCGCCTAGGCCAGCCGGGGGCAGGGTGGACAGAATGGTGAGCGGGTGCAGGGTGCTTTCATACAACATGCCCAGCACGATGTAGATGGCGAAGATCGCGGCCATGATGAACAGCGGCTCGTTTTTCAGCGTGTCCGAGAACAGTTGCGCCGTGCCCTGGAAACCGCCGTGAATCTCGGACGGCAGGCCGATGGCGGCGGTGGCGTCGTCGATTTTGGTCTGGATGCTGCCGAGCGACACGCCCTTGTCGAGATTGAACGAAATGGTGGACGAGACGAACAGCCCCTGATGGTTGACCGCCAGCGGGGTGTTGGTCAGTTCCTGATGCGCCAGCGCCGAGAGCGGTACGCGCTGGCCGTTGCTGCCCACCAGAAAAACATCGTTCAGTGCCTGGGCGTTGTTCTGATATTGCTGCGCGGCTTCCATCACCACGCGGTACTGGTTGAGCGGCTTGTAGATGGTGGACACCAGGCGCTGGCCGAAGGCGTCGTTGAGGGTCTGATCGATGGTGGACACGGCAATGCCATAGCGCGCCGCGGCCGCGCGGTCGATCACCAGAGAGAGCTGCAAGCCGTTGGCCTGCTGGTCGCTGTTGACGTCGTTCAGGCCCGGAATGCGCTTGAACGCGGCCAGCACCTTCGGCTCCCATTCGCGCAGGGTGTTCAGGTCGGAGGCCTGCAGGGTGTATTCATACAGTGCCGCCGAAGGCCGCCCGCCGGCGCGGATGTCTTGCACCGGGAACATGAAGGTCTGCGTCCCGGGCACGCGCGACAACGCCCGGCGCAGCTCGACGATGATGCTCTGCACGCCTTTGCGCTGATCGATCGGCTTGAGCTGCATGAACATGAAAGCGCTGTTGGTCGTGCCGCCGCCGGTGAACGCCACCACGTTTTCCATACCCGGGTTCTTGCGCACGATGGCAACGATCTGCTGCAACTTTTTGCTCATGTCCTGGAACGAGATCGACTGATCGGCCTGCACCGAGCCGATCAGCAGCCCGGTGTCCTGCGTGGGGAAGAAGCCTTTGGGCACGACCTTGAACAGATACACCGTCAAACCGATGGTGGAGAAAAACAGCACCAGCATCAGCAGCGGATGCAGCAGCGCCCGGCGCAGGCTGCGGGCGTAGCCGTGATGGACATGATTCCAGCCCCGCTCCAGCCAGGAGCTTGGTTTGGGCGCGCCGTGAGCCGGGCGCGCTTGCGGCCGCAGCCAGCGCGAGGCCAGCATGGGCGTGACGGTGAGCGACACCAGCAACGAGATGCCGATGGCCACCGACAGCGTGACGGCGAACTCGTGAAACAGCCGCCCGACAATGCCGCCCATGAACAGCACCGGGATGAACACCGCCACCAGCGAAATGCTCATCGACAGCACGGTGAAGCCCACTTCTCGCGCGCCCTTGAAGGCGGCGGCCAGCGGCGACAAGCCTTCCTCCACATGGCGCATGATGTTTTCGAGCACCACGATGGCGTCGTCCACCACAAAGCCGGTGGCCACGATCAGCGCCATCAGCGAGAGGTTGTCGAGCGAATAGTCGAGCAGCCACATGGCGGCGAAAGTGCCCACCAGCGACAGCGGCACGGCAATAGCGGGAATGAGCGTGGCGCGCCAGTCGCGCAGGAACAGCCAGACCACGGCAATCACCAGCAGCACCGCGAGGATGAGGGTTTTTTCCACCTCGTCCAGCGACGCCCGGATGGTGGTGGTGCGGTCGGACATGAGGGTGATGTTGATGGCCGCCGGGATCGAGGCTTTGAGCTGCGGCAGCGCCGCCTTCACCCCTTCGACCGCATCGATGATGTTCGCCCCCGGCTGGCGGTAAATGATGAGCTGCACCGAGGGCTGGCCGTTGGCCAGGCCCATATTGCGGTCGTTCTGCAGACCTTCATACACCTGCGCAATCTGGTCGAGGCGGATCGGCGCGCCGTTGCGGTAGCCCACCACGATGTGCTGGTACTGCTGCGGGGTGGAGAGCTGGTCATTCGCGCCCACCTGCCAGCGATGCGTGGCACTGTCGATGGCACCCTTGGGCGTATCCACATTGGCGCTGGCGATAGCCTGGCGCACCTGCTCCAGCCCCAGCCCCATGCCGTTGACGCGGGGCAGGTCGAGTTCCACCCGCACCGCAGGCAGCGCCGCGCCGCCCACGGTGACCGAGCCGATGCCCGCGATCTGCGAAATTTTCTGCGCCAGAATGGTGGAGCCGGCATCGAACATCTGCCCGCGCGACAGGCTCTTGGAGGTGAGCGACAGAATCATGATCGGCGCGTCCGCCGGGTTCATCTTTTTGTACGTGGGCCGCCCGGTCAGGCCGGAAGGCAACAGCGGAATGGCCGCATTGATCGCCGCCTGCACTTCGCGTGCGGCGTCGTTGATGTTTTTCGACAGACTGAACTGCAGAATGACGCGGGTCGAACCCAGCGAACTGCTGGAGGTCATCTGCGAAATGCCGGCAATCGTGCCCAGGCTGCGCTCCAGCGGCGTGGCCACCGTGGCAGCCATGACCTCCGGGCTGGCCCCGGCCATGCTGGCGTTGACCACGATGGTGGGGAAATCCACCTGCGGCAGCGGCGACACCGGCAGCAGCCGAAAGGCGATCAGCCCCGCCAGCAGCACCGCAAGCGCCAGCAGGCTGGTGGCGATGGGGCGGCGGATGAACAGGGCGGACGGGTTCACTGCGCGTCCTCGTCGGACAGCGCAGCAGCCGGTTGCGCCGATCCGAAGGTGCGCGCACGCCAGGCCGCCGTGCGGGTGGCGAGCCGGTCGAACGCCAGATAGATCACCGGCGTGGTGAACAGGGTGAGCACCTGCGACACCAGCAGGCCGCCGACGATGGCGATGCCCAGCGGCTGGCGCAGCTCCGAGCCCATGCCTGTGCCCAGCGCCAGCGGCACCGCGCCGAACAGCGCGGCAAAGGTGGTCATCAGAATGGGCCGCAGCCGCAGGTGCGCCGCCTGCAGCATGGCCTCATCGGGCGGCAGGCCCTGGTTGCGCTGCGCGTCCAGCGCGAAGTCCACCATCAGAATGGCGTTTTTCTGCACGATGCCGATGAGCAGAATGATGCCGATGATGGCGATCACCGTGAGGTCATGCCCGGTGGCCATCAACGCCAGCAGCGCGCCGATGCCGGCCGAGGGCAGGGTGGACAGAATGGTGATCGGGTGGATGTAGCTCTCATACAGCACGCCCAGCACGATATACATGGTGGCCACAGCGGCGAGCAGCAGCCAGAGCTGGTTGGACAGCGCCGACTGAAAGGCGCTGGCCGAGCCCTGGAAGGCGATGGTCACCGAGGCGGGCAGCGCAGCCTGCTTGGCCGCCTGCTTGATCGCGTCGACCGCTTCGCCCAGCGACACGCCGGACGCGAGCTGGAAGGAAATGAGCGCCGCCGGAAACTGGCCCAGATGGTCGATGGCCAGCGGCGTGGCACGCGGCTCGATGGTGGCGATGGTGGACAGCGGAACCGCCTGCCCGTTGCTTCCCGTGAGATACACGCTGTTGAACGCGCCAAGGCCCTGGTCGGGCTGTTTTTCCACGCCGAGCACCACGCGGTACTGCGCCGATTGGGTGAAGATGGTCGACACCAGCCGCTGGCCGAAGGCGTTGTACAGCGCGCTGTCGACCGCGCTCATGCTGATGCCCAGGCGCGAGGCCGCGCTGCGGTCCACGTCCACATAAGCCTGCAAGCCCTGGTCTTGCAGATCGCTGGTCACGCCGGAGAGTTGCGGCAGCGCCTTGAGCCGGTCCATCAGCGCGGTGTTGGCGCTAGAGAGCTGCGCGGCGCTGGTGGCCGACAGGCTGAACTGATAGGGGTAGCGGCTGGCGATGTCGTTGATGGTCAGGTCTTGCACCGGCTGCAGATAGGTTGCTATGCCTTCGACCTTGGCGGCGCGCGCGTCGAGCCGGTTGATGAGGGCCTGCACCCGCGGGCGTTGTTCCAGCGGCTTGAGGTAGATGAGCAGCCGCCCGGTGTTCATGGTGGTGTTCACCCCGTCGATGCCGACCACCGATGACACCGATTCCACCGCCGGATCTTTGAGCAGCGCATCGACCAGCGCCTGCTGGCGCGCGTTCATCGACTGGAACGACACGTCCTGTGGCGCCACGGTGGTGGCCTGGATCATGCCGGTGTCCTGCACCGGAAAGAAGCCTTTGGGAATGAGCACATACAGCACCACCGTGAGCACCAGCGTGCCCGCCGCGAACAGCAGCACCAGCGGCTGATGCCGCAGCACCCAGCGCAGCGCGCGGGTGTAGCGGGCCGAAAGTCGGTCGAAAAACGCGCCGGTGGAACGGAACAACTGACTCTGTTTTTCCTCCGGCGTATGCCGCAGCAGGCGGGCCGACAGCATGGGCGTGAAGGTCAGCGACACGATGGCCGAAATGACAATGGCCACCGCCAGGGTGATGGCGAATTCGCGGAACAGCCGCCCCACCACATCGCCCATGAACAGCAGCGGAATGAGCACGGCGATGAGCGAGAAGGTGAGGGTGATGATGGTGAAGCCGATCTGCCCCGCGCCCTTGAGCGCGGCGGTCAGCGGCCGCTCGCCGGCCTCGATATAGCGCGAGATGTTTTCGATCATCACAATGGCGTCGTCCACCACGAAGCCGGTGGCGATGGTCAGCGCCATGAGGGTGAGGGTGTTGATGGAAAAGCCGAACAGATACATCGCGCCGAAAGTGCCCACCAGCGCCAGCGGCACTGCGGTGGCCGGAATGAAGGTGGCGCGCACGCTGCGCAGGAACACGAAGATCACCAGCACCACCAGCAGCACGGCCAGCAGCAGCTCGAACTGCACGTCGGCAATGGCCGCGCGGATGGTCACGGTGCGGTCGGACAACACCGAGAGCTGCGCGGCGGCGGGAAGCTGCGTCTGCAGGCTGGGCAGCAGCTTGTGAATCGCATCGACCACGGCGATGACATTGGCCCCCGGCTGGCGCTGCACGTTGATCACAATGCCGGGCTTGCCGTTGACCAGCGCGGCCTGCCAGGCGTTTTCGGCGCCCGTGCTGATGGTGGCCACGTCGCCCAGCCGCACCGGCGCGCCGCCGGAGTAGGCGATGATCATGTCGCGGTATTGCTGCGGCGACTGCAACTGGTCGTTGGCGTCGATGCTGAACGACTGCTGGCTGCCGCTGATGCTGCCTTTGGGGCTGTTGACGTTCGCCCCGGCAATCGCGGTGCGAATGCTGTCGAGCGTCAGCCCCAGCGCGGCCAGCGCCGGGCCGTTGACCGTCACGCGAATGGCGGGTTTATGCCCGCCCGAGAGCGTGACCAAGCCCACGCCCGATACCTGCGAGAGCTTCTGGCTCAGGCGCGTATCGGCCAGGTCGTACAGGGTGGTGAGCGGCAGGGTGGCCGAGGTCAGGCCGAGGGTGATAACGGGGGCGTCGGCCGGGTTGACCTTGGCGTAGATGGGCGGCTGCGGCAGGTCGGAAGGCAGCAGATTGCTCGCGCCGTTGATCGCAGCCTGCACTTCCTGCTCGGCTACGGAAAGCGACAGCGACAGATCGAAGCGCAGGGTGATGACCGACGCACCGCCGGAACTCACCGACCACATCTGCGCCAACCCCGGCATCTGCCCGAACTGCTGTTCCAGCGGGCCGGTGACCGAGGAGGCCATCACGTCCGGGCTGGCGCCGGGGTAGAGCGTGGTGACCTGGATGGTGGGGTAATCGACTTCGGGCATCGCGGCTTGCGGCAGCAGCTTATAGCCCACGAACCCGGCCACCAGCACCGCAATCATCAGCAGCGTGGTGGCGATGGGGCGCAGGATGAACAGCCGTGAGGGGCTCGGCCGGTCTTCGAGCGGCTCCCCCTCCCAACCTCCCCCACGAGTGGGGGAGGAGAGGTCGGCGCTGCGCGTTTCCTTCGGATGCCCCTCCCAACCTCCCCCATCCGTAGGGGAGGGGTTTGCTCCCTCTCCGCTTTGCGGGGAGGGCTGGGGTGGGGAGGCTTTATCGTCGTGTGGCGCACTCATGCTCAGCGTGCTCCGCTGGCGGCGGGCTTGGCGTGGGCGTCAGGCCGGGCACGCTCCTTACCGGCGCCGCCTGCGGACTGCACCATTGCCTGCACCACTTTCACCTCGCGGCCGTCGCGCAGGCGGTCGAGGCCGTCGGTGACGACGCGCTCGCCCGGCTTCAGGCCGCTGACGATCTGCGTGAGGTTGTCAAACGCCACTCCGGTTTTCACCACCCGCATGTTCACTTTGTTGTCCGGCCCGATGACATACACATAAGTGCCGGGCGCGCCAACCGCCACGGCGGTGGTGGGCACCACGATCGCGTCAGGGATGGTGCGCACCAGCAGCCGCACGTTGACGAACTGGTTGGGGAACAGGGTCAGCTTCGGGTTGGCGAACTCGGCGCGCAGATTGAGGGTGCCCGTCGTGCTGTTGATCTGGTTGTCGGCCGCGACCAGCTTGCCGGTTTCGAGCAACTGGGTGTTGCGGGCATCCCAGGACTGCGTTTGCAACTGCTTGCCCGCCATGAGCTGGCTCACCACCTCGCCAATCTGCTGCTGCGGCAGAGCGAAGGTCACGTCCACCGGCTGCACCTGCGCGATGGTGGCAACCGGCGAGGCCGAATTGGTGCTGCTGCTGGTGTTGCTGCCCACGGCGCCCGAAGTCGTCACCATATTGCCGGCGTCCACCGGGCGCAGGCCGGTGAGGCCGCTGACCGGGGCGGTGATGCGCGTCCAGCTCAGTTGCAGTTTGGCGTTGTCGAGCGCGGCCTTGTTGGCGTCGAGCGTGGCTTTGATCTGGGCCACGGTGGCGCGCTGGTCGCTGACCTGTTGCGCCGAAATCGAATCTTGCTTGAGCAGGGTTTCATAGCGCAGTAAATCGCTTTGCGCACCGGCGAGCTGCGCCTGCGTCTGCTCCAGTTGCGCCTGCGCCTGCTCCACCGCGATGCGGAAAGGCCGCGGGTCGATCTGCGCGAGCAACTGCCCGGCCTTGACCGTCTGCCCCTGCTTGTAGTCCACGCTCTGCAGCAGTCCGGCCACCCGCGGCATCACGTTCACATAGCTGCGCGGCGTAACCGTGCCCAGCGCGGTCAGCCAGACCGGCACGTCCTGCGTTTTGGCGACGGATGCCGTGACCGGCTGCGGCGGCATTTGCCCTTTTTCCATTCCGCCCGGGCCGCGCATCTGCGCCTGCGCCGGGTGCTCGCTGCCCAGCAGGGCCAGACCGCCCGCGGCGAGCAGGGCCACGCCCAGCCCGCCCCAAAGCCAGCGGCGGGCGGTCAAGGGACGGCGATGTTGGTCAGGGGAGGGGGAATTCGCAGTCATGGGCGGGGTGTCACGGTGGAAAAACAGATCGGTTGGCAGTCTTCACATCCTGCCAGCGCGAGGTGAAAGTCGTGTGCAGGCAGTGTGAAGAAGTATGTCGCTTTGAGTCTGCCGCTGGGGCGTCAAGCCTTGGGCTGACGCTGATGATTCCAATACACCTCGGTGCTGGCGGCGTCGCCCGCGCGGTTGAGCGTGCGCGCCAACACGAACAGCAGATCGGACAGGCGGTTGAGGTACTGCAGCAGCTCGGCGCGCAGCAGCGTGGGCGCCTGCTCCCCGCCGGCCTGCGCCACTTCGCAGGACACCGCCACCACCGCCCGCTCGGCGCGGCGGGCCACGGTGCGGCACACATGCGCCTGCGAGGCCGTTTGCGTGCCTCCGGGCAAAATGAACTCGGCCAGCGGCGGCAGTTTGGCGTTGTAGTCTTTCAGCGCGTCATCGAGCGCGGCCACCTGCTCGGGTTTGAGTAGGGTCATCCCCGGCACCGAAAGCTCGCCGCCGAGATCGAACAGATCGTGCTGCACCTGCGAGAGCAAGGCGTCGATGGCCGGCGGCAGCCCCATGCTGCGCAACAGCCCGAGATGCGAGTTCAGCTCATCGACCTCGCCCAGCGCCTGAATGCGCGCGGCCGATTTCAGACAGCGCGAGCCGTCCCCCAGCCCGGTGGTGCCCGCGTCGCCAGTGCGGGTGGATATGGCGGTGAGGCGGTGGCCCATGGAGACTTGCCCTTTTCGGATGGATAGACGAAATCCGAAAGAGCATAGTGAAGTTCCCGGCGATTTTCTGGCGCCGGGAAATCGCACAAACTCGCACAGGCCGCGGGCCGTCGTGCGGCGCCCGCCTCGGCCTTCAGGCCGTCTTGGGCACTGATTTTTTCATCAGTACGGCGTAGAGCACGCTGGCGACAATCAGCCCGACCACCCAGGTCACGTCGGCCCCACCGATCATGCTGGCAACCGGGCCGGTGAAAAACGGCATGCTCATGAACGGCACCTCGACCAGAATGGCCACGGCGAAGGCGATCAGGGCGGGCCAGCCCCAGGCGCCGTAGCGGCCGTGACGGTCGTAGATGTCCGGGATCGAATACTCACCGTGACGCAGCAGGAAGAAGTCGGTCAGGTTAATGGCTGACCAAGGGACGAACACATACATGAGGATCAGCAGCAGGTTGTTCAGATAGGCCATCACGCTGTTCGCCCCGAGGATGGCGATCAGGCTGCCAATCACCGCGCCGGTCGCCCCAAGGCCAATCCGCCACCACTTGCCATGCTGCAGTGTGGATTGCCGCAGCCCCGCACTTGAGCTGAGGATGGTGAGGGTGGACAGGCTGCCGCCGTAAAGGTTCAGCGCATTGACCACCACCACACCTGCCAGAACGATGAACAGCACAGCGCCGTACAGCCACGCCGTCGGCCCACTGAACAGACCCGAGAACGCCGCGGTTGGGTCGGCCGACGCCACCTTCTGGTTCAACAGCCCGAGCACCACGCCGACGAGCATCGCCCAGCCGGAGCCGATCATCGAGCCGAAATAGGTATTCCAGAAAATGGCGCGCGCCGAAGTGGTTTTGGGCATGTAGCGCGAATAGTCGGCGACGTAAGGCCCGTAGGTGATTTGCCACGTGGCGAAAATGGAAATGGCCACCAGCAGCATGGGCAAAGACACGGCTGCCGCAGCTGCTGGCGAGGCGGGCATGGCCGTCAACTTGCTGATGGCCAGCACGGTCGCCACGATGAAAATGGCCGCAAACACCCACGCGGCCCATTTGGCGTAGCGGTGAATGGTGTCGTAGCCCAGCGCCAACAGCAGGAAAGTCAGCAGATTGGTGATGAGGATGCCGATGGGCTTGGACACACCCAGCAGCAGCGCCACGGCCGAGCCGCCCAGAATAGCGCTGCCCGAGAAAAATCCCAGATACATCAGCACGACAAAGGCGAGCGGAATATTGGCGCCCAGCACACCAAACTGCGCCCGGCTCTGAATCATCTGCGGAATGCCGATGCGCGGCCCCTGCACCGCATGGGCCGCCATGACGAAGCCGCCCAGAATGTTTCCCAGCACCACGGCGAACACACTCCACCACAGACTCAGGCCGAGTTCGATGGGAATCACCCCCACGGCCACCGCGGTGATCTGCATATTGCCGGAAAAGAACAGCGTGAACATGGAAAACACCTTGCCATGCCGTTCGCTTTCCGGAACGAAATCAATGGTTCTATGCTCAATCACCGCCGTTTCTTGTGCCATGGAACACCTGCCCTTCGTGGAGTTGTGCCGTGCCGGTTGTTGGGTGAGATGCGCCGAATCCGGCAATCAGCGCATCGGCTTGCGCTGCATCAGGAATCTGCAGACTCAGCGGGCCAGAAGGCATCGCATTCGGTTTTGTCACGCAAAATCTGCGCCAATCGCCCTTCGCGGATCAATGCGAACGCGGCCTGAATATCGCGGGCGATGACGCGGTCTTCGGTCATGCGCGATACCTTGGCACGCAGCAGGGCGATGGCGCTCTCCAGCGCGTCTGAGCTTTTCAGCGGGCGCAGGAAATCAATGCCCTGTGCGGCAGCCAGCCATTCAATGGCGATGATGTGGGCGACGTTGTCGATCATGGCCTGCAGCCGACGCGCGGCGAAGGTGGCCATGGACACATGGTCTTCCTGATTGGCCGAGGTGGGCAGGGAGTCGACGCTGGCCGGGTGCGCCAGAGACTTGTTCTCGCTGGCCAGGGCGGCGGCGGTGACATGGGCGATCATGAAGCCCGAGTGCAGCCCCGGCTCCACGCAGAGGAAGGCGGGCAGCCGCGACACGCTGGTGTCGATGAGCATGGCGATGCGGCGTTCGGCAATGGCCCCAACCTCGGCGATGGCCACGGCCATGGCGTCTGCCGCCAGCGCCACGGGCTCGGCGTGAAAGTTGCCGCCCGAGATGAGCGCGCCGTCGTCCGGAAAGACCAGTGGGTTGTCGGTCACGGCATTGGCCTCGCGCAGCAGGACTTCGGTGCAGTAGCGCAGTTGGTCCAGACAGGCGCCCAGGACCTGCGGTTGGCAGCGCAGGCAGTAGGGGTCTTGCACGCGGTCGTCGCCCTTGAGGTGTGACGCGCGAATGGCGCTGTCGTGCAGCAGGGTGCGATAGCAGGCGGCCGTGGCGATTTGTCCTGGGTGCCCGCGCACGGCGTGAATGCGCGGGTCGAACGGCGCGTCGCTGCCTTTGGCCGCCTCCAGACTGAGCGCGCCTGAGACGACCGCCGCCTCGTAAACCGGCTGGAAATCGATCAAGGCATGCAAGGCCAGCGATGTGGATGCCTGCGTGCCGTTGATCAAGGCCAGCCCCTCTTTCGCTGCGAGTGCGAGAGGTTTGATGCCCGCCGCACTCAGCGCTTCGCTCGCGGGAACGGATTGCCCATCGACGACGAAACTGCCCTCACCGATCAAGGCCAGAGTCATATGCGCGAGCGGGGCCAGATCGCCCGATGCGCCCACCGAGCCCTGGCTGGGTACTTCGGGAATCAGCCCGGCATTGAGCACGGCAATCAAGGTTTCAATCACTACCGGCCGCACGCCCGAGTAGCCCCGGGCGAGCGAGGACACCTTGAGCGCCAGCATCAGCCTGACGACCGAGGCGCGCATGGGTTCGCCAACGCCCACGCAGTGCGAGCGGATGAGATTGACCTGCAACTGTGCGAGGTCGTGCGTATCGATGCGCGTGCTGGCCAGTTTGCCAAAGCCGGTGTTGATGCCGTAAACCGGCGCATCCCCACGGGCGGCTTTCTCAACAATGGCGGCGCTTGCCTTCACGGCTTCCCAGGCGGACGGCGCAAGTTCCACTTGCACTCCACCCGCGTGAAGCCTTTTGAGTTGGGCCAAGTCGAGCTGGCCCGGTGTGATGCTGATCTTCATGCTTTACTCACCATCGGCAGATGCAGCCCGCATTCTTCTGCGCAGGCCACGGCGTCGGGGTAGCCGGCGTCTGCATGGCGCATTACGCCGGTGCCGGGGTCGTTCCATAACACGCGCTCAAGCCGCTTGGCGGCGGCCTCGGTGCCGTCGCAGACGATGACCACGCCGGCATGCTGCGAGTAGCCCATGCCCACGCCGCCGCCGTGATGCAGCGACACCCAGGTGGCGCCGCCCGCAGTATTGAGCAGGGCGTTGAGCAGCGGCCAATCCGAAACGGCGTCGCTGCCATCGCGCATGGCCTCGGTTTCCCGGTTGGGCGAGGCCACCGAGCCGCTGTCGAGATGGTCGCGGCCGATGACGATTGGCGCCTTCAGTTCGCCCAACTTCACCATTTCATTGAAGGCAAGGCCAGCCTTGTGACGCTCGCCCAGACCCAGCCAGCAGATGCGCGCGGGCAGGCCCTGAAAGGCGATGCGCTCTTCCGCCATGTCCAGCCAGCGATGCAGATGGTGGTCGTGCGGGAACAGTTCCTTGAGCTTGGCGTCGGTCTTGCGGATGTCTTCCGGGTCGCCCGACAGCGCCACCCAGCGAAACGGCCCCTTGCCACGACAGAACAGCGGGCGGATGTAGGCGGGCACAAAGCCGGGGAAGGCGAAAGCGTCTTTCACCCCCTGATCGAGCGCGACCTGGCGGATGTTGTTGCCGTAGTCGAAAGTGGGCACGCCCATGGCCTGGAAGGCGAGCATGGCCTGCACATGCACGGCGCAGCTTCTGGCGGCGGCCGCGGTCAGCGCCGAGTGCTGGCTGGCGTCGGTCTGTGCGGTTTTCCAGCGCTCCAGCGTCCAGCCCATCGGCAGGTAGCCGTTGATCAGATCGTGCGCCGAGGTCTGGTCGGTCAGCAGATCGGGTTTGATGCCGCCGGCCTTGGCGCGCTTGACCAGCTCCGGCAAAATCTCTGCCGCATTGCCCAGCAGTCCTACCGACACCGCCCTTTTTTCGGCAGCGTACCGTGCCATGCGGGCCAGGGCATCGTCGAGATCGTGCGCCTGCTCGTCCAGATATTTGGAACGTAGACGGAAATCGATGCGGCTTTGCTGGCATTCGATATTCAGCGATGACGCGCCGGCAAAGGTGGCGGCCAGCGGTTGCGCGCCGCCCATGCCGCCCAGCCCGGCGGTGAGAATCCAGCGCCCGGCAAGGTCGCCACCGAAATGCTGCCGCCCGGCTTCGACGAAGGTTTCGTAAGTGCCCTGCACGATGCCCTGGCTGGCGATGTAAATCCACGAGCCTGCGGTCATCTGGCCGAACATCATCAGGCCCTTGCGGTCAAGCTCGTGGAAGTGTTCCCAGGTGGCCCATTTCGGCACCAGATTGGAGTTGGCAATGAGCACCCTTGGTGCATCTACATGGGTGCGAAACACGCCAACAGGCTTGCCGGACTGCACCAGCAGGGTTTCGTCTTCCTTCAAGGCGCGCAGCTCGCGCAGGATGGCGTCAAAGCATTCCCAGTTACGCGCGGCTTTGCCGATGCCGCCGTAGACCACCAGGGCCTGAGGGTTCTCGGCCACGTCGGGGTCGAGGTTGTTCTGAATCATGCGGTAGGCGGCTTCGATCAACCAGTTTTTGCAGGTCAGTTGGGTGCCGCGAGGAGCGCGAATGACGCGCTGTGCTGTTTGTTGCGGAGGGGTGGAGAGGTCTGTCATGGTCTAGCTCACTTCTGGGTCGTTGCGTGGTGACCACTCTAGTTGTCTAGACAAGCGTGTACAAGATATTTTGATCCGTATTTACCCTAGTTATTTCCGCACGGAAATCATCTTGTATAGACAGGAGCGTGCAACTAAGATGAATCCATGAATTCCCTTGCAAAAATCGATCTCGGCGCAGTAGCCACGGCGCCCTACAACCGTGTCAAGCAACATCTCAAGCAGGGGCTGGAGCAGGGGCATTGGAAGCCTGGCGAGTTGATGCCTTCGGAGGCAGAGCTTGTGGCCCTGTTCGGCGTCAGCCGCATGACGGTGAACCGCGCGCTGCGAGAGCTTCAGGCCGAGGGCTTGGTTGACCGGGTGCAGGGCGTGGGCACCTTCGCGGCGCAACTGCACCGCTTGTCGTCAACGCTTTCCATCCGCGACATGCACGAGCATGTCGAGTCGCGCGGTCATCACCACCGGCTGGATCTCAAACTGCGCCGCGAGGAGGCTGCCTCAGCCACGGTGGCGCATCGGCTGGGGCTCAAGGTCGGCGCCAAGGTGTTCCATTCCCTGGCGATTCATTTCGAGGACGACGTGCCCCTGCAACTGGAAGACCGCTGGGTGAATCCCGCTGCCGCGCCGCGCTACCTGAACGCCGATTTTTCCAGCACCACGCCGACGCAATATCTGCTTGAAGTCGCGCCGATGTGGGAGGCCTCTTACACCATCGAGGCCTTGAGCCCGACGCGGCAAGAGGCCCGGTATCTGAAGATCGAGCCGACTGAGCCCTGTCTGGTCATCACCCGCTGGACGGTCAGCCGGGGCGCTCCCGTGACCCTGGTAAGGCTGGTGCATCCGGGCAGTCGCTACCTGCTGGAAGGGCGTTTTCAGCCATGAATCCCCGGCTGATCGACTGCGCGTCCATCGTCGCCCAGCCCTGGCGCAACGGTGGCGGCATGACGCGGGAACTGCTGGCTGCGCCCGACTCGCAAAACTGGCAATACCGCATCAGCGTGGCTGATATCAACGGCGACGGCGCCTTCTCGTCTTATCCGGGCGTGGACCGTTGGTTTGCCGTGCTGGAGGGCGAGGGCGTGTATCTGCAGATCGACGGCAACGGCCATCGTCAACTTCCGCATGAAGAACCGCTGCGCTTCGATGGCGCGGCGCAGATCCATTGCCGACTGCTGGGCGGCGCCACGCGCGATCTCAACCTCATGCTACGCAATGTCAGCGGACGGATGCAGCGCGCAGATGCGGGGATAGCATGGAGCGCAACAGACGGCGCTTGCGGCTTGTTCGCTAGGCAGTCGGGGCTTTGCCACATTGCCGATCAGGGCGATGCGCGCAAGGCTGTTGTCGTTCCGATGCCCGCATTCAGTCTCCTGTGGTTTGAACGCTCGCCCGGCAGACTGATCTTTGAGGCTGATCGCACCGACGAAACCCGCATCGGCTATTGGCTGGCCGTTCAAACGGAGCCCACTGCATCATGCTGACCCTCTATCGCAATGCCCGGCTTTGCACCCTCGATGGCGCATACGGATGGGGTTTGATCGACGAGGGAGCGCTGCTCGCCGAGGGCGACATGCTTCGCTGGGTGGGACCCGAGTCGGAACTGCCAAGCGATGTGGTTGCAGCGCGCACGCACGATCTGGGCGGCGACCTGGTCACGCCGGGCTTGGTCGATTGTCATACCCATCTGGTTTACGGCGGCCAGCGCGCTGACGAGTTCGAGCAGAGGCTTAACGGGGCGAGCTACGAAGACATCGCCCGCACCGGTGGTGGCATTCGGGCGACGGTGCGGGCGACCCGCGCCGCCAGTGATGCAGAGCTTCTGGCCGCCACGCGCGAGCGGACTCGCACCCTCATGCACGCTGGGGTGACCACGGTGGAAATCAAGTCCGGCTACGGCTTGAGCCTGGAGCACGAAGCCCGCTGTCTTCGAGCCGCGCGCAAGGTCGGTCAGGAACTGCCACTGACTGTGCGCACCACCTGCCTTTCCGCGCACACCCTGCCGCCCGAGTTCGAGGGCCGCGCGGACGACTACATCGATGCCGTCTGCACTTGGCTGCCCCAACTCAAGGCTGAAGGATTGGTGGACGCGGTGGATGCGTTCTGCGAGCGCATCGCCTTCACCCCGGCGCAAACCGGGCGGGTGTTCGACGCCGCCCGCGCCCTCGGCCTGCCGGTCAAGCTGCATGCGGAACAACTCAGCGACCAGGGCGGGGCGGCGCTGGCAGCCCGTTACGGCGCGCTGTCCTGCGACCATCTGGAGTACCTCGACCCGCAAGGCATCGCCGCGATGGCGCGCGCGGGCAGCGTGGCGGTGCTGCTGCCCGGCGCGTTTTACTTTCTGCGCGAAACCCGCTTGCCGCCCGTCGCCGCGCTGCGCGAGGCCGGCGTGCCCATCGCGCTGGCCACCGACCACAACCCCGGCTCGTCCCCCACCCTGAACCCGCTGCTCATGCTCAATATGGCCTGCACCCTGTTTCGCCTCACGCCCGAAGAAGCCCTGCGTGGCTTTACCGTGAACGGCGCGCGGGCGCTCGGCCTGCACGACCGCGGCCAACTTGCCGCACAGCAGCGCGCCGACTTTGTGGCCTGGCCCCTGCATCATCCCAACGAACTCAGTTACTGGCTGGGTTCGAATCCGGCCTGTCGGGTGTTCATCGGCGGCCAGGAGGTCTGAACCATGCAAGACACATCCACCCCATCCACCTATACCCTCCACAGCGGTGACAGCCCCTTGCTGGTGAGCTTGCCGCATGTGGGCACCGAAATTCCCGCAGCCCTCAAGCCGCGCTACACCGCGCAGGCCTTGAATGTGGACGATACCGACTGGCATCTCGAGCCGATCTACGCCTTTGCCGTGCAACGCGGCGCCAGCCTGCTCGTGCCACGGTTTTCGCGCTATGTCATCGACCTCAACCGTCCACCGAAAAACGCGCCCATGTATCCCGGCGTGAACAACACCGAGCTTTGCCCGACCCACGCCTTCACCGGCCAGCCGATCTACCAGCCGGGGCAGGAGCCAGACGCAGCCGAGATTGCGCAGCGGCTGACGGACTACTGGCGCCCCTACCACGCCGCGCTCAACGCCGAGTTGCAACGCCTGCATGCGCTGCACGGCTATGCCCTGCTGTGGGACGGTCACAGCATCCAGTCCACGCTGCCGTGGTTGTTTGAAGGCACTTTGCCCGACCTCAATCTGGGCACCGCCAACGGGGCCAGTTGCGCGCCGCAGTTGCGTGCGGTGTTGGCCGAGGTGCTTGCGCGGCAGACCACTTTTACTCAGGTGGTCGACGGCCGTTTCAAGGGCGGCTACATCACCCGCCACTACGGTCAACCCGCGCAGGGCATTCATGCGGTGCAGATGGAAATGTGTTTCTCCACTTATATGCAGGAAGCCCCACCGTTTCGCCTCGACCCCGCACTCACCGCAAGGCTGCGCCCCGTGCTGGAGCAACTGATCGATGTCATGCTGGCATGGAGACCGCATGAACAAGCCCGCTGATTCTCTGCTGTGGGCTCGCCGCGCTTGGCTGCCCGGAGGCTGGCAAGACAAGGTGCTGCTGCGCATCGGTGCGGATGGCCGGTGGGCCGAGATCGTTCCCGGCGTGCTCACGCCGCCGCAGGGCGCAGAACAACTGGGCACTTTGTTGCCTGGGCTGGTCGATGCGCACAGCCATGCCTTCCAGCGCGCCTTTGCCGGTCTGGCCGAACAGCGCACCAGTGCCGCCGATACCTTCTGGTCGTGGCGTGACCGCATGTACCGCGTGGCCCTGCGCATCACCCCGGAGCAACTGCGCGCCATTGCCGCGCAGCTCTACATCGAACTGCTGCAGGGCGGCTACACGCAGGTGTGCGAGTTTCATTACCTGCAGCATGCGCCAGACGGCCAGCCCTACGCTGATCCGCTCGCCTTCAGTTGGGCCTTGGCCGACGCGGCGCGCGATGTGGGCATCGGCCTCACCCTGCTGCCCGTGCTGTACGAACGCGCCGGCTTTCAGCAACCCGCGCTGCGCCCGGACCAGCGGCGCTTCGCCACCAACGCCGAAGGCGTGTGGCAGGCGGTGCAAACCATCCGGGGCCGACGCCAACCGGGGCTGGAAGCGGGCATCGCCATTCATTCCTTGCGCGCGGCGTCGCCCGCTTCCATTCAAGCACTGGTGCAAGGGGCAGACGGCTTCGACGGCCCCATCCACATCCACGTTGCCGAGCAAACCGCCGAGGTGGACGACTGCCTCGCCGCAACCGGCCAGCGCCCCATCGCCTGGCTAGCAGCGCAGGGTTTGCTCGACGCGCGCTGGCAACTCGTCCACGCCACCCACACGGTGCCGCAAGAAATCGATGCCGTTGCCCGCAGCGGCGCGGGCATCGTGCTCTGCCCCACTACCGAAGCCAACCTCGGCGACGGCCTGCCCGATCTGCCCGGCATTCTGGCGCAAGGCGTGCCCATCACCCTGGGGTCGGACAGCCAGATCACCCGCGACTGGAGAGAGGAAGTGCGCTGGCTCGACTACGGCCAGCGACTCATCCAGCGTCAGCGCAACGCCGCGGCAGCGCCAGAAGCTGCGCAGCCGTCCACAGCGGCCCGGCTGTGGTCCAGCGTGCAGGCTGGCAGCGCCCACGCCGCCGGACAGCCCGCGTGGGGCTTGACGCCAGGCGCCCGCGCTGACGCTCTGGTGCTCAACCCGCATGCCGCAGCAACCCTCGGCATGCCGCCTGGCCATCTGCTCGACGCCCTCGTGTTTTCCAGCCCCTCCGCAGCATGGAAGGCGGTCATGGTGGCCGGGCGCTGGGTCCTGCACGACGGCCAGCATCCACAAGCTGCCCAATGCGCGCAAGCTTTCGAGCGCACCATGCAAGCCCTCTGGGCAGAGGGCTGACAAGCGGCCTATCCTTGCGGGGAGAAGTCGCCGATTCACAAGGACATGCCATGAACGCCCCCATTGCCCCGAAAATTCTCACCCGACCCACGCCGCCCGCCCTGATCGACGCGCTGACCGCGAGGTTCGGCGCGCAGCTTTCCACCGCGCAGGCGGTGCGCGAGCAGCATGGGCGCGATGAATCGCCGTTCGACGTACCGCCGCCGTCCGCCGTGGTGTTCTGCGAGAGTACGCAAGACGTGGCCGACGCGGTGAAACTGGCCGCCGCGCACGACGTGCCGGTCATCGCCTTTGGCGCCGGATCGTCGCTCGAAGGCCAGTTGCTCGCGGTGCAGGGCGGCATCAGCCTCGATCTCACCCGCATGAACCGCATCCTCGACGTGGCCGCCGCCGACATGCTCGTTACCGTGCAGGCCGGGGTCACGCGGCTGCAGTTAAACGACGAACTACGCCACACCGGCCTGTTCTTCCCCATCGACCCCGGCGCCGACGCCACTCTCGGTGGCATGGCCGCCACCCGCGCTTCCGGCACCAACGCCGTGCGCTACGGCACCATGCGCGAAAACGTGCTGGCGCTCACCGTAGTGCTGGCCGACGGCCGCGTGGTGCGCACCGGCACCCAGGCGCGCAAGAGCAGCGCGGGCTACGACCTCACCCGTCTCATGGTGGGCAGCGAGGGCACGCTGGGCATCATCACCGAAGTCACCCTGCGCCTCTACCCGCAACCCGAGGCGGTGGCCGCGGCGGTGTGCTCCTTCCCCGACGTGGCGCACGCGGTGGACTGCACCATCGCCCTCATCCAGGCCGGCATCCCGATCGCTCGCGTGGAACTGATGGACCCCGGCGCGGTGCGCGCCGTCAACGCCCACGACCATCTCGGCCTGCCCGAGCAGCCCCTGCTGCTGATGGAATTCCACGGCTCGCCCGCCGGGGTGCGCGAGCAGGCCGAAACCGTGCAGGCCCTCGCTGCAGACTATGCCGGATCCGACTTTGCCTGGGCTGATACGCCGGAAGAACGTACCAAGCTGTGGAAGGCGCGTCACCACGCCTACCTTTCCGCGCTGCAAATGAAACCCGGCTGCCGCTGCGTCACCACCGACACTTGCGTGCCCATTTCGCGCCTGGCCGAAAGCATCAACGACACCATCACCGAGGCCGACGCCGCCGGTCTGCCCTACTTTGTCGTCGGCCATGTGGGCGACGGCAACTACCACATCGGCTACCTCATCGACCCCGCCAAACCCGAAGAACGCGAACTGGCCGAACGCCTCAACGCCCAACTCGTGCGCCGCGCCCTCAAACTCGGCGGCACCTGCAGCGGCGAACACGGCATCGGTCTGCACAAGCAGGGCTTTCTGCGCGAGGAAGCCGGGGACGACGCGCTCGACGTGATGCGCGCCATCAAGCAGGCGCTCGATCCGAGGGGCATCCTCAATCCGGGGAAGATTTTTGCGTAAAAGCGGGACCAGTGAGGCCATGTTCACCTACCTCATGCTCGGCAGCAACGATCTGGTTCGCGCGGCCGCGTTTTACGACCCGGTGCTTGCCGCGCTTGGGCACGCGCGCTGCGTGACCGAAGACGACGATCCCGCCCATGAAATCGGCTGGGGCCGCTACGCCGACGAGGGGCGGGTGGAACTGGCGCTGTGGCTATGCAAGCCCTTCGACGGTCAGCCCGCCACAGTGGGGAATGGATCCATGATCGCGCTGGCCGCCCGCAGCCGGGCGCAGGTCGATGCCTTTCATGCCGCCGCAATGGCGCATGGCGGTCGCAGCGAGGGCGCGCCGGGTCTGCGCCCGCACTACGGCCCGGATTTCTACGCCGCTTACGTGCGCGACCCCGATGGCAACAAACTTGCCGCCGTCTGTCGTGCAGCGGCGTAGGGGTGCAATCACCCAGCGGGCGTTGGCTCCAGCCCGCTGAACACTTCCGTCAGGGGGATGCGCAGTTGCACGCTGGCGAGTTCCATCTCCGCCAGCCCGGTGAAATCGTGCAGCTCGAACAAGCCGCGCTCGTTGCGCCGGAACACCTCCACGCTGCGGCTGTCGGGGTCGATCAGCACATATTCGCGCAACTCGGCGATGCGTCGGTACATGGCAAACTTCAGGCTGCGCTCAATGCCCTGCGTGCTGTCAGACAACACCTCGACGATCAGCACCGAATGACGAAACACCATCTCGGTGCGCAGGTCGTCGGCATGGCAGGTGACGAACACATCCGGGTAAAACACCGCCTCATCGGCCACCTGCACCTTCAGGCTTTCGGTGAACACCTCGCAGGGGCCGCCTCGGAGCGCAGATTTGAGGGCTGCAAACAGGTTGCCCGACACCATGCCATGCACCCGGCGCACCCCCACCATGGCGAAGGCTTCGCCGCGATAAAACTCGTGCCGCTCGGGCTGCGCGTTTTCCCAGACGAGGTAATCGCCCAAATTCAGTTTGTGTTGTGCCAAGGCCATGTGGTCATCCTAGTCGTGTCCAAGCGGCGAAAGTGCAGTGTATTCTCGCCGTATTGGCTAGGTTGCGGTGTCTACATGGCGCCAGCCCCTGCCTGCCTACTGCGCATACAGATTGAAGAAAGTGCGCGCCGCCACGGTGCAGAACGGGCGCTCGTCGGTGTGGTAGCTCTCCATCGCGTAGGCAGCGGCCTGCTGCGCCGTGTAGCCCTGCGCTTCAGCCGCTTGCACCACACCTTGTTGATACGCGATGAAACCACCTTGCACCGTGCTCGCCACGGTCTGCATGATCTGTTGCTGTACTGTGTTCAGGCCGTAGCTGGTCAGGCCGTTGCTGTAGGTGCCGGGGCTGCCCTGGTTGTCGAGGTCGAGGGTGGCAAAGCGCAGGCCGGGGTTGGTGGTCTGGGCCTTGTTCATCAGGGTGGCGGTCATGGCGGCGGCGTCCTGGTTCCAAAACACCTCGGGGTCCTGGTCGCCACCGCACATCAGCAGCGGCATGCTCGGGGTGTAGCCGCGCAGATCGTTGGCCAGGAGAATTTGCCGCAGGGGATCTTGCGGGTTGCTCGCAGGCGTTGGCGCAGTGGTGGTGAAATTGGGTGCGGAGCCATCAACGGGCGCGGCGCCGTCGGGGTGGGCGAGCACGTCGGCCACATATTGCGCGCGGTAGGCGGTGCTGATGAGGTAGTTGGTCGGATCGAAGCCCAGCGGGCCGAGCGGCCAGCCTTCGCTCAGGCTATCCAGCGCAGCGTTGCCGGTGGGCGGAGATTGAAAGATGGCGGTGTACGGAATCTTTCCGGCCTGCACCAGTTGGCCAAAGCCCGCAAAGCCCACGGGGCCGGGGAACAGGGTCGGCGCGTCCGCATAAAGCGGGTTGAACATGGCGGCAAGATCGATTTGCGGCGACCCCGCGGGCAGATGGGCGTAAGAGTTGGCGACCAGCGGCAGGTAGGCGGTGCCGCCAACGTTGGGATGTCCGAGCATGATTTCATCGCTGATGGCGAGCATGCCGTAAGGCCCGGACATCGGCGCGCCCGCCGTGGCCGGGCGGCCCTGGGCATCGAGCTTGGCCAGTGTGGCCATCGACACAAAGCCGCCTTGCGAATAGCCGGTGACGAACAGCTTGCCGTTGTCGCTCACGGGCAGGTTCAGTTGCATCAATGCTTGCCGCGCGGCCGTGAGGCTGTCGATCATGTCCTGCGACTGCTGCTGTTTATTGAGATAAGGCGCGTAGGGCAGGGGCGAGGTGTCGTAACCGGCGTAGTTGGGTGCAACGACGATGTCGCCCTGCGCGGCGAAGATCATGGCCACGCGTGAGGCGGTGCCGAAGGCGGGGTTGCTCGGGTCGCCGAGAGCGGCCAGGTCACGGTTCTTGCTCAGCGCGGTGCCGTGGGCGTAGAGCACGATGGGCTTTGCGCCCTGACATTGCGCGGTGCTGCCGGAGGGAATCATCAGCGCGCCGGTGGCGGTGGTGGGTTCGTTCTCGCCGCCTACGGTGGCGTAGGTGTACTTGTAGACTGTCACGCCGCAAACCGGGGCGCCGATGAGCTGCTGCACCCCGCTGGGGTAGCGGCCCATCCAGTGGCTCGACGTGGCAATGGTGTTGGTCGAGATCGCCGCGGTGGGCGTGGCGCTGGCTGAAACCAGGGTGTCAGCCGAGCCGGTGGTGGGGGTGGGCGTGCCGCCACCGCCACCGCAGGCCGCGAGCAGCAGGGCGCTGGAACTGACGGCCAGGGCCGTCTTCAGCGAGAAGGTGTGCATGGGTTGTCTCCGTCGTCTGGCCGTGTCGCGGCCTTAGATTTATCTGGAAATCGAACGCTCGTTCTTTTTTGATAATTCTCCGCTTCTCCAGAGCACGTCAACGGTATTTACAAAGCGTTTCAGAAGCGGTGGGGCAGCCCGGGCAGCGGACCCTTTGGCTCTGACAATTCACAAGCCCGAGCGGCCATGCCGGGCCTATGCTTCACACTTGTCGTATTCGCAGAGCCCCTTCATCATGTCTGACCATTTTGTTGTACTCGGCGCGGGCTTTGCCGCCCTCACCGCGGCGCGCACCTTGCGCTCCAAGGCGCCGCAGGCGCGTATCACTCTGGTGGCGCACAAGGCCGAGTTCGTCTATCTGCCCAGCCTGATCTGGGTGCCCACGGGGGTGCGCAAGAGCAGCGATCTGGTCATCGACCTGGCGCCGTTTTTGCACAAGCACCGCATCGACTTTCTCGCCGCCGAAGTGACCGGGCTGCAAGACGGCGGGCGCACGGTGCTGACGACCGGCGGGCCGGTGGAGAACGACGGCCTGATCATCGCCACGGGCGGGCGCTTCATCAAAAAGCTGCCGGGCATTGAGCACGCCATCGCGCTGTGCGAGGGCGTGGCGGCGGCGGAAAAAATCCGCGAGCGGCTGCTGGCGATGGACAGCGGGCGCATCGCCTGCGGCTTTGGCGGCAACCCGCAGGAGCCCACGGCGGCGCGCGGCGGGCCGATGTTCGAGCTGCTGTTCGGCATCGACACCTGGCTGCGCCGCCAGCGCAAACGCGACAAGGTGGAACTGGTGTTTTTCAACGCCTCGGACAAACCCGGCCAACGCCTGGGCGAGCGCGCCGTGACCAATCTGCTGTCGCACATGGCCAAGCGCCGCATCGACACCCATCTGGGCCACAAGCCGCTGCGCATGTCGCCCGAAGGGGTGGAGACCGAGGGCGGCCTGGTCAAGGCCGATCTCATTCTGTTCATGCCCGGCATGACAGGGCCGAGCTGGACGCACAACTCCGAGCTGCCGCGCTCGCCCGGCGGCTTCATTCAGGCGGACGCGCATTGCGCCGTGCCCGGTTTCGAGCGGGTGTTCGTCGCCGGAGATGCCGGCAGCTATCCCGGCCCAGACTGGCTGCCCAAGCAGGCGCACATGGCGGACCTGCAGGCCAAGGCCGCTGCCGAGAATCTGCTGCTGGTGATGCAAGGCCAGCCTGCGCAGCATGTGCCCAAGGCCGAGTTGGTGTGCATCGTCGATACCGTGGACAGCGGCATTTTGGTGTTCCGTGACGAGAACAAAACCATCGTCCTGCCACCCTCTCGCGCTTTCACCTGGGCCAAGCGCTGGTTCGAGGGCAAATACCTCAAGGACTACCGCTCGGCCTAATTCAGCGCAAACGACCTCACCCCACCCCAACCCTCCCCACGGGGTGGGAGGGAGTTAGAAACGTCTCTCCCACCGCGTCTGGGATGGTTTGCTCCTCCCCCACTGGTGGGGGAGGTTGGGAGGGGGTGCGGGTTTGCGCCGACTCAGTTGGCGCCAAGCCAACAGCGCCAACTCACTGCGTCTTCTGGTCGATCAGCACATTGCCCAGTGCATCCTTGAGCTGCACTTCATCCACCCGCAGCAGCAACCCTTGCGTCTTGGCGTCGCCGCCGAGCACGGTGGCGAAAATGGCCATGTGAAAGTGCTGATAGTTGGCGATGGCGTCGTCGAGGGTTTTCATCACGGCGGCATCGGCGCAGGCTAAATGGCGAAATGCTTCGGGGTGATCGTAGGTGTAGTGATACGGCGAGTTGTCGAAGTAATACCCGGCGCCGTGGATGAACAGGCGGTTGTCGATGGGGTAGTACTTGCCCTGCGGTACATAGGCGTCGAGCGCGATGTCATCGACGTCGATGCGCAGCTTGGGGTGCGCCTTGTCGAAAGCGATCATGGCGTCGACCTGCTGCTTTTCCTTCGCGCTGGCCTGCACCGGCGCGGGCGGTTCGATCATTTCGGTATTCGGCGTGAGGATGCCGGTGTAGTTCACCGGTTGCTTGGAATACGCATAGACATAGGTCTTGAGCAGCACGGCGTTGTCCAGCTCGACAAACCCGTCGCGCTGTTTGATGGCGTGTACGCCCAGACTTTGATCGATGCGCACACGCGAGGGCGAGCCGGGCAAGTCGGTGAGCGAGGCGCTTTCCAGATTGATTTGCGTCGCCGGGGCCGAGGCGGGCTTGGCCGCAGGTTCGGCAGCCTGCGCCAGGGTATCGATGCTCAGAACGGCGCTCAGGCTCAGGGCCGAGAGTGCGGTGCCCAGCACGGTCAACTGCAACAGACGGCCGGTGCGGGAGAGTCGGGTATCAGCCATGGTGAGGCTCCGGTTGTGCGACGCTGGAGGAGGCGGGCGCGGCCGGTTCGTCTTCATCTTCCCAGCCGGTGATCATGGCCTTGATGTAGGCGGTTGGCGGGTGCGCCGTGGTGCCCAGATAGACGTGCAGGATGAAGAACAGCAGCATCATGTAGGCGGCTGCGGTGTGGGTGAGCGCCACCCAGTCGAGCTGCAGCCCCAGGGGCGAGAGACGAATCCAGCCATAGCTGAAAAACAGCAGCAGCAGGCCGCTGGCCCAGATGAGCGGATTGATCATCAGCTTGAGCCACAGATACGCCAGCCGCTGCAGCGGGTTGTGTTTGCGAAACGGCTCCTTGTGATACGGGTGATGCTCGCCGATGAACATGCCCCAGGCGTAATAGCGCGCCACCGTCCACAGGCTTTTCGGGCGCAGGTCGGGGATGTAGTTTTTCCATGCGCCGGTGGTGAAGTGCCAGAAGATGGCGAAAGTCCATAGGGTCATCAGCAGCCAGGCGGCGTATTCGTGGATGAGCAGCGCGTGCTCGAAATTGAAGCCGCCGAGATAGCCGTGAATCTCGAAGCCGGTGAACAGCATGGTGATGATGAGCGCGGCCTGGCTCCAGTGCCAGAAGCGCTCGAAGCGGGTGAATCTGTAAACGCGTTGTGTCGTCATGATGATGTCCTTTCAATGACCGCGGCGACGCAGCCACAGACCGAAGCGGATGAGGCCGTGCAGCAGCACCCCAGCCAAGGCGAGCGCGGCGACGGTCAGGCCGATGCGTTCCAGCCAGGTGTTGTGGTCTTTCGGGCGATGCGGCATGTACACGCCGTCGATGTTTTGCAGCCGGCCGTCGCTGGCGTGGCACTGCATGCACGACAGCGCCTGCGTCTTGGGCGCCACCATGTGCTCGATCGGCCAGTACATATCGGTCTTGACAAAGCCGTAGTGCCCTGAATACGGCAGGTGCGCGGCCTTCATGCCGGCCTCGATCGAGGTCTGCCAGTCGTAACTCATGGTGTAGGAGTCTTTGTCGAAACCGAAGGAATGAAACACCGTGAGGATGCCCGTCTGGGTGTCATACGGCTGGTTGTTGCGCATGATCTTGAACGGGAAGATCTTGGACTTGCCGTCGGTCGGGCTGCCCTCGATGGCGTTGAGCTGCACCACGCCGTTGGTGTCTTTGAAGTCCTGCACCTTGTCGCCGACATTCATCCAGCGTTCCACGCCGTTGAACCAGCGGTACTGCGGCACCACGTTTTCCGCCCACTTGAAGCTGCCTTTGACGCCCCAGTAGGTGTTCCAGCCGTGGCTGTCGTTGATGACCAGCGGCGAGCCGTTGGGCGCGAGCTTGCCTGCGGTGGCGTAGTTCCACTCCATCTTGGTGGGCAGACCGCCGCGCGCGAACTCAGGGATGTGGCAGGTTTCGCAGGCGATGTCGCGGGTGTGCATGTTCAGCGTCGCGGCCTGAATCTGGCTGTTGAGGTCGTTGCCTTTGTGCGGCGTCTGTCCGTGGCACGACACGCAACTCGCCGCCTGGGTGTTGTGCGGGTTGCCGCGCATGAACTGTTTGTCGCCGAACATCATGTCGGTGACGTAGCGCGAACCGCTGACATTGTGGTTCTCGGTCTTATGGCACTCCTGGCAAGAGAAGTTCAGGCCATTGGTCGCCATGTGCACGTCTTCAGCGCGCGCGGGGTTGACCAGCGAGCTGTCCATGTCGCCGTGCTTCACGCCGTCGCCGCCGCCGCCGTAGAAGTGGCACTGGCCGCAGGTGTAGCGCGTGGGCGAGCCCACATGCTGCGCAATGTTGGCGAGATTCTCCGGTTCGACGAAAGGCTTGTCGGTGCCATAGACCTCGCCGCAGCCGGGACGCACCGCGATTTTTTCCATCGCCGGATTGCCGCCGATGAACGGAATCTTGTGATAAGTCTTGGTCTGATCGTGGCACACCAGGCAGTCCACATGATCCTGGCTGCGGTGGTCGAACGGCACGAACTTGTTCGGGTCGGTGCTGCCATAGCCCACATGGCACACGGTGCAGAACTGCTCGTTGCTGATCGGGCTGACGCAGAAGTTGTTGTAGACGTGGTTCTTGCCCACCAGTGTCTTGGTCTTGGGGTCGTAGGCCTTCCACGTCCAGTGAATGGTGGACATGACCTGCTTGGCCGCGTCGGTGTGGCAGCTCAGGCAGGCCTTGGTCACCTGCTCAGGCGAGGTGAACGGGCCCTTGAGCTGCGGAAACTGGCTGTGATCCTGCGGCATCTCCTTGCCCACATTGCCCTTCTGCACCGTGGGCACGACACTGGGCACCACATGCCAACTATCTTGCGCCGCGTCGGCGGGTTGAACTTTTACCCCGTTCTGTGCCACGAAGGTTGCGGCGTCCTGCGCCCGCGCCAAGGGGCTGAGCGCCAGTAGCCCGGCGGCTAAGAGAACGGCCTGCGCAGATCGCGCCGCGCGCGCGATCCGGCTGTCTGCGGTTTGTCGATGGAAATCCATGGCCCACACTCGTCTCGTTGGAAGAATGGGCGAGATGCTGCGCCTGCCGATGTTTGAAAAGATTGACCGTTCGCAATCGATTTCTGGCGCCGTGCTTCGGTGAAGCCATCTCTTGATCTGGCCACACAAAAGAAAAATAAGGACACCATTAGAGACAACTAATTACATTCAATGCGAGCTTGCGCGCGGCCAGTTTTGCGGTATCGTTTGCCGCTTCGATGGAGACCGTCATGCCCCTGCTTGAGCGCACTCACGCCGCCCTGGATCGCCTGGCCGATCTGCCGCCCCTCGGCGCGCTGCGCCGCCAGCGTGCAGAGGCCGCCTTTGCCAAAAACACCGACGCCAACCTGTTTCGCGGCGTTTATTCCAGCTTCGACGCCGCGCAGGCCAGCGCGCCGCCCACCCGCCCGCTGGGCTATGACAACGCCGATGCGGCGGGCATGTATCTTGAGCGCATCAAGCGCATCTACCCCAGCGACTATCCCGTCATCTTCTGGCTGCAAAAACTGTTTGCGCAGAGCCAAAGCTCGGTGTTCGATCTGGGCGGGCATATCGGCATTGGCTACTACGGCTATCAGCGCTACCTCGACTATCCGCCGGGTCTGCGCTGGACGGTGAGCGACGTGCCCGCGGTGATGGCGCGGGGCGCAGACATCGCCCGCGAGCGCGACCCCGCGGGGCAGCTGAGCTTCAACGGCGATTTCCGCGTCGCCGAGGGTGTGGACGTGCTGCTGGCGCTGGGCGTGCTGCAGTACCTGCCCGACACGTTGGCGCAGCGCTTGGCCACGCTGGAGCGTCCTCCGCGTCATATCATCCTCAATCTCACGCCGCTGCATGTGCTGGACAACGGCGGGCAAGACTACTTCACCCTGCAGAGCATCGGCACCGCTTTCTGCCCGTACCGCATCGCCGCCTACGCGCCGTTTCTGGAAGGCTTTACCCGCTTGGGCTACCAGATCGTCGACCGCTGGCAAAACCCCGACAAACATTGCCACATCGCCTTCGAACCCGAGCATTCAGTCGATGTGTATCACGGGTTTTATCTGCTGCGGGGGTGAGTTTCAGGCTGCGGGCGCGCCGTGGCGCAAGCCGGGAAGTTGCAGAAACTTCGAGGGCTCGACGGGGCGTGAATACAGATAGCCCTGCAACTCGTGACAGCCCAGTTCGCGCAGCATGCGTGCCTGCGTCTCGGTTTCCACGCCTTCGGCCACGAGGTGCAGATGCGAGGCCTGCGCCAGCGCCACGATGGCGCGTACCGCGGGCAGGGCGCTGGCGTCGGTTTCCAGATCGATGACGAAGGAGCGGTCGATTTTCATCACGTCGATCGGCAGCTTGCGCAGCGCCGCCATGGACGAATAGCCGGTGCCGAAGTCGTCGAGCGCGAGGGTCACTCCCATGTCGCGCAGTGCGGTGAGCTGGGCGAACAGGGCGTCGTTTTCATCCACCAGCAGGCTTTCGGTGATTTCGAGTTCGAGCGTGGCGGGCGGGACGGCGTGGCGTTCCAGCGCGTTTTGCACCTGCCCGACGAGTTCGCCCGATTCAAACTGAACGGCGGAAACATTGACCGAAACCCGCGCGATATCGATGCCTTCGCGCCGCCACTGGGCCATTTGCTGGCAGGCGGCGTCAAGTATCCAGCGGCCGATGGGCGCAATCAGCCCATACGACTCGGCTACGGCAATGAATGCATCGGGGAACAGCAGCCCGCGCTGCGGGTGATGCCAGCGGATCAGCGCTTCGGCAGAGGTGATTCGGCCATCGCCTGCATTCACACGCGGCTGATAGTGCGCGACAAATTCACCGCGCACCAGCGCCTGCCGCAGGTCGGCCAGCAGCTGGGCCAGGGTGCGGGCTTCGGCGTCGAGCGTGGGGTTGAACAGTTGGGCGCGGCCACGGCCATAGGCCTTGGCGGCGTACAGCGCAATGTCGGCGCAGCGCAGTAGTTCGTTGCGCTCGCAGGCATGCTGCGGGCACAGGGCAATGCCCACGCTGGCGCCCACTTGAACCGGGCCGCCCGCCAGCTCGAACGGCTCGCGCAGGGCGCGAATCATGGCATCCGCCGTGGCCTGCGCCGTGGCCGCGTCGGCCAAGGGCAATACCAGGGTGAACTCATCTCCACCCTGGCGCGCCACGATGCCGTTGGCTTGCAGCCGCGTGCGCAACCGCTCGCTGGCCTGGCACAGCAGCGCGTCGCCCGCAGCATGGCCGCGGCTGTCGTTGACATCCTTGAAGTTGTCGAGGTCGATGTAGAGCAAGGCCAGCGGGGCGGCGGCCTGGCCGGGCGCCAGCAGGGCGTCGAGCTTTTCGTGCAGGCCGTGGCGGTTGAGCAGGCCGGTGAGGCTGTCGTGCGTGGCTTGATGCACCAGCGCCCGCTCGCGGTCTTGCGCGGCCAGACCCACGGCCAGGCGATCGCGCACTTCGGCGGCGGGTTGCAACTCGCTCGCGGCGGGCTCAGCAGGCAGGCCGAGGGCGATGAGTGCAGGCATCACGTCACCCTGCCGTAGCGGCAGCAGCGCCACCCAGTCGTCCGCAGGGGGCATGAGGCTGCGCAGGCAGGGGGTGTCGCGCAGGGCGTTTTCGCCCGGACTGTTGATCTGAAACTGCCGGTCGCCTTGCAGCGCTGACCACTGGGCCTGCGCGGTCGCATCGCAGGCCACGTCGCGCACGTCGAACACGGTTTTATTCGTCTTGCCGTCGTGCCACAGCACCGCACGGCGGAAATTCTGCGGCTCTTTCTGCCAGATCACCGCGGCGCTGGCCTTGGGGTAGAGCCCTTCGAGTTGATCGAGCACGCGCCGGGCCAGGCTGTCCACCGAAGCGCCCGACAGAATGTCGCGGTCCATCGCGGCCAGCCCTTCCAGCGCATGAAACTGCGCGCCGATCTTGGCGGCCATGTCGTTGAACGCGCCGGCCAGCACGCCGAACTCGTCTTGGCTGTGCACTTGCACGCGTGCGCAGTTGTCGCCAGCGGCCAGGCTGCGTGTGCCCGCGGTGAGTTGTTCCAGCGGCACCAACGTGCGGCGAATTTGCCGCTGCGCGAGCAGGGCGATCAGCAGCAGCGTGGCCGCCGCCACGAGGCCCAGCCACACCGCCAGCGGCCAGCCCAGCCAACTCACGCGGGGCGGCGGCGCTTGTTGAATGAACAGCCAGTCTGGCGCGCCAAACTCGCCGCCGAGAAAGAGCTGAAAGCGAAACACCGAGTCGGCCGCCGTGCCGCGCTGGGCGGCGGGCGCGGTGACGTTGGCAACGGGGTAAAGCGAGGTGCCTTCGACATCGCGCACACTCCACACGCCGCCGTCCATCGCATCATGAACCGGGCCCCAGAGGAATTGCGGGTTGAGTTCTGCAATCCACCGGGGCTGCCCATTTTGCAAAGTGGCCAGGTAGACCCGTGTCGGCTCGCCCGTCGCGCGATGCGTGCGCAACAACACCTGTGTCAAACCGGCGCTGGCATCCATGAGGGGTTGAACCGGCGGGATGGCGGGGAAGGCGCGCTGCCAGTTGCGCCACAGATTGGCGGCGTTGGCGGAGGCCCATTCCGGCTTGCCCTGCGGCGTTTGCAGCAGCAGGGCGTCAAACGCCCGCCCCAGGACTGGGAGCTGCGCGTCAGCTTGCGGCGCGGAGGACGGCAAGGCGAGCAGCAGGGTTTTGGCCGTGAGCAAGCGGTCGAACACCTGACGGCTGACCTGCCGGGTCATGCGCTGCTGGCTCTGCATATTGAGCTGCCGCGCCACCTGGTTGACCGCCGTGCTCGACAACCAGTCCGACAGCGCCAGCGGCACCAGTGCCGCAACGACGAACAACGCAAACAACTGGCGCCCCAGGCGGCTGCCGGAAAACCAGGTAGACAGGCGCTGCGGACGCATCGCCGCTCAACGACAACGCGGCGTAGCGCCGCAGGGGAAGTAAGAGGCGCAGGCCACGGACTCAGTAATTGGCTGCCAGACCGATATACGCGCCGTTGTTGGCGCGGATGATGTCATCGAGGCTGACCTTATTGCTGATCTGCGATTGGGTCTGCCCGTTCGCCCCCATGCTGTAGAGATCGAAGTCGGTGTTGATGGGGTTGAGCGCCTTGTCCTTGCGCGCGTGGCCTTTGCCGTTTTCCTCGATGTTGTAGTAAACATAGGGGTGGCCCCAGGGATCGAGCTTGCCCGCCATGCCGATGTCGGCCAGCGAATTGGGCAACGTGCGGTTGTAAACCCAATAGTTCTGGATGGCCGCAGAGATGGACACCACGTCTTGCTGCGCCTGCGCATTTTCAACCTTGAGCCGGTAGCCGCTGTAAATCGGCAGGGCGATGGCGGTGAGCACGCCCACCAGGGCGATGGCCATCATCAACTCCAGCAGGGTGAAGCCGCGCGAGCGCTTGCTGGGTGTGCAGGAGGAGATGGACAGATTCATGCCCGCTTTGTAGCGCCGCCACGCAGCCCGCAACAGGGGCCGTGCTTCAGCGAATGGCTGGTTTTGTGAAATGCTGCACAAACCGGCGGCGCGCTGTGGAGGAAAACCCACAAGGCGCCGCCGGGTTGCCAATCCCGCTCAATATTGGCGCCAGGCGATGGGCTTGTTCATGACGTTCCCGCCGAACTGTATGGGATTGATGCCCTGCGACGGAGAAGGGGGCTGGCTGTTTCCTGGATAGACCAGAGTGCCCGATGGCGTCACGGTATATGACGGCGTGTAGGGGACTCCCAAGCCTAGCGAAATGATCCCATTCGTGACGGCATTGTTTTTGTAGGTGATGGAAATCTTCGGCAGACCACCGCTGACCAGATCGAACAGGTCGTAATAGCCCGTTCCAGTGATGGCACAAGAACTCGTGGGCGGCACATAGACCGGGACGACAAGCACGCCGTTGATCAGGGCCGGTGCCGCTGAGATTTGCCCGCCCGTTTGCAGCGCCATGACCGCAGTGCTTGTACTCAAACTACCCGATCCATTGCCCAGATACCCCAGTGGAGAACTGCCGCCGGTGCTGGCCCACAGCGGAAGCGAATTCGCGCCGGAAAGTGAGTAGGCTTCGATCTCATTGGCAGAGGCTGCCCAGATGTAAGGCAAGCCGCCGATTTCCGTATAGCCGACAAAGAGCACAGCTCCTGCGGGACTCATCGTTGCTACTTGCAGTGCGGCGCTCGCGTCTGCGGACGCCGAGCCAGAGACATTCATACTCCAGACGCCTCCCTGGGTGTCCCCCATCCAGACTGTGCCCGTTGCCGGGACGTAGGTGATGGAGCTGTTGGCGACGAAGGGTAGCTTCGCCGATGTGGATGCGCCCGCACCCGTGGCAACATTGACCTCGTAGAACTTGCTGGTCGTCGTACCGCTGGTTGTGGTGTTGACCGTGAAAAGCGCGTACTGCTGGCCGTTGATCGTTGCGATCACCGGGGCTTGTTCCTGCGGCGAACTGCCGCCAGCGACACTGACTCCCCAGGTCTGATTCGTTGGCATTGGTGCGCCCGAGGTATTCGTCGTGAGCTGCAAGGCATAGTGATAAGAGCCCCCTGCTGCCGTGCCAACGATATAGGTCGCCCAGTTGCTCGCTGTCGCGTTGGCCGTCGTATTCACGGCGTCGATGGTGGTGAACTGACCGTCGAAGCAGGCGCCATTCTTGACTGTATTGCCACAGGTCGCACCCACGAGTCCCGGGGCATTTCCCAGGTAGGAGACAAATGGCCTGGGCATCCAGCCCCAGATCAGGTTGCCGCTGGTGGCGTCGATGGCATAGAGAAAACCGTCGTTGCTGGTAAACAGCACGGCCTTTTCCCGACTTTTATTCGCCTGCGCGAACGCGACATAGCCGGGCAGGCTCAGTAGGTTGGCGTTACCGGGTGGGGCGAGAAAGCCGGCGGAATCATTGCTGCTCATCCCCCCGAGCATCCACCCCGGTTTGCGTCCAGCAAGGTAGGTGCAGGTGCCGTTGGTGTAATTCGGGTCGATGGTGTACTGCTCGATGATGCCGATCCCCGTGCTGCCGGAGGGCAGACAGGACGATGTCGTCCAGGTGCCAAATGCGGCGGAATCGAGCGAGGTCAGCAAGGGTGTCGTCCCGGAGCCTACGGCACCGCCGCTGGATGTGGTCGAAGTGGAATACAGGCTCGCCGTGCGCATCGTCGCCGACATATGAGTTGAATCTCCTGCATCCCAGATGGCGTTGCCGGTCGCCGTGCCGAGCGGCGCACTCGCGCTGGATGTGGGGGTGGCCACTGTTTGGAACGCCTGCACATGCCCTGCAACCGGATCAGGATCGCTGCTCAATGAGTAGATGTAACTGCCGCCAGAAATCGACACTGGAGCAACGGGCGATGTGACCGCCTGTGTTGCCGGGACGACCTGGAAGCAGGTGATTTCGTGGACGTTATCACTGCCACCTGTAGATGCACCGAAGCCGAAGCGAAAGGTGGACGGCATCGGTCCATAGACGGCAGTATTGGCAATACTGACGTTCGAAAGCACCGAGGTACCCAAACCGCCGACAGTGTTGGTCGCATTGTATTTGTACCAGAGACTGAGTTTGGCATCCGGCGTGATTTTTAGGGTGTAGGTAATCGGGGTTGCCTGGCTACGCGTGGTTGCCGATTCATTAGCGATTTGTAAGCCCGTAGGATAACCTCCTGAAGGGGGAGGCACCATTGGGTAATCCGGGAGTGAGTAGGTCGTTCCGTTGTAAGAGTAAGATCCGCTGATGCATGTATTCTTTACATCGTCGGTGGTTGCATTGGGATTGATGGCTCGCAAGGTCGCAAGATTGATATTGCCATAGCCGCGAATACCGATTTCTCCGGGGCTTGTTTGACATTTGCCAAGGCCCGTATTTGTATTGTCGCCATTGCACACCAATTTATTATTTTGAGAGACTGAGCCGTTCAGAAAATTTCCGTATTCATCCATTCCAAGGCCGAGATAAGCGCCAGCCATGCCGTTGTAAGGAGAATTTGAGTTGGAGCAGCTATATCCCAAGCTGCCACCCCATGCGCCGATATTCTGAGGGGCAGAACCATTCAGGATGTAAAAACCGATCCCGTCCGCACCGTGTCCACCTTGGTTATCGCCACCGTAGGTGTAGGTGGTGAATGTTACGTTAATGCCTTGATTCGATGGGTAAGTCGAATTGAGGATAATGGCTCCCGCCTGACTGTAATAACAGACGTTTTGTCCGTTCTGCACTGCACAGCCATTCGTCAACCTCAGGGCACCTTTTCCTGGTTTGTCCTGATTGTTTGTCAGGCCGGTTTGAACTTGCGGTACAGGCGGGTTTTCCGGATTGTTGTAGGAAAGGTCGCCATTGCTGTAATAACTATCTCCAAGGCAAGCAGGAATCCCATTGGCGCTGGGGCCGCTGTTAATGGCAGATCCCGCAGTCAGGCAGGCACCTCCAAACGAGGACCAGCTCAAATTGGGCGCAGTGCCCGTGAAGTCTTCCTGCAGCACATTGGTTGTCTGCGCTTGTGCGAGTCCAGACATCAGGAGTCCGCAAAGTGCAGCCCAAGCACTCAGCCCTATCAGGTAGCGACGCAGGCAAGATGGTGTCAGCATGATGGGTATCCGATTGGCGTTCAGAAAAGAATCTGTGGATGCGATCGTGGGGATCAGGAAGCACCCGGCGTGCAGAGTTTGAAGACACTCTCGGTATTTGCGGCCGTAGTGCCATTGCTTTCCTGCATATGCATGAAAATGTCGTAATAAGTGGCAGTGAATCCGGTCGTGCCGCACGCATAGGCGTCCACCGGCAGATTGGTGGGCACGACGGTGACGAGTACCGTGTAGCCGCCAGGCAAGGCGGGCGGTGCGGGGCTGATGGCGGTGGCCACGTTGCTCAAGGTGTCGCAGGTCTTGGCGGCCTGGCAGTTCTGCCAATAGGTTGGGGCAGAACTCGATCCGGGCACCGGCCATGGACTGCTGGTGTTGATCGGAACGTAAAACCAGGGCTTGCTGCTGGCGGCGATCTCCAGAGGCACAAGACCTGCCCCGCTGGCGGTCTGGATGATGGCCTGCTGCACCTGCCGCAGTGCCATGTCACCGGCTTGCACGTCTTTCTGCCGCTGCACGGTGTTGCCGGTCATCACCCCCTGGAGCAGTGTTCCGCGCATGGTGAACAACACACCGAATAGCAGCACCACCAAGGTGATGAGAGTGAGCAGCAGCACGTAGCCGCCCTCGTCACGACGCGTCAGGTTAGGGGTCAGTGCGGCCATAGCTGGTTCCGAACGGCAAATTCGGATTCGATGACGGAAAAATGGTTGTGGCTGTAATCAGGCAGGCCACCAATGCCTGTGGGTACGGTGTAGGGGGTGAACTGTGCCGGGCCCAGACTGGGGCTGGGTAGGGCGATCGTTGTAGGCGCGGTGTATCCGGGGTCGTTCTGTAGCGATTTGGTCACCAGTGCGAACAGCACGCTGCGCACATTTGCCGTGTACTTCCCGCTCACGACGGCGGGCCATGTGAGGTAGTTGGTCACGCTGCCGGAGTTGCTTTCATCCACCCCGAACAGTGCCTGCAGGCTGACCACGCCTGCCGCTACCGGCACTGGCGGGCTCACAAGCATGTCGGTCTGGGCATTGAGCACGGCACGCACCAAGACTGGATAGGAGCCGCCGCCCGCATTCGCATATTGGCCGATGTAATAGACCACGGTCTGCACGTTGCTGCTGGTTTGCGGCCCCAGATCGGTGAGGCGCGATTGCACGAAATTCGGATTGGTCAGACTGCCGCCTGGCGGCAGCGCCCCGGCAGCGATCAGCTGATTGTTGAAGGGTGAGTACCCGGTGCTGGGAAACAGACTGCTGCTACTGCTACTGATGTAAGTGGATGAGGGTGAAGTGCTGGGCCCGATATCGGCGATCGGAACCCGGAAACACACCAGTTTCCCGTTGAGCGGCATGCGCAGCAGGGCGGCATCGCCCACACTCAGTCCGGCGGTGGAAGCCAGGGGCAGTTCACTGCTGTTGAGCGCACCTTGGCCGTTGGCGGCTTGGGTGGTGGAGTTCTGCACGACGTAGGCGGTGGGGTTGCCGTTGCCTGGCGTCTGCAGCGCGCTGGTGGCGCCGGTAAAGAACAGCATGTCGGTGAATTGCTGCTTGGTGCCATAGGCCGAGGGGTCGGGTGTGATGCTGGGATAGTTGGTACTGCCTGCTGCGGTGCTGGTGGGCAGGGTCAGCGGCTGCGACGCAGCAGAGACCGGGTACTGGGCAAACGGCTGGCTGCCGCCAATGCCGCTGTCGTAGGCCAGCAGCACGCTGCAGCGCGACTGAGCGCCGCCGAGCATGAACCCGGCATTGGACAGATCGCGACTGATGAGATCGAGCGCGGCGCGGGTCTGGGTATCGCGCTGCATCACATCGCTCATTTCCACGTTCTGCTTGGTGAGGGACGACTGCACCAGCAGCACGGCGATGGCGAAGATCAGCCCGATGACCAGGGCCACCATCAGCTCGATGAGACTCAGGCCGTGCTGGCGGTGGGCGGCGGATAAGGAAGGAGAGGTGGAGAGGTGTCGCATGTCAGAAGCCCACCTGGTACTGATACGTCTGGCTGCGCGCGCCGCCACCGCCCTTGCCTGCGGCCCAGGCAATGGTCAACGTCACGCCGCATAGCGGGGCATTGGGGTTACTCACGTCGCAGGGGTTACCGTCGGCGCCCGCCCCGGTGGTGATGGTGACTTTGGCGCCTGGAAGCATCATGGATGGAGTGCTGAAGATATTGGCCAGCCAGGGCTGCAACGCGGCGGGGGCGCTGGCCGATGCGCTGGTGTAGCTTTGCGTGACGCCCGCGCTGAGCTGCGATACGACTTGCGGGCTGGCTTGCAGAATGGCCCAGAACTGGTTGCCGAAAGCCGCAGTGTCCAGCGCTTCCTGGTTGGCGGTCTGCGCCGGAACGGCCAGGCTATAAAGCGATGCGATCGACAGCATCCCCAGGCCGAAAATGACGATGGCAACCAGCACACTGATGAGCGACATGCCGGCCTGATTTACGGCTGCGCGAGCGGGAGGAGGGGGCTGGAGCGTCATGATGCGGTGTTGGCGTTGAGAATCACACTGCCGGAGGCGAGTACCTGCAGCGTCCAGGTCTGGCCTTGCGCAGCGGTCACGGTGATGGTGGGCGCGGTGTTGATGAAGCCTTGGCTATCGAAAGTGAGCGTCTGCGTGTTGCCGCCGGTGATGCTGCAGGTAATGCCCGGGTAGCTGGCGGCGATTTGGCTTGGCGACATTGAGTGCTCTGCAATCACCGTTCCGCCCACACTGGTGCTCCAGGTACAGGTGTTGTTTGCCCCAAGGGTGATGGTGACCGGCTGCTGCGTGGTCACCGCCTGATTGCGTGCCCAGGCCACGTCTTGGGGAAACTTGTTGACCAGCACCGAGGTTTTGCCGGAATCGACCATGCTCACCAGATTGGGCACGACCATCAGGCCGAGCAGGGCGGCGATGGCGATGGTCACCATCATTTCGATGAGGGTGAAGCCCGTCTGACGTGACTTGATGAGGGACATGTCAGGTGTTTCCGGATTGATCGCGCGCCCAGCCATTCGATGTGGTTCCAGCGGGCAATGGCGGGGAACTGGTTCCGGGTGGCATGGCCCAGCCTGATGCGGGCACGCTGGTGGTGTATTTATTGCCGTCCTGGTCGATGGCGTAGCTGGGTGCGACGAGGCCGCCCGTCGGCGTGGCGGTGAGGGTGAAAGTCGTCGCCGTCAGGGTGGGGCAACTGAACTGGTAATCCTTTCCGGCGGGCGGTGTCGCGCAGATGGGAGCGCCAACATAGGTGCGGTTGTCCTGGTAGTACTGCTGCAGGGCCACGCTCATGCTGGAGAGGTTTGAGAACGCCTCGGTCAGCTTGCTGCGAGTGACGTAGCTGGTGTAAGCCGGAATGGCGATGGCCGACAGAATGGCGACGACCGCCACGACGATCATCAGTTCAATCAGGGTGAAACCGCGGTTGCGCTGCATGGATGGACTCTCCTTGCGTGCATTGTGGAATTGCTTTGCACAAACTGCCGCAGCGAGCCGACGAACGGTGTGAATCTGGCGACGAACGGTCGATTCTTTCCAACATTTACCGTACGTACATTTGGTGACACTGTTGGCTGGCCACTGAGGCGGCGGGCCCGAGTTCGACACCAACTGTCGTAAGTGCTTGATCTGTCTATGGCAGGTTGTTGAAATTGCCACTACAGCAGGGGCAGTTGGGTGTCTTGGGTGGGTTTTTTGATGTTGAGTGCGGCCAGGACATCGGCCTGGCGAGGTTGGATGGTGGAGATGCCGTGGATGGGGGCGCCGCTGTCGATGCGCACGGTGTGGCGCTGGATGCGGCGCAGGTCGGCCAGGGCGGTTTCTGGAGACAGTTCGCTGCTGGCGAGTTTGAGGCGCTGGCGCATGACGCGGTACAGGATCAGCGCGATGAAGCACAGGCTGGCGTGGGCCTTGATGCGCTCGGGCCGGCGGTGGAACACCGGGGCGATCTCGATCTCGGACTTGAGCACCTTGAAGCCACGCTCGATGTCGGCCAGCGACTTGTAGCGCCGCACCACCTCGGCCGGGCTCAGATCCTGGACATTGGTGACCAGCATCAGCTTGCCGTCCATGAGTTGCGCTCGCGCGAGTGCGGTTTCATCGATCGCATAGGTGAACAGATCGGACTGCAGGTCCACCTTGATGATGCGCGCCAGGCGGGCGTCGCTGACTTCGTGGAAGAAGCGGGCCTTGGCGCCGGAATCCGAGAGCTTGCGCCCGCGCTGGACTTTGCCTTCGTCCTGGGCGTCGAGCTTGCCGGCCAACTGATCGGCGCGTTGCTGCAAGGCATGGATGCGTGCAAGGCGCTCCTGGGTTTGCTCGGTCGCTCGCACGGGGCTGTGGACCACCACCAGGCGATGGCCTTGCCACTGCGCCTCTTCGACGATCTCCTGGTTGGCCTGGGCAGCACGCTCGCTCATGGGCTCGAGAAGATCGACAAACTCACCGTAGCGTCGCCCCGGCACCGCCAGGATGAACTCCAGCGGCCGATCTCCAGCCCCATGCAACTTGGACAACGCCTCGATGTTGTCAAGCGAAAGTAGCCCGCGGTCGGCCACCACCACCAGGCGCCTGATGTGCGGGTAGCGCGAGAGCACCTTCTTCAAGGTGGGCTCCAGGGTCGGCGCCTCGGCGGCGTTGCCGTCGAACACCTCGTGGAAGATCGGCATGCCGTCGGCTGTCTGCACCACGCCCAGCAGGAACTGCCGGGCGATCACGCCCTCCTTGGACAGGCCGAAGTGGCGTACATCACCGTCTTGCTGGCTGAGACCTTCGGCGCGGATGGTGGTCAGATCGTAAAAGACCACCGAGAGGTCTTCATCAATGAGCGGGCGCAGCAACTGGGCCACGCAGTCGTCGACGGCTTGCTGGTGGTCCATCAGGGCATCCATGCTGCGCAGCAAGTGCTGATGCGTCAGCTTGTCCACGTCGATGCCGGGCATGCTGACGGTCTGCAGCCAGCGCAGCACGCCCAGCTTGGAGTCTGGGTCGCACAGTCGGTTGAAGACCATCACACGGATCGCGTGCTCGACCGCAGTGGTGAACCGGGCGCGCCGGAAGATGGCGCCCAGGCCATGGAATCCGAGTTCGTGCCACAAGGCGTGCAGGGCCCAAACATCGCCCAACGTCAGCGCCGACTCGAAGCGCACCTGAGACGGATCACTGTCGCCCGAAGGCCGACCCTTGGCCCGCAGCAAGGCCCCCAGCAGGGCATCGAGCGGTCCGCCCTGTTCGTCCAGACGCCCGAGGGTTGCGATCGTGCGTTGCCGGGGTTGGCCATCCGCGTTGCGGAACGACTCCACCAGCCGAACGTAGCGGTGACCGCCCGAGGAGGAGATCTTGAGGAACATGCACCAAGTATAGCGCTGCGCACGCGCAGATGAACTACTTCACGGTAGTAAATTGGCACTACAAAGAAATCTGAAAACGCCCTTCTGAGCGCTTGCAAGTGATTGATTCATAGGACCCCGGCGATTGTTTGTGGCTGCGCAACGGCTTCGAACTGTCGAACTCAGGGGCGGGCGACCTCTCGGCGGACTTCTTGTCGATCACCTCCGCTCGCGGGGTTTGTGCGCTGGCTCTTGAAACCCGAAAGGCCGTCCCTATAATTAGCACTCGTTGAAGGTGAGTGCTAACAACGGCTTCATCGCACTGTCATGTACGCGCCTTCAAAATGGGTTTCTGGCCGTCGGTTCCGGGCATCGTCCGGGAGGCGGTTTGTCATTGGGCTCCGAGCAGGCGCCCGGTTTTCCACAAACTTCAGGAGATTTGCATGAAATTGCGCCCTCTGCATGACCGTGTCGTGGTCAAGCGTATCGAACAAGAAACCACTACCGCCTCGGGCATCGTGATCCCGGGCAGCGCGGCGGAAAAGCCCGATCAAGGCGAAGTGCTGGCCGTGGGGCCGGGCAAGCATGACGACCAGGGCAAGCTGGTGGCCATGGCAGTGAAGGTGGGCGACCGCGTGCTGTTCGGCAAGTACGCCGGCCAGACCGTCAAGGTCGACGGCGACGAACTGATGGTGATGCGCGAAGACGACCTGATGGCCGTCATCGAGAAGTAATTCACGTCATTCGCGTGATCTGATTCCTGCTTCAACTGCAAATTTACGGAGAATTTCAATGGCTGCAAAAGACGTGATTTTTGGTGCGGACGCCCGCGCCCGCATGGTGGAAGGCGTGAACATTCTCGCCAACGCTGTCAAGACGACCCTGGGCCCCAAGGGCCGCAATGTGGTGCTCGAGCGCTCGTTCGGCGCCCCCACCGTGACCAAGGACGGTGTGTCCGTGGCCAAGGAAATCGAGCTGAAGGACAAGCTGCAGAACATGGGCGCGCAGATGGTCAAGGAAGTCGCCTCCAAGACCTCCGACAACGCCGGTGACGGCACCACCACCGCCACCGTGCTGGCCCAAGCCATCGTGCGCGAAGGCATGAAGTATGTGGCCGCCGGCATGAACCCGATGGACCTCAAGCGCGGCATCGACAAAGCGGTCACCGCGCTGGTCGAAGAGTTGAAGAAGGCCTCCAAGCCTTGCTCCAACACCAAGGAAATCGCGCAGGTCGGCTCTATCTCGGCCAACAGCGACGCGAATGTCGGCCAGATCATCGCTGAGGCGATGGACAAGGTGGGCAAGGAAGGCGTGATCACCGTCGAAGACGGCAAGAGCCTGGAAAACGAGCTCGACATCGTCGAAGGCATGCAGTTCGACCGTGGCTATCTGTCGCCCTACTTCATCAACAACCAGGACAAACAGGTTGCCGTGCTCGACAACCCGTTCGTGCTGCTGCACGACAAGAAAATCTCCAACATCCGCGACCTGCTGCCCGCGCTGGAGCAAGTGGCCAAGTCCAGCCGTCCGCTGCTGATCATCGCTGAAGACGTGGACGGCGAAGCGCTGGCTACCCTGGTGGTCAACAGCATCCGCGGCATCCTCAAGACCGTGGCCGTCAAGGCACCGGGCTTTGGTGACCGTCGCAAGGCCATGCTGGAAGACATCGCCATCCTGACCGGCGGCAAGGTCATCGCCGAAGAAGTCGGCCTGACGCTGGAAAAGGTCACGCTGGCCGATCTGGGCCAGGCCAAGCGCATCGAAGTGGGCAAGGAAAACACCATCGTCATCGACGGTGCTGGTGTTGCCGCCGACATCGAAGCGCGCGTCAAGCAGATCCGCATCCAGATCGAGGAAGCCACCTCTGATTACGACCGCGAAAAGCTGCAAGAGCGCGTGGCCAAGCTGGCCGGTGGTGTGGCCGTCATCAAGGTCGGCGCCGCCACCGAGATGGAAATGAAGGAGAAGAAGGCTCGTGTCGAAGACGCCCTGCACGCTACCCGCGCTGCGGTGGAAGAAGGCATTGTGGCTGGCGGCGGCGTGGCCCTGCTGCGTGCCCGTCAGGCCGCAGGCGAGATCAAGGGCGACAACCACGACCAGGAAGCTGGCATCAAGATTGTGCTGCGTGCCATTGAACAGCCGCTGCGCGAAATCGTTGCCAACGCCGGTGGCGAGCCCAGCGTGGTGATCAACAAGGTGCTTGAAGGCAAGGGCAATTTTGGCTTCAACGCCGCCAATGACACCTACGGCGATATGCTGGATATGGGCATTCTCGACCCGACCAAGGTCACCCGCACCGCGCTGCAAAACGCCGCCTCCGTGGCGGCCCTGATGCTGACCACCGAGTGCATGGTGGCCGAGGCGCCGAAGGACGAGAGCGCACCCGCCATGCCCGGCGGCGGTATGGGCGGCATGGGCGACATGGGCATGTAATTCCAGGTCCCGTTCAGCAGCGTGCTGCAACGCAAGCCCGCCATCCGCAAGGATGGCGGGCTTTTTTGTCATGGAAAACGCATGAAGCTGTCAACGCTCTCGTTAAGATCGTTGCCATTTCGATCTGGGGGCCACCATGCCACGTTTTTGTACCCAATGCGGCACGCAGAACCAAGAAGACGCCAAGTTTTGCCGACAGTGCGGCGCGTTGTTGCCGACTCAGGTCAAGCCGATGCAGCCCCCAGAGGCTGCTGCCCCGCATCCCCAGAATGAGGCGAGCCAGCAAGCCGAGCAGGCGGCGCAACTTCAGGCCGCGCAACTTCAGGCGCATCGCGATGCGCAGGCATTGAGAGACGAAGAGGCGCGCCGGGCTGAAGAGGCGAGACGGGCCGAAGCCGAGGCCGAGCAGTCCCGGCGGCAAGCCGAGCGACAGGCGCAGGAGGCCGCTGATCGGCAAGCGCAGGCCCAGGCGCAACTGCAGCGCGCGAAACAGCAGCAGGCAGAGAATGAAGCCGCCGCGGCTGCGGCTGCGGCTGCGCGAGAAGCCGAACAGACAGCGCAGCGTGAGCGCGCGCAGCGCGAGGCCGAGCGCCTTGCCGCCACGGCCCGGTTGGAAGCGGAAATACGCGAGCGTGCACAGGCGGCCCGCGCCGCGCCGCCGCCCCGCAGTGCCTCGCCCGATCAGTCATCTCGATCCGGGCGCGGCCAAGGCGCCCAGCAGCCGGTGAAGGGCAGCAACGCGTTTCTCATCGGCGGTATCGCCACGGGCGTGATTGCGCTGCTGCTCATAGGCGGGGGAGGGCTGTGGTGGTCGATGCAACCTCCGCAGCAAGACAAGACGGGTGCTTCCGTAGGTGCGAGCGAGGCGGCGTTTGCGGCGTCGGCTCCGGCTCAGCCAACGGCGGCGAGTACATCCCGCGCCGCTGCGGCCGCGCCTGCCCCAGCGTCGCAGGCCGTGCCGACCACACCGGCGGTGGCGTCGGCGCCGCCTGTGGTCGCACCCAAGCCCGAGCCTGTCGTGCGCAAGCCCAGCACGGCCACGCCTGCTCCGGCGGTGCCGCAACGTCAGGCCCAGCCGGAGACCTTTGCGCCCGTTGCTGCGCCTGCGCGCCCTGCGCCGCCAGCGCCTCAGCCGACGCAGGCCCGCGCGCCCGTCGCAGAGCCCGTGCCTCACGCCGCACCACCCAAGCCGACGGGACGGGTCGAAGCCCTGCGCGCCGCGCTAGCAGCCTGTCAGACCAAGGGCAACTTTTTCACCCAGCAACTCTGCATTCAGGAAACGCGCTGGAAGTATTGCGGCGCGCCGCTGTCGCCCGATCCGCTGTGGGGCAAGATTCCCGAATGCCCCAATTCGTCGTCGGAACAGAACAATCCGTGAGAGCCTGTACCGGGTTTGACCCGACCAAACTTCACCACCGTCCAGGGAGGACATCATGACCGTGAAAACCACCAACAACCTCGGCGTGCTGCTGCGCAGCTACGAGGCGCTGCACAACTGGCGCGCGCTGGCCATGCTGGCGGGCAGCTTCGTGCTCGGCGGGCTGGCGATCAGCGGGGGCGCGGCGGCGGGCATGAGCTCGGGCAGCGCCGCAGTATCGATGCTGATGGGGCTGCTGGGCGCGATCATCATCATCGTGGGCATGAATGCCAGCGGGCTGATGCTGGTCGATCAGGCGTATGACCAGCCGATCCGCGGTTTCGCCCCGGCGTTTCTGGGCGGGGTGCAGGCGGCGCTCTACGTCATCGGGCTGCTGATTCTGCTCGGCCTGGGGTTTGGCGTGATTCTGCTGGCGGCTTATCTGCTGTCGCTGTTCGGCCGCATTCCAGGCATTGGCGGGTTTCTCGGTTTTCTCCTCGGCGGGCCTTTGGTCGTGGTGGTGGCGCTGGCTTACGCCGTGCTGCTGCTCGCCGGGCCGCTGATGATTGCGGCGGTCTGGCATGGCGAGGGCTTCATCGCCAGCCTGTCGCGCGCCGTGGGCATTGTCACCCAGCGGCCGCTGGAAGTGTTCATGCACTTTCTGGTGCTGGGGCTGCTGGTGTTCCCGGCTGTGGCGTTCATCTTTGCCGTGGTGTTCGTGGGCAGCATGTTCGTCGGCGGATTTTTTGCCGCGGGCAGTTTCGGCGGCATGGGCATGGGGGGCTTCGGCGGTATGGGCGGTATGGGGGGCTTCGGTGGCTTCGGTGGCATGCGCGGCATGGAAGGTGTGGCGCTGGGCGGCGCGGGCATGGGCGGCGCGGGCCTGTCGATCGGCTTGGTGTGGTTTCTCGCCTGGTCGGTGGTGAGCCTGATCTATGTGCTGGGCATGATCTTCGTGTACCGGGCGGTGAGTGAAGGCGTGGAGTCGGCTGGGTCTGAGCAGATTGGGCAGAAGCTGGCCCAGTTCAAACAGAAGCTCGACGACTACAAGCCACGCCCCGCGCCTGTCGCGCCGCCGCCCCCGCCACCTGCGGCTCCTCCGGCTCAACCTCCCGCTCCATCACCGGAGCCGACTTCCCCCGCCCAAGTGGCCGACACCACACATTGCCCGGCCTGCGGCGCCGCCGTGCAGCCGGACGATGTGTTTTGCGGTAGCTGCGGTCATCGGCTCAAGTAAACACGCTCCCTGAAGCCAGGGAAGCCAGAAAATCGCCTGCTAACACCCACCCAACCCATCACTATGAGTTACGAATTTTCCGATCGAAGCCAGGCGCTGAACCTGCCCAATCCCTACCGCATCGAAAACCTGTTTCTCTACTTTGCGGCAGCGGCGCTGTTGGGGGCGGGGCTGATCGTGGCGGCGGTGTATGCGCTGTGGGGGCGCTACGACTTTCGTTCCACCGTGATCTGGGTCGATATTCAGGGCAGCTATGAATCGGCGCGCATGGAAATGGGCAATGTGCTGGCCGATCGGCTCAAGACGGAAAAAGACGTCATCAACATCGAGGCCATGACCTTGCGGGTCTGGGCGTCAGAGATCGACACCGTGCTGTTCGAGCGCACCGGCCCGCGACAGGTGCTGGCCATGCGCGGGCTGCCCGACGTGGCGCGTGGCATGGCGGGCGAGTTGCGCGGCTTTGGCCAGGAGCGCCCCACCTTGATCGCGCCGCAGTCCAGCCTCGATGCGGAGCGCGCGGCGCATATCGGGAAGTTCAATCAGTTGCTCGGCGGCGGCGCGGAGTCGGCCGCGGCGCTGCCCGCGGCGACCGCCCAGGCTCTGGGGCTGATGCCCGCCGCGCAGGCCGCCGAATCCGCCTCGACGACGCCTTCTCTGAAAGGGCGGTTCTGTTCACAATGTGGCACACAGACGGCTCTGGAAGATCGGTTTTGCGGCTCTTGCGGAAACGCTTTGGCCTGAGTGCCAGGTAAGGGCCGAGAAAGTTCGCATGCGGCAATTTCCGGGCTACAGGCGGATTCGGGGCGCGGCGGCTGCGTGCCTGATCGGGGCGCTGGTCGTCGGCGGCTTGTCGCTGCTGCCTGCCGCCGCTCAAACACCTTCCGCGCCCGCGCTTGCCCCTGCACCCGTACCCACCGTCGTGCCCGGCAAGACCTGTCTCGTGCTCTCGGGCGGCGGGGCGCGGGGGCTGGCGCACATTGGCGCGCTACAAGCTTTGCAGCAACTGCGCGTGCCGATCGACTGCATCGCCGGCACCAGCATGGGCGCCATCATCGGCGGGCTGTATGCCGAGGGCGTGTCGGTGGATGTGCTGCGCAGTCAGGTTTCGGGCATGGACTGGGCCAACGTGCTCTCCAGTCGCCCGGCGCGCGAAGGGCTGGCCTTCCGCCGCAAACGGGCCGACGAGCAAATGCCCGGCGGCATCGAGTTCGGGTTGAGCGATCACGGACAGGTGCAGTTTCCCAACGCGGCAGTCAACACCACCCAGCTTGAGCAGGTGCTGACCAATCTCACCCTGCCCGCGCTGACCGTGCGCGATTTCAACGATCTGCCGATTCCCTTCCGCGCCGTGGCGACCAATATGGTGACGGGCAAGAAGGTCATCCTGCAGCAGGGCGTGCTGGCCACGGCGCTGCGCGCGAGCATGTCGGTGCCTGGGGTGTTTCCGCCCACCGAGTTTGGCGGTGCCTTGCTGGGCGATGGCGGACTGGTGGACAACTTGCCGGTGGATGTGGCGCGCGACATGGGGGCGCAGCATGTGGTGGCGATCAATATCGGCACGCCGCTGGCGTCGCGCGAGTCGCTCGACAACATCGTCGGGCTGACCTCGCAGATGATCAATATTCTGATCGAGCAGAACATCCGCGCACAGATCGCCACGCTCAAGCCGGGCGACGTGCTCATCTCGCCCGACCTCGGCGACCTGTCCTCGCTCGATTTTCAGGCGGGCGACCGCGCCATCAAAATCGGCTATGACGCGGTGATGGCCGCCCGCGCGCAGCTCGAACCGCTGGCCTTGCCGCCCGCGCAATACGCGCAGTGGCGCGACGCCTTCGCCCGCCGGGCGCAGTCTCTGGTGGCGCAGTTGCAGTTCAACGCGCCGCTGGCCGGGGTGGAAGTGCGCGGGCTGTCTGCGGGCATCGATCAAACCTTGAAAGCCCGGCTGGAGCAAAAGCCCGGCGAGCCACTGCAGTTCGACAAAGTGCGCACCGATGTTGATCGCCTTTTTGGCAGCGGCGATTTTTCGCGGGTGGATTACCGCCTGGTCTCCGGTCGGCGTGGACAGGTGCTCGAATATCGCCTGCAGGACAAGCCCTGGGGCCCCAACTATCTGCGCTTCGGGCTCGGGCTCTATACCGATCTGCGCAACCAGTCGCGGTTTTCGCTGCAGCTCTCGCAGCGGCGGCCCTGGCTCAACAGTCTGGGCGGCGAGTGGCGCAACGATCTGCAGATCGGCTGGCGCAACCGCTGGATGTCCGAGCTATATCAGCCCATCACGCGCGGCGGCTGGCCGTTCGTCTCACCCTATCTCGATCTGGACGCGCGGCCCGTCGATGTGTATTCCGGCAACAACCCCGTGCTGCGCTACCGCCTCACCACGCAGCGCGTGGGCCTGGATCTGGGCGTGCCCCTGGGCGACTATGGCGAATTGCGCGCCGGTCTGAGCCGGGCGAACATCTACGGCACCTATTTGCTCGGGGCGCCGCCGCTGAACAACAGCAGCGCCCTGCTGCGCGAAGGCGGCATGCGGCTGCTGGTGCTGGCCGACCGGCTCGATCATGCCTACTTTCCCCGCAAAGGCTGGAGCGGGCGGGGCGAGCTGTTTTTTGCCCGCACCGCGCTGGGCAGCGATGCCAATTACGACCGCATCGACCTCTCCGGGCAGGACGTCGCCAGCTTCGGGCGGCACACCGTGGAGGTGGCGGCCCGGGTGGCCAGCTTCCGCGACCGTGCCGGGCTGCTCAATCTCGACTACCTATCGCTCGGCGGCTTCGACGCGCTGGGCGGCTATCGCGAGGGCCAACTCATCGGCAACTACCTGATCTATGGCCGCATTGCCTATCGCTACGAACTGGTCACGCCCGGATTGTTTGGCGGCGCCGCCTATCTTGGCCTAGCCTACGAGCGCGGCAACACCTGGGCGCAGCGCGCGCAGGTCAGCCTGAGCGATCTGCGTTCGAGCACCAGTGTGTATCTCGGCACCGATACGCCGCTGGGCCCGGTGTATTTCGGCCTGGGCAAGGCGCCAGGGCAGAAAGTCAACTTCTATCTCACTCTGGGTCGTCCGTGAGCTCGCTCGCCGCGCCGGACTCCCGCTCGGATTCGGAACCTTCTGTCGGCCTCGCAGCCTCCTCCAGCCAGCTTTCAATGAGTTGCGACGCCGATTCAACGCCCGACAGCTTGGTGGCTGAAAACAGTTGCAGCGAAATCGGCGCCGTCATGCCCACCGCCTGCGCGTGCTGCGCGAGTTGATCGCGTGCCGCCTGCGCGGCGCGCTGTCCCTCCTGGCGGTTAAGCTTGTCGGCCTTGGTCAGCAGCACATGCAGCGGCACGCTGGCCGGGGCCATGAAAGCCAGCAGGCTCAGATCGGTTTCGGTCAGCCCCAGGCGCGAATCGGCCAGCAGTATCAGCCCGACTAGCGGCCCGCGCTCGGCCAGATACTGGGCGAGAAACAATTGCCAGCGCTTTTTGTCGGTTTTGGCCACCGCCGCATAGCCGTAGCCCGGCAGATCGACCAGCAATCCGCTGGGTGAGTCTTTTGGGCCGACGGCGAAAAAATTGATGTGCTGGGTACGGCCGGGCGTTTTGGAGGCGAACGCCAGTTGCCGCTGCTGGCACAGGGTGTTGATTGCCGTGGATTTGCCCGCGTTGGAGCGGCCGACAAAAGCGATTTCAGGCAGCCCGGTAACGGGCAGGTTCTCCATCGAAGAACTCGTCACCATAAAACGCGCACTGTGGAGCAAGGGGCTGAAACGCACCTGCGGGGGGGTTGACCTGCTGGAATTCCCTATATTCGCCATAACTTATGTATCGGTAGGATGCGCCATCTTGTGCAAACAGGCTGGCCGGGTGCAGCAAAGGGCTGCGCTCTCGCCGGTGTCCGAGCCGCGCGGCGCAGTGCATTGTCGCTGTTTGTCACTGTTAGTCCGGCGCGGGCGAATTTCTGATGGATCGCTTTCATGCCTACCCCTTCGGTTGCAGTGCGCGTTGTCTTGACTCTTGCCGGCCTGTCGCTGGCGTCTGCTCCATCGTGGGGCGCAGACGCCCCGGCGGCGACGGCGTCCAGCGTCAGCGAAACTTCCTTTCCCGCGCCCACGTCGGCGCAGCTTCAGGCGGGCGCCAAGGTGGCGCAGACCTGCGCTGCCTGCCACGGCATCGACGGCAACGCCACTTCGACCGAATTTCCCAAACTGGCCGGCCAGCATGCCGACTATCTGGTCAAGCAGCTGCACGACTATCGCATCGCCAAGGGCGCCAAACACCCGGCGCGGGTCAACGCCATCATGAATGGCATGGCGGCAACGCTGACCGACGCGCAAATCCGAGATGTCGCGCTGTATTACAGCCGCCAGACCTTCAAGCCCGGGGTGGCCTTTGCCGACAAAAAAGAGTTGAAACTCGGCCAGGCGATCTGGATGGCGGGCATTCCCGACCGGGCCGTACCGGCGTGCGTATCGTGCCACGGCCCGGGCGGCGCGGGCATGCCTTCGCGCTATCCGCGTATCGGCGGGCAGTGGCAGGGCTACCTGGAAATGGAACTGCAGATGTTCCGTAACGACCGCCGCACCAACAGCCCGGAAATGCACGACATCGCCTCGCGCATGACCGACAAGCAGATCACCGCCGTGGCCGAGTATGCGGCTGGCTTGCGCGCTCCGTCCGAGTTGCCGCGCTGAATCGGGCCGCGCCTCGAGCCGAAAGGCGACCGATACGCTCTGTTACCGGAACTTTCGCCCGCCGGGCATGCTCTGTCCTACGGCGAGACCAAGGGTGAGAGTCAGGGGCCGATGGTTTGGGTTTGGCTTGAAATGACCCGGCACGAAAGGCCGCTCGCTCCGCGGAAAACCACGCTGCCCCAGCTTGGCGCATGACACCTCTGGCCTGTGGGATATCAAATTTGAGGTTTTTCTGTTTTGTTATATTGATTCGTTGATTTTTTCAAGCTATTGCATTTGTCATACCTGTCTTCGATGCTGTCCACCTACCCTTTTGCGGGGCGCCGCTGGGTGGTCTGATTCATCGAGGTCCGGCCTACCGATTTCCCATCGATCGCTAATCGTTCGCTGCGCCAAGTTTCCCACCGTATGTCTGCCACCCCATCGCCAGTTCCCAACACCACTCTGAGTACCTCCGGCTGGGAGCTGCAGCACGGCTCACGCGCCTGGCGCGCCTTTGTCGAACTGCTTTCGTCGATGCGCTTTGCCATTGCGCTGCTGGTGATCGTCGCCGTCGCCAGCATCATCGGCACGGTGCTCACCCAGGGACAGCCCTACAACAATTACATCAACCAGTTCGGACCGTTCTGGGCGGAAGTTTTCCGTAAGTTCGAGCTGTATAACGTCTATTCCTCCTGGTGGTTCCTGCTGATCCTGACCTTTCTGGTGGTGTCTACCAGCCTGTGCCTGATCCGCAATACGCCCAAGATCATCACCGATCTGAAGACCTATAAAGAGGGGATGCGCGAGCAGAGCATGCGCCACTTCCACGAGCGTGGCGAAACCACGTTCACCGATGGCCGCGCGGCCACCGTGGCGCATTTGACGGGCGTCATGAAGAGCCACGGCTACAAGTTCAAGGTGCAGGAGCGTCCTGCGGCGCAGGAGGGCGGTGCGGGCGCCACCATGATCGCTGCGAAGACCGGAGGCATCAACCGCATTGGTTATGTGCTGGCGCATGCCGCATTCGTGCTGATCTGCGTAGGAGCGCTGTTCGATGGCGACATGATGATCAAGGCGCAGATGTGGATGTTCGGCAAAGAGCCGCTCAAGGCGAATATGCTGTTGTCGCAGGTGCCCGAGATCAACAAGCTGTCGGTGCACAACCCGACCTTTCGCGGCAATCTGCAGATTCCCGATGGCGGCGAATCGAATATGGCGGTGCTCAGCATGGGCGACGGCGTGTTGCTGCAGCCGCTGCCGTTCAACATCCATTTGAAAAAATTCAACATCGACTTCTATTCCACCGGCATGCCGCGCTTGTTCGCCAGTGATGTGGTGATCACCGATCCCCGCACGGGCAAGAGCTTTCCGGCGAAGATCGAGGTCAACCATCCGTTGACGTATGACGGCGTCACTATCTTCCAGTCGGGCTTCGCCGATGGCGGATCTGAACTGTTCCTCAAGGCCTGGCCGATGCACGGCCCCAGCGACAAGACTTTCGATCTGACCGGCACCGTGGGCTCGGATCGCCAGCTCAGCAATGGGGCGCAGAGCATGCAGGTCGAGTTCACCGAACTGCGAATCTTCAACGTGCAGGACATGAGCCCGGCGCAGATGACCGGCGTCAAGCCCAAGGAGCAATCCTTCATGTCCGGCTTCGATCGGCACCTGGGCGCACCTGTGGCCGCGCCGGGTGAGCGGCATCTGCAGAACATCGGCCCCGCGGTGATCTACAAGATTCGCGATGCTTCGGGTCAGGCGCACGAGTATTTCAACTACATGTTGCCGGTTGAGCTCAATGGCGAAAAGGTGTTCCTCGCCGGGGAGCGCGGTTCGCTCGACGCGGGTTACAAATATCTGCGCATACCGGCCGACAGCAATGATTCCATCGACGGCTGGATGCGGTTCCGCGCCGCCTTGTTCAACTCGAAAGATCGTCAGGAGGCCGCAGCCCAGTACGTCGCCGCGTCTTTGCCGCCAGACGCGACTGCCGAGCTGAAAAATCAACTCCTGGTAACCGCCTCGCGCACGCTGGATATTTTTGCGGGTGAAATTCCCAACGATCCCAAAACCGGCAAGCCGGTGGTTCAGGCGCCCGGCGGCCTGCCTGCGCTGGCGCAGTATCTCGAAGCCGCCGTGCCGCAAGACAAGCAGCAGCAGGCGTCCGACGTGTTCGTGCGCATTCTGAACGGCACGCTGTGGCAGCTCTGGCAGATCAGCCGCGAAAACCATGGCGAAAAGCCGGTCACTCAAGACCCGGCGCATGAAAAATTCTTCGACTCGGCCGTACTCGCCCTGTCCGACACCTTTTTCTATCCGTCGCCGCTCTATCTGCAGATGACCAATTACAAGCAGATCCAGGCCAGCATCTTCCAGGTGGCGCGCGCCCCTGGCAAGGTTGTGGTCTATACCGGCGCGGTCTTGCTCATTCTTGGCGTATTTGCCATGCTTTACATCCGTGAACGCCGCGTCTGGTTTTTGGTGAAAGACCGGGAAGACGGTGGCAGCGACACCCTCATGGCCATGAGCACCAACCGTCGCACCATGGAATACAAGAAGGAATTTGAAACACTGCGCACAGCCAGTCTGGGCGTAGCATCACCCGACCCGGCGAAAGCACAATCGCCGGACACTGCCTCGACCTGAATAGGGACCCGCCATGGAACTTGCCAGCAAATCCCATAGCTTGCCACTGAACTCCAAGAGTTCGGAACCTCCGCGCCAGAACGGCATCGGTGCTTACTTGCGCCGACGCTCCATGTATGACTGGATTTTTCTACTGCTCATCGCCGGTGGTGATGCGTATGTGCTGAGCCAGTACGGCCAGAACATGAACTATTACGTCAAGCTCATTTTCCTGGGAGCGACGACGACGTTGATGTTCCTCGGCTGGGGGTGGACGGCTATCAAGAATTTGGCGCTTGTCGTGACGGGCCTGTCGCTCTTCGGCATCTGGCTGTATCAGGGGCCGGATGGGCACGCCGTACTGGCGCGCAGTGAACAGGTGTTTTTCCTCAAGTACTTCCTCGCCAGCCAGTCTGCGATTCTGTGGATGGCGTTCCTGATGTTCCTGAGCACCGCAGCCTACTGGTTCGGCATGTTCACCGGCCCGGCGCAGAATACCGCAGCAGGCATGGCGCTGGCCGGCGGAGGCGGGGCGATGGTTGGCGGCGGCGACGGTATGGTGCGCGATGCCAAGGGCTGGCAGTCCAATTTCTCGCAGTACTTCGGTTCGCGTCTGGCCTGGGTGGGCATCACCATGGCGCTGGTCGGCACCATGATGCGCTGGTATGAGAGCTATCAGATCGGGCCGGACATCGGCCACATCCCGCTGTCGAACCTGTACGAAGTGTTCGTGCTGTTCTCCTGGCTGACCACCATTCTGTATCTGTATTTCGAGCAGAAATACAAGACCCGCAGCATGGGCGCCTTCGCCATGCTGGTGGTCAGTGCCGCGGTGGGCTTCCTGCTGTGGTACAGCATGGTGCAGAACGCCTACGAAATTCAGCCGCTGGTGCCTGCGCTGCAAAGCTGGTGGATGAAGTTGCACGTCCCGGCGAACTTCATCGGCTACGGCACCTTCGCCATCGCGGCCATGGTTGGCTTCGCTTACCTCATCAAGACCCATGCCAACGAGACTTCCTTGTGGAAGCTCACGCCGCTGTGGCTGATCGGCTTTGTCATGTTCTTCGAGCCGCTGGTGTTCCGTCAGGGCGGCATCTCCGAGTACTGGGGTGTGTTCGCCGGTGTCTCGGCGCTGATCGTGGCCGGTATTCTGTATGGCCGCCGTCGCATCGCCTCGCATCTGCCCTCGCTGGAAGTGATGGATGATGTGATGTATAAGTCCATCGCCATCGGCTTCACCTTCTTCACCATCGCCACCATTCTGGGTGCGCTGTGGGCCGCCGAGGCCTGGGGCGGCTACTGGAGCTGGGACCCGAAGGAAACCTGGGCGCTGATCGTCTGGCTGAACTACGCCGCATGGCTGCACATGCGTCTCATCAAGGGTCTGCGCGGTCAGGTTGCCGCGTGGTGGGCGCTGACCGGCCTGCTGGTCACCACCTTCGCCTTCCTCGGCGTGAACATGTTCCTCTCGGGCCTGCATTCCTACGGCAAGCTGTGAGATGAACTAGCGATGTGAAAAAGGCCCTTCGGGGCCTTTTTTATTGGAAGTAGCCATGAAGAAAGACCTCCTTCACACCCCAATCCCCTCAGAGCAGGCGGGGATGGGCTCGCACTGTAAGGTTCGGCGTGTTGCAGCGACTACCCGCTGTCGCGATGGAATAAGGTCGCCCGATCTGCCGTCTATCGAACGGCATACCAGCCCGCCGCACAGGAGCGCATCATGAGCAAGCGTCAAGACCAAGGTTTCGAACACCCGCATTCTTCGGAAATCACGCCGAAAGCAGTCTATAAAGATCGTCGGCACTTTCTCGCGGCGGCCGGAGTCGGCGCCGCGGCAGGCGTGGCGGCGCTCACTGCACATCGTGCGCAGGCGACCGCAACACCTGTGCACGGCGGCCTGCCCGCACCGGGCAAGTTGCCTGCGCTGGCCGCGCAAAAAAACACCGCCCTGTCCACCACGCAGGCGACGACGCCTTACAAGGACGTCACGACCTACAACAATTTCTACGAATTCGGTACGAGCAAGAGCGATCCGTCCCAGAATGCCGGCAGTCTGAAGACCCGGCCGTGGACCGTGGTGGTGGAGGGCGAGGTGCACAAGCCGCGCACCTTCGGTATCGACGATCTGCTCAAGCTCGCGCCGATGGAAGAGCGCATCTACCGCCATCGTTGCGTCGAGGGTTGGGCGATGGTGGTGCCCTGGCTGGGCTATTCGCTCTCCAACCTGCTCAAGGCCGTCGAGCCCACGGGCAACGCCAAGTATGTGGAATACATCACCTTGCTCGACCCGGCTGAGATGCCGGGACAGAACGACCCCATTCTGCAATGGCCGTATCTCGAAGGGCTGCGCATGGACGAGGCCATGCACCCGCTCACTCTGCTCACGTTTGGCCTTTATGGCGAAGTGCTGCCCAATCAGGACGGCGCGCCAATGCGCATGGTCATTCCCTGGAAATACGGGTTCAAGGGCGGCAAGTCCATCGTCAAGATTCGGCTGGTGGAAAAGCAGCCCGTCACTTCGTGGATGCGAGCCGTGCCGCAGTGGTACGGGTTTTACTCCAACGTCAACCCCGACGTGAGCCCGCAGAACTGGAGCCAGGCCAATGAACGCATGATCGGCCAGGGTGGCGCCTTCGGCGGCCTGTTCGCGCCACGCATTCCCACGCAACTGTTCAACGGCTATGGCGCGCAGGTCGCCAGCCTGTATCAGGGCATGAATCTGAAAAAGTTTTTCTGAGCGCCATGACTACCGCGTCGTCGCTCTCTCTGCCGCGTCGGGTCTTGCGCAGCCGGGCGGTCAAGCCGCTGTTGTTCGTGCTGTGCCTGCTGCCTTTCGCCGGTTTGTTCTGGCGCGGCTGGACCAACGATCTGGGGCCCAACCCTGAACAGACCGTGATCTGGACCACCGGTCTTTGGGCACTGCGGCTGCTGCTGATCACCCTGTCGGTCACGCCCTTGCGCAAGCTCACCGGATGGGCCGAGCTGGCGCGCTTTCGGCGGATGTTCGGCTTGTTCGTGTTTTTCTACGCGCTGCTGCACTTCACCGCGTGGCTGGGTCTGGTCAACGGTTTCAGCGTTGACATGGCCTTGCGCGATGTGGTCAAACATCCCTTTGTGCTCGCCGGAATGACCGCCTTATTGCTGATGACCCCGCTGGCGCTGACCTCCACCAACGGCATGACCCGCCGTCTCGGCGCCCGCCGCTGGCAGGCCTTGCACCGTCTGGTTTACGTGATCGGCGTGGTGGCGGTGTTCCACTTCTGGTGGGGCAAGCTGGCGAAGAACAATACCGCCAGCCCCACGGTCTATGCGCTGATTCTCGCGCTACTGCTGGGGCTGCGGCTGTGGTGGGCCTGGCGGGCGGCGCAGGCCCGCCGCACTCAACTGCACCGCGCTCAACTGCACCGCGCAAGAGCTATCGATGATCAGAGCAACGATCCGACCGGAAAACAGGTCGGCAAGCAGGTCGTCAATCAGGGCAAGAGCCGTTCGCTGGCGTAGAGTTGTTCGGGCGTTTCGCGCGGGCGAATCAGCGTGGCGGTGGCGCCGTCGATCATGACTTCGGCGGGTCTGCCGCGGCTGTTGTAGTTGGACGCCATCACCATGCCGTAGGCGCCGCTCGACAAAATGGCCAGCAGGTCGCCTTCCTCCAGCACCAGCGCGCGGTCGCGGGCCAGCCAGTCGGCCGATTCGCACACCGGGCCGACTATGTCGTATTTCAAGGCGCTGCCTTCCCGTTGCTCGGCGAGGACGACGGCCTGCTCGGCCGAGTAAAGCGCGGGGCGGATCAGATCGTTCATGCCGGCATCGACCACGGCAAAGTGCTTGACCGGGGTGGATTTGAGAAACAGGGTGCGCGTGAGCAGCACGCCGGCATTGCCGACGATAGAGCGACCGGGCTCGATCACGACGGTGCGATGACCAAAACCGCGTGCGGAGATGCGCGCCAGCAGCGGGCTTAGCCATTCCTGCGGCGTCGGCGGGGTTTCGTCGGTATAGCGGATGCCCAGACCGCCGCCGAGATCGATGTGCTCGATTTTCGCGCCCTTGTGCTCCATCTGCTCCACCAGATCGAGCACCTTGTCCAGCGCGTCCAGATAGGGTTCGACGGTCGTGATCTGCGAGCCGATGTGGCAGGCGATGCCCACCAGTTGCACTTGCTCAAGCTGCGCAGTCTGCAGCGCAAGTTGCGCAGCCTGATCTTGCGAGATGCCGAATTTGTTGGTTTTCAGGCCCGTGGAAATGTAGGGATGCGTACCGGCGTCGACGTCCGGGTTGACGCGCAGCGCCACACGCGCGACTTTGCCCGCGGCCTGTGCGACCCGGTTGAGCGCGGCCAACTCGCTGGGCGACTCGACGTTGAAGCACTCCACGCCGACATCAAGCGCAAAGCGCATATCGTCGGCCGACTTGCCCACGCCGGAAAACACCACCTTGCCCGCTTCGCCCCCTGCAGCCAATACCCGTTTGAGTTCACCCGCCGAAACGATGTCGAAGCCCCAGCCCAGGCGCGCGAGCAGCTGCAGCACCGCCAGGTTGGAGTTCGCCTTCACCGCGTAACGCAGGGCGACGTGCACCGAGCTGGCCTGCGCCGCTTGGCTATAGCGTTGCGCCGCCTCTTCGATCGAGGCGCGCGAATAGACATAGGTCGGAGTGCCGAATTCAGCCGCCACGGCAGAGGCGGTGACTTGCTCGATCTTCAAGGTCGAGCCGACATAGTCGATGTGGGGATGCCCAGGCAGGGCAGGGAGGAGCAAGGTCTTCATCAAGGCGTCCGAAAAAGGGCGGCAAACAAACGTGGCAAGTAATTGCAGCAAACCGAGGCAGCAAACCGAGGTGACCAACGCTCAGCGCGGCGCGGCTGAGGCTGAATGCGCTGGGGCGGGAGTGGGCAGGTACAAGGGGCCGGTCTGTCCGCAGCCGCCCAGCAAAACAACCACCCCGAGCGCGGCCATCAGGCGTAGCAGAGGGCGCAGGTGCTGCGGTCGATTAAGCTTTGTGTCCATCGAAAATCAGTGTATCAGCCGCCCCATGTCCGACACGCTCGACGACACCCGTTATCTGCAGATTGCCGAACAGGCCATGGCCGCCATCGAAGCGGCCGCCGACGCCGCCGACCTCGATTCCAAACGCGACGGCTCCGTGCTGCGGCTGGAACTCGACAGTGGAGATCAGGTCATCATCAACCTGCAGCAGCCCACGCATCAGGTCTGGCTCGCCTCGCGCGCCGGAGCGCATCACTTTGTGTGGAGCGGCAGCCATTGGTGCGACACCCGCACCGGCGAAACGCTCGGCGCGGCTCTGCACCGGGTCATGCAGACTCTGGACGCGCCGTCTCTCGACTTGCCCACGCTGTAAGTCCGTCAGCGATCAATTACCTTTGAACAGATCGAGGATGGAGTCGCGCTCTTGCCGCGTGACCTCGGGCGGCGGCAGGGGCGCGTCCAGTCCGAGGCTGACAACCCCGCCGCCATTGGCGAAGTTGCTGTACACCGGCTCGCCGTTTTCCACCACGATGCCCGGCGGTTGCGCATAGCTGGCAACCGGCACGTTCTGCAAAGCCGTCTGCATGTAGCGAATCCAGATCGGCAGGGCCAGCGCACCGCCGGTCTCCTTGTTGCCCAGTTTCTTCGGCGTGTCGTAGCCTACCCAGGCCACCCCCACCAAGCTGGGCTGGAAGCCGCAGAACCAGGCGTCGAGAAAGTCGTTGGTCGTGCCCGTCTTGCCGTAAAGGTCGGGGCGCTTGAGCGTCGCCTGTGCCCGCGCCGCGGTGCCCGAGCGCGTGACCTCCTGCAGCAGACTGTCCATGACGTAGGCGTTGCGCGGCGAAATCACCCGCAGTTTTTCGTCGCCCGCTTGCTGCGGCCGATCCTGAAACAGCACCTGCCCTTGGGAATCGGTGATCTTGCTGATCAAAAAAGGCTTGAGCAGATAGCCGCCGTTGGCAAACACGCTGTACGCACGCGCCATCTGCAAGGGCGTGACCGTGCCCGCGCCCAGCGCCAAGGTGAGGTAAGGCGGCTGGCGGCTGGCCTCGAAGCCAAAACGGGTGCTCCAGGTTTGCGCGAACTTCGGGCCGATGTGGTCGAGCACGCGGATGGCCACCATATTCTTCGACTGTGCCACGGCACGCCGCAGGCTGATCGGCCCCTCGTATTTGCCGTCATAATTTTTCGGCTCCCACGATTCGCCGCCTGTCTGCGCCGCGGAGAAAAATATCGGCGCGTCGTTGACCACGGTGAGCGGGGTGATGCCTTTTTCCAGCGCGGCCGAGTAGATGAAGGGCTTGAAACTCGATCCCGGTTGGCGCCAGGCCTGGGTGGCGTGATTGAACTTGTTGCGCGCGAAGTCCAGACCGCCCACCATCGAAACGATGGCACCATTATTCGGGTTCATCGACACGAAGGCCGACTGCACCTGCGGCAGTTGGGTGATGACCCATTGTCCTGGCCCATCCTCCGCCAGCCACACCACCGCCCCGGCGCGCAGCTTGATGGCGGGCTGCGCCTTGTCCGACAGCCCGAGTGCGCGCACCTGCCGCAACCCCGCGCCTGAGACGGTCACGATCTGTCCCGCCTCGGTCATCACTTTCACTTCGGCGGGCTTTGCGCTGAGCACCACGCTGCACACCATGTCGTCGGCTGCGAGTCGGTCGGCGCAGGCCTGTTCGATCGCTCCGGGAATCGCGTCCACCGCACCTGGTAGATCGATGAAGGCGTCAGGTCCTCGATACGGCTGGCGCAACTCGTAAGACAGTACGCCGCTCTGCACCGAGCGCCAGGCCGCCAGTTGATCGCGCAAGCGTATGGTGGTGTAAACATTCAATCCTCGCGTGTAGGCGGCTTCGTGGTAGCGGTCGAACACCATCTGACGCACCGTCTCTGTGATGTAGCCCGCATGCACGTTGTCCTCCGTCTGCGCGGTGCGCAGCGCCAGCGGTTCGTCCCGGGCCTGTTGCGCCTGCGTCGGGGTGATCCAGCGCAGTTGCTGCAAGCGCGCGATCACATGCAACTGGCGTTGCCGCGCTCGCTGCGGGTTGCTGATGGGGTTGTAAGCCGAGGGCGCTTTGGGCAGACCTGCCAGCATCGCCATCTGCGCCAGGGAGAGCTGGTCGAGCGGTTTGGCGAAGTAAGCCTGTGCGGCCGCGGCAAAACCGTAGGCCTTGCGGCCGAGGAAAATCTGATTCATGTAAAGCTGCAGAATCTGGTCCTTGCTCATCTGCTGCTCGATCTTCAGCGCCAGTAGCACCTCGAACAACTTGCGGGTGAAGGTCTTGTCGCGCGACAGATAAAAATTGCGCGCCACCTGCATGGTGATGGTCGAGGCGCCCTGACTGCGCGAGCGCTCCAGATTCGCCAGCAGCGCACGAGCCACCCCGGGCCAATCGATGCCGCCGTGCTGATAGAAGCGGTCGTCTTCTGTGGCCAGCACCGCTTTTTTCATCAGATCGGGAATTTGCCCAATGGGCATGAACACCCGGCGCTCCTCGCCAAACTCGCCCAGCAGCGCGTTGTCCGCCGAATACACCCGCAGCGGCAACTGGGGTTGATAGTTCTGCAATTCCGAGATGTCGGGCAGTCGCGGCCAGCTGAGCGCCAGCACCAGCCCCACAACCAGCGCGGCCGCGATCAGCAGCCCCACGACCGTGACCACCAGGCCGATCAGGGCGCGCAGCCACCAGGGAGAGCGAGCGCGCGGGCGCGGCGTCGGAGAGGGCGAAGCGGTAGAGGAAGAACTCATTGAGGCGGGCGGACGCGAAGTTCCGCAGGAGGCTTACGCGGCTTGCGCGCAGTGGAGAAGGAGGCCGCCGCACGACCCACGAGCAAACGCTTGGAGAGGGCGGAAAGAAAATTTTGTTGCAAATTATAAAAATCCCCGCCGTTGTGCCGTAAGAAATCACAAATGCTCACCCGCCTAGCCGTCGTGGGAGTTTTGCAACGTTTTTCTGCTGGGCCGGGGTTTACACGTTAGTACATCAAGGACTTGTTGGTAGGATCGAAGAAAAAATCTGAGTTCGTAGCGCAAACAAACCGGGGTGCAGGTTGACGCACCAACAGGGGCTGGCACGCATTTCGGTGCACCAAAAGCTGGCCTACGAGCTTGCGCACAATGTTGCAAATCAATCGGGGGGTCTTCAGTGGCCACATTTGGCAGTCTGTTTCGCAAGCGCTATGCGCCAATGATCGGGCTGGATATCAGCAGTTCCAGCGTCAAGCTCGTTGAGCTCGATATGGATGACCGCGGCCAGTACACCTTGCTGCGCGCCGCCATGGAGCCTCTGGAAAAGGGTTCCGTGGTCGATGGCAACATCGAGAAGCTCGACGATGTGGTCGAGGCCGTGCGCAAGGTCGTCCGCAAGAGCGGCACCAAGGCCAAGCAAGTCGCCATGGCCCTGCCGCCGTCGGCCGTCATCACTAAAAAGATTGTTCTTCCGGGCGAGTTGCGCGAAGAAGAAATCGAAGTGCAGGTCGAAAGCGAAGCCAACCAGTACATTCCGTTCGCTATCGATGAGGTGGCGCTCGATTTCAGCGTCCTCGGCCCCAGCAGCACCTCCCCTGGCGACCAGGAGGTGCTGATCGCCGCCTCACGGCGCGAAAAGGTGGATGATCGCCGCGGTATTGCCGAGGCGGCCGGTCTCAAGCCCGTGGTGATGGATATCGAAGCCTTCGCCTCGCGTCTGGCCGCGCAACGTCTGATTGAGCGTCTGCCCCGCGCCGGGCTCGACTTGCTCGTGGCGCTGTTCGAGGTGGGTGCAAGTTCCACCAGTCTGCAGATTCTGCGCAACGGTGAAACCCTCTACGACCGCGATCAGGCCTTCGGTGGCGCCCAGCTCACCCAGATGATCGCCCGCACCTATGGTTTTTCGCTCGAGGAAGCCGAGGCCAAGAAACGCGCCGCCGACCTGCCGGACGACTACGCCACGCAGGTGCTGGCGCCCTATATGGACAGTCTCACGCAGGAAATCGCGCGGGCGCTGCAGTTCTTCTATCGCGCCACGCCGTTTGGCCGGGTCGACTACATCCTGCTGGCCGGCGGCTCGTCGGCCTTGCCTGGTCTGGCGGAAAAAATTACCGCAACGGCTTCGGTGGCCTGCATGGTCATCAACCCGTTTGAGGGCATGGCGGTTGCCGAATCCGTGCGCGAAAAGAAGCTGCGCAGCCAGGCACCGTCCTATCTGACCTGCTGCGGCTTGGCGATGCGGCGTTTCCTGCAATGACGCAGCAACGGGATCTGTCATGAATATCGTGTTGATCAATCTGCTCCCCCACCGGGATGCCAAGCGCAAAAAAAGGCGCGAGGCCTTCTATGCGGGAGTTTTTGCCTCCATTGTGCTGGGCGGGCTGGTGCTGGCGCTCGGCTATACCGTGCTGAGTGAAATGATCACCCAGCAACAAAGCCGCAACGACTTCCTGAAGGCGGAAAACGCCAAACTCGACAGCCAGATCAAGGACATCGCCTCGCTCAAGGCCGAGATCGAAGCGCTGCGGGCGCGTCAAGATGCGGTTGAGGGTCTGCAGGCCGACCGCAACCTGCCGGTGCACCTGTTCGACGATCTGACCAAAGACACGCCGACCGGGGTTCAGCTCTCGCAAATTCGCCAGGACGGGGCGACTGTGCTCATTCAGGGCGTCGCGCTCAGCCAGGAGCGCGTGGCCGACTTTCTGCGCAATCTGAGCCGCCCTGACGGCTGGCTCGAAAAGCCTGAACTGATCGAGATCCGCTCGCAGATTGCTCCCGCTGCGGCGGGCAATGCGGCGCGCGTCGTGGCGCAGTTCCAGTTGCGCGCCACTCTCAAGCGGCCCACGCCGGCGGGCGCCGCCTCGGGTGCCACTTCAGGTGCGGCGCCAATGGCCAAGAATCCTTCGTGAGGCGACACTGATGGCGACCTCCAAACTCTCAAAAATCGACCTGAACGGTGCGTTTCAGGATATTTCGGCACAGTTCCGCGGGCTCAACCCCAACGATCCGGGCGCCTGGCCGGCCTGGCCGCGCAACACCGTCTATGTCGCTGCCTTTTTGCTGACCCTGGGGTTGGGCTGGTATGCCTGGCTGTCGGGCACGCGTGACGAACTCACCTCGGCCCAGCAGCAGGAAGTCACCCTGCGTCAGGAATACAAGAACAAACTCGAACAGGCCGTCAGCCTCGATCTGCTCAAGGCGCAGAAAGCCCAGGTGCAGCAATACGTGGCCCTGCTGGAAAAACAATTGCCGAGCAAGGCCGAGATGGACGCCCTGCTCTCCGACATCAACCAGGCGGGCATTGGCCGCGGTTTGCAATTCCAGCTGTTCAAACCGGGTCAGGTGGATGTGAAACCCTATTACGCCGAACTGCCGATTTCGATCAAGCTCGACGGCGGCTATACCGATCTGGCGGGCTTCGCCACCGATATCGCCAAGCTCTCGCGCATCGTGACCCTCAACAACATCAGCCTGACGGCCAATACGGGCAAGACCGGCGCCCCGATGGTCATGGACGCCACGGCCAAGACCTTCCGCTATCTGGACGCCGATGAAATCGCCGCCCAGGCCAAGCAGGCGAAAAAACCGGGAGGGGCGAAATGAGTTTGCACCGCGTTAGCCCATATCAGCACTTTCAGCGCTTTCGTTTGCCGCTGATTTCTGCGGCCCTGTTGTCAGCGGTACTCCTGTCGGGCTGCGGCCAGCAGCATGAAGATCTGCGCGAGTGGATGGCGCAACAGCGCGCCAGCATGCACCCGCGCATCAAACCCATCGAGCCGCCCAAGCCTTTCATTCCTGCCGTTTACGACCCGTCGATCGGCACCGATCCGTTCTCCACGACCAAACTCGAAGTGGGCGTGCGACAGGAGGTGCAGCAGCTCAACCCGCTGCTGCAGGCCGAGCTGGCCCGTCCCAAACAGCCGCTTGAGGCGTATTCACTCGACCAGATTCAAATGGTGGGCAGCGTGAAGATCAAAGGGCAGCAATACGCCCTGCTCAAGGCGGGCAACCTGTTGTACCGGGCGCATGTCGGCGAGTATGCCGGCCAGCACTTCGGAAAGATCATCAAAATTACTGATAGCCAAGTCGATTTGAGGGAACTGGTGCAAGACGCCACAGGCGATTGGGTCGAGCACCCGGCAACCCTTCAATTGCAGGAGAGCACACAATGAAGACGCCTTTCAAACGGCCGCTTTTTAACGGATTTCTGGGGACGGCACTGTTGACCGTAGCGGTTGTATTGGGGCTTGGGGCCGTTCCGGCTTACGCCGCCAGCAACGCGATCCAGAACGTCACCGCCAGTCGGCAGGGCACGGAAACCGTGGTGCAGGTCAATCTGGCGCAGCCTCTGAGCGCCGCGCCCAATGGCTTCGTGATCGACCAGCCGGCTCGCATCGTGCTCGATTTTCCCGGCGTTGATTCGGCGCTCGATCGTCAGACCGTCAACTTCGAGCAGGGCAATCTGCGTTCGGTCAACGTGGTGCAGGCCCAGGGCCGCACCCGCATGGTGCTCAACCTGCGCCAGTCTGCCACCTATAAAACCCAGTTGGATGGCAATCGCCTGCTCGTGCTGCTCAATACCACGCATGAACAAGCGGCCGCGACTTCTGCCGCCACGGGGGCTCCGCAAGCCCAGACCGTGCACTTCGCCGACAACCTCAACACCCATCAAGTTGCGCTGCAGGCCATCAACTTCAAGCGCAGCACCGACGGCGCGGGCCGCGTGATCGTCAACTTGCCCAACAATCAGGTGGGCGTGGACATTCACCAACAGGGCCAGAATATCGTTGTCGATTTCCTCAAAACCTCGCTGCCCGCCGACCTGCGCCGTCGCCTCGACGTCACCGACTTCGCCACCCCTGTCACCTCCATCACGACCTTCCAGATGGGCGACAACGTGCGCATGGTCATTCAGCCCAATGGCGACTACGAGCAAAGCGCCTACCAGGCTGACGACCAGTTCGTCGTCGAATTGCGCCGCACCCAGCCCAACCCGAATGCCCTGGTGCAAGGCAACGGCCCCGGCTTCCACGGCCAAAAGCTCTCTCTCAATTTCCAGAACATCGACGTGCGCTCGCTGCTGCAAGTGTTCGCCGATTTCACGCATCTGAACGTGGTGGTCAGTGATTCCGTCACCGGCAACCTCACCCTGCGACTGAAAGACGTGCCTTGGGATCAGGCGCTGCAAGTCATCCTCCGCGCCAAGGGCTTGGGCGAACGCAAGGAAGGCAATGTGCTGTGGATCGCACCGCGAGACGAAATCCTCGCCCGTGAAAAGGCCGATCTCGAGGCGAAAAAATCGCTCAGCGCCCTGGAGCCGGTGAAGTCAGAGACCTTCCAGCTCAACTACCAGAAAGCCGCTACCGTGGTCGCCATGCTGACGGGCGCCGCTGGGGGCGTGCAGTCTGGCACGACGGCAACGCCTTCTCCGGTACTGTTGCCCGGCCTGTCCAGTTCCGCAGCGCCCACCTCGCGCATCCTCTCCCCGCGCGGTACCGTGCTGGCTGACCCCCGCACCAACCAGATTTTCGTCACCGACATTCCCTCCAAGCTCGAAGAAGTTGCCCAACTCATCGCCAAGATCGACAAACCCGTGCGCCAGGTCATGATCGAAGCGCGCATTGTGGAAGCCAGCGATCAGTTTGGACGCAGCCTTGGGGTGAAGCTGGGTTTTCTGAACAACAATCTTCCGGGTACGGGAGGCAATACACCTGGAGTCTCTGTTTCGGGTGATTATCTCGGTGTCTCCCAGCAGACTGGTCAAAATAATGCAACCGGAGCAACGGTAACAGACTCTCAGTTTGTCAATCTTCCCGCGTTTGGTTTAGCTGGTAGTTTGTTGGCGGGCGCAACGCCAAGTTCGTTAGGCATCAGCCTTTTCAACGCAGCGGCCAACCGTTTCATCAACCTTGAGCTTTCGGCCATGGAAGCGGATGGCAAAGGCAAAATCATTTCTTCGCCGCGCGTCATCACAGCCGATTTGAGCAAGGCCACCATTGAACAGGGGACTGAAATTCCTTATCAGCAGGCCACTTCCAGCGGCGCGACCGCAGTGACTTTCAAGAAGGCAGTTTTGAGCTTGGATGTCACTCCGCAAATCACGCCGGACGGGAATGTAATTATGAACGTGGAGATTCACAAAGACAGCCCGGGTGCCTCAACGGCAGGTGTGCCCTCCATCAATACCAATACCGTGGCTACCCAGGTCCAGGTGGAAAACGGCGGTACCGTGGTGCTGGGTGGTATATACACTTCGCAAGAGCAGAATCAAACGGATAAAGTGCCGCTGCTGGGGGATATTCCGGTCCTGGGAAATCTATTCAAGAATAATAGTAAAATGTATAACAAAAATGAATTGATGGTTTTTCTGACTCCAAAAATTGTGACCTCCGCGGATCTAACGCACTGATTTTTGCCGATCAAAAATTCTCTACCGTTATCAAAAGGTATTTTATTAAAAGTATTTATTTGATTGGCCTCATGGGCGCCGGCAAAACTACCGTCGGCCGTACGCTCGCGCAACGCGTCGGCCTTCGGTTCATCGACAGCGACCATGAGATCGAGCGCGAGCAGGGCTGCACGATTGCGGCCCTTTTTTCTCGGCTGGGTGAGGCGGGGTTTCGCGAAATCGAGGCGCGCGCTATTGACGCGCTGACGCAGCTCGATGGCATCGTGCTCGCTACCGGGGGCGGTGCGGTGCTGAGGCCGGAAAACCGCAAGGCGCTGCACGAAAGGGGCACGGTGGTCTATCTGCGCGCCAGCCCGGACGATCTTGCGCATCGCTTGCGCAACGACCGCAATCGGCCTTTGCTGCAACAAGGCGATGCGCGGGCCAAGCTGCATGAATTGTTTCGTGTGCGCGATCCTCTGTATCGGGAGACGGCGCATTTCGTGATGGACACGGGGCGGCCTTCTCCGGCCCTGCTGACCAATATGGTGCAGATGCAGCTTGAACTCGCCGGGGTGTTGTCGGCGGCAGATCGGCGGGATTGAGTGCACAGGCGTATGAACGCTGGCCCGGCTGGGAGATTCCTTGGCGCCGGGCCGCACTTTGATGCGGCCTTGACGCGGCTTTCTACAATCGGGTCCTGCTTCAGAACAGGATGCTCACATGACCACGGTTCGCATCGCGCTCGACATCCGCGCGTATGACATTCGCATCGCCAGCGGCTTGCTGGGTGCGCCCGACACTTTCGCTGCGGTTGCCTCGCCTAAAGGCACGGCACTGATTGTGACCAACACCACGGTGGCCCCGTTTTATGCAGCCCGTCTGGAGCAAAGTCTGCGGCCGCATTTCGCGCGGGTGCTGCGCTGCACTCTGCCCGATGGCGAGCAGTACAAGACCTGGGAGACGCTCGACCAGATCTTCACCGATCTGCTGCGCCACCAGTGCGACCGCAAGACCACGCTGTTCGCGCTGGGCGGCGGGGTGATTGGTGACATGACGGGCTTTGCCGCCGCCAGTTACATGCGGGGCGTGCCTTTCGTGCAGGTGCCCACCACGCTGCTGGCGCAGGTGGATTCTTCGGTGGGGGGCAAGACCGCGATCAACCATCCGCTGGGCAAGAACATGATCGGGGCCTTCTATCAACCCCGGCTGGTGGTGGCCGATCTGTCCACCTTGCGCACCCTGCCGCCGCGCGAACTCTCGGCCGGTTTGGCCGAGGTCATCAAGCACGCGGCGATTGCCGATGTCGATTTCCTCGCCTGGCTGGAAGCGCATATCGACGCGCTCAGGGCGCAGGACGATGCCGCCCTGGCCGAGGCCGTGGCGCGCTGCTGCCGCATCAAGGCGCAGGTGGTGGCGCAGGACGAAACCGAGACCGGGCTGCGCGCCATCCTCAACTTCGGCCACACCTTCGGTCACGCCATCGAGGCCGGTATGGGCTATGGCAACTGGCTGCACGGCGAAGCGGTGGGCGCGGGCATGGTGCTGGCTGCCGATCTGTCGGTGCGTCTGGGCCTGCTCGCCCCTGCGGATGCCGAACGGCTGGCGCGGCTGATCGCCCGCGCCGGTCTGCCCGTGCGCGCCCCCGACCTGGGCGCCGAGCGCTGGGCCGAGTGGATGCAGGTGGATAAGAAGGCCGAGGGCGGCGAAGTGCGTTTTGTGCTGCTCAACGGGCTGGGGCGCCCGGTGCTGCGCGCCGCGCCCATGACGGAAGCGCAGGCCAGCATAGCCGCGCATCTGCAGCCGTCGCAGCCGCAAGCCGTGCCCTCGGCATGACGCTTGCCGCTTACGCCTGCAACGACGCCACCTCTCGCGGGCGTGAACATGCCGAACCGCCGCCGCTGGATCGCACTGGCTACCAGCGCGACCGCGACCGCATCATCCACAGCTCGGCCTTTCGGCGGCTGGAATATAAAACCCAGGTGTTTCTCAATCACGAGGGTGATCTGTTCCGCACCCGCCTGACGCATAGTCTGGAAGTCGCGCAAATCGCCCGCGCGCTCGCCCGGGCGCTGCGCTTGAACGAAGATCTCACCGAGGCGCTGGCCCTGGCGCACGATCTGGGACACACGCCTTTCGGCCATGCCGGGCAGGATGCATTGGGCGCCTGCATGCGAAAACATGCCCCCCAGGGCGGCGGTTTCGAGCACAACCTGCAATCGCTGCGCGTGGTCACCACGCTGGAAGAGCGCTACGCCGCCTTCAACGGCCTGAACCTCAGCTTCGAAACCCGCGAGGGCGTGCTCAAACATTGCTCACGGCGCAACGCCGAACATCTGGGCGAAATCGGCGCGCGCTTTCTGCAGGGCGGCCAACCCAGTCTGGAAGCGCAGATCACCAATCTGGCCGACGCCATCGCCTACAACAATCACGACATCGACGACGGCCTGCGCGCGGGCCTGATCGACCTGGAGGAGTTGCAGACGGTGCCGTTCTTCGCCGGGCACCTCGACGCCGTGCAACGCGCCTACCCGGCCGTGCTGGGGCGGCGGCGCGTGGCCGAAACCATCCGCCGCATGATCTCGGCGCTCATTGCCGACCTGGTGGCCGAAACGGCGCAGCGCATCCGTCAGTCGGGCGTCGATTCGCCCGACGCCGTGCGCGCCGCGCCGCCACTGGCGGCCTTCAGCGCGCCGGTGCAAGAGCAGTTGCAGCAGCTCCAGCAGCTTTTGCTGCACCGCCTCTACCGACACCCCGACGTGCTGCGCAACACCACCAAGGCGCAGCGATTGCTCACCGAATTGTTCGAGGCCTATCACGCCGATACGCGCCTTCTGCCGCGCGCCTATCAGCGGGAGGACGCTGCCCGCCAGCCCCGCGCCATCGCCGACTATCTGGCCGGCATGACCGACCGCTACGCCATCCGCGAGCACCAACGCCTGTTTTCCATGCGCGACTGGCCGGTGTATTGAACCTATATGGCCCTTCACATCAGGGTACCCCGAAGGAGATCAGAAGCACTCGGGTTGGCCTAGCGTGTTTCTCACGCACCAGTCTCGTTGGACAGCCTACGGCGTCAGTTCGTAAAGCAAGCCGGTTTGCAGCTTGAGTTGAGCGCTGGAGGTCGCCGCGTCGAAACGCGATTGCAGTACCAGCTTGGCGGACTCCAGCGCATTGCGCCGGGCAAGCAGCCAGTCCGACACACCCACTTCGCCCAGCTGATAGGCGCGCAACATGCGGTTGCTGGCCTGGGTCTGCACCTGCGCGGCCTGTTCGGTGGCTTTGACCGCAGCCTCTTGCGCCTGGGCATCGGCATAAAGCCGCTGGAAGTCCGCTTCGACCTGCGCTTGCAGATCGCGCAGTCGCCACTGCGCGGCATCCGCTTCGGCTAGCGCGGCCCGCTCTTGCGACTCGCGCGCCGGGCCGCCAAACGGCATCGCGAACTGCAGGCCGACGATGCGTTCGCTGCCCCCACGGTCCGACCCGATGTAGGCGCCCACCGTCGGTTGCGGCGTGCGCGCGGCATGGGCTTGCGCAACCATCGCCTGCGCCTTTTGCAGCATGGCGCGCTGTTGCAGCAGCAAGGGGCTGGCTTGCACCGCCCGCGCGCTCAGTTGCTCGGCGTTCAGGCTGGGCAGTGCGAGCGCGCCGGGATCGGTCTGACCTTGCAGACTGCCGCTGCGCGACAGCGCTGGATAGCGCGCCAACAAGGCGGCGCGGCTGCTGGCCGCCACGCCCTGCGCGCGCAGCAGGGTCGATCGCGCCCGGGCCTGTTCGGCCTGCATCTGCTCCAGCTCCAGCACGCTGGCGTCCCCCAGAGACTGGCGACGCTGCAGCGCCTTGACCTGGGCATCGATCAAGTCGAGATCCTGCTGCGCCAGCGCGGCCTCGGCCTGCGCGCGCTGGGCCGCGAACCAGGCGGTCAGCAAGGCGCCGAGAAACTGCTGGCGCGTCGCGACCAGTGCGGCCTGCGCCGAAGTCTGCAACGCTTCGGCCATGCGGCCATCGGCCTGCGCCTGCGACGGCAGACGCAACTGGCGGTTGATGAGCAACTGCCATTCGTTGTAGCGCCCGCTGTCGGGCGCAGACTCGATGCGGCGCTGCTGCACTTGCGCCTGGCCGGTGAATTCGTTGGTTCCGGCGCGCAGCACGGCGCCATTTTGTGCCGCAGCCTGTTGCAGGGCTTGCGCCTCTTGCAGCGCGGGTGTTTCGGCCAGGATCTGGTCAACCGCGGCGATTTGCGGCAGTGTCGGGCTGGGCAGTTCGCTCAAGGCGGGCAGGGCGGCTTGCAACGAAGGCGTATCCGCCGACTTGGCCCATGCCTTCTCGGCGCCCCAGGTGGGAGCCGCGGTCAGCGTAAGGGCAAGCGCGGCACTCAATGCACTTAAGGTAAAGGGTTTGGATAGCGGTTTCATTAGACGTTCTCCGTCTTTTGGGTTGCGGCTTCGGTCTCGCGCGCAATGCGCGGCAGACCGAAGCGGGCAAACATCAGGGGCAGCAGCACCAGGGTCAGGGCGGTGGACGTGATCAATCCGCCGATGACCACGATGGCCAGCGGCTTCTGGATTTCCGAGCCCGGCCCGGTGGCCGACAGCAGGGGGATGAGGCTGAACGCGGTGATGGTGGCGGTCATCATCACCGGCCGCAGTCGGCGCATGGCGCCATCGCGCACGGCCTGCGCCAACGGAAGCCCGCGCTGCAGCAACTCGTTGAAATGGCTGACCAGCACCACGCCGTTGAGCACGGCAATGCCCAGCAACGCGATGAAGCCCACCGAGGCAGGCACCGACATGTATTGGCCGCTGGCCCACAGTGCAATCACTCCGCCGACGAGAGCGAAGGGAATGTTGGCGAACACCAGCACCGACTGCCGTACCGAGCCGAAGGTGGTCATCAGCAGCACGAAAATCAGCGCCAGCGCCACTGGCACCACCAGCCCCAGGCGCGCAGCGGCGCGTTGCTGGTTCTCGAACTGGCCTCCCCACTCCAGCCGTGTTCCTTCCGGCAGTTTCACCTTGGTGGCCACGGCCTGCTTGGCGTCGGCCACATAGCTCACCAGATCGCGCCCGCTGACATTGGCCTGCACCGCGGCAAAACGGCTGCCGTCTTCATGCGCCACCAGCACCGGACCTTGCGTGGGGGTGAGGCGGGCGAGTTGCGACAGCGGGTAGGCGGTGCCATCCGGCGCGGTGATCGATACCTGGGCAAACGCCTGCGGATTGCTGCGCAGATCGGCGCCCCCGCGCAGCAGCAGCGGGGTGCGGCGCACGCCTTCGAGCACCATGCCCTGCGGCTGGCCTTCGACCAGGGCGCGCAGGTCTTGCTGCAGGCTGTCCACATCGAACCCGGCGCGGCCCGCGGCAAGACGATCGACTTGCACGGTGAGGTATTGCACGCCTTCCGGTCGGGCGGCGAGCACTTCCTGCGCGCCGGGCACGGCTTTGAGCGTCTCGGCCACCTGTTGCGACAGATCGCCCAGCTGGGCGATGTCGGGGCCGAAGATTTTCACCACCAGATCGCCGCGGCTACCCGTGAGCATTTCGGACACGCGCATCTCGATCGGCTGGGTGAAGCCGAAGTCCACGCCGGGGAAGCGTTCCAGCACCTTGCGCATGGCCTCGATCACCTCGTCTTTGCTGCCGCGCCACTGCGACATGGGTTTGAGCACCAGGAAGGTGTCGGTCTCGTTCAGCCCCATGGGGTCGAGGCCCAGATCGTCCGAGCCGCTGCGGGCGACGATGGACTTGATCTCGGGTACCTCTTTGAGCAGCGCCTGCTGCACCCGCAGATCGAGCGCGGCGGTCGCGCCCAGGCTGACCGAGGGCAGCTTTTGCAGTTGCACGATCACATCGCCTTCATCGAGCGTGGGCATGAAAGTCTTGCCCACCCGGGTGTAGGCCCAACCGGCAGCCACAAGCGACAACAGCGCCACGGTCACGACGATGCGGGTGTGATTGAAGCTCCAGTCCAGCACGCGCCGATAACCCGCGGAGAGCTTGCGCACCAGCCAGGGGTCGGTGTGCGACGCGGTCTTGAGCAGTAAAGAGGCCATCACCGGAACGATGGTCAGCGCAATGAGCAGCGACGCGCCCAGCGCGAACACGATGGTCAGCGCCACCGGGCGGAACAGCTTGCCCTCCAGCCCTTCGAGGGTGAGCAGCGGCAGGAACACGATGGCGATGATGGCCACGCCGGAAAGCACCGGCCCCGACACTTCCGACACCCCGCGCAGGATGCGTCCCAGACGGTCGGTGGTGGCGCCGCCCGGGTTGCGATCCGGCGCGTGCTCAGGGTCGTGGCTCATGTGGTTCACCAGGTTTTCCACCACCACCACGGCGGCATCGACCAGCATGCCCAGCGCAATGGCCAGACCGCCCAGACTCATGAGGTTGGCGCTCAGTCCAAACCAGCGCATGAGAATGAAGGTCGCCAGGGCCGATAGCGGCAGGGTGATAGCCACGACGAGAGCTGCGCGCCAGTTGCCGAGGAACAGCAGGAGCATGACGATCACCAGCACTACGGCCTCTCCCAGCGCTTCGAGCACGGTGCCCACGGCGCGCTCGACCAGCTGGCTGCGGTCGTAGAACACCTTGATGGTCATGCCTTGGGGCAGACGCGGCTCCAGCTCGGCCAGGCGTGCTTTCACCCCGTGGATCACCTGCTGCGCATTGGCGCCGCGCAGGCCGAGCACAATGCCCTCGACCGCCTCGCCCTTGCCGTTTGCGGTGACGATGCCGTAGCGCGTGCTGCTGTCCACACTGACCTGCGCCACATCGCTGATGCGCACCGGCGTGCCGCGCACATTGGCGACGACGGTGTTGCGAATGTCGTCGGCATTGGCGAATGCGCCCTGCACCCGCACGATGCGGGTCTCTTCGCCTTCGTCCAGGCGGCCGGCGCCGTCATTGCTGTTGTTGACCTGCAGCGCGGTGCGCAACTGATTGAGCGACAGTCCCCAGGCGGCCAGCCGCGCCGGATCGGGCTGCACCGCGAAGGCGCGTACATCGCCGCCGAGCATGTTCACATCGGCCACGCCGGGCACGGTGCGCAGCACCGGGCGGATGAGCCATTGCAGCGCGCTGCGCTTCTCTTCCAGGCTGGCCGGTCCCTCGATAGTGAACATGTACAGGTCGGACAAAGGCGTGGTGATGGGGGCGAGCCCGCCCATCGCCGAAGCCGGCAGGTCGCCGCGCACATTCGCCAGCGCCTCACCCACCTGTTGACGCGCCCAATACACATCGGTGCCCTCGACGAAATCCACCGTGATGTCGGCAATGCCGTACTTCGACACCGAACGCACGATGCGTTTGTTGGCAATGCCCAGCACCTCTTGCTCGATGGGCAGGACAACTCGCGTCTCCACCTCTTCCGGGGTCATGCCCGGCACTTTCATGATGACTTTCACCTGCGGCGAAGACACGTCGGGAAAGGCGTCGATGGGCAGCGCGCGCCAGGCAAAAATGCCGCCCGCCACCAGCGCCAGCATCGCGCCGAGGGTCAGCAGGCGTTGGCGCAACGCGCCATGCGTGAGAAACATCAAATTCATGGCGCCACCTCGCCAGCGGCCGCCTTGATCGCCACGACGCCGGTGGCTGCCACCTTGTCGCCAGTCTTCAGCGGGCCGCTGACCATCACCGCGTCATTCAGGCGACCGGCCACGGTAACCGGCACGATGCGAAAGCCCTGTTTCGTCACCGTGAGCACGACATCGCGGCCATTGATCTGCGTCACCGCGGCGGGCGGCACACGCCACACCCCGGCTTGCGTCGACAGGTTCAGACGCGCCTGCACCACGGCGCCCGCTTGTAGACCGCCGGATTGGGTGACGCGCACGCGAATCAGCACGCTCTGCCCCGCGTTCAGCGCGGTGGACTTGGCCTGCACCACCCCTCGCGCCTGCAGTGCGGGCACCTCCACTTCGGCGCCCACCTGAATGCCGCTCGCCTGCTGTGGGCTGGCTTCCATTTCCAGCCACAACTGGCCTTGCTGCGCAATGCGGAACAGCGGCGCGGCCATATCGACCCGCTGGCCTGGCAAGGCTGTGGTTTCGGTGATGACCCCGGCAATGGGGGCGCGCAAGAGGGCCACGCCGTTGAGCGCTGCGCCACCTGCGGCCAGCTTGAGCGCCAGATTGCGCTCGGCCAGCATGGCTTGCGCCTCGCGGCTTTGCGCGCGGGCAGCCTCGAGCCGGGCGCCGGGCACGATGCCCTCGTTCACCAGCGTGGTGTCGCGCTGCAACTGGCGCTGCGCCAGGTCGTATCGGCTTTGCGCCTCGCTGCGCTCGCGCTGCAACTGGGCAATTTGCGGGCTGCTGAGCTCGGCCAGCGGCTGGCCACTTTTCACCGTATCGCCCGGGTTGACCAGCAGGCGGGTGATCATTCCGGCGGCAGGAGCAGAAACAACAGCCTGCTGCGAGAGCGGCACGGCCACGCGGGCGGGCAGGTCGATCTGCGCGGCCGCGGCGGCCTGCACCGTGGCAAGCCGCACGCCGAGCGCGGTCTGCTGGTCGGCCGTCATGGCGATGACGCCGGGCGAGGCGGGTTGTGCGGCGGCAGGCAGGGAAACGAGCGCCAGGCTCAACAGGCTGGCGGACACGGCGCACGCCAACGGGCTGCGCGACAAAAAGAATTGGGGCATCTTGCATCCCGGCCATGCGCCGGGCTCCATCTGGGACTGAGTGGCATCTTGCGCGTGACAGGTTGCACCTGTGTTTCACGCGTGTTGCGGCAGAAAAAATCAGACCAGAGTGGAGGGCGGAGCCTGACCGGGAGGCGGCAGGCCGTGGTGGACGCGCGGAAGCGCGTCGTCAGAGAGTTGCGGCCAAGAGATGAGCTCGGTGACGGCCAAGGAGTGCTGTGACGCGAGAGCAAACGTCGGCAGCACGACTTCGGTGTCGATCAATACGCTGGCCAGGCGGATCTGGGAAAGCCGGGATTGGGCGATGCCCGAGGCCAATTCCACATCGCTGGGCTCGGGGGTCTGCAGCGCAAAGCCCGACTGCTGCGCCGTATGCTGAGGGTGGCTGGCAAGGCAGGCCAGGCCGTCGGGGCTTGATTGCAAACTGAATTGCGGACTGGCCTGCACTTGCGCCGCGGCCGTCAGCGCATGGATGTGCCAGCCGCTTTGCACCGGCTGGCCCAGATGCCCATGAATGAATGGCGCCAACCCAAGCAGCAGCACCAGCATGGAGAACCAGGCTGTGCGCAGAGTGGAGAGGGCTTTGGGCATGGGCAAAATAAGTGAATTTGTAACAACTATAACCAGACCCACAAAAACCCGTGCGAATGGGGGGATTATTGGGGGCTCGGCATCCAGCGGGTGCGCCATGTCGGGCTCAGGCGCAGACGACGATCCTGTCATTTTTAGAATGCCCCGATGACCGCCGCGCGCAAGCCCTCTCAGCAAGACCCCATTGCCGATCCGTCGCAGCGGGCAAGCGCGCCTCGCAAAGACCCGGCGGGCAAGGCCAAACCGGCACGGCCCACGCCGCTCGCCCGGCTGGGTCTGCACACCGACTGGGACATTGCGCTGCATCTGCCGCTGCGCTATGAAGATGAAACGCGGCTCACGCCGCTGGGCGCGCTGCGCGACGGTGAGCTTGTCACCACGGATGCTGTGGTGACCCAGGCGCAGGTGCAGGGCCGCGCGCCGCGTCGGCAGTTGCTGGTGCGGCTGCAAGACCCGGAAGCGGGCGACGCCGTCCTCACCCTGCGGTTGTTCCACTTCTACCCCAATCAGCTCAAAACCTTGCAGCCCGGGGTGCGGCTGCGGGTGCATGGGCAGGTGCGGCAGGGCTTGTTTGGTTGGGAGATGGTGCACCCGACCTGGAAGCTGGTGGACGCCAATGCGCCCCTGCCGAACACGCTCACGCCGGTCTATCCCACCACGGCCGGCGTGCCGCAGAGCTATTTGCGCAAGGCCGTGGCTGGGGCGCTCGAGCGGCTGGTCTGGCGCGACACCGTGCCGCAGGAGGAACTGACGCGCCATCATCTGCCCGATCTGCCCTCGAGCCTGCGCACCCTGCATGCTCCGCCGGCCGCGGCCTTGCCCGCGCTGGAAGCGGGCGCGCATCCGGCGCAGCGGCGCTTGAAGTTCGACGAATTGCTGGCGCAGCAACTGGCCCAGCAGCAGGCCCGCGCACAGCGACAACGGTGGAAGGCGCCGACGCTGCCCGCCGCGCCCGGGGCGCATAGCCTCCCGGCGCAGTTGCGGGCGGCCATCCCCTTCACCCTCACGGCGGCTCAGGAGCGCTGCGTGGCCGAAATCGCCGCCGACCTCGCGCAGACCGCGCCGATGCACCGGCTGCTGCAGGGCGACGTGGGCAGCGGCAAGACAGTCGTGGCCGCGCTGGCGGCGGCGCAGGCCGTGGCGTCCGGCTGGCAGTGCGCGCTGATGGCGCCCACCGAAATTCTCGCGGCGCAACATGCGCGCAAGCTCGCCGATTGGCTGGAGCCGCTAGGCGTGGGCGTTGCCTGGCTTTCGGGCAGCCAGACGAAAAAAGAACGCGAGGCGGCGCTGCAGCGCGTGGCCAGCGGGCAGGCGCAGCTCGTGCTGGGCACCCACGCCGTCATTCAGGCGCAGGTGCGTTTTGCCCGCCTGGGGCTGGCGATCGTGGACGAGCAGCATCGCTTCGGCGTGGCGCAGCGCCTGGCCCTGCGCGACAGCCTGCGCGCGGGCACGCAGGGCAGCGGCCTGCAGCCGCATCTGCTGATGATGAGCGCCACGCCCATTCCGCGCACCCTGGCCATGGCGCTGTTCGGCGATCTGGACGTGTCCACCATCGATGTTCTGCCGCCGGGCAGAACGCCGGTGCGCACCAGCGTTGTCAGCACGGATCGGCGCGACGAACTCATCGCCCGGGTCGGCGCGTTGACCGCGCAGGGGCGGCAGGCCTATTGGGTTTGCCCGCTCGTTGAGGAAAGCGAGACGCTCGATTTGCAAAACGCCGTGGCTACCCACGCCGAACTCAGTGCCGCGCTGGCGACGAGGTCCGGTCAGGGGGCGGTGCAAGTCGGCCTGCTGCACGGGCGCATGAAGGCGCAGGAAAAGCGCGCCACCATGCAGGCGTTCAGCGCGGGCGAAATCGGCCTGCTCGTCGCCACCACCGTCATCGAGGTGGGGGTGGACGTGCCCAACGCCAGCCTGATGGTGATCGAACATGCCGAGCGCTTCGGGCTGTCGCAGTTGCACCAGCTGCGCGGGCGGGTGGGGCGGGGTGCGGCGCAGTCGGATTGCGTGCTGCTGTTCACCTCGCCGCTGTCGCCTACGGCGCGCGAGCGCTTGGGGGCGATGCGCGAACTCACCGACGGCTTCGCCCTGGCGCAGAAAGACCTGGAACTGCGCGGGCCGGGCGAACTGCTGGGCCTGCGGCAGTCGGGCGTGCCCGGCCTGCGCTACGCCGATCTGGCGCAAGACATCGATCTGCTCGAAGCCGCCCGCGACACCGCGCAACGTCTGCTGGTCGCCGCGCCCGAAGCCGCCCGGCAACACGCCGCGCGCTGGCTGGGCGAAGGGTTCGACTGGTTGAGCGCCTGAGGTTCAATTGCATTGATTAACACAATCTGGCGGCGTTTCTGTTTTAATTCTTTCTATGACTCTGACAGAATTACGCTATGTCGTCGCCGTCGCTCGCGAGCGGCATTTTGGCCGGGCTGCCGAGGCCTGTTTCGTCAGCCAGCCCACTCTGTCGGTCGCCATCAAAAAGCTCGAGGAAGAACTTGATGTGCGTCTGTTCGAGCGCGGCGGCAATGAGGTGAGCATCACGCCCATCGGCGCGGAAATCGTCGAGCAGGCGCAGCGCGTCATCGAGCAGGCGGCGGCGATCAAAGAGATCGCCAAGCGCGGCAAAGATCCGCTGGCCGGGCCGCTGCGGCTGGGGGTGATCTACACCATTGCGCCCTATCTGCTGCCCGAGCTGGTGCGCAACGTCATCAAGCGCAGCCCGCAGATGCCGCTGATGCTGCAGGAAAACTTCACCACCCGCCTGCTGGAAATGTTGCGCACCGGCGAGCTTGACGCGGCCATTCTGGCCGAGCCGTTCCCCGATCAGGGGCTGGCGGTTACGCCGCTGTATGACGAGCCCTTCCTCGTGGCCGTGCCGCGCACCCATGCGATGGCGACCTGCAAGGAGCTGAGCGCCGAGGCGATCAAGGACGAGACCATGCTGCTGCTCGGCACCGGCCACTGCTTTCGCGACCATGTGCTCGAAGTCTGCCCGGAATTTGCGCGGTTTTCGCCCAGCTCGGAAGGCATCCGCAAGAGTTTCGAGGGCTCGTCGCTGGAGACCATCAAGCAGATGGTGGCCTCGGGCATGGGCATTACCGTGGTGCCCAAGCTGTCGGTGCCGCGGCAGGACGTGCCGCATGCGGCCGATCCGAGCACCGATCACGTTTGTTATGTGCCGTTTTCCGATCCGCCGCCCACGCGCCGCGTGGTGCTGGTGTGGCGCAAGAGCTTCACCCGGCATGAAGCCATTGCCGCGCTGCGGCAGGCCGTCATGGCCTGCGATCTGCAGGGCGTCACTTTGCTGATGCCCTGAAGGAGCAACGACTCAGGCCTGCGTGTGTACGTCGTGGGTGACGAAGCCCTGCTCGGCGCTGGGCAGAGCGAACCAGTCCGGGTGGTCGAGGGTGCGGTGCATGTCGTCGAGGCCGCTTTGCCAGTGCGAGCGCATTTCGGCGCGGCCGAAGGCGTAGTCCTTGCCCTGACCGTCGAAGGCTTTGTCGCGGTAGATCAGGTGGATGACGTTGTAGCGTTTGTCCTGCGCCATTTCCTGCACCTGTTCGCACAACGCGTCGCGTTTGTCGAGCGGAATGCGCTGCAGCAAATCGCGCAGAATGCGACGCTGCTGCTGCGCCCGCTGCAGGGTGGAGGTGATGATGCGCGTACGGCTGGAAAACTGGATGTCTTTCTGCCGCTCGGCCACGTCGAGCAGGGTTTTGGGCACCTCGCCCGCCGCGCTCCATAGATCGACCTGGAACACCAGGGTGTGGTGGCTGGGATGGCCGCCCAGCACCTGCGACAAGGGCGTGTTCGACACCAGCCCGCCGTCCCAGTAGAACTCGCCGTCGATCTCCACCGCCGGAAAACCCGGCGGCAGCGCGCCCGAGGCCATGATGTGCTCGGGGCCGAGCCGCATCTCGGCGCTGTCGAACACCACTTGGTTGCCGTTGCGCACATTCACCGCGCCCACGCTGATGCGGGTTTCGCCGCTGTTGAGCCGGTCGAAATCGACCAGCCTTTCCAGCGTGTCGCGCAGCGGCGCGGTGTCGTAAAAGCTGGCCTTCGCCGGGTTGTTGCCGCCTAGCGGCCAGCGCGGCAGAAAAAAGCCCCGCTGACCTTCGAGTATGGCGCGAAGCCCCTGCATGACCGCAAGCTGGGGTTGCAGGGGCTCGGGAATCCAGGCCAGCGCGGCGTCGTGTTCCCAGGGCAGAGTGGGCAGCAGCGGCTGCTGCGTGACAGTTTCCCAGAACGTGCGCAAAGCGGCAGCGCGTTGGCCCGGCGGGTTGCCCGCAATCAGCGCCGCGTTGATGGAGCCGATGGAAATACCGGCCACCCAGTGCGGATGCACGCCGCAGTCTTCCAGCGCCTCCACCACGCCGCATTGGTAGGCGCCCAGCGCCCCGCCGCCTTGAAGCACCAGGGCGATGCGGTCGTAATGCCGCACCTGCGCCAGCACGGCATCAGCGCGGCAGGACGGCATGAGATCCCCCCCGAAACGCTCGCCTTGCTCACGTCTCCCCCCAGGGGGCGAAGAAACTCTTGGGGCGGCCCGGCGAGTTTCTTCTTCAGGCGAGGAGGCAGTCTTTGTGCGCTGCGTGAGACGGGTCGTCGTGGCGGTCGTCATGACTTGCGCCTCTTAGTTCATGCACCAGCCGTGGCTGGCGACGATGGACTGGCCGGTGAGTGCGGCCGTGGGGAAGGCGGCCAGGAACAGCGCGAGATTGGCGATATCGGCGGTGGTGGTGAACTCGCCATCCACGGTGTCTTTCAGCATCACGTTTTTAATCACCTCGTCCTCGCTGATGTGCAGTTCTTTGGCCTGCTCGGGAATCTGCTTTTCCACCAGCGGGGTACGCACAAAGCCCGGGCAGATGACGTGCGAGCGCACGCCCTTGGGCCCGCCTTCCTTGGCCAGCACTCGCGCCAGCCCCAGCAGGCCGTGCTTGGCGGTGACGTAGGCGCTCTTGAGCTTGCTGGCCTCGTGCGAATGCACCGAGCCCATATAAATCACCACGCCGCCTTTCTTGGCATACATGCCCGGCAGCACCGCCTTGGTGGTAAGAAAGGCGCCGTCGAGGTGGATGGCGAGCAGCTTTTTCCAATCGGCGAAGGCGAAGTCTTCGATGGGATTGACGATCTGGATGCCGGCGTTCGACACCAGAATGTCCACCGGGCCGAAGGCCTTGGCGACCGCCGCGCAGCCGGCGTTTACTTGCGCTTCGTCGGTCACGTTCATCGCCACGCCCATGGCTTTGCCGCCGGCCTTGTTGATGGCTTCGGCGGTGGCGTTGGCGGCGTCGAGGTTCAGGTCGGCGATGGCGACTTTCGCGCCGGCCTTGGCATAGGTTTCGGCAATCTCTTTGCCGATGCCGCTGGCGGCTCCGGTGATGATGGCGGTTTTGTCCTTGAGGCTGAGTTGCATGGTCATGGGAGTCTCCTGAGTGGAAAGTAGGTAGGCAAGCGGTTCAGCGAGCCGATTGAAACGCAATTGCTGCAACGCGGCAAGCGCGGCGGCGTCTTGTTTAAAGACTCGGTGATGGGCCTTAACCTGGACTGAAGCCCGCCAAGCGACGTTTTTTCAGCGTGTGAGCGTGTGCCCTGCGGTCGCAAAAATTACCCGCACCCGCAGCCCGCCCAGTGGCGAGGTGTCGAGTTCGATGCGGGCGTCGCAGCGTTCGGCCACGCTGCGCACGATGGCCAGACCCAGGCCGCTGCCGCCGGGCGGGGCGTTTTCGCGGCGATAGAAGCGGTCGAACACGCGATCGCGGTCTTCGGGCGGAATGCCGGGGCCGGAGTCGTCCACTTCGAGCACGGCCATGCGTCGGGGTGCCGCTGTGCCGTCGGTCGCTTGCGCGGCGGGTGGCGCGGGCTGCATTTCGCAGCGCACCCGCACGTCCACCCGGCCGCCTGAGGGGGTGTAGCGCAGGGCGTTGTCCACCAGGTTGCGCACCAAAATGCGCAGGCCGCTGGCCGGGGCGAGCACGGTGCAGTTTTCGGCGTCTTCCATCCCGGCGTCCACGCCGCGGGTCTGGGCGAGTTCGGCGGTATCGGACAGGGCCAGGCGCGCGGTGTCGAGCAGGCTCACCGCGGTGAGCGCCTCTTCGGCGCCCGACTCGTTGCGCGCCAGCAGCAGCAGTTGTTCGACCAGATGGCTGGCGCGGTCGATGCCGCTTTCCAGCCGGGCCAGCGCCACGCCGCGCTGGGCGTCGTCGTGCGCGCGGCCGAGCATTTGCACCTGCACCTTGAGCGCGGCCAGCGGCGAGCGCAGTTCATGCGCGGCGTCGGCGACGAACATGCGCTGGGTATCGAAGGCCTGGCGGGTGCGCGAGAACAGGCCGTTCATCGCGCGCACCACGGGCTGCATTTCGCTGACCACGGGGTGCGGGTCGAGCGGGTCGAAGCTGGTGGCGGCGCGGTTCTCCAGTTCGCGCGACAGATCGCTCAGCGGTCGCAGCGAGCGTCGCACCACCCACGCAACGGCCAGCAGCAGCAGCGGCGCGATGACGGCCATCGGCCAAATGGAACGCAGCGCGAAGCCCAGCGCCAGCGCCTGCCGCGTGGCGGTGCTCTGGCCGACCTGAATGGTGCGCCCCCCGGCCTGCATGGAATAGACGCGCCACTGCTCGCCGCCAACCTGCACATTGGTGTAGCCCAGCACGGCCTGGCTGGGCAGCTCGCTGCGCGGGCGCGAGACGTAAATGCGTTTGCCATCGGGCGCCCAGACCTGAACGACATAGTCGACATCGTTGCCCGCGCTGACATTGGGGCCGAAACCGGGCAGGCCCATATCGCCGCTGGCGAGGCTGAGCGCGAGTTGCTGCAGGTGATAGTCGAACACCGCGTCGGCCTCGTTCATGGCGTTGCGGAACACGGCAACCGCCTGCACCAGCGCCGCCAGGGTGACGGCCACTGAGAGCAGCAGCAGCAGGCGGGCGCGCAGGGATTTCAATCGCCGCCCCTATCGCCGCCGCCGTCGCCGCTATCTCCGCCATCGTCCACGCTATCGGCTTCTGGCGTGTGGCTGCCGTCACCGCCGCCATCACGGCTCGGGCTTGCAGGCGCGGGCTCCTTGGCGATCATGTAGCCCATGCCGCGGATGTTGCGGATGAGGTCGGGCCCCAGCTTTTTGCGCAGGCTGTGAACGTACACCTCCACCGCGTTGCTCGAAATTTCGTCCTTCCAGCTATAGAGCTTTTCTTCGAGCTGGGCGCGCGACAAAATCATGCCGGGGCGGGCGATCAGCGCTTCGAGCACGGCCCACTCGCGCTGCGACAGGGCGACTGGCTCGCCGTCGAGCAGGGCTTCGTGCGTGGCCGGGTTCAGGCTGATGCGGCCATAGCTGAACACCGGCTCGGCCCGCCCCGCCGCCCGGCGCAGCAGCGCGCGGATGCGGGCCGAGAGTTCGTCGAGGTCGTAGGGTTTGAGCACATAGTCGTCGGCTCCGGCGTCGAGCCCGGCGATGCGCGCCGAGACGGCGTCGCGCGCGGTGGCGATGAGCACCGGGGTGGTTTCGCGCCGGGTGCGCAGCGCCTTGAGCACGGCGATGCCGTCCATCTTGGGCAGGCCCAGATCGAGCAGCACCAGGTCGTACTGCTCGGTGCGCAGCGCCGAGTCGGCCACGGCGCCGTCGCGCACCCAGTCCACCGCGTAGCCCTCGCCGCGCAAGGCGTCGAGCACGCTTTCGCCGATCATCACATCATCTTCAACCAGGAGCAGGCGCATGGGGCGGGATTGCAAATGGATACAGACTGGACTTTAGCGGCGGTCGCTTAGACTGCGCTTAACGCCCGGCACAGTGCCACTCACCACAAATTCCGCATGCAACTCCCTTCTGATCCAACAAGCAGCCGCCTGCCCCGCACCGTGTGGATGCTGGGTTTTGTCAGCCTTTTCATGGACATGTCGTCCGAACTCATCCACGCCCTGCTGCCGGTTTACATGACCACGGTGCTGGGGCTGAGCGTGCTCAGCGTCGGGGTGGTCGAGGGCATTGCCGAGGCCACGGCGTCGATGCTCAAGGTGGTGTCGGGCGTGTGGTCAGACCGCATGGGCTCGCGCAAGTGGCTGGCGGTGGCGGGCTATGGCCTGTCGGCGCTGACCAAGCCGCTGTTTCCGCTGGCTTCGGGCGCGGGCGAGGTGATTGCGGCGCGCTTCATCGACCGCATCGGCAAGGGCATCCGCGGTGCGCCGCGCGACGCGCTGGTGGCCGACGCCACGCCGCCCGCGCTGCGCAACGCCGCCTACGGCCTGCGGCAAAGTCTCGATACCGTGGGCGCGGTGCTCGGGCCGCTGGCGGCCATCGGCCTGCTGGCGGTGTATGCCGACAACCTGCGGCTGGTGCTGTGGTTCGGGGTGATTCCGGCAGTCATCGCGGTGGCGATTCTGGCTTTGGGCGTGCGTGAACCGCGCCGGGTTCAGGCTGGCGTGGCGGCGGCCAAGGCGGGTAAGAAGGGCATGGACTGGCGCGCAGCGCGCGAGTTGCCTCCGGCATTCTGGCAGGTCGTCAGCCTGGCCGCGCTGTTTACCGTGGCGCGGCTGACCGAGGCGTTTCTGGTGCTGCGCGGCGACCAGATCGGCGTGTCGGTGGTGTGGATCGCGCTGGTCACGCTGGTGCTGTCGCTTGCCTACGCGCTTTCGGCTTACCCGGTGGGTCTGCTGGCGGCGCGCTGGGGGCGCAAGCGGCTGTTCGGCCTGGGGCTGGCGGTGCTGGCGGCTGCCATGTTGTTGCTCGGCGGTGCAATGCCTCTGGGAATGCCCGGGTTCTGGCTGGGGGTTGCGCTGTGGGGGCTGCACATGGGGCTCACGCAGGGATTACTCTCCGCAGCCGTGGCCGAGGCCGCGCCGCCGCAACTGCGCGGCACCGCGTTCGGTCTGTATCACCTGACCATCGGGCTGATGCAATTGCTCGCGGCCATCGGCGCCGGCTGGCTGTGGCAGACCATCGGCGCGGTGGCCCTGTTCACCTTGGCCGCGGCACTAGCCTTGCTGTGCCTGCCCGCACTGTGGCTGTGGCTGCACGAACAACCCACGACAAAGGAAGAGACATGACGACAACCCATGCGATCCGGTTCGATCAACACGGCGGCCCCGAAGTGCTGCAGTGGCGCGAGCAAGAACTGGCCGATCCCGGCCCGGGGCAGGTGCTGCTGCGCCAGGAAGCCATCGGGCTGAATTTCATCGACGTGTATCACCGCACCGGCCTGTATCCGCAGCCGCTGCCGGGCAGTCTGGGTGGCGAGGCCGCCGGGGTGATCGAGGCGGTGGGGCCGGGGGTGGAGGGCTTTGCGGTGGGCGACCGCGTGGGCTACTGCACCGGCGCGCCCGGCGCGTATGCGCAGCGCCGGGTGGTGCCGGTGGCGCCGCTGATCAAACTGCCCGACGACATCGCTTTTGAGGTGGCTGCGGCCAGTCTGCTCAAAGGCCTGACGGCGTATTACCTGCTGCATCGCACCCGCGCGCTCAAGGCCGGGGATGTGGCGCTGTTTCACGCCGCCGCCGGCGGGGTGGGGCTGATTGCCGGGCAGATGGCGCGCTCGCTCGGTGCCACGCTCATCGGCACAGCGGGCTCGGCGGCGAAATGCGCGCTGGCGCTGGAAAACGGCTACGCCCACGCCATCGACTATGTGCAGGACGATTTCGTCACCCGGGTCAAAGACCTCACCGCAGGACGCGGCGTGCCGGTGGTCTATGACTCGATTGGCCGCGACACCTGGGAGCGTTCGCTCGCCTGCCTGCAGCCCTTCGGCCTGATGGTGAGTTTCGGCAATGCTTCGGGAGCCGTGCCGCCGATCAAGCTCACCGACCTGGCGGCAGCCGGTTCGCTCTATGTCACCCGCCCCACGCTGGGCACGCATATGGCCGATCCGGTGGTGAAGCAGCAAATGGCCGATGCGCTGTTCGCCCTGATTCGCAGCGGGCAGGTGAAGATTCACATCAACCAGCGCTACCCGCTGGCCGAGGCGGCGCAGGCGCATCGCGATCTCGAAGCCCGCAAGACCATCGGCTCGACGGTGCTGCTGCCGTAACAGGCTCGGGTTCTCCCTGCGGCAGTGCGTCGCAGGGAGAACCGCGTACTGGCGTGCCGCAAGGGCTTCCTAAAATGGCGGCATGCCGCTGTCCTCCCGTATTCCGCGTTTGCCCCTTACCGATCAGGGAGCGCAAGCTTCTTTGTCGGCTTCGCCACATCTGCCTGCTGTCACCCTGACCCGACTGCTCGCGGCGCGCGTGGCCATGCTGCTGGCCGAGTTGGCGGTGCTGCCCTGGGCGCATCACTTCCTCGACATCACCTGGCCGGTCTACAAAGTGCTGGGGCTGATCGGCCTTCAGGCCGCCCTCGGCGTCTTGCTGTGGTGGCAGATTCGCAGCCGCCGCGGCTTGGGTGCCTTCGGCGGTTTCGTCCACCTGCTGGCCGATGCCCTCATTCTTGCCCTGCTGGTGTATTGGAGCGGCGGCGAGGTCAACCCCATCATCTCCCTGCTGCTGATACCGCTCGTCCTGAGTGCGGTGGCTTTGCCCTGGTTCTATGTCTGGGCCATGACGGCGGTGGTCATCACGCTTTATTCGTTGGTGTCATTCTTCCCCACCCCGTTGACCGAGGCCTGCGGGGTCGCGACCGGCATGCTTGGCGAGCATCTGACGGGCATGTGGGGCAACTTTCTCATCACGGCGCTGCTGGTGGCGGCGGTGGTGGCGCGTCTGGCTTCAGCCTTGCGCGAGCGCGAAATCGAACTGGCCCGCAGCCGTGAAGTCGGTCTGCGCGACCAGCATCTGTTCGCGCTGGGCATGCAGGCCGCCGCCGCCGCGCATGAACTCGCCACGCCCGTGTCCACCCTGGCGATGACGGTGGACGATCTGCAGGCCGACTACGCGGGCGATGACGAACTCGGGCCCCAACTGCAGCGCATGCAGGCGCAGGTGGCGCAGATCCGCACCGTGCTTGGTCACATCACCGCGGCAGCCGGCGCCGCGCGCAGCCGCAGCGACCAGACCGAAACGCTGGCGCACTGGCTGGAGCAAACGCTGGAGCACTGGCACCTCATGCGACCGCAGTCGCAGGCGGGGCTCACACTGCGCAGCGCAGGTTCGCCCCCGGTGCTGCGGGTGGATGCGGGTCTGAACGCCGCACTGGTGAGTCTGCTCAACAACGCCGCCGACGCCAGCCCCGACGCGGTGGAAGTCGAGGCCGACTGGGATGCGACCAGTCTGCGCGTGCATGTGCTCGACCGCGGCCCCGGTCTGTCGGATGATCGGCTGGCGCGGGCAGGCTACGATTTCGTCAGCACCAAGGGCGAGACGCGCGGCCTCGGGCTGGCCTTGGCCCGCGCTGGGATCGAGCGCCTCGGTGGCACGCTCACCGTGGCACGACGCGCGGGCGGCGGGCTGAGCGCCACGCTGCAATGGCCGCGCCTAGGAGTGTGGGCGGCAGAAGGTTGTTGAGGTCGACGTAGGACGGTGGGCGTGCGTTAATACGGCATGCCCACTAGTTACCGCCCCTATGAGCCGGACCAGGTGATGCTGCTGCCGGCGGCGCCGCAGGACTGGCTGCCGCCGGGCCACCTGGCTTACTTCATCCACGACACGATTGACACGCTGGACCTGAGCGCGTTCTACGCGCGCTATGAGGGTGGCGGAGCGCGCAACCAGCCCTTCCATCCGGCGATGATGGTCAAGGTTCTGGTGTACGGCTACGCCACCGGGGTGTTCAGCTCGCGCAAGATCGAGCGCCGGCTGCACGAGGACCTGGCGTTCCGGATGCTGGCAGCAGGGAACTTCCCCAAGCACCGCACGATCCGGGATTTCCGTGCGCTGCACCTCCAGGAATTCTCGGACCTGTTCGTGCAGGTCGTGCGCCTGGCGCGCGAGATGGGTCTGGTCAAGCTGGGCACGGTGGCCATCGACGGCACCAAGGTCAAGGCCAACGCGAGCCGCCACAAGGCCATGAGCTATGCGCGCATGCAGCACACCGAGGTCGAACTGAAAAAGCAGATCGACGCGCTGCTGGCGCGCGCCAAGGCCACCGACGAGGCCGAGGCGCAGGAGCCCGAACTCGACATCCCGGCCGAGATCGAGCGGCGCGAGGCGCGACTCGATGCGATCCGGCAGGCGCGCCAGCGGCTGGAACAGCGTCAGCGTGAAGCCGACGCGCAGCGTGGTCGCAGTGACGATGATGATCGCCGTCCCCGGGGGCCGGATGGGAAGCCGCGGCGCGGTGCGCGGTTCAAGCGCGACTTCGGCGTGCCCGAAGACAAGGCGCAGGAGAACTTCACCGACCCGGACAGCCGCATCATGAAGCGCGCCGGCGGCGGCTTCGACCCCAGCTACAACGCGCAGACGGCGGTGGACGAGGCTGCGCACATCATCGTGGCTGCGGAACTGGACAACACGGCACCCGATGCCAACTGGCTGCTGCCGATGATCGATGCGATCCAGGAGAACCTGGGCGCGCTGCCCGCGCTGGGTCTGGCCGACGCGGGCTATCGCAGCGAGGACAACCTGCGCGATGCGCCGATCGATCTGGTTGTGGCCTTGGGGCGCGAAGGCAAGCAGCACGCGGCCATCGATGCCGCGCGGCTGCCGCACACCGCGGCCATGGCCGCGAAGATGCAGACCGCCGCGGGACGCGCCGCCTATCGCAAGCGCAAGTGGATCGCCGAGCCGCCCAACGGCTGGATCAAGAGCGTGCTGGGGTTCCGCCAGTTCAGCCTGCGCGGCCTTGAGCGTGTACGCGCCGAGTGGAAACTCGTCTGCGCAGCACTGAACCTCCGGCGGATGGCCTCGTTGGTTCCCGCCTGAACAGAAATGGGGGCACAGGCCGCCCCGCACAACACGCCCGCTGCTGCCCTCTCGGGGGCGTGAGACGACCGGCCATGCCGACCGTGCCCGAAAAACAGTCCGCTCGCCCAGCATCGGCGCTCCGGCACAGGTTCACGGAATTCTGCCGCCCAGACTCCTAGGGCCTGTTAACGCTATTTATGCCCCCGCGTTGCCCCCAGACGGGGAGGGATGCAAGGCGGAGGTGCGAGGCAAGGCTGGTCGCCTTGCCTCGCACTGACAACGCAGCAGACGCCCCGCCTGGGGGCAACCCTTCGGGCCGGGGGTCTGGGCGGCGCACTGCCACGTTGCAGTCCGCTTGTGGTGCAATACACCACGGCGCGGCCTGCGCCTCGCATTGCCTCCGCCCAGACCCCCGGCGCGGGGGCATAAATAGCGTTAACAGGCCCTAGCTCAATGAATGGCAAACCGATGAATCTGTTGCTGGTCGAAGATGACGCCGCGCTGGCTGCCGCCACGCGCAATTCCATGGAACGGCGCGGTATTTCCGTGTGGCATGCCGATTCTGCGCCCGCCGCGCGCGCGCTCATCGGCACGGCGGCGTTCGACGCTGCGGTGCTCGATCTGCGCCTGCCCGGCGATAGTGGTCTGACGCTGATTGCGCCGCTGCGCGCGGTCTATCCCGACCTGCGCATCCTGCTGCTGACCGGCTACGCCAGCATCGCCACCGCGGTCGATGCCATCAAGCTCGGCGCGACCAACTATCTGCCCAAGCCGGCGACGGTGAGCGACATCCTCGCCGCGCTGGAACAAGACGAACCCGAGGCCGACCGGGCCGTGGCCGCCCAGCCGCTGCCGGTCGATCGGCTGGAGTGGGAGCACATTCAGAAAGTGCTGGCCGAGCACGACGGCAATATCTCCGCCACCGCCCGCGCGCTGCAGATGCACCGCCGCACCCTGCAGCGCAAGCTGCTCAAGCATCCGGTGCGCGAAGCGCCGACCGACGCAGAGCCGCGCTGACGCGGTGGGCCATTCAGGCGAATCGCCTCACCGCTGCAGCCAGTGCAGCGCAACATCCGTATCGGCGGCGAGCCAGTGTTTCTGCGGCGTCCACCCCGCCGATTGCGCCAGGCGCTGAAACATCGCCAGCGGGTATTTGTAGGAATTTTCGGTGTGCAGAGTCTCGCCTTCTGCAAAGGTGAAGCTCTGCCCGAGCAGGCGCACGGTCTGCGGCCTGGGGCTGAGCAGATGCATCTCGATGCGGCTGTGCGCGGGGTCGAAGCGGGCCACATGCCGGAACGCCTGCGCATTGAAATCGGCGCCGAGTTCGCGGTTGATGCGGGTGAGCAGATTGCGGTTAAACGCCGCCGTTACGCCGCGGGCGTCGTCATACGCGGGAATGAGTTTGGCCTTGTCCTGCGTGCCGTCCACGCCGACGAGCAAATGCGCGCCGGGGCCGAGAAATTGCGCCGCGCCATGCAGAAAGCGCACCGCCTGCTCCGGGGTGAAGTTGCCGATGGTCGAGCCGGGAAAAAAGCCGATGCGGGGCTGTTGCCGCACGTCGGCCTCCAGCGCGGCGGGCCAGTGCAGCGGGGCGGTGAAATCGGCTTCCAGCGCGTGCACATCCAGCTGGGGAAAACGCAGTTGCAGCCCGCGCACCGACTGGCGCAGAAAGTCGCCGCTGATATCGATGGCGGTGTAGCTCGCGGGGGCGTTCAGGGCGCCTAGCAGCAGGGGGGTTTTACGGCTGGAACCACTGCCGAATTCGATGACGGCCGAGCCAGCGGGCAGTTGGGCAAACTCGTCATGCAGGCTGCGCAGCAGCGCGGTTTCGCTGCGGGTGAGGTAGTACTCGTTCAGCTCGGTGATCTGCTCGAACAGCTCCGAGCCGCGGTGGTCGTAGAACCAGGTGGAGGGAATGCGTTTGGGATGAGCGCTCAGGCCTTCGAGCACTTGCGTGGCGAACTCGGGGTTGAGGTCGGGCAAGTCGGGCGGGTGCAGGACGGTGGCGGTCTGCGGAGGCATCGGCGATCCTTTCTGTATCAGGCCCGCGCCAGCCGCAGACCGGTGAATTGCCAGCGCTGGTGGGGGTAAAAAAAGTTGCGATAGGTCGGGCGGATATGGCCGGGCGGTGTCGCGCAGGAGCCGCCGCGCAGCACCATCTGGCCGCTCATGAATTTGCCGTTGTATTCGCCCACGGCGCCGGGCGCCGGGTGAAAGCCGGGGTAGGGCAGGTAGGCGCTGGCCGTCCATTCCCACACGCCGCCCCAGAAGGTCTGCAGACCGTCAGTGGCCGCGTCATCAGCGGGCAGGGGAAGCCGCCACGGGTGATCGGCGAATTGCGCTGGCGTCGCGCTCGACAGGGGCTGGCGGCGCGAGGCGGCCTCCCACTCGAACTCGGTCGGCAAACGCGCACCTGCCCAGCGGGCGTAGGCATCGGCTTCGTAAAAACTGATGTGAGTCACGGGCGCCTGCGGCAGCAGGGGCTGCAGGCCGTGCAGGGACATGGTCTGGGTGTGAAAGCCATCGCCGTGCGTCTGCCAGTAGGCGGGTGCGCGAATGTTCTGCTCCTGCACCCAGCGCCAGCCGTCGGCCAGCCAGAGAGCGGGTGTGGCGTAGCCGTCGTCGGCGATGAAGTCGAGCCAGTCGGCGTTGCACACCGGGCGTTGGGCCAGGGCGTAGTCGTCCAGCCAGACGCGGTGGCGCGGGCTTTCGTTGTCGAAGGCGAAGCGTTCGTCGGCATGGCCGATGTCGGTCAGACCTCCGGAAAAACTCACCCAGCGCACCGGCTCCGGGTTCTGCGCTGCGGGCATGGGGCCGGGCGCGGCGCCGGGCATGGCGCAATACGCGGGGTGCAGCGGGTTTTGCGCAAACAGATGCAGCAGATCGGTGAGCAGCAGTTCCTGATGCTGCTGCTCGTGGTGCAGCCCAAGTTCGAGCAAAGAAGCTGGAGCGGCCTCGCGCGTCAGACGTTGCAGCGCCGCATCGACATGAGCGCGAAAGGCCAGAATCTGTTCGAGCGGCGGCCGGGTGAGCAGGCCGCGCTGCGGGCGCGGGTGGCGCGGGCCGACGGTTTCGTAATACGAGTTGAAGAGATAGCGGAAGGCCGGATCGAACACGCGGTAGCCCGGCAGATGCGGCGCGAGGATGAACTCCTCGAAAAACCAGGTGGTGTGCGCCAGATGCCATTTGGCCGGACTGGCGTCGGGCATGGACTGCACGGTGCAGTCGGCATCGCTCAGCCCCTGCACCAGCGCCACGCTGCGCGCGCGAGTGTGCAGCACCGCTTGCAATAGATGGTCATGCGGGTGTTCATGCGAGTGGTCATGCGCGTGCAGCGGCAAGGCCAGATCGAGTGTCGGCATGGCAACGCCCTCCAGGGTGAAGCTCAAGAATAGCCGCAGGGGATGAACTTCGCCGCGCAGGTCTCTGCGCAGGTCACCACGCGGGCTGCGGCGCCGATCACAGCGGACGCTGTGGAGCGGGGCGGATCTCCTGCCGCTGCGTGCCGAGTTGTGGGCTGCCGAGCGTGACCACATCGCCGGGCTGCAGATAACGCGGGGGCTTGCGGCCCATGCCCACGCCGGGCGGCGTGCCGGTGGCGATGAGGTCGCCGGGCAGCAGGGTCATGTAGTGGCTGAGATAGGCGATGAGGTAGGCCACGCCGAAAATCATGTCGCGCGTGTTGCCGGTCTGCATGCGCTCACCGTTCACGTCGAGCCAGAGGTCGATGTTCTGCGGGTCGGCGATCTCGTCGCGGCTGACCAGCCACGGGCCGATCGGGCCGAAGGTGTCGCAGCCTTTGCCCAGATTCCACTGGCTGCCCTGTTCGAGCTGATAGGCGCGCTCGGACACGTCGTTGACCAGGCAATACCCGGCCACGTGTTTGAGCGCATCGGCCTCGCGCACAAAGCGCGTCTCGCGCCCGATGACCACGCCGAGTTCGACTTCCCAATCGAGCTTGTGCGCGCCGGGCGGGCGCAGCACCGCATCGTTCGGGCCGCTGATGCAGGTCGTCCACTTGTTGAACACAATGGGCGAGGTCGGGATGGCCATGCGCGCCTCGTTGGCATGGTCGCGGTAGTTCAGGCCGATGGCGATGAACTTGCTGATGCCGACGAAGGGCACGCCCAGCCGAGGCTTGCCGCCCACCAGCGGCAGACTTTCAGCGTCGATGCCGCGCAGCGCCTGAGGTCGGCCGAACACGCTGGCGTCGATCTCGTCGACGATGCCGCCGAGGCTGCGCAGGCGGCCCTGCGCGTCGATCAGGCCGGGCTGCTCTTGGCCGTTGCGGCCGTAGCGGACGAACTTCATAACGAGCTCCTTCAGCGGCGCTGGTATTGGGTGCTGCCGAACAACTGTTCGCGCGCGGTGGCGTCCATCTCGGCCGGGCGCACGTCGGTCAGCACTTGCACCCCGCGCTGCACCGCGGGCCGCGCGGCGATGGTGTCGAACCAGCGCTTGGCATGCGCAAACTCGGCCCAGTCTATGCCCTGATTGGCGGCGCTGCGACACCACGGAAAGACGGCGATGTCGGCGATGGTGTAGTCGTCACCGGCCAGATAGGGCTGCGACGCCAGCCGCCGGTCGAGCACGCCATAGAGCCGGTGCGCCTCGTTGGTATAGCGGGCGATGGCGTAGTCGATTTTCTCGGGGGCGTACTGGCGGAAGTGGTGCGCCTGGCCGAGCATGGGGCCGATGCTGCCCATCTGCCACATCAACCATTCGAGCGTGGCGATGCGCGCCCGCGGCCCTGTGCCCAGAAAGCGGCCGGTCTTCTCGGCCAGATAGAGGAGGATGGCGCCCGACTCGAACACGCTGATGGGCTGACCATCCGGGCCGTCGCTATCGATCAGGGCGGGAATCTTGTTGTTCGGGCTGATGGCGAGAAAGTCGGGCGCGAACTGTTCGCCGCGGCCGATGTTCACGCCGTGCACCCGGTAGGGCAGGCCGAGTTCTTCGAGCAGGATGTGGATTTTGTGGCCGTTGGGGGTGGCCCAGGAGTAGAGGTCGATCATGGCGGGAGGCGCCGTCTGTGCGGCGAGGTGAACGGTGCGCCTCATTGTGCGACGTTTGCCGCCTTGCTGCAGGCGCTCGTTCAGCGCAGCAGTTCGCCCTGGGCGATCTGGGCGTGGAGCACCTCGATGGGCGGGGTGAGTTGTTGCATCAGCCGCAATTGCGCAGACAGACCGGCCAGGGGCAGGCTGTCGTCGAGCGCGTCGGCCTCGTGCGCGAGGATGCTCCATTGCACCGCATCCACCGCCAGCGGCAGGGCCAGGCTTTGCAGCATGGCGAGCTCCTGCGGGGGCAGGTGGCTGTCGTTCTGGTCCATCTGCCAGGCGCTGCGCCGCGCCAGCATGCGGGTGGTGTCCAGCCCGGTGCGGGTGCGGGCGATGCGCTGCTGCCAGACCGGGTGATGCACCGCGAGCTGTTCGCCGATGCGCCGGGTTTGCAGCCGCGCGATCAGCAGATCGAGGGCGCGCTCCGCCGCGCCCAGACACCACAGCGCATCGTGCAGGCCGACGATGCGCTGGCGGGCTTGCAAAATCTCCAGGCCCTGTCCCGGCTGGCCCAACACATGATGGATGGGCACGCGCGCATCTTCGAATGACACTTCGGCCAAGGCCTTCTGCGCCGTACCCCAGCCCTGCAAGTGCCGACCGAGTTGCACGCCATCGGTCTTGAGCGGCACGAGCAGCATGCTGAACTGGCGATGCAGGGCCGCCTGCGCATCGGTGCGGCACAGCACCAGCAGGCTGGCGGTGCGTGGGTCCAGCAGGCCCTGCACCCAGGTTTTTTGACCGCTCAGGCGCCAGGAATTGCCGTCTTGCGTGGCGTGGCACTGCAGCGAGTCCGGGTTGTGCAGCTCGGCGTCGGGCTCGGCGGCGGCCCAGGCGCTGCGGGTCTCGGCGCGCAGCAGCGGGTCGAGCCAGGCATCTTTCAGCGCTTCGCTGCCGTAGCTGTCGAGCAACTGCATGTTTCCCGCGTCCGGCTGGGCGCTGTTGAACACCTCGGCTGCCCAGGGGATGTGGCCCATGGCTTCGATCATCGGCGCGTATTCCCAATGGCTCAACCCCTGGCTGGCGCGGGGGGAGATGGGTAGAAACAGATTCCACAGCCCCGCCAGTTGGGCCTTCTGGCGGAGGGGGGCGAGTAGCGGGCCGACAGCGTCCTGCGGCCCGGTCGCGCTCAGGCGCAGGGCGACGTTGATGGTGCTTTCCTGCGGCAGCACCACGGTGTGCATAAAGCGGTGCAGCCGGGTTTGCAGGGTGCTGACGCGCGGCGAAGGCGCAGTTTCGACCGATCTGGGCGGCATGGGAGCGTTCACACCCTCTCAGTCGCGAGGCGGCAGGATCTGGCTGGCCAGATGAACATGCAGGGCGCTGGCGTAGCTCGGCGCATTGGGCAGGACTTTGCGCGGCCCGCCCGAACCGCCGGGGATGGCCTCGACCAGTTGCAGCGCGGTCTGCAGCGCATCGGTAGGGCGACACAGGCGGTTGACCACGCCGAGCTGGTGCAGCCGGGCCGCGCCGAGCCCCAGACCGGGCAGCGCGGCCTCGTTGCACGCGGGCCGCGGCAGCAATTGGGCGGCCAGCCATTGCGCGCCGCCCACGTCGCTCTCGGGCAGCAGGGGGTCGATCAGCTGGAACTGGGCGTTGTCGGCCGCGACGAGCAGATCGCAGGCCAGCGCCAGCGCGGCTCCGGCGCCACGCGCCTGGCCTTCGACCGCGGCGACCACCAGCGGTTCGCAATCGCGCAGGGCGAGGATGCAATCGTGCAAGGCGTCAAGCGCGCTGGTATCGTTCAGGCCGCTGCAGAAGTGATGTTCGCTTCCGGTGAGCACTACGGCGCGGATCTCGCCATCACGTTGCGCCGTGGTGAGCGCCTCCAGCGCGGCCGAGCAGAGCGCGGCGCTCAGGGCGTTGCGGCTTTCGGGGTGGTGCAGGCGCAGCACGAGGCTGTCGCCCTGACGTTCGGCTCGGAGTTCGGCGCTCATGCAGAGAGGGTGGGGCCAGAGGTGCAAGCATCATATTCAGCTCGCCATGCGCGGCCGGGGACTGTGGGGTGTTTCCCACAGAAAATCAGGCGATTGTTAATTTTTTCACACCCTTTTCATCCGGATTTTGTTGGCGCCAATTGGAATGAAAGCTGCGTGATACATTGCTTTCGAATTATTCGACACATTTTGATGTCGGCCCTTATTTGCGCTGCAATGCCCTCAGTTTTCCGCCGTTTCGCCTCTTTTTTCACGACTTGCAATGGCCTGCTCTTGTGCTTGCGGCCCTGGATGGTTGCGGTCGGGCTCGCGGCGCAGTTCGTGACTCCAGCGCAGGCGCTGATGATCGGCGCCCCGCAAACGCGCGCCGAACTCGGCCGCACCCTGCAGATGACGATTCCGGTGCACCTCGATGCGCAGGAGTCCTTGCCGCTGTCGTGCGTGCAGGCCCAGGCGCAATCGGGCGAGTTTGGCGGCGGGGTGGGGGCGCTGGCGATCACTTCCAAGCCGTCGGCTGACGGTCTGACTTTGTTACTGCGCAGCCAGCAAGCGCTGCGCGAGCCGATTCTGATCGTGCGTCTGCACCTGGCCTGCCAGTACCAACGCACTCAGGTCTATACCTTGCTGGTCGATCCGCCGACGCCTGAGTTGCCGATGGTCGCGGGCAGTGCGGTTGGCAATCGTTCTGCGGGGCAGGCGCCGTCCAGCAAGGTCGCGGCGCCAGCGCAAACGCCGGGGTCACGTCAGTCGCCGTCTGAGGCGCCAGTCGTGAAAAAGACCGCATCGAAAGCTGAACGCCCGAAGGCGCCCGTGTCAGCGCGGCAAGAGCTTGCGCGCCACGAAGGGCATGAACCCGCTAAAGCGAAGGTGCGCAGGACCGAGGTCATCGAGGCGCCGCTCGCGCCGGTTCATGCAGGCAACCGGCTCGTGCTTGATGATTTCAACGCGGCCGACCTCGCCTCTGTGCCGCAACTGCGTCTGGCGACCGCGCTTCCCGCGACCGTGCCCGCCCTCAGCACCGAGCAGCGCGGCCAGCTCAATCAACTGCGCCAGCTCATCATGGACGCGACCGCTGCCCCAGGCGAGGCCCAGCCGACCCTGCAGCAGATCAACGCTCTGCAGGACCGGGCGAATGTGCTGCAGCGGCAGTTCGAGCAAGCCTCACAGCAGTTGCAGCAGTCGCAGACCGAGCTGGCCCAGACGAGGGCGCAGCGCTATTCCGCCAGCTTGGTGTACGCCCTGGTCGCGGCGCTGATCGCGCTCGCGCTGCTGAGTTTCTGGCTGTGGCGGCGCGGTGCCGATCCGGGTCTATCGCGCAGCCCCTTCGAGTCAGCCCCTGTGAGCCACCGGGTTGCGGCGGAACCCGAGCGGGCCGCCTCTGCTCAGGCGCCCACCGTGGCCATGACCTCGATGTCGGTGCAGGCCAGCACCAGCGCGCCGGCCGTGCTGCCTTTTGGACTGGCCCCGCTGGTGGACGGCCGACCTTTGCAGCCCGAAATCGACGCACCCTCTCTCCAATCCGCCAAAGCGGGTCAATGGGGAGACTCGGGAGACTCCGGAATCGACTGGGATTCGCGCTTCATGCAGCCCATGAGCCAGGACAAGCAGGTGCATGTCGATGAGATGATGGACGCCGGGCATCTGGCCGAATACTTCATCGAAACCGGCGACGAAGACCGCGCCATGGCCCTGCTCGAAGAATCGCTCGACGACAGTGCCAGCGACAGCTTCGCGCTGCCCTATCTGCTGCTGTTCGACCTGTACCGCAAGCATGGGCGCAAGGCCGAGTTCGAGTCGCTCTACAGCCGCTTTCAGCGTCGCTTCAACGTGGCCGTGCCGCCTTGGGAGGCGGATGCCGATGCCTTGCGGCAATCGCAGGGCCGCGATCTGATGGATTACGACCGTGCGATGAAACTCATCACCATGACCTGGGGCGAACCGCAGATCGTGAACGTGCTCGAGCGCATGTTGCTCGACGACCCGCATCAACACCGCATGGGTTTCGAGCTGGCGGCCTACCGCGATCTGCTGATGCTGTACGCGGTTGCGCGTGACCGCTTTCCTGAAGGCATGCCCGCCACCGAGGTGGAGCATGTGGAACTGGCGACTCTCTCAGAACCGCCACATCTCGATCTGGACTTCGAGTTGCCGCTGGAGCCGCAGACTTCAAAGGCTGAGCCTGCCGAACCCGACTCGTCGCAATTCAAGCTTCTTCCCCGCGAGGGCGGCGAGCAGAAAGAGGCTTGACCTTCTTCGCTTAGCCGAATCGGCTTATTTCGGATCGCTTCCGCCCAGCAGGGCGGCGATTTTGCGTCGCGGGCGAATGTTCGAGGACGTCGAGCGCACGCCGCTTCCGGGTGAAGCTGATGCGGCCTCCCAAACCGGCTGGGCATTCGGGTCGGCTTCGTAGGGTTTGTCGAACCACGGATCCTGCCGCGAGGATCGTGAAACGCGTGCAGTCACCGGCGCCGAGGCGCCGGTGTCGCTCGGCAGTGCACGAGGCGCACGCGCGATGCGATGTTCCCGCGTCTCGTCCGCATCGCGGCGCGGCCGAGGCGCGCGCTCTAGCGATACGGTCTGCTTTTCAAACTGACGCTTGATCAGCTTCTCAATATCGGCCAGAGAGCGCGCGTCGCGCGCCGTTGCCAGGGTAATGGCCAGGCCGGAGGCGCCGGCGCGACCCGTGCGGCCGATGCGGTGCACATAGTCTTCGGCGCTGAAGGGCACGTCGTAATTCACCACACCGGGTAGTTCGGCAATGTCGAGTCCGCGCGCGGCCACATCGGTGGCGACCAGCGCCTGAATCTCGCCGCGCTTGAAGGCCTCCAGCGTGGTAAGGCGTTCGGCCTGCGATTTGTCGCCGTGCATGGCCGCGGCCTTGATGCCGTCGCGCTCCAGCAAGCGGGTCAGTCGGCCGGCGCCGAGGCGGCTGTTGACGAACACGATGACCTGCGGCAGCGGGTTGTCGCGCAGCAGTTGCACCAGGGTGGCCCGCTTGTCGTCTTCTTCCACCTGATAGACGCGCTGCTCCACATTGGTCGCGGTCGCGTTGGGGCGGGCCACTTCGACCAGCAGCGGGTTTTGCAAATAGCTCTGCGCCAGTCGCTTGATCTCTGTGGAGAACGTGGCCGAGAACAGCAGGGTGGTGCGCTGTTTGGGCAAAAAGCCGAGGATGCGCTGCAGGTCGGGCAGGAAGCCGATGTCGAGCATGCGGTCGGCCTCGTCGAGCACCACGAATTGCACCTGGCCCAGGTTGACGGTCTTGGCTTCGAGGTGGTCGAGCAGGCGCCCGGGCGTGGCCACCAACAGATCGACTCCGGTGCGCAGCTCGGCCTTCTGCGGCGCCATGTCCATGCCGCCGAACACGCAGGCGCAACGCAGCGGCGTGTGCTTGGCATAGGCCTTGAGATTGGTGTAGACCTGATCGGCCAGCTCGCGCGTGGGTGCCAGCATCAGCGCGCGCACCGGGTGGCGCGCCGGAGAAACGCTGGTCGACGCCAGCGGCAAGAGCTGCTGCAGGATGGGCAGGGAGAACGCGGCGGTCTTGCCGGTGCCGGTCTGCGCGGCGCCCATGATGTCGCGCCCATCCAGCAGCAGCGGAATGGCCTTGGCCTGGATGGGTGTGAGTTTTTCGTAGCCCATATCGCTGACGGCGCGCAGAATGCGCGCGTCCAGCGCCAGGTCGGAAAAGCGTTCAGGCTGAGGAGTGTCTTCGGTCGGGGTTGTCGTGGTGTTCATCCGTGCGGTGTGTGATGGCGGCGATGGAAAATTGAGCAGCCGGACATCAGTTGAAACCGGCTCGGGCGTTGACGGCGTCAACGGGCGGGCACCCTGACCCGCGCAGAGTTCCGCCTGGGGATTTGCAGGACAAAGCCTGCCGCAGCGGATTCACTCTCTTCCATTCTAGGCGAGCAAGACGGTCGTGGTTGCGAGGCGCCGATGCGGTGGAAAATAGCGCTCAGCGTTTTGCAAATTCAGATTCCGTCCCCACTTCATCACCAGATTCATTTTCCGCACAGGAACGCACGATGGACTACAAGGATTACTACAAGGTCATGGGCGTGGAGCGCAGCGCGACGCAAGACGAAATCAAGCGCGCCTACCGCAAGCTCGCCCGCAAATACCACCCGGACGTGAACAAGGAAGCCGGTTCCGAGGCCAAGTTCAAGGAATTGGGCGAGGCCTACGAAGTGCTCAAAGACCCGGAAAAGCGCGCGGCCTACGATCAGCTCGGCAGCAACTGGCGCGCCGGTCAAGACTTTCAGCCGCCGCCAGACTGGGGCGCGGGCTTCGAGCAGCGCGGCGGCATGCCGGGCAACGAGGCCGATTTCAGCGACTTTTTCGAGGCCCTGTTCGCGCGCAGCGCAGGCGGCGCGCGGCGCGCGGGGGCAGGCCAGGGCGGGCCGGGAGCCCAAGGTATGCACCTGCGCGGGCAGGATCACCATGCGCAAATCCTCATCGATCTGGAAGACGCCTACCGAGGCGCGACCCGAACGCTCAACCTTCGCATGCCCGAAGTCGATGCGCAGGGGCATGTGGTGACGCGCGAGCGCACTCTGCGGGTGCAGATTCCCAAAGGGGTGCGCGCCGGGCAGCACATCCGTCTGGCGGGGCAGGGTGCGCCGGGTCTGGGTGAGGGTGGCGCGGGCGATCTTTATCTGGAAATCGGTTTCAACCCCCACGGGCTTTACCGCGTGGAAGGGCGCGACGTGTTCATCGACCTACCGCTGGCGCCGTGGGAAGCGGCGCTGGGCGCTGAAGTCAATGTGCCCACGCCCGACGGCAAGGTCGCGCTCAAAATTCCCCCGGCCACCGGCAGCGGGCGTCGCTTGCGGCTCAAGGGCCGCGGCATCCCTGGGGCCACGCCGGGCGATCTGTATGTGGTCGCGCAAGTGGCGCTGCCCCCGGCGGATACCGAGGCCGCCCGCTCGGCTTACCGTCGTCTGCAGGAAGATTTCTCCTCGTTCAACCCGCGCGCCGCGCTGTACCAAGGAGCTCAATCATGAACGCCCCCTCGAACGCGAATGCCGCGCCCTTGGTCGGCGTGGTGCTGGAAGAACAGATCGACATCACGGTCGACCAGGTCTGTGCCCTTTGCCGGGTGGAGCGTACGCAGATCGTGCATCTGGTCGAAGAGGGCGTGATCGATCCGATGCAGCCCGCAAGCGCCGTGGCGCAATGGCGCTTCAGTGGCGAGGCGCTGGCACGGGCTCGCCGCGCGGTGCGGCTGCAGCGCGAGCTGGAACTCAATCCCGCCGCCGCTGCCCTGGTGCTCGATTTGCTCGACGAAATCGCTGCCTTGCGCGAGGCGCTGCGCCGCTGATGGCGCGGCAAGCTCGCTTTTGCCGCCCCGGACGGGCGCATCTGGTGCGATTGCAGGCCGCGCCCGGCGCTTCGCCTCTGGCGACGTCGGCCCAGCGCGATCAGTTTGTGTTGTGGATGGCGCAGGGGCTGGGTCTGGCTTCGGTGCGGCTGCATGGCTATGCCGTGTTGCCCGAAGCGGTGCTGCTGCTGCTCACGCCGCAGAGCGCTGCCGACCTTTCGCGCTATGTCCAGGGTCTGGCGCGGCGTGCGAGTCGCGCGCGGGCCACAGCTCCGGCGGAGTCGGCCGGGGCGTCGCCGCCCATTCAGCGCGCACCGGCCTGGGCCGGACGGTTTCAGAGCGCGCTGGTGCAACCCGGCGATTGGGAGCTGGCCGCGATGGTGTGGATCGACCGCGCGGCAGACCGCGCCGACTTGGCCGGTGCCGCCGCCTGGCCCTGGAGCAGCCAGGCGGCGCATTGCGGCGAAGTGCCGTCAGGTGGTGCACGACCTCCGCTGCTTTCGGCGCCAGACGCTTACTGGCAACTGGGCAACACGCCCTTTGCCCGCGAGGCTACCTACCGCGAGCGGTTGGCGCACGGCGTCGCTCCGCCGCAATGCCAGGCGCTGGAGGCCGCGTTGCGCAGCGGCCTCGCAGTGGGTGATGCGGCGTTCCTGACGGAGTTGGAGTCTGAGAGTGGGCGACGGCTGGCTCCTGCCCGTCGGGGGCGCCCGCGCATGAAAGTTGCTTGAGAGACTCCCAGACCTGCCGCTGCGCGCCAGGGGGGTGAGAAACCCATGGGGCGACCCGGCGTGCTTCTCAGGACCGATCAGCCAGAACGAGAATAATCTGTCCCTTTTTAATTTTGTCGATTTCAGGTTCTCCTATTTAATAGGGACATAATAGTGAATTTTTGTTGCGTCGCGTGCTGCGATGCAGTAAATTCGCACACTCTTGTTGACTCACTGCGGAGCCTGCCATGTCCACGCCCCTAAATTCCGCCCCTGGCGCCGAAATCGCCGCCCTGTCCCGCGACGGGCTTTATTGCCCGCAAAACGAGCACGACGCCTGCGGCGTGGGTTTCGTGGCGCACATCAAAGGGGTGAAGTCGCACGACATCGTGCAAAACGGTCTGCTCATTCTCAAAAACCTCGACCATCGCGGCGCGGTGGGGGCCGACAAGCTCATGGGCGACGGCGCGGGCATCCTGATCCAGCTTCCAGACGCTTTTTTCCGCGAAGAAATGGCGGCGCAGGGCGTGGAACTGCCGCCGCCGGGCGAGTATGGCGTGGGCATGATCTTCCTGCCGCGCGAGCAGGCTTCGCGTCTGGCCTGCGAGCAGGAAATCGAGCGCGCCATCCGCGCCGAAGGCCAGGTACTGCTCGGCTGGCGTGATGTGGCCGTCGATGCCGAAATGCCGATGTCGCCCACGGTGCGGGCCAAGGAGCCGGTGATCCGCCAGGTGTTCATCGGCCGCGGCCCGGATGTGATGGTGACCGACGCGCTGGAGCGCAAGCTGTTCGTCATCCGCAAGACCGCCAGCCACGCCATCCAGAAGCTCGATCTGCGTCACGGCAAAGAGTATTTCGTGCCGTCGATGTCAGCGCGCACCATTGTGTACAAGGGCCTGCTGCTGGCCGATCAGGTGGGCGAGTATTACAAAGACCTCAAAGACCCGCGCGTGGTGTCGGCGCTGGCGCTGGTGCACCAGCGGTTTTCCACCAACACCTTCCCCGAGTGGCCGCTGGCGCACCCCTACCGGCTGGTGGCGCACAACGGCGAGATCAACACCGTCAAGGGCAACTACAACTGGATGCGCGCGCGCGAAGGCGCCGTGTCTTCGCCGGTGCTCGGCGCCGATCTGCAAAAGCTCTGGCCGCTGATCTACCCCGGACAGAGCGATACCGCCAGCTTCGACAACTGCCTTGAGCTGCTGCTGATGGCGGGCTACCCGCTGTCGCACGCCATGATGATGATGATCCCCGAGGCCTGGGAACAGCACACGCTCATGGACCCGCGCCGCCGCGCCTTCTACGAGTACCACGCCGCGATGATGGAGCCGTGGGACGGCCCGGCCGCGATCGCCTTTACCGATGGACGCCAGATCGGCGCCACGCTCGATCGCAACGGCCTGCGCCCGGCGCGTTACATCGTGACCGACGACGATCTGGTCATTATGGCGTCCGAGTCGGGCGTGCTGCCCATATCCGAGAGCCATATCGTCAAGAAGTGGCGTCTGCAGCCGGGAAAAATGTTCCTCATCGACATGGAGGCCGGCCGCATCATCGACGACAAGGAAATCAAGAGCCAGCTCGCCAGTGCGCGTCCCTACGGTCAGTGGATCGAAAACCTGCGTATCCGCATTGACGACCTCGATCATCTGGGCCACGCCGAGCCCTCGTCCATCCCCCTGCTCGACCGCCAGCAGGCCTTCGGCTACACGCAGGAAGACCTCAAGTTCCTGATGGCGCCGATGGCCGAAAAGGGCGACGAGGCTGTGGGTTCAATGGGCAACGACGCCGCGCTGGCGGTGTTGTCCAACCGCGCCAAACCGCTTTACAACTACTTCAAGCAGCTATTCGCGCAGGTGACCAATCCGCCGATCGATTCGATCCGCGAGAACATGGTGATGTCGCTGGTGTCCTTCATCGGCCCTCGGCCCAATCTGCTCGACATCAATCAGGTCAATCCGCCCATGCGGCTGGAAGTCAGCCAGCCGGTGCTCGACTACGACGACATGGCGCGGCTGCGCTCCATTGCCCAGCACACCGGCGGCAAGTTCCGCAGCTTCGAACTCGACATCTGTTATCCGGTGGCCTGGGGGCATGAAGGCATCGAGGCGCGCATTGCGTCCATTTGCGCCGAAGCGGTGGATGCGCTCAAGAGCGGCCACAACATTCTCATCATCACCGACCGCCACATGAGCGCGCAGCGCGTGGCCATTCCCGCGCTGCTTGCCTTGAGCGCGGTGCATCAGCACCTCACCGCCCACGGTCTGCGCACGCAGACCGGGCTGGTGGTGGAAACCGGCAGCGCGCGCGAAACGCATCATTTCGCCGTGCTCGCAGGCTATGGCGCCGAGGCGGTGCACCCGTATCTGGCGCTCGACACCATTGCGGCAATGGCCAAAGACCTGCCGGGCGATCTCAGTGTCGAGAAGGCCATCACCAACTACGTCAAGGCCATCGGCAAGGGCATGCAGAAGGTGATGTCCAAAATGGGCATCTCCACTTATATGAGCTATTGCGGCGCGCAAATCTTCGAGGCCGTGGGCCTGTCGCGCGCGCTGGTGGACAAATACTTCACCGGCACTTCCACGCAGGTCGAAGGCATCGGCGTGTTCGAGGTGGGCGAAGAAGCGCTGCGCATGCACCGCGATGCCTTCGGCGATTCGCCCGTGCTCGCCAATATGCTCGATGCAGGCGGCGACTATGCCTGGCGCACCCGCGGCGAAGAACACATGTGGACGCCCGACGCCATCGCCAAGCTGCAGCATTCGGCGCGCTCCAACAACTACAACACCTACAAGGAATACGCGCAGATCATCAACGACCAGTCGCGCCGCATGCTCACCCTGCGCGGCCTGTTCGAGTTCAAGATCGACCCCAGCAAGGCCATTGCCATCGATGAGGTGGAACCGGCCGCTGAGATCGTCAAGCGCTTTGCCACCGGCGCCATGTCGCTGGGCTCCATTTCCACGGAAGCGCACTCGACCCTGGCGGTGGCGATGAACCGCATCGGCGGCAAGAGCAATACCGGCGAGGGCGGCGAAGACCCGCTGCGCTACCGGCCTGAAATGCGCACGGGTTCAAGCGGCATCCAGGACGGCGACACCCTCGGCAGCGTGCTCGGTGCCGAGCGCGTCGTCAGCGACATTCCGCTGAAAAAAGGCGATTCGCTGCGTTCCAAGATCAAGCAGGTCGCTTCCGGCCGCTTCGGCGTCACCGCCGAATACCTGGCCAGCGCCGACCAGATCCAGATCAAGATGGCGCAGGGTGCCAAGCCCGGCGAGGGCGGGCAGTTGCCCGGCGGCAAGGTGTCCGAGTACATCGGCATGCTGCGCTACTCGGTGCCGGGCGTGGGCCTTATCTCGCCGCCGCCGCACCACGACATCTATTCCATCGAAGACCTGGCCCAGCTCATCCACGATCTGAAAAACGCCAATTCCCGCGCGTCCATCAGCGTCAAGCTGGTGGCTGAAAGCGGCGTGGGCACGGTGGCCGCCGGGGTGGCCAAGGCCAAGGCTGATCATGTGGTCATCGCCGGGCATGACGGCGGCACGGGCGCCTCGCCGCTGTCCTCCATCAAGCATGCTGGATCTTCATGGGAAATCGGTCTTGCCGAAACCCAGCAAACCCTGGTGCTCAACCGCTTGCGCAGCCGCATCCGCGTGCAGGTGGACGGCCAGATCAAGACCGGCCGCGACGTGGTCATCGGCGCGCTGCTGGGCGCCGACGAATTCGGCTTCGCCACCGCGCCGCTGGTGGTCGAGGGCTGCATCATGATGCGCAAATGCCACCTCAACACCTGCCCGGTGGGCGTGGCCACGCAAGACCCGGCGCTGCGCAAAAAGTTTTCGGGCAAGCCCGAGCATGTGGTGAATTTCTTTTTCTTCATCGCCGAGGAAGTGCGCGCCATCATGGCCCAGCTCGGCGTGCGCAAGTTCGACGATCTGGTCGGCCGCACCGAGCTGCTCGACGCGCGCAAGGGCGTCGAGCACTGGAAGGCGCGCGGGCTCGATTTCAGCCGCGTGTTCCATCAGCCCGATGTGCCTGCCGACGTGCCGCGCCGTCAGACCGAAGAGCAGGATCATGGCCTCGCCAAGGCGCTCGATCATGTGCTGATTGAACGCGCCCGTCCCGCGCTGGAGCGCGGCGAGAAAGTGCAGTTCATCCAGAACGCGCGCAACGTCAACCGCACCGTGGGCGCCATGCTTTCCGGCGAAGTGGCGCGGCGCTATGGCCATGACGGCCTGCCCGACGACACCATCCACATCCAGATGGAAGGCACGGGCGGCCAGAGCTTCGGCGCTTTCCTCGCCCGCGGCATCACGCTCTACCTCATCGGTGAAGCCAACGACTACACCGGCAAGGGGCTGTCGGGCGGCCGCGTGGTGGTGCGCCCCAGTCTCGATTTCCGTGGCGACGCGCCGAGCAACATCATCGTCGGCAATACCGTGCTCTACGGCGCGATCGAAGGCGAAGCCTTTTTCCGCGGGGTGGCGGGCGAGCGCTTCGCCGTGCGCAATTCCGGTGCGACCACCGTGGTCGAAGGCACGGGCGACCACGGCTGCGAATACATGACCGGCGGCACGGTGCTGGTGCTGGGCGAAACCGGCCGCAACTTCGCTGCCGGCATGAGCGGCGGCATGGCTTACGTCTACGACGTGGACGGCCAGTTCGCCAAGCGCTGCAATACCTCCATGGTGGCGCTCGACAAGGTGCTTCCGGCTGCCGAGCAGAAAGCGCAGCAGGCCGAAGCGCTATGGCACCGCGGCCAGACCGACGAAGCCCAGTTGCGCAAGCTGCTGCAAGACCATCTGCGCTGGACCGGCTCGCAGCGCGCGCGTGAATTGCTCGACACCTGGGAAGAGGCGCGCGGCCGCTTTGTCAAAGTATTCCCGCACGAGTACAAGCGGGCGCTGGGTGAAATGGCTGCCAAGCGCGAGGCGCAGGCCGCCACGGATAAAGCCAAAGCGCCCGTCGGCCACGCCAGCGTGCCCGCCAAATAACTGAAGTGCATCGTTCAAGCACCACGAACAAGGATCGACCATGGGAAAAATCACCGGATTCATGGAATTCGAGCGGCAGGAAGAACAGTACGAAGCCCCCGCCGTGCGGCTCAAGCACTGGAAGGAATTCGTCCACGAACTGCCGGAAGACAAGGCCAAGACGCAGGCTGGGCGCTGCATGGACTGCGGCATTCCGTTCTGCAACAACGGTTGCCCGGTCAACAACATCATTCCCGACTTCAACGACCTCGTGTGGCAGGGCGATTGGAAGCGCGCGCTCGACGTGCTGCACTCGACCAACAACTTCCCCGAGTTCACCGGGCGCATCTGTCCCGCGCCGTGCGAGGCGGCCTGCACCCTGGGCATCAATGAAGCGCCGGTGGGCATCAAGTCCATCGAGCACGCCATCATCGACCGGGGCTGGAACGAAGGCTGGGTGACGCCGCAGCTGCCAGCGCACAAAACCGGCAAGACCGTGGCCGTGGTCGGCTCCGGCCCGGCTGGGCTGGCGGCGGCGCAGCAACTTGCCCGTGCGGGGCACGCTGTCACCGTGTTCGAGAAGAACGACCGCGCTGGCGGCCTGCTGCGCTACGGTATTCCCGATTTCAAAATGGAAAAGAGCCACATCGACCGTCGCATTGCGCAGATGCAGGCCGAGGGCGTGACCTTCCGCACCGGCGTGCTGGTGGCCGAACTGCCCAAGGACGGCCCCGGCGCCACTGTGGCCAACTGGGCCAAGGAGACCCTCACTCCCGCTCAGTTGCAGGCCGACTTCGACGCGGTGCTGCTGACCGGCGGCGCCGAGTTTCCCCGCGATCTGCCGGTGCCGGGGCGCGAACTCGATGGCATTCACTTCGCCATGGAGTTTCTGCCGCTGCAGAACAAGGTCAACGCCGGAGACAAGCTGAAAAACCAGATCACAGCCACGGGCAAGCATGTGGTGGTGATCGGCGGCGGCGACACCGGCTCGGACTGCGTGGGCACCAGCAACCGCCACGGCGCGGCCAGCGTCACCCAGTTCGAGGTCATGCCGCAGCCGCCTGAGGCAGAGAACAAGCCGCTGGTCTGGCCGTACTGGCCGATCAAGCTGCGCACCTCCAGCAGCCACGAAGAAGGCTGCTCGCGCGACTGGGCGGTGGCCACCAAGGAGTTCATCCCCGGAACCGGCAAGGACAAGAACAAGGTCAAGCAGCTCAAGGCCTGCCGCGTCGAATGGAAAGACGGCCGTATGCAGGAAGTGCCCGGCAGCGAGTTCACCCTGCCTGCCGATCTGGTGCTGCTGGCCATGGGCTTCGTGCATCCGGTGGGCAGTGTGCTCGACGCCTTCGGCATCGACAAGGACGCGCGCGGCAATGCCAAGGCGGGCACCGAAGACGAAACTGGCTATGCCACCAATGTGCCCAAGGTGTTCGCCGCGGGCGATATGCGCCGTGGTCAGAGCCTGGTGGTGTGGGCGATCCGCGAAGGCCGCCAGGCTGCGCGCGAGATCGACCGGTTTTTGATGGGCAGCACCGTGTTGCCACGTTGATGCAGCGTCCGACCACGACAGATCGACCGTTTGCTGATCTGTTTTCTGATCTATATAGGGTCGGTGCAGCCGGGTTTCTCGGACAATGCCGGGATGATGCGCGAAGCCGATGACGATCACGGCCTGCCCCAGTTTCCGGGGCGGGATCCGCAAGACATGCTGGAGTCCACGCTGGCCAGCCGCCCTGATGGCGACCTCTGGGTGTTCGGCTACGGCTCGCTGATCTGGAACCCGGAAGTCGTGCATGACGAAGTGCGTCCAGCGCGGGTGTGGGGCTGGCGGCGCACCTTGCGCATGTGGTCGCGCATCAACCGGGGCACGGAAGAAGCGCCCGGCCTGGTGTTCGCGCTGATGTCCGGCGGTTCCTGCAGCGGCATTGCCCTGCGCGTGCCCCAAAGTCGGGCCGAGCGCGAACTGCGCCAGTTGTGGAAGCGCGAAATGCCTCGCGCCGTCTATGACCCGCGCTGGATTGCCTGCCGCACTCCGCAGGGCGTGGTGCAGGCGCTCGCGTTCACCCTGCAGCCCAGCAGCCCGAGCTATACAGGTGAACTAGACGACGCGCAGTTGCTCGACATTCTGCGCACCTGCCGTGGCCGCTACGGCACCACTTTCGATTACGTCGCGCGCACTGCGCAGGCGCTGCGCGACATCGGCATTCGTGATGCCGAGTTGGAGCGCATCATGGAACTGGCCGCGCAGCACCGTCTCGACGCGAAGAGTGCTTGACGCGGCGAGTCCGGGCCGCGACCTTCGATAGCATGTGACATTCCCGCTTCGCGCCCCAAAGTCTTCAGTGGCTGCAAGGCCTCTTTCACCATTCACCAGGACACCCCATTGGTCAAGCCAAATTACTCCTACGAAAAGCGTCAGAAAGAACTCGCCAAAGAGCGCAAAAAGCAGGAAAAACTGCAGCGCAAGGCCAATAAACCCGACAGTGCCGATGCGCCGGGCGAAGATCACGGTAGCGCTGTGCCGCCGAACTCCGTCCCCTCCGGCAACGCCAAGCCAAACACCGAGAGTTGAGAGGGTGTGAACAAATCCGCCATGTCCGCTCCTCGCGCCCAAACACCCCCGTTCGGCGTTGCAAATGCGCGCCGTGCCGACGGGCACGGCTGTGCTTTGCGCCTTGACCGGGGGCGTTTGGGCGCGCTGCTCGGCCACGCCGGGTTCATTCACATCCTCTGACCTCCGCGGGGCGGCGGGCGCAGGCTCTATGCTGAGCGCCCTTTTCCACCGGCCCCGCCCATGACCTCCCCCGAACATTTCATTCCCGGCAAGGACGCTTCGCTCGAACAGTCCATCGCCATGCTGCGCGGCAGGCTCCGGCAGTTGGGCTTTCACCTCGAAGAGCGCTCCTGGCTCAACCCGGTGGAAGGTGTGTGGTCGGTGCATGTGCGCGATCACGACTGCGCACTGCTGTTCTCCAACGGCAAGGGCGCCTCGGAGCTGGCGGCGCGGGCTAGCGCGCTGGGCGAGTTTGCCGAGCGTCTGTCCACCCATTATTTCTGGACGCATTTCTACCTGGGCGAGGCAATAGCCCACCGTGCGCATGTGCATGCGCCGGGTGAGCGCTGGTTCCCGCTGAACGGCGACGCCTGGCCCGAGGGGCTGCTCAACCCCGAGCTGCGCGCCTTCTACAACCCGCACGAAGCGGTGCCTGCCGCGCAGCTCGTCGACCTCAACTCCGGCAACGAGGCACGCGGCATTTGCGCGCTGCCCTATCAGCGCCTGTCCGACGGCGCGACCGCCTACTTTCCGGTCAACCTCATCGGCAATCTGTATGTGAGCAACGGCATGTCGGCCGGTAACACGCTGATGGAAGCGCGCACCCAGGCGTTGTCGGAAATTTTCGAGCGCCATGTGAAGTTCCGCATCATCCGCGAAGCGCTGTGCCTGCCGGACGTGCCCGAGGACGTGATCGCGCGCTACCCGCACATTGCCGTCGGCATCCGCGGCCTGCGCGAGGCGGGTTTCGGCATCTTGGTGAAAGACGCTTCGCTCGGCGGGCGCTACCCGGTGATGAACGTCACCCTGCTGCACCCCGGCGATCAGGGCTGCTTCGCCAGCTTTGGCGCGCACCCGCATTTCGAGATCGCGCTGGAACGCGCCCTCACCGAATTGCTGCAGGGCCGCGCGCTCGACGCGCTGGCCGGATTTCCCGCTCCCGGCTTCGACCGTGACGAGATCGCCGATCCGCAAAACCTGGAAATCCACTTCGTCGATTCCAGCGGCGTGTTGTCGTGGGAGTTTTTGCGCAGTACGCCCGACTTCGACTTTGCCGACTGGAACTTCGGCGCCTCCACCGAACAGGATTACCACTGGTCGGTGGCCGCGCTGCACGCCGAGGGCCATCAGATCTATGTTGCCGACTTCACCCAGCTCGGCGTTTACGCCTGCCGCATCCTCGTGCCCGGGGTGAGCGAAATCTATCCGGTGGACGAACTCGAATACGAGAACAACAGTGTGGGCATTGCGCTGCGCTCCGACATCGCCCGCTTGCCGGAATTGTCCGGGGACGAATGCGTTGCGCTCTACGACCAAATCGTCGAACTGGAACTGGCCGACGAGCGCCCGGTGAGCGTGCTCATTGGTCTCGCCCCCGACCCCGACACCGCCTGGGCCGGGCTCAAGATCGGCGAACTCAAGCTGCTGCTGGCGCTGGCCAGCGGCGATGACGACGCCATTCTCGAAGGCTGCGCCTGGCTCGCCCAGTATGGCCAGCGCAGCCCGGAACGGCTCAAGGTGTTTCGCTGCATCGCCGATCTGCTCAAGCTGCAGGACACCTCAGAGGGTGTGAATGAATCCGGCGTGGCCGAGCAGCGTGCCCAAAGGGTTCCAATCAAGGCGCAAAGCACAGCCGTGCCCGTCGGCACGGCGCGCGCTTACAACACCGAACGCAACGCCGAGTGGGACGATTTGGGTGTGACGAGCAGGCATGGCGGATTCGTTGACACCCTCTCACTCTACGCCCCTGCGCTGCGCCTGCTCTTCGGCAGCCATACGCTCGACCTTGCGCTTGCGCTGCTCAATCAGGAACAACGCTTCTGGGGCCTGACCACCCTTGGCCCCAACTTCGAAGCCAGTATCAGCCACAGCGCCTTGCTGGCGGCGTATCGCAAAGTGAGTGGCTGATCAGGATGACTTCCTGAGTTGCGAAAGGCGACGCCATGGTCCGATCACGTTTTTGTTCTCGACTTCTTTGCCTCTGTGGTGCCGCCTTTTGTCTGGGCGCTCTACCCGTTCAGGCCCAGCAGCAGGCGGCTTCGCCCGCGGTGCAGACCGGGGTTGTGCCCGACATCCGGGCCGCGGCGCAGGTGCTCGCGCAGTTGCACAAGACCACGCGCATTCGTGAAGGGCAGGGCCCGCGCGTGCTCACCGTGTTTTTCGACCCCAATTGCCCCTATTGCCGACAGCTTTACAGCGCGCTGCGCCCCTACGTTGGCAAAGACGGTTTGCAGGTCGATTGGGTGCCCGTGGCCATTCTTGCGCCGAGCAGCGCGGCCAAGGCGGCCACCATCCTGCAGGCCAAAGACCGGCTGCAGGCGTTTCGCGCGACCGAAGAACATGGGCTCGACCCCAACCGCCCTGCACCGGCGCTACCGGGCGCGGGGCAAATCACGGCAGCCACCGGCCGCATCCTCGCCGCCAATGTCGGCGTGCTCAAACAGGCCGGGGTGTATGAAAGCGTGCCGCTGGCGGTCTATCGCGACCGCAACGGACTAGCACAACTCGCGATGGGCGCCCCACGCGATCAGGCTGCCCTGCGGGCGTGGCTGCAGTCGATCGGGCCCTGAGGTTTCTCGTCCCCCTCGGGGGGGCCTGACGCGAACGCGGCAGGTCTGGGGGCGCTCTCAGGCGCCATTCCTGGCTTCGCTTTGGCGAGCCTTAAGGCTCCGCACTTTTCTGGACGCAGCCGATCCAACAACCATCGCCCATGATTGAGCGTGAAGCGAAACCCGCGGCGCCAGCAGGGCGAACGCGGCTTGGCGGGAGCCGGACATGGAATCTGCGCGCAGTGAGAATGGCCAGGGGCCGCCGCCGAACAGCGCCGGCGCACACGTGGCAACGGTGGAGCTCGAACCGACGCAAACGCTGCCGCGCGACGGCTGGCTCGACAGCGGCGACCGGGCCTACCGCGTCGAGGGCGAGACCTACATCACCAGCAGGGTGAAAAACCTCATCATTCGCGGCGGGCGCAATATTTATCCGCGCCAAGTCGAACTCGCCGTGGGCGAGCTGGCCGGGGTGCACAAAGACTGTGTGGTGATGTTCGGCGCGCCCGACCAGGGGGTGCTGGCCCCGCTGCAACGGTGCGCAAGACCTCCAGCGGCAAGCTGCGCCGCGACCCCGGCCTGCTCGGCTTTCACCTCGGCCCGTTCGAGGCGGCGGTGCGGGCCGACATGCCGGTGGTTCCGGTGATTTTGCGCGGCACCCGCGCGCCGCGGCTGGCCTCGATGTTCCCTCACCACGCTCCCTACCCATGACCCACCCATGAACGACACTCTGAATCCCACCGATCCCGGCGCGGACGACGCCAACCAGATCGATCTGCAAGCCGCCTGGGTCCGCCGCTCCAGCGCCGACATCCAGGCCTTTGTCGAGGGTCTGGCTGCGCGCCTCGAAGGCGATCTGCCGGGCCAGGTGGATGTGGTGCGCAAGCGCGACGGCCTGTTCGCCAAGACCAGCCATGTGCAGAGCATCACCGTGCGCACCGAGGAGTTTCATTACCTGCTCGAACGCCATCCTTCCGGGGTGCACACCCAGCGCGCCCGGGTGGTGGGCGGGGTCATCCTCAAGCGCGACGAACTGAGTCTGGCCGGGTGGATGCAGAGCCTGCTGGCGGCGCTGTTTTCGCAGTCCGGCGAACTGCAGCGCGCCAGCCAGTCGCTGCATGATTTTCTGATGCACTAGGAGCACGGCATGTCACTCTGGAACACTTTGAAGCAGCGCGCCGAGAGCGTCGCGCAGGACGCGCGCCATGCGGTGGACGGGCTCACCGCGTCCGCCCACACCCTGGCCGCACCGCGTGCACTCAGTGCCGATGAACTGGCGCGGCAGCAGGCTTGGGCCGAGGCGCTGCCCGGCAATGACCTGCCCGATTTCGTCAAGGCGCGCCTGGCCGCCACGGCACGGCGCGAGCTGCCTTGGGTGAGTACCGCCACCCCGGCGGAAATGCTGGCGCAGCGCATTCACGGCATCGAGCCGCTCGGCATGGTCAACGGCAATTGCTGGTACCACTTCGACTACTCCTGGTCGGACGGGCACTACGACGGCTGGCATCACGCCTTCGACCGCCTGCGGCTGGAGGCCGCGCTGCTGGGCGCCAACGCAGTGGTCGACGTGACCTTGCAGGCGCATGCCGGGCAGGGGCCGAACGATTTGGATTTCGCGCTCACCGGCACCGCGGTGCGCATTCGCGGTCTGCCGCCCTCCACCGACCCAGCGGTGGCCACGGTGTCGGCGCTGCACTTCGTGCGTCTGCTCGATGATGGGGCGGTGCCCGTGGGTATTGCCATCGGCGCGCACTTCGACTGGTACCTGCCGCGTGTCTCGGCCTACGGCGCGGGGTTCGGGATGATGAGCGGCGCGCCCTTCGGCGCTTCTGCGCAGACCGCGTATCAGGCCGGTGCGCTGTGGAGCAATGCTGAACTGAGTGAGCTCTCGGCCTTTCAGCAGCATGTGCGTCTGAGCGCCATTGAACATCTGCGCAGCGACGGCCAAAGGCTGAACGCCTCGGTGCTGGCGCATACCGAATACACCGAACTCACGCGCGAAGAGGGCGATGGCGGCGAGCCGCCGCGCTTTCAGTGCCGCTATATCGCCATCGGCACCGCCGTGGCCTACGAGCCCAACCGTCCGCTGCGCTCCCGCGTCTGCCCCACATTCAGCCTGGCGGACCGTCAGCTTGAAGCCCCTCGCTCCCAACCCTAGGAAACCATCATGAACGATAGAACCGCATTGCCTCAGACCGAAACTCCCGCAGCTTCCGCTGCCGAGCAACTCGCGCCCCACGCGGTGGAGCGGCTCAAGGGCCTGCGCGCTCAGGGTAGCCATGAGGGCATCTTCACCTCCGACCTGTCGGTGAATGAATTCGTCATGGTGCGCCAGGCCGGGTTCGAGCCGCTGGGCCTGGTGGTCGGCTCCTGCGTCTACCACCTCGGCATTCAGTACGGCCAGTGGTCCACCAGCATGGAAATGGACGTGTTGTCGCAAGCCATGTATCAGGCGCGCGAACTCGCCATGAGCCGCATGGAGCAGGAGGCCATTCTGCTGCGCGCCGACGGCGTGGTCGGCCTGCGGCTGGAGGTCAAGCGCATGGAATGGGACAAGGACATTCTGGAGTTCATGGCCATCGGCACCGCCATTGCGCACCGCACCGGCGACCCCGGCTTCAAAGGCGTGGGCGGCAAGCCCTTCACCTCCGACCTGTCGGGGCAGGACTTCTGGATGCTGCTCAAGTCGGGCTACCGGCCGATGGAAATGGTCATGGGCTCGTGCGTCTATCACGTCGCCCACCAGGGTGCGCTGCGCTCGCTCGGCAATCTGGGCAACAACGTGGAGCTGGCGCAGTTCACCCAGGCCATGTACGACGCCCGAGAACTGGCGATGGAGCGCATGCAGCACGAAGCCGCCGCCGCGCAGGCCGACGGCATCACCGGCGTGCAGTTGCACGAAGGCTCGCACAACTGGCAGCCGCATGTCATCGAGTTCTTCGCCGTGGGCACCGCGGTCAAGGCGATGGAGCAGGCCGACGCGCTGGTGGATGCGCTCAACCCGCAACTCGTCATTCCAGTGAACGACTGAACCATCTTTGACCTGAAGGAGAACTCTCATGACCCTGTTCAAACACGCCGCCGAAATTCTCGAAGCCCGCGTCAACACCTTTCTCAACCACGCCGACGACCCGGCGCAGACGCTGGATCTGTCTTACGAAAAAATGATCACCACGCTGCAGGACACCAAGCGGCACCTGGCCGATGTGATCACCGAACGCATCTCGCTGGAAAACCAGATGACCGCTGCCAAGCACGATGCCGACAAGGCCGAAGCCGACGCCCGCATGGCGCTGCAGGCGCAGCGCGAAGACCTGGCGCGCGCCGCCTTGGGCGAAAAGCAGGCCGCGCAGCAAAAGATCGATTCGCTGCAACAGGCGCACGACAACGTGGCCGCGCAGGCCGAGAAGCTCACCGCCTACGAGAGCAAGCTGCAGGACCGCATCGAACAGTTCCGCACGCAGAAAGAGGTGATGAAAACCCAGATGGCGGCCGCCAGCGCCGAGGTCGGCGTGTCCGAGTCGCTCACCGGCCTGGGCACGGGCCTGGCCGATGCCGGTGACGCCATGCGCCGCGCGCAGGACAAGACGTTCCAGATGCAGGCCAAGGCCGAAGCCCTGGAAGGCATGACCGAAGCCGGCATCCTCAGCGATCCGCTGGACCAGCGCGACAGCACCGAGAAAGCGCTCGACAAGCTGCGCACCTCCACCGGGGTGGACGCCGATCTGGCCCGGCTCAAAGCGGAGATGGCGTCGGCCAAGTAAGCGCCAACGATCGACCTCCGGGTCTTCTGCGTGCGCGCTGTGTTTGCGGCATACTGCGCCGACAAACATCCCACAAGACGAGGAGACCGCGCATGACTCTCAACCGCCGCGCTGCGTTGCGCACTGCCTTTGCCGCCGTCGTCGCGGCCAGCGTCATGGGTCTGGCGCCTTTTGCCAGCGCCCAGCAGACCCAGAACCCCGCCGCCGTCAAAGTGCTCGGCGAGATGGGCAAGGCCACGATCATCACCGAAGGTCGTGGGCCGCGCGTGATCTACATCTTTTTCGACGCCAACTGCCCCTACTGCCACGAGCTCTACACCAACCTGCGCCCGAAAGTGGGCAAGGACGGACTGGAGATTCGCTGGGTGCCCGTGGCCGTGCTCACCCCCACCAGCGTGACCAAAGGCGCCGCCATTCTTCAGGCGCCAGACCGTCTCAAAGCGTTTCACGAAAACGAGAACACCTACGGCAAAGGGCCGACAGGGCAGGGCGGCGGCATCGCCCCGGCCAGCAAGGTACTGCCCGCCACAAGCGCCATCCTCAACGCCAACAACGCCTTGCTCGAAGCCACCAAATCGCCGGGCGTTCCGACCCTGCTCTACCGCGACAAACAGGGCGACGCCCTGCTCGTCGTCGGCCCGCCTGATGCGCAGCAGCTCAAGGACATCCTCGCGAGCGTGAAGTAGCTCAGGACCGCGCGTCAACTGGCGCTGCGCAGCACGGTTGCGATGGCATCTTCCGGCAGCAGGCCGACGATCAGGTGGGCACGGCCGTTGGCGGTGCGATAGAGCATCACCGGAAAGGTGTGCAAATTCGCCTGACGCATGAGCGCGGCGTTGGTCTGAAGCTGGTGCAGCACCCGGGCGCTGGGGTGGGCCAGGGGGCGGATGCCGCCTGCCGGGCTGTCGCCGAAGTTCCAGTCGTCCTCATTTTTGTGGAAGGCTTTGAGCGGATCGGGCGCGGCGAGAATGGCTGCAGCCTTGCCCGGGCTGCTGGCTTCGAGTTGCCCCACCGGAATCCAACGCAACTGCAATCCGCCTTTGCCGACTTCCGCCCGTGTGGCCAGGTAGAGCTTGTGCGAAAACGGGCAATTCGGATCGAAAAAGATGTAAACGATGCGCGGCCCGGCACCCTCCTGAATCCAATACGCCGAGCCGATCTCCTTGAGCAGCTTGGCCGCCCGGGCCGCCTCGGGGTCGGCCGACCATTCGGTGCCGGAATTCGCCGCCTCTGCCGCAGGGGACTGCCAAAACAGTGGCAGGGTCGCGGCAGGCCACGCTAAGGCCAGCCGCAACAGACGCCGCCTTGACGCCGAGGACGGCCGTGCACAAGGCGCATGAGGAACGACGGCGTTCTGTTCAGACACGGCGGCCTCCTTGGGGCGGCGGCTTCAAAGTCACGGCTTCACATTAAGCAGCGTCACGCCGCCTGTAAAGCACAGTTACCCTGAGTCGCGCCCCAGCAAGTCCGCCCTCATTCCGGGATGAACACCTTGCCGTCCCCGATAGCCTTGAGGGTGAGCACCACGAGCAGGGCGATGAGCGCGGAGGTCAGCGCCAGCAGCGCCCCGCCCAAGCCTATTAGAAAGCTGCTGCCAATCTTGCTGCCCATGGTCAGCGAAGCGATGGTGATGGCGGCCAGCGGGAAGGAATAGGCCCACCACGACATGAAGAACGGCACTTTGCGGAACTGCGGAATTTGATAGAACAGCAGCAGGGTGGTGAACAGCGCCACATAGAACAGCACGCGGGCGAAGTTGTCGATCACGCCGCCGTCCAGCGCCAGATACGACAGGAAGCCGACCGCCGGAGGTGCGATGAGGATGAACAGCGTGGGCAGCAGCTTGGCGGGCACCGGCGGGTGGAAGAAGAAGCGGTTCATCATCACTGTGAGCAGCACGATCCAGAACACCAGCCCGACGCTGAAAAAGAACCAAGAGATTTCGGGCGAGCCGTGCGTCATGCCGGCAATGGGCACCAGTATGTTGCCTACCACCGGAATGAACCAGGCCGGTGTGGAGTGCTGGATTTGGTAGTGCGTATGGTGAATCCACGACGACATGATGACCACGGTGAACACCAGATGCAGCGTAATGCCGCCCCACCACATGGCCTGCGACCAGACGGGCTGCACATGCAAAAAGGCGATGGACAGCAGCAGCGCGCTGATGGAGATGGCCGGGAAGAAGCTGATGCGCACCGGGTGGTTGAACTCGGCCCTGAGTTCGCCGGGGTAGCGCAGGGCCTTGGCGCCATAGCCCAGCAGCAGCAAGACAAACAGCGCCAGCGCGACTTAGCTCAGGCCGATGCCCACGCCGTGCGGCATGGCGAGCACCTGCGCCGATTTGTGCCAGGCGATGGCCAGGCCGGTCGTTCCCATGACGGTGGCGAACAGGGTGATGGGGAAGTGGGCCAGCCAACTGCTGGCGTGCGCCGGTTCGGCGGATTGCGGTGCGGAAGTAGTGGACATGGTGTGGGTAATAGTTGAGAAAAATGGTACGGAATTGTGGGCGCGCGGTCGCTGATTGATATTGATCGAACGCAATATTGAAAAATTTTGATACATGATTGTGACTTCAGTCACATCCTCCGCAAGGAGCCTGCCGGGCTCCATTTCTATACTCCCTGCATGAAATCACTTTCCGATTTGCGCAAAGACTACAGCCGGGCCGAACTGGACGAGGCTCACGCCAAGGCCGATCCGCTCAAACAGTTCGAGCATTGGCTGCAGCAGGCCATGGACGCACAGGTGCCCGAGCCCAATGCCATGACCCTGGCCACCGTGGGCGAAAACGGCCGCCCCTCCACCCGCGTCGTGCTGATCAAACACGTCGATGCGCGCGGCATTGTCTGGTACACCAACTATCACAGCCGCAAGGGCCGTGAGCTGGCGGCGCACGCCTTTGCCGCGCTGCAGTTCCACTGGGTGGAGCTCGAGCGCGTGGTGCGCATCGAGGGGCGGGTGGAGCAGGTCAGTGCCGAAGAGTCGGACGCTTATTTCGCCAGCCGACCGCTGACCTCGCGCATCGGCGCCTGGGCCTCGCCGCAGAGCGAGCCCATCGACGGGCGCGCCGTCCTGCTCAAACGCGCCGCGGAATTCGGTCTGCGCTACGGCATCAGCCCGCCGCGTCCGCCGCACTGGGGCGGCTATCGTCTGATTCCCGATGCCTGGGAGTTCTGGCAGGGGCGACCCTCCCGTCTGCACGACCGACTGGCGTATGCGCTGCAGGCCGATGGCCGTTGGAAGCGCCAACGCCTGGCGCCTTGAATCTTGAACAGTTGCGTCAGTCGTCGAGCAGTTCCAGCGTGGCCGCGCTATCAGTGCGGCGGATGGCGACGCGCAGTTCCACATACTCGGGCAGCTCGCTCATCGGCGTTGGGTCGGCTTCGCAGGCGCAGCCCGGAATGATGCTGAAGTAGCTCAGCCCCGCCTTCACCCGCAGATCATCGTCGCCTTCACTGCGCTGCAGCACCATCAGGCTGACGTCGTCGGTCAGGGCGTGGCTGCCGCGGCATATGCCTTGCTGCAACGGGCCGATCAGCGCCCCGGTCTGTTGCAACTCGGCCAGCAATACCGCGCCGAAATTGGGCTGGGTCCAGGCGCTATGCGCGGCGGGTAGGGTGAGCATCATGGTGGACTGTGTGCTGAGGGTGAAATTCTGCGGCATTATTGACGCTGTTGATCCATCCATACAACAGGGAGACCCACATGCCTTCGCCTCAATTCATTCATCGCCGTCATTTGTTGCGGGCTTTGGCGGCCGCCCCGTTGATGGCCGCTTGGCCCGCCGCCCGGGCGCAAAGCGCCCGGCAGGCCGAGGGCATTCTGGCGAATATCAGCAAGGCCACGTTCATCGCCGAGGGGACGGGGCAGCGCGCGCTCTACATTTTTTTCGATCCGAACTGCCCGTTTTGCCATGAGCTGTTCAAGAAGCTGCGTGCCTTCGTGGGCAAGGACGGGGTGCAGTTCCGCTGGATTCCGCTGGGCATGCTCACCCCCAGCAGCCTGCCCAAGGCGGCGGCCATTCTGCAGTCGCCCGATCCGCTGACGGCCTTTCACAAAAACGAGAACGACTACGACTTCGCCGCCAACGGCCAACCCGGTGGCGGCATCGAGCCGGCGGAGTCCATCACTCCCAAGGTACGCGCCGAGCTGGCGGCCAATCTCGCGCTTTACAACAGCGAAAAGCTGTTTGGCGTGCCGGTGGTGATCTGGCGCAAGGCCGATGGTCGCGCCGACATGATGATCGGCGTGCCCTCGGATGCGCAGATTCAGATCATGCTCAAGCAGGCGCGCTGAACGCGCCGCTCACAGGCTAATCTGCACCCCGGCGGCGATGCCGCGTCCGGGCAGCGGCGCGAGTTGGCGCAGGGTGTCGATCGCGCTGGCGCTGTAAGCCGTCTGGTCGAGGAGGTTGCTCAGTTTCACGAACCACAGCCCGGTGCGGCCACTTGCCGTGAAGCGCTGCGTCAGGCTGGCGTTGACGCGCACAGACCCAGGAGTCGGGCCGAGCAGATCGCTGCTGGGCATGCGGTTTTGCCGTGCGGCCATTTGCACTTCGACGCGCGCGCTCCAGTTGCCGCGGGTGTAGTTCAGCGCCGGGGTGAAGTGCAGCGGGGCGATGCGCGGCAGCGGCTGGCCGTTGGTCAGGTCGTCGGCGCGCACCCAGTCGAGCCGTGCGGCGAAATCCAGTCGCTGCCCGCCCTGGTCGAGCAGGGGCTGCAACAGGCTGGCCTCGATGCCGGAAAAGCGCGCCTGCACGCCGACGTAGAGAAATTCCGGCAGCGAATCTGGCGTGTCTGGCGGCACCGGATTTCCATCGCCATCAACGGTTTGGCCCCCGCGAACCAGCCCGATGTAATTGCTGTAGCGGGTGAGAAAGGCGGTGGCTGAATAGCGCGCTCTGGCGTTTTCCACCTTCACGCCCAGCTCCACGCTGTTGCTGCGCTCCTTGCGCAGCGCGGGGTTGCCCCGCTCGTAGGCGCCGGTGGCGTCGTGCGGGCCGTTGGCGTAGAGCTCGTCGTAGCTGGGCGCGCGCTCGTTGTGCGCAAGCGTGCTGGTGAGCGCCACCTGCGGCGTGAGCGCGTATTGCGCCTGCACCGCCACGCTCATCGGCGTGAAGCGCTGCGCGCTGGCGGCGCCAAAGCGGGCGATTCCCGTGGCGCCTTCACCGTCTGAATTCACCCGCGCGCTTTCCAGCCGCGTCCCGGCCGACCAGGCCCAGCGCCCGCTGGCGCCGCTGGCCAGGCCGAAAACCGCGGTATTGCGGGTGTGGGTCTGCGGCAGGAAGGCCTCGTCCCCCAGCGCGGAAAAGGCCAATCGCAGCGCCTGCAAACCCAGTTGCAAGTCGATGCCGGCCAAGCGGCGGCGCAGCGACAGCCGCAGCGTGTCGCCCTGGTTGACGAACCGGGTCGCGGGCTGGCCGGAGTCGAGTTCGGTATGGCGGTAATGGGTATGGGTGTAAGCCAGGGCGAGCGCCTCGGCGCCGAGTACATGCCGCAGTTCCCCGCGCAAGCTGGTGCGTTCGGAGCGCATGTCGATTTCCACGTTGGGATCGACGATGGTGCCATAGCGGTTGGCATCGCTGCGCACCGAAAGGCCGACAAATCCCCAGCGGCCGGTCACCCCGCCGCCCAGACCGCCGCCGTAGCCGTCGGCGGCGGAGTTGCGCACCCGGCCATCGACGATCGACTCTGCCTGCGCACCGTTTGGGGCGACATAGTCGCTGGCTCGACGCTTGTAGCCGTCGGCGTGCAGGCCGAGCGCGCCGTTGCCGCCGTCGAGCGAAAACGCCGCCGATCCGCCAGGAAACGCGCTGTCGCCGCGGAGCTGAGCGAGACCTTCGACGCCGCGCAAGGGCGCGGTGGGAATGGCGTCGTCGATCACGTCCACCACCCCGCCGACCGCGCCGCCGCTGTAGGGCAGGGCTTGCGGACCGCGCAACAGCTCGATGGCGCGTGCCGCCAGCGGGCTGAGCGGGGCGTTGTGGTCATAGCTCGCGGCGGAGGCGTCGAGCAGCGGCGAACCGTTGGACAGGATGTCCACCCGGTTGCCATCGAGCCCGCGCACGACAGGTCGGTCGGCGTTCGGCGCGTACCAGGTCGAGGTCAGTCCCGGCAGACCGGAAAGCGCGGCGCCGAGGGTGCTCGACTCGCCTTGGCGCAGCAGGAGCTGCGGCCCGGTCAGATCGACCGTCGGGGCGCCTGGTGCGCCGATGACAGGGGCAGCGATGACATCGATCGCAGGCAAGGAGGGGGTCTCGCCAGCGGCCTGCGCCTGCGCGAGCACGGTCTGCGCGAGCAATAACGCCAGCGCCAGAGGCCGCAATTGCGGCAAGGGGTTGAGGGTTTTCGGCATGGAGGACAGGGCAGAAGAAACGTCTGAGAACGATTCGAGTGTTACGTTATCTTATAACGTAACACTGCGATGTGAAGGGCCTGTGTCGCGTCCATGTCTTATGAGAAACCCCAGGTCTGCCCCAAGTTTTCTTGTCCACCTCGCGGCTTGCAAGCCGCTCGGATTCGGCTCCGTCCAAGCTGCCGCAGGGCAGCTTGGAGCCGCGGGCCTCATCCCCTTGTGGTCTGACGTCAACGGGGGCGGACTGGGGCGGTTTTACCCTGTGGTGTCCGGGTGTCCTTGCTGCGCGGGCCGGTGCAGGGCGCGCATGACGTCGCTTTGCGTGATCATGCCAACCAAGCGTGCGGCGTCATCGACCACCGGAATGTGATGGTGGCCGCTGCCCGCGAAGAGCGGAATCAGCTCCGACAGATGCCGTGCTGCAGATACCACCTGCACCCGCCGCGTCATGCGCGCGGCAACGGGCGTGGCCGACTCACGCATGGCGCTGGGCGCTGCATCCGGGTCGGTGCGCAGATCGGCCGCGGTGACGATGCCGATGACCTGCCGCTGTGCGTCGATCACGGGAAGCGCCTTGATGCCATGCTCTTCCAGGCGATGCAGGGCGTCGGCCACGCTGTCATCGGGGCGGGCGGTCTGCACGTCACGCTGCATGATGTCGCTGCAGCGCACGCTGTCCAGCCGCTGTTGGTAGGCCTGCGTCTGGGCGTCTTCGAGCAGGCCACGCAGGGTGGCGCGGTCGATGTCGAGCACTTCGCCGTAGCGGGCCACCGCGGCGTCGATGGCGCTGGAGAGTTCGTCCGCATTGGGCAACACGGCGTCAGCCGCGGGCTGCGGGGCGGGGTGCGGTCTGCGCGTGGCCGCATGCCACAACAGGGCACAGAGCACGAGCAGCGCGGAGTTCAAGGCAACTGGCATGAAGGCAAAACGCCAGTCCGTGGTGTGGGTCAACACCGCCAGCAAGGCCGCCGCGCCGCCTGGCGGGTGCAGGCATCGCGCCTGAAGCATCAGCGCAATCGCTCCGCCGACGGCCATGCCGGCTGCCAGCCAAGGCGGGCCGATCCAGAGGGCGCAGGTAATTCCCGCTAGCGTGCCGAGGGTGTTGCCGCCAATCACCGACCAGGGCCGTCCCAGCGGGCTGCTGGGCAGCGCAAACACTATGACGGCGCTGGCGCCGATGGGTGCGACCAACCACGCAAGCTGTGTCCAGCCGCTTGCGCCTTCGACCCACTGGCTGATCGCGCCCACGGCGGCCACGCCCAGCACTGCGCCCAGCGAAACACGAAACCATTCGGCGATGCCTACGCGCGGGCTGCCCGCGGCCTGTACCGCGCTCATGCATCCTTACGCAGCAAGGCGGCGTATTGGCGGCGCAGCTTATCGACCTTCGGCGCAATCACCGCGGCGCAGTAGCCCTGATAGGGATGGTGCGTGAAATAGTCTTGATGTTCGGACTCGGCGGGGCTGTAGTTCGCTTCCGGTGCGATCTCGGTCACGATGGGATCGGTGAAAAGCGCTTGATCGCGCAGGCCTTGCACATAGGCGCGCACGGCGGCGAGCTGGGCTGCGTCATGGGTGTAGATGCCCGAGCGGTATTGCGTGCCGACATCGTTGCCCTGCCGGTTCAAAGTGGTGGGGTCGTGCATGGCGAAAAATACCTCGAGCACCGTGTCCAGACTCAGCACATCGGGGTCGAAATCCAGCCGGACCACTTCGGCATGGCCGGTCTGCCCCGTGCAGACCTCACGGTAACTGGGGCGCAGCGTCGTGCCATTGCTGTAGCCGCACTCCACGCGCAGCACACCGCGCAGCGGGCGGTAGGCGGCGTCGAGGCACCAAAAACAACCGCCAGCGAGGGTGATGCGCTGGGGCAATGCGGGCAAATTGAAGTCGGACATGGGGCGAGAGTCGTGAGTGCGGCAATTTGCCGCGGTCTGGGGATTGTCGAAGGCTGACAAAATGCACGCCTTTTCTATGGCGATTTTCGCTGACTATCCGCGGAGACGTTGTGCGGTTGTAAATATGGGGAGTGACTTGATGAAGCGTCTCAATTTGAGCCGTCGCCAGACACTGGTGATGACTTCTGCCCTGCTGATGTGGGCCGCCGCCCCGGCCGCACTGGCGCAACGCACAGGGGATATCGAAGTGACACGGGCGCAGGCGCTGCCGTCGATTCCCGGTGCGCGCAATGGCGGCGGATTTCTGACTCTCGTCAACCACGGTCAGCAAGACGACAAGATCGTGGCCGCCGCCTCACCCGTCTGCGGCCATGTCGAGCTGCACACCATGAGCATGGAAAACAACATCATGCGTATGCGCGAGGTCGGCGACATTCCGGTGCCCGCAGGCAAGACCCTGCGCATGCAGCCGGGTAGCGGCTATCACCTGATGTTCATGGACTTGAAAGCCCCTCTGAAAGAGGGCGAGAGGGTGCCGGTGACGGTGAAATTCGCCCACGGCGGGCAGATGGAGCTGCAACTCAAGGTCGAGCCGCGCGACAAGATTGCGGGCGATGTGCCCATGCCGGGCAAGGCAATGCACGGCGGCATGCACTGAGAAGCCCGCAGACCCCTGAAATTGAGACGGGCCGCAAACCTGGAGGTATGCGGCCCGGGGTTCCGACAGTCGGGTTTGCTGCCGCCTGTCAAGCTCATGCAGGGATGCATGATGGGGGTCTAACAACAGTCCGGGTTCCACCCGATCTGTTTGCCGTAGCAGCTGCACTGCAACGACGAACCAAAGGTACGCCTCCTGCGTTGTCTGCGTCAAGATGAAACATGACTGCGGGCAAGGGGTATGGTTGAGCCTTCCGAACAGCCTCTGCGCAATACCTTGAATTCATTGCGTTTTATGTCGCAATCGGGCACGCCAGCAGGGCGTCGATCAAGCCTTGCATGCGAGCCTGCGCCTGGGCATCCGGCACGATGGCTCGGCCCCATTCGCGCTGAGTCTCGCCCGGCCACTTGTGGGTGGCGTCCAGCCCCATTTTTCCGCCCAGGCCCGACTGCGGCGAGGCGAAGTCCAGATAGTCGATCGGCGTGTTGTCCACCAGCAGCGTGTCTCGCACCGGGTCCATGCGGGTGGTGATGGCCCAGATCACGTCGTTCCAGTCGCGGATGTTCACATCGTCGTCGGTGACGATGATGAATTTGGTGTAGAGAAACTGCCGCAGAAAGCCCCAGATGCCGAACATCACCCGCTTGGCGTGACCGGCGTAGGCCTTGCGGATGGACACCACGGCGAGCCGGTAGCTGCAGCCCTCGGGCGGCAGATAGAAGTCCACGATCTCGGGGTATTGTTTCTGCAGGATGGGCACGAACACCTCGTTGAGCGCCACGCCCAGCACGGCGGGCTCGTCCGGCGGCTTGCCGGTGTAGGTGGAGTGGTAGATCGGCTGCTCGCGATGGGTGATGCGCTCGACCTCGAACACCGGAAACCAGTCTTGTTCGTTGTAATAGCCGGTGTGATCGCCGAACGGGCCTTCGAGCGCGTGGAGATAGCCGTTTTTTTCCATCAGCGGCACGCCGGTTTCGCTCTCACCCTTCCACCCGGCTGGAGCGGGCGGCAGATGGCCTTCGAGCACGATTTCCGCCGAGGCGGGAACCTGTAGATCGAGCCCCACGCAGCGAGCCACTTCGGTGCGCGCCCCGCGCAGCAGGCCTGCGAACTGGTATTCGCTCAAGGTGTCGGGTACGGGCGTGACCGCGCCCAGCGTGGTGGCCGGATCGGCGCCCAGCGCAACGGCCACAGGGAAGGGTCGCCCAGGATTGGCCAGGGCGAATTCCCTGAAATCGAGGGCGCCGCCCCGGTGGGCGAGCCAGCGCATGATGAGCTGGCGGCGGCCGATGCGCTGCTGGCGGTAGATGCCCAGATTTTGCCGCTTGCGGGGTTGCGGCACGTTTTGCGGGCCTCGCGTGATGACCAGTCCCCAAGTGAGCAGCGGCGCCACGTCGCCCGGCCAGCAGGTCTGCATCGGCAGGCGGTTCAGGTCGACGTCGCCGCCCTCCAGCACGACCTGCTGGCAGGCGGGGCGCGAAACGGTACTCGGGCGCATGTCCCACACCGCTTTGACCAGATGCATCAACTCGCCCGCATCTTTCAAGCCTTTCGGCGCTTCAGGCTCCTTCAGGCGGGCGAGCACTTCGCCGATGCGGCGCAGCTCGCTCACGTCTTGCGCCCCCATCCCCAGCGCCACGCGCTGCGGCGTGCCAAACAGATTGCCTAGAACCGGCATGGCGTAGCCCGTCGGCCTTTCAAACAACACCGCTGGCCCACCCCTGCGAAGCAGGGCGTCGCAAACCACCGTCATGTCGAGATGCGGCGAAACGGGCTCGGCCGTGCGCCGCAGCAGGGAAAGAGTCTCCAGTTGGGAGAGAAAGTCGCGCAGATCCCGATATTTCATATAACCAATAAAAGTGAAAGACAAGACCTTGTGCGTTGACTGGGAATAACGACGTTCCTAAAATTCGATCCGTGTTTGCCCTAGGTGCCTGAACTCAGGCGGGCAACACACTCGCCCCGAAGCACGCCTTGCCGCGAACGACACAAAGATCGAACGCTGCAATCGATGCAGGCCTTTCTCGAAGGCCGCATCTTAGGCTGCCGGGCTCCCTTGGTGAGCCTGTGCTGTCGGATCTGTGCCCTTGGGAACTGGCGCTGGCTGTCTTGCGACACCGCGGCAATTCCATTCAGACACAGGAGTGTTCCATGTTGAACGCCATGCAATCTTCCCTGCCGCGCGCACGTCGGCTGGCAGGTGGATTTTGGGAATTGACCCACCAGACTTTGATGATGGTGGGCTTGTTTGTGGTGGCCGGAGGTGCGTATCTGTACTTCCAGCCTCAAGCGATGACGACCCTGGACCGCGGCCTCACGCAGTGGGTCATGGCGCGCAAGACAGCGGCTGACGAACTTCAGGCGCTGGCGCAAAAGCCGGCCGATGCCCTGCTGCCCATGGTGCAGGCGGAGCCCGCGCCAGGCAATGGCTTGCCGGTGCTCACGCCGCAACAGCGCACGGTCTCCAACTGGCTGGCGCGGCGCTACAGCATTGCGCCCAATGCCATGGCGCAGCTCGTCAGCGCCGCCTGGACGGTCGGTCGCCAGCAAAAACTCGATCCTCTGCTCATTCTGGCGGTGATGGCGGTCGAGTCTTCGTTCAATCCTTATGCAGCCAGCGGCGTGGGCGCCACCGGCCTCATGCAAGTGATGGCCAATGTGCACCGCGACAAGTTCGCTCCCTTTGGCGGGCCGCAAGCCAGTATCGATCCGCTGGCCAATATGCGCGTGGGCGCGCTGGTGCTCAAGGATGCCATCCAGCGCGGCGGTTCGGTGCGCGCGGGCTTGCGCTACTACGTCGGCGCCACGAATGACGCGAGCGAGGGCGGTTATGCCGACAAAGTGCTGGCCGAACAGGCGCAGCTCGAACGAGTGGCCGGCGTAGCGCCCAAGCCGGTCGCAACGCCGATGACGGCCAGCACGGCGGGCCACATCGTCGCGCCGCATGCGGCGCCTGCCACGGCCAAATCGACGGTGGCCGCAGAGCCTGAACAAAAACACGCCTCACTCACCTGACGCCACGCGACGCGTTAACATCTTCATCTGCACGACTGGCGATAGAAACCGGCAACATCCGCGGTTTCGAGGTGGGACGAACCACCGGGGAGTGCTGGACTTTAAGCCGTTCGCCTGGGCCAGCGCCATCGCTGTCAATGATCTTCATCAGCCCAGGCTTGCGCACCTCCACATCTTGAAGGAAGCTGGCGCGGGCCGTTCAGACGGAAATTCGCCATGTTCGACCGCCGCATCACCATCGCCCAGACCGACCCCGAGCTCTGGGCCGCCATCCAGTCCGAGAACCAGCGCCAGCAAGACCACATCGAGCTGATCGCCTCGGAAAACTACACCTCGCCCGCCGTCATGCAGGCGCAGGGCTCGCAACTCACCAACAAGTACGCCGAGGGTTATCCCGGCAAGCGTTATTACGGCGGCTGCGAGTTCGTCGACATTGCCGAGCAACTGGCGATCGACCGCGTCAAGCAGCTCTTCGGGGCCGAGGCGGCCAATGTGCAGCCCAACTCGGGCTCGCAGGCCAATCAGGGCGTGTTCTTCGCCTTGCTGCAACCTGGCGACACCATCATGGGCATGAGCCTGGCCGAAGGCGGGCACCTGACCCACGGCATGCCGCTGAACATGAGCGGCAAGTGGTTCAAGGTAGTGAGCTACGGCCTGAACGCGCAGGAAGAGATCGATTACGACGCCATGGAGCGTCTGGCGCACGAGCACAAACCCAAGCTGATCATCGCCGGGGCTAGCGCCTACAGCCTGCGTATCGATTTCGAGCGTTTCGCCAAGGTGGCCAAGGCCGTGGGCGCCTACTTCATGGTGGACATGGCGCATCACGCCGGGCTGATTGCCGCTGGCGTCTATCCCAACCCCGTGCCCCACGCCGACGTGGTGACCACCACCACGCACAAGAGCCTGCGCGGACCGCGCGGCGGCGTGATTCTGATGAAAGAGCAGCATGCCAAGGCCATCAACAGCGCGATCTTCCCCGGCATTCAGGGCGGCCCGCTGATGCATGTGATCGCGGGCAAGGCGGTGGCGTTCAAGGAGGCGCTCGCACCTGACTTCAAGGTCTATCAGCAGCAGGTGCTGACCAATGCCCGCGTGCTGGCCGAAACGCTGACGCGGCGCGGCCTGCGCATCGTCAGTGGACGCACCGAATCGCACGTCATGCTGGTGGATCTGCGTTCCAAGAGCATTACCGGCAAGGAAGCCGAGAAGGTGCTGGGCGAGGCGCATCTCACGGTCAACAAAAACGCCATCCCGAACGATCCCGAAAAGCCCTTTGTGACTTCGGGCATCCGCGTGGGCTCGCCAGCCATGACCACTCGCGGCTTCAAGGAGGCCGAGGCCGAGAAGACCGCCAACCTCATTGCCGATGTGCTCGACAACCCGCACGACGCGGCCACGCTGGAGCGGGTGCGCGCCGAGGTGAAGAAGCTGACCGACGCGTTCCCGGTTTATTCCGCCTGATCGTCGGCTGTGCCCCTCAGGGCGGCGGCGGTGAGTGCCGAGAGGCGCTCGCGCTGTCGCCCTTTTTCATCGAAGTTTTCCGCGGCCAGCCAGCGCGTGAAAGCCGCGCGCAGTGCGGGCCATTCCCCGTCGATGATGCTGAACCAGGCGGTGTCGCGGTTGCGGCCTTTGACCACGGCGGCCTGGCGGAATACCCCCTCGAAGCTGAATCCGAGCCGCCGTGCCGCCTCACGCGAGGCGGCGTTGAGCGCATCGCATTTCCATTCCAGTCGGCGATAGCCCAGTGCAAATGCCTGGTCCATCAGCAGGTACAGGGCTTCGGTCGCCGTGCGCCGACGTTGCAGCAAGGGCGAGAAGTAGAGGTGGCCGATCTCGATGCTGCCAGCCGCCGGGGTGATGCGCAAATAGCTGGCTAGCCCGGTGGCGCGGCCAGTGCCTGAATCGACGATGGCAAAGAACAGCGGATCCGGGCCCAGGCAAGTGGCCTGCAACCAGGCCTGGTAGTCGAGTGCCGAGGCGAACGGACCGTAGGGCAGATAGTTCCAGCCGTCGCCGCGGGCATCCAGGGTTTGCGCGGCGTAGAGGTCGGCGGCGTGGCGCTGCGGGTCGGCGGGTTCCAACGTGCAGGTCGCGCCGATCAACGCGGTTCTCGCGGGTGGATGAGGGGCGATAAATCCGGGGACGGGCTGGCCGAGCGCGGCGGTGCATTGCGGGTCGGTTGGCATGGTGGCTTTTGGCGGCATGTGAGACGAGTCAGCCCAGGGTCATGAGTTGTGCGTTGCCGCCCGCCGCAGCGGTGTTGACGCTCAGGCTTTGTTCATGCACCAGGGCGGTGAGATCCATCATCGCACCGTCTGCAAGCTGGGCTGGGCGCAGGCTTTCGATGCGCAGAATCAGGCCGTCGCGCTGCGCCAGCTGGTCTTGCAAGCGGGCCAGGGCGTCGGCGTCGCCCTCAAACAAGACCACGCTCAGTTCGGGCAGGGCGTCGCGCTGGGTTGGAGGGCAGGAGCGCACATATGCCTTCACCGCGGGTGGCAGCGCGTCCAAAAAGGTGGCGAGCGGGCTGTCGGGGCTAGGCGCTTCGATGAGGGCGAGGTTGCCCGTGGCGAGCGTGGCGGCGATGTGATGCACCAGACCCAGCACCGTTTGCGGTATGCACCAAACTCCGCCACTGCGGGGCAGAAGCCGGTAGCGGTTGGATTCTCCCGTCGGCCCAGGCAGGGTGTAAACCGAGCTGATCGGGCTGTGGGCGAGATAGTGTTCGCACGCAGCCTGCGCGCGCGTCGTGTCCTCGTCATCCAGATTCATGGTGTGATTCTGCACGGCGGCCAGCAGATCGCGCAGCGCGGCGAGGCTTGCAGGTTCTGGGGTGATCTTGCTGCACTCGGCGGCTGCTGCCGCGAGGTTGGCGGGCAGCGCGCTGTTGGCCTGCGGCAGAGGCTGCACCAGCCGGTGCAGATAGAGCGGGCCGCCGGCCTTGGGGCCGGTGCCCGAGCGGCCCATGCCGCCGAAGGGTTGCACGCCGACCACGGCGCCGATGAGGTTGCGGTTGACGTACACATTGCCGGCGTGAATGCGCTCGCTCAACTCGGCAACGGTTTCGTCGATGCGACTGTGTACGCCGAAGGTCAGGCCGTAGCCGGTGGCGTTGATGGCGTCGAGCACCGCGCCGAGTTGCTCGCGCCGGTAGCGCAGCACATGCAGCACCGGGCCGAACACCTCGCGTTGCAGGCGGTCGATGGTGTCGAGCTCGATCAGCGTGGGACGAACAAAGGTGCCCAGCCCGCCGCTTTCATCGCGCCCCAGCCGGGTGACGCAAAGGCCAGCGGCCTGCATGCGGGCGATATGGGCTTCCAGGTTGTCGCGGGCCTCGGCATCGATGACGGGGCCGAGGTCGGTGTGCATGCGGTCGGGGTTGCCCAGGCTCCAGTCGTCCATCGCGTCTCGGATCATGCCGATCACCCGGTCGGCCACATCTTCCTGAATGCACAGCAGACGCAGGGCCGAGCAGCGCTGACCGGCCGAATCGAAGGCCGAGGTCAGCACGTCGGCGACCAACTGCTCGGCCAGTGCGGACGAGTCGGCAATGAGCGCGTTCTGCCCGCCGGTCTCGGCGATCAGCACAATGCTGCGGCCCTGCGGGCTGAGGCGCTTCGACACGGTGCGCGAAATCAGTTGCGCCACTTCGGTGGAGCCGGTGAACATCACCCCGGCCACCGCCGGATGCGCCACCAGCGCCGCGCCCACCGTGCCGCCGTCTCCGGGAACGAGTTGCACCGCATCGGTCGGCACGCCGGCCGCGTGCAGCGCGTGCACTAAGGCTGCGGCGATGAGGGCGGTCTGTTCGGCGGGCTTGGCCAGCACCGCATTGCCTGCCGCCAGCGCGGCAGCCACCTGACCGCAGAAGATGGACAGCGGAAAATTCCAGGGACTGATGCACAGCACCACGCCCAGCGGACGATGAGTCGCGTTGTCAAACTGCGCCGCCGTCTGCGCGGCGTAGTAGCGCAGGAAGTCCACCGCTTCGCGCACCTCGCCGATGGCGTCGGGCAGGGTTTTGCCCGCTTCGCGCACGATCAGCCCGAGCAAGTTCTGCATCTGCTGTTCGAGCGCGTCGGCTGCGCGCTGCAGGCAGGCGGCGCGCTCGCCGGGCGGGGTGACTTGCCAGATCGGCGCGGCGCTCTGGGCGCGGCGCGTGGCTTCGTCCACTTCTGTTCGGGTCGTTTGGCGCACCCAGCCCACCTGATCGCGCGGATCGGCGGGGTTGAGCACGGGCACCCAACCTACGGCTGCGGCCTGCGCGTTATCGGCGGGCGGGGGTTGTTCTGCGACGGTAGGCGACGCGTAGGCCATGTGCTGCGCACTGCGCAGCAGCGCGGCGCTGAGCGAGGCCAGCTGTTGCTCGTTCGCCAGATTCAGCCCGGCGGAATTCAAACGCGCCTGCGCGCCCAGCCCGGAAAACAGTTGCCGCGGCAGGGGAATACGCGGATGCGGCGCGCCGAGCACGCTGGTCTCGACGGCAATCGCGCGGGCCTCGTCCACGGGGTCGGTCACCAGTTCGGACACGGGAACGGCGTCGTCGCCGATGCGGTTGACGAACGAGGTATTGGCGCCGTTTTCAAGCAGGCGTCGCACCAGATAGGCCAGCAGGGTGTCGTGCGTTCCCACCGGGGCGTAGATGCGGCAGGGGCGGGCCAGCTTGCCCGCGCTGACCGGGCCGACGACCTGGTCGTACAGCGGCTCGCCCATGCCGTGCAGACACTGAAACTCGTATTGCCCCGCGTAGTAATTCTCCCCGGCCATCTGCATGATGGACGCCACTGTCTGCGCGTTGTGCGTGGCGAATTGCGGATAGGCCGCGTCTGGCGCGGCCAGCAGTTTGTGGGCGCAGGCTAGGTAAGACACATCGGTATGCACCTTGCGGGTGTAGACCGGATAGCCGTCGAGCCCGTCGATCTGCGCACGCTTGATCTCGCTATCCCAATACGCGCCCTTCACCAGCCGCACCATCAGCCGGTGCCCACTGCGCCGGGCGAGGTCGATGAGATAGTCGATGACGAACGGACAGCGCTTCTGGTAAGCCTGTACCACGAAGCCGATGCCGTTCCAGCCCTTGAGAGCCGGGTTGAAGCACAGGGTTTCGAGCAGGTCGAGCGAGAGCTCCAGCCGGTCGGCTTCTTCGGCGTCGATATTGATGCCCACGTCGTAGCGCCGCGCCAATTCGACCAGGGCGGTCAGGCGGGGCAGCAGTTCATCCATCACCCGTGCGTACTGGGCCCGGGTGTAGCGGGGATGCAGCGCGGAGAGTTTGACCGAAAGCCCTGGCCCTTCGAAGATGCCGCGGCCGTGCGAGGCCTTGCCGATGGCATGCAGGGCCTGTTCATAAGCGGTGAAGTAACGCTGCGCGTCGGCCTCGGTGATCGCCGCCTCGCCCAGCATGTCGTAGGAGTAGCGAAAGCCCTTTTTCTCCTGCGGACGGCTGTTGGCCAGCGCTTCCGCAATGGTCTGCCCGGTGACGAACTGCTCGCCCATCAGCCGCATGGCGCGCTGCACGCCTTGGCGGATCAGCGGTTCGCCCCCCTTGCCGATGAGCCGCGACAGCGCGCTGGCCAGCCCTTTTTCACTGGTGGTTGCCGTCAGTCTGCCGGTCAACATCAGCCCCCAAACGGCCGCGTTGACGAATACCGACGGCGAGTGACCGAGATGCGCCTGCCAGTCGCCCCGACTGATCTTGTCGCGTATCAAGGCATCGCGGGTGGCGTTGTCGGGGATGCGCAGCAGCGCCTCGGCCAGACACATCAGCGCCACGCCTTCCTGGCTGGAGAGCGAAAACTCCTGCACCAAGGCCTCCACGCCGCCCATTTCGCGCCTCGCCCGCACGCCTTCGACCAGCCGCTCGGCCATTTGCCGGACGGCCGCGCGCTGGGTGGCGTCTGGAATCTGCGCCAGCTCGATCAGCATGGGCAGACATTCCGGCTCCGGCCGATGCCAGGCTGCGGTGATGGCCGCGCGCAGATCGGTCTGCGGCAGCACGTTCTGCGCCCAGTCGAGAAAGGGAGTGGGAAAGGGGGTGGAAAAGGGGGTGGGATAGGTTGCACCTTCCGGCTCGTCGTGCGGGGTGCCGGGTTGCGACGGTTTTTCGGTCGAACTCAACGTGTCAAGAGAAAACTCGCCACGCTCGATGTGTTCCACCATGTTCAGCGTGGCCTGCTTGATCAGCCAGTGCGGTGTACGCCCCAGCCGATCTGCGGCGAGCCGCACCCGTTGGCGCAGGGCTTCGTCCATTTTGATACCGGTTGTGGTTGCGCCCATTTTTATTCCTTTCGCGTGATGGGTTGCAATTATTGGTCTTAGGTGCAACCAACGTATCAGGGATAACGCTTATTTCGATACATTGAGGTGAGTCAACACGCCTTCTTGAGGAAGGCATGCAATGGTCAAGTTGACGCAACCTTAGGAGTCCTGCGATGCCATTCGCCTCTACCCTGCGCGATCTACAGACCCGCACCATTTTGTCGGCCCTGCAGCCCGAACAACTGGAACGACTGCTCTCCCATGCCACCGAAGAGCACATCGCGGCAGAGGGTGTGATCTTTCTGCAAGACAAAGAGGCCGACGCCTTCTACATCGTGCGCGAGGGCAAGGTGCAGATTCAGGTGCCGGCCATCAACGGCCCGGGCGTTGAAGTACAGGCGCTAGGCGAATGGGATGTGATCGGCTGGTCCTGGCTCATCCCCCCTTATCGCTGGGCGTTTGAAGCCAAGGCGCTCACGCCGGTCACGCTGCTGCGCTTCGATGGCAAGGCTATTCTGCAGGAATGCGAGAGCGACTCCGCCCTCGGTTATGCCCTGATGAAAATTTTCGCCGGACTCATGTCCGAGCGCCTGCGCGCCGCCCGGCTGCGCATGATGGAAAGCTGGGCGCCGCCTGGCTGGGCTTGAGGCGGGGTTTGATGGTCGGACTGTATGTAAAAGCTCGGCACTGGCGGCGTCAAGGCCGGGATAGCCGCAGCAGACTCAGACCGAACGCACAGAACACCGAGCCCGACACCCGCTGCGGCCAGCCCGAAGCGAACCAGATGCTCAAGCGTTTGCGCGCCAGTACGGCCAGCCCCGCATAGGTGCTCAGCGCCAACAGCGAAATCGCCATGAACGTCAGCGTGAGCGCCAGATATTGCGGACCGAGCGGGCGCGAAGCGGTGAGAAACTGGGGAAACAGGGCCGCGATGAACACGATCGCTTTCGGGTTGCTCAACGCCACCATCAAACCCTTGACGTACAACTTATGCGGTTTGTGCGCAACGTCAGCAGTTTGAACCGTCTTCGCTTGCGCCCCATCGGGGCGCCGAGCCGCATGACGCCACTGCTGCACGCCCAGCCAGATCAGATAGGCGGCGCCTGCGAACTTCACCACGGTGAAAGCCAGTTCGGAGGTCTGGAGTATGGCGTTGAGCCCCAAGGCGCTGAGTGTCGCCAGCACCAGCAACCCGGTGATATTGCCTAGCGAAGACAAAATGGCGTGCCTCCAACCGTGGTGCATGGCGTTATGGATGGACAGCATGACCGCAGGCCCCGGTGTGAACGAGGCGGCCAGCGCAAAGCTGATGAACAGCAGGTAAGTCGTCCAGCTTGGCATCGCGAGGGTGGAGCGCAATCGGCTGCGTGTGAGTGAAGTTTGGTAGGCCGTGCTGGGCTCGAACCAGCGACCAAAGGATTATGAGTCCTCAATAAGAGGTGTTGTGAGCAAATATTCTAATCATAAGTCATTGAAAAATAACACATTGACATCCTTTTGTTGGGTTAAAAATTTGCTCACGTTTGCTCACGCCGCTCCAGGGGTACTCGGCTTGACGTCTTCCCAGTGGCGGGCCAGGAAAATCGTCCAGACGCATCAAACAGAGAGCCTCAAGTCGAAGTCGCAGACCTTGAACGACAGTTGGTGGTCATTTTGATGACGACGAGCCCGATTATCCTATCCGAGCTCCCTTGCTCTCGAGTCAAGCGCTGGATGTGTCTTTTCATGGAAGCATCGTCCACAGAGAGCTGGCTAGCCCGTTGCCTCGGGGCTTGACCGATTTGTTAGTGACCATGGTGAAGTCTTTGGCGACCACATGGTCAATGACTTTCCAGTCCCTAGTGCCCGCCAATCCACGGTCTTACACATAGGTGTGACCTGGCATGACCAGAGTCTCTCCCATGGCTTCCAAGTCGTTTGTCACCCGCGCGGCCAAGTGGACACTTCCCTTAGTATGGGTACGCAGCGGATGAGCCGTGCGCCGAAACAAGCCCCTTACCGTCAGAACCTAGGCGTTGGCTTAAAGCGTTAACGCTCTGAACGAGCTTGATGACGCCGCCCCCTAAAGGCTAAATTCGTCGGTCTTACAAGCCCGATAATTTCTTGGCTTCTACCAAGCTTGAATGCTCGAACGCCGACGCAAATTCATTGAGTTCTTGCGTCGTCATGCCGATGTCCGCGGACTGCCCCACCGCGCGCCACTGCAAAACGGCCTCCACCACTTCGCGCACGATTGCGAGAGCATGCTCGCGGGTCAACGCGAACTGCGAGGCTTGCCCTAGCAATTGGGACATGCTGGTGACGGGGCCCGTATCTTCACTCAGCCAGGTTTTGGACTCGCGGTCTTTGTCTGGCATCGGATTGATGTCGAACGCAGGCGAGAGCTGCCATTGATTGCCGCCCATGTAGAGGAAGCCAATGTTTTGAAGGTGGTCGTCGACGTTGGTGATGAGGTGGTTGAACACCTGACGTCGCCACAATTCTTGGGCATCGACGACGTAATTTGCGCAGACCCCCTTCATCACCGCAAGAACCTCGGTGTAAGCGTGTTCCTCTTGTCGATTCGCCTGAAGTAACGTGGCGCCTGAGATGTACGGAATCCGTGCGTCCTGGGGGGTGCGGTCAAATCGCCGGATGACGGCCACTGCAGTGCCTTGCACCACCGCTACATGGGCCTTCGCGGCGGTTATACCCGCCAAGGCTGCCAGCTTGAGCGCAAGTACCTCCGCACGAGTCACATTGCGTTCGTCGTTGATGCTCGGGAACTTGCCCAGTGCCAGGTAGCCTTCTTCGTCCAGGATGCTGCATTTCGGGCGCATCCCTCCAAGAGAGGTGGCCTTGCCTCGCAGATAGGCCAAATCCTGGGCGGATTCCTTGCCGAGTTCGACTGCTCGAGAAGAGGCGAGCATCTTCTCGAGCTCGAGGAGTGGAGGCGTCGCTCGCCTGCCCGCAGGTACGGACTCGAGGTAGGCGCCATAAGCATTACGCAAACGCAGCGCACCCATTCGGCTGAAATCATCGACCGCGCAAAGGTAGTCGAGCTCGCTCAATGCGCCCAGCTTTGAGTCTTCCTCTCGGCGCTTGGCATGCGCGCGGGCGATGACACGACGACCCCACGCATCTGGCTCGGTGTCTGCGAGGGCAAGGAAGAAAAGCGAGTCTTCCTTGGTCGCCGGCTTGCGGGTCTGGTAGCCCGGCGTGGCCGTGAGGTCCGGCGATACGTTAAACGTGTCAGTATGGTCGAGCCAGTCTTGGAAGTAGGCGAACTGCGTGAATACGCGAGGACCGTTTCGTACAAACACGAGTTTTCCCACGGGTATGCCGGATTTTCCCAGACACACATCCAGTTCTGTTTTCATGGTTTGTGCCCCGGCACTTGCTCTGGTCACCCTATCGCGAACAAGCCTTCAAAAGGCTTTAGGCGTCTTGCGACGCTTGCTGTAGACACGAGATGGAAGTTTTGCGTCCATCAGCGCAAGTCCCACGGAGTCAGCCTGCGTGTCCAAAAGAAGGCTCAGCTTTTCCAAATCACCAAAAACCTGCAACGCGCTGGCCAAGTAGGTGAGCGCTGTTCCAGGATGGCCGTCCTCCAGCCGACGCACAGTGCTCACCGAGACGCTCATGCGAGACGCCAAATCGGCTTGGGATAGCCCGCGTCGCCGTCGCGCGAGCTCGATGTTCCGGCCCAATGCCGTGAGCGCCCGGGCTACAGCAAGATTAGGGGTGGCGACCATTTAAGCATCCTTATACGAGCGGCTGTAAAGCACAAGCATTCCAATAAGAACAATTGTAGTATGCCAGCACGGATTCTTCAAAAAAGACTCCCATGAGAGCGTTTGTCATCCACAAGCGCTCTCTAAAGAGAGTTATCCGCAAACAGCGCCTCTGGAGTCAGGGCAATAGCTGAAAAAAGACTTGTTTGAGCAAAGCGCCCAGCCACTGAGGGCTCTGGATGCCTGGGCCACCGAAAGCATTCCCGGCAGAAAAAAGCCCCCTGAAACCTGAAGTCTCAGAGGGCGAATCAGGTGCCTAGTGAGTAGGCTCGAGACGTTAAGCCAACGCCTTGCCGTCAGCACGGGAAGGGCGCGTATTGGCCAACCGGAAAGCTTTAAAGCTCTGGGGCAGGATTGCTATCGAACTCAGATGGGGTTGGCGTCTAGGCTCTCGCGAACTGTCATTCAATGCAGGGGCTGCGTTGCAGGGCCTCTTAGAAAATGCAGTCATAGTCCTCAGGGTTTTCTGGAGCCGTTGTAACTTGTCTCACCTCGCCTGGCCAGCAGACAAACACCCGTCGTTCAAATTTCTTGACCCCAGGAACGAGATTCGGCGCCACTTCCTCGATGCTCTTGGTCAATTCGTCGAGCATTTCCAGCTCTTCACCCGCGCCGGCATGCATGGACCCCGACAGCAACTGTTCCTTGAATCTACGCCAGGTGGCACCCTGCAGGTCGGTGACGGGAAGGCGGCACGTTGACACGGAAAACAGCGGCCTGTCGCGGTGCTGCAGGATGAGTCTCATCAACCCATACCGCTCCACACCGTCAATCAGCCATGCCCGTGCATCTGTGCTCACTATCGGGATAGCGCAGACGATTTGCAGCTCCCGTTTTTGCAGCACCAAAACCACTGTGCGAAACGTGCGGTCGTCATGACCGCTAAACAGCGTCAACGCTGCCTTCAGCGTTGCATTCCGCAGACGCCTGAGGTGGTGCCCAGGAAGTGGCACTAGCAGCGCTGCTCCAGTGAGCGGTGTGTCTGCTGCTTCAAACGCAGCCATCGCACCGGGCTCAAGAAACTTGCCCTCGTCAAAATACGTTTTAACCAACGCCATGTTTGTCCTCCTTGGTTGAATGGCCTATTTCGTATAGGCATCAACTTCTCAACCGGGGATGACCGGGCTTGCACTCGTCGCTGGACGGCACTGCCAGGCCTGACGCCAAGGAGACACTAGACGCGGCTCGAGCTGAAACCGGCCCTTCTCGGACTCTCCATCCAGTGCCCGACGCGCCTCACCCCTGTGATGCTGCAACGCAACAATTTTTGTCCTTACGCTATTGCAGGGAAGGGAATCGGCCTAATATCAGGGTTATCCCTTATTACCCTGAAAGGCTCCCCACAAGGGAGGCCCATCATGAGCACCTTCAAACACTTCCTTGAAAATTTGTTTTCACCCCTTGATGCACAGCAGCAGGCCGAACAGGCTTACCTCGCCAAGGCCGTTGATGCCTGCGACCTGGAGCGCCGGATGCATGAACTCGAGTACAGCGATGGAGCTGCGCTGAATTTTCCGGTGCACGCGGCTCACGCAGGAACACACGCCTGGCGGTCGCCGTGGTGACATGCACCGCCGCCGCGGCGTCACCCATTGCGGAGAAACCAGCGTCGATAGAAGCGGCGGTGGCCTCGGCAGTCTCAGTTGGGAAGCACGCCCTGCAATGGCCATTCGACACCATGCGTGACCAGTATGCGAACGCTGTGCGCGCTGGGCTGGTTGAACGGTCGCTGATTGCATCAGCGCAGTTCGAGCGCAAAGTCGCCGTGCTGGAACAATCGCTGCTGGGCCCCTGCGCTCGGCACGTTTGACGACGGCTTTCCTTGAGCGCGGTCGGGCGTCGGCCGGTCAGGTCATGCGTTACGTGCGGTCTGCGCACCGGCAGTTTGCACAAGCACCGCGCCTGCTCCAGGTCCGCTGAGTGGGTGATGTGTGCAGCCCGAGATTCGCCGTGTCTTCGTCACAAATCGCATTGGCCATTCCGCCTCCTACGCCAAAATACGGCTGAGCTGCCTACCGCAAGACCCTCTTAGGGCCAGGGCGGGTGCCATCTCGCTCTAGGCCGGGGTGCGTGCATTCGGACGACGCGTTCAAAATATTCGGTGGTTGCCCCTACAAGAAAAGGCGCCGAACCCAGAAAGGATTCGGCGCTGAATTGCGACGTGTAAACGACCGGCAAGCCGGTGGAGATACACGTTCTTGTTGTTGCCCTCTAATGCCGGCTGGGCGGCGTCAATGGACCACTGACGGTGTCGCACCGTCAGTGGCTGATAAGTCCTCCCGCCCAGGCGGCACATACTGTGGGTCCGGGATGCAAACGACCACGTGAAGTGTCTCGACTACAAAGCCTTGAATCACAGACCGCGGCGCTGCCTCGACTTCGAGCAGCAGCTTGTAGAAGTCCAGACCGCGGGCCTCTGCCTCCAGTTCATAGCGTGCCCGCATGACCTGTTGCTTCGCGTCACGCCACTGCTCGCTATTGATGTCATCGACAAGTCGCGCTGAGTTCAGCAGGGCCAGCTGCTGCGTCTCCGTAACAGACACCGCAAGTGTCACTCCATGGCGACTTTCGACAGCTTCGATAAACCAATCACGCGAGACCTTGTCGACAAGCGGCACGATGTACATCGCCTGCGTCGACGCAGCTTGCATATGAATAACCGCGCAGGGCATGCCGTTCTGCGTTGCTGCGACGCCCATCCCAACGCCGTGTGGGACCAGCGGGCTCTCCAAGAGCTGGACAACTGCCTCAGGAAGTTCGCACAGCAACGCATGCCCTTGGGAAGTGGGTTTTTTCTTGAGTGTTGTGAGTTCCTCCGCAAACTGAATGGGGTCGAGAACGATGCCGGCGGACCGGTGAATTTTGATGGTCATAGAGTCATTTCTCCTGGGGTGGTAGTTGGCCTGCTTCGTGTAGCTACTGACCCCCAGAACCGCATCCGCCAACCTCGGAGATGCGCCGAGGTTGGCTCTTACCTCCCTCGGCGCTTGACGTACCCACTTTCCTGTAACGCCCGTAACAGGCTGCCGTCGTTTTCGCCCTGGACCGCCTCCAGGAGCTGCGACCAGGTTTTGTAGGTCCGCGTTGTGCGGACAGAATACATCGTCTGCGTATTTTTGATTTGCTATATTGGCCGACTGCGAAAAGCCACCATCACGCATGAAGTGCGACGGAAGCGACAACGGACGGTTTTGATAAGCTGGAGGGGGTTATGGCCACGCTGCAACCAAATGCGCAGTCTGGCGCAGGACATTCAATGTCAACACCTGTAAACGAGAGATGAAAATTACTATCGTTCTGCCATTCAAAGGTGATTTAAGTAACGCAACGAAACAGTGATTGCATTAGCTGACGTTCGAAGAACTGCCGTGCCGCTCCAATTAAGCTTTGAGCTGACCGTTATCGTGCACTATCAAATTGAGGGGATGACTACATGTTGAATATGGACGCTGCTGCTTCAGCACGAAATCGTCTAAAGACAGCAGTTGACTGCTACAACTCACATCAAGAGCAAACAAAAAAACTCGCAGAGCAGCTCTATGCGCTCCGTCGGTCGAGCAGCGAAGAGTTGATTGGACCTATAGAGTCCTTCGTAAATGGATTGGCGTCGATTCCAAAAGAATTTAATCGAGCATTTGCGGCGTATCACGTCGAACTTCAGACTTTTGACGGCGTGGTTGCAGAGACCGATACGCGCCTGAAAGACATCAAGGTTACAGGCTCCACAGCAACCGGAGCGGGCGTCGCGGCCGGCGCAACCACTGCGATGCTGGCTCCAACCGCCGCAATGGCCATTGCGACTACCTTTGGGACCGCGTCTACAGGTACGGCCATTGCAACGTTGTCTGGTGCAGCAGCTTCGAATGCTGCTCTCGCATGGTTGGGTGGCGGTGCCATAGCCGCCGGTGGAGGGGGTATGAGCGGTGGTGGTGCATTGCTCGCTTTGGCTGGGCCGATTGGGTGGGGGTTCGCGGGAGCCGCGGCTGTAGCAGGAGCGGTCTATGTCGCAAATGCAAATAGCAATGTCGCGAAAGAAGCTGATGAGAAGCTGAAACCAATTGAAATCGGAATTTGTACGCTCAAACTGGCTATTCGGGAAATATTGCAGCTATTGGACCTTACACGAGAGCACGTTCAAGGCATGAATAAATTGTTCTCGGACCTCAGTGTCAATGCTCCGAAGTCATACGCAGAATTCGATGCCAAGCAAAAACAGACGCTAGCTGCGTTGATTAATCACGTGCAATCTTTGTCTGCTTTATTAAATAAAAAATTACAAGACGCTAGTAATGGAGCTTATTAGTGAAACAAAAAATTAATATTCCAGATTCGTCTTCAGTTTCCGACCAGTTTGCCGGCATTTTCGTTGATGGAATTAATGCAACCAGGTTTCGAGACGCAAACGGGCAGTTAGCAGCCCAAGATGCTTCTTTCTTGAAATCTATCGCGGAGATGGCCAAGGTCCGCGACTTCATTGGCGCCCCCGAACACATTTTAGGTCGAGATAACACCAAACACGGCGAGATTGCCGAGCAAGTCGAGGTGGCCGTGAGGCGCGCTCGAGATGTTTTGGGGGGTATGGAACCCACGGCGACGTTCGATGGAGTTGGCAGAACGGCACCTATGGATTACCGGGTTGGAGGCATTGACGTCCAGTCCAAATTCATTAATGGAAGCAATAACACCTTGAGCCATGTGATTGACCATATGGACCGTTATACGAACTTCGGTCGAGATGGCTCCATCTATCAAATCCAGAAGGAACAAATTGACCAAATTAATTCGGTTCTAAATGGCAATACTGGCGACTTAAGTGCAAAAACAGTCCAAGCAATCCGCGATAAAGTGCAACACATCGAACAATTATCCGGTAAGTCGTTTGATGAAGTCGTTAGACCTTCGGTATCCGACTATTCGGAGGTGCAGGTCGGTAAAATAAATCAGACAATTGACCGACACGAGAGCGACCTTCGCGGGCAAAACGAAACACTGAAGAATCAGATTCAGGCTAGGCATCAACCATCAGTCGCCGAAGGCTTCAAGGCCGCAGGTAGCGCTGCTGCTGTAGGAGCAGCTGTAGGCTTTACAGCGAAGGCATGGGTCAAGTATCGGGAGGGAAAGAATATCTTCAAGGGCGATTTTACTGCGGAAGACTGGGAAGAGGTCGGTGGCGCAGCGCTCAAAGGAGGCGTCGGTGGGGCTATCGCAGGTGGTGCTATTTATGTCTTGACGAATAGTGCGGAGCTGTCAGCTCCTTTCGCCGGCGCATTTGTGTCAGCAGCAAAGGGGGTCGCATCGCTGGTGTCCGATTACCATGCGGGCAAGATTTCGATGGGAACGCTTATTGATAATGGCCTATTTGTTTGTAGCGATGCGGCTCTCGTCGGTATTTGCACGGCAGCGGGACAAACGTTAATCCCAATTCCTGTGATTGGGGCAGTAATAGGGTCGTTTGCTGGTAAGCTTTTATCGCTTTTTCTTGGAAGCAGAGTGCAAGCAGCTCAGAAGCGTCTGAATGTTGAGTTGCAGCAGTTTCGTAAGGCAGTCGGAACAAAGTATCAATCTCTGTTGGAAGAAATGGATGCCAAGTTCCAACAACTGGGCGATTTGACCAATGTTGCGTTCGATGTCCGGCTCAATGAAAACCTTCTGGCCAACAGCGTGGCGCTGGCACGCGCGTATGGGGTCCCAGACGAACGGCTTCTTCACTGCGAAGGTGAGCTGGACAAATTCATGTGCGGTTAGGTGCCAAGTGGGCAGGTGTTGGTGGGCTGCTTTGCCATCGGCTTGCTGCAAGCTAATGGCCCCGCCGCTTGACGTACCCACTTTCCTGTAACGCGCGCAACAGCGAGCCGTCGGTGTCCCCCTGGACTGAATCCAAAAGCTGGGACCAAAGCTTGTATGTGCGGGTGGTGCGGACGCCTTCTGCGGGCGCTTTGCCGTAATGACCGGCGGCCACGGATTGGGCGGCAGTACGGATGCCGGTGAGTGCCTCCGCCAGCGGGTCGGCGGACTCGGTGGTTACGGCGGTTACGGCCGAGCCCTTCGCATGCAGTCCCCCCACCACCTGCTGCAGCTGTTCAACAAGGGCGGCCGGGACGGGTTGCCCAGCACTGCGGTCAGCCGCTTCACCCAGCAACCGTAACGCCTCTTCAATCCGCCACGCAGGGTCCATCTCACGTTGCTCTGCCGCACGATTTTCCTCCGAGGCTCGCTGCCGGGCTGGGGTGCAGACTTTGGATTCAACAAAGGCGAGTTCGGCGGGCGAAAGCTTTGATTGCAGGTTGGGCGAGATGGCGGCGGCAGTGAGGGGGATGCTGCCCACGTATCGCTGGTGCGTGTAGCCGTGGGTGTTGCCGGCGGTGCCCTTGGGGACCCAGGCTGAGCGGTAGAGCAGGGCACGGTTACGGCGGGTTTTGATGTGCATGTTGCTGACTCCGGTGCTGTTGTGTGCATCGTGTAGTCACCACTGTTGGAAAGGAAGCGTCACCCCACAAACGCGGCGCGCTTGAGCGAGCCGTCAAAGATGACCTGCTATCGGCTTCTGGCTAGTCGTTCAGGCTCAACTAAACGCTGTCGGTGGCAATGCTCGCCTGTCCGTTGGCCTCTGGAGTAGCCGCAGGGAGATAGTCCCACGGGAGGTCTTCGTAGAAGCCTTGGACTCGCGCGTAGGCTTCTTCGAATGGCGGTAGCTCGCCTTCGACTTCTGGGGCAAGGTCTTCGTATCCCTCACTGGCCATCCTCTTGATTTCAGGATTGGCAAACGAGCCTCTATTGGGCTCAATTCCGCGTTCGCGGCACGAGGTTGCCAGCAGTTCAAGTAGCCCCTTCTTATCTTCTGCCGTGAACGCGGCCCCGGAGGCTAGCAGGAGGTTTAGGTCGTAAACGTCTTGGCGCCTGTTTCTGTTTCGAATTGGTTGCTGCAGTAGAGAGCGCATTTTCTCTGCGAGCAGGTTCTCGAAGCTATAGACCTGAAGCCCGTCTACATCGCCAAGGCCCAAAAGCTCAACGTCGTAGACAGCCTCGTTGTAGCTGTAGTCAATCTGCACGACAGTGGTGGCCTGTCCGCTGTTGAGCCTCGCGACGGCTGCGATTTTGCTTCTCTGCGCGTATCCGATGCTCACCGAGAGTGTGGGGAACTTTGCATCAGGCCGACGCGGGTTGATTACGGCTCGCTGTCGCCTACACATGGTGTCATAGGGTAACTGGTCGTTCGCTAGCGCAAGCTGCTGGTCGAGTTCCTCTAACAACTCCTTTTCGGAGTTCTTGGCGTACTTTTCGCGTGTGGAGAAGTCCGCATCCTTTGTGAATCGGCTGCTGTCGTATCTGATGGCCATCAGCATTCCCCCCTTCATGACCATCGTCGACCGAAGTGCGAGGGAGGTGCTAATTGCGTGGAGAACGATATGGACAGCTTCTCGGAAGCTGGCTTTCCCTAGGGGGGCCTTTTTGACCCATTCCGGGAGGTCGAGTTCTTCAAGCATCGTCGAATTCCTGCTCTGGAGAGCTAAGTGACGGCACGTTTATGGATAGCTTCCACGTCTCGGAGTAGTTCGAGACGTACTCGCCGTCGGGGTCCAGCTTTCGAGAGCCACCGCGCTGCGCATAGGTTTGCCACTCGCTTGCTGCGTCGAACTGCAGGTGACACACCTCCGTCAGCACGTAGCCAGCGCGAACCTTGTCGATGGACTGACCGTGGCGGCTCACTTCGTCCACGATGAGCTTTAGGTTGCGCTTTGCTTCGCGTCGATAAACGTCAATGACGTGTTGCATACCGCCGCACGACTTGGGTTCGCGCAGCATGTCGAGGAAGACGCGACCAATCGTTGCGACTCTTAGAGGCGAGCCAGCGACGTTCCGAAATGCTCCAAACTGGCTCCGCTCATGAACATGGATAGTTGTTCCTAAGAGGTTGCTCAGAGCCGGGAGCGTTAGTCGAGGGAGGCCAGACTGCTTATACGCCACCAAGTCCTCTGCAAGGTCTCTTGCCATGCGCGCCTTGGCTTGCTTGCGCCATTCGATTGCCGGAGGCCTGGTTAGATAGAGGATTTTTGGGAACCTGTCGGTGAGGCCGTGGTGCTCCATGGCGCTCAGATGCGACACATACGCGAACGGGTCGAGGCAGCATGCAATCTCCGCGGGACTTGCCGCGGAGTGACCGAAGAGCAGATAGGCGCTGCGGGCGCCGCTTATCTTGACCAACAGCCGGACGGCGAGGAGCGCATCCATGACCCGCTCGTACTCCCTCTTAGACGCCTCGATTTCCAGAGACTTGCCCTTCAAATAGACCAGCTTGCCGAGTTCGTAAGCGGTAATGGCCGGTCCGGTGGACGCGCTTAGGCTTTCCGCGACGAGAGGGAGAAGGTCAGTGTGCGCTGGGACTGCTAGGTTTTTTGGATTCGTCATAGCGCCGTACGCTGTGTCCTGAGGACACAGCGTACGGCGCTATGCTTGAAAAATCAAGCATCCGCGCAGCAGTTCTATACGTCCAGCTGCTACACTTGCGTCCTCAGGACGCAAGTGTAGCAGCTGGAGCTACCGTAGCCTAGTCCTCCAGACGATTTGCATCGGAGACGGGCTTTGACTTCTTCGCAGTACGGCCTTACACTGCGTCCTTAGGACGCAGTGTAAGGCCGTACTGATTGACTTCAATCTGCCCCTTCTAACCAACGCGGCCTAAGCGGTGGATGGGCTAGCTGTCGCAGCAGCTCACAGTGCGTCCGGGCATGCGACTCGCGCTTGCCTTCGCTCTGCTCTCACCTATCCAGTTGACTGCCGACCTGGATACACCTTAGTTTGCCTCGACTATCCTGCAGCGTGTTCCTGGTTGAGCCTTTCCAGCAGCCTAGTGACCGCGACACCAAGAGTTGTTGGGAACGTCGAAAGCGCTACGCGCAGATAGTCACCTAGTCTAGTCATCAGACTTGATGGGCGTCTTCCGCGGCGACGGCATGCCAAGCGGCGCTGCTGAAGCCGGCACTCGGATGCAACATGCGAACCGCCAGCACGCGCCTCACGGGTTGACTCATCCTCGGCTGCGGAGCCAAGTCGTACCAGCACGACAGTGCTCTTACGTTCTTTTGAATCGTCGGGCCAGCTGTTGCCTCTTCAGGCAACCAGTTCCAAAGCGTGTACCCGAGGACCCACACCACGTCGGGTCGAAGGACTTCAAGCGTTGCGAGGAAGGGTTCCTTGGCCGCTTCAATCATTTCAGATTTCGGTCCGACACGGGGGCCGTGGCCAACCGATTCCTGAATGAAATTGGCGTACGCGACAGAGTCCCAGAAGCGTCGCTTTTCGTCCAGCGTCGGCGCGTGCCCGATGGCAACCATCGCAATCTTTGTCCAGTGCGCCACACTGTCTTCACCTGAACGCTGCTCCTCAATGCATTGCCGCGTGAGGTCAGCGGTCACGGGCACGTCCGAATCCCACTGGTAGTGAGATTGCCCAAGGATGAGGGTGCGACGCCCCCAAAGACCCTCTTCAAAAGCCCCGCCAACCCATGGCTGAAAATACACGGACGCAGGGAATTCGGGATACGTTCCCATCGAGACGCCTCCATAGTCAAACTCGCCGATTCCGCAGCGAGACGTCAGCTTAGCGTTCTGCAACTCTGACATGGAATCCGTGTAGAGGTCGCACAGATGGTGCCCGTCGCAAGCCACCAGTTCCGCGTCGCGGATGCACGGGGTGCGACTGATTGAGGCCCTTCGAGGGTTGGTGCGGGCGCTATCGGCGACTGGTCCAGAGCCAGAACGTCCGGGCTGACGCGCTTCAAGCCATGCCCGCATCACGCGCCCTCTTCCCGGCGCCGTCTGGTGTGCCTACACTCAAAGCCACTGGAGCACGCAATGACCTCGTATGACCGCAAGAACGACGTCATCGACCTGCTCGCAATGAAGTAGGCCAGCGTGGCACGCATGCTCGCGACGGCCAAGGCGCTCCACGACAGGAGCGAGCTGCGGCCTATGCCAATCCCTGCTCACGTCGCGCTACCTACTGCGGAACCTCTTCGAGTGAGGACTAAGAAGTGAGCGGATTGACCGAATGCGACCAGGATAGCCCCGGCGTCGCGGAGACCATTCGGGCGATGTCGGCAGACGAGGTGCGCAAGCTTCTCGAAGAAGCGCGTGCGTCGGAGCTGCGCCGAACGCTGGAGGATGTGCAGGCAGTTGTCGCCGCTTGGCACGAGTTCGGTAGCCATCCGACTCCTTCGAAGGCTACGGGGTAGCGCTCCCTGTGCATCGCTGAGATGCCGACGGTTACACCGCCGCGGGCACCACGGGAACACGTCCCCTGGCATCACCGTGACCACGGTGGCTGGCAACTGGCGGCACTCTCACCATCGACACGGACATCATCGAGTGCGCCTGGCCCGATGGCACCACAGGCCATCACCTCGACGGACCCGCGGGCGGACGGCGCTGCGTCCAGCAGCGTCCATCGATGAAACTGTTGCTGCGAGTAGGGGTCACGCTACACCCAGTCGGTACGTCAGTGAGGAGGCATCTGCCGCGACCGGGCACGGCAAGGCGGTGCGAACCGCCGCCGGCCCAGCGCAGCATGCCCTCGTGCGAACAGCTCGGCGCGACCAGCGCCGAGACACTGCAGCGCGGGTCCCGCGATTTCATCGATGAAACTCCGCGCCTGAGCCCGCCCTCGCCGGACGAATTTCATCGATGAAACTGGGGCGACCAGGCGCTCGGCAGCACGGCTGCATGAAACCGTGGGCAAGCTGCGACAGCACGGCTGCTGGCAGAACAGTTGGAGCCGACGTCGATAGCACAGTGGCCTTGCAAGTACATCCGGGACGGCGGCGGTTCGCACCGGCGCAGCCGGGCGACGGAACAGCCGACCTTGAGAGACGTCGCGACGAAAACGTGAGCGACGCGCGCCCCTGGCGCGCGAGGTTGCCCGCTGGGGAAAAACCTCCTGCCCCCTGCCAGCGGGCGACCGCTCGGTCAGCCCCTTGAGTCACCCAGATTAAGAACGCGGCGGCGTGGTGCGCAGGACGCTGAGCCTCGGTTGCGCGGTCGTTGCTATACGCAATAAGCCCCGCCGCATCGCAGGAAGTCTGGTCGATGGGCGGCCCCGAAAACTTTCAGCGCTGAAAGACCGCCTATGTCGAAACCCAACACCTCCGCAAAGACAGATGCCACAGCCGACTGTGCTCCCGTGTCATCGCCGCCGGTCACACGTCACACCACCGCCGACATCACTGCGGCAGATGGTGTCATCAACCCTGCGAGCACTCGTAACGGTGTCACTGTCGTGCCCTCCACGAGCGGCTCCGTAACACCCGCCACGGTTACCGGAGCCACCAAGCCCTCGTGCCGCATGCCGACCCGCGGCATCACGGCAAGGGCTTCCAGCCTGTGGCTGCGCGATGTGATTTATGAACGCTCACTCAAGTTAGTCGACCGATTCCGGGTTATCAGGACTATCGACATCGCCGCCTGGTGCTTCCCGGAACGCCCCTTCAAGGCGGCCTTGACCGCCGCCCAGCGCGCCGTGCGCGGCATGGTCAAACAGGGGCTGTTACGCCGTTACAGGACCGACCGATTTCAGACCGTCTATGGACTGACCCAGCGCGGTGTCGATTGGCTCGGTGAACACGGTTACGCCGCAGCCTCCTCGGTGCGGCGGGTTAGCGACATGACCAATCCCGAGCACCGCCTCTGGGCCCAGTTTCTGGTCATCTGCGCCCGGGCGCGCGGCCTTCGGGCGCTGACCGAATCGGAGCTGTTGCAGGAACTGAACGCCGGAGCGAAAAAGCCCGTGCAGGGTTACATCACCGTCTCCGTCAGGCGGGGTAATGGCACCGTCCTCAAGAACCTGCGGCCCGACGCCGTGGCGTTTGAGAAAGCCGGGCTGGATGCCATCTGGTTTGAGGTGGACCGGAGCAAGCGCGGCTCCGAGCGCCAGGCCGACCTGGTCGCCCTGATTCATGCGCTTGGCCGCAAAACGGCGGACGGTAAAACCCTGCGCCAGGTCGTGGTGCAGTGCAAAACCGAGCGCATCGAGCGCGATGCCATTCGTCTCGTCGAACAACTCGCGGCAGCGAGCAATGGCCAGGTGCTCACCGAGGGTCGCAGCCACATCCGCCGCCGGGAGCATGGGGTCTACGAAGTCTGGGCTGCGGTTCCCTATAAGTATCGCGATGGCCGTGTCAGCCTGACAGACGACTGCATCGGCCACATCATCGTGCAGATGCTGCCGACCTGGCTTCCCAAAGTCCGCATCGATGCGACCAATCGTTGGAGCACGGATGGGTGGTTCGAAGCCAATTTCTTGCCCTTCAAATTGCCCCCTGCGCGCGGTCGTTGGGAGTTGCCCGTATCGCCGTTTTTGCCCAGCGAGGAGGAGACCGAGTGACGGTAACCCCTGGCCTAGGGAGTCTCTTTTTCGCACCCAGTCATCAACTTGCGTGCGAGCTCCGCCGCCATATTGGGCGCTCCAAGCCCCAGCCGCGCGTCCGTGAGCACGAGTCGATGTTGTTCCTCTCCTGCCTTGTCGGCTGCTTTATACGGTGGCTAATGCCTGAGCTTCCGGCATCAGTGAGATGACTTGGTGAGCTGTTGAATTCGCCATTTCCGCCAACTCGCGCTAGAGGCTCTGGCCCCGGCGTGCCGGTCCGCTCGGCCCCACCAATCGGCGGAGCCGAGGTCTTCCGTCCTCAGACAGGCACAAAGACGACCCGTCCGCTTAGACGGCAGCTTTGCCGGATGTGCCGATGGGCGATGAGCTGTTGAAACACCCCACCGGTCAGAGGCACTGACTGCCCTGCATGCTTCAGGCGGTAGGTAATAGGCGCCCCTGACATCTGCTCGATGATGGCGCCTTCGTTTAGCAGCGAGAGCGCTGCGAGGTACTGACGATGCCCTTCCATGATGAATCCCCTTTCGATGGGCGCACGAACCCTCTGTCGTGCGTCTTCATTGGGGGTCTTGCAGGCGGGGAGCCCGCGGAGGTGGGTCAGTTCATTTGTGAATCCTACTCCGCTCGTGGCGGCTCAACGCGGTCATTTCTGTAGTCGCTATACGTTGTGATGGCGTCCGCCATCGTCATTCGAATGAGGACAACAAACTTATGCAAGTTTTTGGAAACGTGGCCACGGATGCGGCACGCAAGGAAAGCAAAACGAGCGGCAAGGCCTACTGGGAGTTCCGTCTCGCCGAAAGCCAGCGCGGTATCGACAAGGAGCCGACCTGGTACACCGTGCGGGTCATGAAAGATTCCAACCCGGGTCTCGTGAAGGGCGACTTCGTCAAGGTGACGGGCAAGTTGAAAACTGATTTTTATCTTTCCCGCGAGGGCAAGCCAACCGGCACGCTGTTGATTCTCGCGTTTGAAGCCACGAAGCTTGCCCGGCGGGCAGCGGTCGAGGAGACAGCGGGCGCCGAGGGAGCCGGAGGTACTGACGATTAGGCCAGGCGATGCCAATCACTCATTCACCTTAAATTTAGATTTTTTTCGCCCCCGACCCCGGCTAGCCGTTCTGTTAGGTATTGCTAAGCCATCCCGGTTGATTCAAGCCCCTCCCGCCTCGGCGCGAGGGGCTTTGTTTTGTTGACTGGGGCCCGACGCCTAGCGGGCAGGTCTGGCTGATAGTGGCTGATGTCCTCCGGAGCGACGGGTCCCCGGGCTAGGCCCAGGTGCATGGTCGGGGTTTTTCCGTCCCGGCCCACCTCGCCGTAGTTGAAGTCAGTGCGGAAGATGGTCAACACCTTGACCAGAACGTCAGGGTTGTAGGCGCTTTTGCCGAACCAGAGCCTCCGGTCGGTGTTGAAGCTGGCCACCGCGCGTTCCGCTAACGTGAGGCCAGGCCTCACCTGCATACATGGCGGGGCGGCTACGCTGCGTCAGGAATGTCATAGATGGTCACCTCGATGGAGCCATCTTCATGTTCGAAGACCTCCAACGCCTGATTGACCAGGTCATCCATCGCCGCGAGCTCGTTGAGGGCTATCTGAAATAGGTCGAGCTGCCGCTGCAGGTCGAGGGTGTGCACGGAGTTCAAGCACACGAGACCCGCGTGAATCGGCTGCCTCGCGTGCTCCCCGCCGAGATTGCCTGGCCCGCCACCGCGGAAGTCGACAGAGTTGTGGGTCACCAGCGTGAAGTCACCGGCAACCACGTGTTCGATGAGTACCCAGTCTTTGGTTCCTGCCAAACCCCGGTCGCGCACGCAAGTGGACTCGACGTGGCCCGCGTCAATAGCCATCTGTACGAGTTCCGGTGTGAGGCACTCGTCGATGAGGAACCGGAACGTCATGCAGCGGCTACGCGCTTGACGACGCGCGTGACACGACGCGGGAGCCCTGGATTCGCCTCTGAGATGCGGCGCGGCCGGCCACGGCGAGGATGGACTTCGTTGTAGACCTTGGCGGACTGGATGTGCGCTTCGGTCAGGAACGGGTACGACGCCTTCAGGCGACCCATGTCGATGCCAGCGGCCAGCGAGCCAAGCACGATGTCGACGGGCACCCGAGTGCCTGCGAACACCGCCGCTCCGTCCATGACTTCTTGGTCAGTGGTCACCAGCGCTTCCGCTTGGTCGACTTCCTTGGCACGGGCTAGCGCGCTCTGAATGTAGGGTTTGACGTCAACGACCAAGGTCTTGCGCTCGACCTTCCAGCTGACGGCGTCCAGCAGCATCCAGGTGAGGACGCGGTCCTTCACCGCCAGCTGTTCGACCCGCGCTGTGAGTTCCTCGAGCACCTGCCGACGAGCGCCCGCGAGGAGCAGGTCTTCGTTCGCGAAGTAGAACTTCGCGAAGGCAGCCGCCAAGAGGGTAAACCAGCGGCTGTTGCCTCGCTGTTCGAAGAGGGTCTCTGGCAACAAGCGTTCGTCCACAACCCGATTCATTTGCCGGTCCGTCAGGTCAGCGATGAACGCAGCTTCTGCGGTGGGGATGAAGAGTTGAGTGGACATGGTGACTAATACCTCCGGACAGTCGGAAGTATAGTTCAAAGGGCTCCGGCATGCACAGGACTGACGCAACACCTGCTTGTCTACCGGCGCATCCATCCCGCCGCAACGGGAGAGGCAGTACAGGCTCAAGTTAATTGGATATGCGCAGGAGCTCCTCGGCAATGGCTAGCCGACCCCGGAGGCGTTTTATTTAAGGAAAGAGGTGGCTAGACGTGTCAGCTGGAGCCAAAACGAGGCTTCAGCCGGCACGAAGGTCGCGGTCGGTCGACAGGCGTGTCCCCTGAAGACCGGCCCGCGAGAAAAAAATGAATCATTCGGAAAAACTGCTCACCCTGGAGGACCTGGCGGAAATGCTAGGCCGCAGTGCGCAGACCATCAAAAAAGACCTGCGCCGCAACCCGGATGCAGTGCCGCCGCGCCTCCAACTGCCCGGCACCCGGCTGCTGCGCTGGAGAGCAACAGATGTCCAAGCCTGGCTAGGCCAATTCGTCCGCGGAGCTCATCATGACTGAGCGCTCCAAGACAGCGTCACGCGTGCCTGCATTCTCCGCACCGCTGGACATCCGCACCCTGCTCACCAGCGCACCGCCTCCGCTGGACCATGTCCTGCCGGGACTGCTCAGCGGCACGGTGGGCATGTTGGCCGGGCCTGGAGGCGTCGGCAAAACCATGCTCGAGCTCCAGCTTGCCGTAGCGCTGGCCACCGGGACGTCGGCCTGCGCCGGTTTGTTCTCCGGGCTGATGCCAGCGGCCGCGCCCGCCCGTGTGGTGCTGGTCACCGCTGAGGAATCCGCGGTGGTACTGCAGCACCGGCTGCATGCGATTGCCTGCGCGCTGTTTGAGCAGCGGGAACGCTTTGGTATCACCCGTGACTATGCAGAATTTGTCACGCAACTGGGGAGCAATCTGCACCTGTTCGCCGGTGCGTCACACCGTTACGCGCTGCTCGACCGCAACATGAAGCGCACCACAGTGTTGCAAGACCTGGCCAACGCCAGCGAGGGAGCACGCCTGGTGCTCATCGACCCGCTGCGGCAGTTTCATGAGGGCGACGAGAACGATTCCGCGGCGATGAATCTGGTGGTGCAGACCTTGCGTCGCCTGGCCGAGCGCACTGGTGCGGCGGTGGTGTTCGCCCATCACGCCACCAAGGCAGCCACGTTTGCCGGGCAGGGCGATGCCGCAGGGGCGGCGCGCGGTTCCTCCGCCCTGACCGATGGCGTGCGCTGGCAGCTCAATCTCAGCCGCATGAGCCGGGAACAGGCGCAACAGGCCAGCCTCGCGGAAGACGCTCGTGGGCAGTTCCTGCTGCTCGATGTCGCGAAATCGAACTACCTGCCGCCGCAACCGACGCAAACGCTGCAGCGCTTGGCAGGCGGGGTTCTGGCGCGAGTCGTGGCTGCCGATGGGCGCGACGGATTCCAGCTGAGTGCGGATAAGACGCGGCGAGCCCCAAGCCCGCGGCAACTCAAACTCCAGGGGAGTCGGCGATGAAGCAGACCAGCACGTCCCGCATCGTGCGGCTCGACCCGGCGACAGGGCTGAGCTGCTTGTTTCGACCCCTGCCCAAAAGCAAGGTGCGACCCACTCTGGATGTCGAGTACCGCCCGAAGCACGGCGGGTTGACCCTGCGTTTCAGCGCGCGAGAAGCGCTGGGCATGCCCGAGCAAACGCTGCTGCTGACCCTGCTCGAGCTCGCGCAGGAGCACTATGCCGTCGCAAGCCGCAGCGCCGTGGTCATCGACCGGTATACCCAGGGCATTGGGCAAGACCTGTGGCGCGCCCTGCATGAGAGTCAGATAGCGGCCGATGGCGAAACACTGTACATCCGCACTTCCTGGCGTGAGCTTGCCGGACGCTGTGGCAGCCAGGGCGGACGCAGTCAGCAGCTGCGTGAGGCGCAGTTGCGCCGACTTTGCGAGGTGGTGGTCTGGGAAAAAGCCGACGACGCTCAGCGTTCTTTCCGGCAGTCCCGGCTGGTCAGCGTCGTTCACGGCAGCGACCTGCGCCTTCACCTCGCGGTGAACTGCCGTTTGGCCGGGGCCGTGATGGGCAGTCTCTACGCGCAGGTCTCGCTGACCGAACGCCAGATGCTGGCGACGGACACCGCCCAGGCGATGCATGCCTTTCTGTCGACCACCCTGCGGCCGGGGCGGTCGGTACCTATCGGCATCGACACCTTGATGCACCGCCTCTGGAGCGATGCCGCCGACGGCATCCCCGAGGGCACGCTGCGGGCGCGCAGAAAAGCGGTGCGTGACAGTCTGGAGGCCATAGGCGCTTTGCCGTCCTGGACCGTGGCTTGGCTGCGCCCCGGCATTGCGGAAATCCAGCGCAGCAAGGGCAGCGCCGAGGTCCGCGCGCGCCGAAGCCAATCGCCAGCGTCGGCGATTCCCGACAAGGGAGGGTCAACGGCACTCGTTCCGGCGACTGCCGAGCACTTCGACGCGACCCGGTTCCTGGTGGGCGTTGCCGATAGTCCACGCGCAGGGACTATGGACAACGAACCCATGGACTATCGGCAACGGGGGGATGAGCAAAATCCAAGTAAAAACAATGAGATGGCGACTTTGGAGGCTGCTGTACTAATCTAAACAAGGCGAACCCCGGGGCGATGACCGCCCGGGGTCGCTAACCCCTTCCGCTTGCAGCACGGACAGGGGTTGGGGCATTCCGTCCGGGGCTCGCGCCCCGGTAAACCCTCCATGGAAACCCCTGGCATGCAAAGCCCATGGCCTCGCTCATGGTCATGGCGCCTTCGTCCTGCCCAACGCGGCCACGCGGGGACAGAGCTGCCGAGCATGGCCCCTCAGGGCCAACTGCCGGTTGCTACACAGGATTGAGGTGTGATTTGTGCCTCATCCCAACCAGGACAACTCAAGAAAGGCCAAGATGTCGAAAGTCATTGAACTGAAAAAAAAGAGCGTCGCGAAAGAGCCCTCCTCTGAGGGCGCGCCCAGCGAATCTGAACAAAGCGTCGGGGTGTGGGCCGAGGAGGAGATTCCCAAGGGCGGCCCGTTGATGGCGATGCTGATGCAGTCTGCCCGGGAGCGTGCCCAGACCATGGCGGACCTCGCTGCAGAGCTGGATGTGACGTACGGCTACATCGTGCAGTTGCGCAACGGCACGCGCTCCAGCGCAAACATCAGCGACGCGTTCGCGACCAGGTGTGCGCGCTACCTGGGTCTCCCAAGGCTCACCGTGCTCATGCTTGCCGGACGCGTGACGAGCGCGGATTTCTTTGAAGAAAACGCGCTGAATTACCTGAGTCTCGCCCGGGCTTATGAGCACATCCGCAGCGACCCCTACTGGGGGCCCAGGGCGCCCGCGCTTTCGGAAGAAGAGGCGAGCCGCCACCCCGGGTTGCTCGCCTTGGCGGTTTGGCTCTATGAAGGGGTGACCGGAACCACTCTGCTGCCTGGGGTGTCCGACCCGCGGGAGTTGGCGAGAGCCATCGACGCGTTTCGTGGCCCGCAGAAGAAGCAGAAAAAGTTGTGACCGCCAGCAGAGTTTTTGAAGCGTGATTTATTTGACCGAGGCTCTGCCTCGGTTTTCTTTGGGCCAATTGGCCCTTTACTTCAATCTCGCTCGGTACCGTGCCGAATCAGGCCTCACCGAAACTCCCGCCCCCGCGTCGCCAACCCTCCCAGCAAGGGCGTCAAGTCCTCCAGGTACCCGGCGATGAGGCTGGCCGTGTCGCCCTCCCGCTGCCAAGTCCCGGCGACAGCCAACAGCCTGGACCGCAGCAACACCGTGCGCTGTCGCTGCCGCAGGCTCTTCCAGCAAATCACCTGCACCGTCCCGGTCTCATCCTCCAGCGACACGAAGGTGGTGCCCTTGGCCGTTTCCGGTTGCTGTCGCAAGGTCACGATGCCGCAGGCGCGCACGATGCGGCCGTCTGGCGCCTGGGCGAGTTCCGCCGCCGTCTGCAGCCGTCGCTTGGCCAGCAGCGGTCGCAGTAACGCCAGCGGATGCCGCCGCAAGCTCAGGCCGGTCGTGGCGTAGTCAAACACAATGTCCTCGCCTTCCGGCGGCGCGGGAAGCTCCAGCCAATCCTCTTGGGGCGCCGCGTCATCCAGCAACGCCGGCAGGCGCTCCACCGCCGTGGCCTCCCACACCTGCTGCCGCCGATGCCCGGACAGCGACCGCAAGGCGTCCGCCGCGGCCAGCTGCCGCATCGCCGGGGTGTCCAGTTGCGCCCGCTTGGCCAGGTCCTCGGCATCGACCGGCGGGCTATGCAGGCGCGCGTTGGCAATACGCCAGCCGACTTCCCTCCCCAGCCCCTTGACCAAGCGCAAGCCGAGTCGCACGGTGGGGTAGGGCACCCCCTCCTCCAGCGTGCAGTCCCAGTCGCTGTGCAGCACATCGACCGGCCGCACCGTCACCCCATGGCGCTTGGCATCCTGTACCAATTGCGAGGGGGTGTAAAAACCCATCGGCTGACTGTTGAGCAGCGCCATCAGGAACTCCGCTGGATGATGCCGCTTTATCCAGGCACTGGCATAGACCAGCAAGGCAAAGGACGCCGCATGGCTCTCCGGGAAGCCATACTCCGAGAACCCCTGCACCTGCTCATAGATGCTTTGGGCGAAGTCAGGGGGGTAGCCCCGCTCGGCCATGCCCGAGATGAGCCGGTCGCGGTACTTCTCCAATGACCCGGTGCGGCGCCACGCCGCCATCGCCCGCCGCAGGCCGTCAGCCTCTCCGGCCGAGAAGCCCGCGGCCACCATGGCAATCTGCATCACCTGCTCCTGGAACACCGGCACACCCAGGGTGCGCTGCAAGACGCTCTCCAGGTCTTTGCTCGGATAGACCACCGTCTCCTTGCCCTGACGCCGGTTGAGATAGGGGTGCACCATCCCGCCCTGAATCGGCCCCGGCCGCACGATGGCGGTCTCGATGACCAGGTCGTAGAAGCAGCGCGGCTGCAACCGGGGCAGCATGCCCTGCTGTGCGCGGGACTCCACCTGGAACACCCCCACCGAGTCCGCTTGGCACAGCATGTCGTAGGTCTGCGGGTCTTCACGCGGAATGTCCTGCATCGCGAACACCTGTCCCCGGCTCTGCCCAATGGCGTCCAGCGCCTTGCGGATGGCGGTGAGCATGCCCAGCGCCAGAATATCGACCTTGAGCAGCCCGGCGGCATCGAGGTCATCCTTGTCCCACTCGATGACCGTACGCTCGGGCATGGACGCATTCTCGATGGGCACCAGCCGCGACAGTGGCCCCTCGGTGAGCACAAAGCCGCCGGTGTGCTGTGACAGATGCCGAGGGAAACCCAGCAACTGCCGCACCAGCGCCATCCATTGCTGGACTCCCAACGCTTCCGGGTCCAGGCCCACCTCCTCCAGTCGCTCCCGGGCCACCTCGCGGCCGTCCCACCACTGCACGTTCCGCGCCAGGCGTTCGACCGTCTCCAGGTCAAAGCCCAGTGCCTTGCCGACGTCGCGCAAGGCGCTCTTGGGACGGTAACGGATGACCGCAGCGGTCAGTGCCGCCCGGTCACGGCCGTACTTGGCATAGAGATACTGAATCACCTCCTCGCGCCGCTCGTGCTCGAAGTCCACATCGATGTCCGGGGGCTCATTGCGTTCTTTGCTGATGAAGCGCTCGAACAGCACCTGCTGCTGTTCCGGGTCCACCTCAGTGATGCCCAGGGCGTAACAGACCGCGCTGTTCGCCGCCGAACCACGGCCCTGACAGAGGATGTGACGCGAGCGGGCGAAAGCGACGATGTCGTCCACCGTGAGGAAGTAATGCGCATAGCCCAGCTCGGCAATCAGGGCGAGCTCGTGTTCCAGCAAATCCTGCACCCTGGCGTGCAGGCCGTCGGGCCAGCGCCGCCCGGCCCCCTCATAGACCCGGCGACGCAGATAGCCGTCCGCCGTCTCCCCCGCAGGGATGACCTCCTTCGGGTACCGGTACCGCAGTTCATCGAGCGAGAAGCGACAGCGCGCCGCCACCCGCAAGGTCTCGGCTAGCAGCTCGGGCGGATAGCTCAGCGCCAGACGCAGTCGGCTGCGCAGATGGCGCTCGGCATTGGGTTGCAGCGCATGACCACACTCGGCAATGGGCAAACCCAGCCGAATGGCGGTGAGCGTGTCCTGCAAGGGCTTCCTCGAGCGGCGGTGCATGTGCACGTCGCCTGCGGCCACCAGCGGAATGGCCGTGGCCTCGGCCAGGTCCTGCAGCCGCTCCAGCCAGCGCTCATCATCCAGACGCCGGTGCAACTCCACCGCCAGCCATACCCGGCCCGTGAACCGGGCCAGCAGCCAGGCACCCAGCTCCAGCAGTTGCTCATCGGTAGCCTGCCGCGAAGGCACCGCTAGCACCACGCAATCGGCCAGCGCCTCACCGGTGATACTTTGCCTATCCAGCCGGTAGCTCCCTTTGGGCGAAGCCCGTCGCAGTCGGGTGATGAACTCACAGAGGTTGCCGTAACCGTTCAGATTGCAGGCCAGCACGACCAGGGTGAAGGGCGGTGTTCTTGTCTTCTCATCACCTTCCACCGCGAACTGCGCCCCGACCAGCAAGGGCAGGCCCGCCGCCTTGGCCGCCCCATGCGCCCGGACGATGCCGGCCAGGGAGCATTCGTCGGTGACAGCCAGCCCTGCATAGTGCAGCTCTTGGGCACGCTCGACCAGCTCCTCCGGATGGCTGGCCCCGGTGAGGAAGGAGAAGTTGGAGCGGCAATGCAGCTCGACATAGTCAGGCAGGGGGTCCATGCCGGCCTCACGCGAACACGCCGTGCAGAAACCAGGCGGCGTCCTCGCCGGCCACCCGGGTCTGGAACACCCAGAGTACGCCGGCATGCGCGCTGAGCGCCACCCAGTAGTCGCGCGCCACCTGGCGGCTTTCGGCGGTGCCGCCAGCCAGCTCCACCCGGTGCCACCAGCCGCCTTCGAGCCGGTGGGGGCCGAGCAAGAGCTGCAACTCCCCCTGGTAGAGCGGCCGGTTGCCCCGCACCGCCAGGCGCAAAGGCTCCGGAAGCAGAAAGGTGGGTTGGGGCAGCCCCTCGCTGCGCACTGTGGCGCTCACCGGCCGGGCGCTCACTGGCCGGGCGCGCACCGGTGCAGACGCCGGCACCCACTGCTGGGCCCATTCCGGGCGGGCATCCTCCCGCAGAACGGGCCGGACCACCCGCTGGGCGCCCAGGCGGGCGGCAAGGCGTTCCAGCACCCGGTTCAGCGCGTCGCGGTCTTCCGCGGCATCGGGTAGCAGCGACGCCGTGGGCGGACGGTAATCGCAGACACTGTCCACTTCCAGTATCAGGGTCTCCACCGGCGCCGCCAGTTGCACCCGTGCCAGCTGCTCGGCCAGCAGCCGCGAGAGATGCGCCATGTCGCGCATCGGCTGGGCGGTGCGGATGACCAGCGCGTCGCCTTCCTCCCCCGGTTGGGGCCGCAGGCCGTCATGCTGCCAGCGCAGGGTGAAGGCGGTGACCCCGGCGTTACGCGCCACCAGCCAGCCCTGCAACTGCAGCAGCAGGCGCTTGGCGGCATAGACCAGCGCCATGGCGTTCTCCACCCGGGCCATCAGGTCCAGCCGGGCACAAAAGGTCTGCGGCAGGGTGACCCAGGAGAAGACGGGACTGCGCAGCCCATAGGCTTGGTCCAGCGCTTCGACCATGGCGGGACCGAAGCGCCGGGTCAATCCGCCGCGGGGCAGGGCGCGCAGCTCACCCAGGGTGCGGCAGCCCAGTTGAGCCAGGGTGTCGGCGTGCGGCGCCGTGACGGTCAGGACGGTGAGCGGCAAGGCGTTCAGACGCTCGGCCAGTGGGCTGGTATCAACTTCCTCCCTCTGGGCCCGTGCCAGCGCCAAAGCTCCTAGCGCCGTGGCAGCCCAGGCCACCGACACCACGCCCAGGGCCGGGCTGTCAACCCGCACTTGCGCGGCCAGTTCCCCCGCACCGCCGAACAGCCGCAGACTGGCCTGCACCTCCATCAGCACCGCCTCATCGAGCCGGGTGACCCGGGGCGTGAACTGCAGCGCCCAGAGGGCCAGACCATGCTGGGCGGCGGCCAAGGACTCAGTGCCGCAGGGGTTCGGCAGACACAGGGCGCACCACAGCATGGCGGGCTCCGGCGGGCAGGGCAATACAACGACTGGGCAGCCGGGTTCGCCGGCTCAGCACCGCCTCCAGCGAGGACGGCACCGACGGCAGGATGAGGGTCTGGTCGTGCAACGGGCCGCGACGTTTGAGCACCTGCACCCGCAGGGTCCAGTCCGGGCCGGCCTGGGCGAGCAGGCGCAAGCTGGCCGGGGACGATTCGCTGCGCGCGCCTTCAGGCCGCAAGGCAATGCACAGGGTGCGGCCGCCCTGCAGGCGGCTTTGCAGCCGCCGCAGTGGTTCCGCCCGGGCCTGCGGTAGCCAGGCGAGGACCGCACCGGCCGTGTCGGCCTGCACCAACTGCTCGGTGACCCACAGACGCTGTGCCGGGGTCTCGGTCTGCACCCAGATGAGCTGCCGGGCCTGCAAGCCCAGCGCCTGCAGCCCGGGCAGGAAAGGGGGCTTGGGCGGGCCGACGAGCACCACGTTGCCGCCATCCGCCGTCACCTGCCGCAGCGCCTGACCCAGCAGGCGCCATTCCAGCAGAGAAGGCTGTGGGCTGAGTACCTCGGTGAGACTGCCGCAGGGCCAGCCGCCGCCGGGCAACTCGGCGTCGAGCGCCGCCCAGCCGCTGGACACGACCGCCCCCGTCGGGACGGCGAGGTCATCGCCGCGCCACACCGAGGCGGCCACGGCGGGCGGCAGGTCGGCAAGCCTTGAGGAGGACACAAGGGCAGGAGAGGGCATGGCAGGCAGTCCGGGAAGGCGCTGGAGAGCGCGGGAAGGCAAGCCTACACAAAAACTGGATAAAAAAACAGTCTTTCAATTCTCAGGGGAATGCGCGACCCTGTGTCTGCTGTCGCCTGTCTTCTGTCCCCGTCCCCTGTTCTCTATCCCTTCTCACCGACCCCAACCCGCCAACGGAGCTCCCATGTGTGGCCGCTATGTCCTCAAAAGCTCCCCGCAGCGTTTGCGGGAGGTCTTCGGTATCGAAGGGCCGGATACGGCGCACAGCGAGGAATGGCGGCCACGCTACAACCTGGCGCCGATGCAAAAGGCGCCCATCGTTCGCCTGCTAGAGGGCCGGCGTCATCTGGATTTGCTGCAGTGGGGGCTTATTCCTTCCTGGGCGCAGGACCCGGCCCTGGGCAACCGGCTCATCAATGCGCGCAGTGAAACGGCGGCGGAGAAGCCTGCCTTCCGGGCGGCCTTCAGGAGCCGACGCTGCATTGTGCCGGCCGATGGGTTTTACGAGTGGCAGCAGCAGCCTTCGGGGAAGCAACCGTTCTACATCCATCGCCCGGACGGGCAACAGCTGGCCATGGCCGGGCTGTGGGAGCACTGGATGCCGCCCGGCGCCACCGAGCCCCTGCTGACCTTCACCATTCTGACCACCGAGGCGAACGACGTGATGCGGCCGTTGCATGACCGGATGCCGGTCGTGCTCCATGAGGAAGATGTTGCGCGATGGTTGGACCCGACAGCGAAGGCGGCTGACCTGCAGGCGCTGATGCGGCCGCTGGGCGACAGTGCGTTGGACGCCTATCCGGTTGGCAAGGCAGTCGGCAATGTGCGGAATGACGGTCCCGCGTTACTTGAATCAATCGATGGGACGCATTGAGGCGTAACCGCACCGCCATGAACGTGAACGAAATGGCGGGCGGGGATGCCAGTCAGCGTTTGAGAAAATTCATAACGTGGGTTTATTTATTGGATAGTAATTTGATGCCATAGTGGGTAAAACTGCTCTGGAGAGAATCCGTGCGTCCGAGGTCATGAAAGATTCGCTCAGCTGCGTCAACCAGTGCCAGACGCTGAAGTGGGGTTAAACGGCAAATTTTGTTGACAAGCGGCGCAAAAGGCGTTGACTCGTAATCATCTACTTCAATGCCATAATTTTCCAGAATCAGTGAGGGGAGCGCATCAATCTGTTGAATAGAAAGTGGCCCGCCAATTATACAATTCATCAGAGTCAACAGTTCACTTTCCGTGAATTTATCGCTCAGTTCACTATATGTGGAAGAAACAAGCCATTCGAGTCTTCCAATTCCAAAAAGCGCCACCTCGGCCTCTGTAAGAAATTTGTTTTTAGCGTGAGCGTCTACGTACGGCCGTGCCAAAGGACGATAACTTTCAATTACTGAAGAATATATGGAATCGTCGTTGGGAAGCCGACCTAAAATCATGTTATTTGTATGCTCCTCTGATTGAGTGGAAACTTTCAATTTTCGGGCATCTTTTATATCTGAAACGGTATTTTCCATGGTGGTATTCAATGAATTTGTTGCGTTGATGGTTGCCATCCAGCTGGAAGTGCTCCATTGCTGATGGGATTTCGCATCCGTTCGAACCGAGGAACTTGCGGTCTGATTTGCGGGCAGACGGCGTGCTCTTCTGGTTCAATTAAATTGCGAGGTGTTGAGGCAAACTGCTGATTTGTAAATCGTCTAGGTCATTGAGGCATCTCCTGCTGTTGGGGATGTCATGTCTAGAAATGCGGTTTACTTAAACATTGCAGTCTTAACCTTAAATTCGCGGCTTTACCTTAAAAGTGCGGGGTGCGGTGTCATACGAGACCGCGGCGACGAATCTATGGGTGTTGCGAGTAGCGACAGTGGTCTGTCTGTGGGCGCGGAAACGGCCAAAAGCGAAGCCTCTTGTCAGAGCTCGCGTGCTTTTTGTCCGCTTGGTGCGGGGAAAGCGGTGGCCGGGTCCGCCTAGATAGCAATCTCCTCCCACCTTTGCGCCATCGTGCGCATCGCTAATGCGGGTTCATTTGCTCCTCTGCGGAAAGGCCGTGACTTCACCGCAGTTCTGCGTCTGCTCGGCGTGCTGCAATTGCCCGCCAAGCATGGCGTGGCCACCCCGATTAACCGGCACCCGAGCAGCGCAGATGGGCGGCAGGTTCAGCGCAGCCCGCCCGCCTCGGCGCTGACCAGTTCAATGCCAGTCCAGTCAAGTGCCTGACGGCCTTTGGCCAAGCTGGCGAGCAGTCGCTCGTGCAACAAATCCGCCAGCGGCATGGGCAAAGTGACCTGTTCAGCCACGTCGCGCACCAGGCGCACGTCCTTCATGCCCAGCTCCAGCTTGAACCCAGCGGGCTCATACGCCCGTTTGGCCAGGATTTGAGAGTAGTTTTGATATATCGGGCAGGCAAAAATGGTTTGTCCCAAAAAGCTGGCCAGGGCGCTGCGGTCAATACCGCTTTTTTCGACCAAAGCCAGCGCTTCGGCCATCGCTTCGACGGCGGACAGAATCAGAAAATTGCCGCTGAGCTTGACCACATTGGCCGACCCCGGGTCCTCCCCGAAATCATGGATGCCTTGCCCGAGCGCGTCCAGCACCGGCTTGGCCCGCACCTTCGCTTGCGACGAACCCGATTGCACTATCCACAGCTTCTTGGCCGCCGCTGCTTCCGGACGCCCGAAGACCGGGGCGCTGAGGAACAGGCTGCCCCGCTGGGCATGCTCGGCCGCCAGCTTGCGCGACGTCTCCGGCGAAACCGTGCTCATCGAGATGTGCAGGCCGCCCTGTCCCAGGGTATCTGCAACGCCATTCGGACCGAGGGTGACCGCTTCGAGGGCCGCATCATTGGCCACCATGGTGACGGCGATGCCCCCGGGGGAGACTGCTTGTGCTGCAGAGGCGGTAACCCTTGCGCCCGCTGCGGCCAAGGCCTCTGCACGTGCCGCATTGCGGTTGTAAACGGTCAACGGCATGCCGCTGGACAGCAGGTTCTGCGCCATTGGGGCCCCCATGCTGCCCAGGCCGATGAAAGCGATGGCGTCTGTGTGCATTGTGTTCTCCAGGAAGATTGAGAGGTAGAGTGCAGCCAGAGGAAACAGGCTGCGCCGCGTGCATCGAGAATTGTGCGGCGCAAGAAAAAAACCTGTAGCGCCGCCGCTGTGCTCGGTACCGCTGTGTGACCCGTGACCTCACTAGAGCCCTGCCCATGTACCTGCCCAAACACTTTGAACAATCCGACCCCGCTGAACTGCACGCCTTGATGCGCGGCCATCCGCTGGCGACCTTGGTCACCCTGGGCAGTGACGGACTGGACGCCAACCTCATCCCGCTGCTGCTCATTCAAGACGACGACAAAACCTTCCTGCGCGGCCATGTCGCCCGTGCCAATCCCTTATGGAAACAAACTCCAGACGGCAGCGATGTGCTCGCCGTCTTTCGCGGGCCTGACGCCTATGTGAGCCCAAGCTGGTATCCGAGCAAAGCCGAGACCGGAAGAGTCGTGCCGACTTGGGCTTATGTCTCGGTGATGGCGCGAGGAGTGCTTCGCATCAAGGATGATGTGGTCTGGGTACGCGCGCTCGTCGAATCCCTTACCACGCAGCACGAAGCCGCACGGGTTTCGCCTTGGGGCATGGCGGACGCGCCTGCCGATTACATCGACGCCATGCTCAAAGCCATTGTGGGCATCGACATCGAGGTCACCCAACTGCAAGGTAAGTGGAAGCTGTGCCAGGATGACGGTCAGCGGGATTGCGCTGGTGTGGCGGCTGGGCTTCGCGACCTCGGCACCCAGGACGCAGTCGACATGGCTGACCTGGTCGAGCGAGGCACGTAACCGCGTAACCCTGAACGCTGGGGCCGCAGTGGGCGTTACACGGTGACGCCGTTGCGGCAATTGCATAGGTTCAAGCAAAGGCCACCTGGGCTGGTGGACAGACGGCGATGCCAGCATCGGAACGTGATGACCGCTTGGCATGGCTATCGAGCCCGTCGCGAGGTCGATAGTCGGTAGGTGGCTCATAGCATTGCGTCGGTGCTCAGCATGACAACGGCAGCACTCGCCAGCAGACAATCCAAAAGCTGGGTCACATTGCCGTTCTCATATCTCAACTGTTACCCGTAAACTCAGCTTGGAATTAAATGACCTTGCACGCAAACGGAGCCAACTCTAGTGGTTCCGAGTGGAACGGGGCAAAACAAATAGAAGGACACGGTGTCAGTATCCGGCATGAACCAAGACCTAAAAAAAACCCTCTGGGCCACGGCAGACAAATTGCGTTCCAGCATGGACGCGGCCGAATACAAGCACATCGTTCTCGGCCTCATCTTCATCAAATACATCTCCGACGCATTCGATGAGCGCCGCGAGCAGCTCAAAGCCCAGTTCAACGACCCGGCTTCTGACCTCTACCTGCCCGATGCGGCAGACCAAGAGGCAGCGTTGGAGGAGCGCGATTACTACACGATGGCCAACGTCTTCTGGGTGCCCGAAGCCGCCCGGTGGGAGACACTGCGTGGTCAGGCCAAGTTCTGGGACATCGGCATCCGCATAGACCAGGCACTGGACGCCATCGAGGCCGATAACCCGCGCCTCAAGGGCATTCTGGACAAGCGCTTTGGTCGCGCCCAACTGGAACCCGGCAAGATGGGAGAGTTGGTGGACCTCGTTTCCACCATCGGCTTCGGCTCGGGCACCCATGCCAAAGATGTGCTGGGGGAGGTCTACGAGTATTTCCTTGGACAGTTCGCCAGCGCTGAAGGCAAGAAGGGCGGGCAGTTCTACACCCCAGCCTCTGTCGTCAAGGTCTTGGTCGAAGTACTCGCGCCGCACAAGGGCAAAGTCTACGACCCCTGCTGCGGTTCGGGCGGCATGTTCGTACAGAGTGAGAAATTCATCGAGAGCCACGGCGGACGCTTTGGCGACATCTCTATCTATGGTCAGGAGGCCAACCCCACGACCTGGCGCCTAGTCGCCATGAACTTGGCCATCCGGGGGATGGACTTCAACCTCGGCAAGGAACCCGCCGACACCTTCCACCGCGACCAGCACCCCGACCTCAAGGCCGACTATGTGTTGGCCAATCCCCCATTCAACATCTCCGATTGGGGCGGGGACCGGCTACTGGATGACAAGCGCTGGCTCTATGGCACGCCCAACCCGAGCAATGCGAACTACGCCTGGCTGCAGCACATCCTCTGGCACCTGAACGCCAGCGGGCAAGCCGGCGTGGTGCTGGCCAATGGCAGCATGTCGTCCAACCAAAATAATGAAGGCGTCATCCGCAAGGCCATGGTCGAAGCCGACGTCGTGGAGGTAATGGTGGCGCTGCCGCCACAGCTCTTTTTCAACACCCAGATTCCAGCCTGCCTGTGGTTTCTCACCAAGAGCAAAACCGCCCATGGCCGTGACCGCAGGGGAGAGGTGTTGTTCATCGATGCCCGCAAGCTGGGGCGCATGGAAGGCCGGGTGTTTCGAGTGTTCGACGATGAGGATGTGGCCAAGATTGCCGACACGGTGCATCGCTGGCGGCAGGATGGTCAGCTCGAGGGCCAGGAGCCCTATGCCGATGTGCCAGGCTTCTGCCGCGCGGTGAAACTGACCGAGATTGCCGAACACGGCCATGTCCTCACGCCGGGGCGTTATGTCGGTGCCGAGGCTGTGGACGATGACGATGAGGCGTTCAGCGAGAAGATGGAACGGCTGACGGCACAACTCTCTGAGCAGATGGCGAAAGGCGCGAAGCTGGATGCGGTGATTCGCGAGAAGCTGGGGGGGCTGGGGTATGCGGTCTGATTGGAGGCAATCCAATCTCGGCGAGTTTGTGCGTCTCCAGCGAGGGCATGACCTCACATCTTTAGAACAGCGACCGGGGAATGTGCCAGTCATGGGTTCAGCTGGCCCCAATGGCACCCACGACGTTGCGCGTGCAACTGGTCCTGGCGTTGTCATCGGTCGCAGCGGTGCATCGATAGGGCGCGTGCACTTCTCCTCAAGTGACTACTGGCCACACAACACGTGTTTGTATGTCACAGACTTCTGCGGAAACAACCCACGTTTTGCGTATTACCTGTTGAGTACGCTTGACCTCGCGAAGTACAACTCCGGCAGCGCGCAACCGTCCTTGAATCGGAACTTCATTTATTCAATGCCGGTGGAAATTCCAGGGCGCCGCGAGCAGGACGAAATCGTTGAAGTGCTGCAGACAATCGACGACCGCATCGACCTCCTGCGCCAAACCAACGCCACCCTTGAAGCCATCGCCCAGGCGCTGTTCAAGAGCTGGTTTGTCGACTTCGACCCGGTGCGCGCGAAGGCCGAGGGACGAGAGCCCGAAGGCATGGATGCAGAGACGGCGGCGTTGTTTCCGAGTGAGTTTGAGGAATCGGAGCTGGGGGCGATTCCGAAGGGGTGGCGGGTTGGCGCCTTGGATTCGTTTGCCACGTACCTAAATGGCCTCGCCCTGCAGAAGTACCCGCCAGAAAGTGCGGAGGAGTACCTGCCGGTCATCAAGATTGCACAGCTTCGCGCCGGGCACACGAACAGTGCCGATAAGGCCAGCGCGCAGCTGAAGCCCGAGTACATCGTTCGGGATGGCGATGTCCTCTTCTCATGGTCTGGTTCGCTTGAGGTGGAACTATGGTGTGGCGGAGTTGGCGCCTTGAACCAACATTTGTTTAAAGTGACGTCCTGCAAGGTGCCAAAGTGGTTCTACTACCTGGCAACCAAGCATTTCCTCCCCGGGTTTCGTGACATTGCAGCCCACAAGGCGACGACGATGGGGCATATCCAGCGGAGGCACTTGGCAGAGGCTCGCTTGGCCATGCCCGCACTGGCAGTCTTGGACGAACTATCGCCGTTAATGGGGCCATTACTGGACCGACGTGTGAATGGAGGGCTGCAGGCGCGGGAGTTGGTTGCCATCCGCGACTCCCTTCTGCCCCGTCTCATCTCCGGCAAGTTGCCGGTCAAGGAGGCAAGAGACCAAATCGATGAGGCTTTGCAATGAGCATCGACTGGACAGGTGTATCCGCAATCGCGACGGGCACAGCGGCTCTTGGAACATTCGTGGCGGCGGCGGTAACGGGTTGGATGGCATTGATGACCCGTAAATCAATACGTCAGACCCAAGAGCACCATCGAGATGTCTTTCGACCGTTGGTCGTCTGGATGCCTTACGACGGCATTGACCCTCAAGACCGCAAGGGTCTTATCGAATTCAAGGGAGCGGGCGACGGAAATGAAGCCCATGCGCTGTGGTTGCATGGAACGCTTCAGAACGTCGGCGTAGGGCCAGCACTGAATCTTCGCTTACAACTGGCAGTGATGAACCGTTACGATATTAGAGCAGCCTGTGAGCTCTCCCCAATGAAGGCCAGCGAGCTGAGACAAGGTCCGAAGAGTAGCCCCGGAGGGCAATGTCCCCTGAAGGTACCGGTGCAACTATCCCAGAGATTCAATGACACCGATTTTCAGATGGCCCCAAATGGTCCCTGGTCCATCCATCTGGAATATGAAGACGTCTTTGGACAACGCTTCCGCACTTGCCATGCGTCCAGCCGACATGCTCCCTGGACGATGACCGAAGTTTACAGGGACGAGCACTGGGTGCGGGCATGAGCATCCTCAACGAAGACCACCTCGAACAAGCCACACTCCAGTGGCTCTCTGCCCTTGGCTGGCAAACCGCCCACGGCCCCGACATCTCTCCACCTGACGCCAAGACCCACGGGACCGAACGCGACACTTACCGCCAAGTCTGCCTGTCGCATCGGATTGAGGCCGCCATTCAACGCCTCAATCCTGGCATCCCCTCCACGGCGCAAGTCGAGGCCCTCCGCCAAGTCCTGAGCCCGAACACTCCCGGCCTCATCGCCGCCAACCGCCAGTTCCACCGCTGGCTCGTCGAAGGTGTCCCAGTCGAATATCAGAAGGACGGAGAAACCCGTGGCGACCGTGTACGGCTCATCGACTTCAGCGACGTTGGGCGAAACGACTGGCTTGCAGTCAACCAGTTTTCCATCCAGGGTCCAAAACACACCCGCCGTCCCGACGTCATCCTGTTCATCAACGGCCTGCCCCTAGTCACGCTGGAGCTCAAGAACCCCGGCGACGAGAACGCCGACATCTGGGGCGCATTCAACCAGCTCCAAGCCTACAAAGAGGATATCCCTGACCTGTTTGTCTACAACGAGTTGCTGGTCATCACCGACGGCATTTCCGCTCGTCTGGGTTCGCTCACCGCGAACCGCGAGCGATTCATGGCCTGGCGCACGATTGATGGTCACGCCACCGACCCGCTTGGGCCCATGCGTGAGCTGGAAACCTTGGTCCACGGGGCCTTCGACCGTAAGACGCTGCTCGATTACCTGCAGCACTTCATCCTGTTCGAGGACGATGGCGGCCTGGTCAAGAAGGTTGCCGGCTACCACCAATTCCACGCCGTGCGCGCGGTGGTCGAGAGCGTGCTGAAAGCCAGCGCCCCCGGTGGCTCACGCAAGGGCGGGGTGGTCTGGCACACCCAGGGGGCGGGCAAAAGCATCGAGATGACCTGTCTGGGGGGCATGCTGATGCAGAACCCGCAGATGGGCAACCCAACCCTGCTGGTCGTCACCGACCGCAATGACCTGGACAACCAGTTGTTCGGCGTGTTCGCCGGCGCTACCGAGCTCCTCCATGAAACCCCGGTGCAGGCCGACACCCGCCCCCGCCTGCGAGAACTGCTGGGCAACCGCCCCAGCGGTGGCATCGTGTTCACCACCATCCAAAAGTTCGCACCAGGGGAGGACGAAGACACGTTCCCGGTGCTGTCTGAGCGCAGCAATATCGTCGTCGTTTGCGACGAAGCCCACCGCAGCCAGTACGGATTCAGCGCCGATATCAAAAAAGACGGCAAAGTCACCTATGGCTACGCGCAATATCTGCGCGATGCCTTGCCCCAGGCTACCTTTGTCGCCTTTACCGGCACGCCGGTCTCGCTCGAAGACCGCGACACCCGTGCGGTGTTCGGCGACTACGTCCACATCTATGACGTCGAGCAGGCGGTCAAGGATGGCGCCACTGTGCCCATTTACTATGAATCCCGCCTTGCCAAGCTGGAACTCAGCGAGGAGAGCTCCACGCTCCTGGACGGCGACATCGACGAGTTGACCGAGGACGAAGAGGACGATGCCAGCAAGGCGGCCAAGCTGCGCCGCTGGGCTGCGCTGGAAAAACTCGTTGGCGCACCGCCCCGGATTCAGAAGGTGGCCGCCGATATCGTGGAGCACTTCGAAAACCGCCTTGCCGCCCTGGACGGTAAGGCCATGGTGGTCGGCATGAGCCGCGAGATTTGCGTCCATCTCTACGATGCCCTCGTCGCCCTGCGGCCGGAATGGCACGACCCCGACCCTGACAAGGGCGCCATCAAAATCATCATGACGGGTTCGGCCTCGGATAAACCGATGCTCAAGCCGCACATCTACACCAAAGAGGTCAAGAAACGTCTGGAGCGGCGGTACAAAGACCCCGCCGACCCGTTCAAGTTGGTCATCGTGCGCGATATGTGGCTCACCGGCTTTGACGCGCCATGTATGCACACGATGTACATCGACAAGCCCATGCGCGGCCACAGCCTGATGCAGGCCATCGCCCGGGTGAACCGTGTGTTCAAGGACAAGCCCGGCGGCCTGGTGGTCGACTACATCGGCATTGCCAACGAACTCAAGGCCGCCCTGAAGGACTACACCTTGGCCCATGGCAAAGGCCGGCCGACCATCGACACGCACGAGGCCCTGCGCTTGCTGCTGGAGAAGATGGAGGTCCTTCACGGCATCCTGCACGGCTGCGACTATGCGGACTTCCGCGCCCAGGCTTGGCAGTTGCTGCCCAAGGTAGCCAACCATATCCTGGGCCAGGATGATGGCAAGAAGCGCTTTGCCGATGCCGTGCTCTCCGCAAGCAAAGCCTTTGCCTTGTGCTGCACGCTCGACGAAGCTCTGGAGCATCGCGACGAGCTTGCCTTCCTGCAGGCAGTCAAGGCGGCCCTGACCAAGCACACCACCCAGGACAAGAAACTCAGCGACGAGCAGAAGGAACACGCACTCCGGCAAATTCTCAGCAAGGCCGTGGTCAGCGCCGAGGTCGTCGACATCTTCCAGGCCGCAGGGCTGAACAAGCCAGACATCGGCATTCTGTCGGACGAGTTTCTGGACGATGTGCGGCACATGAAGGAGCGCAACCTGGCGGTCGAGCTGCTTGAGCGTCTGCTCAAGGATGACATCAAAACTCGCTTCAAGACCAATGTCGTCAAGGCGGCCAAGTACTCCGAGCTGTTGCAGGAAAGCCTCAAGCGCTACCAAAACCGCGCGATTGAAACCGCGCAGGTCATCGAAGAACTCATCGCCATGGCCAAGCAATTCCACGAGGAGGCCATTAAAGGCGCTGCGTTGGGGCTAAGCCCTGACGAGAGGGCGTTCTACGACGCTTTGGCTGCCAATGAGTCGGCGGTGCGGGAACTGGGCGACGAGACTCTGAAGAAGATTGCGGTCGAGTTGACGCTGAAACTGCGTAACTCGGTAACCGTGGACTGGTCGGTGAGAGATTCGGTGCGCGCCAGCCTGCGGGTGATGGTCAAGACGTTGTTACGGCGTTACAAGTATCCGCCGGATAAACAGGAAGAGGCGACTGAGACGGTGCTCCGGCAGGCAGAGATGCTGTCGGCGGAGTGGGTGGCATGAGACCGGACGGATGAAACCTTGCTAAGACAGGCTTAACTCGCGCGATTTTTAGGACTTCATGACCGGCATCATCATTGACCGCCAGGATAGGCTCAAGGCCAACACAGCTGCCTAAAGACGAGCAGGCGCGTTTGGCCACGGATGGGATGTTCGCAAGGCCGGCGGGTCGCCGCTTTCAGCCGCGCAAGGCGGCTCGACCACTGCTACTAGCCAGAGCGTCAGACGAGGCTGAATTCTGGGCAAAAAAAAGCGCGGTGTTTCCACCGCGCTTCGCTAACGTACTTGGCACCCAGACTGCCCCGTGAGACCTTATGCTGCGTCAGGTTCCGGAAAATCGTACGAATCCTTTACCGGCTCCAAAACTGTTCGTGCCGATGGAATTTTGACCCACCGTGCCGATTCAATTTTGACCCGGGGTCTAAGGCCGACTGCGTCGCAGTCGGGTGTGGATAAGTCTACGGTTTTTGCGTGGGGTTGGCTCCTGGTGGGTGGGTTTGGATCCTTGGGGCAAGCTGCGTCGGGCGTAGCCCAGAGCGGCTTGCCCCAAGGGCTTGTGGGGGTCAAAGCGGTGTCTCGGGCTCAGCGGGCTGGGGTGCCTGTGCTGTGCCCGAACGCCTTTGCTCCCGCGCCTTGATGCGGGTCTTGGCGGTTTCCGTGCTGTGACGGAAGCGGTAGCTCTCGTTCCCGGTTTCCAGAATGTGGCAGTGGTGTGTGAGCCGGTCGAGCAAGGCGGTGGTCATCTTCGCATCGATGAACACGCTGGACCACTCGCCGAAGGCCAGATTGGTCGTGATCAGCACGCTGGTGTGCTCGTAGAGCTTGGACAGCAGATGGAACAACAAAGCCCCGCCCGCCTGACTGAAGGGCAGATACCCCAGCTCATCGAGAATGACCAAGTCCATACGCAAGAGGCTTGCCGCAATCCGCCCGGCTTTGCCCTGCGCCTTCTCCTGCTCCAGCGCGTTGACCAGATCGACGGTGGAGTAAAACCGCACCCGCTTGCCGTGCTGCGTGATGCCCGCCACGCCGATGGCCGTGCCCAGATGGCTCTTTCCCGTGCCGGGCCCGCCCACCAGCACGACGTTGTGCGCGGCTTCGGTAAAGGCCATGCTGGCGAGTTGCCCCACCAGCGTGCGATCAACCCTTGAGGCATCAAAGTCAAACCCCGCTAGATCGCGGTGCACCGGGAAGCGGGCCGAGAGGATTTGATGGCGTACCGAGCGCACGGCGCGATCTTCCTGCTCGGCCTGCAGCAAATGCTCGACGAGCCACTGCGCGGCATCCAGCCTGGCGTTCGTCCCCAGACCTTGCAAATCGGCCCAGGCGCCGGCCATGCCGTGCAGCCGCAACGCCTTGAGTTCCGCAATGACCTCACGCATGATCTCGCTCCTCGTCAGTCACCCGCAGGCGGTCATAGCGGGCCGTGTCGGCGCGGGGTGGATCGGCCATCGTCAAGGCCGTGGTCACTTGGGCGGGCTGGGGGCCGGTCTGCAAGCGCCCCATCACGTTGACCACATGCTCCACGCTGATGCGCCCGGACGGGGCCGTGGCTTCCAGCACCAGCGCAGCGGCCACCAGGACCGCCTCCAGCCCGGATGCGGGCACCAGCGCCAGCACCTGGGCCATGAGCCGGTCGCCCCCGTCTTGCCGCAGCAGCGCCTGGCGCAGTTGCTGCAAGGGCTGGGGCAGATCGGCAAACGGCGCGCCGTTGCGCAACGCCCCGGGTTTGCGTTGAATCAGCGGCACATAGTGCTGCCAGTCGTAGGTGGTCTGTCCCCGGTTGGCCAGCCGCGCATGGCGGGCCACACACACGCCGTCATGCACCACGACCACCTCGGTGGGATACACCCGGGTGCTCACCCGCCGCCCGGCGAGTTCACAGGGCACGGAGTAACGATTGCCAGCCATGGCCACCAGACAGGTGCTGCTGACCTTGACCGTGTTGTCCACATAGCCGTCGAACGCTGTGGGCATGGGCATGAGGTGCGGCTGCTCGTGCTCGAGCATCTCGGCCACGGTGAACTGGCTGAACTCGGGATGGAAGATCTCCTGCCACAAGCCACGGCAGCGCATGGCCAGCCAGGCATTGAGTTCGGCAAAGGAGCGCCAGGGCGTCGACAGGGCCTCAATCCACACACGTCGCCTGCTGTCCTGGACGTTCTTCTCCACCACCCCCTTCTCCCAACCGGAAGCGACGTTGCAGAAGTCGGGGTCGAACAGGTAGTGGCTGCACATCGCCGCAAAGCGCGCGTTGACGTCGCGCTTCTTGCGCGGGTGCACTTTGTCGACGGCTGTCTTCATGTTGTCATAGATGCCGCGATGCGGCACTCCGCCGAAGGCGGCAAACGCCTGGGTATGGGCGTCAAACAGCATCTCGTGACCTTGGCTGGGATAGGCCCCCAGCCAGAAGGCACGGCTGGCGCACAGCTTGACGTGGGCAACCTGCACGCGGTACGGCACGCCGCCCACCACCATGCTCTCTTCACTCCAGTCGAACTGGAAGGCTTCGCCCAGCGCAAACGTCAAGGGCACGAAGGCGTGCACAGCGCTCGTGCCATCGGCCTGTCGCCAAGCGCGCAGTAAATCGGTGACGCGGCTGTAGGCGCCGTCATAGCCTTGTCGCTTCAACTCGGCATGCAATGCCCTGGCCGTGCGCCGCTGCGCTTTAGGACGCTGCGCATCAATGGCCACGGCCTGCCGGAGCCACTCCACATAGGGCGCGAGCTTGCGCGAGGGTTGTGTTCGCCGCGCCGCGTACCGCGGTACGACATCGCCCGGCTGGCGTAGCCAGGTACGCACCGTGTTGCGCGACAGCCCCGTACTGCGGGCAATCTCTCGAACGGATTTGTTCTGGCGGAAATGCATCCGCCGGATCTTGCCAATCATGTCCATGGTGATCACTCCTGCTCCCCGTGCCTAAAAAAGCAGCAGGGTAGGTGGAACACCCGGGTCAATTTTGCGTCGGCATAACCTTCAAAAGTGGGTCAATTTTCGTTCGGCACGAACACTCCAAAACCTCTCGGGGCATATCCATCATCACCACGCGGTGGGTCATACCTCCGATGCGCTGGTGGCCGCTTTCGGCGCCTGGCAGTCGCGCAAGCACGTCCTTCCAGCCACCGAGCGCCCAGTCTGTTCCCATCATGAGCTGCCGCATCCCGTCATGCTGTTCAGAGCTGGCGATGGCCAGCTTCCAGCGTGCCGGGTCTTTCAACCACATCGGTCGCACTCCAAGTGCCTCCAGTTGCCGCGTGAGCGACTCCCGGTGGGCGGGGGACCCATGAACAATCTGAGTTAGCGTCTCCTGAATGGTCAGGTACTTTTTCTCTTTCACGCCATGGGCCATATGGAACACGACCAACTTGCGCCCCAGCACTCGTCGCAGGCACCGGTCTGCGTCTCGTTCGACCTTGACCTCTTCCGGCTTCTCCAGATTCATCCGCGCGATAAGGCTGCGCAGCTCTTCTGGAGTCGGGATTTGGTCTCGCGTCAGCGCGACATAGCCGGCCACGATGGGCGCGTACTTGTCCAGGAAACGCGGCTCATGGCCGAGTCCGAGGAGTAGCGCCCGCGCAGCACTCAGCGTGTCACGCATCAAGGCCCAGCGCGCCACCAGGAGCCGGCGTAGCCGGGCCCCAAGCTGCACCGTCTCGATATGGCGCGACGGGTCGAGCAGCGGCTCATAGACGTGCCGTGAGGACTCCGGCAGCGCGGCCAGATTGAGCTGAACCACTCTCGTTTCCGTCGCACCATTGAACGATGGCAAGCTGATGCCCGCTATCGCTACACCGGTGGGCGTATTGAAATGCCGCAGTTTCCCGCCAGAGGCCCGGTAATGGCGTGGCGAGCCACTTTGGGTGAACTGACTGCGCACCAACTCAAAGAGGCCGTCCACCGCCGTCTTCCTGCCGCCACGGGCTTCGACCTCATCGAGCAGCAGCGTCGCCGAGCTTTTCTCCATGGCGTGCAGAACTTGTGCCGCCGTAGGAATGCCATCGCGACGCGTCGCCTGCGGGCCGAGTAGATTCGACAAAAGCTCCATTAGCGTGGTCTTCCCCGAGCTCCTTTCTGCCGAGAGGGCCAGAACGGGGCGATGGGGGAGTGCCGAGCCGAAAAATGCGCTGACGAACCAGCCCAGGACCTTCATCGAATCGCCCTCGCTTTCGAAGCCGAAAGTCGAGAGCACTTGGACCACGCGCCGCACTTCTTCGTCGGACGCACAAGGCGTATCCAAGTCGAAGCCCAGTGAAGGACCGCCTTGGTAGACGACCTTTGGTTTTTTGCCGACCAGCGGCACGGGAGCCCCGTCTGTGCGCGTGAGTTGGTGGCCAAAGTTCATTACAAGCTCTTGGCCGTCACAGTACAGTCCCGGCCCCCGTACCTGATTCAGGTCGATAGGCCCGAGTGCGTCGCACGCTTGCGCGATAGCGTCCGCAGCCGAGCCTTCCTCTTCGACATAGGTCTTGAGGTCGTGGTCGTACACCATGCTCTGCTGACGCACATCCTGCCCAAACCAGACCTTCAGTTTGGCCAGATTCAAATCCCGCGCGCGCAGAATCACCAGCATGCCCGTTTTTTGGGAGTGGACGACGTAACTGCCATCCTCTGTGTGTCCGATAGGAACCCAGCCCCCCTCGGGTTTGACAAGCTGCGTGACTGACTCGGTTACCGCGACGCCCTGGGTCAGCTTTCCACCGTTGTTATTGTGGTCGGCTTGACCGAACTGATTTGACTTCATTTAAATTTCCTCTGAAAGGCAGACCAACAGGCGGTCCGCAGGATCGCCGCCATAGAGAGTTCAAACCCCTGCCTTTTTTGAATACAAAGGCAAGGATGGCGGATGGCATCGCGAGGACAGCGATGCCGGGTACTCGGGCTGTCGCGTTTGACCGAATCGGCATGGTGCCGTGGTGATGTCGATTGTTAAAGAGCGTGCGAGTGTCAACTCGCCTTTGTAACGCGCCCGGGCGGCGTGACCGCCCCCGTTGTTACGTTACAGCACCGTCTGGGTGAGAGGGAAGATACCGCGCCAGCCAGGGCCGTGGTAGGGGGGCGCGACTCCCCAAACTAAAACTATTTCGGCAGTGCGTGAACTTGTTCACGCTTTTTGCGTTTGCGTGCACAGGTAATGGTGTCGATGGCGCGTTTTTTCGGCCGAGCAACCCCGGGTCGTCAACCAAGCTGGTTGGCCAAGACCTTTACTCCTCTGCGTTCAATTCCCGAAGCAGTGCGTCTTGACGCTGCCTCTGACGCACAACCGGATTCGTGTCTTTTCGGGTAGCTCGGCTCAAATGGGTGTTGTGAGCGCTTGAGTTCTTCCGTGAGGATAGGGAGGGGTCCGCCCTGGGCAATTCTTCTGTTGTCATCTGGTCTTCTCCACCCGCTCCGATAGCCTGACCAAAAGTACGGTCCAGAAAATCCCGGAAGACTCGGGGGTGCCAGTACTCGCGACTGCCAAAGGCAACCGGGGACGGCAACAAGCCGTCCCGGATGATGTGTTGATTTCTTTCTTCGTGTTGTAGCTTTCAGTTATTCATAGCTATGCACATGGATTGAGCGAGTACCAAGAAGACGAAGCTTTATTTTCCTTAGAAAAATAATTCCGTTAGGCGAAAATTCTTAATTGAATTTTAATATTTTTTGATGGATTTTAATAACATCATAAAACATTATTTTATATATAAATCAAGAATATTTGCTTCAATTTAACGATGTCCGGCATAAATTGCGGGCCGTATCAATCTACTTGGATTGTTCTGGCTTTTTGGATTGCTTTTTGTGATTTTCACCCCCTTGCGACGGCGCGCGTTTCGTAGGTTGCTCATGAAGAGGGACTCCAGGAAAGTATACGGCACCACTTAGAATTTCAAATTGCTGTCTCGCCTTAATCTCCATCTGTTCTTGCTTCCGACTTTTCGGATTATCAATTGGCGGATTGGAAGGCACCAACATTTCTGGCGGCATATTACTTTGTGCCGTCCGGTTAGCGCCGTTGACTACCGAGCCGACCGCCTCGACGACGATATTGTCAAGGGCATTCACAATACCGCGTGAATGCTCGGCCCTTAGGTGCTTGTAGCGCCAGAGCGCTTGTGCGGTGCGATGTCCCGATACGGCGGCAATCTGGCCATCCGAAAGGTTTGTGCGTTCGAATAAACGCGATACGCCTTCATGCCGGGCCACGTGTGGAACAATGCCCTTCTGCCTCAGCTGCAGGTCTCTAGCTAAGACGCGCCAGACTCCGGCGTAATTGAACGGTTTCCAAGTACCTTTTTCGCGTGCTGCAGAGCTGAAGATGTAAGGGGAGCTGGTGTCATCTAATTCGATATAGCGACCAAAGCTGAGAGCCATACTGTTTGGGATGATGATGGCGCGCTCATCTTCATTTTTGGTGCGAGGAATTCTTATTTGAGGCGGATTTGCTCGATACCATTCTTTGCGCGCCGTGGCTAGCTCCCCTGGGCGACAAACCGTCGAAAATAGGAGACGAAAGTACAGGTAGGCGCGTAAATCGTCACGTACCTTGGGGTGGGCCAAGATTTGGCCGATGAGTTCGTCATCAAGACGCACGGTTCGGCGATTCGAGGTGGGCCGCTTCACTCCCCTTGCTGGATTTGTTTCCATCCAATGTCGCTCGACCGCGAAATTGCACATAGCAGAGAGCGCAGCAACCTCTAGACGGATTTGGTCCGGACTCAGGCGGGCCTCTTTATCATCCTTTTTGGCGCGGCTGGGCCGCGTTTTGCGGCGCTTTGCGATGTAGTTTCGAACATCATCGGCCGACAATTCGGACAGATATCTGGTTCCGAGCGCCTCAATAACTGGGAGTTGCTTGCGCAGTTCTACGCGTCGCGTCACCTCGGCTTTTCTGAGCCAGTCTTCGGACTGCACATACGCGGCGAACCCGTCCTGGACTGTTTTGCGTGCATCCTCGCGCTTGACGGTCGGAGCGGCCCATCTTCCAGCGCGCATGCGTTTCTCAGTTGCATCCGCCCAAATCTGGGCTTCCTCGCGCCGCTCAAAGACTTGAGCTGCCTTCATTTCCTTGATGCGGGCGAAGGCGCGAAAGCGCCCGCTTGGAAGCTGAACTACTGAAGCCATGCCGCGGCCCTCCTTGCTCACATTTGCTCACGGCCATCCGTGCGTGAGCAAATTTTGCGTGAGACTGGACTGAGTTGGCAAGCGATGTTTGATGTAAGTGCCTGTTATTAAACGGGAAGTTTGGTAGGCCGTGCTGGGCTCGAACCAGCGACCAAAGGATTATGAGTCCTCTGCTCTAACCAACTGAGCTAACGGCCCAACTTGTTGGATTGCGCGGGAACGTCTCGCGCAAAAGGCGACATCTTAGCGGGCGAAGGTGGGTGATGTGGGTAAGCGAGACACCCTCCATCACATCTGGAACGAGCCGCGCGGCTACGCTTGCGCTTTGGTACTTTCCGCAGCCCATAAAACCCTCTGGAAACGCAGCATGAAAGGCGATACCAGGGGCATTCAATATCTGAATTAGGCGCTGAAGGGTCTGTGCAAAAGCATGGGTCTGCAGAACGATCTGCAGACCGTGTGCGGCCTGCAAGATCGGCGGCGATTAGCGTTCACGGGCTAAGCTTGCATTGCGGCCCGACTGGGCCGCGCGTTGTTTTGAGGGATGCTCTGCATGTCGCAAACTGCTGTTTCTTCTCCCGCCACAGAGTCGGATGATGCTGTCGTCAGCCGAGCCGCGTTTGTGCGCTTGTTCGCTGCGGTCATGCTGCCGATTTTTTTGGCAGCCGTCGATCAGACCTTGCTGGCGGCCGCCACACCGGCCATCGCGCGTGATCTGGGCGACTTTGCCGATAGCGCCTGGATCGCAGTGGGCTATTTGCTGGCCTCCACCATCATGGCGCCGCTGTATGGACGTCTCGGAGATCGCTATGGCCGCCGCGATGCGCTCATGGCGGCGCTGGGCCTGTTTGCGCTGGGTTCGCTGGCCTGTGCTGCAGCGCAGGGCATGTGGTGGTTGATTGGCGCGCGGCTGCTGCAGGGTCTGGGCGGTGGCGGTTTGATGGTGATGAGTCAGGCACTCATCGGCGAAGTGGTGCCGCCGCGCCAAAGGCCGCGCTTTCAGGCGTATTTCGGCGTGGTGTTCGTGCTGGCCAGCGTGACGGGGCCGGTTTTGGGCGGCTTGGTCGTCAGTCACTTCAGCTGGCGCTGGCTGTTCATCGGCAATCTGCCGCTGGCTGCGCTGGCGGTTTGGCGGGGGTCGCGCCTGCCGGCTAGCGCGCGCTATGCGCAACCGGGGCAGTCGCACGATGCCCTGGGCGTGTTGTTGTTCGCCGCCTCGGCTTCCACCCTGTTGTTGTGGCTCACACTGGCGGGGCACCGTTTCGCCTGGGCTTCGCTGCCCAGCGCGCTCATGGCGGGGACGGCATTGGTGCTGGGCATAGTGCTGTTCTGGCGCGAGCGGCGGCATCCCCACCCGTTTCTTCCCCTTGAGTTGCTTCATCTGCCCGCCATCGGATGGACGGCCGCCACCATGGTGCTGTTCGCGGCGGGCTTGTTCGCTCTGGTGTTCTTTCTGCCGGTTTATCTGCAGGTGGGACACGCCACCGGCGCGGCGCACGCGGGCCTGCTGCTGTTGCCGCTCACCGCCGGGCTGGTGCTCGGCTCCAACGCCACAGGCCGCGTGGTGGCGCGCACAGGCCGTCCCGATGTGCCGGCCCGCTGGGGGTTGAGCGTTGCGGCGATGGCGCTGGGCTTGCTGGGCGTGGCGCCTGCGGCGCCGTGGGTCATCGGTGCGCTGGGGGTTGCGGCGGGGCTGGGATTCGGCACGGTGATGCCGACGGCGCAACTGGTGGTGCAGACGGTGGCGGGTCGCAGCCGCTTGGGCGCCGCGGCGGCCACGGTGTCTCTGGCGCGCTCCACCGGGGCGGCGGTGGGCACCGCGGTGTTTGGTTCGCTAGTGTTCGGCCTGACGTCGAGCGCCGACTTGCAGGCCGCTTTGCACACGGCAGACCCCGCCGCGGCTCAGTCGGTGATTCGCGCTTTCCATCTGGCGTTTTTCTGCGCTGGCGGGCTGACGCTGCTCGCCGCCTGGACCTCCACCCGGGTGCCGCGCGTGACGATTTGACGGCGCGCGCCCGGGTCGGTGGAAAATGTCATTTCCCTTCCCACTCGCAAGCTCCACCGCCATGCACAGCCTCGACTCGCTCAGCCGTTTTTCCATCCCCGGTCAACTTCGGTTCCATGCCCATCCAACCGGGCTGATTTTCGCTGAAATCGACCATGCCGCAGGCGTGGCCAGCCTCTGTCTGCAGGGCGCTCACCTCACCAGCTTTCGCCCCAAGTCGCAGCCGGAGCCGGTGGTGTGGGTGTCTGAAGCGGCGCGCTATCTGCCGGGCAAGTCCATTCGTGGCGGCGTGCCGGTGTGCTGGCCCTGGTTCGGGCCGCACGCCAGCGAGAGCAGTTTTCCGGCGCACGGCTTTGCCCGCACCGTGCCCTGGGCGGTGGTGGACAGCGGGGCATCGCAAGGCGCGACGCACCTCACGCTGCAACTGCAGCCCTCAGACGCCACCCGCGCGCAATGGCCGCATGACACGCCGGTTTCCCTGCGCATCCGCGTGTCGGAGGTGTTGGAGATGGACCTGATCACGCACAACGCCACCGCGCAACCGCTGCCGCTCAGCGAGGCGCTGCACACTTATTTCCAGGTCGGCGATATTGCCGAGGTGCAATTGCTGGGGCTCGATGGCTGCAGCTACCTCGACAAGACCGAGGCCTTCGCCCGCAAGCAGCAACAGGGCGCGGTGCGCTTCGCCGCCGAAACCGACCGGGTGTATGTGGACACATCAGCGGAGTGCGTCATCGTCGATCCGCTGCTGCAGCGGCGCATTCGCATTGCCAAGCAGGGATCGGCGTCCACCGTGGTCTGGACGCCGTGGGAGCAGAAAGCCGCCGCCATGGGCGACTTCACCGCGCAGGGCTGGCGCAACATGCTGTGCGTGGAGTCGGCCAACGCGGCAGACAACGCGCTTACCTTGCAGCCCGGCGAAACCCACACCCTGAGCGTGCGCTACAGCGCCGAAGCGCTGTGATCAGCTCGGGGTTTGCGCATCGGCGCGGATCCAGCGTGCGGCTTTCTCGGCGATCATCAGCGTCGGGCTGTTGATGTTGCCGCTGGGAATCCGGGGCATCACCCCGGCGTCGACCACGCGCAGCCCGGCCACCACGCCGCCGCGGCCATCGCGAAGGCGCAGCCGCGTATCCACCACCGCACCTGCGTCGTCGGCCCGGCCCATGGCCGTCGTTCCTGCGGGGTGGAAAATGGTGGTGGCGATGTCTCCGGCTAGGCGGGCGAGTTCGGCATCGGTCTGAAATTGCGTACCCGGCTTGAACTCTTCCGGCGCGTAGCGCGCCAGCGCCGGTTGCGCCACGATGCGGCGGGTCAGGCGCAGGCTGTCGGCCGCCACCTGACGATCCTCGTCGGTGCTGAGATAGTGGGGAGAAATGGCCGGTGCATCGGCAAAGCGCGGGCTTTTGATCTGCACCGTTCCGCGGCTGCCGGGGTTGAGATTGCAGACGCTGGCGGTGAAGGCATCGAAGCTGTGCAGCGGTTCGCCGAAAGCGTCCAGGCTGAGCGGCTGGACGTGGTACTGAATGTTGGGGTGGACGTACTGCGCGCTGCTGCGGGTGAACACGCCGAGCTGGCTGGGCGCCATGCTCATCGGGCCGGTACGCCTGAGAGCGTATTCCAGTCCGATCATCGCCTTGCCCCAGCTTGACGCCGCCCGCGTGTTGAGCGTGCGAGCGCCCTTCACCTTGAACACGGCGCGGATCTGCAGATGGTCCTGCAGATTGGCGCCCACGCCCGGCAGGTCGATCAGCGGCGTGATGCCGTGTTGCTGCAGCAGCGCCGCAGGCCCCACGCCCGAGAGCTGCAGGATTTGCGGCGAACCGATGGCGCCCGCGCTGAGCAGCACCTCGCGGGTAGCGTGCGCCGTGATTTTTTCCTGGCCCGTCCACACTTCGACGCCGGTGCAGCGTTGGCTACCGTCAGGCGCGGTGTCGAACAGCAGGCGAGTGACGTGGGCGCCATTCCAGAGTTCGAAGTTCGGGCGGCCATAGCAGGTCGGGCGCAAAAAGGCCTTGGCCGTGTTCCAGCGCCAGCCGCCTTTCTGGTTGACCTCGAAATAGCTCACGCCCTCGTTGCTGCCGCGGTTGAAGTCGTCGGTGGCGGGAATGCCCGCCTGTTGCGCCGCCTGCGCGAAGGCATCGAGGATGTCCCAGCGCAGACGTTGCTTTTCCACTCGACATTCGCCGCCGTGGCCGTGCAGCGCGGCGAAGAACGGGTCGTTCGCGCGGTCGGCGCCGGCATCGCGGCGCCAGTGGTTTTCGTGGGCGATGAAGTCGGGCAGGCAGGCTTCCCAGCGCCAGGCCTCGTCGCCGGTCAGGGCGGCCCAGGCGTCGTAGTCGCGGGCCTGGCCGCGCATATAGATCATGCCGTTGATGCTGCTGCACCCGCCCAGCACTTTGCCGCGCGGGTAGCGCAGGGTGCGGCCGTTGAGCCCGGGGTCGGCTTCGGTGTGGTAGAGCCAGTCGGTGCGCGGGTTGCCGATGCAGTACAGATAGCCCACCGGAATGTGGATCCAGGGGTAGTCGTCTTTGCGCCCGGCCTCGATCAGCAGCACGCGCTTGTCGGCATCGGCGCTAAGGCGGTTGGCCAGCAGGCTGCCCGCGGTGCCCGCGCCGATGATGATGTAGTCGAAGGGGGTGTCGGCCACGCTGCGCTTACTTGGATGTGGGCATGACGAACTCGGCGCCCTTGGGGGTGCTTTCCGGCCAGCGCTGCATGATGCTCTTCTGCTTGGTGTAGAAGCGCACGCCTTCTTCGCCATAGGCATGCATGTCGCCAAACAGGCTGGCTTTCCAGCCGCCGAAGCCGTGCCAGGCCATCGGTACGGGAATGGGCACGTTGATGCCCACCATGCCGGCCTGCACCCGGCGGCCGAACTCGCGCGCCACGTGGCCGTCACGCGTGAAGCACGCCACGCCGTTGCCGTAGGCGTGCGCGTTCACGAGATCAAGCGCCGAGCTGAAGTCGGGCACGCGCACGCAGGACAGCACCGGGCCGAAGATTTCTTCCTGATAGATGCGCATGTCGGGCATGACCTGATCGAACACCGTGCCGCCGATCCAGAAGCCTTTTTCATGTCCGGGCACTGCAAGACCGCGACCGTCCACCAGCAGCTTCGCGCCTTGCTGCACGCCGGAGTCGATCAGGCCGGTGATGCGCTCGCGCGCCGCCTCGGTGACGATGGGGCCCATTTCGGCATCGAGCTCCATGCCGTTCTTCACCTTCAGCGCCTGCGTACGCTCGACCAGCCGGGGCAGAATTTTTTCGGCCACATCGCCCACCAGCACGCCTACCGAGATGGCCATGCAGCGTTCGCCCGCCGAGCCGAAGGCACTGCCGATGAGCGCGTCCACGACTTGGTCGAGGTCGGCGTCGGGCATCACCACCATGTGGTTCTTGGCACCGCCCAGCGCCTGCACGCGCTTGCCCTGGCGTGCGGCCTCTTGTGCAATGTGATGCGCCACCGGGGTCGAGCCGACAAAGCTGATGGCCTTGACGTCCGGGTTCGCCAGCAGGGCGTCGACCGCCACCTTGTCGCCCTGCACGACGTTGAACACGCCGTCGGGCAGGCCGGCTAGTTTGAGCAATTCGGCCATGAGCAGGCTGGGAGACGGATCGAGCGGGCTGGGCTTGAGCACAAAGGTATTGCCCGCCGCGATGGCCACCGGGAACATCCACATCGGCACCATGCAGGGGAAGTTGAACGGGGTGACGCCGGCCACCACGCCCAGCGGCTGGCGCATGGTCCAGTTGTCGATGCCGGTGGACACCTGCTCGGTGTAGTCGCCCTTGAGCAGTTGCGCAATGCCGCAGGCGAACTCCACGATTTCGATACCCCGCGTGACCTCGCCCTGCGCGTCGGTGAACACCTTGCCGTGCTCGGCGGTGATCATGGCGGCCAGGGTGTCGCGGTGCTGGTTGAGCAGATCGAGAAACTTGAACATCACCCGGGCGCGGCGCACAGGCGGCATGTCAGCCCACTTCGGAAACGCGGCGTGTGCGGCGGCGACGGCGGCATTCACCTGCGCCGCGTCGGCCAGTTCCACCTGTCGCGATACCGCACCCGTGGCCGGGTTGAATATGGCCTGCTTGCGCGCGCCTTCGGCCGAGACGATGCGGCCCGCGATGAAATGCGCCACATCGGCGGCGCCAGTGAACGGGTGAGGTGCGCCCATGAGCGAGTCTCCTGTGAACGGAAGAATGTGGAATGGCAACAAGTCTATGAGCCGTCAGCCCCTTTGCATAGCGATCTAAACTGACAACATTGTTTTGAAAATCGAACAATTAGACCGGAGGAGATCGCCATGTCCACCGTTTCGCCCCCGCGTGACGACTTGCTCTGGCAGCAAGTGCACTGGCTGGGCGCCATTGCCGCTCAGGGCAGCCTGACGGCTGCCGCACAGCGACTCGGGGTCTCCAAGGCGGCGGTGAGTCAGCAGCTTGCCGCACTGGAGCGCCGTATCGGCGTGCCGCTGGTGCGCCGAACCACGCGCACCCTGCGTCTGACCGAGGCCGGGCAGCGACTGGTGGACGAGACGGCACCCGCATTCGCCCACATCGTGCGCAGCGTGGGGGCGGTGCACGATCTGGCGGAAACGCCGAGGGGTCTGGTGCGCGTGACCGCGCCCGTTGCCTTGGGACGCCAGCATGTGGCGCCGCACTTGTTGAGCTTTCTGCGCAAGTATTCCGATATTCAGGTGGAGCTGGAGTTGTCGGACCGGCTGAGCAATCTGCCGCAGGAAGGCTTCGATCTGGCCGTGCGCCATGTAGCCGCGCCGCCCGAAAACCATGTGGCCTGGAAACTGTGCGACACGCGCTCGCTGCTGGTGGCCAGTGCCGCGTATCTGCGTCGGCATGGTCAGCCGCAACATCCTGCAGAACTCGCGCAGCATGCCTGTCTGACCTATTTGAGGCCCGGAGCGGCGGTGTGGATGTTCGAGCAGCCAAACGCCAAAGACGCGGAGCCCCAGCGCGTGCGCGTCACTGTGCAGGGGCCGCTGCGCGCCAATACCAGTGAAGTGCTGCGCGAGGCGGCACGCGCCGGCCTGGGCATCGCCCTGGCACCCGACTTCAGCCTCGACTTGGGCGGGCGCTCATCCACGCTGCGAGCGGTATTGCCTCAATGGCGGGCCGTGGGGTTTTTCGGGCAGGCGATCTACGCGATCCGCCCCTGGAGTCCCAATACGCCCCGCGCCATTCAACTGCTGGTCGAGCACTTGCGGCAGGCGTTGGCAACGGGGTTTTGACTGTCGGGGTTCTCAGCCGTGGGGGTGTAGGTCGCCGCAGACCGGACAGTGCGGGTTGCGCGGCAGATTGATGGTCTGGAAATCAGTGTCCAGTGCATCGATCAACAACAGCTTGCCGCGCAAGGTTTTGCCAGTCTGACTGAGGATTTTCAGCGCTTCAACAGCCTGCAGACTGCCGACCAGACCGACCAGAGGGGCGAGCACGCCCATGGTGGCGCACTGCACTTCTTCCATCGGCGCATCCGGCGGAAACAGGCAGGCATAGCAGGGCCCGCGCTCACCCTGCGCATCGCACCGGGTGTCGAACACGCTGACCTGGCCCGCAAAGCGGATAGCCGCACCGCTGACCAGAGGCACGCCGCGCGCGACGCAGGCGCGGTTCAGCGCCTGACGGGTGGCGAAGTTGTCGCTGCAATCGAGGGCAACGTCTGCGGCCGAGACGAGTTCGTCGAGCAGGGCTGCGTCGGCACGGCGGGCGATCACATCGACTTCGATATACGGGTTGATCTGTCGCATCGCCTCGCGCGCGGAATCGACCTTGCGCTGTCCGATGCGCGCCTCGGTATGGGCGATCTGCCGTTGCAGGTTGGTCAGGTCGACCGTATCGTCGTCCACCAGGGTGATGCGGCCGACCCCCGCACTGGCCAGGTAGAGCGCTGCGGGCGAACCCAGACCGCCGGCGCCGAGAATGAGGGCGCGGCCCGCGCAGATGCGCTCCTGGCCTTCGATGCCGATTTCGTCGAGCAGGATGTGCCGTGAATAACGCAGCAGTTGGCGATCGTCGAGAGACATGCCGGGTGCCATCGCCCTCTCGGACGATGGCTCGTTCTTACTTGCTCTTGGTGGCGCCGCTGGCGTCCGCCTTCGGGCCGCTGGCTGCAGCCGACGTGGCTGGGGTTTTCGCCTTGGCCGTGCTGGCCGGCTGCTTGGCCGTGATGACCGGCTTGCCTTCCAGATAATTCATCGCCTGCGTCACCTGCCAGTCTTCCTTGCTGCCGTACTCGGGCAATTTCGGCAACTTGTTCGGGTCTTTCTGGAGTTCGGCTTCGAGCAGGCGCCGGGCTTCTTCCTGCTTGCGCACATCTTCTTCGACCCGCTTGGAGTCGGCCGACTCGTTGCCGGTGCCGATCTGGTTCTTGTAGTCGATCTCGCGCATGCGCAGCGCGGCGTAGGGGTCGCCGCTCTCCAACGGGTCAACCTCGTAATTCGGGGTGATGCCCTTGCCCTGGATCGACTGGCCGTTGGGGGTGTAGTAGCGCGCCGTGGTGAGCTTGAGCGCGGTATCGGGCCCGAGCGGCAGCACGGTCTGCACCGAGCCCTTGCCGAAGGACAGCGTGCCCATGACCACTGCACGCTTGTAGTCTTGCAAGGCGCCAGTCACGATTTCGGAGGCCGATGCCGATCCGCCGTTGATGAGCACCACCAGTTTCACCGTCTTAACGCCCGCGGGCAGGGTGTCGAGCGGGTTGTCGCCCGGGCGGCTCATGTAGTCACTCGGGGTGTTGCGGTAGGTGGAGTTGGCCTCGGGCATCTGCCCCTTGGTGCTGACGATCACGGCGTCGTTCGGCAGGAACACCGAAGCCACGCCCACGGCGCTTTCGAGCAGACCGCCCGGATCGTTGCGCAGATCGAGGATCAGGCCCTTCATGTTCGGGTCTTCCTTATACAGCGCGTCGATTTTTTTGACGAAGCTGCTCAGCGTGTCCGCCTGGAACTGGGTGATACGAATCCAGCCATAGCCCGGGGCGATCATCTTGCCCTTGACGCTCTGTACCTGAATCAGCTCGCGGGTCACGGTGAAGGTGAGGGTGCGGTTTTCCGACTTGCGCAGCACGGTGAGGGTGACCTTGGTACCCGGCTTGCCGCGCATGAGCTTGACCGCGTCGCTCAGGCTCAGACCCTTGACGGCGGTATTGTCGATGCGGGTAATCAGGTCGCCCGCATGAATGCCAGCCCGGGCAGCAGGCGAGCCCTCGATGGGCGAAACCACTTTCACCAAACCATCTTCGGCGGCGATTTCGATGCCCACGCCGACGAATTTGCCGCTGGTGCTTTCCTTGAAGTCCTTGAAGTTCTTCTTATCCAAATATTCCGAGTGTGGATCGAGGTTGTTCACCATGCCGTTGATGGCGTTTTCGATCAGTTTCTTGCCCTCGACCGGCTCAAAGAAGTCGGCCTTGATCAGCCCGTACACGGCGGCGAACTGCTGCAGTTCTTCCAGCGGTAGCGGCGAAACGGTGTTGCGCGCCAGCGCCTGGACTTGCAGGGTCGCCATGATGCCGGTGATGGCACCAACGACAACCCAGGCTGCGACTCGAAATTTACTGGCCATGGTGGATCAAACGGAGTGTCTGCTAAAGGAGCGGGCAGTATAGGGGTAGCGCTATTTTTGTGACGCGAGCACAGCACATCCCGCAGGGCGTCTGCGGAATAGCGTCAACAGATAATGGATTAGACACAAGGCACGCGGGCCTAACTCAGACCTTGCCTCAGACCTTGCCGCCCGCAGCGTTGAGGTAATAGCGCTGCAGCGGCTTGAGATCGGCGTCGAGCTCGTACACCAGCGGAATGCCGTTGGGGATGTTCAGCCCGGTGATGTCTTCGTCCGAGATGTTTTCCAGGTACTTCATGATGGCGCGCATGGAGTTGCCGTGCGACACCACCAGCGTGCGCTTGCCCGCCTTGATGGCCGGAGCCAGCGACTCGTGCCAGAACGGCAGAACCCGCGCGATGGTGTCTTTCAGGCACTCGGTCAGCGGCAGCTCTTCGGGTTTGAGGCGGGCATAGCGCGGATCGGCGGCCAGTTCCAGACGATGGGTTTCGTCAAGCGGCGGGGGCGGGGTGTCGTAGCTGCGGCGCCAGATGTGCACCTGTTCGTCGCCGTACTTGGCGGCGGTTTCCGCCTTGTTCAAACCTTGCAGCGCGCCGTAGTGGCGCTCGTTGAGCCGCCAAGTGTGCACCACGGGCAGCCACATGGCGTCGAGCTCGTCGAGCGATAGCCACAGGGTGCGCACGGCGCGCTTGAGCACCGAGGTATAGGTCAGGTCGAAGCTGTAACCCAGTTCCTTGAGCAGGCGCCCGGCGGCGCGGGCTTCGCGGATGCCTTGCTCGGTCAGATCGACATCGGTCCAGCCGGTAAAGCGGTTTTGCTGATTCCAGGTGGATTCACCGTGGCGCAGCATGACGAGTTTGTACATGGGAGGTCTCGAAGTGCGAAGGAGTGAAACAATGCGGAGCACAGGCTAATAGTAGTCCAGCTGCAAAATGTCGCTGCACTGCAGCAATCGGTGCCCTACGCATGCCATGCGGCAGATGGAACAAAACCATACATCAGCGCAAGCAGATTTGATTTTTTAGAATTTCACCCCCTCAAGGAGAAAACTGAAGTGCAGTTCCTCATCGAAAACTGGGCGCTCGTGCTCATTGCCCTGACTTCCGGCGGCATGCTGCTGTGGAGTTCCTACGGCGGCGCGTCCGGGTCGGATGGCGTCAGTGCGGCTCAGGCCGTGCTCAAGGTCAACCGCGAAAAGGGCGTGATCATCGACGTCTGCGAGCCCAATGAATTTCAGGCCGGCCATGCCGTGGGCAGCAAGAGCATTCCGCTGGGCCAGCTCGACAAGCGCTTGAGTGATCTCCCCAAAGACAAAAACACGCCGGTGCTGATCATGTGCGCATCGGGCATGCGGGCCAAGCGCGCCGCGGCCCAACTTCGCAAGCAGGGTTTTGTGAACGCTGCGGCGGTGTCGGGCGGGATGCGCTCTTGGCGCGAAGCCGGGCTGCCGGTTGAAAAAGGATGACTTTCGTATGAACAAGGTTCGCATGTACACCTCTGCCGTCTGTCCCTATTGCATCCGCGCCAAGGCGCTGTTGCAAAAACGCGGCGTGGTGGACATTGAAGAAATCCGTATCGATCTCGACCCGGGTCAGCGCCAGCACATGATGGCATCTACCGGGCGCCGCACCGTGCCGCAGATTTTCATTGGCGACATCCATGTGGGCGGCTGCGACGATCTCTACGCCATCGACGCCCGGGGCGGCCTGATGCCCCTGCTGCGCGACGCCGCCTGAAGCCCGCTCGGCTCATCCAGCAGCCCGGCTGGCCAGTGGGTCTGGCGGGGCTGTCATGAGGCGGGCCTAGAATCAGCCACAAGCAATCGACGCCCGCATCCTGCGGGCTTTTTTCCATGGAGAATTTTTGATGAGCGCCACCCCCGAGAACACGCAGTCTGCCGATCCGGTTTTCATGCTGCAGCGTTGCTATTTGAAAGACCTGTCGCTGGAGCAGCCCAATTCGCCGCAGATCCTGTTGGAGCAGCAGCAGCCCAATGTGGACGTGCAAATGAGCGTGGAAGCGCAGCCCGTGGTCGAGGGGCTGTTCGAAATTACCGTGGCGGCGACCATTACAGCCCGCATGCAAGACCGCGTGCTGTTTCTGGTGGAAGGCAAGCAGGCCGGCATTTTCGAGCTTCGCAATATTCCGCAGGAACATGCCGACATGCTGCTGGGCATTGCCTGTCCGCAGACCGTCTATCCGTATCTGCGCGCCAATCTGGCCGACGCCATCACCCGCGCGGGCTTTCCGCCGGTGCATCTGGCCGAAATCAACTTCCAGGCCATGTACGAGCAGCAACAGGCGCAACAGCAGGCCGCCAATGACGCACCTTCCATCATCACGCCCGACCGCCTGAACTGATTTGTTCTGATCGTTTTAACGGCTGATGTCGTCACAACCGCCTCGCTCGCTGACTGTGCTCGGCGCCGGTGCCTGGGGCACGGGCATCGCCTGTCAGATCGCGGCGCATCAGGCCGTCTTGCTCTGGGGCCGCGACACGGCGCAGATGCAGCGCTTGCAGGCGGAGCGGGTCAATGCCGCCTATCTGCCGGATGTGCCCTTGCCGCCGACTTTGACCGTTACGGCCGACCTCGACGCGGCGCTGCGCCACGCAGCCGGCCCCCACGGCCTGCTGCTGCTGGCGGTGCCGGTCTCCGGCCTGCGGGCCGCCGCGCAGGCGGTGCGGATTTTCAACGCCGACAAGCCGCAAGGCGCGCGCGTGCAGCAACTGGTCTGGCTGTGCAAGGGCTTTGAGCAGGGCAGCGGGCTGCTGCCGCATGCGGTGATCGACGCCGTGTTCGCTGGCATGGATGCGCCTCCGGCGACCGGTGCGCTCTCCGGCCCGAGTTTTGCGCTGGAGGTCGCTCGCGGTCTGCCCGTGGCGCTCACTCTGGCTAGCACCGACGCCGCGCTGCGTCAGTCGGCCGTGGCGGCCCTGCATCACGGAGCAATGCGCATCTACGCCACGCCCGATGTCGTGGGCGTGGAGGTGGGCGGCGCGGTGAAGAATGTGCTGGCCATCGCTACCGGGGTGAGTGACGGCATGGGCCTGGGCAACAACGCGCGCGCGGCGCTCATCACCCGTGGGCTGGCCGAGCTTTCGCGGCTGGGCGTGGCGCTGGGCGGGCAGGCCGATACCTTCATGGGCCTGAGCGGTCTGGGCGATCTGGTACTGACCGCCACCGGCGATCTGTCGCGCAACCGCCGCGTCGGCCTGGCGCTGGCGCAGGGGCAGCGGCTCGACCATATCGTGGCCACGCTGGGGCATGTGGCCGAGGGCGTGCATACCGCGCAGACGGCCTTGCAACTCGCCCGCGCGCACCGCGTGTCCATGCCGATCACCGAAGCGGTGAGCCGTTTGCTCGACGGCAAACTCACGCCGCAGGCCGCGCTCAGTGGTCTGCTCCAGCGTCAGCCGCGCGGAGAGTGAGTCCCTCTTCATCCCTGTGGATTTCGCATGATTCAGCTTCTCGTCGGCCTGGGCAATCCCGGGCAGGAACACGCCCTCGATCGCCACAACGCCGGCTTCTGGCTGGTCGATCAGATCGCCACCGCCGCGGGCGTCAGCCTCAAGCCCGAGCGCGGTTTTTTCGGCGATGTCGCCCGGGTGCGTTTGCAGGGGCATGAGCTTTGGCTGCTCGAGCCCAGCACCTATATGAACCGATCCGGCCAGTCCGTCGGCGCGTTCGCCCGCTTCTACAAAATCGCGCCGGAGAACATTCTGGTGGCGCATGACGAACTCGATCTGCCGCCGGGTCAGGCCAAGCTCAAACTGGGCGGCGGTCACGCCGGGCACAACGGCCTGCGCGATCTCATCGCTCATCTGGGCACGCCCAACTTCTGGCGTCTGCGCCTGGGCATCGGCCATCCGGGCGACCGGGACGCGGTGATCGGCTTCGTGCTGGGTAAGCCGCCGCAATCCGAGCTGAAGCTGATCGAGCAGGCCATGGAGCAATCGCAGGCGGTGCTGCCGCAACTGCTCAAAGGCGAGTTCGAAGCGGCGATGATGCAGCTTCATCGCAGCAACCGCAGCGACGGCGGCAAATCGGCCGCTGCGGCCCAGCCGGGGAGGGGCTGAAGCCATGCACAATCTGGTGCGGTTCGGCGTGGGCATGTTGATGGCGGTGGGCGCCGTATCCGTCGGGGCTCAGACCGCCGAGCACTCCGCCGAAAGCCCCACCGCACCCGTCTGGCGTTGCGGCAACACCTACTCGCACCAGCCTTGCGCATCGGGCCAGACCGTTCCTACTCAGGACGCCCGCACCCCCGAACAACGCGAACAAGCCCAAGTGCAACAGCAACGGCTGAATGCGCTGCTCGATGCCCGCGACCAGGAACGCGCGGCGCAGGCGGCGCAAGAGCAGCAGAGAGCGGCAGCGGCCTATCGCGAGCAAAAGCGCCTACTCGCCTTGCAGCAGCGCGAGGCTAAAAAAGCGAAAAGGGTGGCTGAGAAAGCGCACGCAGCGCGCCACAAACACCGGCTTCAACAAACTCGGGGACGCCGCGTAGTCATTCCGCCGAGCCCCGACGCCGCGCCCTGACGCAGCAACTGTTCTTTCAGGAAACGGGCGCCTGCGCCGCGGTCAGTTGACGATACTTTTCCATCAACTGATCTTTGCTTTCCACTCGGTCAGGCCGCACCGGAATGCAGTTCACCGGGCAGATCTGCACGCATTGCGGCGTGTCGAAATGCCCCACGCACTCGGTGCAGCGGTCGGGGTTGATTTCATAAATTTCCGGGCCCATGAAAATCGCCTCGTTCGGGCATTCGGGCTCGCACACATCGCAGTTGATGCAGTCGTCGGTGATCCACAGGGCCATGATGATCTTCAGGTCGGGGCGGTGCGCCGCTGGGCCACCTTGGCCTGCAGCCGCTCCATGACCAAGGGAACCACAAACTTGCTCACGTCGCCGCCGAGCATGGCGATTTCCCGCACGAACGTCCCGGAAATGAACTGGTACTGATCGGCCGGGGTGAGAAACAGGGTTTCGACGTCGGGCATGAGCTGGCGGTTCATGCCGGCCATCTGGAATTCGTACTCGAAGTCGCTGACCGCACGCAGCCCGCGCACCACCACCTGGGCGCCGCGCGCCACGACGAAATCGCGCAACAGTCCGGTGAAGCCGCTGACTTCGACGTTGGGATAGGGCGAGAGCACCTCGCGTGCGATGTCCAGCCGCTCTTCCAGGGTGAACATGGCGTTCTTGTGGTGACCGGCGGCGATGGCGACCAACAACCTGTCGCACAACTTGCTGGCGCGACGCACCAGGTCTTCATGGCCGCGCGTGAGCGGGTCGAAGGTGCCGGGGTAGATGGCGAGCAGCATGGCAACGGGTTGTAAGCGTGGAAAGGAAGTGCAGTTTAGGGGTTTTGCGGCGCCAGCGCGTCGACAGTGTTGCGCCGCAGCAAAGCAAAGTGCACCTGACCGGCCCGACCCCGTCGCCAGACAGCCCAGCCCTCGGTTTCCAGCGTATCGAACAGCTCGGCCGTATCGGTCTCCACATAAACCAGACCTTGTGATGCGACCAGCGGCTGCACCGCCTGCAGCGCGGCGAGTTGTTGCGCGCTGACATAGGGCGGATCGATGAACACGATGTCGAATCGCTCGCCAGCACGCGCCAGGCTGTGCGCACAGGAGAGCGCATCGGCGCCTCGCACCTGCACCTGTGTCGCGCCGAGGCGCTGCGCGGCGGCGGCAATCGCGGCCACGCAGCGGGGATGCTGTTCGATCAGCAACACCGAGGCCGCGCCGCGCGAGGCCGCTTCCAGCCCGAGTGCGCCGCTGCCAGCATAGAGATCGAGCACGCGCAGACCGGCGAGCGTCTGGCCGAGCCAGTTGAACACGGTCTCGCGCACCCGGTCTGGCGTGGGGCGCAGTCCCGGCAGATCGGGCACGGCGAGTTTGCTGCGTTTCCACAGCCCGCCAATGATGCGGACTTCACCGCTATGGGCGCGGCGGGGGCGGGCGGAAGGGCTTGGGGCGCGATGGCCTGGAGACTGGGTATTCATGGGCAGGTAAATTGTAGGAGTCTGTCGTGCATCATCTTGTTCTCTTTTCTTCGATCGGCTGTCCATGTTCCGCTTTTTCAAACGCAAATCCGCTCCCGAAACCGCCGCGCCCGAGGCGACGGCCGAGGTTGCGCCTGAGGCGATCACCGCGCTTGCCGCGCTGCAACTGGACGCGCCCGCTGAAGCCGCACCGGCCGTGGAGCCCGCCGTTGCGGCGAGGTCTGAGCCCGAGACATCGCAGGCTGCCGTGCTCGTCGCCGAAGAGCAGCCGACTTCCGGCTGGTTCAGCCGCCTGCGCTCCGGCCTGCGAAAGACCGGATCGGGCATCAGCGGCCTGTTCGGCGGCAGCAAGATCGACGAAGCGCTGTACGAAGAACTCGAATCGGCCCTCATCATGGCCGACGCCGGCATGCCCGCCACCACCGCGCTGCTGGCTGATCTGCGTCGGCGCGTGAAATCGACCCGCGCCGAAACCCCCGCCCAAGTTCGCGGCCTGCTAGCCGACGCGCTGGCCGATTTGCTCAGCCCCCTGCAAAAACCGCTCGACATCGGTCGTCAGAACCCCACCGTGCTGATGATGGTGGGCGTGAACGGCGCGGGCAAGACCACCACCATCGGCAAGCTCACCCAGCACCTGCTGCGCGCCGATGAAAAAGTGCTGCTGGCCGCGGGCGACACCTTCCGCGCGGCGGCGCGCGAGCAACTCGTCGCCTGGGGGCAGCGCAATCAGGTGCAAGTCATCTCGCAAGACGGCGGCGACCCGGCCGCCGTGGCCTTCGACGCGGTGAGCGCAGGCAAGGCGCGCGAGATAGACGTGGTGATCGTCGACACCGCCGGGCGCCTGCCCACCCAGCTTCACCTCATGGAGGAGCTGAAAAAGGTCAAACGCGTGACGGCCAAGGCCATGGACGGCGCGCCGCACGAAATCCTGCTGGTGATCGACGCCAACAACGGCCAGAACGCCCTGGCGCAGGTGCGCGCTTTCGACGATGCGCTGGGACTTACCGGCCTGGTCATCACCAAGCTCGACGGCAGCGCCAAGGGCGGAGTGATCGCGGCCATCGCCCGCGAGCGTCCGGTGCCGGTGTATTTCATCGGCGTGGGCGAAAGCCTGGACGATCTGCAAACCTTCGACGCGAAGGCGTTCGCACGGGCGCTGGTGGGGGAGGCGTGAGGGATGCTACGGGCTAGGAGTGTGGGCGGCAGAAGGTTGTTGAGGTCGACGTAGGACGGTGGGCGTGCGTTAATACGGCATGCCCACTAGTTACCGCCCCTATGAGCCGGACCAGGTGATGCTGCTGCCGGCGGCGCCGCAGGACTGGCTGCCGCCGGGCCACCTGGCTTACTTCATCCACGACACGATTGACACGCTGGACCTGAGCGCGTTCTACGCGCGCTATGAGGGTGGCGGAGCGCGCAACCAGCCCTTCCATCCGGCGATGATGGTCAAGGTTCTGGTGTACGGCTACGCCACCGGGGTGTTCAGCTCGCGCAAGATCGAGCGCCGGCTGCACGAGGACCTGGCGTTCCGGATGCTGGCAGCAGGGAACTTCCCCAAGCACCGCACGATCCGGGATTTCCGTGCGCTGCACCTCCAGGAATTCTCGGACCTGTTCGTGCAGGTCGTGCGCCTGGCGCGCGAGATGGGTCTGGTCAAGCTGGGCACGGTGGCCATCGACGGCACCAAGGTCAAGGCCAACGCGAGCCGCCACAAGGCCATGAGCTATGCGCGCATGCAGCACACCGAGGTCGAACTGAAAAAGCAGATCGACGCGCTGCTGGCGCGCGCCAAGGCCACCGACGAGGCCGAGGCGCAGGAGCCCGAACTCGACATCCCGGCCGAGATCGAGCGGCGCGAGGCGCGACTCGATGCGATCCGGCAGGCGCGCCAGCGGCTGGAACAGCGTCAGCGTGAAGCCGACGCGCAGCGTGGTCGCAGTGACGATGATGATCGCCGTCCCCGGGGGCCGGATGGGAAGCCGCGGCGCGGTGCGCGGTTCAAGCGCGACTTCGGCGTGCCCGAAGACAAGGCGCAGGAGAACTTCACCGACCCGGACAGCCGCATCATGAAGCGCGCCGGCGGCGGCTTCGACCCCAGCTACAACGCGCAGACGGCGGTGGACGAGGCTGCGCACATCATCGTGGCTGCGGAACTGGACAACACGGCACCCGATGCCAACTGGCTGCTGCCGATGATCGATGCGATCCAGGAGAACCTGGGCGCGCTGCCCGCGCTGGGTCTGGCCGACGCGGGCTATCGCAGCGAGGACAACCTGCGCGATGCGCCGATCGATCTGGTTGTGGCCTTGGGGCGCGAAGGCAAGCAGCACGCGGCCATCGATGCCGCGCGGCTGCCGCACACCGCGGCCATGGCCGCGAAGATGCAGACCGCCGCGGGACGCGCCGCCTATCGCAAGCGCAAGTGGATCGCCGAGCCGCCCAACGGCTGGATCAAGAGCGTGCTGGGGTTCCGCCAGTTCAGCCTGCGCGGCCTTGAGCGTGTACGCGCCGAGTGGAAACTCGTCTGCGCAGCACTGAACCTCCGGCGGATGGCCTCGTTGGTTCCCGCCTGAACAGAAATGGGGGCACAGGCCGCCCCGCACAACACGCCCGCTGCTGCCCTCTCGGGGGCGTGAGACGACCGGCCATGCCGACCGTGCCCGAAAAACAGTCCGCTCGCCCAGCATCGGCGCTCCGGCACAGGTTCACGGAATTCTGCCGCCCAGACTCCTAGGTCTGGGCCCGGGTGGTTAGGGCGAATGCTGGTGATTGACCTACGCAGCGCGTGATCGGAGTCCTCGTGGCACCATCTATGATCTGTGGCCTGAAACAGTGGGAGGCCAGCCATATGGCAAGCAATCACAGCGCAGACCACGAATCGCGCGTCGCTGTGCTCGTGGACTGTGACAACACAACTCCGGAGATTCTCGAGTATGCCTTGCGCGTCGTCGCACAGTTCGGGCGCGTTGTGCTGCGCCGTGGCTACGGCAACCACGCCACACTGGCTAACAAGTGGCAAGAGGCGCTTGTGCGCCTCGCCTTCACACCCTGCTTGCAATTCCAGTACGCGGCAGGCAAAAATACGTCTGACATTGCGCTCGCGCTCGACGCCGTCGAGGCATTGTTCGACAAGCGGGCCGACACCTTCTGTCTTGTCACCAGCGATTCCGACTTTGCCTACCTCTGCCGCAAGCTGAGGGAGCGAGGCGCCACGGTACATATCGTGGGCGAGGCCAAGAGCCCGGACGCGCTGCGCAACGCGAGCGACCAGTTCTTTGAGTGGACGAAGCCTGAGCCGGCCGAGGTTGAAACACCGGCACCAAAAACCAGCGCGAAGAAAACCGAGATCAAGCCCGAAACGCCAAGACCTCTACCGAAACTGCGTCCAAAGTTCGTGGTGGATGCCGTGACTATGTTGGCGAACGATACCTCAGAAGGCAAGGTCAGCATCAGTATGCTGGGCTCCTACTTGAAGCGAGCCGACCCGTCGTTCACGCCAAAGAAATACGGCCATTCAAGCCTGCTCAACATGCTCAAGACCTATGAGTTGCTCAAGCTCCAGCAAGGTGCAGGTGAACATTGGTTCGTGCATTTAGCGAGTGGATTGCAGGATGTGTGACTGAAAGTTTGTATGTCAGGATTGCGACGTAGCACGGCCATAATTGGATCAAGAATTTGGCTCAGCTTTAACTCTAGCCGCAATCTTCAGCGCACTGAATCCTCAAGCGACTTTCCCATCGCATCTGCCAATTCGCCATTCCCGCGCCGGCGTAAGGCATCGATAGCCCCTTCGCGATCGCGCAATTCCCGGTTTTGGCTGAGTTTGGCTTTGCCCTCCAGCCGCGACACCGTGATTTCGATGCCGACGATGGCTTGCACCATGGCGTCGATGTAGTCGGGCGCGGAGTCGCTCATTTTCCAGGGCTTTGGCTCCTGCGCTTCGTGTGTGCGGGTGAGGCGCGCCACCACGCCACGAACGAATTTTTCATCGTCGCGGACGGTGAGATGACCGTGGGCATGAACGACTTCATAGTTCCAGGTGGGAACCTGGCGGTGGGTCTCATGTTTGCTCGGGTACCAGCTCGGCGAGATATAGCCCTCGGCACCGCGGAAGATGACCATCACCTCGGCGCCGTTCCTGCACTGCTGCCACACGGGATTGGCGCGGGCCACATGACCGATGAGCGTGCCCAGCAAACCCTGCGTCGGATCGAACTCGAAGGGAAGGTGGTTGGCATCGAGCCCGTCGCCGGTTTGCGTGACCAGAATGCCCAGGGGATGGGCACGAAGGATGCGGTGCAATTCGCCCGGCTGAGTGATGGCGAAGTGGGAAGGGACGTACATGGCGGCAAGTGGCAGCAGTGAGCGGGAAACGCGACTATCGCCCAAAACTGGCGCAATCGGCGCCCGGCTTCAAAAAAGTGCACATCGGCGGCGGTGCAATGCGGTGCGGGGAATCACCCCCAGCCCAGCATTGCAGTGACTGCTGCACCGCCGACCACCACCGCCCACGGCGCAACCTTCCAGACTTGCAGCAGCAACAGCGCGGCCAGCGCCAGGGCGAAGTCGCGTGGGGAGTGAATGGCGGCCGTCCAGACCGGGTCGTAGAACGCGGCCAGCAACAGGCCGACGACGGCGGCGTTGATGCCCATCAGGGCGCTGCGCATGGCGGGGTGGTGGCGCAGGCCGTTCCACAGCGGCAAGGCCCCGGCCACGAGCAGAAAGCTGGGCAGGAAGATGCCCAGCAACGCCACGCCCGCGCCCAGCCAGCCACCCGGCCCCTGCGCCGAAGCGGCGCCCAGAAACGCGGCAAAGGTGAACAGCGGCCCCGGCACGGCCTGTGCCGCGCCGTAGCCTGCGAGGAAGGTGGAGTTGTCCATGCCTGCCGGGACGACCTGGGCCCGCAGCAGCGGCAGCACCACATGGCCGCCGCCAAACACCAGCGCGCCAGATTGATAGAAACTGGAAAACAGCGCGAGCGCGGGCTGATGCAAGGCGGCCGCGAGCAGCGGCAAGCCGACCAGCAGCGCGCCGAACGCTGCGAGCAGCACCACGGCGCTGCGATGACGCAGCGGCACGTGCAGCGGCGCATGCACCGCTTCTACCGGGGGGCGCAGCAGCCAGCGCCCGACCACCGCGCCGAGAAGAATGACGGCGAGTTGACCACTGACGCCGGGCATCAGCGCGGCCAGCACCGCGGCGGCCACAGCCAGGCTGGCACGTTCCCGATCCGGGCAGAGGCTGCGGCCCATGCCCCACAGCGCCTGCGCCACCACCGCGACGGCCACCAGCTTGAGCCCATGCAGCCAGCCGCCATGCGCCAGCGCGCCGACATGCGTGAGCAGCAGGGCGAAGGCGGTCATCGCCAGCGCCGAAGGCAGGGTGAAGCCCAGCCAGGCGGCCAGCGCGCCGTGCAGACCCCCGCGCATCAGTCCCAGCCCGATGCCGACCTGCGAACTCGCCGGGCCGGGCAGGAACTGGCACAGCGCCACCAGATCGCCATACGCCTGCGCCGACAGCCAGCCGCGCCGCTCGACGAACTCGCGGCGGAAATATTCCAGATGCGCAATCGGCCCGCCGAACGCGGTGAGTCCCAGACGCAGAAAGGCAAGGAAGATCGCCGCCGTTGCCTCCGGAGGCGGCATGCGAGGGTGTTGATCGTCGGGCATGGGGAATGTCCTTGTTGCGACGTTGCGGCGGTGCGCCTAATTTGAACGGCTCTACAGGAGCTTGCCATGCGCAGACCGTTCATCAGAACCGCAATTCTCGCCTTGCTCGTCTGGCCATGCTGCGTGTTGGCGGCCACGGTGCAGATTCAAATCAAGGGCATGAATTTTCATCCCGACACGGTGACGGTCACGCCCGGAACCACGGTGACTTGGACCAATGACGACAGCTTTGCCCACACTGCGACCAGCGATACCAAACTTTGGGACTCGGGCCTGCTCCAGCCAGGCAGGTCGTTCAGCCACACCTTCGACAAGCCCGGCAGTTTTCCCTACCACTGCTCGGTGCACACCTTCATGACCGGGACGGTGACGGTGAAGTAAGCCGCGGGTGAGTTTCCTGCGCGCGCAGCAGCACCCAAAACCCTGATGCGGCCAGCAGCGCCGCGGTAAACCAGAACGCCGGGGCGATCAGCCCGGCAACCTGCGCAATGGCGCCCAGCACCAGCGCGCCCAGGGCGTAGCCGGTATCGCGCCAGTAGCGGTAGGTGCCCAGCGAGGAACTGCGCCAGTTCGGGTGTGAGATGTCGGCCACTGCGGCGATGAGGTTGGGATAGAGCAGCGCCATGCCCACGCCCATCACCACGGCGGCAGCCAGCCAGGCGACTGTGCTCGCGACCAGCGTGACGGAAGCCACGCCCGCCGCCAGCAGCCACAGCCCGGAAACGATGGTCGGCATGCGGCCGATGCGGTCCGACAGCGGCCCGGTCCACAGTTGAGACGCGCCCCACGTCAGGCCATAGACCCCCGTGACCCAACCGATGTCGACCACGCTCAGGCCGTGGCCGTGCAGATACAGCGGAAACAGCACCCACAGCAGGGTGTCGGCCACCTTGTTGGCCACTCCGGCCTGACATAGCGCCGAAAACGTGGCGTGGCGAAACGACACAAAGGCGAACACCTGCAATGAGGACGGATGCGCGGGAAGCCCTTCGGCGAACTTCGGCTTCAAGCCCTGGTGCTTGCCGTCGGCATGACGCTGGCCTTCGGCGCGCGCCCAGGGCAGGGTCTCGCGCACGAACAGCAGCGCAGTTGCAAGTCCTGCGACAACCACCAGCAGGGCGAACCCCAGCAGGGCAGGGCGCGGGCCGTAGAGCGAGGCCAGATAGCCGGTGACGATGCCCGCCAGCCCCACCGCGGCATAGCCCGCGAACTCGTTGATGCCGGTGGCAAGTCCCCGTTGCTCGGCGCAGGTGATGTCCACCTTGCTGGTCACCGTCATGCTCCAGGCGAAACCCTGGTTGATGCCGAGAAACAGATTGGCCGCGACCACCCACCACCAGTTGGGCGCAAAGTAGATCAGCAGCGGGATGGGTATGGCTGCCACCCAGCCCATCACCAGCACCGGCTTGCGCCCGATGCGCTCGGACAGCCGCCCAGCGACGAAATTGAGCATGCCCTTGACCAGCCCGAAGGAGATGACGAAGCTCATCAGGTAGAGAAAGGACGATTTGGGCACGCCAAAGTCTTGCTGCGCCACCACCGGCAGCACATTGCGTTCCATGCCGATGACCAAGCCGACGAAACCCACCTGCACCGCCTGCCAGATGAACTGGTGCAGGTTGATGCGGATGCCTTGCAGATAGGGTTCGGCCGGGGCGGGCGCGTTGAGGTCGGCAGCACCCGAGCGGCTTGCAGGCGGAGGGAACATTGCGCGGCGCATCGCCGTCAGGGCGCAGTGTCCTGCTCCAGCGGCAGCCCGGCTGCCTGCCATTCCGGCACGCCCTCGGCGATCTTGCGGGCGCGAAAGCCGCGCTCGACCAGCAGCTTTACCGCCGTGTCGGACATCACGCAGAACGGCCCGCGGCAATAGGCCACGATCTCCTTGCCGCGTGGCAGTTCGCGCAGACGCGCCTCCAGTTCTGGTAGCGGGAGCGAGCGTGCCTCGGGTAGATGCACGGTGCGGTATTCGGCTTCCGGGCGCACGTCGATCAGCACCACATCGCCCTTGCGCACCTTGTCCAGCAGGGTCTGGCTGCTCTCCAGCGTGAGACGCTCGGGGCCGGAGAACAAGCGCTGCATCACCACCTGCAGATCGGCCACATGCGCCTCGGCCACGCTGCGCAGCGCCACCCACAGCGCGGCCACGTCGGCGCCACTCAGGCGATAGATGCGGCTCTTGCCGTCTTGGCGCACCTGCACCAGCTGCGCGCCCTTGAGCACGCGCAAATGCGCGCTGGCGAGCTTGATGTCGATGGCGGCCTCGCGCGCCAGCGCCTCCACCGGCTTTTCGCCCTGCGCCAGAATTTCCAGCAGCTCCAGCCGCTTAGGGCTGGACACGGCCGCGCCGATTCGGGCGACTTGTTCATACAGATGGTTTTTTAGTTCGCGTGAGTTCATGAAAAATACTCTAACGAACGCGCGAATGTTTGTCCATCAAGAGTTTCCATGAGGCCCGCGTGCCGGGCTTCGGGTTCCTCCGCTACGTCGCGCTTGGTGAGACTCTTATGATCAGCCCATGCGCATGCGTTCAATGCGTTCAAATCCACAAACACGATGACCTACCCGCACCAGACCGAAGTCGCCGCCTTGCGCGAGCAACTCAGCACCGACATCGTCGGCCAGACGGCGCTGCTCGACCGTCTGGTCATCGGCCTGCTCACCGGCGGCCATCTGCTGCTCGAAGGGCTGCCCGGGCTGGCCAAGACCACTGCGGTCAAGGCGCTCGCCAGCCGGGTGCATGCCAGTTTTCAGCGGGTGCAGTTCACCCCCGATCTGCTGCCGGGCGACCTCACCGGCACCGAGGTGTTCAACCCCGCCGAAGGCACGGTGCGCTTTGTGCGCGGGCCGCTGTTTCACGACATCGTGCTGGCCGACGAGATCAACCGCGCACCGGCCAAGGTGCAGTCGGCCCTGCTCGAAGCCATGCAGGAGCGGCAGATCACCGTGGGCGGCGTGAGCTACCCGCTGCCGCCGCTGTTCTTCGTGCTGGCCACGCAGAATCCGCTCGAACAGGCGGGCACCTATGCGCTGCCCGAGGCGCAGCTCGACCGCTTCCTGCTGCATGTGCGGCTGGACTATCCGGCGGCCGATGAAGAACTGCGCATTCTGCAACTGCACCTGCAGGCCAGCGACCCGACGCGCAGCCTGGGCGGTGGCCCGGCGCCAGCGGTGGACGTGCCCACCGTGCTCGCGGCGCGTCAGGAGGTCTTGCAAGTGCATGTGGCCGAGAGCTTGCAGCGCGCCATCGTCGATCTAGTGCGCGCCACCCGCGCCCCGCAGCAGCGCTTGGCGGGCATGGACGGCGTGGTGGCTGCGGGGGCTTCTCCGCGCGCGGTGCTGGCGCTGGCGCATGCCGCGCGGGCGTTGGCCTATTTGCGCGGGCGCGACTTCGTGCTGCCCGACGACGTCATGGCGCTTGCGCCCGATGTGCTGCGTCACCGCATCGTGCTCTCGCTCGACGCCGGGCTGCGCGCGGTGAGCTGCGACGCGCTGATCGCCGATCTGCTGGCCGCCACCCAGTGGCCTTGAGCGCTGAACTGACGTGAAGGCGATGTTCGCCATGTGGCGGCGCGAAGCGCGAGACCGCGACGTGCCGCAGGCGTCGCGCCCCTTGCTGCTGGCGGCGGACGCCGCAGCCCTGATCGCCCGGGCGCGCGGGCTGCGTCTCGCCGCGGCCACTCAGCCGGTATCGCAACGCGCGGCGGGCGACAGTCTTTCCCGCTGGACGGGGCGCGGGCTCGACTATGCCGAAAGCCGCGCCTATCAGCCCGGCGACGACCTGCGCGATCTGCACTGGCGCCTGCTCGCGCGCACTGGCAAACCGTATGTGAAGGTACACCGCGAAGAGCACGCCCCGGCGCTGCATCTGCTGCTCGACCTGCGCCCGGGCATGACCTTTGGCACCCGCGTGCGCACCAAGGCCGAGCAGGCCGCGCGCATGCTGCTGCTGGCCTGCGCCGCGCAGACCCTCGCGGCCGAAGGCGCCACGGGTGCTGTGGGGCTGAGCCTATGGCGCGGGCCGGTGCGCAGCGCAGAACTCGGGCGCGGTCTGCTCGCGGTACAGCGCCTTGCCCAGCGTTTGCAGCAGGAACGCATCGAAGCGCTGCAGCCCGATCACCTCGCCGAAGCGCCTGAAACCGCAGCCGCAGTTTTCGCCGCCTGGGCGCAGCGCCTGGCGCGCACCCTGCCCGAAGGCGCGCGCGTGCTGCTCGCCAGCGACGGTGCGGGCTGGGACGCTCCCGACATCGACGCCGCGCTCTGGACGCTGCGCAGCCGCGCCGAGGTACTGCTGCTGCGCGTGACCGATCCGGTCGAGGCGGGCCTGCCTGCAGACGCTGCGCTGGACGGTGCCGTCTTCGTCGATCTGGCGCGCCAGCAATCCGGCCCCTGGCCCGATGCGGCAGCCCGCGCCGCTTTTTCGCAGCGCGCTGCGCAGCACCGAACCGCCCTGTTGGCCCGCTGGCGCGCCCGCGGCCTGCGCTGCATAGCCGCCGGAGTCGATCAGAGCGATGCCGCCGTGCTGCGGGCACTGCGCGTGGCGGGGCTGTGATGGATCGACTAGCCGCACTCGCCGACATTCTTCCCCCGCTGCCGCCAGCGCCCCTGCCGCCCGCGCCGTGGTGGCAGACGCCGCTGCCGTGGCTGGCGCTGGTCTTTGCGCTGGCGCTGTGTGTCTGGGTGCTGCTGGGCTGGCGGCGTGGTCGGGTGTGGCGGCTGCTGCGGGCGCAGGCTCGCGCAGTGTTGCAACGCGAAACGCAAGGGCCGCAGACCTCGCAGTTGACGACGGAACTGACAACGCAGTTGGCGACCCATCTAGCCGCGCAATTACGCCTCGCCTTGCCGGAGGCCGGTTGGCCGCAGCCCCTGCGCACCGCCTTCGACGCCCTGCGCTTTGCCCCGGCCAGCGCAGAAACGTCGATCACCCTGAAAGCCGCCGCGCAGACGCTCGAATCCGCCGCCACCCAAGCCCTGCGCGCCGCCTGGTGGGGCAGAGCGCGCGCCTATGCGGCCTTCGTCCACAGTTTGCAGCACGCTGCGTTGAAGGCCGTCCAATGAGCGCTTGGGTCGACCTCACCTCGGGCCTGGCTGCCGTGCAATGGGCGCAGCCGCTGGCCTTGTTGCTGCTGCCACTGTCGGTCTTGCCGCTGCTGGCCGCGCGGCAGAGCGAGGCGGCACCCGAGCCCCAATTGCTACACCCCGATCTGCACGGTCTGCTGCAGGCGTCGCCGCCGCGCCGCAAGCCCCGGCTCGCGCCGGTGCTGCGCGCGCTGGCGCTGCTGGCCTTCGTGCTGGCGCTCGCGCAACCGCAGCGCGAAGGCGCATGGATCGCCGCCGCGCCCGAAGGCCGCGACATTGTGGTGCTGCTCGACACCTCGCTCACCATGAGCCTGCACGACCTCACCTGGGCGGGCAAGCCGGCCTCGCGCCTGGCCGTGGCCCAGCGCGTGTTTGCCGACTTCGCCCGCGCGCGCCAGGGCGACCGCTTCGCGCTGGTGGCCTTCGGCAGCCATGCCGCCACGCTGCTGCCGCCCACCTTCGACGCCCGCGCCGCGGGCCAGATGGCCGGGCTGCTCGCCGTGGGACAGCTCGGCCCCGATACCGCTTTAGGCGACGCCATTGCTCTGGCGCTGCGGCAGGCAGGGGCGCTGCACGGCCTCAAACCCGTCCTCATCCTCTACACCGACGGCGGGCAGAGCAATACCGGCGCCATCAGCCCGGCCGACGCGGTGGCGCTGGCGCGGCATATGGGCGTGCGCATCTACACCGTGGAAGTCGGCACCACCCCCGACCCCGGGCGCCCCTACACCGTGCCGGCCTACGCCGGGCCGCAGCCCGATCTGCGCCTCATCGCCGAAGCCACTGGCGGACGGTTCTACTTCGCCGCCAGCGGCGGGGCGCAACAGGCGGCGGTGCGCGACATCGGTGCGCTCAACCCCCGGCTGCATCCGCCGCCCACGCGTCGCGCCGTGCAGGCGCTGTTCCTCTGGCCTTTGCTTGCCGGAGCGGCGTTGTGGTTGCTGGCGATGTGGGCTGAGGGCGCCGCATCCAGGAGCCGCAAATGACGACTTGGGATGCGCTCCTCACCCAGCCCTGGTTCTGGGCGCGGCCCTGGGCCTTTGTCCTGCTGGCCGTGCCGCTGCTGCTGGCCGCGCTGCGGCTGTGGCGCGCGCGCAGTGTGCGCGCTGCGGCGCTGGCCTATGCCGACGCCGCGCTGCTGCCCTTCGCCACCCGCCTGCCGTCGCCGCAGCGCTTGCGGCGCGCGCTGGCGCTCGACCTGCTGCTGTGGGCGCTGCTCGCCATCGCCTCAGCCGGGCCGCGCCAGCCGGTGAGCGTCGGCGAGGCGGGCGGCCTGCACCGCATCGCCGTGATGGTGCTGATGGATGCCAGCGCCGACGCCGCCGCAGCGAGCGCGGCGCCCATTTCCGCGCTGGAGCAGCAGCGCCTGCTGCTGGCTGCGCTGTGCCCGCAACTGCGCGGCGAACGACTCGGCTTGATCGCTTATGGCGCAGCGCGTCCGGGCGGACCGGTGGGCGCAGCGCAATTGCTGCCGCCTACCGATGACCCCGCGCTGTTCGCGCACGCCACGCAGCAGGCCCGCCCCGAAGTATTTGCCGATACGCCCGCTTCCACCACGCTGCCCGGTCTGCTCGCCCTCGCGCGCCAGCGCTTGCAACAACAAGCCAAGGGCGAAAGCGGCGCTGTGCTGCTGCTGGCTGGAGCAGGTGTTCCAGTGCCCGCAGACTTCGACGCCAGCGCGATGGGCGAGTCTTTGCGCCGCGCCCGGTTGCCGCTATTCGTCCTCGCCCTGCCGGGTCTGCCGCCCGAGAGCGCGGCGCTTTTGCGCGCAGCGGCGCAGATCAGCGGCGGCGGTTTTTCTGCCGTGACCGCAGGCCAGACCGGCGCGGACAACTGGAACGCGCTCTATGCGCGCGGCATCGCCCGCCTGCCGGTCGGGACAATCGGTCGAGCGCAGCAAATCACCGCTTGGCGCGAGCTTTACGGCCTGTTCCTGCTGCCCGCGCTGGCGCTACTGTTCTGGCGCGAGCGCCCGCGCCGCGTGCCGCCCGCCGTGGCCCTGCTGGGCTTGGCGCTGGTGCTCGGTCTGCCCCTCGCACCGCCCGCGCAGGCGCAGCCGCCCGCCTTGGTTTCTAGACCGGCCAAACTGCGCGCCGAACACGCGGCCTGGCAGGCCTGGCGGCAGGGCGACTTCGCGCGCGCGCAGGCGCTATATGCCGCCTTGCCCGGCCACGCGGCCCGCATGGGCGAAGGCGCGGCGGCCTATCGGCTGCGGCAATTTCAGGTTGCGGCGCAGGCCTTCCACCGCGCCTTGCTGCAGGCCGACACGCCCCAGCAGCGCTTCGCCGCGTTCTACAACCTGGGCGATGCCAGCCTGCACCTGCCCGGACGTACCTTGGAGGCGGTGCAAGCGTTCGACGCCGCGCTGCGCATCCGCCCCGGCGATGCCAACGCCCTGCGCAACGCCCGGCTGGCGCAACGGCAGTACGAAATCGAGCATCCGCCGAGCGATCTGGTGGGTATCGCCAAACGCGCGCCACCCATCCACCATTCACGCTTCGGCCAGCAGGGCTCGAGCACGCCTTCGCAACTGCGCCGCAAGCCGTCCAAGCAGGCTTCGGCGCCGTTGCAGCAAGCCGCGCCATTGGCGCCCGGCGGACAGCTCGCCACGGCAGGAGCAACCGCCGCCGCCCCCGCGCCTTGGCAACCGCCCACGCTCGACTGGGCCGGGGCCGACAAGCGTCTGCAACTGCTGCGCGACGCCAGCGCCGAACTGCTCGCCCAGCGCGCCGCCATCGACACCCGCGCGGCCGCGCAGGAGGGCGCGCGATGACCCTGGCCCGCCCCCTCGCTGCGCTGGCCCTGAGCCTCAGCCTGCTCGCCGCCGCCCGCCCCGCCGCCGCGCAGGCCAGCCTGCAATGCCGCACCGAGCCCGCCGTCGTCGTGCTCGGCCACCCGTTGCACTGGACGCTCACCGCGCGCGACCTCGCCGCGACGCTGCCCAGCTTCACCCCCGCGCAGTTCGCGCCCGACTGGCTGCTGACCGATCAGCAAGGCGCCAGCGGCAGCACGGACGGGCACCGCGAGCAGACCGCCACCCTCACGCTCTACCCCCTGCGCAGCGGGCGCTTGTCCCTGCCCGCCGTGCAAGCGGGCGGCGGGCGCTGCCCAGCGCAAACGCTCGATGTCGCCGCAGCCGCCAACGGCGAAGCCCCGCTGCAATGGCGCACCCGCATGACGCCCGCCCGCCCCTACGCGCTGCAAGCGCTGCGCGTGGAACTATGGGCCATCGGCGGCGGCAATCTGGCGTGGACGACGCCGCAGCCGCGCAGCGCGCAGGCGCAGATCGCGCCGCTGGCCGACACCGTGCGCACCGAAGTCATCGACGGGGTACAGCAACTTGTGCAAGTGTTCGCGTGGCGTGTGCTGCCCTTGCAGGCTGGCGAGGTGGCTATGGATTTCGGCCTGCTGCGCGCCCATGCCTTTGGCAGCCTGCGAGTCTATGCTCCGCCGCCGCTGCGCTTTACCGCGCGGGCGCTGCCGCAGTGGTGGCCGGCCGACGGACTGATCGGCGCGCCGCAGTTGCAGGTGCTCTCGGCTCCGGCCCAATTGCCCTTGGGCGACACCACCGCGTGGCGGCTGCGCTTGTCTGCCCCCGGCCTCGACCGGGCGCAGGTGCTGCGCGTAGCAAACCGCTGGAACGCTGCGCTGCCCGCCCGTTTCGGCCCTGCTGGCGTGCAGATAACCCGCGCCCAAGAATCCTCCGCCGAAGCAGGTGACACCTGGGACATCACCCTTTACCTGCGCCCGCAAAACGCGGGTCGGCTGCAAGCGCCCGCGTTGCGGCTCGACTATTTCGATCCCCGCACCGAACTACCCGCCACCGCGCGCTGGATGCCGCCACTGCTCACCGTGATCGATGCCCGCCCGCTGCATCTCGCCATCGGCCTGGGCGGCGCCGCGGCGCTGCTCTTACTGTTGTTTGCGCTGCGTGCAGTGGGCTGCTGGGCTTGCCGTAGCTGGCGCGAGCGCCGCGCGCTGCAAGCTGTGTGGCAAGCCACCGATGCGGCAGCGCTCAAGCAAGCCTGGCTGGCGCTGCCGGCCCGGCGCGGGCTGCCGCGCGCCGCCACCCTGGCGCAATGGCTAAGCGATGCAGCCCTGCCGCCGCCGCATCCTTTGCATCTTCTTGCCGAGCGCCTGCAGCGCCATCTCTACGGGCTGCACGCAATGCCCGACTTCCCCGCACTGCGCCGTGCCATCCACGCGGCGCTGGCAGCGAGGCGGCGAAGGGAATGACGCCGCTACAGCACCACCTTCACCATCGGATGACTGGTGAGCGCGCGGTACAGATCGTCGAGCTGCGCGCGGCTGGTGGCGCGGATGGTGCAGGTGCAGCTCAGATAGTTGCGCCCGCTGGAAGGGCGCAGCTCCATCGTCGCCGGATCGAAGTCGGGCGCGTGTTGCAGCACCACGGCGGCAATCGCATCGGCCAGGCCGTCCACATTCGCGCCCATGATTTTGATGGGGAAGTCGGACGGATATTTGATAAGACTCTCATCGCCGGGCGGGGAGGAAATCGGGTTCATGGCAACCTCAACAGAAATACGTCTTGCCGTGAATTATCCGGGCTGACGCGGCGCGTATCCGAGACCTTCAGTAATGCGGCGGCAACTCGTCCCACAAACTCGTGGACGCTGATGGCTGATCGTCCGCCCGCTGGCGCTGCAATTGCCCCACCTCCCGCAACAACTGCGCGATCTGGTCTTGCTGCTTCGCCACCAAAGCGTTGAGCGCGTCGAGCAGGTCTTCCGCATAACCGAATTTTTCTTCCAGCCGGGTCAGGCGGGCGTTGATTTCAGCATCGGTGGGGGAAGGATTCATGGGAGTTCTTATTCAATTCGGCGGATGAGCGAGCAAGACATTTGAGCAAATTCCCGCACGCGGCGATAAGCGCTCATGCCTCGCTCGGGATCGATGAGCGCGCGTAAAACGACCGACATCATTCCCGCGCCGAACGCCGTGGGTGCGAAGATCGGCTCAAAGCGCCTCGGCGCAGAAGGTGGTCGTCGTGACGATGCGTGTGCGCCCGATGCGGCCATGTTGCAGCAGCCCGGCCCGCCGGTCGCCCGTCACCAGGTAGTCGGCCTCGCCGGTCAGCGACAGGGCCAACAAGAAGGCATCGTTCGGGTCGTCAGCCTGGATGCCGTCAGGCAGCGGCGGCAGCGTCTCCAGCACACGGGCGCGCTGCAGGTTGTTGATCATCGTGCCGATGCGGTGGGCGGGCAGAATGGCCTTGATCTTGGGGTAGCGGCTCACCCGTCGCAGTTCATCGAATTGCACCGTTCCTGTCACCAGCTCAAAACGTGCCTCCATCCAGGCACGATAAATGGCGTCTGCTGGACGGTGCGACGAGATCAGTGCTGCCAGCAGCTCATGGGTGTCGAGGACAACCCGCATCAGTGCTCACGCGCCCACTGCACCGCTTCATCGATGAGGTCGTTCAGTTCGGCCTCGCCCATGCCTGCCGTAGCGGCCTTGGCTTGCTCGACAGCGCGCTCAAAGAGATAGGCGCGCACCGCCTCCTCAATGAAGCGCGACAGATCGCCCTTGCGGCCGCCCCCTTGTGCGGCGATGAACATGCGCACGGATTGATCCAAGTCCGGCGATACGGCGATGTTCCAGCGCACGGTATTCACGATACTCTCCTGATCTGTGTTTGTGTGTATCGGTGTTCATACGCGCATTGAGCGATTCTTGTAATGATCCGGTAGCGCGCCGACGTCCCATCACCATGCAATCACACGCCCGGCTTCGCCGAGACAGCCCTGTCGAGAGACAGCAAGCCGAGTTCTAGCCCCATAGCGTTTGCTGACTTTCGCCTCAAATTTTTTTGATTCAGTGCTTGCCGAAACCAACCGCCGATGCCGATCGCCTTTCTTGGCCTGTAGTAAGGTAGAACGCTCATCGGCTCCTCTGCCCTGCTCTCCCATGCTGACCATCCAATCAAAACACCTCGCCTCTCTTTTCGCGGCCTTTGTGCTGGCCCTGAGTACCGCGCAGGCGGCTACGCCCGATCAGGCGTCTTCCTTGTTGGATGCGGGCCATTTGACGCAGGCTGACCACGTCATCGCGCAGGTGCTGGCGGATCAGCCGCATTCGGCGCAGGCGCACTATCTGGACGCGCGGCTGCTGGCCGCAGAGGGCAAGTGGCCGCTGGCGGAGCAGGAGCTGGAACTGGCGCGTCGCCTCGATCCGACCTTGAGCTTCGGGCCGCCGGAGCAGGTGCAGGCGCTGGCCAACGAGGTGCTCAAGCACCAGTGGAAGAACCCGTCCGGGTTCGCGGGTTACGGACAGGCAGCGTTGGCGGCGCTGTTCGTGCTGATTTCGGGCTATCTGGTCTTCGGGGTGATGCGCCACCGTCGCCAGCCGCCCAAGGTCTGAGCGGCGCCGCCCTGCGCAGCCAGGCGACAGTTGGCGGCAGGGCGATTTCTCCCCATCAAGGTTTGCGTTTCAGGGTGAGGACGGTGTAGGCGCCGTCAATTTGCTTTGCGCTGAATTCCACCGTGTCACCGGCCTTGAGGCCATCGAGCAGGGCTTTGTCGCGCACCCGGTAGTTCATGGTCATCGCGCCCATGCCCAGCGCGGGGATGGGGCCGTGGCGCAGGGTGATCTTGCCGCTTGCGGCGTCGATTTTGCGCACCACACCTTCGGTCTGGTGTTCGCCTTGCGCGCCGGATGCAGCGGGCTGCATCATCTGCATGTGTTGCGCCATGCCTTCGGGGGTGGAATGGTCGTGGTCAGCGTGGCTTTGCATGGCCAGGGCGGGCGTGCAGAGTGCTGAGGTCAGGGCGAGAAGGGAGCAGGTTTTCAGTGACTGGTTCATGGTGGGTTCCTTTGCAGGGGTTGAAGAAAGAAAAGGGGATAGGAGCAGGGCGAGGGCGGTCAATGCGCATGCTGCTGGGGCTTGCGCACTTGCAGCGTGTCTTGGGTGGCTCGGGGTTCGGTGGGGTCGGTGCGTGCGGGCGGCAGGTCGGCGGTGGGCACGGCGTGGGCCTGGGTGCCGGGCGGCATGCGGTACCAGCCGGGGTCGCGGTAGTCGCCGTGGGCGAGGTCGTCGCGCACTTTGAGCATGCTGAACATGCCGCCCATTTCCACCGAGCCGTAAGGGCCGCGACCGGTCATCATGGGCAGGGTGTTGTCGGGCAGGGGCATGTCCATCTCGGCCATTTCGGCCATGCCCTGGCTGCCCATGGCCATGTAATCGGGCAGCAGCTTTTGCAACGCGGGGGTGAGGTCGTCCTGCTGCACGCCGATCATCGTCGGCACGCTGTGGCCCATGGCATTCATGGTGTGGTGCGATTTGTGGCAGTGGAAGGCCCAGTCGCCAGGGTTGTCGGCGATGAACTCGATGGCGCGCATCTGCCCCACGGCAATGTCCACCGTCACTTCGGGCCAGCGCGCGCTCTTGGGGACCCAGCCGCCATCGGTGCCGACCACTTCGAACACATGGCCGTGCAGGTGAATGGGGTGGTTGGTCATGGTGAGGTTGCCCATGCGGATGCGCACGCGCTCGCCGGTGCGCGCCACCAGCGGGGCGATGCCGGGAAAGGCGCGGCTGTTCCAGGTCCAGAGGTTGAAGTCGAGCATGGTGTTGACCTTGGGCACGCTCGATCCGGGATCGATGTCGTAGGCGTTGATGAGAAAGGCGTAGTCGCGATCGACCGCCATCTGCCGCGGGTTTTTGGGATGGACGATGAACAGGCCCATCGCGCCCATGGCCATCTGCACCATTTCGTCAGCGTGCGGGTGGTACATGAAGGTGCCGCTTTTGCGCAGCTCGAATTCATAGACGAAGGTCTGGCCGGGCGCGATCTGCGGCTGCGTCAGCCCGCCCACGCCGTCCATGCCGTTGGGCAGGATGAGGCCGTGCCAGTGCACCGTGGTGTGCTCGGGCAGCTTGTTGGTGACGAACAGGCGCACGCGGTCGCCTTCCACCGCTTCGATGGTGGGGCCGGGGCTGGAGCCGTTGTAGCCCCAGAGCTTGGCCGTCATGCCGGGCGAGATTTCGCGCACCACGGGTTCAGCGACGAGGTGAAATTCCTTCACGCCGTCTTTCATGCGAAAGGGCAGGCTCCAGCCGTTGAGGGTGACGACCGGGTTGTAGGGCCGGCCGGCCTGGGGGTGTAGCGGGGCTGCGGTCTCGGCGCTGTTGTATTGATGGGGTTCGGGCGCGGCGGCCAGGGCGTTGCGGCTGGCGGCGCCTGCGGCGACGAGGGCCGCGGCAGCGCCGAGAAAATGGCGTCGGGTATTCATGGTGTGAAAGTCCTGTGGGTCAGTGGCTGGAGACGGCCGGGGCGGCGTTGGCAGAAGCGGAGTCGGGCAGGGCGCCCGGGCCTGCGTCCACGCCAAGCTGGGCGGCTTGCCAGGCGGCGTCGGCCAGCCAGTAATTGCGCTGCGCGGAGATCGCCTCGCGCACCGCCTGCACCTGCACCTGCGCGGCGGCGACGAGCTGAAAGGTGCCGATGAGCATGCCGTTGTAGCGAAGCTGGCTCTCATCGAGCACGGTCTGCGCCAGGGGCACGATCTGCTCGCGGCTGAGGCGCTGCTGCTGCCACGCGCTGCCGCGCAGGGCGTCGGCCTCGCGCAGTTGCGAGGCGGCGCGGCGCGCGGTGGCGATGGCGCGGTTGCGCGCGGCGAGCACGCGGTCGGCGGCGGCGCTGCGGCGGGCGTCGCCCAGATCGAACAGCGGCAGCGGCAGGCTGAGGTCGAAGCCGTTTTGCGGCGGCGCATCGCTATACGTCTTGCGCAGGCCGCCGAGTTCGACATGCTCGATCAGGCTGGTAGCGCGCGCCAGCCCTGCGGCTTGTGCGGTGGCCGTGTAGTCGGCGCGGGCGAGCTGCACGTCCAGACGCTGGTCGAGCGCGGTTTGCAGCGCCATCGGCGCGGCTGCGCTCGGCTGCTTGGGCACCTCCGGCAGTTGCGTCGGCAAAGCGAGGCGGGCGGCTTGCTCTGCCGACAACCCCAGCACCTGCACCAGCGCTTCGCGGCTTTGCGTGGCGGCCAGTTCGGCGCGGCTCAGGCGTAGCTGGCTGTCGGCGGCGAACAGGCCTTGCTGCGCCGCGTCGAGCTTGGTGAAGTTGCCCGCCTGCTGCATGCGGTCAGCCAGAATGGCGGTGGCCTTGGCCGCTTCCACCACATCGCGGTCGTAGGCGGCAGTTTGCTGCGCCGCCACGGCGCGAACCCAACTCAGCCGCGCTTGCGCCGCCGTGCGCAGCACCGCGCGGGCGAGGCTGAGCCGAAGTTGCGTCTGCTGCGTGTCGTTCAGGCGCGAACGCGTGGCCAAGGTGAGCAGATCGAGCAGGCCGAAGCTGAGACTACGGGTGATTTCCACTCCGCCGCCTCCGATGAGCAGGCGCTCGAAGCCGAAAACCGGGTTGGCCAGCCGGGCGTTTTGCGTGGAGTCGGCCGAGTCGGCCTGCGCCTGCGCGATCAGCCCCTGCAATGCGGGGCTGCCGAGCAGGGCGATGCGCACGGCGTCATCGGCAGACAGCGGTTTGGACAACAGCGCGTCGATCTGGGCCTGCGTGTCTTGCTGCTGCGCGGGGTCGCGCATCAAGTGCAGCGGTGTGCCGGTATGGGGCAGGGTAATGACGTTGACGGCCTGTAGCGACTGCCGGGTTTGCAAGGGCGCGCAGGCTGCCAGCAACGCGGCTGCGGCCAGGGGGGCGAGCCGCAGCGCCCGCCGGCGCACCTGCGGTCTGGGTAGGTTCCACATGAATTGACACCTCATTCGAGCCGCGACAGCGCGCGGCGACACGATGCGCAGCGCGCGTCTTGCGACCCGCGCTGCAACCGGGACTCAAACGGGGGTCAGGCTCTGGGAGGGCGCTGCAGGGCGCGCAGATCGGCGCTGTGCCACGCGGTGTTGGCGGTGGAGGGGCAGGAGTGCTGCGCGGCGTCGGTCAGCAGCAGGGTGAAGGCCGGAGGCTGAGCCACGGCCAGATGGCAAATCACGCAATGCTGGTGATCGTGAGAGCCGCAATCGGCTGGGGTGTTGGCGTCGACGTGGCAGCCCGGCATCGCGTCTGAAGTGTCTTGCTCTGCCGCCAGCGAGTGCAGATCCGCCATTGAGGCCATCTCATGCGCCTGCGCCGGGGTTTGCACTCCGTCGCCCAAATTCATGCTGACCTGCGCCCAGCCGCGCAGAGGCAGCAAGACGAGCAGCAAGACCAGAATGGGACGCAGCAAGCGAGACATGCAGCAAAGTCTAACCTAAGAATTCGCAGGCACACTGCCGTCATCAAACCCCCCATAGAACGTGCGGAAAATGGGTTTTCGCCCCGGCCCGGCAGGGAACTATTGGTCATTAGCACTCTCTCACTGTGAGTGCTAATATCAAACACAAACAGGAGGATTCCATCCATGACCCACACTCAGTCAGCCGCAATCGTTCTGCGCCCGGCCCAGGTCGATGGCGCGTTTCCGCTCGCCTTGCCCAGTCTGGGCAATCTGGACGCCTACATCAGCGCCGTCAACCGCCTGCCCATGCTCAGCGCGGAAGAAGAGGCGCGGCTGGCGCGCACTTGGCGCGAGCAGGGGGACAAGGACGCGGCGGGCAAGCTGGTGCTGTCGCACCTGCGGCTGGTGGTTTCCACCGCACGGCAATATCTGGGCTACGGCCTGCCGCATGCCGACCTCATTCAAGAAGGCAATATCGGCTTGATGAAGGCGGTCAAGCGTTTCGACCCGGCGCATGGCGTGCGGCTCGTGAGTTACGCCCTGCACTGGATCAAGGCCGAAATTCACGAATACATTCTGCGCAACTGGCGGTTGGTGAAAGTGGCCACCACCAAATCGCAGCGCAAGCTGTTTTTCAATCTGCGCTCGATGAAAACGGCCAACGCCGGCATGAACGAGGCGCAGATCGACGACATGGCGCAGGCGCTCAACGTCAAGCGCGAAGATGTGATCGAGATGGAAAGCCGCATGGGCGGCGCCGACATCGCGCTCGACCCCACGGTGGAAGATGGCGAAGAGAGCTACGCGCCCATTTCCTATCTGGCCGACAACACGCAGGAGCCGATGGCTGTGCTCGAAGCGCGCAGCCACGACCGGCTGCAGGTCGAAGGGCTGGAAAACGCGCTGGAACTGCTCGATGCCCGCAGCCGCGCCATTGTCGAGCAGCGCTGGCTGCAGGTGAATGATGACGGCAGCGGCGGCAAGACCCTGCACGAACTGGCCGCCGAATACGGCGTGTCGGCCGAGCGCATCCGCCAGATCGAGGTGGCGGCGATGAAAAAAATGCGCAAGTCGCTGGCGGAATTTGCCTGATTCGTTTGCTTGGTTCGTTTTCCCGATTCGGCCTTCGCACTGTTTAAAAAAGCCCGTCATCGACGGGCTTTTTTGATGTCTGTCGCGAGCGCATCAACGCCAGCGGCGCACGGCCTGCCGCAGCGCGGCCCATTGCGTTTTGCGCTGGCGGGCATCAACTGGCGGGGCGTAGCGCCAGCGTTCGAGTTGCATCAGGAGCGCAATGGCGGCGTGCGCGGATTGGGGCGGGAGGCTGTCAGCGTCCAGTCGGGCAGGGTCGATGCGGCCCGCCAGAGTGCGCGGCGGGGTGGAGGGTTCACTGTCGATGCCGACCTGCTCCAGCTTGCCGCGCAGCAGGGCGTAGGTCTGCGTCCAGGGATCGTGCCTGCGGCGCTCCAGCGCCAGAAACGCGCCGCCGATGGCGGTGGCCACCAGCAGGGTGGCGATGGCCAGCGCGGCCAGGGTGGCCATGTCGGGTTGGTGCAGGCCGAGCTTGTTCAGCAGATCGAGCTGGCGCTGGCTGCCGTAGTGCAGCACCCACTGGTTCCAGGTGTTGTTGAGCGCGTCCCATTGGTTGCGCAGTTGCAGCAGCAGCGCGGCGTCGCGCGGGCCGAGCACGGCCACGCCCAACAGGGGCTCGCGCGAGGCCAGGGTGGCGCCGCTGCGGTCGATGCGCGCCGGGTCAACGGCGGCGGTAGGGTCGGCCCGCACCCAGCCGCGTTCGGGCAGCCAGTATTCGGCCCAGGCGTGGGCGTCGCTTTGGCGCACCACCCAGGTGTCGTCCACCGGGTTGAAGCGCCCGCCCTGGTAGCCGGTGACGATGCGCGCGGGAATGCCTGCGGCCCGTATCACCACGACGAACGCCTGCGCGTAGTGTTCGCAAAAACCGGCGCGGCGGTCGAACAGAAATTGGTCCACGCCGTCGCGCAGGCCGTAGGTGCCAGGGTTGAGGGTGTAGCGGAAGGGTTGGTTGCGAAACATCTGCAGCAGGGTTTGCGCGACGAAGGCGCCGCCCTGTCTGGCCGCCTTGGCTTGCGCGGCGAGTTGCCTTCCCAGCGCCACGCTGCGCGGATCGAAGCCCGCAGGCAGGGCTTCGTCGGCGCGCAGAGCGGGGCTGAATTGCGTGGGGCCGTAGCGAAACTGCGGTGACGACTCGACGGTGTAGCGCGAGAGGTGGTCGAGCGGCCGCCCGGTGACCAGTTGCAGGTCGGGCAGCCACTGCACCCGATATCCCTCGATCTCGGGCGCGGCCACTGGGGCATCGAGCGCGAAGACGAAGGTCTGCTGCGTGGGCTGCAGGGTGACGGTGTAGCGCACGGGCGGGCCGCTCAGGTGCAGATCGGCGGGCGGGGAGAGGGCGGCGCGGTCGCGCTGGCGCGGGTTGGGCAGCCACACGCCGTTGTCGAACACACTCAATACCGGGCCGCGCCAGTAAAGCTCACGGTCGGGCGGGCGCGGGCCGTGGAACACCACGCGGAATGCGACCGAGTCGTCTCGCGCCAACTCGGCGATCTGCCCCGGTGACATGCTCGCCGATAGCCCGGTGATGGCCTGCGCGCCGCTTTGCGGCAAGGCCCACAGCGGCGCGCTCAGGCGCGGAAACACCATGAACAGCACGACCATCGCGGGCGCGCCCAGCGCCATCATCTTGAGCGCGGTGAGCAGCGACTGCCGCAGCGGCGGCCGACCAGCGGGCAGATTGGCGTTGACCAGCGCGGCCAGCATGCCCCAGGTGGCCAACACCATGACCAGGGCGGTACCCAGCGATTGCGAGAACAGAAAGTTGGCCGCGATGGTGAAAAAACCGAGGAAGAACAGCACATGGGCATCCCGGCGCGAGCGCATCTCCAGGGTCTTGAGGCCGAGCAGCACACACAGCAGCGCGACCCCCGCGTCGCGCCCGAGTACGGTGTGGAAATCCCATAGGGTGATGACGACGGAGAACAGCAAAATGAGCACCAGCACGCCGCGCCCGGGCAGCGGCGCACTGCGCCAGGCCAGCGCCGCACGCCAGGCCAGCAGGCCGAGCACCAGCGCGCTCGTCCACCAAGGCAGATGGACGAACAGCGGCAGCATCAGCAGCAGCGACACGCCGAGCAGAAACAGGGTGTCGCGCGCATCGCGCGGCAGGGCGTTGGTGCGGTGGGTCCAGCGGGCCAGCAGCGTCTGGCTGGGGTTGGACTGCATCACGACTTGACTCGCGGGGCGGCGCCCGAACGGGGCTGCAACAGGGGGCCGGGATGCAGCGCGAGCAGGCGCAGGCAGGCGGCGCGGTGCGCGGCGCCGGTGGCTGGCCTGATTTGCTGGCCGCCGAGCTGCAGGCCGTAGGGCGTGCCGGTACGGTCGGCCGCCAGCACCCAGGCGCACAGCCGCGACAGCCGGGCTTCGGTGTCGAGCTGCACGGGCAGCGTGGCGAAGTCGAGCCAGAGTTCGGCGCGGGCCTTTGGCTGGGCGGTGTCGCGGCTGATGAGTTCGTCGCTGCGGGCGAATTTTTTCCACAGCACATGCCGTAGCGAATCGCCGGTGCGGTAGGCGCGTACGCCATCGGTTTCGCCGCCGCCGCGGGCAAGCGCCGGGCCGTTGCCTGGCGTGGGGCGGGCGGGCGGCAGGGGCGGGGCGGGATGCTCGGCGGCGGGCAGCACGAGCAGTTCGATCTGCGGCTGCCAGCGGCTCCAGGCCGTCCAGACGCCCAGCGGGTAATAGCTTTCGACGGTGAGCAGGGGCCAGGCCAGCAGACCGCGGCGCGGCGGCGTCCAGCTCAGGGTGAGGGAGGTTTCACTGTTGCGGGCGCAGTCGGCGTAGGCCCAGGGGTAGGGCGGGCTGGACGCCTTGCGGCGAGCTTTCTTCTGGGACGCGGGCGGCGTAGCTTGGGTGCCCGCCGGGCGCAGCGCCAGCCCCCAGCGGTCGCGTGCGCCACCTTGCAGCAGCAGACCGAGACGGGCGCTCTGGCCCTGGTGCAGCAGGCCTTCGGGAGGCCGCGCGGTGAGCTGCAAGCCGCGAAGATTGTTGTGGGTGACGTGCATGGCCATCATCGCGCTGCCCGCCAGCAGGAAGGTGAGTAGATAGCCGAGATTGAGCTGGTAGTTGATGCTCAGCACCAGCAAGACCAGCAGCAGCAGGGCGAAAAACCAGCCGGTGCGGGTGGGCAGGATGTAGACGTTGCGGTGGGTCAGCCGCGTGCTGCCGCCGGCCGGATGGCGCGCTAGCGCCCAGGCATCGAAGCGCTGCGCGAAGGCGTCGCGCAGAGTGTTCGACGCGGCGGGCTGAGGCAGGGCGGTATCGGCGGAGGGTGGCATGATCACGGCTTGGCGCGCGGGCCTTCGGGCCTTACACCGGGACGTGCTCCAGCAGCGATTGCACTGCCTGCAACGAGGCCGCGCGGTTGACCGTGGGGCTGTCGAGGGTGCGCAAGCGGTGCCCGGCAACGAATGGCAGGACTTGCTGCACGTCGTCGGGAATGAGGTAGTCGCGGCCCTGCAGCAGCGCCCAAGCCCGGGCGGCGCGCAACAGGCCCAGACCGGCGCGCGGGCTGAGCCCTTCGATGAACCAGCGCCCGTTGCGCGTCTGCGTGAGCAGCTCCTGCACATAATCGAGCAGGGCGGGAGCGGCATGCACGGCCTGCGCCTGTCGCTGTAGCTCGATCAAGCGCTCGGGGGTCAGCACCGGTTGCAGCTCCGCGATCAACTCGCGCCGGTCGCGGCCTTCGAGAAGGGCGCGCTCGGCGGCGCGGCTGGGGTAGCCCAGAGAGATGCACAGCAGAAAGCGGTCGAGCTGCGACTCGGGCAGGGCATAGGTGCCGAGCTGGTCGAACGGGTTTTGGGTGGCGATGACGAAAAATGGCTCGGGCAGGCGGCGCGTCTGTCCGTCCACACTCACCTGGCGCTCTTCCATCGCTTCAAGCAGGGCGCTTTGCACCTTCGGCCCGGCGCGGTTGATTTCGTCGGCCAGCAGCACCTGCGAAAACACCGGGCCGGGGTGAAACACGAACTCGCTGCGGTTGCGGTCGAACACCGAAATGCCCAGCAGATCGCCCGGCATGAGGTCGGAGGTGAACTGCGCGCGGGCGTACTGCAGCCCCAGCGTGGCGGCCAGAGCATGGGCCAGCGTGGTCTTGCCCACCCCAGGCAGATCTTCGATGAGCAGATGACCGCTGGCCAACAGGCAGCACACGGCGAGTTCCACCTGTGGGCGCTTGCCTTTGATAATGGTTTCGAGCTGGTCGAGCAGACTGGGCAGGGCTGGGGTTTTCACGAGCGGCGGAGTGGGAGGCGACAGCGCACTATGCTACGAGGACGACGTGCATGCCCCCGAATCTGGGGATATGCCGCAGGAGACAAGAACCATGACGACCGGCTTCTACACCCATGCCGACTGCACTCTGCACGAAATGGGGGCAGACCATCCCGAATGCCCGCAGCGCCTCGCCGCCATTGAAGACCGGTTGATCGCCGCGCAGATTGCACCCTGGCTCGAGCGCCACGACGACGCGCCGCCCGCCAGCCTGGAGGACGTTGAGCGCGCGCACTCGGCGCTGTATGTCGCCGATCTCAAAAAGCGCGGTGATTTCGAGCAGGGACATGAGTGGATCGACGCGGACACGATGATGAATCCGCATACCTGGCAAGCCGCGCTGCGGGCCGCCGGTGCGGCCATCAGCGCGACCGATGCCGTCATCGACGGTCATCTGCACAACGCCTTTTGCTCCATCCGCCCGCCCGGCCATCATGCCACTCGCGATCAGGCCATGGGATTCTGTTTTCTCGGCAATGTCGCCATTGCCGCACGCCATGCGCTCGATGTGCGCGGGCTGGATCGCGTGGCCATCGTCGATTTCGATGTGCACCACGGCAACGGCACCGAAGACATTTTCCGCGGCGATGAACGGGTGCTGATGGTGAGCTTCTTCCAGCACCCCTTCTACCCCTACAGCGGTGCGGAAGGCGAGCAGCCGAATATGGTCAACGTCCCCGTCCCGGCCTACACCAAGGGCGACGGGGTACGCCACATTGTCACCGAGCAGTGGCTCCCCCGACTGCGGACTTTCGCGCCGCAGATGCTGTTCATCAGCGCCGGCTTCGACGCCCACCGCGAAGACGATATGGGTCAGATGGGCCTGGTGGAAGCCGACTACGCCTGGATCACCCGCCAACTGGTGGACTTTGCCGAGGCGCAGTGCGAAGGCCGCATCGTGTCCTGCCTGGAAGGCGGCTACAACCTTAGCGCCCTCGGCCGCAGCGTGGCCGAGCACGTGCGGGTGCTGGCGGGGCTGGATTGAAAAAAGGTGGTCATCAAGACCAACGGCTGCTGGGTGGAAAGCCTGCTTGTTGTTTGCTTAGGCTACTTTCCCGCAATCCACCGCGCTTGCAGCTCGCCCACGATGCCACGGCGAAACAGCAGCACGCAGAGCACGAAGATGGCACCGATCACCATGCTCACCGAATCGTTGAGTTGGTGAAACCAGTCGACCCCGGTGGCGTGCACCAGGAAGCGGGAGATGGTGCCCATCTTCTCTTCCAGCACGGTGATGATGACCGCGCCGAGAATGGGGCCGAGATCGGTGCCAAGACCCCCGACCAGGGTCATCAGGATGACCAGGCCCGAAGTGCTCCAGTGCACATCGGTGAGCGTCTCGAAGCCCATGACCACGGCCTTCATCGCGCCAGCCAGTCCTGCGAAACCTGCCGAAATCAGAAACACGCCGAGCTTGTAGCGGTTGACGCGATAGCCCAGGGAAATGGCCCGCGGCTCATTCTCGCGCACGGCCTGCAGCACCTGACCGAAGGGCGAATTCACCACCCGGCGCATAAACCACCAGCTCGCGACGAACACCGCCAGCACCAAGTAGTACATCACCCGGTCGGATTGCAGCGGCAACCCGAACAGCGTGCCGCGTGGGATGCCCTGCAAGCCGTCTTCGCCGCCGGTGAAATGGGCCTGTAGGGCGTAAAAGTAGACGATCTGCGCCAGCGCCAGGGTGATCATCGAAAAGTAAATACCCGAGCGCCGCACTGCAAGCAGTCCCATCACCAGACCGATCAGCAGCGCGGTGGCCACGCCGGTCAGAATGCCCAGCGGCGTGGGCCAACCCCAAGTGGTGAGCGCTAGGCCGGTGAGATAGCCAGCGCCGCCGAACAGCGCGGCATGGCCGAAGGAGATCAGCCCGGCGTAGCCCGCCAGCAGATTGAAGGCGCAGGCAAACAGCGCAAAGCACATCATGCGCATGCCCAGCACCGGATAGAGGCCGATCCAGGGGGCGATCAGCGCGAGAAGCAGCAGGGACCACAGTAGGCCGGCGTACAAGCGGGAGCGCGCGAGCATGTTCATTTCTCCTTGCCGAACAGACCCGCGGGACGCATGGTCAGCACCAGCGCCATCAGGATGAAGACCACCGTGTTGGAGACCGGCGAATAAAACACTTTGGCCAGGCCCTCGATCAAGCCCAGCGCCAGGCCCGAGACAATGGCGCCGAGCACCGAGCCCATGCCGCCGATGACCACGATGGCGAATACCACGATGATGAGGTTGGAGCCCATCAGCGGCGAGACCTGGATGACGGGCGCTGCGAGCACGCCGGCCAATCCCGCCAGGGCCGAACCGAAACCGAAGGTCAGCATGACCATGCGCGGGAAGTTCACGCCGAAGGCTTGGATCAGTGCCGGATTTTCAGTGCCCGCGCGCAGGTATGCGCCCAGCTTGGTGCGGTCGATCAGCAGCCAGGTGCCGAAGCACACCAGCAGGCTGGCGACCACGGCGAAGAGGTAATACGCGGGCAGGTACATGAAGCCCAGATTGAGCGTGGCGCTGAGCAGTTCAGGCGGGTTGTAGGGGGCGCCGGCCACGCCGAAGAACGAGCGGAACACGCCTTCGATCAGCAGGGTAAGGCCGAAGGTCAGCAGCAGACCGTAGATCGGATCGATGCCGCGCAGCCGACGCAGCGCGACACGCTCTACCCCGATGCCGAACAGGCCGACGAGCAGGGGAGCGAACAACAGCATCCACCAGAAATTGAGATGCAGGTATTGCCCGCCCATCCAGGCGAACATGGCGCCCATCATGAAAAACGCGCCGTGGGCGAAATTGACCACTTCCATCAGGCCGAAGATCACGGCCAGACCGAGCGAGAGCATGGCGTAAAAAGCGCCATTCACCAGGCCCAGCATGAGTTGTCCCAGCAGTAGGGGCAGGGGGAAACCAAACAATTCGGTCAAGCGGCACCTCGACGGTCAGTCCATGGATGGAGCGTCTCCGGCAGGCATTGCGCGTGCCGGAGACGGGCATCGGCTCTTACTTGTCCAGCGGGCAGCCGTAGGCGGAGGCCGGGCCGAAGGCGTCGTTGCCGGGGATGGTCTGCACCAGCTTGTAGTAATCCCAGGGCTCTTTCGATTCAGCCGGGGTCTTGACCTGCTCCAGGTACATGTCGTGGATCATCAGGCCGCTCGGGCGCATGAAGCCATCCTTCATATACATGTCGTTGACTTTCATCTTGCGCATTTCGGCCATGACCTTGGTGCCATCGGTCGTGCCCGCGGCCTTCACCGCCTTCAGGTAGGTGAGCGCGGCGGAGTAGTCACCGGCTTGGAGGAAGGTCGGCATGGCGTGCATTTCCTTGAAGTAGCGCTCGGCCCAGGCGCGCGACTGGGCGTTCTGGTTCCAGTACCACGGCGTGGTCAGGTACAGGCCTTGCGCAGCCGGCAGGCCGACGCTGTGGATGTCGGTGATGAACAGCAGCAGGCCGGCGAGCTTCATGGTCTTGGTCACGCCGAACTGGTTGGCCTGCTTGATCGCGTTGTCGGCATCACCGCCTGCGTTGGCTAGGCCGAGCACCTGGGCCTTGGAAGCCTGGGCCTGCAGCAGATAAGACGAAAAGTCTGATGCACCCAAAGGAGCGAGAACTTGCCCGACCACGGTGCCGCCGTCCGCCTTCACGACCTTGGCGGCTTCGTTCTCAAGGGACTTGCCGAAGGCATAGTCAGCGGTGAGGAAGTACCAGCTCTTGCCACCATTCTTGATCACTGCGCTGGCGGTGCCGCGTGCCAGCGCGGTGGTGTTGTAGGCGTACATGACGGTGTAGGGCGTGCACTGTTTGCCGACGATGCTCGACGCGCCCGCGCCGACGACGAAGAACGGTTTTTTGTATTGCGCTGCGATGGGTTCCATGGCCAGTGCCGTGGCGCTGTTGGTGCCACCCATCAGCATGTCTACCCCGTCCTGCGAGAGATATTCCTTGGCCTTGCCAGCGGCCAGGTCGGCCTTGTTCTGGTGGTCGAAGCTCACCAGTTCAACTTTACGGCCGAGCACGCTGCCGCCGAAGTCGGCGATGGCCATCTTGATGGCGGCTACTCCGCCGGGGCCGTCCACGGCAGAGTAAACGCCCGACAGATCGGTGATGAAGCCGATCTTGACGGGGGGCTCTGCGGCGCTGGCCGAGGCCAGTGTGCCCAGGGCCAGGGTGAGGGCAGAGGCGAGGGTTTTGAGTTTCATGGGAGTCTCCAAAAGGGTTTGCGCTTTCGAGCGCGCTTAGACGCCGAGCAGGTTTTGCAGTGCCGTTCTGTTTTTCTGCAAATCCGCACGGGTAATTTCCAGAACGATCTGGCCGCGCTCCATCACATAAAAGCGGTCGGCGAGATGGGCGGAAAACCGGAAGTTCTGTTCAACCAGCAGAACAGAGAAGCCTTTGTGTTTGAGTGCCGTGATCGCGCGTCCCAGGGCTTGCACGATGACCGGAGCCAGCCCTTCGGAGATCTCGTCGAGCAGCAAAAGGCGCGCACCGGTGCGCAGAATGCGCGCCACCGCCAGCATCTGCTGCTCACCGCCCGACAGCCGAGTGCCCGGGCTATGGGCCCGTTCCTTCAAATTCGGGAACAGGGCGTAGATCTCGTCGGTGCTTAGGCCAGAAAAGCCCGTCTTCAGGTCGGGCGGCAGGAACAGGTTTTCCCGCGCCGAAAGGCTGGCGAAGATGCCGCGTTCCTCGGGGCAATAGCCCACGCCCAGCGGCGCCACGCGGTGGCGGGGCAGATTGATGGCCTCCGTGCCCGCGACGCGAATGCTGCCGGTGCGTCGGCCCGTGAGTCCCATGATGGCGCGCAGCGTGCTGGTGCGTCCTGCCCCGTTGCGGCCGAGCAGGCACACCGTCTCGCCCGGCTGCACGGTGAGATTCACCCCGTGCAGCACATGCGATTCGCCGTACCAGGCATGCAGATTCTCGATGGCCAGTGCGGACGGCGGGCTGCCGTGGGTGGCCGGCGGTGCCGATGCTGTCGCCTGGACCGCGGAAGACGCGTCGGCGACGCTGCTCATAGGGCAAGCTCCTCTTCGGCCTCGCCCATGTAGGCGGCGATCACCTCGGGATTGCGCGAAACCTCGTCGTAACTGCCTTCGGCCAGGACCTGGCCGCGCTGCATGACCGTCACGCGGTCGCAGATGCTGGAGATGACCGACATATTGTGTTCGACCATCAAAACGGTGCGCCCCCGCGCGACGCGGCGGATGAGTTCGGTCACCTGTTGCACGTCTTCGTGGCCCAGGCCCTGAGTCGGTTCATCAAGCAGCATCAGCTTGGGATTCATGGCCAGCGTAGTGGCGAGTTCCAGCGCCCGTTTGTGGCCATAGGGCAGGCTGGCTGCCGCACGACGGGCCTGGCTGGCAAGTCCGACCAGTTCGAGAAACTGCATCGCCTCGTCATTCAGGCGATCGAGCGCCCGGGTCGAGCGCCAGAACTGGGTGGCCAGCCCGGCCTGCCGCTGCAAGCCGACGCGGACGTTTTCGAGCAAGGTCATCTGAGAAAAGGTGGCACTGATCTGAAAGGAGCGCACCATACCAAGCCGGGCAATATCTGCCGGCTGCAGATGGGTAATAGGTTGATTCTGAAAATAAACTTCACCTGAAGTGGGCGTAATGAATTTGCTCAATAAATTGAAGCAGGTGGTTTTTCCGGCGCCGTTGGGGCCGACGAGCGCGTGAATGGTGCCTTCATTAACCTGTAGATTGACATTCTGAACTGCGGCAAATCCGTAAAACTGTTTACTCAGTCCCTCTGCGCGCAAGATGGTCGTGTTCGGCATGAGCTTCATCCTCTAGAACGCTTGCATTTTGCTGCAATGCACCCTGGGCGCTCAAGAGTCCAGCGCCAGTGGAAACCCTGATGATTGGCATGATTTGGTAAAAGTCTTTGAGAATTTGTACTAAATGACACAAACAGTCACATCGAATTAAATACTCCGGCGAGTAAATCATGCTATGTACCCGCCTTCGGTGCGGGAAATCGCAAAAAAAAGCCCACCCGAAAAATAATCGGCTTGGGCCTTATTTTGAATGGTTTTCTGATGAGGCAAAGTCTCTGGATTACTTGTTCAAATCACCCAGGCAGAGATATTTCATTTCGACATATTCGTCGATGCCGTGATGCGAGCCTTCGCGGCCCAGGCCGGACTGTTTCACGCCGCCGAAGGGGGCAACTTCGTTGGACATCAAGCCGGTGTTGATGCCCACCATGCCGTATTCGAGTTCCTCGGCCACGCGGAAGATGCGGCCGACGTCGCGGCTGAAGAAGTAGGCGGCCAGGCCGAATTCGGTGGCGTTGGCCGCGGCGATGGCCTCGGCTTCGGTTTTGAAGCGGAACACCGGCGCCACCGGGCCGAAGGTTTCCTCTCTGGCGCAGAGCATGTCGCTGGTCACATCGGCCAGCACCGTGGCCTGGAAGAACCGTCCGGCATGGGGGCCGGCCTCCACCCGCTTGCCGCCCACCACCATGCGCGCGCCCTTGGAGGTAGCGTCGCTGATGTGCTTCTCGACCTTGGCCAGCGCCTGATCGTCGATCAGCGGGCCTAGATTCACGCCTTCATCGAAGCCGCTGCCGATTTTCAGGCTGCCCACGGCCTGCGCCAGACGCTCGACGAATCGGTCGTAGATGCCGTCCTGCACATACAGCCGGTTGGCGCAGACGCAGGTCTGGCCGGCATTGCGGTACTTGCTCGCCATGGCGCCCTCGATGGCCGAATCGAGATCGGCATCGTCGAACACGATGAAGGGCGCGTTGCCGCCGAGTTCGAGCGAGAGCTTCTTGATACTGGGCGCCGACTGCGCCATGAGAATGCGGCCGACCTCGGTGGAGCCGGTGAACGACAGATGACGCACCACCTTTGATGCGCACAGCAGCTTGCCGATGGCGATCGACCCTTCGGCGTCGGCGGTGAGCACGTTGAGCACGCCGCGCGGAATGCCGGCGCGGTGGGCCAGTTCAGCCGCGGCCAGCGCGGTCAGCGGCGTCTGTTCGGCGGGCTTGATGACCACCGGGCAACCGGCGGCCAGCGCGGGAGCGACCTTGCGGGTGATCATGGCCAGCGGGAAATTCCACGGCGTGATCGCCGCGCAGACGCCGACGGGCTGCTTGAGGACGAGCAAGCGCTTGGTGGCGTCGGGGCTGGGAATGGTTTCGCCGTAGACGCGCTTGGCTTCTTCGGCGAACCATTCCACGAAGCTGGCGCCATAGAGCACTTCGCCCTTGGCCTCGGTCAGCGGCTTGCCTTGTTCGGCGGTCATCAGGCGGGCCAGGTCGTCCGCGTTGGCCACCAGCAGATCAAACCACTTGCGCAGGATGGCGGCGCGCTGTTTGGCCGGTAGGGCGCGCCAGGCGGGCCAGGCCGCGTCTGCGGCGTCGATGGCGAGCTGGGCGTGCATCGGCTCCAACGCGGGCACCTGCGCCAGTTCGGCGTTGGTGGCTGGGTCGGTGACCGCGAAGCGGCGGGCGGAATCGATCCACTGGCCGTCGATATAGGCCTGGGTCTTGAACAGCGTGGGGTCTTTGAGCAGGGACAGCGGATTGGCGGGCCGGTTCATGGGCAGCTCCGGTTGGGGTGAACGGGGTTGGATCGCAAGCCCTAAAATCTAACCTTTTGCATGATCGTGCGCCAGAGCCAGTTCCGCGCCCGTGCCACAGCCACTTACCCGCCCCATGAACGTCTCCGACATCCGCGAAAAATTTCTGGCCTATTTTGAGTCGCAGGGTTCCACCCGCGTGGCGTCTTCCTCGCTTGTGCCGGGTAACGACCCCACGCTGCTGTTCACCAACTCGGGCATGGTGCAGTTCAAGGACGTGTTCCTCGGGCAGGATCAGCGTCCGTACAAGCGCGCCACCACGGCACAGCGCTGCGTGCGCGCCGGCGGCAAGCACAACGATCTGGAGAACGTGGGCTATACCGCGCGGCATCACACCTTCTTCGAGATGCTGGGCAACTTCAGCTTTGGCGACTACTTCAAGCGCGAAGCCATCCGCTACGCCTGGGAGTTGCTCACCACGGTGTACAAGCTCCCGGCCGAGAAGCTATGGGTGACGGTGTACGCCGAAGATGATGAAGCCCACGACATCTGGGCCAAGGAAGTCGGCGTGCCGGTGGAGCGCATCATCCGCATTGGCGACAACAAGGGCGCCCGCTACGCCTCAGACAACTTCTGGCAGATGGCCGACACCGGCCCCTGCGGGCCCTGCAGCGAGATTTTCTACGACCACGGCCCCGAGATCTGGGGCGGCCCGCCCGGCTCGCCCGAGGAAGATGGCGACCGCTACATCGAGATCTGGAACCTGGTGTTCATGCAGTTCGAGCGCTACGCCGCTGGCGAGGAGCGCTTCGATACCGAAGATCAGGCCACCGCACGCAAACAGGCCGTCGAGGCCGAGGGCGGCATCGGCCTGGTGAGCAAGGATGGCGAAGGCTACAAGCTGGCCGTCTTCCGCCAGAAGCCGCTGCCCAAGCCCTGCGTGGATACCGGCATGGGCCTGGAGCGCATTGCCGCCGTGCTGCAGCATGTGCACAGCAATTACGAGATCGACCTGTTTCAGGCGCTCATCAAGGCCGCTGCGCGCGAGACCGCGACCGCCGATCTGGGCCACGCCTCGCTCAAGGTCATCGCCGACCACATCCGCGCCTGCGCTTTTCTCATCGTCGATGGCGTGATTCCGGGCAACGAAGGGCGCGGCTATGTTCTGCGGCGCATCAACCGCCGCGCCATCCGCCACGGCTACAAGCTGGGCGTGCGCCAGCCGTTCTTCTACAAAATGGTGCCCGATCTGGTGGCGCAGATGGGCGCGGCCTATCCCGAGCTGGCCGAGGTGCAAGGCCGCGTGGCCGAGGTGCTGCAGGCGGAAGAAGCGCGCTTTTTCGAGACCATCGAACATGGCATGGGCGTGCTCGACACCGAACTGGCTGCGCTGCGCGCCGCGGGTGGCAATCTGCTGGCCGGTGAACTGGCCTTCAAGCTGCATGACACCTTCGGCTTCCCGCTCGACCTCACGCAAGACGTGTGCCGCGAGCACGGCATGAAGGTCGATGAAGCCGCTTTCGATGCCGCCATGGCCCGCCAGCGCGAGCAAGCACGTGCAGCGGGCAAGTTCAAGATGCAGGCCGCGCTCGACTACGTCGGCGACAAGACCCGCTTCGACGGTTACGAGCATCTGCTGGTGAAGGAGGCGCGCGTGGTCGCGCTGTACAAGGACGGCACTTCGGTGCCGACCTTGCAGGCCGGTGACCCAGGCGTGGTCGTGCTCGACCGCACGCCGTTCTACGCCGAATCTGGCGGGCAGGTGGGCGACAGCGGTGTGCTGTTCGAGGGCGACTCCTGCGAGCTGCGCTTTGTCGTGCACGATACGCAAAAGCTGCAGGCGGATGTGTTCGGCCACCACGGCACGCTCGAATCGGGCAGCCTCAAAGTGGGCGAAATCGTGGCCGCGCAGGTGGACGGCGAGCGCCGTCAGGCGGTCATGCGCAACCACAGTGTGACCCACCTGATGCACAAGGCGCTGCGTCTGGTGCTGGGCGATCATGTGCAGCAAAAGGGTTCGCTGGTCGATGCCGACAAGACCCGCTTCGACTTTGCCCACGACGCGCCGATGAGCGACGACGAGATCGCCCGAGTCGAGCGCCTGGTGAACGAGGAAATTCTGGCTAACGCCGCAACGCAAGCCCGCGTGATGCCCATCGACGAGGCCAAGGGGCTGGGCGCGATGATGTTGTTCGGCGAGAAGTACGGCGACACCGTGCGGGTGCTCGACATCGGCACGTCACGCGAGCTGTGTGGCGGCACCCACGTGGCGCGCACCGGCGACATCGGGCTGTTCAAAATTGTGTTTGAAGGCGGTGTGGCCGCGGGCATCCGCCGGGTGGAGGCCATCACCGGCCTGAACGCCCTGGCCTTTGTGCAGAAGCAGAATGCGCTGGTTGCGCGGCTGTCGCGCACCCTGAAGGCGCCGGCCGAGGAGTCTGCGGCCAAGGTCGAGCAACTGTTAGAGCAGCAGCGCCAGCTCGAAAAGGACCTGGCCCAGCTCAAGGCACAGCAGGCCGCCGCCCAGGGCGACGCCCTGGTGTCGCAGGCCATCACCATCGGCGGCACCTCGGTGCTGCTGGCGCGCATGGACGGGCTGGACGCCAAGGGCTTGCGCGAAGCGGTGGACCGCATCAAGTCCAAACTCAAGACGGTCGTGGTGCTGCTGGCGAGTAGAGAGGGCGACAAGGTGCAGCTCGCCGCAGGAGTGAGTGCCGACCGCGTGGGTCAGATCAAGGCTGGCGATCTGGTTAGTGCCGCGGCGCAGGCCGTGGGCGGCAAGGGTGGCGGTCGGCCGGACTTCGCCATGGCCGGCGGTACTCAGCCCGAGCAGATCGACGCCGCGCTGGCCCAGGCCAAGAGCCTGCTGCAACAGCGTCTCGGCGCCTGAATGCGCGCAGTGGCCATGGACTTGCAGGGCAAACACATTGTTCTCGCCGTCACCGGCGGAGTCGCGGCCTACAAGGCGGCCGAGCTGACGAGGCTGCTGGTCAAGGCGGGGGCGACGGTGCAGGTCGTGCTGACGGCTGCGGGTGCGCGCTTTGTCGGCGCCGCGACCTTCCAGGCGCTCACCGGTCGGCCGGTGTTCGACGATCTGTGGGATACCCGCGTGGGCAATGGCATGGCGCATATCGAGCTGACGCGCGCCGCCGATCTCGTGGTCGTTGCGCCAGCCACGGCGAATGTGCTCGCGCAGGCCGCGGGCGGCTTGTCGGACGATCTGCTTCCCACCCTGCTGCTTGCGTCCAACAGACCCGTGCTGTTCGCCCCAGCGATGAACCGCGAGATGTGGGGCCATCCGGCCACGCAGCGCAACGTCGCCCGGCTGCGCGAAGACGGCGCGCTGATCAGCGGCCCGGCCGCGGGCGAGCAGGCCTGCGGCGAGGTCGGCGAAGGCCGCATGGTCGAACCCGAAGACCTGTTGCAGGACATCGTCGCTGCGTTTCAACCCAAATTGTTCAAAGGCCGCACCGTGCTGGTCACCGCCGGCCCCACCTTCGAGGCCATCGACCCAGTACGTGGTCTGACCAACCGCTCCAGCGGCAAGATGGGCTACGCCGTGGCCCGGGCGGCGCGCGAGGCCGGGGCGCGCGTGGTGCTGGTTAGCGGCCCGACCGCACTGCCCGCGCCGCATGGCGTACAGCGGGTGGAGGTGAGCAGCGCGCAGGAGATGTTCGACGCGGTGATGACGCAGGTCGGCGCCGCGCAGGTGTTCATCGCCACCGCGGCCGTGGCCGACTGGCGGCCCGCACAGGTGCATGCGCAAAAACAGAAAAAGCGCGAAGGCGAGGGCGCTCCGACCATTGCCTTGCAGGCGAACCCGGATATTCTCGCCGCGGTAGCCGCTTTGCCGCAGCCGCCGTTCTGCGTGGGTTTTGCCGCCGAGAGCGAAAAACTGGCGGAACACGCCGCAGCCAAACGTGTGCGCAAGAATGTGCCGCTGCTAGTGGGCAACCTCGGGCCGGACACTTTCGGCCGCGACGACAACCGGCTAGAACTGTTCGACGCTGCCGGTCATCACCCTCTGGGCAGCGGCGACAAGCTAGTGCTGGCGCGCAAGCTCATCGAGGAGATCGCTGCCCGGCTTGAACGTGCTGGTCTCTGAGCGGTGTGTGCCGCCGCCCGCGATTGAATCGCTTCATCCACCAAGGAATCCTCTTGTCTCAGCCCCGCATCGCCGTCCGCCTTCTCGATGACCGTCTGCGCGAGCAGCTTCCCGCCTACGCCAGCCCAGGCAGCGCGGGCATGGATCTGCGCGCTTGCATCGACGCCCCCCTGACCCTGCAACCGGGCCAGGCCGAGCTCATTCCCACCGGTCTGGCCATGCACATCGGCGACTGCGGCCTGTGCGCCATGCTGCTGCCGCGCTCCGGCCTGGGGCACAAGCACGGCGTGGTACTGGGTAATCTGGTCGGTCTGATCGATTCCGACTATCAAGGTCCGCTGATGGTGAGCTGCTGGAACCGCGGCAGCGCGGCCTACACCGTGCAACCGATGGAGCGCATCGCGCAGATGGTCATCGTGCCGGTGGTGCAGGCGCAGTGGGAGGTGGTGGAGCACTTCGACGCCACCGAGCGCGGCGCCGGGGGCTTTGGCTCCACCGGCGCGCACTGATCCGCGCAAACCCATAGGGCTGTGACATGGCGCGTCGCTGGGCCAAGCTGCTGGTACGCAAGTTCGAGGTGATGCAAAGCAGTCCGTGGCTGCGCCCCTTCGCCAAATACATTGCGCACCCGGCGCTGTGGAGCCTGAACCGCCGCAGCGTGGCGCTGGCGGTGGCGGCGGGCATGTTCGGCGGCTTGATTCCCGGCCCGTTCCAGATGCTCACCGCGGGCATTCTGGCTGTGATGGTGCGGTGCAACTTTCCCATCGCCCTGGTGGTAACGCTCTACAGCAATCCGCTCACCATCGTGCCGCTCTACCTCGTGGCCTATAAGCTCGGCGTGCTGGTCAGCACCGAGCAGGCCACGCACAGGCTCACCGCGCCGCCCGATTTCGACTGGCTGCACCTCTGGGATTCGACCGTTGCGCTGGCGCACTGGGCCTGGAATCTGGGCACGCCGCTGTTCGTCGGCGTGCCGCTGCTGGCGCTCGTTCTGGCCGTTGCCGGTTATTTCATCACCCTGTTCGGTTGGAGTTTGCATCTGCGGCTGGAATGGCGCGCGCGCAAAAAAGCGCGGCTGGCGCGCGAAGCGGCCAGCGCGCAGCAGAAAAACCGAGAATGACGCCTAACAGCGGGGTTTACCGCGAGGTTTATTTCTCGCCGGGGAGAAACAGCCCTGCATCAGCCGAATCGAGCAGCGCGCTCTGCGCCTCGATTTCGTCGGGATCGGCTTCGCGCACGTCGAGCACGGTGTATTCGATGCGCAGCGCCATACCGGCCAGCGGATGGTTGCCGTCGAGCAGCACCTTGTCGTCGTGAATTTCGGTCACGGTGTAGAAGGCATCGGCATCGCCCGGCGAGCAGCCCTCGGGCAGTTGCTCGAACATCATGCCCTCTTCGAGTTCGGCGGGAAACAGCTTGCGGTCTTCGACCAGCAGCAAGTCGGCGTCGTAGTCGCCGAACGCATCTTCGGGCTGCAGGTAGATGTCGCCCTTGTCGCCCACGCCCATGCCCAGCATCTGCTCGGCCATGCGCGGCAGCAGATCGTCGCCGCCGACATAGAAGTCGTCGCCTTCGGCGTTTTCGTCGATCAACTCGCCTTGCGAGTCTGTCATGCGCCAGGACAGGGTGGCGACAAGGCCTTCGGTAATTTTCATGGTTATGCTCGCTGGAGTTTGAATATGGAAACGGGGAACGACCAAAAGTTCGCCCGCATTGGAACATGACAAAGATGTCAACTGCGACGCTTCATTGGGGGGCCTTCACCGAAGCCCGCTTTCTGCGCGAAATCTGGCAGCGTAAACCGCTGCTACTGCGCCAGGCCTTTCCGGGCTTCAAGCCCCTGCTCAGCCGGGCGCAACTGTTCGCTCTGGCCGGGCAGGACGATGTCGAATCGCGCCTGTTGCAGCGCGCGGGCCGCCGTTGGCAGCTCGATCACGGGCCTTTTTCGCGCAAGCAGCTTCCGCCCGTCGAACAGCGCAACTGGACGCTGCTGGTTCAGGGGGTGAACCTGCACGTCGATGCCGCAGGCGATTTGCTGCGGCAATTCCGCTTCATTCCCGACGCGCGGCTCGACGACCTGATGATTTCGTGGGCCAGCGAGGGCGGCGGCGTTGGGCCGCACCAAGATGCTTATGACGTATTCCTGCTGCAAGCCGCCGGACGGCGGCGCTGGCGCATCGGTCCGGTGGAAGACGCCACGCTACAACCCGGCAAACCGGTCAAGCTGCTGGCGAAATTCACGCCCGAGGAAGACCTGATCCTCGAACCCGGCGACATGCTCTATCTGCCCCCCGGCTGGGGCCACGACGGCATCGCGGCCAGCGGTGATTGCATGACTTACTCAGTGGGCTTTCGCGCGCCGCCGCAGGGCGAGTTGCTCAAGGAAGTGTTGTGGCAACTGGCGGAAGCGCAGCAAGGCGGCGCGATCTACCGCGATCCGCCGCTGCGCTCGGGGGCGTCTCCTGCGCGGCTACCCGAGGCCATGGTGAAGTTTGCCCGCGAGGCTTTCAACCGCCTCAAACCCGACGCCGCGATGTTCGAGAACGTGCTCGGTCTCTACCTCACCACTCCCAAGCCCCAGGTCTGGTTCGAAAGCGTCGAAACCCCTGCAGCCACATTGCGCCGCGCATGTCGGCAGACGGGTTGTCGGCTCGATCGCCGCAGCAAAATGCTCTACACCGCGCAGGCGCTGTTTTTCAATGGAGAGAAGGTGGATGCTGCATTGGCGTCCTCCGCGTTGCTGCGCCAACTGGCCGATCAGCAAAACCTGAGCGCTGCGCAGGTTCAGTCGGCCAGTTCGGCAGAGCTGGCCGCCTTGGCCGACTGGTGCTCTATCGGCTGGTTGCAACCGGGCCATGAGCGTTCAGCCGAGAGTTCGCCCGCATAGCAAACTCGAGTGACATCCAGATGACACCGCCCAGCCAAGACCTGCCCTTCGAGACGCGCACTCAAGCCTATGCGGCCCTCGGCGCGCTTGTGGCCGATCATGGAGCGAGTCTTTACTGTTTCAGCGCCGACTATCGCGCCTGGCCGTTGAATCAGCCCGCGTTCATCCAGCAACTGGAGCAATGGGCGCTGCGCGATGCCAGACGTCTCGATGCCCTGCGGTTTTTGGCGCTGGACTGGAGCCAGGTGAGAGGCCGTTTTCCGCGCTTCGCCGCGTTCCGCCGCGACTTTGCTCACCTGGTGAGTTGTCGCCAGATTGCCGAAACGGGCGCTCGCGGATTGGTCGAAATGGCAGGATCGCCTCGCTGCGCCGTCTATGCACATACCGCGACATGGATGTCGGGTGAGACCTTGCAGACGGCTGCGCGTGTGCACGCCTTGCGCATGCGTTTCGACGAGGTCTGGGAGCAGGCCACCCCGGCATTTCCTGCAGTGATTCTGGGTTTGTGACAATTTTGCAACACGGCAATTCGGAACCTTGAAATTGCAACACGGGGATAACCCGAAGTCCCACTATACTTATGCGCTGAACTTGATATGCAAACCGGTTCTGGTTGCGATTGGGTTCAATCAGGACGGTAAAGAATTTTTTCGGGCCAACCCCCATTTTGACTGACGCTTAGAGGAAAGTAATGAAAAAGTCCCTTCTGCTGGCATCCATGATCGCCGCTCTCGCCCTGGCCGCTTGCGGTAAAAAAGAAGAAGCCGCTCCGGCTGCTTCGGCTCCCGCTGCTGCCTCTGCCCCCGCTGCTGCCTCGGCTCCGGCCTCGGCACCTGCTGCTGCTTCGGCTCCCGCTGCTGCTTCGGCTCCCGCCGCTGCTTCGGCCCCGGCTGCTGCTGCATCTGGCGCCAGCGCTGCCAAGTAATTTCTTTGCAGATGCAAAAAAGCCGGCGCAAGCCGGCTTTTTTGTGGTCTGAATTTTGGTCGACCATAGCCCTCTAGTGGGCCATGGTCTTGGGTGACTTACGACTTACTGAATCTGCTGTTGCAGGATTTGCAGAATCTTGCGCGCGTCGTCGGTCTGCAGCGGCTTGCCCTCAAGCGTCTGCACGGTCACCACGGTTTGCGTCCCGGCGTTTTGCAGGGCAATGCGGTAGTCGGCCGGTTTGGGCTCGCTTTCCTTTTTGCCGAACAGCTTGCCGAAAAATCCCGTGCTGTCCTGCGAGGCCTTGAGCGCGGCTTCAGCACTGATGTAGCGCACATCGAAGCGGCCTTCTGCGCGGTTGCGTTCAATCACGGTGAAGCCTGCAGTATTGATCGCCAGGCTGACCTTACGCCAAGCGGTCTCGAAGCCGTCCTGCAATTGCAGCGCCAGGCCGTCGTCCACGAGTTTTGAGGCCACGGGTTGGGCCAGTTGCACCGGATTTTCGATGCGTTGTTTCGCCGCCTCCTCGCTCAGACCCAGGGTGACCATGAGTTTGCGCAAAAAGATGGTGTTGAGCCCTGGATCGGGTGTTGCGGGCTCCCAGGCCGTGGTCGATTTGTCGTTGGAGTTGTAGACCTCTTTCATCGTCTGGTGGGTGATGTAGATCTGCGTGCCCTTGCCGTCGGGTGTGCGCTCGAACACCGTGCGGAAGCGGTCGCGCGTGCCGGTGTCGTACAGACTGTCGAACACCTTGCCGAGATACTTACGAATGAAGTCCTGCGGCAGTTTGGCCCGGTTTTCCGCCCAGTCGGTCTCCATCACGCCGGTTGTGGCATCAGCCTGGGTGAGATAGAAGCCGTTTTCCTGCCAGAAACCTTTGACTTTTTCCCAGAGTTGATCGGGGCTGGAGTCGACCACCAGCCAGCGTTGACCGCCCGCCTGGTCGATGCGCATGCCAGGGTATTGCGGCAAAACGGTGTTGGTCTTGGCGACTTGCTCGGCGGTTTGCACTCCCTTGTCGTAAGCGAGCGCGCTCACCGGGGCATTGGGGCTGCCTGGAACGACGTATTGCTCTTGTCGCGCCAGTTGGGTGAGGTCGGGCGGCACTTCGAGCGGATTGCCCTGTTTGGCGCTTTCGTAGTCCACTCCCTTGCCCTGAACAACGGTGTTCAGGGATGAGCAGCCGCTGAGGAAGGCGCCGGCGCTCAGGGCAATGGCCAAGGCGCTCAACCGCCAGTGATTGGATAGGTTCATACGCAAGAAGGTCTCGGAGATGCGAAGGGGTGAATGGGGAAAATCAGTGAACGAAATCAGTGAACCACCGGCAGGCCCAGCGCCTGCAAGGCCGCGCGCAACGGGGCGTGAAAGGTCGGTTGCAAGGGGGTCAGGGGTAGTCGCAGGCCCGAGTCGATGCGACCCATAAGGCGCAGTGCTTCCTTGACGGGTATGGGGTTGGGCTCGCAGAACAGTAGCTGATTGAGCTCGATGAGCTCGAAATGCAGTTTGCTGGCCAGCGCGGCATTGCCCGCCATCGCGGCCGTGCACAGTTGGTGCATGCGGCGTGGAACGACGTTGGCCGACACGCTGATGTTGCCGTGCCCGCCCAGCAGCATCAGCGCCACGGCGGTCGGGTCGTCGCCGGAATAGATGGCAAACGAAGACGGAGCGCGCCGAATGAGCTGTGCGGCGCGGTCGATGTTGCCTGAGGCCTCTTTGATGCCGATGATGCCGGGCACCTGTGCGAGACGAAGGGCAGTGTCCACCTGCATATCGGCCACGGTGCGGCCCGGCACGTTGTAGAGCACCACGGGGATGTCGATCGCCTCGGCGATGGCGGTGAAATGCGCCACCATGCCGTCTTGCGTGGGACGGTTGTAGTAGGGCACGACGCTGAGCACACAATCGGCCCCGACTTCCTGGCAGCGCTTGGAGAGTTCGATGGCTTCGCTGGTGGAGTTGGCACCGGCGCCGGCCATCACGGGCACGCGGCCAGCCGCCTGTTGGACTACCGTGCGCACGATTTCGATGTGCTCGTCCACCGGCAGGGTGGGAGATTCGCCCGTGGTGCCGCAGGGGCTGATGCAGTCGGTGCCTTGTTCGATGTGCCAGTCGACCAGCTTGCGCAGCGCGGGGTAGTCCACGCTGCCATCGGAGTGCATGGGGGTCACCAGGGCGACGATGCTGCCGCGGATGACCATAGGTTGGGAGGACATTGGTCTGCGTGTGCTGCTTGAGAGCTGCCTGTCAAATGGAAAGATTGTATCGGTCTGCCGCGCTGGCGTTGGGCGCTTCGCGCACGGCGGCGATGCGCTGCACATACGCGGGGTGAGGCGCTTGGACAAAGCCGTCTTCGAAGGCCAGTACGCGCAGCGCCGGGCGCACCGCGTCGAGCAACTCGCCAGGGCGCAGCAAGAAATCAGGATTCGACGGCTTGCCCACGCTGGCTTGACCGAGGGCGAAGGTTTCGTAGAACAGAAAGCCGCCGGGGGCGACCGCTTCCACGATGCGCGGCAGCAAAGGGCGCCAGAGATAGTTGGTCACGACCACCGCATCGAAAGTTTGTTCGCCGTAGGGCCAGGGACCGGCTTCCAGGTCGGCCACCTGTACCTGCGCCAGATCGCGCAGCCCGGCGAGGGCTTCAGCGTTGCGGTCCACCGCAAACACCGTATGGCCGCGCTGCTGCAGCCAGCGCACATGGCGACCTCCGCCGCAGGCCACATCGAGCACGCTTCCGCCCGTGCGCAATAGATGGGCGTGGCGCACGATCCAGGGGGAAGGCGGGGCGTCGTTGCGGGCTTCTGGGGTCATGGCGCAGCATCGTAACGGGGTGCCCGCGTGAAAGATGTGTGTGCCTCATGTTGACAAGGCAGAATAGGGGAAACCCTTCTCCATTCCATTCCTCGACTTTCACCGCAAAAACGACATGACCACAGCCACCATCCTCGTCACCGGCGGCGCCGGCTACATCGGCTCGCACACCTGCGTCGCCCTCATCGAAGCGGGTTACATCCCGGTGGTGTACGACAACCTGTGCAACAGCAGTGCCGAGTCGCTGGCGCGGGTGGAGCGCATCACCGGCAAGCGCCCTGCATTCGTGCAGGCCGACATCCGCGATGCGGCGCGGCTCGATGCCGTGTTCGCACAACACAAGATCGACGCCGTGATCCACTTCGCCGGACTGAAGGCGGTAGGCGAATCGGTGGAAAAACCGCTGATGTACTACGACAACAACGTCGGCGGTACGGTGGTTTTGCTTGAGGCGATGCAGCGCGCCAAGGTGCACAACCTCATCTTCTCGTCGTCGGCCACGGTCTATGGCGATCCGGCCTCAACGCCCATTCGCGAAGACTTTCCGCTCAGCGCGACCAATGCCTACGGCCGCAGCAAACTGATGATCGAAGAAATTCTCGGCGATCTGCACCGGGCCGAACCGCATTGGCGCATCGCTCGTCTGCGCTACTTCAACCCGGTGGGGGCGCACGAAAGCGGGCTCATCGGCGAAGACCCGCGCGGCATTCCCAACAACCTCATGCCCTACATCACCCAGGTGGCGGTGGGCCGCCTGCAGAAGCTGCGGGTGTTCGGCGGCGACTGGCCTACGGTGGACGGCAGTGGCGTGCGCGACTACATCCATGTCATGGATCTGGCCGAGGGGCACGTGGCGGCGCTGCGTTACCTGTTGGGCCATGAGGGCATGTTCACCGTCAACCTCGGCACCGGCCAAGGCTACTCGGTGCTGCAGATGGTGCAGGCCTTCGGCAAGAGCATCGGCCGCGATCTGCCGTATGAGATCGTGGCGCGCCGTCCGGGCGACATCGCCGAATGCTGGGCCGATCCGGCGGCGGCGAAAGCCCTTCTGGGCTGGAGCGCCAAACGCGGGCTCGACACCATTTGCGCCGACGCCTGGCGCTGGCAGCAGGGCAACCCAGAAGGCTATGGCGCTTGAGCGCTGCGACTGATAGACCGATCTCTCGTTTTATTGATGCCCCGCGCTTGCGCCGGTTTGCCGCCGGGCGCTATGGTTAGCCTTGATCCAACAGACTGAAAGGAACATCATGAGCAAAAGCACCCTGCATGCCTCATCGACCCCGATTCACATCGGCATTTCGGATGACGACCGCGCCAAAGTGGCCGAGCAGCTCTCGCATCTGCTGGCCGATACCTACACGCTCTATCTCACCACGCACAACTTCCACTGGAACGTGACCGGGCCGATGTTCAACACCCTTCATCTGATGTTTATGGATCAGTACACCGAGCTGTGGAATGCGGTCGATCCGATTGCCGAGCGCATCCGCGCACTCGGCTTCTCCGTGCCTGGCTCCTATCACGGTTTCAGTTCGCGCTCCAGCCTGGCCGACGTGCCGGCACTGCCGCCCAAGGCTCAGGAGATGATCGGCATTCTGGTCAAGGGCCATGAGGCTGTGGCCAAGACGGCGCGCGCGGTATTCACCGTGGCCGACGAAGTCAATGACCAGCCCACCGCCGACCTAATGACCCAGCGCCTGGACATTCACGAAAAAACCGCCTGGATGCTGCGCTCGCTGCTCGAAGGCTGATCGGCGTTCAGTCGTTTCCCCTTCGCCCGTTTCATCGACGTTCCCTGCGTGGCGATAATTCACGCATGGAACGTTTGCGCTTATGGCTGGCCTTGATCCGTTGGGACAAGCCGGTCGGTTCTCTTCTCTTGTTGTGGCCGAGTCTGTCGGCTTTGTGGATCGCCAGCGATGGGCGACCGAGTTGGTGGCTGGTCGTCGTGTTCATCGCGGGCACGTTTCTCATGCGCTCGGCTGGTTGTGCCGTGAACGATGTGGCCGATCAAGACTTCGACCGCGCCGTGCGCCGCACCGCGCAGCGTCCGGTCACCTCGGGCAAGGTGTCCAGCCGCGAGGCGCTGCTGGTCGGCGCGGCGCTCGCACTCGCCGCTTTCGGCCTGGTGCTCACCACCAACCTGCTCACCATCCAGATGTCGGTCGCGGCGTTGCTGATCGCGATCGCCTATCCCTACACCAAGCGCTGGCTGGCGCTGCCGCAGGCCTATCTCGGCGTGGCCTTCAGCTTTGGCATTCCCATGGCCTTTGCCGCAGCGCGCGGCGAGGTGCCGCTACTGGCCTGGGTGCTGCTGCTGGGCAATCTGTTCTGGGTGCTGGCCTACGACACCGAATACGCCATGGTCGACCGCGAAGACGATCTCAAGGTCGGCATCAAGACCTCGGCCATCACCTTCGGCCGCGCCGACGTGGCAGCGGTCATGGCGAGCTATTGCGCCTACATCGCCCTATGGGCTGCCGTGGGGTGGGCGCTGCGACTGAGCTGGCCTTACTTCCTGGGTGTGGCCGCCGCCGCAGCGCAGGCCAGGTATCACTACACCCTCATCCGCGAGCGCGATCCGGCGCAATGCTTTCGCGCCTTCCGGCTCAACCACTATCTGGGTTTGGCGATGTTTGTTGGGGTCGTGCTCGCCTATATCAATTGAGATGCGGTTTCTGTGACTGGCATGCCACTGCGCTATGCCTTGGCGTCTTCGTTTGTCATTCGGTATCCGCCCTGTTCAACGATGGACGAGCGCCAGCTTCAGGCCCAGCCCGATGAACGCTGTCGCAAAGCCACGGCGCATCCAGAGAAGGACGGCAGGCCGCGAGAGGATGTGTATGCGCGCCTTGGCGGCGAATGTGCCGTAGAGCACAAACACGACAAAGGTCATTGCCATGAAGGCAGCCGACAGTTCCAGCATCGTCCCCGTTGGATTAGCCTCGCCACTGCGAACGAACTGCGGCAAAAAGGCGACAAAGAACATCGACAGCTTGGGGTTCAGAAGATTGACCAGCACGGCGTGTCGAATCATCTGTAGGTCGGAGCGGGCCGGTGCATCCGCGTTGATCGTCAACGCACCGCGATCACGCCACGTCATCCATGCCAGATAAAGCAGATAGCACACGCCCGTGATTTTGAGCAACTGGAATGCCAAGCTGCTGGTATGCAGCACGGTGGCTAGCCCCGTGACGGCCAGCAGCATTTGAGGCAGGATGCCCAGTGTGCAGCCAAACGCTGCGACGACGGCCCCGCGTGCGCCATGTGAAAGGCCGGCAGCCAAGGTCAGCAGGACGCCAGTTCCCGGCGAGGCGACAACCAGCAGCGAAGTGATCAGGAATTCGGGTCCCATCAAGAAGTCCCTTCCCGCACGGACGCCGCAGGCCACAATTGGCGGATTGTTTCTGTCAGCGAAACGATCAATCGACTGACGTCCTGCTTAGCTGTGCCGTGCATGGCCTCGGCCACGATCAAAACATTGTGAGTCTGACTGCTCACCGCCGAATAGGCACTTTGTCGATTGGTCCATCGACGGGCATGCGCACGCGACTTCGCGTCAGCAAAGATGACCTCTCCTGCCTCTGGATGCTCGATTTCGCCTGAGAAAGTGTCGTATCGCTCCGTGCCGGTGGCTCGGCGCACGACGAGTCCCCCGGCGACCCGGTCAAGATCGAACGCTGCAACCGGAATGGCAAAAGCAGCCGAAACTGAATTGCAAAGATCCACGAACGGCAGCACCGATGGGAGATCTCCCTCTTTGCGCAGGCGACGAAGCAGCGCCTCCGAGGCGCAGCGATATTGGGTTGGTTTGAGGCCCATACGGCTGAAAACGCGCCTCCAGGCTTGAATCTCGGGCAGATCGGCCTCAGTGCCAGCGGCGATACGCTGTCGGCCGAGTGTGGTGAGCTGCGCGACGTAATCCGCAACATCTGTCTCTGCGATTGAACTGATGCCTTGCACATGCAAGACCCCAGTCGACAACTCAGGGAAGTCGTCGCGCAGCGACTGCGAATAGGAGAACAACACGGCGGCACCTCGGATTCAAACCAGATGGGCTCGAATCATCCGCGCTTTTCAGTACGCGTTCTTGAACGAAATTGCAGCTTGCGGCTTCAGCCCAACGCTTTGGTGTATGCGCCCGGCGCCAAGCCGAAAGTGCGTACGAACAATCTTGTCATGTGGCTCTGGTCGGCGAAGCCGCAGGCGGCTGCCGCCTCGGCTGGTTTCATCCCCCGGCGCAACAGTGTGCGGGCCAGATGAATCCGGCGTTGCACTAGATACGCATGGGGAGGTAAGCCCGTCATTCGGGTGAATGCGCGGAGAAACTGGTATTGACTGAGCCCGGCCTCGTGGGCGAGCACGGGGAGCGGCACGGCCGTCGCAGGGTCGTCGTCCATCATGGCCCGCGCCGAATGAATCGCCGCAGGAAAGCCAGAAAGCCGGGGTTGGATCGGTTGCAGGAGGGGGCCGAGCGCAGACAACAGAGCCTCGTCCTGCTGTAGTGAATTCGGTGCAGTGCTGGTTGCGACATCAAACAGTCGGCGAACAGCCGATGCCTGTTGCCCGTCGCGGACGACGGGACTGGCGAACTCACCTTTCAGGCGCCCTCCCTCAGCGATGTCCTCGGCAGCTTCCGCGATGATGGAAGGTTCAAAGTAAAGCATGCGCCAAGAACGGCTTGTGCAGCCGATAGGGGCGCCGTCATGCACTTCTCCTGGATTGACCGTGATGACATCGCCGGGCCAGGCTTCGACCAAGCCGCGTCCGCTGGCGGATTTGTGTCCGCCGCGATCCATCAGGCCTATACCGAATTGCTCGTGGGTGTGACGGCCGAAAGTGATCGATGAGTCGGCAACAATGGCTTGCGTTCCACGCATCTCGCAAGGAATTATCTTGATACTCTGATTCCTGGCCATGCTCAGGATCGCACGTGATCGACGCGGGTTTCCGTCAACCGGTCAGACGCTCCAGCGCCTCGCGGTAGCGGGCCAGGGTGTGCTCGATGACGTCGGCGGGAAGGGTGGGGGGCGGCGGTTGTTTGTTCCAGCCGGGCACGCCCTCGAGCCAGTCGCGCAGAAACTGTTTGTCGAAGCTCGGCGGCGAACTGCCTTCCAACCAAGTGTCGGCGGGCCAGAAGCGCGAGGAATCCGGGGTGAGTACTTCGTCCATCAGGGTGAGGGTGCCGCTCTCATCGAGGCCGAACTCGAACTTGGTGTCGGCAATCAGAATGCCGCGCGCGGCGGAGTAGTCGGCGGCGCGTTGATAGAGGGTGATGCTGATGTCGCGCACTTGCGCGGCGAGTTCGGCACCGATGGCCTGCTCCATTTGTGCGAAGGAAATGTTCTCGTCATGTTCGCCCAGTTCGGCCTTGGTGGCGGGGGTGAAAATGGGCGCGGGTAGCTTGCTGGCGAGCTTTAAGCCTTTTGGTAGGGCGACGCCGCAGACCTCGCCGGTAGCTTGATAGTCTTTCCAGCCCGAACCCGCGAGGTAGCCGCGCACCACGGCTTCGACCGGCAGGGGTTTGAGGCGTTTGACCACCATGGCGCGACCGCGCACCTGATTGCGCTCGTCTGCGGCCACCACGGTCTCGGGATCGATGTCGAGCAAATGGTTGGGCGCCACGTCGTGGAGCAGGCCGAACCAGAACCGCGCCATGCGGGTGAGAATTTCGCCCTTGCCGGGAATGGGCTCGGCCATGATGACGTCAAACGCCGAGATGCGGTCTGTGGCCACCATCAGCAGGCGGTCGGCGCCCACGGCATAGTTTTCGCGCACCTTGCCGCGTGACAGCAGGGGCAGGGAATGCAGGGAGGATTGCAGCAGGGCAGAGGTCATGGGCGGGCTTTCGTGAGGAATGGGGCGATTGTAGAAATTCGCAGGGTTGAGTTTTTCACCCGCTGCGTTTCACAATAGGTAGGCCGCACGTGCGGCAGACTCACAACGGAGACTTCGATATGGCTGCAAAACGCATTCTGCTGTTGGCGGGTGATTACGCCGAAGACTACGAAACCATGGTGCCGTTCCAGACCCTGCTGGCCGTGGGCCACACGGTGCACGCGGTCTGCCCCGACAAGAAGGCGGGTGATCAGGTGAAAACCGCGATTCACGACTTCGAGGGCGCGCAGACCTATTCCGAAAAGCCCGGCCACAACTTCACCCTCAACGCCACTTTCGCCGAAGTGAAGGCCGAGGACTACGACGCGCTGGTCATCCCCGGCGGGCGCGCCCCCGAATACCTGCGGCTCAACCCCAAGGTGCTCGATCTGGTGCGGCATTTTTTCAGCGCCGACAAGCCGGTGGCGGCGGTATGCCACGGGGCGCAGATTCTTGCGGCGGCGGGCGTGCTGCAAGGTCGCAAGTGCTCGGCCTATCCGGCCTGCGGCCCGGAAGTGCGTGAGGCCGGCGGCGACTATGCCGATATTCCAGTCGATCAGGCGGTGACGCAGGGCAATCTGGTGACCGCCCCGGCCTGGCCCGCGCATCCGGCCTGGATGGGAGAGTTTCTCAAACTGCTGGGGACGCAGATCACGCTGTAGGGCGCGCACAGGCGCCATGAAAAACGCCGACTTCGAGTCGGCGTTTTGTGTGGTGCTCCAGGCGCTCAGCTCAGTACCGTCATGCTCAGGCGGCGGCGGTAGCTCTCCACCGTGGGATCGGTGACCGGGGGCTGGCCGGGCGCGGGCTTGGGGGCATCTGCAGGCGTCATCAGCTCCAGAATGTTGACAAAGGTCTTGCGCGCGCGGTCTTCGCTCCAGCTTTTGTCGCGCATGAGAATGTCGAGCAGTTCGTCAAGCGCCGCGGTCCACTGCTGCGCGGCCATGTGTTGCTGCGCCAGGGCGTAGCGGGCGTCGAAGTCGCGCTTGTTGGCGGCGATGCTGGACTGCAGCGCGGCAACAGGGGGCAGGCCGGGCGCAGCCTGCGCGGCGCAAAGCCAGTCTGCCAGCGCCTGGATGCGGGCGTCGGCCAGCGCTTTGCCGGCAATGGGCTCGAACGCCAGCTTCGCGTCGGCGGTGCGGCCGTCCTTCAGCAGCAGTTCGACATACGCCTTGCGTGCGTTATCGTTGGCCGGATTGGTGGCCAGGTCTTGCTGCAGCTTTTCCAGCAGCGGCAGCGCAGGTGCAGACGCGGCTTTGGCATCGCTCGGCCCGGCCTCGTCCGCCTGCTCCGGCGCGGTGTCGGGAACGTGCTTGTCGAGAAATTCGCGGATCTGGCCTTCGGGCAGCGCGCCCACGAAACCGTCCACCGGCTGGCCGTCTTTGAGCAGCATGACCATGGGGATGCTGCGCACGCCGAACGCAGCGGCCAGTTCCTGCTCTTCTTCGGTGTTGATTTTCACCAGTTTGAAACGGCCTTCGTAAGCCACTTCCAGCTTTTCGAGAATGGGGCCAAGCGCGCGGCAGGGGCCGCACCACGGGGCCCACAGATCGACCAAGACCGGGACGGTATTGGAGGCTTCGACGACTTCGGTTTCAAAATTGGCAACGGTGGCATCAATCATGTTCGACTCCTGAATGAGCAGGGCAAATGGGGGCGGTCGGCGCCATACCAAGGGGTGTATGCAGGCGCACGATCTGCGTTTGGATGGAGCATAGCGGGACGCGATTTCAAGGGCTTGATCCACTGCTTCTTAAAATCACCCGTTTACAGGCGTTGCACAGGAGAGAGCAGATGGCCGCAATCGGCGTGGTGATGGGGTCGCAAAGCGACTGGGAGGTGATGCGCCATGCGGCGGACATCCTCGTCCGCTTTGGGGTGGCGCACGACTGCCAGGTGGTCTCGGCGCACCGCATGCCCGACGATCTGTTTGCCTATGCCGACAGTGCGCAGCAGCGCGGCCTGCGCGCCATCATCGCCGGTGCGGGCGGCGCGGCGCATCTGCCGGGCATGCTCGCGGCCAAAACCACGGTGCCGGTGCTCGGCGTGCCGGTGCCCAGCAAGTATCTGCGGGGCGAAGATTCGCTGCTGTCCATTGTGCAGATGCCCAAGGGTGTGCCGGTGGCCACTTTTGCCATCGGCGAAGCCGGGGCGGCGAATGCCGCGCTGTTTGCCGTGGCGATGCTGGCGGCGCATGACGCGGGCCTGCGCGATCAGCTCGACGCCTTCCGCGCGGAGCAAACCGCCGCAGCGCGGGCTATGCACGTGGGTAGCCCGGCATGAGCAAGTCTGCCGCATTCATTCCCCCCGGCGCCACGCTGGGCGTGCTCGGCGGCGGGCAGTTGGGCCGCATGTTTGCCCAGGCGGCGCAGAGCGCAGGCTATGGCGTGGCCGTGCTCGAAGCCGACGAAGCCGCGCCGGCAGCGCAGGTCACCGGCATTCACCTTGCCGCGCGCTATGACGACCCGCTAGCGCTCGACCAACTCGCCCGTGACTGCGCTGCGGTGACGGTGGAGTTCGAGAATATTCCGGCGCACTCGATGCAGTGGCTGGAGTCGCGCGTGTCGCTGGCGCCCGCGCCGCAGGCCGTGGCTGTGTGCCAGGACCGGGCGCAGGAAAAGGCCTTGTTTGCGCGGCTTGGCGTGCCTTGCGCACCCCACGCCGTGCTGACCGCGAGCGGCGGCCTTGGTGCGGTGAGCACTGACCTGTTTCCCGGCATTCTCAAAACCTCCCGGCTGGGTTATGACGGCAAAGGGCAGATCATGGTGCAAACAGCCGCCGACCTGCCTGCGGCATGGACTGCCTTGGGCGGTGTGGAATGCGTGCTGGAGAAAAAGCTCGATCTGGCCTATGAACTGTCGGTGGTGATGGCACGCGGCCGCGACGGTTGCTCCGTGCTGTACGAGCCGCAGCAAAACCTGCACCGCGACGGCATTCTGTTCGCCAGCTTTTCGCCCGGCCCGTCCATCACCCCCGACATCGCCGAGGCCGCGCAGAACGCCGCAGCCACCGTGGCGGAGGGGCTGGACTATGTCGGCGTGCTCTGCGTGGAATTTTTCGTGCTGCGCGATGGTCGCCTGCTGGCTAACGAAATCGCGCCGCGTCCGCACAACTCCGGCCATCACACCATCGACTCCTGCACCGTGTCGCAGTTCGAGCTGCAGTGGCGCACCCTGGTGAACGCGCCGTTGCTAGTGCCCAGGCAGCACAGCGCCACTGTCATGCTCAACCTGCTGGGCGATCTCTGGTTCGACGCCACCGGCCAGCAGCGCGAGCCCGACTGGGCCACCGTGTTGGCGCAACCCGGCGCGCATCTGCACCTCTACGGCAAGCACGCGCCGCGCGAGGGCCGCAAGATGGGCCACCTCACCTGCACGGCGGCCACCCCTGCCGAAGCGCGCCAGACCGCGCTGCACGCCTGCACCGTTCTCGGCCTGGAGCCGTTCTGAGGTGAGCGAGGTGAACACCGACGCCCAAGTGCGTCCGCGCGAGATCATCGAGGCCGTGCGGCGTCTGGAGGCGGGCGAACTGGTCGGTCTGCCGACTGAAACCGTTTACGGCCTGGCCGCCGACGCCGAGAACGTGCAGGCCGTCGCCAGAATCTATGCCGCGAAGGGGCGGCCTGCCGACCACCCCGTGATCGTGCATATCCACCGCGCCGCCGATCTGGGGCATTGGGCGTCCGAAGTGCCTGAAACCGCGCGCAAACTTGCCGCCGCCTTCTGGCCCGGGCCGCTCACCTTGATTCTGCCGCGCAAACCCGGCGTGGCCGACGCCTGCGCCGGTGGACAGAACACCATCGGTCTGCGCTGCCCCTCCCATCCCGTCGCCCAGGCCGTGCTGGCGATTTTCAAAGGCGGGCAGGGCGGGTTGGCGGCGCCGTCGGCCAACCGCTTCGGCCGCATCAGCCCCACCACGGCGGCGCATGTGCATGCAGAACTCGGCGACGACCTGCTGGTGCTCGACGGCGGCGCCTGCGCCGTGGGCATCGAGAGCACCATCGTCGATTGCACCGCGCAACCGCCGCGCATCCTGCGCCCGGGGCAGTTGCAGGCGGCTGACATCGCGCAAACCCTGGGCGTGGCCGAGGCCGACTTGCTGCGCCCGGCAGAATCTGCCCCGCGTGTGGCGGGCGTGCTGCCGGCGCATTACGCCCCGCGCACACCGCTGCAGTGGTGTTCACGCGAGCAAATCAATGCACGCTGGGAGATTGGCACGAGCGCGGGGCGGCGCATCGGGGTGCTGGCATTCCCGCCGCAGCCACTCGCGCCCCATCCCTCATGGGTCACGCTGCCTGCCGATCCTGCTGCCTATGCGCAACAGCTTTACGCTGTTTTACGCAGACTAGATGCGGCAGGGCTCGAGGAGATTTGCGTTGAAGTCTTGCCGCCATCGCCTGCGTGGCTGGCGCTGCGCGACCGGCTGACGCGCGCAGTGCATGGCTCGGGTCGCTGACGTCCTGCAAGAGCGGGTGGTTCGCCACAAAAGGCGAACATGTATCCTTTTGTTGCAAATCGGCAAACCTGTGGCAAATGCGCAGTACCACTCTTGCGACGCCATTTTCCTTCGGCTACGCTAAAGCGAACGGTCGTTCTTTTTTTGACCCGCCCGCCTGCAGGCCAGCAGGCATACAACAATGTTTGAGGAGATGTTCATGCGGAATCGTGTCTGGATTGCGCTGGCCCTGGCCAGTGCCTTGGGCTTGGCAGGTTGCGGCGGTGGCGGCGGAAATCCATCCGCGCCGACGCTGGCTTCCGTGGCCAGTGTGAATGCGGCCAGCATGGCGCCGAGCACGGCGCCCACCGGGGGCTTCAAACAGGTTGTGGCATTTGGCGACAGCTTGTCGGACGACGGGGCCTACACCCTGGCAGCGGTCAGCACCTACGGGGCAACTGTGCAGTTCAAGGGGCTGCCCTATCCTGCGGGCGGTCAGTTCACCGTCAATGGAGATGCAACTGGGAACTGGACCGGTGTTTTAGCCTCCAACCTGAATCTTGGCTTGACACCCAACGTGATTGGTTACGGCACGAAAGCCGGTGTGATGTACCTCGGGGCAGCCGGCCCGACTGCAACCCCGGCGTTCTGCGCATTCAGCGCCCCCGTTTCATCTGGACAAGCTAACTGCACCAATTTTGCACAGGGCGGCTCGATGGTGAGCAACCCCAATGGCATCGGCCACAGCGGCGGCGCACTGACGCTGCCGGTGACGACGCAAGTGCAAAACTACCTCACGCAGTTCGGCGGCAGTTTCAATAGCAATCAGTTGGTGACGGTGCTGGCCGGCAATAACGATGTTTTTACGGCGTTGGGAACGGTGAGTGCCACCGTGACTCAGGCCGTCACACAGGCCGTCACGAGCGCCCTGCAGCAAAACCCCAGCCTGACACAAGCGCAGATTGCGGCCATTCAGGCCACTGCGCAGCACGATGCAACCTCGCAGGCGGTTGCTGTCGCGCAGGCGACCGTGGCTCAAGCGGCGGACGAACTGGCCGCCCAAGTCAGCCTGATCACAAGCAAGGGAGCGAAGTATGTGATGGTCTACACCTTGCCGGATTCATCGCAGACGCCGTTTGGCCGCGGTTTGCCCTACACCGGCGCGACGCCTCCGCAAGCTCCGCCAGCCGGTTATGTGTGCGACAACACGGTCACGACGACACCCTGCTACCTGTTGTCGAATCTGGTGCAAGTGTTTAACCAACGCCTGCTCAATGATTTGCAAGGGCAGCCTGTCAAGGTGCTTGATGGCTATAGCCTGCTCAATCAGGAAATTGCCAACCCGTCGCAGTTTGGCTTCACTAATGTGACGACGCCGTGGTGTAACCCGGCCACCACGAGCTCTCTGCTCTGCAATGTGAACACGCCTGATACGGCAGCGGGTGCAAGCACGGCCAATCTCGACACTTGGCTGTTCGCCGATACCGTTCATCCCACACCCGCTGGCTACAAAATTATTGCCAGTACGACCCTGCAGTCGATGAAGAGTTTTGGTTGGACACAATAACACCGCAGCACTCATATCACTATTGAGGAGGATTCATGATGCGTCAATCGCGATTCAATGTTCTGCGTGCTGCCTTGATGGCTGCGGGGCTGATGGCCGGGGCGGTGTTTGCACCTGCCGCCATGGCTGACGATGCCGGGCCGCAAAACACTGTGTTTGTTGGACTGGCTTATTTGCAGAACCATTCCAAATCGGCCAACCTGAGCGGGTACAACACGCCACCCAATCTCAATCTGGATGTGGGCGATGCCACCACGCTGGGGCTGGTGTATGTGCGCGACCTGCCGGGGCCGTTCAGCTTCGAACTGGTGCTGGGCTACCCGCCGCGGGTACGCACCGATGCCGCAGGTTCGGGCTGGGGCGCGCTGCGGGGGGCGGGCGTGACGGATGTGGATGTCTACTCTCCGACGGCATTCATCAACTATCACTTCTTCGGCGACTATGCCAAGTGGGATCCCTTTGTCGGCGTGGGTCTGAACTACACCAAGTTCACCAATACCAAGGCCTTGCCGCCGCTGACCGGCGCGCAAGGCCCGACAAAGATCAACCTCTCGGATTCCTGGGGGGCGGCGGCGCACGTCGGCCTGATCTACCGCTTCAATTCCAAGTGGTCGGTGGTGGGTACCGTGGCCGTGGCAGACGTGCAGAGCAATCTGACTTCCACGTCCTATTCACCCGTCAACCCTTCGGTCATCACCTCGCAGGCGAAGACGCATATCAACTTCCATCCCATCATCTACACCCTGGCAGTGGGCTATAGTTTTTAAAAGCTTGCTCACGCTGCAAGTTGTGGAAAGAGGGGGCTTCGGCCCTCTTTTTTTGGATACCGCAAGCAGAAAAAATCTGTCTTTATATACAGCTGTGCTACATTGCGGCGCAGTGCTATTTAGACTTGAGGACCATGCCATGGAACAAGGGAAATCCGCAGTGAATCCAGAAAAAGCCAAGGCGCTTGCCGCCGCGCTGTCGCAGATCGAAAAGCAGTTCGGCAAGGGCACCATCATGCGCATGGATGATGGCGAGGCGCAACGCGACATTCAGGTGGTGTCCACCGGCTCGCTGGGCCTGGACATCGCCCTGGGCGTAGGCGGGCTGCCGCGTGGCCGGGTGGTGGAAATCTACGGGCCAGAGTCCTCGGGCAAGACCACGCTCACCCTGCAGGTCATTGCCGAAATGCAGAAGCTCGGCGGCACTTGCGCCTTCATCGATGCCGAGCATGCGCTCGACGTGCAATACGCCTCCAAACTCGGAGTGCAACTACCTGATTTGCTGATTTCCCAGCCCGATACCGGCGAGCAGGCGCTTGAAATCGTCGACGCGCTGGTGCGCTCCGGTTCGGTGGACATGATCGTGATCGACTCGGTGGCTGCGCTCACGCCCAAAGCCGAAATCGAGGGCGAGATGGGCGATTCGCTGCCGGGTCTGCAGGCCCGGCTGATGAGCCAGGCGCTACGCAAGCTCACCGCCAACATCAAGCGCACCAACTGCCTGGTCATTTTCATCAACCAGATCCGCATGAAAATCGGCGTGATGTTCGGCAATCCCGAAACGACGACCGGCGGCAACGCGCTCAAGTTCTACTCCTCTGTGCGCCTGGACATCCGCCGCATCGGCGCCATCAAGAAGGGCGAAGAAGTCGTCGGCTCCGAAACCCGCGTCAAGGTGGTGAAGAACAAGGTGGCGCCGCCGTTCAAACAGGCGGAGTTCGACATCCTCTATGGCGAAGGTATTTCGCGCGAAGGCGAAATCGTTGACCTGGGGGTGCTGGCCAAACTGGTGGAGAAGTCCGGCTCTTGGTATGCCTACAACGGCGAGAAAATCGGCCAGGGCAAGGACAACGCGCGCGAGTTTCTCAAGTCCAACCCCGACATCGCCCGCGAGATCGAAAACAAGGTCCGCGCCAGCCTCGGCGTGCCTGAGGCCAATGCGCTGATGACGGCCGATATGTCCGAGGAAGAGCAAGACTGAGTCCGTTGCCATGAGTTTGCCTCGCGCCCAGCCTTCTTTGCGTGCGCGGGCCGTGCGCTATCTCTCGCAACGGGAGCACAGCCCGTTGGAACTGCGGCGCAAACTGCTGCGCTATTGCGAGGCGCCCGAAGAGATCGATGCCCTGCTAGCCAGTCTGGAGCAGGCGGGTTTGCTCAGCAGTGAGCGTTTTGCTCAGTCGCTCATTCATCGGCGACAGCAGCGTTACGGCAATTTGCGCATCGCACAAGAACTCGACGCGCACGGTCTGTCGTCCGATGCTACGGCAAATCTGCGTCAGTCCCTGAAAGACAGCGAACTGACTCGCGCCCATGCCGCTTGGGCGCGAAAATTCCAGGCGCTTCCGCAAGACGCTGCCGAGCGGGCCAAACAGGCTCGGTTTTTGACTCAACGTGGCTTCAGCGGGGACGCCGTCCGCGCGGTTTTGCGCGGCGAGGGCACGGAAGACGTCGACTGACTTGCTGCGCCGCAGCAGGCTGCTACACTGATTCTTGCGCTTCATCAAAAATTGATCCACCATGCGCGACACTCCTGCCGCCCCGTCTTCGCCCAATCGCCGTCTGGTTCACCGCCGCAGTCTCAGTATCGAGGTCTATGCGCGAGAGGATGGCTTGTGGGATCTGCAGGCCGAATTGCGGGACGTGAAAACGCGCGATCTCACCCTGTCCGAACGCACCCGACCGGCGGGCATTCCGGTGCATGACATGTTGCTCATCGTCACCATCGACGACGCGCTCGACATCGTCGATGCCCGCTCGCACACTCTGTTCAGCCCTTACGACACCTGCGGCGATCACGATGACGCCTACCGGCGGCTGATCGGCCTCAATCTGCTGCGCGGATTTCGTTCCGCTGTGCGCGAGCGCCTGGGCGGCGTGCTGGGCTGCACCCATCTCACCGAATTGACGCAAGTGCTGCCGACCGCAGCCATTCAAGGGCTGGCCGGGCTAGCGACGATTACCTTGCCGGAGCCTCAAGAAAGCGCAGGGCCGCCCCAAGCTTTCTTGATCCCCTCGGGGGGCGGGTCGGCGAGCCGACCCAGGGGGCGTTTAGACACGGAGCGTGCCGCCGGTATGCCTTTTCAGCTCAACCGCTGCCACGCCCTGCGGCTGGACAGCCCAGCAGTCGCCGAGTTTTATCCCCGTTGGGCGCAACAAACCGCGCCACAACGCACCGAAGGCACAATGCCTGCACCACAAGTCGAGGACGAGACGCCATGAAAATTCATGAATATCAGGCCAAGCAACTATTGAGAGAACACGGTGTGCCGGTACCACGCGGCAAGCCCGCGTTTTCCGTCGATGAGGCCGTCGCCGCAGCGCAGGAGTTGGGTGGCCCGGTCTGGATGGTGAAGGCGCAGATTCACGCTGGCGGGCGGGGCAAGGGCGGCGGTGTCAAGCTGGCGCGAACGCTGGACGAAGTCCGGCAACTATCCCTGCAAATCCTGGGGATGCAGCTCGTCACCCATCAAACCGGCCCTGCGGGGCAGAAAGTGCGACGGCTGCTGATCGAGGATGGCGCCGATATCCAAAAAGAGTATTACGTCGCCGTGCTCACCGACCGTGCCACGCAAAAAGTGGCCGTCATGGCGTCGAGCGAAGGCGGCATGGACATCGAAGAGGTCGCCGCCAAGACGCCGGAGAAAATTCTCAAGGTGTTTGTCGATCCGCTGGTTGGCCTGCAGGACGCGCAAGGTCTGGAACTGGCCGCGGGCATCGGCATTCCGCTCGCCTCGCAGGCCCAGGCGATCGACGTGTTCAAGAAGCTCTACCAGTGCTATATGGACACCGACGCCTCGCTGGTGGAAATCAACCCGCTGATTCTCGAAGGCAACGGCCAGATCAAGGCGCTCGATGCCAAGTTCAACATCGACGACAACGCACTGTTCCGTCACCCCGAAATCGAGGCGCTGCGCGATCTCGATGAGGAAGACCCGGCCGAGGTGCAGGCGCACAAATTCGACCTCGCCTACATCCAGCTCGACGGCAATATCGGCTGCCTGGTCAACGGCGCCGGGCTGGCGATGGCGACGATGGACACCATCAAGCTGTTCGGCGGCTCGCCCGCCAACTTTCTCGATGTGGGCGGCGGCGCCACCACCGAAAAGGTGACCGAGGCGTTCAAGATCATGCTGCACAACCCGCATGTCAAGGCGATTCTGGTCAACATCTTCGGCGGCATCATGCGCTGCGACACCATTGCCGAAGGCGTGATTGCCGCCTCGCGCACCGTGGGCCTGAGCGTGCCGCTGGTGGTGCGCATGAAAGGCACCAATGAGGAGATCGGGCGCAAGATGCTGGCCGACTCCGGCCTGCCCATCATCAGCGCCAACACCATGGGCGAGGCGGCGCAAGCCGCCGTTCATGCCGCGCAGGCCTGAGCCGCCCCCCACAGAACAAGAGGACAACATGGCTATCCTGATCAATCAAGACACCAAGGTCATCACCCAGGGCATCACCGGCAAAACAGGGCAGTTTCATACCCGCATGTGCCGCGACTATGCCAATGGCAAGAACTGCTTCGTCGCCGGTGTCAACCCTAAAAAGGCCGGCGAAGATTTCGAGGGCATTCCCATTTACGGCACCGTGGCCGACGCCAAGGCAGCCACGGGCGCCACGGTTTCCGTCATCTATGTGCCCCCGGCAGGCGCGGCTGCCGCCATCTGGGAGGCGGTGGAGGCCGATCTCGATCTGGCGATCTGCATCACCGAGGGCATTCCCGTGAAGGACATGCTGCTGGTGCGCAACCGCATGAAGGACAAGGAGGCGGCCGGTGGCAAGAAGACCCTGTTGCTCGGGCCGAACTGTCCCGGCCTGATTACGCCCGATGAAATCAAGATCGGCATCATGCCCGGACACATTCACCGCAAGGGTCGCATCGGCATCGTCTCGCGCTCGGGCACGCTCACTTACGAGGCGGTGGCGCAGGTCACCGAACTCGGGCTGGGCCAGAGCAGCGCGGTGGGCATCGGTGGCGACCCGATCAACGGTCTCAAGCACATCGACATCATGCGGGCGTTCAACGACGACCCCGATACCGATGCGGTCATCATGATCGGCGAGATCGGCGGCTCTGACGAAGCCGAAGCCGCGCGCTGGTGCAAAGCCCACATGAAAAAGCCGGTGGTCGGCTTCATCGCGGGCGTCACCGCGCCTCCGGGCAAGCGCATGGGCCATGCCGGGGCACTGATCTCCGGCGGGGCCGACACGGCCGATGCCAAGCTCGCCATCATGGAGGAATGTGGCTTTACCGTGACGCGCAATCCGTCTGAAATGGGCAAACTTCTCAAGCAAGTCCTGCGCTGATCCATGCGAACGCCGGGGCTGCCCCCGGTTACAAACGGTATGATGCAAGACAAGTCCCGATGGGACTGCATCGATACCTCCTGGGGCAGCCATCGGCATGGAACACTATCTCACCGTCGAGTTCTTGACGGCCATCGGTCAGATCGTTCTGATCGACATTCTTCTGGGCGGAGACAACGCCGTGGTCATTGCATTGGCCACGCGCAAGCTCCCGCCGCATCAACGCAAGCTCGGCATTCTTTGGGGTACCGCGGGCGCCATCGTGCTGCGTGTGGTGTTGATTTTTTTCGCGCTGACCCTGCTCAAGCTGCCTTTGCTCAAGATTGTCGGTGCATTGCTGCTGTTTTGGATCGGCATCAAGCTGCTCGCCCCGCAAGAGGAAGAGGGGCACGGCGATGTGCAGGCGGCGGACAAGCTGTGGGCTGCGGTCAAGACCGTGATCATCGCCGACTTTGTGATGAGCCTGGACAACGTGATCGCCATTGCCGGTGCAGCGCAAAACGCCGGGGAGCAGCACAGCATGCTGCTGGTGGTCTTCGGTCTGCTGCTGAGCGTGCCCATCATTGTCTGGGGCAGCCAGTTGGTCATCCGTCTGATGCAGCGCTTTCCGGTGGTGATCACCCTCGGGGCCATGCTGCTGGGCTGGATTGCCGGTGGCCTGCTGGTCACCGATCCTGCAGTGGAGCACTGGGTTGAAGCGCTGCCCTGGGCGGCCTACGCAGAAAAAATTGCCGGGCTGATCGGCGCCATCGTGGTGTGGGCCGTGGCAAAGCTGATTTATCGCCGCCCCTCGGCTTCTGCGGCATGAGCACCATCATGGCCAAAACGCCCAGTTCCAGCCCCGCCCTGCAGTATGAAATGATCAGCCTCACCCATACTGGGCGGGTGCGCGAGCACAACGAAGACGCGGTGGCGTTCGATGCCCTGGCGCAGGTTGCCGTGCTGGCCGATGGCATGGGGGGCTACGCTGCTGGAGAGGTAGCCAGCGGCATGGCGACGGCGCAGATTTGCGCGCGCATTGCCCGCCTGAAGGCCGACTATCCGAAGGTGACTGCGCTCGATCTGTCCACCGAACTTCGTTTTGCGGTGCGCCATGTCAACGCCGAGATTCTGCGGGCCGCGCGCAGCAATGCGCAGTATGCCGGGATGGGCGCCACGCTGGTTGCCGTGGCGTTTACTGGAAATGTGGCGGTGATCGCCCATGCAGGGGATTCTCGCGCTTATCTGCTGCGGCAGAATCAACTGCGCCTGCTCACGCACGACCACTCGGCCCTGCAGGAGCAGATCGACATGGGGCTGATTCTGCCCGAGGACGCGGAAACGATAGGCGGCAAGAATCTGGTGACGCGGGCGCTAGGCGTGGATGCTCGGCTCGACCCGGATGTCGCCATGCATCCCATGATGGCGGGGGATTTGTTGCTTCTGTGTTCGGATGGCTTGAACGATATGTTGACAGATGCCAAAATTGAAAACATATTGCGGCAATATGCTGAACATCCTGCGGCGGCTGCGCGCCAGCTGGTGGATGACGCTAATGTGGCTGGTGGGCGCGACAACGTTTCCGTCATTCTGGTGACTGTGCGCTGACTTAGCCGATGCGTTTTTCTATTCTGATCTGACTCATTAAACGGACTTCAAATCGTGGCCAAACTCGTGATTACCCTGGATGGCAAGGTTTTGAAAGAGGTCGTGCTCAGTAAAGACCGCACGACGCTCGGGCGTCGTCCGTACAACGATGTGGTCATCGACAACCTGGCGGTCAGCGGTGAGCACGCCGTGTTGCTGCGCGATAGCGGAACGGATGCCGAGAGCTACACCATTCAAGACCTGGGCAGCACCAACGGCACCTATCTGAACGGCGCGCCCATCAAGTCCAGCCCCTTCCGCGAAGGCGACACGGTCGATATCGGCAAGTACAGCCTGCGGCTGTTGTCCGATACGCGTCAGACCACCTTCGGCCCGTCACGCTTTGGCGCCACTACCGGGTTTGGCAATTCCCGTTTCGGTAATTCGGGTTTTTCAGATTCGCGCACCCGGGCGGGAGATGCCGAGCGCAGCTACAAGATCAAGGTGCTCAGCGGGGATGCGGCAGGGCGGGAAATTCTGCTCAGCAAGGAGCAGACCACCTTCGGCCAGCGCGGCACCCTGGTGGTCAGCGTGATGCACAAGCCGCGCGGCTACGAACTGGTGCAGGTCGAAGGCGAAAAGCGGGCGCAGGTCAATGGCGTCTCGCTCGGCCTCATGCCGGTGGTGCTGCGCTCCGGCGATGTGATCAACCTCACCGGCATTCAGTTGCAGTTTCTGCAGGTCTGAGCACTGCCTAGCTCGGGGGAGTGCGCCAAGCAAAACGCCCGCAAGGACTATGGTCGATGCGGGCGTTTTTCTGCAGCGGGCTGTTTAGCGAGGCACGCGCATGACCTTGAGCATATTGGTGCCACCCGCCGTGCCGATCGGCTCGCCGCAGGTGATGGCGTAGCTGTCGCCGGAGGCCACGGCGTTTTTCTCGATCAACCGGGCTTCGGCCTGGTTGAGCAGGGCGTCGCGGTCGGTGGTGCTGAAGCTCAGCAGCATCGGGCGCACATTGCGATACAGCGCCATGCGTCGCACCGAGGTTTCGCTGCGCGACAGGGCATAAATCGGCACATTGACACGGTGGCGGCTCATCCACAGCGCGGTGGAGCCTGATTCGGTCAGCGCCACAATGGCCTTGCAGCCGAGATGGTGCGCGGTGAACAGCGCGGCCATGGCGATCGACTGGTCGATGCGAGTGAACTGCTTGTTGACGAAGTCGTGTTCGAGCTTGACCTCTTCGTAGGTTTCCGCCGCCTCGCAGATGCTGGCCATCGCCTCGACCGTTTCCACCGGGTACTTGCCTGCCGCCGTTTCCGCCGACAGCATGACCGCGTCGGTGCCATCGAGCACCGCATTGGCGACGTCGGACACTTCGGCGCGGGTGGGTACGGCGTTGACGATCATCGACTCCATCATCTGCGTGGCGGTGATCACCACACGATCCATTTCGCGCGCCATGCGGATCATGCGTTTTTGCAGCGCGGGCACGGCGGGATTGCCGACTTCCACTGCGAGGTCGCCGCGCGCCACCATGATGCCGTCGGAGGCGCGCAGAATTTCCGCCAACGCCGGAATCGCCTCGACCCGCTCGATCTTGGCGATGAGCGCGGGCTTGTGGTGGTAGGGCTCGCCGGCGACGTTGGCGAGTTGCCGCGCCAGCTCCATGTCGGTGGCGTTTTTGGGAAAGGACACGGCCAGATAGTCGGCCTGGAAGGACATCGCGGTGCGAATGTCCTCCATGTCCTTGGCGGTGAGGGCCGGGGCCGACAGACCGCCGCCCTGCTTGTTGATGCCCTTGTTGTTCGACAACTCGCCGCCGATGGTGACGACGGTGTGGATTTGTTCCCCGCTCACTCTCTCGACGGTGAGCACGATGAGACCGTCGTTGAGCAGCAGACGGTCGCCCGCGTGCACGTCGCGCGGCAGGTCTTTGTAGTCCAGGCCGCAGCGGGTCTCATCGCCGATTTCGCAGGTGGCGTCGAGCGTGAATTTCTGTCCGGGTTGCAGCATGACCTTGCCGTCCTTGAACCGGCCGACCCGAATTTTCGGGCCTTGCAGATCGGCCATGATGGCAACGGACTTGCCCAGGCGGGCGGCTGTTTCGCGGATGAGTTGGGCGCGGTCAATATGGTCTTGCGCCTTGCCATGAGAAAAATTGAGCCGAACGACATCGACCCCGGCCGCGAGCATGCGTTCGAGGATGTCTGGCGAGGAACTGGCGGGGCCGATGGTGGCAACGATTTTGGTGGCGCGGGACATGGGTAGCGGGATATTGGGGATGGGCAAAATAATGCGATCAGTGAAAATGTGGAATCCCTCACAGGAAACCGGGGTGTAGTGTAGAGCGTGCTCTTGACGACTTCGCGCCAGCCGTCAGAATCTCGTCAGCCTAGTTGACCCGGCTCACCCGGCTCACCCGGCGTACTCTGAAAATCTCGACACCTCACATGTCTTCCTCCATGAGCGACCCCTTTCAGCCCGAGCCCAACCCGGCCCCGATGCCCGAGGTAGAGCTTTTGCCCGGACTGGCCGCCGTGCCGGAAGTTAGAAGTCTGCTCGAAGCGGTCGATCTGCCCATAGGCCGCTGGGACGCCGACGGGCGGCTGACCTTTTTCAATCCGCCCTATGTGAGCTGGGCGCGGCGAAATCCTGACCAACTGCGCGGCAGAACGCTCAAAGAGCTTTACGGCGATGAGGCCTGGGCTGCGGCGCAGCCCGCGTTCGAGCGGGGTTTTGCGGGCCAGCAGGCCGATTACCTGCGCCTGCTTCGGCATCTTGATCCGCCACGCTGGGCGCGCATCCAGGTGTTTCCCGAGCGGGGCATGGGCGGGCGTATCGAGGCCATTTACACCATTGCGCACGATGTGCACGACGACGTCACCGCCGCGATGGCGCTCAAACGCTCGAACTGGCTGCTCGAACAGGCGCTGGACAATCTGCCCTGGGGCGTGATCGAGAGCAACGCCGAACTCATCGTCACGCGGTGGTCGCGTTCGGCCGAGGCCATTCTGGGCTACTCCGAGGCCGAACGCCTGGGCACGCATCGCCTGGCCATGGGGGTGCCCGAGGAGGAGCGCGCGCGCACCCTGGCGGTCTATGAGCGCTTGCTGCGCGGAGAGATCGACAACTGGGTAGAACAGGCGCAATACATTCGCAAGGACCGGCGGCGGATCTGGGTGGAATGGACGTTGTCGGCGCTGCGCGACGAGGAAGGGCGCGTGGTTTCGCTGCTGACCTTCGTGCGCGACATCACCCACCAGATCGACACCCACGCCCGGCTGCTGCACCGCGCCGAACGCGACGCGCTGACAGGGGTGCTCACCCGCCGCGCCATCATGGAGCGTCTCGATACCGCGCTGGCGCGACGCACCCGCGACGACATGCTCGCTCTGTGCTTCATCGATCTCGACGGCTTCAAGCAGATCAACGACCGCCTCGGGCATGTGCGCGGCGACCGTTTGCTGGTGCAGGTGGCGCACGCCATGCAGGACGTGCTGCGGCGCGACGACGCCATAGGCCGCATCGGTGGCGATGAATTCGTTGCGCTTAGCGCCGTGGCCGATCTGTCGGCCGCGCAGTCGCTCGCGGCCAAGCTCGTCGAGGTCTGCGCGGCGGCGGGCTACGACCTGCTCTCAGGCATGCGGGTGACGGCCAGTATCGGTGTGGCGGCCGCTCCCACGCATGCGCGCAGCAGCTTCGAGTTGCTGCAACGTGCCGATGACGCCATGTATGTGGCAAAACAGCAGGGTAAAAATCGCTGGAACCTGTGTCACCGACACATCGGTGGAGCCGACCTTGCACCGCATCACCCGTAATACGACGCGCAAGCAAACCTTGCCCGCCGTTGTTCTCAAGCCCAGGTGTGGCTGATCCAGCTCAAAGCCCAATAGGCGACCATGCCGCTGAGTATGGTGCCCAGAATGCCCCGGCGTGCGAAAAAATAGCCCGCCGCAATGACGGCGGCGCCCAGTTTCACCCAGGGCGGCCCGAGCGGGGTAAGTAAAAACAACTCGGGCGCCACCACGGCGGCCAGCGCTGCTGCCGGGGCGAAGCGCAGGGCGATCTTGACGCGCGCGGGCAAGGGCATGGCTTTGCGCGAGAGCAAAAACAGATTGCGGCTCAGCACCGTCACGGCCGTCATGCCGACCACGAGGGCGATCTGCTGGAACAAGGTCATGGCCGCTCGATTCTCAAGGTTTGGTGCCGTCGAGCACAGCGCTCGCGGTGAGCTGGCGGCTGCTCCAGGCTTCCCACGCCATGCCCACGATCAGCGCACCGACGATGGCTGCCACCAGATTGAGCCGTAGCGGCAGCCAGAACAGCAGCGCACTCAAGGCCGAGGCGACGATGATCACCCCGGCTATCGTGCGGTCGGCCAGCAGCGAGAGCACGATGCCCAGCAGCGCCAACGTGCCGGCAAACGCCAGCCCCCAACTGCCGGGAATGTGCTGTGCCATTGCAATGCCGAGCAGTGAGGGAATCTGCCAGGCGACCCAGTTGGTCAGCGACACGCCGAGAAAGTATTGCGTCTGCTGCGGATCGTGGGTGGGGTGGGGGTGGCGCCGGATCATCAGCACCTGGTTCAGGTCGCCGATCAGGTAGCCGTAGGCCAGACGGCGCCACCGCGGTACTTGCTCGAAGTAGGGGCGCATTTGCGCGCTGAAGACGACAAAACGCAGATTGACGCAAAACGCGGTGCCCAGAATCAGCCAGAGCGGCGCTCCGGCTGCGATTAGCGGCAGCGCGGCGAGCTGGGCGCTGCCCGCAAACACGAACAGGCTGATGGCCAGCGCTAGTTGCACGCTGAGCCCCGACTTCACCATGGCGACGCCCGTTACCAATCCCCAGGCGGCGATGCCTAGAGACACGGCGCGCATATCGCGCACCCCCTCCCGAAAGGCGGGTTGGGTCAACATCGACTGTACGCGGGCGAAGGAAGGCATGGGAAATCGTCAGAGTAAGTATCTATTTTGCGCCGCATCAAAAGACCTCGACAAGCGGCGCGATGATCGTTGTGACAAATCCTGCACACCTCCCGCGTGCAGCGGGAGGTGAGTTCAGTGATTGACCGGTACGACAACCCGTCGCAGCACGGGGGCTTGCTTCAAGGCTTCGAGCAAGGGCGCGGTTTGCGCTGCAGACAGACCGGCCTGCGCGGCCTGTGCAGGGAACTGCTTGACCAGTCCGGGGGCATACAGCCAGAACGAACTGGCGGTGTAGCGCGCCAGCGCCAGCGCCTGCTGCGCGTGGCCGAGGCGGCTGAGCAACAGAATGCGCCGGATCAGCAGATTGGGATCGCCGTAGGCATGGCTGACGCGGTCGATCTCGGCCTGCTCGCGCAGCAGCTCGGCGTGAGAGTCGGCGGCGCGCACCTGAAGGCTGCTGGCCACGGCAAAGCCGATCAGCGGCCGGAAGAACAGATCGCTGCGCTGAGCCTGCCGGATGGCCGCACCGGCTGCCACGCGATCTGCGGAGTACGCCGTGTTGGTGAGGTTGTAGTCGTAGCCCGCCTTGGCGACCAGTGCAACGGCCAGTGCGCCCACGGCCAGTGCCGCAGGGCGGGGCAGCGTCAGCGCCACTGGGGCGGCTTCGCCGCGGCCGAACCCGTCCATCCAGCCTGCAAGAAAAGCAAACACCCAGAGGAAATAGAGATACCACAGGGGATATTCGACCAAGCTGTGCAGGCCCAGAAACGCCACGCCCATCCAGGCGGCGAGGGCGATGGGCGAGGCGTCGTTCGGTGCGGCGCGGCCCTGTTGCATCCAGCCCCGTGCCGAGCGCCACAGCCAGGCCAGGGCGACGATCACAATCGGCAGGGTGCCTACCAGCCCGGTTTCCGCCAGCAGTTGCAGAATGAGATCATGGGCGTTGTCGATATTGTCCAGCGGCAGTGGGTGCAGGGCATGATGAATGGCCGCGTGTTGCAGCCCCCAGCCCAATTGCCCCCAGCCCGCGCCGAACCAGGGCAGATGCTCGAACACCTGCCACGCGTTGCGCCAGATCAGCGCGCGGGCATTGACGGGCTGGTCGAGCTGGCGCGTCACGGCATCGAGAAAGCTGATCCAGCCGAGGTGATCGGCTTCGCGCAACGCCAACCACCACAGCGCATACAGCACCGGCACCGCCACCAGCGCCGCCCAGCGTGGGTCGCGCCAGGCTCCGCGCACCGCGATCATCACCAGAATGGCGGCGACGACCGCCTGCACCATGCCCGTGCGCGAGCCGCAGACCACCAGCGCCCAGCTCATGCCGATGACGGCGGCCCAGACCACGCTCACGCGCAATCGCGGCGCCCACCAGGCCAGCCCGGCCAGGCCGAGCGCGACGGCGGTGGCGTAATGATTTGGTTGCCGCAGATTGCCGAACACCCGCCCGGTCGAGGGGTAGCTGATGAGGTCGGCGTACAGCGGTGCATGCGCCGCCAGCCAGGAGGCCAGCGACGGCATCTGCCAGAGGGCGAACTGCACCAGTCCGAACACCACCTGAATCACCCCTTGCAGCAGCAGTCCGGCCGCGGCCACGTCGAGCCAGGGGTGTGGGTCCATACCCGCGCCCGGGCGGCTGGTGCGCCGCACGGCGGCGTTGCCCAGCCCGGCGATCAGCGCCGCGCTCAACAACACCGCCAAGGTGATGGCGCCCTGGCTGGCGTAGGCGAGCTGCCCGCTGAGCGTCTGCAGGCCGACCACGGCAGCGGCCACGCCAAAGCCGAGCGCCGCCAGGCCGAAGCGCGGCCTCAGGCCGCTCCAGGCTGCGGCGAGAAACACGGCGGCCCAGAGCGCGGCGGCAACCAGCGTGGTGCCCATCTTGGCCACCACACCCGGATCGAAAGGCCAGATCAGCGGCAGCGACATGGCCAGCCCCAGCAGGCCAAGGGCAAGCGATTGCGATAGCGGGAATCGGTCAGACACGGAGGTCGGGGCAGGGGATGTCGGTGAAGGCGCAGCCATGCGTGGCATTATCCTTGCGCGGCAGATTCGATTGCTCCGGCGCAGCGTTCACTGCGGCAGCGTCTTGTCGATCTGCACCTGCTGCGCGTGCGCTTGTTCGAGCGCGCGCAGACGGGCGTTGATGATCGACGCCTCGAAGTAATCCGCCCCCGGCGTGCGCTGCGCAATGTGCAGTTGTTCGATGGCCGCTTCGGTTTTTCCTTCCAGGGCGTAAGCCTCGGCCGTGGCGCGATGTTGCGCCGCAAAGGCGCCCAGGGCGGCCTCGGCGCGGGCCTGGTCTTGCCACAGCACGATGTCTTGTGGATGCGCCACGGTCTGCTGGCGCAAAAACTCGCGCGCCGATTTTTTATCGGGCAAAGCCAGCAGGCAGCGCGCCAACAGATGCCGGGCGGCGGTGGACTGCGGAAACTGGCGGCAAAGCGCACGCGCTGCATCGGCGGCCTGCGCGGGTTGATGCTCCAGCAGCAATTCGGTCTGCAGCAGATCGAGGGGCAGACGCTCGGCGGCCGGGGCGTTGGCGGCCGCAGCTTGCGCCCGCGCGAGCGCCGCCGCGGCGGCGTCGAACCGGCCCAGCCTTTGCAGCAACACGGCCTGACCGTAGGCGATGGCGGCCTGCTGGGCGGGGAAGGCGGCTTTGTCGGCGCTGAAACGCTTTTCCTCGTGCTGCATGGCGTCGCGCTTGGTTGGGGTGAGCGCGCGGGCGCGGGCGTGCATGAGCCAGAACATCAGATCGTGGTCGGGTGGCAGGGGATGGTTGCCGCCGCGTGCCTGGGCGTCGGCGATGCGCTCGCTGGTCAGCGGGTGCGTTTGCAGGAAGGCCAGCACATCGGAGTCGTCGAGCCGGGAGAGGTTTTGCAGCCGTAGCAGCATGCTGGCCATGGCCTGCGGTGGATAGCCCGATTCCGCCAGCACCTCTTCGCCGGTGCGGTCGGCGTCGCGCTCGTTGCTGCGCGAAAAACGCAGAGCTCTGTCGATGGCTGCGGCCTGCCCGCCCATCGCCAGACCTTGCGCAGCCTGGTCCTGCCCCGCGCTCGCGGCGGCGACGGCCAGCAGCAGCGAGCCGATGCTCAGCAGCCTGTCACGGCCCATCTGCGCCAGCCGCTGGGCGATGTGTCGCTGGGTAATGTGCGACATTTCATGGGCGAACACGGCCGCCACTTGATCGTGCGATTGCGCGTCGATGATCAGCCCGGTGTGCACCCCGATCCAGCCACCGGGCAGGGCAAAGGCGTTGAAGCTGCGGTCGCGCAGCAGAAACACGCGAAAGTGCGCGGGCGCCTCCATCTCGGCGGTGCGCCGGGCAGCGGGCGTGAGGCGGTCGACGATGACCTGGAGGTAGTCGCGCAGCAGGCTGTCGTGCAGGTAGTCGGGCTCCTGCCGCATTTCTCGCATGATGATTTCGCCCAGACGTTTTTCCTGTACCGAAGACAGGCTGCCCTGCGCGGGGTCGCCCAAGGTCGGCAGGCTGCTGGCGTAGCCGGGGGCGCGGGTGTCAGCGCCTTGCGCCCAGACCGGCGCGCCAGATAGCGCGGCGCCGAGCAGGCAGACGGTGGCTTGCTGGCTGATGTGGCGCAGGCGGCGTAGGCGGAAATGAGGCGAGGCGAAGCGCACGGATCGGTCGGAGAGAAGGGCGTCAGGAGGTCTGCAGGTGAAGACTGGCCCTGGCTCGACAGGTTCCCGCAAGTCTTTAGCCCAACGCCGCGAGCGCCGCCTGCAGTTCTTCGGGCTCGAAGCTCGACAGCACGGTCTGTACCAGCGGCGTGAGTTTGTCGGGGTCGGCGCGCAGCACTTCTTGCTTGACCGCGAGGATCTGCGACGGATGCATGGAAAAACTGCGCAGGCCCATGCCCAGCAGCAGGCGGGTCATGCTCGGGTCGCCGGCCATTTCGCCGCACACGCTCACTTCCACCGGCCGGCCCTTCCAGGCGGCCGCAGCACGGGTCTGGGTGATGATCTGCGCCAGCAGGTTGAGCACTGCGGGATGCAGCGGGTCGTAGAGGTTGGAGACGCTCTCATCCGCGCGGTCGATGGCCAGGGTGTATTGCACCAGGTCGTTGGTGCCGACCGAGAGAAAATCGAAATGCCGCAGGAACAAGGGTAGCGCCAACGCGGCGCCCGGCACTTCGATCATCGCGCCCAGTTCCACCGGGCCGTATGAAACGCCCTTGGCATCGAGTTCGGCGCGGGCCTTGTTGAGTTCGGCAAGGGTCTGGCGGATTTCGCTGGCGTGCGCCACCATGGGGATGAGCACCTTCAGCGGCCCGAGCACGGCGGCGCGCAGCAAGGCGCGCAACTGCATGCGGAACATCGCCGGGTCGGACAGGCTGTAGCGAATGGCGCGCAGCCCCAGCGCCGGGTTGAGGTGGGTGAACTCGCCGTCGCGATAGTCTTCGGCGTCGAGCGGTTTGTCCGAGCCGATATCGATGGTGCGGATGGTGACGGGCTTGCCCTGCATGGCCTGCATCACGCGGCTGTACGCGGCGTACTGCTCGTCTTCGCCGGGCAGATGGTCGCCACGATTCATGAACAGGAATTCCGTGCGGAACAGGCCTACCCCCATCGCACCGGCTTCAAGCGCGGGCGCGCAGTCTTCGGGCTGCTCGATATTGGCGAGCAACTCCACCGGCTCGGCGTTGAGAGTACGCGCCGGGGTGAATTTCAGGCGCTTGAGCCGTTCGCGGGCGAGCTGCGATTCCTGCTGGCGAAGGCGGTAGTCTTCGAGGATGACGGGTGACGGATCGACGATGAGCAGCCCGCTGTCGCCGTCGATGATGACCAGATCGTCCTGGCGGATCAGGCTGCCGGCCGAGCGCGCGCCCACCACGGCGGGAATATCCAGACTGCGAGCGACGATGGCCGTATGCGAAGTCTTGCCGCCCACATCGGTGACGAAGCCGCGGAATACCCCGGTCTTGAACTGCAGCATGTCGGCCGGGGCGATGTCGTGGGCGATGAGCACCAGATCGCCATTGCCGCTGGCCGAGCGGGCCAGCCCCGCGCTGCCGCGAAGGGCGCGCAGCACGCGTTCGACCACCTGCTCGACGTCGGCGATGCGCTCGCGCAGATAGGTGTCGTCCATTTCCTCGAAATTGCGCGAAATGACGTCGAGCTGGGCGGTGAGCGCCCACTCGGCGTTGTAGCGGCGCTGGCGTATCCAGGTGATGGTGTCGAGCGCCATCTGCCGATCATCGAGCAGCATTTTGTGCACATCGATGAAGGCGGCCATTTCGGCTGGGGCATCAGCGGGCAGATCGGCCTTGAGGGTGTCGAGTTCGGCGCGCACGGCACGGCGCGCGGCGCGCAGGCGCTCAATTTCCGCCTCTTCCGTGCCGGGGTCGACGAAGTAATGCGCCACGTCCAGCCGGGCCGAAGCGAGGATGACGGCACGCCCAATGGCCATGCCGCGAGAAACCGGAATTCCGAACAGTTGAAGAGCCATGCGGCGATGGTAACGGCGGCGCGGCGGCGCAAAACACCCTGCGCCACGCAATACCAGACGGGCCAGCATGGAGATGCGCGGCTCATTAAGCTTCGCAAAGCACTTTTGCGCCGCAGAGCGCGCGGTGTTTTCCCTGATCAATGCCCTTTTCCCTGGAGTTCACCATGCACAAACTTGCACTCTCCCTGGCCCTGCTCGGCTTTGCTGCCGCACCGGCCCTTGCCTCCACCATGCCGCACGAACTGAAGATCGAGCTTGCCGCCCAGAACAATTCCGGTGAAACCGGCTACGCCCTGATCAAGCCCATGGGCAAGGGCATCGAAGTCACCGTCCATATCAAGGGCGGGCCCAAAGGCGTGGCGCAGCCCGACCATATCCACCCCGGCACCTGCGCCAACCTCAACCCGGTTCCCAAGTATCCGCTGGAAAACGTGGTGGACGGCAAGTCGGTCACCAAGCTGCCGTCCGTGAGCATGGACGATCTGTTCAAGGAGCCCATGGCCATCAACGTGCATGAAAGCGCGCAGGACATGAAGAAATACGTGGCTTGCGGCGACATCAAAAAATAAGCTGAACCGGCCTCGCGCTACCATTTCTGCCAACACGGGGCGTCTCGAAGGCGCCCCGTTTTCATTGGAGATGTGCAGCGTGATCACCCTTGTCGATGTCGATTTGTCCCTTCCTGAGCATGCCCACGCGCTGCTGGAACTCATTTCCCGCTACGCCCGCGATCCGATGGGCGGCGGCGAAGACCTCGCTCCCGAGGTCAAGGCCGTGCTGGTGCAGCGACTGCGCGAACGCGCCGATTATTTTGGCGTCCTCGCGTTCGACGGCGCCACACCCGTTGCGCTCATCAACTGCTTCGAGGGCTTTTCCACCTTCATGGCTCGGCCCCTGATGAACGTGCATGACGTGTACGTCGAGCCCGACTACCGCGGCCAGGGTCTGTCCCGCCGCCTGCTGCAGCGGGTGGAAGACGTGGCGCGTCTTCGGGGCTGCGGAAAGCTCACGCTGGAAGTGCTCGACGGCAACGCGTCAGCCATTGCGAGTTATCGCCGTTTCGGTTTCGAGACCTATGCGCTCGACCCGGCCTTTGGCCGGGCCCAGTTCTGGCAGAAAAAGCTTTGATCTTTCAGCTCGCCGCCTGTGCGGCCAGTCCGCGTGCGCGCAGGCTATGCCAGAGCAGCACGATGGCCGCCAAGGCGAACCCGGCCTCGTCGGTCATCGGCAGCGCAGTGATCAGCAAGGCGGCGGCGCAGAACGCCAGCAGGCGTTCAAGTACCGACATCGGTCCGCGCAGATAACCCACGGCCACCGCGCCCCACAGCACAATGGCCAAAATGGCCTTGGCCGTCACATAGGCCACACCCAGCCAGGTCCAGTCGCCTTGCAGCATGAGCTGCGGGTCGTACACCGCCATATACGGCACAACGAAGCCCGCCAACGCGATCTGCGTGGCCTTGAAGCCAATGCGCATCGGCGAAGCCTTGGCCACAGAGGCTGCGGCGAACGCGGCCAGCGCCACGGGCGGCGTGAGGTCGGCCATGATGCCGAAATAGAACACGAACATGTGGCTGACGATGAGCGGCACGCCCAGCTTGAGCAGGGCGGGCGCGGCAATCGAACTGGTGATGATGTAGTTCGGGATAGTGGGAATGCCCATGCCCAAAACCAGACAGACCGCCATGGTGAGCAGCAGCGAGAGCAGCAGGCTGTGCGCGCCGATGTCCACGATGAACCCGGCAAAGCTCGTGGCCGCGCCGGTGAGGGTGAGCACACCGACGATCACGCCGACGATGGCGCAGGCGATGCCCACGGGCAGGGCTTGCCGGGCGCCGTCGATCAGGCTGTCGCGCAAAACGCGCAGCGTCTGACGTCCGCCCTTGACCACCAAGTTGATGGCGACCAGCGCCGCAATGACCCCCAACACCGGCAAGATGCCGAACTGCAGAAACGCCGCCGCGCCCAGACCGCAGGCAAACCAGAACACCATGCGGAACGCCGTATGCGAAATTCGCGCGGCGATGGCGGCGCCCAGCAGCAAAATGGCGGTGAGCGACAGCCCCATCATGCCGGCGAACATCGGGGTGAAGCCGTGGAACAGCATCCACACCAACGCGGCCAGCGGCAGGGCCAGATGCCAGTTTTCCTTCAGCGCCTTCCAGGAGTTGGGAATCTGGTCGGCAGGCAGGCCGAGCAATTTCTTGCGCCCCGCCTCCAGATGCACCATCCAGAACGCGGTGAGGTAGTAGAGCGCGGCCGGAATGATGGCGGCCTTGACGATGTCGGCATACGGCACATTGAGGGTTTCGGCCATGATGAAGGCCACCGCGCCCATGACTGGCGGCATGATCTGCCCGCCCATGCTGGCCGTAGCTTCCACCGCCCCGGCGAACACCGGCGAGTAGCCGAAGCGCTTCATCAGCGGAATGGTGAACTGGCCTACCGTGAGCACATTGGCCACGCCGGAGCCGGAGATGGTGCCCATCAATCCGGAAGAGATGACGGCCACCTTGGCCGGGCCGCCGCGCGCCTTGCCCACCAGCCCCAGCGCCAGGGCGTTGAACAGCCGGATCATGCCGGCATGTTCGAGAAACGCGCCGAACAGAATGAACAGAAAGATGTAGGTCGCCGACACCAGGGTGGGAATGCCGTAGATGCCCTCGGTGCCGAGATAGAGCTGACCGATGATCTGGTCGAGCCCGTAGCCGCGGTGGCTGATGGCATCAGGCAGGTACTGGCCGAACAGGCCGTAGAGCAAAAAGGCCGCGCATACCAGCGGCAGCGCCAAGCCCAGGCTGCGCCGGGCCGCCTCGAACAGCAACACCACCACCGCGGCGCCGACCCAGAGGTCTGACAGCGTCGGGTCGCCGCTGCGCTGAATCAGGTCGGCTTCGAAAAACCAGTGATACAGCCCGAGCCCGAAAGCGGCTGCGCCCAGCAACCAGTCGAACCACGGAATGCGGTGCATCCAGCTCCCGCGCTTGAGCGCCGGCACGACCCAGAACACCAGCAACATCAGAAAGCCCACATGCAGCGAGCGCATCACCAGGCTCGACAGCGGGTGGAAGGCGGCTACGACGAGCTGATAGGCCGAAAACGCCAGCGCCGCGGCCATGACGCTGCGCTGGGCAAGGCCGGATAAGCTGCGCTGGTGGCCGCTGTCGGCGTGCGGCTCGGAGGAGGTGTGGATCAGGTCGTCGGCGGTGGTGCTCATGGCTGGAATCCGAGGCGCGTGAAGGCCGCTCGTGGCGGCGCCACACGATGGATGAGACGGCCCATGCAGGCGGGCCGAGGCGAAAAAGCCTTGCTGGGGTTTACTTCAACACACCCGCTTCGCGGTAGTACTTGGCCGCGCCGGGGTGCAGCGGCACGGGCGAGTTCAGCGGCGCGTCCTTGAGGCTGATGCCTTTGGCCGCGGCATGCCCCGCCACGAGTTCGGGCAGGTGGGTGAACATCGCCTTGGTCATCTGATAGACCATCTCTTCGCTCAGCCCTTCGCGGGTGACGAGGAAGTTCTGGATGCGCGCCGTCGGCACCGCGGAGGTCTGGCCTTCATAAGTGTTTGCCGGAATGACCCCGCTTTGATAGGCCGGATCGCCCACCTTGGCGATGATGTCGGCAGGCACGGGAACCACCACGATTTTTTGAGACGCAGCCAGATCACGCAACGAAGACACGCCCAGCCCTGCCGATTGCAGCGTGGCGTCGAGCTGGCGGTTTTTCATCAGTTCCACCGACTCACCGAAAGGCAGGTATTCCACCTTGGAAAAATCTTTGTAGCTCAGCCCGGCAGCCTTGATCAAGGCGCGAGCGTTGAGTTCGGTGCCGCTCTTGGGTGCGCCCACCGAAATACTCTTGCCTTTCAGATCGGCCAAGGTTTTGATGCCCGAATCTTCGCGCGCCACGATCTGCACATAGTTGGAATAGATCGCCGCCAGGGTGCGCAGTTTTTTCAGCGGGACTTTGAACCCGGCGTCGGCCTCTCCTTTCCAGGCGTCCGACAGCGAATCGCCCAGCGAGAAACCCAGCTCGGCGCGGCCTGCTTCAAGCAGATTGAGGTTTTCCACCGAACCCTTGGTCGCCTGGACTGAACTCTTGGCCGCAGGTATAGCCTTGGTGTAGATCTGAGAGAGCGCAACGCCCAGCGGGTAGTACACGCCGCTGGTGCCGCCGGTGGCGATGGTGAGGTACTCGGCCGCAAACGCAGGGCGCAGGGCAAGAGGGGAGAGCAAAGCGGCGCCGCCAGCGAGCGCAAGAACGCGGCGGCGAGCGGGGGAGGTGGGGCTGCGAGTCATGATCGATCTCCGTGGCTGTGTTGTTACAAACGGAAACGATGCTAATGCCTCTGGGGCCAAATGCAATTGGGCAATGACCTCAGAGAATCTTGGACAGGAACTGCCGCGTGCGCTCGTGCTGCGGCGCGCCGAAAAACTGCTCCGGCGGCGCCGATTCGATGATTTTTCCCTGGTGCATCATCACCACGCGGTCGGCCACTTCGCGGGCAAAGCCCATTTCGTGGGTGACGACCACCATGGTCATGCCGTCGCGCGCGAGCGATTTCATGACGTCGAGCACTTCGCCGACCAGTTCGGGGTCGAGTGCGGAGGTCGGTTCGTCGAACAGCATGAGCTTGGGGCTCATGGCCAGCGCACGGGCGATGGCGACGCGCTGCTGCTGGCCGCCCGAGAGCTGGTTGGGATAGGCGCTGCCGCGATCGGCCAGCCCGACGCGGGCGAGCAGCTCGCGGGCACGCTCGGTGGCTTGCGCCTTGGGCATTTTGCGCACGAGCATGGGCGCTTCGATGATGTTCTCCAGCGCGGTCATGTGGCCGAACAGATTGAAGCGCTGAAACACCATGCCGACTTCGGCGCGGTGGCGGCAGATGTCGCGGTCGTGCAACTCGTGCAGCCGTTCGCCGATCTGGCGATAGCCGACCAACTCGCCATCGACCAGCAGACGGCCGGCATCGATTTTTTCCAGGTGGTTGATGCAGCGCAGAAAAGTGGATTTGCCCGAGCCCGATGCACCCAACAGGCAGACCACTTCGCCACGCGCGACCTCCATCGAAATGCCCTTGAGCACCTCGACGGAGCCGAAGCGTTTGTGCACGCCTTCGGCCTTGACCATGGGCTGGTTCATTGGGCACCCTCGTTGTTTGCTCCCCGTCCGAAGGCGAGCTGGCGCAGACGCTGCAATGGCGTGGGGGCCAGTTGACGGGTGGCGCTGCGGCCGAAATGGCGTTCGATGTAGAACTGCCCGATCGACAGCAACGTGGTCACGATCAGGTACCAGATGCTGGCCACCAGCAGCAGCGGAATGGTGCGGTAGTTCACGGAGTAGATGAGTTGCGCCGAATACAGCAAATCGCTCACGGCGATCACGCTGACCAGCGAGGTGGTCTTGAGCATCGAGATCGCCTCGTTGCCGGTGGGCGGCACGATGACCCGCATGGCTTGCGGCAGCACCACGCGTCGCATGATCTGCAACCGCGACATGCCCAGGGCGGCCCCGGCCTCGCTCTGGCCTTCGTCCACCGACAGAATGCCCGCGCGCACGATCTCGGCCATGTAAGCGCCTTCGTTGAGGCCTAGCGCCAGAATGGCGGCGACGAAGGGGGTGATCAGGTTGTTGGCATCGAAACTCCAGGAGCCAAAGCCGATATTGGGGTAGAGCGCGGTGATGTTGAACCAGAACAGAATCTGCACCAGCACCGGGGTACCGCGGAACAGCCAGATGTAGAACCAGCTCGCCTTCGAGACCATCGGGTTGTGCGAAAGGCGCATGACCGCCAGCAGCACGCCCAGCGCCACGCCGATGACCATCGAAATCACGGTGAGTTCGAGAGTGAGCAGCAAACCGTGCAGGATGCGCACAGAGAAGAAATATTCACCGACGACCGACCACTCGAAGCGCGGGTTGGTCGTCAATGAGTAGGCCGTGGCTAGGAGAAGCACAAAAACAGCGGCGGCGGCCACCCAGCGGCCGGGATGTCGGGCCGGGATGGCTTGAATGTCGTCAGGTCGCATGGAATGGAACCGATCAGGCGACCCGCTGTGGCGCGCGGTCACAGCGGGGGATTGAACTTACTGCACGGCAGGGTTGATTTCAGGCGTGGTGATCGCACCCTGCTCAGCGCCCCACTTTTTCAGGATTTTGGTGTACTCGCCATCGGCCATGACCGCCTTGACCGCCTGCAGCACCGGCTCGGCCAGGCCGCTGTTCTTGGGAATGACAATGCCGTAGGGCGCGGAGTTGTAGGGCACACCCGAAAGCTTGAACTTGCCGCGCGATTCCTTGACGATCCACGCCGCCACCGGAGAGTCGGCCATGCACACTTGCGCGCGGCCGCTGTCCATAGCCAGGCTGGCGGCGTTTTGGTCGGGATAGAACTGCACGTCCACGCCTTTCTTGCCCGCAGCCTTGCATTCCTGGTTCTGCTTGGTGGCGTCTTCGGATTGAATCGTGCCCTTGGTCACAGCCACGCTCAGTCCGCACAAATCTCCCAACGAGGCAACCGCGGGGCCACCCTTGGCCTTGACGTAAAAGGAGGTGCCAGCAGTGAAATAACTGACGAAGTCCATCACCTCCTCGCGCTTTTTGGTGATGGTGAAAGACGACATGCTCAAGTCATACCTGTCCGATTGCAGCCCAGGAATGATGGTGTCAAAACCAGCTTGGACAAACTTGGCCTTGACGCCCAGTTTTTTTGCAATGGCGTTGGCCAGATCGATGTCGAGGCCGATCATGGTCTTGCCGTCATTGGCGATGAACTCCATGGGCGCGTAGGCGGCATTGAAGGCAAAGGTCAATTCGCCTTGCTGCTTGTACTTGGCGGGCAGGGCGATCGTGGCCGCCGCAGCCGAAGAGGCCAGGGTCATGCCGATTGCGATTGCGCTAAGGGCGGCCAAGCCGCAGCGGAGAGAGGCGAAGCCTCGGAGAACGCGAATCATCATTCGATTCCTAAACTGATGGGGATAAGAGAGGAAGACCCAGGACGAGCAAGCGCCGATACGGTTGCAGCCCTGCCCCAGGTTGGCTTCTTTTGCCGCCCGGGCGCAGGGCACCAAGTCTTATCAGGTCGACTACATAGCTTGGCTGCGAGGGTGCTTACTGCACGGCCGGGTTGATGGCGGGGTCTTTGATGCCGCCCTGGGTGATGCCCCATTTGTGCAGGATCTTGGCGTATTCGCCGCTGGCGATCACTTCCTTGAGGGCTTGCAATACCGGCTCGGCCAGGCCGCTGTTCTTCGGAATCGCAATGCCATAGGGCGCGGAGTTGTAGGACTCGCCGGTCAGCTTGAACTGGCCGCGAGACTCCTCAACGATCCAGGCCGCCACCGGCGAGTCGGCCATGCCCACTTGTGCGCGGCCGCTGACGATGGCGAGGTTGGCGCCGTTCTGGTCGGGGAACACCGACACCGTCACGGCCTTCTTGCCGGCGGCCACGCATTCTTGGCTCTGCTTGGCGGCGTCTGCGGCCTGGGTCGTGCCTTTTTCCACGGCCACGGACATGCCGCACAGATCGGCCAGCCCATTGACCTTGGGGCCGCCCTTGCCCTTGACGTAGAACGAGGTGCCCGCCGTCATATAGCTGACGAAGTCGACGACTTCTTCACGCTTCTTGGTGATGGTGAAGGACGACATGCTCATGTCGTACTTGCCCGACTGCAGTGCCGGAATGATGCTGTCGAAACTGGCGTTGATGAAATCGGCCTTCACGCCGAGCTTCTTGGCGATGGCCTTGCCCAGATCGACGTCGGCGCCGACGACGGTCTTGCCGTCCTTGGCGATGAATTCCATCGGCGCATAGGTGGCGTCGGCAGCGATGGTCAGGTGGCCTTGTTCCTTGTATTTCTGCGGCAGGGCGATGGGGGTTGCAGATGCGCTGGCGCAGAAAACCGCGCACAGCGCCACGGAACCCGCCAGCGCGCCCAGACGGCGCGGCGATGCGAGCTTGCGAAGAGTGAACGTCATGATTTTTTCCTTAAGAGGTGTGAACTGCGATGTTTTGATGTTCGCCAGCGATGGCAGGCGGCCCAGGATGCTCTCGAAGCAGAACGAATAGCCCCTGTTTTGCTGCGACATTTCGCGTCCGGTCACGCATGGTATTAAAAAAACCGGAGCTTTCGGTCGCTCCAATGGGAGGTTCTGAAGGCAGGCACGGGCCAAGCAAGTATTGCGCCAGTCTTGCGCGCGGCGGCAACGGCGGCGCCGCGCTCAGGGCTTGCGTCCGAGCCAGATTTCGAAGCAGGTGCCGCCGCCAGCGCGGGGCAGGCAGCGGGCATCGCCACCATGCTGGCGGGCGATGCGGCGCACCAGGGCCAGGCCCAGCCCGGTGCCTTCGCCGCGCCCGGACAAGCGCTCGAAAGGCTCGAAAATGCGCTGCGCATCGGCCGGGGGAATGCCTGGCCCCTGGTCGCAGACGCGGATGATGCCGCCGCCCTGCACCGCGGTCAGGCTGACTTGCGGCGCGGCGCCCGGCGCGTGGCGCTGGGCGTTGTCGAGCAGGTTGCGCACGGCGCGGCGCAGCAGGCGTTCGTCGCCTTGCAGGGTGATCCAGTCGCCGTGCACTTCAACGTCGAAACGTGCGGCTTCTTCGGCCAGTAGGGCGAGCAGGTCCAGTTCTTCGAGTTGCAGGGTTTGTCCGGTCGCGGCATCGAGTCGGCTGGAGAGCAGGATGTCGTCGATCAGCGCATCGAGCTCGGCGAGATCGTGCTTGGCAGCCCGCGCGGCGACATCGCGCGCAGCGGCGGGCACGGGGGTGGACAGCGTTTCCAGGCTGAGACGCAGCCGCGTGAGCGGGGTGCGCAGTTCGTGCGAGGTGTAGGCCAGCAGCGATTTGTGGCTCTGCATCAGCGATTCAATTCGCCCGGCGGCGGTGTTGAAGCTCTGCGCGAGTTGCGCCACTTCGTCGCGGCCTTGCACGGGCACGCGCGCGCTCAGGTCGCCGCCGCCCCAGGCTCGCACGCCCTGCTGGAGATTTTCCAGCCGCCGGGTCAGCCGCCGCATGATGGGGTAAGTGACCAGGCTGAGCAGAATGGCGGTGACCACGGTGCCGAAGAAGGGCGACATCAGCAGATGCCGCCAGGGCGAGGGCGGGCCGATGCCGTGTTGCAGCATGAAGGCGCGGAAGACTTCGCGCCGGAACTGGGCCCGCTGCGGATCCATCTCGAACACCCAGTGAAACACCAGGGCGGAAACGAGCGCCTGCACCAGCAGCGCCAGAATCAGGGCGATCCACAGCCGCTTCCAGAGTTTGGCCTGCCTGGGCGCGTCGGGCGGCATGGGTGAAGCCGAGGCCATATTCAGATGCCGTCCTGCGATTTGGTGAACACATAACCCGCGCCGCGCAGGGTGAGAATGCGGCGGGGGTGGCGCGGATCGTCTTCGATCGCGGCGCGGATGCGGCTGATATGCACGTCGATGGAGCGGTCGAAGGCTTCGAGCGATTCCCCCTTGACGGCGCCCAGCAGGAACTCGCGCGTCAGCACCCGGCCCGGATGGCGCGCGAGCACTTGCAGCAGATCGAACTGGTAGGCCGTCATCGGCCGGTCTTCTCCATCGATGCGTGCCTGACGGGCGGCAGGGTCGATATCGAGTCGCCCGAAGCGCAGGATTTGTTCGGCCTGCGGATCGCGCGGAGACAGACTGCCCGCGCGGCGGCGGGTAATGGCGCGCAGCCGCGCCAGCAACTCGCGCGGCTCGAACGGTTTGGTGAGATAGTCGTCGGCGCCGATCTCCAGCCCGACCACGCGGTCGAACGGGTCGCCGCGCGCCGTCAGCATGAGCACGGGCAGATCGCTGTGCGTGCGCAGGCGGCGGCAGATGTCGAGGCCGTCACCGTCGGGCAGCATGAGGTCGAGTACGAGCGCGTCGAAACCCAGTGCGTCACCGCGCCGCGGGTTGAGTTCGCCCTCGGCCTGCGCGGCATTGGCCGCATGCGTCACCTGCCAGCCGGCGCTCTGCAGGAAGTCGCTGACCTGTTGGGCCAGCCGGAGGTCGTCTTCAACCAGCAGCAGCTGGCTAGGGGAGGTGCGGGTTTGCGGGGTCATGGGAAATCCCGTTGAGCAAAACAAAGTTTCAGTAAAAACAGACAGGCCGCGGCAAGCGGCCTGCGCCCCTCTGTGAAGAAACCTTATTGCATCATGCCAGGGCCCATGCCGTGGCCGTGACGATGTTCCATGCGATCCATGCGGTGCTCCATCATGGCGTAGAGCTTGGCGCGTTGCTCGGGGGTGAGGATTTGCGCCATTTCGTACTGCGTCTGTGTGCGGTTGCGCGAGAGCTGGTTGGCCAGGGCCATCTGCTTGTCGCGCAAAGCTTCCAGTGCACCGCGATCGATCTGCGGCGCGGCCAGCAGCTTCATGCGCTGCTGCATCAGACCGCGCATTTGCTCCATTTCCGGACGGGCTTTTTCCCAGGATTGTTTTTGCAGCGCGCGCATTTTTTCACTTTGCTCCGGGCTGACGCCAGCTTTGGAGAGCATGCGCTCCATGCCGCGTTCGCCATGTTTGCCGGGGCCACAATGGCCCATTTTTCCCCCCATGCCGCCGTGCTGCATGGGGGCATCGGGCGGCGGGGTTTGCGCGCTGGCCAGCGCGGCGTGGCTGGCCACGGCGACGACGACTGCGGCACTGACCATGCCCAGAGTGCGGCGCAGCCGCGACACCTTGGCGGACATAGAAGGAGAAGAGGTTTGAGGATTCATGGCGGTCCTTGAGAAGGAAGTGACGATGAATCCATTTTGCGAGGCGGCGATTGCCCGCAAGTCTCGCGGGGGTGAAGATATGTAAAGCTGCGAGGCCTTGCGCCGCGCTTACTCGCCTTCGCCAAACTTGTCGTCGAACAGCGCCTGCACTGCGTCGAGGGCGATATCGGCCTGATCGCCTTCGGCTTCGACCGTGACGGTGGAGCCGATGCCCGCCGCCAGCATCATCACCCCCATGATGCTTTTCGCGTTGACGCGACGCGCGCCCTTGGAAATGAAAATGTCGCAGGGAAACTGTCCCGCGAGCTTGGTGAGCTTGGCCGATGCGCGGGCGTGCAAACCCAGCTTATTGCTGACTTGAATGATGCGTTGCGGCATGAGAAGGACTGCGGAGGGACTGTTGTTGTGGGGCGTCTGCGGAAACCTGAACCACGCCCTGAACGGCGCCAGCCGTCGCGCGGGCGGCCAGACCGTCGAGCGACTCAGCCTGATAGCACACCGACCGCAGCAGCATGGGCAGGTTCACCCCGGCCACGATCTTGAGCTTGAGGTCGCCCGCCAGCTCGGACAGTCGCAGCGCGATATTGCTCGGCGTGGCGCCGAAAACGTCGACCAGCACCAGGGCGCTGCCATCTGCCGCGGCCTGGCGCAGCGCGGGCAGGGCGGCCTGCGCCGTGTCTTCGACCACGGCGTCGGGCGCCACGTCGAAAGCCAGCAACTTTTGCGGACATCCGGCGTACACATGGCTGGCGCATTCTTTCAAGGCGCTGGCGAGCGGGGCGTGGGCAATGATGAATAGACCGGGCATACGAACCTTACCGGCGAGTGAACCTGCTTTGCATGATAGGTCGCTGGTTTTCAGGGGGAGGGGGATAAATTCACAGATCCGGCGAAAGTTTGCGCCGCTTCATCCTTGAAGTCGTCTGTGGGGGCAAACGCGGTGACCTGATAGACGTTATTGCCCTGGCTGAACAGCAAAACCCGCTCTCGCACCGGCTTGCCGTCAGGCGTCTGACCGTCGATGCGAAGATCCAGGCCGTCTGGCAGACCCGGTGTGGCATTTTTGGGAATGTCGGGCGATGAGAAGGTGACCTTGCCATGCACATTGTCAACTGCGGCCTGATGCAACTGAGCCAGCGCCCGGGCGGCCAGCGCGGGGTTGGGCAGCTGGGCGTGGGCGAGCGCAAAGGTCATTTTGTCGGCCACGCAGCCGGTCATGCTCATTTTTATTTTCTGGTCGGCCAGCTCCACGTCCTGCGCGATCTGCTCCGGCTTGCAGGGATAGGTCAGCAGAATGTTGATGTCTTTCGGTCGCACATCGCGCCAGTCGAGTGCGGGAGAGCAGGCGCTGAGAAGCGCCGCAGCTGTAAGCAGCAGGGTGGAAAAACGGATCACCGACGCTGCCGCTGGGTATCGGGCTGTGGATAACATACCCCCATTATCCCGTGACTTCGGAGTCGAGGTGTCTGTATGTCAAAGGTGAAGGTGTTTTCTCTCAAGGAAACGCAGGGCGGCCCCAAGTTTCCTTGCCCCCCACGGGGGGCGGGCTGGGTGCAGTCCAGCCCTGGGGGCGCTCAGTGCGATCTTCGCGAGGGCTTCGTCGCATTAAGCCAACAGTGGCGACAGTTTCTGCGCTTTGTTTCACTGCTTTTGCTGAGCCTGACGGCAGGCGCGGCTTGGGCGGAAACGCCCCTGCCGCCGGTGCAGAACCTGCAGCAGAGCGCACTTCAGGCCGCGGCAAAGGATCAGCCTCTCATCGTCATGTTCAGTCTGCCCAATTGCCCGTTCTGCGAAAAGCTGCGGCGCACTCAGTATCAGTTCATGGCCAAAGAAGGCTATGTGGTGCAGCAGATCGAGATCACCAGCCGCACCCCGGTCACCGGATTCGATGGCAAGCCGACGACGGGCGTCCAACTGGCTCGGCAGTTCGGCATCCGGCTTGCGCCGACAGTGTTGTTTTTCGGGCCCAGCGGCAAAGAGATCGGCGAGCGCATCACCGGGGCGCCGACGGCGGATTTTTACGGCGCCTTCATCGACCGCGCGCTGAAAGAAAGTGCGCAGGCGCTCAAGGCCAAGCCGGGCGCGGCCTGAGCGCGGATAGGTCGGAAAGGTCGGAAAGGTCGGAAAGAGATTTGTCGCGCCTTGGCGACAAATCGCCCCTCTGCAAAACGGGAAATCATATACCCCCATGAGTATTGATATACTCCGGTCTGTATATATCGCGTGACCTCGCCCAGCAGGGCGGCTATTCTCGGCAGCAGTCTGCCCCGCGTGGGGGCTATACACCTGAGGGTGTAGGTGCTTCAGGGGCGGTTACACGCATTCCTTGGTTAGATTTCCTCTTTCTGGCGGAGCTGGATGATGACGGATTCCATACCTCGACGCGTGCGCGTCGGGTTGCTGGCAGGTGCTTGTCTTTACGTTCTGGGGAGTTTGGCGTCGGCGCAGGCTGAAACGCTGGATTTCCGCCAGGCGGTGGATGTGGCGCTGAGGCAAAACCCCGATCTGATGGGGGTGCAGGCGCAGATGGCGCAGGCGCGTGCCGGCATCAATCAGGCCGAGGGCGCCAAAATGCCCAAGATTACCGTGTCGGCAGGGGTGACCCGCACCAACGATGCGCTCAATGCCTTCGGCATCAAGCTGTCGCAGCGGCAAGCGACGTTCAACGATTTCGGCGCTGGGCAGTTCGACCCGACCAACCCCAATGTGCTGAGTGTGGCGCCCAACTCGCTCAATTACCCCGGTTCGGTCAACAATTTCAACACCCGCATCCAGGCCGAGTTGCCGATTTACACCGGTGGCAAGCTGCAGGGGTATCTGCAACAGGCCCGCTCCATGCTGATGGCGGCGCAGGCCGGTGATCAGGCGGCCAGGCAGCAGATCATCTACCACGCCCTGCAGGCGTATGACGGCGTGTACACCGCGCGTGCCTTCAAGGGCGTGGCGGGCAAGGCGCTGGAAGCGGCGCAAAGCCAGGTGAAAACGGTGGACAGCTTGTTCAAGCAAGGCGTGGTGATCAAGAGCGATTTGCTTTCCGCGCAGGTGCGTCAGGAAGACGTGAAGCTGCAACAGGATCAGGCCGCCGATATGGAAGCGCAGGCGATGGACGCGCTGCATGTGGTGCTCGGTGTGCCGCTGAATCAGCCCATCACCCTGGGGCCGGAAGTCATGGTGACCCTGCCGGAGGGCGACCCGAATGCGTGGGTCGGACAGGCGATGGAGCGCAATCCGAAAATTCAGGCGCTGCAGCACCAGATCGCCGCGGCGGGCGGCAAGATCGAGGTGGCGCGCGCTGACCGTTACCCGCAAGTCGGCGCCATGGCGCGCTTCGATACCAATGACCCCAACCTCGGCTTCGAATCGCGCAGCTACACCGTGGGGGCACAGCTCAACTGGACGATTTTCGACGGCGGCGTGACGCGCAACGCGGTCGATCAGGCCGTGGCCCAGCGTATGGAACTGCAGGCCAAACTGCAGAGCGAACAGAACCAGCTCGGCATGCAGGTGCAAGACAGTTATCGCAAGGCGGTCGATGCCGCCAATCAGGTCAAGACTCGCGAGCTGGCGGTGAAGCAGTCGGAAGAAGCCGCGCGCATTGTCAGCAAGCGCTATGCCGATGGCGTGGGCACGCTGGTGGAAGTGCAGGGTGCGCAGGCACAGCTCGACAAGGCCCGTGCGGATCTCATCATGGCCAAGCAGCAGGTCAATCTGCAACGCGCCGCATTGCGGCTAGCCATCGGCGATCTGACGCTCGACGCTACGCAGCCGATCAAGCCGCTGGCGCAGCTCGCGACGGCGCAGGCTGTTGCGGCTGTCTCCCCTTCCAACCCTTGAGCGCGACCGTCTGGGTGCTGTTCCCGTTCGCAGCCTGTCGTTTTCCGAAGTGCATCCGAATCTGATCTTTCTCTCATGACCGCCATGAATCATTCTGTCCTGCCTTTGCTGCGCCGCGCGCCGCTGGCCCTCGTGCTGTCCACGGCCCTGTTGTCGGCCTGCGGCCATCCCTCCGAGACTGCGCAAACCGCCGCCGCACCCCGCGTGGTGGCGGCGCAAACCCTCAAGCTCGCTTCGAGCGATCAGCAAAACCTCACCCTGCTGTCGGGCACGGTGATGTCGAGCAATCAGGTGCAGGTCGCCTCGCGGTTGATGGGCTATATCCGCACCCTCAATGTCAAAGAAGGGCAGACGGTGAAGGCCGGGCAGTTGCTGTTCCAGGTCGATCCCACCGACATTCAGGGCCAGGTGGCGCAGGCCCGCGCAGGGCTGGCGCAGGCGCAGGCCAATCTGGCCAACGCCAAGGGTGATTTCGAGCGCTTCGGCAATCTTTACAAGGAACAGGCGATCCCGAAGCAGCAATGGGATCAGGTGCAGCTGCGCTATCAGGTGGCGCAGGAGCAGGTGGCTGCGGCCCAGGCCGGTTACAACACCGCTGCCGCGCAGATGCGGTATTCCTCCGTGACCTCGCCGATTACCGGTGTGGTGGTGCAGAAGATGGCCAACCAGGGTGACCTGGCCGCGCCGGGCCGCCCGGTGCTGGTGATTGAAGGGCAGGGCAAGCTGCAGGTGACGACGCAGGTGCCGGGTGAGGTGTTCGCCAAGATCAAGGTGGGCGACAAGGTGCAGGTGCTGGCAAACGGCAAATCGCTGCAGGGCACCATCGCCCAGACCGTGCCGGTGGCCGACCCGATGAGCCATACCCACACGGTGAAGATCGACCTGCCGGCCAACGCCGGGCTGGACAGTGGCAGCTTCGTGCGCGTGGGCTTTGCCGTCGGCAGCTCGCCGCAGTTGCGCGTGCCGCAAAGCGCCGTGGTCGATCGCGCCGGAATGACCGGGGTGTTCGTGGTCGATAAGGACGGCATTGCTCACTTCCGTCTGGTGCGTCTGGGCGCGGAGATGGGCGCCGATGTCGAAATTCAGGCCGGGCTGAACGCGGACGACACCATTGTCACCAGCAATCTGCCTGCAGTGGAAAACGGCGTGAAGATCGGCGGAGGCAACCGTGGCTGAACATGCGGCTCCCATGAACAGCGCGGGCAAGCTGGCCCGCGCGTTTATCGAATCAAAAATCACCGCCCTGATCATGGTCGGCCTCACCCTCGCCGGGGTGTTGGCGCTGCTGGTCACGCCGCGCGAATACAACCCGCAGATCGTGGTGCCGGCGGCGAACATCATCGTCGCCAAGCCGGGGGCCGGGCCGCAGGAGATCCAGAATCTGGTGGTCAAGCCGCTCGAAGCCATCATGGCCTCGATGTCCGGCGTCGATCACACCTATGGCTATGCGACCAACGATTTCGGCGTGGTCACAGTGCAGTTCAAAGTGGGCGAAGACCAGGAAAAAAGCCTGGTCAAGATGTACAACCAGTTGATGCAGAACCTCGACCGCATTCCCCCCGGGGCAATGCAGCCGGTGATCAAGCCGATCAACGTGGACGACGTGCCCATCCTCACCCTCACGCTGTCGTCCGCGACGATGAATGGCATGCAGCTGCGCGACGTGGGTGAGAAGGTGCTGGCCCATCTGCGCAACGTGCCCGGGGTGTCGTTCACCGAAGTGGTGGGGGGCGCGCCGCGTGCGGTGAACGTGGCGATTTCGCCGAGCAAGCTGGCGGCCGCCGGCATTCCGCTCGAACAGCTCGACAAGATTCTGCAAGGCAGCAACGCGGCGGCGCCCATCGGTAATCTGGTCGATGGCAACAAGGTCACCCCGGTACGCATCGACAGCTTCCTCGGCAACGCACAGCAGGTGGGCGACATCCTTATCGGCGCGCCAAACGGCAAGCCGGTCTATCTGAAGGATGTGGCCAAGGTCACCGAAGGGCCGGAACAGGTGGACGATCTGTCGCACTTCGCTTGGGGCCTGGCCGCCAAGGGCAAGCCGCATGGTCAGGAGATGAGCGCGGTCACCCTGGCCATCGCCAAAAAATCGGGCACCAATGCCGTGGTCGTGGTGCACGATGTGCTCGCCAAGCTCAGCGAGATCGAGAGCTATGCGCTGCCGCAGGGCGTGCATGTCACCGTGACCCGCGACGACGGCCACAAGGCCAACGAGGCGGTGAACACGCTGGTGGAGCATCTGGGCATCGCCATTGTCAGCGTGTCGCTGCTGCTGTGGTTTTTCCTCGGCTGGCGCGAGGCCGGCATCGTGACGCTCACCGTGCCGCTGACGCTGTTCGCCGTGCTCACGGTCGATCTGATCGTCGGCCAGAGCATCAACCGCATCACCCTGTTCGCGCTCATTCTCTCGCTGGGTCTGCTGGTCGATGGCGCCATTGTGGTGATCGAGAACATCCACCGCCACCTGCATGGCGGGCCGGTCAAGAACTTCAATCGAACGGTGATTCAGGCGACCAACGAGATCGGCAATCCCACCAATATGGCCACGCTGGCGGTGATTTTGGCCTTCGTGCCGATGGCCTTTGTCAGCGGCATGATGGGGCCCTTCATGCGGCCCATTCCGATCAACGTACCGGTGGCCATGATCGCTTCGCTCATCCTGGCCTATACCGTGGTGCCCTGGGCGGCGCGCGTCTGGCTGAGCAAAAAAGCGATGCGCGAGGCGCTGGCGCACAGCAGCAGCCTAGAAGAAGAAGGCGCGCACAAGCAGGACAAGTTGCACACGGCCTATCTGAGCCTGATCGAGCCGCTGTTGCGCAACCGTGTTCAACGCAACCTGATGTTCCTCGCCGTGCTGCTGCTGCTCATCGTGGCCATGCTGATGCCGGCCTGGCAGTTCATCCGCCCCTCGGGCATGAACGGCCCTTTGTCGGCTCTGGGCGTCGAACTCAAGATGCTGCCCAACGACAACACCAATACCTTCCTGGTGCAGATCGACACCCCGGCGGGCTCGACGCTCGAGCGCACCGATCAGGTGGCGCGTGCGGTGGGCGATGTGCTGGCGACCAATCCTTATGTGGTCGACTACCAGACCTTCGTTGGGCAGGCGGCGCCGATCGACTTCGCCTCGCTGGTGCGCGGCGACATGCTCAAGCGCGGCGACAACTTTGCGCAGATTCGCGTCAATCTGGTGGGCAAGGACGAGCGCTCGGTGGAGTCGCATGCCATTGTGCAGAAGCTCTACGAGCAGCTCGCCCCGGTGCGTGCGCGTTTCCCATCGACTTTCATCAAACTGTTCGAAACCCCGCCGGGCCCGCCGGTGCGTGCGCAGGTCATGGCCGAGCTGTATGGCCCGAGCTATGCGACTCTGCGCTCCTCCGCGAAAGACGTGCTGGGCGATTTCGACAAAACCTATGGCCTGATGAACCAGGACGACTCGGTGACGTCCACGACGTCGGAATACCGCATCAAGATCGACCGCCAGAAAGCGGCGATGTCGGGTATCGTGCCGGGGCAGATCATCCAGCTGCTGCACAACTATGTATCCGGGCTGAAGGTCGGTGCGGTGCATGACAGCAACGCGCTGGAGCCGGTCAACATCATCGTGCGCGTGCCGCGCGCCGATCGCCAGAGCCCGCAGCAACTGCTCGACGTGCCGATCCAGAATGCGCAAGGCAAGGTCATTCCGCTCTCGAGCATCGCCACGGTGGAGAAGACCACGTTGGCCAAACCCATCTACAGCCGTGACCAGCATCCCGTGGTTTATGTGGGCGGCGAAATGATTCATTCCAGCCCGGTCTATGCCACCCTGAGCCTGAACTCCATGCTCGACGGCAAGAAGCTGGCCAACGGCACCACCTTCACCACCGGCAACCTCGGCTTCACCGAAACTCCAGCGAGCGACCTCAAAGGCTATCAACTGCTGTGGGGCGGCGAAATGCGCCTCACGCTCGACGTGTTCCGCGATCTGGGCGCGGCCTTCATGGTGGCGCTGGTGTTCATCTACCTGCTGCTGGTGGCGTATTACAAGTCTTTCCTGCTGCCGGTCATTGTGATGGGGGCCATTCCGCTGACGCTGATCGGCGTGTTCCCCGGCCACTGGATCACGCATCAGTCGTTCACCGCCACCTCGATGATCGGGGTCATCGCGCTCGCGGGCGTAGTGGTGCGCAACTCACTGCTGCTCATCGACTTCATCCTCGATTACCGGGCTCGCGGCTACAGCCTGCAAGAGTCGGTCGCGCAGGCAGGGGCAGTGCGCCTGCGGCCGATTCTGCTCACGGCATTGGCCATCATGTTCGGCTCGGCCATCATGGTGTCCGATCCGGTGTTTGGCGGCCTGGCGGTGTCGCTGATCTTCGGCACCTTGCTGTCCACCATCCTCACCCTGCTCGTCATCCCTCTGCTCTACTACGTCTGGCAGATCCGGGTGAAGCCCAAAGTTCCGCCCAAGGCTCCGGCCGCACCGCCTGAACCTGTGCTGACGACCTGAATCTGACGATTCAACAACACAACCTTGGAGATTTTCAAATGACTGTCGAACGCTATATCCGTGTCATTGCCGGCACATTCATCCTGATCTCAGTGCTGTTGGGCGCACCCGCGAGCCCGATCTTCGTCTCGCAGTGGTTCCTGCTGTTCACCGGTTTCGTGGGCGCCAATCTGCTGCAGTTCGGTTTCACCAATCTGTGCCCGCTGGGCTTTTTCCTGCGCAAGCTGGGTGTGCCCGATTCCAAAGCCAACTGCTGCGGCTGATCGGGCAGGGTGATGGCACGTTCGGCTCATCCCCGCCTCAAGTTCCTCGCGCCCGGCTGGTTTGCCGTGGTGCTGGGCTGGGGCGGCCTCGCTTTGGCTTGGCATCAGGCCACGGCCCTGCTCGGCGAACCTGCGGCCATGATCTCGCAAGTGCTGGGCTGGGCCGCCATCGGCGCGCTGGGCTTGCTCGCGCTGCTTACCGGGCTGAGATTGCAGCGGCATGCATCCGACTGGCTGGCCGATGTGCGCCACCCCGTGCGACATCCCGTGCTGGCCCTGGTGCCCATGGCGATGCTGGTGATAGCCGGGTTTGTCGTGCAGGTGCTGGGCGCCAACAACGTCTGGATGGCAGGATTTTGGATGTTCGGCGCCTTGGCTCAGTTGGCTGCGACGGTCTGGGTTTTTCATCGCCTGCGGCAGAGCGCAGCGACTGACAAAGGCCCCAACTGGGCGGGCATTACCCCTGCGCTCTTTCTGGCCGCGGCAGGCAATGTCGTCGTGCCCTTTGCCGGCGTCGCCCTCGGTTTTCAGATCTGGTCTGTAGCGCAGTGGACCATCGGTGCACTGTTTTTTGTCGTGGTGCAGGTGCTATTCATGGTGCGCGTCACGGCCTTCGGCATGCTGCCGCGCAAGCTCTTGCCCATGCTGTTCATCACAGTAGCACCTCCGGCGGCCGGCGGCCTGGGCCTTGCCCAGCTGGGTGCACCCGTCGAGGCACTGGAAGGGGCGTGGGGCATTGCGCTGTTCTTCGTCATCCTGAGCTTTCTGTCTTTCAAGCCGATGATGCAGGAAGCCTTCACCATCGGCCACTGGGCGCTGTCCTTTCCCTTGGCTGCGTTTGCCGGACTGTCGATGCACCTCGCCCTCATGACGCAAAACGGCGCGATGCAGACCTTTGCCATTCTGGCGCTGGCGCTGGCCTCGGTGATCATCGGCTGGTTGACCCTGGCGACGGCGCGCGGCCTGCGCGATGGCAGCTTGCTCGCACCCGAGCCGGTGGCGTTGATTCATGCGGCTTAAATGGGCTTGAAGAGCGCGGCCGACGGATTCGAGCCGCTCGCCTATGATGGAGAAGATTGGATGAAACGCAGCACCAAGCCCATACAGATTCCCGGAGCCATCACCATGTCAGTTCTGACCAACGAAGCCTCTCGCACGGACATTCTCAACCGCCTCAAGCGTGCCGAAGGGCAGATGCGCGGCGTGCAACGCATGATCGAAGAGGGCGAACCCTGCCTGAAGGTGGCTCAGCAGCTCTCAGCCGTGCGCAAGGCGCTCGACAGCACTTTTGTGCGCATGACCGTGTGCTTTCTGGAGCAGGAACTCGACGGGCGTTTGGAGCCCACCGAGGGCGGCGAGCAGCCCAGGCTCAGCGCCATGCTCGACGAGGTTGAAACCCTGCTGGCCCGGATGAACTGAAAATTTTCAGTCGTTCCTCGATGCGGCCTCGATGATGCCGCCGCCCAGGCAGACCTCGCCGTCATACAGCACCGCAGACTGTCCTGGTGTCACCGCCCATTGCGGTGCGTCGAACTTCAAGGTGAAGCGCTCAGGGCCCTGGTCCTGAAAACGGCAAGCGGCGTCCACCTGACGATAACGGGTTTTTGCACCGTAGCCGAAGACCTCCTCAGTAGGCGCCGTGCCCGACACCCAACTGGCCGACAGCGCCTGCAGCGTGTGGCTTAGCAGCAGCGGATGATCGTGGCCTTGAGCCACGATGAGTTGATTGCGTTCCAGATCTTTTCCGGCCACGAACCAGGGCTCGCCGTTGCCGCTATTGCTTCCCCCCAGGCCGATGCCTTTGCGCTGTCCGAGGGTGTAGAACGCCAGTCCCAGATGCTCGCCTACCGTCTTGCCCTCCGGGGTTTTCATCGCGCCGGGTTGCGTGGGCAGGTAGCGGCTGAGAAAGTCGCGAAACGGGCGCTCGCCGATGAAGCAGATGCCGGTGGAGTCTTTTTTGCGGGCGTTGTGCAGGCCTATCGTTTCGGCCACTTTGCGCACTTCGGTCTTGTTCAACTCGCCCACCGGAAACAGCGTGCGCGCGAGCTGCGCCTGATTGAGTCGGTGCAGAAAGTAGCTCTGGTCTTTCGAGGCGTCCAGCCCGCGCAGCAGCTCGAAGCCGTGGTCGGTCTCACGTACCCGCGCGTAATGTCCGGTGGCGATGCGGTCTGCGCCCAGGCGCATGGCATGGTCGAGAAAGGCCTTGAACTTGATCTCGGCGTTGCACAGCACGTCTGGGTTGGGCGTGCGTCCGGCGGCATATTCGCGCAGAAATTCGGCAAACACCCGCTCTTTGTATTCCGCCGCGAAATTCACCGCCTCGATGTCGATGCCGATACGGTCGGCCACGCTCGCGGCGTCGAGCCAGTCTTGACGCGTGGAGCAGTATTCGCTGTCATCGTCGTCTTCCCAGTTTTTCATGAACAGGCCAACGACCGTGTAACCCTGCTGTTTGAGCAGCCAGGCGGACACGGAGGAATCGACACCGCCGGAAAGGCCGACTACAACGATGCCGCGAGAAGAAGATGTCATGCGCAAATTGTAGAAAGAAGGCTGGGCTCAACCGAACACACTCGGGTCGGTGGCGATCAGCTCCAGGGGGTAGCGCTGCCCCCGCAAGTAATCCTCGACGCAGCGCAACACCAGCGGGCTGCGATGACGGCTGGCACTGGCGCGCAGGGCGTCGAGGTCCATCCACAACGTGCGCTCGATGCCCTCGTCCAGCGCGCGCCCCGGGTCTGCAGCGGAGACTTCGCCGCAGAACGCGAGCCGCAGATAGCTCTCGTCCTGATGACCGCTGGCCGTTTGACGCTGGGAGCGCGACAGATACACGCCCACCAGGCCGGTGGGGACGAACACCCGGCCGGTTTCTTCTAGTGCTTCACGTACCGCGCCCTGTAGCGGGCTTTCACCCACTTCCAGATGGCCTGCGGGCTGGTTCAGGCGCAAGCCACCCGCCGTCTGCTCTTCGACGAGCAGAAAACGACCGTCCTGTTCGACGATGGCGGCAACGGTGACGCGAGGACGCGCAGAGGGATCAAATCTCATGGCGGCAAGAGTGCAAGAAATAGAAATAGGGCTTGATGCAAAATATTAAAAAAAGCAAAAGAGATTTCCTGATGTACGTAATTTGCGCTGCAGCAATCTTAGGGAAAACGCGGGATAATGCTGCGCTTGGATCTATTGCTTAGGCAAACAGATTTGTTCCGACTGAGTGGGGCTGAAACGATCTCGTGTTCGTGCTGCGTTCAGACCCCGATAAAGCAGACTTCAAAGGAGAGACTCCATGCGTATCGGCATTCCGGCGGAAACTTTGGCCGGCGAAGCCCGTGTTGCAGCAACACCGGAAACAGTCAAAAAATTGATTGCCCAGGGGCACACCGTGGTGATGCAAGCCGATGCTGGCCTGCGCGCTGACGCCCCCGACGCAGATTACATCGCCGTGGGCGCCACCATCGGTGATCGCACCGAGGCCTTTGCGGCCGATATGGTGCTCAAGGTCAGGCCCCCCACAGCCGAGGAACTCCGGCTGATGAAGCCCGGCACTGTGTTGGTCGGCATGCTCGACCCGTTCAACGCTGAAGGCTTGCAGGCCATGACCGACGCGGGCCTGACAGCGTTTGCGCTCGAAGCGGCGCCGCGTACTTCGCGGGCGCAGAGCATGGACGTATTGTCCAGCCAGGCCAATATCGGCGGTTACAAGGCCGTCATATTGGCGGCCAATCTTTACCAGCGTTTCATGCCCATGCTGATGACGGCGGCGGGCACGGTCAAGGCCGCGCGCGTGGTGATTCTGGGTGCCGGGGTGGCGGGTTTGCAGGCCATTGCCACGGCAAAACGTTTGGGCGCGGTGATCGAGGCTTCGGACGTGCGTCCTGCGGTCAAAGAGCAGATCGAGTCGCTGGGCGCGAAGTTCATCGACGTGCCCTTCGAAACCGATGAAGAGCGCGATATTGCCCAAGGCGTCGGCGGTTATGCCCGTCCGATGCCCGCCAGTTGGATGCAGCGGCAATCCGCCCTTGTTGCCGAGCGGGTCAAGCAGGCTAATGTGGTCATTTCCACGGCGCTGATTCCGGGCCGCCGGGCGCCGGTGCTGATTACCGAGGAAATGGTCAAGTCGATGAAACCGGGTTCGGTGATTATCGACATGGCCGCAGCGCAGGGCGGCAACTGCCCTTTGACCGAAGCTGGCAAAACCGTGGTCAAGCATGGCGTGACCCTGGTGGGAGAAACCAATCTCCCCGCTCTCGTGGCCGCCGATGCATCGGCTCTATACGCGCGCAACGTGCTCGATTTTCTGAAACTGGTGTTCGACAAGGAAAAGGGCTTTGTGGTGAATATGGAAGACGACATCGTCGCCGCCTGCCTGATGTGCCGCGATGGACAGTTGCTGCGCAAGACGGCCTGATTTTCCACTCTGTCAATGATTTTCATCCTGAAAAAGGACTGAGCCATGCATGAAATCTCTCCTCTGGTGATCAATTTCACTATTTTTGTTTTGGCAATTTATGTGGGCTACCACGTGGTCTGGAATGTCACCCCGGCTTTGCATACCCCGCTGATGGCGGTGACCAACGCCATATCCGCCATCATCATCGTGGGCGCCATGCTGGCCGCCGCGTTGACCGTGACGCCTCTGGGCAAAATCATGGGAACCCTCGCGGTTGCGCTGGCCGCGGTCAATGTATTCGGCGGCTTTCTCGTGACGCGGCGCATGCTGGCCATGTTCAAAAAGAAAACAGCCGGCAAGAGCTAAATCACACCCCAATAGATACCTGACGTTACCGCTTCGCCAACAGATGTCGCACCGATCTGTTTCGAACCGCGGCCGGTGACGCGCAGCATCAAGGACTCAATTTATGACACTCAGCATGAATCTCGTGACCCTGCTGTATTTGCTCGCAGCGGTCTTTTTCATTCAAGCGCTCAAAGGCTTGTCGCACCCAACGACCAGCCGGCGCGGAAATGTGTTCGGCATGACAGGTATGGTCATCGCAGTCTTCACCACAGTCGCCTTGATTATCAAGGTGGGCGGCGATGCCGGGGCGCTTGGTCTCGGATATGTGCTACTCGGGCTGGTGGTCGGCGGCGGCATTGGCGCTTTTATGGCCAACCGCGTCGAAATGACCAAAATGCCCGAGCTGGTGGCTTTCATGCACAGCATGATCGGTCTGGCCGCAGTGTGTATCGCGGTGGCCGAAGTCGCCGAGCCTCACGCCTTCGGCATCGTTCAAGCTGCAGGTGACCCGCTGCCTCCGGGGAACCGTATCGAGCTTTTCATCGGCACGGTCGTGGGCGCCATTACCTTCAGCGGCTCGGTCATCGCCTTTGGCAAACTCGCTGGGCGCTACAAATTCCGCCTGTTCCAGGGCGCGCCCGTGCGGTTTGCCGGGCAGCATTGGCTCAACCTGATTATTTTTCTGGCGGCTATCGCTTTTGGTCTTTGGTTCTGGGCTACGGCGGCTTGGACTCCCTTTCTCATCATGATGGCGTTGGCCTTCGTGTTGGGCGTACTGATGATTATTCCCATCGGCGGCGCCGATATGCCCGTGGTCGTATCGATGCTCAACAGCTATTCCGGTTGGGCTGCGGCTGGCATTGGTTTTTCGCTCGAAAACAATATGCTCATCATCGCCGGTTCATTGGTCGGATCTTCCGGTGCGATTCTGAGCTACATCATGTGCAAGGCGATGAACCGGTCTTTCATCAGCGTGATTCTGGGCGGGTTTGGCGCCGAGTCTTCCACAACCGCCGCAGCGGTGCAGCAACGCCCGGTGAAATCGGGCAGCCCGGATGACGCCGCGTTTCTCTTGTCCAATGCCGAAACAGTCATCATCGTGCCCGGTTACGGTTTGGCCGTGGCCCGCGCGCAGCATGCGGTCAAGGAACTGGCGCAGAAACTCACCGAGCACGGCGTGAATGTGAAATATGCGATTCACCCCGTGGCTGGCCGCATGCCGGGCCATATGAATGTGCTGCTTGCCGAGGCGGAGGTGCCCTACGACCAGGTTTTCGAAATGGACGATATCAACCCAGAGTTCGGCCAGGCTGATGTCGCTGTGATTCTTGGCGCCAATGACGTGGTCAATCCTTCGGCGAAGACCGATCCAAAATCACCGATTGCCGGTATGCCGATTCTTGAGGCTTACAAGGCAAAAACCGTGATCGTGAACAAACGTTCGATGGCTGCAGGGTATGCGGGCCTGGATAACGAACTGTTTTACATGGACAAAACCATGATGGTCTTCGGCGATGCCAAGAAAGTCGTGGAAGATATCACCAAGGCCATCGAATGATGGATTGAAGCATTCCAGTGCATATGAATGAGCCCGCCTTGTGCGGGCTTTTTTATTTTTTGTTTTGTCGTATGATGATTCTGGTTTTAACTTTCAACACAGGAGAAGGTGCTCATGGCAACGTATAAAGAATTGCAGTCACAGATTGAAGCCCTCAAACAGCAGGCTGAAATGCAACGCAAGGCAGAGATTGCTGCCGTGGTGAGCGATATTCGCGCCAAAATGGATGAATACGGTATTACCTTGGCCGATCTCGGTTCGCGTCGTGGCGGGGCGTCTTCCAAGGGATCGACGGTCGCGCCGAAATATCGCAACGCGCAGACGGGCGAAACTTGGACTGGCCGCGGAAAAATGCCGCGCTGGCTTCAAAGCGCGGTGGACAGCGGCAAAAGCAAGGAATCTTTCCTGATCTGAATACAGCACGGCGCTTTGCCTGCATGTTGCGATTGAGGCTCGCAACATAAAAACCGGGGATGACCCGGTTTTTTTATGGGGGCGGTTTCAAGTGCGAAGCGCAGCACCCCGCGGGACGCTTTCTACGATGCATTGCGTTAAGTCATGATATTTACACGCAGTCATGCGAGTGACGGCAAAAAATCGCGAGCATCGAGCCTGAGCCAGGAAACATGTGCATGAACGACTCTAAAACGCCAATCTGGGCAGCCCGCAGCGGCTGGTGGGAGCGTTTGCAGCCAGTAGAAAAGGCCCGTGTGGCTTCGGAAGTGGGCTACCAGAGCGTGCCAGCAGGGCAGGCGCTGCAGCCTCTGGGCGAAACGGCCCAGCATTGGATCGGCTTGATGTCGGGGCTTGCGAAATTTACCGTGACAACGACCAGCGGCAAACCGTTGGTTTATTCCGGCGTGGGGGCTGGCGGTTGGTTCGGCGAAGGAACGCTGATGCGACTGGGGGTGTGGCGCTATCAGGCCCAAGCCATACGCACTTGCGAATTGGCGCTGGTGCCGCGCGAAACTTTTCTGTGGTTGCTGGAGCGCAATATTGCCTTCAACCATTATTTGCTGCAGCAACTCAACGACCGCCTCGAACTGATGACCTTGCAGGCGCTGGACGATCAGCAAAGCGGTGCTGAATCGATTGTCGCCCGAACCCTGCGGCATTTGTTTCACCCGCTTGCCGGCGCGAATGGCGGCGCGCTGAAAGTCACCCAGTCAGAAATCGGCCAGCTTTGTCATTTGTCGCGCCAGCGGGTGAATCAGGCCTTTCAGCGCCTGGAGGCGGACGGTGTGCTGCATCTGCGGTATGGCGGGGTGGAAATTCTCGATGCGGACAAACTGCGGGCTTGGGAGTTTCGTTGTTTGAACGCCAAAACGTCGGAAAAATCGCTGCTCAAGCGGCGACCTACCGCGCTGCCCAGATCGAACAGCGTAGCCGATTATTTCTGCGCGTCTGATACGACTGGGGAGAGCACGAGCGCCAGTTCGGCCGAACCTCCGGGGTGCGGAACGCGCGGGTAGGGCGGCTTGGGCCACTGCCATCGTGTGGAAGGAAATACTGCGCGCATGGCCAGAATGTCGCAGTGATAGGGCGGGCCCTGTATCCACCCTTCCTCTGCGCCGGTTTTTGCGGTCTGCATGAACAGCGCGAAGAGCCGCCCATGTGGTGCCAGCCAGTGATGCAGCCGATTGGCGTAAGCCATCCAATCGTCCGGGTAAAGCGCGCACAGGCAGGTTTGCTCCCAGATGGCGTCAAACGGTTGCGGGGCGTCCCATTGCCGCACATCGGCTTGCAGAACGGTCGCCCTCAAACCCTGTTTCTGCAAGCGCTCGGTCACCAGGGCGACGGCCTGCTCCGCGTAGTCCAACGCGGTGACTTCAAACCCTGCGGCCGCCAGATGCAAAACCTCATGCCCCGCGCCACAGCCCGGCACCAGAATGCGACAGGGTTTGAGCGTGCCCTCGGCGATCCAGTGCAGAAGTTGCGGATGCACCGCGCCGCGATCCCATCCAGTCGTGTGGGTGCGAAAGCGTTCATTCCAGAATTCAGCGGTCGGTCCGGGCATGATGGGGTTGTCGCCTCAACCATCGGCCTGAGCTTGGCTTGAAGGTCTGGCGCGAAGGTCTGAAATGGTAGGTGCATTCTGCAGCCAATTTTCGCTGGACTGCCAGGTGACTTCGGCGCGCAGCTTTGTGAGGTCGCGCATCGTTTGTTGCAGGGCTTGGGCCAGGTTGGGCGATGCCACTTCCGAGACGCAGATCAGTTGCATTTGATCTTCTCCGTCGCGCTGCGACACTTCCAGTCGTGCCCAGCGGACTTCTGGATGGCGTTTCAGAACATCCTGAATCTGATGCGGGTGAACGAAAAGGCCTCTTACTTTGGTGGCCTGATCAGCTCGGCCCATCCAGCCTGCGATGCGCAATTGCGTGCGGCCGCAAGATAGCGGAGTGTGACGCGATTCGGGAACGATAGAGGACAGATCACCTGTGCCGAAACGAATCAGCGGGTATGCCGAGTTGAGTACGGTGACAACCACTTCACCGACCTCGCCATCAGGGACGGGACGATTGTTTGGATCCAAAATTTCGATGAGCACGGATTCATCGATAAGCAATCCGTTTCGTTCTCGGGTTTCAAAGGCGATCAGACCCACATCTGCGGAGGCATAGCATTGCAATGCGGTAATGTTTGCGGCATCCAGCCGCTCGCGCAGCGCACTGTTCAATGCTTCTCCAGAGATGAGTGCCTTGGTCAGTCTTGGCAGCGCGATGCCCAACGCTTGGGCGCGATCGACCAGGATGCCGAGAAATGAGGGGGTTCCGCCATAACAATGCGCGCCCAAATCGGCGAGGGCCTGCACTTGCAACTCGGTCTGTCCGATTCCAGCGGGAAAAACCGTACATCCGAGCCGATGCGCGCCGCCTTCGAGCATGGCCCCTGCCGGGGTGAAGTGGTACGAGAAGCTGTTGTGCAGCAATTCCCCAGGGCGCAACCCAGCTGCGTGCAGGGCGCGCGCCATGCGCCAGGGATCGATGCCGCTGCCTTGAGGTTCATAGATGGGGCCAGGGGAGCTGAATACGCGGAGTGCGGTGGCCCGGTGTGGCTGCTGCGTGGTCCAACCAACGGTGGCATGGCCAGCAAATACATCGCCACCGCGCTCGCAACTTGCTCTTTGCAATGCCAGCAGCTCGCTCTTTCTCAAGACTGGAATGCGTGCGAGTGCGTCGCGCCCAGTAAGCTCTTCAGGTTCTATCTCGCGCAGCCTATCTGCCCAGGCTGATGCATTGGCTTTGGCATGCGCGGCGGTGAGCCTCAGGGCCTTCCAGAACTCGGCTTCTCGCTGATCTGCGGACCGAGTCTCAAGGGCGTCATAGGGGGTATCGTGGCATTCCATGACTACGGTTACTCCTCGGTATCTGTTGACGGTTTCCGCCGGGTCAACTCAGCCAGCGTTTTCGACGGCGATAGCTTCGCGCCTCCCGGAATGACTTCTGGCCCCGGTCGGCCAGACCGAGATAGAACTCCCGTACGTCATCGTTGGCGGCCAGATCCGCCGCAGCGCCATCGAGGACCACACGGCCGTTCTCTAGGATGTAGCCGTGATCGGCATAGCGCAAGGCCATGGCCGTGTTCTGCTCGGCCAGCAGGAAAGTCGTACCTTCGCGTTGGTTGAGCTCGCGAACGATCGCGAACACTTCGTCGACGACCTGCGGCGCAAGGCCCATCGAAGGTTCGTCGAGGAGGATGAGCTTCGGACTCGCCATGAGCGCACGGCCGATGGCGCACATTTGCTGTTCGCCGCCTGAGGTATAGGCGGCCTGGCTGTGACGACGCTCTTTCAGGCGTGGAAAATAGGTGTAGACCTTATCGAGGGTCGCTTGCACCGCACCCTTGCCATCGCGGCGGCTGTAGGCGCCGGCAAGCAGGTTGTCCTCAATGGTCAGGTGGGCAAAGCAGTGTCGTCCCTCCATGACCTGCACCACACCTTGGCGAACCAAAGCGGGCGCATCCTCCTTGTCGATCCGGTGGCCTTCATAGTGAATGGAACCCTTGGTGACCTCGCCACGCTCGGCACGAAGCAGGCACGACACTGCGCGCAAGGTCGTGGTTTTCCCTGCCCCGTTGCCTCCGAGCAGCGCTGCAATGCGTCCCTTGTCGGTAAGCGTTTGCCGAACCCATCTTTTCAATGAGTCTGAGCTGAGCGAAGCTTGGGTTTTTTCGGGGGCTCCATGCGATCAGACAAACTCAGTGAAGAGCGGATTGATGAGATTCTGGCGATCCTCGATGAACTCAAAGCCAGCGGGATGAAGGCCGAAGCGTTTGCGCAAAGCAAGGGGCTGGGCTACGGGCAACTGCGCGGCTGGCTGTCGAGCGCGCCGCGCTGGCGCGCCCAACGCGCGGGTCTGGCCCTGCCGCCTCGGCGCAGCGCCTTCGTGCGCGCCCACTGCAACCCGTCCCCCGCTGCGGCTGCGGAGGGAAGCCCCCATCCCGGACACGCCCGCATCACCTGCGAGGGGGCCCAGCGCCGCGCCCAGATTGACTGGCCCGTGGCCCACGCAGCCGAGTGCGCGCAGTGGCTGCAGGCCTGGCTGGGATAAGCCATGCTGCGCATTGAGGCCATCTGGCTGGCCGTGGGCGCCAGCGATCTGCGCGGCGGCATGGATAGCCTGCTGGGCCAGGTTGTGGCCCGGTTTGGCTCGGCCCAGCGCCACCATGCCTACGTGTTTGCCAACCGCCGCGCCACCCGGCTGAAGGTGCTCGTCTTTGATGGCTCGGGGATCTGGCTGTGCACGCGCCGACTGCAAGAAGGCCGGTTTGCCTGGCCGCAGGAGGACCGTGAGGCGCTGCACCTGAGTGCCGAGCAATGGAGTTGGCTGGCCGCCGGGCTGCCGTGGCAGCGCATGACCGCGCACGCCACCGCCAGCGCCATTGCCGTGGTGTAGTCCCCCGGACGTTTGTCGATCGGGGCAACTCCCGATTCTCGCGCGCGCGTGCGCGCGAGAGAATTCGGCATGGTCAGCGCCATCGACGACGACAAACTCCAGTCCCTGGGCGACGATCCGGCGGCGCAGTACGCGCGCACGGTCATTGCGCAGTTCGGTGCACAGATCGCGCACCAGCGTGCCGAGCTCAAATTTCAATCGACCAAGATTGCGGCCCTGAGCTTCGAGCTGGCGCGCCTCAAGCAATGGCGCTTCGGCCAGTCCAGCGAGAGCCTGGACACGCAAGGCCAGCTCTTCGACGCCAAGACGCAGGCGCTGCTGCAAGCCGAGGAACAGGCCGAGGACCGCGCCGCCGATGCGGAGCGCACCGCCCCAGGCAAACGTCGCCCCAAACGCCAGCCCCTGCCCAGCCAGTTGCCGCGCATCGAGCATCGCTACGAGATCGACTCCGGCCTGTGCCCGCAGGGCCACACCCTGCGCCGTATCGGGGAGGAGATCAGCGAGCAACTCGACTGCGAGCCCACGCGTTTCTTCGTGCACCGGCACATCCGCGGCAAGTATGCCTGCGCCTGCTGCCAGACGGTGTTGGCTGCACCCCTGCCAGCGCAACTCATTGACAAAGGCATTCCCGCCCCCGGCCTGCTGGCGCAGGTGGTGCTGGCCAAGCACGACGATCACCTGCCGCTGTACCGCCAGGAGGAGATTTACCGCCGCAGCGGCGTGCACCTCCCGCGCTCGAGCCTGGCGCAGTGGGTGGGCCTGTGCGGGGTGCGCCTGGAACCGCTGGCCCAGGCCCTCAAAGACCATCTGCTGGAGCAACCCGTGCTGCATGCCGATGAGACCCCGGTAGCCGAGCTGGCGCCGGGCACGGGCAAGACACACCGCGCTTATGTCTGGGTCTACCGCAGCGCGGCTACGCCGGCGGTGGTGTTTGACTATTGCGCCAGTCGTGCCGGTGCGCATGCGCGCGACTTCCTGCAGGATTGGTCAGGCACCTTGCTCACCGATGACTTCAGCGGCTACAAGGCGCTGTATGCCCAGGGGAGCATTGTGGAGGCGGGGTGCTGGGCGCATGTACGCAGAAAGTTCTTCGAGGCGCACAAGCTGGCGGGCAGCGCCATCGCGCAGGAGGCGCTTGAGCGCATCAAAGCCTTGTATGCCATTGAGCAGACCCTTCGGGAGCATCCGCCCGATGCGCGCACCGCGCTGCGCCAGCGCCAAAGCCAACCCCTGCTCGAGGCCTTGCACGCCTGGCTGATCGAGCAACGCCCGCTTCTGGCCAAGGCCGACGCCACGGCGCGGGCCATCGACTATGCGCTGGGCCGCTGGCGGGCGTTGTGTGTGTTTGCCACCGATGGGCGCGTGCCGATCGATAACAACGCGGTGGAAAACGCCATTCGGCCTCTCGCACTCGGGCGCCGAAACTGGCTCTTCGTGGGCTCGCCCCAGGCCGGCCGCCGAGCCGCCGTGCTCATGACGCTGATCGAATCGGCCAAGCTCTGCGAGGTCGACCCCTGGGCCTATCTCAAGGACGTGCTGACGAAGCTGCCCACCTGGCCCAACAGCCGTCTGGGCGAATTGCTGCCCCACAACTGGGCGAAAACCAATCCCCCTGCACTCAGCACCTGACCTTCACTTCGGGTGTCAAGAGGGGTTCCCTGCACGCTTACCCTTGTCGACGCGAATGGACACCCCCTTGAGGACGAGGATGACATGGTTGTAAATCACCTCAATGCCCTGCACGTCGAGCATGGGTGGGACAGCCTGCGCAGTGGTGTGGGTAGTCATGGGTCGCCTAGAAAATCGGGTGGGCGCCCGACCTGCAGTGAGCTTGGCCGGGCAGGGTGGATCATCAGGAGCCCGAGGTCATTTCCTTTGCGCAGTCGCGCTGCGTAATGTTGTGCTCCTTGGCGTATTTGGCTGCGGCCTCGCGGACCATGGGCTTGATGATCTGCATGTCGGCCTCATACCAGGCGTCGTGCATCACCCACTTTTTCCCGTCCCACGTCTGCATGCGCGCCCAGCTTGATCCCATGTGGTCATCGCAGGTGGTTCGCAGGGGTCGAAGCTGTCCTTCGATGCCCAGTCTTTTCAGCGCAGCGTCATTGAAGTTCAGATTCTCCAGGCCCCAGCGCACCTGCTCCCCAGTCATGGGTTTCTTGCCATATTGTTCTTGGGAGCGGCGCACGCCCTCGACTGCGAGCATGGCGGAATACAGACCGCGGTTGTAGAGCACTTGGCCGACCAGATCCCGTTCGCCAGTGCCGTTGTTCTTGTCATAGACGTATTTCAAGATGTCTTGCTGAACCTTGCCAATTCCAGCGCCGTACTGCATGGCAAGCGCGTTGTAGCCCTTGGCGGATTCGCCAACATCCTTCACATCCGGCTCAGCGCCAGACCACCACACGCCATACATCCGATCCAGTGGATAGGCTGTGGCGACGGCCTCTTTCAGCGCGGTTGCATTCATCACGCCCCATCCCCACAGCAGCACATAATCGGGCCGTTCCCGGCGGACCTGCAGCCAAGTCGCCTTCTGCTCGACGCCAGGGTGGGTGACCGGCAACTTGATGAACTTGAAACCGTGCATCTTGGAGCGGGCCTCAAGCATCGCGATGGGCTCTTTCCCGTAGGGAGAGTCGTGATAGACGAGTGCGATCGTCTTTCCCTTGAGCTTTCCGGCCCCGCCCTCACGCTTGATGAGCGCCTGCACGATGATGTCCGCAGCGGTCCAATAGGTGCCGAGCATCGGGAAGTTCCACTTGAAGACTGCGCCGTCGGCGGATTCAGACCGTCCGTAGCCTGCGGTGATCAGCGGAATCTTGTCCTTTGGGGCTTTTTCCGTGAGAGCAAACGTCACCCCGGTGGATAGTGGTTGCACTACGGTGGCCCCAGTCGGGCCTTTCCCTTTGAGGCGCTCGTAGCATTCAACACCGCGGTCTGTTGCGTAGGCCGTCTCGCACTCTTCCCAGGTGAGCTTTACGCCATTGACGCCACCATCTCGTGCATTGATCATTTTGAGATAGTCGACGTACCCATTGGCCCACGGTACGCCGTTCGGGCCGTAGGGGCCGGTACGGTAGACAAGCACTGGGAAGAACTGTTCATTTGCCGCAGCCTGCGCCAGCGGGCCAGCGAGCGAGGCTGCCAGCGCGACCATGGCGGTCGCGCCCAATAGGGTTTTTCGCATGTTCATGAGGGTCTCCTTCATCGTTTTGGTGAGGTCAGGCAAGGTGCGGCGATTACGCCGCTTGGAAAACTCAGTGTGGAAAAGGCCATAGCCGCAGTTTGTTCTTGGCCGTGCTCCATAGCTTTGCCGTGCCATGCGGCTCAGCGATCAGGAACAGCACGATCAACACCCCAAAGGTCATCAACTCCAGGTGCGAAATGAAACTAGTGGACGCTTGCAGCCCGAGAAAGCTGAGCAGGCGGTTGAGAAAAATGGGAAGCAGCACGATGAAGGCCGCACCGAACAGACTGCCCATAACCGAGCCCAGGCCGCCGATGATGATCATGAACAGCAGCTTGAGCGAGAGATCAATATTGAACGCGGCAGGCTCCCAGGATCCGAGATGAACGAAGGCCCAGAGTGCGCCCGCGATGCCGACAATGAAGCTGCTCACGGCGAACGCGGACAACTTGGCACGCACCGGAGAAATTCCGATCACGCTGGCCGCCACATCCATGTCGCGCGTGGCCATCCATTCGCGACCCTTACGGCCACGCACCAGGTTTTTGACGAGTAGGGCGAGAACGCTCAGTATGGCTAGGCAGAACAGATATTTGCGGATGGGGCTGTCAATCACGAAGCCAAAGACCTGCAACTGAGGGGCAGTAACAGACCCAGACGATGACCCATTGGTCAACCACGGCACATGAGCGAATACCCAGTCGGAAAAGAACTGCGCGGCCAGTGTGGCTACGGCCAGATATAGCCCGCGGATGCGCAAACTCGGAAGACCGAACACCATGCCAGCCAGGGCAGCAATCAGTCCGGCCAGTACCAGCGCGATCAGTAGCGGCATGCCGGGCAGACGTACCATCAAGTTGAAGGCCGCGTAGGCGCCTACTGCCATAAAAGCGCCCGTGCCAAGCGAAATCTGGCCACAGTAGCCGACCAATACATTGAGACCAATTGCGGCCAGCGCCAGTATGAGAGACGGCACCAATAAAGCGCGAAGCAGGTAATCCGAGCCCAGCAAGGGCACGGCGACAAAGGCGATCAACAACACGGCGCCGATGAACAAGCGATCCTGACGGATCGGGAAGATCTGGGCGTCATCGACGTAGCGGGTCTTGAACTGGCCATTTTCACGATAGAGCATCGAGTTGCCTCCTATCAAACGCGGTCGATGATGCGTTCGCCAAAAAGCCCTTGCGGCCGCGCGAGAAGTACCAGTAGGGCAAGCAGGTAGGCAAACCAGCTTTCAATTCCGCCACCGAGCAATGGGCCGAGGTAGACCTCGGCAAGCTTCTCGCCGAGGCCGACGATGAGGCCGCCGACGATAGCTCCTGGCACCGAGGTGAGCCCGCCAAGAATGACCACCGGCAGACCCTTGAGGGCAATAAGCGATAGCGAAAATTGCACCCCCAGCTTGGAGCCCCAGATCATTCCGGTCACCAAAGCGACCAAGCCGGCGATGGACCACACAATCACCCACATGCGTGACAGCGGGATGCCGATGGACTGCGCTGCTTGGTGGTCGTCGGCGACGGCACGCAATGCCCGACCAACGCCCGATTTCTGGAAGAATAGGGTGAGCAGAGCAACTAGGGCCGCTGCCGAACCTGCGGCGATGAGGTCTTCGTTGCTCACCAGAATGCCGCCCGGTATCAATGACTCCAACATGATGGTGGGCTGCTTGGGCATGCCGAGATCAATGGGGTAAATGTCGTCACCCCAGACCATTTGTCCCAGCCCTTCGAGGAAGTAAGCCACGCCAAGGGTCGCCATCAACAAGGTGACGCCTTCCTGATTGATCAAATGGCGTAGCACCAGCCTTTCAATCAACCAGGCAAGCACCACCATGATGGCGAAAGCCAGCAGAAAGGCCAGCGGCCAGGGCATGTGTTCCTGGAGTCGCGCCATGGCCAGCGCGGCGAATAGCACCATTGCACCCTGGGCAAAGTTGAACACCCCGGAGGCTTTGTAGATCAACACGAAGCCCAGCGCGATCAGGGCGTAGAGCACGCCGGACATGAGGCCGGCGATGATGGTTTCGATGAAAAATCCCATGGTTTCTCACCCTTCCTGTGTGGCGGATCCGAGGTAGGCGCGGATCACCTCCGGGTTCGCGCGTACCGCATCAGGGGTGTCATCGGCAATCTGGCGGCCATAGTCCAGCACAACGACTCGGTCTGACAGATCCATCACCACCCCCATGTCGTGTTCGATCAATACGATCGTTGTGCCGAACTCCTCGCGCGCTTCGAGGATGAAGCGGCTCATGTCTTCCTTTTCTTCCAGATTCATGCCGGCCATAGGCTCATCGAGCAGTAATAGCTTGGGCTCCATCGCCAAGGCGCGGCCCAGGTCTACCCGTTTCTGCAGACCGTAAGGCAGACGTCCCACAGGCACTTTGCGCCAAGCCTGGATTTCGAGGAAATCGATGATGCGTTCGGCCACCAAGCGGTGCGTGACCTCCTCGCGCACGGCTGGTCTGAGCCGCAAGGCCTGAGAGAGCAGGCCGCAGCGCATGTGCAGATTGCGACCCGCCATGATGTTGTCGAGCACGCTCATGCCCGAGAACAGCGCCAGATTTTGGAAGGTACGTGCAATGCCCAATTTTGCCGCGAGAACGGGGCGCATCAAGCCCAGCGCTTGGCCGGCAAAAGTCAAGCGTCCCTGCTGGGGCTGATAGACGCCATTGATCACATTGAGCAGCGAACTCTTTCCGGCGCCGTTGGGTCCGATGATCGCCCGGATTTCGCCTGGCTGAACATCGAAGCCGATACTCTGCAGCGCCTTGATGCCACCGAATCGCAGGTGGATATCTTCCAGCCGCAACACCGGCATTTGGGGTGCGGCGAGCGCTTGCGCCGACGAAGGTTGTGTGAAGGCTGATGCGGTGTCGAACAGGGCGGCCATGGTGGGTCTCACGAGATCAGGCAGCCGAGCGCAGTGCCGGGTAAACCTGGGCATTGCGCAGTCTCAAGTCAGACTGAACGGTGCCCGTGCGGCCATCGTCAAAGCGCACCTGCACGCTCAGATGGTGATGAGTCTGAGCGGGGTCATACAACGCGGCGACAAGACTGCCGTATTTTTCTGCCACGAAACGGCGGCGTACCTTTCGAGTCCGTGTGAGTTCGTCGTCGTCCGGATCGAGCTCCTTGTGGAGTACGGCAAAGCGGTGGATCTGCAAGGCGGCCGTGTGTGGGTCTGCGGCAAGATCGGCGTTGACCTTGGCTACGCACTCAGCCACGAGATCGGCGACTTCTGACTTGCCTGAAAGATCGGCGTAACCGGTGTACGGCAGACCGAACTTTTCGGCCCAACTCCCTACTGCTGGAAAGTCGATATTGATCATTGCGACCACATGGTCGCGTCCTGCCCCAAAGGCCACCGCCTCTTTGATTGCCGGGAAAAACTTCAGCCTGTTTTCAATCAGTTTGGGGGCAAACAACGCTCCGCCCGAGAGTGCCGACACATCCTTGGCGCGATCGATAATGCGCAGCTGACCATCCGGTTCCAGCCAACCGGCGTCTCCGGTGTGGTACCAACCGTCGGCATCGAGCACTTCGGAAGTGGCCTCCGGGTTCTTGTAGTACTCGCGCAGCAGACCAGCGCTGCGAAGCAGAATTTCTCCGTGCTCAGCGACCCGCAGTTCCACGCCCGGCGCTGGAAGACCGACGTTGTCGCTGCGCACGCCGTTATCGGGTTGCATGCAGACGAAGACGGCGGTTTCAGTGGAGCCATAGAGCTGTTTGAGGTTGATGCCAATAGACCGATAGAAACGGAATAGTTCCGGCCCGATTGCCTCTCCCGCGGTATAGGCCACGCGGATTCGGCTCATTCCCAGCACGTTGCGCAGCGGCGCCAGCATCAATAGGTCGGCTATGGGCAACAACAAGAGATCAAGCTTGCGGGGCGGTTTGCCGTTGTCTTTCGCCGCGTGCACCCTTTGGGCGATGGCCAGACTGGCGTCGAACAAGCGGCGCTTGGGGGGAGCGGCATCGTCCATGCGCACGCGCACGTCGGTGAGCAGCGCTTCGAATACCCGGGGTGGGGCGAAGTAATAAGTCGGGCCGATTTCGTGCAGGTCGATCGCCACGGTCGAAGGCGATTCCGGGCAGTTCACCGTGTATCCGCAGACCAGATGCTGGGCGTAGGAAAAGATGTTCTGTCCGATCCAAGCCGGTGGCAGGTAGGCGAGTACCTCTTCCTGTGGCCCAAGTCGGTCAAAGGCAGCACCGGCACGAGCGCGGTCGATCAAACTACCGTGCGTGTGCACAACCCCTTTGGGTTTGCCGGTGGTGCCAGAAGTGAAGAAGAGTGCCGCCACGTCGTCTGTGCCGATGGACTTCACGGCGGCATCGAAGCCGCCAGAATGGTGGGTCCACCAGTCAGCGCCCTCGGTTTCAATCTGATCAAGACTGAGGAGACAGGCCGCCTCGGCCTTTCTGAGCCCGCGCGGATCGTGATAAAGAATGTGCTGCAGAAATGGAAGCTGATCGCGGATGTCCAGCAGCTTGTCGACCTGCTCCTCGTTCTCCGCCACCGCGAGTTTCACCTCGGCGATTTGCAGTGGGTAGACCAACTCGGCTGCGACGGCGTCTTGGTAAAGCGGTGCGGGGATTGCGCCCAAACATTGAGCGGCCAGCATGGTGGCATAAAGGCGCGGCCGGTTCTCGCCGATGATTGCAATATGGTCGCCTCGGCTGACCCCCAATTTGGCAAGACCACCTGCAAGCTGCTGTACCCAGTCGAGTGCCCGATCCCAGGTGGTTTCCTGCCAGATGCCCAACTCCTTTTCGCGCCACGCGATTCCCTTGGGACGGATTCTGGCCTGCTCGCAAAGAAGCTGGGGGAATGTCCTCCCAGCGGAATGCGCATACTCCATGTCTCCTCCTTTGGCTACCGGGTAGACGGTTACAACCGAATGACAAAAACCCAGGTGAAATTACATTTTGAAACGGAGTGTATGCAGTTGTTTGGTGCATATTTGTCTTCCAGCTGACAATTCATCCAGAAAATGACTAGGGATTACACGGAGAGTGAAGGGTCGTGCGCTTGGATGCATGTCCTGACCGAGCACGAGCGAGAGCGGGTGCGTGGCTCCTTGCATCGGCAAAATGTTGATGCGGGTGCGATGGTTTGTCACCGTGGCGATGAGGCGCGGTACTGGGTAGGTGTGCTGGACGGGCTGGTCAAGATTTCCTCGGTCTCGGTCAGCGGGAAATCTCTGACTTACACGGGCGTGGCGCCGGGCGGATGGTTTGGTGAGGGCACTCTGCTAAAAGGCGAGCATTGGCGCTATGACGTCATTGCGTTGCGCAATAGCCATATCGGTCTGTTGCCGGCCGAGTGCTTTTTCTGGCTTTTGGACCGTAGTCTCGAGTTCAATCGGGTCATCGTCAACCAACTCAACGAGCGGCTCGGGCAGTTCATAGGCCAACTCCAAATTGACCGACTTTCAGGCGCAGATGAACGGGTTGCCCGTACGGTTGCCGCTATGTTTCATCCCATCCTTTATCCCGGCGTGGATAGGTGGCTGCGTATCTCTCAGGAAGAGCTTGGATATCTCTGCGGTCTATCGCGTCAACGGGTGAACAAGGCGTTGAGTCATCTCTGCAGTCTGGGATTACTGCAGCTACGCTATGGCGGAATTGAAGTGCCCGATCTCAATGCGCTGCGGGCATACGAATCCGACGGGGCCGAGGGCGAAGCATCGGTTCTGCGAGGTCTAGGGTAAGTCCTTAGAATGCGCCAGTTGCCCTGCGGTGCGGGGCATTTTCCGAAGAGAAGACTGAATCGTCTCGTCTGTCTTTCCTGCCCAACATCCCTCCAAACATGCAAGACACTTTTGCTCGGCCCATTGTCCAGATCGACGCGCTCGATTTTGGGTATGGCGAGCGGCCGATTCTGCGTCACATCGACATGACCATTCAGCGGGGGCAGGTGGTCGCGGTGATGGGCGCATCGGGCGGGGGGAAGACCACGCTGCTGCGGCTGATCGGCGGGCAGGTCAGGCCCCAGCGGGGTTCGGTGCGGTTCGAGGGGCAAGACCTGGCCGGTGCGTCGCAGGATCAGATTTTCGCCATGCGGCGGCGCATGGGCATGTTGTTTCAGTTCGGCGCCCTGTTTACCGATATGAGCGTGTTCGACAACGTGGCGTTTCCCTTGCGTGAGCACACGGATTTGCCGGATTCGATGATTCGCGATCTGGTGCTGATGAAGCTCAACGCCGTCGGGCTGCGTGGAGCGCGCGATCTTTATCCCGCAGAGCTTTCGGGCGGGATGGCGCGACGGGTGGCGATGGCGCGGGCCATTGCGCTCGATCCGGCGCTGGTGATGTATGACGAGCCGTTTGCCGGGCTCGACCCCATTTCGCTGGGCATCTCGGCGCGGTTGATCCGCAGCCTCAACGACGCGCTGGGCCTGAGCAGCATTGTGGTGTCGCACGATGTCGAGGTGACTTTCGACATCGCCGATTATGTTTACATCCTGGGCAATGGCAGCTTGATCGCGCACGGCACGCCGCAGCAGATGCGCGAGAGCACCGATCCCCTGGTACATCAGTTCGTGCGCGGCGAGCCCGACGGCCCGGTGCATTTTCATTACCCAGCCGCGGCGATTGGCGATGATTTTTTGCGGCCTGACAGCGTGCGCAAGGAGCGGGCATGACGGTGGCTGACAGACTGGTTTCCATCGGCGCCGGCACGCGGCAACTGCTGTCCAGCCTGGGTTATGCGGCGCGCTTGTTCGCGCGGCTGATTTTGCTGGTCGGCCGGGTGTTCATGCGTCCCAGCCTGCTGATTCAGCAGATGTATTTTCTCGGCAATCTGTCGCTGGTCATCATTGCGGTGTCGGGTCTGTTCGTCGGCTTCGTGCTCGGGCTGCAGGGTTACTACACCTTGTCGCGTTACGGTTCGTCGAGCGCGCTGGGGGTGCTGGTGGCGCTGTCGCTGGTGCGCGAGCTCGGGCCCGTCGTCACCGCCTTGCTGTTTGCCGGTCGCGCGGGCACCTCGCTGACTGCCGAAATCGGCCTGATGAAGGCCGGCGAGCAGATTGCGGCGATGGAGATGATGGCCGTCGATCCGGTGGTGCGCGTGCTCGCTCCGCGGTTCTGGGCTGGTGTGATTGTCATGCCCCTGCTGGCGGCTGTGTTCAGCGCGGTGGGCATCATGGGTGGCTATGTGGTGGGGGTGGTGATGATCGGCGTCGATGCCGGGCAGTTCTGGTCGCAGATGCAAAGCGGCGTCGATGTGTTCAAGGATGTGGGTAATGGGGTGATCAAAAGCGTGGTGTTCGGCCTGGCCGTCACCTTCGTCGCGCTGTTGCAAGGCTGGCGCAGTCAGCCGACGCCCGAAGGCGTTTCGCGGGCCACCACGCGCACCGTGGTCATTGCTTCGCTGGCGGTACTGGCACTGGATTTTGTGCTGACCGCCATGATGTTCAGCACCTGAGGGCATGAGGCCCTGGAGTTGTCGCAAATGAATCAACGAAAAATCGATCTGTGGGTGGGCATACTCGTTGTGCTGGGAGCTGCCGCCTTGCTGTTTCTGGCGCTCAAGGCGGGCAATCTGCTGCAGATCAACTGGGGGCCGACCTATACGGTGACGGCCCGGTTTGACAATATCGGCGGCCTCAAGGCGGACGCGCCGGTGAAGAGCGCGGGCGTGGTCGTGGGGCGGGTGACGTCCATCACCTTTGACAATCAGACCTTCCAGGCCGATGTGCACATGGCCATCGATCAGCGTTTCAAATTCCCGGTGGATACCTCGGCCAAGATTCTGACAGCCGGTTTGCTGGGCGATCAATACATTGATTTCAGCCCCGGCGGCAGTGAAAAGAATCTGGCCAACGGCTCAGTGATTCGCAATACCCAGTCGGCCGTGGTGCTCGAAAACCTGATCGGTCAATTCCTCTACAACAAAGCCGCTTCGAGCGGGGCGGGAGACGGCAAATGAAACCGATGGCGCGATTCATTCCGCTGCTGGCGCTGGCTGCCCTGGGCGGCTGTGCCACGCACAACCCGCAAGACCCGCTAGAGCCTTACAACCGGGCGATGTTCACCATCAATGACAAGGTCGACAAGGCCGTGCTCAAGCCAGTTGCCACCGGCTATAAAGCCGTCACGCCCACGCCGATTCGCCACGGTGTGACCAATTTCTTCGGCAATTTTGGCGATGTGTGGTCGATGACCAATGACTTTCTGCAGGGCAATGTGCACGATGGCCTGAGTACCTTCATGCGTGTTGGGGTCAATACCGTCTTCGGTCTGTTCGGCACCCTCGACATCGCCACAGAGATGGGCATTTACAAACACCCCAACGACTTCGGGCTCACGCTAGCGCGCTGGGGCGTGGGTTCCGGGCCGTATGTGGTGCTGCCGTTCTACGGACCGAGCACCGTGCGCGACGCCGCTGGCACCGGGGTGTTTCTCGCTTATGGCCCAACGGCGCAGATCAGCCCGCCCAGCGCCAGCTATGGCGCACTGGCGCTCAATCTGGTGAATACCCGCGCCAATCTGCTGAGCGCCTCCAATTTGTTCGACCAGATTGCGCTCGATCCCTACGTCTTTACACGCAGCGCCTACGAACAGCGCCGCAAATCCCAGGTTGAAGAGGTGCGCGACCGGCCCATCATCGATCTGGGCGAGCCCAATCCGCTGGCCAAGTACAGCTACGACGACGCGAACGGGGGCCTGATGAGTTTTGCCTCCCCGACGCCAACTGCCGCGGCCAGTGCGGCGAACTCGGGTGCCAAGACAGACGCCAAGCCAGACGCCCCCTCGCACTGAACTGACTGCCGCTGTCATCCTCAGGGGCGGCCGCGCGTTAATCGACACAACACAAGAACTGGAGAACCTCCCATGCTTCGACGCCACTTCATGGCTTTATCCCTGTCCTCCGCGGTGATGCTGGCCGGGGTTCCGGTGCTCGCTCAGGCCGCAGACACACTCTCGCCGCCGCAATTGATCGAGACCATGTCAAACGAGATCATTCGCGATGTGCAGCAGGATCCAAAACTACGCTCGGGCAATCCCGAGGTGGTCATGCAGTTCGTGGAGCAGAAAATCCTGCCCAATGTAGACTTCCAGAAAATCACCCAGAGCGCCGTGGGGCGCTACTGGCGCGAAGCCACTCCGGCACAGCGCACCGCGCTGGAGCAGCAGTTCAAACAACTGCTGGTCTATACCTACGCCGGCGCCGTCAAGCAGATCAAGGATCAGAAGGTCAAGCTGCTGCCTTACCGTGAACCCGCGAATGCGCAGGATGTGACGGTGCGTACCCGCGTGATCAACAATGGCGAACCGCTGCAACTCGACTACCGCCTGGAGAACACCCCGGCTGGCTGGAAGATCACCGATGTCAACGTCATGGGTATCTGGCTGGTCGACAACTACCGCAGCGTGTTCGCCCAGGAGATCGGGCAAAAAGGCATCGATGGCCTGATCGCCACGCTGAAGGAAAAAAACCAGAACCTCGCCCAGGCCAAGGGCTGATCTGGATTGCACCATGCCGGTTTACGCCCTGCCCGCTGACCTGACCCTCGATACCGCCTCGGCCGTGCGGCGCCAAGCGCTGGCGGCTTTAGGTGAGGCTTCGGGTGCGCAGTCAACGCCGTGGGTGGTCGATGCGGGCGCCCTGCACACCTTCGACTCCGCCGCGCTGGCCCTCTTGCTCGAATTGCGCCGTGTCGCCCCTCAGCAAGCCCTAGAGGTAAAGGCCATTCCTGCCCGATTACGTGATCTGGCGCAGGCTTACGGGCTTGAGTTTCTGTTCGGCCCAGCAGCCGAGCATCCCTGATTTTTCTCGCCCGAGCGGAGCGGCGCGTCGCGCCCTGTCTGCGCGGGCGCTGTTCATCGCCCATGTCATCAAATCCTCCTGCTGTTTCCTTTGATCGCGTCGTCAAGCAGTACGGCCAGAACCTGGCCGTCGATGGCGTCGCGCTCGACATCGCCGACGGCGAGTTCTTCGGTCTGCTCGGCCCCAACGGCGCGGGCAAAACCACGCTCATCAGCATGCTGGCCGGCCTCACGCGCCCGACTTCGGGTCATGTGCGAGTGGCCGGCTTTGATGTGCAGCGCGACGCCGCTGCGGCCCGCCGTCTGCTGGGCGTCGTGCCGCAGGAACTGGTGTTCGACCCGTTTTTCACCGTGCGCCAAGTGCTGCGCATTCAATCGGGCTATTTCGGCTTCAGGCAGAACGATCCGTGGATCGACGAATTGCTGCACAACCTCGGGCTCACCGCGCAGGCCGACAAGAACATGAGGGCTTTGTCCGGCGGCATGAAACGCCGGGTGATGGTGGCGCAGGCGCTGGTGCACCGGCCGCAGGTCATCGTGCTCGACGAGCCCACTGCGGGAGTCGATGTCGAACTGAGGCAATCACTGTGGGAGTTCATCGCCCGGCTCAACGCCGAAGGCCATACCGTGCTGCTCACCACGCACTATCTCGAAGAAGCCGAGGCGCTGTGCAAACGCATCGCGGTGATCAAGGGCGGCAAGGTGGTCGCGCTCGATCGCACCGAGGCGCTGCTGCAGCGGTTTGCGTCGTCGGTGCTGTACTTCCGCCTGCTTCAGGGGCGCTTGCCCGAGGGTCTGGGCGCCGAGCAGGGCGGGCGGGTGGCGCTAGCCGTGCGGGGCGCGCAGGATGTGGAGCACAAGCTCGCCGCGCTGCGCCAGGCGGGCTGTGAGATCGATGAACTGGAACTGCGCCGCGCCGACCTCGAAGACGTGTTTCTCGAATTGATCGGAGCCGCGCGATGACCGGGCTGTACACCCTGCTGCAGAAGGAACTGCAGCGCTTTATCAAAGTGGGCTTCCAGACTGTGGCGGCCCCCGTGGTCACGGCGCTGCTCTATCTGTTGATTTTCTCCCACGCCTTCACGGCGCACCTGCAGGTGTTTGGGCATGTGCCGTACACCGCCTTCCTCATCCCTGGTCTGATGATGATGAGCGTGTTGCAGAACGCGTTCGCCAACACCTCGTCTTCGCTCATCCAGTCCAAGATCACCGGCAATCTGGTGTTCGTGCTGCTGTCGCCGCTCAAACCCTGGGAACTGTTCGTGGCCTACGTGGGCGCTTCGGTGCTGCGGGGGCTGATGGTCGGCGCCGGGGTGCTGCTGGTGACGATGTGGTTCGTGCCGCTGACCTTTGTGTATCCGCTGTGGATTCTGATTTTTGCCATTCTGGGGGCGAGCATGCTGGGTGCGCTCGGCCTGATTGCCGGTATCTGGGCGGAGAAGTTCGATCAGATGGCCGCCTTCCAGAACTTCATCATCACCCCCGCGACGTTTCTGTCGGGCGTGTTCTACTCGGTTCACAGCCTGCCGGGTTTCTGGAAACTGGCCTCGCACCTCAACCCGTTTTTCTATCTGATCGACGGCTTCCGCTATGGTTTTTTCGGCTCGGGCGATGTTTCGCCCTGGGTCAGTCTGCTGGCGGCGCTGCTGGGTAACCTGCTTTGCGGCGGCATCGCCCTAGTCATGCTGATGCGCGGCACCAAACTACGGAACTGAACCCCATGTCTTTGCCCACCCCCCAAGACCTCCACCGCTACATCGCCGCCGGGCTGGAATGCAGCCATCTGCACGTCGAAGGCGACGGCCAGCATTTTTACGCCACCATCGTCAGCGCGGCTTTCGAGGGGCGCAACCGGGTGCAGCGGCATCAACTGGTCTACGGGGCACTCGGCGAGCGCATGCGCGCGGAAATTCACGCGCTGTCCATGAAAACGCTCACCCCGCAGGAATTCGCGGCAATGCCGAACGCCTAAAATCCCTTCTTTTTTCGCGCGCGACGACGCGTGCTGCTGGGTAGCGCAAGACTGCCGAGCTGAAGGTCATCATGGACAAACTCAGAATCACCGGGCAGCGCACGCTGCAAGGCGTGGTGCAGGCCAGCGGGGCGAAGAACGCCGCGCTGCCGCTGATTGCCGCCGCGCTGCTCACCGCCGAGACGGTGCAGTTGAACAACGCACCGCAGCTCATGGATGTGCGTACCCTGGCCAAGCTGCTGCGCAGCCTGGGCGCTCAGGTCGAACAGGACGGCGGGCAGATCCGCCTCAGTGCCGCAGCGGTGAATCACTACGAGGCGTCGTATGAGCTGGTCAAGACCATGCGCGCCTCGGTGCTGGTGCTCGGGCCCTTGCTGGCGCGATTCGGGCAGGCGCGGGTGAGCCTGCCCGGAGGTTGCGCCATCGGCGCACGCCCGGTTGATCAGCACATCAAGGGCTTGCAGGCGCTGGGGGCGGACATCGCGGTGGAACATGGCTATATCGTGGCCCGCGTGGCGACGCCTTCCGGCCGGTTGCGCGGCGCGCGCATCACCACCGACATGGTCACCGTGACGGGCACCGAAAACCTGATGATGGCCGCCACGCTGGCCGAGGGCGAAACCCTGATCGACAACGCGGCGCGCGAGCCCGAGATTGTCGATCTCGCCAATTTGCTGCGTGCCATGGGCGCGCAAATCCGCGGCGACGGCACCTCGCAGATTCGCATTCAGGGCGTGGACGCCTTGCACGGCGCGTCGCACCGCATCATTCCCGACCGCATCGAAGTCGGCACTTTTCTGTGCGCCGCCTTGGCCGCGCGCGGCGATGTGACGGTGCAGGGGGCCGAGCCTGCACACCAGGACGCCTTGCTCGACAAGCTTCGCGAAGCCGGAGCCCAGATCGACACCGGCGCCGACTGGGTTCGCCTGCGGGCCGATGCGCTGCCCGGCGGTCGTCCGCGCGCCGTCTCGGTGCGCACGACCGAATACCCCGGCTTTGCCACCGATATGCAGGCGCAGTTCATGGCGGTCAACTGCCTGGCAGACGGCGCTGCGCGCATGACAGAAACCATTTTCGAGAATCGCTTTATGCATGTGCAGGAGCTCATGCGGCTGGGTGCGCAGATCGATATCGACGGTCACACCTGCGTGGTGCATGGCGTGCCGCAGCTCTCTGGTGCCACCGTCATGGCGACCGACCTTCGCGCCTCGGCCGGCCTGGTGGTGGCGGCGCTGGCGGCTGAAGGCGAAACCGTGATCGACCGCATCTATCACCTCGACCGCGGCTATGACGCCATGGAGGTCAAGCTGCGCGGCCTGGGCGCGCAGATCGAACGTATCAGCGACCGCATCAGCGGCAAGTAAGGAACCGACATGCTGACCCTCGCACTGTCCAAGGGACGAATTTTCGAAGACACCCTGCCCATGCTGGCGCGGGCGGGCATCACGGTGTCGGGCGATCCCGAGTCCACGCGCAAACTCATCCTGCCGACCAATCGGCCCGATGTGCGCGTGGTGCTGGTGCGCGCCAGCGATGTGCCCACCTATGTGCGCTATGGCGGTGCCGACATCGGCGTGGCCGGGCTGGACGTGCTGCGCGAATACTTCGCCGGCAGCGGGGCGGACGGCTTGTATCTGCCGGTCGATCTGGGCATTGCCCGTTGCCGCCTGAGCGTGGCGGTGCGGCATGATTTCGACTACGCAGGCCAGGTCAAACAGGGCGCGCGTCTGCGGGTGGCCACCAAATACCTGCACATGGCGCGCGAGCACTTCGCCACCAAGGGCGTGCACGTCGATCTGGTCAAGCTCTACGGTTCGATGGAACTGGCGCCGCTCACCGGGCTGGCCGACGCCATCGTCGATCTGGTTTCTACCGGGGGCACGCTCAAGGCCAATGGCCTGATCGAGGTGGAACACATCATGGACATTTCCGCGCGTCTCATCGTCAACCAGGCCGCGCTCAAAACCCGCACGGCTTTGCTCAAACCCCTGATCGACCAACTGCGCCAAGCCGCGCAAGCCACCGAGGAGGCCGCTGCATGAACGCCCCGCTCAATGCCCCGATCCATGCTTTGCAACTGCGCAGGCTAGACGCCACCGGCCCCGACTTCGAGACGCAATACCGCGCCCTGTTCGCGCGCATGGCCGATGAAAACGCCGAGATCGATGCCCGCGCGGCCGACATCCTGCGCGATGTGCAACAGCGTGGCGATGCCGCCGTGCTCGATTTCACCCGCAAGTTCGACCGCCTCGACGCGCCCGACATGGCCGCGCTCGAGATCAGCCAGGCCGAGCTACAGGCCGCGCTTGCCGCCATCACTGCGGAGCAGCGCAGCGCGTTGGAGGCGGCCGCCATCCGGGTGCGCCGCTACCACGAGCGCCAGTTGCAGCAAGTCGGCCAGAGCTGGGAGTACCGCGATGAAGACGGCACTCTGCTGGGCCAGAAGGTCACCCCACTCGACCGCGTGGGCATCTATGTGCCGGGCGGCAAGGCGGCCTATCCCTCTTCGGTACTGATGAACGCCATTCCGGCGCATGTGGCGGGTGTGCAAGAGATCATCATGGTCGTGCCCACGCCGGGCGGCGAGCGCAATCCGCTGGTGCTGGCCGCAGCGGCCGTGGCCGGCGTGAGCCGGGCCTTCGCCATCGGCGGGGCGCAGGCGGTGGGCGCTCTGGCTTACGGCACGGCCACCGTGCCCGCGGTGGACAAAATCGTCGGCCCTGGCAACGCCTATGTGGCCGCGGCCAAGCGGCGGGTGTTCGGCGTTTGCGGCATCGACATGATCGCCGGGCCGTCCGAGATTCTGGTGCTCGCCGACGGCAGCACGCCGCCCGACTGGGTGGCGATGGATCTGTTCAGCCAGGCCGAGCATGACGAACTGGCGCAGAGCATCCTGCTCTGTCCTGATTCGGCCTATATCGACGCCGTGTCCGAGGCCATCCACCGGCTGCTGCCCGACATGCCGCGCAAGGACATCATCACCGCCTCGCTGAACGGCCGCGGTGCGCTCATCCGCGTGCGCGACATGGCGCAGGCTTGCGAACTGGCCAACCGTATCGCGCCGGAACACCTGGAGATTTCCGCGCAGAACCCGCATCAATATGTGCCCGCGCTCAAGCACGCTGGCGCGCTGTTTCTCGGCGCCTACACCTCCGAGTCGCTCGGCGACTACTGCGCCGGGCCCAACCATGTCTTGCCCACTTCGGGCACGGCCCGGTTCTCCTCGCCGCTGGGGGTGTACGACTTCATCAAGCGCTCCAGCATCATCGAGGTCAGCGCCGAGGGCGCGCAGCAACTCGGCCGTATCGCCAGCGTGCTGGCCCACGGCGAACGCCTGACCGCGCACGCCCGCGCCGCCGAAATGCGGCTGCGCTGAAACGGAGCTGCCATGAGCCGATTCTGGAGCAAAGTCGTTCACGGTCTGACCCCTTATGTGCCGGGCGAACAGCCGCGCATCGATGGGCTGATCAAGCTCAACACCAACGAATGCCCCTATCCGCCCAGCGACAAGGTGCTGCAGGCTATCGCGGCGCAGACCACGGGCGATTTGCGTCTGTACCCAGACCCGCAGGCTGCAGGGCTCAAGGCCGCGATTGCACACCATCACGGGCTGAAGGCCGAGCAGGTCTTCGTCGGCAACGGCTCGGACGAAGTGCTGGCCCATGCCTTCATGGCCTTGCTGCGTCATCCGGCGCCGTTGTTGCATCCCGACATTTCGTACAGTTTCTATCCCGTTTACGCCCGCCTGTATGGCATCGAGACGCGCGAGATCGCGCTGCGTGCCGACTTCTCGATTGCGGTCGATGACTATCTGCAGGCCGGGCCGAATGGCGGCATCATCTTTCCCAATCCCAATGCCCCAACCGGCATGGCGCTGCCCCTGGCGGAAGTGGAACGTCTGCTGGCGGGTAATCCCGATTCCGTGGTGGTGGTCGATGAGGCGTATGTCGATTTCGGTGCGCAGACCGCTGCACCCTTGATCGACCGCTATCCGCAATTGCTGGTGATCCGTACCCTGTCCAAGGCCTGGGCGCTGGCCGGCTTGCGCGTGGGCTATGCGCTGGGCCACCCCGATCTGATCGAAGCACTCAGTCGGGTGAAAGACAGCTTCAATTCCTATCCCCTAGACCGTCTCGCGCTCGCTGGTGCCACAGCCGCCCTGTCGGATGCCGCCTGGCTGGCGCAGACCAGCGCACGCATTCAAGCCAGCCGTGAGGCCTTGAGCGAAGGCCTGCGCGCGCGTGGGTTCGAGGTGCTGCCTTCGCAGGCGAATTTCGTGTTCGCGCGCCACCCCGCACACGAGGGCGCAAGCCTGGCGGCGCAGTTGCGCAAGCAGCGCATTCTGGTGCGGCAATTCGCCCGCCCGCAGCGCATTGCCGACTTTCTGCGCATCACCATCGGCACCCCGCAGCAGTGCGAAGCCTTGCTGAACGCTTACGACGCCGTTGCGCAGCAGGCGGCGGCGTCGCGCTGACGTTAGGATTGCGCCTATTTACCGCCGTATTGGCTACCGTATTGACCGCCGTTTTTGACGCCACTTTCCCATGCGCACTGCCCAGGTTTCCCGCAACACCGCCGAGACGCAAATCACCGTGTCCCTCAACCTCGACGGCACCGGCGTCTCCAAACTGTCCACCGGTGTGGGCTTCTTTGATCACATGCTCGACCAGATCGCCCGGCACGGGCTGATCGACCTCGACATCCAGGCCAAGGGCGATTTGCATATCGACGCGCATCACACGGTCGAAGACGTGGGCATCACGCTGGGCCAGGCGCTGGCGCGGGCCATCGGCGACAAGAAGGGCATCCGCCGTTATGGCCATGCCTATGTGCCGCTCGACGAAGCCCTGAGCCGCGTGGTCATCGATTTTTCAGGCCGCCCCGGTCTGGAATGGCATGTGCCGTTCACCCGTGCGATGATTGGCGAATTCGACGTCGATCTGGCCCACGAGTTTTTTCAGGGGCTGGTCAACCACGCCGCCATCACCGTGCATGTAGACAATCTGCGCGGCGACAACGCCCATCACCAGTGCGAAACCGTGTTCAAGGCTTTCGGTCGCGCCCTACGGGCGGCCGCCGAGCGCGATCCTCGCATGGGCGAGGTGATTCCCTCGACCAAAGGTTCGCTGTAAATTGGCATTACAGGTCCGCTCTTGTCTTTCTGTCTTTCGCGCTGCTTTGCTGAAGTCAAACCGCCTCCTTCCCTGAATCGATGAAACGCGTTGCCGTTGTGGACTATGGCATGGGCAATCTGCGCTCGGTGTCGCAAGCCGTGGCGCATGTCGCCGCAGGCTCCGAGTTCGACGTGGTCGTGACCTCCGACCCCGCCGTGGTGCGCGCAGCCGACCGCGTAGTGCTGCCCGGCCAGGGCGCCATGCCCGACTGCATGCGTGAGCTGCGCGAGTCCGGCCTGCAAGAGGCCGTGCTGCAAGCGGCAGCCAGCAAGCCGCTGTTCGGCGTGTGCGTGGGCATGCAGATGCTGCTCGATCACAGCACCGAAGGTCATGTCGATGGTCTCGGCCTGATTCCCGGCCAGGTGCAGCGCTTCGAGCTCGACGGCCAGTTGCAGCCCGATGGCAGCCGCTACAAAGTGCCGCATATGGGCTGGAACGCGGTGTGGCAGGGTCGCGATGCGCGTGGGGCGCTGCATCCGCTATGGGCGCAGGTGCCTGACGGTGCGGCGTTCTACTTCGTGCACAGTTTTTACGCCGCGCCGCAAGACGGCAGCCACAGTGCGGGCGAGACCGAGTATGGCGTGCGGTTTGCCAGCGCGGTGGCGCGCGACAATCTTTTCGCCACCCAGTTTCACCCCGAAAAAAGCGCCGACGCGGGGCTGATGCTGTATCGCAATTTTCTGCACTGGTCGCCCTGACGGTGCGGTTTCCTCAACTTTCTTCGAGCCACTCTTTTCATTTTCCCTGACATCATGCTGCTCATTCCGGCAATCGACCTCAAGGACGGCCAGTGCGTTCGCCTCGAACAAGGTGAAATGCAAGGCGCCACGGTGTTCTCCAAAGATCCCGCCGCCATGGCCCGGCACTGGATCGACCAGGGCGCTGAACGCCTGCATCTGGTCGATCTCAACGGCGCCTTCGCGGGCAAGCCGCGCAATGCTGAGGCCATTGCCGCGATTCTCGACGAGGTGGGCGATGAAATTCCGGTGCAGCTCGGCGGCGGCATCCGCGATCTCGACACCATCGAGGCCTATCTCGATCAGGGCCTGAGCTTTGTCATCATCGGCACGGCCGCGGTGAAAAGCCCCGGCTTCCTGCGCGATGCCTGCAGCGCTTTTGGCGGGCACATCATCGTCGGCCTCGATGCCCGCGACGGCAAAGTCGCCACCGATGGCTGGAGCAAACTCACCGGCCACGAAGTCGCCGATCTGGCACGCAAGTTCCAAGACTATGGCATCGAAGGCGTGATCTACACCGACATCGGCCGCGACGGCATGCTCACCGGCATCAATATCGAGGCCACGGTGCGACTGGCCGAAGTGCTCGACGTGCCGGTCATCGCCTCCGGCGGCCTCTCAGGCATGGACGACATCGAAAAGCTCTGCGCGGTGGAAAGCAGCGGCGTCGAAGGCGTGATCTGCGGCCGCTCCATCTACACCGGCACGCTCGATTTCGCCGCCGCCCAACGCTACGTCACCAGCCGCTGACGCGGCTCTAAGCGACCCCACCATGCTGTTCAAACGCATCATCCCCTGTCTCGACGTGAACGGCGGCCGCGTGGTCAAAGGCGTCAATTTCGTCGGACTGCGCGATGCCGGTGATCCGGTGGAAATCGCCGCCCGCTACAACGCCCAGGGCGCGGACGAACTCACCTTTCTCGACATCACCGCCACCAGCGACGCCCGCGATCTGCTGCTGCACCAGATCGAGGCGGTCGCGTCGCAGGTCTTCATTCCGCTCACCGTGGGCGGCGGCGTGCGCACCGTGGACGACGTGCGCCGCCTGCTCAACGCCGGGGCCGACAAGGTCAGCTTCAACTCCGCCGCAGTGGCCAACCCGCAAGTCATCGCCGATGCTTCGGCCAAATATGGCGCGCAATGCATCGTCGTGGCCATCGACGCCAAGCGCCGCGCCGACGGCGAGGGCTGGGAGGTCTATACCCACGGCGGTCGCAAGGCGACCGGGCTCGACGCCGCGCAGTGGGCGGTGCGCATGGCGCAGGCGGGGGCGGGTGAAATCCTGCTCACCAGCATGGACCGCGACGGCACCAAGATCGGCTTCGATCTGGCGCTCACCCGCGCCGTGTCAGACGCGGTGAGCGTGCCCGTCATCGCCTCGGGCGGCGTGGGCAGTCTCGACCATCTGGCTGCGGGCTTTCTCGAAGGCCACGCCGACGCCGTGCTCGCCGCCAGCATCTTCCACTATGGTGAATACACCGTGGGGCAGGCCAAGCAATACCTGGCCGCGCGCGGCATCGCCATGCGGCCCGATCTGGCGCTGTGAGCGTCCTGCGCAAACTGCTGGGCCAGGGCGGGGGTGGAACGCCTAAAATCCATTCCATGAACTGGCTCGATCAAGTCAAATGGGATGCCCGCGGGCTCGTGCCCGCCATCGCGCAAGACGCGCACACCGGCCGCGTGCTCATGTTCGCCTGGATGAACCGCGAGGCGCTGGAGCTGACGCACCAGCGCGGCGAAGCGGTGTATTGGTCGCGCTCGCGCCACAAGCTGTGGCACAAGGGCGAAGAGTCCGGCCATGTGCAGACCGTGCGCGATATCCGCCTCGATTGCGACGGCGACGTGGTGCTGCTGCAAGTGGAGCAGGCGGGCGGCATCGCCTGCCACACCGGGCGCGAGTCCTGTTTTTTCAACAGCCTCGATCACGGCCATTGGAAGATGTCTGATCCGGTACTGAAAGACCCGGCACAGATCTATGACGGCGCGTCCGCGCATGGGCAGGTTGACGCGGCCGGGGCCGCCGATTCCAGCGCGGCGCTCGCGCGCATCTACGCCACCATTGTCAGCCGCAAAGGGGCCGACCCGAGCGCTTCTTATGTGGCGCGGCTGTTTCACAAGGGCGAAGACGCCATTCTGAAAAAAATCGGCGAAGAAGCTACCGAACTCGTCATGGCGGCCAAGGATGGCGAGGCGGAGAAAATTCTGTACGAGACCGCCGACCTGTGGTTCCACAGCCTGATCGCCCTGGCCCAGCACGGCCTCACACCGCAGCAAGTGCTTGCCGAACTGGAGCGCCGCGAAGGCAGGTCGGGTTTGGCCGAGTTCGCCGCGCGCGCGGTCAACCCCTGAACACAAGATTTTCTTCACGCTGTTGCCATCGCGCCATGACTGATTCCCAATGCATTTTCTGCAAAATCGCCGCGGGTGAACTGCCCGCCAAAGTGCTGTACCAGGACGAGGATGTGGTCGCATTTCACGACATTCACCCGGCGGCGCCCGTCCATTTCCTGATCATTCCCCGACTGCATCTATCGTCTTTGTTCGATGTGGGTACGGAGCATCAGGCTTTACTCGGTAAAATGTTGCAGCTTGTACCCCGACTGGCGCGTGAGCAGGGTTGTGATGACGGGTTTCGTACCGTCATCAACACCGGCCAGAATGGAGGGCAGGAAGTGTTTCACCTGCACTTGCACGTTATGGGCGGTCCCCGTCCGTGGAAAAAACAGGCCCCTTAATTTTTTTGCGGCGAAGGAGTAAATCATGGGCTCATTTAGCATTTGGCACTGGCTGATCGTGCTGGTGATTGTGATGATGGTGTTCGGCACCAAGAAGCTGAAGAACATGGGTTCCGACCTTGGTTCTGCGGTGAAAGGCTTCAAGGACGGCATGCGCGATGCCAGCGCAGATGACAAACCCGCCGAGGCCGACAAGCAGCTTGCCGCCGAAGCCAGCGCCAAGAAAGAAGCCATTGACGTGCAGGCCAAAGAGAAGTCGTCTTCCTGAAATTGGCCCTCACCGCGAGCCGGCAGCGATGCCGGTTTTTTGTCTTGCCCCGATTTTTTTGTATCTCGTATTTCGTATCTTTTTTCCTGCTCGGCTTGCCTGCTGAGCCATTGCTCCCACTGACCGCCCATGTTTGACATCGGAATGTCCGAAATCGGCCTGATCGGCGTGGTGGCCCTAGTTGTACTCGGGCCGGAGAAGCTGCCGCGCGTGGCTCGCACTGCGGGCAACCTGCTGGGCCGCGCGCAGCGCTACTTGGCTGAAGTGAAGGCCGAGGTCAATCGCCAAATCGATCTTGAAGAGCTGCGCAACGTGAAATCGTCCCTTGAGACCGCAGCGCAGGATATGAAAAAGTCGGTGAGCGACAACGTGGCCGAGGTTCAGGGCAGCTTTGACGATGCCTGGAAGGAAGCCACGGCGGGTCTGAGCGGCGAGGCCGAGCCTTCCATGGCCGATGGTTTTTCATCCCCCAGTCTGCCCAGCCCGGACTATCCGACCAAGAAACGCAAAAAACTCTCGGGCAATACGGTTCCGCAGTGGTACCGGCGGCAGGCGCGCGTGCGCACCCAGGCCTTGTCGGGTGCGGCGCGCATGGCGCGTTATCGCGTCAAACGCTGATCGCCGTGGTGATCAGTGTGCCGATGCGGCGCCCCTTCTGCTTGTTCCATCCTCTCTTTGTAATCGAGTGCATCGCCCGTGTCTGACCCCAAGAAAACAGTGACACCGGACAGCCCCGAGGCCGAGCAGCCGTTCATCTCGCATCTGATCGAGCTGCGCAATCGACTCATCCGCGCCATTGCGGCCATCGGCGTGGTGTTCCTTGTGCTGTCGATCTACCCCGGCCCTTCGGGTCTGTTCGATCTGTTGTCCCAACCGCTCATCGCGCATCTGCCCAAGGGCTCGACGATGATCGCCATTGGCGTGATCTCGCCTTTTGTGGTGCCCATCAAGGTCACGCTGCTGGTGGCGTTCATGATCGCCTTGCCTGCAGTGCTCTATCAGGTCTGGGCCTTTGTTGCGCCTGGTCTCTACACCCATGAAAAGCGCTTGGTCATGCCGCTGATCATCAGCAGCACGCTGTTGTTTTACATGGGGGTGGCGTTTTGCTACTTCTTCGTATTCGGGCGATTGTTCACCTTCATTCAGGGGTTTGCCCCGAAAGTGATCACCGCCGCCCCGGACATCGAGGCGTACTTGAGTTTCATGCTGACCATGTTCATGGCGTTCGGCACCGCGTTCGAGGTGCCGGTAGTGCTCATGGTGCTGGTGCGCTTCGGGCTGGTGACGGTTGAGCAGCTCAAATCCTGGCGCAGCTATTTCATCGTGGTGGCGTTCATCGTGGCGGCCATCGTCACGCCGCCGGATGTGGTGTCGCAGACTTCATTGGCGCTGTCGATGATTCTGCTGTTCGAGGTCGGCATTCTCGCGGCGAAGTATCTGGTCAAGTATTCAGCTCCGCCTTCCGACGAAGAGAAAGACGCGCAGTCGCCAGCAGCCTGAGCGCTACGCTAAACGCTTTTTAGCTCAGGGCAGCACGCCTTCTCCGTCTTCAGCGGGCGGCATCTGGCCGATGTTCTGCGGTCGGGTGCCGATGCGGACCTGCAGTGTGGTGGCCTTGCCGCCGCGCAGCACCTTAATCGCGGCTTCGCTTCCGGGCGTGAGCGCCGCCACGGCGTTAAGCAGTTGGCCGGTATTGACCACCGGCTTGCCCGCCACATCGAGCACCACATCGCCGGGGCGCACGCCCGCCTCGTCAGCCGGGCCTTTGCGCAGCACGCCGATGATCACCACGCCTTCCGGATGCGGCAGATTCAGGGTGCGCGCGAGCTGATCGGTCACATCCTGAGGTTCGACGCCGATCCAGCCGCGAACCACCTGTCCGGTGCTGATGAGTTGCTGCATGACATTGCGCGCCGTCGAGACCGGAACGGCGAAGCCGATGCCCAGCGAGCCGCCGCTGCGCGAGAAGATGGCGGTGTTGATGCCGATGAGATTGCCGTTGGCGTCCACCAGCGCGCCGCCGGAGTTGCCGGGGTTGATGGCGGCATCGGTCTGGATGAAATTCTCGAAGGTGTTGATGCCCAGCTGGGTGCGGCCCAGGGCGCTGATGATGCCCTGCGTGACCGTCTGGCCCACGCCGAACGGATAGCCGATGGCCAGCACCACATCGCCCACATGCGCGTTGGCATCGCTGCCGAATGTGATGACCGGTAGCTTGTTCAGCCCGATGCGCAGTACCGCGAGATCGGTATCGGGATCGCGCCCAACCAGGGTGGCCCGGGCTTCGCGTCCATCGGACAGCTTGACTTCGATCTGGTCCGCGCCTTCGATGACGTGGTTGTTGGTGAGGATGTAGCCGTCTGGGCTGACGATCACGCCCGAGCCGAGGCCGACGGTCGGCTGGCGGCTGCCCTGAAACTGGCGCAGCCAAGGGTCACGGCCCGGCAGACGGCGCGGAGCCTTCGAGGTGGTGATGGAGACGACGGCCGGCATGGCCTTGAGCGCCGCGGCGCTATAGCTTCCCGCGGCGGGCGCAGCGGCAGGCGCGGCCGGGGCGTCCTGAATGGTGACGACAGCCGGCGCGTTTGCCAGCGTGGAAACCGGGGCGCCGAAACGCACCCATTCCGGCTTGAGGGTGGAGACGACGAACAGCGCGGCTAGCGCAATCGTCACAGTCTGGGAAAATAGCAGCCAGAGGCGTCGCATACAGAGACCGAGTGAGGAGATGTCTCCCCACATGGCGGCGCGTCATCACGCTTCAAGGCCACCATGCGCAGAGACCATTTGCAGGGCGAAATCGACACTTATCTCGATTGCGCGCGTTTTACCGATTATTGCCCAAACGGCCTGCAGGTCGAGGGTCGGGAAGAGATTGCGCGCATTGTCACCGGCGTCACGGCAAGCCTGGCGCTGATCGAGCGCGCCATCGCGCTGCGGGCCGATGCGCTGCTGGTGCATCATGGCTATTTCTGGCGCGGAGAAGATCCACGCATCATCCGCCAGAAGCGCAAGCGCCTGGGGCTGCTGCTAGCCGCCGATCTCAACCTGTTCGCCTATCACCTGCCGCTCGACGCGCATGGCGAAGTCGGCAACAACGTCATGCTGGCGCGGCGGCTGGGCTGGTCGGTACAGGGCCGCTTCGGCAAACAGCAACTGGGCTGTCTGGGCAGCGCGCCGCAAGCGACCATCGGCCAGCTCGCGCAGGCCGTTGCGCGCGATCTGGGGCGCACGCCCCTGGTAGTGGGCGAGGCCGATGCGCCTGTCGGGACATTGGCCTGGTGCACCGGCGGCGCGCAGGACTGGATCGAAGACGCCTGGGCCGCGGGGGCGCGCACCTTTGTCAGCGGCGAAATTTCCGAACCCACGGCGCATTTCGCGCGTGAAATGGGCATCACTTATCTGGCCTGCGGCCACCATGCCACCGAGCGCGACGGCATTCGTGCGCTCGGCGACCATCTGGCCGCTCACTACGGACTCGACCATGTCTTCATCGACCTTGACAACCCCGCCTGAATCCGCGCCCAGCCGCCCGATCGCCCTGACTATGGGCGACCCCTGCGGCATCGGCCCCGAAACCCTCGTGCGGGCTTTTGCGCAAGGCGAGTCGAATGGGTGCGTGGTTTACGGCGACGCGGCTTGGCTGGCCCGTACGGCGCGCACCCTGCGGTTTTCACCCGATAGCAGCCGTCCGGCCATCGTGGAACTCGACGAACTGGCCGATTGGAAGAAGGTTCCGCGCGGGGCCATTCCCGTGCTGCCCATCGTCGCGCTGCCTGCCGATCTCGCCATCGGGCAGGTGGACGCCCGCGCGGGTGCAGCGGCCTACGCGTGCATCGAAGCCGCGGCCCGAGACGCCCTCGTGGGTCGGGTGGCCGCCGTGGTGACGGCGCCCATCCACAAAGCGGCGCTGCATGCCGCGGGCGTGAATTTTCCCGGGCATACCGAAATCCTGCAGCACATGGCTGGCGGCGTACCCGTGCGCATGATGCTGGCCAACGAGCAACTCAAGACCGTGCTGGTGACTGTGCACATGGCCTTGCGGCAAGCCATCGATGCGGTGACGTCCGAAGCCGTTTTGCAGACCTTGCGCATCGCCCATCAGGCTGCCCGTGGCTGGGGGCTGGCGCAGCCGCGCATCGCCGTTGCCGGACTGAATCCGCACGCGGGCGAGTCAGGCCTGTTCGGCGACGAGGAAGAGCGGATCATCGCCCCGGCGATTGCTCAGGCGCGCAGCGAGGGCATTGCCGCCAGCGGGCCTTACCCGCCTGATACCGTGTTCATGCGCGCGCGTCACGCACTGCCCGAGCACCCGGGCGCCTTCGACATCGTGGTGGCGATGTATCACGATCAGGGCTTGATTCCGGTGAAGTATCTCGGCGTGGAGCAGGGCGTAAACGTCACGCTGGGGCTGCCCTTTGTGCGGACCAGCCCCGATCACGGTACGGCGTTCGACATCGCCGGACGCGACCAAGCCGACCCCTCCAGCCTGATTGCGGCCATTCGCATGGCCCGCGATCTTGCCGTACTGCACTGAGAGCGCCCCCAGACCTGCCGCGTTCGCGTCTGGCTCCCGAGAGGGGGATGAGGCCCGCGGCTTCAAGCTGCCCTGCGGCAGCTTGAAAGGAGCCTGTCGGGCCGAGCGAAAAATTGACCCGGGTGTTCCACCTACCCTGCTGCTTTTTTAGGCGCGGGGGCAGGAGTGATCACCATGGACATGATTGGCAAGGTCCGGCGGTTGCATTTCCGCCAGCACAACGCTCTGTGCCGCGCCCGACGCAGCTTGCCTCAAGGATCCAAACCCGCCAACCAAAAGCCAACCCTAAGCAAAAACCGTAGACTTATTGCCATCCGGCTGCCCAGCAGTCGCCCTCAGACCCCGGGTCAAAATTGAATCGGCACGGTGGCTCAAAATTCCATCGGCACGAACAACTCGGCACCCCTCCATCAGTTTGACCATGTCCCAAGCTCTCGATTCTGCGGTTCAGGCCGCGCTGCAAACCCTTCAAGACCCGCAAACCGGCGCTTCGCTGGTCGCGGAAAAAGCCATCAAAAACTTGCGTGTGGACGGCGGCGACGTGTCGCTCGAAATTGAACTCGGCTACCCAGCGCGCAGCCTGCATGCCGATCTGCAAAAGCAAGTCATCACCGCGCTGCGCGCCGTGCCGGGGGTGCAGAACGTTTCGGTTTCGGTGCGCAGCCGGGTGGTGTCGCACGCGGTGCAGCGCGGGCTCAAGCCGCTGCCGGAAGTGAAGAACATCATCGCGGTGGCATCGGGCAAAGGCGGGGTGGGCAAGAGCACCACCGCGGCCAACCTCGCGCTCGCGCTGGCGGCGGAAGGTGCCCGTGTCGGCCTGCTTGACGCTGACATCTACGGCCCGTCCCAGCCCATGATGATGGGCGTCTCCGGCCAGCCGCAAAGCCGCGACGGCCAGAACATGGAGCCGCTGGAAAACTACGGCGTGCAGATCATGTCCATCGGCTTTCTGATCGAAGCCGACAACCCCATGATCTGGCGCGGCCCCATGGCCACGCAGGCCCTCGAACAACTGCTGCGCCAGACCGCGTGGCAAGACCTCGACTACCTCATCGTGGACATGCCTCCGGGCACCGGCGACATTCAACTGACCCTGAGCCAGCGTGTGCCGCTGACCGGCGCCATCATCGTCACCACGCCGCAAGACATCGCTCTGCTCGATGCGCGCAAAGGCCTGAAGATGTTCGAGAAAGTGGGCGTGCCCATTCTCGGCATCGTCGAGAACATGGCGATGCATGTGTGCTCCAACTGCGGCCATGTCGAGCACATCTTCGGCGCGGGCGGCGGCGAGAGAATGAGCCTTGATTTCAAGGTGGATTATCTCGGCGGCCTGCCGCTGGACATCCACATCCGCGAGCAGGCCGACAGCGGCCGTCCCACCGTGGTGGCCGACCCGGAGGGCGCCATCGCCCAGAGCTACAAATCCATCGCCCGCGCCGTGGCGGTGAAAGTCGCTCAGCAAGGCCGCGACTACACCGCCAAGTTCCCGACCATCAGCGTACAGAACAGCTGAACCTCTGCCATGCTTGCCCCGACCGATCGCTGGCAATTCTGGATCGACCGCGGAGGCACGTTCACCGACATCGTTGCGCGTCGGCCCGATGGGAGTTTGGTGGCGCACAAGCTGCTGTCGGAAAACCCGGAGCAGTACCGCGATGCGGCGGTGGCGGGCATACGCCAACTGCTGGGGTTGCAGCAGGGGGCTTTGATCACGCCGGGGCAGGTGGAGAGCGTGCGCATGGGCACGACGGTGGCGACCAATGCGCTGCTGGAGCGCAAGGGCGAGCCGCTGGTACTGGTGAGCACGCGCGGATTTCGCGACGCGCTGCGCATTGCGTACCAAAACCGTCCCAGACTATTTGACCGCCGCATCGTGTTGCCCGAGCTGCTTTACAGCCAAGTGATCGAGGCGCAGGAGCGCGTAGGCGCAGATGGCGCGGTATTGCAGCCGCTCGATGCCGAGGCCTTGCGGCGCGATCTGCAAGATGCCTTCGATGCCGGGCTGCGTGCGGCGGCGATTGTGTTCATGCACGGCTGGCGCGAGTCCGCGCATGAGCTTGCTGCGGCGCGCATTGCTCGCGAAGTCGGCTTTACGCAAGTGAGCACCTCGCATGAAACCAGCCCGCTGATGAAGTTTGTCTCGCGGGGCGACACCACGGTGGTCGACGCCTATCTCTCGCCCATTCTGCGGCGCTATGTCGATCAGGTGGCCGCCGAGATGCCGGGGGTGAAGCTGCTGTTCATGCAGTCCAGCGGCGGGCTCACCGAGGCCCACTCCTTTCATGGGAAGGATGCGATTCTGTCTGGCCCGGCAGGCGGCATCGTGGGCATGGCGCGCACCGCGCAGCAGGCGGGCCATGCCAAGGTCATCGGCTTCGACATGGGGGGCACCTCGACCGATGTGTCGCATTACGCGGGCGAGTTCGAGCGGGTGTTCGATACCCAGGTGGCCGGGGTGCGGGTGCGCGCGCCGATGTTGCACATTCATACCGTGGCGGCCGGGGGCAGTTCCATTCTGCATTTCGATGGCGCACGGCTGCGCGTGGGGCCCGATTCGGCCGGGGCCAGCCCGGGCCCGGCCAGCTACCGGCGCGGTGGGCCGCTGACCATCACCGATGCGAATGTGATGCTCGGCCGCATTCGCCCCGAGCACTTTCCGTCCGTGTTCGGGCCGCAGGCCGACGCCCCGCTGGACGCCTACGGGGTGCGCGAGCGCTTTACCGAACTGGCCGCGCGCATCGCCCGCGACACCGGCCAGCCACAAACCCCGGAGGATGTAGCCGAGGGCTATCTCGCCGTTGCGGTGCAGGCCATGGCCGGGGCGATCAAACGCATTTCGCTGGCGCGCGGCTATGACGTAGAGCGCTACACCCTGCAATGTTTTGGCGGCGCCGGGGCGCAGCACGCCTGCAGCGTGGCCGATGCGCTGGGCATGGAGCGGGTGTTCATCCATCGCTACGCCGGGGTGCTGTCCGCCTACGGCATGGGCTTGGCCGAGCAGACCGCCATGCAGCAGCGCAGTGTGGAAGCGCCGCTGCACGACGACCTGCTGCCGCGCCTGCACGATGTGCGCGACGCGCTGGCGGCGCAGGCTAGGCAGGAACTACAGGCGCAGGGCGTGGACGCGGGCAGCATCCGTCTGCGGGTCAGCGTGCTGTTGCGCTATGCGGGCAGCGACACCGCGCTGCCGGTGGCGCTGGCCGATGCGGCGGCGATGCGGGCCGAATTCGAGCGCATCTATCTGCAGCGCTATGCCCACCACATGCCCGAACGCGGCCTAGTGGTCGAGGCGTTGTCGGTGGAGGCCGCGGGCGGCGGCGCACCGCTGCACCACGAGGCGGTGCAGACGGAAGTGACGGGCGCCATGCCGCCGCACGCCCGGCTACCCGTGTTCATTGGCGGCCGCTGGCAAGACACCGTGCTGGTGCGGCGCCCCGAGTGCCAGCCGGGCCAGCATGTCGAGGGCCCCGCGCTGCTCGCTGATGCCCACACCACCCTGCTCGTCGAGCCCGGCTGGAGTGCCCGCATCACCGCGGCCGGCCATGTGGAATTGCACCGGCAGGCCACCCAGACCCGCGCGCGCGATGACGACACCGCGGTCAACCCGGTGCGGCTGGAGCTGTTCAACAACCAGTTCATGCACATCGCCGAGCAGATGGGGGTGCAACTGCAAAACACCGCCGTGTCGGTCAACATCAAGGAGCGGCTGGACTTCTCTTGCGCGCTGTTCGACGCGCAGGGCCAGCTCATCGCCAACGCGCCGCATGTGCCGGTGCATCTCGGGTCGATGGGCGAGAGCATCCAGACCGTCATCCGCGAAAACCGCGCCACCATGCGGCCTGGCGATGTGTTCATGCTCAACGATCCCTATCACGGCGGCACGCATCTGCCCGATGTCACCGTGGTCACGCCGGTGTTCGACGCCGCAGGGCGCGAGGTGCTGTTCTACGTGGGTTCACGCGGCCACCATGCCGACATCGGCGGCATCACGCCGGGCTCCATGCCGCCGTTCTCGTGCAGCATTCTTGAAGAAGGCGTGGTGATCGACAACTTCAAGCTGGTGGACGCAGGCCGTCTGCGCGAGGCCGAGGTGCTGGCGCTGCTGTCTGGCGGACGCTGGCCAGCGCGCAATCCGCAGCAGAACCTGGCCGACCTCAAGGCGCAGATCGCGGCCAACCAGACCGGCGCATACGAATTGCGCAAACTCGTGGCCGACTATGGTCTGAACGTGGTGCGCGCCTATATGCAGCATGTGCAGGACAACGCCGAGGCCGCGGTGCGCCGGGTGATCGGCGCGCTGTACGACGGCGCGTTCAGCCTGGAGCTCGATAGCGGCGCACGCATTTGTGTGGCGATCCGTGTCGATCGACAGCGGCGCGAAGCCGAGATCGACTTCACCGGCACCTCGCCGCAGCAGCCCGACAATTTCAACGCGCCCAAGGCCGTTACCGTGGCGGCGGTGCTGTACGTGTTTCGCTGCCTGGTGGACGACGACATTCCGCTCAACGCCGGTTGCCTCAAGCCCCTGCATCTCATCGTGCCCGAGGGCTCGATGCTGGCGCCGCGGCCGCCCGCCGCCGTGGTCGCGGGCAATGTGGAGGTCAGCATGTGCGTGACCAACGCGCTGTTCGGCGCACTGGGCGTGCAGGCCGCGAGCCAGTGCACCATGAACAACTTCACCTTCGGCAACGCGCAGCATCAGTATTACGAGACCATCGCGGGCGGCTCCGGCGCGGGAGGCGTGTTCGATGCTCAGGGCCAGCAGACCGGCGGCTTCGACGGTGCCTCCGTGGTGCAGACGCATATGACCAACTCCCGCCTGACCGACCCCGAAGTGCTGGAATGGCGCTATCCCGTCCGGATGGAGAGCTTCGCCATCCGCGCCGGTTCGGGCGGCGCCGGGCGCTGGCGCGGCGGCGACGGCGGGGTGCGACGCATCCGTTTTCTCGAGCCGATGACCGCGGGCATTCTCTCCAATGGCCGCCGCGTGCCCGCCTTCGGCATGGCGGGCGGCGCCCCTGGCGCCGTGGGCGTCAACCAGATCGAGCGTGCGGACGGCCGCATCGAGCCGCTGCCCGCTTGCGCCAGCGCAGAAATGCAGCCGGGAGATGTGTTCGTCATTCAAACGCCCGGCGGCGGCGGTTATGGTTGAGGGCATCGCAAAGAGGAAACCGCATGACCCCCGTTCAAGCCGACATGCCGCCCATCGTCACCCTCACGCTCAACCCCTGCGTGGACGTAAGCTACGACATCCCGCAACTGATCGAAGACCAGAAAGTCCACGCCACCGCCACGCGGCTTGATCCCGGCGGCAACGGTATCAACGTGGCGCGCGCGCTCAAGCGGCTGCGCATTCCGGCATGGGCTTGCGCCACCGTGGCGGGCGAAATCGGCATGCTGTTCGAGCGACTGACCTCCGGGCAAATCGACCATCCTCATCTGGTGCGCATCGACGGCGAAACCCGTATCAACACCACCTTGCAGCAGCGCCAGCCGCGTGCCCAGTTCGAGGTCAGCGCCACCGGGCCGGTGATCGACGCCGCGACACTGGACCGCATCAGCGCCGAAGTGCTCGAACTCGCCCGCAATGGCTACGCTGTGCTCACCGGCTCGCGTTCTCCTGGCGTTCCGCCCGGCTACTACGCCGAGTTGTGCGCCGCCCTGCGCGCCCAAGGCGCAAAGCCCGTGGTAGACGCGCAGGGCGAGGCGCTGGCGCAGGCAGTGGCCGCCCGGCCCTTTCTCATCAAGCCCAACCGTTTCGAACTCGAACAGCTCGTCGGCCGACCGCTGCCCACGCGGGATGAGGTCATCCGCGAGGCCCGAGTGCTGCACGCGCAAGGCGTGGAGTGGGTCTGTGTCTCTCTGGGCGGCGAAGGCGCGGTGCTGGTGGGTGCCGAGACCTATATCGGCCTCGCGCCCGAGGTGGCGGTGGTGTCCACCGTCGGCGCGGGCGATTCGATGGTCGGCGGTTTGGTCGCCGCGCTCTCACGCCATGCAACACCCGCCGATGCCCTGCGTCTCGCCCTGGCCTGCGGCAGCGGCACTTCTCAGCAGCCGGGCACCGAGCTGTTCGATCCGGCCGCTTTGCCCGGCTTGCAGGCCCAGGTCAAAGTTCAGCTTATCGCTTGATGGCCCGCCAGCCGATGTCGCGGCGGCATTGCATGCCGTCGAAGTGAATCGTGTGGATGGCCTCGTAAGCCCGTTGCTGCGCGATGCGCGGCGAATCGCCCAGCGCGGTGACGACCAGCACCCGGCCGCCCGAGGTGCGCAGCACGCCCTGCGCGTCGAGCGTGGTACCGGCATGGAAGGTGATGCAGTCGGCGGTCTCGGGCGGAATGCCGGTGATGGCGTCGCCCTTGCGCGGGTTTTCAGGGTAGCCATGTGCGGCGAGCACCACGCCCAGGGAGGTGCGGCGGTCCCACTCCAGTTCCACCTGATCGAGCTGCCCGGCGATGGCCTTCTCGAACACCACCGAAAGATCGCTCTTGAGACGGGCCATGATGGGCTGGGTTTCCGGGTCGCCCATGCGGCAGTTGAATTCCAGCGTCTTGGCGCGGCCCTGGGCGTCGATCATCAGCCCGGCGTAGAGAAAGCCGGTGAACGGAATGCCGTCGGCCGCCATGCCTTTGACGGTGGGCAGGATGATTTCGCGCATCACCCGCGCGTGCACTTCGGGCGTGACCACGGGCGCTGGTGAGTAGGCGCCCATGCCGCCGGTGTTGGGGCCGTTGTCGCCATCGAGCAGGCGTTTGTGATCCTGGCTGGAGGCCAGTGCGAGCACATGCAGGCCGTCGACCATGACGATGAAACTGGCTTCCTCGCCCTGCAAAAACTCTTCGATGACCACGCGTGCGCGGCCCGCGTTGTGCTGCACGCCGTAGCGGTTGGCCTGCAGCATGTCGTCGATGGCGGCATGGGCTTCGTCGGCAGTCTGCGCCACCACCACGCCCTTGCCTGCGGCCAGGCCATCAGCCTTGACGACGATGGGCGCGCCGTGCTTGTCCACATAGGCATGCGCTGCCGCAGCGTCTTCGAAGGTGGCGTAGGCGGCGGTGGGAATGTGGTGCCGCGCCATGAAGTCCTTAGAGAAGGCTTTGGAGCTTTCGAGCTGGGCGGCGGCGCGCGTCGGACCGAAAATTTTCAGGCCGCGGGCGCGAAAGCCATCGACGATGCCTGCGGCCAGCGGCGCTTCGGGCCCGACCACGGTGTAGGCGATTTTTTCGCGCACGCAGAACGCGGCCAGCTCTTCGGCGTTGGCCACCTGCAGGTTCTCCAGCCGGGAGTCGAGCGCGGTGCCGCCGTTGCCGGGAGAGACATAGACCTTCTGTACCCGCGGCGCCTGCGCCAGCTTCCAGGCGATGGCGTGTTCACGTCCGCCGGAGCCGATGACGAGGAGTTTCATGGTGAATGCGGTGGTTTAGGCGAAGGCGGCGTTGTGATAGACCTCTTGCACATCGTCAAGGTCTTCCAGGGCGTCGATGAGTTTTTGCATCTTTTCGGCGTCGTCGCCCGCCAGCTCGACTGTGTTGTCGGCGCGCATGGTGATGACGGCGAGTTCCGGCTGCAGCGCGGCGGCTTCGAGCGCGGCGCGCACCGCCTCGAACTGGGCCGGCGGAGTGAGCACTTCGATCGCGCCGTCGTCATCCGTGATCACGTCGTCCGCTCCAGCCTCCAGCGCCACTTCCATCACCTTGTCTTCCGAGGTGCCGGGCGCGAACACGAGCTGGCCGCAATGCCTGAACTGGAAGGCCACCGAGCCCTCGGTGCCCAGATTACCGCCGTTCTTGGACAGCGCATGGCGCACTTCGGCCACGGTGCGCACGCGGTTGTCGGTCAGGCAGTCGATGATGATCGCCGCACCGCCCACGCCATAGCCTTCGTAGCGAATTTCTTCGTAATGCACGCCTTCGAGCGCGCCGGTGGCCTTGTCGATGTTTTTCTTCACCGTATCGGCGGGCATATTCGCCGCCTTGGCCTTGTCGACCGCCAGGCGCAGTCGGGGATTGGCGTTGGGGTCGCCGCCGCCCAGACGGGCTGCGGCCGAGATTTCACGAATGATCTTGGTCCAGACCTTGCCGCGTTTTTCGTCCTGACGGCCTTTGCGGTGCTGGATATTGGCCCATTTGGAATGTCCGGCCATGGTGGTGCGATGCTCCTGAGGATGCCCTGCGGCAGGGTGACAGCGTGCAGCGAGGGCGTTGATAGACTGCGAATTCTACTTTCGCGCCGTGCGCCCGATTCCTGCCCGCCCCCCTTCACACCCAGGCTACCGCCATGTCCGATCCCATCCTCATCGCCCAGCACGGCAAGGTGCAATGCCACTTGTTGCCGCGCCTGTCCAATCGCCACGGCCTCATCACCGGCGCGACCGGCACCGGCAAGACCGTGAGTCTGCAGGTGCTGACAGAGGCGTTTTCGCGCATCGGCACGCCGGTGTTCATGGCCGATGTGAAGGGCGACCTGACCGGAATTTCACAAGCGGGCAGTCTGAGCCCCAAGCTGGCCGAACGCCTCAAGACCCTCGGCCTGCCCGAGCCGACTTTCGGCGCCTGCCCGGTGATGCTGTGGGACGTGTTCGGCGAGCAGGGCCATCCCGTCCGCGCCACCATTTCCGACATGGGGCCGCTGCTGCTGGCGCGGTTGCTGCAACTCAACGAGACGCAGACCGGCGTGCTCAATCTGGTGTTCAAAATCGCCGACGACAACGGCCTGCTGCTGCTCGACATGAAAGACCTGCGCGCCATGCTGCAGGAGGTGGGCGACAACGCGGCGAGCTTCACCACCGAGTACGGCAATATCAGCGCGGCCAGCGTGGGGGCCATTCAGCGCGGCTTGCTGCAGCTTGAAACCCAGGGCGCCGACAAGTTCTTTGGCGAGCCCATGCTCAACATCGACGACCTAATGCAGACCGACGGCAATGGGCGCGGCATGGTCAACATCCTCGCCGCTGACAAGCTCTATCAGGCGCCGCGTCTATATGCCACCTTTCTGCTGTGGCTGTTGTCCGAGCTGTTCGAGCGCCTGCCCGAAATCGGCGACCCCGATCAGCCCAAGCTGGTGTTCTTTTTCGACGAGGCGCATCTGCTGTTCAACGATGCACCAAAGCCGCTGTTGGAAAAAATCGAGCAGGTCGTGCGGCTCATCCGCTCCAAGGGTGTGGGCGTGTTCTTCGTCTCGCAAAACCCGCTGGACATTCCCGACACCGTGCTCGGCCAGTTGGGCAACCGCATTCAGCACGCGCTGCGCGCGTTTACTCCGCGTGACCAGAAGGCGGTGAAAACCGCGGCCGACACCATGCGTCCCAACCCGGGTCTGGACGTGGCCCAGGCCATCACCGAACTCGCGGTGGGCGAGGCGCTGGTGTCGCTGCTCGACGAAAAGGGTCGCCCCACACCGACCGAGCGGGTGTGGATGCTGGCGCCGGGTAGCCGCATCGGGCCGATCAGCCCCGAGGAACGCAAGGCGCTGATTCAGGGCTCGCTGGTGGCGGGGGTGTATGAAAAAACCGTAGACCGCGAATCGGCCTACGAACTGCTCAAAGGTCGGGTGCAAGCCGCGCCAGAAGCCGCCGCGCCCGCGCCAACTGCCGGAGCGCCAACCGGAGCGCCAACCGGAGCGCCAACCGGTTCAGGCGGCGGTCTGCTCGATTCGCTGGGACAGGGTCTGGGCGGTCTGGCGAGAGGTTCGGGACGCAAGGATTCCATGCTCGAAACCCTGGCCAAGTCGGCTGCGCGCAGCATCGGCAGCACCGTGGGCCGAGAAATCATCCGCGGCGTGCTGGGCAGCCTGCTGGGGAGCAGCAAGCGCCGCTGATTACTCTACGCTCAGCGGCGATCCCAATCGCCGCGGTCGTGGTCGCGATGCCCCCAGCCGTGTCCGCGGTCATGCCGCCAATGATCGCGGTCCCAGCGGCGCACCGGAGCGCCGTAGTAGTAGGGCGGCGCGACTGCCACCGGGGTGTAAACCTGACCATAGCCGTAGTACACCGGGCGCGGCGGGGGAGGAGGTGGGGCGAAATAGACCGGCGGCATGGGCGGCGGCGGTGCATACACCACCGGCGGCGCCTGATACACCGGGTAAGCATTCGAAAAATTGGTCACCACCCCGGGAACGCCGACGTTGACCGACCAAAACACCCGGTCAGCATGCGCCGCCGGTGCGGCAATGAGTGCAGCGCTGCCCGCAAGGGCCAGAACGATGTGACGGAACATGATGGAAACCTCCTGAACATCTTGTGGTTGGTGCTTGAGTAACGAGAGCCATTCCGGCTTGCCGACAGCGCGTGTGAAGTTTTTTCCCGCGCTTCAATCGGGGCAGATTTTTGGCTTTCAGCCCGGCGCAGGACAGGGCAGCCTGTTTGCACTGCAACACAGCCGCGTCCTGCCTTTTCCAGACCTGTTCAAATAGCGGGGCTATGGAACCTGTTGACAAACCTTCGAACTTCCTGCGTCAGATTATCGAGCGCGATCTGGCGCAAGGCACTTATGCAAACCGGCGCTTTGCCGGTCATCCGGCTGACGCTGCCGGACATGCTGCGGGGCAGACCGATCCGGCACGCATCCGCACCCGGTTTCCGCCCGAGCCCAACGGCTATCTGCACATCGGCCACGCCAAAAGCATCTGCCTGAACTTCGGGCTGGCGCAAGACTTCGGCGGCGTCTGCCATTTGCGCTTCGACGACACCAATCCCGAAAAAGAAGACCAGGAATACGTCGATGCCATTCTCGATGCGGTGCATTGGCTGGGCTTCGACTGGAACGCGGACGGCGTTTCGCATCTGTTCTATGCCAGTGACGACTTTGATTTCATGTACCGCTGCGCCTGCGCGCTGATCGAACACGGTCTGGCTTACGTGGATGAGCAGAACGCTGACGACATGCGCCGCAACCGCGGTACGCTCACCGAGCCGGGTGTGGACAGCCCCTGGCGCAACCGTACGCCCGAGGAAAACCTGCGGCGTTTCGAGGAAATGCGCGCGGGCCAGCACCCGGAAGGCAGCATGGTGTTGCGCGCAAAGATCGACATGGCCGCGCCTAATATCAATTTGCGCGATCCGGCGATTTACCGCATCCGCTTCGCGCACCATCACCGCACGGGCGACACCTGGTGCATTTACCCGATGTACACCTTCGCGCATCCGATCGAAGACGCGATGGAATGCATCAGCCACAGCCTGTGCACCCTGGAGTTCGAGGATCAACGGCCGTTCTACGACTGGCTGCTCGATCATCTCGTGCGGCTGGGCTTGGTCGCCAGTCCGCGGCCGCACCAGTACGAATTCGCGCGCTTGAATCTCACCTATGTGGTGACGAGCAAGCGCAAGCTGGCGCAACTCGTGGCCGAGCGCCATGTGGACGGCTGGGACGACCCGCGCATGCCCACGCTGGTGGGCTTGCGTCGGCGCGGCTACACGCCTGAGAGCCTGCGCCTGTTCACCGACCGCATCGGCGTGAGCAAGGCCGATTCCTGGATCGACTACAGCGTGCTCGAACAGGCTTTGCGCGACGATCTCGATGCGCGCGCGCCGCGTGCGATGGCCGTGCTCGATCCCCTCAAGCTCGAACTCACCAACTGGGCCGAGGTGTTCGGCAGCGCGGCGCACGCCGAGCCCTGCAGCGCGCCCGTCCATCCCGGCCACCCCGAGATGGGGCGGCGGCAGTTCGACCTCACCGCGCAGGTCTGGATCGAGCGTGAAGACTTCATGGAGGTTCCGCCCAAGGGCTATCACCGCCTCACGCCCGGCGGCCTGGCGCGGCTGAAATACGGCTACGTGATTCGTTGCACCGGCTGTGAAAAAGATGCCGAAGGGCGAGTCACCAAGGTGCTGGCCGAACTGTTGCCCGACACCAAAAGCGGCACGCCGGGGGCAGACGCGGTGAAGGTCAAAGGCGTGATTACCTGGGTGAGCGCCAGTCTGGGCGTGGCCGCGCAGGTGCGGCTGTTCGACCGCCTGTTCACCGAGGCGCATCCCGACGCGGGTGGCCGCGATTTTCTCGCTGTGCTCAATCCGCAAAGCAAGCAGACAGTGCAGGCCTATATCGAGCCCGCGCTGGCCATAGCTCCTGCCGGGGCATCGTTCCAGTTCGAGCGGCACGGCTATTTTGTCGCCGACCGGGTCGATCATTCCCCGGCGCAGCCCGTGTTCAACCGCACGACGACGCTCAGAGACAGTTGGGGTAAGTGATGCAGGCGCCCGATGACACCCTGAGTTTTGGCGCGCCCATGCCCGCGGGCAGCAGCGCGCTGGCGCGCTTGCAGCAGCAAGGTTTTTGTGTGCTGGGCGCCGCCGATCTGGCCGCCATGGCGGGCTATGAGCTGGCGAGCTGTGCGCCGGCCCTCGGTTTGTGGAACGACCTGCCGCCCGACGATTACCTCAAAGACGGCGGGCACTATCGCTTCCGGCGTCATGGCAGCTTCATTCAGACCCGGCAGCCGGCCGCAGGGCAGGCGGAGCTTCAGGCCGCGCCGCACCGTGCGCATTGGCAGCCGACCTCTTACAACGCGCTGCACGGCGGCATGTTGCGCTGGTTCGCGCCCTTGACCGACGAGCTGCAGCGGGCACCGTTCTGGCAGCCCTTGCTGCTCGGGCTGGGGCGGCTGTTCGCACAGGTGCGCCCGGCGCCGCAATGGTTCATCGAAGCGCACCAGTTCCGCATCGATACCCGCGAAGGTGTGGGCCGCCCCACGCCGGAAGGGGCGCACCGCGACGGCGTGGATTTTGTGGCCGTGGTGCTGATCTCGCGGCACGACATTCGCGGTGGCGAAACCCGGGTGTTCGAGCTCGCTGGACAGCGCGGCGTGCGCTTCACCCTGGCTGAGCCGTGCAGCGTGCTGCTGATGGACGACACCCGCGTGATTCACGAAAGCACCCCCGTCCTGCCCGCAGGCGAAACCCGAGGCGGCTGGCGCGATACCCTGGTGCTGACTTATCGCGCGGGGGGCTTCCTCGATCCGCAGACCTGAGTTTGGGACTGCAAAAAAGTGCGACATGTCGCCGCTGTCAGACGGTCGTCTGTCGCGAGTTTGATTTCAATCAATATGAAGCTCAAGCTCGCGAACTAGGGCAGACTTGAAACACAATTAGTTACATAATCGCGCCAAGGTGTCCGGCAAGTCGTCAGGACGCGATTTTCTGGAGAGATGCTCATGCGTCATTTGACTCGTCATTTGCCACCCTTGATGGCTGCGCTGGCCGTTGCAGCCGTGCCGGTTTCCGCTTTTGCGCAACAGGCCGCAAGCCCCGAACAGATGCAGGCCACTCGCGCCGTCACCGGCGAGCTGCTCAAAACCCTGAGCGGCAAGCTGCAGGCCAGCATGAAGGAAAACGGCCCGGCGGGCTCGATCACGGTTTGCAAAACCATCGCCCCCGAAATCGCCATGGGTCTGGCCGACAAGACCGGTTGGAAGATCACCCGCGTGGGCACCCGAGTGCGCAATATCGACATGGGCACACCCAACGTCTGGCAGCACAAGGCGCTGGGCCACCTGAACGCCGATCTGAAATCGGGCGCCAAGCCCGAAACCCTGGAGTGGAGCGAAGTGGTGACTGAGAACGGCAAGCCCACCTTGCATTACGCCAAGGCCATCGTGCTGCAGACGCAATGCCTAGCTTGCCACGGTACCACCGCGCAACTCGCACCCGGCGTGGCCGACAAACTCAAGACCGACTACCCGCACGATGCGGCCACTGGCTACGCGCCGGGGCAGCTGCGCGGCGCCGTAGTCATCAGCCGCCCGCTGTAATCAACCGCAGAAGCAGGGCAGAACGGCACAACGCCTGCCCGCGCCTCACCAGCGCAGGTAGGCGTTTTTGTTTCCGGTCTGCATCTCGATTTTGCGTTCCTGCTGTTTGTGCAGCCCGACGATGGTGTACCGACCCGCAGGCGCTTTGAGATAGCACAAAGGGCCGCCAGCGGTGAACTGGGCCACGGTCTTGCCGTGCTGCATGACGTGGATCGGCACATCGGCCAGATAGGCCCCTTGCGGCCCTTCCACCATCCAGAAGCCGAGATTGAATTCGGGCGCTCGCGCCTGCAGCGCTTTCAGGCTGCCTTGGCCCACGCCGCCGCAGAGGTAAGAGATATCTCCGGCGTGGTGAACCTCCGCAGCCTGGCTCAGAGTGGGGCTGAGCAAGCCAGCCGCCGACAGGCCCGCTAAAGCGCCGATCAGTGCGCCCCGGCGCAGGGCTTGATACGAGAGGGACATGATGATGATCCTTTCAAGACTTGCGTGAACACGCCCTGAAATAGACCTTGCCCGGCGGGCCGGGTTCGCCCGTGGGCGGCAGTCCTTCAGCCTCGTTTCATTTTTCTGCGGCCATGAAAAAACCCCGCTGGGGCGGGGTTTGGCCCGGGGTTTGACCGAAACGCCGTCAGGCGGCTGCGGGTTTGGGCGGCACTGCCTTGGGTTGATGCAGATTGGGTAGAAACACGGCCAAGAGTCCGATAAGCGGCAGGAAGGAGCAGATTTTGTACACCGCGTCGATGCCCCACATATCGGCCAACTGGCCCAGCACGGCTGCACCGATACCGCCCAGGCCAAACGCCAGGCCGAAGAACAGCCCGGCCACGGTGCCTACCTTGCCGGGAATGAGCTCCTGCGCATAGACCACCATCGACGGAAATGCCGAGGCCAGCATGAAGCCGATGATGGCGCTGAGCACGGCCGACATTTCCAGACTGGCGTAGGGCAGCATCAGGGTGAAGGGCGCTACGCCGAGGATGGACACCCAGATCACCGCCTTGCGGCCGACCCGGTCGCCGATCGGGCCGCCCATCAGCGTTCCCGCCGCGACCGAGGCGAGGAAGACAAACAGGTGGTACTGCCCAATTTCCGTGCTGACGTGGAATTTGTGCATCAGATAAAAAATGAGATAACTGTTGATGCTGGCCAAATAGAAGAACTTGGAGAAGATCAGCGCCAGCAGCACCGCCAGCGTGCGGCGCACCAGATGCGGCGGAACCGGTGAATGCTTGATGGCGGTGGCCTTCTTCGGCAGGCGGTGCTGGTGGCTGTACCAGCGACCCACGCCGATGAGCACGACGATGGCCAGCAGGGCGGCCAGCGAAAACCAGGCCACGCTCTTTTGCCCATGCGGCAGCACGATCCACGCGGCCAGCAGCGGCCCGGTGGCGGTGCCCGCATTGCCCCCCACCTGGAAGATGGACTGCGCCAGACCGTGGCGTCCGCCCGAGGCCATGCGGGCTACGCGCGACGACTCAGGGTGGAAGATCGAGGAGCCGGTGCCCACCATGGCCGCGGCCAGCAGCAGGATGGGGAAGGTCGGCGCCACCGACAGCGTGAGCAGCCCGGCCAGGGTGCAGCCCATGCCCACTGCCAGCGAGTAGGGCTTGGGATATTTGTCGGTGTAGTAACCCACCAGCGGCTGCAGCAGCGAGGCGGTGAATTGATAGGTAAGGGTGATCAGACCGATCTGGGCGAAATTCAGGTGGAAATCGGTCTTGAACAGCGGATAGATCGCCAGAATCAACGACTGGATCATGTCGTTGAGGAAATGCGAAAAGCTGATCGCTCCGAGGATGCGAAAGCGGGTCTGCTCCGCCGGGGTGTTGTCAGCCGGGGCGAGTGCAGCGGTGGTGGGGGTGGAACTCACGGTCTGGATCTTTGTGGGAGTGCGGGAAAACGCAAAAATAGCCTTAATTTGCGTGAGCGCAAGGATAGTGCGGCAAGGAGATATTTGCACAGGCAGGGAATTTTCCAGTATCTGTCGGGTGCGCGAATTCAGGGAGCGGCTTAATATTTGCTGCATGGCACAAATCGCAACTGAACGCGCAACCGGGGGCGCAACCGACATCGCCGCTCTGCGACCGCAGAGTCTGGGCGAAGAGATCGCAAACAGCATCAGCCACGGGCTCGGGCTGTTGCTGTCCATTGCTGCGCTGCCCGTGCTCATCGTTCATGCGGTTGGACACCAGCCGGTGGCCAGCGTGGTGGGGGCGACGGTTTTCGGCGCCAGCGCCATCCTGCTCTATCTCGCCTCCACCCTATATCACGCTCTGCCGCAGCCGCGGCTCAAGGCGGTGTTTCAGCGCCTCGACCATGCGGCCATTTACCTGCTGATCGCCGGCACCTACACCCCGTTCACCCTGGGCGTGTTGCGCGGGGGATGGGGGTGGACCTTGTTCGGCGTGGTCTGGGGGCTGGCGGCGATGGGGCTGCTGCTCAAGGCGTTTGCCGGGGTGCGCTTTCCGCACCTGTCCACTGCACTCTATCTGGGCATGGGTTGGGTGGTGCTGATCGCCATCGTGCCGCTAGCCGAGCGCATCGCGCCGATGGGGCTGTTCTGGCTGGTGGCGGGCGGCGTGTCTTACACCCTGGGCGTGGTGTTTTTTGTGTTCGACGAGCGTTGGCGCTATGCGCACTTCGTCTGGCATCTGTTCGTGCTCGCGGGCACGGTCTGTCATTTTTTCGCGGTGCTCTATTACGCTGTCTGAAATACGGTTGCCCTAAAATCGAACGATCGTTCTTTTTTGTGGCCGCCGTGCCTAAAATGCTGCTCAAAACAGCCTGACCGTGGAGACCGCGATGACCCCGCATCAACTCTTGGAAAAATTCGGCCCGCGCGAGGCCATGGATTACGACGTCGTCGTCGTCGGGGCGGGCCCTGGCGGACTGGCTACGGCCATCCATCTCAAGCAGTTGGCGCAGCAGGCCGGGCGCGAGATCTCGGTCTGCGTGCTGGAAAAAGGTTCCGAGCCGGGGGCGCACATTTTGTCCGGTGCCATCATGGACCCCGGCGCGCTGACCGAACTGTTCCCTGACTGGAAGGCGATGGGCGCGCCGCTGAATCAGCCAGTCACGGCGGATCAGTTTTTGTTCCTGAGCGACGCCAACGCCAAGCCCGCGCCCGCGGCTTTTCTGCCCGACTGTTTCAAGAACCACGGCAACTACGTCATCAGCCTGGGCAATCTGGTGCGCTGGATGGCGCAGCAGGCTGAAGCGTTGGGCGTGGAGATTTTCCCCGGCTTCGCTGCGGCCGAGGTGCTCTATGACGAGCAGGGCCGTGTTTGCGGCGTGGCCACAGGCAACCAGGGGCTGGGCAGGGACGGCGAGCCGACCGATCATTTCGCGCTGGGCATGGAACTGCGCGCCAAGTACACGGTGTTCGCCGAAGGCTCGCGCGGTCAGCTGGGCCGCGAGTTGATCGCGCATTTCAAGCTCGACGCCGGGCGCGATCCGCAAAGCTACGGCATTGGCATCAAGGAGCTCTGGGAAGTGGCTGCCGACAAACACCAGCCTGGGCTGGTGCTGCACACCGCGGGCTGGCCGCTCGATCCCAAGACTTACGGCGGCGGGTTTCTCTACCACCTCGAAGACCGCAAGGTGGCCATCGGCTTCGTGGTCGGGCTGGATTACACCAATCCGTGGATGAGTCCGTTCGAGGAATTTCAGCAGCTCAAGACCCATCCGGCAATTCGCGGTTTGTTCGACGGCGCCAAGCGTCTGGGCTACGGCGCGCGTGCCATCACGGCCGGCGGGCTGCTGAGCTTGCCCAAGCTGGTGTTTCCCGGCGGCTGTCTGGTGGGGTGCGAAGCGGGGTTTCTCAACGCATCGCGCATCAAGGGCAGTCATGCGGCGATCAAGACCGGCATGCTTGCGGCGCAGGCCATCGCCGATGCGCTGGCTGCAGGGCGCGCGCAAGACGAACTCAGCGCCTATCCCGCGGCGTTCGAGCAGTCGTGGCTGCACGCCGAACTCAAGACCGCGCGCAACTTCAAGCAGTGGTTCAAGAAGGGCCGACTGGTGGGCACGCTGATGACCGGCATCGAGCGCTGGTTTCTGCCGCGCATCGGCATCAAGTCGCCGCCGTGGACGGTGCATCACCATGTGCCCGACCACGCCATGCTCAAACCGGCCGCCGACTGCCCGCGCATCGACTATCCGAAGCCCGACGGCGTGCTCACTTTCGACAGGCTGAGTTCGGTCTATTTGAGCAACACCAATCACGAGGAGAATCAGCCGCCCCATCTGACTCTCAAGGACGTGTCGGTGCCGGTGCAAGTCAACCTCAAGACCTATGCTGGGCCGGAGACCCGCTACTGTCCGGCCGGGGTGTACGAATTCGTCAAGGGCCCGGACGGCTGCGACAAATTGCAGATCAACGCGCAGAACTGCGTGCACTGCAAGACCTGCGACATCAAAGACCCGACGCAGAACATCGTCTGGGTTGCGCCCGAAGGCGGGGGCGGGCCGAACTACGTGGGCATGTAGGGCCTGTCAACGCTGCAGATCGCTACAGGTGCACCCGGGCTCGATCTGCCGACGCAGGGCGCAGCGGCCAGAGGGATCACGCGCGTTCGCGGGGGTGGCCGCCAAAGTGTGAAGTAATCGACGGGCTCTTCAGACAAGGCGCATTTACACTGCGCCCAACCCAATAAAACCGGCGCAGATCGCACAGCACGTGCGGGATACCGGTACGAGATTTTTTGCTGCATGCCTGGTTCCACCCCGTTGTTTTCCCCCGCCCAGACGCTTGCGCCGCAAGGCGCCGCGGCCATGCCGCGCCGACTGCGTCGCGGCTATTGGGGTCTGGTCGGGCTCACCTTGGTTTTCGCGGCCTGGCTGGCCTGGATCAACTGGCAGCGGCAGGACGTCACGCTGCGCAGCACCCTGCGGGTGGAAACGGCGTTTCTCGCGGACGCCACCTCGGCCTATCTCGACCGCTATGAATCGGTCATGTCCGCGCTTGGCAACGATCTGCTGACGCGTCCTGAATTGCTGGCTGCACCCGATCAGCTCCAGCCGCTGTTGCAGCGCTATCGCGCCCTGCTCGGGCCGGATCAGGCCTTGTCGATCAATCTGTCCACGGCCGATGGCCAGATGTTTGCCACGACCCTGCCCGGACAGAGGCGTTTGCCCAATTTCCGCAACATGCCCGACATCTGGCCGGGCATCGTGCAGGCGGGGCGCACAGGAGGCCTGGAGGTGGGCAAGGCGGTGTACGGCCCCATGCTGCACCGCTGGGTGATTCCTCTGCGCCTGATTGTGAAAAACGCCGCGGGGCAGCCGCAGTTGCTGATTGCGGTGCCCGTGGAGCTCAATGACTTTCTCGAACGCTGGCGGCGTTCCGTGGCGGCTGCGGAATATGCCATGCCGGGCATGTCGATCGCGCTGATGCGCGCAGATGGCTACCTGCTCGCGCGCTGGCCCGCGCCCAAGACGGACGATTTGCCGCGCTTTTACAGCGCCAAGCGGCAGGGAGAACTGGCCCGTGCCGCGCGGCATGCGCCGGATGGCGCCACCTCCGGCGTGTTCAGCGGCCGGGTGGACTCGGACGACATTCCCCGCCTGGGCGCCTGGGTGCGCCTGCCGCACTACGACGTGCTGGTGAACATGACCGTGCCGCGCGCTTTGATCTGGCGTGATTTCTGGCGCGCCTACTGGCCTGCGCTGACCATTCTGGCGCTGTGGTTGGCGGTGCTCACGCTGGCCTATCGGCTGGTGCGCAAACAAGCCGAGCGCGACAGCGCGCAACTGCGCGATCGGTCCGAAATCATGTACCGCCTGGCCAATCAGGACAGCCTCACCGGGCTGCTCAACCGCCGTGGCATGGGCGAATACCTGCAGCGCGCCCATGATCGCGCTAGAGACCATGGCATCGGCTACGCGTTGGTGCTGTTCGACCTCGATCACTTCAAGCTGATCAACGACGGCTTCGGCCACGCCGCGGGCGACGCCGTGCTGCAGCAGGTCGCGCACCTGCTGCAAACCAGGGTGCGCAAGGAAGACCAGGTGGCGCGCTGGGGCGGCGAGGAATTTCTGGTGCTGCTGCCCGATTCGTCGCTCGAGACCGCGCACGCCACGGCGGAGAAGCTGCGCGAGCTGATCTCGCATACCCGCATGTCCGTGGGCGGCGCGGAATTGCGGCTGACGGCGAGTTTCGGCGTATCCGCTTGGGAGCCCGGCGGCCCGCTCACCTCCGCCGAACTGCTGGGGCAGTGCGATTCCGCGCTCTACAACGCCAAGGCCGGCGGGCGCAACCGGGTCAAGCAGTTCGAGGGCAAGTCGGCGCAGGACTATCTGCAGGGCTTCACCCTCAAGCGCGCCATTGAGGACGACCGCATCCGCGTGGCCTATCAGCCGCTGGTATCCCTGGCCGACGGGCAGATCATGGGGTTTGAAGCCCTCGCGCGGCTGGTTGCGGAAAACGGCGATGTGATTGCGGCCGGGCAGTTCATCGACGTGGCCAACCGTCTGCGCCTGGAGCACCGCATCGATTCGCGTGTGTCCAAGCAGGTGATGGCGCGCTGCAGCCAGCGCATGGAGCAGACCGGCACGCCGATGAAGTACATGATCAACTGCTCCGCCGACTTCCTGAGTCGACCGGAAGATGTGCAACAACTGCTCGACCGGGCGCAGCATTTCTGCAGCACTTGCGCGGTGGATATGACCGGCAAGGCCAAGCCCATGGTCATCGAGATCACCGAACGTCAACTCATCGGAGATGCCGAGGCCGTGCGCCAACTGGTGCAGCCGCTGATCGACTTCGGTTTCCAGCTCGCGGTGGACGATTTCGGCAGCGGCTACTCGTCGTATCTCTATGTGCTCAAGCTGCCGGTGAGCTACCTCAAGATCGAGGCCGAGCTGGTGCGCGAAGCCGCGCACAGCGCGCGGGCGCAGGCCATGGTGCGATCGATCAACAGCATGGCGCACGAGCTGGGCATCCTGACCATCGCCGAAGGCATCGAAGACGAGGCCACCGCCGAAGTCATGCGCCGCATCGGCGTGGACTGGGGACAGGGCTACTACTGGGGACGGCCGGAGATCGAGGCGTAGCAGCCGCAACCCTAGTCCGTGGCGATGCGGTTTGCCAGATCTGACGGTGCGCTGTTGACCTGATTCAGGAAGCCGATGACCTGGGGCATTTGCTCGAGAAAAGCGTCCATCGAATCATGCCCGCCGGGGCCGATGTGCAGTTGCACGCTGTCGCGCGCAGCGGCGGCGGCCAGCAGTCGGTGCGCATCTTCCTCCGGCACCGTGGTGTCGTGCTCGCCGTGCATCAGCAGCACGGGGCAGCGCAGTTGTGGCAGGGTGGTGAGGGGGGCGATGGCGTCGAAGCGATAGCCGATGGTGCGCTGCACATACTTCAGGATGTAGGGGCCGATGACGGCATCTGGCAAGTTTTGTTCGGCCATCCAGCGCTGCATCATGTCGGCGGGGTGGGCGAAGGCGGCCAGGCTGACGACGGCGGCGATTTGCGGCCGCCAGGTGGCCGCCAAAAGCACCGCGCCCGCGCCGACGGAATGGCCGAGCAGGGCGATGCGGCTTGGGTCGATGTCGGGTTGGGCGGCCAGCCAGTCCACCGCGTGCACCGTGTCTTCGGCGAAGCGCGGCAGCGAGGTGAAGGGCTCGTCATCGCTGGCGCCGTGGCAGCGGGTGTCGATGAACAGCAGCGCAAGTCCGGCGGCATGCAGCGCGGGGGCCAGTGGCAGCATGAGGTCGGCATTGCTGCCCCAGCCATGCACGATGACGAGGGCGGGCGAGGGCCGCGGCGCGGCTTGCGGTGCGGGCAGATGCCAGGCATGCAGGGTTTTGCCGTTGGCGGTGGGGATGCGCACCGTGGCAGACGCCAGCCCGAAGTCGGCCGGGCTGCGGGTGTGCGCCAGCCGCGAGGCACGCAGGCTGCGGCGCAGCCCCCAGTTGAGCAGCGGCCGCAGCGGCGGCGTGGTCATCCACGGCAGCACCGTGGGCAGCAGGGCAGAGACGAGTTTGGAGCGCGACATGGACTGCGCAGTGTAGGGGCGGGGGTAGGCCGCTGCGGCATCGGTTCCAATAGTGTTTTGACTCTCGACACGAACCCATGCAATTCGTTCTGCGCCAACCCGATCCCCGCGCTCAGCACCGGCTGCAAGAGGCCGGCACGCATCCCTTGCTGGCGCAGTTGTTCGCCGCGCGCGGGGTGAAAGAGGCGGACGAACTGGAGCTGGCTTTGCCGCATTTGCTGCCGCCTGCGCTGCTCAAGGGGGCGGAAGCCGCTGCGGTGGTGCTGGCCGATGCCATTGCGCGCGGCGAGCGCCTGCTCATCGTCGCTGATTACGACTGCGACGGCGCCACTGCCTGCGCCGTGGGGCTGCGCGGCCTGCGGGCGATGGGGGCGGCGGTTTCCTACCTCGTGCCCAACCGCTTCACCACGGGCTATGGCCTGTCGCCCGCGGTGGTGGAGCTGGCCTTGCAGCACGCCGATGGCAAGCCCGACTGGATCGTCACCGTGGACAACGGCATCGCCAGTGTCGAGGGCGTGGCGCGGGCGCGCGAGCAGGGCATTCGCGTGCTCGTCACCGACCACCACCTGCCGGGCGACACGCTGCCCGAGGCCGAGGTCATCGTCAACCCGAATCAGCCGGGCTGTGACTTTCCGAGCAAGTCCATCGCCGGGGTCGGGGTGATGTTTTATGTGCTGCTGGCGCTGCGGTCTGAACTGCGCCAGCGCGGGGTGTTCGACGCCGCCAGCCAGCCGCGCCTCGACGCCTTGCTCGATCTCGTGGCCCTGGGCACCGTGGCCGACGTGGTGCGGCTCGATGCCAACAACCGGCTGCTGGTGGCGCAGGGGCTCAAGCGCATCCGCGACGGGCGCATGCAGCCGGGTGTTGCCGCGCTGTTGCAAGTGGCGGGGCGCGAGGCGGCGCGGGTGAACAGCGCCGATCTGGGCTTCGCGCTGGGGCCCCGTATCAACGCCGCGGGGCGCTTGGCCGATATGACCGTGGGCATCGAGTGCCTCGCCACAGACGACCCCGCCCGCGCGCTGCAACTCGCGCAACTGCTCGACACCTTCAACCGCGAGCGGCGCAGCATCGAAGACGGCATCAAGGCCGAGGCGCTGGCCATGCTGGAGGGGCTGGATCTCGGTGCGGAAGGCAGCGCCCCCGCCATCAGCCTGTTCGCGCCCAACTGGCACGAAGGCGTGATCGGCATCGTTGCCGGGCGCATCAAAGACCGCGAGCATCGCCCTACCTTTGTGTTCGCCCCGGCTGAAGACGGCACGCTGCGCGGCTCGGGCCGCTCGATTGCCGGTTTTCATCTGCGCGACGCGCTCGATCTGGTGTCCAAGCGCGAGCCGGGTCTGTTGCTGCGCTTCGGCGGCCACGCCATGGCGGCGGGTTGTTCCTTGGTGGACGATGGCTTCGAGCGATTTCGTGCCGCGTTTGCCCAAGTGGCCGCCGAATGGCTGGCGCCGGCGCAGTTGCAGCGCCGCATTGAGGTGGATGGGCCGCTACCCGCGCAATGGCTGCTGCCCGAAATGGCGTCGCTGCTTGCTGCGCAGGTGTGGGGGCAGGGCTTCGCCGCGCCCCTTTTCAGCGCCCGGGTGCAGGTGCGGCAGCAGCGGCTGCTCGGCGAGCGTCACTTGAAAGCCAAGGTGCGGCTGCTCGACAGCGAGGGCGCGCCCGGCAACGCGCAGTTCGACCTCGTGGCTTGGGGCCGCACCGACTTTCTTCCGGATGAGGCGCGCATCGCCTACCGGCTGGAGAGCAATACCTGGCAGGGCATCACCCAGGTGCAACTGGTGCTCGAAGCCGTCGAAGGCTGAAGACGCGCGCCCGCAAACCTCGCTGCGCTCGGTTCTCGCCCCAAGGGGCTCTCAGCGCCGCGTTGCGCGGCGCTGCACGCAGTCCACGTAGGCGGCGCCATCCGGGGGCAGACCGCTGCGCTGCGCCGTCCACAACATCTCGCCCAGGCACTCCATGATGGTGTGGTGCGCTTCGTGCTCGCCCCGCTTGCTGCGCAGCAGCTCGAAGGCCTGGCGGATGCCCGGCGGCTGGTCGATGGACACCTGCTCGGCGATCGTCAGATGCATCGACAGATGCAGAAACGGGTTGGTGCGGCCCTGCTCCACGGCGTAGTCGCGGCTGGCGCTTTGCGGGTCGGAGAGTTCGGCGTGGTATTCGGGGTGCAGTTCCATCCAGTCTGCCGCGATGAGTTCCAGCGGCGTGAGCACGCCGCCAGCACGATGCCGCTGCCAGGCGGAAAGAAAAAACTGCCGAACCTCGTCTTTGCTGGGATTGAACATGGTGGGCGTATTGTCCTGCAGCCGATCCGCCCGTGATTCGCATGCACTTACAAATCGGTTTTGAGCGACCATTTCAGCTTGTTCTCAGGAGACTCACCATGCCCATGATCGACGCCAGCGCCCTGCGCCAACTGTTTGACCAAGCCCGCACGCACAACGCCTGGCTGGATCAGCCCGTGCCCGAGCACCTGCTGCACCAGCTCTACGACCTGATGAAATGGGGGCCAACCTCGGCCAACTGTTCCCCGGCGCGTATCGTGTTCGTGCAGTCGCAGGAGGCCAAGGCCCGCCTTGCGCCCTGCATGAGCGAGGGCAACCGCGCCAAGACGCTCAAAGCGCCGGTGACCGCCATCATCGGCATGGACATGGCGTTTTACGAACAGCTGCCGCAGCTGTTTCCGCACAATCTCGACGCGCGCAACTGGTTTGCGGGCAAGCCGGATTTCATCGCCTCCTCGGCGATGCGCAACTCCAGCCTGCAAGGCGGCTACTTTATTCTCGCGGCCCGCGCCCTGGGCCTGGACTGCGGCCCGATGAGCGGTTTCGATGCCGACGCGGTGAACGCCGCATTTTTCGCGGGCACCGAAGTCAAGGTGAACTTTCTGTGCAATCTCGGCTATGGCGACGCCAGCGCGTTGTTCCCCCGCAGCCCGCGTCTGAGCTTCGAGCAGGCTTGTCGCATCGCATAGGGCGCGCGTGCGCGGCGTGGAGTTTGTGCGTCGGTTCTGGTAATTTCGTACCCATCACCAGAACACAAAGCAGAAAGGACGCCTCATGCCGGTCATCGTTGTCGCCAATCCCAAGGGCGGGGTGGGCAAATCCACCCTGTCCACGCAGGTTGCCGGATTTTTCGCCAGTCAAGGCCATGGGGTCATGCTGGGCGACTCCGACCGGCAGGAATCGGCCCGCCTCTGGCTGTCGCTGCGCGATTCAGCGCTGCCGCGCATCGACACCTGGGAAATGAGCTTTGATTACATCGCCAAACCGCCCAAGGGCACGACCCACGCGGTGATCGACACCTCCGCCGGGCTGCATGGCTGGCGGCTGAACGATGTGATGAAACAGGCCGACAAGGTGCTGGTGCCGCTGTCGGCGTCGATTTTCGACATCTACGCCACGCAGGAATTCCTGGAAAAACTGCGCGAGGCGCGCGAAAAACACGGCTTCGATGTGGGCCTGGTGGGTGTGCGCATCGACCCGCGCACCCATGCCGCCGAGCAATTACAGGCCTTCGTGACGCAAAGTGGCCTGCCGATGCTGAGCAATCTGCGCCAGACCACGCTGTACCCGCAGATGGCCGCGCACGGCCTCACCCTGTGGGACCTGCCGCCCAGCCAGGCGGCCAAAGACCTGGAGCAATGGCAGCCCATCACTCGCTGGCTGCAGCAGCCGTCAGGGCGCGGGTAAAAAAATAGGCACATCCTGCAAACATTGCGTCGGATGTGCCCAAGCTGCAAGGAAGCTGGCGGCTGCGGTTTTTAGGGAGTTTCGCTCTGCCGTTTTGTCGAAGGGATGGTTTCGGCCCGCTTCAGGCGACGCGTTCGGGTTGCGCGACGAGACCGAGCGCCGGTCGGTTGACGCGGAACAAGCGCGGGCCGACATGTTCGAGCAGCTTGTCGCGCTCGAACTGGGCGATCACGCGGCTGGCCGTTTCGAGCGCCACGCCGAGCATGGCGCCGAGGTCGCTGCGCTTGGGCAGGGTGATGGTGTCGTTGAGTTCCGGGTCGGCCAGTTTGAGCAGCAGACGAGCCATGCGCGCGGGAATGGCTCCCGAGCCGAGCAGCAGCGCCCATTCGTCGGTGTCGCGCAGCGCGCGGTGCCAGCGCTCCAGAAACTCCTGGCGCAGATTGGGCACCTGCTCTTCCATTTTGCGAATCACTTCCACCGGGATGCGGCACACCCGTACCGCGCCGATGGCCGAAGCGTGATGCATGTAAGGCTCTTGAATGAAGCATTCCAGCCCGATCAGATCGCCGCGCCGCGCCACGCGGGTGATGCGGCGGGTGCCGTCGGGCAGCACGCGTTCCAGCTTCACATAGCCGGTCTTGATGGTGTAGAGCCAGTCGCCCCGCTGCCCTTCGCTGAACAGCTGCTGTCCGGGGGCGAATTGCATGTCGTCGATGACCTGATGGAAGGTGTCGAAGTCTTCCATGCGCAGCGCGCCGAACAGCGCAATACGTCGCACGCCGCAGCTGCGGCAGTCGGAAGCGCCGCGCCAGGCGTTGACCACCTCGGTATGCGCCAGGCGGTTAGCTTCCGGCTGCTTGCTGCGCGGCAAGGTTTTGCGCAGGGTCGCGAGCGGAATCGCCGTGGTTGTCTGCGGATTGGCAAAAGTGGTTTCCATAACTCGCTTTCATTGATTTAGCGCAATATTAGCGAGTACTGATATGGCCTTGTCAATATAGGGAATTCACCGTGATAACTAGGACTAACCCTGATTTTTGGCGCGCTTCATTGCGGAATGTCGATTTTTGCAGCGCACAAAACTGCGGCAATCTGTCGCGGGTGCGGTGGCTCTTTGTGCCCAATCCGCGACAACCTGACACCCGGAGTTCGACAGTTTGAGTCAAAAATTGGCTGAAAACGCCGACCCGGCCTTGACGGAACAAAGGGTTAGCCTCGTTTTTGGAAAAGTACGTGTGGTGGCACGTTTTTCCACATTGTGAGGCTGTTGCCATTGGCAGATGGGTTGGTGTATTGTGGCGGCATGTTCATCAAGATCACCACCTCCGGCGGTCGCCGCTACGTCCAGCTCGTGGAGTCCTACCGGGATGAGAGCGGGCGGGTGAAGAAACGCACGGTGGCCACCCTGGGGCGCGCCGACCAAGCTGGCAGCCAGCTTGAGAGCGTGATCCGCGGCCTGCAGCGACTTCGCAGCGACACGCCGCCGGAGGCCGGCGCGGTGGCGACAGTGGCCGACGTGCGGTTCGAGTCCAGCCGCGCCCTGGGCGACGTATGGGCGCTGACCGAGCTGTGGGACGAATTGGGATTTGGCGAGCTGCGCCGGGTTTTTGGTCGCACGCGCAGCCGCATCGACGTCGAGGCGCTGGTGCGCCTGATGGTGCTCAACCGCCTGTGCGACCCGACGTCCAAGCTCGGCGTGCTGCGCTGGTTGCAGACGGTGGCGCTGCCGCGCTTTGCGCCCAAGGAGGTGACGCATCAGCACCTGCTGCGGGCGATGGATGCGCTGGTCGAACACCAGGACTGCGTCCAGGCGGCGTTGGCCGGGCTGCTGCGCCCGCTGATCGACCAGGATCTGTCGGTGGTGTTCTACGACATGACCACCATCGGCGTGGAGGGCCAGACCGAGTTGGCCGGCGACCTGCGCCAGTTCGGCCTGTCCAAGGACGGGGGGATGCGTCGCCAGTTCATGCTCGGCGTGGTGCAGACGGCCGAGGGACTGCCGCTGACGCATCGGGTCTGGGAAGGGAACACGGCCGAGGCACCGACGCTCAGCACCGTGGTCCAGGAGGTTCTGGCGCTGTACCCGGTCAAGCGCGTGGTGCTGGTGGCCGATCGCGGTCTGCTCAGCCTGGACAATCTGGAGTGGCTGCGCGGGCAACGCGTGGGCGGCACCGAGCAGCCACTGGAGTTCATCCTGGCCGTGCCGGGGCGGCGTTATGCCGAATTCTCGGAGATTCTGGAGCCGATCCACGCGCAGCGCTGCGCGGCAGCCACCCGCGAGGTCCTCGGCGAGACCCGCTGGCAGGACCTGCGCCTGGTCTGGGCCCACGATCCGCGCCGCGCCCTGGAACAAACCGCAGCGCGCCGCCAGCATATCGGAGAACTCACGCAGGAAGCCCAGCAGCGTGCTGGCAAGCTTGATGCGCAAGAAGGCGGCACCGCCTTCAGAGGCCGGCGCCTGAGCGACTCCGGTGCTAAGGCCTGGCTGTATCGCGCGGTCTCCGAGGCGCATCTGGGCTCGATCATCAAGGTCGACCTGCAATCGGATCTGTTCACCTACGTCATCGACGACAAGGCGCTGGCGCGTGCAGAACTGGGCGACGGCAAGCTGTTGTTGGTGACCAATGTGCCAGAGTTGTCGGCGCTTGAGGTTCTGCGACGCTACAAGAGCCTGGCCGACATCGAGCGCGGCTTCAAGATTCTCAAATCCGAGATCGAGATCGCCCCGGTGTTCCACCGCTTGCCCGACCGCATCCGTGCCCATGCGCTGATCTGCTTCATCGCTCTGGTGCTGTACCGCGTCATGCGCATGCGCCTCAAGGACGCCGGCTCCAAGCTGTCGCCCGAACGTGCACTCGAGCAACTGCGACGCATCCAATACCACCAGGTCCACCTCGGCGGCGAGCGCCGCGACGGCACGTCCTCGCTCAGCGACGCCGACCACGCCATCCTCCAAGGACTCAAGCTTCCGAAACCCGCCATCGACGACCAACTCGCACTCCTGTAGGGGCACGTTTCAACGCTCACCCTAACGATATCGCGTACTTACGACCGTAACTGTCGAACTCCGGTGACACACCCGCGCCGCCCGGGACGGTTTGCCGATCCGCCTACACTGCAACGCTTTTCAGCCTGTAAAGACGAAAGGCGCGATCACCATGATGGATGTGCACACTCTGGCCGCACGCGATGTGCGGCGGGCTTTGGAGGAGGATCTGGGCAGCGGCGACCTCACCGCTGCGCTCATCGACCCGCAGGCCGTGGCGCGTGCCACGGTGCGCAGCCGTGAGGCCGCGCGGTTGTGCGGCACGCCGTGGGCCAATGCCTGCGTGCGCGCGCTCGACCCGGCGGCGCATTTGGAGTGGTTGGCGCCTGAAGGCGCTACGTTGCAAGCAGATGCTGTGATTTTGGAGATCAGAGGCAACGCACGTGCGCTGCTCAGCGCCGAGCGGACGATGCTCAATTTCCTGCAGTTGCTCAGCGCGGTGGCCACGCGTACTGCGCAGTATGTGGACGTGGTGCGCGGCACACGGGCGCAAATTGTCGATACCCGAAAAACCCTCCCGGGCTTGCGCCTGGCGCAGAAATACGCGGTGCGTGTGGGCGGTGGAATGAATCACCGCATCGGCCTGTTCGACGCTGTGCTGATCAAGGAAAACCATATCGCCGCCGCAGGTGGGGTGGCGCAGGCGCTGCACAGGGCGCAGGCGGTGGCGGCGCAGGCGCAGTTCATCCAGATCGAGGTGGAAACCCTGGCCCAGCTCGACGAGGCTCTGCGCGCAGGCGCGCGCATGGTGCTGCTGGACAATATGTCGCTCGATCAACTGCGCGAGGCGGTCCGCCTCACCGGCCAGCGCGCCGTGCTGGAAGTGTCTGGCGGGGTGGATCTGCAAACCGTGCGCGCCATTGCAGAAACCGGGGTGGACCGCATCTCCGTGGGAAAGCTCACCAAGGACGTGCAGGCCGTCGATCTGTCGATGCGTTTTACGGCGCTTTGATTTGTTGCGCATTCATTCAAGAGGAAGTCTGCATGTCCGCCACTTTTTCGATCGCCTTTGATAGCCCGGTCATCGGCACCGCGCAGGCCTGGGCGCGCGTGCCCGAGGAGCCCAGCCCCGCCGAGCGTGACGCGCTGATGGCGCGCTGCGCCCAACTGCTGCGCACGCAGGACGCTGTCTTGGTGGCGCATTACTACACCCATCCCGATCTGCAGGATCTGGCGCATGCCACGGGCGGGCTAGTGGCCGATTCGCTGGAAATGGCGCGTTTCGGCGCCCGTCATCCGGCCAGCACCCTGGTCGTCGCCGGGGTGCGTTTCATGGGCGAGACCGCCAAGATGTTGTCGATGGACAAGCGCGTGCTCATGCCCGACCTCGACGCCAACTGCTCGCTCGATCTGGGTTGCCCCGCGCGGCAGTTCAGCGCCTTCTGCGATGCCCATCCCGACCGTACCGTGGTGGTTTACGCCAACACCAGCGCGGCGGTGAAGGCGCGCGCCGACTGGGTCGTGACTTCGAGCTGCGCGCTCGACATCGTGGCGCATCTGCATGCGCGCGGCGAAAAAATCCTGTGGGCGCCCGACCGTCATCTGGGCGGCTATATCGAGCAGCAAACCGGCGCCGACATGCTGCTGTGGCAGGGCTCATGCATCGTGCACGACGAATTCAAGGCGCTCGAACTCGAACTGCTCAAGGCCGAGCATCCCAAAGCGCGCGTGCTGGTGCATCCCGAAAGCCCGGCGGCGGTGGTCGCTCTGGCCGACGTGGTGGGCTCGACGGCGCAGATCCTCAAGGCGGCGCGCGAACTCGACGCGCCTGAATTCATCGTTGCCACCGATGCCGGCCTGTTCCACGCGCTTGAGCAGCAAAATCCCGGCAAGACCTTCATCGCCGCGCCCACTGCGGGCAACGCCGCCACCTGCAAGAGCTGCGCGCATTGCCCGTGGATGGCGATGAACAGCCTGGCTGGTCTGGCGCGTGTGTTGGAGACCGGGGCGAATGCCATCGAGCTCGACGCCGCTCTGGCCGCCCGCGCCCGCGTGCCGGTGCAGCGCATGCTCGACTTCACAGCAGCGCAAAAGACTGCAGCGATGGCGGGCAGTCTGGTTCCCGGCACCGGCGCGGCGTAGCTGGCGTCGACGCACCAAGCTGGCGCGCTATCGCGTTTTGCTGAAACGCTATCGCGTTTTCATGATGCGCGCCTTTTCCCGTTGCCAGTCGCGCTTGGCTTCGGTGTCGCGTTTGTCGTGGTCTTTTTTGCCCTTGCCCAGCGCCAGATCGAGCTTGACCCGGCCGCCCTTGTAATGCAGGTTGATGGGCACCAGGGTGTAGCCGCGCTGCTCGACCTTGCCGATGAGCTTGCGGATTTCATCCTTGTGCATCAGCAGTTTGCGCGTACGCGACGCATCCGGCCGCACATGGGTGGAGGCGCTGTTGAGTGCGGTGACGTTCATGCCGATCAGAAACAGCTCGCCATCGCGGATGACCACATAGCCGTCGGTGAGTTGCACCTGCCCGGCGCGCACGGATTTGACCTCCCATCCTTCGAGCACGATGCCCGCTTCGAAACGGTCTTCGAGGAAGTAATTGAAATGGGCCTTGCGGTTTTCGGCGATGCTCATGCGGGGAATATGGGGCGTTCGGCCCTCAATACAATCGTGACATTCTAAGAAGCCTCGATCCGCCCACGTTCGCCCATGCCCCAGGTTCACAAATCCGTCCTCATCTGGTACAGCCCGCAAGAGATGTACGACCTGGTCACCGATGTGGCCGCCTATCCGCAGTTTCTGCCCTGGTGCGGGGGCGCCTCGGTGCAGTCGGAAGAGGGCGATACGGTGCGCGCCAGTGTGACCATCGACTTCAAGGGCATCCGTCAGAGCTTCACCACGCAGAACACCAACGTGCCCGGACAGGAAGTACGCATGCGGCTGGTGGACGGGCCCTTTTCCGCCCTGCATGGACGTTGGGTGTTCAACCCCCTGGCCGACGGCAAGGCATGCAAGGTCGAGTTTCTGCTCGATTACAAGTTCTCCAACTTTCTGGTGGAGAAGGTCATCGGCCCGGTGTTCAACCATATCGCCAGCAGCTTTGTCGATGCCTTCGTGCAGCGCGCCAAGCAGGTTTATGGGCCGCGTTGAACCCGCCGTGGTGGGGCTGTGCTGAATATCGCGGTGTTCTACGCGCCCGAAAGAGGCGAACCCGACTTGAGGCGGTTGGCGTTGCCAGCAGGCGCCACAGTTAGCCAGGCGCTGCAGGCCAGCGGCATGCTCAGCGCCCATCCCGAATTGATTTCGACCGACATCCGCCACGGCATCGACGGGCAGCGCGTCATGCTGCAGCACGTGCTCCAGGACGGCGACCGCATCGACCTTTGCCGTCCCTTGCAGGTCGATCCCATGACTGCGCGGCGCTTGCGGGCTGCCGCCTCAAAGCCACGCCGCTGAGACGTCGGGCGGTAGTTCGGCGGGTGGGCCTTCGAACTGTGTGAGGCCGTCACCGAGCACGATGACGCGATCCGCCAGCTGCCGCGCCCACGGGTTTTGCTCGACCATAAGCACGCCAAGCCCCTGCTCCTGCAGTTGCTGGATGAGCGTGGCCGTCGCGGCCACGCGCTGGGGCGCCAGACCTTCGGTCGGCTCGTCGAGCAGGAGCACATCGGGGTTGCCCATCAGCGCGCGGGCGATGGCGAGCATCTGCTGTTCGCCGCCGGACAGCGCCTGGGCGGGCGCGTGCAGGCGCGGCGTCAGTGCCGGAAACAGGGCCAGCACCGCTGCCTCGTTCCAGCGCGACGGGCCTATTCGCGCGACTATTTGCGACGGCTTGGCGCCCAAAAGCAGGTTCTGCCGCACGCTCAGACGCGGAAAAATCTCGCGCTGCTCCGGCACATAGCCCAGCCCCAGCCGGGCGCGGCGGTGCGCGGGCAGGCCGAGCAGTTCTTGTCCGGCAAGACTTGCGTAGCCCGTTGCGGGAATGAGGCCCATCAGCGACTTGAGCAAGGTGCTGCGCCCGCTGCCATTACGCCCGAGAACAAGCAGCAATTCCCCCGCTCGCAGTTGCAGATGCACGCCGCGCAGCACCTGCACCGGCCCGTAGCCCGCCTGCAGCGAGCGAACATCGAGCAGCGCGCCTTTCTCGGGCGGGAGCTTCATGGCGCCGTGCCCAGATAGACCGCCTGCACCTGTGCGTCGTGGCGAATGGCCTCGGGCGCGCCGTCGGCCAGCACGCGGCCCTGATGCAGCACCACCACCCGCGTGGCCAGGCGGAACACGGCGTCCGGGTCGTGCTCGATCAGCAGCAGGGTACGGTCGCCGCAGAGCTGCTCGATCAGGTCGAGCATGTGCGCGGCCTGCGCCCGGTTCATGCCGGCGGTGGGCTCGTCGAGCAGCAGCAAAGGCGCGCGGTTGATCAGCCCGAGGCCGAGTTCCAGCGCGCGCAGGCGGGCATAGTCGATGTTTTGCGCCGGCATATCGGCGCAATCTCGCAGTTGCAGCGCCTGCAGCCAGTGGGCGACCTGCTGCCGCAGTTCGGCATCGCGCTGGTACGGCAGCCACCAGCGCCGGGCCGGTTGCGCCGCAAGCAGGCAGGCGCGCAGATTATCCGCCACGCTCAAGCGGGAAAAAACCTGCGGCGACTGGAAGCTGCGGCCGATGCCCGCCCGTGCAATCTGCGCGGGATTCAGGCGGTCGATCCGTCGGCCCGCCAGCCACACGCTCCCGGCGCGCAGGGGGCGCAGGCCGCTGATTACCTGAAACAAGGTGGATTTGCCCGCACCGTTGGGGCCGATGAGGGCCACCCGTTCGCCAGCCTTGATCTGCAGATTCAGATCGGTGAGGATGGGCTGGCCGCCGAGCACGCAGTGCACACCGCGCACGTCGAGCAGGGGCGGGCGCGCAGTGGCGTTGAATGCGGCATTGAGTGGGGCGTTCATTCGCGGGCTCCGCCTTCGCGCAACTGCGGCGCCAGTGCCCGCCACACCAGGGCGCACAGCCCCGCGCCCGTGGCGGCCAGCAGCGCCGCGCCAACCCAGACATCGGCGCTGCCGATCGGCAGCGGCACGCCATACAGCCGCAGAGTGCTGCCCACCAGCAATTGTTGACGCACCGCGTAGAGCAGTTCGACCAGGCTGCTCGCGCCGATGATCGCGAGCGCGCTGCAGAGCAATAGCGCTGCCAGGCCCCACAGCAGATCAGGATTGCGGCGGGCGCGAAGCCGTTGCGCCAAATCGCGCAAGACCCCGCTCAGACCCTGCGGCGCCCAGATCACGATGGCGAGAAAACCGAGGCCGACATACAGCATCCAGGCCTGCGAAACCGAGGCCAGAACCGACTCGCTGCCCACCATCAAGCCCGCGCCCAGCAAGGCGCCCCAGGCCGTGCCGCTGCCTGCCGCCAGGCTGAACAGCAGGGCCATGCTCGATTGCGGCAGCCCGAGCGATCCGGCGCTCACCTGTTCGAGACGCAGGGTTTGCAAGGCGCCGGACAGGCCCGCGAGGAAGGCGCTCACCAGCACCAGTTGCAGCCGAACCCGTCGCGGTGTGGCGCCGCTGACCGCAACGCGCAAGGGGTTGTCGCGCACTGCGCGCGCCAGCAGGTCGAGCCGGGTGCCGTCGAGCCCACGCATCAAGGCCGCGCCCAGCAGCACATAAGCGGCGCTCACGCCATAGACCTGTCGCTGCGACAGAAAATCGAGCCCCAGCCAGACTGGCCCGGCGGTGCGGTCGGTGGAAACGCCGCCTTCCCCGCCGAAAAACCCCTGCAGCATGGGCGCGGCCAGCGCTACGAGCAGGCCCAGCCCCAGCGTGATCATGGCAAAGCTCAAACCGCCTCGCCGCACGCTGATCGGGCCGAGCACCAGCGCCGCAGCCACGGCAAACGCCCCGCCATACACGGGCACCAGGGCAAAGGGCAGCGGCCAGCCGGAGGCGGCAATCGTGTTCATCGCATGCGCGGCGGCATAGGCGGCCAGCCCCGCATACATCGCCTGCCCGAAGCTGAGCAGCCCGGCGCGGGTGACCAGCAGCCCCACCGACAGCAGCAGCAACCAGGCGCTGGCCAGTTGCGACAGCAAGCTGAAACCGGCGCTGTCCAGCGGCAAGGCCAGCGGCAGCGCGACCAGCAGCGAAAACAGCGCAGCGCGGCCGCGCGCCGGGGCGGGCACGGCGGCGTTCACAGCGCGTCGTCCCGAGACAGCGCGCGTGTCAGCCCCTGCGGGCGCAGCGCCAGCACCCCGACCAGCAGCACATAGGGCAGCAGCGGTGCGGCGCGGGCCAGGTCGAGGTGCAGCAGGCTGGGGAGAATGCCGTCGCTCGCAGGCCAGGCGGCCGGGGCGTTCCAGCCCAGACGTTGCAGGCCGTCAGCCAAGGAGCCGTTGACGGCCACGGCCAGGGTCTGCACCTCGCCCACCAGCAGCGCACCCAGCAGCGCGCCGCGCAACGACCCCAGACCGCCGATGATGATGACGGCAAACAGCAGCGCGCCCATTTGCGCGGCCATGTCCGGCTCGGTGACGAGCAGCGGCCCCCCCACCGCACCAGCCAGCCCGGCCAGTGCGCCGCCCACGGCAAACACCCCAGTCTGCACCGCGCGTACATCGTGCCCCAGAGCCGAAGTCATGGGCGCGTGCGTCAGCGCGGCCTGCACGATCAGCCCGGCGCGTGTGCGCCACAGCAGCAGCCAGGCCAGCGCCAGCGCGGCCAGCGCCGTCGCCATGACAAAGCCGCGGTACACCGGAAAATCTACCCCGCTCAAGGCGAACAGCGGGCCCTGCAGCGATGCGGGTATGGCATAAGGCACCGAGCCGCCGCCCCACAACAGGCGGGCCGCTTCCACCAGCACCACGCCGAAGGCGAAAGTGGCGAGCAACTCCGGCAGATGCCCCTGCGAGCGCAGACGCCGCAACACGCCGACTTCAAACCCTGTGGCCACCACGGCAACGCCCAGGGGCGCAAGCAGCAGTCCGCCCCAGAAGCCCAGCCATTGGCCGCTTTGCCAGGCCAGATAGGCGCCGAGCATGTAGAAACTGCCGTGGGCGAAATTGAGTACGCCCAGCAGCGAAAAGATCAGCGTCAGCCCTGAGGCGAGCAGGAACAGCAGCAGGCTGTAGCTCAGGCCATTGAGGGCGGAGAGTGCGAGTGCCTCCATGCAGCAGCCGTGGCCAGGGATCAGACTCCCGGCTTTAGCGCGACGGCGTGCCCTGGCTGGCGCCGGGCACCGCGCTGGCCGTCACCTTGGGCGGTTTGACCGGATAGACCTCGGTCATCAGCGGTCGCTGCATGGTGCATTGCGCGGGCAGGGTGGTCTGCGCGGGGCGGTAGGTGTGCTCCAGCGCAAAGGTGTAGCCGGTGTTTTCCACGTCGTAAGGGTTGGCGGGCGAGACCGGCCGCCAGTCGCTGACATAGATGGGCTGGAGCAACTGGTGATCGGCCGCGCGCAGGGTGACCTCGCCGTTGAAGGTGTGGAACTTGAGCCCTTCCATCGCGCTGGCGACCTTCAGCGGCTCGGTGCTGTGCGCCTTGGTCATGGCGGCGGTGAGCAGCGCCAGTCCGGTGTAGGTGGCGGGTACCGAGAAGTCTTGCTTGTACTTGTCGCGGAAGCCTTTTTGCAGGCTTTGCAGCACGCCGGGCAGATTGGGGTTGCTGTAATAGACCAGCTTGACGCGCCCGGCGTCGTGCGGGCCGATTTCGCTGGGCGCGCCCAGGCTGCTGGCGTAGAAGGTGTAGAGATCGGCCTTGAGCCCGCCTTGCTGCGCCGCCTTGATGAGCAGGGTGAGGTCGGGGCCCCAGTTGGCGGTGATGATGCAGTCGGCCTTGGCGGCCTGTACCTTGGCGATATAGGGCGAAAAGTCTTTGACCTGCCCGAGGGGCACGAAATCTTCGCCCACGATCTGGATGTCGGGCCGTTTGAGCGCCAGCATTTCACGGGCGTACTTCGCCACCTGATGGCCGAAGGAATAGTCTTGCTCGATGAGATAGACCCGCTTGATCTCCGGCCGGTTGCGGATGTCGTCGGTCATCGCCTGCAGGGTCATGGGCACGCTGGGCTGCAGCGCAAAGTGCCAGAAGCTGCAGTCACTGCCCGTCAGCGCGGAATCGACCGCGGCGTAGTTGAGATAGAGCACTTCCTTGCCGGGATGGCGGGTGTTGTGACGGCTCACCGCTTTAGAGAGAGCAATCGCCGCGCCCGATCCGTCGCCCTGCAACACATAGCGGATGCCCTGATCCACCGCGGCCTGCAGTGCATTGACCGTAGCTTGCACCGCGCCCTTGTTGTCGAAGGGCACGATCTCGAAGCGCACCCCGGCGGTGTTGCCGCGGTTGACTCGGTCGGCCACGAACTGCCAGCTCTGCAACTGGTTTTGCCCCACTGCGGCGAAGGGGCCGGTGAGCGGGTCGATGAAAGCGAGCTTGACGGTGGGAATCTGCCGCGCATGCACTGGCGCGGCGCCGAGCAATAAGCCACCGGCCAGGGTGGAGATAAAACTTCTGCGGGTGGTGTGCATGCGAGCAAAGCCTTGTGAGGGAACAGCCGCCCCGGTTTTCAGGGGCGGCGCAAAAAGGCAATGCTATTTCAACGCCAGCCGGGCAGCTTAGAACTTCACCCCCACCCGCGCGTACACCGAGCGTCCCGGCCCCGGCACGGCAATGCCCCAGGGCAGGCCGTTGATCGACATGGTCGTGCCCTGGCCGACGTAGGCACCTCCGGTGGGCAGGGCGTAGAACTTGTCGAGCAGGTTGTCGATGCCGAAATCGACCCGCGCTTGCTTGAAGCTGTAGCTGGTGCGCAGGTTGAGCAGACCGTAGCCGCCGGTCGGGATTTCATTGCGCACGGCGGAAACCTGCGTCTTGGCCTTGACCAGCATCCATTCCAGCGCGTTGTTCCATCCGCCCAACTGCTGCGTGAGACTGAGCCGGGCGTTGAGCGGCATGATGGCGTAGAGGTTGTCTCCCGTGCTGGTGTTTTCCCCGCGGGTGTAGTTCACCACGCCTTGCAGCCCCAGCCGGCCGAGCGCGCCGTTGCCCAAAGGCATCTTGCCCGAGAGATTCAGCCCGTACAGCCGCGCGGTCTGGTTGACATATTTGAGGACGACGAACTGGTTTTTCAGCGGCGTGGCTTGCGGCGCGTTGGCCATTGCGTTCCACTGCACCGCGTCGATGTAATCGCTGACATGGGTGTAGAACGGTTGCGCGGTGAACGCCCAAGCGCGGTCGGCGCTGTGCAGATCGAAGCTGGCCGACAGGGTGGTGGCTTTTTCTGGCTTGAGATTGGGGTTGCCGATGTAGCCGTTGCCGTCGCCGACGAAGTTGTTCATCACCGCGGCCATCGACCAGGTGCTCCAGGGATCGCGCTGGTAGAGGCTGGGCGAGCGGGTGGTGTGGCTCAGGCCCACCGAGAGATCCTGCGTGGGAGTAAGCGTCCAGCGCGACAGCAGCGAGGCATCGACATGGGTGTCGGTGCGCGCGCGGTCGATGGTGTTGAACGCCGTGGCGTCGCGCAACTGGTAGTTCATCATCGTGCCCATGCCATTGCTGTTGGCATAGCCGTGCACCGGCCCGGCATCGGTGCGCACGCGCTCCACCCGCAGCCCCGCCAGGGTTTGCCATTTCGCGCTGAGCTGCTTTTGCCATTCGCCCCACACGCCGATGCGGTCGCGCTTGCCGTCGTTGACGTTGAGGAAGGTGCCGGGCCACATCATCCCGCCCGACGGCGTCCAGTAGTCGTCGAGGTGATAGCGCTGCAGCTCGACTCCGGTGCGCAACACGTCTTGCGCCGACAGATCGATGCTTGCCTGCAGCTTCACCCCGGTGGTGCGGCTTTGGCTATACATCGGCATGCCGGCGGCGCAGGTGGGCGACAGCGGGCTGCAGGGATAGCCGCCCACGCTGCCCTGCATGGTCTGGCTGCCGTACCAGAAGCGTTTGTCTGCGCCGAAGTCCATGAAGTGATCGACGGTTTCATGGTAGGCGCGCGCATCGAGCGAGCCCCAGCCGAACTGCTTGAGCCAGTGCAGATTGATGCGTTTTTCGGTATTGCCCAGCATGTCCATGCGCTGGTTGGGGTAGAGCTGATACGGCACGTCCTGATAGCCCAGACCGATTTCAAACAATTGATCGCTGCCCTTCCACGCCAGCCCCAGGGTGTGGTTGCGCACGTCGTAGGCGGTGGAGCCGACGAAGTCGCGCGCGAGGCTCTGCCCCGGGCGGCCGGTGGCGGTAAAGGTTTTGAAGTCGCCCCCGGCGGAGTAGTCATCGGCCTTGGTCAGTGCGCCGTCGTAGGCGATGGCGAACCACGGCGTGCCGTAATAAGCGTTCAGCCCGAGGCTGCGCGCATCGCCGTTGCTGGCATAGCCCGCGCTGACCTCGCCGCCGGAGATCGACGCCTGCCCCGCCGGGGCGAATTGCGGCGCGCGGGTTTTCACCTCGATGGCGCCGCCGATGGCATCGCCACCGACCGACACCGGCACCATGCCCGCCGGATACACGGTGATGCTCTGCACCTGCGACGGCGAGGCGTAAGACAGCACCGGGTTCATGTGGTTGGGGCAGCTGGCGATCAGCCCCATGCCGTCGAGCTGGATGTTGAGGTTGTCGTCCGACAGGCCGTTGTACTGCGGCAGCCCGGAGACGCCGCCCGCCGCGTTGACCGACAGGCCGGGAATGCCCAGCAGCAGGCTGGCGGTGTCATTCGTTGCGGCGCGGCGCTGGGCCAGATCGATGGCGCTTTGCCATTGCGCCCAGGACTGCGCGCCAGCGGCCGCGCCCGAGACGACGACTTCGGGCAGGGCGGTCTCGGCGGCCTGGACGTTGCTGGCGCACAGCGCCGCCAGTGCGGCACTCAGGGCGATTGAAAGAGCGGTGCGCGACAGACGCGAGCTTGACGGAGGACAGAAAGATGTTTGCATGGACAATTGAAAGCGATGGATTCAAACCGTTGCCAAAAACGACGGTCTCACTGTAGGAATGCCTGTTGCGCCCCGAGCGCGACAAAACGTCGCATTTGTCGCCCTCCTGTCACAGGGGTTTCCCCGAATTCGCCTCACCGCCATGCAAGACTTTGTGTTGTTCGACGACGCGCTGGAGCCGTCGCAGCCGCTGACTCGCCTGTACCGGCAGCCGCTGTCGCACTGGCAGGCGTGGCAGGCAGAGCAAGTCGAGAGTGCTTTTCAGCAGCTCGAACACGCATTGAACGCTGGGCGTCAGGTCGCCTTGTTCGTCCATTACGAAGCCGCGCAGGCGCTGGCTGGCTTGCCCGTGCATGCTCCCCTGGCCGCCCCTCTGGTCGAGGCGCTGGCGTTCGATGCGGTCATGCGCATGACCGCCGCCGAGACGCAGCAGTGGCTCCAAGCGCAAAGCGCCAGCCTCGATGGTGGCCAGCCCTGCGGCGTGGCCGCTCTGCAGCCCGGCATCACGCAGGCGGACTACACCGCCGCCCTGGCGCGCATCGCTGCGCACCTGCGCGCGGGCGACAGCTACCAGATCAACTTCACCTGGCCGCTGCGCGGGCAGGCGTTCGGCCATCCGTTGGCGCTGTATGCCGCGCTGCGGCAGGCGCAGCCCACGCGTTATTCCTGCCTGGCCAAACTCGGCGGGCGCTGGGTGCTCAGTTTTTCGCCCGAACTGTTTTTCGCGCGTGACGGGGCCACGCTGCGCGCACGGCCGATGAAGGGCACCGCTGCGCGCTGCGCCGACGCAGAAGCCGACGCGCAGGCCTCGCTGGCGCTGGCTGCCGATCCCAAGAACCGCGCCGAGAACCTGATGATCCTCGACCTGTTGCGCAACGATCTGGGGCGGCTGGCCGTGCCGGGTTCGGTGCGCGTGCCCGAGCGCTTCAGCGTCGAGCGCTATCCCACTGTGTGGCAGATGACCTCCAGCGTGCAGGCCGTGCTCGACGAGCGCGGCGGGCCACGGCGCTGGGCGGAGATTTTTGCCGCGCTGTTTCCCTGCGGCTCGGTGACGGGCGCGCCCAAGCGCAAAAGCATGGAGATCATCCGCGCGCTGGAGGGCGGGCCGCGCGGGCTTTATACCGGTGCGCTGGGCTTCATTGACCCGCGCGACGCTGGGCAAGGGCCGCTGGCGGTGTTCAGCGTGCCCATTCGCACCTTGCAGGTCGAAGATGGCGTGCAGACCACAGGGGAGGCTGCCGGAACCCGCGCTTTTCAACTGGGCGTGGGCAGCGGCGTGGTGATCGACTCCGACCCCGCCACCGAGTGGCAGGAATGTTGGGACAAGCTGCGCTTCGTCACCGCGCACGATCCGGGCTTCGGTCTGATCGAAACCTTCGCCGCCGTGTGGCCCGCGCAGGCCGCGCGCATCGAGCGGCATCTGGCGCGGCTGGCGCGCTCGGCGGCGTTTTTTGGCTTTGCCTGCGACCTGCCCGCACTGCGCCAAGCCTTGGCCGAGGCGCATCGCGGCCTCGTTGCGCCTTCGGCTGCCGCACTGGCCGATGGCTGCCCGGCGTGGCAAGCCGCTTGCGCGGCGCTGTCTCCCGCGCCCTGGCGCACGCGGTTGGTGCTGCGCAAATCGGGCGCGGTCGAGATCGACGTGCAGCCCATGCCGCCCGCGCCGCAGCAACCGGTGCGGCTGCTGCGGGCCGCCGACACGCTAGATTCGGCCGACCTGTTCCTGCGCCACAAGACCACCCATCGTGCGCGCTACGACGCCGCCTGGCGCGCCGCCGAGGCGCAGGGCGCGTTCGACCAGATCTTCTGCAACGAACGCGGCGAACTGTGCGAAGGCGGGCGCAGCTCATTGCTGCTGCGCTTGGGCGGCGCGTGGTACACGCCAGCGCTGCACAGCGGCCTGCTGCCCGGAGTCGGGCGGCAATGGCTGATCGACCACGGCGGGGTGCGCGAGTGTGTGCTCCAACCCGATGCATTGCTCCGCGCCGAGCAAATCGCCGTGGTCAATAGTTTGCGTGGGGTTTTGGCGGCCACGTTGTGAAGCGGCGGAAATTTCCGTAGGCGACGTCATGGCACTCGACGGCGCGCAGCGGTCTGCAACCGGGGCATGGCATCATCGAACCATGTCGACTTTGGCGCTAGTTTGGTTCAAACGCGACCTGCGTGTGCAGGATCACGCCGCGTTGCATGCCGCCGCGCAATGCGATGCGGCGCTGGCGCTTTTTGTGATGGAGCCGGAATGGATCGCCAGCCCGGAATGCGATGCGCAGCATGTGCAGTTCGCGGCGGATTGCGTTTCCGCGCTGCAGGAGTCGCTCGCGGGTCTTGGACTCAGGCTGTTGGTGCGCGTGGGCGATGTGCCTCAGGTGTTCGAGGACATTCGCCGCGAGGTGCGTTTCACCCATCTGTTCAGCCATGAAGAAACCGGTCCAGGCTGGACCTATGCGCGCGACAAGCGGGTGGCGCATTGGTGCCGAGAGCAAGGCGTGATCTGGCAGGAATGGCCGCAAAACGGCGTGGTGCGCCGTCTGCGTGATCGTGCGGGCTGGGCGGCCCGCTGGCAAAGGCGCATGGATGCGCCGCAGCTGCCTGTGCCGCAAGCCCTGCGCGACGCATCAAAGCCGTTGGCAGCGGGCGACTTTCCGGCCCTGCGCGATCTGCGCTTGCCCGCGGCCCGCCCCATGTCTGCTGCAGGCACGGCGGCGGCCCTGTCCACTCTGCACAGCTTTCTGGATACGCGGGGCGCGCAGTACCGGCGCGATCTGTCCAGCCCGCTGACGGCAGAACGCGGCTGCTCGCGCCTGAGCGCGCATCTGGCCTTTGGCACGCTCTCCATGCGGCAAGTGCATCAGGCCACCGAGCAACGCATTCGCGCGTTGCAGGCTAGTGGCGAGGCGCCGGCGCGCAGCATGGCGTATCACCTGCGCGGTTTTGCCGGGCGGCTGCGCTGGCATTGCCACTTCATGCAAAAGCTCGAAGATGAACCGGGCATCGAGTTCCACAACTTTGCGCGTGCCTACGACGGTTTGCGCGAGCCCGAATTCAACCCCGCGTATTTCGAGGCCTGGTGCAGTGGCAACACCGGCTTCCCGATGGTGGACGCCTGCATGCGCTGCCTCAACGCAACCGGCTGGATCAACTTTCGTATGCGCGCCATGCTGGTGAGTTTTGCCGCCTATCACCTGTGGTTGCATTGGCGCGAGCCGGGGCTGCATCTGGCGCGGCAGTTTCTCGATTTCGAGCCGGGCATTCATTGGAGCCAGATGCAAATGCAATCGGGCACCACGGGCATCAACACCCTGCGCGTGTATTCCCCGGCCAAGCAGCAGGCTGACCATGATCCGCAGGGCGAGTTCATCCGCCAGTGGGTGCCGGAGTGGGGGACTTCGGCTTACCCGCCGCCCATCGTCAATGAGCGCAGCGCCGTCAAGCAGGCCAAAGACCGCATCTACGCCATCCGCCAAAGCCCACAGGCGAGCGACGAGGCGCGGGCGGTGCAACAGCGGCACGGCTCGCGCAAGAGCGGCCTGCCGCCCAGCGGCTCCCGCTCGCGCAAGCCGGTTGCGCCACCCGCGCTACCGCGACAGCAGGAGTTGTTCGAATGAGCGCCGCGGCAAGCGGTCACAAGGGGAACAAGGCGGCTCTGGCCAGCAAACCCTGCGCGGTGTGCGGTCGCCCCATGAGCTGGCGTCGCGCCTGGGCGAAAAACTGGGAGGCGGTGCGCTACTGCTCGCAAGCCTGCCGCAAAAATCGGAACAAGGCCAAGAGCCAGGTTGGAGCGTTGCATGACAAGCCCTGATCCTGCGAGGCCACTGCGCCATTTGGTGCTGGTGCTGGGTGATCAGCTCGACCCGCAGGCCAGCGCGTTTGACGGGTTCGACCCCGTGCAAGATGCGGTGTGGATGGCCGAAGTGGCGCAAGAGTCCACCCATGTCTGGTCGTCCAAGCCGCGCATCGCCTTGTTTCTGGCGGCGATGCGCCACTTCGCGGCAGACTTGCGTGCTGCTGGCCTCACAGTGCATTACACCGAGCTTGACGACGCCGCTAACGCGGGCAGTTTGGCTGCCGAGCTGCAGCGCGCTGTGCAGCGCCTGCGCCCTACTCAGTTGGTCATGACCCAGCCCGGCGACTGGCGGGTGATGCAGTCGATCAAGGCTGCCGCTGCTGCGCTCGGCGTGCCGCTGGAAGTGCGCGAAGACCGGCACTTCTACGCTTCGCCCACCGACTTTGCCGCGCACGCCCGAGGTCGCAAGCAGTTGCGCATGGAGTTTTTCTACCGCGCCATGCGTCAGCGACACGATGTGTTGATGGAGGGTGATCAGCCCGCTGGCGGGCAGTGGAATTTCGATGCCGACAACCGCGAGGCGTTTCCCAAGTCCGGCCCCGGCCATGTGCCCAGCCCGGCGCAGTTTGCGCCAGACGCCATCACGCGCGAGGTCATCGCTTTGGTGAATCAGCGCTTCGCCAGCCATCCGGGCATGCTGGCCGATTTCGCCTGGCCGGTGACGCGGTCGCAGGCCTTGCAGGCGCTGGAGCGCTTCATGCGCGAGCGCCTGCCGCAGTTCGGCCAGTGGCAAGACGCACTCTGGCCCAACGAGCCCTGGCTCTGGCATGCCCACCTTTCTGCCGCGCTCAACCTCAAGCTCCTGAACCCGCGTGAAGTGGTCGAGGCGGCGCAGACCGCTTGGCGCCAGGGGCAAGCGCCGCTGCACAGCGCCGAAGGCTTCATCCGCCAGATTCTGGGCTGGCGCGAATATGTGCGCGGCATTTACTGGACGCAGATGCCCGGCTACGCCGAGCGCAACGCGCTGGGCGTGCAGGCGCCGTTGCCCGCCTGGTTCTGGAGCGGGCAGACCGACATGGCCTGCCTGCGCGACGCCCTGGCGCAAACCCTGCGCTACGGCTATGCCCATCACATCCAGCGGCTGATGGTCATCGGCCTGTATGCCTTGCTGCACGGGGTGCAGCCGCAGCAGGTGCACCAGTGGTTTTTGGCCGTGTATGTCGATGCGGTGGAGTGGGTGGAACTGCCCAACACCCTGGGGATGAGCCAGGCGGCGGACGACGGCCTGATGGCCAGCAAGCCCTATATCGCCAGCGGCAAATACATTCAGCGCATGAGCGGAGGCAGCCTGTGCGCGGCCTGCCGGTTTGACCCGGCGCAGCGTGTGGGTGCGAAGGCTTGCCCCTACACCACGCTGTATTGGGACTTTTTGCTGCGGCACGAGGCGCGCCTTGCGGCCAATCCGCGCACGGTGATGCAGGTGCGCAATCTGGCGCGGTTGTCGGCCGACGAGCGCGCACGCATCCAGGCGCAAGCCCAGTCCATCCGGGACGCGGCATGACTCTGGCAACCGAACCAGCGACGCTTTTCGAGCCGACCCTTGCGGCAGCGCAGCGCCGCCTCGCTGCGGTGCGTCCTGCAGACTACGCCCGCAGCCGCAACCATCTGCAAGGGCACGTCACCCGGCTCTCACCGTATTTGACGCATGGCTTTCTCGGTCTGCGCGACGTGGTGCAGCACCTGTCGATGCGCCACGGCCTCGGGCTTCAGGACAAGCTGTTGCAGGAACTCGGTTGGCGCGCTTTTTTTCAGCAGGTCTGGCGCCACGAGGGCAGCGGCATTTTGCAATCGCAGCACCTCGGCCCGCTGCCAGACCGTGCTTACGCCCCCGCCTTGCCCGCGGATCTGTGCGAAGGCCGCACCGGCGTGCCGGTGATCGACCAAGCGGTGCGCACTCTCTATGCCACGGGCTATCTGCACAACCACGCGCGCATGTGGCTGGCTTCCTACACCGTGCATTTGCGCAAGGTGCACTGGCGCGCCGGGGCCGACTGGATGGTTGCACACCTGCTCGATGGCGATCTCGCCAGCAACCACCTGTCTTGGCAATGGGTGGCGGGCACGGGCAGCTCCAAGCCCTATTTGTTCAATGCCGACAACGTGGCGAAGTACGCGCCTGCCGCCTGGCATAGCCCGGGCACCGTGATCGATGCGTCTTACGAAAGGCTGGATGCGCTTGCGCGTCAGCCACGAGACCTCGGCCCTGAACCCGGCGAGTTTGTCGGCGTGGCAGAGCCCGCTTTGTTCTCCGAGCCGCCCGATGGCGGGTTTTCGCAAGCGGATGCGCGGGCCGTGGCCGCACAGGATGTCTGGCTGGTTCACCCCTGGGCGCTGGGGCCGGTTCCAGAAGGCAGGCTGCCAGTCGCGGTTTGCGATGCCGATTGGCACGCGCGCTGGCCCTGGTCTGCCGCGCGTTGGCAGTTTGTGGCCGCGCGCATGCAGGCGCTTGCGCCCGTGCGATGGTTTGGGACGACGGCCTCTTTGCTGGAGGCGCTCAAGGCGGCGCGCTCGGTGCAAGGCTGGCATAACCCGCATCTTTCCGCAGCCTGGAGCGATTTTGCTCTGGCCACGCCGCCGCCGGCTTTTTCCGAGCCGACGCAGCGTTGCCGTTCGTTTTCTGCGTATTGGTCGCGCGTGCAAATCCTTTCGGCGTCATCGTCTATTCAAGGAGACCTGTTTCATGAGTGAGCAACCCATTGTTTTGATTACCGGTGCGCGCGGCGGCATGGGCCGGGCGCTGAGTGCGCAGTTGCATGCGCAGGGCTGGCGTGTCGCCGCCGTTGGGCGCGACGCGACAGCGCTGGCCGATGTGCCGTCCAGCGTGCGCATTGCCGCGGATGTCACCACGCCCGAGGGCGCGGCGCAGGCCATCGCGCAGTGCGCGGAGCAACTGGGCCAGACGCCGTCGCATCTGGCGCATTGCGTGGGCAGCACCCTGATTGCGCCGTTGCACCGCACCAGCGCCCAGCAATGGCGCGAGGTGCTGCGCGTCAACCTCGATAGCGCCCTTTGCGTGCTCGGCGCGTGGATCGAGGCGCGCCGCGCAGCGCAGCAACCGGGCGCGGCGGTGCTGGTGAGTTCGGTCGTTGCGCAGATCGGCGTGGCCAACCACGAAGCCATTGCCGCGGCCAAAGCGGGCGTGGAAGGACTGGTGCGCAGCGCGGCGGCGACCTACGCACCGATCGGTCTGCGGGTCAACGCCGTGGCGCCCGGCATGACCGATACGCCTTTGACCGCGGGCATGCTCAAAGTAGCCGCCATGCGAGAGGGCGCGGGCAAGCAATATCCGCTGGGCGGGGTGCAGACGGCCGAGCAAATCGCCGAAGTCATGGCGTTTGTGCTGTCAGAGTCCGCCAGCCGCATCACCGGCCAGTGCATCGCGGTGGATGGGGGCTTTACCACCATCAGGCCACTGGTGAAGTAGCGTACTTTTCAGGGCTCGCGCAATTCAGGGGGAATTCTCAGAGGTTCTGTTTTTCGGTTTGGCCGCGTACATGGCTTTGTCGGCCAGTCGCATCAGGGTGTCGGCGTCCTGCGCGTCGAGCGGGTAAGCGGAGATGCCGATGCTCATGTCGATGGGTAGTTGCACATTCGGCGCAATGTCGAACGGGGCAGCTACGGCTTGTCGCAGGCGCTGCACGCTGTTGGCATAGCCGGTCTGGACTTCGAGCGGGTTGAGGTCTTCCATCACCACGACGAATTCGTCTCCGCCTAGTCGCACCAGGAAATCGGTCTGGCGCTGCACGGCCTGCAGGCGGCGGGTGAGTTCGCGCAGCACCCGGTCGCCCGCGCTGTGGCCCCAGGTGTCGTTGATCAGCTTGAAGCCGTCGAGATCGATCATGCCCACGGCGAACAGGCTGCCTTGTCGACGCGCGCGGGCGATGACTTCGGGCAGGTATTGCTCCAGGGCATAGCGATTGGGCAGGCCGGTGAGGGTGTCGTGCCGCGCGCGATGAGCTTCGACGCGCTGCAGATGGCTCAGGCGCTCTTTCACGTCGAGTTCATCGAGCCCATAGCCCAGCAGGGCCGCGACCTGCTCGCACAGGGCGATGGTCTGCTCGTCGAAGGCCTGCGCCTGTGGCGAGGTGAACACCAGCACCCCCCACAGCGCGCCACCGCGCCATACGGGGGTGGCCAGGGCGGCGTGCCAGCGATAGCGCGACAGTGTGGAGTTCCAGGGCTGCATGTCCGGGTCGCGGAGCAGGTCATTGCAAACCTGCAGAGTCTGGGTATCCCAGACGCGCAGCACCAGGGGCACGCGGTTGGCGTCGTTCAGATGCACGCGAAAGTGATCGAGCTGCAGGGCGCCTTCGCCTGCGCGCGCCAGCACGCGGAAGGCGCCGCTGTCGTCCGGCCGCGCCAGCCAGGCGGCATGGAACTGGGTGTCGGTGGCGAGGGTGTCGCAGGTGCGCTGCAGCATCTCTTCTGCGCTGCGCGACTGCAGCACCACTTCGCCTTCGCTGATCAGGGCGCGGTAGAGGTTTTGCAGCCGGTCGATGCGCTCGCGCTGGCTGATGGCTTGCAGCCCGCGATCCACGCTGGCGGCGAGGTTGAGCAGCCAGTCGCGCAGGCTGTCGTCCATTTCGCAAGGGAGCCGCTCAGCCGCGTTGGCGCAGACCACGCGCAGCAGGGCGCACACCTGCCCTTGCGCATGCAGCGGGATGCAGGCGTCCAGCGTGCGGCCATCGCCCTGGAACTGCGGGCGATTCTGGCCCCAGGCGGTGTCGAGCAGCGAGGTGTCCAGCACGTCCATCGGTACCGGGCCGGAGTTCGAGCCGGACTGCGCGGCGATCTCGAAACCTCCTGTGATGGGGTCGCGCTGCACGATGCTTAGCGGCGCTTGGCCGTCCAGCGCTGCGTAGGTGCGGCAGATCGCGGCATAGAGCGCTGCGGCATTGGGCGCACTGGTGCCACGCTGGTTGGCTTCGGCCAGCAGGGCGTTGAGCTGGGCTTGCCGCGCGGTGCGTGCGCGCGCGGTTTCGGCCCGCGTGCGCCAATCGAGCAGTTGCAGGAACTGGAGCTGCCCGCGGCGTATCGCCACGCCGAGGTAGAGCAGATAGATGCAAACCATGGCCGCCATCGCCGTGGACAAAGAGGTCTGCACCCCCATCAGGCGCAGTGCCAGCGGCATGATGACCGAGACGACGAACAGCCCGGAAGCCCAGGCGTCGAACGCCAGACCCGCCACCGCAGCTCCGCTCACCCCAGCCAAGAAGAAGGCGACGAACGACTGCTCGATGGGGGTTGCGGGAAAGAGGGCGGCAGGAATCGCGCCCCAACTCATCCCCGTGGCCAAGGACGCGGCCCGCAGCACGCGTAGCCGCAGCGAACGCTGCACCGGGCGAAGGTTTTCCGCCGACGCCCCGCGCCAGATCAGCCAGACCAACAGCCGAATCGCCTGTAGGCCGATCATCACGCCACCCCAGACCGCATAAAAGCCGGCGGGTGCGCCGCCGTGCAGAAGCGCCATGGCGATGAGCGCCACGGAGGCGTTGGTCACGGCAGAGACCGGCACCGTGGCGAGCAACAGCCGCACGCGTGCCGCGGCAATGGCTTGCGGTGCGGTCGTGATCTGGGCTTCGTGCGGCATGGGGGCGGGGTCAGTGCGCATCAATGCCAAGAAATGTAAACGGACATCCCCCTCAATTGAAGGGGCGAAGGCGACCTGCACCGGGCGAATTGCCAACTATTGCCGCCGTAGGTGGCCTTTGATTCAGGCGGGGCGAACCTGCGCTGCAGCGTAAGGAGCAGTCGGGTGACTCGCTACTTGGTTGCGCCCTTGGTGCTTGGCCGAGTAAAGCGCAGCGTCGGCGGCTTGCATCCAGGCTTGCAGGTTGCTGAATGCCGGGGCGGCAGCGGCTACGCCGATACTGCTGCTCAGCCGCACATTTGGGTGATGCGGCAGCCGCAGCGTCAGCAACTCGGTGCGGATGCGCTCGGCGATGCCCAGCGCGTCGGGCTGGCCGGTGTTCTGGCACAGCACCGCAAACTCGTCGCCGCCGTAGCGACCGGCACAGTCTTCTTCGCAGATGCAGTCGCGGATGAGTTGGCCGACTGCGCGGATGGCGTCGTCTCCGGCCGTGTGGCCGTAGGTATCGTTCACCTGCTTGAAGTGATCCACATCGATCATCAGCAGACAGGCCGGTTGCCCCACGGCCTGAAAAAGCTGCAGCGCGGCGTCGGCCTGCTGCTGCCAGTGGTCGCGGGCGAACAGCCCGGTTTGCGCATCGGTGCGGCGCAGTTGTTCCAGCAGCTTGTTCTGCCGCGACACGGTGCGGATGAGCCGGTAGCTGCCGATGCTGCTCGACAGGGTGTGCACCACCAGCAGCGGCAAGGTGCAGGCAACGATCAGCAGCGAGCTTTCCAGCTGCACCGGCGGGCGCAGAATCAACGCGGTAAGCACCGCGGCGCCAAACAGCCCCGGCAGCGAGATCAGCCACAGGCGGCGCATGCCGCTGCTGAGTTTGTCGAAGGTGGTGACGGTGACCAGCACCACGCTGGGCAGCAGGTTGAAATGCATCAACGCCACCCACATGCCGGCGATGGCCGAGTCGATCAGCAGGTTGTGTTTTTCAGCGCGGTAGCTGTTGGCGCTCATCCGCGCGCACAGCAGGGCGATCTGTGGCCACAGCAGGCAGCTTGCGATCATCAGCGCCCAGCGCCACGGGTGCGCGTGCTGTTCGATCAGCACCCCGGCTATCGCCAGCCCGCCCAGCCCCATGCCGACCACGCGCAGCGGGTAGATGCGGCGATAGGTGCTCTGTTTGAAGGCGTCTTGTCGGGAGGTGGAGTAGGGCATGGCGGCAACACGCGACAACATGCCGCATCGTTGCCGCCGAGTTTACAGCCCGAAGTAAGTCTCGCGAACCGCGTCGCTGGCTTCGAGTTCGGCCCGCGTGCCCGAGAGACGCACCTTGCCGTGATCGATCAGATAGCCGCGGTCGGCCAGCTCCAGAAAGGCCACGTTCTGCTCGGCGATGAGCAGGGCGGTGCCCGCGCCGATGCTGGTCTTGAGCACTTCGATGACCTGCTTGACGAACACCGGTGCCAGGCCCGAGGACGGCTCGTCCATCAGCAGCAGCTTGGGCTCGGAGATCAGCACCTTGGCGATGCCCAGCATCTTGCGCTGCCCGCCCGACAGCGTGCCCGCCGCGTCGCGTCGCTTGGCGGCGAGATCGGGGAACAGCGCGAACAACTGCTCCTTGCGTTTGCGAATCTGCGCATCGCTCAGAAAGTAGCCGCCCAGGGCGATGTTCTCGTCGATCGACAGGGTGGGAAACACCCCGAGTTCCGACATATAGGCCATGCCGCGGCGAATGCGCTGATCGGGTGCGAGACGGTCGATGCGTTCGCCCTCAAAGGCAATCTCGCCCCGCCAGCACGGCAGCAGCCCGATGAGGGTGCGCAGCAAGGTGGACTTGCCCGCGCTATTGGCGCCGAGCAGCAGCACCGTCTCGCCGGACATCACCTCCAGATCGACGCCCCAGAGCACTTGCAGCGCGCCATAGCCGGTCTGCACATCGCGTAGCGAGAGCAGGGCGGCGGCGTTCATCTCTGCTGCGCTCATGCTTGTCCCCCGAAGAAGGCGGCCACGACTTCTGGGTGTTGCGAGGCGGCGTCGAGCGAGCCCTCGAACAACATGCGCCCGGCCCCGAGCACGATGACACGTTGGGTAATGCTGCCGAGAAACGCCATCAGATGTTCCACCACGATGAGGGCGATGCCGCGCTGCGACAGCTTGCGCAGCAGCTCGGCAATGCCGCCCAGCTCGGCCGGGTTGAGCCCGGCGCCGATTTCATCGACCAGCAGCAGCTTCGGCCCCGTGGCCAGCGCGCGCCCCAGATCGAGCAGCTTTTGCTGGTTGACCGTGAGCGAACCCGCCAGCTTGTCGGCCTGCTCGTCCAACTCGATGTCGTGCAGGATGGCGTTGATGTCCACCGCGCCCGCGGCATGGCCGAAGTGCGCAGCCACTTCAATGTTCTCGCGCACCGTCATATCGCGAAAGGTCTTGGGCACCTGAAAAGTGCGGTTGATGCCGAGCTGCGCCAGCTTGTGCATCGGCACCTTGTGCACCGGCTTGCCGTCGAACGCAATACTGCCGCTGTCGGCGCGGTACAGGCCCGAGATGACATTGATGGTCGTGGTCTTGCCCGAGCCGTTGGGCCCGACCAGACCGACGATCTCGCCCGGCGCGAGGCTGAAGCTCACGTCGTTGAGCACCACATGGCCGCCGAAGCGCTTGTTCACGCCCTGAAGCTGAAGGAGGGTTTCAGAAGACACGCACACCCCTCCGCGTCAACAGCGACAGCACGCCGCCGGGCATGAACAACACCAGCAGCACGATGAGCCCGCCGTAGATCAACTGGAAATACTGCGGCTCTGAAATGCCGATCGCCGAATACAAGCTGTAAAGCACTCCCGCGCCGATGATGGGGCCGATGACCGTGCCCACCCCGCCAAACAACGAGAACACGATGGCGAACACCGAAATCTGCAAGGTGAACACCGCTTCGGGATAGAACACCGACAGATTCCACGCATAGGCCCCGCCGGCCAAGCCGGCCACGCCAGCCGAAATCAGCCAGGTGATGAGCCGGGCGCGCACGATGTTGATGCCGACCATGGACGCGCTCACCGGGTCTTGCCTCATGGCGCGCAGCCCCATGCCGAAGGCCGAGACGCGAAAGTAGGCGGCCAGCGCGGTGGCCAGAACCAGCACCGCCAGCATGGTGTGATAACTCGCGCTAGGCGCGTACACCTGTTCGATCTTCAGCCCGTAAGGCCCGCCGGTGATGTCGGCCAGATTGGTGTTGGAAACCACGAAATACAGAATCTGCGACGCCGCCAGGCTGGCGATGGAAAAGTAAGCGCCCGAGAGCCGCAGCAGCGGCCCGAGAATCAGCCCCATCACCACCGCAGCGAGCCCGCCTCCCACCACGCACAGCAGCACCGGCAGACCGCTGTGCAGCACCAGCAGCGAGGTGGCATAAGCGCCGCAGCCGAAAAAGCCCACATAACCGAAGGGCAAGTAGCCGGTAAATCCATAGAGCAGATTCAGGCCCTGCGCGAGCACGATGAAAGTCATCAGCGTGAACAGCAGCGACTCGTTGCCGTAGACATGCGGCAGAAATAGGAACACCGCAATCAGCAAGGCCAGCACGATGAGCCCTGGTCGCCAGCGTTGTAGCAAAGAATGTTCAGACACTGCGCACCGCCTTTCCGAGCAGGCCCGTGGGGCGGATGAGCACGATCACCAGCAAGAGCACATAAGGCACGAGGTTGGACCAGGAGGAGTAATAGGTCTGCATCAACATCGTGCCCAGCCCGAACACCAGGCCGCCGATGATGGTGCCCAGCGGGTTGCCCAGCGAGCCGATGATGACGATGGCGAACGAGGTGGTGGTGAGGCTGTCGCCCAGATCGGGCGAAACCGAGCCGAGCAGGTAGGGCAGAAACACCCCGGCGACACCGGCGAGCGCCAGCCCGGCCACGAAAGCCAGCGCCGAGACCTTGTTCACGTTGATGCCGGTCGCCAGCGCTTCTTCGCGGCTGGCCATGATGGCGCGGGTGGCGTAGCCCAGCCGGGTGCGGGTGAAATACAGCCACAGCGCCACGATGGCGGCAATGCTCACTCCGGCAGCCCACCACCAGCTGTCCGGAAACTCCTGCCCAAATACCCCAAGATTGCCCGAGCCCAGCGCCTCGCTGGGCAGCGAGCGCTGATCGGCGCCGAAGCCCAGTCCGGTGAGTGCTTCGAGCATCTGCCCCACGCCGAAAAACAGAATGAACGACAGCATTTCCGGGTCGCCGCTGCGCTGCAGTCGGGGTACCACGGCGTAATAGAGCGGATAGCCGATGACGATGGCGGCCACGATCACCGTCGGCACGCCCCACAGCGGGTTGAAACCGAAGTGGCGCGACACCAGCCAGGCGGCATACGCGCCCAGCACGATGAACTGCCCATGCGCCAGATTGATGATGCGCATGACGCCAAAGATCAGGTTCAGTCCGATGCCGATCAGGCTGAAATAAATGCCATACAGAATGCCGCCGATGATGGCGTATTCAAGCAGTTCCACGCGCCCTCCCTGAGCTGCTTTTGGTGGATTAGTCGAATGAAGCGGCGCACAGGCCGCACCTGCCGCGCCGCTTTGTCACCCGCCTTGTCGCGCTTACGGCTTGGGCGCGGGATACACCGCTTTGCCGGTCGCCTTGTCTTGCGGATAGACCACGACCACGTCGAGCTTGCCGTCCTTGGGCTGTAGTTGCGCCACCGGGAAGGGCTGGCCGAGCTGGGCGCCGTTGGCGTTGACGTCGAAGGGGCCAAGCAGGGTGGTGGTCTTGCCTGACATATCCATGACGGCCTGATGGAAGGCGAGCTGGTCGAACTTGGGCGCCATGTCGAGCATGTGCTGCACGATCAGCCCGGTGTTGTAGCCCGAGCAATCGAGGAAGTTGGGCTCTTTTTTCATGGCCGCCTTGAAGGCATCGACGAACTGCTGGGTGTTCATGCCGTAGCTCACCTTGTCGTACTTCACCAGCGGCGGAGTCGGGTAGGTGTAGGTATAGGCCAGCGCCTTTTCACCCACGTTCTTGGTCAGCAGCGACAGCAGCTGGCCCGGAAAGATGGTGAAGGTCATGGGGAAATGCAGTCCGCTCTGGTGCAGCGCCTTGAGGAAGGCGATGTCGTTGGGCGCATAGCCGAACTCCAGCACCGCCTCGGGCTGAGTGGCGGCAATGGTGTGCAGCAGGATGGTGTAGTTCGACTCACTGGTGGGCACGCCGTGGTCATACACCGGCTTGATGCCGGCCTTGGCCAGCACGTCCTTGAGGGTGGCGGCCTGAGAAGCGTCGAAGTCGTTGGCGCTATAGACGATGGCCACGCGCTTGATCTTCTGCTGCACCAGATAGTTGGCCAGCGGCACCGGCCACACCGTGCTCGACGGAATGCTGACATCGGCGAGGTAGTTGGTGGGCTTGGTAAAGAAGTTGGCGCCCGAGCCGGTCGGGTCGATCAGCAGCATGTGGTGCTCGGCGGCCAGCGGCACGGCCACCGAGGTGAGCACCGAGCCGAAGTCGGCCACGAGCACGTCCACCTTGTCTTGCGTGATGAGCTGGTTGTAGAGCGTGGTCGCGGTGGAAGTGGAGCTTTGGTCGTCGTAGGCGACGAGCTTGACGGGAATCTTTTTGTTGAACGCCTTGACGAACACGCCGCCCTCTTTGTTGATGGCGTCGGCCCAATACTTCAGGCCTTCATACTGGCCTTGCGAGGCAACGGCGAAGGGGCCGCTGCTGGCGTAGAGCGTGCCGATCTTGATCTGCGACGGAGCCGCCGCAGCGTGGGCGGCAACGGCCGTGGCACTCAAAGCCAGACCGGCTGCGAGGTGACGCAGAATTTTTTTGGATGCGCGAATGGACATGAGAGTCTCCAGAGGATGAAACTGAACCGACGCGTGCTTGGCGCGTCTTCAAAATGTCATGATTCATTCTCGGTCTGGACTTTGCGCAAAGCGGTGAACAAGTGCGTTGATTTGAAACGGAACGTGTCTTTGGCGCCCGGGCGTTTTCTTGAGGGCGCAAAAAAGCCCGGCTGGGCCGGGCCTGGAAGAGCTGCTTGGATTATTTCGCCGCAACGAGTTTGCGGATTTTCGCCACCTCGTCTGCGCTGACGTTCGGCGCGTCGTTGCCCCAGCTGCTGCGCACATAGCTGGCGATTTCAGCCACTTGCGTGTCGTTGAGCGTGGCGCCCAGATCGGGCATGGCCATGGGCGTGGGGTTGCCTTTGGTCTCGACCGTATGTCCGCCGTGCAGCATCATGCGAATGGTGTTGATCGGGTCGGGCGTATTGACCGTGGGGTTGAGCGCCAGCGCGGGGAACACATTGGGAATGCCCTGGCCCTGCGCCTGATGGCACATGGCGCAATGCGCCGCGTACAGCGGATCGCCGGCCCGGGCAGCAGCGGTCATCACCGGGGTTTGCGGCTGGTTGATCGCGGCATTCGGGTGGATGGGCGACAACGATTTGAGGAACACGGCAATCGCTTGCAGATCGCCGTCATTCAGGTGCTGGGTGCTGTCGTGGATCACATCGGTCATGCTGCCGACAATGGTGAAGTTGGCGGTACGCCCGGTTTTGAGCAGTTGCACCAGTTCGGCTGGGGTCCAGCGGCCCAGACCGTCGGACTGGTCGCCGCGCAGATTGGCCGCGTACCAGTTGTCGATGCGCGCGCCAGAGAGATACAGGCTGCCATCCGCCCCGCCGGGCGCCAGTGCTTTTTCTTGCAGAAACGGGCCGCGCGGGGTATGGCAGGCGCCGCAGTGCCCCAGTCCTTCAACGAGATAAGCGCCGCGGTTCCATTGCGCGGTCTGCTTAGGGTCGGGTTTGTAAACGCCGTCGCGGGCGAACAACCAGTCCCACACCGCCAGCGGCCAGCGCATGTTCAGCGGCCAGGGAATGTCTTCGGGTTTGTTGGCCTGCGCCACCGGCTGCACACCGTGCATGAAATAGGCGTAGAGCGCACGCATGTCCTGCGGCTCGATGCGGGCATACGAGGGGTAAGGCATGGCCGGGTAGAGGTAGCCCAGGCGCGGCGACTTGCCGTGGCGCACGGCTTCGTCGAACTGCGCGAAAGTCCAGTTGCCGATGCCGTCCGTTTTATCCGGCGTGATGTTGGGCGAGTAAACCTTGCCGATGCCCATGGGCAGATTCATCGGCAGGCCGCCGGCAAAGGGCTTGCCTTTCGGCGCGGTGTGGCAGGCGATGCAATCGCCGGCGCGGGCCAGATAGGCGCCGCGCATCACTTCGGGGTCGTTCGGGGTGGGCTGCGCGGCAAAGGCGGCCTGGGCCTGCAGGCCCAGCGCGCAGCCCGCAAGCAGGGTCAAAAGGGGTAAACGCATTGAGAGTCTCCTGGTTGGAATGGGGGCGGTGCGAATCGCATCTCTTTTTTCTGTTGCACTGCAGTATGGTTCAACAAACGCCTCAGTGCAAACCCGTAGCATCCGATTCCCGGCAGTTTGCACACCAACGGTTGCGGCTGTAGCAGGTGGGTACAGCGGGATGACGCAAAATTGCCGTTCTTACTCCAACGTCACAATTCCAAAAAGAGCCCGCCATGAATGATTCCCAGGTCCACGTCGTCTCGCATCCGCTGGTGCAGCACAAGCTCACGCTGGCGCGCAGCCAGGACACCACCACCGACAACTTCCGCCGACTGGTGCGCGAAATCGCCGCCATGCTGGCATATGAAGCCACCCGCGATCTGCCCACGGAATTGGTCGAGGTGACCACGCCGGTGGCGCAGTGCCGTATGCCCATCCTCGCGGGCAAGAAGCTGTGTCTGGTGTCCATCCTGCGGGCGGGCAACGGCATGCTAGACGGCATGATCGACCTGCTGCCCAACGCCCGCGTCGGCCACATCGGCCTGTACCGCGACCCGGCCACGCTGGAGCCGGTGGAGTATTACTTCAAGGTGCCCGAAGACATGGCCGAACGCCTGGTGATCGTGGTCGATCCCATGCTGGCCACCGGCAACTCGGCCGCCGCCGCGCTCACCCATCTCAAGCGCGCCGGAGCGACCTCGCTCAAGCTGGTGAACCTGCTGGCCGCGCCCGAAGGGGTGCGCACCGTGCGCACCGCCCACCCGGACGTGCCCATCACCCTGGCCGCCATCGACGAGCGGCTCAACGACCACGGCTACATCGTGCCGGGTCTGGGCGACGCGGGCGACCGCATTTTCGGCACCAAGTAAAAACCGGGGCAGCGGTCGGCATGCGCCGGAGCTCAAGCCCGATCCCACCCACTCTCAATCCAAGGCGGAGCGCAATATGGCCGATGGCTACTTTCCTAAATGGCAACTCAAGACCAGCGGGGTGATCGCCCCGGATGAACGCCTGCCCGGGCCGCAGACCCTGGTGATGGGGCTGCAGCATGTGGTGGCCATGTTCGGCTCGACGGTGTTCGCGCCGCTGCTCATGGGTTTCAGTCCCAATATCGCGATTTTGATGAGCGGCATCGGCACGTTGATTTTCTTTCTGGTCGTCGGCGGGCGAGTGCCGAGTTATCTCGGCTCGTCGTTTTCGTTCATCGGCGTGGTCATCGCGGCCAGCGGCTATTCGGGCAGCGGGGCGAACCCCAACATTGGTGTCGCGCTGGGCGGCATCATCGCCTGCGGCGTGGTGTATGCGGTGATCGGCCTCATCGTCATGGGCGTGGGGGTGAAATGGATCGAGCGGCTCATGCCGCCGGTGGTGACCGGCTCGGTGGTCGCGGTGATCGGGCTGAATCTGGCGCCCATCGCCATCAAGAGTCACGGCGCGAGCAACTTCGACGACTGGATGGCGCTGATCTCCTTCGTCAGCATCGGTCTGGTGGCGGTTTACACCCGCGGCATGGTGCAGCGGCTGCTCATTCTGGTGGGTTTGTTGATCGCCAGCGTGATTTACGCCGTGCTCACCAATGGCCTGGGCCTGGGCACGCCGATGGATTTCTCCGGCTTGTCCAACGCCGCCTGGTTCGGCATGCCGACGTTCGCCACGCCCGAGTTTCAGCCCAAGGCGATGACGCTGATCGTGCCCGTCGTGGTCATTCTGGTGGCGGAGAACCTGGGCCACATCAAGGCCGTCACCGCCATGACCGGCCGCAACCTCGATCGCTACATGGGCCGCGCCTTTCTCGGCGACGGCCTGGCCACCATCGTCTCTGGCTCGGCCGGGGGCACGGGGGTGACCACCTATGCCGAGAACATCGGCGTGATGGCCGCGACCAAGATCTACTCCACGTTGATTTTCGCCACCGCCGCGGTGATTGCCATTGTGTTCGGCTTCAGCCCCAAATTCGGCGCGCTCATTCACCTCATTCCGCCGCCGGTGCTGCGCGGCGTGGCCATTGTCATTTTCGGACTGATCGCGGTTTCCGGCGCGCGCATCTGGGTGGACAACAAGGTGGACTTCTCCGACAGCCGCAACCTCATCATCGTGGCCATCACCCTGATGCTGGGCACGGCAGACTTCACCCTCAAGTTCGGCGACTTCGCACTGGGCGGCATCGGCACGGCAACCTTCGGCGCCATCCTGCTCTACGCCTTGCTGGGCCGCGGGCAGCCGAAAAACGATGAGCAGGACAAACTGATGGACGCGCTTGAATGAATTGTTGCCACTTTGACATCCATTGACCCGCAGGGCGCTGGCGCTGCGGTGCAATAGAAGTCTTTGAACAACCCGGAGGCTTCCGCATGGATATTCAGACCATCGATCAGCAGTATCAGCAACTGCAGAGCGAGGCGCAGCAGGTCGGGCAGCAATTGCAGGCGCTGGCCGCCAAGCTGCAGACGGCGGCCCAGGGCGGCAACCAGGACGCGCGCGAATGGTTGCTCGATCTGCGCGAAGTTGCGCTGGGCGTGCAGGCCGAGCAGCAACAGATGGGGCAAGTGCTGCAGGCCATCCACGGCATGTGGCAGAACCAGGCGCAGCAGATGCAGGCGATGCCGGCCGCCATGCAGCCCGGCTACATGCCGCAGGGCATGATGGCGCAGAACGCGGCCATGCCCATGCAGCAGCAGGGCGGCGGCATCATGGGCGCGCTCGACGGTTTTCTCAACTCCGGCTTTGGCCGCGCGATGGAAATGGGCGCGGGTATGGGGCTGGGCGACGATCTGATCAACAAGATTTTCTGAGCGACCCAAACAGAACGCTCAAACCAGCCCGTCGAACAGCAGTACGTCCACCAAATCGCCAGCCTGTGCGGTGCTCTGCTCATGGTGCAGCACGATCAGACCGTGCGCTTGCGACATGGAGCTGAGCACGCCCGATCCCTGATTGCCGATGGCGCTCACCTGCCAGCGGCCATCGGGCAGGGCAGTCAGCAGGCCACGTTGATATTCGGTGCGGCCGGGTTTTTTGCGCAGGGTTTGCGCGCTGACGGCGCGCAGCATCGGCTGCGGCTGCGGGCTGGCGCCCATGCAGTGCAGCAGGGCAGGGCGGACGAAAGCATAGAACGTCACCATCACCGCCACCGGATTGCCCGGCAAGCCGAACAGCCAGGCGCTGTGCGCACCCGCGCGCAACTGGCCGAAAGCCAGCGGACGGCCCGGCCGCATGGCGATGCGCCAGAACACCACTTCGCCCATATTCGCCAGGGTGCTGCGCAGGTAGTCGGCCTCACCCACGCTCACGCCGCCCGAGGTGATGACCACATCGGCGCATTCGGTCGCGGTGCGCAGCGCGGCTTCCACTGCCTGCGGATTGTCGGCCACCACGCCGAGGTCGATGACTTCGCAGCCCAGACGTTCCAGCATGCCCCACAGGGTGTAGCGATTGCTGTCGTACACGCAGCCGGGATCGAGCGGCTGGCCGACCGAGCGCAGCTCGTCTCCGCTGGAGAAGAAGGCCACGCGCAGCTTGCGGCGCACCGAGACTTCGGCCATGCCCAGCGAGGCCATCAGGCCCAGATCGGCCGGGCGCAGCAGCTTGCCTGCGGGCAGGGCCGCCTTGCCGCGCGCCAGGTCTTCGCCTCGCAGGCGGCGGTTGTCGCCGGGCCGCACCAGGCCGGGCGGGAAAATGACCTGATCGCCTTCGACGCGGCAAAACTCCTGCGGCACCACGGTGTCGCAGCCCGCGGGCATCACCGCGCCGGTCATGATGCGCACGGCGCTGCCCGCGGGCGCTTCGCCGCTGAAGGCATGACCGGCGAGCCCGCGTCCGGCGATCGAAAGCACGGTGTCGCCTTGCGCTGCGAGATCGGCGCCGCGCAGGGCGTAGCCGTCCATCGCCGAGTTGTCGTGGGCGGGCACGTCGATGGGCGAAATGATGTCCTGCGCCAGCACCCGGCCGAGTGCCGCGCGCACCGCCAGGCGCTCGTTGGCCTGTACCGGCTGCATGCTGGCCTGAATGACCGCCAGCGCCGCGTCCACCCGAAGGGCGTTGGGGTCATAGCCGCTGACGCAGGAGATGATGTGCTGCAGATCGAATGAAGGGGTCATGGTGAAACGTCGGCGTCCAGCCGCTGCAGGTCGTCCGGGGTGTTGATGTTTTCGAAGGCGTGGGTGTCGTCGAAATCGACGATGGCCGTGGGGTGCTGCGCGGTCCAATGCTCGATCTTGCGCCCGCCGGATTGAAGGAAGGCTCCCAGATCGTCGCGCAGACTGGCCTCCATCAGGCAGAACACGGGCTGCAGCCGTCCTCCCGCGCGGGGCAGCGCGATGCGCGCAGAAGACTCCATCAGCGCGGCGCCCAGACGCGCGGCCAGATCGGTGGGCAACAGCGGCGAATCGCAGGGGGCGGTGAGCAGATACGGCGTGACACACGCTTGCAGTCCGGCAAGAAAGCCGGCCAGCGGCCCCGAAAACTCGTCCGGCGCGGCATCGGTCAACACCGGCAGGCCCCAGCCGCGATAGACCTCGACGTGGCGGTTCGCATTGAGCAACACCGTGCCCACCTGGGGCCTGAGCCGCTGCAACACTTGCCGTGCCAGCGGCTGGCCGCGCCAGGGCTGAAGGCCTTTGTCCACCCCGCCCATGCGGCTGCCGCGGCCCCCGGCGAGAATCAGGCCGGTGATGTCGGCGACGGCGATGGCGTGAGACATCTCAAAACCTCTCGCGCTCGTCCGGTTCGCGCACCTGTTGTGTGGCGTGAGAGGCGTCGGCCCAGCGCACCGGGCCTTTCATGATGGACACCACCAGGCAGCCGATGCCCACGGTGAACACCAGCGTGGCGTCGAACAGGCTCATACCGATGCAAAAAATATCGATCAGATCGCGGGTGGGCTGCGGGTCGCCGTTCACCAGACCGGGCTGATAGCCGGTCTTGATCCACGCGCCAATGATCCAGGGCAGACTCACGCCGATGACGTAGGCCGGAATCAGCCAGCGGGTGAGCACCCGCTCGAGGCCGGGTGCGCCGAGCGGGGTGCGGGCAGGAGTGACGGGGCTTGCACACATGCCCCGGATGCTACAGCCGCGCGCCGCCGGGCGTGTGATGCTGATGCTCGAAACGCTGCTGGCAGGCGGTGCAACGCAGCACGGTGGGCTCGGCCAGCAGGCGGGCGGGCTCGATCTCCGCGCCGCAGTCGATGCAGATGCCGAAGTCGGGCGTATCCAGACGCTGTAGCGCGCTGTCGATGGCGGCAAGCTCGGTGGCGTCGCGCGCGGTCGAGGCGATTTCCACCGCGTCCATCGATTCGACCACGGCCTCATCGTCGGTTTCGCCGCGGTGGCTGCGCACCGCCAGCGTGCCCTCGTCGCTGATGGACTCGTCCCGGAGGTCGGCCAGCATCTGGACGCGGCGTTGCTGCAGTTTGTCGCGCAGGGTATTGCGCAGGTCAGTGGCGAGGCTCATGTCGTTCTCCTTGTTGTGCGATGCAGCTGATGATGCGCTTATTTTGGAAGGTCGGAGCGGGCACCGGCTTGCGTTGGCGCAACACATCACTCACTGTGCATGAATTGCCGCAGACGGAAACCGAGCAGTCGCAGCGTAGCGAAATACAGCACGGCGGCCACGGCCAGCAGGCCCAGCCCCATGCCCAGCCGCAGCAGGTCGCCATGCGCCCGGTCCCACGGCAGGGCGACGGCGCCCCACAACATCACCCCGCCCAGCGGCAGTTGTGCCAGAGCCACCTTGAGCGCATACCGCCCCCAGCCCGGTTGCGGCTGAAACATGCCGCGTCGGCGCAGCCCGCGAAACAGCAGGCTGGCATTGAGCAGCGCGCCCACGGAGATGGCCAGCGCCAGCCCGGCATGCCCCAGCCACGGCACGAACAGCAGGTTCATCAGCTGGGTGCACACCAGCACCACCAGGGCGATTTTCACCGGGGTGCGCAAGTCTTGCCGGGCGTAGAAGCCGGGGGCGAGAATCTTGACGCCGATCAACGCGATCAGGCCGATGCCATAAGCCCGCAGTGCGCTCGTCGTGGCCAGCACATCCGCATGGTCGAAGCGGCCGTAGTTGTAAAGCATCGATACCAGCGGCTGGGCGAAGATCAGCAGCGCGATGGCGCTGGGCAGCGCCAGCACCAGGGTGAGGCGCAGCCCCCAGTCGAGCAGGGTGCTGTACTTGGCCACGTCTTGCGTGGCGCTGGCGCGCGACAGGCTGGGCAACAGCACCGAGCCCAGCGCCACGCCGAGAATGGCGGTGGGGAATTCCATCAGCCGGTCCGCATACGCCAGCCAGGACACGCTGCCCGCATGCAGGTGCGACGCGATCTGCGTGTTGATGACAATGGACACCTGCGCCACCGAAACCGACAGGCTCGCGGGCAGCATCTGCTTGACCACGCGGTGCACGCCCTCAGATCGCCAGGCCTTGAGAAAGCTCAGCCGAAAGCGTGGCACCACGGCGTACTTGCGCAGCGCCGGCCATTGCACCGCCAACTGCGCCACCCCGCCGATCATCACCCCGATCGCCAGGGCGAAAATGGGCGGATGCACCAGTTTGTGAAACGCCACTGCGGCGCCGATGATCGCCAAGTTGAGCAGCGCCGGGGTGACCGCGGGCACCGCGAAGTGCTTCCAGGTATTGAGAATGCCTGCGCTGAGCGCCACCAACGAAATCAGCCCCGCGTAGGGAAACATCAGCCGAGTCATCCAGACGGCCGCGTCAAACGCTTCGGGATGCAGGCCGGACGCTGTGAGCCACACCAGCACTGGCGCGAGTAGCACGCCGACAAGGCTGATCGCCGCGAGTATCCACAACAGCGCGGTGGACACCTGATCGATCAGCTCTTGCGTCTGCTCTTCCGTCTGGGTCTGCCGCGTCTGCGACAACAGGGGCACGAAAGCCTGCGAAAACGCGCCCTCGGCAAACATGCGGCGCAGCAGATTGGGCAGGCGAAACGCCACGTTGAACGCATCGGTCCAGGCGCTGGCGCCGAAATAAGTCGCCACCATGATTTCCCGCACCAGGCCGGTGATGCGCGAGGTCAGGGTGAGAAGCGAGATGGTGGAGGCGGCCTTGAGCAGATTCACCGGGCAGCATTATAGGAATTCGCAGGCCTCGGCCTCGAAGAGGCTGGCGCCCCGCTATTTTTTGTCTATAATGGCCGGTTTCCCGAGCAGGCAATACAGAAGGATTTCAACTATGGCAACCAAAGCCGCAGCCAAAAAGAAGAGCGTTCGCACCCCGTCGGGTCGCAAACGCGCGCGTCAATCCGTCAAGGCCAACGCCGCCAACACCGCGCTGCGTTCGCGTTTTCGCACGGCTGTGAAGTCGGTTCGCAAGGCCATCGCCGCTGGCGATCACGCCAAGGCGATGGAAGTGTTCAAGGCCAACGCCCCGGTGCTGGACTCGATCGCCGACAAAAAGATTTTCCACAAGAACACCGCAGCGCGTCACAAGAGCCGCCTGAACGCGGCGATCAAGGCGCTGGCCTCCTCTGCCGCTACCGGCGCCGCGGCCTGATTTGCTTTGCCTGCTCTGGTCGGCCTCTGGGTTGACCAAAAGATTGACCACACAAAAAAGCCCGCATCTGCGGGCTTTTTTGTGTGCGCCTATGTCTTCAAGTCAGCGCGGGGGCGGGAAGTTCTCAAGCGGTTTGAAACACGCGCTGCAGCGTTTCGCGCGCCGTTTGCAGGTCTTCTACCTCGGCATCCATTTCAGCGTCAATTGCGGCGGCTTGCGTCAGGCAGGCTTCAACCACGTCGAGCTGGTTGTCGCGGGCGAAGTTGAGCAGGAAATCAAACGCCATGGGCTCGATATCACGCAGCGACTCGCTCACCACCAAGCAACGCACGCCGTCCACCAAGGTGGGCACGCAATAGGGCGAGTAACCGAGGTGGGCTTCTTTGCGGCACAGACCGACGGGACGGAAGCGGGCCATCAGCCCAGCCAGGCGTTCTGCCCAGTCGCTCGGGCGGAAGGTGCGTCCCTCGGTGGTGACGCCGCGAATGAAAATTTCTCTGGGTTTGACCAGTTCTAGGGAGTGTGGAAAGGCGCTCATGGCTGTGAATCCTTGAAGAGGCAGTTTTGCTGCGGTGCCGCAATTATGCTGCAATGCAGTATTACCGGGTAAACCCGAACGGTGATTCTGTGTTGCAGTTGCAACAAATGCTCCGGGCTGCCTGAGTTCAGCTGTCATGCGCCGCTCTCTATAATTTCACTTTGCCCCCGGAGGCGCAGTGCTTTTTTATGCCTTGCCCGCCGGGTTTGCTTTTTTTTGCAAAGGAGAAATGACCATGCCCTCTCATGTGATGAACACCTATGCGCGGCTGCCCATTGCCCTGGCGCATGGCGAGGGGGCGTGGGTGTGGGATACCCAGGGCAAACGCTATCTGGACGCGCTTTCGGGCATCGCAGTCAACACGCTGGGCCATGCGCATCCGAGGCTGGTCGCCGCACTGACCGATCAGGTGGGCAAGCTGATCCACACGTCCAATCTGTATCAGATTCCCCTACAGGAGCAGTTGGCCGACCGTTTATGCGCCTTGGGCAGCATGGACACGGCGTTTTTCTGCAACTCGGGGCTGGAAGCCAACGAAGCGGCGATCAAGCTGGCGCGTTTGCACGGTCACAACAAAGGGATCGACCGTCCGGAAATCGTGGTGTTCGAGCGGGCGTTTCATGGGCGCTCGCTGGCCACGCTCTCGGCCACAGGCAATCCCAAAGTGCAAAAAGGCTTCGAGCCGCTGGTCGAAGGTTTCGTGCGCGTGCCGCTGAACGACGCCTCGGCCTTGCAAAGCGTGGCCGAGACGCACCCCAATGTCGTGGCGGTATTCATCGAGGCGATTCAGGGCGAGGGCGGCATTCAACCGGCGCACGCTGATTTCTTGCGCGCTGCGCGCACGCTATGCGATCGTCACGGTTGGCTGCTGATGATCGACGAAGTGCAATGCGGCACGGGGCGGACCGGCAAATGGTTCGCCCATCAGTGGGCCGGGGTGAGTCCCGACGTGATCGCCATGGCCAAGGGGCTGGCTTCGGGCGTGCCCATCGGCGCCATTCTGGCGCGCGGGGCGGCCGCGACCACTTTCGGCCCCGGACAGCATGGCACCACGTTTGGCGGCAATCCGCTAGCCTGCCGTGCCGCGCTGGAAACCCTCGCCGTGATCGAAGACGATGGCCTTTTGGCCAACGCGCAGGCGCGCGGTGAGCAGATTCAGCATGCGCTGCGTCATGCGTTTGCCGGCCATGCTGGCGTGGTGGAGGTGCGCGGTCAGGGCTTGATGATCGGCATCGAGCTCGACCGGCCGGCCGGTGCGCTGGTGGGGCGGATGCTGGAGCGCGGGGTGTTGCTCAACGTCACGCAGGAGCGGGTTGTCCGCCTGTTGCCACCGCTGATCTTCACCCAGGAGCAAGCTGACGCGCTGGTGCAGGCGCTGGTTCCCGCGGTGCTTGATTTTTTGCAGGACGCGCCCGCGAAATAAGACACACAAAAGACATCCAAGGAGGCTGTGATGAAAACCACGCTGCGGCACTATCTGCAATTTTCCGACCTGAACCGTGAGGAGTACGACTACGTTTTCGCCCGCGCCGCGCTGATCAAGGCCAAGTTCAAACGCTACGAGCCGCACCAGCCCCTGGTCGATCGCACCCTGGCGATGATTTTCGAGAAGCACTCCACCCGCACCCGGTTGAGCTTCGAGGCCGGCATGCACCAGCTCGGCGGCGCGGCCATCTACATCAATACCCGCGATAGCCAGTTGGGCCGTGGCGAGCCCATCGAAGATGCGGCGCAGGTGTTTTCGCGCATGGTCGATCTGGTGATGATTCGCACCTATGGTCAGGAAATCGTCGAGCGTTTCGCCGCGTATTCGCGCGTGCCGGTGATCAACGGCCTGACCAACGAGTTTCATCCCTGCCAGATCCTCGCCGATGTCATGACCTATATCGAGCATCGCGGCCCGATCCAGGGCAAGACCGTGGCCTGGATCGGCGACGCCAACAATATGTTCTACACCTGGCTGCAGGCCGCGGAAGTGCTCGGTTTCACCCTGCACTTCGCCGGGCCGAAAGGCTATGGCGTCGAGAAGAACCGCCCGGGCTACCCCCTGAGCGCGGCGCAGATCGCGCACCTGCGCGAGTTCGACGATCCGCGGCAAGCCTGCGAGGGCGCGCACCTCATCACTACCGATGTGTGGACGAGCATGGGCTATGAGGCGGAAAAACTGGCGCGCGAGCAGGCGTTCAAGGGCTTCATGGTGGATGGCGAGATGATGGCCCGCGCCCATCCCGATGCGCTGTTCATGCACTGCCTACCGGCGCACCGCGGCGAGGAAGTGGCGGCCGAAGTCATCGACGGGCCGCAGAGCGTGGTGTGGGACGAGGCGGAAAATCGCCTGCACGGCCAGAAGGCGCTGATGGAATTCCTGCTTTTGGGGCGCCTGGATTGACACTGTTCTCCTAGGCGAGGTCGGGTGGCTCTAGCGCCCGCCCTAAGTCGCATTTAAGTCGGCCTGAGCAAAATCTTGTTGCGGTGCATCGTCAGGCGATGCATCGTTCGGGAGTTCAGGCATGGCGTTCACACAACAAAATTCTTCTGCGCCGCAGCACGGCCATGGCGTTCCTCACGTCAGGCTGCCGCTTGTTCAGGCCGACGCCGAAAAGGCTGGGCCGCCCGGTATGGCCGATCAGACTGCGATGCGGGCGCTGCGTTGGCTGCGCCTCGTGTTCGGGGTGTGCTTCGCCATCAACCTCGGGCTGCACTTGCATCCGCAATACGCCGCGCAGTTCGCGCGTCAGGCCGCTGATGTGGCGGCTCAGCCGCACTGGCTTGCCTTGTGGGATGGTGCGGTTTGGCGCGTTTTGTCTGCTGCCGAGGTGAGCAAGGGCTTGGCGCTGCTGTTTGGTGTCGAGACCCTGCTTACCGTCGGGCTGTTGACGGGCTGGGGATTTCCGGCAATGGGATGGCTGGGGCTGGCCTACGAACTGCTGGTGTGGAGCGCGCTCGGCGGCGGCGCTGGCACGGTGGCCCTGGTCTATGCGCTGGGTTTTGCGCTATTGCTGTTGCTGCGGGCATGGCAGGGTTCGGCGTGGTCTGACGCGGCGCTGCGCAGGCCCGGTCTGTCGCAGATGCGCTGGGCCTTCTGGCTGGTCGGACTGCTTTGGATTGCGATCGTTTGGACGGCCTGGCAGCCGGGCCTCGGGCTGCGCCTGTCGGACGCTTTGATTCAGGCGCAGGCCCACGCGCCAAACGGGCAGGCGGAGTGGATTGCGGCCTGGGCCGGTCTCGCACAAGCGCTCGGCATGGGTGCGTTCGCTGTGCTGATCGCGCTGGTCAACACCTTGATCGCCGCGGGTTTGCTGCTGGCGCCGTGGCTGCCGCGCCGGTCGCGCCGCTGGCTGCTGTGGAGCGGGCTGATCTTCAGCCTGCTGGCCTGGAGCCTGAGCGGGGCGCTGGGTATTTTTCCCCGCAGTCAGGCAGACACGCTGAGTGCCGCGGCGATAGGGGCGTGGCTTTTCGGGCTTCTTTTGGCGGCGCACCCTTGGCTCGAAGCGGCGCCTCCTGGGGTTACGACTACGTCACCTGAAATGCGCCGGGATGGCGATGCGGCCTGATCAGAACGAGGACGAATCCGGGCGGCTGTGGCCGCATTTCCAGCATTGAGCGAATTGCGGACCGTGACGTTCGCCGCAGTCGGGGCAGGTCCACGGCGCGCCGCGCAGGGGGGTGCGCAATTCCTGCAGCAACTGTTTGGCGCTCGCCAGATCGTCGTCGTCGAGCACCCAGACCGCTGGGTTGCATTGATCGGGCGGAATCTCGCCCGCGATGCTGGTGAGGTAGCGCGAGAACACTTCGGCGCGCAGGCCTGCGGCGTTGAGCGCATCGGCCCAAAGCGTGGCGATTAACAGATTGGGCGCGATGTCCACCCGCTTCATCGCGGTGCAGCCGAGGTGAGTTCAGCATAGAGCGTGCGGTAGAGCGCCAGCCGCGACGCAGAGATGGCTTGCGGGTCGGTGGTGAACACGCAGCCGGGCTCGTCGCGATGGGTGCAGTTCTGAAAACGGCACTGCCCGTTGCGCGCGCGGATTTCCGGAAAGCCGTGCTGCAACTGCGACACCGAGAGATGATGCAGACCGAAGGACTGGAAGCCTGGCGAATCCATCAGCACGCTTCCCGGCGGAAAGCCGGGTAGGTCGTATAGCCGTGTCGCGGTCGTGGTGTGCTTGCCGGCTGACAATGCCTCGGAAATTTCGCGCGTGGGCGCCTGCGCCTGCGGCGCCAGCAGATTCGTCAGGCTGGACTTGCCCACGCCGGAGGCGCCCAGCAGCAGCGTGGTTTGGCCGCTGAGCAAGGGGGTCAGCACAGCCAGCGCGGCTTGTGGGTCGGTGCGCACCGAGAGTTCGAGCACTTCGTAGCCCAAATCGCGATACAGCCGCATCTCGGCCCGCGCGGCTTCGGCTTGCGGCAGGTCGCATTTGTTCAGCAGTAGGGTTGAGGGAATGTCGGCCGCGTCTGCCGCGATGAGCGCGCGGCCGATCAGGCCGTGCTGGATGCCAGGATAGGTGGCGGTGACCAGCATCACGCGGTCGAGGTTGGCAGCAAACATCTTGCTGCGCCAGAGATCTTCGCGCCACAGTGCATTGCGGCGCGCATGCACCTGTTCGATGGCCAGCGGCGCATCACCCGGGGCGAGGGTGACACGGTCGCCGCAGACCACCTCGGCGCGCTTGCCGCGGGGCACGCAGGCGAGCACCGTGCCATCGTCAAGCTGCGCCAGATAGTGCCGCCCAAACGCACCGACGATGCGTGCGGTCAAACCGTGGGAGGTGGACGGTGCGGATTTGGTGCTGCGCTTGCCCTTGGGGCGTTGGGGGTTGTGGCGCTCTAGGTCGTCCATGCCGGCCGTTTGGCGGTTTAGCGCGCGGCGCCCTGGGCAAACATCGCGTCGGCTTTGGCCGCGCAAATGAAGTCGTTTCGGGTAATACCGCCGGCCGAATGGGTGTTGAACGCCACGCTGCAGCGGTTGTATTGCACCAGCAAGTCGGGGTGATGGTCTTCGCGGTGCACCACCCACGCCAGCGCATTCACGAAGGCGAGAGTCTGGTAGTAGTTGCCGAAGGCGTAGGTCTTGCGGATGCTGCCGTCTTCAAACTGCCAGCCGTCCAGCAGTTGCAGGTAGGGCGTCATGGCCGCGGTGTCCAGGCGCTGGCTGGCGTCTAGCGGCATGCAGTGGCTGTCGAGCAAATCCTGGAGTGTCATGGCTGTTCAGGCTGTCGCCGGAGTGTGGGCCGAAGATGGCGCGATGGATGAGGGCAATGCGCCCAGCCGTTCCAGTCGCTGCAGGGCGGGCGGGTGGCTGTAATAAAAGCGCACATAGACGGGGTCGGGCGTGAGCGTGCTGGCATTGTCGCGGTAGAGGGTGACGAGGGCTTCGCCTAGCGCGCGGGCGTCGCTGTGCTGGGCCGCGTAGGCGTCGGCCTCGAATTCATGTTTGCGCGAAGTGGCCGCACCCAGTGGGCTGAAAAACACCGCAAACACCGGCAGCGCCAGACTGAACAGAATGAGCGCGAGTGCATGGTTGGGGGCGAACAGATTGGGCATGACGCCCAGACCGACGTAGAACCACACCTGGTTCGACAGCCACCCCAGCAGCGCAAAGCCCGCCAGACTGATGCCGAACATCACCGCCATGCGCTTGAGAATGTGATGACGCTTGTAGTGCCCGACCTCGTGCGCCAGCACGCCTTCGATCTGCGCCGGGCTAAGCTGGCCGAGCAGGGTGTCGAACAGCACCACGCGCCGCGCCGCGCCCATGCCGGTGAAGTAGGCGTTGGCGTGCGCGCTGCGACGCGAACCGTCCATGACGAACAGGCCGGACAGCGCAAAGTCACAGCGCTGCATGAGCGCCTGCGCGCGGGTTTTCACCTCGCCGTCGGGCAGCGGCTGAAACTTGTTGAACAACGGCGCGATCACTAGCGGATACGCCACCATCATCAGCAGGCTGAAAGCCGTAAGCCCCGCCCAAGCCCACAGCCACCACCAACCCCCGGCCACCTGCATGATCCAGAGCACCAGCAGGGCCAGCGGCAGCATGAGCACCGCGCCGACCAGCGCGTTTTTGAGCAGATCGACCACGAACATGCGCGGGGTGAGCCGGTTGAAACCGAAGCGCGATTCCAGCCCGAAAGTGCGCGCCACTTCCCAGGGCAGATCGAGCAGCGAACCGATCACGGCGAAGGCCACCAGCAGCGCAAGCTGGCCTCCCAAAGCGGTGCCGAAAGTGGCGCTCACCCAGCCGTTGAGCAACTGCAGCCCGCCTTCGAGCGTCCACACCAGCACGATCATGGCGGAGAACAGCGTCGTCCACAGACCAAAGCGCAGTTTCGCCACGGTGTAGTCAGCGGCCTTCTGGTGGGCTTCGAGCGAAATGCTGGCGCGGAATGGCGCGGGCACGGCATCACGGTGCGCGAGCACATGGCGCTGCTGCCGCTGGGCCAGCCAGAGCTTCAGCGCCGTGCCGCCAATCAGCGCGGCGGCGAACAGCGCGCTCCAGGCGAGGGCAAGATGTTGCGGGCTCATGCGAAAATCCTTGTCAGTCTTAGGTTCAGTCAGATTATCCCACCCGGCCTGTCCTCGCGACCCGCCGCCGCCATTCCCCTACTTGAATGCATTTCATGTCCGATTCCGCCACGCCTGCCGCTTCCATCCTCACCTGTCACGACGACAACCTCATCTGGGTCGACATGGAGATGACGGGGCTGAATCCCGACACCGATCGCATCATCGAAGTGGCCGTGGTCGTGACCGACCCGCAGCTCACCGTGCGCGTGGAAGGGCCGGTGCTGGCCATCCATCAAAGCGATGCGGTGCTGGCCGGCATGGACGCCTGGAACCAGAACACCCACGGCAAATCCGGCCTCACCGACCGGGTGCGCGCCAGCACGGTGGACGAAGCGCAGGCCAGCAAGGCGATCATCGCTTTCCTCAAAAAATACGTGCCCGCTGGCAAGTCGCCGATGTGCGGCAACACCATTTGCCAGGATCGCCGTTTCATGGCCCGGGGCATGCCCGAGCTGGAAGCCTATTTCCATTACCGCAACCTCGACGTGAGCACCCTCAAGGAACTGGCGCGGCGCTGGCGCCCCGAGCTGGTGAGCGCCTTCAAGAAGCAGCAGGCCCACACCGCGCTGGCCGACATTCAGGAATCCATCGACGAGTTGCGCCATTACCGCGAGCACTTCCTGCGCGTGCCGGTGGCGGGTATCGATCCGGAAGTGGCGGGGTGAGCCTTCCGTAGCGACTGACGAAGCCGCTCAGCGTTTACCGAGTCGCTGTCGAGGACTTGCGGCTCTGGCGCGGCGACTGACCGAAATGCTGTCGATAGGCGCGGCTGAAGTGCGCAGGCTCGGTGAAGCCGCATTGATAAGCGACGGAGGCAATCGACACATGACGCGAGGCCGGGTGTTCAAGGAGCGCGCGGGCGGTCTCAAGCCTTCGGTGTTTCACCAGCCGGGAAAAGGTGATGCCGCGCAGCGATGCGAGCCGGTAGAGATATCGCTCTGAGATGCCCACAGCCCGCGCGCAGTCAGCGGGCGATAGGGCCGACGCATCGAACAGATGGGTTTCGACGTAGGACAGAACCTGCTGCCAGCGGGTGGCGTTCGGCGGTTTGGCCGGTTCGGCATCTCGCTCGATGCTGTAATAGGCCGCCGCGAACAGCCAGGGCAGCGCGAATCCCGCATACAGGCTGCTGACCGAACCTTGATCTGATGCGGGCAGCAGCGTGTGCAGACCGTATGAGGCGACGACTCTTGGCCGCAGAAGCTGCCGACGATCGCTTCTGGCCTGATGCCACAGCAAGGCGCCGCGCGGCATTCTCACGGCGATCAGACGGGCGGGCGTTTCGAAGACGATGCGCGAAGGTTGTTGCAGGTTGCGAAACGATAGATCACCGGCGCGAAAGCGCAGCGTGGCTCCTTTCTGCTCGATCACACCTTCGCCCTCGATGACGATATGGCTCAAGACGGTATCGCGAACATCCGCCGATAAAGCGGACAGATGCTGCGCGCTGTGCGTGATGATCTGCGGTTGCAAGGTCAGGGGCGTCATGCTCAACGCCCCTGCGAAAACCTCCTGCCCGATGTGTCCTCCCGGGCCAGGGCAGGTGAGGCTGGTGTGGCCTGGCACGAACCGGCGAGACAACAACTGCTCCCAGCTTGCAAGGTTGTGGGGCATGTCGCAGTTCGAGTGATCGCGCATGTGCAGTGTCATCCTTGAAAGGGGTGCGTGGGCAACCAAGTTTAAGGGTTGGCCGTACCTACTATGCAGCGGTCAGGCCATTCCTGGCGACACGCTCGAATGCTGCCTTTAGATGACGACCTATGCGCCGATGGACTCCCTTTGTCTTGCTGATGCCGTTTCAGTTCATTTTCGGGCTGATCTATTCCTGGGGAACGATTTCCCCGGCCATCCACGTCCAGAGTGGCTGGCCGCAGGCCACGCTTGATCTCGCGTTCTCGCTCACCCCGCTGGGTTTGCTTCCCGCCGTCATTCTGGCGGGGCGCGCGCTTCATCGCCTGGCGCCGAAGACGCTGCTGGCGTGGGCGCTGACCTGTTTCACCGTGGGCGGGGGCATCGGCCTTCTGACGGCCTCGCCCGTGGCGTTCATGCTGGGTTACAGCCTGCTGGCGCTGGGCGTCGGCGCGGGTTTGTCGACCGCCGCCTGCATCGCCCTGGTTTCGCGTCTTTACCCGCAGCGCCGCGGTTCTCTGGGTGGCGCGCTCCTGGCGCTCTATGGCATGTCGTCCGTGATCAGTGCGCCCTTGTTCGATGAGATCAACCGCCTCATAGGCTGGCGGCCCTCGCTTGCCGCGCTGCTCGGCTTGTATGCGGCCGTGGGGTGGATCGCTTGGGCCTTTCTGCCGGTGGCGCCCGCGGCGCCGAGGCGCCAAACGGACCCCCTGCCGCTGATGGTTCTGCTCAAGCAGCGACCCTTGCAATGGGCGCTGGTCATCGTTCTGATGGCCACTCCGCTGGGTTCCGCCTCTTTTGCCACAATCGGGCATCTCACCAAGGCCATCGGCGTCAGTTCGGCGCTGGGTGTGTTGGCGGTGTCTCTGATGGCCTTGGGCAACGGAGTGGGACGGCTGGGATTCGGGTTTCTGGCCGACTGGATTTCACCGCGCTTCAGTCGCGCGGCGGCGCTGGGCCTCAACGCGCTTGCCGCGCTTTTGTTGCTGGGGGTGTTGCACGGCTACGGCGTGGGGGCCTTTGCCGCCTATCCGCTGCTCATCGGCCTGGCCTTCGGCGGCATGGCGGGCAAGCTGCCTGCCTTGGCCGCGCATGTGGCCGAGCGCCACAGCGAGGCGGCGTTTGGCCTGCTGTTCGGCGCCTTTGCTTTCGCCAGTTTTCTCGGCCCTTTTTTGAGCGCTGGTCTTGGCATGCACTCCGCGCTGCAGGGGCTCGCCTTGTGCGCTCTCGCGGCGATGGGGCTTGGGTTGGTTGTGGCGAGGTGAATCAAACCGCTTGCTTTTGCAGCAGCCGCACGTGCATCGGGCGAGTGAAGTGCGCGCCGTCGGCGCGGCAATGCGGGTCGAAGGCGGCCTTGACGCGCTGCCGCAAATCGTCGGTGATCTGATGATCGGCGAAGCTGGGGTAGAGCATGCGCTGCTCGAAAGACTCCCAGTTGGGGAAGTGCGCGGGCATGTCGAAGCGGCGCTCGGCGGTCTGCTGCCATTGCCCGGTTGACAGGGCCCGGTCGAGCGCGGCCTGCGCTGCGGCGCGCACCGGGCCTTCGTCGTTGTAGAGCTTGACGATGTCGTTGAGCGCGCCTTCATAAACCGGCTCCGAGACGTAGAGCCAGCCGCCCGGACGCAGCACGCGCCAGGTTTCCGCCAGTGCGGTCTGCATGGCGCCCTGCGGAATGTGGTGCAGCGACTTGAGCATCAGCGCCAGATCGAAGCCGCAGTCCGCGGCCGGTATGGCCGTGGCGCTCTGCTGCACGAAGCGCAGCCGCGGTGCAAGCATTTCGGGCAGACGCGCCAGATTCTTGGCGTGCTGGACGGCATCGACTTCCAGCGCCAGCGCTTCGCAGGCCGGGCAGCACTGCAGCAGCTCGGTGAGCAGCCGGGCGCTACCGCAACCCAGTTCGATGACCTTCAGGCTGTTACCCAGCGGCACCAGTTCGGTCAGGACGTCGAGTTCGTTGTGGATCATGGGGGGGCTTGTGGGTGAGCAAGGCCGCGATTTTAGAGACGGAGCGCGGCGCTTTCAGCCCGGGAGATCGTCTTCGTAAAACTCCAGGTCGCCTCGCACCCCTGCCGCACGGTCGATTTCGATTTTGCGCAACTCAACCCGGCGAATCTTGCCCGAGATGGTCTTGGGCAGGTCGAAGAACTCGATGCGGCGGATGCGCTTGTAAGGCGCGGCGCGTTCGCGCACGAACAGCAGAATGTCTCGGGCCAGTTCGGCGCTGGGCGTAAAGCCGACGCGGCATGACACGAAGGCTTTGGGGATGGTCAGCCGCAGCGCATCCGGGCAGGGCACCACGGCGGCCTCGGCCACGGCGGGATGTTCGATCAGCAGGCTTTCCAGCTCGAACGGGCTGATGCGGTAGTCGGAGGACTTGAACACGTCGTCGGTGCGGCCAACGAAGGTGTAATAACCGTCGGCGTCGCGTTGCGCCACGTCGCCGGTGTGGTAGAGGCCGTCGTGCATGACCTGCGCGGTTTTCTCGGCATCGCCCGCATATTCGACCAGCAGACCGGTGGGGCGCGGCTCGGTCTCGACGCAGACTTCGCCTTCTTCCTCTGAGTTGCCGTCCACATCGACCAGGCGGATGCGGTAGCCCGGCATGGGGCGGCCCATGGCGCCGGGTTTGAGCGGCTGGCCGGGGCTGTTGCCGATGAGCGCACAGGTCTCGGTCTGGCCGTAGCCGTCGCGGATGGTGATGCCCCAGGCGGCGCGCACCCGCTCGATCACTTCCGGGTTGAGCGGCTCACCAGCGCCCACCAGTTCGCGCAGTTTGACCGGATAGCGCTTCAAATCTTCCTGAATGAGCATGCGCCACACCGTGGGCGGCGCGCACAGGGTGGTGATGCCGCAGCGCGACAGGGTTTGCAGCGTGGCCGCGGCGTTGAATCGGCTTTGGTTGAAGGCGAAGATCGCCGCGCCGGCGTTCCAGGGGGCGAAAAAACTGCTCCACGCGTGCTTGGCCCAACCGGGGGAGCTGATGTTCCAGTGCACATCGCCGGGCTGCAGGCCGATCCAGTACATCGTGGCCAGCGCACCCACGGGATAGCTTTGATGGGTGTGCAGCACCAGCTTGGGCTTGGAGGTGGTGCCGGAGGTGAAGTAGAGCAGCAGCGGATCGGTGGCGCGGGTGTCGGCCTCGGGCGCGAAGTCGGCGGCCGCTGTTTGCGCCCCGGCAAGCGCTGTCCAACCGATGGGCGCGCTGCCTGCGGTGAAACGGCCTTGTACCTGCGTCCAGATGGTTTGCGGCAGATCGTGGAATTTGGCGGTGTCGGCCGGCAGGCAGATCACATGCCGCACGCCGCCGCGGACGATGCGGTCTTGGAGGTCGGTGGGGGTGAGCAGGGTGGTGGCGGGAATCATCACCGCGCCGAGTTTGATGCAGGCGAGCATGGCGTCCCACAGCTCGATGCAGTTGGGCAGCATGAGCAGCACGCGGTCGCCGCGCGCCACGCCGCCCGCGCGCAGGAAGTTGGCCATGCGCGCCGAGCGCTGCGCCATGTCGGCAAAGCTGTAGCGCGCCTCGCTGCCGTCTTCTTCCACGATCCACAGCGCAATCGCGTCATTGCCTTGGGCCATTGGATCGAAATAATCGAGCGCCCAGTTGAAGCGGTCGAGCGCGGGCCAGCGGAAATCGGCGTAGGCGCGGGCGTATTCGGTGCGGTGGCGCTGCAGCAGGTCGCGCGCCTGCACAAAACCGGCATGGGCGCCGGGGTGGCTGATGGGATGGCTGATCTGCATCGAAGTCTCCTGATGTTGTTATGCGCCCACTTTAGCCCGCACCGCTGAGGCGGGCCAGCGGGAAAGCACAGAGGTCGACAGTCAGGTCGATGTCAGTTATCCCCCTCGGGGCGGCTTGCGCAGCAAGCCAGGGGCCTTGCAGCTCAGTCCGGCATGGGCGCCAGGCTGCGGGTGCAGGGGATCTGGGTGATGTCCAGCCAAGGCTGACCCGCGGGCGGCAGCTTCAATGCGCTGAGCGCGCCGCCCCACAGGCAGCCGCTGTCCAGGCATAGCGCGTTGTGTTCCCAGCGCAGGCCCAGGGTGGACCAATGGCCGAAGGCGATGGGAGTCTGCGCGGTCTCGCGCTGCGGCAGGGCGAACCAGGGCAGGAGTTCGGAGGAGGCGCCGTTGGCGCTGGCCTGCTTGTTGTGAAAATCCAGTCGTCCCCGATTCGGGCCGCTGGCCTGCAGAAAACGGGCGCGGGTGAGGGTGTTGACCACGATGCGCAGACGGTCGAACCCCGCCAGACTCTCGCTCCATTCGTCGGGCTGATTGCCGAACATCACGCGCAGGAAATCGACGTAATCGGGCGCGCGCAGGCGGCGCTCCACCTCGGCGGCGAGTTGCACGGTTTTGTCGGCCGACCATTGCGGCAACACCCCGGCGTGCACCAGCAGCCAGCCACGCTCCATCAGCGCCAGCGGGCGGCGGCGCACCCAGTCGATCAGCTCCGTGCGCCGTGGTGATTGCAGGATGTCGTCGAGCGTGTCGCTGCGATGCGCCTTGCGCACGCCATGCGCCACGGCCAGCAGATGCAGGTCGTGATTGCCCAGCAGACATTGCGCGCTGTCGCCCAGCGCCATCAGCCGCTCCATGCTGGCGAGCGACTGCGGGCCGCGATTGACCAGGTCGCCCAGCACGATGAGCCGGTCGTGCGCCGGGTCGAACTGCAGCGCGTCGAGCAGGGCGTCGAAGGCGTCGGCGCAGCCTTGCACATCGCCGATCAGGTACGTTGCCAAAGCCTCTCCCTAAAATGCGTGGTTTACCAAACGCATCATCGTAATGACGCAAGTTGACGCTTGCGCGCTCTTCTCGACAATGCATCTCACCGGAGCCCCGCATGGCGCAGCTCGATCCCACGATTTTCAAGGCCTACGACATTCGCGGCATCGTTGGCAAAACGCTGACCGAGGACGCCTGCCGCGCGATCGGCCAGGCCTTCGCCACGCTGGCGCGGCGCAATGGCGAGACGGCGGTGAATATCAGCCGCGACGGGCGTCTATCCGGCCCGGCGCTGGCGCAGGCGCTTAGCGACGGTTTGCGCGCCGGGGGCGTGGACGTGATCGATCTGGGCATGAACGCCACGCCCATGCTGTATTACGCCTGCGCCACCACGCCGGTGGTCAGCGGCATTCAGATCACCGGCAGCCACAATCCGCCCGAGTACAACGGTCTGAAAATGGTGCTCGGCGGCAATGCCCTGTTCGGCGAGCAGATTCAGGAATTGCTCGCGCTGACCCGCAGCGAAGCCTTCGCACAAGGACAAGGTAGCGCGCGGCAGGCCTCCATCGTCGAGGACTATCTGGGCCGCATCGAAGGCGACATCAAGCTGGCGCGGCCGATGAAAGTGGTGGTCGATTGCGGCAACGGCGTTTCAGGCGCTTTTGCGCCGCGCTTGCTGCGCAGCCTGGGCTGCGAGGTGGTGGAGTTGTACTGCGAAGTCGATGGCACCTTTCCCAACCATCATCCCGACCCCGCCGATCCGCGCAACCTCGAAGATCTCATCCGCACCGTGCTCGACACCGGCGCCGAACTGGGGCTGGCGTTTGATGGCGACGGCGACCGTCTCGGCGTGGTCACGCCCAGTGGGGCCGTCATCTGGCCCGATCGCCAGCTCATGCTCTACGCCGCCGATGTGCTGGAGCGCCATCCCGGCGCGCCCATTCTGTTCGACGTGAAATGCACCGCGCAGCTGCCCGCCTGGGTGCGTCGGCATGGCGGCGAGCCGGTGATGGGCCGCACCGGGCATTCGCTGGTCAAGGCCAAGATGAAAGAAATCGACGCGCCGCTGGCTGGCGAGATGAGCGGCCACATCTTTTTCAAGGATCGCTGGTACGGCTTCGACGACGCGCAGTATGGTGCGGCGCGGCTGCTGGAAATTCTTTCTCGTGCCGAGAATGCGGGGGCCGTGCTCGAAGCCCTGCCCGATTCCGTCTCCACCCCGGAGCTGAAGCTGCAGACGGCCGAGGGCGCCAACTTCACGCTGTGCGAGCGTTTGCAGCGAGAGGGCCGCTTTCCCGGCGCTTCGAATATTTCCACCATCGACGGCGTGCGTGCCGACTACGCCGATGGCTTCGGCTTGGCGCGGCCCTCCAACACGACGCCCTGCGTGGTGCTGCGATTCGAGGGCGCTGATGCAGCGGCGCTGGCGCGGATTCAGGCCGAGTTCCGCGCCGCGTTGCTGGCGCTCGATGCTTCGTTGATACTGCCATTTTGACCACGGTATTGAATCCGTCCACACCGCCCTTGCGCGTGCTGATCGTCAAGACCAGCTCGATGGGCGATGTGGTGCACGCGCTGCCGGTGGTGCACGACATCCTGGCCGCGCATCCGGGGGCGAAAATCGACTGGCTGGTCGAGGAGGCCTACGCCGACATCGTGCGCGCCCATTCCGGGGTCAGGCGAGTGATTCCGCTGGCGCTGCGGCGCTGGCGCAAGCAGTTCTGGCGCCCAGAAATTCGGCAGGAATGGCGGGAGTGGAAGGCTGGTTTGCGCGCCGAGACCTATGACGCCGTGATCGATTTGCAAGGGCTGGTGAAAAGCGCCCTCATCGCCCGGCTGGCGCGCGGGCCGCTCTATGGCCTGTCGTGGGGCAACGCACGCGAGGCGCTCGCGCCCTTGTTCTACGCCCATCGTCAGAAGACCGACTTGCATCGCACCGAGGCTGCTGTGCCGCGCTACCGGGCGCTGGTCGCCTGGGCCTTGCGCTATGCCCCGCAGGGCAAGCCGCAATACGGCCTGAGCCTGCAGGCCGAGCGCCCCGCATGGCTGGCTGGCGATGCACCCTATGCCTTGCTGCTAAGCGCCACCGCCAAAGACCGCAAGCTGTGGGAGGAAGCGCGCTGGGTCGCTCTGGGTCGAGCGCTTGCGGCGCAAGGTCGGATCGGGGTGTTCGCCTGGGGCAATGCAGCCGAGCGTGCCCGCGCTGAGCGTCTGGCCGAGTCGGTGAATGCCGCAGCGTCCGACGTCACGATGACACGCGCTTGCGTTGCCCCCGCTGCCTTCGGCCTAGCCGAATGGATGCGGGTGTTGCGTGCGGCCAGCGTGGTGGTTGGAGTCGATACCGGTCTGCTCTATCTCGCTGCCGCAGTGGGCACGCCCGCGGTGGCTGTTTACACCGGCTCGTCGCCGCATAGTGTGGATTTCGAGTCGGCGGGGCCCTGGCGCAGTCTGGGTGACACCGGCCAGCAGCCTGCTGTGGACGAGGTGCTGAATGCCACGCGGGACGTGCTGGCAGCGGCTGCGAATCGCCGCTCCCCGGCATGAAACTGACCTTGCGGGTTTATGGCCTGCTCTGGCGGCTGGTTTTGCCCTTTGCCTTGCTGCGGCTATGGTGGCGCGGCCGCGCCGAGCCGCTGTATCGGCAGTATTGGGCAGAGCGGCTGGGATGGTTCAACGGCAAGTCGGCTTCTGCGACAACTGCGGGGCCGCGGATCTGGGTACATGCGGTGTCTCTGGGCGAAACCCGCGCCGCTGCGCCGCTGATCGAGGCGCTGCGCGAGAAGTTGCCGCAGATGCAGCTTTTGCTGACGCATATGACCGCCACTGGCCGCGCCGCCGGGGCTGAGCTGCTGCAGCCCGGCGATGTGCAGGTCTGGCTGCCGTATGACCTGCCGGGGCCGATGCGGCGTTTTCTGCGCCGGTTTCAGCCGCGTGCGGCGGTGCTGATGGAAACCGAGGTGTGGCCGAATCTGGCCGAGCAATGTCGCGCAGCCGGGGTGCCGGTGCTGCTGACTAATGCACGGCTGAGCGCGCGCAGTGCGAGCCGTTGGCAGCGCTGGCCGTCCTTGGCGCGCGTGGCCTGGGGCGGCTTGTACGCTGCGGCGCAAACGCCGGAAGATGCACGGCGCATTCAGGCGCTGGGAGCGGCGCAGGCGACGAGTCTGGGTAATCTGAAGTTCGACATGCGACCCGACCCCGCGCTGATGCAACTCGGCGAACAGTGGAAGGCGGCTGCTGCGCGCCCAGTGTTGCTGCTGGCGTCCACCCGCGAGCAGGGCGGGCAGAGCGAGGAGGCGTTGCTGCTGGCCGCGCTGCCTTTGGCGCTGGCGCAGCGGGCACTGCTAGTTTGGGTGCCGCGCCATCCGCAGCGCTTCGATGCGGTCGCGCAACTTCTCGCGGGTCAAGGCCACGCCGTGCAGCGCCGCAGCATGGGGGCCCCGACGGCCGAGACTGCCGTGTGGCTGGGCGACTCACTGGGCGAGATGGCGGCTTACTACGCCATGGCCGATGCGGCGTTCATCGGCGGCAGCCTGCTGCCGCTGGGCGGGCAGAACCTGATCGAAGCCTGCGCTTGCGGCTGCCCCGTGGTGCTGGGGCCGTCGCAGTTCAACTTCGCTGCAGCGGCTCAGGCAGCGATCGACGGCGGGGCCGCAGTGCAGGCGGCGGATGCGGCGCAGGTGTGGGCGGCTTTTGCGCGTTGGCTCGACGACCCGCCTTTGCGGCAACAGGCGAGCCAGAGCGCCCGCGCCTTCGCCGCGGCGCACCAGGGCGCGGCGCAGCGCCAGGCGGATTGGATTGTGGAGAACGCGGGGAAGGCGCTTTCGCAGCGCCCGGAAGCGGATCAGTAAATCGGCACCGAAGGGTCGATTTCGCGCGACCAGGCGGTCATGCCACCGTTGAGGTTGTACAACTCGCCGAAGCCGTTTTGCTCCAGAAAACGGGCGATCATCATGCTGCGGTTGCCGCTGCGGCAGATGACGACCAGCGGCTTGCTCTGATCGAGCTCGTTTTGCCGCAGGGGCACGATACTCATGGGGATGTGGGTCACGGGGCAGTGCGGATGCTTGATCGCCGCCATTTGAAATTCCCAGGGCTCGCGCACGTCGAGGAATTGCCAATCGGTGATGGGGGCGGTGGCGGCTTCGATCTTGTCGGCTAGTTCGCGCACGCTGAGTTGCTTGATCATCAGGGAGTCCTTGTTTTGTCAGAGGGTGTGAATGAGTCCGGCGTGACAGAGCAGTGCACCCAGAGGGTTCCAGTCAAGGCGCAAAGCACAGCCGTGCCCGTCGGCACGGCGCGCATTTGCAACGCCGAGTGGGACGCTTTGGGCGCGATGAGCGGGCATGGCGGAGTCATTCACACCCTCTCTGTTCAGAATTGGAAGCGCGACGGCTCGGGGAAATGCTCCAGCCGCGTGGCCACGGTATCGAACAGATCGCGGGTGCGGAAGTCGGTGGCGGTGGCGCGGGTGACGATCTGCGCGCGCATCACGGGTTCGTCGCCGACGATGGCCGCCAGCCGCCCGCCCGGTTTGAGGCGTTGCAGCAGGTCTTGCGGAATTTGCGCGACCGAGCCGGAGAGCACGATCACATCGAATTCGGCGCTTTTGGCGTAGTGCGCGCCATCGGCCTGCTCGACGGTGACGTTGTTCATGCCGGCGCGCTGCAGGTTGGCGCGCGCCATGGTCACCAGTTCTTCATGAATTTCCAGGGTCTGCACCGCAGCGGCGCGGTGGCCGAGCAGCGCGGCCATGAAGCCGCTGCCCGCGCCGATTTCGAGCACCCATTCATCCTTGCGCACCGCGAGTTCTTGCAGGATGCGCGCCTCTACCTTGGGGGCGAGCATGTTCTGGCCGCAGGGCAGGGGAATTTCGGTGTCCATGAAGGCCAGACCGCGATAGGCCGCGGGCACGAAGTCTTCGCGGCGCACGCTGCCCAGCAGTTCGAGGATGCCGGCGTCCAGCACATTCCAGGGACGGATCTGCTGCTCGATCATGTTGAAACGGGCTTGCTCGATGCTCATGGGTTCTCCGCAACGCAGGGTGAAAGTGCCACAGTTTAATTTGTGATGCAAAACCGGCGGGCGGTGCGGTGTCTGCCGAAGAGCAAATTTCGCGCCGGTTGCCGCATTGTTCCGCGCTAAGACTTCCATATTCAAATCCAATTAGAAAGTTACGGTAATTGACATAAATTATCGAAAAGACGTTCAGCAGGGAGAAGGTCATGTCGTATGCCTCCACACTCGATCAACGCACCGCTCAGGCCGCGCATGTCGCCCTGAGCGGAGACCCAAAAAGCGTGCAGGGGCTGCGGCGAATCTTGCCTTTTATTGGCCCGGCGGTGGTGGCCTCGGTGGCGTATGTCGATCCGGGCAACTTCGCCACCAACATTCAGGCGGGCGCGCAGCATGGCTACACCCTGCTGTGGGTGGTGCTCTGGGCCAATCTGGCGGCGATTCTGGTGCAGGGTCTGTCGGCCAAGCTGGGCATCGCCACCGGACGCAATTTGCCGGAACTCATCCGCGAGCGTTTCCCGCGCAAGCTGGTGTGGTTTTACTGGGTGCAGGCCGAGATCGTGGCGATGATGACCGATCTGGCGGAGTTTCTCGGCGCGGCGCTGGCGCTGCATCTGCTGTTCGGCCTGCCCATGGGGGCTTCGGTGCTGGCGGCGTTTGTCGTGGTGATGGGCATTCTGACGCTGGAGCGCAAGGGTTTTCGTCCGCTGGAACTGGTGGTGGCCGCGCTGGTGGGAGTGATTGCGCTGGGCTACGGCCTGCAACTGGCGCTGAGCCATCCGGCCTTGCTGCCCATCCTCCAAGGCACGCTGAGGCCGAGTTTCGGCGGCAGCTCCGATGCGGTGTATCTGGCCGTGGGCATTCTGGGGGCGACCGTCATGCCGCACGTCATCTATCTGCATTCCAGCCTGACGCAGCGGCGCATTCAGGTGCCGGTTCAGCGCAGGGCGCTGCTGATGCGTTTCGCCTGGAAGGACGTGATGCTGGCGATGGGGCTGGCCGGTCTGATCAATATGGCCATGCTGGCGGTGGCTGCGGCCACCTTTCATCAGCAGGGCCTCGCGGCCAATGATCTGAGCGAGGCCTATCGCACTCTCACGCCGATGCTGGGCGCTGGGGCGGCCACGGTGTTCGCCCTGGCGCTGCTGGCCAGCGGCATTTCGAGCAGTGTGGTGGGCACGATGGCGGGGCAGGTGGTGATGCAGGGGCTGGTGGGTTTCACCGTGCCGCTGTGGGTGCGCCGTCTGGTCACCAGCTTGCCGGCTGTCGGGGTGGTGATGTTGGGCATCGATCCGACGCGCACGCTGGTGTTTTCGCAGGTGGTGCTGTCGTTCGGCATTCCCTTCGCACTCGTGCCCTTGCTGCTGTTCACCTCCAACCGGGGTTTGATGGGCGAATTGGTCAATCGGCCGACGGTGCGCTGGGTTGGGTGGGCGGTGACGGCGCTGATCATCGCACTGAATGCGCTATTGCTGTGCAAGCTGATTTGATGGTTGGCGAAGAACGAAAGAAGTGTGAGCAGGAGTAAATGCGATTGAATTACAAATAAAAGTGAATAGCATTTGCTGCATAAGCCTTCGCGCCAGCGTGGGCAGATGAGAGGCAAATGCCATGTCCGCAAGTTCCACCCTGCCACAGCCCGGCCCCCGGGCGCTGTCACGACTGGCCATTTTTCTGGCCGTGCTCGGCCCGGGGCTGGTGGTCATGCTGGCCGATACCGATGTCGGCAGCGTGATTACCGCGGCGCAAAGCGGGGCGCAGTGGGGCTACCAGTTGCTCAGCTTGCAGCTGGTGCTTATCCCCATTCTGTATGTGGTGCAAGAGCTCACCGTGCGGCTGGGCATTTTCACCGGCAAGGGGCATGGCGAGCTGATTCGCGAAACCTTCGGAGCGCGCTGGGCCTGGGTGTCAGTGGCGGGCCTGGCGGTGGCTTCGGTCGGGGCCATCATCACCGAGTTTTCGGGGGTGGCCGGGGTCGGGGCGCTGTTCGGCGTGCCGCGCGGCTGGAGTCTCGGTCTGGCGGCGTTCTTTCTGCTGGCGGTGGTGTGGACGGGGTCTTACCGCCGGGTGGAGCGCATTGCCATCGCGCTCGGGCTGTTCGAACTGGTGTTCGTCTGGGTGGCGTTTCGCGCGCCCATCGATGGCGCGCAGGTGTTGCAGGGGCTGGGCCATGTGCCGGTGCAGCATCCGGCGTACTGGTATTTGGTGGCGGCCAATATCGGCGCGGTCATCATGCCGTGGATGGTGTTCTATCAACAGTCCGCCGTGGCCGACAAAGGGCTCAAGCCGGAGCAATACACCGCTGCCCGCTGGGACACGGCGGTGGGCGCCGTGCTTACCCAGCTCATCATGGCGGCGGTGCTGATGGTGACCGCAGCGGTGTTATGGAGTGGGCACAGCACCGCGCCGCTCAACACCGTGGGGCAAATTGCGCAGGCGCTTACCCCGACGCTGGGCGAGACGCTGGGGCGCACCGTATTTGGCCTGGGCATTCTGGGCGCAGCCATGGTGGCTGCCATCGTGGTGGCGCTGGCGGCGGCCTGGGGGTTTGGCGAAGTCACCGGCTACAAGCACTCGCTGGAACTGCATCCGGCACAGGCGCCGTGGTTCTACACCGTGTTCAGCGCGGGGGTGATCGGCGGGGCGCTGGTGGTGGCCTTCGTGCCCGATCTGGTCGCCCTGTCCATCGGGGTGGAAGTGATGAACGCCTTGATGCTGCCGCTGGTGCTGGGGTTCCTGGTGGCGTTGGCCACCAAGGCACTGCCCCCAGAGCATCGCCTGCGCGGCGCGTACTTCTGGGTGGTCGTCGCCGTGGTGGTGCTGACCGCTGGTTTAGGGGTGTACGGGGGGCTGAGCAGCCTGGTGTGAGCCCTTTTGACGCAAAGTTTGCGCATAATCACAACCTTTTGTCACAAGGGTCAGCATGGACGCGCATTCCGCCATCGTGGTGGTGATTCTCGGCTTGGTCGAGGGCCTCACCGAATTTCTGCCGATTTCCTCCACCGGCCACCTCATTCTCGCCGCCAGCCTGCTGGGCTGGGTGAGCGACAAGGCCAAGGTGTTTGAAATCGCGATTCAAAGCGGCGCCATTCTGGCGGTGATGTGGCATTACCGCATGCGCATCGGCGAAGTGCTCACCGGACTGACCGCAGCCGAACCCGCGCGGCGCAGCACCGCCTGGCGCTTTGCGATCAATGTGATCATCGGCTTCATTCCCGCTGCCATTCTGGGCTTGCTGTTTGCCAGCGCCATCAAACGCTGGCTGTTCGCACCCGCGCCGGTGGCGCTGGCTTTTATCGTTGGCGCCTTGGTGATCTTCTGGGCTGAAGCCTGGCAGAAGCGGTCGGCGCAGCATGTGCGCATTCACCATGTCGATGACATGCGTGCGAGCGACGCGCTGAAGGTCGGCATCGCGCAGGCGTTTGCGCTCATTCCCGGCACCAGCCGCTCGGGTGCTTCGATTATTGGCGGCATGTTGTTCGGCCTCAGCCGCGCGGCCGCCACCGAGTTCTCCTTCTTCCTCGCCATTCCCACCCTGCTGGCTGCCACGGTGTACGAGCTTTACAAAAATCGCGCTCTGCTCAGCCTGAGCGATGTGCCCACCTTCGGCCTCGGTATGGCGGTGGCGTTTGTCTCGGCGCTGATGGTGGTGCGCTGGTTGCTGCGCTATGTGGGCGGGCACAGCTTCGTGCCCTTCGCCTGGTACCGGGTGGTATTCGGCGCGCTGGTGCTGGTCACCGCCTGGGGCGGCTGGGTGAACTGGTCTGGATGAAGTCCGGCGGGTTCACCGGGTGGTGAACACCAGATCCCAGACGCCGTGGCCGAGATTGAGACCGCGGCGCTCGAATTTGCTCACCGGGCGCCAGTCCGGGCGCGGGGCGTAATCAGCGGCCGTGTTGACAAGTCCCGGCTCGGCGCGCAACACCTCCAAGATGTGCTCGGCGTAGGGCTGCCAGTCGGTGGCGCAGTGCAGATAGCCGCCCGGGCGCAGACGGCTGATGGCCAGCCGCACGAATTCCGGCTGGATCAGGCGCCGCTTGTGGTGCCGCTTTTTCGGCCACGGATCGGGAAAGTAGATGTGCAGTCCGTCCAGGCTGTACGGCGCGATCATGTGCCGCAGCACCTGCACCGCGTCATGCTGCACGATGCTCAGATTGCTGAGCTTGGCGGCGTCGATGCGCTGCAGCAGCGCGCCCACGCCAGGCGGATGCACTTCCACGCCGATGAAATCCGTCTCGGGCTTTGCTGCGGCGATCTGCGCCGTGGCGTCGCCCATGCCGAAGCCGATTTCGAGCACCCGCGGCGCGGCGCGGCCGAATACGGCGGACCAATCGGTGACGGCGTCGGCATAAGGCACGATCCAGCGCGGCCCCAATTCCGCCAGCGCGCGCGTCTGCGCCTCGGTGGTGCGCCCGGCGCGCAGCACAAAGCTGCGGATGCCGCGTTGCCGGAGCGCGTCGGCGTCGTCTGTTGCGGGGTTTTGGTCAGCCGTCATGGCGAAAAAAATCCGGCTCAGGCCGGAGATGTTTTGGAGCGGGTGAAGGGAATCGAACCCTCGTATGCAGCTTGGGAAGCTGCCGTTCTACCATTGAACTACACCCGCAGTGCGACAAAGCAGGCGATTATAGGCAGGTGCTTGGTGGCGGCCATGGCGGCAGGGGCGACAATGACGGCATGGCTCGTTCGTCCGCTTCCGCCCTTGCTTCTGTTGTGCCGTCGGCGCCGATGCTGCGGGGGCTGGCGCCCGCGGTGCGGGGCGATTGCCGTCTGCTGGTGCTGGGCAGCTTCCCGAGCGTCGCCTCGTTGCAGGCGCAGCAGTATTACGCACATCCGCGCAATCAGTTCTGGCCCATCGTGGGCGATTTGTTCGGGCTGGAACTGATGCAGCGGCCCTACGCGCAGCGCATCGAGGCGGTCTGCGAGCGCGGGCTGGGCATCTGGGACGTGTACGCCCACTGTCGCCGCGAGGGCAGTCTGGACAGTGCCATTGCGGATGCGCTGCCCAATGATCTGCCCGCCCTCGTGGCGCGTCTGCCTTCGCTGCAACTCATCGCGCACAACGGGGGCGAATCGGCCCGCGCCATGCGCATCACCCGCAGCCTCGGCCCCGAGGTGCGCCGTCTGCCTTCCACCAGCCCGGCGAATGCGAGCTGGAGTCTGGAGCGCAAGCGTGCCGCCTGGCGCGAGGCATTCATCGCTGCAAATCTCATTTGATATGGCCCGTAAACCCACCTTTCCCCAACCCACCCTTTCCGAAGAAGATGGCGTGCGTCATTTGCATCTGGGCACGCCCTGGATTCAGGGCAGCATGCGCATCGCCCGTCCCAACGATCTCGAACTGGAGTATGTGCAGCGCATGATGGCCTGGATGCTGCTCGCGCCCGACGCGGCCTGGCGCGGCGGAACGGCAGTGCAGCTCGGGCTGGGCGCTGCGGCGATCACCAAATTCATGCTCAAGCGCTTGCGGCTGCCCTGCGTAGCGGTGGAGCTGAATCCGGGCGTCATCCTGGCCGCGCATCGCTGGTTTGCGCTGCCCGAGCCGGGCGGCAAGTTGCAAGTGCTGTGCGCGGATGCCGGCGCGTATGCGGCCGACCCCGCCCATGCGGGCAGTGCGGCGGTGTTGCATGTGGACATGTACGACGAGCAAGCCGCAGCCCCCGCGCTGGAGTCTGCCGAGTTTTATGCCGCGTGCCGCCAACTGCTGGGCGAGCAGGGGGTGATGGCGGTCAATCTGTTCAGCGGGCCGGGTCATGTGCGCGTGCTGGAGCGCAACCTGCAGCGCATCGTCGCGGCGTTCAACCAGCCGGGCGACAGCGTGTGGCAGCTACCGCCCAACCGCGACGGTAACCTCATCGCCATCGCCCTGCGCGACGCCACGCAGGCACGGCTGCCCACCCGTGCGCAGTTGCTGGAGCGCGCCGATGCCGTGGCGGAGCGCACCGGCGGCCTGCCGGCGCGGCGCTGGGCGCGCTTGCTCAAGCGCCTGCATCCGGCGCGTTAACACGGCGTCACAAGGGGCTGTCCTACACTCGGTTTTTATGGACGTTCCCCGCACTCCCACTCGCTCGGCCGACCCTTCCGCCCCGCCCAAGGCGCGATCTGCACCGGGTGCGCCGCCTGCGGCGCAGGGTCGACTCGATTGGCGCGAACTGCTGCAGTGGCTGGAGGCCGACGGCCTGATTGACGCGGCTGCTGGCCGCTACGGCTGGGAGCGCTGCGCTCACGCCAGCGGCAAGCTGCATGCGCTGCAGCGCGTGGCGCTGGCCGGGCTCAAGCGTCTGAGCGACGGCCGCACGCTCGATCTGGATGTGCTGACCGAATGGCTGGCGCAGCGTGCCAATCTGCCGTATTTGCGCGTCGATCCGCTGAAGGTGGAGATCAGCAAGATCGGCGATCTCATGTCCACCAGCTACGCCGAGCGCCACCGCATTCTGCCCGTGGCGGCCTCCACCGAGGCGGTCACCATCGCCACCTGCGAGCCGTTCGACCGCGGCTGGGTGCCCGAGATGGAGCGCATGCTGCGCCGCCCCATCGAACTGCGGGTCGCCAGCCCGGCCGACATCACCCGCTACACGGTGGAGTTTTTCAACCTCGCGCGCTCGGTCAAACATGCGCAGAAAAACGGCAGCACCGGCGGGGTTAACCAGTTCGAGCAGTTGGTGGAACTGGGCCGCAGCGGCAAGGCGCTCGACGCCAACGACGCCGGCGTGGTGCAGGTGGTCGATTGGCTGTGGCAATACGCCTTCGAGCAGCGCGCCTCCGACATCCACCTCGAGCCGCGGCGCGACATGGGGGTGATCCGGTTTCGCATCGACGGTGTGCTGCACACGGTTTATCAGGTGCCCGGTTCGGTGATGGGCGCGATGACCAGCCGGGTCAAGCTGCTCGGCCGCATGGACGTGGTCGAAAAGCGCCGTCCGCAAGATGGCCGCATCAAGACCCGTCGACCTTCGGGCGACGAGGTGGAGCTGCGCCTGGCCACCATGCCCACGGCGTTTGGCGAAAAACTCGTGATGCGCATCTTCGATCCCGACGTGGTCGTGCGCGATATGCCCGCCCTCGGCTTTCCGGCGCACGAAGCGCGCGACTGGCAGCGCCTGACCCATCAGCCCAACGGCGTCATCCTCGTCACCGGGCCGACTGGCAGCGGCAAGACCACCACGCTGTATTCCACCCTCAAGCGCCTGGCTACCGAGGAGGTGAACGTCTGCACCGTGGAAGACCCGATCGAGATGGTCGAGCCCGCGTTCAACCAGATGCAGGTGCAGCCCGCCATCGACCTCAGCTTTGCCGAAGGCCTGCGCGCCTTGATGCGGCAAGATCCCGACATCATCATGGTCGGCGAAATCCGCGACCGCGAGACTGCCGACATGGCGGTGCAGGCCGCGCTCACCGGGCATCTGGTGCTGTCCACCCTGCACACCAACGACGCGCCGTCGAGCATCACCCGCCTGCTCGAACTCGGCGTGCCGTCCTACCTCGCCAGTGCCACCTTGCTCGGCGTGCTCGCGCAGCGCCTGGTGCGCACGCTATGCCCGCATTGCAAGCAGCCCGACGACGCCTTCGACCAAGAGGCCTTTCGCGCGGCCGTGGCGCCGTGGAAAACGCAATCTGAGGTGCGCCCCTACAAACCCATGGGCTGCGTGGAATGTCGCAACACCGGTTATCTCGGCCGCATCGGCCTGTATGAGCTGCTGAGTTGCAGCGAGGCGCTGCGGGCGCTGCTGGTGCGCAGCCCGGAACTCGGGCCGCTGCGCGCGCAGGCCATCAAAGACGGCATGAAGCCGCTGCGCCTGGCTGGCGCCATCAAGGTGGCCGAAGGCGTCACCACCCTCGACGAAGTGCTGCGCGCCACCCCCGATCCACAACGCTGACCCCCCGGAGAGCACGATGAAAACACGTCCCCTGGCTTTGCCTCTTGCCCTTGCCGCCGTGTTGGCGCTCGCCGCGCCACTGCCCGCAATGGCCTTCGATCTCGGTAGCCTGACCAACCAGCTCAGCGGCGCGCTGGGCACGGCGCAGGCGCCTGCGCAGCAAGCCGCGCAGCCGAACTCGGCCGGTCAGGGCGGCGGGGCGTCTTCGGGCGTGGTGAATGCCGCGGTGGCGGCACTGAGCAACGGCGAAGTCGATCAGGGGCTGAAGACCGCACTATCGCGCGGCGCGGACATCGCGGTGAAAGAGCTGGGCCGCGAAAACGGCTTCTATGGCAACGCCAAGTGGCGCATTCCCCTTCCGCCCGCCATCGAGAAGGCCAGCGGCCTGATGCGTATGGCCGGCATGGGCGCTCAGGCCGACCAGCTCGATCTGGCCATAAACCGCGCCGCCGAAGCCGCCGTGCCCGAGGCCAAAACCTTGCTGGTGGATGCAGTGAAAAGCATGTCGGTGCAAGACGCCAAGGGCATTCTCACCGGTGGCGACGAGGCCGCGACCGATTACTTCAAACGCAAGACCGAAGCGCCCTTGACGCAAAAATTCCTGCCCATCGTCGCCAAGGCCACTGACAAGGTCGGCCTCGCCCAGACCTACAACCGCTTCGCCGGGCAGGCCGCGCAGTTCGGCCTCGTCAAGGCCGATCAGGCCAGCATTCAGCAGTACGTCACCCAAGAGGCGCTCAACCGCCTGTACCAGGCCATCGGCGAGCAAGAAAAAGCCATTCGCACCGACCCCGTGGGTACCGGCAGCAAGCTGCTGAGTAAAGTCTTTGGCGCGGCGTTGGGAAGGTGAGGACGGGGGCGCGAGGAGTGAGGTGCTACGAAGCTAGATCTGACCCTTCTTTCGTGCGTCGAGCACGTGACCCCCGTAACTCGTACGCGCGTTCATCGATTTCACCAGCGATCTTCAAGTTTATGGAATTTTAAAGTATTTGGAAATCGACGCCTTAGGCGCAAAATAAGCCTTAGTCCTATAATTATATAGATAGCCCCTAGATATGTGTATAAATAATCTATAGGCTTGTTATTAAAATAAAATCCACTCCGAAATTGCAGTGGAAAGAATAAATTGCCCACAAAAAACACGATGCCGCCAATAAAAACTATCCAACCTGAGAATGATTTGGAAATAAAAAATCCACTTTTAAGGTGTATTCTATTTGATTTTTTGGCTGCTGCAGATGCTGGCAATAAGCCATAATTCGTCAATCCATTTGGGATGCCTTTTATGGAGCCACATAGTTCTGCAGAATTTGGGTCACCTGTATGAAGAATCTCTAATGTAAATCCATCCTTTGCGTCAATATAATCAAAATATAATTCTACTGCAATATCATCCTGCGATGGGTATATGCATTTTATGCCCAAAAAATCTCTCGTCGTTTCAATTATCCTGCTGTCTAGTATTTTAAGGGATTTATCTTTCAGCCTGACTCGAACTGGATTGGATGAAACTATGTCGCTGCCATTTATTGTATTTTCCCCAGCATTCCAAATAATCGCCGTATAACGAGAAAGCTTTGGAATTTTATTTCCATCGTAGAGTATAGTAATCGCCTTTGGGAGCATTCCGCCTAATAATTTCTCATGCATTTCCTGAAATGCAATAATTGATCTTTTGCGGGATGAATAATAAAAATATATAGCCAATATTGCTCCTGCGATCCCAATAAAAGTTCCCACCCATGCTGTAGATAGAACATCACGAATCCCATCAATCAGAGCCACGTTCATTCTCAATACCTGCCGTTCCAAGTTAGAAAATTGCCCACTATTATCGGTGTTGAGTGTCATTACGGAAGATTACACGCATGGCTGCATACGGCGCATGGTTAGGGGTCACGCATGTTTGCACAGCTGGGGTCATATGATTGGCGTCAGGTCTAGCGGTTGCATCCATAACTAGATGCTTGTTAACGAGGAGCACCATAATCCAGACAGCTTACGCACCGCGAGAATGACGTGCGACGTATTTGCGGAGAACGCTGTCCATCAAGGACTGCCAACCTTCGCCAGTGGATTTGAAATAGGTGATGACCTCGGGGCTGTAGCGCACCGACACGAGCAACTTCTTGTTTGCGGACTTGGGGCGGCTACGAACCGAGGCTAGGGGAACCATGGCCTTGAGTTGCTTGGGAGTGAGCGGTTGAGCATCGGGGTCGCTTCGAGCGGCCGCAGTGATGGCTTTGTCCTCTTCGGTCGTCGGTATACGAACGATGGGGCGATTAGAAGTTTTGGACATAGTGTTTGACCTCACGTCGATTGGCGCGGCGAAGGCTGATGATCCTTCGCGTGTTGTCGCGATCGATAAATGCCACGTAGTAGAGGGTGCCGGTTTTTGGGGCGAGGGCGATCATTCGCGTCTCGCCGTAGTCAAACCGCGCATCGATCCACACCAACGCAGCTTCCCAGTCGAGTTCACCGGCAAAAGCCAACGACACGCCGTGCTTGGCTTGGTTCGAGAGATCCTTGGCTGGGTCGAACTCGATACGCATGCTTTACTGTAGCTACAGTAAAGACGAATTTCAATGGGCAAGCAACAGGGTTTCAAGCAAAGCGTCCGCCCGCGGTAGTGCCAAGACTTGCCCGCAGCTCGGGCGGTTGGGCTCTCAGTCAAGCGCGCCGCCGTTCGCAGCCAACCACTGCGTCCATTGCGCAAACAATCCCGCATCGCCCGCGCACACGGCCGAGCGTTTTTCCAGGGTGTTGTTGAACACGGCTTCGCCCGCCAAGGTCTGACCATGGCCGCCGGCCTCGCTGAGAATGAGGCTGCCTGCGGCGTAGTCCCATAGGCCCTGGCTGCCGTGCAGGTAGAGGTGGAAGCGGCCTGCGGCGACCCAGCACCAGTCGAGCGCCACCGAGCCGATGGAGCGTTGCGAGCTGTAGGGTGGGCGCATTGCCAACTGCGTGGCCAGCGGGGCTGAAAGCCGCTTGAAGTCGATGCAGGCGATGGTTTTGGATAGCGGCACCTGTGTTGCGGGTACGCGCAAGGGCTGGCCGTTGAGAAATGCGCCGGCGCTCAGGGCGGCGCTGAAGACTTCGTCGCGCATCACATCGACGACGACGCCCAGCCGAACCCGGCCGCCCTGCATCCACGCCAGCGAGGGGCCGAACACCGGCAGACCGGCGGAGAAGTTGCTGGTGCCGTCGAGCGGGTCGAGCACCCACAGGCCGGGGCCGTCTGGCGAGGCGGCTTCTTTCGCCATGAGTTGCTGTTGCGCTTCGGCGGACATTTCTTCGCCCAGTAAAGGGATGTGCGGCCAGAGGGCGGCGAGTTCGTGTTGCACACGGGTTTGCATGGCCAGATCGGCGTCGGTGACCCAGGTACCGTCGGCCTTCAGGCGCGGGTCGGGCGACTGCGCACGGGGCAGAATTTCGGCGCGTGCGGCGTTGCGCAGCAAGGCGCTGACCAGGGCGAGATCGGGGAGGGCGTGCGGTGTGGGCATGGGCATTCAGGGCACGAGAATGGTGGGTGCTGCGGGCGCGGCGGTCTGCGGCCAGTCGAGGCTGTAGTGCAGGCCGCGGCTTTCGTGCCGCAACTGCGCCGAGCGCACGATGAGGGCGGCGACTTGCAGCAGGTTGCGCAGCTCCAGCAGGTCGCGGGTGACGCGGAAGTTGGCGTAGAACTCGTCCACCTCGGCTTGCAGCAGGGCGATGCGATGGGCGGCGCGTTCCAGTCGCTTGTCGGTGCGCACAATGCCGACGTAGTTCCACATCATGCGGCGCAACTCGTCCCAGTTGTGGCTGATGACCACGAGTTCGTCGGCGTCGCTCACACGGCTTTCGTCCCAGCGGCGGGGCGTGGGCACGGCGGGGGGCGCGGCTTCCAGGATGGCGAGCGCAGCGGCCTTGCCGAACACCGCGCATTCAAGCAGGGAGTTGCTCGCCAGGCGATTGGCGCCGTGCAGGCCGGTGTAGGCGACTTCGCCCGCGGCGTAGAGGCCGGGCAGATCGGTGCGGCCCGACAGGTCGGTGAGCACGCCGCCGCAGGTGAAATGCACTGCGGGCACCACAGGTATGGGCTCGCGCGCCATGTCGATGCCGAGTTCGAGCAGGCGGGCGTGAATGGTGGGGAAGTGCTGACGGATGAAGGCTTCTCCCTTGTGGGTGATGTCGAGGTAGACGCAGTCGTGGCCGCGCTTTTTCATCTCGAAGTCGATGGCGCGGGCCACCACGTCGCGCGGGGCCAGTTCGGCGCGCGGGTCGTGCGCGGGCATGAAGCGGGTGCCGTCGGGCAACACGAGTTTGCCGCCTTCACCGCGCACCGCTTCGGTGATGAGGAAGCTCTTGGCTTTGGGGTGATACAGGCAGGTGGGGTGGAACTGGATGAACTCCATATTCGCCACGCGGCAGCCGGCACGCCAGGCCATGGCGATGCCGTCGCCGCTGGCGGTGTCGGGGTTGGTGGTGTAGCGATACACCTTGCCGGCGCCGCCGGTGGCCAGCACGGTGTGCGCTGCGGCGAAGGTCTCGACCCGGCCACTGGCGGTGTCGAGGGCGTAGGCGCCCCAGCAGCGCGGGCTGGCCTTGCCGTCCACATGACGGTCGGTGATGAGATCGACGGCAACATGGTTTTCCAGCAGGGTGATGTTGGGATGGGCCTTGGCGCGGGCGAGCAGCGTGGTCTGGATGGCCGCGCCCGTGGCGTCCACCACATGGGCGATGCGGCGTTGGCTGTGGCCGCCCTCGCGGGTGAGGTGCAGCGCGGCGCCCTCGGTGTCGAAGGGCACGCCTTGTTCGCGTAGCCAGGCAATGGCGTCCGGCCCGTGCTCGATGACAAAGCGTGTAGCCGGCAGATCGCCCAGCATCGCACCGGCGACCAGGGTGTCGTGTACGTGCTCCTCGAAGCTGTCGCCCTCGGCCAGCACCGCGGCAATGCCGCCCTGCGCCCATTGGCTGGACGAGACGTCAAGCGTGCGCTTGGCCAGCACCGTCACCTTGAGGCGCTCGGCAAGATGCAGTGCGGTGGACAGGCCGGCCAGACCGGCGCCGAGGATCAGAACATCACTTTGGGGCATGGTGGGTCAACGCGTGGGTCAGCGCTTGGAGGAGGGGCGTCAGTGAAGGGGTGATGAAAAGGTGATTGTCCCTTGTTCGCGCGGCCAGCGCCTTGTTCGCTGACAAGGCGCGCAAATGGGCCGAAAATCTGCTTCCGTAAGAACGAAGGAGACAAACATGAACATACCGAACCTGGAACACGCGGTGGACCCGCAGGAATGGGCGCTGCGCTGCGATCTGGCGGCTTGTTATCGGCTGGTGGCCTTGCACGGCTGGAGCGATCTGGTGTTCACTCACATCAGCGCCAAGCTGCCGCTTTCGCTGACCGGTGGCGACCACCAATTTCTCATCAATCCCTATGGCCTGATGTTCGAGGAGATCACGGCGTCGAGTCTGGTGAAGGTGGACGCCGAGTGCAACAAGCTGAGCGAGAGCCCCTATCCGGTCAATCCCGCAGGTTTCGTCATCCACAGTGCGGTGCACGAGGCAAGGCCGGACGCGGGCTGCGTGTTGCACACCCATACCCGCGCCGGAGTGGCGGTGAGCGCGCAGGAGCACGGCGTGTTGCCCATCAGTCAGCAGAGCACTTTCGTGCTGGCGTCGGTGGCCTATCACGACTATGAGGGCGTGGCGTTCCGTTCCGACGAAAAGCCGCGTCTGCAGGATGATCTCGGGGACGCCAACTTCCTCATTCTGCGCAATCACGGCCTGCTGACCGTGGGCGCGAGCATCGCCGATGCCTTTCTGGGCATGTATGTGCTGGAGAGTGCCTGTCAGATCCAGATCGCCGCGCTGGCGGGTCAGCAGGGGGCGGAAGGGCTGCGCCAGGTGCATCCGCGCATTCTCAGCGGCGTGGCAGAGGCCATGCGAGTGCAGACCGGTGGCATGGGGGGCGCCTTTGTCTGGCCTGCGCTGCTGCGCAAGCTCGAACGCACCGATCCCGGATACCGGGCTTGAGGGCGCCGTCTCAAGGTTGCCGGGGGGCGTTCAGCACTCCAGGTTGTCGATCAGCCGGGTACGGCCCAGGCGGGCGGCGGCCAGCGCGACGCAGGGCGTTCCGCGGTGCAGGTCTTGCGCGGTAGGCGGTTGCAGGTCGGCGCGGCGGCGCAGGGTGAGGTAGTCGGGCGTCCAGCCGAGTTGGTCGAGGCGGGTCATGGCCTGTTGTTCGAGCAGGTGAATCTGCTCGGGGGCGGTCGCGCTGCGGGCGTCTTCGGCCAGGGCGCGCAGCGCGGCCTGGAGTTGCGGTGCCTGCGCGCGTTCTTCGGGCGTGAGGTAGCCGTTGCGCGAAGACAGTGCCAGTCCGTCGTCGGCGCGCACCGTGTCGAGGCCGATGATGGTGATGGGCAGGGCGAACTGCTCGACCATGCGACGGATGAGAAGTAACTGCTGATAGTCCTTCTTGCCGAACACGGCATGGCGCGGCTGCACCATCTGGAACAGCTTCATCACCACGGTGGCCACGCCTTCGAAATGACCGGGGCGGGCGGCGCCGTCGAGAATGCCGGCGATGGCCGGATCGGGCAGCACGCGGAAGGTCTGCGGCTGCGGGTACATCTCGGCTTCGTCAGGGGCGAACAGCAGGTCGCAGCCGGCGTCGGCCAGCAGCGCCGCGTCGTGCGGCAGGGTGCGCGGGTAGCGGTCGAAGTCTTCGTTCGGCCCGAACTGCAGACGGTTGACGAAAATGCTTGCCACCACCGGGACGTTTTCCTGCCGCGCGCGGGCGATCAGGCCCAGATGCCCGGCGTGGAGATTGCCCATGGTGGGTACCAGGGTCCAATCGGGGTGCGGCTCGAGCGCGGCGCGCAGGTCGGCAACGGTGTGGACGGTCAGCATGGGCAAGGGCGGGAGGAAGAATCAGGCGGCATAGCCGTGCAGGGCCTCGTCGGGGAAGGTGCCTTGTTTGACGGCTTCAACATAGCCGCGCACGGCGTCGAGAAGGCTGGGCGCGCCCTGCATGAAGTTGCGCACAAAGCGCGGTTTGGGGCTGCGGGTGATATCGAGCATGTCGTGCAGCACCAGCACCTGGCCGTGGGTGCGCGCACCCGCGCCGATGCCGATGGTGATGCCGGGATAGGCCGCGCTGATCTGCGCCGCCACATCGGAGGGCACGAGTTCGAGCACCAGCATGGCCGCGCCCGCAGCGCCAACTTCGGCCGCATGACGGCGCAGGGTGTCGGCCGATTGCGCGTCGCGGCCCTGAATGCGGTACCCGCCGAGTGCGTGCACGCTCTGCGGCGTGAGGCCGAGGTGGGCGCACACCGGAATGCCGCGCTCCACGAGGGCGGCGATGACGGGCGCGGTCCAGCCGCCGCCTTCGAGCTTGACCATCTGCGCACCGGCCTGCATTAGCGCCACGCTGCTGGCCACGGCTTGCTCGACTCCGCCCTGGTAGCTGCCGAAGGGCAGATCGGCAATGAGCCAGGCGCTGCGATTGCCGCGCGCCACGCACTGCGTGTGATAGACCATTTGTTCGAGCGTGACGGGCAGGGTGGAGCCATGGCCCTGCATCACCATGCCCAGCGAGTCGCCCACCAGCAGGCAATCCACCCCGGCGGCGTCGAGCAGGCTGGCGCTGGCCGCGTCGTAAGCGGTGAGCATGGCGATTTTTTCACCGGCCTCACGTATGGCGCGCAGGCGGTGCAGGGTGAGCGGTTTGCGCGGGGCGCTATCACTGCGGGATGGAGCGCCGTAGGGAGCGGGAGAGTCTGCTGACATGGCTTGAGCTCAGGTGGAAACCGGGGCATTATGCCCGCGCCGGGTTGGTTTTTGCGAACGAGCGTTCGATTCCCAGCCTGGCGACATCAACTCGGGGTGTAAGCCAGCCGCACATAAAGCGGGGCGAAGGCTTCGGCCTGGGTGATTTCCACCAGCGCTTCCCGGGTGAGTTCGAGCAGCGCCACCAGTGTGACCACGGCGACGGGCACGCCCTGTGCGGGGTCGAACAGTTCGTGAAATTCGAGGAAGCGCTTGCCTTGCAACTGGCGCAGCACGCGGCTCATGTAGTCGCGCACCGAAAGCTGCTCGCGGGTGATCTTGTGGTGGGTATGCAACTTGGCGCGCTTGAGAATGTCGCTCCACGCCTGTTGTAGTTCGTCGGCCGCCACCTCGGGCAGGCGCGGTGCGGCGTCGCGGTCGAACAGCACTTGCGCACGCCAGAAGTCGCGTCCGAGCACGGGCAGGGCGTCGAGCTGCTGCGCGGCGAGCTTGAAGCGTTCGTATTCCAAGAGCCGGCGCACGAGTTCGGCACGGGGATCTTCGGGCTCGGCGCCGGGCTCGGTGGGCGGCCGCGGCAGCAACATGCGCGACTTGATCTCGATGAGCATGGCCGCCATCAGCAGATATTCGGCGGCCAGCTCCAGATTGTGTCGGCGGATTTGCTCGACATAGCTCAGATACTGCGCCGTGACCTGCGCCAGCGGAATGTCGAGGATGTTGAAGTTCTGCTTGCGGATGAGGTAGAGCAGCAGATCCATCGGCCCTTCGAAGGCTTCGAGAAAGACTTCGAGCGCATCGGGCGGGATGTAGAGGTCTTGCGGCAGCTCGAACAGCGGCTCGCCGTACAGCCGCGCGACCGCCATGCCATCGACCGTGGCCGGGGTGCTGTCCACCGCCGGAGACATCAGCGCGGCGTCGCCGGGCGCGGCGGTCATGGAATGGCCTGCAGCGAAGCTCGCCACGCTCGGGGCGACTTCAGTGACTGCCGTAAACGTAGGCTTTCTGCGGCACGCGGGCCGCCTGGAATTCCCGGGTCAGCTCGGGGTTTTGCGGTTTGTCCCAAAGACGGGCACGCCCTTCTTTTTGCTTGGCCTCAAGCTGCGGATCGCTGTGCTTCAGATCCTGGATGAAATGCGTCACTTCAGAAACGTAAGGTTTGACTTTGAAAGGCATGGACGTTCTCGAATGGAAACCGCAGGAGGAACAAATAGCCCGTCATTCTAAGCAAGCGGCTGCTCTGATCGATGCGCCCGAATACGGTGCGCAACGCCTTGATATGGTGCGAACCGAGCCCTGTCATGCACCGAAAATGCGCAGTTTGTGAGCGGTTGTGAACCCAACAGGGGCACCGTGCGCCATTTATGGGCACGAAGTTTGCTGTATCTATCTCACTCTTATCAGGAACCCCAACCATGCAAGACGCCTCCAGTGGAAATGTGTTGTTCATCCTTCTCGGCGCCATTCTGGTGCTCGCCATGCACGCCGGGTTCGCCTTTCTTGAGCTGGGCACGGTGCGCAAGAAAAACCAGGTCAACGCGCTCTCCAAAATCATCACCGACTTTTCCGTCTCGGCGATTGCCTACTTTCTGCTCGGCTACGGCATCGCCTACGGTCATCATTTTCTCGTGGGCGATGACGTGCTCACCCGCGACCATGGCTATGAGCTGACCCGCTTTTTCTTTTTGCTGACCTTCGCCGCGGCCATTCCCGCCATCATTTCCGGCGGCATTGCCGAGCGCGCCAAGTTCTGGCCCCAACTCATTGCCACCTTCACCATCGTCGCCTTCGTCTACCCGTTTTTCGAGGGCATTGTGTGGCACGGCAATCTGGGCATTCAGGCATGGTTGCAGTCCACTTTCGGCGCGCCCTTTCACGACTTCGCCGGCTCGGTAGTGGTGCATGCGATGGGCGGCTGGATCGCGCTGCCCGCCGTGCTCTTGCTCGGGCCGCGTCGCGGCCGCTATCACGCCAACGGGCAGATATCGGCGCATCCGCCGTCGTCCATCCCATTCCTGGCGCTGGGTTCGTGGATACTGATCGTGGGCTGGTTCGGCTTCAACGTGATGAGCGCGCAAAAGCTCGACCAGATCAGCGGTCTGGTGGCGGTGAACTCGCTCATGGCGATGGTGGGCGGCACCCTGGCGGCGCTGGCCGCGGGCAAAAACGACCCCGGCTTTCTGCACAACGGGCCTTTGGCCGGTTTGGTGGCGGTGTGCGCGGGCTCAAACGTGATGCACCCGCTAGGCGCGCTGGTGGTCGGCGCGGTTGCCGGGGCGCTGTTTGTCTGGATGTTCACCCTGACGCAAAACCGCTGGAAGATCGACGACGTGCTGGGCGTCTGGCCGCTGCACGGCCTGTGTGGCACCTGGGGCGGCATTGCCGCGGGCATTTTCGGCATGAAGGCGCTGGGCGGGCTGGGCGGGGTGTCGCTGGCCTCGCAGATCGTCGGCACGCTGATGGGCATCACAGTGGCCCTGATCGGCGGCTTCGTGGTCTATGGCGTGCTGAAAAAGACCCTCGGTATCCGCCTCGACGCCGAAGAGGAATTCAACGGCGCCGACCTCTCCATCCACCGCATCAGCGCCACCCCGGAGCGCGAGGCGTCGTGGTGAGGCGAAAGGTTCTAGCCCCAGCCCAGGTCGGCCAGCGCCAGGGTGTGCGACCACAGCAGCTTGCCGCCGACGTTCTTGGCTTGCAGCTCCAGCCGCCGCTCCTTGCCCTCGCCGCTGAATTTGAGCACGCCGTAGTTGCGCTCAGCGACTAGCGTGCCGGGTACGCGGTTGGGATTGCCGTCGCCTTTGGCCGGCCCGGAATTCAGCGGTGAGCAGGTGAACTCCACCAGCGGATAGTCGCGCTTGCCGCCGTAGGCCGGGCGCGGATACCGGATCAGCTCGGTGATGTGCCGGTCTCCCGAGAGAAACAACAAGCCGGGGATGCGGTATTGCTGCAGCCAGCCGAGAAATGCGGCGCGTTCTTCGGGAAACTGGTTCCAGCCCTCGTAAGCGTCGTCGTCGTTGAAAAACTGGCCGCCGGCGGCGACGATCTTGAAGCGGGCGCGCGAGAACAGCAGGGCGTTGCGCAGCCAGCGCATCTGCGCCGGGCCGAACATCACCTTGCCGCGGTCACCTGGGCTGGTGGCGTCTGCGCTGCGCCACCAACGATCATCGAGCAGAAAAATATCGGCATCGGCGATGCTGGTCTTAGTGAACACTCCGGCGACGTCGCCAACGCCATACGTCGGGTTGGCCCAATAGGTTTTGAACAGATCGAGCGAGGCGTTCTTGAACTCGAAACTCGCATCGCTGTCGTTCGGGCCGTAATCATGGTCGTCCCAGATCGCCACTTGCGGGGTTGAGCGTAAAAACGCATCCAGCGGAGCGAAGCCGCGCTGTTGGCGGTAGCGCAGCGCCATGCCTTGCGGGCTCTGACAATCCACCTCGCGGTAATAGAGGTTGTCGCCCAGCCACACCATCAGATCGGCGCCTTCCTGCGTCATCGGCTCATAAATTTCGTAGCCGCCGCCATAGGGCTGGCCCGGCCGGTCGAACAGCGGGTCGTTCAGATATGCGCAAGAACCCGTCAGGAGGGTGACATCGGGCGGCGGTGAACGAAACTGCCAGATGGGCTGCGTGCGCACGACGAGGGTGCGATTCGCAGCCGGTTTGCCATTGACCCAGGCCACAGCACGGTAGCGCGTGCCGGGAGAGAGATCGTCCATGACCAGATGAGCGCAGAACTGCCCTGCCGCATCGGTGCGAACCGACGCGGAGCGCTTTTTCTCGCCGGGCTGATTCTCTGGGGCATACTCCAACGCCACTTCGGCTGCGCCGGGCGTCTGCACCCAGATGAGGGCAGAGCGTGCAGCCACATAGCCCTGCATCGGCCCGGCGTAGAGCACGCCGGGGGCGGCTGGTTCAGCCCAGGCTGCAGGAAAGGGCCATTGCCCGGTGGCCAGCAGCGCGGAAGTCACCAGACCGCCCCGCAAGAATGCGCGGCGGGTCGGAGGGATCAACGCGGTCTTCGGCGCCGCGCCCATCAGAACTGCGCCTCCAGGCTGAGGTAGTAGCTGCGTGGCAGGTTGTATTTGATGAGCGGGTCTTTGGCGCTGCCCGGAAAGCCGGTGCTGTATTTAGTGATGTAGCGCTTGTCGAACAGATTGTTCACATTGAAGCCCACGCTGACTTTTTGCAGACCCAAGCCGCGCACCGTGTCGCCGCCCTTCCAGGTGTAGCGCAGCGAGGCATCGGCGATGGTGTGCGCCGGAATGGGGGACTTGAAGTCCGTCCAGTAAGCCTCGCTGGTGTGGCGCACGCCCAGCTTGGCTCGCCACGGGCCGACGGTGTAGATGCCGCCCAGCGCCATCGTGGAGTGTGGCGAATACGGCATGGGCACCTTGGCCGAGGTGAACTGCGCGTTGAGCAGCCCCAGGTTGGCGTAGGCCGACCAGTTTTTGTCGATCTGGAAATTGTTCTGCCAGGCGATGCCCTCATTCACAGCCTTGCCCACGTTGGCCAGAATGGAGATGGACTGGGTGGCGCCGGGCGGCGTGTAACTGAAACTCTGGATGTAGTCGTCGAAGTTGACGCGGAATACATCCACGCCGCCGCTCCACATGCCGAAGTCGTAGATCACGCCAGCGTCGTAGGTCGTGGCCTTTTGCGGGGCGAGATCAGGGTTGTAGGTGCCGGTGTAGTACTGGTTGTATTGCGGCGGATTGCTGTTGCGGGTGTAGTTGGCGTAAACGTTGATGCCCTGTGCCAGCTTGTAGTTCACGCCGAGAGAGGGCATGGTGGTCGAGAAGCTGGAGCTGTACTGCCCCGCAGTACCCTTGGATTTGGCGACTGCCGCATAGTCGATGAAGTCGCGTTCGGTTTTGAGGTATTTCAGTCCGGCCTGCAGGGTCAGGCGGTCGGTGGGCTTGAAGGTAAAGTTGAAATAGGGCTCGTAGAGTTTGGTTGAGACCGGTTCCTTGTACACCGAACCCAGATACTGACCCGTGGTGCTGCTGATGAACTGCTGGTCGTGCGTGGTGTCGTTCTTGTTGAACCAGATGCCAGCTTCCAGCCCCAGGTTGTCGGTAATGGGCGTGGTCAGCTTGAAAATATTGCCCCAGCGCCGGGTGTCGTTGATGCCATGCGACATGAACAGGCCGCCCACTGGCGCCTTGACCGAGCCATACACCCCATTGGGCTGCAGCAGGTTGTAGGTGCTGTTGGTGTAAGCGCCGCCGCTGTAGCCGTTGCCCCGGTAGTAATAAAGCTGGTTGGAGACGGTGACCTTGCCGAAGGTGGCTTCGTATTTGGCATAGGTCAGCCAGTTTTGATATTGGTTGTAGTTGTAGGTGGGCGAGAGACCGTTTTGTTTGCCATTGACGACCGGGTCGCCGCGATAGACGTTGCAGGTGTCGCCATATTTGGCGTAGTCGGCCTTGGTGCAACCGCCGTAGTAATTGAACTTCTGGTTGTTCTGGGTGTAGAACAGGGTCAGCGCGCCGGTGCCGAGTTGGGTCACGCTCTTGAACAAGTATTGCTTCTGGTCGCTGGGCGTGTTGTCGAAATAGCCGTCGCTGTGGGTTTTGTTCGCGTAGAACCACAGCGAAGTCGGGGCGCCGCTATTGGCGCCGAGCAGCCCGGAGTTGACCAGGGTGCCGAAGTTGTATTTGCCGAAGGAGCCGTATCCGCCGAGCAGGGAAACAGAAGGTTTGGCGCTCGGGTTCAGCGAATAGGTCTCGACCGAGCCGCCAAATGCGGCCAGACCCGGAATGGCGGCTGAAGCGGCTCCCGGAAAATATCGCGTCCCCGCGATCAGGCGTGTGGGGATGAACTCGTTGGTGTAGAAGGCGTAGCTGCCGTTGTCGTTCAGCGGTATGCCGTCGAGTGTCCAGTTGATGAGATTCTGTCCGAAGCCGTTGATGTACACCGTGTCGCCGTTCATGCTGTCGCCATCGCTGCTGACGACCACATTGGGCATGTTTTCCAGCCCGCGGGTGAACGAGTCGGTGGGGTCGAGCGACTGAAACTGGCCGGCAGTGATTTCGGTTTGGGCCTGTGTGGCCTCAGGGTTGAACTGCTGGATGGTGTTGAGCTGGCTTTCGGGGATGACGGTTACCGTGCCCGATGGCGCTTTGAGGAAAAAGCTGTCCCCCGGCTTTGTGGCGCTGGTCTGTCCTTGCGCCTGCACTTCGCCCAGACTGGTTTGCGCGTGGGCTTGCGCTGCGGTGCCGAATGCCAGCGCGAGGGCGACGGTGAGCTTGAGGTTTGATCGCTGGAGTGGGTTTTGTGATGGGCAATGCACAGCGGGTTTCATGGTGGTTGCAGGAGGGGGAAAGAACTCGTCATTTTTGAGACACGATGTGAAAATCTGTTGAATTCATGTGTCAGAACGATGACGTTGTTTTTCTGCAGACGCGGGATTTCTTGCCATGAAAAAGACCCATTTCGGGGCCTGGTGAGATGGGTTTGAATGCCGTTTTGGGGTGAATCGATTTCAGTCGTCGTCTTGACCGGCAATCAGGCTGGAGGCAGGTCGCCGCTGTGCTTTGGCCAGGGCTTGCACATGCGCAAGCATGGCGGCGTAGGCCGCTGGGCCTCGGCTGGCCAGCCATTCCTGCCGCATCTGCTCGGGGCCGGAAACCTTGAGCAGTGCGGTCGGGGTATAGCGGTGAGCAGGGGGCGGTGCGCTTTGGGCCACCTGGCCGACACCCGGCACGACGACTTCAGGCAGTGCGCGAAAAGGGGCGTCGACTGGGCAGACGCCAGGGTTGCGCTGCATCGGCACTAGAGACGGCAGCACGGGGTAGGGCGCGGCATCGGGCGTGCTGCGCCAGATGCCGGAAAGCACATGGGCGTTGGCGTCCCATTGCGACATCGGCGGAATGTCGGCCACGGTTTCGATGGTGCGCAGCAGATCGACCTGCGAGAGATGCTGCGTGACCCGCACGCCAGGCTTGACCCACGGCCCGGCGGCGACGGCGAAGGTGCGGTGGGCGTCGATGTGATCGGCGCCCGACTGCGCGTCGTCCTCGGTCAGCAGCACCAGGGTGTGCTTCCAACCCGGCAGTTTGGACAGGCTGTGGATGACCTGCGCGGTGGCTTCATCGTTGTTGGCCACATAGCTGTCCGGGCTGGGCAGGCAGGGGTGGCGGCCGGCGGTGTGGTCGTCGGGCAGCCAGATATAGAGCACGCGCGGCAGGGGGTGATGGCGCAGCCAGTTGTCCACGACTTTGGCGCGGTCGGTGTCGAGGATGAGGCGATCCCAGGCCGGGTAGTCCATGGCCAGATGGGCGCGCAGTGCAGGCGAGATGTCGCCGATTTTGTTGCGCGAGGCAAACTCCCCAAAGTCTTCGAAACTCACCTTGTGCGCGAGCAGATCGTTGAACAGAAACAGCCGCGCCGGGTAGGTGATCCAGGGGTTGCTCCAATGCCCGAGCGCGGAGAGATTTTTGTAGATCGCATAAGGGTTGCGCGCATCGCTGGCTCCGGGGGCGAGCGACTGCGTCCAACCCGAATTGGCGATGTAGCCGCGGTCGGAGTAGTACAACGGCCATGTGCGCTGAAGGAAGTCGGAGTCTGATCCGGCGGTCGTCCATTGATGACCTTGCGAGGTCACTTCGCCATCGGCGTAGAAATTGACGAACAGCGCACCCAGGTCGGCCATGCGGTAGAGGTTGGGCAGTTCGCGCGGGCCGTAGAGGTTGAGCGCGGGGTCGGCCCAATGACCCGCCGCAGCGTATTTGCCGAAGTCTTCATCAAAGGTCTTGTTCTCGCGCAGGATGAAAACGACATGCTGGATGTGGCCGTGCAACCAGGCTGCCGCTTTGGCGTTGTCGGACGCCAGTTGCCGACGCTGCGCGGCGCTGAAGCCGTTGTTCGACAAGGCAGCTTGCGTCCAGGCCGGGCCGTGTATGGGCAGCTCGCGCAGGTCGATGCGTTGCAGCACGCCCTGCATGAAATTGCCCACCCATTGATGGTGGATATTCGGCCCGCCATCCATGCCCTTGGCGCTAGCAACGTATAGGGCGTTGCCCTGTACCGTCACCGCTGTGGGATACCAAGCCGTCGGAATGAGGGCGATGCGTTTGCCACTGGCGAGGTCGTACACCGCGACATCGTTGTTGCCCGCGTTGGCCACGAACAACTTGCCTTGCGACACCGCCAGTGCGTCCGGGTAAGAGCCGGGCGGCGCGCCGGGGTAGGGGCTGTCGTCGATCACCCGCACGACTTTGAGGGTCTGTGTGTTCACCGCGACGAGGCGGTCGAGGTTGGCGTCGGCCACCCAGACGTTCGATGAGTCGGGCTGCGCCGCCAGCGCAGTGGGATGGGCGCCGGCCGCGCCGCTGCGCGGGCCGAGCACCGGGCCTGTGGGCACTGCGCCCAGCACCTTCCAGGCTCCGCGGTCGATGATGGTGACGCCATTGCCGCCCCAGTTGCTCACTACCAGCCGTTTGCCGCCATCGGCCAGAGTGACGGCGAAGGGGTAGCTGCCCACGTTGAGATAGTGGGTCACCCCAGTCTGCAGGTCGATGCGCGCCAGACTGTTGGCCAGCATCCCGGTTACATAGGCGTGCCGCCCGTGCGGGCCGATGACCACGCTGTCCGGATAGAAGTGACGGGTCTGCTGCCAGTCGCCGGCATATTGATAGGGGTATTGATCCCGCGGGAAGGGCTGCCACTGCAAGCGATAACGGCGAAGCAGATGCAGCGGGCCGTTGCCAGACGAGCCGAGGGCCAGAAGGTCGTCGCTATTGCCGCCCGTGGCGTAGAGCGTGCCGTCAGGCCCCGCGGCCAGCCCCTGAAACAGGCTTTGGCCCTTGATGACCTGCTCGCCGTCATCGGCTCTGCCACCATTCTGATCGCCCTGCGCCACCGTCGCTCCGGGTGCTGCATGCTTTTTGTCCTTGGCAAAAAGGGCACCCACACGGCCTTCGGGCTGCAGGGTCTCGGCAGCGAAACGCAGCACGTTTTGTTGTTTGCTCGCCCCTCCCGTGAGCACGGCCACATGACCGTCGCTGAGGGCGATCTGGGTGGGGAAGTTCGGGGTTTCAACGATTTGTCCTGCCGGGGTGAGCAGGCGGCCGCTGGGCAGGAGCGCACTTGGCGCTTGAGCCGCGAGGACGCTCTGGGACAGGCTAAGGGCGCCGAACACAAGGAGGGATGGGTAAGGGGGATAAGGGCGATAAGGGCGAGTCATCGTGGAGACCTCTGGTCATTGAATTTGGCGTTGAACAAGTAGCTGTTGAACATAGGCAGGAACAGCGTCACGGGCATGTCAAGATCAAAAAAAGAGGTGACCATTTGTGTCAGACAAGAGGCATCGCCTGCGCGAAATTGCGGTGTTGGAAAAACGGTATAAACTGTTTATTCGATTTTCATTGAAGGAGGCCGCCATGCCTGTTACCAAATCCAACCCGTCCGCCAAAGTCACTAAATCCGCCGTTGTGCCCGCACGAGCGCCCGCTTCCGCGCCACGCAAAACCGCCAAGCCCGCCACGCCGCAAAAGACCGCAGTGAAGCGGGCGACCCCTCATGCGGTAGCCAAGGGCGCTGCCAAGGGGGCGACTAAACCCGCCGTCAAGGCGCCCGCACGCAAGACGGCAGTCGCCAAGGCAGAGAAATCAACGTCCGCGCCTGCCGCCTTGAGCAAACCGCCCAAGATCAAACTGGTGCGCGACAGTTTCACCATTCCTCGCGCTGAGTACGAGATGCTCGATGCGATCAAGGATCGTCTGGTCAAGCTGACGCGTCCTGCGAAAAAAAGCGAAGTGCTGCGCGCCGGCATCGCCGTGCTGGCCGCGCTCAACGATGCCGCCTTGCTGGCCGCGCTGGAAGCCGTGCCCGCCATCAAGACCGGCAGGCCGAAAAAGGCGAAGTAAGACATTGCATCGGGGCTGAGTCCGCTCAGACTGCCTGCCAGAACGCCGCAGCGATCAGCGCGGCTACTAGCACCCAGCCGCTGGCTGCAGGCTGCCATTGCGCGGCGCCCCAGGCCAGCGCCACGGCCACGGCCACCGAGGCCACATTGCGAGCGTCGCCGAAGATGAGTTGCAAGACTTTTTTCATGCGCGGGCTCCTTGGGGGGTGAGTTGCGGTACGCGCAGCTTGAATGCAGACAGGCGGCCAGCGACGACATAAACGGCGAACAGCAAGAGCAGTGTGGCATCGCCCAGTGGCCATACCTTGGCTTCGTCGAGCAGGCCGCCAAGGCTCCAGAAAGTGCCGAAGGCCAGCAGGGCGCAGGCCACGGTGAACTTGAGGGTGTTCTCAGGCACTTTGGTCAGCGGTGCGCGCAGCACCAGGCCTACTGCGATGACGGCGAGCAAGGCGGCCACCGCGCTGCCCGCCGCCTGTCCGTAGCTGATGGAGCGGCCCAGCGCCACCACCAGCAGCCAGACTTCCAGCCCTTCGAGCAGCACGCCCTTGAAGGCCACGGCCCAGGCGACGCGGGCTTCGGCGTGGTCGATTTTGTGGCGGGTTTCGGCAAATTCCTTGGCTTCGTCGTGCAGCTTGGTGCGCCCGGCGTAGCGGCGGATGGCCTTGACGTACCAGCGCAGACCGAACAGCAGCAGAAACAGGCCGATGGCGGCGCGGATGAGGTCGATGTCGGCCTGCACCACATTCAGCGCCGTGCCGGTGACGGCGATGAGCGCGGCCACCACCGCCAATGCGGCGGCGGCTGCTCCGGCGGCGCGGGCCCAGCCGATGGTCAGCGCCACGGCGAGCACGATGGTGAAGGCTTCCACCCACTCGACGGCGGAGGCCAGGAAAATGGCGGTCATGCCGCCCCATTGGGTTGCGTTCATCAGGTGAGTTCCTCTGTCGTTGTTTTGCGTGTGGGATTCATGGTGGGGTAGAACAGGGTTTGCTCGGCGGCGATGCGCAAGGAGACGGTGCTCCCCGCAGCAGGCGCAAGGTCATCGGATACAGGCAGGCGCAGGGTCACGCCGTGCAGGTCGATGCGTAGTTCAGTGTGCTCGCCCACGGTGAGGTGACTGAGCACCCGGGCTTGCACTGGCCAGAGCAGAGCGTCCTGGTTGACGCGGGCATGGGGGAGGTGCAGCGCCGTGGTGCGCAAATACAGGCAGAGCGGCCCATCGGCCAGCGCCTTGCATTGCGGCGGGGCACACACCTCACCCCAAGGCGCATGCAGGCGCCCGGCACGCAGCTGCGCCGGCCACGGTCCATGCGCCCCGGTGAAGTGGGCGACGAACTCGGTTGACGGCTGGCGCAACAGGGCGCGCGGGCTGCTGAGCTGCAGCAGGCGGCCTTGCGCCATCACCCCCACGCGGTCGGCCAAGGCCAGAGCCTCACGATGGTCGTGGGTGATGTAGAGCGCGCTGATGCCGTGCTCGCGCACCACGCTGCCGATGAGATCGCGCAGTTCTTCGCGCAGCCCGGCGTCGAGGTTGGACAGTGGCTCGTCGCACAACAGCAGCCGAGGCCGCACCGCGAGCGCGCGGGCCAGCGCCACGCGCTGCTGCTGCCCGCCGGAGAGGGCGTGCGGATGGCGGTCGGCCAGATCGGCCAGGCCCACATCGGCCAGCATGGCGCGGGCTTGCTCGCGCGACTTGTCGCGGCCCAGGCGGTGCAGCGGCAGGGCGACGTTGTCGAGCGCGCTCAAGTGCGGCCACAGCGCATAGTCCTGGAACACCATGCCGAGCTGGCGCTGCTCTGGCGGCAGAAAGGGGCCGCCCGCGGCGTCGATCACGGTGGCGCCCAGGCGCATGCTGCCGCCATCGAGCCGCTCAAGTCCGGCCACCAGGCGCAGCAGCGTGGTTTTACCCGAGCCGGAGGGGCCGAGCAGACAGAGGATTTCCCCCTCCTGCAGTTGCAGGCTGAGGTCGTGCAGCGCGGTGGTGCCGCCGAAGCGCTTGCGCGCCGAATCGATGTGGAGCAGGGTCATGGTTCAGTGGGCGCCGAGTTGGCGCCAAGCCACGGGGGTGAAGCGCTGATAGACCCAGCGCGCCAGCAGCGCGAAGGCCAGCAGTACGGCCATGCCCAGCACCTGCAGCCGCGCCTGCTGATGCAACTGGAAACCTCCGGCGTATTGCAGCAGCGCCACGGCCAGCGGCGGATGCCCAGCGGGGTAGAGCAACTCAGAGGCCGGCAGCTCGAACGCGATCGACAGCACCGCCAGCAGCCAGCCATAGAACAGCGCGCCGGACAACAGCGGTAAATGAATATGGCGCAGGGTTTGCCAGCGCGACAGTCCATGCACCCGCGCCGCGTCGGCCAGTGAGCGGTGCAACTGCGCCACCGGCCCCATGAGCACGCGACTGGTGGCGGGCACGGCCAGCGCCACATAGGCCATGCCCAGCAGCAGGCTGCCGCCATACAGCGGCGCGTAAGGCTGGTTGTAGGCCTGCAGATAGGCGGCGGCCAGCACGATGAGCGGTAACGCCATCATCGCCAGCAAGGCCACGTCGAGCAGGCGGCCCACGCGACCGGGGCGGGCGATCAGCCAGGCAATCGGCAGGGCGATGCCCACCGTCAGGCTGGCGGCCACCAGCGCCAGTTGCAGCGAATAGCCGATGGCGGCAAGCAGCGGCGGCAATGACGCGGCAATCTGCATCCAGCCCGCCTTGGGCCAGGCCACGCCCAGTGCGGCGAAGCTGGGTAGCGCCAGGGCGAACAGGCCCAGCGCGATCAGCAAAACGCCGTGCAGCAACTGATGGCTGGCCCGCAGCCGCACCCGCGCGGCAGGGCGGTGCTTGGCGCCCAGGGTCTGGTGCTGGCTGGCGCGTTGCCCCACGCGGTGCTGCAGGATGAGCGCGGGAACCACCAGCCCGAGCAGCAGCCAGGACGTGGCCGCAGCCAGCGGAAAGTTCAGCGGCATGCCGTTGACCGCCTGATAGATGGCATACGTGCCCATGGTGAAACCGCTGCTCGCGCCCAATGTGGCCACCACCGCGAAGTTGCGCAGCGATTCGGCGTAGGCGATGGCAAACCCGGCTGCCAGTGCGGGCAGCAGGGCGTTGAGCCCGAGCCGCAGCCGCCACAGCCTGGACAGGCCATGCACGCGCGCCGCCTCCTGCTGTGCCGCGCTGGTGTGGCGCAGGCTGCCTTGCGCCACCAGAAACACATAGGGCACGACCTTGAGCGCCAGAGTGATGACGATGCCCACCGGCCCGAGCAGCCATTGCGCCGCATGCAGCGCCGCAGGCCATGCGGCCAGCGGGCCGATGGGCGCGGCCAGCAGCATCCAGCCCGAGGCGAGGAAGAAGTCGGGGAAGATCAGCAGCAGCCACACCCCGGCCTCGATCCAGCCGCGCCCGTGCAGATCGGTGCGTTCGCGCAGCCAGGCCAGCCACAGACCGAGCGGCAGCGCCGCAGCGCCCACGGTGAGCGCTACCCACAGCGAGTTGAACAGGGCGTGGAGTTCATAGCCCTGCACGGCGTGCCGCAAGGGCTCAAGCGTCGGTCGCAGGTCGCCTTGCAGTAAGTGCGGCATCGCCGCCGAAAGCAGAAAGCCCAGCAGCGGATAGGCCCAGAGTGCGATGAATACGGCGGCGGCGAGCAGCAGACCGAGGCGCGATACCCAATGTCGCAGACCAGCCGCCCTGCGGCCAGCCGCTGTTGAGGCGTCGGCGCCGGGCAGCCAGTTCATGGCTTGAAGCAGGGCGATCATGGTGCGTCGCTGTTCAATCTCAGCGGGCGATGTGCGCGGTGAACCAGTCGATCACCTGCGGCTCTTTCGGCCCCCAGACCGCGGGGTCGATCACCAGCGGCTGCACCGTGCCCAGTTGCTTGAGGCTGGGCAGCGGGGCGACGCCCTCGACCAGGGGCAGGTAGTTGGAATCTGCATTGGCATCACCCTGCTGCATCGCGGCCTGTCCCGCTGGCGACAACACCCATTGCACAAAGCGCTGCGCCTGCTGTTCGAGCGGGCCGGAAACCTGTTTGCCGATGGCCAGATCGGACGGCAGCACCGTGGCCGGAGTCGGGGTGGCGATGCGCAGACCGGGCATTTCGTGCAGGAAGCCGATGGCCGCCGAACTCTGCACCACGGCGGCGTCGATTTGGCCGTATTGCAGCGCGCGCAGGGTCACGCTATTGGTGGGGAAGACCTTGAGGCCGTTGGCCTTGAGGCGCGCGAAAAACGCCTTTCCAGGCGCATCGCCCAGGTGTTGCAGCAGACCAGCTACCAGTGGATAAGTCGGGCCGGAGATGGCCGGGTTGTCCATGCCCACCTTGCCGCGCAGCGCGGGCTTGGCCAGATCGTTCCAGGTCTTGGGCCAGTTGGCCGCAGCGATGGCCTTGGGGTTGTAGAGGATGACGCCGGCAAAGGTCACACCTACCGGCTGCCAGCAGTGGCTGAGCGGCACGAGTTGCTGGCCCAGCGCGGTGTAGCGCACCCCGGGCGTCCAGCCGCACTGCAGCAGGCCCTGCGCGGCAAAGGTCTGCATGGCCTGGTTGCCGTCGAGCCAGAGCACGTCCCACTGCGGGTTGCGGCTTTCGGCCTGCACCCGCGCCAGCAGCGGGCCGGTGCTCAGGTGAATGAGGTTGACCGGAATGCCGGTGGCCTGGGTGAAGGCCTGCGCCAAATGCTGGTCATAGCCCATGGCGCCATAGACGGTCAGGGTGGCGGCGTGTGCCGTGCCAAGGGCGGCGGCGCAAAGTGCGGTGCTGCCCAGCAGGCGCGCCAGCTTGTTGACGAAAGAACGGGTGGAGACTGACATCAGGAATCGCTCAGGTGAAACCGCACCCAGATGGTGAAGGCCATGTTCTTGCCTTGCAGTTCCTTGGGTGTTGCGGGGTAGGGGGCGTTGCGCACGGCTTCCAGCGCGGCATGGTCGAGCAGGTCGGCGCCGCTGGAGGTGACGACGCGCAGATGGCTGACGGCGCCGTCGCGGAAGTCGAAGCCCACCAGCGTCTTGCCGGTGAGCTGCATCATGCGGGCGGCCTGCGGATAGCGCACCGCGGCCTGGATGGCGCTGCGCAACTCGGCCTCGAAAGTGGCCTTGATCGAGGCCACATCTGGCGCTGGGGGAGCAGGGGGCTGCGGCGGTGCGGGCGCGGCCACCGGCATGGCGGGCCGGGTGTCGGGCGCGGGTGCGGGCGGCGCCTGCACCTTGGGTGTGGGTTCAGGTGCGGGATGGGGTGCAGGCTGCGGCGGCGGTGGCTGCACCGGCTTGGGTTGCACCTTGTGGACGATAGGCTTGGGTAGCGGCTTGACCACCGGCTTGGGCACGGGTTTGGGCTCCGGCGGTTTCGGCGTGGGCGGGGTCACGGTCTTGGGGGCGGGCTTGGGCGCTTCGAGCACGATCTGCACGGGCGGCGGCGGGGGTGGTGGCGCAGGGTGGCTGCTCCACCACACGATGGCGGCGATCAGTGCCGCTTCGAGCAACAGCGCCGCCAGCGCAGCCAGGGGCCAGCGTTTGCCGTCCTGGTCTTCGCGCCACGGGGCGGGGGGGGGATGCAGCACGGCGCTCATTGCCCGCCGTCCCTGGCTTGCCGGGCCGCCAGCCCGATTTTTGTGACCCCGGCAACGCGGCAGGCGTCCATGACCGTCATGAGTTGCTGCAGAGAAACGTCTTCTTCCCCGGCGATGGTGACCTGCATCGCATCGGTGTCCGGCTTGCTCTTGAGCAGGGCGGTGAGTTGCTGCGGCGACAACACCTTGCTGTCGTAGTGAATGGCGCCGGACTTGTCCACCGCCAGGGTGATCTGCGGCTTGGGCATGCTTTGCGCGGTGGAACTGGTGGGCAGGCGCGAGGCGATGCCAGCGTCTGGAATCATGTGCAGCGTGACCATGATGAAGAACACCAGCAGGAAAAACATGATGTCGATCATCGGAATGATCTCGATGCGCGCTTTTTTCGCTTCAAAATATTTCATGGCGATCAAACAAAAATGCCGCGGCGATTGCGCCGCAGCCCAAGCGTGCGAACTCCAGCGCACGCGACCTGGAGAAGTTGTGCGAACGGCGTCAGGCCATCTTTTGCTGCAGAGTTGCGGCTGGCTGTGCCGCCGGGCGCACGGCCTGCCCGTTCTGCGCCACGACCACCGGGCGCACGCCGCCCTCGCGGTAATGCGGGTACATGCGGTTGGACAGCATGAGCTTGATGCGCTCGAGCTGATGCATCACCAGACGCACGCGCTGGTTGAGCGCGTTGAAGGCCACCAACCCGAGCACGGCGATGAACAGCCCCGCAGCCGTGGCCAACAGCGCTTCGCCCACGCCGCCGGTGACCGCTTGCGTGGCCGCCCCCGGGTTGGACAGCGCCGAGAAGGTGTTGAACATGCCGATGATGGTGCCCAGCAGACCGAGCAGCGGCGCCAGGGTGACGATGGTGTCGAGCATCCACAGCCCGCGGTCGATGCGCGGGGCCTGATCCATCACCGCTTCTTCCAGCCGGTCGGTGAAGTGATCGAGCGGGTCGGCCAGGTCGTGCTGCAGCGCCACGGCGACCACCTGCGCCGCAGGCGAATCGGCGTCATCGTCCACCTTGGCTTTGAGCTGCTTCACATCCACATGCGCGTGGCTCTTTAGCTCGCGGATCCAGCCTTTGGCCGAAGCCAGCATGCGCGAAATCGCCCAGAAGCGCTCCACGCTGACGGCCAGCGCGACAAACAACAGCAAGGCCATGATGTAGAGAATCCCGCCCGAGGTCTGGGCCAGGTGGGTGAGGGTGTCGAGAGACATGATCTAACTCCAGATGTTCAAGGAACAAGTGTGCAGTTTGACCGGCCCAGGTGAAGAGCCGATGACGGATTGCGAGCAACCGGATTAACGTCAAAAACTTGCACTTAGACTGGCGTAAAGCGTGCGCGGCGCACCCGGAAGCCCCAGAATCTGCCCTTGCGAATTGCCGCCTAGCAGGCCACCGCTGGTCACTTCCTCAAACGGGTTGTATTGTTTGTTCAGCACGTTAAGAATATTCACGCTGAAACGTACGTCGTGCACTGCTGCATGGCTGAAGGGTACTTCGCCATCGAGCCCGACATTCAGCAGACCATAGGCAGGGATGGTTTTCTGGCTTGGGGCTCCGAGATTATTGTCGAACATATGCTGTTTGCCGACATATTGATACCATATGCGAGGTGTTAACAATATTCCAGAGATGTAGTCTTCGTAGGCAAAGCCGACATTGAAAGTCTTGTTGGGTACGTTTGAGACGGGAAGTCCTGCATAACTCACGCCGCCTGTTGTGTAGTTATTGAAATCGGCGCTCTCAAAATTCATGTTGGCAAACGCGTGCAGGTTGTACAGTATGTCGTCCGCTACCGCGATGTTGAAGCCCTTGTAAACCGAATCGCCATTGGCGTCGCCGAGGAAATTACCGTTTGCGTCACTCAGCGTGATGTACTGGTTCGTATAGTGCAGGTGGTAATACGACACACTCAGCAAGAAGTTGCGCAGCATGCCATCGTTTTTCAAATGCATCTTGAACCCGAGGTTGTAGTCCGTGCTCTTTTCCAGGTTGTAAACCGGGGGCGTGGACTGATAAATACCCCCGCCGCCGCCGACCTGTGGCTCTTTGTACGCCACTGCATAGTTTCCAAACAGCGCCAGCGTCGGTGTGATGCGCCAGTTGGCGGCGATCGACGGTTCGGTCTCATGATGTGTCACGTTCGCCGCAGGCAATTTGCCTTGGTCGTGCTGCGGATACAGTGCGTAGGCTTGGCTGAAATCGCTCTGCCCAGCAGGGTAGTAATTTGTTTGATAGTTGATAAACCGGATACCTGGAGTGATGTCGAAGTTCGCAATGGGACTGATCTTATCTTGCATGAACAGCGCTAGATCGGTCTGATCCCAATAATCACTGCGATATTTTGCGTTTGGCACGCCCTGGCTGCCGTTATAAGGCGGATTTGTATTGTAGAATGCGTTTCTGGAATTGTAATGGCTTTTCAGGAAAAAGCCACCTAGACTCACAAGATTATGAGGTAATGAAATATCTGCCCAGGCTTTGTCGCCATAAACCTGCGTGCTTGGGTTGTTGTATTCGTAAAGATTCGCAGGATTGCTCAGGCCATAATTATTGTAGTGATAATGCAGGCGTTCACCCATTCGATACCATACTAGATTGTGCAGTGACAAGGTCTCGTCCACCTGAATATTGGCCTTGCCATAAATGATGCGCGTCTTGTTGGTGTCGTCTTTGAACCAGACGTTGGCAGGGATTGAACTGTAATAGCCGGATGTGGATTGGCTGTACAAGGGTGTGTTCGGAGTGCCATCCAGTGTGACGCCACTGATCGGCTGCAAAGGGATCGGCACTGGGCGATATCCCTGACCTTCAGCCTGATAAAAGCCCAAGGAAAAATCGCCTTTTTCGAATGTCTTGCGTGTTTTCAGGAACCAGGCGTAGTTATGGCTATGGTTTTTGAAACCGTCGCTGCTGGTGCGATAACTGTCGGAGGAACCTACTCCTCCGGCGAGAACTGTGGCCCAGCCGTCGTGCATGCCGCTTTGCAGACTCAACGACAGATTGCGTGCGCCGTAGCTGCCGACACTCAGACCGACCGTGCCGCCAGCCTTGGCTGTGGGCTGCAGCGGCACGAAAGCAATTTCGCCGCCGATGTTGTTGTACCAACGATCTTTGGCGCTGCCTGGGCCATAGGTGATGCCGATTCCCTGTAGGAGGCCAAGCTGCGGCACTTCCGGCGATTCCCACAATCCGGTCGATGGATTCGACATGGGGACGCCATCGAAGGTCACGGCAATGCTGCCGTTGTCGATTTGGCCGCCTGAAAACCCGCCCCAACCCTGTTTGATGCCATTGATACTGATGGAGGTTTTGGTCGATCCCGTCGCTCCATAACCCGTTACGCCAACTCCGGGGGCCAGCGAGAGGGCTTGCGCGCTGCCGCCGACGGGGCCTGCTGCTTGTAACTCTCGCTTACTGAGTACTTTGATCGATTGGTCCGACTTGAACACATGGGTTTGTTCAAGCTTGGTTGCCTCGTGACTTTTCGCCGGCTGAGGTTTCTGACCTTCCTGCCCGCCCGCCTGCACCGTGCCCAGACTCTCGGGAGAGGTCTGCGCGTGGGCTGCGGCAAACGGCATGACGAGCAGGGCGGCCAGGACGGACTGGGTGAGTCGCGATGGCTTGAAGGTGGGTCGATGGCGAGACATGACTGATTGCTCCCTTGGGCGGTAGGCGGGTGGGTTGACGAAAGCTGTCATTCCATTCCTGCGACATGTCTGCGGGGTTGCAAGAACCTGTCTGAATCCTGTCCAGCCGTGCCAAAGATGTAAACAAATCTTGACAGTGCGAATGCTTCGCTTCACTGCATCGACTTTTCCGTGGCCCAGCGATACCCCGCGCCATGCACGGTTTGCACACGCTGATGCAGATCATGTGGACGAAGGTGCCGCCGCAGGCGAGCCACCGCGGTGTGCACGGTGTCGGCGTGCGCGCGTGCGGGAATGTCCATGGCCAATCGCAGCTCTTGCGGGCTCAGGATGTCGCCCGGACGTGCGCCCAGAGCCCACAACAGCAGAAACTGCTGCGAGGGCAGACTGAGGCAATGATCCTGAATGCGGAGCGTCCGGGTTTGTCCGTCGAGCTCCAGAAGGGGTTCCAGCTGGACGCGGTCTCCAGTCTGCGGTGCGAGGCGTTCACGCAGGCGAGCGAGCTGGGCGCGTATGAGCTGCGGCGGGCTGTCGATCGGCAGCAGGGCATCGGCGCCCGCGTTTAGCGCAGCCATGGCGCCGGGTGAGGCGCAGTCTGGCAAAAAGGCGATGACTCGGGACGTTTGGCCTCCGAGAGGATGTCGCAGGCGCATCAGCCAGTTGGTCAGTTCATGCACGTCCTCGCCGCTGACAGCCAGTACGGCCCAGGCATCACCGACTTTCAGCCGCCGTAGGGCCTCATCGGCATCGACAGGCTGGCTGTTCCTGTCCTGGCAGGGTGTGGGGGCTGAGGCGAATTGAAGCGATAGAACAGAATGTTTGATCGGCACGATCTGGGCAGGTGGTCCGCTGATGAGAGCCAAGTGTGCGTAACCGTTTTGACAAAAGCGTGACAGGTCGGCCCACTACCATGCGCAGCAATGAAACTCAGCACCCAAGCCAATCTCTACGCCCTCGGCGCCATTGCCCTGTGGGCAACGCTCGCTACCCTGGGGGTGGCGCTTTCTCAGGTGCCGGCCTTCGCGCTGACCGGGTTGGCGCTGATCATCGGCAGCGTGCCGACGTGGGGCCATTGGCGGCAGTGGCGCGTGTCTCGCGCGGCGTTGGCGTTGGGCGTGTATGGCCTGTTCGGATTCCATTTTCTGTTGTTCATCGCCTTGCGCCACGCGCCGCCGGTGCAGGCCAATCTGGTGAATTACCTCTGGCCCTTGTTCATCGTGGTGCTGGCGCCGCTGCTCTTGCCCGGGGTACGCCTGCGGTCGGCGCATGTGCTGGCGGCTGGCCTGGGTTTTCTGGGGGCGGGGCTGGCGATTCTGGGCGGTCACTCGTTAGAGGCGGCCTGGGCCTGGGGCTACCTTCCGGCCCTGGGGTCGGCTCTGATCTGGGCTACGTTCTCGCTGGGCAGCCGCCGCATGGCGCAGTCGGGCAAAGGGTTTCCCACGGCGGCGCTGGGCTTGTTCGGCCTGATTTCGGGCCTGCTCGCGCTGGCCTGTCATGTCTGGCTGGAGCCGCCTTTGCACCTCGGCCTGCGCGATGGCTTGCTGATCGGGGTGATGGGGCTGGGGCCCCTGGGCGGCGCCTTTTTGTTGTGGGACCGGGCGCTGAAACTGGGTGATCCGCGCACCATCGGGGTGTTGAGCTACCTCACGCCTTTGGCGTCGACCCTGCTGCTGATTGCCGTGACCGGGCGCACGCTGACGATCTGGATCGGTCTGGCAACGGTGCTGATCGTCGGCGCCGCGTTGTTGGCCGTGCGGGTGAAAGACTGAGTTTTTTCATCAGGTAGCGTGATTTTGGCGGGCCACACAGGCCGATCTCGATGCGCTCACCGCAGATCGGCAACTACAGGCAACTACCTCACGCGCAAGCTGGGGTTGCTGGGAGCCAGACAAGCCCTATAGAAACTTGCCCTGATTGGCCAGGGTTCGCGCTTGCTGCAAGTCCGCGGCTCGCCAGCCCAGGGTGCGCTCCGTGGCGCTATTCAGCCAGTGGGTTTGCGGTGTGACCAATATATCGGCTCGGTGTTCGGGTGGCCGGAGCAGGGGCACGGCCAGACGCACCGACATGGCGGCCGCATAAGCACCGCATCATCAACGCGGGATGCGAGTGTAGGTCAGCGCAACTCTTCGACCGCTTGCCAGGCGGCGTCAATGCTCGGCGTAATGCCATCGCCGCCAAGGGTGCGGGCCAGGTGGGGTGATGTGGGGGTGAACAGCTCGGGCCCAGTGCTGACGAACAGTCCCACCACCGGGCGACGCAGCGCCGCGGCGAGATGGGTGAAGCCGGTATCGACGCCCACCACCAGCCGACTCTGCGCAATGACGGGCAGCATGTCGAGCAGGCTGCGGCGGTCGAGAATCTGCGCGCTGCCCGCCGGAAGCGCGGCGATGATGCGCTGCGCACGCTCCTGCTCGGCGGCGTTTCCCCAGGTCAGTTGCAGCCGCAGCCCAGCCTGCACCAGACGGGCGGATAGCGCCTGCCAGTGGTCGAGCGGCCAGAGCTTTTCCGGCTTGGAAGCGCCATGCGCGAGGAAGACGGTATCGGCCTTGGCAGCGCCTGGCTCGCGGGCGTAGCGCTGATCGATCGCATAGTCCACCGGGCGGTGCAGGTCGGTGTCGAGCACAGCCTGCGCAAACACCCGCCGCCCCTCGGTGCCATGCAAGCCGACGGGTCGGGCGAAATGCAAGTGGTAAGCGCGAGCGGCGAGCGGTTCGCCGCCGCAGTCTTGCGCGCGATAGCCGACGCGCAGCGCGCCACGCGCTAGACGGGAGATGATGGCGCTTTTGAGCACGCTGTGCGGGTCCCAGATCAGGTCGTAGCGCTCGGCGCGCAGGGCGCGTAGCACAGCGCGCAACTCGCGTAATTCAGCGAGGCTGCGCTGTTGTTGCACTGCCTTGAGCGGCAGGGCAAAGACCTGACGCACGGCGGGGTGCAGCCGCGGAATGTCGGCGAAGCGGGCATCGACCGCCCAATCGATTTCGATGCCGGGCCAGCGTGCGGCGATGTCGGAAACGGCGGGCAGGGTCTGCACCTGATCGCCCATGGCGGACAACTGCACCAGCAGCATGCGCTGCGGGGCTGACGGCAGGGCGCCCTGACCCCACCGCAGTGGGAGCTGCGCTCGCGTCATGCGGCGGGCAGCAAGGCTTTGCCCATCAGGTCTTCGAGCACCTTGAGCGGCGCGGTGTGCGGATAGAGCTGGTGCCGAGGTTCGAGGTAGAAGGTTTGCTCCATCATGTATTGCCCGCCCATGACGGCGTGCAGCACCTGATCGGAAAACACCACCCAGGTCGTGCCCGGCGCGAAGTCCACACTGCGCTGCGGCGCGTCTTTCTGATAGGCCAGATCGGCCTTCATTTTGTCGTGCAACTGCAGCATGTAGTGGTCGTAGTCGGTGCGATGCGATTTGGTGATTTTGAGCGCGCGCAACACCGCCGCCGAGCCGGGCACGGGGGGGGTGAGCCGTGGTGCAAAACGCTGCAGAAATTCGGGGAAGGGCTCGCCCACCCGCCACTGACGCGGCCGCCCTTCGGGATTGAGATTGGTGAATACGCGCAGCAGCCGCACGCCATGAATCGGGTTGGAGGGGAAGGCATCGACGTGCAGCCGGGTATCGTCTTTGCGCCAGCTCGTCTCGCGACCCTCGACCTGAATTGGGCGATACGAGGCCTTGGCCGCGCGCAGCTTGCCCCGATAGTGCGGAAACAGCCGGTCGACCAGGGACTGGGCCTGATGGGAGAATCGCTGAATCATGTCGCGCAATTCGGCCTGGTCTTGGGGGCTGCCCGACGCGCCGCGAATGCTGCCGTCATCGCGCAAGCTGATATTTTTGGCTTTGCCGTCGCTGATGGACGGGGTGAGAAAGCGGCGCTCGCTTGCGCTCAGTTCGAAGTGCAGCTGCGGGAAGCACAGCACATGGCCACCTTCGAGCAGGTGCTCCACTCCTGCGGTAGGTGCGCGCTCGGTAGGGCTGGCATCCCAGGCGGTATCGGGAAAGTTGCGGATGGTGTCGTCGAGTGCGGCCATATGACCTCCTGCAAAAAATAGACTGCCTACGGTGCACAGAATAGGGTGCTCAGTGATTGTCCGCCTTGATGCCCGACAGCCGGTCCATGAGCGCAAACATCACGCCGGAAAACACCAGCACCAGATGGATGGCGATGGCCCACGCCATGTCGTCACGGCTGGCTTGGCGCACATTGATGAAATATTTGAGCAGTTCGACCCCCGAGATTGCCACGATGGAGCCGATGAGCTTGAGCTTCAGATCGGAAAAGGTGACGTGGCCCATCCAGCTGGGGCGGTCTTCGTGGCCGCCGGTGTCGATCTTGGAGACGAAGTTCTCGTAGCCGGCAAAAATGATGATGATCAGCAGATTGGCCACCAGGGCGATGTCCACCAAAGACAGAATGGCCAGCATGGCCTCGCCGCCCGTGCCGGAAAACACCACGGACACCGCGCCGACGAAGGTTTTGACAAACTTCACCAGCAGCAAAACGATGCCCAGCACCAGGCCGATATAGAACGGCGCCAGCAGCCAGCGGCTGCCGAAAATCAGAACTTCCAGAGCATGTTCGACGCGTTTCATGAGGGCTTTGCCAAAAGGAGAGACGGAGATGCGCGCGACTGTAACGAGGCTGCGTTACCGCACCCGCATGCCGGGCTGCGCTCCCGTATGCGGTTCGAGAATGTAGAGGCCGGGCTGCGCCTTTTCGTCGGCGGCGCTGGCGGCCAGCACCATGCCTTCGCTCAGGCCGAACTTCATTTTGCGCGGCGCGAGGTTGGCCACCAGTACGGTGAGCTTGCCGATCAGGTCTTCAGGCTTGTAGGCGCTGGAGATGCCGGAGAACACATTGCGGGTGCGCGGCTGGCCGTCGGGCGTGGTTTCGCCCACGTCGAGGGTGAGGCGCAGCAGTTTGGTCGAGCCTTCCACAGCTTCGGCATGGGCGATGCGAGCAATGCGCAGATCGATTTTGGCGAAGTCGTCGATGGTGATGAAGGGGTCTTGCGTGGCGTCGGCAGTCGGTGCTGTGGGCGTCATGGCTTGGGCGGCGGGCTTGGCAACTGGCTTGGCAAGGACGGGCGCTGCGGGCGGATCGGTCTCGAACAGGGCGTCGAGGCGCTTGGGGTCGATGCGGTGCATCAGGTGCTGATAGGGTGCGGCGTGTTGCGGCAGTTCGGTGGCGTCGCTCCAGACGAAATCGCGCTCCAGCCCGAACAGCTCGCGCGCCACGCGAGCGGTGAGCGCGGGCAGCACCGGGCTGAGCATGACCGACAGCAGCCAGAACCCGGCCAAGGCCTGCGAGCAGGCGTCTTGCAGCTCGGCGCGGCGGGCTTCGTCTTTCGCCAGAATCCAGGGCTGGGCGGCGTCGAACGCGGTGTTGATGCGGTCGGCGTAGGCCATGATTTCGCGCAGCGCACGGGCGTATTCGCGCGCTTCGAAAGCAGCGGCCACGTCGTCGGCGAGGGCCTTTGCGGCGTCGCGCAAATCGCCGGTGTTGTGGGCATAACCCAGCTTGCCGTCGAAGTATTGGCTGATGAATTTGGCGGCGCGGCTGGCGATGTTGACGTATTTGCCGATCAGGTCGCTGTTGACCCGGGCGACGAAATCTTCCGGCGTGAAGTCCACGTCTTCCACCCGCGCGGTCAGCTTGGCGGCGAGGTAATAGCGCAGCCACTCAGGGTTGAGGCCGATGTCGAGATACTTCAGCGGCGAGATGCCGGTGCCCCGGCTTTTGCTCATCTTCTCGCCGCCGACAGTGACAAAACCGTGCACATTGATCTGGCTCGGAGTCTTGCGGCCCGAGAAGTGCAGCATGGCCGGCCAGAACAGGGTGTGGAAGTAGACGATGTCCTTGCCGATGAAATGCACCTGCTCCACCGCCGGATCGGCGACGAAGGCGTCGAAACTCTGGGCGGTGCGCGAGGGCGCGTGCCAGTGCTGTGCGGCCTGCCCCTTGTCGAAATGGTTTTTCAGGCTGGCGAGGTAGCCGATGGGGGCGTCGAGCCAGACGTAGAAGTATTTGCCCGGCGCGTCGGGAATTTCGATGCCGAAGTAGGGCGCGTCGCGCGAGATGTCCCAGTCGGCCAGGCCGCCGTGGCCGTTTTCGTCGGTGGTGAACCACTCGCGCACCTTGTTGAGCACTTCGGTTTGCAGATGCGGCTGACCGTGGGCGTTGGCGGCCTGCGTCCAGTCGCGCAAATAGTCGGCGCAGCGGTCGGACGAGAGCTGAAAGAAGTAGTGCTCGCTCTTGCGCAACTCGGGCGTGGCGCCGGAAAGTGTGGAATAAGGGTGCTTGAGTTCGGTGGGCGCGTACACCGCCCCGCATACCTCGCAGGCGTCGCCGTACTGATCGGCCGCGCCGCACTTGGGGCACTGCCCTTTGATGTAGCGGTCGGGCAGGAACATGCCCTTGACCGGATCGAAAAACTGCTCGATGTCGCGCATCGCAATCAGGCCGTTCTTGCGCAGCGCGCGGTAGATGTCCTGCGCGAGTTGATGGTTTTCCGGCGCGTCGGTGTTGTGCCAGTTGTCGAAGCGGATGTGAAAGCCGTCGAGGTATTGCGCCCGCCCGGCGGCGATGTCGGCGACGAACTGCTGCGGCGTCTCGCCCGCCTTCTCGGCGGCGATCATGATGGGCGCGCCGTGGGCATCGTCGGCTCCGACGAAGTGCACCTCGTGGCCCTGCATGCGCTGAAAGCGCACCCAGGTGTCGGCCTGGATGTATTCCATGATGTGGCCGATGTGGAACGGGCCGTTGGCGTAGGGCAGGGCGGTGGTGACGAAGAATCGGCGCTTGGAAGTCATGGTGAACGGGGTGGAGTGCGCCCGGCCGGGAGTGCCGGGGCGTGCGGGCGTTGCCGCGCAAACGGCTATTTTAGGTGGCGACGGGCGAAAGGATTTGACGCGACAACTGGGCGATCGTGCGCCCTTCCGCTTCCACCTCGCGCAGGCGGCGCTCGATCGGGGTGTCGATGGCGCCGGTTTCGGCCGCTTCGATGCACGTCGCCTGCCCGTCTAGACCGAGACAGCCTTGCAACAGGGCTAGGGTGTGGCGCAGGCGGGCCTGCTCGGCGGCAGACAGCACCCGGTCGCCGCGCTGCGCCCTGAGCACGCGCAAGGTGGCGAGGTGGGCGCTGAGCAGATCGCTGTGGGCGATGAACGCGGCGAGTTCGCGCCGCATGAGCTGATGCTGACGCGGCTCTTCCAGCATGCGGGCGTGCAGGCCGCCCACGGCGGCGAGCGCGTCTTGAATGCGCTTGCGCTCGCGGCGGTAGTTCAGGTCGCTGACCTGCTGCGGGTCGAGCACGGCCCGCGCATAGCCCAGCGCGGCGCGCTGCAGGGCATCGACCTGGCGGCGCAGATCGTTGGCCTCCCACCTGGGCAGCACAAAGCTGAAAGCCCAGGCCAGCGCCGCACCAATCAGCGTGTCTTGCAGGCGCTGGGTGACCAGAAACTGGGTGCCCGGCTCCAGCAAGGCCACGAGCAGCAGGGCGTTGACGCTGGCGAACAGGGCGGTGAAGCGGTAGTTGAGAGTGATGAAGGTGCGCGCAAAGGCCAGGGAGACAAACACCCCCAGCGTCATCACCCCCAACGACGGGTGGGTGGAGAGCAGGGCCGCAACCAGGATGCAGCCCAGAAGCGTGCCCAGCACACGGTCTTTGATGCGCTGGCGGGTGACGCTGTAATTCGGCCGCAGAATCACGCCGATGGTCAGCAACACCCAGTAGTCATGCGGGTGATAGGGCAGGGCGCGCAGCACCAACTCGCCTGCGAACAAGGCCAGCGCTAGACGGATGGCATAACGCAGGATAGGTGATTCAAAGCGGATGGATTGCCACAGCGCGTTCGGGTCGTAGCGCAGCGGGCTGAGAAAGGCCTGCAGATCCATACCCTGCAGTGGATCGGGCTGAGTCGGCGACCCGACGGGTTTTTCTTGAGCGAGCAGATCGCTGATGCGCTGAAACTTGTCGGCACTGGCGCGCAAGGCCATGCGGGCCTGCTCGAATTCGGCGCTGGGCTGGCTGGGCTGCAGGGTGGCGAGTGCATGCTCGATGGTTTGCGCGCAGGGCAGGTGGGCCGGCAGGGTGTTGGCCGGCCTGCCGCGCAACAAGGCGTCGGCGCGCTGGTCGAGGGCATTGCCGATGCGCTGCGCCCAGTCGCGCAGCGCATCGGGCACGGGCGTGGCGTCGAACTGCTTGAGAATCAGGTCGCCATCGGTCTGGCCGGCCAGCAGGGCTTCGTTGACCTCCAGCAGCAGAATCAGCCGCGCCGCCAGGGCGCGATCCGCCGCGGTGCGCACATCCCGCAGCACGATGTCGCGCGTGTTCTGCAAGGTGTCGTTGATCGCGGTGAGTTGCGCTACCGCGCCGCTCAATCCAGAAGACTGCCCGCCGAAGTGATTCGCCAGCCAATGCGCAAACTGTCCCAACTGCGCCAGCAACTCGGCCAACGCCTGCTCTTTGGTTCGCCGACGCAGCCAGCGCGCCAGCAGCAGGGCATAGGCGGTGTAGAGCAATGCGCCGATGAAAAACAGCGCCACGGCCGCCGCCAGTTGCACCGGGCCTTGCAATGGCGGAGAACCCACGGTGATGACCGAAATGAACAGCACGCTGAAACTCATCGCCAGCGCCCGCTTGCCCCACACGGCGATCAACCCGCTGATAAAACCCAGCACGGGAATGAGCACGATCTGCACCGCAGGCCACCACAGGCTGGCGCCGACCAGCGCGAAGGCAACCGTGCTCGCCACGCTGGTAAACAACAACTCCACACGCTTGACCCGGGTGGGCGCCGGGTTGTCGGCGAAGCAGACGGTGAGCGCGCCGCTGCCCAGGGCGATCGCAGGGCCCAAGCCCGCGATTGCGTAAGTCACCAAGCCGAACAGGGCGACGCCCACGGCCGACACCAGCCCGCTAGTGAAGTAGCGGCCGTGGAGCAATACGAGGACTTGTCGCGGTGTCAGCATGGGAGGAGTTTTTTGCGTGCTATTGTCGTTGGAGAGTTGTCTATTTGCGCACGGCTGAACGTGCTACGAGGAGCAAGAGCATGGCATCCCCCTGGAAAATTCTGGTTGTTGGCGCAGGCGCCGTGGGCGGTACGCTGGCCGTTCGGCTTGCGGCAGCCGGACACACGGTCAGCGTGCTGGCGCGTGGTGCGCATCTGCAGGCGATTCAGCGCGCCGGGCTGTGTCTGGAAGACCCGCAAGAGCGGGTTTGTGTCGAGGTGCAGGCCAGCGACGATCTGGCCGATTTCGCGCCGCAAGATCTCGTGATTCTGGGCCTGAAGGCGCATCAACTCGGCCCCGTTCTGCCGCAGCTTCGCCCTTTGCTGCATGCCGATACGGTTGTGCTGCCCGCCATCAACGGCGTGCCCTGGTGGTATTTCCACGCCGACACCAGCCCGCAGGCGCGCACGGCGCAGGGGCGCACCGCGCATCTGGAAAGCATCGACCCCGGTGGCCGCTTGCTGGGCGCCATCGACCCGGCGCATCTCGTGGGCTGCGTCGTGCACGCCAGCGCCGAGGTGGCCAGCCCCGGCGTGATACGCGGCAATGGGCAATACCGCTATGTGATCGGCGAACCCACACACACGCGCAGCCCACGCGTGCAGGCGCTGGCCGACCTCTTGCGTGCGGCGGGCTGCGAGCCGGAAGTCACCGACCGCATCCGCGACGCTATCTGGATGAAACTCGTCGGCAATGCCACCTTCAACCCGGTGGCCGCGCTGACGCGAGCGCGCATGAACGCCATCTGCGACAACCCCGAACTCGTCGCCCTCATCCGCGACGGCATGGCCGAGATCATGGGCCTGGCGCGGGCCTATGGCTGCGATCCGCTGGTCAGCATCGAGCAGCGCATGGAGATCGCCCGCGGCATCGGCCCGGTGAAAACGTCCACCCTGCAAGACCTGGAGCGCGGCCGCGCACTGGAGATCGCCGCCTTGCTGCACGCTCCGCTGGAAATGGCCCGCCTCGCCCACCATCCCATGACCACCCTGCAAACGCTGAGCGCTCTGTTGGGTGAGCTTGATCGGCAGGTTTGCAAGGCTTGAAGATTGGCAAAAAAAAGCCGGTCAGAGACCGGCTGGAAGGGTACCTTTGGGGTACCGAGGAGACAACTGTTTGGGCGATAGGCGGCGCTTTTTGAATCGGCCGCTCAGCCACATGAGCCATCAACGCAGCGTGGGAGCAAAAGTTGACAAGCCACCACACCGCGAAATAACGGCTGAACGATCAGGCTGCGGCGCGCTTGGCGGCGGTGCGGCTGGTGGTTTGCGCCGCTTTCATTGCGGTGCTGGTTACGGCGTTCATATTGGCTTCCACTGCTTCGGCGGCCTGCTTGGTGACTTTCTGCACCGAGTCATAGGCGTTGTTGGCAGCGTTCATGGCGCTTTTCATCATGGCCACGGCGGTTTCCGAACCGGCCGGGGCATTCTTGGCGGCGGATTCGGCCAGGTCCATGAACTTCTTGTGGGTTTCAGAAATTTGCGACTCGGCGGTCTTGGCCAATTCGGCCTGGGCGCCAGAGGCAATTTCGTAGGCATGACGTGAGTAGGACAGAACCTTCTCGGCCATCGGCTGCATCCAGCCCGATTGCAGGGTCGACAGTTCTTGCAGGTCTTTGACCGACAGAAGCGCCATGGTGTGATCGGCGCTTTCTTGCAGCGAGGTCTTGACGGCTTGCATGTTCAGGTCAACCAGTTTTTCCATGTTGTCCATGGACTTGGCGGCCAGACCGAAAAAGGTTTCGAACTGGGCTTTTTGTGCTGCGGCGAATTGCTCGGGGGTCATCATGATGTCTCTCCTGGGTTGAGGGCGTTGGCTGCGGTTGAACTGCTAAAGGGGGCGGCAGCCAACACATTTTGAACCCGCAACGGTGTCACGAAGATGACGGCCTTCTCAGGTTCATTTGTGCACTGCACAATCCATATTGTAGAGATGACTTCTTGAATTGCAAGAAAAATTTGTGCGTTGCAGCAAAATTATTGAAATCTCAATAATTTCAATGAGTTGCCGATCTATTCCTTAGGGCGTTTGGGCTTGTAGACGGAAGGGGGAAGCGACTTTTCGGTTTGCCGCGGCTGGGCAACGTCGCTGGCTTTGATGCGGCGCGGTGCCGCCTTCACCCGTTTGCTTTCGGGTACGGCCAGAGTGCCCGATTTTTTGTCGGCCGCAGCAGTCATCAGCTCGACTTGAGCGGCGGTCATAGAGGAATCGGGCTCCGCGCGGCGCCCCGATTCTGATTCTGCTGGGGAGACTTTGGAAAACCGCTGCAACAGGCTGACGATCTGACCATAGACGCGGGGCGTGGCGGCGAGCACTTCACCGGTGAAAAGGAAGTCGCCATCGCCGGCAAAATTGCCCACCAGGCCACCGGCCTCGGTGATCAGCAGACTGCCGGCGGCAATGTCCCAGGGTTTGAGCCCTGTTTCGAAAAATCCGTCGTAGCGCCCCGCAGCCACGTAGGCCAGGTCGATGGCGGCAGCGCCCGGGCGGCGCAGGCCGACGCAGCGCTGCGCCACGAGCTTGAACATTTCGAGATAGGTGTCGATGTCGTCGTTCTTGCGAAACGGAAACCCGGTGCCGATGAGACTGTCTTCCAGCCGCACGCGGTTGGAAACGCGGATGCGGCGGCTGTTGAGAAACGCCCCGGCGCCGCGCGTGGCGGTGAAGAGTTCGTCGCGGGTCGGGTCGTAAACCACGGCCTGTTGCACCACGCCGCGATGGGCCAGTGCGATGGAGACGGCGTACACCGGCATGCCGTGTATGAAGTTGGTGGTGCCATCGAGTGGGTCGATGATCCACTGATATTCCGACGAGGCATCGCCGAAGGCGCTACCAGTCTCTTCTCCCAGAATGCCATGCTGCGGATAGGCCTTGAGCAGCACGTCGATGATGGCTTGCTCGGCGGCGCGATCGACTTCGGTGACGAAATCGTTGGCGGCTTTTTGCGCGACGCGCAGCAGGTCAATATCGAGACTCGCGCGGTTGATGATTTTGCCGGCTTCGCGCGCTGCGCGAACGGCCACATTGAGCATGGGGTGCATGGTGTCCTGAGCGCCAGCAACGACAATGGCGCGAGAAATTTCGGGAAGTGACAAAGAACAGATGAAAGACGCGCATTTTATCGACGCCGAGGCGGCCGCGTGTGCACCGTCGCTGGATGACACGGTCTTCGTGCTCGTGGGCACCAGTCATCCGGGCAATGTGGGCGCCGCGGCGCGCGCCCTCAAGAACATGGGTTTCGCCAACCTGCGGCTGGTCGCTCCGCGCTTTGCCGATGTGCTCACACAGCCCGAAACCCTGGCTTTCGCCAGCGGCGCGGAAGATGTGCTGAAGACTGCGCAAGTGCACGGAGAACTGGGTGACGCCGTGGCGGACTGCGGCGTGGTCGTGGCGCTGTCGGCGCGGGTGCGCGATTTCGGCCCTCCGCTGCACACGCCGGAGTGGTTGCCCCAACTGGCGCAGCGAAGTGCGGAGCAGGGGCGGCGCGTGGCGTTTGTTTTCGGTAGCGAACGCTTCGGGCTGAGCAACGCCGACGTGTATCGCTGCGATGCCCTGCTGAGCATTCCCGCCAATCCGGCCTACACCTCGCTCAATCTCGCGCAGGCGGTGCAGGTCATCGCGTGGGAGTGGCGTAAAGAGGTCGGGCTGCATGCGGTGCAGCCTGCGCAGACCGAAAGCGTGGCGGCGACGGCGGGAGAGGTGCAGGGGATGCTGGCGCATGTCGAGCAGGCTTTGCTGGCCTTGGAGGTGCTCGACCCCAACGCGCCGCGCAAACTGCTGCCGAGGTTGCAGCGTCTGGCTTCGCGAGCAGAACTCACGCGCGACGAAGTGCAGATTTTGCGCGGGGTGTGCACCGCCGTACTGCGCAAAGTGCCGAAGGGCTGATGCCGCGGCATGGAAAATCAGGGTTCAATACACTGACCTTTCCCTTCACTAGCTGTAAAGCGACCGATCCATGCTGCAACGATTGCGTGAGACCATCCAGATCATCTTGGAGCGCGACCCTGCCGCGCGTTCGACCTGGGAGGTTGTCACCTGTTATCCGGGCCTGCACGCCTTGCTGTTTCACAGCATGGCGCATGCCTGCTGGAAGCGCGGCTGGCACTGGCTCGGGCGGTGGATTTCGCACTGGGGGCGCTGGCTCACCGGCATCGAGATTCATCCCGGCGCCACCATTGGTCGGCGCGTGTTCATCGACCACGGCATGGGCGTGGTCATCGGTGAAACGGCGGAAATCGGCGACGACTGCACCATCTACCAAGGCGTGACGCTGGGCGGCACCTCGCTCTATAAGGGCGCCAAACGGCACCCCACTCTGGAAGCGGGCGTGGTGGTCGGCGCCGGGGCGCAAGTGCTCGGCGGCTTCACCGTGGGCGAGGGCGCGCGCATCGGCTCGAACGCGGTGGTCGTCAAGGCGGTTCCAGCCGGGGCGACCGCTGTGGGCAACCCCGCGCGCATCCTCCAGAAAGAAGTGGATCAGCAGCGCGAGGCCACGGCAGCGCGCATGGGGTTTTCCGCCTATGCCGTCACTCAGAACGGCGACGACCCGCAATCACGCGCGGTGCTCGGGTTGATCGACCATGCCGCGCAGCTCGAACATCAGGTCGCGCTGCTCTGGCAAGCGCTTGAGCGTCACGGCGTTTGCCCGGCCGAGACCTGTCCGCCCGAGGCGCTGCGCACCGAGCATTTCGATAAAGCCAAGCTGGAAAAACTGGTGGAGTGAAGGCGCAGGGGTGCGCCTTGCGCGCAGGATGATCGCCGCGTCAATGCCGATGAAGAGCGCGACGGTCGCGCAGCATGTGCTCCAGCTCATTCAGGCTGGTTGTACGCACGGCAAAAAGTCGGATCGTTTCGGCAGAGCTGCCGTTTGAGCCGAAGAAGAAATTGAGAATTTGTTTCACTATGCCCATGATGGCACCGATGTAAGTCTAGGGTTAACCCGCATTCTAAGGGGCGCCAGGTTTTTTTTGCTCGGCTGCCCCCTCGAGGGGGAGACCGCTCCGTGCGCAATGGGCGATGAAAAGGAACCGACTCATGAGACTTTTGATCTGGCTCACGCTGGCCTGTCTTTGTCTGAGCGCTTGCGCTGCGCCTGGGGCGTCGGCTGATCATCATTCCGGCGTGATCCTTTACGGTGAACTGGACGAGGGCATCCAAATCCATCCTTAGAACCGACCACAGCATTATGTTAGGCCGATGAGCGGCTGCCTGATTGGCATGATCTAGATCAAACTATTGTGCGATGCGCCTCAAGCGCGAGCCTTGGGGGCCGTTATCTAGATATTCGAATATGCCGCGTGTCATGCAGAAAAAGTTCTCCAGCATGCGGCTTTGAGGAGTCATGCGCAACAACCAGCCCGTCACCCAGACCGAGCGCCTGTTTGGGAAAAATGAATACATCGTCTCCAAGACCGACCTCAAAGGGCGGCTCACCTATGTGAATCGGCCTTTTCTGGAGATCAGCGGATTTTCCGAGGACGAATTGCTGGGTTCCGCCCACAACATCGTGCGCCACCCGGACATGCCGCCTGAGGCGTTTGATGACATGTGGCGCCATCTTCAAGCCGGCAAGCCGTGGCAGGGCATGGTGAAGAATCGTTGCAAGAACGGCGATTTCTACTGGGTTCAGGCCAATGCCAATCCCATCTGGGAAGAGGGCCGGATGGTGGGCTATATGTCACTGCGGGTGCTCCCCAGCCGCGAGCAGGTGAGGGCGGCGCAAGAGTTCTACGCTTCGCTGCGAGAAGGGCGCGCGCAGGGCTGGACGGTGCGGCATGGAAAGCCAGCGCGCACCGGCTTGCGCGGATGGTTGAGCGAGGGTGCGCAGGTGTTGCAACAGCGGGCCGTTTCCTTTTTCAGCGCGGGTTTGCTGCTCATCGCCCTGTTGATGCTGGCGCTTGGCGGAGCCGAGCAAGCTGGCTATCTGCAAATTGCAGGCTTGGCGATCAGCACACTGCAGATGGGGCTGTCGGTGGTGCTGATGGGCGGACTGGCATCGCTCGTCTGGACCGTGCGGCGTCAACTGTTGCAGCCCATCGATGCGCTGCAAAAAGAGATGGAAGCCGTATCGGCGGGCAATCTGATCTTGGGCGAAGTGTCCACCGACACGCGTGGCGCAAACCGTTTGCGCCAGACGCTGGACACCATGCGCGGAAACCTCAGCAGCATGGTGCAGGACATTCGCGCCGCCGCCGCGCAGATCACGACAGGTTCGCAGGAAATCGCCTCGGCCTCGCAGGGGCTGGCACAGGCCGCGTCGGAGCAGGCCGCCTCGGTCGAAGAGACGTCGGCCACGCTGGAGCAGACGGGTGCCTCCATCGAACAAAATGCCGAGAGCGCCCGGCAGACCAACACCCTTGCGCAGGCCGCTGCGCATCAGGCGAGCGAAGGCGGCACCGCGGTGGCGCAAACGGTGCAGGCGATGCAAAGCATCGCCGAGCGGATTTCCATCATCGACGACATCGCCTACCAGACCAATATGCTGGCGCTCAACGCCGCGATTGAAGCCGCGCGGGCCGGAGAGCAAGGCAAGGGATTTGCGGTGGTTGCGGCCGAAGTGCGCAAGCTGGCCGAAAAGAGTCAGGCGGCCGCGCGCGAAATCAGCGAACTGGCGACCTCCACGCTTCACCAAGCCGATCGGGCGGGTGATCTGCTCCAGGAGATCGTGCCCGCCATCGCCAAGACTTCGCAGCTCGTGGATGAAATCAGCGCGGCGTCAAGCGAGCAGGCCACGGGGGTTCAGCAAATCTCTCAGGCCGTCGCGCAACTCAACACGGTGACCCAGCACAACGCCTCGGCATCAGAAGAACTGGCCGCGACGGCGGAAGACTTGAGCGAGCAGGCGAAGTTTCTCGAAAAGGCCATGGTGCAGTTCCGCCTGAATGGTGAGCGCGTTCCCGTCGTGCTGTCGCGTGCAGAGCGCAAGCGGCAAGGCGCACAGGACATGCCGGGCGTGGGTTCGCTGGCCAGCGAAGGAGGATTCACCGCGTTCTGATGGGAAGAGTACTGCGGGAAGGGTGCAGTGATGCTGCAACGCAACATGCAATAGCCCTGATCGCGCAGCTTGTTGGCAAGCAGGCTAATATTAGGGTTATCCCTTATTCTTTTGCGGCTGTTCCCACAAGGAATCACCCGCACCTCATCATGAATCACTTCAAGCATTTTCTCGACAAACTCCTGTCCAGCATCGAGACGCACCAGGGCGCGGACGAGCACTATCTTGCCCAATCCGTCGACGCCTGTGACTTTGAACGCCGCGTGCGCGAGTTGGAAATGCGCGGCTCTCATACCCAAGATTGGACCTGGGTCGATGTGGCGCGAAATCAAACGGAGCGCCATTCATGGTGACGTCGTTTGCTGCAGCGCAGCACGGCCCGGTGTGCGCGTCTGCAGCGTCTGCGCCGTGGCTGGCTCTGTCCGAAGGCTGGGTAGGATCGGTCCATGCGGTCAGTCGGCAGGTGCTTTACTGGCCGTTCGACGCGCTGCGAGATCAGTACGCTACTGCCGTGCGTGCGGGGCTGATCGAGCGCTCGCTCATTGCGTCGTCCCAGTTCGAGCGCAAAACCGCGGCACTGGAGCAGGCCTTGCTCGGCAGCTATGCCCGGCGGGTCTGATTGCTGAGAGCGCCCCCAGACCTGCCGCGTTCGCGTCAGGCCCCCCGAGGGGGATGAGAAAACTTGGGGCGGCCCTGCGTTTTCTCATGAGCGGCTCACGTAGACGATCAGACTGAAATGCCGGTGAAGGGTTTGACCTCGGTGAGCACGAAGCTGGATTTCACGTCTTCGACGCTTTCGTGTTTGAGCAGGGTTTCGAGCACGAAGTGGGCGTAGTGCTCCATGTCTTGCACATGCACGCGCAGCAAGTAGTCCATCTCGCCGGTCATCGCCAGGCATTCCACCACTTCGGGCCAGCCTTGAACGGCGGCGCGAAAAAGGTCTTGCGGCGAACGCTGGTTGCTGGCACGGTGTTTTTCCAGGCGGACACTGAGCAGGGCGCTCAGGCTGAGGCCGAGTGCGCGCGGGCTGACGATGGCGCGATAGCCCTCGATGACCCCGATCTGCTCCAGCCGCCGGATGCGTCGCTGAACGGCCGAGGCGGAAAGCCCGATCTGCTCGGCCAGCTTTTCCTGCGTCAGTCGTGCATCGGTCTGCAGCAGGGCCAGCAGCTTGCGGTCGATGCGGTCGATGTCTTCAGTCGGGGGTTTGCGCATGGCGGGCGGGCTCACAGATCGGTGCGCAGAGTCCACAACTCGGGAAACAGCACGGTGTCGAGCATCTTGCGCAAATAAGGCACGCCGCCGGTGCCGCCGGTGCCGCGCTTGAAACCGATGACGCGCTCGACGGTGGTGACGTGGCGGAAGCGCCAGAGGCGAAACGCATCTTCGAGATCAACCAGTTCTTCGCCGAGCTGGTAAAGGTCCCAGTGATCTTCGGGCGAGCGGTATACCGTCAGCCAAGCTTGCTCCACTTCTGCGTGGGCGGCATACGGTTGCGCCCAGTCGCGATCGAGGTGGGTCTGGGGAATGGGCAGGCCGCGGCGGGCGAGCAGGCGCAGGGCTTCGTCGTATAGGCTGGGCGCGCGCCAGGCGGCCTCTACCGTGGCGAGGTGGTCCGGCCGGTGGGCATGCGGGCGCAGCATGGCCGCATTTTTGTTGCCCAGCCGGAATTCAATGCATCGATATTGCCAGCTTTGAAAACCGCTGGAACTGGCCAGATACGGCCGCAGCGCGGTGTATTCGCTGGGCGTCATGGTGGCGAGAACGTCCCAGGCGTGGACGAGTTGCTCCATGATGCGTGACACGCGCGACAGCATCTTGAACGCCGGCTGCAGCGCGTCGGCGCGCACGCAATCGAGCGCGGCGTGCAACTCATGCAGCATCAGCTTCAACCAGAGTTCGCTGGTCTGGTGCTGAATGATGAACAGCATCTCGTTGTGCGTGGGCGAGAGCGGATGCTGCGCGCCGAGTAGCTCGTCGAGATGCAGGTAGTCGCCATAGCTCATCGACTGCGAAAAATCGAGTTGCGCGCCTTCCTCGCGCACGATCTCCTCGCCTCTGGCTGCTGGCTGAGCGGCGCTCATGTCACTGCTCCCTTGCGGGCGAATCGCGCCTCTCGCCAGACGCCGCTGTCGAGTACGTCGCGCAGCGTCTGCACGGCGTCGAACACATCGACATAACGCAGGTAAAGGGGAGTGAAGCCAAAGCGCAGCAGGTCGGCATCGCCGCGGGTTTTGTCTCCGGCGCGGAAGTCGCCGATCACCCTGCGGGCGATCAGGGCCTGCATCACGGCGTAGCCGTCGCCGTCGAAGGTCAGCGAGACTTGGCTGCCGCGCCGGGCGGCGTCGAGCGGGGTGGCGAAGGTGAGCGGATACGCGCTCAGTTGCTCGTGAACGAGGCGGATGAACAGGTCGCTGAGCGCCACAGACTTGCGACGTAGCGCCTGCATGCCGCCCATGGGCTCGGCGGCGAGCAGCGTGTCCACGCCGCAATCGAGCGCGGCCAGCGAAAGCAAGGTCGACGTGCCGCAGAGGTAGCGCGCAATGCCCTGAGCGGGCTGGTAGTCGCGGGTGAAAACGAAGGGCGCCGCGTGGCCGTGCCAGCCTGACAGCGGCTGCTCCACCCGGTTGACATGGCGCGCATGCACCCAGACAAAGGCGGGCGCACCCGGGCCGCCGTTGAGGTATTTATAGCCGCAGCCGATGGCGAAATCGGCTTGCGCGCCGTTGAGATCGACCGGCACCGCCCCGGCGGAATGCGCCAGATCCCACACCGTCAGTGCACCCGCCGCGTGGGCCGCTGCGGTGACAGCGGCCATGTCGTACAGCGCACCGCTGCGATAGTTCACCTGCGTGAGCAGGAGCACGGCCACGTCGTCGTGCAGGCGGCCGAGGGCCTGGCCCTGCTCCACGAGTTCAAGCTGCATGCCGTGCTGCGCGGCGAGCGACTGGGCCATATAGAGATCGGTCGGGAAATTTTCCCGCTCGGAAACGATGACGCGGCGCTGCGGCGCATCGGCGCGGGCGATGGACAGCGCGGCGCTGAGCACTTTGTAGAGGTTGATGGAGGTGGAGTCGGTCACCACCAGTTCGTCGGGCGCGGCGCCCACGAGGCGGGCGATCTTGTTGCCCACGCGCCGGGGCAGATCGATCCAGCCCGCCGTGTTCCAGCTGCGAATCAGGCCTTCGCCCCATTCCTCGGTGAGCACGGTTTGCACGCGCGCGGCGGTTGCCCGGGGCAGGGCGCCGAGCGAATTGCCGTCGAGGTAGATGACGCCGTCGGGCAGGGTGAACTGTTCGCGCAGCGGGGCGAGGGGATCGGCGGCGTCGAGCGCGAGGCCGTCTTGGCGTTGTAGCGTTGGCATAGGAAGAAGGAGGAGGTCAAAGTTCGCGCAGCACCGCGCGCACCGGCGAGGCGCAGGCGCCTTGCAGCTTCAGGGGGAGGGCAATCAGCTCATAGTCGCCTTCGGGAACGTCATCGAGCACGAGGTTTTCGAGCACGCGCAGCTCATGCTGCAAGAGTTGCGCGTGGCTGTCGAGTGTCTTGCTGCTTGCGGGATCGATCGACGGGGTGTCGAGCCCGATGAGGGTCACGCCTTGCACGGCCAGCCAGCTCACCGTCGTGGGGGCGAACGCAGCAAAGTCCTCCGTCCAGACCGTCAGCGCGCGGTGGCGGGTACGCACCAACACGCGCGGGGGCAGGTTTGCTGCGGCATGTTGCAGATGGGCGATGTCGATCAGGGCGCCGCAATCCAGGGCGTGAATCACCCGGCATGGGCCCAGATACGGCGCAAGGCCTACCGCGTCGATGCTCGCGCCGTCGTTCGCGTAGTGCAGCGGCGCGTCCGCATGCGCGCCAACGTGGGGCGAAAACCGCACGGCGCTGAGATTGACCGGGCAGCCGGGGCCGAGCCGCGCCGTCCACTCCAGAGAAAACGGCTCGTCGCCCGGAAACACCGGGGCGGAGGGCGAGACAGTCGGGGAGATGTCCCATACGCGGCTCCTGGGCGGGCGGTTCATGGGCGGGCCTTCGCTCGGATTGGATAGTGGGTTGCGGATGTGTGCAGCTTATCGGATCGTACGGGATAATGCGCGCAGGATTTTCCCGCAATACGCCAAAATGGCGCGAGTTTTGCTGAAACCCTGCGCGAGTGCTGGCCTACAGTTTGTGTATTCCAAAAAAAGGAGACAGCCGCATGAATACCTTGAATACCTCCTCCGCCTCGAACCCCATGGGCACCGACGGCTTCGAGTTTGTCGAGTATGCCGCGCCGGAGCCCGAAAAGCTCGGCGCTCTGTTCGCCCAACTCGGCTTTCGCGCGGTGGCCCGCCATCGTCACAAGAACGTGACCTTGTGGCGCCAGGGCGGCATCAACTTCATCGTCAACGCCGAGCCAGACTCGTTCGCGCAGCGCTTCGCCCGGCTGCACGGCCCCAGCATCTGCGCCATTGCCTTCCGTGTGCACGACGCCAACGCCGCCTACAAGCGCGCGCTGGAACTGGGCGCCTGGGGCTTCGACAGCCGCAGCGGCCCGATGGAGCTGAACATCCCGGCGATCAAGGGTATCGGCGACAGCCTGATCTACTTCGTCGATCGCTGGCGCGGCAAGGATGGGCGCAACGGCGGCATCGGCGACATCTCGATTTACGACGTGGACTTCGAGCCAGTGAACGATGCTGCGGCGGAGCACGTGGGCGCCGGCCTGACCACCATCGATCACCTCACCCACAACGTGCACCGCGGCCGCATGGGCGAATGGGCGGATTTCTATACCCGGCTGTTCAACTTCCGCGAGATCCGCTACTTCGATATCGAGGGCCAGGTGACCGGGGTGAAGAGCAAGGCCATGACCAGCCCCTGCGGCAAGATCCGCATCCCCATCAACGAGGAGGGGCAGGAGAAAGCGGGACAAATTCAGGAGTATCTCGACCGCTATCACGGCGAGGGTATTCAGCACATTGCGCTGGCCACCGACGACATCTACGCCACGGTGGAAGGCCTTCGACGCGCCGGGGTGGAGTTTCTCGGCACCCCCGACACCTATTACGAACTGCTCCACAAACGCCTGCCTGGCCACGGTGAAGCGGTGGAGCGCCTGCGCGCCGATCGCATCCTGCTCGACGGCACGACGCAACCTGAAAAACGCCTGCTGCTGCAGATCTTCACCCAGACCGTCATCGGCCCGATCTTTTTCGAGATCATCCAGCGCAAGGGCGACCAGGGCTTTGGCGAGGGCAACTTCAAGGCGCTGTTCGAAAGCATCGAACTCGACCAGATGCGCCGCGGCGTGCTGGAAACGCAGAACGCCTGAGCATAGGAGGGCGATCATGTCCAGCGTTCCGGTGACTTACGGCGAAGCCAGTATCACCCCGCGCGGTGACTACGCGCATTGCGATGCCGACTACACCTGCGCGCAGCAATGGGCGCGCTACACCCCGCAAGAGCACGAGTTGTTCGCGCGGCTCTATGCGCGGCAGATGGCGCTGTTGCCGGGGCGGGCTTGCGAGGAGTTTGTGCGGGCTTTGCCGCATCTGCAGGCGCGCAGCAGCATTCCGCGGTTTGACGACATCAACGTCCGCCTGAAAGCGGCGACGGACTGGGAAATCGTGGCCGTGCCGGGGCTGATTCCCGAAGCGGCGTTTTTCAGCCTGCTGGCGGCGAGGCGTTTTCCGGTGACGGTGTGGCTGCGCAAGCCAGAGGAGTTCGACTACATCGTCGAGCCCGATCTGTTTCACGATCTGTTCGGCCATGTGCCGCTGTTGTTCGAGCCCCGGTTTGCCGACTATATGCAGGCGTTCGGTGCGGGCGGGCTCAAGGCGCAAGGGCAGCATGCGCTGCAGTTTCTGGCGCGGCTGTACTGGTACACGGTGGAGTTCGGACTGATTCGTACCCCGCAAGGTTTGCGGATTTATGGTGCGGGCATTCTGTCATCGGGCGGCGAGGTGGAACACAGCCTCCACAGCCCGCAAGCGCGGCGCGTGCGCTTTGATCTGCTTCGGCTGCTGCGCAGCCGCTATCGCATCGACTCATATCAGGCAACCTATTTCATCATCGACAACTTCCAGCAATTGTTCGATGCGACGGCGCCCGACTTCACCCCGTTCTACGACCAAGCCGCCATGCTTCCGGAGATCGAGGCCGGGGCGCTGCTGCCCGACGAGGTGGACGAAATGGTTAGCGCCGAAACGGACTGAGGCGGTCGGGCAGGAGGGTCTATTCGGCGTCGGGCTGACGCGCAGGCGCGGCGCGCGCGAAGGCGTCCAACTCGTCGCATTCCGCGCAGATGCGCTCCACGGTGGTCAGCCCCGCCAGGCTGCAGCCAAAGCGGCGGGCATTGAACACCTGCGGAACGAGGCAACAGTCGGCCAGGGTGGGCGTGTCGCCGTGGCAGAAGCGGCCGGTGCGCGGGTCGCTTGCGAGCATTTTCTCCACGGTCTGTAGCCCGCGTTCGACCCAGTGGCAATACCACTCGGCTTTCTGTGCCTCTCTCAGATCGAAGGTACGGGTGAGGTGCTGCAGCACGCGCAGATTGTTGATGGGATGAATGTCGCAGGCGATGATCTGAGCGATGGCGCGAATACGCGCGCGGTCTGCCGCCGATCCCGGCAGCAGCGGCGGGTTCGGGTGGGTCTCGTCCAGGTACTCGATGATGGCCAGGGACTGGTTCAGGATCTGGCCGTTGTCGTCCAGAGTGGGCACGGTTTCGTTGGGGTTGATCGCGGCATAGCCAGCGGCGTGTTGCTGGCCGCCGTCACGCAGCAGATGCACAGGCACCGATTCGAAAGCCAGCCCCTTGAGGTGCAGCGCGATGCGAACCCGATAGGCGGCAGAACTGCGGAAGTAGGTGTAGAGCTTCATCGGTCTCATTCCGGCAGCGCCTGCACGCGGTTGCGGATGCTGCCGAACAGGCTCAAACCCCGGTCATCGTGCATGCTGATCTCTACCCCGTCGCCGTCGCGCAGAAAGGGCGTGGTGGCCTCGCCCTGTTCGATCGTTTCGTAGGTGCGCACCTCGGCGATGCAGGCATAGCCCACGCCGCCGTGCTCGACCTTGGAGCCCCACAGCCCGCCCTGCTTGTTCGACACCGTGCCCGAGCCGATGATTGTGCCCGCAGCCAACCGGCGGGTCTTGGCCGCATGCGCGATGAGTTGGGCGAAGTCGAAGGTCATGTCCACCCCGGCATTGGGTTGACCGAACAGGCGGCCGTTGACCTCCACCCGCAGGGGCAGATGCAGCTTGTTGTCGTGCCACGCCGCGCCGAGTTCGTCGGGCGTGAGTGCCACCGGGCTGAACGCTGACGCGGGTTTGCTCTGGAAGAAGCCAAAGCCCTTGGCCAGTTCCGCCGGAATGAGATGGCGCAGCGAGACGTCGTTGACCAGCAGCACCAGACGGATGGCCTGCGCCGCCTGCGCGGGCGTGGCGCCCAGCGGCACCTCCCCGGTGATGACGGCCACCTCGGCCTCGAAGTCGATGCCCCAGCTCTCCTTGGCCACGATGGGGTCGCAGGGAGCGATGAAGCTGTCGGAGCCGCCCTGATACATCAGCGGGTCGGTGTAGAAGGTGGCGGGCACTTCGGCTTTGCGTGCCTTGCGTACCAGCTCGACATGGTTGATGTAGGCCGAACCGTCGGCCCATTGGAAGGCGCGCGGCAGGGGCGAGTGGCAGGCGGCGGCGTCGAAGGGCTGGGTGTGCCGTGCTGTTCCGGCTTGCAGGGCCAGCGCCGCATCGCGCAGCAGCGGGGCGCAGCGCGCCCAGTCGTCGAGCGCGGCCTGCAGGGTCGGGGCGATGTCGGGCACCGGCTGGCACAGGGTCAGGGTGTCGTTGACCACGACCAGTCGGCCGTCCGGGGCCGCGGTTTTCAGCGTGGCCAGCCTCACTGGAACATCTCCTTGTAGCGGCCGTCATGCATCCAGGCGGCATGCTTCGGGGCTTTGCGGGTCTGGCTCCATTCTTCGAGCATGTCCCACTTCACGGCGTCGAGCGCGGCGAGCATCTTGGGACTGGAGGTATTGCACGCTAATTCCAGGCGGTGGCCGTTGGGGTCGAAGAAGTAGATGGACTGAAACAGCGCATGGTCGGTCGGGCCGATGACGTCGATGCCGGCGTTCTGCAGGCGCTGCTTGGCGGCGAGGAGTTCGTCCATGGAGCCGACCTCCAGCGCGAGGTGCTGGGTCCAGACGGGGGTGTTGGGGTCGCGTCCCATCTCGGGCTGCGTGGGCAGCTCGAAGAAGGCCAGGATATTGCCCTGGCCCGCGTCGATAAAGATGTGCATGTAGGGATCGGCTTCGCCTGTGGAGGGCACGGTGTCTTCGGCGATGCACAGCACCAGTTTCATGTCCAGATGCTGCTCGTACCAGCGCGCGGTCTGCAGCGCGTCTTTGCAGCGGTAGGCAACATGATGGATCTTTTGGACCAGCATGATGAGTCTCCTGTTTTGTTAACTTTGAAACTCTAGTCCCAAAACAGTCGGTTTGCAGGCCCGCGGGAGACTACTGCAGCATGAAGGTCTGATACTCCAGCTTGCGGAACAGGCGCTGCAGCAACATCATGCCCAGCATCAGCGTGAGGAGCAGGGCCACGCCGAAGCCGTAGCCGAAGAAGGCCGGGCCAAGGTGGATGGAGAGCATGCTCAGCGCAAAATTCAGCACCGTCAACGTGGCCGTGATGACCACCACATCGCGTCTGCGGTCCAGGTAATAGAACACGTTGAGCACGGCCAGCAACATCACCTGGAAGCTCGCCGCTACGGCCTGCACCAGAAACAGCGGGATGTAGAGGCTGCTGATGCCGATCCACGAAAACAGCGCCGGCACGAAGGTGTAGACCGCCAACAACGTGAGCGCCTGCACCTTCAGAATTTGATAAAGCCCCTCGCGCACCACGCCCTGCATGCCGTCGTGATAGCGGGCGATGTCTTGCAGCGCGCCGCCTTCGCGCACGGCGGTGTAGAACTTGTCGTACCACTCGACGAAGTCGGTCTCGAACTTCACCAGAAAAATGCCCATGCCCGGGATGACGCACAGATAGGCGAGAAACACCGGCAGGTCGTAAATGGTGGAAGCGCGCAGCGGCCCGATGACCGGGGTGGACGTGCCGGTGGTGAACCAGAAGGTGAGCTTGTCCGCCCACACGCCCAAGTTGTAGAGCATGCCGCCCGCGATGAGCGAGAGATACATCTGCCGCGGGCGGAAGCAGGCCAGCGTGATGGGGCGAACCACGGGAAAGTTGCGTAGCACCAGCCACAGCATCAGCACCCACATGACAAACTGCCCGCCGATAAACCCGAGCAGCAAGCCGTCGAGCCCCCAGCGGCGGGCGAAGTATGACAGCAGCACCGAGATGCCGTAGCCCAGCGCATACAGGCCGACGATGGCGCGGTACTGCTTCAGGCCCGAGAGGAACACGGTGGTGATCCACAGGTTCGACAGCAGCGTGAGCCCGACCACGATGAGCACCCGGTATAGATTGCCCACGCCGTCAAACCCCAGCAGCGCCACCAGCCAACCCAAGGCGCCGCTCACTGCCGTGGTCACGAGCACCACACCGAAATAGGCCGGAGCGATGTCGTCCTTGCGCTTCTCGAACAGTCGGTCGGCCACCCACCGGGTGAAACCCAGTTGCAGCCCGCCGGTGAGAATGAGCGAGGCCATGATGAGATAGGTCACCGTCACCTGGAACTGGGTGATGAGCGCGTCGGGCGTGACCACGCCGAGCGACAGCACGCCCACCGCGATGAGGCCGATGATGGAAAACACCCACGGCCCGGAGCTGATGATGGACGCATAGGTGTAGGCGCGCAGCAGCCCGAGGTAGGACTCGGAGCGCAACAGCTTGCGCAGTTCGAAGCCGATGCCGGCCATTTATGCCAAGTCCTTTTCGTCTGCCTTCGAATCGACTGCGAGGGGCGGCTCGTCCAGCGGCGGCTCGCCGCGCAGCCAGGTGGCGACTGCGCCGACTTCATCGCTCAGGCCGACGTCGCGGGCGGCGCTGCGTTGCAGGGCGTCGTCGTACACCGCGCGGTAGTTGTCGAACATCATGGGTTGGGTGTAGTAGCGCTCGACCCGGGCGATGCCTGCGGCGCTGGCGGCTTGCCAGCGGGCCGTGTCGCCTAGCAGTTCGGCGCAGGCTTCGCCCAGCGCCTGCGCGTCGGCGATGCCGACCACGGCGCCTGAGGCGCCCAGCGCTTCGTCTTCCGCGCCCAGTCCGTAGATGAGCTGACGGCACGAGCCCACGTCGGTAGTGACCGAGGGCACGCCCCCGGCATAGCCTTCGAGCATGACCAGCGGCAGCGCCTCGCTGATGGACGACAGCACCACCAGCCCGATCTTGGGCATGAGCTCGGTGAGCTTCTGGAAGCCGAGGAACTTGAGGGTGTCGCCCAGTTGCAGACTCTCGGCGAGATCGTGGCACTCGCGGGCATATTCCGGGTGCTCGTCCTCCGGCCCGGCGATCCAGCCTTCGAGCCCGGGCAGGCGGTTGCTGGCCACGCGTACCGCGCGGATGAAGGTCTTGATGTCCTTGATCGGCACCACCCGGCCGATGAGGCACATCACCAGCGGGGGCGAAGCAGGGCGCAAGGCGCGGGTCGCGGCGAAGGGCGGCACGTTGATGCCGTTGGCGATGCAGCAGGTGGTGATGGGGTTGGCGCCGTCGGCGATCTGCCGCAGGCGGTTGGTTTCGTACAGCGCAATGACGGGATCGGCGGCGTCGTAGCACATGCGGCCCAGCGACTCGAACAGACGTATCCAGAGCTGGCGGAAATAGCCGGCCTCGCCCGCGGTACGTTCGAGCACCGGGGTGTTGTCGCTGATCCAATTGGCCGAAAACAGGTCGATGCGCCGCTCCTTGGTGTAGATGCCGTGCTCCGACAGCACCAGCGGCTTGTTGTAGAGCCGCGCGAGAACCGCGCCCAGATACCCGGCGTAGCCGGTGGAGACGGTGTGATAGATGCGGGCGCGTGGCAGTTCGCGGGCCAGCGTCGCCAGCGTCCAGATGGGGGTGTGCATGGTGCGCACTGTCCAGAAGTAATCGACGAAGGACGGATCGGTGCAGCGAAGTTGGTACTGGGCGGTGAGGTAGCCCCACGATTGATGCGAGTGCAGAAAGTAGTGCAGATCGAGCTTGTCCTGCATGGCTTGCAGGCTGGCGCGCAGCACTTCGGCGCGGCTGGCGGCGTCTTGGCCATCGCGAATCAGGGTGTGCAGGTTTTCCACCAGTTCGGCGGTCGCGGCGTCGCCGCGTTCTTCGCGCGCGGCGGGCAGCACCGCGTCGCTGAACAGATAGTGATGGGTGAGCCCGACCACATTGGGCGGCATCTGGTAGCGCGGCTTGCCATAGTCTTCCTCGCGCGAGCCGAGAAACACCAGATGAAAGCGCAGGTGCGGAAATCCGCTCACGATCTGGTGCACCCAGCTCGACACGCCGCCCGAGACATAGGGGTAAGTGCCTTCGAGTAGCAGCATGACGTCGATCTCAAAGGGGGCTTCGCGGCCCTCGGGTTGCGTGTCGGTGAAGTCGGGTTGCGTCATGGGCAGGGAGAAGATCAGCTCAGCAGCAGGCGGTCGGCATCGCTCAGCGGGCCGGGCGCCGGGGTGGGCTCGGCAGGGCGCGGCGCACTGCCTGGGCGCTGCAAGGCGGGTGTGTCGGAGATGACCGGCTCGCTTCGAGTCGGGGTTTCGGTCTGCCAGACCCGCACCACGGGACGCAGCCGGGGGGCCACCTGCCGAGTGCCCAGCGGTTGCAGCACGCCGGTGATGCGGCCGAATCGCCGCTCAATCCATTCCAGCTCCGCGGCGTAAGGGCGCCACAACGTCGGGCTGGCGCCTTCCGAGGCGAGATGTTCGAGCACCTCGCGTGCCGCATCGGTCTTGCCCGCGGCCAGAGACAGGCGCAGGAACATCATCTGCAGGCCGGTGTCTTGCGGCAGCGCGTCGCGGGCGATCGTGCAGTAGTGCAACGCCTGCTGCAAGGCGAAGTCGCGCAGATCGCCCTGGGCCAGGCCCTGATAGATGAACTCCATCTGCAACTCGGCGACGCGCTGCGCAGCACGCGCCAGTGCCGCTCCGCTGGGCGCGGTGTGGCGTAAGACTTCGACTTCGCGCAGGGCGTCCTGCAGACTGTCGGTCAGTCGCTGCTCCCAGGTGTTGCTGATGCCGTAGGCCAGCAGGCGGATTTCTTCATCGGGGTCGGACAGCAGCTTGCGCAGCACCGGCAGGGTCATGCGCGGCGACATTTCGCGCAGCGCCAGCACGGCGCGAATGCGCTGGGCCTGCGGCTGGCTCTGGTCTCGGGCAATGCGCGCGGTTTGGCCGGCGGGCAAGTCGCGGCGCTGGTCGTCGTCTATATGCGAGACGGAGAACACCTGCAGCGACGGCGCTTCGCGCAGGTGCTCGGTGGCCTGGTGGCGCATGGGCAGCCATTGCGCCAGCCGCGCGGCGATCAGCAGGCCGAACACGCCGACGACCGGAAAGAAAAACGCCAGCAAGGTCAAAAGGGTGAGTGACAGCCGCTTGGGTTTGCGCAGTTCGGCGGGCAGCAGCGTCCACAGCAGCAGCCCGACCAGCACGGCCGCCGCACCATGCACCGCCCAGAACAGCAGCAGGTCCGTGTCGTCGCGGCTGACCAGCAGCCAGGCCGCCACCGTCTCCAGCAGGACGATGAGCGAGCCGAGCTTGTAGAACAGGGGATTCATGAGGTCTTGGTTTCCGCGGCGGCGCTGCTCAGCAGGCGGCGCAACTCCAGGAAGCTGGGGGCGCCCGAGACTTCTAGAAAGTCCAGATCGAAGGCCTGATCGGGGCGCTGGTTGCTGCGGCTGAGAATCTGCACGAGCTGGCTCGCCATGTCGCGGCGGTAATTCGCCAGCCCGCCGGAACTCAACAAGGGCAGCAGCACGATCAGCGCGGGTTTGCCGCCCCGGCCCTTGAGCGTCCAGGTGGAGCTCTCCACCGGCTGCAGACCGGCGAACTCGGCCAGCACGTCGTCGCTCACACGGCCTTGCCCGCTCCACACTGCGCAGTAGCTGCGCAGCTTGAAGTTCTGCCCCAGTTCGCTGAGCTGCGCCCACTCTTGCTGCAGGCCGATGGGCGCCTGCACCCAGGCCGAGCGCACATCTTCCACGCTGAGCTCGAGCTGGCTGAAATCGAGATAGGACGCGCACAGAACCTGCAGGCGCTGCAGATTGTTTTCCTCGAACGACATGAAGGGCATGGTATGCACCGCCAGCAGGGCATCGACCTCGTCGTATTCGTCGAGCCGTAGCGGGGCGGCGAATACCCAGGGGTTGCTGCCGTCGGTTTCGTTCAGATGGGCTTGGGCGATGTGCACCGACTGATGCGTCTCCAGAATGCGGTTGATCAGAACCTCGCCGGGATCGAGCGGGGGCAGGGTTTGACCCAGTGAAGCGGCCAGCCGCCATTGCAGCCCTTGCGGGCCGATTTCGCGCACAAAGATGCCCGCCTCGACCAGGCGGCACGACTGGCTGAGCAGCTGCAGAAAGGCGCGCGGGTCGGGCAGGGGCGCGGGCGTCGGCAGGCCGGGTGTGGCTGCAGGGGCGGCCAGCGCCGGACGGTTGCCCTGGAAGGTGAAGGTTCGGCGCAGGTCGAGCAGGGCGTCGCGCAGGGTCATGGGACGGTCGGTGAGCTCCTGCTCCAAGGTGGACAGCGCTTCCTTGATGACGAACAGGCGGCGCTTGGTGCGCTCCAGCCGCGCCGTCAGGTCTTTGGTGACTTCGCGGTGCAGCACCTGCCGGTTACGGAAGGCCGCGCCGAACTCGCCCAGAATCAGGGTCATCAGCATGCCGCCGAGAAAGAACTCGGCCGGAAATTCCACGGCAGGAGCGCTATGGAACAGCGTGGGGGAGAACTTCCAGAACGCCGCGTAAAACCCCACGCCGAACAGCCCGTATCCGGCGCCGTAACGCACCGCGATCAGCCAGGGGCCGAACCAGGCCCAGGGAAAACCGGCGTGGGCGCCCAGCGGATCATCCGGCCTGAGCTTGGCGCCCAGCCACAGCACCAGCACCGGCAGCAGCACGGCTTCGAACATCGCCATCAGCCGCCCCGACTGCGTATTCGGTCGCCAGTAGCGCAGCCATTGCCAGCGCATACGCGCCGACTCGCTGCGCATGCGGCGGCTGACGCGGGTGGAGAGATTGTCGAGTTTCATGCGGCGGTAAGAAAGACGCTGGGCGCTGAGCGCGTCAGGGCTTGGCGGCGGGTTTTTCGACCGAGGCCGTCACGCGGATGCCGCGCAGAAGCGCTTCGATCTGCGACTGCCCGACCGCGGCTAGCGCCTGATAGCCCCAGCCTGAGCGGCCGCCGCTGGCGCTCCAGACCACTTGGCCTGTCGGCACGTCGGTGACTTGCAGCGTGATGCCCACCGCGGGCTCGCTGTCCACCCCGCTTTTGTAACGCCATTCGGTGACCGTGCCGGAGAGCGCATAGCGTGCGCCTTGCTGCTTGGCCCAGGCCAGCGCCTGCGCTGTGGTCACCGCGGGCTCGGCCTCCAGCGGGTTCTCGGTGGATTTCTGCGGATAGACCACCACGTCGCGCAAGCCCTTTTGCTGCAGCAGCGAGACGGTGATGGCCTGCGCCCTGCGCTCGACCAGCGGCACATCGGTGGCGTTGGCCAGCGGCAGCACGGCGAACTTGGCGTCCGCTGGCACCGAGAGCGACTGGCCGGGCAGGGCGGTGACGGCGCAGCCCGCGAGCAGCATCACGGCGGCGCCGGCCAGACCGAGCGCGGCGCGGCGGGCGGGGGAGTGTGGAGTGGGGGATGGGGACATGGAACTCTCCTGCTTCATCGGGGTGAAAAGAACGCGGTCATCGACCGAACCACAAACGGTACTGCAGACTCCACTGCCGGTTCAGGCCCGAGGTGTTCTGCTGGCGCTGGTAACTCAAAGACAGTTGATCGGGCCCGAACACCGGGCCGTGCAGCCCCAGGTTCAGGTTATTGGTCAGCCCCAACCGGCGTGATTGCAGCACATCGACCTCGGCATAGGGCATCCAGCGGCGGGTGTAGGTGTCGTTGTGCGCCATATTGAAGCCGAAACCCAGGCCGTACACATCGTCGCCCGCCGGGATGAAAAACGCGGCATTGGGCGCGGCGCCGCCCGGAACCAGCGGCGCGTAGTCGGGCAGCGGCGGGCCGGCGTTGGCGCTGAAGCGGTTGGAATAGCCCAGCAGTTTCACACTGAGATCGGGCTCGCTGCGGCGAAACCAAAAGCCCAATTCGAATTGCGTGCTCGCGCCATGCCCCAGCGGATTGCCGCGGCGGGTGTCATACGACATCACCGCCGTGCTGACATTGGCCCACATCCGCCCGAAATCGCGCGACAGTCGCAGCGCCAACCGGTCGCGCGCGCCTGCGATCTGCAGCGGGCCGGATTCATCGGCCACGGCGTTGTGTTCCGCTTCAAGCTGCGCCCGTACCTGACCCGGAAGCTGCGTGCCGCCCTCGATGCGCCAGCCACTCAAGCGACCCACGGCGGTGTTGTGGGTGAGCGCGGCGCCGAGTTGCGAACGCTCGCCCTGCCACTGCAGGCCGAGCTCCGCGTCGCTCCAGGTGGACGGCACGCCGACCAGCGCCGCGGTGTTGTTGCTGTGCATGGACTGGCGGCTGGCTTGCGCCTGCAGCCGCCACTGCCCGCCGAATTGCAGCGACAACCGCAGCACCGGCCCCTGGCGGATTACGTTGTCGATCTGGCGATGTTCCAGCGTAACGGTGGCGCGTTGCGCCAGCGCCAGTTGCTGCTCGGCGGTCTGCCGCGCCAGGGCTTGCAGCGCCGGGTTGTCCTGGCCGCGCTCGGCGGCCGTCTCCAGCACTTTTTCGGCGGTGGCCAGCGCCTGCAGCGGCCGACCGGCAACGCGCTCGGCCTCCGCCCGGTCTTGCGGCAGCAGAGGGCGGGCCGCGCCTTGTTGCAACAGCCGATTGACAGCCTCGCGGTCGCCCGCGCGCAGCGCCATCTGCAGCTCGATGGATTGCCGCGCCGCCGGGGTGAGCACGCGCCGTGCCAGCCACCAGCGGGCGGCCGAATTGGTGTCCAGTCGCAGCAGCCAGTCGGCAATCGCGGCGTTGGCCTGCAGGGTTTGAGGAACGGTCAGATCGCCGCTGCGGAGCTTGTCGCGCAACTGCCCGAGCAGCGCCTGTTGACCCGCGTCATCGAGCCGGGCGTGGCTCAGGCGCAGACGGGCGAGCAGCGCGTTCAGGTCTTGATCAGTGGTTTTACCCTCGGATTTTTTCCCGCTCGCGGCGGCTTTTTGCAGCAGCGCCCACGACTGGTTATAGGCCGCCTGCGCGCGGCGGCTGTCACCGGCCTGCGCCAGCAGATCACCGTAGTTGAGCAGCCAGAGTGCATCGGTCTTTTTGCGGGGGTAGAGCTGCTGCCCGTAGCGCACGGCGGCGGCGTTGTCGCCCAATGTTTGCGCCGCGGCGGAAAGCACGTCGAGGCCATCGGGCAGGCCTTGCAGGCTGCGGCTGTAGAGCGCCACGTCTTGCCGCAAGGCGTCTGGCTGGTTGGCATCGATCAGCATCCACAGCAGGGCGATCTGGTTATCGGTGTTGCCAGGTGCAAGACGCAGGGCCTCGTGCAGATCGGCCAGCGCCCGGTCGGTACGGCCCAGCGCGCGCCAGACCTGCGCGCGTGCGGCGTACATCTGCGGCTGCTGGCGCAGCGGCGCGCCCGCGGCACTGCCCAGCACGACGCGTTCCCACTCGGCGATGCCTTGGGCGCTGGGCTGACGCACCAGCGATTGCAGCCACAACAGCGCCAGCGCCTCCGACGGGGCCTTGGCCCAGGCTTGCGGCAGCAGACGCAGCGCGGCGGCGTCGCCCTGCGATTTTTGCGTGAGGATGATGAAGCGTTGCAGCTGATAGGGCTTGATGCGGTCGCGCAGTTGCGGGTTGTTCCAGATGCTGCCGTAGGCGCTTTGCGCGCTGCGCTGTTCGCCCATGTCCCAGGCGATGTCGCCCAGCAAACCCTGGTGCGCAGCGAGCAAATCGACATCGTTGCAAGGCGGGGTTTGTGCGGCGGCGCTGCCATCGGTGATGACGGCAGCAGCGGGCGCGTTGTGGCAGGGCGTGTCATCCGAGAGGTGCTGGGTTTGCTCGAGCGTCTGCCGCGCCTGCTCGAACTGCCCGTTTTGCAGCAGGGCAATGGCGTAGTCGATACTGCCGCGCAGGCTGAGCGCCCCGCGCTTCAGCGCCTCGGCGTACGTCGCCAGCGAGGCGTCCACCTCGCCCATATTGCCCAGCAGCCAGGCCAGGGAAGTCAGCACCTCGGGCTGCTTGACCGCGGCTTGGCGCAGAATGCTCACCGCTTGTTCAGGATGGCCGCGTACCTCCAGCGCCTGGGCGTATTGCAGCCACTCGTCTGTGGTGAGCGTGGTGTGCGCGGCGCGCTGTTCCCAATAGGCGTCCAGGCCGCTGCTCGAATGCAGCGCGAGCGCCAGCCGACGCAGTTCGTCGAGGGCGTGGCGTGTGAACTCGGCGCGCAGCAGGGCGATCCACTGTTGCATGGCGGCGTCGGGCTGGCCGCTCCACTCCAGCACCTGGGCGCGGCGTTCGGCCCAAGTGCGGCTGCCCGGCTGCTGCGCCAGCGCGGCGTCGGCGATGTGCACCGCGCCGCGCAGATCGCCCCCGGCCAGCAGCACTTGCCAGGCCAGTTCGCGCTGCGCCGGGGTGAGGGCCTTGCCCAGCGCGGCGGCGGGCAGGTCGAGATCGACGGCTTTGCGCAGCCAATCACCCGCCTCGGCGGGCTGGTTGGCGCCCAGTGCCAGCTTCACCATGAACCACGCCATCTGCGGCGCAACCGCGCCGCTACCCAGCGCCGCAGCGGTCTGGCGATAGGCCTGCGTCGGATCGCCGGAGGCCAGCAAGGCGCGGGCGGCCTGCTCGATGAGTTGCTCGCGCTCGGCCTCAGTCACCCGGGTCTTGGCGGTGGCGAACAAGACCTGCGCCGCCAGTGGCTCGGCGTGCACGCCCACCAGCAGACGCGCAGCCTGTAGTGCAGCGGCGGGCGGCAGCGGCAGAAAGCGGGTCACCATGCCGGTGAGCCGCTGCACGGCTTGCGGCTCGTCGAGGCCTTGCAGCAGCACCAGGGTGTCGCGCCATTCGTTGAAGTTGGCGGGTTGGGTGCGCTGCAGCAGCGCGGAGAGGGCCTGCCGGGCCTGCGCCTCTTCCGTGGCGTGCCCCAGGGCGCGGGCATCGAACCAGCGGGCCTTCCAGATTTGCAGCCGAAGGGCGTCGGCCTGCGGGGTGTGTACCGAACGCAGGGTGTCGAGGGCTTGTTGCGACTTGCCAATGTGCATATAGCGCTGCGCCAGCATCAGGCGCAGGTCGATATTGCCGCCGCGCAGATCGACGAGATGGCGCAGGTAGTCGATGGCCAGCCCGTCGTCGGCGCTGGTGCTCAGCAGCCGCATCAGGTTCTGCCCCGGATAGACCAGCGCGAGCGTTGCGGCGCACAACAGGCCCAGCCCCAGCAAGGCACCACGCGGAAATAGACGACTGCGCTGCGGATCGTCTGGAGAGATGTGCAGCGGGTCGCGGGTGGCGGGGCGGGTTTTTTCCAGCATTGAGGCGGATTGTCGGTCAGCGCGCGGTCGTTTAGGCCCGCTTCAGCGTGAGATCGACGGTGGCGCCGCTGCTGCTGACCCGCACCGCTGCGGCCGCCTGCTCGACTTTCGCCCCTTTGGCCGCCTGCACGCTCCAGCCGGAGGGCAGTTGAAACAGGGCTTCGACGGGCAGATGTCCTTGCAGGCTGATTTGTACGCTGCGGTCGTTTTGCACGGCCCAGCGGGTGACGTCGGCATTGGCCTCGATCAGACGCGGGACAGTCGCGGCCAGGGACTGACCCGCGGCTTGGCTACGCAGCACGGCCTGTCCAGCCGTCGCGTGCAGATAACGCTGCTGTTCATGCTCGTTCCAGCCGACGATGTTCTGGCAGTTGGCCAGTGCGGGCGTGGCGGCGGTGACGGGCTGGGTCCACTGGCGCATTTCTGCCCCGCTGCGCAGACGCCAGCCACCGGCCAGCAACCGGGCCACCGTCGCTTGCCGCCAGTCGTTCACGCTGCGGAAGTATTGGTGGCCGTAAATCGCATGCAACGGTTGTTTGAGCACCCATTGATAGACCGTATGCAGACTTTTCGCCCCTGCCGCCTTGGTCACGATGTAGGGGTGGTAATACAGGTCGATGGGCTTGATGCGACGCGGCGAGTCGGTCATCTGATAGCTCTCGACCACGCGCTCGAAGCCGAAATAAGGCCCCTGCCAGTTGTGCGTAAAAACCTCCTCGTTCGACTGCGCGGCATAGACCTGAAAATACTTGCCCTTGGGAATGCCCATGGGCCAGACATCAGACAGCGTGGGCCGGGTCTTGCTGATGGGGGCGCCGCCGCCGTTGATATTGCCAAGCCCGGTTTCATAGGCCATGGCCACGGCCTCATCGGGCGGATTGCAGTCGCCTGGCCAGAGAATCATGTTGCATTTCTTGCCGGGCGGGCAGAGCTTGTCGTCGATGTACTGCGCAGCGTCGACCACATTGCTCTTGGTGCTGAAGGTGTAGTTGGGCAGCGGCAGGTAATTGCCGTAAGGGAAGTTTTTGGTTTCTTTGCCGCGGCTGTGGGTCTCGCTCGCTGCAACCCAGTTGAATGGATGCGACCAGGTGTGGCTGCCGACTTCCACCCAAGGCAGGGCGTACATGCGCTTGGCCCATTTCTGCGACTGGTCGGCCAGTTTGGGATACAGACCTTCGTGGCTGATTTCGCCGATGATCACCGAGGCCAGGGTGGGCACCTTGTATTTTTCGAGGAATTCGGTCACCAGCACTTCGCAGGCCAGCGGCGAGCCGGGCTGGTCACAGGCGTTCGGCCAACCGTCGCCGTCGAAGTGCACGAAAAACGCCCGTCGCCCGGTGCGGGTGGTGATGTCGGGCATGGGGTCTGCGCCCACGCGCAGAGCCGCGCGGAAAAACTCGATCGGCTCGACCGACCAGCGCGTGCCGGTGTTGCCCGGTAGATTGAACACGCCGAACCCGCCCAGCGCATATCCGCCCCAAGGCGTGATGGCGGCGCCGTCCATGATCCGGCCATCACCGCCGGTGGCGCGCAGCCAGACCTGCGATCCGGCACTGGCGGTCAGTTGCACTGTGTCTTGCGGGCTGATTAGTGGTATGACTTCGCCGTTGGGCGTGCCGGGTTGGCGCTGTACCTTGATCGGCGCGTTCAGCGGCTCCCCGACGTGTTCGCCAAGATCGTCTAGCACATCGAGATCGGCGTAGCCCAGCACGGCCACGGGCACGCTTTCCGCCTTGGCGCGCTTGAGCAGAGTGCGGATGTCCAGTGGAATCTTGCCGTCATCGGGGTAGAGCACCACGGCGGCATAGCGGCCCGCCAGCGGTTCGGTGATGGCGGGCGCGCCGACATAGCGATATTCAGGAACCAGGCCGAGATATTCCAGCGGCATGGCGCCGTAGAGGTGCGCGCTCTGCGCCTGCAGCTCCGGGCTGTCGCCCTGTTCGCAGGAATGCAGCAACAGCACGCGGCGCGGCACCAGCTCGACTGTGCCCACACCGAGGCTTTCCAGCGTGGGGTCGGCCACCCAGGGAATGAGCCCTTGCGCGGCGATTTGCTGCGCCGTCTGCCGGGCAGAAGCGCGGTCTTGCGGGGCGCAATAGTCGATGGCGATGCCCGGCAACTTGAACTGGCTGCGCATCTCGCCAAAGCGGGCGAGCAGCCATTCGCGGTCGTCGGTCTTCACTTCGACATAGGTGGTTTCGGCTTGATTCCAGCCGCGATAGAGCGATTCGGCGGCCACGGCCAGAATGCTCGGCGCCAGGGTGGCGTCGACTAGCTCGAAGCCGCGGTTGAGCATCAGGCGGATGCCCGGATAGGCGGCAACCAGGCCGCGCAGGGTTTCCGCCAGCGCCTGGGCCTGAAGCTGGCGCGCCTGCGGGCTTTTGGCCAGCAGTTGATAGGAGTCGAGGGTGTCGAGGAAAAAGGCGCGAAAGCCCGCGTCCCACAGCGGTTTGACGATGCGCTCGCGCAGAAATTGCGGCCAGCCGGCGGCGGTCTGGTCGATCACCCTCGAACCCCAGGCGGCGTTCGACGTCGGCAGCCAAGCCTTGGGCATGTCGGCGTAGTAGGGCCGATCCGCAGTGACTTCGCCCACCGAGACATAGGCCAGCGCCAGGGTGTCCGGCCCCAGCACGGAGACCATTTTTGTATCTTGCGCCAGGGCATACTGCGGTTCGAGCACCACCCAGTCGAAGGCGCGCAGATCGTCCACCGGAATGCGGGCGCCGTAGTAAAAAGCGACTGCGGGCGGCGTGGTGTTGCCGCCCTGCAGGCAGTCGGGGCAATTTCCGCAAGTGCAGGCGGCGTTCTGGGCCATGGCTCGGCCGGCAGTGGCGCCGAGCAAGCCCAAGCCCAACAGGCCTCTGCGGCCCAAAGGGTTGGCAAGCAGGCGGCTCTGCGCAAGAGATTGGAGAAATTGGCGGCGTTGCATAAGGAATTTCAGGGGGACGACACACGTTCAAAGCGCGCCTTGAAGTGAACCGTTCTGTGATCTATACGGACTATGTCCTCAATTTTCCATGAGTTTTGGGAGCGCTTATAGGGTTTGCCTGGGGATTTGGCCTGGAACTGTGATTTTTTACGCTTACGGCATAGTTTGGAGGAGTTTTGATGGCGGTGTACCCCATGCAGACGATGGGCTGGATCGATACCCACGCCCATCTCGATGCCGCCGAGTTTGGCGGACGGGCGCGGGAGGTGGCTGCTCATGCCCGGCAGGCGGGGGTGGTGGGCGGGGTGATTCCGGCCGTCGAGCGCAGCAATTTCGACACGGTGCGTGAGCTTGCGCAGACCTGTGGGTGGGCCTACGCCCTGGGCATTCACCCGCTCTACGTCGACCGGGCGCAAGAGGCCGATCTGGAGGCGCTGCGGCACAGCGTGGGCGAGGCGTTGGTCGATCCGCGTTTTGTCGGTCTGGGCGAGATCGGGCTGGATTTTTTCGTCCCCGGACTCGACCTCGCAAAACAGCAGCGTTTCTATCAGGCGCAGTTGCGCATCGCCCGAGACTTTGATTTGCCGGTGATTCTGCATGTGCGCAAATCGCAAGACGCCTTGCTCGCCGGACTGCGCCGCGCGGGCTTCGGGGCAGGACGGCCCGCAGGCATCGCCCATGCCTTCAACGGCAGCCTGCAGCAGGCGCAGGGCTTCATCAATCTGGGTTTTTCGCTGGGATTCGGCGGCGCCATGACCTTCGAGCGCGCGCTCAACATCCGCCGTCTGGCGGCCGAGGTTGCCGAGACCGCGCCGGTGCTCGAAACCGATGCGCCCGATATCCCGCCGGTCTGGCTTTACCGTCCGCGCGAGGCGCGCGACGATGCGCCCCCGACCCCCAACTCGCCCGAACAGTTGCCCCGCATCGCGCAAACCCTGGCCATGCTGCGCGGCTGGTCGCCGGAACAAACGGCCCGGCAGACCACGGCCAACGCCCTGCGCGCCTTGCCGCGCTTAGGCGGTGCGTTGAACCTCGGGATCGAATCTGGGGCTTGATTTTTGAAGTCTTGACCGTATCTGCTTGCAGGTTTTTTCTTTTCTTTTTCCGCACGCACCATGAGCACTGAACAAACTACTCCTGCCCCTGCCGCCGCGCATACCCACGCCTTTCAGGCTGAAGTGCGGCAACTGCTGCACCTCGTCACCCATTCGCTCTATTCCAACCGCGACATCTTTTTGCGTGAACTGATTTCCAACGCCTCCGACGCCTGCGACAAACTGCGCTTTCAGGCCATCGACGACGCCTCGTTGATGGAGGGCGACGCCGACCTGCGCATCCGCATTGCGGTGGACCCCGAGCAGCGCACCCTCACCATCAGCGACAACGGCATCGGCCTGAGCCTGGAAGAAGCGGTCGAGCATCTGGGCACCATCGCCAAGTCGGGCACGCGCGAGTTCATGCAAAAACTCGGCGACAAACAAAAGCCCGATGCGGCGCTGATCGGACAGTTCGGCGTGGGCTTCTACTCCGGCTTCATGGTGGCCGAGCGCATCACCGTCGAGTCGCGCCGGGCCGGTATGACGCAGGCCGAGGGCGTGCGCTGGGAGTCCGACGGCACGGGCGAGTTCACGGTGGAAACCATCACCCGCGCCAAGCGCGGCACCGATGTCATCCTGCACCTGCGCGCCGATGCCGACGACACGCCGCACGAGGACAAGATCGACAAATACCTGCGGGTGTGGACGCTCAAAGACCTCATCGGCAAATACTCCGACCACATCTCCCTGCCCATCGAAATGCGCAAAGAGAAGTGGGACGCCGAGCAGAGCAAATACGTCGCCACCGACGAGTGGGAGCAAATCAACAGCGCTGCGGCGCTGTGGACGCGCAGCAAGTCCGAGATCACCGAAGAACAATATCTCGAGTTCTACAAGCAACTCATCGGCGACAGCCAGCCGCCGCTGCGCTGGACGCATAACCGCGTTGAAGGCCGCAGCGAATACACCCAGTTGCTCTACATCCCGTCCAAGGCGCCGATGGACTTGTGGGACCGGCAGCAGAAAGCCGGGGTCAAGCTGTATGTCAAGCGGGTGTTCATCACCGATGACGCCGAAAGCCTGATGCCCACCTACTTGCGCTTCGTTCGCGGGGTGATCGACAGCGCCGATCTGCCGCTGAATGTGTCGCGTGAAATGCTGCAGGAAAGCCGCGATGTGCGCGCCATCCGTGAAGGCTCGGTCAAGCGCGTGTTGTCCATGCTCGAAGACCTGGCAGGCAGCGAAGACCAGGCCGAGCGCGACAAGTACGCCGCGTTCTGGGCCGAGTTTGGCGCGGTGCTCAAGGAGGGTTTAGGCGAAGATTTCAGCAACCGCGAGCGACTGGCCAAGCTGTTGCGCGCGGCCTCCACGCACAGCGAGGATGATGCGCCGAGCGTGTCACTGGCCGACTATGTCGCGCGGATGAAAGAGGGTCAGAAGGCCATCTACTACATCACCGCCGAGACGCCGAAAATCGCCCGCTCCAGCCCGCAGCTCGAAATTTTCCGCAAGAAGGGCATCGAGGTGCTGCTGCTCACCGACCGGGTGGACGAATGGATGTTGGGCTTCCTCAATGAGTTCGACGGCAAGCCGCTGCAATCGGTGGCGCGCGGGGCCGTCGATCTCAGCGACATCAAAGGCGCAGAGGACAAGGCCGACGAGGCCAAGGACGACAAAGAGCCGTCTGCCGATCATCAGGCTCTGATCGAGCGCTTCAAGCAGGCTTTGGGCGAGCGGGTGAAAGAGGTGCGCATTTCCAAGCGGCTGGTCGATTCTCCGGCCTGTCTGGTCGCCGCCGACGATGGCATGAGCGCGCATCTGGCGCGCTTGCTCAAGCAGGCCGGGCGCGACGAAATGCCCTCTACCCAACCGGTGCTGGAGATCAACCCGGCGCATGTGCTGGTCAAGCGCGTGGCGGCAGACGAGGCCCATGCCGACGATCTGGCTCAGGTGGTGTTCGATCAGGCCTTGCTGGCTGAAGGTGGCCAACTCGACGATCCGGCGGCTTATGTTCGCCGGGTCAACGCTTTGCTGGCGGGCTGAGCGCGTCCCCGCGGGCTAGTCGTACCCAGGCCCAGGGGCTCAGCTTGGTTTCAGCTCACCCAGCTGACCACGCTGAGCATGGCCAGCAGCAGCATCCACAGCAGCACCGAGCGCCACACCAGCCCCACCACATTGCGTAAATGCGCGGGCTGGGGAATGGCGCCGGGCATCGTGGCTGCAAGGCCGCTCATGCCCAGATCGCCGTTCTCGCCTTCCTGGGTCCAGCCGGGCTCTGTCGGGGCGGCGGGCGTGGCAGCGGCTGTTGCTCCGAGCCGAATGCCTACCGCGCCCGCGGCAGAGGCCAGCATCACCCCGGTATTGCGATTGGCCCAGAGCTGCGAATAGCCGCGCCAGACATCGACGGCATCCTCGAAATTGCCGACGATGGCGTAACCGCTGGCGGTCAGGCGGGCGGGCGCCCAGTCGAGCAGGTCGAAGGCTTTTTGCGAAAAGCTCTGCAGCGCGGGGCTGGCTTCGCTGTCGGTCTGATTCCATTTGCCCGCTACATAGTCGCTAAGGCGATACAGCACGGCGCCTGCCGGGCCGATGGGCAGAATGAACCAGAAAAACACGCCCAGCACATAGCGCTGCACCGACACCAGGGCATGTTCGATGGTTTGCTGGGTGACATCGCTGGTGCTCATGTCCACGGTATCGAGCGCTTTCCACTGTTTGAGCAGGCTGCGCGCGGTGGCGGCATCGTTGTGATTGAGCGCGTCCTGGATGTCCGTGAAGTAGTGGCTGAACTGGCGAAAACCGAGGGTGAAATACAGCACCGCCACATTCCACGCCAGGGCCAGCAGCAGGCTGTAGTGCAGCGCGACGAGATAAATCACCAGTGTGATCAAGGCGGGCAGCAACACGGCGATGAACCAGGCCGCGACGCCGTGATGCGGCCGTCCCGCATCGAAGTTGCGCGCGGCAATATCAGCCAGACTCTGGCGCAGCCGATACACGGCGCTGCCGCGGCCCAGGGGTTTGAGTTGCTCGACAAGCAGGGCGATCAGAACGGAGAGAAAAGCCATGCATCTATCCTAAGGCAACCCTGAACAAGCCTTTTGCGCCTCGCATCCTCGTTGGGCTGTGCGGGAAGGGCTGGGCTTGGCCTTACGCAACCAGCAAGCGGTACAAATTGCGCAGCATGGCGGCCGTCGCGCCCCAGATGACGTAGCGCTGCCCGTTTGCGACATAGGGCATGACCAGAAAGCGGCGCCGCACGGCAACGGGGTTGGGCGCAACATCGTTGCCCGGCCTCCACTCCCTAAGCTCGTGATGCCGGGGGTTCATCAGGAAGGCCAGCGGTACTTCGAAGACCTCGCTGACCTCGTCGGGTTGAGGCTGCAGGTTTTCAGCGGCGGGAATGAGCGCTACCACCGGGGTGACGGCGTAACGCGATGCGGTGCAATACAGCGGCAGCGTGCCGAGCACTTCGGTCCCCGCCGGGCGCAGGCCGATTTCCTCATGGGCCTCGCGTAGTGCGGTTGCGGCAGGATGAATGTCCTGGCGGTCGCAGCGCCCACCGGGGAAACTGATCTGGCCGGCATGTTCGTGCAGGTGGAGATTGCGGCGGGTGAGCAGCACCTGCAGGCCTTCGGCACGTGGTACCAATGCAATCAGAACGGCGGCGCCGCGCAGCGCTTGGGAACTCAGGCGTAGTGAATCTTCAAACAGCTCCGGTGTCCACGCGGTGGGTGAAGCAAAGCGGCGCCGCAGCCAATCCGGCTCAAGCCGCTCGGGAGCGACGGCGGGCAGACCGTCATCGCGGCCGATCAGGTCAGCGCTTTCGGGGTCGATGGGCGTGAGGCGAAGAGTGGACACGTTTGATGTAGAAAACAAAAAAGCCGACGTGCAGTGCAAGTCGGCTTCGGCGGTGATCCGGCTGGGCCGGTATGACCAGGGACAAACGCTGATTAGGCCTCTGCAGTTGCGTTTGCCTGAGCGGCGGCAGCAGACTTGAGCACCAGTTTTTCCTTGATGCGTGCGGACTTGCCGGAGCGGCTGCGCAGGTAGTACAGCTTGGCGCGGCGCACATCACCACGACGCTTGACTTCGATCGACGCGATCTGCGGCGAATACAGCTGGAACGTACGCTCCACGCCTTCTCCGGCCGAGATTTTGCGCACGATGAAGCTGGAATTCAGCCCACGATTACGCTTGGCGATCACCACGCCCTCGTAGGCCTGGTTACGTTTGCGGTTGCCTTCAACCACCTTGACGGACACGATGACGGTGTCACCCGGGTTGAACTGCGGAAAAGTTTTGCCAGCGCTGACGCGGGCGATTTCTTCCTGCTCCAGAGTTGCGATCAGATTCATTTCATGCTCTCCAATGATCTTGCCGTGCCGGTGTGGGTCAGTTGTGGTTGCCGCAGCCCTGATGATGCACTAGCAAGTGCAGTCAGCCTGGCGGCTAGGCCAGCAGAGGATCAAACCTGAAGATTATACCCCAGAGCAGCCAGAAATCTCAGATCTTTCTGGCTCAACTGGTTGGCAGCCTGCATCTGCGCGATCAGGTCAGGGCGCCGCTGCAAGGTCAGGCGCAAGGACTGTTCCCTGCGCCATTGGGCGATGCGGGCATGATCGCCGCTGAGCAGGGCTTCGGGCACGCCGTGGCCCTGATAGTGCTCGGGCCGCGTGTAATGCGGACAGTCGAGCAGGCCGTTGGAAAAGCTGTCCTGCTGGGCTGAATCGGCGCTGCCCAGCACGCCCGGCAGCAATCGGCAGACGGCATCGAGCAGCGCCAGGGCCGGAATCTCACCGCCCGAGAGCACGAAGTCGCCCAAGCTGATCTCCGCGTCCACCCGGCGGTCGATCAGGCGTTGATCCACACCTTCGTAGCGGGCGCAAAGCAAGGTCACGCCATCGGATTGGGCCAGGTTTTCCACGAGTCGCTGGTCGATGCGCCGTCCGGTTGGCGAAAACAGCCAAACCGGGGCTTGCGGGTGCGATGCTAGACGCCGGTCGTCGGCGATGGCGTCTAGCGCTTGTTCCAGCGGCTCGGCCAGCATGACCATGCCGGGGCCGCCGCCGTAGGGACGGTCATCGATGGTTCGGTGCGCATCGGTGGTGAAATCGCGCGGGTTCCAGCATTGCAGTTGCAACTGTCCCGAGTCGAAGGCGCGGCGCGATACGCCGTGGTACTTCAGCGGCTCGAAATAGGCGGGAAACAGGCTGATGACATCAAAGCGCAGCATGGGGCGGGTCAGTCGTAACTGGCGTCCCACAGGGCGATGATGGTCTTCGCGGGCAGATCGACCGAGACGATGTAAGCCTCGACGAAGGGAATCAGCCGTTCGCGCGGTTTGGCGTCCGCACTGGCCTGCGGAATCTGCACGCGCAAAACGGCGTGGGCGGCGCTTTCCATCAAGCCAATGACGCGGCCGAGATCGGCCCCTTCCGGGCTGCGTACCTCGCAGCCGATCAGGTCGGCCCAATAGAACTCGCCCTCGTCAGGCGGGGGAAAGTCGGCACGTCGCACGGCGATCTGACGCCCGCGCAGCGCTTCGGCGCCGCTACGGTCTTCCGGTCCTTCGAGCAGTGCGACCAGGGCGCTGCCGTGACGCCGAACCAGACGTACCGCAATCGGCGTGGGCTCGTTTTCAAAGCCTGGACGGCTGAGCCACCAGGTCTTGGATTTGAGCAACGCGGTCGCTTGCGGGGCGTCCGGGGCGACCTTCACCCAGCCGCGCACGCCCCAGGCGTCGAGGATATGACCCACGAGGTAAAGATTGTCTGGAATAGCCACTTACAAGCCGGTGCGCGGATGAAAAAAGCAAGTGAAAAGCGGGACGACTTTTCAGCCGACCCGCTGCAGGCAAAACCCGTCAGGCTGACCGATCAAGCAGACTTCTGCGCGGTTTTTACCAGGCGCTGCACGGTCGGGGAGACCTGTGCGCCCACGCTGGTCCAGTGGTTCAGACGCTCGGTCGCAATGTGCAGGGGCACTTCGGCGCCACGGGCAACCGGGTTGTAATAACCCAGGCGCTCGATGTAGCGACCATCACGACGGCTACGTGAATCGGTGGCGACGATGTGGTAGAAGGGGTGTGCCTTGGCACCGGCACGGGTCAGACGGATCACAACCATTTTGCTTCCTTGTCAAAAAAATGAGAGCCAACGAGGGGGTCGTGGGCCATGTGTTTGGGCATCGCTTGGGTCAAGCTCTGGCAACCAACCGCTTAGAACCAGGCTTTCTGGGTAGGTGCCTTGCAGCAAATACCGGTGTTGTAGGGCAGCCGTCCGTCGGACGAGTATTGCCCTCAAAAACTTGGGGCGCGACGCTCGAATAAACTCGCCATTATAAACATGCCCCTTTCCGATCTTGCACTTCATGCCTGAATTCACCATTCGCGCCGCCGCTGCGGCAGATGTACCCGCTGTCACCGCCATTTATGGACACCATGTTCTGCATGGCACAGGCACCTTCGAAACTCTGGCGCCTGACGAGGCCGAGATGCTCCACCGTCTGCAGGAAGTGCAGTCGCGCGGGCTGCCGTGGCTGGTCGCCGTGCGCGGCCAGGAGATCATCGGCTACGCCTATGCCAACTGGTTCCGGGCGCGCGAGGCTTTCCGGTTTACGGTCGAAGACTCCATCTACATTGCCCCGAACGGCTTGCGTCAGGGGGTTGGCGGCCAGTTGCTTGATGCCTTGATCGACTCATGTACCCGGAGCGGGATGCGGCAGATGCTGGCTGTCATCGGAGATTCCGCAAACGCCGGTTCAATCGGTCTGCACCGCGCGCGTGGGTTCGAGGAACTGGGGCGCATGTCGGCAGTCGGCTGGAAATTTGATCGCTGGCTCGATGTCGTGTTCATGCAACGCGCGCTGGGTGCGGGCGCCGAAACCTCTCCGATTTGACGGCCCGCCATGACTGCTCAGACCGGATTCAAAAATAAATTCACCGCCGCTTTACTGGCTCTGCTGACCGGCGTGCTTGGCGGTCACCGCTTTTACCTGCGCGGCTTGCGAGATCCGTGGGCCTGGCTGCACGGCCCCTTGTTTCTGTTGGGTTTGCTTGGGGTTTGGCGCTTTGTCGCCCATCGTCAAGATGACCCGCTGACTTGGGCCTTGCTGGCGGTTTTTGTTGCCGTGGTGATCGCTGTGGTGGTGCAGACTCTGGTGATCGGCCTCACTCCGGACGCCAAATGGGATGCGCGCTGGAACGCGGCGGCGGTTCGCCGCAGTCAGAACGGCTGGGGCCCGGTGCTGATCGTGATCTTTGCGCTGTTCATGAGCGTGGGTTCGCTCACCGGTGGGCTCGCCTATGTGCTGCAGCGATTTTTTGGCGGTAGTTGAGCGAGAGATCAGGGGCTCAAGTCACAGCAGCCCGAGTTTTTCGATCGCCTGACCTTCGGCGACACGCTGTTCGGCTAGTTCGGCGACGCGCGTGCCGTCGATGCGGCCTTCCAGCCAGATTTCGGCCAGCGGGGCCAGCACGAAGGCGCGCTGTGCCATACGCGGATGGGGCAGGGTCAGCCGTTCGCTCTGGCGTTGCAGACTGCCGTAGAGCAGAAGGTCGAGATCGAGGGTGCGCGGGGCGTTGATTTCGCCGCTAGGGCGCTGGCGGCCGAGGTCGGATTCGATGCGCAGCAGCGCGTCGAGCAAGGCGTCGGGCGATAGGGCGGTGCGAGCCAGAATGACGGCGTTCCAATAATCGGGGCCGCTGGCGTGTTGCGGTGCGGTGCGGTAGAGGCTGGAGCGCGCGGCGACGCGCGTTAGCGACAGGGCATCGATGGCTTGCACCGCAGCACGCAGGGTGGCTGCGCCGTCGCCCAGATTGGCGCCAAGGGCGACGAACGCTTCGACGTCATCGGCGCAGGACATCGCGTTTCACTCGGAACTGTCGTTGCTGGCGCCGTCGGCAGGGTTCGCTTCAGACGGTTTTTTGCGCCGCCGCCTCCGCCGGGGTTTGCTGGCTGCGCTGGGCTGCGGCGCGGTGGCGAGCATGTCGGCACGGCCCTCGGCGTCGGCGAACTGGAAAGCCTCCCACCATTGCACCAACTCCGGCTCGGCCTGGCCGCTGCGCGCGCGCAGGCTGAGAAAGTCGTAGGCAGCGCGAAACCGTGGGTGTTCGACCAGACTGTTGGCATAGCGCGGGGTGCGGCGTTCGAAGCGCGATTGCAGCGACCAGATTTCGCGCATGTCGGTGGCGATGCGCCGCTGGATGGCCAGGCGCTCGGCCTGAGCTGCCAGCACTTCGTCAGCGGCCTGATCGAGCGCCATGAGGGGGGCGATGCCTTCGGCCAGCAACGCGTTCCAGCGTTGCTCCACGTCATGCCAAAGCAGGCAGGCGAAGAGGAAGCTGGGGCTGGCGGTCTTGCCTTGGGCGATGCGCTCGTCGGTGTCTTGCAGCGCATTGGTGATGAAGCGCTCGCCCTCGGGCTTTTCCAGCACGGGATCGAGCAGAGGCAGCAGACCGTGATGCAGGCCCAGGCGACGGAGCTGTTGCAGCGAGGCGACCGCATGGCCGGTCTGCAGCAGCTTGATGGTCTCGTCGAACAGGCGAGCGGCCGGCACATTGGCGAGCAGATCGGCGCTGGGGCCGATGGGCGCGAGCGTGGCCGGGTCGATATCGAAGCCGAGTTTGGCGGCAAAGCGGGCGATGCGCAGCATGCGCACCGGGTCTTCGCGGTAGCGGGCGGCGGGGTCGCCGATCATGCGCAGGCGCCGCTCTTTGAGGTCTTTCATGCCCCGGTGGTAGTCGACCACCACGTCGCGGATCGGGTCGTAATAGAGCGCGTTGATGGTGAAGTCGCGGCGCTCGGCATCGTCGTCGAGCGTGCCCCAGACGTTGTCGCGCAGCACGCGGCCGCTGCTGTCCACCGCCAGGGTCTTGTCGGCCAGGGCGCGGCGTGAGGTGCGCTCGTTGCCGTCCACAGACTCGGCGGCTTGCGCATCGTGCAGTGCGCGGTAGGTGGAGACCTCGATGATGTCGCGGCCATACATGACGTGCACGATGCGAAAGCGTCGGCCGATGATGAAAGCGCGCTTGAACAGCGGTTTGACCTGCTCGGGCGTGGCATTGGTGGCGACGTCGAAGTCTTTGGGCTTGAGGCCCAGCAGCAGGTCGCGCACCGCGCCGCCGACGATGTAGGCCTCGAAACCCGCCTGCTGCAGGGTCTGCACGGTGTTGCGGGCGTTCTGCGAAAGGCGGCTGGCGTCGATTTGGTGCTGGGCGCGGGGCAGGTCGCGGCGTTGGCCACGGTTTTGCGGGTTGGTTTCGGCTTTGTTCGAGGTGAACAGGCGACTGATGAATTTACGGATCATGTCAACAACTGAAGTGTGGGCCAGCCTTTTTCCTGGGCGACGGCGGCCAGCAAGGGGTCTGGATGGACGACCACGGGGTGGGTGGCGTGTTCGAGCAGAGGGCGATCATTGATGGAGTCGCTGTAGAACCAGATCTGGTCGAAATCGCTCCAGCCCAGTCCTTGCGCGGCCAGCCATTGTTCGGTGCGAACGATCTTGCCTTCGCGGAACGACGGAACGCCCACCCAGTTGCCGGTGTAGCGGCCCTGCGCGTCGCGTTCGAGTTCGACGCCGATGAGGTGCTCGACACCGAAGGCGTCGGCGATGGGGCGGGTGACGAAGGTATTGGTTGCGGTGACGATGCAGCACAGATCGCCTGCGGCTTTGTGACGGTCAACCAGTTGCTGCGCGGCCGGTTGCATTTGCGGCTGCACGACGTCGCGCATGAAACCGGCATGCGCGGCGCGCAGTTCGTCGAGGTCGCGTCCGGCAATCGGCAGCAGGGCGAAACGCAGATAGGCGGCGAGATCGAGGGTGCCGGCCTTGTACTGCCGATAGAACGCCTCGTTCTGCTGGCGGTGTTGCTCGGCATCGACCCAGCCCAGCTCGGCAACGTATTGCCCGAAGGCATGGTCGGAGTCGAAGGGAATCAGCGTGTTGTCGAGATCGAAGAGGGCGAGCTTGCGCATGGAGTGTGAAGGCTGGGTCTGTAGGGATCAGCCTGAAACGGATTCGGGCGACGCCGCGTGCAGCAATTGCGGCTGTGCGGCCAGCAGCGATTTGAGCAGAGGCACGGTGGCCGGTCGCTGCGCTGCCAAAGCATAGCGGTCAAACGCGGCCATCAGCACACCCAGCTGTGACAGGTCGCGGCTGAGGTGGGTCAGCATGTAGTGCAGCAATTCGGGACTGAGTGAGTAGCCGCGTTCCTGCGCCAGGCGCTGAAGCACGCTGGCGCGCACGGCGTCGTCGGGCGCTTGCAGGCGCAGCGCCAGCCCCCAGCTCAGGCGGGTGCGCAGGTCGGTGCGCAGGGGCAGCGCGGCTGGGGCGGCGTTGCCGCAGGCGAGAAAGGCGAGCTCGGCCGAGCGGGCGGCGTTGTATAGGCCGAACAGCCAGTCCTGCTGCCAGTCGGAAAGCTGCTGCGCGTCGTCCACCGCCAGCAGGCCACCGGCATGCTGGGCGAGCAGATCGGTGACATCGGGCCAGGCCGAGGCGGGGGTTTGCGGGGTGAGCAGCAGCGCCCAGCGCCCCTGTTTTTGGAGTTCGCGGCAGGCGGCCCACAGCAGGTGGCTTTTGCCGCTGCCGGTCTCGCCCCAGAGATACAGCGCATTGTGGCGGCGCTGTTGCAGCAGATCATGCAGGGCTTGCAGCGCTAGCGCATTTTCGGGCTGAACGCCGGGATCGAAATTCTCGAAGCTGCGTTCATCCTGCCATTCCAGCGGCAGAATCTGCTGGCGCGTGGTTTGCAGCATGGGTCAGACGAACAGCGCGCTCTGCCGGTACCAGGCGAGCAGGCGGCGCACCACGACCAGCAGCACGGCGCCCGCGGGCAGGGCCAGCAAAATGCCCCAGAAGCCGAACAGGGTGCCGAAGGCCAGCAGAATGAAAATGACCAGCAGGGGATGCAGACCAATGCTCTCGCCGACGAACTTCGGGGTGATGTACATGCTTTCGATCAACTGGCCGATGCCATACACGATGGCCACGGAAATCACGCCGTACCAGCTCAGAAATTGCAGCGCCCCGGCCAGCAGTGCTAGCAGCAGGCCCAGGCCGAAGCCTACATAAGGGACGAATACCGCCAGCCCGGTGAAGATGCCCACGGGCAGGGCCAGATTGAACCCGGCAATCACCAGGCCGAGGGAGTAATAAAACGCCAGAATCAGCATGACCAGCAACTGTCCGCGCAGATACTGGCCGAGGATGACGTCGCAGTCGTGAAAAAAACTCAGCACGGCGTCGCGGTGTTTGGGGGGGATCAGACCGCGAATTCGCACCAGCGTTGGCGTCCAGTCGAGCAGCAGATAAAAGGCCACGACCGGAATCAGCGTCAGATTGCCCAACAGAACCAGCAGGCTTATGCCGCCAGTGCTGGCTGAGCGCAGCAGCAGCCCGGCCCAGTCTTCTCCGTGCGCGGACAGGTATTTGGACAGGGTCTGCTGCACGCTGGCGGTATCGAACTTCACATGAATGTCGAATCGCGCGAGCAGCGGAGTGCCCCAGTTGATGATGGTCTGGAGCAGCAGCGGGAATTTTTCGCGGATCAAGGGCACGATTTCAGTGACCACAGGCACCAGCAAAAGAAACAGACCGATGAACAGACCAATGGCCACGATGATTGCCGCCGCAGCGCCCAGCGCACGCGGAATGCGTCGCCGCTTGAGTCGCTCGACCAGCGGATGCAGCACGTAGGCCAGCGTCAGCCCGACGAGAAAGGGCATCAGGATGCTGCCGAGCAGCCAGATCAGCCAAAGCGCGACAAGGCCGATGACCAGCCAGATGAGGGCATTCTTGACGGGAGGGGTCAGGAGCATGGGGGCGGTCGGGGCGTCGGGGGGAAAGGCTTGCGCAACGGCGCCAGCGTCGGAGCGAAGCAGCAGGCGCGGGCGCGCTCTCGATAAAATCTCTGCCTTGGCATTTTATGCGGGGCGGGTGCTGCGCTCCCGTTCCTCTTCCTCTGCTGCCCATCATGCAAAAAACTCCCCTGACTTATCGCGACGCCGGTGTGGATATCGACGCTGGAGATGCGCTGGTCGATGCGATCAAGCCCCTGGCCCGGCGCACGCTGCGCGACGGCGTGCTGGCGGGTATCGGCGGCTTCGGGGCGCTGTTCGAGGTGCCCAAGCGCTATCGCGAGCCGGTGCTGGTGTCGGGCACGGATGGCGTGGGCACCAAGCTCAAACTCGCGTTCGAGTGGAACCGACACGACACGGTGGGTATCGATCTGGTGGCGATGAGCGTCAACGATGTGCTGGTTCAAGGGGCCGAGCCGCTGTTCTTTCTCGACTATTTCGCCTGCGGCAAGCTGGCGGTGCAGACCGCCACGCAAGTAATCGGCGGCGTGGCGCAAGGGTGCGAGCAGGCCGGTTGTGCGCTCATCGGCGGCGAGACCGCGGAAATGCCTGGAATGTATCCGGCGGGCGAATATGACCTGGCGGGTTTTGCCGTGGGCGCGGTGGAGAAGAGCGGCATCATCGACGGCCGCACCATTGGCGCGGGCGACCGGGTCATCGGCCTGGCGTCGAGCGGCGCGCATTCCAACGGCTATTCGCTGGTGCGCAAGATCATCGCTCGCAGCGGGCCAAACGAGCTGCCGACAACGCTGGACGGACAGGATTTCCGCAGCGCGGTGATGGCGCCGACGCGCATTTACTGCAAACCCGTACTGAAGGCGCTGGCGCAGCACACCATCAAGGGCATGGCCCATATCACCGGCGGAGGCTTGAGCGAAAACATTCCGCGCGTGCTGCCCGAAAATGTGCAATGCGTGCTCGACCCTTCCACCTGGGGCCAGACCGAGCTGTTTGCTTGGCTGCAACGCGAAGGCGGCGTGGATGACGCCGAAATGCGCCGCACCTTCAATTGCGGCGTGGGCTTCGTCCTGGTGGTGGCCGCGGCCGAGGCCGAGGCCGTACTCGCCACCCTGCGCGCTGAAGGTGAGACCGGCTGGATCATCGGCGAGATTCAGCCGCGTCCTTATGCCGATGCGCATCAGGTGCGCTACACCGGCTGAGCCCGGTTTTACTGAAACGCGACTTCGTCGAAGCTGCGCAGCTTGCGGCTGTGCAGACGCCCCATGGTCTGCTGACGCAGCCGCGCGATGGCGCGCAGGCCGATGCGCAGATGCTGTTCGACTTGCTGGCGATAGAACTGGTCGGCCATGCCCGGTAGCTTGAGCTCGCCATGCAGTGGCTTGTCGCTCACACACAGCAAGGTGCCATAGGGCACGCGGAAGCGAAAGCCGTTGGCGGCCACCGTGGCGCTTTCCATGTCGAGCGCAATCGCCCGGCTCTGGCTGAAGCGTCGATCGGGGCCGGGGTAGGGCAGTAGTTCCCAGTTGCGGTTGTCGGTACTGGCCACCGTCCCGGTGCGCAGCACGCGCTTGAGTTCGTAGCCGTGCAACTGGGTGATGTCGGCCACGGCGCCTTCGAGCGCCTGCTGCACCTCGGCGAGCGGCGGAATGGGCACCCAAAGCGGTAGTTCCTCGTCGAGCACATGGTCTTCGCGCACATAGCCGTGCGCCAGCACGTAGTCGCCCAGGCGCTGCGAGTTGCGCAGTCCGGCGCAGTGACCGAGCATGATCCAGGCGTGCGGCCGCAGCACGGCGATGTGGTCGGTGATGTTTTTCGCATTGGCCGGGCCGACGCCGATATTGACCAGGGTGATGCCGCCGTGACCCGGCAGGATGAGGTGATACGCCGGCATCTGCGGCAGTCGGGTGGAGGCCTGTCCCTCGGTTCGCGCCGCGCCCTGGGCGGTGGCCCGGCGGGTGATGACGTTGCCGGGTTCGACGAAGGCGGTGTAGGGCGCGTCGTCGTCGGTCGCAGACGCGGCGGGCTGGTTCATCAGGGCATGGGCCATGCGCACGAACTCATCGACGTAGAACTGGTAGTTGGTGAACAGCACGAAGTTCTGGAAGTGTTCGGGCGCGGTGCCGGTGTAGTGCTGCAGGCGGTGCAGCGAGTAGTCGATGCGCGGAGCGGTAAACAAGGCCAGCGGCATGGGCTGGTCGTTTGGCGTGTCGTGGGTGCCGTTGGCAATGCCGTCGTCCATCGCGGCCAGATCGGGCAGATCGAAAATATCGCGCAGTTGCTGGCGCTGCTCGACGCTGAGATGGCCTTCGACATGCGCCTGACCCGCAAAGCTGAAATGCAGCGGAACTGGCTGTTCACCCACCCCGATTTCCAGCGCAACGCCGTGGTTGGTCAGCAGCAACTGGAACTGGGCGAGCAGATAGTCAGCGAACAGATCCGGCCGGGTGAGGGTGGTTTCGTAAACGCCGGGAGCGGCAACAAACCCGTAAGCCAGGCGCGAGTCAGGGTGCGCGACGCTGTCGATGCGCACCCGCACCACCGGATAGCAAGCCCGCACGCGGCCGGGCGGCAGCGTGCCCGCGATGAACTCGGCCAGCTTGTCGCGCAGATGGGTGATGGCGGCGGTATAGAGGGCCTGCACCTGATCGAGCGCGGCTTGCGCATCGGTGAAGACGGCGCTGGCGGTCGGGGCGGGGCAATGCAGGGCGTGAGGGCGGTGCGACATGTTGCGGGCTGATGGCGAGAGGTGGCGAGAGGTGGCGAGAGGTGGCGGAACGATGGCCGGTATTGTCCACCCGGAGTTTTTCACATCACCACACACTGCTGCACGGCAAGCACCCAAGAATGCAATATGCTTGCTCGGTTGCCCCTATCTTCCTTGTTTCGGTTTTATTTCCATGCGCATCCTGAGCTGGTTTTTGCGGTTGGTGGTCTTCCTGCTTTTGTTCGGTCTGGCGCTGAACAATCTCGAGACCGTCACCCTGCACCTGCTATTCGGCACCGAGTGGCGCACGCCCATGATCGTGCTGCTGCTCGTGGTGTTCGCCCTCGGCGCGGTGCTGGGCGCGCTGGCGCTGCTGCCTTCGTGGATGCGGCACCGCAAACAGGTCCGGCTGGCGCGCAACAGTGAGCCGCCGCCCAAACCGTCTGCTGCCACCGCCGTCGCTCCGGCCGACTTCCCGCAGCATCCAATCGACAGGCCGATCGATGGAGTTTGATCTTTGGTGGCTGCTGATCCTGCCCCTGATGTTCGCGCTGGGGTGGCTGGCGGCGCGCGTGGATCTGCGGCAGGTGGGCAAGGAGCGCGCCCTGCGGCGTGATGCCCCGCAGGCCTACTACCGCGGTCTCAACCACTTGCTCAACGAGCAGCAGGACAAGGCCATCGACGCCTTCATCGAAGCCATGACCGCCGATCCCGATACCGTCGATCTGCACTTCGCGCTGGGCAATCTGTTTCGCCGCCGTGGCGAGTATGAGCGCGCGGTGCGGGTACACCAGAACCTGCTCGCCCGCGCCGACTTGCCGCGCGAAGCGCGTGAACGCGCGCAACTTGCCCTGGCGCAGGATTTTTTCAAGGCCGGGCTGCTCGACCGCGCCGAATCCGCCTACGAAGATCTGCGCCGCAGCGTCTATGCCTCGCAGGCGCTGACGGCGCTGCTGCAGATCAGCGAGCGCACCCAAGATTGGAACAAGGCCATTGCGCGTGCCGGCGAACTGGAGCTGCGCGCCACCGGCGCCTATCAGCGGCAGATTGCGCAATATTGGTGCGAGCTGGCCGTGCAACATCACGCGGCAGGGCGGGCGCAGGAAGCTCAGCAGTCGCTCGACGCCGCGCTGCAGGCCGCGCCTCAGGGCGTGCGGCCGCGCTTGCTGCGCGCGCAGTGGGCGCAGCAGCACGGTGAACTGGAATCGGCTTTGCGCATACTGGAATCCATCGATCTGGTGCAGCCTGAATTCATTGCGCTGGCGGCGGTGCAGATCGCCCAACTGCGCCAGCAGCTCGGGCAGGTGGCCGAAGGGCTGATGTGGCTGCGTCAGCGTTTGCAGCAGACCCCCGCCATCGACCTGCTCGACGCCGTGCTGCTGCTCGACCCCGATCCCGCCTCGCAGGCCCGGTGCGCGCAGGACTATCTGCAGTCGCATCGCAGCCTGCTGGCGCTCAAGCGTGTGCTCGAACACCCCATGCCCGGCGCCACCGTGCCCGAAGCGGCAGCCGCCATGCAGGGTGCGGTGGACAATGCCTTGCGCAGTCGCCAGCGCTACCGCTGCGCGGCCTGCGGCTTCGAGGCGCGGCAATATTTCTGGCACTGTCCAGGCTGTCAGGGGTGGGAGACTTATCCGCCCCGTCGCCTGGAAGAACTCTCCCTTCTTGGATCATGAACGCAGAACAACTCGCCCAATCCCGTGTGCTCATCGTCGGTGACGTCATGCTCGACCGTTACTGGTTCGGTTCGACCGATCGCATTTCTCCCGAGGCGCCGGTGCCCGTGGTGCGCGTGCAGCGCGACGAAGACCGCGTGGGCGGCGCGGCCAACGTGGCGCTCAACGCCTCCGTGCTGGGGGCGCAGGCCACGCTGCTGTCGGTGGTCGGGGCGGACGAGCCGGGCCGCAAGCTGGTCACGCTGCTGGTCGATACCCCCATCCGCAACGCCATGCGGCAAGACCCCACGCTCAAGACCACGGTCAAGCTCAGGGTGGTGTCGCGCCAGCAGCAGCTTATCCGTCTGGATTTCGAGCACAAGCCCGATCACGAAGTGCTCGCCGCGATGATGGAGCGCTACGAGCAGGAGCTGGCCTTCCACGACGTGGTGCTGCTGTCGGACTATGGCAAAGGCGGCCTCGAACACCTCGACCAGATGATGAATCTGGCGCGCACCCAGGGCAAGACCATTCTGGTCGATCCCAAGGGCCGCGACTACAGCCGCTACGCTGGCGCCACCCTGCTGACGCCCAACCGCGCCGAGCTGGCGCAAGTGGTGGGCGACTGGAGCAGCGAGCAAGACCTCACCGCGCGTGCGCAGGGTCTGCGCAAAAAGCTCAGCCTCAAGGCGCTGCTGCTGACGCGCTCGGAAGAAGGCATGAGTCTGTACACCGAGACCGGTGAACTGCATATTCCCACCGAGGCCAAAGAGGTGTATGACGTTTCAGGCGCGGGCGACACGGTAATTGCCACGGTGGCCGTGATGCTCGGCGCCGGGCTTTCCATGGAAGACGCGGTGCGCACGGCCAACCGGGCGGCGGGCATTGTGGTCGGCAAGTTGGGTACCGCCAGCGTGACGCCGAAGGAACTTTGGGGAACGACATGAGAGTCATCGTCACCGGTGCGGCCGGTTTCATCGGCAGCAATCTCGTCAAAGGGCTCAATGCCCGCGGCATTACCGAAGTGATCGCGGTGGACAACCTCACCCGCGGCGACAAGTTTCACAATCTGGTGGACTTGCAGATCTGCGACTACATCGACAAGACGGTGTTCTTCGAGCAGTTCGCCAGCGGCCACTACGGCAAGGTCGAGGCCGTGTTTCACCAGGGCGCCTGTTCCGACACCATGGAACACGATGGCCGCTACATGCTCGACAACAACTACCGCAGCAGCCGCATACTGCTCGACGCTGGCCAGAAGCAGGGCGTGCGCCTGCTCTATGCGTCCAGCGCCGCCACCTACGGCGCCAGCAAGGTGTTTCGCGAGTCGCCCGAGTTCGAGCGCCCGCTCAACGTCTATGGCTACTCCAAGATGTTGTTCGATCAGGTCGTGCGGCGCGTGCTGCCGCATGCCACAACGCAGATCGCGGGCTTTCGCTATTTCAACGTGTACGGCCCGCGCGAACAGCACAAGGGACGCATGGCGTCGGTGGCGTTTCATCACTTCAACCAATACCGCGAACACGGCCAGGTCAAGCTGTTTGGTGAATATCAGGGCTACGGCCCCGGTATGCAGGAACGCGATTTCGTCTGGATCGACGATGTCGTGGCCGTCAATCTCTGGTTTTTCGATCACCCGGGCAAGAGCGGTATTTTCAACCTCGGCTCGGGTCGTGCGCAGCCGTTCAACGATGTGGCGCAAACCGTGGTCAACACCCTGCGGCAGCAGGCGGGGCAACCGGCCTTGAGCTTGGCGGAATTGGTGGATTGCGGCGAGATTGCCTATATTCCTTTTCCCGATGCCCTGGTCGGCAAGTACCAATGCCACACCCAGGCCGACCTTAGCCATTTGCGCGCGGCGGGCTGCACCCATCACTTCGCCACGGTGGAAGAAGGCACCGCGCAATACATGCGCGCGCTGCTTGCCGCGGCCTGATCAACTCGGCTGCGCTTGCCGTGCGGTGTCGCGCAGCATTACCAGTAAAAGCCCCATGCCCGCGAGCATCACCACTGCTGTGATGACCAGCGCGCCGCGGTAGCTCCCCGTTTGCGCGGCAATCGAACCGGCCATTGCCGGGGCGACAATTTGCGCCACGCCGTAGCTCAAAGTCAGCCGGGCCATGGCCTTGGCGGGGTTGTCGGGAAAGCTGCGGCCGATCAGCGTGAGCGTGAGACTGACGATGCCCACGAACGTGCCGCCGTACAGCACGGCGCTGAGCAGATTCAGCGGCAGATTGAGCGTCATCGCGGGCAGGATGATGGAGACGGTCTGCAGCCCGAACGCCAGCAGCAAGGCCTGGAGGTCGCCCATGCTGCGCGCCAGCCGATCCCATACAAAGCTCGACGGCGCCGCGGCAAGCCCCACGATCACCCAGACCCAGCCGCCCTTGTCCGCCAGCGCCGGCAGTTTGTCGAGAATGGCGACGATGAAGGTCGCGCTGATCACATAGCCGAAACCGGCGCAGAAATAGACGGCGATGAACAAAGCCATCCAGCGCCTCGGGGGCGGAACGACAGCGGTTTTTGCACCAGCGCCCCCCAAGGGCCCGGATGCCGCGGGCGAGGGCAACCATAGCCAGGCGGGCACGAAAAACACCAGACCGAGCAAGCCCAGCCCCATCCATTGCTGCGCCCAGCCGAGCCGATCCATCATGGCGCCAACGGCCAGACCCGAGACCACGACGCCCAGCCCCAGCCCGGTGAAATGCAGACCCAGCTCGGGCCGGTGACCGTGGCGGATCAGCCAGTTCAACGCCAGGCCCGAGGCCAGCAGCAGCCCCGCCGTACTCGACAGCCCGGAGAGAAAGCGCAGCACGGCCCAGACCGCGGTGTTGTCGGTGAAGCCCAGTGCGGCGGTTGTCACCACGGCCAGCACCAGCCCGATGCGATACATCACGAACTTCTGCCGCAAATTGCCCACCGCTGCGGCAATGAGTGCGCCGGTGATGTAACCGGCGTAATTGAAGGTCGCCAGCCAGCCCGCTGCCAGGTTGGTGAGACCGGCCTCGCGGTGCATCACCGGCAGCATGGGGGTGTAGGCAAAGCGCGCGAGCCCCACCGTGAGGATGAGGGCGCAGATGCCTGCAAACAGCACACGCAGGCGCGCGCCGTTGCTGGCGGTCGGGAGGGGGGATTGGCGGGTTGGCATGAAGGGGCGCAGAGCTTGCGGCGCTCGTAGCGCTCGCAGCAGATGCTATTCCCAGCCCCCTGCAAGCGGCTTACATCAGCACATGTTCGCCAGCATTGTTCTGGCCGAGGATGATGTAGTTGACCTTGCGGATGTCGGCGAGTTGCGTGCCCCCAGCATAGGAAATGGAGCTTTGCAGGTCTTCCTCCATTTCGCGCAGGGTGTCGGCCAGGCGACCCTTAAGCGGCTCCAGAATGCGTTTGCCCTCGACGTTGCGGTAGGCGCCCTTGTTGTATTCGGAGGCGCTGCCGTAATACTCCTTGAACAACTGGCCATCGACTTCCACAATCTTGCCCGGCGACTCTTCATGGCCGGCCAGCATGGAGCCGATCATCACCATGCTGGCGCCGAAGCGCACGCTCTTGGCGATGTCGCCATGTTCGCGGATGCCGCCGTCGGCGATGATGGGTTTGGTCGCCACTCGCGCGCACCACTTCAGCGCCGAGAGCTGCCATCCGCCGGTGCCGAAGCCGGTTTTCATGCGAGTGATGCACACCTTGCCCGGGCCGATGCCCACCTTGGTCGCATCGGCGCCCCAGGCTTCGAGATCGATCACCGCCTCGGGGGTGCCGATATTGCCGGCGATGACGAAGGCTTGCGGCAGCTTATGTTTGATGTGCGCAATCATGCGCCGCACGCTGTCGGCATGACCGTGGGCGATGTCGATGGTGATGTAGTCGGCGCCCGTGCCCTCGGCGGCGAGTTGGTCGATGAGCGCCTTGTCGTCTTCCTTGACGCCCAGCGAGATCGAGATGAACAAATCGGCATCGCGCATCTGGCGGGCGAAGGCCGCCACGTCCACATCGAAGCGGTGCATCACATAAAAGTAGCCATTGGCCGCCAGCCAGCGACAGACGTTGGCGTCGACCACGGTTTTCATATTGGCCGGCACCACCGGCAGGCGAAAGCGCCGCCCGCCAAACTCGGTCGACGGGTCGCACTGGCTGCGGCTCTCCACCCGGCACTTGCGCGGCAACAGCAGAATGTTGTCGTAGTCGAAGATGTCCATCACAGTCTCCAGAAGCGGCGCACGTTGGCAGCGCGCACAAAAAACCGGGCGGCAAGAAATTCGCGGCCCGGTGACTCATTCTAGGCCGATGCACATCGCTTCGGCACCCTAGAATTCCGCAATGTCTGCCCTCATCCAACAACTCAATCCCGAGCAGCGCGCCGCTGTCACCCTGCCTGCTGAAAATGCTCTGATCCTCGCCGGCGCCGGGAGCGGCAAAACGCGGGTGCTCACCACGCGCATTGCCTGGTTGATTTCCACCGGGCAAGTCACGCCCGCAGGCATTCTGGCCGTGACCTTCACCAACAAGGCGGCGAAGGAAATGATGGCGCGGTTGTCGGCGCAACTGCCCATTCCAGTGCGGGGTATGTGGATCGGCACTTTTCACGGTCTGTGCAACCGCTTTCTGCGGGCGCACTGGCGCGAGGCCGGGTTGCCGCAGACTTTTCAGATTCTCGACATCCAGGATCAGCTCGCCAGCATCAAACGGCTGCTCAAGGCGCTAAATGTGGACGATGAACGCCACCCGCCCAAGCAGGTGCAATGGTTCATCAACGGCGCCAAAGATCAGGGTCTGCGTCCGGGCGATGTGGAAGCGCGCGATCCGCAAAGCCGACAACTGGCCGAGATCTACCTTGCCTACGAGGCCCAATGCACGCGCGACGGCGTGGCCGATTTTGCCGAGCTGCTGCTGCGCTCCTACGAGATTCTGCGCGACAACGCCGCCATCCGTTCGCATTACCGCCAGCGCTTCCGGCACATCCTGGTGGACGAGTTTCAGGACACCAACCGCCTGCAATATCAGTGGCTCAAACAGCTCGCCGGACCGGAGGACGCGCAGGGCGCTTGCGTGTTTGCCGTGGGCGACGACGATCAGAGCATCTATGCCTTTCGCGGGGCGCATGCTGGCAATATGGACGATTACCAGCGCGAGTTTCGTGTCCGTCACCTCATCAAACTGGAGCGCAATTACCGCTCGCACGGCCACATTCTCGACAGCGCCAACACCCTGATCGCCAACAACGCCCGCCGCCTGGGCAAGAACCTGCGCACCGAGGCCGGTGCGGGCGAGCCGGTACGCGTGTTCGAGGCGCCGAGCGACTATGCCGAAGCCCAGTGGCTGATCGAGGAAATCCGGCAATTGCTGCGCGAGGGGCTCGTGCATAGCGAGATCGCCGTGCTGTATCGCGCCAACGCGCTGTCGCGGGTCATCGAAGGGGCGCTGTTCAATGCCGGGTTGCCTTACCGCGTGTATGGCGGTCTGCGGTTTTTCGAGCGAGCGGAGGTCAAGCATGCGCTGGCCTACCTGCGCCTGCTCGACAACCCGCAGGACGACACCGCCTTCCTGCGCGTAGTCAACTTCCCCGCGCGCGGCATCGGCGCGCGCACTCTGGAGCAGTTGCAAGACGCCGCCCGTCTGCGCGCCACGCCGCTGAGCGAAGCCGTGGACGCCCTCGGGGGGCGTGGTGCGGCCAGCCTGCAGGCCTTTCTCGATCTAGTGGCGCAGATGCGCTTTCAGACAGCCGCGATAAGCCTGCCTGAACTGGTGCGCCATGTGCTCGAAGCCAGCGGCCTCAACGCCCACTACCGCGAGGAACGAGAGGGTCAGGAGCGGCTGGAAAACTTGGAGGAACTGGTCAACGCCGCTGCCGCTTTCGTCACCCAGGAAGGCTTTGGCCTACAAGCGACGGCGCAGCAGCGTCAGGCGCTTGGAGCCGCGCCCGACAGCTTCGCCGCCACAGACGGCATCGATCCCGCCACCGGCGAAACCCTCTCGCCGCTGACCGCCTTTCTCACACACGCCGCGCTCGAAGCCGGCGACAACCAGGCGCAGAACGGACAGGACGCCATTCAGATGATGACCGTCCACGCCGCCAAGGGACTGGAGTTCGACGCCGTGTTCATTACCGGGCTGGAAGAAGGCTTGTTCCCGCACGAAAACGCGCTGAGCGAAACCGATGGCGTGGAAGAAGAGCGTCGGCTGATGTATGTGGCCATCACCCGCGCGCGCAAGCGCCTCTACCTCAGCCTAGCCCAGACCCGCATGCTCCATGGCCAGACGCGCTACAACCTGCGCAGCCGGTTCTTTGACGAACTTCCGGCCGAATCGCTCAAGTGGCTCAGCGCCAAACTGCCGGGGTTCGGCGGCGGTTTCGGCGCCGACCAGCACAGCAGTTGGAGTTACACCCCGAAAGTGTCGGTGCCGTCGTTCACGCCAGCGACTTCCAACGCCGGATCACCCTCAAGCACTGGGTTTTCTCCGGCAGGCGTGAGGGGGGCAAGTTCGTCAGGAGCACGCCCGCACGGCCTGCGCATCGGTCAGGCCGTGTTTCACAATAAATTCGGTGAGGGCGTCGTGCTCAGCTTGGAAGGCAACGGCGAAGACACCCGAGCCCAGGTCAAGTTCAACCGTCACGGCGCCAAGTGGCTCGCGCTGAACATCGCCAAACTCACGCCAGTGAATTAGGGACAGTCTGCACAGCTGCTTGCATGAGGCGGCTGAACCAGCCGTCTCATGCAAGGTTTTCGACCGCTAAGCGCTGACATGCCCTGTTTTCGGCTTGAAAAATAAAAAAGGCCTCACAGCAAAAGCTGTAAGACCTTGATTTTTCTCTGTATTCTGTGGCTCCTCGACCTGGGCTCGAACCAGGGACCTACGGATTAACAGAGGCTAAATCAGGCCCAAAATGGGTTGTCGCGCGCCGACGTCCCAAACAAAATCAATCACTTAGACGACAGCAACCGTAACAGAACGTCACTGAGCGTCAGTGCCCGACAGGCTCGGCACTGACAAAAGTACTGACAAGCCGCCTTGCGGACTCCATGCTATCCACGGGGCCGCAGCCAAGCAAGCGAGCTCCATGCGGATGGTCCGTCTGTGGGGCGGAACAACTGGTTCTCTGCGATGCCACACCACGCACGGCCGCGGTGCGTTCCATGGGGAGCAAGCCCGAATTGCTGACGTGCAGACGGGGCCAGGGGGTGCGGCGATGGTATTGGATTGTTCGTGCCGAACGAAAATTGACCCACTTTTGAAGGTTATGCCGACGCAAAATTGACCCGGGTGTTCCACCTACCCTGCTGCTTTTTTAGGCACGGGGAGCAGGAGTGATCACCATGGACATGATTGGCAAGATCCGGCGGATGCATTTCCGCCAGAACAAATCCGTTCGAGAGATTGCCCGCAGTACGGGGCTGTCGCGCAACACGGTGCGTACCTGGCTACGCCAGCCGGGCGATGTCGTACCGCGGTACGCGGCGCGGCGAACACAACCCTCGCGCAAGCTCGCGCCCTATGTGGAGTGGCTCCGGCAGGCCGTGGCCATTGATGCGCAGCGTCCTAAAGCGCAGCGGCGCACGGCCAGGGCATTGCATGCCGAGTTGAAGCGACAAGGCTATGACGGCGCCTACAGCCGCGTCACCGATTTACTGCGCGCTTGGCGACAGGCCGATGGCACGAGCGCTGTGCACGCCTTCGTGCCCTTGACGTTTGCGCTGGGCGAAGCCTTCCAGTTCGACTGGAGTGAAGAGAGCATGGTGGTGGGCGGCGTGCCGTACCGCGTGCAGGTTGCCCACGTCAAGCTGTGCGCCAGCCGTGCCTTCTGGCTGGGGGCCTATCCCAGCCAAGGTCACGAGATGCTGTTTGACGCCCATACCCAGGCGTTTGCCGCCTTCGGCGGAGTGCCGCATCGCGGCATCTATGACAACATGAAGACAGCCGTCGACAAAGTGCACCCGCGCAAGAAGCGCGACGTCAACGCGCGCTTTGCGGCGATGTGCAGCCACTACCTGTTCGACCCCGACTTCTGCAACGTCGCTTCCGGTTGGGAGAAGGGGGTGGTGGAGAAGAACGTCCAGGACAGCAGGCGACGTGTGTGGATTGAGGCCCTGTCGACGCCCTGGCGCTCCTTTGCCGAACTCAATGCCTGGCTGGCCATGCGCTGCCGTGGCTTGTGGCAGGAGATCTTCCATCCCGAGTTCAGCCAGTTCACCGTGGCCGAGATGCTCGAGCACGAGCAGCCGCACCTCATGCCCATGCCCACAGCGTTCGACGGCTATGTGGACAACACGGTCAAGGTCAGCAGCACCTGTCTGGTGGCCATGGCTGGCAATCGTTACTCCGTGCCCTGTGAACTCGCCGGGCGGCGGGTGAGCACCCGGGTGTATCCCACCGAGGTGGTCGTGGTGCATGACGGCGTGTGTGTGGCCCGCCATGCGCGGCTGGCCAACCGGGGACAGACCACCTACGACTGGCAGCACTATGTGCCGCTGATTCAACGCAAACCCGGGGCGTTGCGCAACGGCGCGCCGTTTGCCGATCTGCCCCAGCCCTTGCAGCAACTGCGCCAGGCGCTGCTGCGGCAAGACGGGGGCGACCGGCTCATGGCCCAGGTGCTGGCGCTGGTGCCCGCATCCGGGCTGGAGGCGGTCCTGGTGGCCGCTGCGCTGGTGCTGGAAGCCACGGCCCCGTCCGGGCGCATCAGCGTGGAGCATGTGGTCAACGTGATGGGGCGCTTGCAGACCGGCCCCCAGCCCGCCCAAGTGACCACGGCCTTGACGATGGCCGATCCACCCCGCGCCGACACGGCCCGCTATGACCGCCTGCGGGTGACTGACGAGGAGCGAGATCATGCGTGAGGTCATTGCGGAACTCAAGGCGTTGCGGCTGCACGGCATGGCCGGCGCCTGGGCCGATTTGCAAGGTCTGGGGACGAACGCCAGGCTGGATGCCGCGCAGTGGCTCGTCGAGCATTTGCTGCAGGCCGAGCAGGAAGATCGCGCCGTGCGCTCGGTACGCCATCAAATCCTCTCGGCCCGCTTCCCGGTGCACCGCGATCTAGCGGGGTTTGACTTTGATGCCTCAAGGGTTGATCGCACGCTGGTGGGGCAACTCGCCAGCATGGCCTTTACCGAAGCCGCGCACAACGTCGTGCTGGTGGGCGGGCCCGGCACGGGAAAGAGCCATCTGGGCACGGCCATCGGCGTGGCGGGCATCACGCAGCACGGCAAGCGGGTGCGGTTTTACTCCACCGTCGATCTGGTCAACGCGCTGGAGCAGGAGAAGGCGCAGGGCAAAGCCGGGCGGATTGCGGCAAGCCTCTTGCGTATGGACTTGGTCATTCTCGATGAGCTGGGGTATCTGCCCTTCAGTCAGGCGGGCGGGGCTTTGTTGTTCCATCTGCTGTCCAAGCTCTACGAGCACACCAGCGTGCTGATCACGACCAATCTGGCCTTCGGCGAGTGGTCCAGCGTGTTCATCGATGCGAAGATGACCACCGCCTTGCTCGACCGGCTCACACACCACTGCCACATTCTGGAAACCGGGAACGAGAGCTACCGCTTCCGTCACAGCACGGAAACCGCCAAGACCCGCATCAAGGCGCGGGAGCAAAGGCGTTCGGGCACAGCACAGGCACCCCAGCCCGCTGAGCCCGAGACACCGCTTTGACCCCCACAAGCCCTTGGGGCAAGCCGCTCTGGGCTACGCCCGACGCAGCTTGCCCCAAGGATCCAAACCCACCCACCAGGAGCCAACCCCACGCAAAAACCGTAGACTTATCCACACCCGACTGCGACGCAGTCGGCCTTAGACCCCGGGTCAAAATTGAATCGGCACGGTGGGTCAAAATTCCATCGGCACGAACAAGCCTGGGCCAACGGGTGGCGACGCCGCGTCAAAAACTGCCATCGCTGGCGCTTCAATGAATTGCCCATCCTCGAAAACGGTTCCTGCGGATGCCATGTTTGTCCTCCTTGGTTGTGAATGGCCTATGTCGTATAGGCACCAACTTCTCAACCGGGGATGACCGGGCTTGCCCTGGTCGCCGCAATGCAAGGGCCCCGCCTCACGAAAGGGCGGCCCTCGGCGCGGCTCAAGCTGAAACCGGCGCTTCTCGGACTCTCCATCCAGTGCGCCCGACGCGCCGCACCCCTGTGGTGCTGCAACGCAACAATTTTTGTCCCTAGGAGTCTGGGCGGCAGAATTCCGTGAACCTGTGCCGGAGCGCCGATGCTGGGCGAGCGGACTGTTTTTCGGGCACGGTCGGCATGGCCGGTCGTCTCACGCCCCCGAGAGGGCAGCAGCGGGCGTGTTGTGCGGGGCGGCCTGTGCCCCCATTTCTGTTCAGGCGGGAACCAACGAGGCCATCCGCCGGAGGTTCAGTGCTGCGCAGACGAGTTTCCACTCGGCGCGTACACGCTCAAGGCCGCGCAGGCTGAACTGGCGGAACCCCAGCACGCTCTTGATCCAGCCGTTGGGCGGCTCGGCGATCCACTTGCGCTTGCGATAGGCGGCGCGTCCCGCGGCGGTCTGCATCTTCGCGGCCATGGCCGCGGTGTGCGGCAGCCGCGCGGCATCGATGGCCGCGTGCTGCTTGCCTTCGCGCCCCAAGGCCACAACCAGATCGATCGGCGCATCGCGCAGGTTGTCCTCGCTGCGATAGCCCGCGTCGGCCAGACCCAGCGCGGGCAGCGCGCCCAGGTTCTCCTGGATCGCATCGATCATCGGCAGCAGCCAGTTGGCATCGGGTGCCGTGTTGTCCAGTTCCGCAGCCACGATGATGTGCGCAGCCTCGTCCACCGCCGTCTGCGCGTTGTAGCTGGGGTCGAAGCCGCCGCCGGCGCGCTTCATGATGCGGCTGTCCGGGTCGGTGAAGTTCTCCTGCGCCTTGTCTTCGGGCACGCCGAAGTCGCGCTTGAACCGCGCACCGCGCCGCGGCTTCCCATCCGGCCCCCGGGGACGGCGATCATCATCGTCACTGCGACCACGCTGCGCGTCGGCTTCACGCTGACGCTGTTCCAGCCGCTGGCGCGCCTGCCGGATCGCATCGAGTCGCGCCTCGCGCCGCTCGATCTCGGCCGGGATGTCGAGTTCGGGCTCCTGCGCCTCGGCCTCGTCGGTGGCCTTGGCGCGCGCCAGCAGCGCGTCGATCTGCTTTTTCAGTTCGACCTCGGTGTGCTGCATGCGCGCATAGCTCATGGCCTTGTGGCGGCTCGCGTTGGCCTTGACCTTGGTGCCGTCGATGGCCACCGTGCCCAGCTTGACCAGACCCATCTCGCGCGCCAGGCGCACGACCTGCACGAACAGGTCCGAGAATTCCTGGAGGTGCAGCGCACGGAAATCCCGGATCGTGCGGTGCTTGGGGAAGTTCCCTGCTGCCAGCATCCGGAACGCCAGGTCCTCGTGCAGCCGGCGCTCGATCTTGCGCGAGCTGAACACCCCGGTGGCGTAGCCGTACACCAGAACCTTGACCATCATCGCCGGATGGAAGGGCTGGTTGCGCGCTCCGCCACCCTCATAGCGCGCGTAGAACGCGCTCAGGTCCAGCGTGTCAATCGTGTCGTGGATGAAGTAAGCCAGGTGACCCGGCGGCAGCCAGTCCTGCGGCGCCGCCGGCAGCAGCATCACCTGGTCCGGCTCATAGGGGCGGTAACTAGTGGGCATGCCGTATTAACGCACGCCCACCGTCCTACGTCGACCTCAACAACCTTCTGCCGCTCACACTCCTAGGCTATTGCAGGGAAGGGAATCGGCCTAACATAAGGGTTATCCCTAATCACTATAAGAGGCTCCCCACAAGGGAGGTTTACCGTGAGCACCTTCAAACATTTCCTTGAAAAACTGTTTTCACCCCTTGATGCACAGCAGCAGGCTGAACAGGCGTTCCTCGCCAGGTCCGTTGATGCCTGCGACCTGGAGCGCCGGATGCATGACCTTGAGTACAGCGACGGGGCGGTGCTGGATTTTCCAGTACACGCAGCCCAATCGGGAACCCGCGCTTGGCGGTCGCCGTGGTGACATTCACCGCCGCGGCGTCCGCCATTGCGGAGAAGCCATCGTCGATAGAAGCGACCGTTGCGTCGGCCGTTTCGGTTGCGAAGCATGCCCTGGCATGGCCGTTCGACACGATGCGTGACCAGTACGCTAACGCTGTGCGCGCTGGGCTGGTTGAACGGTCGTTGATTGCGGCAGCACAGTTTGAACGCAAGGTCGCAGTGCTGGAACAATCGCTGCTGGGCGCCTGCGCCCGCCACGTCTGACGGCGGCTTCTGTCCTCTGCTGTTCAACGGGTTGCCGCAGGACGCGGCAATCCGCATATTGGAACGCCGCGGAGCGTATCGCCTTGAGCTGGCTAGTTGTGGCTCTATTCGCGAAACGAATTGACAGCGTCTATAGACGCTGGTGGCGGGGAGGCGCTAGTCGTAGACCTTGGCTTTCCACGAGAAACCTTACAAAGGGCGCCCCTGGTCTATCCACTCCTGGGTCTTGCCGATGGGCAGCCGATACCGAGCGCAGTTGTATGGCTCCAGATACTGCAACTCAGCCTTGAGCATGTCATTGAAGACTGCGCTATCCGCGTCGGGTATCGAAAGACTCGTGACGGCCTGGTCTAGGCGGGCGCCGAAATACACAATCTGGCGAATAGCCTCGCCGAGTTGCTCTCGGTAGCGCACTCGCATCAGGTCAGGCCCGCCCATCGACTCGACCACGACCTGATACTTCTCGATGGAACGGCGATAGGTCCACTCGAAAAGCTCTACTGCTAGCGTCACGTCTAGGCGCTCATAGACACCTAGCATCGCAAGCGCATAGTCCTGCTGCCCTACGTCAAGAAACGAAAGCGGCGCGCAGTTTGCCAGCACGTAAGGCATGTTCGCTGCCAAACGACTCGTCCGCTTGTTGCCGTCCACGAAAGGCTGAAGGTATGCGATATTCACCCATAGAAAGAATGAGGCCTCTACCGGATTGCGAACTTGACGCGCCTTGTCAACGATGTGCCCGAGCATTTCTTCGAGAAGATTGGGAACCTGGCTGGGAACGTAGACGGTGTCTTGAATGTTGACGATTTTCTTGCGGATGGCGCCGAGGTCCGCTGGGTCCGCCAGGAGGTCGCGCATCAGCAGGCTTTGAATGTTCCGAACGACTGGAACGGTGATGCCCTCCGTCGGCACCGCATCGACAAGGAATTCAATGGTCTCCTTGTGGTTCAGGAGCATCGTTGCGTCTCTATCATCACCTTCCGAACGGCCCTTCTCAAACAGGTGGCGCGTGTCCAAGAGGCTCTTGCGATTGCCCTCAAGCCGCGAGGAGAACCACGAGAGGTCGATGAGCAGTTGCTCCAAGACCTTGCGAGCGTATGTTCCTGCGGGCAGTTGGTTCTTTGACCTGCCAGCCTCATACAACTGGTTGGCAAGGAGCGCAGGCAGGAATGAAGACTCGTTCGGCTTGTAGTTGTCGACGAATGAACGCTGATAGGTGATGGGCTTCCTCGTCCCCAGTGGTTCCGACAGTTGAGCCACGAGCGCACGTGCCTGCGCGCTCCACTGCAAGGCTTGCTGAGTCTGTTCAAGGGTGCTCAGAGCGCGCTCGACCGCGGCGGTCGTTTCTGAGGAAGCAGCTCCGGCTGCCTCGGGTATCCGATAGACGATAGCGCGACCGGCGCCGTGCCTTTCAAGACGACCCGTCTTCGCTAGGTTGGCCAATGCACGGTTAACCGTGGGCCGGGGGCGACCAAGATGGGCCTCGATGGCTCCTGCAGCGACTCCCGCAGAACTCCCGCCCTGGCGTTGAGCCACGTACGCGACGATGGCAGTGAGGAGGTCCTCCTTGGGCATGATTTCTCTCAATGAAGTGAATCCTATCATTTATTTTATCATAATTCGGAAAACTTATCAATATTGTGACAAGAAAAAGGCGTATGTGATAGATTTTTGATAGAAAAGCGATTTCATATCGAGAAATGATAAGATTCAAGTGCGCCGACGGGCGGATGCGTCCAGAAGGCGGTGACGCTGAAGCGTTCGGCTTGTTGCTTAGCCCCCCTGATTGGAGCGCCATCTCGTCCCGGGCGGGGCGGACCGCAATTGGACGATGCGTCCAAATTTTTCGATAGTCGCCCTTGCAAAAAAAAGGCGCCGAACCCGGAAAGGATTCGGCGCTGAATTGCGACGCGTGACTGTTCGGCAAGCCGGTCGAGAAACGCGTTCTTGTTGTTGCCTTCTAAAGTCCGCGGGGTGCTGTCAATGGACCATGACGGGCATCGCATCTTGAGCGACAGATAAGTCCGCCCGCCCAGGAGACACATACTCCGGGTCCGGAATGCAAACCACGACGTGGAGTGTCTCGACTGCGAAACTGCTGATGACCGCCCGCGGCGCCGCTTCTAGTTTGAGCAGTAGGTCATAAAGGTCCAAGCCGAGGGCCTCCTGTTCTAGGTCATAGCGCGACTGCATGACCCGTTGTTTGGCGGCATGCCACTGCTCTCCGTTGATGTTGTCGACGAGCCGGGCCGAGCTCAGCAGTGCGACTTGCCGGGTTTCTGGCACAGACACTGCGAGCGTCACACTGTTATGGACCTCGACGGCTTCGATAAACCAGTCACGCGCGACCTGGTCGACCATGGGCACGATGTACATCACTTGCGTCGATGCAGCTTGAATGTGAACCGCCACGCAGAGCATGCCCTGTCGCGATTTGGCGATGCCCATCGCGATGCCGTGCGGGATGGTTGGGTTTTCTAGGAGCCGGACGACGGCGTCAGGTAGCTCACATAGCAATGCGTGCCCGTCGTGACGTGGTTTCTGTTTAAGCGTTGTGAGCTCTTCTGCAAGCTGAACAGGGTCGAGCACGATGCCCGCAGCGCGGGTGGTCTTGATGGTCATAGTCAATGTTCCTTTGAGGTAGTAGGTGGCCTACACGTTGTGTAGCCACCGACCTCTAGGAGCAACAGTTTCAGTGCAACACCTGGCTCTGCACGATGTCCGTGCCCGACGCCTCGTCCATGCTGCCATCTGCTGAAGCACCAGGTGGCCAATCAGCTGGTTGGACGACTACGACGTACCGCTCGCGCGTAATGACATCGTTAATCAACGACGCGTCATACCCCTCCATCTCCGCGATGCGGACGACCGCGCGCAGTTCCGCTCGGTGCAGCTGACCCGAGTGTGGCCCACCAGCGTCCGGCGCGACATCAAGAGAGGCCGGCAGTGACGCGGCGTCCGGCCTTTCGCCGAGGTAAGGCACGTCCAACACGGCGACATACGCTGAATCAGATGCTTCCAGCAGAAATCGGAACCGGCCATCGCGCTCTAACGCCTGAAGCAACCACTTCCGGACGAGCTTGCTTGCAAACGGTGCGACGACTGCGAGCTGCGTGTCGGCAGCTTGCATCGTGAGCACCGCGTAACGCATTCCAGTTTTATTTCCTTGCAGTTCAACCAGAAGGCATGTCTTGTCGTGGCTCTTGTCGGAAAGCAGCCGGAGGAGCGGGTGCGGCACCTCCAAGACTACGGTGTGATGCTGCAGGACTGCATGGTCCAACATGCCCGGAAATGCTCGCTGTAGCTCGTCCGGCGTCCAGATTTCCGCGGATAAGTGATGGATTTTTGGGGATTGGTGTTGATTTCCATGCAAACCTGACCCACTATTTCCATCTCGATCTGACCCACCCTTGTTTGTGAACTTGAAGCTCACGTTGTGGATAAGTTCTTGGGTATCTTCTCCTTCTTGGTCGTCTGTGGGGGTTGCTGTGCAGAGCTGTTTTTGAACCGGAAGCTGTCGTTACCGGTTTCCAGAATATGGCAGTGATGCGTGAGCCGGTCTAGCAGTGCCGTGGTCATTTTGGCATCCCCGAACACGCCGGCCCATTCGCTGAAGCTCAGGTTGGTGGTGATCACGACACTGGTGCGCTCGTACAGCTTGGACAGCAGGTGAAACAGCAAGGCACCGCCTGAAGCGCTGAACGGCAGGTAACCCAGCTCATCGAGAATCACCAGATCGGCATAGGCCAGCCGGTGGGCCAACTGTCCGGACTTGCCGTTGGCCTTCTCCTGCTCCAATGCATTGACCAGCTCCACCGTGGACAAGAACCGAACCCTGCGGTGATGGTGCTCAATGGCCTGCACACCGAGGGCTGTGGCAATGTGGGTCTTGCCAGTGCCGGGCCCGCCCACGAGGACCACGTTGTTGGCATCCTCCAGGAACGCGCACCGATGCAACTGGCGCACCAGGGCTTCGTTCACTTCGCTGTGCGAGAAGTCAAAGCCTGCCAGGTCCCGATACGCCGGGAATCTTGCCCCCTTCAACTGGTAGGCCACCGAGCGCACTTCTCGCTCGGCGGTCTCCGCTTTGAGTAACTGCGACAGGATCGGCTGGGCTGCCTCGAAAGCGGGAGCACCTTGCTCGGCCAGTTCAGTGACCGCCTGGGCCATGCCGTGCATCTTGAGCTCGCGCAGCATGATCACGATGGAAGCGATGGCAGGGTCATGACGCATAGCGGACCTCCCTCAGTTGGTCATAGCGAAGCACGTTGGCCTGGGGTTCCACAGACAGCTTGAGTGCCTGGGGAGAGGTGACAGGCGCCGGGGCCGGCTTGCCATCGAGCAAGCGGTGCAAGACATTCAGGATGTGGGTCTTGCTGGCGGCTCCGGCCTCCAAGGCCAGTTCCACCGCCGCCAGCACAGCCTGCTCGTCGTGGTGCAGCACCAGCGCCATAACCTCCACCATCTCCCTATCTCCACCCGGCTGTTTCACGAGTGCAGCCTGCAGTCGCTTGAAGGCTCCAGGCAGCTCCAGGAACGGAGCACCGTTGCGCAGGGCCCCGGGCTTGCGCTGCAGCACCGCCAGGTAGTGGCGCCAGTCGTAGACGGTCTGGCCAGCGCCATGGTGGTTGCGCTCGATCAGGCGCTGATGCTCACAGACGATCTGGCCCTCGGCCGCGACAACCAGGCGATCCGCGTAGACCCGCAGGCTCACAGGCCGATTGGCCTACGGCGCTGGCACGCTGTAGCGGTTGCGCTCGAAGTGGATCAGGCAGGTGGGCGAGACCCGCTTGGTGTGTTCCACAAAGCCATCGAAGGGCCGTGGCACCGGCATCAAGGCGGCCCGCTCCTGGGCCCAGACGTGAGCTACGGTACCCGGCAGCTTGCCATGCGCAATCTCGCGCCATAGCGCCTGGCAGCGTTGTTCCAGCCAGACGTTGAGATCGTCGAGGGCCGGGAAGGCCGGCACGACTTGCCACAGCCGGTGGCGCGCATCACACACATTCTTCTCCACCTGGCCCTTCTCCCAGCCGGAGGCGGGGTTGCAGAACTCGGCCTCGAACAAGAAGTGGCTGGCCATGGCCGCAAAGCGTGCGTTGACATCACGTTCCTTACCCCTGCGAACCCGATCCACAGCGGTGCGCATGTTGTCATAGATACCCCGGCGCGGCACGCCACCGAACACCGCAAAGGCGTGGTTGTGCGCGTCAAACAGCATCTCGTGGGTCTGCAGCAGATAGGCGCGCAGGTAGAACGCCCGGCTGTGGCTGAGCTTGAAGTGCGCCACCTGCAGCTTGGTGCGCACTCCGGCAATAACCGCCCAGTCCTCACTCCAGTCAAACTGAAAGGCCTCACCTGGGCCGAAGGTCAGGGGCACGAAGGTGCCACGGCCCGTAGTCTGCTGGGCCACCAGGCGCTCCTCGTGCCAAAGCCGGACGAAGGCCGCGACGCGGTTGTAGGAGCCCGGGTAGCCCAGGGTCTGTAGATCCGCGTGCATCTGCTTGACGGTGCGCCGCTGCTTGCGTGATCGGCCAGCCTCGGCCTTGAGCCAGCCAGCGAGTTTGCCAGCGAAAGGATCGAGCTTGCTGGGGCTAACCCGCTTGGCGTAGTGCGGTTCGGACTCGCCTGCGCGCAGGTACTTGCGGATGGTGTTGCGAGAAAGGCCGGTGCGGCGGGAGATCTCGCGGATGGACATCTGCTCGCGCAGGGCCCAGCGTCTGATAACACTCAGTGTTGCCACGTCTATCACTCCTGGTCTCCTGCTGCTAAACAAAGCAGCAGGTTAGGGTTAGTACGTGGGTCAGATTTAGATGGAAATCCTGGGGGTTACTGGGTCAGTTCTGGATGGAAATCAACATTCGGAGCATCTGATTTGAGGATTGAGGCCGCATTGTCGGGCAGTGCTACGCCATTGTTATGCTGAAATGTTATAGATAACATTTTTGGCGTCCGATGTTCGCCTAGGGGTCACTCACTCACATCCGCATTGTTATCGACATTTTTCCCGATAAGGTGGCTATATCTGGATTCTGGACAACCACAAACGCCCTGACCGCAAGGGCAAGGTTCAGCTCATCGACGCCACGCGCATGTACGCCAAGATGAAGAAGAGCCTGGGCAACAAGCGGGTGTTCCTCACCGAGGGGCAAATCGCCGAAATCGTTGCGACGTATGCCGGCAATCTCGATGGCGCCACCTTTGGCCTGGAGTACAAGGAGCCGGTCAAGGGCAACGGCCAAGGAGCCACCAGCGGCCAGACCGAGGACGAACCACCCCGCGTGGTGTCCAAAATCTTCCCGAACACTTTCTTCGGCTACCGAAAAGTGACGGTCGACCGCCCGCCACAGCCAGGCAAGGAGGTGAAGGTCAAGTTCAAGAAAGGCCAGAAGCCGTATGACCCTGAGCTACGTGACACCGAGAGCATCCCGCTGGGCGAGGACATCGCCGCCTACATGGCGCGCGAGGTGTTGCCGCACGTGCCGGACGCCTTTGTCAACGAGGACATCAAGGACGAGAAGGACGGCCAGGTTGGCAAGGTGGGCTATGAAGTCAACTTCAACCGCTACTTCTATGTCTACAAACCGCCGCGCCCGCCTGAGGTGATTGCCGAGGAGATTCGGGCGATGGAGGCAAGGTTCCTGGAGTTGATGAAGGGGGTGGTGGCGTGAGCGCATTGACCGCGCTGAAGCATGTCGCTCGATTTGAGTATGGCGACGCACTCGCCCAAGAAGCAAGGACAGAGGGGGAAGTACCTGTCTATGGCTCGAACGGGATTACCGGTACGCACAATGCTGCCAACACTTTCGGACCCGCAATCATCGTTGGCCGTAAAGGCTCCTTTGGGAAGGTTACGTGGACCGATGTACCCAGCTTCTGCATCGATACAGCCTATTTCATCGACAGCCGAAGCACGAAAGCAAGCCTTCGCTGGCTGTACTGGTCGCTACAGACGCTTGGCCTGGACGAACACTCCGAAGACACGGGCGTTCCAGGCCTTTCCCGTGAAAAGGCTTACCAAGCCAAGTTGAAACTACCGCCAAGCGTAGAGCAAGAACGCATCTCCAACTTCCTCGACGAGAAGACGGCGCGGATTGATGCTTTGATTGCAGAGAAGGAGAGGTTGGTTGAGAAGCTGGAAGAGCACTGGGCTTCCGTAATTTCCACTGAGCTTGGAGCCAACGAGACTGAAGGGAAGCATGCTTGGACAACTATTCCGCTCAAGTATGTGACAGTCGCACGGTGTGACGGGCCGTTTGGGTCGGCGCTCACGTCAGCCCATTATGTCGATGAGGGCGCACGAGTGATTCGTCTGCAGAACATCCGCTTTGGTGAATTCGACTCCACAGACGCGGCGTTCATAGACGACGACTATTTCGCCCGTGAACTTACCTATCACTCGGTTCTGGAGGGCGACATTTTGATTGCGGGACTTGGTGATGAGAAGAATTTTGTTGGCCGAGCGTGCGTAGCGCCAAATCTGGGCTCGAACGCGCTGGTCAAAGCTGATTGCTTTCGTTTCCGCGTTGATACCAAGAGGGTTCTGCCAAAATTTGTGGCGCTGCAATTGTCCGCCACGGCGCAGCGTGACGGAGGCTTGCTTTCTTCCGGGTCAACACGGCAGCGTATCCCGCTTACCGTCACTGAATGCAGGCTGCTGTGCCTGCCAGCGTTGGCAGAACAGATTGACATCGTCGAGCGACTAGAGCGACGAAAGCGGGAACACTCGACCTTGCTGCATCACACGGCTGAGCACATCGCCCGCCTCCGTGAGTACCGCTCATCCCTGGTTTCAGCGGCCGTCACGGGCCAGCTGAATGTCGACGCCTTTGAGGCTCGGCAGGTGGAGGCGGCCTAGTGGCTGGCAGGAAGCAGCACTACGTTCCCCGCTTCTTGCAGGCGGGGTTTCGCAGTCGCCCGCAGACTGCGGATGGTGCTCCTCGCACGTGGCTCCATCTGCCAGGTGCTAAGCCTGTTGAAGCGGCGCTGTCGGATGTTGGGCACGATGCTTGGTTCTATACGTTCCGGCGTAACGGTGTGACTATTGAATGTGCGGATGGCGCTATTTCAGAAGCAGAGCGCGCGTGGATGAGCAGCCTCGTCCGGAGCCTGCGCGAAGACGCGGCGTTTGACCTGGACGGCCATCACGCCGAGATTTCCCACTTGCTATCCCATCTGGTTCTGCGAAACCGAGCAGTGTGGAAGCTCATTGAGGCTCCAGCTGGTCCGTTGTTCGACAGATTGCGAGAGGCGGCGCAGGACACGGTTTGGCTCGCGGGCTCCGTCAAGCAGCTGTTGGGGTCAAATCGCTCGTTCTTCGAGGAAGCACTTTCAGCGATGTACCCAGGAGCTGACATCGGGGTATTGCTCGACCAATTCGAGAGCGCACTTGCGGCCGGCAACGTGTCCCCCGCATCTGAAGGCGCGATGTCAATGTTGAAGTTCGTGCAGGACAGCCTTCTGCCTCGTGTGCTCAGCGTCCTTCGCGTGCGGGTCATGGGAGATGCACTCAGAGACCCCAGTCAATTCAAGTTGTTCAAGGACTGCACCTTTGAGGTTGTTCGGAGTGAGAACGGGTGTCTCATTCAGGGAGACACACCCGTGGTCTTTCACAAAACGGATGGCACGGGCTTTACGCCCATCCCGTCAGAGGGAGAAGACTTCGACTACGCCTACATGCCATTAGCGCCCTCGGTCTTTCTCCTTGCTTCCAAGGGTGGCAGGCCATCCTTTCTGGATGACCTCCGAGACGCTAGCGCCGCTTGTTCCGATACGTACTTCATCGCCACCGAGCAAAGCGATGCACTCGCCCAGCTCGCGCAGACAATTGGCAACAGCTTTCCAGTGCCGAGTCAACAGCAAATCAATGGCATGTTTGCCGAGTCGTTGAACGGAGGTGGCTCCTTTGATGCGGACGACACCGAGCTGACGGCAGTCCTCGACACGCTGTTCGCCGACTTCCTCGGCCCGAATCCGCCGGTGTTGACCAACGCATAACCACAGCGCCTATACGGCTGGACCTACATCAATAAGAAAAAATCCAAATGCCCAAGCTCTCCAACGTCCACACCGAACGCATCTTCGAGAACGAGCTCTGCGACCACTTGGCCACCCACGGCTGGACCGTCCGCACCCACCTGCAGAATGCGACCGGCTACAGCCGCGAGCTTGCCCTGTTCCCGGACGACCTACTGGTGTTCGTGAAGGAAACGCAAGGTAAGCGTTTGCCGAACCCATCTTTTCAATGAGTCTGAGCTGAGCGAAGCTTGGGTTTTTTCGGGGGCTCCATGCGATCAGACAAACTCAGTGAAGAGTGGATTGATGAGATTCTGGCGATTCTTGATGAACTCAAAGCCAGCGGGATGAAGGCCGAAGCGTTTGCGCAAAGCAAGGGGCTGGGCTACGGGCAACTGCGCGGCTGGCTGTCGAGCGCGCCGCGCTGGCGCGCCCAACGCGCGGGTCTGGCCCTGCCGCCTCGGCGCAGCGCCTTCGTGCGCGCCCACTGCAACCCGTCCCCCGCTGCGGCTGCGGAGGGAAGCCCCCATCCCGGACACGCCCGCATCACCTGCGAGGGGGCCCAGCGCCGCGCCCAGATTGACTGGCCCGTGGCCCACGCAGCCGAGTGCGCGCAGTGGCTGCAGGCCTGGCTGGGATAAGCCATGCTGCGCATGGAGGCCATCTGGCTGGCCGTGGGCGCCAGCGATCTGCGCGGCGGCATGGACAGCCTGCTGGGGCAGGTTGTGGCCCGGTTTGGCTCAGCACAACGCCACCATGCCTACGTGTTTGCCAACCGCCGCGCCACCCGGCTGAAGGTGCTCGTCTTTGATGGCTCGGGGATCTGGCTGTGCACGCGCCGACTGCAAGAAGGCCGGTTTGCCTGGCCGCAGGACGATCATGAGGCGCTGCACCTGAGTGCCGAGCAATGGCGCTGGCTGGCCGCCGGCCTGCCGTGGCAGCGCATGACCGCGCACGCCAGCGCCATTGCCGTGGTGTAGTCCCCCCGGGCGTTTGTCGATCGGGGCAACTCCCGATTCTCGCGCGCGCGTGCGCGCGAGAGAATTCGGCATGGTCAGCGCCATCGACGACGACAAACTCCAGTCCCTGGGCGACGATCCGGCGGCGCAGTACGCGCGTACGGTCATTGCCCAGATGCAGGCCGATCTGAAGTTCCAGCAGACCAAGATTGCGGCCCTGAGCTTCGAGCTGGCGCGCCTCAAGCAATGGCGCTTCGGCCAGTCCAGCGAGAGCCTGGACACGCAAGGCCAGCTCTTCGACGCCAAGACGCAGGCGCTGCTGCAAGCCGAGGAACAGGCCGAGGACCGCGCCGCCGATGCGGAGCGCACCGCCCCAGGCAAACGTCGCCCCAAACGCCAGCCCCTGCCCAGCCAGTTGCCGCGCATCGAGCATCGCTACGAGATCGACTCCGGCCTGTGCCCGCAGGGCCACACCCTGCGCCGTATCGGGGAGGAGATCAGCGAGCAACTCGACTGCGAGCCCACGCGTTTCTTCGTGCACCGGCACATCCGCGGCAAGTATGCCTGCGCCTGCTGCCAGACGGTGTTGGCTGCACCCCTGCCAGCGCAACTCATTGACAAAGGCATTCCCGCCCCCGGCCTGCTGGCGCAGGTGGTGCTGGCCAAGCACGACGATCACCTGCCGCTGTACCGCCAGGAGGAGATTTACCGCCGCAGCGGCGTGCACCTCCCGCGCTCGAGCCTGGCGCAGTGGGTGGGCCTGTGCGGGGTGCGCCTGGAACCGCTGGCCCAGGCCCTCAAAGACCATCTGCTGGAGCAACCCGTGCTGCATGCCGATGAGACCCCGGTAGCCGAGCTGGCGCCGGGCACGGGCAAGACACACCGCGCTTATGTCTGGGTCTACCGCAGCGCGGCTACGCCGGCGGTGGTGTTTGACTATTGCGCCAGTCGTGCCGGTGCGCATGCGCGCGACTTCCTGCAGGATTGGTCAGGCACCTTGCTCACCGATGACTTCAGCGGCTACAAGGCGCTGTATGCCCAGGGGAGCATTGTGGAGGCGGGGTGCTGGGCGCATGTACGCAGAAAGTTCTTCGAGGCGCACAAGCTGGCGGGCAGCGCCATCGCGCAGGAGGCGCTTGAGCGCATCAAAGCCTTGTATGCCATTGAGCAGACCCTTCAGGAGCATCCGCCCGATGGGCGCACCGCGCTGCGCCAGCGCCAAAGCCAACCCCTGCTCGATGCCTTGCACGCCTGGCTGATCGGGCAGCGCTCGCTCTTGGCCAAGGCCGACGCCACGGCGCGGGCCATCGACTATGCGCTGGGCCGGTGGCGGGCGTTGTGTGTGTTTGCCACCGATGGGCGCGTGCCGATCGATAACAACGCGGTGGAAAACGCGATTCGGCCTCTCGCCCTGGGCCGTAAGAATTGGCTCTTCGTGGGCTCGCCCCAGGCCGGCCGCCGAGCCGCCGTGCTCATGACGCTGATCGAATCGGCCAAGCTGTGCGAGGTCGACCCCTGGGCCTATCTCAAGGATGTGCTGACGAAGCTGCCCACCTGGCCCAACAGCCGTCTGGGCGAATTGCTGCCGCACAACTGGGCGAATACCAATCCCCCTGCACTCAGCACCTGACCTTCACTTCGGGTGTCAAGAGGGGTTGGCGGGACGCTTACACTTGAAGTTCGGTGTCAGACATGAACGTGTCATTGAAAAAAAATGGGGTGCAGCCTTACGGCCGCACCCCGCATCACAATCAGTTCACCCGCACCCGCACCCGCCAACGCGCCCCGCCTTCTTATTCGGCCATGGGTTCCGGAAAGTCGTAGTCATCGCCTTCCGGCTCCAGGATGTCGCCAGGCATATCGAGCATCACGACCCGCTGTGGAGCCCGGGAGAGTTTCTGGGTGGAGGCCGTCGCGCCCGGCAGGCGCATCAGCACATCCTTCCATCCCCCGAGAGCCCAGTCGGTTCCCGTCATCAGCCGCTTGATTCCCTGGTGCTGCGTGGAACTGCATACGGCGAGTTTCCAGCTTGCGCTGGAACGGGCCCACAAGGCGCGGACGCCGAACTCCTCGAGCTGTCTGCTCAACTGCTCGCGGTGTTCGTTGTCTTGGGCGTGCACGATGCTCGTGACGACGTCACGAATCGTCATGTGCGCCTTTTCCTTCGCGCCGTTGACCTTGTGGAACATGACAACCTTGCGGCTGAGCAGGACGTCGAGGCAAGCCTCAGCATCCCTTTCGACCACCGCGTGCGCGGGCACGTCCAGGTCCATCGCGCCAATGACTGCGCGCAGTTCCTCGGGTGAGGCGACGCCCTTGTGGGTCAATGCGACGTACCCCGCAATGAGGGGGGCATGCTTATCCGCGATGCGAGACTCGTGCCCGAGGGCGATGAGCATGGAACGCGCATCAGCCACAGCCTCACGCATCACATTCCACCGGTCCACGAGCAGGCGCCGAAGGCGCGCACCTAGCGCCACCGAATCGCCTATACGGGCGAGGTCAAGCAGCGGTTCATAGCGCACCCGCGACGTCTCCGGTAGCGGATGCAGCATCAGCCGGACCGTCCGGCTTTCGGTTGCCGCATTGAAAGCCGGCAAACTGATGCCTGCCACCAGCACACCGGCCGGTGCATTGAAATACCGCGGCCGGCCACCAATGACCCGCGTGAGTCGTTCGGATGCACTGGCACTGAACTGCAGCCGCAGTAGCTCGCCAAACTGCTCAAGCGCCGCCTTCTTTGACCCTCGCGCTTCCACCTCGTCAACAATGAGTGCCGCCGCCGAATGTTCCAGCGCATAAATCGTCTGGGCCATCGTCGGCACACCATCGCGTCGGATGGCCTGCGGCCCCAGCAACGCGCCGAGAAACTCGATGAGCGTCGTTTTGCCGGAGCCGCGCTCCGCGGAGATGGCCAGGATGGGACGGTGGGAGAGGACGGTCCCGTAGAAAGCCGAGACAAACCAGCCCACCAACTTCATCCAGTCGCCCCGGCCAGAAAGACCGAAGCCGGCCAGCACGCGCAGCACGCTTTGGACATCGTCCTCAGATGCGCAAGGCGTGTCCAAGGAAAAACCCAGGTCAGGGCCACTTTGATACACGGGCTCCCCGTTGCGACGTTCCAGCGAGACCGGTTTGCCGCTCGGGGAGGCGACTTGTTGGCCAAAATTCACCACCAAGTCGTCGCCCTCGCGGTACAGGCCGGGCCCACGCACGGCTTTGAGGTCGAAGAGCCCGCGGCGGTCGCACTCCTCGGCAATCGCCTCGGTGAGCGCCTGAGCCTCCTCGACTTCCGCCTGCAGTTCTGTGTCGTACACCGTGCTGGCCTTGCACGCCTCCCGGCCAAGCCAGACCTGGAGTTTGCCGATTCGCAAATCGTTTGCGCGCAGTGTCACGAGTTGGCCGGTTTTCAGCGACAGCACAACATAGCTGCCCTCCAGCGTATGTCCCATCGGCACCCAGCCGCCTTCGGGGACAACAAGATTCGCGACATCAACAGCGGCAGCGACGCCCAACTCTGGGTTACGGATTTTTGAGGGCTTGAAAATATTGAAAATGTTCATCATGGTGGCATCGACCTCATTGGGTCTGTTTTTGAGATTCCACGCTCCCGGGATTGGGAACGCGGGTCATGCCTTTGACGGTTTCACGTCGTCCATGCCGTAGTCTCCGCGCGGACGCGGTACGGATTGAGAAAACTGGCCGCATGATGCAGCCATAGCGTCTGTCATCGGAACGCCACCTGAAGTGTCCTAGGGCTTATCGCTTGCCGTTGTTTCCGCACGGTGTGCGGAGTACGTGGTGTCTGATTGTGTAAGAGCGTGGGTTCCGCCGTAACCCTGTAACCGTTACGACCTGAGCCTGCGTGTTGAACGCAGGGCCAGAATAAAGCGAACGGACCCCCTCAGCTAGGGGGGGTGGGGCAACAGAAAAACAAATCCCCGATTTGCGTGAACATTTTCACGCTTCCGTGGCTCTGCGACTTCGAGAGTCGCAGAGCCAGTCCACGCGCGTGCGCTTCCCAGCGATTCGCCGCAAGGCGCATGCCGAAGGCCGGCGGGCGCTGTGCTGGCCCGACTTTAGCTAAAGCGTGCGGCGACTTTAAGGCAAGGCCTCCCGACTTTAGGACAAGGACTCCCTACACGGTCCATCCTCCACTGACCGTGAGCCGAACCATGCATCCATCTGACCCGCTTTTGACCAAATCGACTGTCTCCGACCTGCTGCATTGCAGCGAGAGAACCCTGGAACGCCTTGTGCGCAGCGGAGAATTTCCGCCCCCCCTGCGCCACGGCAAAGAAGCGCTGTGGTTCGAGTCGGTGGTCCAGCACTGGCTGCAAACGCAGCGCGAGGCCCAACTCGCCTGGGTGCCGAAGACGGTCACCGCAGCCCGCGGACCCGCCCCGTTGCATCACCCCGCGCTGTTCGCGATGGCGCCCCCCGCGGATACCGCCAAGCGTGCGCCGGCTTGAAGAACCCAGGGTCGGGGAACCGACCTGCAGTAGGGTGGGGGCAATCAAACGCGCCGCCGCCCTGCGTTTTCTTCCGAACCGGGGCAGAGCGCCAGCGCCCGCCCACCGCGCCAGGCGCCCTGGAAGACGGCCCCGACCATGGAAGTGGTCGGGGCCGTCTTGCTTGGGTTTCGCTCACGCAGAACGTCGCTGATACTGGTCGAGGCGGACGATGTTATCGGGCGCAGGCTGAGGCGCTGGCGGACGTTGCACCAGACTCTCCCCCACTGCGGGCCTCTGGGCGTCGCTGGTGTCGACGTGGGCGCGCCGGCGCGCACGCGGATGCTTTCTGGGACCCTGCGGGTCGTACTGTGGTGGTAGTACGGTGGAGCCGGGCCCGCTCTGCGCATCGAGACGGTCGAGTTCGTCGACAACATCGGTGCACGTCATGTCGACATACACTTCGGCCATGCGCGTGGAGGTGTGTCCCAGAAGGTGCTTGATGGCAGTCACCGTCGCCCCTTTGCGGGCGTAATACGTGGGGGCGATATGCCGCAGGTCGCGGAACGGCAAGGTCGGAAGCCCGGCCTTTATGCGCACTCCGTCCCAGGCCATGTCGACTGCGTTGGAGCGCAGCGGAAACACGCGCTCGGCATGCAGGCGCGGCACGCGTGCGAGCACCTCCACGGAGCGACGGCTCAGCGGGATTTCGGCAAGCCGACCCTTGGCCCAAATCGTGGCCTTGCGCCCCTCAAAGTCGATTTTGTCCCAGCGCAGCTTCAGCAGCGAGCCCTTGCGCATGGCCGAGCACATCGCCAGTTCGACCAGCGGCCAGATTTGCGGGTTGTCGCACTCGGAGAGTGCTTGCACCAGGCGCTCGATTTCCGCGCTGCCGACGGTGACAAAGCGTTTGTCGCCGGTGCGCAGTTTCACGCCGACGCATGGGTTCTCAAACAGGGTCCATTTCCAGGTGGTGATGGCGACGTTGAAGCAGCTCTTGAGCAGAGCGATTTCTTTTTGCACCGTGCTCTCGGAGAGCCCATCGGCGAGCATGGTGGTCTTGAGCTGCTCCATGTCGGCTGTGGTGATGCGGCTGCACAGTGTGGCGCCCAGGGCGTGAATCTTCGCGTAGGTGCGGGCGGACTTGGCGAGCCGGGCGTCGAGGTGGCGCTGCCAGCCCGCGGGCACGACTTTGTCCGCCGACTTCAGGCACAGAGAGCGTCGACCCTGCGCGTCGCATTCCACCGCCAGGGCCGGGTAGCCGGCGGCGGTGATGTAGTGGTTGATGCGGTCGATTTCTGCTTGAAAGCCGTCCTTGACCAGGGTCTTGAGCTGGGCGTACTCCACCAGCAGGGCGCCCAGGGTCACCCGGGCTGGTCCGCCGAATGCCGCCTCCGGGGTGGCGTCGACCCGGGCCTGCTCACTGCTGAGCCAGGCCCGGGCCTCCTTCTCGTACTGGAACTTCTTGCACGCCGTGCGCCCATCGGGCAGGTGGACCTCGGCATGCCAGCCGGCGCGGCCTTTGATTTGAAAGGGTTTCATCGCGCACCTCCGTGAACAACACAGGAGGGCAGTCGGCCCGTCTGGGCGCGCGCTGGCGGAAGGGGAGAGGTAGTTTGCTTCATGACAAGTCCTTAGAAAAGTGGGAGGGACTTGGCGTGAAGCCATCGCTGTTCTTAAAGTCGGTTGCCGGCGCGGGCCGACACGACGACTTTAAGGATGTCGCGCGCGACCTCGCGCAGGATGCCGCCCCGGTGGGCAGCAATCTGCGCGATGGCGTTTGTACGACATCACGCGACACCGGACGACTGCAGGTCACTGACAAAATCACTGACATGCCCTGTTTTCGGCCTGAAAAAATAAAAAGGCCTCACAGCAAAAGCTGTAAGGCCTTGATTTTTCTCTGTATTCTGTGGCTCCTCGACCTGGGCTCGAACCAGGGACCTACGGATTAACAGTCCGGCGCTCTACCGACTGAGCTATCGAGGAACAGCAAAGCACAAAACTATACCGCGCAATCAATCTGACGTCAATAGATTTCGCAGTGATGCGCGAAGACGCTCAGTCGAACACTGGCGTTTCCACCCCGAGAACCTTGTGCAGTTTCGGGCTGGTGGTTGTGTATTGCAGGTGGATTTTTTTCTCCGGGAAGATGAAGGGCGCTGCGCCGAATGCGGCGAGGGCGGCTTCGTGGAAACCGGAGAGGATGAGTTTCTTTTTGCCGGGATAGGTGTTGATATCCCCCACTGCGAAAATGCCGGGTATGCTGGTCTGGAATTTTGCGGTGTCGACGACGAGTTGCTTGCGCTCGATTTCCAGCCCCCATTCCGCGATGGGGCCCAGTTTGGGAGACAGGCCGAAAAAGACGAGCAACATATCGAGCGGCAGGCGGCGAGTGATGCCGTCGTTGCCTGTGACCTTGATCATGTGCAGCTGACCCTCAGCGTTTTCTTCGTAGCCGCTGACTTGGCCGACGAGGAATTGCATCTCGTGCTGTTCGCAAAGGGCGTGCATTTGCGCGACGGATGCGGGGGCGGCGCGAAAGCCGTCGCGGCGATGAATGAGCGTGACGCTTTCCGGCTTGTTTTCGCTGGACTGAACGAAGTGCAGCGCCCAGTCGAGTGCCGAGTCGCCGCCGCCCACGATGACCAGGTTTTTGTTGGCGAACTGCGCCGGGTTGCGAACCCGGTAGAACAACTGGCTGCCTTCGAATTTACCGAGTCCGTCCACCTTGAGGGTGCGGGGCTGAAAAGAGCCCACCCCGGCGGCGATGAACACGGTTTTGGTAAGCAGCCGGGTGGATTTGGTGGTTTCCACGAGGAAGCGGCCATCGGCCTGGCGTTCCAGCACAGTGACTTCCTGCCCGAGGTGGAGGGTGGCGCCGAAGGGTTCGATCTGCTTGAGCAGGTTGTCGGTCAGCTCCTGCCCGGTACATACCGGCACGGCGGGAATGTCGTAAATCGGTTTGTCGGGGTAGAGTTCGACACATTGCCCGCCCGGGTGAGCCAGGGTGTCGATGACGTGGGCCTTGATCTCCAGCAAGCCGAGCTCGAACACCTGGAACAGGCCGACCGGGCCCGCGCCGATGATGACGGCGTCCGTTTCAATGATGTCGGCCGCGACTGAAACGGGAGAGGCGTTGGATAGGTCCATGCGAGAGGGTCTTGAGAAATAGATCAAGGCGGCAACACGGCCGCCGATGGAGTTAGAACGTGCGGTGAGCAGATCAGCGCTGCAGGTATTGCAGCTTGTCGGGCTTGTCTTTCCACTCGTCCGCGTCATCGGGCGCGGCTTTGCGCTTGGTGATGCTGGGCCACTGGCGAGACAGTTCTGCGTTGAGCTTGATGAAAGCCTGCTGGTCGCCCGGCACATCTTCTTCGGCGTAGATGGCGTTGGCCGGACACTCAGGCACGCACACGGCGCAGTCAATGCATTCGTCGGGGTCGATGGCGAGGAAGTTGGGGCCTTCACGGAAGCAGTCCACCGGGCAGACGTCAACGCAGTCGGTGTATTTGCAGCGGATGCAGTTTTCAGTAACGACGAAAGTCATTTGCGGAACCGGATGTATCAAAGGGTCAAAATTTTAACTGGCGCGGCCAGGTCGGCTCTGCATCAGATCAAAACCCGGCTACCGCAGGGGTGAGCCCATGAAAAAAACCACCGCGTCAGGCGGGCGGACGACGGTGGTTGAGTGGCGGCAACGCGCTCAGGTTTTGCGCGAAGTCGCCGCGGCCAGCGGCACGGCCGGCGCACTGCGCGTGCGTTGGCCCATGCGCTGCCACAACTCGAAGCCGATCATGCCCGCGACCATGCTGCTGAAAAACAGCCACTCCTGCCAGGTCGAGGCGGCCAACGATGCGAGCGAGGGCCCCGGGCACAGGCCGGTCATGCCCCAGCCGATGCCGAAAATGGCACTGCCCAGAATGAGCTTTCCGGTGATGCCCCGGGTCGATGGAAAGGCGATTTTTTCGCCGACCAGAGATCGGGCGCGTCGTTGCGCCAGTTGCATGGGCACCAGTGCGACGACCACGGCAGTGACCATGACGAGAATCAGGCTCGGGTCCCAAGGGCCGGCGATGTCGAGAAAGGCAATGACCTTGGCGGGATCGGTCATGCCTGAAACAAGCAGGCCGATGCCAAACACGATGCCGCTGAGAAAGGCGAGGGTTTTCATGGCTCAGGCCCCTCCGAGGATGTGGCGCATGACGAAGGTGGTCGCCATGCCCATGCCGATGAAGGTGCCCACTGCCGCCATCGAGCGCGGCGAAAACCGGGACAGCCCGCAGACGCCATGGCCGCTGGCGCAGCCCGAGCCCAGCCGGGTGCCGAAGCCCACAATCAATCCGCCGATCGCAATCACCGGCCACGACTCGCCGTAATGTGCGCCGGGCACCGGGCGGAACATCACCCAGATGAACGAAGCGGCGATCAGTCCGCCGAGAAACCACAGCCGCCATGGCGTGGGGCGTTTGGCCTGCAGGGCCTCGTTGATGGCGCCGCCGAAAATGCCGCTGATCCCGGCGATCTTGCCGCCGCCCAGCGCCATGGCGCCCGCTGCCGCGCCAATCAGCGCCCCGCCGAGAATGGCCGTGCCGGGCGTGAAATGCGCCCAATCGATGCTGAACATTTGTCTCTCCTTCGTGACATGGGCATGTTTGTCTCTGGTTTTATTGACGCCAGCCAGTATTCTGGTCAGGCCGTTTGCCGTACCGCGCCGACATGCAAGCGTCGCGGTACCAACTCATTTGCCAGGCGGTTCGTTGCCGCCGTGGCAGTAAATCTGATAGAGGGTCATCAGCACCGCGCTGGCTGCCGGGCTGGCCAGGCTGTAATACACCCGCTTGCCCTCGCGCCGCGTTTTCACCAAGCCTTGCGCACGCAGCACGGTGAGCTGCTGCGAGAGCGTGGGCTGGCTGACGTCGCAGGCCACCTCCAGGTCGCTGACGCAGATCTCCCCGCGGTTGATCTGACACAAAATGAGCAAACGGTCAGGATTGCCCAGGGTTTTCAACAAGGCGCCCGCCTGTTCCGAGTTGCGCCGCATGAGCTCGACGCTGGGAATCTCAAAATCTTGCGTGCTTGACATTGACATGGCTCACTCAATCAGGTAACTCCTAATGGAAAAACAATATATTCTTTTCTATAGTGTTTCTGCAACGCATTCCGCCTAGGAGATACCCGTATGAGTACGCAGACCCCCACCGTTCAGAGCTGGTTTCACGCGCCCACCTTTACGGCGACCCATTGCATCATCGACCCCGAAACTCGCCACTGCGCAATTCTCGACAGCGTGCTCGACTTCGATTACGCCTCGGGTCGCACCAAAACCGACTTTGCCGACCAGATCGCCGCCTACGTGCGCGAGCAGGGGCTCACGGTGGACTGGCTGCTGGAAAGCCATGCCCATGCCGACCATCTCTCCGCCGCGCCCTATCTCAAAAAGCTGTTCGGCGGCCAGATCGCGATTGGCGAACACATTCAGGACGTGCAGAAAGTGTTCAGCCAGGTGTTCAACGACAGCACCATGCCCACCGACGGTTCGCCCTTCGATCATCTGTTCAAGGACGGTGAGACCTTTGCCATTGGCAAGCTGCAAGCCCGGGTGATGCATACCCCCGGCCACACGCCCGCCTGCGTCACTTATCTCGTGGGCGACAGCGCCTTTGTCGGCGATACTCTGTTCATGCCCGACTACGGCACGGCGCGCTGCGACTTCCCGGGCGGAGACGCGCATGTGCTTTACCAATCGGTGCACAAGCTCTACAGCCTGCCGCCGCAGACCAAGCTCTACCTTTGCCACGACTACATGCCCGGCGGCCGCGACCCCATCTGGCAGACCACGGTGCAGGCCGAGCGTGAGGGCAATGTCCAGCTCAATGCCCAGACCACCGAGGAGGAGTTCGTCGCTTTCCGCAAAAAGCGCGACGCCACGCTGAACATGCCCGCGCTCATCCTGCCCTCGGTGCAGGTCAATGTGCGCGCCGGTGAAATGCCTAAACCCGAAGCCAACGGGGTCAGCTATCTCAAGCTGCCGGTGAACGCGCTGTAAACCATGTCGGAGCGGGTCCGGGCTGGTTAGACTGCTGGGCTTTTGCCTGTCTTCTGATCCGTCATGACCGCTGCCGATACCGCTTCCCAGAATCCGTATGCCAACCCGCAGGCCGCCGCTCGGCGGGTGCTGCAGGCGCTCAGCGCCGAACTGCAGCTCCCGGCGCAGCAGATTCAGTCGGCCATCGAATTGATGGATGGCGGGGCTACGGTGCCCTTCATTGCCCGCTATCGCAAAGAGGTGACGGGCGGCATGAGCGACGACCATTTGCGCACGCTGGAAGAGCGCCTGCTCTATCTGCGCGAACTCGAAGACCGCCGCGCCGTGGTGCTGCAGTCCATCGCCGAGCAGGGCAAGCTCACGCCCGAACTGCAGGCCGCCATCAGCGCGACTGGGCAAAAGCAGGAACTCGAAGACCTTTATCTGCCCTACAAGCCGCGCCGCGTCACTCGGGCGCAAAAAGCCCGCGAGGCCGGGCTGGAGCCGCTGGCCGATCTGCTTTGGCTGCAGCCGCAGACCGATCCGCTGCAGGCGGCGGCTGGGTTCGTCCGCCCGCAGGACAGCACCGAGGCGGCAGATACCTCCACCCCGCAGTCTTGCCTCGACGGCGCCCGCGACATTCTGAGTGAACGCTGGGCCGAAGCCCCGGCGGTGGTCGCCCCGATGCGTGAATGGCTGTGGCAGACCGGCCACCTGATCAGCCAGTTGCGCGCCGGAAAAGAGCAAGAAGGCGCCAAATTCCGCGACTATTTCGACTACGCCGAGCCGCTGGACAAAGTGCCTTCGCACCGCGCCCTGGCCGTGTTGCGCGGGCGGGCGCAGGAGGTGCTCGATGCCCGCATCGACCTGCCGCCAATGCCCGAAGGCACGGTCGCACCGACGCTGGCTGCCCTGGCCGAGGGGCGTCTTGCCGTGCTGCTGGGCTGGAGCCATCAGGGCCGCGCCGCAGACGACTGGTTGCGCCGCGCGATACAGTGGACCTGGAAGGTCAAACTCTCCCTCACGCTGGAACGCGAGTTGCTGTCGCGCCTGCGCGAACAATCCGAGGCGGTGGCCATCGATGTATTCGGTGCCAATTTGCGCGATCTGCTGCTGGCCGCCCCTGCCGGGCCGAAGGTGGTCATGGGACTCGACCCCGGCATTCGTACCGGGGTGAAAGTCGCCGTGGTCGACGCTACCGGAAAACTGCTCGATACCGCCACGGTTTACCCCTTCGAGCCGCGGCGCGACGTGCAAGGCGCACTCGCCACCCTGGCGGCGCTGGTGCAACGCCACGGCGTGCAACTCATCTCCATTGGCAACGGCACCGCCAGCCGCGAAACCGATCTGCTCGCCGCCGAACTGCTGCGCAACGCCAACCAGCCCGGCTTGACCAAGCTCACGGTGAGCGAGGCCGGCGCCTCGGTGTATTCGGCCAGCAGTCTGGCCAGCCGCGAGTTTCCCGATCTGGACGTGAGCCTGCGCGGCGCGGTGTCCATCGCCCGCCGGGTGCAAGACCCGCTGGCCGAACTGGTGAAGATCGACCCCAAGAGCATCGGCGTCGGCCAGTATCAACATGACGTGAACCAGACCGCGCTGTCGCGCAAGCTCGATGCCATCGTCGAAGACTGTGTGAACGCCGTCGGCGTCGACCTGAACACCGCCTCGGCGCCGCTGCTGGCCCGCGTGGCCGGCCTGAGCGCGCGCATTGCCGAGCAAATCGTGCTGCACCGCGACCAGACCGGCGCTTTCGCCAACCGCGAGGCACTCAAGACGGTGCGCGGCCTGGGCGACAAAACCTTCGAGCAGGCCGCAGGTTTTCTGCGCATCAACGGCGGCGACAACCCGCTGGATCGCACCGGCGTGCATCCTGAGAGCTATCCGCTGGTGGAAAAGGTGCTGGCTGCGGCAGGCCAGCCGATCAGCCTGTTGATGGGCAATCGCGATACGCTGCAGCGCCTGCGCCCCGAGCAGTTCGTGGACGACCGCTTCGGCGCGTTCACCGTGCGCGATGTGTTGGCCGAGCTGGAAAAACCCGGCCGCGATCCGCGCCCCGAATTCCGCACGGCCAAGCTGCTCGTCGGTGTGCACGATATCAAGCAGCTCGAAGCGGGCATGCAGCTCGAAGGCACGGTTACCAATGTCACCGCGTTCGGCGCGTTCGTCGATCTGGGCGTGCATCAGGACGGGCTGGTGCATGTCTCACAAATGGCGCAGCGCTTCGTGAACGACGCCCGCGAGGTGGTCAAGACGGGCGACATCGTCAAGGTGCGTGTGGTTGAGGTGGATGTGGCGCGCAAGCGCATCGCGCTGTCGATGCGGCCGGCCGACCCGGCGCGCGATGCGGCGCGTCCGCAGGGCGGGCAGGGCCAGTCCCGTCCGCGTGAACGCCAGGAGGGCGGCCGCACGGGCAGCCATCGCGCGGGCGCTGCACCGTCCCCGCAGAACACCGCGATGGCGGCCGCCTTCGCCAAACTCAAGCGCTGAGGATGCGCCTGTTTGCCGTGTCAGATCAACTGACTTGACACCGTCGCGCTTGAAAATATCCTCCTGACGCCGTATCTACAGGGCAGTTCAAGACGGAGGATTCCATGCGGATCGAAAAACTCACCACCCAGTTTCAGGAGGCATTGGCGGAGGCGCAATCGCTTGCGGTCAATCACGGCAACGCCTATATCGAGCCGGTGCATTTGCTGCACGCCTTGCTCGGCCAGGACGGCCCCAAAGCGCTGCTCGCACGCGCCGGGGTGAATGTGCCGGGGTTGACGGCAGCCACCGCGCAGGCCATCGATCGTCTGCCCGAAGTCGAAGGCACCGATGGCAATGTGCAAGTCAGCCGCGAGCTCAACGGGCTGCTCAACCTCACCGAGAAAGAAGCCACCAAGCGCAACGATCAGTTCGTCGCCAGCGAATTGTTTTTGCTCGCTGTGGCCGACGACAAGGGTGAGGCCGGGCGCATCGCGCGTGAAAACGGCCTCTCCCGCAAGTCGCTGGAGTCGGCCATCGAGGCGGTGCGCGGCGGGCAGAACGTCAACAGCGCCGAGGCCGAAGGCGCGCGTGAGTCGCTGAAAAAATACACCATCGACCTCACCGAGCGCGCGCGCCAGGGCAAGCTCGATCCGGTGATCGGCCGAGACGACGAAATTCGCCGTGCCATCCAGGTGCTGCAGCGCCGCACCAAAAACAACCCGGTGCTGATCGGCGAGCCGGGCGTGGGCAAGACGGCCATTGTCGAAGGGCTGGCGCAGCGCATCGTCAACGACGAGGTGCCCGATAGCCTGCGCGGCAAACGCTTGCTGGTGCTCGATATCGCCTTGCTGTTGGCCGGGGCCAAGTTTCGCGGCGAGTTCGAGGAGCGGCTGAAAAACGTGCTCAAGGAGTTGTCGCAAGACGCCGGGCAGACCATTGTGTTCATCGACGAGATTCACACCATGGTCGGTGCGGGCAAGGGCGAAGGCGCGATGGACGCGGGCAATATGCTCAAACCGGCGCTGGCGCGCGGCGAACTGCATTGCATCGGCGCGACCACGCTCGACGAATACCGCAAGTACATCGAGAAGGACGCTGCGCTGGAGCGCCGCTTCCAGAAGGTGATGGTCGATGAGCCCAGCGTGGAAGACACCATCGCCATTCTGCGCGGCCTGCAGGAGAAGTACGAGGTGCACCACGGGGTGGAGATCACCGACCCGGCCATCGTCGCCGCGGCGGAGCTGAGCCACCGCTACATCACCGACCGCTTCCTGCCCGACAAGGCCATCGACTTGATCGACGAGGCCGCGGCCAAGATCAAGATCGAGATCGACTCCAAGCCGGAGGCGATGGACAAGCTCGATCGCCGGCGCATTCAGCTCAAGATCGAGCGCGAAGCGGTGAAGCGCGAGAAGGATGAAGCCTCGCAAAAGCGCCTGGCGCTGATTGAGGAAGAACTCGCCAAGCTCGACCGCGAGTACGCCGATCTGGACGAAATCTGGAAGGCCGAAAAGGCCGCGGTGCAGGGCTCGGCCGCGATCAAGGAAGAGATCGACAAGATCCGTTTCGAGATCGAGGAACTCAAGCGCAAGGGCGATTTCAACAAGGTGGCCGAGCTGCAATACGGCCGCCTGCCGGAGTTGGAGCGCAAGCTGCATGAGGCGCAGGCCAAGGAAACCGCGGACGGCGACCAGCCGCAGGCGCGGCGCCTGCTGCGCACCCAGGTGGGCGCGGAGGAAATCGCCGAGGTCGTCTCACGCGCGACCGGCATTCCGGTGTCCAAGCTGGTGCAGGGCGAGCGCGACAAGCTGGTCCACATGGAAGAGCGCCTGCACCGCCGTGTGGTGGGGCAGGACGAGGCGATTCGCGCGGTGTCCGACGCCATTCGCCGCTCGCGCGCCGGGCTGTCCGATCCGCGCAGGCCCTATGGTTCTTTCCTTTTCCTCGGCCCGACGGGCGTGGGCAAGACCGAACTGACCAAGGGACTGGCCGAGTTCCTGTTCGACACCGACGAGCACATCGTGCGCCTCGACATGAGCGAGTTCATGGAGAAGCATTCGGTCGCCCGTCTCATCGGTGCGCCGCCGGGTTATGTGGGCTATGACGAAGGCGGCTACCTCACCGAAGCCGTGCGCCGCAAGCCCTACAGCGTGGTGCTGTTCGACGAGGTAGAGAAAGCGCATCCGGACGTGTTCAACGTGCTGCTGCAGGTGCTCGACGACGGGCGGCTCACCGACGGTCAGGGCCGCACCGTGGACTTCAAGAACACGGTGATCGTGATGACCAGCAATCTTGGCTCGCATCAGATCATGGCGATGAGCGGCCAACCGCAGCAGGCCATCCGCGATGCGGTGTGGGAGGAGGTGAAGGCGCATTTCCGTCCGGAGTTTCTCAACCGCATCGACGAGGTGGTGGTGTTCCACGCTCTGGGTGAGAAAGAGATCGCGGATATCGCGCGCATCCAGTTGCGCGGTCTGGAAGGGCGACTGGCGCAGCTCGATATGCGGCTGGATGTCAGCAGCGAAGCACTGGCCGAGATTGCCCGAGAAGGCTTCGATCCGGTGTTTGGCGCGCGGCCGCTCAAGCGCGCCATTCAGCAGCGCATCGAGAACCCGCTGGCCAAGCTGATTCTCGAAGGCCGCTTCGGTCCGAAGGACGTGATTCCGGTCAACCTCAAAAACGGCCAGATCGTGTTCGAACGGGGCTGAACACCGGCCAGGGTGACCGGCTGAAGGGCGGAGCGTTCAGCTTTTCAGCCACTTGAGGAAATCGGCATAGGCCTTCGGGCTGCCGGCTTCCCATCCGGTGAGGCCCAGGGCTTTGTTGGCCCGCTCCGAAGCCGCGCCGAGCAAATCGGCGCGCACTTTGGCCACTGAGTCCTCCGGCACGCTTGGGGCGGCCAGCACTGCCCACATGGGCATGGGCTGATGCTGCAACAACACGCCGCCCTCGGCCAGCCACTGCTTAGAGACCACGGGGGTTACCACCCCGATGGCCGCGACGTGCATGTCGCGCATCAGACCTGTGACCGCATTCTGCGTTTTGACGTGGACAACTTTGGGCAGCTGCTTGGCATGCCCCAGCCACAGCTTTTGCGCAATCATGTCCACCAGGCTACCCTTTTGCGGCGCAAGCAACACCGCCGACGGCGAACTCCACACCGCGTCGGGTGAGATGCAGGTCTCCGGCACAGCGGTGCTGAGCCCGAGCACGCTCAGACTGCCGCCGCCAACGAGAATTTTCCCGGCCTGATTGGGGCATTGCCGGGCGATCAGATCGGTGCCGAAGTGCATCGTGTCTTTGCCCACGGCAACCAGCTGCCAGCCCTTGGCCAGCAGGGCGGCGGTCAGGTTGGGCGGTTTGACAAAGGCAAAGCTGTAGCGGCTCTCGTCGGAACTCGCCTGCGCGGTCTTGAGGTCGAAGTTCGGCAACCACAAAACCTTGCGGTTGACCGCGTTGCTGACGACATCGCTGAGTGTCTGCCCGATGACATTCAGGGCTTGTTGGTTCTCAGCGGCCAGTCCAAACTGAAAGCCCATGAGCAAGGGCGCTGCGGATGCGACCGCAGGCGTCGGCGCGGCCTCGGCCTGGCGGGCCGCCAGGCCACCACAGAACAAGCTGACCAGCAGCATGCCCACGGCGGCAAATGAGAGGATGGGGCGCGTTTGCCCTGGCTCTGTGTGCAGATGGGAAGAGAACATGATGTGGTGGGGCCCCGTGGACAGTCAGGCGACTTGTGAGCGGTGGATTGCACCGGGAAGTGGCGCAACGGGTCGCGCTTCGATGTCAATTCGCTGCTGTGTAATACATTGAATACATTGAATGCGAAGCTCCACTTTACAGTTGGGCTGAGTTTGTCCGATCAGGAGTTTCCCTGGGGCTGACAGAATGTGAAGTCTGTGCGTGCATGTGTTTGCGCCGAACTCGCACGATGTCGGCAGACTCCACCACAGCACAGAGACAAAGATCGGGAGCCTGGGGGAATGGTTGCTTTCAAATGGATGTTGATGAGCGCGCTGGTTCTGGCGTTCTCAGGTTGCGCCCAGCAGCCGCATGAACAGAAATGGGCGATGGACTACATCGGTCCGAAAATCATGCAGCCGCTGCAATTCACCGATATGGCTTCGAGCAGCGGCAAGCTGGAGTCGTCCAAGGACTTTCTCGGCAAGGTGGTGGTGCTGTATTTCGGCTACACCCACTGCCCGGACGTCTGCCCGACCACCATGGCGCACCTCGCCCGCGCCGAGCAACTTCTAGGGCCGCAGGGTAAGGACGTGCAGGTGATCTTCGTCACGGTCGATCCCAAGCGCGATACGCCGAAGGTGCTCGATGCCTATGTGCACGCTTTCATGTCCAGCGCCATCGGTCTGAGCGGCACCGTGGCGCAGACCAAAACGCTGGCGGGTCGCTATCACGTCAGCTATTCCTACGGCAAGCCCGATGCGCATGGCAACTATGTGGTTAACCACAGTGCGGCGATCTATGTGTTCGGCCCCCACGGCAATGGCCGCTTGATCGGCACCGAACTCACGTCGCCCGAAGGCATTGCCCACGATGTGCACCAGCTTCTTGCCGATGCGCACAAAAGCTGGTGGCAAAAGCTGGTTTGACGGCGCTGATCTGACGGCGATTAAGCGCTGCCGCCGCGTGCGAAGCCCTTGACCTGCAAGGGACGATGCGTGTCATTGACCACCATCACACGTTGTCCCGGCGGCAGGGCGGTGAGGGGCAATGCGTGATGATCGAGCGGGGCGATATGTAGCACGTTGATCGCCATCAGCGGCGCTTGAGGCGCGCTGGCCGCGTGAACCGTGAGTGCCGCGGTGGCCAGGGTGGTCAGCCCACCGGCCAGCAGGGCTTTGAGAAGGGCGCGCTTGGACATGGCACACTCCAGATGCAGTCAGAGCGCTTTGGAGTGGCTGGGTGACGTTTGGTTGCGTCTTGCCTGGTAAAGAGTTGTGACGCGAGTTGTGACGCTCAGCCGAGCCCGGACGCGGCACAATGCGAGCCTGTTTGAAAACGAACGTTTTTTGCGAAATTCACCATGACGTTGCCTCCCATCTTGTCTCAATCTCGATTCCTGTCGCGCCGCCTCGTTTTGCTGGGAGCGCTGGCCTTGCCGCTGGCGGGCTGCGGGCACCACAACAACCAGACCTGGCAGCTCAGCAACATCACCGGCGTGATGCCCAATCTCGAATTCAATCTCACCAACGATCTGGGGCAGAAGGTCACGGCGGAGAACTACAAGGGCAAGGTTGTTTTGCTTTACTTCGGCTACACCCATTGCCCGGATGTTTGTCCGACCACCATGCAGCTCATGTCGAATGTGGTGCAGCAGCTTGGCCCGGAGGGCAAGGATGTCCGTATCCTGTTCGTCAGCGTGGACCCCAAGCGCGACTCCAACACCATACTCAAGGCGTACACCGCGGCATTCAGCCCCAACGCCGTCGGCCTGACCGGCACCATCAAACAGATCGATGATTTGACTCGGCGCTATCGCGTGGCCTTCAGCTATGGCAAGCCCGATGCGCAGGGGAACTATGTGGTGGATCACAGCGCGGGGGTTTACATTTTTGGTCGCAGTGGACGCATTCATCTGCTGGGTTCTGACACCAATCCTCCCGCCGCGTTTGTGCACGACCTCAAGCAACTGATCGCCGACGAGGGCTGACGCAACCGTGCGTTGATGCCAGGAATGAAAAAGGCCCGGAATTCCGGGCCTTTTTCATGGGCGACAACCGCGCTATTTCGCTGCCCCACTCGCCGATGGCTCGGCCTGCAGCGAGCGCATCACCGCAGCGGCGGGGTCTTCCTCTACAGCGGCTGGTGCACTGCCACCTTCGGCCGGGGCAGCTTCTGATGCACCAAAGCTCGGTGGGGCGATGGACTCATAGCTGTTGTCATCAGACGGCCCAATGATCTGCACCTTGTTGATATCGACTTCAGCATGATGGTCCAGGCCGCTGGTGACCAGACCCGGGAAGGCAATGATCAGGCCAACCATGATGATCTGGATCAGCACGAAAGGCACCGCACCCCAGTAGATCTGCCCAGTGGTCACGCGGGCGATGCGCTTGCCGGTCTCCTTGTCGGTGTAGTCGTCCTTGGCCGCGACGCTGCGCAGGTAGAACAGCGCAAACCCGAAGGGCGGGTGCATGAACGAGGTCTGCATATTCACCGCCAGCAGCACGCCGAACCAAATCAGGTCGATGCCCAGCTTCTCCGCCACCGGCCCGAGCAGCGGAATGATGATGAACGACAGCTCGAAAAAGTCGAGGAAAAAGGCCAATACGAACACCAGAATGTTCACGACGATGAGGAAGCCCAGCACACCGCCTGGCAGGCTGGTGAGCAGATGCTCCACCCAGACGCGGCCATCGAGTCCCTGGAACACCAGGTTGAACACCGTGGAGCCGATGAGAATGAACAACACGAAGGTGGAGAGCTTGGTCGTGGTGTTGAGCGCCTGCTTGAGCAGATCGATATTGAGCCGCTTGCGACTAAACGCCATGATCAGCGCGCCCACGGCGCCCATCGCGCCGCCTTCGGTCGGCGTGGCCACGCCCAGGAAAATGGTGCCCAGCACGAGGAAGATCAGCGTGAGCGGCGGCACCAGAGCAAAAGTCACGCGTTCGGCCATCTGCGACAACAGATTGAGTCGGAAGGCCCGGTTGAGCAGCGACAGCACCAGCGAAAGAATCACGCCGAAGGTCATGGCCACGACGATGGTTTCATCCGTCGCAGCAATCACTTCGTGCCCCGCGCGCCAGCTCAGCAGGGCGCTGTAGTTGCGGGCCAGCACGATGCTGGAAATCAACACCACACCGAACAGAATGCCCAGCGAACGCAGGCCACTGTCACCGTTGGGCTCGCGAATGGTGCGGGCCTCGGGTGGCAGCGCCGGGGCCCATTGCGGCTTAATCAAGGTCACGCCCACGACGTAAGCGAGGTATAAACCCGTGAGCGCGAATCCGGGGATGAACGCGCCCTTGTACATATCGCCCACGCTGCGGCCGAGCTGGTCGGCCATGACGATGAGCACCAGCGACGGCGGGATGATCTGCGCCAGCGTGCCTGAAGCGGCGATCACCCCCGAGGCCAGACGGCGGTCATAGCCGTAACGCAGCATGATGGGCAGCGAGATCAGGCCCATCGAAATCACCGAAGCCGCCACCACGCCCGTGGTTGCCGCCAGCAGCGCACCGACAAAAATCACCGCGATCGCCAGGCCGCCGCGAATCGGGCCGAACAACTGGCCGATGGTTTCCAGCAAGTCTTCGGCCATGCCGCTGCGCTCGAGCAGCAGGCCCATGAAGGTGAAGAAGGGAATGGCCAGCAGGGTGTCGTTCTGCATGATGCCGATGATGCGCAGCGGAATGGCTTCGAGCAGCGCCTGCGGCATCAGCCCGAGTTCCACGCCGATGAAACCGAACAGCAGGCCGCAGGCTGCCAGGCTGAACGCCACCGGAAAGCCGACTAGCAAAAACAGCACCAGCGCCGCGAACATGATGGGCGCGATATTCGCAATGAGAAAGGCGGTCATTTATTGGGCCTCTTTCGTCTTTTGCGCCAGAACAAATTCAGCCAGTTCTTCTTCTGCCGTTTTTTCGTTTTTCTTTACCAGCGGGTCGTCGATCAGCCCGCGCAAAAATGCCACGCGCTTGATCAGCTCGGACACGCCCTGCAGCCCGAGCAGCGAGAAGCCAATGGGCACGAGGATGTAAACCGGCCAGCGGATCAGCCCGCCGGCATTGCTCGACATCTCGCCCGAGGCGATGGCGTTGATCACCGTGGGCAGCGAAAGCCGCACGGTTTCAACCACGAAGGGAAACAGAAAGAACACGATGCCGATGATGTCGATCCAGTTGCGCCCACGCGGCGAGAGCTTGCTGGAGAGCACGTCGATGCGCACATGCTCGTTGTGCAAAAACGTATATCCGGCCGCCAGGAGAAACACCGCGGCGAACAGATACCACTGAATTTCCAGAAAGGCGTTCGAGCTGTAGTCGAAGACTTTGCGTACGACCGCATTGAGTGCGCTGATGATGGCCGAAGCAAGAATGAGCCAGAGGGCAAAGCGGCCCACGCGCTCGTTGAGCCAGTCAATCCCGCAGGATAGGGCAAGTAAGGCGTTCAAGACATCTCCCGATTGTTTTGTGAACGAGTCGTTGACGGCTGTTTGTTCAGAGAAGTGTCATGGCAAGGCTTTATCGCATGACAGAGATGAAACAGTCCGCGCCCGAAGTATAAAGATGTAACAGACGCGAACTGAAATTTCCGGGCTCGGGTTTGCCCGCAGAGCAGGGGGTGAAGCAGTCTTGCGCGCGGCGGCGGTAATCGCCGCGGCGTGCAAAGAGGGATAAGAGGCAGCGGCGCTCAGGCGCGCACGTCAATGCCCGGAGTGCCCGCTTTCAATAGGCCGATGATGGCGGCTTGGGCAAAGCCTTCGTTGCGGAAGACGCGCAGCACCTCGTCAACCTGCTCCGGCGCGCAGCTCACGAGCAGGCCGCCGGAGGTCTGCGGATCGGTGAGCAGCGTTTGAGCCAGCGGCGGCAGATCGGCGGCAAGCGCGACTTCGCCGCCATAACTGGCCCAGTTGCGGCGCGATGCGCCTGTGATGTGGCCGGCGTTCGCCAACTCCACCACGCCTTCGATGAGGGGCACATCGGCGAAGCGCACGTCCGCCCGCAGTCCCGAGCCGCGGCAGACTTCCAGCAGATGGCCGAGCAGGCCGAAACCAGTGACGTCGGTCAGGGCATGCACGCCGGGCAGCAGGGCCAGCTTCTTGCCGGGGGTGTTGAGCTGCGTGGTGTTGGCAATCATGCGCGCGTAGCCCGCGGCATCGAGCGCATCGCTTTTGAGCGCAGCCGACTGAATGCCCACGCCCAGCGGTTTGCCCAGCACGATCACGTCGCCGGGTCGGGCGCTGTCGTTGCGGCGGATGTGGCTGGGGTGCGCCAGACCCATGACCACCAGTCCGTAAATGGCCTCGACCGAATCGATGCTGTGCCCCCCCGCAATGGGAATGCCGGCCTGCGCGCAAACGGTCTCACCGCCCCGCAAAATGTCCCCCACGATATCCAGCGGCACCACGCCGATGGGCATGCCCACGAGCGCCAGCGCCATGATGGGCGTGCCGCCCATGGCGTAGATGTCGGAAATGGCGTTGGTCGCGGCGATCCGTCCGAAGTCGAAGGGATCGTCCACGATGGGCATGAAGAAATCGGTCGTGGCAATCAGCGCCTGTTCGGGGTTGAGCAGATACACCGCAGCATCATCCGCAGACTCGTTGCCGACCAGCAGGGCCTCAGGCCTGGGCAGTAGCGGCGCGTGCTTTTTCAGGATTTCAGACAGGACGCCCGGCGCAATCTTGCAGCCACAACCGCCGCCATGCGACAGCGAGGTGAGGCGGGGGGCGGCGGTTGCGGCAGGGGTGTTGGGAGCTGAGTTCATGGGACAAGGCTTTGTGGATCAGCCAGGAGTAGAAACAAAAGAATCGTCCTGCCAGTTCTGGCAGAACTGCAAAAAGCGTTGCAGCGGCTGGGAGAAGGTCTTTTTCTGGTGATGCACGATGTAGAGCGTGCGGTGCATGGGCGGCAGCGGGCTGCGCACGGTGACGAGGTGGCCGTGATCCAGCGCATCGCGCACCAATCGGCGGGGAATACAGGTCAGCCCCAGGCCGGCGATGGCCGCGCCGCGTATGGCCTCCGAACTACCCAGCACCATGGCCCGCTCGAAGCCGTGCAAATGTTCGAGCAGCAGGGTTTCGACGGTTTCGCGGGTACCCGAACCCGGCTCACGCAGCAGCCAGCGGGCTGCGCGCAACTCGTCCAGACTGACCTCACGGCCCGCCAGAGGACTGTCTGGGGCGCAAACCACGACCAGCGCATCGCGCAGCCACGGTGCAATGGCCAGGTCGTCGCGGTGACAGGCGCCTTCGACGAGCCCGAGATCGACCTCGAACTGCGCCACGGCCTCGGCGATGGCCTGGGTGTTGCCCACACGCAGACAGAACTGCGCGGCAGGAAACTCACGGCAGAACTCCGCCATGATGCCCGGCAGAATGGCGTTGCCCACGGTGCTGCTCGCGCCGATGCGCAGCGCCGCTGCGCCCGCGCTGAACAGCGCTTCGATGCCGCGGGTCTGATCGAGGATGGCCATGGCGCGGGGCAACAGCAGGCGGCCGGAGTCATTGAGCACCAGCCGTTTGCCGACCCGGTCGAAGACGCGCTCGCCGAGCTGCGCTTCCAGTTCCGCCAGCGCCGCACTGACGGCGGACTGCGACATCGACAGGGTATCGCCCGCGGCGGTGGCACTGCGGCTGTGCGCAATCTCCACCAGCACTTCCATTTGCCGCAGGGTCAGTCGCATGAGTTTGATCTATTCGTTGGATTGATTTCAAGCCAAGCATAAACCAGACGGCTTGAATACCCACGCAGCCATCACAGAAAAAATTGCCTTCCGCCTTGGAACTTTGGGGCTGGGGAAAAGTCTGAGATGTTGACGAAAAAGATCGGGATTTGTAGAATTGGCCCACTAGTTTCGTCGGGTATTTTCCATTCCGGCACTGTGTAATGTCTGCTGCAAGCCTGCCCAAGGCGGTCGCCCTGACGTTGCAACTGGCCATCATTCATGTTGAGGAGAGCCGCCATGCGACTGACCACCAAAGGACGTTTTGCCGTAACCGCGATGATCGACGTGGCCATGCGTCAACATCTCGGCCCCGTAACTCTGGCCGGCATCAGCCAGCGCCAGCATATTTCCCTTTCTTATCTGGAGCAGCTGTTCGGCAAACTGCGCCGTCATGAGCTGGTGGATTCCGTGCGCGGCCCCGGAGGCGGCTATACGCTTTCGCGCAAATCGGAAGAAATCAGCATTGCCGACATCATCATCGCCGTGGACGAACCTCTCGACGCCACTCAGTGCGGCGGCAAAGAAAATTGCAACGGCGAAGACAACGGCCCCTGCATGACGCACGACCTCTGGGCGCAGCTCAATGCCAAGATGGTGGAGTTTCTCGATTCGGTCAACCTCAAAGGGTTGGTCGAGCAGAACCTTGCCAAGGGGGTCACGGTGGAAGAAGTAGCCATCACCCGTAAACCCGTGTCTCCGCTGCCGGTGACGGCCAAGCCGATCAAGGTCAAGGCGCCGAACTCGGTGTTCAACCTCGCGCAGACTTTGAATTAAGCCTGGTTTCAAGAGATTTGAGCCCGGCGCTGCGCGCCGGGTACGTGTCGGGTGCATTCCGCGATGAATTTTCGCCGATAACAAGCACACATCCTGAGCATTTCCACTGAGCATTCCCACCATGTCCACCACGCCTCATCTTCCGATTTACATGGACTACGCCGCAACCACGCCCGTGGACCCGCGGGTGGTCGATGCCATGATTCCCTGGCTGCGCGAGCATTTCGGCAACCCGGCGTCTCGTAGTCATGCCTGGGGCTGGGAGGCGGAGGCTGCGGTGGAAAAGGCTCGCGAGCAAGTGGCCGCGCTGATCAACGCCGACGCCAAGGAGATCATCTGGACGTCCGGTGCCACCGAGTCGAACAACCTCGCCATCAAGGGCGCTGCGGAGTTCTATCAGGGCAAGGGCAAGCACATCGTCACCGTCAAGACCGAGCACAAGGCGGTGCTCGATACCGTGCGCGAAATGGAGCGCCGGGGTTTTGAGGCCACCTATCTCGACGTGCAGCCCAACGGTCTGCTCGACCTCGACGTATTCAAGGCGGCGCTGCGACCTGACACCATTCTGGTTTCGGTCATGCTGGTCAACAACGAGATCGGCGTGATTCAGGACATTCCGGAAATCGGCCGCATCTGCCGCGAGCGCGGCATCATTTTTCATGTCGACGCGGCGCAGGCCACCGGCAAGATGGTGATCGATCTGCAGACCTGGCCGGTGGATCTGATGAGCCTGGCTTCGCACAAGACTTATGGCCCCAAGGGCATCGGTGCGTTGTATGTGCGGCGCAAGCCGCGGGTGCGGCTGATTCCGCAAATGCACGGCGGCGGACACGAGCGCGGCCTGCGCTCGGGCACGCTGCCTACGCATCAGATCGTGGGCATGGGCGAGGCGTTTCGCATCGCCAAGGCCGAACTCGGGGCCAGCATCGAGCGCGCCCGCATGTTGCAGCAGCGCCTGCTCGACGGCCTCAAGGACATCGAAGAGGTTTATGTGAACGGCGATTTGGAGCGCCGCGTGCCGCACAACCTCAACATCAGTTTCAACTACGTCGAGGGCGAATCGCTGATCATGGCGATCAAGGGCATTGCAGTATCCAGCGGCTCTGCCTGCACTTCCGCCAGCCTGGAGCCCTCATATGTGTTGCGCGCCCTGGGCCGCAGCGATGAGCTGGCGCATTCCTCGCTGCGCATGACCATCGGTCGTTACACGACCGAAGAGGAAATCGACTCCGCCGTGCGTCAGCTGCGCGAGAGCGTGGCCAAGCTGCGCGATCTCTCGCCCCTCTGGGACATGTACAAGGAAGGCATCGACATCAGCACCATCCAGTGGGCGGCGCACTGAGCTCCTTGCGGCTAAGCGCCTATCTGCATCAGGGTTGTGCAAATAGCCGACAATAGAGATCGGAATTATTGGATGTGTCGTTCGCCGCTTCCGGCGAGCGCTTCGAGGAGGACAAGATCATGGCTTACAGTGACAAAGTGGTGGACCATTATGAAAACCCGCGTAACGTGGGCTCTTTTTCCAAGGACGACCCGCAGGTCGGCACCGGCATGGTGGGCGCTCCGGCGTGTGGCGATGTGATGAAGCTGCAGATCCGCGTCAACGATCAAGGCGTGATCGAAGATGCCCGCTTCAAAACCTACGGCTGCGGTTCGGCCATAGCCTCGTCTTCGCTGGTGACCGAGTGGGTCAAGGGCAAGACGCTCGATCAAGCGCTTGAAATTCGCAACAGCCAGATCGCCGAAGAACTGGCGCTGCCGCCGGTCAAGATTCATTGCTCCATCCTGGCCGAGGACGCCATCAAGGCCGCAGTGAGCGATTACCAGCAGCGTCATGGTCGTACTGCCGGGCAAGCGCTAGCCACTGAGCAGGCCCAGGCAGCCTGAGCGCGCTCAATTAGACGTAGACCAAGGGAATCGAGGGAACTGAAGATGTCAGTCACATTGACCGAGCGCGCGGCCGAGCAGGTGCAGCGCCATCTCGCCAAGCGGGGTGCGGGGCTGGGAGTGCGCCTGGGCATCAAGACCACCGGCTGCTCCGGCATGGCCTATAAGCTCGAATTCGTCGATCAAGCGTCTGAGGAAGATCAGGTGTTCGACAGCCACGGTGTCAAGATTCTGGTCGATCCCAAGAGCCTGGCCTACGTGGACGGCACCGAGCTTGATTTCGTGCGCCAGGGCTTGAACGAAGGCTTCCAGTTCAACAACCCCAACGAAAAAGATCGCTGCGGCTGCGGCGAGTCGTTCCGGGTTTGAGCGGCTTCGGCGCCTTGCTCATGGACGTCGCTCGGCGCCTTTGATCTGATGGATCTCGCTCAGTCTTATTTCGCCCTGTTCGGCCTTCCCGAAACCTTTTCCCTCGACGCAGCGCAGTTGGAACGGGCGCGGCTCGCGGTGCAGTCGCAAGTGCATCCCGACCGATTCGCCTCCGGGTCGGATCGCGACAAGCGCTTGGCCATGCAGATGGCGGCGCAAGCCAACGCGGCCTACCTCACCCTCAAGAACCCGGTTCAGCGCGCGTCCTACCTGTGCGAGCGGCGTGGCGTGGCGGTGCAGGCAGAGAACAACACCGCCATGCCGACCGAATTTCTGATGCAGCAGATGCAATGGCGCGAAGCGCTCGATGAGTTGCGGGAAGCGGCCGATGCAAGCGGGCTTGAGACCTTGCGGGCCGAGGTGCAGGCGCAGCGCGCTCAGCGCATCGAAGCCATTCGTCAGGCGCTCGATGAACAGAACGCCCCTCAAGCGGCCGCCGAGCAGGTGCGCGCCCTGTTGTTTCTCGACCGTTTTGTCGAAGAGCTGCGGCGCACGGCCGATTCCTTGCCGCAGCCCTCCGCTTGATGCCCGTTTGATACTCGATTGATTTCATTTCCTCGCTCCGGCACCTCGATTCAACACTGGCCGAGCTGAGCGATTACCTCCCTTTTGCCATGGCCCTGTTGCAAATCTCCGAACCCGGACAATCGCCCGACCCGCACCAGCACCGACGTGCCGTGGGCATTGATCTGGGCACCACGCATTCGCTCGTCGCCGCCGTGCTCAGCGGCTCACCGCAATGTCTGCCTGATGCGCAGGGAGAGGTGCTGCTGCCCTCCGTGGTGCACTACCACGCTGATGGCCGCGCCGAAGTGGGCCTGCGCGCGCGTGAAGAGCAGGCGCTCGATCCGGCCAATACCCTCGTTTCGGTCAAACGCTATATGGGTCGCAGCCCGAGCGATCTGCCGCCGACGGCGCTCGCGCATTACCGCATCAATCACGATGCGCGCATGGTCCGATTCCAGACCGCCGCTGGCGAGATGACGCCGGTTCAAGTCTCGGCCGACATCCTGCGCGTGCTGCGCTGGCGTGCTGAAGACACGCTGGGCGGCGAGCTGGTCGGTGCGGTGATCACCGTGCCCGCCTACTTCGACGATGCCCAGCGTCAGGCGACCAAAGACGCCGCGCAACTCGCGGGTTTGCATGTGCTGCGCCTTATCAACGAACCCACGGCCGCGGCGCTGGCCTACGGCCTCGATCATGGCGCCGAAGGTCTGTATGTCATTTACGACCTGGGCGGAGGTACCTTCGATCTTTCCGTGCTGCGGCTGAGCAAAGGAGTGTTCGAAGTGGTCGCCACCAGCGGCGACACAGCGCTGGGCGGTGACGATTTCGACCAGCGCATCGAGGCGCTGATGCGGCAGCAGGCCGGCAATCCCGAGCTGTCAGCCAGCCTGCAACGGCGGTGGCGCATGGCCGCACGCCAAGCCAAAGAAGCGCTGAGCGCGGCCAGCTCGGTGGAATACACCGTGGCACTGGCCGATGGGGCCTCTCACACCGGCACTTTGCAGCGCGACGATTTCGAGCAGGCCAGCGCCGATCTGGTGAAACGCACCCTTGCGCTGTTGCGCCGCGCTTTGAGCGATGCGCAGGTCAGTGCCTCAGACGTGCAGGGCGTGGTGCTCGTGGGCGGCGCCACGCGCATGCCCATGATTCGCCAGGCGGTTGCGCGCGTCATGGGCAAGGCGCCGCTCACCGATCTCAATCCTGACGAAGTGGTGGCGCTGGGCGCAGCCATTCAGGCCAACGCGCTGGCGGGCAATGCCGGGGCCGACGATGTATTGCTGCTCGATGTCATTCCCCTGTCGCTGGGCGTCGAAACCATGGGCGGGCTGGTCGAGCACATTCTGCCGCGCAACAGCACCATTCCTCAGGCGCGAGCGCAAGACTTCACCACCTTCCGCGACGGGCAGACCGCCATGGCCATTCATGTGGTGCAGGGCGAGCGCGAACTGGTGAGCGACTGTCGTTCGCTGGCGCGCTTCGAGCTGCGCGGCATTCCGCCCATGGTGGCGGGCGCCGCGCGTATCCGCGTGACCTTCGCCGTCGACGCCGACGGTCTGCTCGAAGTCAGCGCGCAAGAGCTGACCACCGGCGTGCAGGCCCAGGTGCAGGTCAAACCGGCTTACGGCCTGGACGACGCGCAAATAGCGCAGATGCTGCACGACAGCGTGGCCCACGCCCAAGATGACCGCGACGCCCGCATGCTGCAGGAAGCGCGGGTGGACGCTCAGGCCCTGCTGGCCGCCACACGCAACGCCATGCAGCTCGACCGCGATCTGCTGAGCGAGCAGGAAGTCGCGCAGATTCACACGGACATGGCCGCGCTGGCGCAGGCCGAACAAGGCGGCGACATCGATCAGATCTGCCTCGCCACCGAGGCGCTGACGCGGCAGACCGATGCGTTTGCCGAGCGGCGCATGAACCGCAGCATTCAACGCGCGCTGGCGGGTCAATCCGTCGATCAGATCGCGCAGCTCACCGACACGCCGTCCAGCACGGCGTCCTGAGACTTTTCTCGATTCTCACCATGCCCATCATCACGGTTCTGCCGCATCCCGAATACTGCCCGCAAGGCAAACAAGTCAGCGCCGGGCGCGGCACCTCGATTTGCGAGGCCCTGCTGGAAAACGGCGTGCCCATCGAACACGCCTGCGACATGCAATGCGCCTGCACCACCTGTCATGTGGTGGTGCGCAAGGGCTATGACAGCCTGGGTGAACTCGACGAAAGCGAAGAAGATCTGCTCGACCGCGCCTGGGGACTGGAGCCCACCTCGCGTCTATCCTGCCAGGCCATTCTGGCTGACGAAGACGTGACCATCGAGATTCCGAAATACTCGATCAACCACGCCAAGGAACACGGCTGAGCCGTCGCGGTTCACCGCAGGCGGATCAGATCGGGCGGCGGGCCCTTGGCGCCCGCTAAACGGCTCAGCAGCAGACGATAGATGTCCAGGTCGAAGCCGCCGCTGTCGGCCTCGCGTCGGCCCTCCATCAACTCGGCCAGATCGTTTTCGCAACGCGCCGTGCCCAGATGCCGCCATTGGTCGAATACATGCACCTCGGTGCGATCCTGCTCAGGGCTGTGCTCGCGCAGCCCGACGGGCCCGTCGTAAGGCCAGGCGCGCAGGCGTTTCGCAGCCAGCGCCAGCAGCAGGCGGGCGTGATGCCGCTCGGCTGATTCGAGGCCACAGCACACCCCCTTGCACTGACCGATTTGCTGCGCGAAGCAGCGGCCCTTGCCCGATTCAAGCCCCAGCGCCTGCGGGCACAGCGCGTGGCGCTGGGCGAGGGCGCGTAAGGCCTCGACAGCCTGACGCTTGCTCCGGTAACAGCCATACAACTGCGGGAAAAATCGCGGATCGAGTTCGTCTCCGCGCACCAGCGTGAGCAGTGGCCGAGCCACGGGATCTTTCGCCAGCCGCCATGCACAAAGCTGTCGCTCGCGGCGCAGTTGCCGGTTGAGCAGGGGCTGCAGTTCCTTGATGAGCCGCATCTCCAGCAGCAGGGCGCCAAACTCACCCGCCGTCTCGCGCCATTCGACCCGCCGCACCTCCTGCGCCAGGCGCAATTCCCGCGCGTCGCGGTGATCCGCCTGAAAGTGCGACAGCACCCGGGCGCGCAGACGCACGCTCTTGCCGATGTAGAGCGGCACTTCACCTTCGCCGTAGAACAGATAGACCCCGGACGCTTCGGGAATGTCGTCCACCGGGGTTTCCAGATGCGGCGGCAGGCTCGCACTGCCGCGCAACAACTCCAGAGCCGCAGTCTGCACCGAGGCAGGGCCAAGTTCCGTCTGGGCGATATGTAGCCATTGATGCAGTAGCTCAACATCGCCCATCGCCCGGTGGCGCGCCGTGGTGTGCAGCCCGTGGCGGCGCATGATGGCGTCCAGCCCATGCCCGCGGGCCTGCGGGTAGAGCTTGCGCGACAGGCGTACGGTGCATAAGGTTTTCACCCGCAGATCCACTCCTTCGCGCGCCGCGGCCTGCTTCAGAAAACCGTGGTCGAAGCGCACGTTATGCGCCACGAGCACGGCGCCGTCCAACGCGGCGAGTAGTTCGGGCAGCACCTCGCCAAACGCCGGAGCTCCCGCCACCATGGCGTCGTCGATGCCAGTGAGCTGCTGGATGAAAGGCGGAATGCGCTGCCCCGGATTGACCAGCCGACTCCACTTCGCGACCACTTCCCCCTGCTCAACCCGCATGACCGCCACTTCGGTGATGCGATCGAGCACCGGGTTGGAGCCGGTGGTTTCGAGATCGAGCAGAACGTAGCAGGGCAGCATGGCTGGAATTGTCGGCGAAACGGGAATAAAAAAACCGCAGCCGAGGCCGCGGTTTTCTGGGTTGGGGCGAATCAGAACTTCCAGCCCACCGACACGCCCAGAGTGTTCTGGGACATGGACAGGTCCTCGGTGCCACCGGGGCCATAAGGCGGCGGTGCGAGATTGCCAGTCACGTCGCTCTTGAAGGCGTGGATGTAATCGGCCGAGACTTCCATCGTGTTGCTCACAGCGTAGGTCATGCCCAGCGTGAGGTGATCCTTGATCACCCCAGGAGCAATGGTGTTGAAGAACACATTCTGCGAGGTGACCGGATTGTCGCTGTGGTTCCACCCGGCGCGCACCGTCAAAGCCTGGTCGATCGCATAAGCCACGCCGAGTTTGACAACGGTGATGTTTTTCCAGCCGAAGCCAGGGCCATTCGGGGCGCCAAGGGGGTTCTGCAGAAAGGTGGTCGATGTGTTGCCGATCGCGCTGACGTCGCTGTAGAGAATGCGCTCAACATCTCCAGCAACCGTCAGCGGGCCAGTTTTCCAGGCAAAGCCGATACCGTAATTCGCCGGAATATCAAAGCTGCCGTTGTCAGCAAACAGACCGCTGTATTTGCTGAATTTGCTCATGTGCGTCTTGGGCTGATAGGTGGCGCCAAGCGAGAAACCGGGGGCCAGTTCGCCAATCCAGCCGATGCGCACGCCGACGCCATTGGAGGAATCGTGTCCGTTATCCGTCAGATTCGAGGGGGATTGCGATGCCATAGAAAAAGCACCCAGGCCATTTGCTCGGAAGGTTTGATGCACCAGATTCACTGCCACGCCGATGGTTTGCGTTGGCGTTACTCGCCAGGCGAAACTGGGCGAAATAAACATCTGTTGCAGATCGACCCCGGCGCCATTGGCCAGACCCGTCATGGAGCCGCCGATGTTGCTGTAGCCCGAGTTCATCCCGCCGTTGCCATACAAGCTCACGCCAGCCGACATGGTCGGGTTGATCATGTAGTTGGCGCCGATTTCCGGGATGATGAAGTTCTGCTGATCGTTGCCGCTGTAGGTCGTGCCGTTGATTTTGGCCTCACGGTTCGGGCGGAACAGACTGAGCCCACCGTCGACACGATTACCGATTAGGGCCATGCCGGCCGGGTTGGTGGCGGCGGCCAGGGCGTCTTGCGGCAGGGCGATGCCCACGCCGCCCATGCCGTTGGCCTTCACGCTGAAGCCGGGCTGGAAGTACCCGTCGGTCGCGTGCGCTGCGGGAAGTGCGATGCCGGCCAGGGCCAGCGAGAGTGCCAGTTTTTTCAGATGCATTCTTTTGTCTCCTACCGAGCGAGCAGCCCGGCCTCCATAGGTGGTTGATGGCGCCGCTCCAACACGGCGATGACTCGAAATACTGATTTGAGTATTTGAGGCTGAGGTGATGTTAGGAGGACATGCGCATACACCACATTGTGTTTAGTGTTGATTGCGCGAGTGTGTGAATTGTTGTAGTGAATCCGGAAAAGCCGCACAAATACTATATGGAGTATTAGCGCGGCGAGTGTGCGGAATCTGTATTGCGTCCAGCTTCAGGCTGCACAGTTCACTCAGGCCGTGGGCGGCACGTAGCCTTGCGGCATTTCGGCGCCTTCGCCGAAAAAGTATTTTTCCATCTGCCGCGCCAGGTATTGGCGGGCGCGGGCGTCGGCCAGGTTGAGGCGGTTTTCATTTACCAGCATGGTCTGGTGCTTGAGCCAGGCCGCCCAGGCTTCCTTGGAGACGTTGTTGTAGATGCGTGCGCCAAGTTCGCCGGGGTAGGGAGCGAAATCGAGGCCTTCAGCCTCGCGGCCGAGTTTGATGCAGTGAATCGTGCGTGCCATGAAAGTGTCCTTTATTGAGGTTTCAACCGAGATGTTTGACCAGCACACGCGAGCGTCGCTGGTCGTCGTAGCGCAGGCGGCGCTCGGGCGGCAGCCATTCGCGCTCGACCAGCACAAAGCCCCGTTTGAGAAACCAGTGCATGGTGCGGGTGGTGAGCACAAAAATGCTGTGCAGTCCCAGCGCCCGAGCGCGTTGTTCGATGTGTTTGAGGATGCGCTCGCCATCGCCCTGACCTTGGGCGGACGGGTGAACGGTGAGCGCGGCCATTTCGCCGGTTTTCTGCTCGGCGTAGGGGTAGAGCGCGGCGCAGCCGAAGATGATGCCGTCGTGCTCCAGTACCGTGTAGTAGCTGATGTCGCGTTCGATTTCGGTGCGGCTACGCTTGACCAGCACGCCTTGTTCTTCCAGCGGCTCGATGAGTTGCAGGATGCCGCCCACGTCGTCGGCCGTGGCTTGCCGCAGATGTTCGAGATGCTCGTCGGCGATCATGGTGCCCACGCCGTCGTGGGTGAAGAGTTCGAGCAGCAGCGAGCCGTCGATGGCAAACGGCACGATGTGCGCACGCGTCACGCCGCCGCGCACGGCGCATACCGCGTGGCGCAAATAAAACGCGGTGTCGGTGGGCTGTTGCGGATCGGGCAGGCGCGACAGCAGGCTCTCGGCCTGCGCCACGGTCAGTTCGGGGATGAGGTTGTGCGCGTCGTCGATCACGCCGTCCACCTCGGTGATCAGCACGAGCTTTTCCGCCTTGATGGCCGCGCCCACGCTGCTGGCCACGTCTTCCATGCTGAGGTTGAAGGCTTCACCCGTGGGCGAGTAGCCGAAGGGCGACATGAGCACGACCGCGCCATATTCAAGCGCGCGCTGAATGGTGGGCGCATCGACCTTGCGGACCAGCCCGGTGTGCTGGAAATCAAGGCCGTCGATCACGCCCACGGGGCGGGCGATGATGAAATTGCCGGAGACCACGCGCACGGTGGCGCCGGCCATCGGCGTGTTGGGCAGGCCTTGCGAGAACGTAGCTTCAATCTCGAAGCGCAACTGGCCCGCCGCTTCCTGCGCGGCATCGAGCGCGACTTCATCGGTCACCCGCATGCCGTGCGAGTAGCGCGCGCCGACGCCTTTTTCGCGCAACTGCGCTTCGACCTGCGGACGAAAGCCGTGCACGAGCACGATGCGCACGCCCATCGCGGTGAGCAGCGCAACGTCCTGCACCAGCGCGTTGAGGCGTCCGGCCGCGATCAGTTCGCCGGCGATGGCGACCACAAAGGTCTTGCCGCGATGGGCATGGATGTAAGGCGCGACGGAGCGCAGCCAATCGACGAATTGTTCTTGCTGGGCGATCATGGCCCGATTATCCGAAAATGTCGGGTTGCTTTTGTTTTTGATGTCTTCCATGCCCGAATCCACCGCCGCCCGACCCCCTCGCCAGCGCCATGCTGCCGCGCCGCGCAAGCCTGTGGCGGCCACGCCCGTGGGCGAAGTGCGCTTTCCTGAAGATCTGCCGGTTTCGCTGCGGCGCGAAGACATCGCGCGTGCGCTGCGCGAGCATCAGGTGGTGATCGTCTGCGGCGAAACCGGATCGGGCAAGACCACACAGTTGCCCAAGATCGCGCTGTCCATCGGCCGCGGGCTAGGAGCGGGCGGAACGGGGCTGATCGGCCACACCCAGCCGCGGCGGCTGGCGGCCACCAGTATCGCCAAGCGCGTGGCGCAGGAACTCGGCAGCGAGCTGGGCGCGATTGCCGGATACAAGGTGCGCTTCAACGACCGGCTGCAGCCCGGGGCGTCGATCAAGCTGATGACTGACGGCATTTTGCTGGCGGAAACCCAGACCGACCCTCTGCTGCGCGCCTACGACACCCTGATCATCGACGAGGCGCACGAGCGCAGCCTGAACATCGACGTTCTGCTGGGTTACCTCAAACAGTTGCTGCCGCGCCGTCCTGACCTGAAAGTGATCGTGACTTCGGCCACTATCGATGCTCAGCGGTTTGCGGAGCACTTTGCCGAAAGCGCTCCCCGCCCGGCGCCGGGCCGCCCCAAGCCGGGCGGCGCCCCCTCGGGGGGCAGCGACGGGGCGCAGCCCGGAGCGTGGGGGCAGTCCACTCTTGCTCCAGTCATCGAAGTTTCGGGGCGGCTGTATCCGGTGGAAGTGCGCTGGCGGCCTTTTGGCGTGGACAAGGGTGATGACCGCGACCAGTCTGCGGCGATCTGCGATGCGGTGGACGAGCTTTGGCGGCTCGGCTCCGGCGACATTCTGGTGTTTCTGCCTGGCGAGCGCGAAATCCGCGAAGCCGAGGCGGCGCTGCGCAAACACCATCTCGACACCAAGCGCGTCGGCGTGGAAATCCTGCCGCTGTACGCCCGGCTGTCGCAGGCCGAGCAAGACCGGGTGTTTGCCTCGGGCGGTGCGCGGCGCATCGTGCTGGCAACCAATGTGGCCGAAACCTCGCTCACCGTGCCTGGCATCCGCTACGTCATCGACGCTGGTCTGGCGCGGGTAAAGCGCTACAGCTACCGCAACAAGGTGGAAATGCTGCAGGTCGAGTCCATCAGCCAGGCGGCGGCGCAGCAACGCGCCGGCCGTTGCGGCCGGGTGGCCAACGGCGTGTGCATCCGGCTGTACGACGAAGCCGAGTTCGCCGAGCGGCCGCGCTTCACCACGCCGGAGATCCAGCGGTCTTCGCTGGCCGCCGTCATTCTGCGCATGAAGGCGCTGGGGCTGGATTCCATCGAGCAGTTTCCGTTCATCGAGCCGCCGCCGGGCAAGGCGATTGCCGACGGCTACCAGTTGCTCACCGAACTGGGCGCGGTGGACGACCGCAATGCGCTCACCCCTCTGGGCCGCGAGCTTGCCCGACTGCCGCTGGACCCGCGTATCGGCCGCATGATTCTCGAAGCCCGCAACCGCGAGGCGCTGACCGAAGTGCTGATCATCGCCGCGGCGCTGTCGGTGCAAGACCCGCGCGAACGTCCCGCCGAGGCGCAGCAGGCAGCCGATGAAGCGCATCGCAAGTTCAGCGACGAGCGCTCCGAATTTCTCGGCTGGCTCAAGCTCTGGGCGCATTACCACGCGGCCATTGCCCACAAAAAGTCGCAGCGCAAATTGTGGGGCGAACTGCGTGGCCAGTATCTCTCGCCGCTGCGCCTGCGCGAATGGCATGACGTGCACAGCCAGCTCCACACTCTGGTGTCCGAGCAGGGCTGGCGGCTCAACACCGCCGAGCCTACCTATGAGCAGATTCATTGCGCTTTGCTCAGCGGCCTGCTCGGCAACGTGGGCTACAAGGGCGAAGACGATGCCCAGTACCTAGGCGCGAGAGGCATTCGCTTTGCCATCCATCCGTCGTCGCCGCTGGGGCGCAAGGCCGGGCGGTGGATCATGGCGGCGGAGCTGGTGGAAACCACGCGGCTGTACGCCCGCGGCGTGGCGCGCATCGAGCCGCAGTGGCTGGAGCGCGTGGGCGCGCACCTGCTCAAGACCAGCCTGCTCGATCCGCACTGGGAAAAGAAGCCAGCGCAAGTCACCGCCTTCGAGCGCGCGACGCTGTACGGACTGGTGGTTTACAGCCAGAGACGGGTGGATTTCGGCCGTTTCGATCCCAAGCAGGCGCGCGAGATTTTTCTGCGCGAGGCCCTGGTGGCGGGCGAGTGGGACTGCCGCTGGCCCTTTTTTCAGCACAACCAGGCGCTGATCGCCGACATCGAACGACTCGAACACAAGGCGCGGCGGCTCGACGTGCTGGTGGACGAAGAACTGATCTACGCCTTCTACGACCAGCAAGTGCCAGACGAAGTGCACGGCGGCGCCAGTTTCGACCGCTGGTATCGCGATGCGGTGCGGGCCGAGCCGAAGCTGCTGTTTCTGCAGCGCGACGAGTTGATGCGCCACGAAGCGGCCGGCATCACCACCGAGACGTTTCCTAACCGCCTTAAGCTCGGCGCGCTGGAACTGCAGCTCGACTACACCTTCGACCCCGGCGGCGCGCGCGACGGCGTCACATTGCAGGCGCCGCTGGCCGCGCTCAACCAGATACCTGCGCAGCGGCTGCAATGGCTGGTGCCGGGGCTGCTCAAGGAAAAGATTCTGGCGCTGCTCAAAAGCTTGCCGCAGCGCCCGCGTTCGCGCCTCGTGCCGCTGCCGCAAACCGCGGAGGCGTTCGCCGCGCAGCTCACGACGGCCGAGCGATTCGGCCAGGGCGATCTGCTCGACGCCTTGCGCGATCTGGTGCGCGAGCACACCGGGCTGGCGCTGCAGCGCACCGACTTCAAGCTCGAAACCCTCGGGCCCCATCTGTTTTTCAACGTGCAGGTGATCGACGCCCACGGACGGCGCATCGACGTCGGGCGAGACATCGACAAACTGCGCGCCGATCACGGTCAGGCTTCACGCAGCGCGTTTGCCGAACTGGCCAAACTGCGCACCGGACTGTCGCCGCAAAAAAACGCCAAGGCCCCGTCCGAAGCCCCGGCGCCTCCCCGCGCGGCGCCCGGCGCGTTGGCCGCAGCACCGCGCGAAGCGCCCATCAATGTGCCCACCGATGCGCTGCAAGGACTGACGGATTGGACTTTCGACGCCCTGCCGGAACTGCTGGAGCTGCGCCGGGGCGCGCACACCCTGATCGGCTTTCCCGCCCTGGTGGACAAGGGCGGCGCGGTCGATGTGGAGGTATTCGACACCGCCGAGGAAGCCGCACGGTTGCACCGTAGCGGCCTGCGCCGTCTGTTCGCCCTGCAACTGCGCGATCAGATCAAGCATGCGGAAAAAAATCTGCCCGGATTCCAGCAGGCGGCGATGCAGTTCATGTCGCTGGGCACCGCCGAACTGCTGCGCGCGCAGATCGTGGATGCGGCGCTCGACCGGGCCTTTCTCGTCGAGCCGCTGCCTGCCGACAAGCCCGCTTTCGCCCAACGCTTGAGCGAGGGCAAGCCCCGTTTTCAACTGTTGGCCGCCGAAATGGCGCGGCTGGCGGCGCAGATTCTGGATGAATACGCGCAAGTGCAGAAAAAACTCGCCGCGTTCAAGAACCAACCCGCGCTGCACGCCGACATCCGTGCCCAGCTGCAGGCCTTGTTGCCTCCGCGTTTCATCGCCGAAGCGCCGCCTGCGCAAATCGCGCACTTTCCCCGCTATCTGCAGGCCATCGGGCGGCGGCTGGATAAATTTCGCACCGATCCGGCCCGCGATGCGCAACTCGGCACCCAGCTCGCCCCTTGGCTCACCCGCTGGCAGCGCGAGGCGGCGAGTTATCACGGGCACCTGCCGCCACGCCTGCAAGAGCTGCGTTGGCTGCTCGAAGAACTGCGGGTGTCGCTGTTCGCCCAAGAGCTGCGCACGCCCATGCCGGTATCGCTCAAGCGTCTGGAAAAAGTCTGGGCGCAGTGGCAGGGCTGATCCCAGACTGTCCATTAGGCGGGGCTTTGCCCCTACACGGGCGCTGGCGGGCGGTTTGGGGCGTCTTGACCCCCGCGCTTCGCGCCCATAGCGACGGCTATGGGCTTGTCGCGCAGGGGCCAATCCATCCCCAAGCCGCCGCGCCATCATCCCGTGTCCTAATGAACAATCTGGGCTGATCCGGGAATACCCTCGACAATGTATAGATACTTCTTGATACATCTCAAGGCAGGGTGAGGGCGCAGTTTCTAGCATGGTCATCATGTCGAGTTCCATCCTTCCCCTGTCCAGCGCCCCCAATCAGATGCCGAAGCACCCTGCTGAAGCGACCGGCTGCTATCACTGCAGCCTGCCTTTGGGCGACGCGCCGGTGCGCATGGAGCTGGACGGGCAGTGGCGCAGCTTTTGTTGCCAGGGCTGCGCGGCGGCCGCCGAGATCATCGTGCAGGGCGGGTTGTGCGCCTATTACGACCGCCGCACCGCAGGCGAAGGCGCGCTGGCCGCGCTGCCGTGCGAAGAGATCGACAAACTCCATCAACAGTGGATGGCGCTGGCCGACCCGGCGTTTCTCTCTGCCTATGCCACGTCGCTGGGCGAGGGCCGGTGGAGCACTCAGATTGCGGTCGATGGCATTCATTGCGGCGCCTGCGTCTGGCTGATCGAGCAGCGGCTGCGGGCCATACCGGGCGTGCTCGCCGCCACGGTGAACTACTCCACCCGCCGCGTGGCGTTGCAGTGGGACGCCAACACCGTGCAACTGGCGCAGGTGTTTCAGGCGCTGGCCGAGGTGGGTTATCGCCCGCTGCCCAACGCGCGTCACCAGAGCGAGCTCAATCACCGCCGCGCCCGTCGCTTGGCCATTTTGCGCACCCTCGTGGCCTGGCTGGCGATGATGCAGGTGATGATGTTCGCCTGGCCGGGCTACCTCGATGCCGAGGGGCTCAACGCGGCAGAGCAGGGCATTTTCCAGTGGGGCAGCCTGGCGCTCACCTTGCCCGCCTTGCTGTTTTCCGGCTGGCCTTTCCTCATGGGGGCGCTGCGCGACGTGCGCAACCGTCGCCTGGGGATGGACGTGCCCGTCACTCTCGGTCTGTGGAGCGCGTTTGCCGCCAGTGTGTGGAGCGTGCTGCACGGCGAGAGCCATGTGTATTTCGACTCGGTGGTGATGTTTCTCGCTCTGTTGCTCACCGCGCGCCTGATCGAAGACGGCCTGCGCCAGCGCAGCCTGAACGCGGCCGAGGAACTGATGGAACAACTGCCCGCCGCCGTGCGGGTGCGAGCCAGCGGCGAAGAAGAGTGGCGCAGTGTGGCCATTACCCAGGTGCGCGCAGGCGATGAGGTGGAGTTGCCCAGCGGCAGCGCCGCCGCGGTGGACGGCGTGGTGATCTCGGGCGCGTCATTAGTGGACGAAGCCCTGCTCACCGGCGAGAGCCATGCCGTGCCCAAACAGGCGGGCGACGCCATTCTGGCGGGCAGCATGAACCGGCAATCGCCGCTGATCGTGCGGGCCACGCAAACCGGCGCGGGCACGCGCATCGCGCAAATGGTTGAGCTGATGCAGCATGCGCTGGCCAGCAAGCCGCGCTCGGCCCAGTTGGCCGACATCGCCGCGCAATGGTTCACGCTGGGTTTGCTGGCGGTGGCCGCGCTTACCGTGCTGCTGTGGTGGTGGCTCGATCCGGCGCGCATCGTGCCGACACTGGTGGCCGTGCTGGTGGTGAGCTGCCCCTGTGCCTTGTCGCTGGCGGTGCCTGCGGCGCTGGCGGCGTCCACCGCGCAACTCTCGCGGCACGGCGTGCTGCTCGCTCGCGGTCACGCGCTCGACCGTGCGCCGCAGGTCGATCTCTGGTTGTTCGACAAGACCGGCACGCTGACCACGGCCGAACCCGTTGTCTCGGCCGTGCGCCTGCTCAATCCGTCCTACAGCCGTGAGCAGGTGCTGGCGTTGGCGCGCGCGCTGGAGCAGGGGGTGCAGCATCCGCTCGCGCGGGCGTTCATGGCGTCTGCCGCGCAGGGCGACGCCGTAGAAGCGGTGCAGGATTTGCGCGCTGTGCCGCATGGCGGCATGCAGGGCGTGTGGCAGGGACAGACGCTGCGGCTGGGGCATGCAGCCTTCTCGGGTGTGGCGCAAGCGCAGCCGCCCGAAGCCAGCGATATTCCGCTCACCCGGCTTGGCCTGAGCCTCGATGGGCGTGCGCTGGCCGTGTTCGACATCGCCGAAACGCTGCGCCCCGGTGCGCAGGAGGCCTTGCAGTCGCTGCAAGCCGCTGGCGCCGAGGTTGCGGTGTTGTCGGGCGATGCGGTACGTACCGTTCAGGCCTGGGCCACGCGGCTCGGCGTGGCGCGCGCCGAGGGCGGCCTGAGCCCGGAGGACAAGCTCGAACGCGTGCGCCAATGGCGCGCGCAGGGGCGGGTGGTGGCGATGGTGGGCGACGGGGTGAACGATGCCCCGGTGCTGGCGGCAGCCGATCTCTCGGTGAGCTTTGCCGGCGCCGCGCCGATTGCCCGGGCCGGGGCCGATGTCATCTTGCATCACCCGGACATGCGCGCCTTGCCGCGGCTGGTCGCCACCGGACGGCGCACGGTGGGCGTGATGCGGCAGAACCTGATCTGGGCCGTGGTCTACAACCTGCTGGCGATTCCGCTGGCGGTGGCGGGTTTCATCACCCCGGTCTGGGCGGCGGTTGGCATGAGTACCTCCTCGCTGCTGGTGGTGCTCAATGCAGCCCGCCTGGCGCGCCGCGATCGTGTTGCGCCCACTCTTTGAAAGCGCGCCATGGAAGGCTCTCTGCTCATTCTCATCCCCATCAGTGTGCTGCTGGTGCTGCTCATCGTGGGGGTGCTGTGGTGGGCGGCGCGCAGCGGTCAGTTCGACGATATGGAAGGTCCGGCCCACGCCATTCTGATGGACGACGATAAACCCAAACCTGAGTCTTTACCCGAGAAAGAGGCAGAGAAATCCGCCGACGCTGAAGGGCCGCAACAACGGACTTGATCTGCACATTGCGGCAAGGTGTCGCATTGACAGCGCAGCGACCCCGGCCACTTCCTAGTGCTTACCCTTACGAAATGAAATGTGTTGATACATGTCAATTCAGTGTGTCCATAAGTAAATGACCATACTCTACATTACGGTTCGTTACTTCTTATCAACAGGTGGAGCAGATGAGCGATCTGACGCTTAAACAGACTTACAACTACGCGCTGGTGCGCAAATTCACCGTCATGACCCTGGTTTGGGCCGTGGTGGGCATGCTGGTTGGCGTGTTCATTGCGGTGCAACTGGTCTTTCCCGACATGACCTACGGCATGGAGTGGCTGAGCTGGGGGCGTTTGCGTCCACTGCACACCAATGCGGTGATTTTCGGTTTTGGCGGTACGGCGCTGTTCGCGACCTCTTACTACATCGTGCAGCGCACTTGTCAGGTGCCGCTGTTCGCGCCCAAGCTGGCTGAGTTCACCTTCTGGGGATGGACGGCGGTCATCGTGCTGTGCGCCATCACCTATCCGCTGGGCATCACCAGCGGCAAGGAATACGCTGAACAGGAATGGCCGATCAGCCTGCTGATCGTCGTGACCTGGGTGGCGTATGCCGTGGTGTTTTTCGGCACCATCATGAAGCGGAAGACGCCGCACATCTATGTGGCGAACTGGTTCTTCGGCGCCTACATCATCACCATTGCGCTGCTCTACATCGTCAACAACATCAAGCTGCCCATCAGCCTGCTGTCGTGGAAGAGCTACTCGGTGTACGGCGGCGCGCAGGACGCGATGATCCAGTGGTGGTACGGCCACAACGCCGTGGGCTTCTTCCTCACCACCTCCTTCCTGGGCATGATGTACTACTTCATCCCCAAGCAGGCCGAGCGCCCGATCTATTCGTACCGCCTGTCCATCGTGCACTTTTGGGCGCTGATCTTCACTTATATGTGGGCCGGCCCGCACCACCTGCTGTACACCGCGCTGCCCGACTGGACGCAGTCGCTGGGGATGGTGTTCTCGCTCATCCTGCTGGCGCCGAGCTGGGGTGGCATGATCAACGGCATGATGACTCTGTCGGGCGCCTGGTACAAGCTGCGCGAAGATCCCATCCTCAAGTTCCTGATCACCGCGCTGTCGTTCTACGGCATGTCCACCTTCGAAGGGCCGATGCTCTCCGTCAAGACGGTGAGCGCGCTGGGTCACTACACCGACTGGATCATCGGCCATGTGCATTCCGGCGCCATGGGCTGGGTGGGCATGATCACCATGGGCAGCCTGTACTACCTGATTCCGCGCCTGTGGGGCCAGACTCAGATGTGGAGCAAGCGCCTCATCGAAGTCCACTTCTGGACGGCGACCATCGGCGTGGTGCTCTACATCGCCTCGCTGTGGGTGGCTGGTGTGACCGAAGGGCTGATGTGGCGCGCCATGCAGGCTGATGGTTCGCTGACCTACAGCTTCATCGAGAGCGTCAAGGCGGTCATTCCCCTCTACGTCATTCGCGCCATCGGCGGCTCGATCTATCTCTTCGGCATGTGCCTGATGGTCTACAACGCCTATCGAACCATCCGCCAGGGCAAGCCCGTCGACGCGCCGGTGCCCGCACTGAGCGTGGCCCACGCCTGATCACGATTCGGAGATATTCATGGCAACTTTTAATCACGAGACCATCGAGAAGAACGTGGGTCTGATGATCGTGCTGGTGGCGATCGTCGTCAGCATCGCCGGGCTGGTTCAGCTCGTGCCCCTGTTTTTCGACAAGAGCACGACCCAGCCCATTCCCGGCGTCAAGCCCTACACCGCCTTGCAGCTCGAAGGTCGCGATGTGTATCTGGCCGAGGGCTGCTACCTCTGTCACTCACAGATGATCCGCCCGCTGCGCGCCGAGGTCGAGCGCTATGGCCACTACTCGGTGGCGGGTGAGTCGGTTTACGACCATCCCTTCCAGTGGGGCAGCAAGCGTACCGGCCCCGATCTGGCCCGCGTCGGCGGCAAGTATTCCGACGAGTGGCAGCGCCTGCATCTGCGTCAACCGCGCGATCTTGTGCCCGAAAGCATCATGCCGGCCTACACCTGGCTGCAGCACCAGCCTGCCGAGGCCAATCAGATCCAGGCCAAGATGCGCGCCATGAAAACTCTGGGCGTGCCTTACACCGAAGCCGAGATCGCTGCGGCGCCGCAAGAGCTCGAAGGCAAGACCAAGGAAGACGCGCTGATCGCCTACCTGCAGGGTTTGGGCACGGCGCTGAGCAACTACAAGTCCAAGGCCAACTACATCAACTACTGAGGAAGCGCCATGTCCTTCGGCTCGATCGTTCTCGTTCTCTCCATGGTGGTCTTCGCCGGCATCGTGTGGTGGGCGTTTTCGCCCCGGTTCAAAAAGACGCATGAAAAGGACGGAATGATCCCTTTCCTCGATTCCAAGAATCACCCGCCCGAGTCTTTCGACAAGGGCGATGAGTCCAAGACCTCCGACAAGACCAAATCATGAACCAGTTCTATTCCCCCGGGTGGGCCTTCTGGATCGGCGGCGTCACCATTGTTTCCATCGTTGCCCTGTTCCTTTTTCTGCGCGGTACAGCACGGCAAACCGTGTTTCGCGACAAGGCGGGCAATCCCATCGCTACGACCGGCCATGTCTGGGACGGTGATCTGCAGGAGTTCAACAACCCCTTGCCGCGCTGGTGGATGGGGCTGTTCATCCTGACACTGATTTTTGCAGTGATCTACCTGTCGCTCTACGGCGGCCTGGCGTTTTACAAGGGCATCCTCGGGTATTCCAGCGACAAGATGTACCAGCAGGAATCGGCCGCGTTCGATGCGCGCATTGAGCCCCTGTATGCGGCCTACATGAAAACGCCGATTCCCGAACTCGCCGCCAACCCCACGGCCATGGCCACTGGTCAGCGCATGTTTCTGACCTATTGCTCCCAGTGTCATGGATCAGACGCGGGGGGCACCAAGGGCTTTCCCAACTTGACCGTCCACAACGCCAATGCCTGGCTGTACGGCAACAGCCCCGAGGTTTTGGTGGAAACCCTTACCAACGGCCGCTTGGGCATGATGCCGCCGATGGAGGCCGCGGTTGGCGGCAAACCCGGCGTGCTCGCCGTGGCTAATTATGTGCGCAGCCTCAGCGGCATGAAGCACGATGCCCAACTGGCGGCTCAGGGCAAGCCCTTGTTCGCCACGGCCTGCGCGGCTTGCCACGGCGCCGACGGCACGGGCAACAAGGCTCTGGGCGCCCCCGATCTGGCCGACCCCAAGCGGCAGTGGCTGTTCGGGTCGAGCATCGAAACCATTTCGCACACCATTGAGAAGGGTCGTGCCGGCCAGATGCCTGCGCAGAAAGACTTTCTCTCGCCCGAAAAGATTCACTTACTTGCGGCCTACGTTTACAGCATCAGTCATGGTGCGCAAGCGGCGAAGTAAGTCCAGTCCTCGATTCTTTTCATTCTCTGACCCACATCGGGGCGCAAGATCAAATGCGCCCCGATGCCGCTTGAGTCAGTCCCGTATTTTTCAGCCCGGAACGTGCGATGAACGCCAAGGCGCCAGAACCCAGCGACGACGATATTTCAGCCTCTGAAGAGTGGCTGTACGAGGTTCGCAAAAAAATCTACTCCCGCTCCGTCACCGGTTGGTTCAATAACTGGCGGGTGTTCATGGTGGTGTTCACCCAGGCGCTGTTCTACGGCTTGCCCTGGTTGCAGTGGGATGGCCGTCAGGCCGTGCTGCTCGATCTGTCCACCCGGAAGTTCTACTTCTTCGGCATGATTCTGTGGCCGCAGGACGTGATCTTCCTCGCTCTGCTGCTGATCATCTCGGCCTACGGTTTGTTTTTGTTCACGGCCATCGCTGGGCGACTGTTTTGCGGCTATGCCTGCCCGCAAACGGTGTACACCGAAATTTTCATGTGGATCGAGCGCAAGGTCGAGGGCGACCGACTGGCACGCATCCGCCTCGACGGCTCCGATTGGAATGCCCGCAAGATCAGCAAGAAAGCGCTCAAACACGGGTTGTGGATTGCAGTGGCCTTGTGGACGGGCTTCACCTTCGTGGGCTACTTCACGCCCATTCTGACCTTGGCCGGTCAGGTCATCAGCGCAAACCTAGGCCCCTGGCAGACGTTCTGGATTTTGTTCTACGGCTTCGCCACCTATGGCAACGCCGGGTTCATGCGCGAGCAGGTCTGCAAGTACATGTGCCCTTATGCCCGCTTTCAGTCGGTGATGATCGACAAGGACACGCTCATCGTCACCTACGACACCGAACGGGGCGAGCCGCGCGGCAAACGGGGCAAACATGTCGACCCGCGCGCGCAAGGCAAGGGCGATTGCGTGGACTGCAGCATCTGCGTGCAAGTCTGCCCGACGGGCATCGATATCCGCGATGGCCTGCAGTACATGTGCATCGGCTGCGGCGCCTGTGTCGATGCCTGCGATCAGGTCATGGACAAGGTGGGTTATCCGCGCGGGCTGATTCGCTACTCCAGCGAAAACGCCATGAAGAACAAGTGGAGCAAGCGCCAGCAATGGGCGCATCTGCTGCGACCACGCATTCTTATTTACTCGGCATTGCTGCTCATCATGGTGGGGCTGTTCGTCGGCGGGCTGGCCACGCGCGACCCCTTGAAGATGAATGTGATGCGTGATCGCGGCGTGCTGTCGCGCGAAATTCCCGGTGGTCTGGTCGAGAACGTCTATCAGATCCAGCTGATGAACACCACGGAAAAGGCGCGAAAGATTCGCGTCGAGGTCAAGGGCCTGGAGGGCGTGGCGGTGCATGATCGAAATACCTACGAGTTGCCCGCATCGACCAATATTCTCGAGCCGCTGGAAGTGACTATTCCAGTCGACAACGCGAAGAAGGGCGTTTACAAAATCGAGATCATTGCCACATCGGAAGGCGAAAAGCCGATCTCTGCGTCGAGCAAGACCACCTTCATCGTCCCTTGAACACCCGAACCGCAGGAGAAGTTTCCATGCAAACCGCCGCTTCCCGCCCCTGGTACCGTGAGCCATGGCCCTGGTTTTTGATCGCGCTTCCCCTGATCGCGGTTTTGGCCAGTGTCTACACCATCTATCTGGCCAGCCGCACCCCCGACAGCCTGGTGACCGACCACTACTACAAAAAGGGGCTCGCGGTAGGCGGCGACATTCAGCGCGAGCGACATGCCCAGGCCCTGCATCTTTCGGGACAGATTTCGATCGCAGCCGGGCGCATTGACCTCAAGCTCAACCAGCAGATCGCTCCCGACACCCTGCACTTGATGTTGCGTCATCCCTTGTCCAAGCAGAAAGACGTGCAGATCGACTTGCACCGCGGCGCCTCAGGTACTTACAGCGCCTTCTCACCACCCATTGAGCCCGTGCGTTACCGCGTGCATGTGGAAACGGCAGACTGGCGCCTCGCGGGTGTCTGGATTCCGGGGACGACGCTGACGCTCGAACCGGGTGTCTGAACAAAACAAAGGGGCTCCTCTCGGAGCCCCTAAATTCACTGGCTATCGCTCAGAGTGATCAGGTTTGCGGCATCAACAATTCAGCGAGGGCGCGGCGATCCGTGATGCGGATCTGGCGCTGCGCCACATGAATCAACCCCGCGGAGTGAAACTTGGACATCAGACGGCTGACCGTCTCCAGTTTCAAGCCGAGATAACTGCCAATCTCTTCGCGGCTCATGCGCAAGACGAATTCATCGGGCGACAGGCCACGGGCCTTGAAGCGTTCGGACAAGTCGAGCAAAAAGCGGGCCAGCCGCTCATCTGCATGCATGCTGCCCAGAGAAAACTGATCTTGCTGCGCCCGCACCAACTTGCCGCCGACGATGCAATGCAGCTGATGCTGCAGCGAGGGCAGGTCGCGCGTGGTGGTTTCCAGCGCACGCAGATCGATTTCGCAGGCCTCGCTATCTTCGAGCGCGACCGTGTCGGTGAAATAGGTGTGCTGCCCAAGACCCTCCAGGCCCATCAACTCACCGGGAATGTGGAAACCGACAATCTGCTCGCGTCCGTCGGGGCTGGTGACATACGATTTGAAAGATCCTGCATGCACCGAATACACCTTGGTCATGGCTTGGCCGGTGCTGAAAAGCGCTTCGCCCTTCTGCACCCGCACGGTTGCCTGAATCACGTCTCGGATACGCCCCATTTCCGACGGCTGCAGCGCAATCGGTAGGCAGAACTTACTTTGAAAGCACACATCGCAAGGATGGGGTTTTTCCATCTGCGTGGCGGTGGGGGTCGGGGTCGATTTCATAGATTTGGATGTCGCGATATTTGCTTCAGTTGATGTTTACAGAATACAGCAGAACACCATGAATACAACCATTCCACTGACCCTGTTGTTGATGGGCCTCACAGGCGGGCTGCACTGCGCCGCCATGTGCGGGGGACTGGTGGTGGCCTCCGAGCGCGCATCCACAGAACATGTGCTCCTTCCGGCGCGTCAGTTGTTTCAAAATCAACTGCAATTACAGGGCGCACGGGTGTTGTCCTACACCATTTTGGGGGGAATCGCCGGTTTGATCGGGGCTGGGGTGTGGGCCGCCAGCGCGCGGCCAGTGCAACTGAGCCTTTTTACCCTTGGCAACCTGGTGCTCGTTGCGGTGGGCCTATGGATGACTCTGCAACAGGTGCTTTCACCGCGCTGGCTGGCCTGGAAGCTGAAGTGGCTCGGCGGCAGTTGGGTTGGGCGCGGATTGACCCGGTTGACTCAGCCCTTGCTATCGCGGCTGTTGCCCTTCAACACCTTTCCAAAACGGCTGGGCGCCGGGCTACTCTGGGGTTTGCTGCCTTGTGGACTGGTGTATTCCGCGCTTTCTCTGGCGTTTCTCAGCGCCACGGCATGGGAGGGCGCGCTGGCCATGCTGGCCTTCGGCCTGGGCACTCTGCCGCATATGCTCTTTGCCGGTCACACGCTGCGTTGGGTAAGTCAGCGCACCAATCAGCGCTGGTTTCACCTGGCTGCCGGTACGTTGCTCTTGCTGTTTGCCGCCTATGGCTTCTGGAAACTGTTCCATGCGGGCAGCGAATTGCCGATGGGCGGCTGCGCCTGAGCGAGCCCCAGCTTTTAGGCGATGTCGAAGGTGTGGATTTGGAAGTGCCCGGCGCGCAGGTCTGCGAAGTAGCGCTGCAATGTTTGCGCCACGCTGCGAAAGGCGATCTGCTCCCAGGGAATGTCCGCTTCGTGAAAAAGCTGGACATCGAGACTTTCTTCCCCCGCTTGCCATTGGGGCTGGGTGAGTTGCCCCCGGTAAAAGAAATAGACCTGATTCGCGGGCAGCACGTTGATGACCGCGTAAAGACCCTTCAACGCCACTTCGGCACCGGCTTCTTCACGGGTCTCCCGAAGGGCGCCCACTTCGGTGCTTTCGCCAATTTCCATAAAACCCGCGGGCAAGGTCCACAAACCATAGCGCGGCTCGATCGCCCGCTTGCACAACAAAACCTGTTGCCCCCAGGCCGGTATGACGCCGACGATGTTGCGCGGATTTTCGTACTGGATGTGCCCGCAGGCCGGGCAAACCGCGCGCGGACGGGAATCGCCTTCAGGCACGCGGTAGATCACCGGGGAGCCGCAGGCGGTGCAATGGCGTATGGGAGGATTGTGCATGGGCTTGGCTGAGTGCAGGAGATCAGTCTATTTTGAAACCCAATGCGCTGCCAACTCGGTACCGTCATCGCACAAAAGCCCTAAACGCGTTGATGACTTTAGATATCGTCGTCACGAGTTGTGGCATGATGGCGCTGTTTGGCGCTGTTCATACCAACCGCGCTATTGAGATGCCCGAGACGCTTCCTCGACACGATCTATCAGATCGGCACTGGGAATTGCTCGAACCCCACTTGCCTGGACGAGCGGGAGTTTGGGGCGGGGTTGCGCGGGACAACCGCCAATTCATCAACGCCGTGTTCTGGATTCTTCGCACCGGTGCGCCGTGGCGAGACCTGCCGGTTTCGTACGGTGGGTGGAAAAACACCCATCGGCGTTTTTGCCGCTGGCGCGACAAGGGCATTTGGGAGTCGCTCCTGGAGCAGTGCATTGATGAGCCCGATTTCGAGTGGATCATGATCGATGCCAGTCACTGCAAGGTTCATCCGCACGCAGCGGGTGCGCGGGGTGGCAATCAGGCGATGAGCCGCACACAAGGGGGCTCAACACCAAGATACATCTGGCCGTGGATGCGCATGGTCTGCCGCTCCGAGCGGTTATTACAGAAGGTACCCGAGCGGATTGTGCAGAGGCTGAGCGGTTGATGGACGGGTTCAAGATGGACTACCTGCTTGCCGACAAAGGCTACGACAGTGACGCCATCGTGGCGCATGCCCAAGCGCAAGGCGCGCAAGCCGTGATTCCGCCACGCAAGCACCGCAAGCCACCCCGCACGTATGACAAAGCACTCTACAAACTACGTCACCTGGTCGAGAACGCCTTCCTGCATCTCAAGCGGTGGCGGGGCATCGCCACGCGCTACGCGAAAAACGTCGCCTCATTCGTTGCCGCCGTGCAAATTCGCTGCCTTGCCCTCTGGCTGCAAATCTTGTGACGTCACTATCTACCGCCGCAAGGAGGCCCAGGAGCGCACCACGGCATCCCGGCGCAAAACCCCGCGCGCCCAGCCATGAGCCCCGCACCTCAACCCTCGGGCATCACCCAGGGCTTGACCCTCTTGATCGACCCGCACTGGTCGCCCGAGCAGGCACTGGCCGTCGTCGAACTCCTCTACGACCTGCGCGCGCGCATCTGGGCGCACAACGAGCTTGCGCTGCAAGCCAGGCTCCGCGACGACCGCACCACCGCGCTCGACATCAACGGCGTCGACGCCCCCCCGTTCTGACATCCTTCCAGTCGCCGTCCCGGACCACGACGCCGGGCTGTCTTCGTTCGCCCCGGCGCCGCCTCGCTTCCTCAAATCGCTCCCCGCCGTTCTCGCCGCCAAATAACGCCGCCAAATTTACGCGGATTCAGAACGCCGGCAACAGGCGGTCAAGGTTTCTCACCGCACCCTGTTCGACGCGCAGAGTGTCAAGCGCCAGTTGGGCATCGCCGTGTCGTCCTGGGACGGTTTCATGACGCGCATGAAAGCGCTGGCCGAGCGCAAGGTGACGGAGACCCAGGTCGAGGCCTTCTTGAACCGGGTCCTGGCGGCATCCGGCGTGGTGCCGACCACCGACAAAGCGCTCAAGGCCTTGTTGGAGATGTACCGCACCGGCCAAGGCGCCGATCTGCCCTCGGCCCACGGCACGGCCTGGGGTCTGGTCAATGCGGTGACCGGTTATGTCGATCACCAAAAGCGCGCCCGCAGTGTCGATCACCGTCTGGACTCAGCCTGGTTCGGCCCGGGCGCTCAGCTCAAACAGGCCGCTTGGGACGAAGCCGTCAAGCTCGTGGCCTGACTCCCCATGCCACTCCACTCACCGCCCGGCCCAATTTTTCAAGCAGCCAGCTTCGCGCTGGCCAGCCGGTTCAGGCTCACCCCCTGCTCTGCGGCCTGGGTTGCAAGAGAGCGATGGACTTCCGGCGGGATGCGTACACGGAACTGGCCGCTGTAGTGCTTCTCGGCCAAGGGCTGCGGAATGTCCTCCCCGGATTGGCGCATGTCTTCGACACATTGCGCGACGATCCGTCGAATACCCTTGAGGGCGGCATCAGGCGTGCCAGCCAGCCAGGACAGCGAGGGGAATTCCGCGCATAGGCCCACATGCTCGCCATCTTCCGGCGACCAGGTGACGCGATAGGTGTAGTGATCAGCGCTCATGGCGCATGCTCTCCAGTTTCTCAATGGCAGCGAGCACCTGCCGGACTTGGTAAGTCTTGGCCTTGCCCTTGTCCGATTGGATGTTGACGCGGGGATCTCCTGCCCAAGGCATGCGAAAGACCGCATGGCTTGGGCCGGACTGCCGAGGTTTTCCGAAGTACGCCTCGCAGACCTTGCGCAGATCGGCAAACCGCACGCTTGCAGGTTCGCGGCGCATCTGCCCAAGGATTTTGCTGGCGTCGCTCATGGCGTAATGGTATCAATAATGGCCCCAATGTGTCATCCCAGCTTGCGCGCGCGGTCCAGCGTGCGTTGCCAAACCTTTTCAAAGCTGCCGTTTTCATGGTTGGGCTTCCACGAAAACACCTTGCCGTCGATTCGGCGAGGCAGAGCATGCAAAGCTTCCACTGCGGCGCTGGAGAGCGCCACGGTGCGGCTCTCACCGTTCTTGGTGTCCAACAGATGGGCTGTGCCTGTTGTCGATTTCTTCCCCTTCCCAGGATTGATCTTGATGTATTCCCAGCGCAAGGAAAACAGCTCACCCATGCGCATGCTGGTTTCCACGGCGAGCAACAGAACCTCTTTTACGCCCACAGCGCGTGACATGGCTGCGGCCGCCAGCAGGTAGTCCAGTTCCCCAGCTCTCAGCCGACGGTCGCGAGCCTTGGGCTGCGCAGGCTTGCGTATGGCCTTGACTGGGTTGCCTGCGGGCAGGGCGATGCTCATTTCCTTTTCTACATGGCCGAATAGTGCGGACAGTGCGTTGAGCTGGTGAATCACGGATTGCGGCGAGTAGCCTGATCGAAGCAGTTCATCACGCCAGGCAGCGACATCAACTGAACGCACAGATCCCAGGAAAAAAGCGCCGAACCGGGACTTTGCCATGCGGGTATGCGTGCCAGCGGAATGATCACGTTTGAGCGGCACCACCTCGGAGAGATATCTGTCTGCGACTTCGCCGATCGTCACGCGTCCAGCGTCATTGCGCAGGGCGGCGATGTTGCCGCGCTGGTATTCGCGCTCGACTTCACGCGCCCAGGTTTCTGCATCGACCTTCAAATCAAAGGTGCGGCTGATCGTCGGTGCGCCCTTGCGCCGAATCTTGACCTGCCAGCCGCCGCCCCTCTGTAGAATAAAGGCCATTCAGTATCCTTTCAGCTTTACCAATTGTCCCCAGATTGTCCCAAAACGCGTGCGAGCAATAAGGAAAGCAAGCAACGACGGGGGTTGTAGGGCATTCTAACTTTTGCTTTGGGAGCAGAGGGTCGGAGGTTCGAATCCTCTCGCCCCGACCACCCGACAGAGGTCACCCGCCGGAGCTTGGGCGAAGCCATTTCAGGAGTTTCGACCCAAGGTATCGGCGCCGATCCTGATCCATCTGCCCGTAGCTCAGCTGGATAGAGCAACGGCCTTCTAAGCCGTAGGCCACTGGTTCGAATCCAGTCGGGCAGGCCAAAAAACTCCAATTAAATCAATAATTTATACAGAAATCCCGACCTCACCAGTCGGGCTTTTTTGTGCCAAAAACGGCCGTCAGTGGGAACGCATTCCCACTCAATTCCCACTGACGGCCACGTTTTCCATTGCATTCCTTCCACCGCATTCCCACTGGCGAGCGCTGAGTGCACTTGATGGGGCAGATCCCCCTCGAAGATCAGGCCCACGCCTCAGCCAACGTCAGATCGCGCCGCGTCGCAGCAGTCCAGTCCCAGCGACGGACAGGCAACCCGTCTGCTGCCGGACGCGTCACGCACCCCAAAAAAGCTCATCTTCTTAATCGATTCGGCGCCATAATGGCTCGCATGGCGAACAACCGCGATCTCTTTTTTGAAGACTGGTGTGATCCAGTGGATGTCCGCATCCTGCAGGATGCGGAGGAGATCCGCGCTCAGCGTGCATGGCAAGACGCATGCCTCGAACAGGCCCAACGCCAGGCTGAGGAAGAGTCGTTTGCGCGCGCGCTCAACGCCTCTGGGTTCTGCGGTTTAGGAAATGTCCGCACCTTCATGACCATCAGTGCGCACGTGGCCATCAATCGCAGGGCCCCACTCACTGCCTTATTGGCAGCGCTGCGTCGTATTTTGGTCGGTCTCTTGCAAGACAAATTGTCCAACCGGCTGTGCCGTCTGGCGGCGCGGCGTGCTATCGCCCTTGCCGCCACTCCCTCCGGGCGCTCTATTCCGAGCGACTGCCTCACCCCGCGTCTAGTCGCACAACGTCCCTTTGCCGCCCGCGCCACGCGGGCCGCTCTGATGCGCTAATCGGATTCGATCCGGCGTATCCGCCGCCCGCGCGATCCTGCGTCGGCGGTTTTTTTGCGCGTCCGCCGCGCAGTGCGCCCACCCCTCGCGTGTTCCCAACCACGAAGGAGCACCCCATGGACCCCCTGTTTTTGACCTTGCAAGAGGTCGCCCACCTCTTGCGTCGGCGCACGAAAACCCTCGCCAACGCCGTGAATCCTCGCAATGATCGTCTCGAATTTACCGACGGCAGCAGCATCGCCACGATCAAACTGGGCCGCGCCCGGCTCGTACCCCGAAGCGCCCTGGAGCAGTTCCTGCGCGAACGCGGCTTGACGCTCGACGCCCCGCAGATCGCGGCCGCCACCCAGACACCCGCCGCGGTTTCACCAGTAGACGCCGTGCCTCCGCCCAAACCCCGCGGCCGACCCCGCGAAGCCGTGGGGCACAACCGCGTGGGAGGGCTGTGACATGCGTGCCCTCTTTCAGACAAAAGAACGGGCCCATGCTTCGGCCCATGCTTCTCGCGCAAAAAAGAATAGGCCCCATCGGGGGCCCATTCTTTCTCCTGGCCTGGAAATAGGCCTCATCCGAGGCCCATTCTTTTCGCGGCGCCTGGAAATAGGCCCCATCCGAGGCCCATTCTTTTCGTGGCGCGCGGAAATAGGCCTCATCCGAGGCCCATTCTTTGGCGCATCCCCGCAGCTAGCCCGACGCACCCCCGACACACCCCTTGCCCGCTGGCAAGGGAAAGCACCGACAAAGGCCCCGCGCAGCATGCCTTTCGTGCGAGAAGGCGCGCGGAGCAAGGGGCGTGTTCGAGAAACCTGTGATGCGCCTGGGTGGTGCAGGTGCGGAGCGGGCACCGTCTGTCGCCCGTCGATGTCGCCGGATTGCTTCGAGGGTGTCCTTCGAGATTCGACGCCGCAGCATCCCCCTGCCCCGATTGGCGGGCTGTGGCGCCACCGGGTGCGTGCGCCCAGACGGTTAGCAGCAAGCCATGTTTTCGCTTCGCTCAAACGGCTTGGTCAGGGCTGCGCCCCGACACCCCGAGGCGGCCTTCGCTGCGCTCTTGCCGCCCGCCGCGTGCAGGCCTGGGAGGGTCGGCCATGATGCTCGAGACCCTTCCACCGCTGTCCCGCCGGCGCAAGGGCGGCCGCCCCAAGGGCGACCCCGCTGCCGTGCGCGCCATCACCCTCGGTGTGCGCGTGTCGCCGTCGGAGTACGCCGCGCTGAAAGACAAGGCCGCGCACATGGGCGTGACGCCGGCGCAGTGGTTGCGCCAGGCCGCCCTGTCCCGCCGCCTGCCGTCACCCCCCGTGCCGGCAATCAACCGCGCGGCGTATGCCGAACTGGCCCGGCTGTCGGCCAACCTCAATCAGTTGGCCTGGCATGCCAACCTCGGCGAGAGCGTGCAGGTCGATGCCGATCTGCTGCATCGGCTGGCGTCCGAGGTGCGTCAGTTGCGCCTGGCGCTGATCGGTGCAGGAGGTCAGCCATGATTGCCAAAGCCATCAAGGGCCGCGGCTTCCGCGGGGCGCTAGCGTATGACCTGGGCAAAGAACAGGGCCGGATCCTGGCGTCCAACATGGCCGGTCGTACTCCCCGCGAGCTGGCCGCCGAGTTCGGCGCGGTGCGCCGGCTGCGGCCCAATCTGGGCAAGGCCGTGTTGCATGTGTCGCTGTCGGCCGCCGTGGGCGAGAAGCTGACCGATGCGCAGTGGCAGCAGATCGCGCAGCACTATCTGCGGGGAATGGGGTTGACGAACAACCCGTTCATCGTCACGCGGCACACGGACACCGAGCACGAACACATCCACCTGCTCGTCAGTCGCATCACGCTGTCTGGCAAGGTAGTGAGCGACGGGCGGGACTATGCGCGGCAGGAAGTCCTCATGCGAGAGATCGAGAGAGCGTTCGGTCTGCAATCCGTGGCGCCCAGCCGTGCGTCGCCGCGCAAGGCGGCCCGGAAGGGCGAGATCGAAGGCGCGTTGCGCACAGGCCAGCCGTCCAGTCGCCAGCGCTTGCAGCAGTTGTGCGACGCCGCAGCCGCGGGCTGCGACAGCTTCACCACCTACGTGGAGCGGCTGGAGGCCGTCGGCGTGGAGGTGGTGCCGGTGGTGCAACGGGGCGGGGCGAAGCTCTCCGGCCTGTCCTACCGGCTCGAGGGCGTGCTGATGAAAGGCAGTGACCTGGGGCGCGGCTATGCCGCCGCAGGGATTCAACAACGAGGGGTGAGCTATGAACAAGACCGAGACGTTGCGGCAGTCCGCCGCTGCAGCGAACGAGAAGCGGCTCGCGCATTTGGCGCAGCAGATCGAGGCGGTGCGCCAGGCGAAGCATCAGCGCGTGGAGGATCTGGCGACGAGCCTGGAGCCGCTGGCGCAGGCGATGGCCGCCTTGAGCGACGAGACGCTGCAGACCTTGATGCTGATCGAGCGCAGGACACGCGAACAGGCCGAAGCGTTCACGAGTCAGTTGCAGGACGAGGTGCGCGCGTTCCGGGAGGCCACGGCCGCGGCGCGCAAGGCCGCGGACCGGATGAAGCAATCGATGTTCGTGCCGAACGAAAATTGACCCACTTTTGAAGGTTATGCCGACGCAAAATTGACCCGGGTGTTCCACCTACCCTGCTGCTTTTTTAGGCACGGGGAGCAGGAGTGATCACCATGGACATGATTGGCAAGATCCGGCGGATGCATTTCCGCCAGAACAAATCCGTTCGAGAGATTGCCCGCAGTACGGGGCTGTCGCGCAACACGGTGCGTACCTGGCTACGCCAGCCGGGCGATGTCGTACCGCGGTACGCGGCGCGGCGAACACAACCCTCGCGCAAGCTCGCGCCCTATGTGGAGTGGCTCCGGCAGGCCGTGGCCATTGATGCGCAGCGTCCTAAAGCGCAGCGGCGCACGGCCAGGGCATTGCATGCCGAGTTGAAGCGACAAGGCTATGACGGCGCCTACAGCCGCGTCACCGATTTACTGCGCGCTTGGCGACAGGCCGATGGCACGAGCGCTGTGCACGCCTTCGTGCCCTTGACGTTTGCGCTGGGCGAAGCCTTCCAGTTCGACTGGAGTGAAGAGAGCATGGTGGTGGGCGGCGTGCCGTACCGCGTGCAGGTTGCCCACGTCAAGCTGTGCGCCAGCCGTGCCTTCTGGCTGGGGGCCTATCCCAGCCAAGGTCACGAGATGCTGTTTGACGCCCATACCCAGGCGTTTGCCGCCTTCGGCGGAGTGCCGCATCGCGGCATCTATGACAACATGAAGACAGCCGTCGACAAAGTGCACCCGCGCAAGAAGCGCGACGTCAACGCGCGCTTTGCGGCGATGTGCAGCCACTACCTGTTCGACCCCGACTTCTGCAACGTCGCTTCCGGTTGGGAGAAGGGGGTGGTGGAGAAGAACGTCCAGGACAGCAGGCGACGTGTGTGGATTGAGGCCCTGTCGACGCCCTGGCGCTCCTTTGCCGAACTCAATGCCTGGCTGGCCATGCGCTGCCGTGGCTTGTGGCAGGAGATCTTCCATCCCGAGTTCAGCCAGTTCACCGTGGCCGAGATGCTCGAGCACGAGCAGCCGCACCTCATGCCCATGCCCACAGCGTTCGACGGCTATGTGGACAACACGGTCAAGGTCAGCAGCACCTGTCTGGTGGCCATGGCTGGCAATCGTTACTCCGTGCCCTGTGAACTCGCCGGGCGGCGGGTGAGCACCCGGGTGTATCCCACCGAGGTGGTCGTGGTGCATGACGGCGTGTGTGTGGCCCGCCATGCGCGGCTGGCCAACCGGGGACAGACCACCTACGACTGGCAGCACTATGTGCCGCTGATTCAACGCAAACCCGGGGCGTTGCGCAACGGCGCGCCGTTTGCCGATCTGCCCCAGCCCTTGCAGCAACTGCGCCAGGCGCTGCTGCGGCAAGACGGGGGCGACCGGCTCATGGCCCAGGTGCTGGCGCTGGTGCCCGCATCCGGGCTGGAGGCGGTCCTGGTGGCCGCTGCGCTGGTGCTGGAAGCCACGGCCCCGTCCGGGCGCATCAGCGTGGAGCATGTGGTCAACGTGATGGGGCGCTTGCAGACCGGCCCCCAGCCCGCCCAAGTGACCACGGCCTTGACGATGGCCGATCCACCCCGCGCCGACACGGCCCGCTATGACCGCCTGCGGGTGACTGACGAGGAGCGAGATCATGCGTGAGGTCATTGCGGAACTCAAGGCGTTGCGGCTGCACGGCATGGCCGGCGCCTGGGCCGATTTGCAAGGTCTGGGGACGAACGCCAGGCTGGATGCCGCGCAGTGGCTCGTCGAGCATTTGCTGCAGGCCGAGCAGGAAGATCGCGCCGTGCGCTCGGTACGCCATCAAATCCTCTCGGCCCGCTTCCCGGTGCACCGCGATCTAGCGGGGTTTGACTTTGATGCCTCAAGGGTTGATCGCACGCTGGTGGGGCAACTCGCCAGCATGGCCTTTACCGAAGCCGCGCACAACGTCGTGCTGGTGGGCGGGCCCGGCACGGGAAAGAGCCATCTGGGCACGGCCATCGGCGTGGCGGGCATCACGCAGCACGGCAAGCGGGTGCGGTTTTACTCCACCGTCGATCTGGTCAACGCGCTGGAGCAGGAGAAGGCGCAGGGCAAAGCCGGGCGGATTGCGGCAAGCCTCTTGCGTATGGACTTGGTCATTCTCGATGAGCTGGGGTATCTGCCCTTCAGTCAGGCGGGCGGGGCTTTGTTGTTCCATCTGCTGTCCAAGCTCTACGAGCACACCAGCGTGCTGATCACGACCAATCTGGCCTTCGGCGAGTGGTCCAGCGTGTTCATCGATGCGAAGATGACCACCGCCTTGCTCGACCGGCTCACACACCACTGCCACATTCTGGAAACCGGGAACGAGAGCTACCGCTTCCGTCACAGCACGGAAACCGCCAAGACCCGCATCAAGGCGCGGGAGCAAAGGCGTTCGGGCACAGCACAGGCACCCCAGCCCGCTGAGCCCGAGACACCGCTTTGACCCCCACAAGCCCTTGGGGCAAGCCGCTCTGGGCTACGCCCGACGCAGCTTGCCCCAAGGATCCAAACCCACCCACCAGGAGCCAACCCCACGCAAAAACCGTAGACTTATCCACACCCGACTGCGACGCAGTCGGCCTTAGACCCCGGGTCAAAATTGAATCGGCACGGTGGGTCAAAATTCCATCGGCACGAACAGATGAGTTGTTTACGCTGCTGGAAAAGGCGGATCGGATTTAGCGCAATGATGGCAATCGATCACAAAGGCCAGTTCAAGCAGCGCGTCCGGCTATGGGCCGACAAGCTGGACGTCAAGATTGTCTGGTTGGGTGTGCGGCCGATGCGGAACAAATGGGCCTCGTGTTCCACCGCAGGCCATTTGAATTTCAGCGACGAACTGCCTGGCTTGAAACCCGAACTGTGGGACTACGTGATCGTCCACGAGCTGCTCCACTTCTCTGTTCCCAATCACGGAAAACTTTGGAAGAGCCTGATGCGTTCACATCTGGGCGATTATGAAGCATATGAGGACGCGCTAAAGCGGATTGTGGGCAACAAGTCGCCGCAGCGTACGCGCTGAAACATACTTCGGTGTATTGCGCAATGCGCCCGATGGCTTCGAGAATGTGGGCGATGTAGTCGGGAATGCGCAACTCGGCGCGTTTCATACCGCGCGGGCCTCTGCAAGCACTACGGCACGGAACTTCTCAGGGAGATCACCCGGGGTGAGGACATCAACAGGCACGCCCAGCAAGCGCTCCAGTTCGACCTGGATGGCCGCAACATCCATCAGTGACGTTTCCGCCGTGGGATCAACCAGCACATCCAGGTCACTGCGGTCGTCATCCTCGCCACGCACGACCGACCCGAAAACACGCGCGTTGCGGGCACGATGGGCCAGAACAATGCGGAGAATCTCGGCTCGATGGTTTTGCAGGGCTTGGGAGGGCTTCATGATCGCGCATTATCCCAGCTTCTTCGCCAGTTTCTCCGCCTCGATATGCGTGTAGCGCTTGAGCATGGCGAGTGACTTGTGACCGGTCATGCTGGCTACCTCCATGACGCCGAGGCCCAGCTCAAACAGTCTGCTTGTCGCCTCATGTCGCAGATCGTGAAACCGCAGATCGGACAAGAATGAGGGGTCGGGCTTCACGCCTTTCCCGGCGTAATTGGCTTCGTATTGGCGCCGCGCGCGTGCAAGGCACAGACGCCATGATCGCTCAAAACTTTGCGACGTTGCCCACCCGAACACGCGGCCGTCGATCCGACGCGGCAAGCTCTGCAGCGCCGCCGCCGCAGCACTCCCGAGTTCGACACCAACTGTCGTAAGTGCTTGATCTGTCTATGGCAGGTTGTTGAAATTGCCACTACAGCAGGGGCAGTTGGGTGTCTTGGGTGGGTTTTTTGATGTTGAGTGCGGCCAGGACATCGGCCTGGCGAGGTTGGATGGTGGAGATGCCGTGGATGGGGGCGCCGCTGTCGATGCGCACGGTGTGGCGCTGGATGCGGCGCAGGTCGGCCAGGGCGGTTTCTGGAGACAGTTCGCTGCTGGCGAGTTTGAGGCGCTGGCGCATGACGCGGTACAGGATCAGCGCGATGAAGCACAGGCTGGCGTGGGCCTTGATGCGCTCGGGCCGGCGGTGGAACACCGGGGCGATCTCGATCTCGGACTTGAGCACCTTGAAGCCACGCTCGATGTCGGCCAGCGACTTGTAGCGCCGCACCACCTCGGCCGGGCTCAGATCCTGGACATTGGTGACCAGCATCAGCTTGCCGTCCATGAGTTGCGCTCGCGCGAGTGCGGTTTCATCGATCGCATAGGTGAACAGATCGGACTGCAGGTCCACCTTGATGATGCGCGCCAGGCGGGCGTCGCTGACTTCGTGGAAGAAGCGGGCCTTGGCGCCGGAATCCGAGAGCTTGCGCCCGCGCTGGACTTTGCCTTCGTCCTGGGCGTCGAGCTTGCCGGCCAACTGATCGGCGCGTTGCTGCAAGGCATGGATGCGTGCAAGGCGCTCCTGGGTTTGCTCGGTCGCTCGCACGGGGCTGTGGACCACCACCAGGCGATGGCCTTGCCACTGCGCCTCTTCGACGATCTCCTGGTTGGCCTGGGCAGCACGCTCGCTCATGGGCTCGAGAAGATCGACAAACTCACCGTAGCGTCGCCCCGGCACCGCCAGGATGAACTCCAGCGGCCGATCTCCAGCCCCATGCAACTTGGACAACGCCTCGATGTTGTCAAGCGAAAGTAGCCCGCGGTCGGCCACCACCACCAGGCGCCTGATGTGCGGGTAGCGCGAGAGCACCTTCTTCAAGGTGGGCTCCAGGGTCGGCGCCTCGGCGGCGTTGCCGTCGAACACCTCGTGGAAGATCGGCATGCCGTCGGCTGTCTGCACCACGCCCAGCAGGAACTGCCGGGCGATCACGCCCTCCTTGGACAGGCCGAAGTGGCGTACATCACCGTCTTGCTGGCTGAGACCTTCGGCGCGGATGGTGGTCAGATCGTAAAAGACCACCGAGAGGTCTTCATCAATGAGCGGGCGCAGCAACTGGGCCACGCAGTCGTCGACGGCTTGCTGGTGGTCCATCAGGGCATCCATGCTGCGCAGCAAGTGCTGATGCGTCAGCTTGTCCACGTCGATGCCGGGCATGCTGACGGTCTGCAGCCAGCGCAGCACGCCCAGCTTGGAGTCTGGGTCGCACAGTCGGTTGAAGACCATCACACGGATCGCGTGCTCGACCGCAGTGGTGAACCGGGCGCGCCGGAAGATGGCGCCCAGGCCATGGAATCCGAGTTCGTGCCACAAGGCGTGCAGGGCCCAAACATCGCCCAACGTCAGCGCCGACTCGAAGCGCACCTGAGACGGATCACTGTCGCCCGAAGGCCGACCCTTGGCCCGCAGCAAGGCCCCCAGCAGGGCATCGAGCGGTCCGCCCTGTTCGTCCAGACGCCCGAGGGTTGCGATCGTGCGTTGCCGGGGTTGGCCATCCGCGTTGCGGAACGACTCCACCAGCCGAACGTAGCGGTGACCGCCCGAGGAGGAGATCTTGAGGAACATGCACCAAGTATAGCGCTGCGCACGCGCAGATGAACTACTTCACGGTAGTAAATTGGCACTACAAAGAAATCTGAAAACGCCCTTCTGAGCGCTTGCAAGTGATTGATTCATAGGACCCCGGCGATTGTTTGTGGCTGCGCAACGGCTTCGAACTGTCGAACTCAGGAGCACTGGACAGCGCCACCGTCCGGCTCTCGCCGTTCTTGGTGTCCACTAGATGCGCGGTGCGGCGGACGAGATCGATCCGCGACCATTCCAGCCCGAGCAACTCGCCCAGGCGCATGCTGGACTCGACGGCCAGGGTGATAGCCTGCCGCATGCCGGGCGCGCGGTCAGACCGTCCGGCATCTGCGGCAGCAAGCAACGCCTCAAGCTCACCGGGCTGCAAGCGCCGATCCCTTGCCTTGGGCAACGACGGCTTGCGTATCGACTTGACCGGGTTGCCAGAGGGCAGAGAGATGCTGAGTTCTTTTTCAACGAACGTGAACAGCCCGGACAGCGCGTTGAGATGGTGAATGACAGACTGCGCAGACAGGCCTTCGGCCAGCAGTTCATCACGCCAGGCCGCCACATCGGCGGCGCGGATGGCGGCAAGAAACATCGGGCCGAACCGCTCCGATGCAACGCGCATGTAGCGCGTCACGTCCGCGCGTGATGCCAGCGACTGCACAGGCCCGGCCACATACCGCTCCGCGACCTGCGTGAATGTGGTCTTGCCCGCGTCATCGCGTAGCACGGCGGCATTGCCGCGTTGAAGTTCGCGCTCGACCTCCCGCGCCCAGGCCTCCGCGTCGCTTTTCAGATCGAACGTGCGTGAAAGTGTCGGCATGCCGCGCCGCCGAATCTGCACCATCCAGCCTGCTTTCCGTTGCTCAAAGTACGCCATAACCGAACCCCCGATTCCCACTAGATTCCCACAAATGTCGGGAAAAATACTAGCAGATCAAGCATTCATGCGGGTTGCAGCGATTTTGTTTTCGGCCTTCTAAGCCGTAGGCCACTGGTTCGAATCCAGTCGGGCAGGCCACTTTTCAGACCGGATACTCAACTTGCTCGGGAGCAGCACACGTAGCTGCGTTCAGTTGCTGTGCGTGCGCAGGTAGTCGAGCGAGGCGGCGGTTTCTGGGCTGAGACCTTGGGCGTTTTGTGACAGCAGGGCGTTTTCGATCTTGGTGGCCAGGGTCTTGCCGAGTTCCACGCCCCATTGGTCGAAGGGGTTGATGCCGTAGAGCCAGCCTTCCACGACGGTGCGATGTTCATACAGGGCCAGCAGGGCGCCGAGGTGGTAGGCGCTCAAGCGCTCCATCCAGATGAAGGTGGACGGGCGGCCACCGGGGCAGGCGCGGTGATGCGCGGCGCGGGCGGCGGCTTCGGGCGACATGCCTTGGGCCATGAGTTCGGTTTGCCAGCTAGAGGCGTCTTTGCCGTTCCACAGCGCGTCGGCCTGGCCCAGCGCGTTGGCCAGCAGCGCCATGTGTTCGCGCAGGTGGCGGTGCCAGGGATGGGCTACGGCGACGATTTCGTGGAACACGGGAACGGCGGCCTGGTGCAGCAGTTGAAAATAGGTGTGCTGCACCGGGGTGCCCACGCCGCTGATGACCGCAGGGCCGCTGACGTGGACGGGCTGCATGCCGTCGGCGCTGGTGGATTTGCCCAGCGATTCCATCAGCAGTTGTTGCAGGTACAGCGGCATGCGCGAGAACGCATCGCCATACAGCCCGATGGAGAGCAGGGGCAGGCCAAAGCGCACGCGATAGGCGTGCGACAAGCCAGCCATCAGCCCCGGGGCGCTGCTTTCCAACGGGGTGCTGAGGAAGTGCTGGTCCATATCGTGCGCGCCGGCGTGAAGCTGGGTCACGGTTTCACGGCCGAAGGCGAGCAGCAACACCATGCCGTGGGCACTCCACAGCGAGAAGCGTCCGCCGATCTCGGGCAACGAGCGGAAGATCTGATTCGCAGGCAAGCCAAAGCGCTGCAGCGCCAGCTCAGCGTTGGCAGTGAGCGCGACCAGGCGTTGGCGGGCCTTGTCAGTGCCGATGCCGTCGCCCAGCCAGCGCAGGGCGATGTCGGCGTTGCGCATGACTTCCTGGGTGCGGAATGACTTGCTGTTGATGATGATCCAGCTGCGCTCGGGCTTGGCCGCCGCCAACGCGGCGTCGATGGTGGCGCCGTCGAGGTTGGCGACCCAGTGCACGCGGCAACGCGGCGTCTGCAGCACCGAGAGGGCGGTGTGCAGCGCGAGCATGGGGGTTTCAGAGCCGCCAGCCCCGAGATGAATGATGTCGAGCCCTTCCGCTCCGGCTTGTTCCACCCGTTGGTCTACCCAGTCGGCCATGCGGGTGAACTCGGCTTGCAGAAAGTCGGCGGCGGCCTGCGAGGGCGCATCAAACCCCTTGGCGCCCAGCCGGGACAGCACATGCCAGGCGGGACGGTTTTCGCTGCCGTTGAGTACCGTCTTGCTCACCAGGTCTTGCGCCTTGTTGGGCAGGGCGGCGAGGGTTTTGAGCGCGGTGGCGAGCGCCTGCTCGCCGTGGCGGGTGAACTCCAGCCGCAGGCCGGCGGTGTCGATGGTCTTGGGTGTGGGCATGAGGTTCGGCGGGCGGATTGAGTCGGACGAAAATCGATCGATGGACGCAGGGGTGAGCTGACGGGGCTTAGCTTAGCAAGGGCTTGGCGTGCCAGATCTGCTCGGCGTATTCGGCAATGGTGCGGTCGGAGGAGAACGGGCCCATGCCGGCCACATTGGTCAGCGCTTTTTTCGCCCACTCATCAGGCTTGCGGTAGAGCGCATCGACCTTGCTCTGCGTGGCGATATAGCTGGCGTAGTCGGCCAGCAGCATGTAGTGGTCGCCCCAGTTGACCAGCAGGTCGTAGATGCTCTGATAGCGATGCGGTTCTTCCGGACTGAAGCGGCCGTCGCGCAGGGTTTCGAGCACGCGCGCCAGCTCGGGGTTGGCGCCGACGATGGCGTTGGGCTGGTAGCCAGTCATGCGCAGATCGGTCACTTCGCCTGCGGTCAGGCCGAAGATGAAAATGTTGTCGGCGCCGACGTTCTCCTGGATTTCGACATTGGCACCGTCGAGCGTGCCGATGGTCAGCGCGCCGTTGAGCGCCAGTTTCATATTGCCGGTGCCCGAAGCCTCGGTACCCGCGGTGGAAATTTGCTCGGATAGGTCGGCCGCTGGAATGATGACTTCGGCCGCACTCACGCTGTAGTTGGGCACGAACACGACTTTGAGCAGATCGCCCACGCGGTCATCGTTGTTGATGGTTTTGGCGACATCGTTGATGAGCTGGATGATGAGCTTGGCCATGTGATAGGCCGAGGCCGCCTTGCCCGAAAAAATGACGACGCGCGGCACGGTGACGCTGCCCGGCTGTTCGAGGATGCACAGGTAGCGGGTTATGACGTGCAGCACATTGAGCAGCTGGCGCTTGTATTCATGGATGCGTTTGACCTGCACGTCGTACAGCGCATCGACCGGGATGGTCACGCCGTGATGGGTTTTCAGCCACGCGGCGAATCGCGCCTTGTTGCTGCGTTTGGCGCCCTGGAACTCTTTGACGAGGTCTGAGCTGCCCAGCAGCGGGCGCAGCTTGGCCAGTTCGGACAGGTCGCGCCGCCAGTGGGCGCCGATGGTTTTGTCGAGCAGCGCGGCCAGCGGCGGATTGGCCAGCGCCAGCCAGCGACGCTGGGTGATGCCGTTGGTCTTGTTGTTGAAGCGGGCGGGCCAGAGCTTGGCGAAGTCGGCAAAGATGGACTGCTGCATCAGTTCGGAGTGCAGCTTGGAGACGCCATTGACCGAATGGCTGGCGAGCACGGCAAGATAAGCCATGCGCACTGAACGCGTGCCCGATTCGTTGACCAGAGAGACGTGCCGCATGAGGTTCACATCGTGCCCGTGCTTCTGCGTCAGCCGGGTGAGGAAGTAGGCGTTGATGTCGAGAATGATCTGCAGGTGGCGGGGCAATACGCGGCCCAGCATGTCGATCGGCCAGGTTTCAAGCGCCTCCGACATCAGGGTGTGGTTGGTGTAGGAGAACACGCCCTGACAGATGCGCCAGGCATCGTTGAAGGGCAGGTGATGGACGTCGAGAAACAGGCGCATCAACTCCGGAATGGCGAGCACCGGGTGGGTGTCGTTGAGGTGGATGGACACCTTGTCGGCGAACTGGTCGAAGCCGGTATGCGTCTGCAGGTAGCGGCGCATCAAATCTTGCACGCTGGCGCTGCAGAAAAAGTATTCCTGATGCAGCCGCAGCTCGCGTCCGGCGTCGGTCGAGTCGTCGGGGTAGAGCACGCGTGAGACGTTTTCGGAATGGTTTTTCTGCTCGACCGCGCCGAAGTAGTCGCCGCGGTTGAAGGCGCCCAGATCGATCTCCTTGGTGGCCTTGGCGGACCACAGCCGCAGGGTGTTGGTCGTGGTGGTGTCGTAGCCGGGAATGATGGTGTCGTAGGCCATGGCCTCGACATCGTGGGTGTCCACCCAGCGGGCGCGGTCGCCCTCTTTGATCACATGACCGCCGAACTGCACGCGGTACACCACTTCGGGGCGGGGGAACTCCCAGGGATTGCCGTCGGTCAGCCAGTAGTCGGGCGTCTCCACCTGGCGGCCATCGACGATGGTCTGGCGGAACATGCCGTAGTCGTAGCGGATGCCGTAGCCGTAGCCGGGAATGCCCAGCGTGGCCATGCTGTCGAGAAAGCAGGCGGCCAGGCGGCCCAGACCGCCGTTGCCTAAAGCAGCGTCGGGCTCCAGATCGGCGATGGCGTTCATGTCCACACCCAGTTCGCGCAGCGCCTGGCGCAGCGGCTCGGTGATTTCCATGGCGAGCAGGGCATTGGTGAAGGCGCGGCCGATGAGAAATTCCATCGACAGGTAATAGACCTGCTTGGCGTCTTGTTCGTTGCGGGCGTGGGTGGTGTCGAACCAGCGTTCCACCATCAGGTCGCGCACGGCGTAAGACGCGGCGTGCAGCCAGTCGACCGGCTGCGCCGAACGCGGGTCTTTGCCGATCTGGAACATCAGCTTGTTGGAGATGGCGCGCTTGAGCGCCGCCACGTCGTGCGGCGGGGTGTCGTGGACGAAGGGAACGTTCGCGGCTTCGGGAATGGGCGGTTTAGGTTCGGGGGTCATGGGAGAGCGTGGGAAAAATTCGGGAGGGCAGCCTGGTAGACCACACGGTATTGTCGGGCCGCCTGCGTCCAGCTGAAGTCTTGATGCATGCCGGTTTGCCGCACCCGCGACCAGGCGCGCGGCTGGCGATAGAGGGCCAGCGCACGCCGCACCGCGTGGCGGTAATCCGCTTCGGAAAAGTTTGCAAAAACAATGCCCGTGGCCGTGCCGTCGTCGAGGGTGGCGAGATCGGCGTCGACCACGGTGTCGGCCAGACCGCCCACGGCGCGCACCAGCGGCAGGCTGCCGTAGAGCAGGCCGTACATCTGGGTGAGGCCGCAGGGCTCGAATCGGGACGGCACGAGGGTGATATCGCTGCCGGAAAAAATGCGGTGGGCAAAGGCTTCGTCGTAGCCAACGCGCAGGGCCACGCTGCCCGCATGACGCTGTGCCGCATGGCTGAAGGCCGTTTCCAGTTCGTGGTCGCCGCTACCCAAGACCAGCAACTGCCCGCCGCCTTCAACCAGGGTGTCGATGGCGGCGAGTACGAGGTTGAGGCCCTTCTGCTCGGTCAGGCGGCTGACCACGGTGAACAGGGGCGTGTCTTTGCTGAGAGTCAGACCGGTTTCTTCTTGCAAGGCGGCTTTGCAGCGCGACTTGCCCGCGAGACTTTCGGCGCTGTAGTGTCGCGGAATGTGGGCGTCGGTCGCGGGATTCCACACGGCCGCATCGACCGCGTTGAGAATGCCGCTGAGGTCGTTGCGCCGGGTGCGCAGCAGCCCATCGAGGCCGAAGCCCTGTTCGGGCGTCTGGATTTCGCGCGCATAGCTGGGGCTGACCGTGGTGATCTTGTCGGCGTAAAACAGACCGGCCTTCATGAACGAGACCTGGCCATGAAATTCCAGACCATCGACTTGAAACGCGGCGGAAGGCAGGCCGAGATCGCCCATCACGTCTGCCGGAAAAATGCCCTGGTAGGCCAGGTTGTGCACGGTATAGATACATGGCACCGGCTTGCCCGCGCTGAATTTCAGGCAGGCTGCCGTCAGGCCGGCATGCCAGTCGTGGCCGTGCACGAGGTGCGGCGCCCAGGCGGCGTCAAGGCCGCGCGCGAGCCGCGCTGCCGCCCAGCCCAGCGCGGCGAAACGCCGATGATTGTCGGCGTAGGGACGGCGCTGCGCGTCTTCGTAGGGATTGCCCGGGCGGTTGTATAGGCTGGGCGCGTCGAGCACATAGGCGTGTACCGGGCGGCCCTCGGCGCCTGGCACGGCGGGAAGCGTGCCGAACAGCACGCCGACGGTCTCGCCCCAGGGCAGGGCGAACTGGCCGATCGTTTCGCCGCTCGCCAGACCGGCGCGGATGGCGGGAAAACCGGGCAGCAGCACGCGCGTGTCGCAACCGGCCGTGGCCAGCGCCGCGGGCAGGGCGCCGGCGATATCGGCCAGGCCGCCGGTCTTGAGCAGGGGGAAGATTTCGGCACTGACCTGCAGCACGCGCAAGGCCACCCCGCCGCCGGGCCGCCCCAAGGCGGGGTGCGCCCCCTCGGGGGGCAGCGCAGGCGAAGCCGCAGCTTGGGGGCTAGGTTCAGTCATCGTCTTCCTCGTTCAGCTCGGTCTCGCCCAGCGCCCGCAGCATTTTTTTGGTCACCAGCACCACGCCATTGGGGGTCCGCTCGAAGCGTTTGGCGTCGAGCTCCGGGTCTTCGCCGATCACCATGCCCTCGGGCAGCACGCAGCCGCGGTCGAGTATCACTTTGTTCAGGCGGCAGGAGCGGTTGATGAGCACATCGGGCAACAGCACGCACTCGTTGATGGTGCAGAACGAGTGCACCCGCACATTGGAGAACAACACCGAGTTGCTGACCGAGGAGCCCGAGAGAATGCACCCGCCCGAGACCATCATGTTGATGGTCTTGCCGTGGCTGCCGTTGTGGTCTTGCACGAACTTGGCCGGAGGAAGCTGGCGCTGGCTGGTCCAGATCGGCCATTCGGTGTCGTAGAGGTTGAGCTCGGGGGTGACCGAGGCCAGATCGAGGTTGGCGGCCCAGAAGGCGTCGAGCGTGCCGACGTCGCGCCAGTAGGGCTGGCTTTGCTGCCCGCCCTGCACGCACGACATGGAAAAGGGATGCGCGTGCGCCAGGCCTGCGCGCACCGCTTTGGGGATGATGTCTTTGCCGAAGTCGTGCGAGGAGGCGGGGTCGGCCATGTCTTCGTCCAGCATGCGGTAGAGCGCGCTGGCGTTGAAGATGTAGATGCCCATGCTGGCCAGCGACATCTGTTCGTTGCCGGGCATGGCGGGGGGATCCGCGGGTTTTTCGATGAACTCGACGATCTTGCGGCTTGCGTCGATGGACATGACGCCGAAGGCGCTGGCCTCGCTGCGCGGCACTTCGATGCAGCCCACGGTGACCTGCGCGCCGCTGGTGGCGTGGTCTTGCAGCATGATGGAGTAGTCCATCTTGTAAACATGATCGCCGGCCAGAATCACCACATATTCGGGCTTGCTCGACTGGATGATGTCGATGTTCTGATAGACCGCATCTCCCGTGCCGCGGTACCAGTGTTCTTCGTCCACCCGTTGCTGCGCGGGGAGCAGATCGACCATTTCGTTGAGTTCGGCGCGCAAAAAGCTCCAGCCGCGCTGCAGGTGGCGCAGCAGCGAGTGCGATTTGTATTGGGTGATCACGCCGATGCGGCGGATGCCCGAATTGACGCAGTTGGACAGCGCGAAGTCGATGATGCGGAACTTGCCGCCGAAATACACCGCGGGCTTGGCGCGCTTGTCGGTGAGTTGCTTGAGCCGCGAGCCGCGCCCGCCGGCCAGCACCAGGGCGATGGAGCGGCGCACCAGCATGTGCGGCTGCATCTGGCGATCTTGCATGTTCATCGGGCTCAAGGGGCTGTTCTGATTCATGGCTGGTCTCCTGTGTGTTTTAGGGGTGAAGCTCGAAGGCAAACTGACTGTCAGGTCATCACGCTGGGGGTGTCCATGCCCGTCCAGTGGCGCACCCGGGCCACCTGCTCGGCCAGGGCGATGAGCGGGGCGAGCGCCTGTTGCGCGTGCAGGTCGTGGCGCGCGGGGTCGGGCTCGTGGTGCTCGAGGTAGATGCGCAACGTGGCGCCTTCGGTGCCCGTGCCCGAGAGGCGGAACACCACGCGCGAGCCGCTTTGCAGAATGATGCGCACGCCTTGTTTGCTGCTGACGCTGCCGTCGGTGGGGTCGGTGTAGGCGAAGTCGTCGGCCAGGGCCACGGGCTCGCCCGCGAGAACCTGGCCAGGAAGGCCGGGCAGGGCGGCGCGCAAGTCGCGCATCAGCGCGTCGGCCTGTTCGGTGGGGATGCCTTCGTAATCGTGGCGCGAATACACGCAGCGGCCATGCTCGGCCCATAGTTCGCGCACCAGTTGTTCCACCGACTTGCCGGTAACCGCGACGAGATTGAGCCAGAACAGCACGGCCCACAGGCCGTCCTTTTCGCGGATGTGATTCGAGCCGGTGCCATAGCTCTCTTCCCCGCAGAGGGTGACTTTGCCGGCATCGAGCAGGTTGCCGAAAAACTTCCAGCCGGTGGGGGTCTCGTAGCAGGCGATGCCCAGGGCTGCGGCGACGCGATCGACCGCGGTCGAGGTGGGCATGGAGCGCGCCACACCGGCCAGCCCGCTGGCATAGCCCGGAATGCGCTTGGCGTGCGCCGCCAGCACGGCGAGGCTGTCGGACGGAGAGACCACGAAGTTGCGGCCGACGATCATGTTGCGGTCGGCGTCGCCGTCGGTGGCGGCGCCCATATCGGGGGCGTCGGCCGCGGCCATGTGATTGATCAGGTCGGTGGCGTTGACCGGGTTGGGGTCGGGGTGCAGATCGCCGAAGTCTTCGCGCGGTTCGGCGTTGACCACGGTGCCCTTGGGTGCGCCGAGCTCGCCTTCGAGCAGGGCTTTGGCATAGGGACCGCCCACCGCCCACATGGTGTCCAGCCGCAGGCGGAAGCCGCGGGCGAACAGGGCGCGAATGGCGTCGAAATCGAACAGCTCGCGCTGCACCGCGCAATAGTCGGCCACCGGGTCGATGATCTCGATTTGCGTGCCCAGCAGGGTGTGGGTGCCGAGAGCGTCCAGCGGCAGGTCGGGGCTGTCCACCGTGCGGATTTCATACACCTCGCGCGAACGCAGGTAGATGGCTTCTGTGACCGACTCGGGCGCGGGGCCGCCGTTGGCGATGTTGTATTTGATGCCGAAGTCGCCTTGCGGCCCGCCGGGGTTGTGGCTGGCCGACAGCACGATGCCGCCGCTGGCCGCCCGGCGGCGAATGACCGCGCTCATCGCCGGGGTGGACAGCAATCCTCCTTGCCCCACCAGCACCCGCGCGTAGCCCTGCGCCGCCGCCATGCGCAGGATGGTCTGGATGGCGATGCGGTTGTAGTAGCGCCCGTCGCCGCCCACGACCAGGGTCTTGCCGCTGGCGTCCCCCAGCACGTTGAACAAGGCCTGCACAAAGTTTTCGAGATAGCCGGGTTGCTGGAACACGCTGACTTTTTTGCGCAGCCCTGACGTGCCGGGGCGCTGGCCTTCGAAGGGCGTGGCAGGGCGGGTGACGAGTTTCATGCTCAAAGGTCTCCTGGGGTGTGCGGCGCGGCGCCCTCCAGCGTGGCGATCCACAGGCTGGTGGGCGGCAGCGTTTGCTGAGATTGCAGCCGCTGGGCTTTGTCCTGAGCCTCATTGTCGCCGGGCAAAGCGACAAAACCATTGTCTGTGGACAGTCTAAGCAGCCACGCCCCCGGCCTGAGGGTGAAAGCGGCTTCTTGTCCCTCGGCATTGATCAGAATCAGAACCTGCTGCGGGGCCACGCCCTGCAAAGGTGTCTTTGCAGCACACAACAGCACCATGAGCGCGCCGTGGTCGTCGAGCGTCCAGTCGGCCTGTTCCATCGGGTGGCCGTCGGCCCGGTACCACACCGCGCCGGGCTGGGATGCGGTGGCCACCGGGGCCCACCAGGCGTGGTTTTGCAGCAGCGGGAGGCTGCGCCGCAAGGCCAGCGCGCCGCGCACGAAGTCGAGCAGAGACGCATCGGCCTGCGCCCAGTCGATCCAGGAGATCGGATTGTCCTGGCAGTAAGCGTTGTTGTTGCCGCGCTGGGTGTGGCCGAGTTCGTCGCCCGCCAGCAGCATGGGCGTACCGAGTGCGAGCAGCAGCACCGCCAGCAGGGCGCGGCTTTGCCGGGCGCGGGCGGCGAGGATGTCGGCCGATTGCGTGGGCCCTTCGACGCCGTTGTTGATGCTGAGGTTGTGGCCGTGGCCGTCGCGGTTGTCTTCGCCGTTGGCCTGGTTGTGGCGGTGGGCGTAGCTGACCAGATCGCGCAGGGTGAAGCCGTCGTGCGCGGTGATGAAGTTCACGCTGCTGTGCGCCCCGCGCAGTGCGGGGTTGAACACATCGCTCGACCCCGCCAGCCGGGTGGCGAACTCGCCCGGCGCGTTTTGATGCTGCAGCCAGAAGCCGCGCTGGGTGTCGCGGAAGCGGTCGTTCCACTCCAGCCAGCCGGGCGGAAAGCCGCCCAGGCGGTAACCACCCAGCCCCAGATCCCAGGGCTCGGCGACGAGCAGGCAGTTGCACAGCAGCGGGTCTTGCGCCACCGCGCTGAGAAAAGCGCCGTCGGGCTGGAAGTCGTATTGCACCCGCGCCGTGCCGCGCGCCAGGGTGCTGGCCAGATCGAAGCGAAAGCCGTCCACGCCAAACTCGCTCACCCAGCGGCGCAGGCTGTCCAGGGCCACGCGCAGCACCAGAGGCTCGTTGAGGTTGACACTGTTGCCGCAGCCCGTCCAGTCGAGCGTGCGCTCGGGCTCTTGCGGGTTGCGGTGGTAGTAGAGCGCGTTGTCGATGCTGCGCATCGACAGGGTGGGGCCGCTGTGCGGGTCGAGCTCGGCGGTGTGGTTGTAGACCACGTCGAGAATCACCTCCAGCCCGGCGGCGTGCAGGGCTTCGACCAGGGCGCGGAATTCGCTGCGCGGCGTGCTGCCCTCGGCGCCGCTCCACAGCCGGGTTTCGGGCGCGGCCCAGGCAATGGGGGTGTAGCCCCAGTAATTGCTCAGGCCCATCTGCAGCAGCCGGGCTTCGTCGGCGCGAAAGGCGATGGGCAGCAGGCTGACCGTGGTGACGCCCAGTGCCTTGAGGTAGGCGAGGCTGGCCGGATGCGCCAGCCCGGCGTAGCTGCCGCGCAGGGCGGGGGGCACGTCGGGGTGCTGCGCGGTGAAACCCTTGACGTGCAATTCGTAAATCACCCGCTGCGCCGGGTCGATGACGGGGCGGGGCTGGGCCAAAGGGGGCAAGTCGGCGACCACGCGGGCCTTGAGTGCGGTGGCGGCGTTGTCGCGCGGGTCGGGACGGTCGGGGTGGGCCGGATCGTGGCCGAGGTGCACGTCGCTGCCGTCGTAGCGGCCGACGACTTCGCGGGCGCAAGGGTCGAGCAGCAGCTTGGCTGGGTTGAAGCGGTGGCCTTCTTTGGGCGACCAGGGGCCGTGCACCCGCCAGCCGTAGATCAGCCCTTCGACGCCGCCGGATTCTGCGGCCAGTACGCCTTGCCAGATGCCATCATGCAACGTGGGCATGGGCAGGCGGGCGACTTCGGTCTGCCCGTCCGGGGCGAACAGGCACAGCTCCACCGCCTGCGCATGCGGTGCCGCCAAGGCGAAGTGCACGCCGTCGGACTGCAGTTGCGCGCCCAGGGTCGCAACCCGTGCGGCTTGCAGCCCGAGGGGGGGCGATTTGACGGGGTGTTTTGCCCGGCGGCGTTGCGCGCTCATGGCATCAGGCGGCGGGCCGCAGAATGACGCAAGCCAGCGGCGGCAGGGTGAGTTGCAGCGAGAACGGGCGGCCATGCGAGGGCTGGGCCTCGGCTTCGCGCAGGGCCAGCGACAGGCCGGAGCCGTCGTACACGGCATCGTCGGTATTGATCAGCGCCTCCCAGCGCCCGCCTTGCGGCACGCCGATGCGGTAGTCGTGACGCGGGGTGGGGGTGAAGTTGCACAGCACGACGAAGCGGCTGCCCTCGCTGGCACCGCGCTCGTAGGCCAGCACCGATTGCGAAGCGTCGTCATAGGTGATCCAGGCGAAGCCGCCCGGGTGATGGTCGAGCTGATGCAGCGCCGGGTGGGCGCGGTAGGTGAGGTTGAGGTCGCGCACCAGACGTTGCACGCCCTGGTTGGGCGCGTGCAGCAGCGCGTCCCAGTCGAGGCTGTAGTCGGACTGCCATTCCGAAGCCTGCGCGAATTCGTCGCCCATGAACAGCAGCTTCTTGCCAGGATGACTGAACATATAGCCGAGATAGGCGCGCAGGTTGGCGAACTGTTGCCAGCGGTCGCCGGGCATCTTGGCGAGCAGCGAGCCTTTGCCATGCACCACTTCGTCGTGCGAGAGCGGCAGCACGAAGTTCTCGTCATAGGCGTACATCATGCTGAAGGTCAGCTCGTTGTGGTGGTACTTGCGGTGCACCGGGTCTCGGCGGATGTAGCTCAGGCTGTCGTGCATCCAGCCCATATTCCACTTGTAGTGAAAGCCCAGGCCGCCGCTTTGCAGGTCGTCGCTCGGCGGGCGGCTGACGCCGGGAAAGGCGGTGGACTCTTCCGCGAGGGTTATGGCGCCCGGCCGCTGCACGCCGACGGTGTGGTTCATGCGGCGCAGAAAGTCGATGGCTTCGAGGTTCTCACGTCCGCCGAACTTGTTGGGCACCCACTGACCGGCCGGGCGGCTGTAGTCGCGGTAGAGCATGGAGGCTACGGCGTCCACGCGCAGGCCGTCGATGTTGAAGCGCTCCAGCCAGTACAGGGCGTTGGCCACCAGATAGTTGCGTACTTCGGTGCGGCCGAAGTTGTAGATCAGGGTGTTCCAGTCGTGGTGGAAGCCCTCTTTCGGGTCGGCGTATTCGTACAGATGTGTGCCGTCGAAGTTGGCCAGGCCATGCGGGTCGGATGGAAAGTGTGCCGGCACCCAGTCGAGAATCACGCCCAGTCCGGCTTCGTGCGCGGCATCGACCAAAAACTGAAAGTCTTCGGGCGTGCCGAAGCGCGCGGTGGGCGCATACAGGCTGATGGGCTGATAGCCCCAGGAGCCGTCGAAGGGATGTTCGCTGACCGGCAGCAGCTCCAGATGGGTGAAGCCCAGGTCGCGGGCATAGGGCACCAGGGTTTCGGCCAGTTCGCGGTAGCTCAGCCAGCGCCAGCCCTCCACCTTGCGCCACGAGCCCAGATGCACCTCGTAAATGCTGATGGGTGCCTCGAAGCCATTGGCCTGCGCCATGCCGGGGCGGATGGGGTGCAGGGGCGGCAGGCCCTGCACGATGCTGGCGGTGTTGGGTCGCAGTTCGGCGCGGAAGGCCATCGGATCGGCCTTTTGCAGCAGTTCGCCGTGCTGGGTGAGGATCTCGAATTTGTAAAGCGCGCCCTGGCTCACGCCGGGGAGGAAGATTTCCCACACGCCGCATTCGCGCCGCAGCCGCATGGGGTGGCGGCGGCCGTCCCAGCCGTTGAAATCGCCGATCACCGAAACGCGCCGCGCGTTGGGCGCCCACACCGCAAAGCGTGTGCCAGCCACGCCGAGCATCTCGCCCGGATGCGCGCCCAGACATTCGTAGGGACGCAGATGGGTGCCTTCGGCCAGCAGCCAGGCGTCGGTCTCGCCCAGCACTTGCGGAAAGCGGTAGGGGTCTTCGAGGTCGGTCACCCAGTTCGGATCGCCCGGCTGCAAGGGCGGCCAGGTCACCCGCAGCACATAGTCGAAGGGCTTGCGGCGGTGGCCCATGCGGGCGCTGAATACCGCGGTCTCGTGCTGCCGCTCCAGCGCGGCGACCGATTCGCCGCTGGTGCGCTCGATCACCTCCACGCCCAGCGCGCCGGGCAGTACGGCATTCACCCACAGCGTGGCGCCGCGCAAATGCATGCCGAGCACGCCAAAAGGGTCGGCGTGGTGGCCTGCGGCGAGGTCGGCGATGTCGTGTTCGGTCAGCATGGCGAGGTTCCAGTTCAGGCGGGGAGACGGTTGTAGAGCTGGCCGAAACGCAGCAGGCCAGCTGCATGCCCCGGTTGTACCTGATCCCAGGTGAAGCGCCAGGTCCAGTTGCCTTGCGCCGTGCCCGGTGTGTTCATGCGCTGCGTGCCATCCAGACGCAGCACGTCCTGCAAGGCGAACAGGGCGATGTCGGCCACGCTGGCGCTGGCGGCGCGGATCAGCGTCCAGGCGATGTCGCCGCCGTCGCAGGCGAGGTATTCGCGCAGATGGTGGCGCACCGCTTCAGGCGCAGTCGCCCACCAGCCCTGCGAGGTGTCGTTGTCGTGGGTGCCGGGATAGACCACGGTGTCGTGGGTGTAGTTGTGCGGCAGGTAGGCGTTGTCGCCGCCATCGTTCTGCCCCCAGGCGAAGTGCAGGATGCGCATGCCGGGAAAGCCGAAGCGCTGGCGCAGGGCGGTGACTTCGGGGGTGATGACGCCCAGATCTTCGGCAATGATGGGCAGGGGCCCGAGCGCTTTGGACACCGCCTCGAACAGCGCCACGCCCGGCGTCTGCACCCAGCGGCCGCCGATGGCCGTGGGCTCGTCGGCGGGGATTTCCCAGCAGCTCTCGAAACCGCGGAAATGATCGACGCGCACCCAGTCCACCAGCTCGAAGGTGGCGCGCAGCCGCGCGATCCACCAGGCAAACCCTTCGGCCTCGTGCGCCGCCCAGCGGTAATGCGGGTTGCCCCAGCGCTGGCCGGTGGCGGAAAAATAGTCGGGCGGCACCCCGGCCACAACGGTGGGGTTGCCGCTGGCGTCGAGCTGGAACAGGTCGGGCCGGGCCCATACATCGGCGCTGTTGAGCGAAATGAAAATCGGCATGTCGCCCATCAGCCGCACGCCTTTGTCGTGGGCGTAGGCGCGCAGCGCGGCCCATTGGCGGAAAAAGCACCATTGGGCGAAGGTCCAGAAGGCGACGCGCTCGGCGTGCCGCGCCCGTGCTTGCTGCAGCGCTTCGGGCTGACGTTGCGCCAGCGCGGCGTCCCAGGTGTTCCACAAGCGCTCGCCGTAGTGCTCGGACAGCGCCATGAACAACGCGTAGTCGTTGAGCCAGACGGCGTGCTTGGTTTGGAAGGCGGCCAGGTCGGCGCGCTCCTGCGGCGTGGCGGTCGTCTCGAACCGCGCTGCGGCCCGGCGCAGACGTTCCATGCGATACGGGATGACGCGGTCGAACTGCACGCGCTCGTCCGACAGTCCCTCTTGCGCGACGAGATCGTCGGCTTCCAGCCAGCCGCGCCGGTGCAGCTCGGTGAGGTCGATCAGCAGCACATTGCCGGCGAAGGCCGAACTGCTCATATAGGGCGAGCCGCCCAGGCCGATGCCGCCCAGCGGCAGGAATTGCCAGACCGATTGTCCGGCGGCATGCAGCCAGTCGATGAAGTGGTAGGCCGCGGGCCCGAGATCGCCGCTGCCGTGCGGGCTGGGCAGACTGGTGAGGTGCAGCAGCACGCCGCTGGAGCGGGGAAAACGGGGGGTGGGCGTCATGAGTCAGGGGGACAGAATCAAGGCAGACGGAATCAGGGCGCCCATCAGGCAAACCAATAGGCGTCGAACGGTGTTTTGGACTGCTGGATGAGGTAGCCAATGGGCAGATGCGGAGTGGGCGGCGGTTCGCTGGCGCGTGCATAGACGGCGCGTTTGGTCTCGCCCGAAATCGACAGCAATAGCCGACCCGCGCCGAGCAGCGCGGCCAGGCTCAGGCTGATGCGCGTGTGCGCGGCGTGCGGCGGCGTCACGGCCAAGTAGGGCAGGGCATAGTCTGGGCTAAGCCCGAGGGGCAGTTCGGCAGCGCCGGGAAACAGCGAGGCGGTATGGCCGTCATCGCCCATGCCCAGCAGCGCAGCGGTGAGGGGTTGCGCGAGAGCGCGGAATTGCGCGTTGGCACGGTCCACGCATCCGGCCAGATCGGACGCATCATCGACCAGGGGCAGGAACTGGGCCTGCGCGGCGGCGCCCGTCAGCAAATGGGCGCGCACCAGGGCGGCGTTGCTGTCGGCGTGGTCGGGCGGCACCAGCCGCTCATCGACCAGAGTGAGGGTGACGCGCGGCCAGTCGATCGGCGCCCGCGCCAGCGCCTGAAACAAGGCAATGGGCGAGCGCCCGCCGGAGACCGCCAGCACGGCCCGTCCTTGCTGGGCGATGTCCTGCGCCAGCGCGTCGGCCAGGGTGCGCACCAATCGGTCGATTTGCTCCTGCGGGGTGGTGCAGAGGTGCAGCATCACTCACAGTTCCTCATGCCATGAAGCGCCATCGCGCGAGAGCAGGGCGCTGGAGGCGGCCGGCCCCCAGGTGCCTGCGGTGTAGGTCTTGGGCGCCTCGCCATTACGCTCCCAGCAGTCCAGAATGGGCTCCACCCAGCGCCAGGCGGCGGTGAGTTCGTCGCGGCGCATGAACAGCCCCAGCTGGCCGCGGATCACGTCGAGCAGCAGCCGCTCATAGGCATCGGCGCGGCGTTTTTGCGCGGTGGACTCGAAGTCCAGATCGAGCTGGGTGGGGTGCAGCCGCATGCCGTCGCCGGGTTCCTTGGCGAGAAAATGCAGGCTGATGCTCTCATCGGGCTGCAGCCGGATGACTAGGCGATTGGCCCCCTGCAGCCCGACCGGGCCGCCAAACAGCGACAGCGGCACCGCCCGGAAGTTGATGACAATTTCCGCCAACCGTTCCTGCAGCCGCTTGCCGGTGCGCAAAAAGAAGGGCACCCCGGCCCAGCGCCAGTTGACGACCTCGGCCTTGATCGCCACGAAGGTTTCGGTGCGGCTGGCCGGATCGATGTCGGGCTCTTGCAGATAGCCCGCCACGGGTTTGCCGTCGATGGCGCCGGCGCGGTATTGTCCGCGTACCGTCCGGGTGGCCACGTCGGATTCGGTGAAGGGCTTGAGCGCCTGCAGCACCTTGAGCTTCTCGTCGCGAATGGCATCGGCCTGCAAACTGGCCGGCGGCTCCATGGCCACCATGCACAGCAGTTGCAGCAAGTGGTTCTGCACCATGTCGCGCAGCGCGCCGGTTTTGTCGTAAAACTCGCCGCGCCCCTCCACCCCCAGGTCTTCGGCGATGGTGATCTGCACGTTGTCCACCCACTCGCGGCGCCACAGCGGCTCGAACAGCACGTTGCCAAAGCGCATGGCCATGAGGTTTTGCACCGACTCCTTGCCCAGATAGTGGTCGATGCGGTAGAGCTGGCTCTCGGCAAAAGACTGAGCTACCGCCGCGTTGATGGCGTCGGAAGAGTCCAGATCGTGGCCCAGGGGTTTCTCCAGCACCACGCGCACGTCGGGATGATTGAGCCCGACGCGGGCGAGTTGCGCGCAGATGCCGGCAAACAGGGACGGCGCGGTGGCGAGGTAGCAGACCGTGACCCGTTCGCCGCCTCTGCCCAGCAGTTCGGCCAGGGCGTCGAAATCGGCCGGGTGAGCGGCGTCGAGCTTGAGGTAGGTGACGCGGGCGGCGAAGGCCGTCCAGACCGGGGAGCTGAAATCCGCCTTGAGGTGCGGGCCCGATTGGGTGCGCACCTGCGCCAGATAGTCATCCAGCGTCAGCGCGCCCCGGCCGAGGGCGACGATGCGCCCGGCCGGATGCAAGGTGCCGGATTGGTGCGCCTGATACAGCGCGGGCAGCAGCTTGCGCATGGCCAGATCGCCAGTGCCACCGAACAACACCATGTCGAAAGAGGGAGTAGCGCCCATATTGTGTTCTGTCGGTGTCGAAGTGGCCATGAGAAAAATCCAGATTCAGTGTAGGGAGAAGCGCGGCCGACATAGGGCTGACAAACCCTCCTAGCCACGAAAAATTGACACACATCATTGAAACCGTGTGCGCCAAGCGCGGCTCGAATGGTAGGTCGCTCGTATGTCAGCAACTTGCCGGGGCCGGATCAGCAAGCAATTTTCCGGCCATCTGGCTGCCACACAGCGCGGCGACGCTGCGGCCTACTCCAGCGCGCTCGCCTGACGATCAGGGTTGCGCGCCAGCCTCTGGGCCCTCGGCGCCTGGTGCGCGCCGTTTGAACATGCCCCAGCCCTTCATGCTCAGCACGCAGTCATCGTGTTGATTGAAAAGCTCCCACTGCGACTGCACCAGCCCGACGTCGGGCTTGCTGCGCATGGGGCGCGCGGCCAGCACCGTCATGCGAAGGCGCAGCCGATCGCCCGGGTGGACGGGCTTCAACCAGCGCAATTCGTCGATGCCGGGCGAGCCCAGGCTGGTCGAACGCAGCAGGTAGGCGTCGCACATCAGCCGCATCGCCATGCTGCAGGTATGCCAGCCGCTGGCAGCGAGCCCGCCGAAAAGGGAGTTTTTGGCCGCTTCATCGTCGACGTGGAAAGGTTGCGGGTCGAACTGGCGGGCGAAGTCGAGCACGGCTTCTCGGCTGACCAGGGTGCTGCCGCAGTCGCGCATGGCCCCTGCGGGAAAGTCTTCCCAATGCAACAGATCGGATTCGGGTGGGATGGGCGAAGTGTTCATGGCCGGATGCTAAACGCACTCCAAAAGTCGTGCAGCGCGAGTTAGACGCAAATAGTTACATATCTCTTGGTGTTTTATTCGATTTTTCTGAATCCGCCGCCTTCGTCGCGGCGTATCGCTCATATCGGAGACGAAAACCGGCTGGGGTCGGCTTGAGGCTGCGGTCATTTCACGCGCGTGGGATGGAACATCTGACCATAAGGAGCGAGACCATGAGTACACATCGTTGGAAGAGAACCCTCGCGGCCACAGCCGTGGCAGGGCTGGGGGTCTGGGGAATGAGCGCAGCACATGCGCAGGGCAGTCGGCTGCTGGCGACCAGCGGGGTCACCGAGGTGGGCGGCTCCACGGGGGGCGGTATCACCCCCTGGGCGGTAATTGCCGGGTATGACACAGGCGACGAGGTCGGCGGCTCGGTCACCGGCACTTACGTCACCGTGCCGAACTATGGGCTGACCACTCTGGGCGCGGCTGTGGGCATTCACAACCGCTTCGAGATCTCGGTGGCCCACGAGAATCTCAACGTCAATCTGGGCAGCTTGTCCAGTCTGGGTGTGCTGGGCAATCAGCCCGGTGGGTTGGGCTTGATCAACAGCGGCGGCGTAGCGCCAAGCATCAATCTGGGCAACCAGACCATCAGCATGGACGTGCTGGGGCTGAAGGCCCGGCTGTTTGGCGATGTGCTCTATACGCCCTATCCGCAGGTGTCCGTGGGCATCAAATACAAGAAAAACAACGATTTCAACAGCAACTTCTCTGGGCTGGGCCCGATCGGCATTCCGAAATTCTTTGGCGCCGCCAGCGATTCGGGTACCGATTTCTACGTCGCCGCGACCAAGGTATTCCTCAACGGCCTGTTCCATCGCGTCACGCTGGTCAACCTGACCTTGCGCGGCACCAAGGCCAACGCCATGGGTCTGCTGGGCTTCGGCACCAATGCCAACAACGGCATCGCCGGGGCGCTGGGAACCAAGAGCAACGACAGCTACCACGCCGAACTCGAGGGCTCGGCGGCGGTGTTCTTGCGCCCGGATGTGGCCGTGGGTGGCGAGTTCCGACAGCAACCCGACAACATGAAGTACCCGATCAATTCCAGCGCCACGGCCATCGGTTCGCCCGGCACGATGAAAGACGTGTTCATCGCCTACTTCCCGAACAAGAGCCTGTCGTTGACCGCCGCTTATGCCGATCTCGGCCCCTTGCCGTTCCAGGCCAGCAACAAAGGCTTCTACCTCTCGCTCAACGGCACGTTCTGATTTCTAACCCTTTCAGGAGAAACATCCATGAAACTGCAATCCCTCCCGCTGGCGCGCCATCTCGGCGGCGTCGCCCTGACCTGCGCGCTGGCATTTCCGGCGCTGGCGCATGCTCAGATGACCTCGGGTCAGACGCTATATGAACAGCTCGGCGGCAAACCGGCCATCACCAAGGTCGTGCACGACATGATCGTCAACGTTGCCGCCGACAATCGCATCAACCATTTCTTCGCCAAGACCAATATTCCGCATCTGCAGATGGAACTGGTCAATCAGGTGTGCGAAGGCACCGGCGGCCCGTGCAAGTACACCGGGCTGAATATGCGGCAGGCGCACAAAGGCATGAATCTGAGCACGGCCGATTTCAATGCCCTGGTCGAAGATCTGCAGAAGTCCATGGACAGCAATCACGTGCCCCTGGGGCTGCAGAACCAGTTGTTGGCGATTCTGGCGCCGATGGAGCCTCACGTCGTCCACCAATAAGGCGCATTGGCATCTGGTTTTGCGCAGGCTCGCGGGCCTCCGCTTCAGTATCGTGTCAAAGGAGATCACTCATGCATAACCCGAAATCGTCATTTCCCCTGACCAACCCCCAGCGGCGCAGTCTGTTGCGCCGCGGCGGCCTGCTGCTCGCGGTGGTCGGCGCTGCGGCCATCGTGCCGGCACAGGCCGACGACGGCATGCTGAGCAAGGCAGCCGTGCACTATCAGGACATGCCGCACAGCGGCCAGCAGTGCAGCAACTGCGCCTACTTCATTCCGGGCTCATCGGCTACGGCCAGCGGGTCTTGCCGACTGGTTGCGGGAACCATCTTTCCGAACGGCTGGTGTCAGCGGTTCTCTTCCTAAGAAGGGCTGAATTGAAACAACAAAGCCGCCCTCGGGCGGCTTTGTCAATGTGAGCTGACCGGCTCGATCTGGCGTCAGACGCGGCTGCGATATTCGCCGGTGCGGGTGTCGATCTCGATCTTGTCGCCGGTGGCGACAAAAATGGGGACGGGCACTTCATAGCCGGTGGCGAGTTTGGCGGGCTTGAGCACCTTGCCGGAAGTGTCGCCCTTGATGGCGGGTTCGGTATAGATGATTTCGCGCACCACGGTCGTGGGCATTTCGACGGAGATGGCCTTGCCGTCGTAGAACACCACTTCGACGGACATGCCGTCTTCGAGGTAGTTCAGGCTGTCGCCCATATTGTCTTTTTCGACTTCGTATTGGTTGTAGTCGGCGTCCATGAAGACGTACATCGGGTCGGCGAAGTAAGAGTAAGTGCACTCTTTGCGCTCCAGCGTGACCGAGTCGATCTTGTCGTCGGCCTTGTAAACCACTTCGGTGCCGCCGCTGGTGAGCAGGTTCTTCAGTTTCATTTTGACCGTGGCGGCATTGCGGCCACCGCGGCTGTATTCGGTCTTTTGCACCACCATCGGGTTGTCGCCAACCATGATGACATTACCGGCGCGGATTTCTTGTGCGATCTTCATTGAACAGTCTGTGGGGTTTCAAATAAACGCTCATTCTACCGGGCGGGTGCAAGGGAGGGCCGATTGCTGGCGAGTTGCTGCACTTCATCGACCAGTTGACTGGCCAGATCAGCTTGGGTTTGCAGGCTGCGAGACCACTTGAGCGCATGGCGCTGCAAGGCGGGCAGGCTGCTCACAAACTCCAGCCAGGCGGGCGCCAGGTCGAGGCCCCGGTTCCAGGCGGTCCAGAAATGCACCACGGTGTCGCGCAGTTCGCTGTCGGCTTCATTGAGGTAGAGATCGAGGAAGGCATCCAGCTTGCGGTCGTGGGCGCTGTCTTCCTGTGGGTAGATGTGCCAGACGAAGGGCTTGGCTGCCCATTGCGCGCGGACGAAGGAATCTTCTCCCCGCACGATGCAGACGTCGGCCGCCCAGAGCAGTTCGTCGAAGCGTTGCTGCGGGATGTACGGCAGGGCGTAGATGCTCAGGCTGCCGCGCGAGGTGATCTGGCCGGTTTGCAGCGTCATGTCCAGCCAGGTGTTGATGGCCGTCATCACCGGGCCGGGGCAGACCCAGAGTGCCACCGGACGCTCGGAAGCGGCCATGGTGTGCAGCCAGCCATCGAGCCGCTGACGGGCATAGCTGAACAGCAGCACGGTAAGCGCATGGTCGGGCGGGGGCGGCAGGCCGAGGGCGCGCAGGGCGATGCGTTTGGCCGAGGGCTGCATCTGCCAGTTGTCGCGCTGCGAGATCAGGTTGGATTCGCGCAGCAGACCGCCGGATTTGTCGGTGAAGCCGGGGTAGTAGAAATACTTCATCAGCCCACCGCTTTGCGGCGAAGGCTTGAGGTGATGCAGGTCGACCCACTTTTCTGCGCTGAGGTGTTCGAGGTTCAGCCAGACGGGCTGGGGCGAGGCCTTGCCGATCTGCGCAATGAAGGCGTCGCTCAGGTGACAGCCGAACATTTCGACGACCACATCGCCCGGCGTGGCCTGGGCCTGCCGGGCCCAAGGCACAATCTGCACCCCGGCCAGGTTCTGCTCCGCAGCACGGAGCTGAACCTGCGGCGCAATATGGGCGAACGCCTTGAAGTCGTCCAGGAATAATCGCACCTGTTGCTGGTGCTCCGCGGCGAGTTGCCGAGCAAGTCGCCAAGTCACGCCGATATCGCCGAGGTTATCGACGACATGGCAAAACAAATCCCACCGATGTTGGACTTTCATGAATATGCAAGGTGACGACGCACCGCTTTCGAGCTCACTTTTTTATGATCCGCATTGTCGTCTGTGCCCACGACTAGCGGCCTTTTTACACCAAGTCAAACAAGATCATCCCGATTTTGCCTGTCTGCCGGTGCCGCCTTTGGGGCCGCTGGATGCGCCGCTGCTCATCGCGGGCCTGGCGCCAGGCCTGAAGGGGGCCAATGCCTCGGGGCGCCCGTTCACGGGAGATGGCGCCGGGCCGCTGCTGTTCGGCACGCTCACCGAACTGGGTCTGGCTTCGCGGCCCGTACCCGTGCGGATCGGCGATCACCCCTCGACGCTGCGGGCCGACGATGGCCTGCAACTGCACGGCTGCCGCATCAGCAACGCGGTGAAATGTCTGCCGCCTGAAAACAAGCCCTTGCCCGCGGAGATTCGCACCTGCAATCGATTCATCGCCGCAGAGATCACGGCCATGACGAATCTGCGGGTGATCGTCGCTCTGGGCAAGGTAGCGCACGACGCGGTGCTCATGGCGCTGGGGCAGAAAGCCTCCTCGGCCCGCTTCGCCCATGCCGCAGAGCATCGCTTGGGCGACTATATGCTGATCGACAGCTACCACTGCAGCCGCTACAACCAGAACACCGGCCGCTTGACCGCCTCGATGTTTCGCGCGGTGTTCGAGCAGGCCTTGCACCTTGTGAACTGAGACTCATGGCATCCGATCCTTCACAACCGGAGCACAGCGCGGCGCTGCTGGCGCAGGTCGCGGCGTTGCCGCATCTGCCCGGCGTTTATCGCTACTTCGCGGCCGATGGCAGTCTGCTCTACGTGGGCAAGGCGCGCGATCTGCGCAAGCGCGTGTCGAGCTACTTCCAGAAAGATCATGGCGGCACGCGCATCGGGCTGATGGTGTCGCGCATTCATCGGCTCGACACCACGGTCACCCGCACCGAGGCCGAGGCGCTGCTGCTCGAAAACAACCTGATCAAGACGCAGCATCCGCGCTACAACATTCTGTTCCGCGACGACAAGTCTTACCCGTATTTGCAGATCACCACGGCGCACGAATACCCGCGCGTGGCGTATTACCGCGGTGCGACCGACCGCAAGCAGCAGTATTTCGGCCCCTATCCAAACGCCTGGTCGGTGAAGGAAAGCATCGCGGTGCTGCAAAAGGTGTTTCAGTTGCGCACTTGCGAGGACACGGTGTTTTCCAACCGCAGTCGGCCCTGCCTGCTGCACCAGATTCACCGCTGCACGGCGCCCTGCGTGGGCAAGATCAGCGCGGCGGACTATGCGCGCGACGTGCAGCATGCAGTGCGCTTTTTGCGTGGCGATCACGGGGTGGTGATGGGCGATCTGCAGTTGCAGATGCAGTCGCTCTCCGACGCGCTGCGTTTCGAGGAGGCCGCTGTGCTGCGCGACCAGATCGCCGCGCTCTCAGGCGTACTGCAGCAGCAAAGCATGGAAGTGGGCAGCGCCGAAGACGTGGACATCCTGGCCGTGGCGCTCAAGGGAGGTCGGGCCTGCGTCAACCTCGCCATGGTGCGCGGCGGTCGGCATCTGGGCGACCGGGCCTACTTTCCCAGCCAAGTTCAGGCGGCGTTGGAGTTGGGCGACGACCTGGCGGATGGCGTCGCCCCCGAACAGGGCGCTCCCGGCCAGGCCGCGCAGCGGGTGCTGCAGGCTTTTGTCGCGCAGCATTACCTGCAGATGGCGCCGCCGCCGGTTCTGGTGTGCGACTTGCCCGTCGAGCCGGAATTGCTCGATGCCCTGGGCGAACACGCTGGGCATCGCATGCAGCAGGTCACGCAGCCGCGCGGTCAGCGGCGCGACTGGCTGGAAATGGCACAAAAAGGCGCGCAGATCGCGCTGACACGCTTGCTCGCGGAAGAAGGCTCGCAGCGCGAGCGCACCTTTGCCTTGGCGCAGGCGCTTGGCCTGGGCGCCGAACAGGCCGAAGGCTTGCGCGCGGAATGCTTCGACATCAGCCATACCGCGGGCGAGGCCACGCAGGCGTCTTGCGTGGTGTACGCCGAACACGCCATGCAGCCGTCGCAATACCGGCGGTTTCGCATCAACGACATCACGCCGGGCGACGACTACGCCGCGATGCGCCAGGTGCTCACCCGGCGCTATAAGCGCGTTGCCGAGGCGCAGGCCCAGGGGGCGTTTGCTGCCGACGGCGAAACGCCTAGCGATGCACGCCTGCCCGATCTGGTGCTGGTCGATGGCGGTCGCGGGCAGGTGACCATGGCGCGCGAGGTGTTCACCGAGCTCGGTCTGGATCTCAGCGTGATCGTTGGCGTGGAAAAAGGCGAGGGCCGCAAGGTCGGTCTGGAGGAACTGGTGTTTGCCGACGGCCGCCCCAAGCTGACGCTACCGGCCGATAGCGCCGCCCTCATGCTGGTGGCGCAAATCCGCGACGAGGCGCACCGCTTTGCCATCACCGGCATGCGAGCGGCGCGCGCCAAGGTGCGCACGGGCGGTTCGCGGCTCGAAGACATTCCCGGCATCGGCCCCAAGCGCCGCGCCAAGCTGCTGGCGCGGTTTGGCGGCATTCGCGGCGTCGAGGCCGCCAGCGAAGACGACCTGATGACGGTGGACGGCATCTCTCGCGAACTCGCCCACCTGCTTTACAAGGCGCTGCACTAAAAAAGTGAGCGCATCGTGACTTATCGGGCTGCTGACTGGGTCGCGTGCGTTTTGTGCAGCGAGGCCTTGTATAACGCGACGACTTCCGTGAACTGCTCGGGGTTCAGCAGAGTGCGCATCCTGTCCACGCAGCCCGCGCGCATGGCCACCAGCGCGGCTTCCTGCTTGCCGATCTCTTCGATCAGGGCTTGACGCTCGGGGGTGTCGCCCATGCCATCCAACAGCGCAGCGCGCAGTTGCAGGCGGGTGTTGGCCAGCTTGTCTTCAGCGGCCTGGCGTTTGGCGGGTGCCGTCTTGAGCCATTGGGCAAACTGCTCTTGCTGGGCGGCATCGAGCTTGAGCGCTTTTTCGTGCTGTTTGATGATGGGAACCAGCGCGATGACCGGCTCGCCCAGGTCATAGGCGGGGCGTTCGGCTCGGGCGGACTGCATCGGGGCGACGAAGCCGAGTAAGGAACAGAGAAAGAACGCGGCTGCGCTGCGCTTGAAGCGTTGTTGGGTGGAAGTCAGCATGGCAATCTCCTATGGCTCTGTTGATGCAAAAGGCAGCACGTAAATATGAATGTAATCAGATGTATCAGATTGTCTGTTGATCTCACACAAAAACCGGAGTTGTGCGGCAAAGGGCCGCAGGTTTGTTCATCGATACGGTAAAAGCGCCTTGGGGGTATCCGTTGCGGTTGAAATTCCCCCCACCCCGAATTCCGAATTGATATAGATCAAGCGCCCGTTTTGTGCTGCCGCCGCTACGGCACGCAACCCGTCTAGGCTTCGCCCTGCCTGCATCAGGAGGGTGCGTTGCTGAAGCCTGAACTCCAGTGTGGTGAACCGTCGCGTGTGGATTAGCGGCGGCGCCAATCGGGGTCATTTCGGCCGGGCATTCAGGGTTTTCCCAGCGGCGTTTTGTCATCTTGTTCCCTGATCTATATCAGCGAATACTGATGTACGGATAGAAACCTGACGGCCAGCGGCGTCAAGACCGTGATCCACCGTCGACACATTGCTTGAAGGAGTTTGTATGTCTGAGTTGCTTGGCATTTACCCGACGTGGTACGTGCCCCAAATTGGCACGGCCTGGGTGATGGGCATCATCGGCACGATTCATGTGCTGGCGTCCAACACCTCGGTTGGCGCCGCTGTGTTGTTTGCCCTGCTGGAGAGCCGGTCGGTGCGTGAGAACAAGCCGGAAATCATGCAGTACATCAAGAAGTACGGCATGTTTCTGCTGGTGTTTTCGTACATCTGGGGCTCGGTCACCGGTCCTGGCATCTGGTATTCCACCACGGTTGCCAGCCCGCGCGGCATTTCCGCGCTGATCCACAATTTCGTCTGGGCCTGGGCCACCGAGTGGGTGTTTTTCACCGTGGAGGTGATCGGGGTTTACGCGCTGGTCTACACCATCGGCAAGATCGATCCGAAAACGCACCTGAAAATCACCTGGACATTCGTGGTGAGTTCTGTGGCCACGCTGGTGCTGATCATCGGCATCCTGTCGTTCATGATGTGGCCGGGCAGCGACCGCTGGTATCTCACCGGCTCGGTGTTCGATGCGTTCTACAACTTGAACTTTGCCGCGCAGCTTGCCGATCGGGGCTTCCTGATGCTCACCTCGGCCGCAGTGGTGGGTAGCATCATCGTCGCCGCCATCCCCAAAGGGGATCCGCTGCGGCGAGACGTGGGGCAGACCGTAGCCAGACTCGGTCTCACCGGTCTGATCGGCGGGGCGCTGTCATTCATGTGGTACGTCGCCACGCTGCCACCCAATGCGCTGGTCATCCTCAAGGACCGGATGCCGCATTGGTTTGGTTATGTCGATGTCCGCGTCACCACCTTCGTGCCGCTGATGGTCACGTCGCTGCTGATTGGCGCCTATCTGCTCTGGATCTATCTCAAGCCGCAAGCGGTGCGCGTGCCCTTGGCTGCAGCCATGGTGGTCATCCTGCTGGTCGCGGGAATCTGGCCGGAAGAACGCACCCGCGAAACCCTGCGCAAACCCTGGGTGGTGGGGCAATATATGTACTCCAACCAGACCATCGGGCGCGACGTGCCGGGCCTGGGCATCAAGGACGAAGTGCCCATCATCGCCAAAGAGGGTCTGCTCAAGGCGGCAGCCTTCGTGCCGGCCGATCTGCGGGTGATCACACCGCAGAACCAAATGGAGGCCGGGCGATTGCTGGCGGTGATGTCCTGCGCCAACTGCCATTCGATCAACAAGGACGGTCCGCTGCGCCCGTTGCCCAAGCTGCTGCACGGCACGACGGACGTGGCGATGATCCAGGGCTTCCTAGCCGGGCCGCTCGCTCATGGCACGGTGCCTTACATGCCCAAGATCGATCTGCCCGGTGACGAGCAAAAGGCCCTCGCCACCTTCCTGGCTGCCGTCAATGCCGGCACGGTGGACGCCGAGGGTCGTCTGATCGCTCGTGCGCCCATTGCGGCGCCGCTGCGCACCGCGGTGGCGCAAGCCGCTGATCAGCAACCTACCCAAGCAAAGGACTGACATCATGGATAACGCTTCCGTTTCCGCCATGCTGCACGCCTTGCAGGACCCGGCTGGTCTGCCAGCGCCTGCGTGGATTTTCCAGTATCTCAATGTGCTGACCTGGTCGTTTCACATCGCCTTCGTCAATCTGTCTCTAGGCTCGGGACTGCTGGCCATCATCGCTTTCATGCGCCGCCAGCAGCCCGCCTGGGCGCGGCTGTCGGTGGCGATGACCGGGGTGGCCAAGATCGCCGTGTCGATGGCCATCGTGCTGGGTGTGGCGCCGCTGCTGTTCACCCAGACGATTTATGACCCGTCCTGGTACACCAGCAATGTGCTGTCGGCATTCTGGGTGATCTTTTTCATCTTCACCCTGGGGATTGGCTACACCATGTGGTTCGTGTTCTATTTCAAGAACCACGACGTGTCGCATGCCGCCCAAGCCCCGGACACCACCGTGTGGTGGGCCACCGGCGCGCTCTCCCTGCTGATTTTCGACGGCTTCATCATGCATGTGCTGTCGTATCAGGGGCTGTTTCCGCAGAAGTGGATGCAGTGGTACGCCCCGCAAGGCGTGCCGGTGATGAACGGCATGGGCATTCACGCCTTCGAGTTGCCGCGCTTCGCGTTCTTCATCGTCATGTCGCTGACCATGACCGGGGTGTTTCTGCTGGGCTACGCACGCTATTTCCGCGCCCGAGACGACTTTCCCAGTGACTATCTGGACCTGGCGCACCGTATTGGCGTGAAGACCGCTTACTGGGGTGTGGCGCTGCAACTCATCACCGGCCTGCTCTGGGCCTGGGGGCTACCTGCCTACATGCAGGTGTTCACCCAGCCGCTGTTCTGGCTCACCCTGCTGCTGATCGTCGGCGTGGTGCTTTACGCGCGGCAAGTGCCCGTGGGGGGATCCGCCCTGCAGGCGTATTCAGCCATGGCGTTTTACGCCTTGATGGCCCTGGTTGTCTCGGTGGACCGCGAGGCGCTACGCGTGGCTTATCTGGCTCCATTCCACTACGACCTCGCCTCGAAACCGCACTACGAGTGGGGCGCAGTGGTCTGGTTCTTCGCCACTTTTGTCGCGGTGGGCGGCTCTCTCGTGGCGTTCTACACCACCATGCTGTGGAAAGCCGGCAAGGTCAAAGGGCTTTACACCGCAGATCGCACCGTATCCCGTCTGGGCGATGTGGCGGTCTGGATCAACTGGACCTGGATGGCCTCATTCTTCGCCATCGGCGTGTGGGCCTATGTGCGCAACATCCTTTGATGTGCGCCCCTGAATTTGGAACTCTCCATCATGACTCTTTTGAAATCTCTCTCCCTGACCGTCGCGGGCGTCTTGTTCACCGTCGGCATGGCCCAGGCCGCACCGTCGGCCGCGATCAGCGCCAAATTCGGCGTGTGCTTTGCCTGTCACGGCGTTGATGGTCATGCCATCCTGCCGACCTATCCCAACCTGGCGGGCCAGAACAAAGACTATCTGGTTCAGACCCTCAGGGAATTCCGCGACGGCAAGCGTCCCAATGATGTCATGGGGCCGATGGCCAAGCCACTGAGCAACAACGATATCGACGAAGTGGCGATGTACTTCGCCGACATCAAACCGGGGAAGAAGTAAGCCCAGCAGACGATGCGGCAGGCGCAGGCGCATGGGTTGGCGTCTGCACCCGCACCCGCACCCGCACCCGCACCCGCACCCGCACCCGCACCCGCACCCGCACCTGCACCTGTGTCTGTGGCTGCAGCCCGCCGCCCAGCGCCTGATAGAGCAGGGCGGTGTCGTTCAGGCGCGCAGCCTGCGCGGCGATTAGGCCGATGCGGGTCTGTTGTAGCTGTTGTTGCGCGGTGAGCAGTTGCAGCGCGCTGGCTGTGCCTAGCGCGTATTGCTGCTCCACCAGTTGCAGCGAAGTTTGCGCCCAGGCTTCGGCCGCGCTCTGTGCCTGCAAGGCTTGGGCGTCGTGTTCCAGCGAGCGCAGCACATCAGCCACCTGCCGCAAGCCTTGCAGTACAGTTTCGCGGTAGTTGGCGGCTGCAGCATCAAAGCCGGCCTCTGCAGCGCGTGCCTCGGCCTTCAGCCCGGGTTTGAACAAAGGCTGGGCCAACTGCCCGGCCACTCCCCAGATCAATGAACCACTGCCGAACAGACTGGCCGCGGTCAGCGCCTGGCTGCCCAGGTTCGCACTCAGAGTGAGCTGCGGGTATTGTTTGGACACCGTCACGCCGATCTGCGCGCTGGCGGCGTGCAGCAAGGCTTCGGCCGCGAGGATGTCGGGCCGCTGACGCACCAGCTCAGACGGCAGACTCAGCGGTAAATCGGCGGGCAGGTTGAAGTCGTCCAAGGTGAAACGCGGATTCTTCGCCGTGCCGGGTTCTTGCCCGCTGAGCACGGCCAGCAAATGGACCGCCTGGTCAGCGCTGTTGCGCAGCGGGGCGATGCTGGCGCGAGTTTGTTCCATCTGGGTTTGCAGCGTGGCGATGTCCGAGGCCGTGGCCACGCCGAGACGTTCGCGCGCGCGGGTGATTTCAAGCTGCTCCTGCTGCGTTGCCAGCATTTTCTGCAGTGCGTCGATCTGAGCGGCCAGCAGTGCCTGCTTCACGGCCGTGGCGACCACGGCTCCAGCCAGACTGAGTTGCGCAGAATCGAGCTGGTAACGCCGCCATTCGGTCTGTGCCGCCAGTGCTTCGAGCGCGCGACGGTTGCCGCCGGAAAGATCAAAGGCGTAGCTCACGCCAACCCCCGCGTTGTACAAGTCGTAGCGCCGCTCCCCGCCGGGTAGTCCCATGGCCGCGCTGTTGTTCTGCAAGGTCTGCGCCCCGAGCGTGGCGCTGACCTGTGGATAAAGGGTGGAGCCGCTTTGCGCGGCATAGGTTTCGCGCGCCTGTCGCAGCGTGGACTGCGCTGCGGCGATGGTCGGGCTGTGCTGCAGAGACTGCACGACCAGGGCGTCGAGCTTGGGTGAAGCAAATGCCTTCCACCACATTGCGGCCACGGGTTGACCCGCGATGAACTGCTGCGCGCCACCCAGCTCGCCGGGCGTCGAAGCCGTGCGGGCGGGCGGCTTACCGCTGGTGTACGACATGGCCTGTGGAGCGGGCGGCGTTTTGAAATCCGGCCCAGCGGCGCAGCCTGCCAGCAAGGCACAGACGATGAGCGGCCAGGGCCGCGGAGCGTGGGGAATCAAAGGCATCAAAGGCGCGGTACGCATCATGCAGGGCTTTCGGCAGAGGGTTGGGTCACATCGGGATGGGCATGAAACTCGACATAAAAGCGCACCGGGCCGATGGGGGCCACTTCATGCGGTACGGTCGGCTCGACGATGCCGGGTTTGTCGGGCGTGAGCAGATGTCGTTCGGGCACGGTTGCGAGAATGCGGTATTCCAGCAAGCCCTGGGTGACGTGGATCACGCCCCAGACGCCGGGTTTGGTGGTGTGTTCCTTGAGCAGGCCCTTGGGTATCGTGGATTCGGTGAACTCGGGCGTGCGGCGGTAGGGGCGCACATCTGCGGGTAGGTTTTTCAACATGGGAGAACTCCTTCCTATGCGGTTCAGTCGAAGCCCCGTCCTTCGCCGGCTTCCTCGTGGGTCACGCCGTCGCGGATGTGATAGATGCGCTTGAAGGTGGGGATGATCTTTTCGTCGTGGGTGACGACGATGATGGCGGTCTGGTAGCGCTTGGCCATGTCGCCCAGGATGCGGATCACCGCCAGCGCGCGCACGCTGTCGAGCGGCGCAGTGGGCTCATCGGCGAGGATCACCGGCGGACGGTTGACCAGGCCGCGGGCGATGGCCACGCGCTGCTGCTCGCCGCCGGAGAGCTGCGAGGGCATGGCCTTGGCGCGGTGCTGCACGTCGAGCGCGGTGAGCAGTTCCAGCGCACGCTGGCGCGCTTTGCCGTTGGGTTCGCCAGCGAGCATGGGCAGCAGCGCGACGTTGTCGGTGACGTCGAGGAAGGGAATGAGATACGGCGCCTGGAACACGAAGCCGATCTTGTCGCGGCGCAGGGCGCGCAGGTCGCGAATCTTCCAGCCGTCGTCGTAGATCACCTCGTTGCCCAGAGTCATGCGCCCGGCGGTCGGCTCGATCACCGCGCCCAGACACTTCAGCAGGGTGCTCTTGCCCGAGCCCGAGGGGCCGACCAGCCCGACCACTTCACCCGGCGCGACCTCCATGTCCACGCCCTTGAGCGCGTCCACCGCGGTGTCGCCGCTGCCGTAGCGCTTTTTCAGGCCTTCGATGCGGATGCCTCTGCCTGTCATGGTCAACCTCCGATCGCTTCGGCCGGGTCGACCTTGAGCGCCATGCGGATGGCCACCAGGCTGGCCAGCGCGCAAATCACCATCACCGCGAAGAACCCGGCGATGGAGTCGCCCGGCATGAGCAGCACGAACTTGGGAAACAGCGGCGCGGCGAAGGTGGCGGTGATCTTGCCCACGGCGAAGCCGATCAGGCCCAGCGCCAGCGCCTGCTGCATGATCATGGCGGCGATGGTGCGGTTGCGCGTGCCGATGAGCTTGAGCACCGCGATTTCGCGGATCTTGTCCATGGTGAGCGTATAGATGATGAAGGCGACGATGGCGGCGCTGACGATGGCCAGGATGACCATGAACATGCCGATCTGCTTGGCCGCCGTGGCGATGAGCTTGTTGACCAGAATGTCTTGCATCTGCGCGCGGGTGAACACGGTCAGGCGTTTCCAGCGCCGGATGGGCGCGGCCACTTCGTCGGCGGTATAGCCGGGCTTGATGCGCACCAGCACGGCATTGACATAGTTATTGGTGCTTTGCGAGGCGATGATGGCGTCAAGCAGCCCGGGCACACCGGGGCGGTTGAACGCCGGGTTCTCGGCGGTACGGCGGCGCTGCTGCAGGATGGCCTCGTTGTCCTTCAGGAACTGCGCCTGCTGCGCATCCTTGAGCGGAATGAACACCATCGGGTCGCCGTTGGAAGAGACCATGCGCCGCGTCAGCCCGACCACGGTGTAGCGATTGCGGCGGATCTGCAGGGTGTCGCCCAGTTTGAAGCCGCTGGCGATGTCGGCCACCGCCTCGTAATGGCTGCGGGTGATCTGCCGTCCGGCCACCAGATACGGCGGCCAGCCCGCGCTGCCGGGGCCGTCGGGGGCGATGCCCACCACCATGGCGCGCACATCGCGCGGCTCGCCGTGATTCGCAGCGCGCACCTGCATGGTGAGGTAGGTGATGTTGTTGGCGCTGGCCACGCCGGGCATGGCGGCGATGCCGCGCCAGGTGTCGTCATACAGACTGGACGATTCGGCGTAAGGCCCCTGCGTGTCTTTCTGCACCACCCACAGATCGGCGCCGCTGTTGTCGAGCAGCACCATGGCATCGTCGATCATGCCGCGGTACACCCCGGCCATGACCAGGGTGACGCCGATCAGCAGCCCCAGGCCGATGCCGGTGAACACGAACTTGCCCCAGGCATGCAGAATGTCGCGTCCGGCCAGGCTGATCATGGCGAGACTCCGGGAATGCGGTCGACGATGCTGATGTGGCTGCGCGCGCTGAGTGTGCGCTGGCTGTAGACCACCACGCGCTCGCCGGTCTTCAGGCCCTCGACCTGGACGTGCCCGTCGAGATCGCGGCCCAGCACCTTGACGCGGGCGAATTGCAGCTTGTCGCCTTCGACGCGCCACACGCCGAGCTGGTCGTCCACGCGCTGCAGACTGGCGTTGGGCACGGTCGGACGCGCCGGTAATGCGGGCAGGGCGACAGTGATATCGGCCAGCTCACCGATCGGCGGCAGCGGCTGCGGCAAGGGGGTGAACGCAATCTTGGCCAGGGTCTCCTCAGTCACCGCGTCAGCCACGGGATCGACCCGCAGCACCCGCCCGGCCAGAGTCTGGTTCGAGCGAGAACGCAGCACGATGCGCGCCGGCAGATCGGCGGCCAGGCCGGTGGCCGTGAGCTGGTCGAAGCGGGTGTCGATCCACAGGCTATCGGGCGCGATCAGTTCGACCACCGGGGCGCCGGCGACGACCGTCGATCCGGGGTCGGCGTCGCGCGCGGTGACCAAGCCGGCAGTGGGCGAAACCAGCTTGAGGTTGCTGCGCTGGGCCTGCAGCGCGGCGAGGTCGGCGCGGGCGCGCTCGACCGCATCCTGCGCCGCCTGCAGCGCGGCTTCGGCCGACTGCAGTTCCTGCTGGCGGGTGGCGAGCAATTCCTCGGTGGTGCCGTGTGCGGCAAGCAACTGGGCATAGCGTGTCGCCTGCGTCCGGGCGAAATCGCGCTGGGTCTGCGCCTGGCGCAACTGCGCCTGGGTGCTCAGCAAGGCCGCCCGTTGCGAGCGGATGCGCTCGTCTAGATCCACCGGGTCCATTTCGCCGAGCACCTGGCCGGCACGCACCCGGTCGCCGACATGGACATCAAGACTTTTGACCCGTCCGGCCACGGTCGGACCAACCAGGGTGGTGTAGCGCGCCTGCACCGTGCCGATGCCGAACAGCGCCGGGTTGATCGCATGGCTTTCAACCGTGGTCACGGTAACAGGCACCGCTGCCAGCGGGCCGGTGCGCAGCGCTACATAGCCCAGCAGCAAGACGAGAGGAATCAGCACCGTCAGCAACAGCAGGGTGCGGCGATTGAGGGCGGAGAAATTCATTTTGTGCTCCCGATACAGCGGCGATACAGCGCAAACGCACCGGGCGCCGCGCTGCGGATGTGTTCTGGTTCGCCAGACAGCAGGGTCTGCATCACCAGACCTTGTATGGCCCCGACGAACATGGCGGCGGCCGCGTCGGGCTCGATGTCCTGGCTCAATTCGCCGCGCTGTTGTCCTTTGACGATGAGTTGGCGTACGCGCTTGCCGTAGGCGGCCAGCAGCGTGCGGGCCGCGCGTTTTGCCGCCGTGTCCTCGGCGCGCTGGAGTTCACCGAACAACATGCGCGGCACGCCCGGGTGCTCGGCCACGAAGGCGGCATGCGTGAGGAATACCGCCTCCAGCGCATCGAGCGCGCTGTCGTGGCTGGCGATGGCGCGATCGACCCGGGCCATCAGCCGCGTGGCGACCCATTGCATCACCGCTTCCCAGATGGCGTCTTTGGTGGGGAAGTGACGGAACAGCGCGCCCTGCGTCAGCCCCATGTGCTGGGCGATGGCGCTGGTCGTGATGTCGCTCGGATTACGTTGCGCGGCCAGTTCGATGACGGATTCGACCGTGGCCTCGCGGCGTTCTTCGGCAGGCAGATGCGGGGGACGAGTATTCAATTTGAGCGCAGAATTAAAGTAAGTAAGTGAATACTAACATCGCACATCGCAGAAAAGCACACCCAGGTCGATGCTGATGACACCCGGTGTGCTTTGTCGGGGAGGGCGACTCGGGTCAGACCCGGCCGGTCTCTTTCGGGCTGTTGATGATGGCGTCAAACTCGGCCTGCGTGATGTACTGCGGTGTGTAGCTGACGCCTGCCGCGGTCAACTGCGAGACGAAGGAGCGCAGATGATTGCGCGATCCCTTCAGTAGATTCATGTAAACCAGCTTGACGTCTGGGTTGTCGGTCTGCGCGATACGCTCGTTGAGGTCTTTGATGTCCAGATCCTCGATGGCGGCGCCAACCTGCAGCGCCGCATTCAGCGAGGTCTGCCCATGGCTCATCAGCGCGTTGAACAGGGTCTGCAGTTCGGGATCGACGAACACCCCCGTGCCGGTATGCGAGGCGGGGTCGGGCAATTTATAGCGGGTGATCAGAGTGCCCACGGCGTCCATGTGCTGCTGCTCGCTGGCCGCGATGTTGTTGAAAATGGGCCATCCCCACTGGGTGTAGAGCAGTTGATAGACATCGCGGGCGAGTTTTTCTTCTTCACGCATGAACACGATGCTGGCGGCTTCAGTGTTGTCGAGGGTGCGGGTGCTATCGCCGCCGCTGCGGCCATTGCCAGCAAAGGCCGCGGTGACCATCAGCGCGCCGCCCAGGGCGAGAATGGCTTTGGAAAAGTAGGTGGGGGTTTTCATCGGTTCGAAGTCTGTGATGGAAGGAATCAAATCGCGCCGGTTTCTGTCGGGCTGTTGATGATGGCGTCAAACTCGGCCTGTGTGATGTACTGCGGCGTGTAGGTCACGCCTTGCTTGGTCAGTTGCGAGATGAAGGCGCGCATGTGGTTGCGCGAGCCCTTCATCAATTCGTTGAACACCAGGGCGATGTCGGCGTTGTCGGTGGCGGCGATGCGCGTCTGCAGGTCCTGAATATCCAGGTCTTCGATCGTCGCCCCCACGGTGAGCGCGGCGATCAGTGAAGTCTGGCCTTGCGCCATCAGGGCGTTGAACAACTCCTGCACGTGCGGATCCTGGAACACGCCGGTTGCCGTTGCGGCCGCAGGATCGGGCAGGTTGTAGCGCGTCAGCAGTAGCGCCACGGCGTCCATGTGCTGCTGCTCGCTGGCCGCAATATTGCTGAACACCTTCTGTCCCCACTGCGTGTAGAGCAGTTGATAGACGTCCCGCGCGAGTTTTTCTTCTTCGCGCATGAACACCAGTGCGCTGGCTTCGGTGGCCGAAAGATCCGACGGGGGGAGGGCGTCGAGCTGCGTGCTGAGCGCGGCGGTGGCCGTGGCGGAGGTCGCGTCGGTGCTCGCTGGTGTTGCGGCGACGGTGGAATCGCCACCGCCGCAGCCGGTGAGAGCCAGCACCGCAGCGCCGAGGGTGGTGTTGAGAAAAGTTCGGCGTTGCATGTTTGGGTTCTCCGAGGGTTAGTTCGTCGTGGTGACAGGGGCCGCAGGGGCCGGTTTCAGCGACGGATCCTGGATGCGCTGCCGGTCGCGCTGCTGCAGCTTCTGGCCCTGACCAGCGCCCTGTGCGGTGCCACTGTTCTGATTCATGTTGCGATGCTGGTACTGGTGTTGCTGCATCTGGCCGGTTCCGGCGCCCGCTGCGGCTCCGGCACCCATGCCACCGCTCATACCGCCACCCATACCGCCACCCCCCATACCGGCGGCAAAAACGGAACCTGCAGCCCCCATGGCCACGGCAGCGGCCAGAAGACGAAGAGAAGTGCGTTGTTTCATGATGAACTCCTTGAAGTTGAAAAACGTGAATCAGCGTCGACCACGCCCACTGCCTTGTCCGCCCGCATGAGCCCCGCCACCGGCTCCGGCGCCGCCACCCGCAGCAGCGCCAGCCGCCGCAGGTCTTGCGGGAGAGCCGACGGCCAGCCCGGCCATGGCTGCCGCACGCTCCATGCGGCGCTCATAGCCCGTGCCGAAAGGGGCCTCGTTCCCATGCGGTGCTTGCAGGGCCGACAAACCCGTAGCTGCTCCGGCAACCGGGCTGTGCAGCGATTTGCCCGCCTGGGCCGCCGCACCGGCTTCGGCCTGCCGCGCCTGATCAGCGGCGACTTGTCGTGTGGCATCGAACAAGGCTCCCGCGCTCAGAGGCTTCTGCTGCGCCTGAGCCGTCGCCAAGCCCGCGAGGCTCAGACCGAGACCGACGGTCAGGCGGAGGCAAGAATGAGCGAAAGCGTGCATGGCGGTACGGACAAGGCAGTGGTTGTGGTCGATGGGGGACATGTTTCGATGGCGAGGTTGCGCCTGGATGTCTTGCACGAGGCGTTGTATTCCCTTGCGTATCACTTTGTTTCACTCCATGTCGGCAAACGCCGCCAGCCCCTTGGAAGTCCTAGACTTCGGGCCATGAATTCACCTGCTCCCAGTCAGCGCATTCTGGTGGTCGATGACGACCCGGAATTGCGCGCCATGCTGCGTGATTACCTCACGGGCAATGGCTTTGCGGTCGATCTGGCTGCTCATGGCGACGCCATGCGCGCCTGTCTGGCGCAGCAAATGCCGCACGCCGTCATCCTCGACTTGATGCTGCCCGGCGAGGACGGGCTGGCGCTGGCGCGTGAACTGCGGCGCAGCAGTGATCTGCCCATCCTCATGCTTTCGGCACGCGGCGAAGAGATTGACCGGGTGATCGGACTGGAGGTCGGTGCCGATGACTATCTGCCCAAACCTTTCAGCCCCCGCGAGCTGCTGGCCCGTCTGCGCGCCTTGTTGCGCCGGGCGCAGCCGACCTCTGCGGGGGATTTGCCGCCCGCGTCCAAACCGGCAGAACAGGCGGTGAGGTTCGGCCCCTTCTTGCTCGATGCCGCGGCGTTTCGCTTGCTGCGTGACGGGCAGGATGTGGGATTGAGCGTGGCCGAGTTCACCTTGTTGCAGGCCATGGTCGCGCATCCCAACCGCGTGCTCAGCCGCGATCAACTCATCGACTGGCTCAAAGGCTATGAGCGCGATGCCTTCGATCGCAGCATCGACGTGCGCGTCGCTCGCCTGCGTCGCAAGATCGAAGATGATCCGGCCCATCCCGTTTACGTTCGCACCATCCGGGGGCAGGGTTACCTGTTCAATCCGTCAGGCGTAGGCGCCTGACCTCGCTTCATGCAGCCCACTGCAGGACTGAGCGAAACCGGACCGCACAAGCGCACGCTGCGGCAGCAGACGTTGCGGGCGATGCTGGTACTGGTGTTGCTCCTGGAGCTGGCATTTGCCGGGGTCGCGCTGCTGTTCGTGCTCATGCCCATGGCGCAGCGCTCGGCAGACGATCTCGCGGGTCTCATGGTGCTGTCCGCGCAAACTTGGGCAGAACTGCCTCCGCAAACCCGCCCGGCGTTTCAGCAAGAGCTGCACAACCGCTATCGTCTCAGCCTGTTGCCCGATATGCAGCCGCCTGCCGACAACGGCATGACGCACGGGCTTTACATCGGCTTTGTTGAACAGTCTCTGCAGCAACGCACCGGGCATGCGGTGTATTTCCGTCAGCAGACCGACGCGCAGGGACACATCTGGCTCTGGACCAGCATTCCCGCAGGCGGGCGCGACATCGGCGTGGGGTTCGATACCGGCCGCATCCAGACGCAACCCATCCGAGCCCTGTTGATCGGTCTCGCCCTGACCTTGCCGCTGTCGTTTCTGCTGGCCTTGTGGTGGGCGCGGCGCATTTCGCGGCCGCTGGTGTCCATGGAGCAGGCCGCAGCCGGGCTGGCGCGCGGCGATACCCCGCAGCGTTTGTCGCAGTCGGGGCCGCGTGAAATCGCCAACCTTGCGGCGCATTTCAATCAAATGGCCGAACGTATCGACGCCTTGCTGCAGGCGCGCACGACGCTGCTTGTCGGCGTATCGCACGATCTGCGCTCGCCCCTGGCGCGCATCCGTCTGGCGCTGGAACTGCAACGCATGGCGCCCACTCCCGAACGGCTCGACCAGATCGAGCGCGATGTTCTGGCGATGGACCGGCTGATCGGCGAGGTGCTTGCCCTCGCTCGCGGCCTGCGAGCGCAAGCCGCAGAAGACCTCGTCTTGAAGCCCTGGTTGCAAGAACGATTGCAGATGCACGATGAATGGGCGACATCACGCGGTGCAACCCTCGGCGTGCAATGCCCGGACGATCTGCACGCGTGGGTGGATGACGCGGCCTTGCAGCGCGTGGTGGACAATTTTCTGACCAACGCGGTGCACTACGCCGCAGGCCCCATCACCTTGCAGGCGGGGCCGGGCAGTTCACCCGGCCGGGTCCGTATTGCCGTGCTTGACCGCGGCCCCGGCGTTCCCGCCGATCAGCTCGACGCGGTATTTGCGCCCTTCACCCGGCTCGATTCTGCCCGCACGCCGGGGCACGGCTCCGGCCTGGGTCTGGCCATCGCAAGGCAATTGGCGCAGCAGCACGGCTGGGAGGTTGGACTGCAGCAGCGTGACGGCGGGGGGTTGATCGCCTGGGTGGAGGCGCCGGTGTCGCCCATCCATTTAGTCTGATGGGGGCTTGGCGGTGCGCTTGCGACGCCGTACCCGCCACAACGTCCAGATGACCAGCGCGATGGCAATACCGCCGTAGATGTAGAGCAGAAGATCGACATGGGCGGCGAACCAGTTGGAGTTCATGAAGTCAGTTTCCTGTCGCGGCAAGGATGAGCCAGGGCATTCACCCTATCATGCCGCTCATCGACGCAGCCATTTTCCGAACTTCGCATTCTCTACTTCCATGTCTTTGCGTGCGCTCAATCTGCCGACGCTGCTCACCTGGGCGCGCGTGGCGGCCATTCCGCTGGTCGTCGGGGTGTATTTCCTGCCCACCGACTGGATGACCCTGCCCGAGCGCAACCTCACCGCGACCATTTTGTTCATTCTCAGCGCCATCACCGACTGGCTCGACGGCTATCTGGCGCGTAAATGGAACCAGACCTCCGCATTCGGCGCCTTTCTCGACCCGGTGGCCGACAAGCTGATGGTCTCTGCGGCCCTGCTCATCCTGCTGCAGCTCGGGCGCGTCGATGCCCTGGTGACGCTCATCATCATCGGCCGTGAAATCGCCATCTCCGCGCTGCGCGAATGGATGGCGCAAATTGGTCAGTCGCGTCGGGTGGCGGTGAGCTATGTCGGCAAGGTCAAGACGGCCGTGCAGATGGTGGCCATCCCCTTTTTGCTATTCGGCGGAACCCTGTTCGGTGTGGTGGACACGGTGCTGATCGGCCAGTGGCTGATCTGGGCGGCGGCAGTGCTCACCCTCTGGTCCATGCAGTATTACTTCCGCATTGCTCTGGCGGGGATGAAATTGACGTGAGTGCCGCACAGGTTGGCACACCTGCCGTGCTGCGTCGTGTCATGCCCTGGGTGTTCGTGCTGATCTGGAGCACCGGCTTCATCGTCGCCCGCTATGGCATGCCCTACGCCCCGCCGCTGAAATTTCTCAGCCTGCGCTATGCCTTTTCGCTTTTGGTGCTGTTGCCGCTGGCCGCATGGCTGCGCACGTCATGGCCGCGCGGCGGCAAACAATGGCTGCATCTCGCCGTGGTGGGCGCCTTGTTGCAGGCGGGCTATCTGGGCGGGGTGTGGGCGGCAGTCAAGCAGGGCATTCCGGCCGGAACGGTGGCGTTGATCGTGGGCCTGCAGCCCTTGCTCACGGCGGTGCTGGTCTCGGCCGCAGGCCAGCGCATTCATGCTCGCCAATGGCTGGGCCTGCTGCTGGGCTTTGGCGGCTTGGCGCTGGTGGTCCTGCATAAGTTCGACGGTGGACAACTGAGCGCCCACAACCTGCTGCTGTCACTGCTCGCACTGTGCAGCATCACCGCCGGAACGCTGTGGCAAAAGCGCTTTGTTCGTCCGACCTCGGTCTGGGGCGCATTGAGCATTCAACTTCTGGCGGCCATGATCATCACTGCGCCGTTTGCGCTGCTGGAGACGGAGCCCGTGGTGTGGAACGGGCAGCTCATCGGGGCCCTGGCTTGGTCGGTGCTGGCGCTGACGGTCGGGGCAGGGGCCTTGCTCTATCTGCTCATTCAGCGCGGCGCGGCGGTGCAGGTGACTAGTCTGATCTACTGGGTGCCGCCCGTCACCGCCTTGATGGGCTGGGCCTTGTTCCACGAAACGCTCGGCCCGACGACCTGGGTGGGCATGGCGCTGGTGGCCGCCGGCGTCATCGCCGTGACCCGTAGGCCTACGACGGTGTTGATCCAGCGTTGAACAAATTTTCAGGAGATCCCATGAATGCAAGCCCATCGGCTTCGCCTCTGCGCATCGCCGTTCTGGCCGGTGACGGCATCGGGCAAGAGGTTGTGCCCGAAGGCCTGCGGGTGCTCGACGCGGCGGCCCGCCGTTTTGGCATCGCCCTGCAACTCGATCATTTCGACTTCGCCTCATGCGACTATTACCTGCGACATGGTGAGATGCTGCCCGCGAACTGGAAGGAGCAGATCGGCGGCCATGACGCGATTTTGTTTGGCGCCGTCGGCTGGCCGCAAACCGTGCCCGATCACGTCTCACTGTGGGGATCGTTGCTGCAATTCCGGCGTGAGTTCGATCAGTATGTCAATCTGCGTCCGGCAAAGTTGATGCCCGGCGTGCATGCGCCGCTGATCAAGCGAGACGGCAGCGCCTACGCGCCGGGCGAGATCGACATGCTGATCGTGCGCGAAAACACCGAGGGCGAATACTCCAGCATCGGCGGGCGCATGTTTGCCGGCACCGAGCGCGAAGTGGTCATCCAGGAAACGGTGATGAGCCGCATCGGCGTGGACCGCGTGCTGCGCTACGCCTTCGAGCTGGCACGCAGCCGACCGCGCAAACACCTCACCTCCGCCACCAAATCCAACGGCATTTCCATCACCATGCCCTACTGGGACGAGCGGGTGCAGGCGATGTCAGCTGACTATCCCGATGTGATGCGCGATCAGTTTCACATCGACATTCTCACCGCGCATTTCGTGCAACGCCCTCACACGTTTGATGTGGTGGTGGCGAGCAATCTGTTCGGCGACATCCTCTCCGATCTCGGGCCCGCGTGCTGCGGCACCATCGGCATTGCGCCCTCGGCCAATCTCAACCCGGAGCGGCGCTTTCCCTCCTTGTTCGAGCCGGTGCATGGTTCCGCCCCAGACATCGCAGGAAAAGGCATTGCTAATCCTATCGCCCAAATCTGGAGCGCAGCGTTGATGCTTGACTTCCTGGGCCACCGCGAAGCGCACGACGCCATATTGCGGGCCATAGAAACCGTGCTCGCGCCCAAGAGCGGCGCACCGCGCACCCCCGATCTCGGCGGAACCGCGACCACAGCCGATCTGGGCCGGGCGGTGGCCGAATGCATTTAACTCATGGCTAGAATACGCGGTCTTGCGCAGGCAACACGACCGATGACACGCCGCATTGACACGAGCGAATGCCCCCGGCTCTAATCGCCCGATCACCGCCGCGCCCGTGCAGGGCGCGGGCTTTGCGTTTTATCCAGACCGATCCAGACTGAAGAGGGACACAAGTGAACAAGGCAGAACTGATTGAACACATGGCCAACAACGCCGATCTCAACAAGGCTCAAGCAGGCCGCGCGCTTGACGCGCTGATCGATGCCGTGCGCCGCACCTTGAAAAAGGGCGACAGCGTGTCGCTGATCGGCTTCGGCACCTTCGCCGTGACCAAGCGCGCTGCGCGCACCGGCCGCAACCCCCGCACCGGAGCCGCCATCAAGATCAAGGCCGCCAAGATCCCGAAGTTCCGTCCGGGCAAGGGTCTCAAAGACGCCATCAAGTAATTTGTTCCGGTGGCAGCGCGGCGCGATCCCAACGCTGCTGCTGCCGCTTCAGGCAATAACCGGGTGCTTAGCTCAGTTGGTAGAGCGGCGCCCTTACAAGGCGTAGGTCGGGGGTTCGAACCCCTCAGCACCCACCATCGGTTGTTGCATCGTCCGACTTCATTCTGATTCTCGCGGTTGTCTCGTCGCACTTTCCGGCGGCCTTGAACGACCGCAAACAATGTGGGCAGGTTCCCGCATTGCACCCCTCTCCAAGCCCGCGCCACCATGCTCGAATCCATACGCAAACACAGCAAGCTGATGCAAATCGTGCTGTTCGTGTTGATCTTTCCGTCTTTCGTGCTGTTTGGAATTCAGGGCTACTCCAGCTTTGAGGGGAGCGCTGATGCGGCGGCGAAGGTGGGCGGTCAGACCATCAGCATGCAGCAGCTCGACGCTGCCAACCGCGATGAGATCGCACGCCTGCAAAGCATGCTCGGCAGCGCGGTGGACATCAAGCAGCTCGACACGCCCGAGCAAAAGCTGCGCACGCTCGACGGCATGATTCGCCAGACTTTGCTGCAACTCGAAGCCCGGCGCGAACATCTCGAAGTGACCGACGCTCAGGTGCAACAGGCCATTTTGCAGATTCCGCAAATCGCCGCGTTGCGCAAGCCCGATGGCAGTTTCGATGTGCAGGCCTATCGCAGCCTGATCGCCGCACAGGGTATGAACACCGCGCAATTCGAAGCGCAGGTGCGCGAGCAGCTCATCCTGCAACAGGTGCTCAGCGGTTTGGCCGGATCGGTGATCGACAGCCAGGCTCTGGCCACAGCCGCCGCCAAAGCGGCTGCGCAACAGCGCGTAGTGCGTCTGGCCCTGTTCAAGCCTGCGGACTACACCGCACAGGTGCAAGTGACCCCGCAAGAGGTCGAGACCTTCTACAAGAACAACACCGCCCGTTTCCAGAAACCCGAGTCAGCTGACATTCAGTATGTGGTTCTGAGCGCCGCTGAAGTGGCCGCGGGCATCAAAGTCACCGCCGAGCAGGCTAAGGCTTTTTACGACGCCAATTTGTCCAAATTTTCGACACCGGCCGAGCGCCGCGCCAGCCACATTCTGATCGCAGTTCCTACCGATGCCACAGCGGCGCAACAAGAACAAGCCAAGGCGCGCGCCGAGGCCATCGCCAAGCAGGTGAAGGCCAACCCCGCTGAATTTCCCGCGCTGGCGCGCAAGGATTCGCAAGACCCGGGCTCTGCCGAGAAGGGCGGTGATCTGGGCTATTTCACCGCTGATGCGATGGTCAAGCCCTTTGCCGATGCGGTATTTGGCATGCAGAAAATCGGCGAAATCGCCGGGCCGATCAAGACCCAGTTCGGCTATCACATCATCGAGCTCACCGGCATCAAGCCGGGCGCACAGCAGCCCTTCGATGCCGTCAAGGCCAGCATTGAAAAACAGTTGCAGCAAGAGGCCGCGCAGAAACAGATGTCGGCCGATGTGGAAGCCTTCACCAATGCGGTGTTCGAGCATCCGGACAGCTTTCAGGCCGTCGAAGACAAGCTGCATCTGAAGGTGCAATCCGCCAGCAACGTTACCCGCACGCCGCAGCCCGCAGCGCCAGATGCGGTCAGTCCGCTGTCGAGCAAAGCGTTCCTCGACGCGCTGTTTGCCGAATCCAGCTTGCGCAACAAACACAATCTGCAGGCCATCCAGATTGCGCCCAACGTCTGGGCTTCTGCTCGCGTGCTGTCGTTCAGCCCGGCGCAGACCCTGCCTTTGGCGCAAGTGCAGACCCAGGCGCGGCAGATGTTGGTCGATCAGAAAGCGGCCGAACTCGCTCGCAAAGCGGGCGAGCAGGCGCTGAAGTCGCCCGCCACCCTCACTTTTGGCGCGCCACAGACGATCAACCTGACCCAACCAACCCCTGGTGTTTCGCCGCTCATCGTTTCCAAGGCATTCGGGCTGAGTGCCAGCAAGTTGCCCGCCACCGCTGGTGTTGATCTCGGCGCGCAAGGCTATGCCGTGCTGCAACTCGACAAGGTGATCGAGGGCCAGGCGCCCGCACAACTGATCAGCGCAGCCGCCAACGCCGAGCAACAGGCGCTCACCCAGGGCGTGATGAACGCCTACATCGAAGCCTTGAAGAAGCGTTTCGGTGTGGAAATTCTCTACAAACCCAGGGCTGAACCCGCAGCCGCCGGCTGATTGCCGCGACTGCAGGTCTTCGAAAAGGCCAAGACTTTCGTATAGAATGTTCGTTTTTCTGCGGTGGCTGTAGCTCAGTTGGTAGAGTCCAGGATTGTGATTCCTGTCGTCGTGGGTTCGAGTCCCATCAGCCACCCCAACGAATCATCAATAAAAACACGCACTTAGATGCGTGTTTTCTTTTTCTGGGGAACTTCTAGGGAACTTTCCGGGCCGCAGGCGGAGCGATCAACGCCTCCAGGCGGGCCATCTCCGAGTCGTCCCGTTGGCCATCGATCCACTTCGAATAAGTTCGCAGGAACATCTCGACACTGTGCCCCAACTGGCGTGCGCAAAACGCGGGCGTCATGCCAGCCATCAACATGGCCGTCGAGTACGTGTGTCGCATGTTGTAGGGTCGCCTGTAACGGACTCCGAGCAGCTTGAGCGTCGGTGTCCAGTAACTACGCCGGAACGCACGCTCGTCAATCCAGGGAGTACCGTAGCGCGGGTCCTGGAATACCTCGGCGCCGGCGGCTTGGGTGAACGCGCGCTGTCGCTGCAGTGCAGCCTTGGCCATGCTGTTCAAGAGCACCGTGCGTGCCACGTTGGTCTTGGTGCTGTCCTTGTGCTCGCCGCGCACAACCGCCTCGCTGACCAGCACAGTGCCGCTGCGCAGATCAACGTTTTTCCATTTCAGAGCGAAGATCTCCGATGTTCGCAGCCCGGTCCACATCCAAAATTCGACCATGTTCGCAACTTGGCCTGGGTGGCTCTGGCGCAGGCGACCGATGATCGCTGCACCTTCATCGGCGCTGAACGGATCGGGCGGCTCCTTCTGGTGCTTCGCCCTTGGTATGTCCCCTGCAGGGTTCTCTTGGATCAGGTTGTCAGCTACCGCCAGATCAAGCGCCTGGCGCAGCACGCTCATGTAGTTGTTGATCGTCTTGCCAGACAGGTCAGGGCGCTTGGCCAACGCGGTCTGGACGTCGGACTTGACTAGGCCACGCAGAGCTTTGCTGCCAACGGCAGCTTCCCAAAACGCCGCTGCCGACTTGTAGCCGGCCAGGGTGCTGTGCTCGACGCGCTGCGCTTCTAGCCATGTTTCAAGCTGGCCCTTGACCGTCAGCCCCGCACCCTGGCCATTGGCCGGGAAGTACTCGACCATTGAAAACGTGCCATGTTTGATTCGCTGCCGAATCTCGACGGCCAGCCGGTGTGCGTACTTCACATTCGGCGGGGTGGGCGGCATGGGCTTGCCGCTGAGCATCAGTGTTTCCCGGCGCCTCTGTCCATGGAAGGAGAAAAACAGGCGGATCGAGTTCGCTCGAATTTCTACGCCGTTGCCTTTTCCACCCATTGCGTGTATCCCTTAATGCTGATGAAGATTCCGCCGTCTGGCGAGCGTTTGTATTCCCGGCCTTCAATCCACTTGCCATCTTCAATTTTGCGCCGGATGGCCTTTTGGGAGAGGCCTGTGATGGCTGCGGCCAACTGGATTGTGACGTAGGGCGCGGGGGAGATGGGTGGTTGGACGGCGGGTTGCGTGGGATTCTGGCGGCTCATCGCGCGGCCCTCCCTTCCATCTGAGCTGGGGGCACGAGGGCTAGCAGAAAGTCAGCCAACGGGGCGATCCCCAAGCTGCCGCGCCCGCGCGGGTCTAGTAACTGGACGAGCCCGCTTTGCCACCCATGTGGATCGGGCCTTACTAGAACTTGTTTTCCGCTGCGTGGAGCTGTGACTTCAACGCCAGCCGCGCCCGCTGCCTCCAGAAGCGCGCGCGCCGCCGCCACCTTTGTCGCCTCTGCAGTCTGCTCAGCATGCTGCTTGGCTTCCTGGGTCTCCCGGCGGGTTTTGGCGGCCCAGTCGTGACGGGGATTCTCAGCCAAGCAGGCAAGGATGTAGGCGACCGCCTTGCCGCCACGAAGCTCATTTTTTTGCAGCGAGTTGCAAAGAGTTGAGTAGAGGTCCTGCAGGCGGCACCCTTGCGCTTTGCACGCGCGCAGCACAGTGCCAAGCTGGCCTTTGCTCAGTCCCAGATCTCCAGCAATCTGGCGCAGCTCATCCACTGGCGCAGCCTCATTTTCTTTTGACTTATCCACATGGGTCCGGGCGGTACGCCAGGTTCTTCCTGACGTTTCATGGAGGATCAATGACGGTTCGGGTGTCAAAGCTATGACACCCGTCTGCGCGCGTCCGTGCAAGGGGTCGCACGCAGACGTGCGACCCCTTGCATCCGTGCCACCCCTCGCGCTGGCGCCAGGGGTCAGGCGGGAGAGATTGATAAGGTATCGACGGCTCGCCTTTGGGGCGCCGCCCGCCTGGTTTCCCACCACCTCAAGCCAGCCTGCGCCGATCAGGCGATGAATAATCCGCCTAGCTTGGGACTCGCTAAGGCGCATCCGCCTGGCCGCTGTGGGAATGCTGGGGTAACAGAGTCCCTCATCATTTGCCCAATCGGCCAAGGCAAGCATTGCCAGCAGCTCACTGCCGGCGCCTGGGAAGTGGTCCCACACTGCCGTCATGACGCGGATGCTCATGCCAACCCCCTTTCTGCCTGGCAGTCCCACAGCCCCCGCTGCCGTTTCCTCAGTTCTGGAATTTCCAGTAGCTTTTGCTCAATCCTTCGAGGGGTAATGCCGATGCGCAAAGCCGCCTCTTTTTTGCGAGTTCTGGCAAACTCTAGTGCTGCAATTTCGCGTGAGATTTCAGTATTATTTAAGGCCTTTTCTTCAAGAATTGTCAGCTCGCTTTGCAGCTCAGAATAAGCCGATTTTTCAGCATCGTCTGCAGAGAAATCTGAAGTGATTTCTTCCGGGCTATCGCCACCCTCCAAATGCAATTCTTTTGGCCGCCGTTTACCATGTTTTTGCATCAAAATTCCACGCAATTTTTTGAAGAATTTTGATTCATCTCCACAGGACAGAAGTTGCGCCTCAAACAGCGCGCCCCACTCTGTTTCGTCGCATCCAGCATCGACATGCATTTTGTCGATTTGCGCTTGATTTTCTTGATAGAAAATGGCGATGTTTACAAGGATAGGATCAGAATTATTTTCGACTCGATTCAGAACATAATTTTTTGAATTTGCACGCATTGCCGCACCTGATTCATAATGTGCGGGCCACCCGTTGATAAAACGCGGGCGTAAAAAAAGCCGCCCGAAGGGCGGCTGCGGTGCGCGGGGGAGGCCCGAAGTGTTGCGCACGCAGCCGCTAGGCGGCTGCGCGGGGGCGTTGTGAGAGGCGCGGGGTAAGGCAGAGGTGAGGCAGCGAGCGGCCGCCTGGGGCGGTCGGGGGTGAAAAGTTACTTTTTTGGTTGGTGATCGCTTGGGTGGCGCTAGACGCGCGCAGGCTGGAAAGCAAAGCCAGCGCCGCTGCCCCCAAGCGCTGCGCATGACTTTGCGCAGCGGCCTCGGCCCAGCTCGAACTGAGTTCTGCCTGCGCCTTCACCCTGGCGTCACGATCTCCAACTATTATTATTCCAAGGGTGCTAATTAAAACAGAGCCCAGGGCAGCCAAAAAGATTACATTTCCAGCAAGCGGCTGAAACTGGTGGTGTAAAATTGGACCGGCCAGCAGAATTAAAAGCATGCCTGCCACAGCCGGCACAGCCCTTTTCATGTCACTTGTCCAGCCCTTCCCAGCAAGCCGCCCGCGCGCTAGCTGCGCACGCCGAGCGTTATCGCTCGGTGTGTTAATCAAAGAAATGGCGCGGCTGAAATGCATATTCAAAATTCTGCCAGAGAAATTTCCACAGCACAAGCGTCCGCATCATTTTATTACAATCGCCGCAAATATTTATGCAAGGGCGAACTGTAATGCATGGTGAACCGGGGATGTTTCCCGGTCGAAGAAGCATTAGAGCGCACCTCCCTGTGTTCCTTCGACTAAAGGAGTTGTTCTCCGTCCTGACGACATCGGAGAAGTGTCAACCGATGCCGCGAAGCGCCAGATAGATAATTCCAGTCATCCCCAGAAATGCAAAACCGGCCTTGTGCATAAATATTTGCTGACGTTGGTTCGGTTTCCCCAGCCTGAAGTAAACGAATGGTTCGAGGGCGCGCCAACCGTCGAGCGGTGGCAGCGGGAGCAGGTTGAACAGCCCGATGCTGATGTTTAACCCCGCCACAGCCTGCAGGAGGCCATGCAGCGGGCCGGGGTCGGCGCCGAGCAGCAGGAGGATGCTGCCAAGCAGCATGCTCGCTGCAGGCCCAGCAAGGGCAATCGCGGACACGCGCCAGCCGGATGGATCACCCAAAGTTTGGACTGACGCCTGAAGTGGAATGAGCCTGAAAGTCACATTTCTGAGTTTGAGGCCAGGGCCAAAGCCGATCTCGATGTCGCCTGGTCGGTAGCCGAGCCAGCGTGCCGCCCAGGCGTGGCCGAGTTCGTGAGCAAGGAAAGAGGATGTGAAAACGAGCCAGACAGCAGCGAGCAGGATGAGAAGGGCGAGGGGGAGAGGCATGGCAATGTGGGGCAGGGGGACGATATATCCTCACCCCTGGCCCGCGAAATCCTTGCCTGAAGACCTCAGCGCCGACAGGCGCAACGGCGGCCCGCCCGATCTCAAGAGAACAAAGCACGAAAGCCGCCTCTCGCCCGCCTCGATTTTCCAGGGAGCGACAGCGACTGGGACATGCCGCTGCCGGCTCCAATTACCGCCCTCGGCCGGCATCCTTGCTCCTCGCCACCGCAGGCTGAGGAGCAGGCCGAGTAGCTGCCGCCTGCCTGCCAGCCCCGCGCCCAGCATTCATCTGCTTGACCTGCCGCGCATCCTTGTATGCCTGCACTTCATCGCGCGACGCGCTGGCCGTTGACTTATTCAGCCTCACACCAGCCTGCTGCGCAGCCTTGGCAACGTCCTGCGTATAAAGCTTGGCCACATCGCGCATCCGGGTCAAATTGACGTAACTCTCACGATCACCATGCCGCCCGCCCTCGGTATTGTGGTGAACCCACACCTGATTTTTGGTCTGTCCCTGGGCGCTGACAGAGGTCGTTGCGTAGGCATGGTCGATGTGCCGATACTCGCGCAAATTGACGGCCACCTCTCGGCCGCCATCTAGGCGGGCATGCATGACCCCATCCTGAATTTTCATGACCACGCCCGACATGCCATTCAGTTTCCGATCCCCGTCTGCTTTCCCTGCGTCCCGCTCGCTTCGCGTCAATGATTCATTTTTCGTGAATCGAATCCGATCCCCAGGCGCGAATTCGCGCTCAGTCTGCCGAAAACTCTGCAGATTGGCCTTGCCTGCCTGCACCGTAACGCGATGCCCGGACTCCAGGCGCAGCGCTACGGTGTTGTGCTCGGCACTGGTCCTTTCCACCCGCGCGTATGCGTTCTTCTCGACCCCGATTGCTTTATAGCTTGCCCCAAACTGCACGATCTCGCCGGGGCGGTAGGAGGCAGCCCGCTTGGACTCTGCGGCGGTTTTGTCAGTGCGTTCCAGTGTTTCCACCTTGACCCCGGCCTGCAGCTCGCCGTGTGCTTTCCGCTCATCTCGGACCGCATCATTGATGCCCCGGCAGTCTGAGTTTGTACTGGTGATGACGATGACGTTATCCCGCTCGGCGGGGGGCAAAGCGACGTAATCCCGCGACAATTTTTTAATCACCGCCGCGTTGTCCTCCCGCGCAGCCACGCGCAGCGCCTCGCTTTGCTCTCGGCCCTTTTCCGGGTGTTGCACAAGAGCTGCTTCCTGGGCGTGGCGGATTTCAACTGCAGGGGTTGCTTGCACGGCGACGGCGTGGTCACCATCAAGAATGCGGCCGACGATGGATTTTGCTTCCTCGGTTTGCTGGCGTCGGATTGAATCACGGCCCAGCTCAACTGTGGGCATGTGCGCCTGCGCCTGCTCGAAAGCTGTCCCAGCGCCGATCGATTGATGCTGCAGCCGGTCTCCAAGGAAAACGGTTTTTTCACCAGCCTGCTCGGTGCTTTTGATGACCTTGTTGAAATCCGTGGTCGCAGACATGCTGGCCTCATCCATCACATTTAGGATGCGCATCGGTTTATCTGCATCTCGGCTCTGAGCCTGCGCCTGCAGGGCGCGATACTCAGCCGACCGGGCGATGGCGTCACCAATGCCGAGCTGGGCCTTGACTAGGCTGCCCCGCAGCAAACCTACACGGCCCCAATTTTCATGTTTGACAAGAGCCCGCTTCGCCTCGTGCTTGATCAGCGCTCGCCAGGGTAGGCTGGCCACGCCACGCCCGAAAAAGGCGTCCACACTGCGATTGATGCCTTGCCGCGCAGCCGCTGCAGCCTCAGATTTCAGCGTGCCGCCTTGCCGATAGACATGGCCATCGCGTCCGACTGAATAGGTCTTTTTTGTCAGGCCAGCATGGCGCATGTTGCGAACCTCGACTGATCGTGATTGCTGGTACAGGGCGGCGGTATATGTCTCTCCGCTGCGAGTGATGTAATACCGGCGCCCGCCGTTGTCCTGCGACTTGGTTACGGATTTGTCTTTCTCCAGCTTCTCGAAATCAGGCCGAGGCGATAAGGAGGATCGCCTGTCCAACGTGCGCAAGGCGGCTCGCGCGAGCATCGCGTCTTTCTCTTTGATCTCTTCATCAATCAGGTGCCGGGCGGTGGTGCCGGACTTGATCCCAGACTCCTGCTCCACTTTTCGGGCCTGCTCAGCCCCATTGCTGTGCCCGCGCACTGCCCAGCCCTTGCTCTCGGCCGCCTCGCGCACGAACTCCAACAGGGTTGTCTTGCCAGTACCAGCAAGCCCCTGTACCCCCTGGAAGCGGTCATTCCCCGTGAGGATCATGTGTGCCGCGTTGCGCTGCTCATCGCTCAAAGCAAACCCTTTTTTTCTCTCCCATAATCCGAGGCTCTTATCAAACTCTGCGTCGCTCATCACTTTGATGTGCGCGCCACGCCCAGCCTCCAGGTGGTGTGCCAAGAACTTCTCCGCCTCCATTCCTCCTCGCGTGGTGATCTTCCCGTCCGGCCGCTCGCGCAACTCGCCGGCCTTGAACTCGCGCTGGATGGCGGCCTCCAGATCGGCGTAGCTGGCTCGGCCCTCGACAAAGCGCGCCGCGTTGGCGTACAGATCTTTTCTCGAAAACGCCATTTCCCGTTCGCCCAGGTGCTTACGTGCCATCGCCACGGCCCGCTCGGCTTCCTGGCGTGGGGTGGTCTGCTCCAGCTCCATCGGGCCTTTCTCATGTCGCTCGGCGGGTTGCAACCCTGCGGCCTGGCCGCGCTCCAGCCATTGCTCACGCTGCAGCTCCGCGCTGTCGGGCGCAGCCTTGGCGGCGCGGGTGGAATAGAAGGCCCGCGTCCTGTCAGCGCCAGTGGCCTGGTCAGGCTCGATCCCCTGAGCCGCCAGCCACGCATCGATTTGTTGAGTCCGCAGGCTGAATTCATTCACCTGCTCCGGCGTGTAGCCCTGCAGCTCGAAATTGCCATCATGAGCAAAGTCGAGGCGGTAGCCGGCCTTCTGCAACTCGTGGGCCATGGCGGCCTTGTAGATCTGATCTGCAGTGGTTCGCAGCTCCAGCAGCCGCTCGTTGCTGAGGCTCATCCAACGACCCTCGTGCATCGTCATGTTGGCGATCACGACATGGGTGTGAGTCTGAGGGTCCAGCTCGCGGCTGATTGAGTGCTCAAATTTGGCGTAGATGAGATTGCCTTGTTCGTGCCGAACGAAAATTGACCCACTTTTGAAGGTTATGCCGACGCAAAATTGACCCGGGTGTTCCACCTACCCTGCTGCTTTTTTAGGCACGGGGAGCAGGAGTGATCACCATGGACATGATTGGCAAGATCCGGCGGATGCATTTCCGCCAGAACAAATCCGTTCGAGAGATTGCCCGCAGTACGGGGCTGTCGCGCAACACGGTGCGTACCTGGCTACGCCAGCCGGGCGATGTCGTACCGCGGTACGCGGCGCGGCGAACACAACCCTCGCGCAAGCTCGCGCCCTATGTGGAGTGGCTCCGGCAGGCCGTGGCCATTGATGCGCAGCGTCCTAAAGCGCAGCGGCGCACGGCCAGGGCATTGCATGCCGAGTTGAAGCGACAAGGCTATGACGGCGCCTACAGCCGCGTCACCGATTTACTGCGCGCTTGGCGACAGGCCGATGGCACGAGCGCTGTGCACGCCTTCGTGCCCTTGACGTTTGCGCTGGGCGAAGCCTTCCAGTTCGACTGGAGTGAAGAGAGCATGGTGGTGGGCGGCGTGCCGTACCGCGTGCAGGTTGCCCACGTCAAGCTGTGCGCCAGCCGTGCCTTCTGGCTGGGGGCCTATCCCAGCCAAGGTCACGAGATGCTGTTTGACGCCCATACCCAGGCGTTTGCCGCCTTCGGCGGAGTGCCGCATCGCGGCATCTATGACAACATGAAGACAGCCGTCGACAAAGTGCACCCGCGCAAGAAGCGCGACGTCAACGCGCGCTTTGCGGCGATGTGCAGCCACTACCTGTTCGACCCCGACTTCTGCAACGTCGCTTCCGGTTGGGAGAAGGGGGTGGTGGAGAAGAACGTCCAGGACAGCAGGCGACGTGTGTGGATTGAGGCCCTGTCGACGCCCTGGCGCTCCTTTGCCGAACTCAATGCCTGGCTGGCCATGCGCTGCCGTGGCTTGTGGCAGGAGATCTTCCATCCCGAGTTCAGCCAGTTCACCGTGGCCGAGATGCTCGAGCACGAGCAGCCGCACCTCATGCCCATGCCCACAGCGTTCGACGGCTATGTGGACAACACGGTCAAGGTCAGCAGCACCTGTCTGGTGGCCATGGCTGGCAATCGTTACTCCGTGCCCTGTGAACTCGCCGGGCGGCGGGTGAGCACCCGGGTGTATCCCACCGAGGTGGTCGTGGTGCATGACGGCGTGTGTGTGGCCCGCCATGCGCGGCTGGCCAACCGGGGACAGACCACCTACGACTGGCAGCACTATGTGCCGCTGATTCAACGCAAACCCGGGGCGTTGCGCAACGGCGCGCCGTTTGCCGATCTGCCCCAGCCCTTGCAGCAACTGCGCCAGGCGCTGCTGCGGCAAGACGGGGGCGACCGGCTCATGGCCCAGGTGCTGGCGCTGGTGCCCGCATCCGGGCTGGAGGCGGTCCTGGTGGCCGCTGCGCTGGTGCTGGAAGCCACGGCCCCGTCCGGGCGCATCAGCGTGGAGCATGTGGTCAACGTGATGGGGCGCTTGCAGACCGGCCCCCAGCCCGCCCAAGTGACCACGGCCTTGACGATGGCCGATCCACCCCGCGCCGACACGGCCCGCTATGACCGCCTGCGGGTGACTGACGAGGAGCGAGATCATGCGTGAGGTCATTGCGGAACTCAAGGCGTTGCGGCTGCACGGCATGGCCGGCGCCTGGGCCGATTTGCAAGGTCTGGGGACGAACGCCAGGCTGGATGCCGCGCAGTGGCTCGTCGAGCATTTGCTGCAGGCCGAGCAGGAAGATCGCGCCGTGCGCTCGGTACGCCATCAAATCCTCTCGGCCCGCTTCCCGGTGCACCGCGATCTAGCGGGGTTTGACTTTGATGCCTCAAGGGTTGATCGCACGCTGGTGGGGCAACTCGCCAGCATGGCCTTTACCGAAGCCGCGCACAACGTCGTGCTGGTGGGCGGGCCCGGCACGGGAAAGAGCCATCTGGGCACGGCCATCGGCGTGGCGGGCATCACGCAGCACGGCAAGCGGGTGCGGTTTTACTCCACCGTCGATCTGGTCAACGCGCTGGAGCAGGAGAAGGCGCAGGGCAAAGCCGGGCGGATTGCGGCAAGCCTCTTGCGTATGGACTTGGTCATTCTCGATGAGCTGGGGTATCTGCCCTTCAGTCAGGCGGGCGGGGCTTTGTTGTTCCATCTGCTGTCCAAGCTCTACGAGCACACCAGCGTGCTGATCACGACCAATCTGGCCTTCGGCGAGTGGTCCAGCGTGTTCATCGATGCGAAGATGACCACCGCCTTGCTCGACCGGCTCACACACCACTGCCACATTCTGGAAACCGGGAACGAGAGCTACCGCTTCCGTCACAGCACGGAAACCGCCAAGACCCGCATCAAGGCGCGGGAGCAAAGGCGTTCGGGCACAGCACAGGCACCCCAGCCCGCTGAGCCCGAGACACCGCTTTGACCCCCACAAGCCCTTGGGGCAAGCCGCTCTGGGCTACGCCCGACGCAGCTTGCCCCAAGGATCCAAACCCACCCACCAGGAGCCAACCCCACGCAAAAACCGTAGACTTATCCACACCCGACTGCGACGCAGTCGGCCTTAGACCCCGGGTCAAAATTGAATCGGCACGGTGGGTCAAAATTCCATCGGCACGAACAGGCTGCCGAGTCAGAGGCAGTCGGCTGGCCGAGCGTGGCGCGGTCATAGGCCGCGTTGTTCATCGCTTGCTGGCAGTAAACATGGGCCTGAACGGCTTGCTGGTCGGCGTGTTGCTGGCCGGCATGCAAGACGAATAGCCAGGCTGCGAGCAGCCCAGTTGCGGCGGCCACAATCAGCCCGAGGAATGTTGTTTGCCCCATAGTGACTCCTTTCAGTCGTTGGGTTCAGTGAGCGGAAGGCTCACGCCGATTCCCCCTGGCCGCGAAATTCGCGCCAGATCAGGTAGTACCGGGCGGCTGCCCAGAAGAACAGTTCGCTGAACTCAGTGTCGAGCGCTCCGCGTGCGAGCATCTGCACGGCTACGGGGTCAGACTTATCCAGGCCGATTAGCCGCAGATGCGGCGCCAAGGCCGACTTGACGATGAGCTGCGCCACGTCCATGGCCAAAGGGTCCGCGTCGATGTGGTCGGCCACTTCGGCTCGGAAGGCCGTGTTGCCCTGCATGCCATCCCAGAGATCCACGGTGGCTTGGTGGATCGCCTGGTTGAGTGAGGCCAACTGCGCGTCTGTCAACGGGTGTTCGGTGGTGGTGTTCATGATGTAACTTCCTTTTAAGTGGTGTGGCGGCAAGATCAAGCCGCTTGCAATGATTTGGGTTCGGCCGTATCGCGAGCGAGGCGAACGGCCGCGAGAATGTCGGCCGGCTCGCAACCGCAGCAGCAGGACAGGCGCATGCCGGTGTCGGGCGCGAAGTTCACAAGCAGCGAGCTTGTGGACGCACCTTGATGCGCAGGACACCGGACATGCAGGGTCGCGTAGCTCAGTTGATCGATCCCCTGATCCTGGGAAATCAGAGCGAGCAGATCGGCGAGGTCATTCACGCTGCCATGGCGCATGACGGCACCTCACGTTGGGTCAGTGCTTCAAGCTGCTTGGCTGACACGTGGTCATACAGCGCGCACATCGAAATGCGGGCTTCCACGGGCATGCGCGCCCAGGTGGGCTCGGAGGGCGCCAGGGCGCACCACATCGGGTCCGCTCGCATCGTCTCGACTCGTCGCCCCAGTTCCCTCTCCAGATCGGCGTGGACGATGAAGTCGTCTTTTTTCAAGATTTCCGCCATCAAAAAGACTTGGGCGACGGGGACATCGAGATACTGTGCCGCGACCCGCAGCTTTTCGTGCGACATTTGCGGCACGGACTTCACGCCGGTCAGGAGACTGGACAAGTACGGGAACGAGACTCCCAACGCCTCGGCAAGTTGCTTTTGCGTATGGCCTCTGCTGCGGGCCGTGTTCCACAGCGCGACCATTAAGGCGGCGCCAGGGGTGTGTTTGGTGACACTCTTCATCAATGATCTCCGTTCGGTTGGCTGGGCACATCGCCCATGCGAGTACCCCTCTTTTGCGAAATTTGTTTTGGCATCTGGAGTGGGCATCCGGTCATTTGGTCTGAACCCGCAGGGCGCTCGGCAGGGGGGATGAGCGGGCTCGTGCAGCACCGCATCCCCCACAGCTCCGAGTCCCAGCAGCAGTCGCCGCAGCTATCGGGAGCCTGGGACTGCGCGCTTTGCATCAGCCCGCCGCCAGTGGGATGGCGAGTTGCAGGCCGACGAATCCAGATCCAGGTGGAATGCCGATCAGCTCACGCATGCGCGGGGTCTGGTTCGGCACAACGATCAGGTTGAATCCGGCACCGTCCAGCGCGGGGAAGCGGGTCTTGAGGATCAAGCCAACGCCGGGTGACACCTTGTGCCGCGTGTAGCCCGACACAAGCCCGCCCATCACGCCTGCGCGCAGATCAGCGCCCGCCCAGGCCACGGACCAGGGGGTGTAATCGAGCGCGTAATAAAACGACGTGCGGCGTTCACTGTTGCGATAGATGCCAAACATCATGCTGGCGTCGTCACCGAGCAGGGGTTGGTCGATCCCGATGCCAGGGTTGTCCTGGCTGTACTGGTGGCGGGCATAGCTGGTGAGGTGGTAACTCGCTGCCGTGACATCGATCTCCATGGGAGCCAGGTGCGGCATGGTCAGGCCCGGCAACTCTGCAGCGTGGGCTGGGGCGAGCATCGCCATGGTGAGGTTGAGCGCCGCCAGAGCGAACAGCGCGGCGATGGCCCCGGCGACAGCTTGCGCGGCGGGGATGAGGCGTTTTTTCAGAGAGGTTTTCATGGTGAGTCCTGATGGTGGTTGGTATGGGCACGTCGCCCATGCGAGTACCCCGCAGGTGCGAAATCGCGGGGACTTGCGCCGAGCGCAGCGCACGGCGAGTCATCCGAAATCTGGGTGACTCGCTGAAGGTGTCCGTTGCACGATCACACAAAAAATTGGAGTTCGAGCCTGTGGTCACCAGGAGAAATCGGCACCCGCGCTGAGCCCCGCCTGGCCGTTTGACGATTCACTGATGCCGATCGTCCCAATGGCGTTCGGGTGAAACTCATGCGCGTAAGTGACGCCGAAGGCGCTGGCGTCGCCGTAGTGGCCGACACGCACTGCCACCCCGTTGTGCTTGCCCGGCGCAATTTGTGGCGCAGCCTGAGCGAGCGCTGCGGCGGCTGCCGCATCGGTGTAGGACTTGGCCTGTCCGACCGCTTGGCCAATGGCGTTGTTCAAACCTTGATTGAGTTGCTGCACATTCACCGCGTCGTGCGGGGCCGTGCCGGCAGCGACGTTGGTGATCTGGCGGCTCTGGCCGGTGGCAGAGTTTCCGACGCTGACGGAGTTGTCGCGGTTGGCGACACTGCCCGCACCGAGGGCGACTGAGTTATTGCCATTGGCGGTGGCTTGGTAGCCGAGCGCGACGGAGTTCGCGCCGGCGGCGTTCGCCTGGTAGCCGATGGCGGTGCCAGGGTCGGCATTGGCCTTTGCCCCCTGGCCGATGGCCACAGCTCCCACGGTGACAGGATCAACGCCTGTGCTGGGCGTGATCGACGCGCCACTACCGATGGCTACCGCCCCGGAATAGCTGCCCGTGTTGCCTCCCCCAGTTGCCACGGCGCCATTCCCTCCGGCCGTGTTCTGGAGAAGTTTGCCGTTGATCGTGCCAACTGCAGTTTGCAGTTGGCCGATGGCTTGGGTATTCGCAGTTTGCTGGGTCTGAATGGCTGCGATCGACGAGGTGTTGGACTGCGTAGCGGTCAGCGCCTGGGTGGCATCGCTCTGCGCAGAAGCTGCCTGTGTGCTGGCCTGCTGTGCCGTAGCCTGCGCATTCCCGGCCGCAGTCTGAGTCGCCTGGGCAGCGCTTTGTGTTTGCTGGATCGCTGACGTATTCGCCGCAATGGCTTGCGTGTTGGCTACCTGTTGGGTCTGGACGTTGCCAACTGTGGATTGCAGGCCGGTAATCGCTTGCGCATTGGTCTGCGCACCTGTCGCTGCCTGTGTGGCTGTGGCCTGCGCAGCTTGTGCGTTGGTTAGTGCAGTGCCGGCGGTCGTGACGGCATTGGCTGCGGCTGTGCTCGCCGCCTGGGCGGTACTTTGTGCGCTGGACGCGGCCGTGTTCGATCCCGTCACGCCAGCATCCAGTGCGCCGATCGCCCCTGCCACCGTGGCTTGTGCTTGCCCCTGGACGGTCATGGCCGCCGTGTTACCGAGCGTCGCCAAGTTGGCATTCGCGGTGGTGGTGGTATTTGTCAGTCCAGACTGCAGGTTGGCGATGTTGACCACGTTCGTTTGCTGCTGCGTTTGGACGCCAGCCACGCTTGACTGCAGTCCACTGATCGCGGTTGCGTTTGTGCTTGCTGTGGTCTGAGCCGCATTTGCCGTGGCCTGAGCATTGGCCGCTGCTGTCGATGCGCTGGAGGCCGCTGATTGAGCCTGTTGCGCGGTGGTCTGAGCGGAGCTTGCTGCCGTCTGCGCATTGGTCGCGGCTGCTTGGGCCGACTGTGCGGCGGTGTTGGCGCTACCGGCCGCAGTGTTCGCACTGGCTGCTGCTGCGGCTGCATTGGACACGCCTGAATTCAATGCTCCGATTGCGCTGCCGACATCGGTGTAGGTGCTGCCGTTTACTGTATAGATGGGCGCTGTGATGGCGCCTCCTGTGCCAACGGCGGCGCCACCGCCGAGGGCAGCTGCCAAACCAGTTGAGGACGACGCGGCGCTATTGGCGGTAGTCTGGGCGGCAGATGCGGCTGTAGCCGCATTGTTCGCCGTGGTCGAAGCACTCGAAGCGGCCGACTGTGCGGCGTTGGCAGTGGTCGCAGCGCTGCTCGCTGTCGTCTGCGCTGCCGATGCTGTCGAGCTGGCCGTGTTGGCGGTCTGCTGGACGGTGTAGAGCTGCCCGCCATTCACCGCATCAGTACTGCCGCTGGCGATGGTGCCGGCCGTCACATTGATGATTTTGCGTGTGGCACCGCTCGCCCCAATGCTGACGACATTTGATTGCCCGCCGTCATTGCTGCCGCTGCCGAGGGCAATTGACCCTGCACCAGTTGCGCTGGTTCCTGCGCCAAGGGCGACGGAATCGGTCGCACTGGCCGTCGAGTTGTAGCCTGCCGCCAAGGCGCTCCCGCCACCGCCGGTGGTTCCTCCTGCCGCAGCACCCGATCCAACTGCGATGGAGTAGCTGGCCGTCGCCTTGCTGCCCGTGCCAGCGGCGACCGAAGACATGCCGCTGGCCGTTGACGAACTCCCTGCTGCGAGGGAATTGCCGCCACTAGCATTGGCGGCTGTACCGACTGCAGTGGCAGCCGGGCCGACCGCGCTGGCTTTGTAGCCCAAGGCAGCGCCCGAATTCCCGGCAGTAGCGGTATTGCCGATGGCAGTGCCGCTGATGGACGTTGTTGAGGAGCCGTCGCCGCTGGCAATATTGCCACTGCTGTCCTGCTGGGTGACGTTGGTACTGGTAACGCCCGTGCCAGTTGCTGAGCCGCCTGTCGCCGCATGCGCTGGGTTTGCAGCGAGCGCACTGATAATTAGGCTGGCCAGGAGAGCCTGGCGCCAAGCTGGTTTCTGGAATTTCATGGTGACCTCGTGAGGGTGGATGACATCCGTACCCCGCACGTGCGAAATCAGCGAGCGGCCAGCCGTTGATCCGAAAGCTTCCCGATGGCCAGATAGCAGCCGGAACGGATAGCATGATGGGGGGAAACGGCCCTGGGTTGGGCATCAAAACACGCTAGATGAACACCCGAAAAGCGTGTGTAACCCCGCGCCACGATTGAAGTTTGCTTTGTGCTTTTGCATAAGCGCAAAGCAATTAGCGATAAGCGATAAGCACAAAGCACAAAGCACAAAGCACAAAGCACAAAGCACAAAGCACAAAGCACAAAGCACATGGCTGCCGACGAGCTTGCCGAGCACTACCTGACGAGTTTGGCGAATGGGACCGGGTTTCTCATCAACCCCCTGGTGTTCTGGATCCGGCCGGGGTCTGCGTTCCTACAGACTATGCACGCCGCTGCGCGGCGGCTGGGCTTCTTGTCTCTATATCTGAGCCTGGGTCAGGATCAGACTGACGACTCGGAACGGCAGCTTCAAAAGCTGATCGACAAGGCGCTGGGTTGGAGGGGAGCACAGCCATGGAATACCACCCTCGCGGGCAAGCTGGACCTCCTGCAGCAACGCAAGCGCAAGAAGATCGTGCTGCTGATGGATTGCGCGGACCGTGCGTGGGAGACAGAGCCGGGGCGGAACATGATGTACGGCCTTAAGGCCGCGAGGGAGCAGATGAACCTGGGGCGCGATGGGATTGGCCTGCTGCTGATACTGGCAGGGCCTGGCGAGGCTGGCCTTCGATGGCTAGTGAGGGGGAACGATGCCCCGTTCTTGGGTGCCTCGCTGAAGGAATTGCCGCAGGGTGTTGATGCTGGCTAGGGTGTTGTTCTGAACAACACCCTGTGCCGATCATGGCGGCGCCTAGGAAAGGTGTTGTTCTGAACAACACCCTGTGCCGATCATGGCGGCGCCTAGGAAAGGTGTTGTTCTGAACAACACCCTATGCCGATCATGGCGGTGCCTAGGAAAGGTGATGTTCTGAACAACACCCTGTGCCGATTGCGGGCAGACATGGCCACCTTCGCCCAGATCTGAATTGCGTTGTTGCAACCCAATGAAGGACGCCTAGCAAAGGCGGGAGCGTCCAAGCCACATTTGCTGGACGCTTCAGGCCAATGGCATTTCCACAGAGGAAAAGGACAGCCGATGGGCTTTGTGCAACGCTATCCTGGGCCGATCCCAAAGGGAAACCAAAGCGTCCGGCACTTGTGGCTTTTGAGGCGAAAACTTGTAGCGTTCCGGGACGTTTGTCGCCAAAACTGACAATTGCGCAAATTCCTACTAACTCCTGCAAATTGGTGAAAACCTCGGTCGCTGTCGCTCCCTGGAAACCACGGCCAACAAGGGCGGTGTCCGTGTTGCGGCCACTTGAAGTCGGTCCGGCCGCCGTTGCGCCTGTCGGCGCTGAGGTCGAGGTCAGTGATGCCCTATAGTGCCATTTCAGTTAGGCCGGTCTCGCCTTTGGCAATACCCGCATGGCCTGGAAGCCGCACCAATCCTCGATTTCCGGCCAAGCGCATTGTGATGGGCAGGATTTACGCAAATTTTTTGAGTACCGTGATTATGAGACATATCAAGGTACTGAAGTAACAAGGAGATGGCGATGGATGCTGCAATGCAGGCGGCGCTACCGGCCGCAGACAATTACATGCTGATCGGGTCGATTTTCATCGTGGTGGGCGTGGGGCTCGGAACCTGGATGAATTTGCGGCACCGCAAGGATCAGCAGGGAGGACGATGAGATGGAAGTAGAGAAAACCACCGACATCTATGGGCTTGCCCTGTTCGGGATTTGGACCGTTCTTTTGCTGCTCCTTTGGGCTTACATCCTGTATGACAGGCGGAAGAGCCGAAACCCAACCCGCCGACAGCTGCAGGCGCCCACAAGTGAAAAGGGAGGCTCACTGTCATGAGCCCCCTGACGGGAGTGGCGCTCGGCCTGCTGGTGATGGCCGCTGGGTCCATTGGGATGGTGCGGTTTGTGGTTTCGCACCTGAAGCCGAGGGATCGGGCCGACCGCGAACAGCATGGCAAGCATGCTCCTAGCCAGAGCACCGGCTGAGCGCCAAGTGTTTTGGGCGATCTGAATTCACACTCTCGCAAGCGCTGTTTGCATCGGATACAGCACTGGAACCAAAGTTGCCATGGTCTCTCAGCTCATACTTTCCCTGGTTGAGCCGCCGAGTTAATTTAGTTTCATACTTCGACACTTTTTCGATAACTTCCGGGTTCTGTATGTCCACCAAGCAACGCCCCCCAGACTCCATGCCCATCAACCTCAACAAGCCACAACAGTGGAAGGCCGACATCGCCCGGTCCGTCGATATGTACAACGACTGGTTCATGAAGTTCGCGCCAGTGGCGTTCCGCAGTACACGCGTTCAGACGACCAGAGACGTGGAGGCTGCCTTGGCGGCGACTGGCAACCTAACCAACATCAAGCCTGCGCTGCTGCGCCAGCACCCGGAAATCCTGCCAACCTTGCGCATGTCTACCTGTCCGCCGATTGCAGTTGACAGGCTAATCGGCCTAGCAGGAGTCTCAACCACTCTTGTAAAGAGTATGGAGCTCGACAAAAAGCTGCCTGTACGCATGCCCATCGTCGTGGCCGACGCCCAGCTCGTCAAGATCGGCACCATTATCGAGAAGATGGCCGATCCAGACATCTTTGTCTGGATCGGGCGCACAGAGGCCCCAACCGAGGTCGAAATCCACCGCGCGGCGACCATCGTCGCCGACCGCCTGTGCGGTGCCGTCGCCAATCCGATCATCCGAAACGCCCAGGAGAAGCGGCAACTCGCCGCAATCAAGACCTGGCTGGAAGCGCGCGGCTATAAGCAGATCCATGGCGGTGATGGCGTCAAGTTCAACGCCATGCAGCCTGGCACCTTCAGCTTTCGCATGAACGTGCCAGTCAAGCTCGAAGGGGGCGTCCAGCAGGTCAATATTCCGATTGATGCCGTCATCATGCCAAAGACCGCTAAGGCCGGAGACTTCCCGATTTTCTTCGAAGCCAAGTCCGCTGGCGACTTCACCAACACGAACAAGCGCCGCAAGGAAGAGGCTGTCAAGATGGCCCAGCTCCGCAGCACCTACGGTGAGCAAGTTCGCTTCAACCTCTTTCTGTGCGGATACTTTGACAGCGGTTATCTCGGCTACGAGGCCGCCGAAAGCATTGATTGGGTGTGGGAACATCGCATCGACGATTTTGCAATGTTTGGAATCTGACATGACCACCAAGCCCGACACGCTCGAAGAGCAACGCCTCGCGCTGCAAGCAGCCCTCGATGGGAAGAAGAAGCAGGCTGAGCGTAATCGCCTCGGGCAGTTCGCTACTCCAACTGCGCTCGCGCGCGACGTTCTGACCTATGGGCTTTCGCTCACGGCAAAGAGCGAACCGTTGAACTTCTTTGATCCTGCCATCGGTACGGGCTCCTTCTATGCAGCCCTGATGTCGACGTCAACAGGACGACGTATCGCCGCCGCCCATGGATTCGAGATTGATCCTCACTACGGCGAGCCTGCCCGTGCTTTCTGGCATGGCACACCGCTGCAAATCACCCTCGGGGATTTCACGCGGGCCGAGCCCCCCGCGATTGGCAAGCCGAATCTGTTGATCTGCAATCCGCCCTACGTGCGGCATCACCATCTCGAACCGGCGGATAAGGTGAGACTTCAGAACCTCGCGCGTGATCGAGCGAACCTTAGCCTCAGCGGCCTCGCCGGACTCTACTGCTACTTTATTGCCCTCGCACATACATGGATGGCCGAGGGGGGCCTCGCCGGGTGGTTGATCCCGAGTGAGTTCATGGATGTGAATTACGGGCGCTCGCTCAAGGACTATTTGCTGCGTGAGGTCACGCTTCTGCACATTCATAGATTCGACCCGAACGATGTCCAGTTTGACGACGCGCTTGTGTCTTCAGCTGTAGTTTGGTTCCGAAATGAAAAGCCTCCAGCTGACCACAAGGTGATGTTTTCCTATGGAGGCACCTTGCAGGCTCCTGTCATCATCAAGAAGATCAATGCGCAAGATCTTGAGAAGGCTGACAAGTGGACGCGCTTCCCAAAAAACGACCCCGCAGCCGAGCACGATGGTTATCGGCTCGGCGATCTCTTCGCCATCAAACGCGGTCTCGCAACTGGTGACAACAGTTTTTTCATCCTTGACGAGGCGAAAGCAAAGGCGCTTCATTTGCCCCCGCGCTTCCTTAGACCCATCTTGCCTAGTACGCGCTACCTCAAGGTTGATGAGATCAGCGCCGACGAGAACGGTGTTCCGCTGCTAGACAAGCGTCTGTTTCTCCTCGACTGTAACTTGCCCGAAGATGACATTCGCCGCGATTTCCCAGCTCTATGGGACTACCTGAAGACAGGTCTTGCGCATGTTGCGTCTCGGTATCTGTGCCGTTCGCGGCGCTATTGGTATGCGCAAGAGAATCGCAAGCCTGCCCCTATCGTCTGCACATATCTAGGGCGTAGTGACCATGCTGGCAGGACTTTTCGGTTCATCCTCAACGAATCTGACGCTACTGCGTCGAACGTTTATCTGTTGCTCTATCCCCAGCCTCTTCTTGCGAGGCAGCTTGCTGTGCGCCCGAATGCTATGCGCGGGCTTTGGGAGGCTCTAAACAGCATTAAAGCGGAAACGCTACTCGGAAGTGGTCGCGTCTATGGCGGCGGTCTGCACAAGCTCGAACCAAAAGAGCTTGCCAATGTCCCAGCTGACAACCTCGCCGCCCTCGTTGGCCTTGAAATCAAGCGGCACATGAAGCAAAAAGAGCTTGTTGACGAACTAGTCGCGTGAACAGGTTGGCCCACACACCATAGGCGGGATGGATATGGATATTTGGAGTATCGACAGACTGACGCTATTCTTATTTTTTGTGATTCCCGGTTTCGTCAGCCTAAAAGCTTATAGCCTAAATTTTCCCGGGCGGATTGTGAAATCGAGCGAGCAGCTTATTGAGGCTGTGACTTACAGTTGCATCAACTACGCATTGCTATCGCCGTTGGTCTATTTGGGTTTCAGGAACAAATTCTGGCTAGATCGTCCCATATTCTCGATCCTTTTTCTTCTGGTGATTCTTTTTGGAGGACCGCTACTTTTGGTCGTAGGACTGGCAGCGTTCAGACGAGCTAGGTGGGTACAGCGTTGGCTACCTCATCCAACCGAATACGCGTGGGACTTCGTATTCGGTCAGAAGACTCCATGGTGGATAATCGCCTCGCTTGACGATGGGACAAAGATTGGCGGACTCTACGGCCTGAAGTCTTTCGCCGCTAGCGGTGTCGAGAAGGGAGGCCTTTACCTTGAACAAGCCTGGGTTCTGAATAGTGATGGAGGGTTTGATCGGGAGAGGGAAAGTACCGGCGGTTATCTGATTTCGGCCGATGCGATCAAGACGCTCGAATTTTTCAATTGCAATTTGTAGCTACGTGTAAAGAGGAGGGAAAGGATGCCAACCAAGCCAATCAAAGGAATTGCCCAAGACGGGCATGTGCCACTGATGAAGGGTTATGTTCCACTGAAGGAAGGTCACCAGCCTGTGCTGAAACCTTCCGGAGGGCATCAACCATCGACCAGTCAACAAAAACCATTTGTTCCAGCGCCGCCGCCAAAAAAACCATAAAGTGATCTGTCGGATGCATCGGATATTGATCCTGCGCTTAGCGTGAGGCAGTTTCTGTATAAATTTAGGACAAATTGACGTGACGGACGACCACCGCATTGAAACTTACAAGGTCACACCTTGTCGATCGAAGGTTTCAAGTATTCCATCCTTGTGAATGGCGGGGCCGCTGTTGCATTGCTGGGCTTATTTGGGCCGCCGGCGGCTCCATTCTTCGTTGGGCTATGTCAGTCCAATGCAATTCGAACGGGCTTGGCTTGCTGCCCGAAACAGGCAGGCTGCATAACGGTCTCAGCTATAAGTTCCGAAACTCGCGGGCAAGGTCAGTCGGGAGCGTAGGCTCCGCCGATGAATTGTGGGATTACGTGCTCGATACTAGACATCGACTCGTCGATTTCTTTGATGCGGTACATGCATCGGGGCATCTCGTTCTCCGTGGTGTTGCGACCTTGGTACGCTATTTATGTCTCGCTTTTCGACCAAGGGTTCATCAATGAATTTTCCACTGAATGAGGCGATCGAATTCAACGGTCAGTGGTGGCTACCCTCCAGGGAAGGCGGCGAGCCGCCGCGTATCTGGAAGCCAGGTGTTCTAACTTGGAAGAATCGCGACGCGACGCTCGAACTATTCAGTCCGTTGACAGAAACGCGCGGCTCTGTAATAGCACTGCAGGAACGTCGCTACCCAGCAATCCACGGCATTAGCACTCGCAGTGAACATGTGAGCATTCTTGATGGGCTCTCGATCCCGGCAGGATTTAACTTCGGGTCGGCTGGCCTCCTTGAGAGAGAAACGGTACGGTCAAGTTGGGTGGCTGTTGGCGCGCACGTTGACGAGACCACACAGTACGGCGAGCTGCGCGTACGGGTACCCGGCCTTGATTTGTGGCTCGGACGTGCAAACGTCACGTCAGACTACGCGGCAGAGCAGACCGGGAAACCGGCCACTGTGGTCTATAAGGTTGCCCTCCTGCCAAGCGAAGAGATGCACATCAAAGCGGAGCCTTTGACGGTGAGCTTCGAGATTGGTAGCTCCCATAAATGGGGCACCGGAAAAATCCGAGTCGATACTTCGGCTTGGCTCAGAATCAAATCGCCGACACCGAACTCGTTGGATTGGCTTTTGGAACAGTTCGGCAAAGTGTCGACACTACTGACGTTGATCGCGGGAGCCCCCATGGGGCCGGATTGTCTTATCGCGAAGACCTGGGACGGCACCGATCTTCAAGTGTTGGTTTCACTTTCTGACGATAAGACTTGCGACCTAGACGAACCTTTTCATTTTTTTCTCACTCGGCCGGCGACGGGTTGTGATCTTTGCGTCCTGCTCAATCGTTGGTTCGACGTCAATCGAGATGTAGGCCAGATCAGTCAACTTGCGCGGGGAGTCCTTTCCTCAAGTGACTTGTGGCTGCATGTTGAGTTCGCAACACTTATGCAGGCACTGGAAGGATTCCATAGGGCAACAATGGATGGGTTGTATCTGCCAGAGGAGGAATATGAGCCCTATAAGAAAGCTCTGATCAGCGCCATTCCCGGCTCTGCGCCGACAGGCTTGCGTGATGCCCTGAGATCGCGAGTTCGGTACGGAAACGAGAAGTCGCTGAGGACGCGATTGCGAGAGCTTGCCAACCGGATCGAGCCTGACGTGATGTCCCTGCTAATGGGCGGTAAGCCTGAGATTCCGGGCGCATGGGTGGACACGCGAAATCAGTACACACATTGGGATGGTGATGTCGGTCCAGCCATTCTCCAAGGCATTGAAATGCATCGTGCGAGTGTGCGGATGCGGCTCTTCCTGCGTGTGTTGTACCTACACCTTTTGGGCATTTCACCGGAGGCGATGCTGAAGGCTTTAAACGGTGCGAATAGAGAGTCCCAGTATCTCCTGCAGCTCAACGCAGTCTTGCATCATCAGAATAATCCAGAATCGCAGGCCGGCGGATTTATGAGCATCACAGTTCAAGATCCATAGCCGTCTGCAGTTTCACTGATCTCTTCCAGGACGCAATCTGACGACGTTAGTGAGTGAGGAGGAGAGAACACCGCCGAGTCTTCTGTACGCTGCCCTATGAATTAATATATGAAAAATATCGTTGCAATAATTTTTCTTATTGTAAGAATCTCTTCTATTAATAAAATAATTTGGGTTTCATTGCTATTAGCTTTTTTATTCTCTATTTTTTATATAATAAAATATCATATCCCAACCTCGGTTGAAGGAGCGGAAATAAGCGTATTTGCTTCAGGTGGATGCACTCAAATTTGTCAAAACGACGCCACGAAAGCTCTCAGTGATTGGGAAAGTTCAATCACTGCAGATCCTTACCAAATTCCAGCTACACCGGCAAGTGCTCTGCCTCCATGGATCAGTGAATGCGTGCAGAAGTGCCAGAATCGTGGTGTTATTGGCAATTTGGCGTATATCAGGAAGGGGATGAAAGCAGTTGGAAATGGCAAATAAGCGAATAATCGCTTCTGCAAATTGATTATTCAGACCTCGCTGCGCCGGATGGCGCCCCCTGTCCTGCTCAAACGCCGCGAAGTCCTCATTGGGCAGCCCGATCTTCCGACCCAAAACCGTAAGCGCATCGCCCGCATGCAAATCCTTCATCAGATTGTCCACGCTGGCGAAGCGCTTGCCTCGACCGGACTCAAGTTCCGCCATCGCTTTGCGCCTGGTCGCATTTGGAACTTTGATTTCGAAGGGCATTTGCCTAGCTCCTTCAATCTTGAACTGATTCGCTGTGGGGAGACTCCGCATTTGAAGCGGTGCCGCCAACGACGCCACGGAATGCTTCAGCAAACCCCTGCGGGTTGACATCGATGCGCAATTTTGGGCCTTCAAGCGTTTCCGATTCCGTATCCACAAAAACGCTGAAATATTTGCATCCGACAGGCACCTCGACGCCGCCGAGCGAAAAGCCAGCCATGACGACTTGTCGAGTCGAATCTGGCCGGGAGTGCAGTGCAACGTCTGATTGGGCCGGTGGTGACTCCGGCCGAACCTCCATTAAGAGAAACCCGTCATCACGCGTGATGCGGATGCGCAGACTCTTGAACGGCCGCTCGACTGGAGTGTTGACCCAAATGTAGACGGCCAACCTGGGAAGAACGGTAGGTAAGGCCGGAAGCAAAATGCCTCCCGTAAAAACGCCCATGAAGGAAGGCTTGTTGCCAACCTCTAGGCGAATGTCGTCACACCAAATTGCGTGAACGTAACGATCGGTCATTTCTCGGCCCCGTCCTGCAATGATTGCCGCGTGTTCGACCACGCCTCGGCAAATCGATCCAGCCCAACGCCGAGCGCGGCGGCGAGAGTCATTGCGACAGTCAACGTGGGCTCGTGTTTGCCGGACTCATAGCGCGAGACGTGAGGTTGCTCCCACCCACATTTTTCGCCGAGCTGACGCTGAGACAATCCAGCCGCCAATCGAAGCGACGCTAGCGTTGGGCGATCTTGATAGAAGTTTTCTGCAACCCACTTTCGCCCCTCCTGCAACTGGGCGGCTGAATCTGCGTTCTGGTCAAGCTCGTCTAGCAACTGGTCGAATGCCGAAAATGATTTCCGGCTCGCCTCTGGGGGCTGTAGCGCTTCAAAGTGATAAATCTGGCACGGCTCCGTGTTGGCGGGAGGCGGTGATCCGAGGCGATTGAGCCAATGGAGATCACCGTCAACCGCGATGAGCGCTACCGAGGGATCAAGCACGCGGGAATTCTTCTCGAATGCGTCTGATAACGCGCTGTCGGATCGGATGAGTTGGGTCGTCATAATCAATGGCATTTCTCGGTACGATGGCCATGATGTTGTAGCTTTGATCAGGCCAGTTGTAGCAATAAATCAAGCGATATTTCAGGCCTTGGCGCTCCAAATCCCAAGACTTGACGCGCCAAACTGGCAGTCGTTCGACGTTTTGAACGTCGTTCCATTTCATGACAGAGATTGCTCCCGTGCGATCACTGCCATGTCCATGGTCCAGCAACTTGCCCACCAACGCAGGATCAGCGCGTAGTTGCTGAACGAAAGCGGCCAGACGTGCAAATCCATCGGGATCACCTGCCCGTATTTGTACCAAGTCGTTCGTGGCGTCGTTGTGGACTCGAATCAAAGGATGATACCAACTATGGTATGTCTCGGCGCATTCGTCAAGGATCAATCGGCTGCCGGTGAGCCCTTTGTTGGATTGTAGATACGCTTGTAGTGGTGTTTCGATGCCGTCGTGTAGTCAGTACGCGGATGGCATTTCTCGCCACGCCCATCCGATGTGAGGATGGGACGGATGTTGATCTGGTGCATGAGCCTGACAAGGTGTGGTCTCAGCCGAGCCTTGAAATATGCCGCATAGAGCCGCTTTTGCCAGAAGCTAGGCTATTTCAGGTGCTACTTGGCACACTGAGGAGCGTGGTCGTTTTGGATTGTGCAATCCAAAGCGACGCGACGGTGAGTTATGCATTGTCCAGCGTTCAGGCGTTGTTCTGATGGTCGTGTAGTGAACAGCGCTCTGGACTTGTCCACGTGTAAACGCTCAAATTCCGCTGTTTGATGATCCATCCATGCATCAACACTCGCAGGCTTGTTCACGTGCAAACGGTCAGGGCTGAAACTGGGGAACTTCTCGGGGAACTTTTATGGGAATGCAGGGGCACAATAGGGCATTCTCCAGAGAGAACAACACCCCTTCGCGCCCCTGAAGGCCCCTGCCAAATGGGTTCGAGTCCCATCAGCCACCCCAAAACACCCCAAGTTTTCTGTAACGCCTTGATTTGTATATAGGTAAAGGCGTTTTCCGACTTTAGCTAAAGTCGGTTGCTACACGGTCTGTCACACAACTTCCCAGTGGAACGGACCCATGAAAGCAATAGCAGAAGGCCTGTATCAACGCGGCAAGGGCGGTACTAAATACGTCCGCCTCCGCATCCCAGCTGCCGCTCGGCAGGCATATCCCAAAAATCAAACCCACGTCGTGCGTAGCTTGCGCACTGCAGACCCACGTGAGGCGAAGCGCCTTTTTCGTGCAGAAGCTGCCCGCATCGAGGCGGAATTCAAGGCTGCGACCGAGAAAGTGAATCAGATGCAGCCAGTGCCATTGACGGTCCGGCGCGTCCGAACGCTGTCTGATGCGCAACTGAAAGCAGTCTGCAATTACTGGATTCGGTCCGTTCTTCTGACGGATGAATGGCAACGTAGTCAGGGATTGCTGGACGATGAGGATTTCGAGGACCTCGGCGCCAAGCTGATTGAGCAGCGCAGAGACCTGGGCCAAAAATTGGCCCAAGGGCGTAGTGACTACGTGATGCCCGCCTTGCACGCCTTTCTGTACTGTTGTGGTCTCGATATGGACTTTTCTCAAGAAGAGGCGCAGCGGGTTGGATATGCCTTTCTGAGGGCCATCGTGCAAACCTTGGACCACCAACTTGCACGCCAGCGCGGCGAGGTTGTGCCGACGGATGACGTTGCGCCTGATGCGCCACATCCTGCCCTCATCACGAATCCAAAATTCGTGATTGGGCCGACATGGGCGGATGTGTTTGAGCTCTGGCGGGGTTTTGTGCCCAACAGGCCAAAAAGCACGGCCATTGCGGCGCAAACACCTTGGCGCGACCTGGAAATTTTCGCAGCAAGGCAGGGGGTCAATGGCCCCCAGCAAGTCACGCCGGTTTTGATGAGCGCATTCGTGGACGCGATGAGGAAGCGAGGACTCGCCGTAAAAACCATCAACGAACGGTTGAACAAGGTCAAAGCCATCTTCAAAATCGCTGTCGGTAAGCACAAACTTCCGTCGAACCCTGCTGCCGACACCTTGGGAGCCAAGCTAAATAGCCTAGAGAAGCGGCAAAAGCGTCGATTGCCATTCGACAACGACGATTTGCAGCAGCTTTTTGGCTCACAAGTTTTTGTCGAACACAAGCGTTCGCGGGGGCAGGCGGGGGAGGCAAGCTATTGGATTCCGGTCTTAATGTTTTACACGGGCGCGCGTCCTGAAGAACTGGCCGGACTTGCCGTCGGCGATATCTGCCACGACCAAAAATATGGTTGGTATTTAAACCTCATTGACCAGCCGTCGATTGAGGATGATGTCTTCGATACCATTCCAAATAGCCATCGCCGAACCCTCAAGAACGCGCCGTCAATTCGCAAAATTCCCATAGCTCAACAACTGATAGACCTTGGGCTGCTGCGATACGTCGAATGGATAAGAAAGGAAGGCCATGGGGTTCTATTTCCCCGGTTGAAGCCTGATTGGCATGGCAAGTTGTCTGGCGCATTCTCAAAGTGGTTTGGGCGTTACAAGAAATCTGTTGGAATCGGCAATCCAAAGAAGGTCCTCTACTCGTTCCGGCATACGATGAAGGACCTACTTGAGCAGGCGCAGGTCTCCACGAAATATCTTCAGAGAATCCTCGGGCACACAAGCGGTGATGGCGCCGTGACTGATGGTTATGGTTCTGATGTGCCTTTGGAGGTCCTTTTCGCACACTTCTCCAGGGTTCGATTCCCCAGCGTCCCAATAACCCCATGGAAACCGGGCACCGGGGGATGTTCTTTAAAAAAATCGGAGGGGAATTAAATAACTCGGCGGGCCGGCGCCGAGTCTGACACGGGTCTGCGTCAGAGAATGAATTTTTTAAGGAAGCAGGGCCGGCCCATCCTGTCCTTTCCTCGACTCCAGCAACGACCTCGGCAGAGGCCCCCGCCACTGAGCGGGCTGTATGAGGCGTCCGTGTCGTTCCTTGGGGAGGAGCGCTCCGTTCAGCCCATACTGTCCATCTCGCCGTCAGAGTGTTCTGCGGCTCCTCCGTCGCTGCCGGATTTCACGATAAATTTGGCCTCTGAAACGTATAGCAACGGGATTTCAGCCAGATAGTTGCGTTGGTCCGTCACAGGCCACCCGCGACGAGCCAGGTCATCACGAAGCTTATTGACGAACGCGCGGTTACAGGCAAATAGCACTCTCGACAGTTGCATATCGCCAGGCAACGGCGCCAAAGCCGTGGCACCTGCCGTGTGCGATTTTCTAATGGTCAATAGCCAGGTCAAAAGTTTGTCATAGTCTGGCCGGTTACGTCGGCTACGCTCGACCTCGACCCACACCACATTCTTTCCGTCGCGTACCAGGATGTCGGGTATTTTGCCGAGGATGCCTGCTTTGCCGCCGAACCATTGTCCTTTCGCAATCTCATATTCGGTCGCCACGCGATAGCCCTGAAGCGTTGCCACAATCGCCAACTCGTTGGCTAACCGCCTATGGTGGTAATAACTCAAACTCACGCGGCGTAGCTGGTCCTTGCCCGACCGGGCCGGGATTCCTTGTGCCAGTAAAGCGCGAGCCCCCGCTTCGGATAGCGCATACAACATACTGCCGTCTGGCCCCTTGGCTGAAATGACGGAATGCTGCGTGCGCAGTCGGGCGACCGAGCGCTGCGCCATGCGCAGGGCGCTCGCGGTGAGTTCGACCCGCTCCGGCAAAAATTCGCCGGGTCGTTTTGGCCGCCCCCGCATCCAGAGCAGCGCGGCAATATCGCGCGTGCGCAGCCAGCCATACTTATGCAGCGCTTTCAGAATGCGCTGCTCGTTCAGTCTGGCCATATCTTGTCCGTCGCGTTGCGTCATCTTCTGTCTTCCTCCTGACACGTATAGCGACAGCCCTGCCATGCATATCCCCATGCGCCTGGAGGCGCACGGGGGAGGTGAACACGGCGGACGACGCCACTTTTCCTTCGCTGGACGCTCAGCCGCGGCTCTTGCCCCTGGACGGAGCGCGCATCCTTTGAATCCGGGCGCCCACACCTTGGACACCGCTGGCGCGGCATCCAAGGCGCGGGAAACCCGGTGAACCGTTGCGCTGGACGCTGCACTGGCTACGGCTGCGCCTGCGGTCCGTCGCCTGTGGCTCGGACTCCACCGGGTTTCCCGCGCCTGCGGCTTGGGCGCCGGGGCTGCGCCCCCCAAGCTCCACCGGCAGCCTGGGGGCTGCCTGCCTGCGGCGCAGGGCTTCGCCTGTCTCCCTGGACGGTCGGCACCCTGGCGGGCTGCGTCACGCAGGCTGGAGCTTGGCTCCCCCCGCCGCAAGGCGGCCCGTCTGGGGCCGGGCGCACCTTGCGGGGCCGCGGGCTGGACGCCCTGGCCCCACGGCGCCGCCGTGGCTCCCCTACACACCCGGCTGCGCCCGGTGTTGCGTGCGATGCTTGCCGAGGCAACTGGCACCGTCTGCAAACAGACCGTGCGAAACGGCATGGTGACGAAGGCCGGTCGCATTCGCCCATCCCTTTCTCACTGAGCTCGTTCTGAGCCACCAAGGCCCGTGCTCGGGTTCGACCGGGCCGGGGAAAAGCACGTCGCCACGCCATCGCCAGCGGCTCTGTCATGCCGACCTGCATCCCGGCTTATTCCGGTCTCCCACCTGCGCGCGACCTCTCCCTTGAGGCGGCTCCGACGAGCAGACACAGTGTGAAAGGAAAGTACCCATGACGAAAGCGACTATCACCACCATGAACGCCACTTCACCCTTGGGCGTTCCCCCCAAGCCCCCCGAGGCTCACCAACCAGCAGAACGTGTGTTCTCCAATCTGTTGCAACACGCACTAAATGAGTCGGGGCTGGTCAGTAAGGCCTACAGCCGGTTTCACCGTTACAGCCTGGGCAATCAGCTGTTCGCGGCGTCGCAACTGTTGAGCCGAGGTCTTCCGCTATCGCCGATTGCTAGTTTTCGGGGCTGGCAAGACTTAGGACGGGCGGTGCGCAAGGGCGAGAAGGCGTTAACCCTGTACATGCCTGTGACGCTCAAACGGCAGGCCAAGGGCGACCAGAACGGCACCGACGACGCGGACACGTTCACCCTGTTCAAACTTGCGCGGAACTGGTTTTCTCTAGAGCAGACCGAGGGCGCAGAGGTCGAGTTGCCGCCGTTGGCGATTCCGGCATGGGATGCCGGCCTGGCCCTGGTGACGCTGGATGTCACGGAGGCCCGATTTTCCATGCTCAACGGCAACGTGCAAGGCTACGCACAGGGGCGGCAAATCGCCGTTAACCCGGTTGCGCTCTATCCCCATAAGACGCGATTTCACGAGCTGGCTCACGTTGTGCTTGGCCACACAGCGCATGCGGAGTGCGCAGACACACTCATGCTGTCGCGTTCACTTCAGGAAGTCGAGGCGGAAGGTGTCGCTTATGTGCTCTGCGCTCTGCTGGGCTTGCCTGGCTTGCCGGAGTCGCGCGACTACATCCAGGGCTGGCTCGACGGTGGGCAGTTGCCAGAGAAATCGCCAAAACGGATGTTTTCTGCAGCGCAGCGCATCCTGGCGGCGGGCCAACCAAAAGCATCCACCTGAAAACTTGCCCGCCCACAGGGCGGGTGCTCATTAAAAGGAAAACGAAATGAAACTTTGGAATGTTCTATGCGGTTGGGTCTTGGCCGGTCCGTCAGAGGTATGTCGGCCCTGCATCCCAGATGACCATGCCATCGCACCGTGCTCTAACGGGTTGCAGGCTGGATTTATGGTGCAGGATATCTGCACGAGTAGCTCGTCGCTGTCGGATTGGTCGTCGTTCTCGTCTTCAGGGTGTACCGATGTGTTTCATAGTGCCGATTCTGCGATGGATGTTTGGTAAATTGCCCCGAGCTCGATGCGGGCGTTCTGGCGGTGGTCGCCAAGGGCGGATGTCCCTGCATTGACACTGCAATGCAGGGACCCCGATGGCCAACCCAACAACTACAAACTACACCCACACTCAAGAAGCGACGCAACGCCCGGATGTGGGCCTGCAAGACCAGTTTTCGGCCAAAAGACCAGCTAAGACCTACCGTTACGACAGCAGCCTCGACCCAGCCTTGAGCTGGGACGAGAACCGGGACCGTGAGCTGGCCGAGTGGCTGATAGGATTGGTCCAGCGCTGTGCGACCGAAGGCGAGGCTGCTGTGTTTGCGCAGCCCCAAGCATGGCTGGGCGGAGGCGTGCAGGTGCAATCCCTCAAAGCCGCTGCCGACCTGCTAAAGAATCTCTCAAAGCCTTTCCTGAACTGGGCGGGGAAGGCGGAACGCCATCAGATTGCGGTGCCGACGGTGCCGCTGTTCGTGCACGAGCGGCATTCGCCCAAGGCCATCCTCGACGGCATCAAGCACCGTAAGGCCAAGGGCACGACGCTGGATATGTTCGGTGACGGCGGGCTCGATGTGACCGACAAGCTCGACGCATACGAGCACAAGGGGCCGTGGCAGAACCGGATGATTCTGGGCGACAGCCTGCAGGTAATGAACTCGCTGCTGGAGTTCGAGGGTTTGGGCGGGCAGGTTCAGATGGTCTACATGGACCCGCCGTATGGGGTGAAGTTTGGGTCCAACTTTCAGCCGTTCGTGCGGAAACGCGATGTCACGCATGGTGGCGATTCAGACATGACTCGCGAGCCAGAAATGGTTAAGGCGTACCGCGATACTTGGGAATTGGGCCTCCATTCGTATCTAACCTACCTGCGGGACCGATTGACTTTGGCGAAGGAGTTGCTGCACGAAAGCGGTAGTGTTTTCGTTCAGATTTCCGAAGAAAATATTCACCATGTGCGAGAACTTCTTGATGAGGTCTTTGGTCATCAAAACCTCGCGGGTCAGATTACTTTCAAGAAGACAGGCGGGCAAAGTAGTTCACTTATCCCATCCATTGGCGACTACTTGCTTTGGTATGCTAAGGATAAGGGAAAGCTAAAATATCGCCAGAACTTCTATAGGAAGGAGCCCGGGGAAGAAGGCGCGAAGCAATATAACTGGGTCGAGTTGGCTGATGGTTCTCGTAGGTCAATGACCTCCGAGGAAGTTGAGTCTGGAAACATTCCAGTCGGCGCGAGAATATTCCAGCCTTATCCTCTTGTTTCAATGGGCGCCGCCCCTAAGGAGCAGCCCTTTGAATGGAATGGCCGCACGTTTTATCCATCCCCGAACCGCCACTGGAGTGTCACCCTAGATGGCTTGAAGAGGCTCGCTGAGACGGATAGGTTGATGGCGCAAGGCAACACGCTTCGGTTTATAAATTACCTATCTGACTACCCGGTATCGCCAATAACAAACATTTGGACGGATACGCAGACAAGCGGGTTTGCAAGCGACAAACTCTATGTGGTGCAAACTCTGCCCTTGGTTATCCAGCGGTGCATGCTGATGTGCACGGACCCTGGCGACCTTGTGCTTGACCCGACCTGCGGTTCCGGCACGACGGCATATGTCGCCGAGCAATGGGGCCGCCGCTGGATTACCTGCGACACCTCGCGCGTGCCCCTCGCACTGGCGCGGCAGCGACTGCTGACGGCGACGTTCCCGTACTACGAGCTGAAGAACCCGCAGGTTGGCCCGGTGGGCGGCTTCGAATACAAGCGCCGCCAGAACCGCAAGGGTGAAGAAGTCGGCGGGCTGGTGCCGCACATCACGCTGAAGTCCATCGCCAACGACGAGGCCCCGGCCACCGAAGTGCTGGTGGACCGGCCCGAGGTGAACAGCGGTGTGGTACGCGTGGCGGGGCCGTTCGTTGTCGAGGCCACCATTGCGCCGGCTCAGGTGGTGAACGACGAGCCGGCTGCCGCGGCGCCGGCCGCCGCACCGCAGTCGCTGGACGATGCCATCGGCGCCGCCGATGCCGCGAACGGCGGCCTGCCGTTGGCCGTGGCCGAACCGGCCGCGCGTTACGGCGACCCCGCGACGCACATCGAGCGCATGACCCAGGTGCTGCGTCAGTCCAAGACGCTGCGCCTGCCCGGCAACCGGGAACTGGTGCTGGCCGACATCCGCAGCATGACCGACAGCGACGTGTTGCACGCCGAGGGCACCGACGGCGAGGGCAACCGCATCGCGGTGGTGTTCGGCCCCGAGGACGGCGCCATCTCGTCCGACGTGGTGTTCGAGGCAGCGCGCGAAGCCTACTTCCTGAAGTTCCCCAGCCTGTACTTCTTCGGCTTCGCCATCCAGGCCAAGGCGCGCGAGCTGCTGGAGGACCGTGCCAAGCTACGCGTGCCTTGCACCTACGTCACGGTAACGCCCGACGTGGCGATGTCGGACCTGCTGAAGACGAGCCGGGCCAGCGAAATCTTCTCCGTGACCGGCCTGCCGGACGCGGTGCTGCGCAAGACTGGCAAGAAGAACGACGAGGGTGCCACGTTGTACGAGGTCGAGCTGTTTGGCTTGGACATCTTCAACCCGGCGACGATGGAACAGGAAGCCATTGAGGGCCAGAACATGCCGGCTTGGATGCTGGACACCGACTACGACGGCCTGAGCTTCTACGCCACCCAGGTCTTCTTCCCCAAGACCGCCGCATGGGACAACCTGCAGAAGTCCCTGAAGGCAGAGTTCGACCCGTCGGTGTGGGCGCACCTGGCCGGCACGGTCAGCGAGCCCTTCGCAGTGGGGCCGAGGCAGCGCGTGGCCGTGAAGGTCATCGACGAGCGCGGTAACGAGCTGATGCGGGTGCTGGAGGTGAAGGCATGAGCGCGCGGCTTCTGGTTCTCCGCGTTGGCTACATGGAGCGTTACGACGGGCCGGACACCATCACCAGCGGCGGCGCCTACATTGCCGCGAACGGTGTGGGTGGTGAGGTCTTCAACTTCAAGCCTAGCCGTGGGAAGTGCTATGGCTACGCCATGAGCCGCCACTTCGCTGGCCTCAACCTGCGCTACATCGCCGACTCGCAAGCTTGGCGCGAGGGCGACGAACTGTCAGGGGTCGATGTGGTGTTCATCGCCCGCAGGCCCGGGGTGGGCCAGGTCGTGGTGGGCTGGTATCGCAACGCAACGGTGTTCCATCGGCAGTACCGCGTCAGGCGTGGCTCTATCCCCGGCATGAACGAGGCCGTTCGACGGTTCCTGTGCGTTGCCGATGCCGACGATGTGCGGCTGCTGCCGGAGGACGAGCGCACGTTTGACGTGCCCTACGCGCCGGCAGGCTTCAAGGGCTTCCCAGGGCAGTCGAACGTCTGGTATCCGAGCCACCACACCGACCATCCGGGCGTGACAGCCTTCGTCCGCAAGCTGACCAAGTACATCGACACCACGCCTGGCGTTGAACTGCCCGACGACGAGGCACTAGAGCGCAAGAGCGGCGGCAAGAAGGGTCGCTCAAGCGCGCCGGACCACGCGCACAACGTAATGGTGGAGGTGGCCGCAGTAAACGCCGTGTGGGAGTGCTACGAGGCCAACGGCTACACGCTGAAGACGGTCGAGACCGAGTGCCTGGGGTGGGACCTTGAGGCGACCAAGGGGCGACAGACCTTGCGGCTGGAGGTCAAGGGCACGGCGGGCACCGCCATCTACTTCGAACTGACCCCGAATGAGTACGCCAAGCTGAAGGAGCATAGCGCCGACTTCCGCGTGTGCGTGGTCTGCGAGGCGCTGACTAGTCCGCGCATCTTTGACCTGAAGCCTGAGGCCTTCGGCGTCGGCTGGCGCCTGGTGTCCGAGCGGGGTGATGTGACGGTGCCCCTGATGGAGCGCATTGCGGCCGTCGGCGCCGAAGTCGCGCAAGGCGAGGGGGCTGCGGCATGAGCCAAATCAACGCCGTCGAAGCGCCCATCATCAACTCACCCTACGACGAGCCGCAATTTCATTGGCATATCGAGGTTGCCAAACCTCCCGAGAAACGTCCCGGCCGACGGCCTGCGTCGTATTTCTTCCGCGTGCCTGACCGTGCGGCCCGAGGGCGCAAGACCAAGAAACAGGAAGCCCTGTTCGATGACGCCTCCAAAGGCCAGGAATATCTGCTGGACTTGGCGAATCTGATTCGCCAGCGCCGCCAGGAATGGCGCGAGCGAGACTATGCGGGAGCCACCAAGGTTACCCGCGAATTGCTTGAGCTTTGGCAGTCGCCTGACCGGCAGCAACGGCTGTTTTATGCCCAGCTCGAAGCCGTCGAAACCGTGCTGTTTCTTGTGGAAGGGCCGGACGACCTCAAGCAAGGGGTGAACGTACCGACCGATGAGCCCGGCGGCGATGCCAAAGAGGCAGGTTACAAGGCCTTTGTCCGCTACGCCCTCAAGATGGCTACGGGCAGCGGCAAGACGACCGTCATGGGGATGCTTGCCGCGTGGTCGATTCTGAACAAGGTGGCCCAGCCCCAAAACCCGGCGTATTCCGACACGGTGCTGCTTGTTTGCCCGAACGTCACTATCCGCGACCGATTGCGGGAGTTGGACCCTAATTTAGATGAGCTGAGCCTGTACCGCACCCGTCAGCTGGTTTCCCTGCAACGCATGCCGGACCTGCGGCGCGGGGAGGTGTTTATCACTAATTGGCACAACCTCGAACGGCGCGAACTGAGCGACGTGAATGGCACATCGGCCCGCGTGGTCAAGCGTGGTGTTCCGGTCGAGAAGCTGCGCACCGTCAAGCTCGGCGGCCGGGATGACCTGAGCGAAGCCGACATTCGGCAACAAGCGCTGACCGGAGCCTTTGATATCGTGCGCGAGTTGCGCGACGCCAAGGGACGCCTGACTGGGTTCGATGTCCGGGAGGTGCGTTACTACGAAAGCGACGCGGCGTTTTTGCGTCGCGTGCTGGGTAACCGGAAGGGTCGAAGCTCGGCCATCTTCGTGATGAATGACGAGGCGCACCACGCTTACCGGCGGGGCAAGCTGGATGCCGAGGACAGCTACGCCATCGACGAGGAAACCGCCGAGGTCGATGCGCGCGAGGCGACTGTCTGGGTCGAGGGTCTGGACCGCATCAACAACGCGCTGGGCGGAAAGAAGAATGGGATTCGCCTTTGCTTGGATTTGTCCGCGACGCCGTTCTATATCCAGGGCAGTGGCAATGAGGTCGGCAAACCGTTCCCATGGGTCGTCTCGGATTTCAGTCTGCTCGAAGCCATCGAGGCCGGGCTGGTCAAAATCCCGCAGTTGCCGACTCAGGACATCGGCGGCACGCAGACACCGGCCTATTTCAACGTCTGGCGGTGGGTGCAGGAGCTAGCTGAGAAAGACGGAGCCAGCGGCAAGCTCACGCCTGATGTGTTGATGCGCTATGCCACCCAGCCCATCATGCAGCTAGGAGTCTGGGCGGCAGAATTCCGTGAACCTGTGCCGGAGCGCCGATGCTGGGCGAGCGGACTGTTTTTCGGGCACGGTCGGCATGGCCGGTCGTCTCACGCCCCCGAGAGGGCAGCAGCGGGCGTGTTGTGCGGGGCGGCCTGTGCCCCCATTTCTGTTCAGGCGGGAACCAACGAGGCCATCCGCCGGAGGTTCAGTGCTGCGCAGACGAGTTTCCACTCGGCGCGTACACGCTCAAGGCCGCGCAGGCTGAACTGGCGGAACCCAGCACGCTCTTGATCCAGCCGTTGGGCGGCTCGGCGATCCACTTGCGCTTGCGATAGGCGGCGCGTCCCGCGGCGGTCTGCATCTTCGCGGCCATGGCCGCGGTGTGCGGCAGCCGCGCGGCATCGATGGCCGCGTGCTGCTTGCCTTCGCGCCCCAAGGCCACAACCAGATCGATCGGCGCATCGCGCAGGTTGTCCTCGCTGCGATAGCCCGCGTCGGCCAGACCCAGCGCGGGCAGCGCGCCCAGGTTCTCCTGGATCGCATCGATCATCGGCAGCAGCCAGTTGGCATCGGGTGCCGTGTTGTCCAGTTCCGCAGCCACGATGATGTGCGCAGCCTCGTCCACCGCCGTCTGCGCGTTGTAGCTGGGGTCGAAGCCGCCGCCGGCGCGCTTCATGATGCGGCTGTCCGGGTCGGTGAAGTTCTCCTGCGCCTTGTCTTCGGGCACGCCGAAGTCGCGCTTGAACCGCGCACCGCGCCGCGGCTTCCCATCCGGCCCCCGGGGACGGCGATCATCATCGTCACTGCGACCACGCTGCGCGTCGGCTTCACGCTGACGCTGTTCCAGCCGCTGGCGCGCCTGCCGGATCGCATCGAGTCGCGCCTCGCGCCGCTCGATCTCGGCCGGGATGTCGAGTTCGGGCTCCTGCGCCTCGGCCTCGTCGGTGGCCTTGGCGCGCGCCAGCAGCGCGTCGATCTGCTTTTTCAGTTCGACCTCGGTGTGCTGCATGCGCGCATAGCTCATGGCCTTGTGGCGGCTCGCGTTGGCCTTGACCTTGGTGCCGTCGATGGCCACCGTGCCCAGCTTGACCAGACCCATCTCGCGCGCCAGGCGCACGACCTGCACGAACAGGTCCGAGAATTCCTGGAGGTGCAGCGCACGGAAATCCCGGATCGTGCGGTGCTTGGGGAAGTTCCCTGCTGCCAGCATCCGGAACGCCAGGTCCTCGTGCAGCCGGCGCTCGATCTTGCGCGAGCTGAACACCCCGGTGGCGTAGCCGTACACCAGAACCTTGACCATCATCGCCGGATGGAAGGGCTGGTTGCGCGCTCCGCCACCCTCATAGCGCGCGTAGAACGCGCTCAGGTCCAGCGTGTCAATCGTGTCGTGGATGAAGTAAGCCAGGTGGCCCGGCGGCAGCCAGTCCTGCGGCGCCGCCGGCAGCAGCATCACCTGGTCCGGCTCATAGGGGCGGTAACTAGTGGGCATGCCGTATTAACGCACGCCCACCGTCCTACGTCGACCTCAACAACCTTCTGCCGCCCACACTCCTAGCCGATGAATGGCGGCAGACGGCCGCAGCTTGGCAGGCGCAGTTTGAGGCAGGTCACCGCAAAACGGATGTGCCTCCCGTATTCATCATCGTCTGCCGAGATACCGCTCTAGCCAAGGAACTGCATGATTGGCTGGCCAACGGCAATCCAATCTATGGAGCGGCACCTGAACAATTCCGTAATGCGCCAGGCCGCGAGTGGACCGTGCGCGTGGATAGCAAGGTTGCCGAGGATATTGCGGAGGGGGGCGGCAAGAATGATGAGGCACGTCGGCTGCGTTTCGTCCTGGAAACCATCGGTCGTACAGCGTGGCCGGGCAACAAGGTGCCCGAGGAATATGCGGCCTTGGTGGACAAACACAACCACAAGGCGATGGAGGACGAGGACAACGGCCTCGTCACCATCGACGCCAGCATTCCACCTGGCCGGGACGTGCGCTGCATCATCAGCGTGGCGATGTTGTCTGAAGGCTGGGACGCAACGACCGTCACTCATGTTGTCGGCCTGCGGCCCTTCGGCTCGCAGTTGCTGTGTGAGCAGGTCGTCGGGCGCGCGCTACGCCGCACGTCCTACGCTGTGGACGAAGCGACGGGTTTTTTTCGGGAAGAGACGGCCAAGGTGTTCGGTGTGCCGTTCGAGCTGATTCCGTTCAAGGTTGAGGGCGGTGCGCAGCAACCGCCATCGCCTCCCGCGAATCAAATCTACGCAGTTCCCGAGAAGTCCGATTACGAAATCACGTTCCCGGTAGTTGAAGGCTATGTGGACCCCGGCATCACGCGTCTGGCGGTCGATTGGCCCAAAGTGCCAACCTTGGCTCTGGACCCGATGGAAGTGCCCGACATTACCTTGATGAAAGGGCTGACCACGGTAGACGGAACTCTGGCCGCTTACGGCCCTGGAGCTGCTGGCGTGGTGGACCTTGCGCAGTGGCGTTCCAAGGTGCGCGTGCAGCAGGTCGCTTTCACGCTGGCAAAGGTCTTGGCTCAGCAATGGGTGCAGGAGCGCGGCGAGGAAATTCCAATGCACCGGCTGTTCCCGCAGCTGCTTGGATATGCCCAGCAGTTCCTGGCGTCGAAGCTCGATTGCCGTGGTAACCGAGCCCCACAAGATGTAGCACTCAACCCGTATTTTCAGAAGGCGGCCGGTATTCTGCTCGATGCCGTCCAGGCCGTAGACGAGAGTGGCAAGGCCCGCGAACGGCCAGTTGTCGCGCCTGGCAGTGCAGGAGAGCGTTCAACCCGCTATGTGGAGTTCTACACCGGACGGCAGCCGTGGCCCGCACAAAAATGCCACCTCAACGCCATTGTGGCCGACACCAAGACGTGGGAGCAGGCTGCGGCTACCGCATTGGATGCCCACATCCGTGTCAAACGCTGGGTCAAGAATGACCACCTCGGTTTCGTGGTGCCGTATCGCAAAGATGGACTTCGCCGTAAATACCTTCCGGATTTTCTCGTGGAGCTGACCGATGGGAGGCGACTGATAGTCGAAGTCAAGGGGGAGCTTGGTGATGCCGAAATCAAAGCCGCTGCAGCGCATCGCTGGTGTGGAGCCGTGAACAACGACGGCCGTTACGGTGTGTGGCGTTACCGGATGGTTCGGCACCCAGCTGACCTACTCAAAATCCTTGATGAAGTTGCTGCTTGACGCTGACGTCACAGGTCCCCAGAACATCCATACGAGGGTTTTGACCGAAACCAAAAAGCCATTTTTTTGGGTTTCGCAAGCGCTGTTATCTGATATAGGTCTGTTCATCAGGCACTGAGCCAACGGGAGATTGTGGACTGGCTGACCGAGAGTTCTTCAGCAATTGCGCGCATGCTTTTCCCTTGGATTTTGAGTAGGCGGGCTGTTGCGCGGTGTGAGGTGCCCGTCGAATTTCGCCTTCCAGATGGCCGCTCTCATGCCGCCATGGATGGCTGATCGCCATGCTTGCTGAGCCACTCCTCCAGGAAGCGAATCGGCGAGCGGTAGCCCAGCGTGGAGTGGCGGCGACTCCGGTTGTAGAACGCCTCGATGTACTGGAACAGGTCGGCCTGCGCGTCGGCGCGGGTCGGGTACGACGTGCCGTGCACCCGCTCGTTTTTGAGGCTGTTGAAGAAGCTCTCGGTCGGCGCATTGTCCCAGCAGTTGCCCTTGCGACTCATCGATGCGGTCATGCCGAAGTCACGCAGCTTGGCCGCCATGGCGGCACTTGCGTATTGACTTCCGCGATCGCTGTGAAACACGATTCCAGCCTCGGGCTTGCGCCGGAACCACGCCATGGTCAGGGCATCGGTGACGATGTCCGCGGTCATGCGCGGTTTGATCGACCAGCCGACGATCTCGCGGTTGAACAGATCGAGGACGATGGCCAGGTACAGCCAGCCCTCGCCGGTTTGGATGTACGTGATATCCCCCGTCCAGACTCGATTCGGCGCCTCGGGTGCGAAGTTACGCGCCAGCAGATTCGGCGCGATGGGCAGCGAATGCCGGGAGTCCGTCGTCGCCTTGAATCGTCGCTTGTGGCGTGCCCTGATGCCGTGCTCGCGCATGAGTCGTTCCACCCGCCGCAGGCCGATGCGATGGCCGCGCCCCTGCAACTCGCGGTGCATGCGCCGCGAGCCGTAGGCAGCCTTGAACTCGGCGTGGATGCTGCGCATCAGCGTCAGGGCCTGCGCATCGCTCAGGCGGGCGCGATCGGGCTTGCCGCCGCGGCGCCAGGCGCGGTAGCCGCTGATGCTCACGCCGAGCACCTCGCACAGCTCAGGCAGGGGATGGTCGCGGCGCTGCGCGTCGATCCACGCGTACTTCACAGCGCATCCTTGGCGAAGTACGCAGTCGCTTTTTTTAAGATGTCCACGTGCATCCGCAGCCGGGCGTTCTCCGCCCTCAGCCGCGACAGCTCCATCTGTTCCGGCGTCACCGGCTTCGCGCCCGCTCCCGCCAGATGGCCGGCCTGGGCAGCCTTCACCCAGTTGCGCAGCGTCTGCTCCACCAGCCCCAGTTCGCGAGCTGCCGCACCCACGCCAACTGCCTGGGCATGCTTGACGGCCTGGTCCTTGAACTCGGCCGTGTACTGCTGTTTCGGGATCGTCTTCACTTCGTCTCGTCCTTCAGGTCTCGATGCTACACATCGGCTCCTGGAAGACGAAAAACGGCAGGCAGCTCAGTGAGATTCTGTAGATGCGCGTCGCGCTTCTCCAGAGCGGCGACCACGCGCTGCCTGCAGCTCGGGGGTGTGTGTTCGGTCAACGAGCGCCTTTTTTGACGCCTCGCTGAAATTCTGCCAGGTGTATCGCGCGACACTGCGCGCGGTGGCCTTGATTTCGCTGTACGCGAGCGGGTCGCGCTGCATCACGTCCGCTTCGGAAAAATTGTTGAGCTCCAGTGCCTGCTTCAAGACCGAGCCTTCCCAATTATCGCGGCGGCCTCCGCTGGATTTGAATGGCACAACCGCCCGATATGCCCAGTGTCTCAGATGCTCGAACAAGAGGCAATTCCGGCCCAGGGCACCGTGCACCGATTCGCGAAGCTTGGCCTTTGGTATGAGGTCTACCCATTCAGCCAACTCTGCAAGCTCGTATGGCTCTAAACGCCCTGGCACGGTATCCCAGTCTGGGTGTAGTGGATTTTTGCAGACCAAGCCTGCATAGCCGCTGTCGGCGCGTAACTTGACGGCCAAGCCACCTTCAATTGCAGCGCCGTATCGGATGGGCCCGGAACGAGCGTTATCGTGCTTGGCTATCGGGATTGCGAGTTCGTATGCCACATGAGCGCGGCCGGTACCGGGCGTTATCGCAGTCCAGCTAGGTTCTGGGACGCCATACTCATCATGCCAATACCGCTCATGCGCTGTCGCTCGCACGTCGTGGTCGATGTCTAGCACCACGCGGAACTGCAATTCCGGCGCGTTTGCTTGGATGTATCGGCGCGCAAGGGCGGTCGATTGGCTGCGGATTTGGAGACCGGAAGCCTTGTCGTCGGTGCAATAGGGACGATGCGCGAGGCGGGGCGGCTCGAAATTGGGGGCATGTTGCAAGGCTGTCTCCAGCCCTGCCGGTGGGAAGTGCCTGGTGGCTCCGAAGAGTTGACCTGAGAGCCCACCTATCAAACGGTTGATGGCTAATACTTTGCGACTGACCTGAGCTCGACCCAATGGGGCGGGCATAGCCACCCTGCTGCGTTCTGCTACGGCAGGGGATAAGGATGTTTGTTATTCGGCGGCTTTTTGGGAACTAGAAGCGGTCCCGATTCGCGCAAGGGGGTTGGGGGCGCAGGTGCTCCTGCCAGGCATAAAAAAGTTGAATCACGTTGGTCTCCTGCAAACGATTGAGACTCGTGTAGCAATCACCTTTTATACGGACTTTTCGTTGGTATTTCCGCTGCCGCTGCTGTTACACTAACCGTTCCACAGTCCGATGTGGCAAGAGAGCTGAACCCGCATAGATGCTGGGTTCTTAAGGTGTCCAAAGGTCTCCCATCAGCCACCCCACAGCATCAAATACAAAGCCCAACCCCTTCGGTTGGGCTTTGTGCTTTTTGGCTCACGCCAGCAGCGCTGCGGTTTGCAGGGCCATGACGCCTTCTTCGTCGGTGGGCAGGGCGAAGGCGGGGATGGGGCTGTCGCCGTGGGTGATGCAGGTCTGGCCTGCTGCGTTGTACAAGGGGTCGAGGCGCAGGCCCAGCCAGGACAGGGCATTGCACACTTCTTGCCGCACGCGGGCGCTGTGGGTGCCGATGCCGCCCGTGAAAACCAGGGCGTCGAGGCCGCCGATGTCTGCGGCGAGTGCGCCGATGTGATGGGCCACGCTGGCGGTGAACAGGGCGATTGCTTCTTGCGCGCGCGCATCGGGGCTGGCTTCGAGGGTGCGCATGTCGCCACTCAGGCCGGAAAGGCCTTTGAGTCCGCTGTCGTGGTAGAGCATGGCGGTGATTCTCTGCGGGTCGAGGTGCTCTTCGGTGATCCAGTGCAGCACCAGGCCGGGGTCGATGGTGCCGCAGCGGGTGGACATGACCAAGCCGTCGAGTGCGGTGAACCCCATGGTCGTGCTCACGCTGCGCAGACCCCGCAGACCGCACAGGCTGGAGCCGCCTCCCAAATGCGCCACGATGACGGCGCCTTGCGCGCGCTCGCCCAGCAGCGGCGGCAGTTTGTGGGCGATGGCGTCGTAAGACAGGCCATGAAATCCGTAGCGTTTGAAGCCTTTGTCGTGCCAGTCGCGCGGGATGGCGTAGCGGCGGGCGAGATCGGTCTGCGTGGCGTGAAACGCGGTGTCGAAGCAGGCGATCTGCGGCACATCGGGCAGGCGGGCGGTGGCGGCGCCCACCCCGGCGAGCCCTGGCCCTTGATGCAGCGGGGCGAGGCTGCGCAGGGCGTCGAGGGCGGCGCGCACGGACGGTGTGATGCGCTGGGCCGATGTGAAGGTGGTGCCGCCATGCACGATGCGGTGGGCCACGGCGGTGATGGGGCCACAGCTGGGGCCGCAAAGCGCTGGTGTGATGAGGGTGTCGAGCAGGGTGTCCACCTCGGCGGCGATGTCGCCGCGCGGATCGCTTGAAGCGGTGCGGTGAGTCTGGCCTTGCGCGTCGGTCCAGCGCAGGGTGGCCTGGCCGTCGTGGCTGTCGATCTCGCCGCGCAGTTGGGCGGCCTCTGGCAGGTGTGGCCCGTGGCAGTCGCCGAGTTTGAACAGGGCGAATTTCAGGCTGGCTGAGCCGGTGTTGAGGCAGAGCAGGGTGGGCGAGGGCATGGCGGGTTCTCTTTACGCGTGGGTCGCGGCGTCGATCGTGCCCATCTGGCCCGCGGCCCTGAGCAGGGCCTGGCGTTGCAGCACGGCCAGGGCGCAGGAGGCGAGCCGGGCTTCCACGCCATCGGCCCGGCTGGTGAGGATGATGGGCACGCGGGTGCCGATGACCAGCCCGGCGATGGTCGCGCCGCCGAGGTATTCGAGTTGCTTGGCCAGCATATTGCCCGACTCCAGATCGGGCGTGAGCAGAATGTCGGCCAGACCGGCTACCGGCGAGTTGATGCCTTTGGTCTTGGCGGCGGCCAGCGACAGCGCGTTGTCGAAGGCCAGCGGCCCGTCGAGAATGGCGCCGGTGATCTGCCCGCGGTCGGCCATTTTGCACAGTGCGGCGGCGTGCAGCGTGGCGGCCATATTGGCATTGACGGTCTCCACCGCGGCGAGAATGGCCATGCGTGGCGTTTCGACGCCCAGCGCCTGCGCCAGTTCGATGGCGTTTTGCGCGATGTCGCGCTTGGTGTCGAGATCCGGAGCGATGTTGATCGCTGCGTCGGTGATGAACAGCAGCCGGTCGGCCGCCGGGGCGTCGATGACGAACACATGGCTGGCGCGACGGCCGGTGCGCAGGCCGGTCTGGGCGTCGAAGGCGGCGTGCATCAATTCGTCGGTGTGCAGCGCGCCTTTCATCAGCGCGCCGACCTTGCCGCTGCGTGCCAGTTCGACCGCCAGCGCGGCGGCGGCGTGGCTGTGCTCGGTGGACATGAGTTGCCAGGGCGAGAGGTCGATGCCCGCGGCCTCTGCCGCCGCGCGGATACGGGCTTCCGGGCCGATCCACACGGGTTCGATCAACCCGGCCTGGGCGGCGTCGATCGCGCCCTGGATGGAGACTGCGTTCACCGGATGCACCACGGCCACGCGCATGGGTTTGAGGCCCTTGCAGCCCTCGCGCGCTTTGCTCACCAGCGCGAGCAGACGCTGGCCCGGATCGACCAGATGCAGTTGCGGCAGATGGGTGCGCGGGCGGCAGATTTTTTGCGTGGGCGCCTGCACCAGTGCCTGCCCGGAGGCGATGGTTTCGCCGCGCTGGTTGACCACCTTGCAGTCGAAGCGGATCTGGTGGCGCTCGGTCAATTTTTCGCGTGCGGTCACCGAGGCGGTCACGGTGTCGCCCAGCATCACCGGGTGGTCGAACGACAACGATTGATCGACGTACACCGTGCCCGGCCCCGGCAGTTCGGTGCCGAGCAGGTTGGACAGCAGCATGCCGCTCCACATGCCGTGCGCCACCACCTGGTGAAACGGCGTGCTGCGGGCAAACTCCTCATCGACGTGCGAGGGGTTGGCATCGCCCGACATCACGGCAAAAGTGGAAATGTCGGCCCGGGTGAGGGTGCGCTGCAGGGTGGCGGAGTCGCCCAGGGAGATTTCGTCGAAGGTGCGGTTGCAGATCGTGTCGGTCATGAGTAGAGTCTCGTAGAGTGAGTTCAGCGCTGCAGCACATACTCGCCGGGCGCTTCGGCCAGCGGGGGATAGTCCACACTGCCGCAGGCGGGCGGCGCGACTTGCTGCGCGCTGCCTTTGGCCACCAGCCATTGCTCCCAGCGCGGCCACCAGGAGCCTTCTTCGGCCTGCGCTATTTGCACCCAATGCGCCGGGTCGATGTAAGGGCGACCGCCGGGGTGCAGCGCCCAGCGATAGTGGCGGCGTGGATGGCCGGGCTCGCTCACGATGCCCGCGTTGTGTCCGCCGCTGGTGAGCACAAAGGTCACTTCGGAGTCGGCCAGCAGATGGATCTTGTAGACCGATTTCCACGGTGCGACATGGTCGGTCTCGGTGCCGACGACGAACCAGGGCGCCGTCACGTTTTCCACCGCGACCGGGCGGCCATCGACGGCGTAGTGCCCTTCGGCCAGGGCGTTGCGCAAGTAGAGCTTGCGCAGGTATTCGCTGTGCATGCGATAGGGCATGCGGGTGGCGTCGGCATTCCAGGCCATGAGATCGTTCATCGGCGCGCGCTCGCCCATGAGGTAATCGCGCATCAGGCGCGACCAGATCAGGTCGGACGAGCGCAGCATCTGGAAGGTGCCGGCCATCTGGGTGGTGTCGAGATAGCCCTGCGACCACATCAGGTCTTCGAGAAAACTGATCTGGCTCTCATCGGTAAACAGGGTGAGTTCGCCGGCTTCGGTGAAGTCGGTCTGCGCCGCGAACAGGCTGACACTGGCCAGACGTTCATCACCGCGCCGCGCCAGCGCTGCGGCTGCGATGGACAGCAGGGTGCCGCCCAGGCAGTAGCCTGCGGCGTGCACCTTGCGGCCGGGCAGGATGGAAGTCACCGCATCGAGCGCGGCAAAGGGGCCGAGGTGCAAATAGTCATCCATGCCCAGATCGCGTTCGTCCGCGCCCGGGTTTTTCCACGACAGCATGAACACCGTGTGGCCCTGATCGACCAGAAACTTCACCAGCGAGTTGTGCGGCGACAGGTCGAGGATGTAGTACTTCATGATCCACGCCGGCACGATGAGCACCGGCTCGGCCAGCACCGTGGGCGTGGTCGGGCTGTACTGGATGAGTTCCATCAGGCGGTTGCGCAGCACCACTTTGCCCGGGGTCGCCGCCAGCTCGTGGCCGGGGCGAAACTGCTCCACCCCGGCGGGCGGGCGTTTGTCGAGCATGCGCTGGGCATCGTCGAGCCAGTTGCGCAGGCCTTGCGCCAAATTGGCGCCGCCGCTGCTCAGGGTGCGCTCCAGCACTTCGGGGTTGGTCCAGAAAAAGTTGCTGGGCGAGAGCATGTCCATCCACTGACGCGCCATGAAGGCCACCACCTGCTCGTGATGCGGCGACACGCCGCGCACGCCGTGGGCGGTGGCATCGACGAGTTGTTCGCGCAGCAAAAAGCGCTGGGCCAGCAGGTTGAACGGAAACTGCTGCCACTGCGCCGCACTGAAGCGCCGGTCGTTGGGGGTGGGGGCGACGCAGTCGGGGCAGGGGGTGCGGTCGGCGCGCAGGGCGTGCGTGCCCAATTCGGCGGCGTAGCGCAGCCATCGCCCCTGCATCTCCAGCGCCTGTGCGGCGAGGCTGGCCTGCTTGCCGGGCGAGGCCGCCATGTGCATGCCCCAGTCGGCAAAGGCCAGGCCGAGCGCGGCGGGCGACAGACCGAGCGTGGCCTTGGCCGTGAGAGCGTGCAGCGCCCGGTCGATCAGTTCGCGCATGGCTTGCTCGTGGTCGGGCGGGGTGAGCGCCTGCGCATCGGCGGGAGGCAGAGGGATGCTAGTCGGTGCGATTGCACCCAGCGCGCCAGCCTGAACGTCGGCTACGGCATTGGCGGCGGCCACGGGCGGCGATTCGGCGGCCTTGTTCACGGCTTGTTTCACTGGCAAGGGCGTCGTGGCAGTTGCCGGGGCGGTAGTGCGCAATTTGCGCGGTTTGCGGCTTGGAGCTGGGATCTGGCTCTTAGGAAACTCGCCGGGCCGCCCTAATGGTTCCTGGCCCTTCGAGGGGAGAGCCGAGCGAAGCGCTGGTTTTCGGGGTGGGCTCATATCGCTTCTCCTTGACAGATCATTCCATTTGAATGTCGCAGTGCAGCATGGCACTTGATCCGCATCAAGTCGGCGGGGTATGCAGATGCAACACGCAGATGCAATGCGCCACGCCGTTCTGTCACGCCGCTGGCGAAACACTTCCTGCAAAATAGCACTCCATCATGAAATTACGAGAAAGCCGGTTATGCGCGTCACAGTCATAGGAGCGGGTTATGTGGGTCTGGTGACCGCTGCGTGTTTTGCCGATGTGGGCAATCAGGTCACCTGCATCGAGCGCGATGCCGAGCGCCTGTCTGCACTGCGCGACCGGGCCGAAGTGCCGTTCTACGAACCGGGTCTGAGCGATCTGGTGCGGCGCAACATCGAGCAGGGCCGTCTGACCTTGAGCCCGAGCATCGCCGAAGGGCTGCCGGGTTCGCAGGTGTGCTTCATAGCGGTGGGCACGCCGTCGCTGCCCAATGGTCAGGCCGATCTGTCTCAGGTGGAAGGCGCCGCCACGGAAATCGGCCGCGCCATGACCGGACCGCTGGTGGTGGTGCAGAAGTCCACCGCGCCGGTGGGCACCATTCCCAAGGTGCGCGCGCTGGTCGAAGCCGGTCTGGCGGCGCGCGGGGTGAGCCATCGCCTAGGCGTGGTGAGCAATCCGGAATTTCTCAAGGAAGGTTCCGCCATTGAAGATTTCACCCGCGGCGACCGCATCGTGCTGGGCAGCGACGACCCGCAGGCCATCGCCACCATGCGCGAGCTGTACCGGCCGTTCAACCGCAATCACGAAAAAATCATGGTGATGGACGCCGCCAGCGCCGAACTCACCAAATACGCCGCCAACGCCATGCTGGCTACGCGCATCTCGTTCATGAACGAACTCGCCCGCATCGCCGAAGCGGTGGGGGCGGACATCGAGCAGATTCGCAAAGGCATCGGCGTCGATCACCGCATCGGCAGCCATTTTCTCTACGCTGGCGCGGGCTATGGCGGCTCGTGCTTTCCCAAAGACGTGAAGGCCCTGGCGCACACCGCGCGCGAACTCGGGCTGCACGCCGAACTGGTGGAGGCGGTGGAGGCGGTCAACCAGCGGCAGAAGCTGCGGGTGTTCGAGAAAATCAGCGACCACTATCAGGGCAAGCTGGCTGGCAAGACCATCGCCCTGTGGGGCTTGGCCTTCAAGCCGAACACCGACGACATGCGCGACGCGCCCAGTCTGGACCTCATCACCGCGCTGCTGCAGGCCGGTGCGCGAGTGCAGACCTGGGACCCGGTTGCGGTAGAAATGGCGCGGCGCCTGCTGCCCGAGCATCCCGCGCTGGAGTTTTCCGCCGACGCCCGCGCCACGCTGAGCGGGGCGGATGCGTTAGTCGTCATCACCGAATGGCATGCCTTCCGCTCGCCCGATTTCACCTCTCTGGCAGCCACCCTGCGCGACCGCGTGGTGTTCGACGGCCGCAATATCTGGGACCCGGAGTTCGTGCGCAGCACGGGCCTGCGTTACTACGGCATCGGTCGCGGCTGACTACCCGATTACTTTAGCGTTTGCCGTCTTGGGATGAACGAACTCGCACACTGTCCTGAGATTCTTCCGCCTGAGCTTGCCGAGTTGATTGATTGCTTCGGTCGGGCTTGGGCGAATAGCCCGTCTCGTCCTTGTCCTTCTGCCAAGGCCATTGCGCATTGGTCTGAATTGTTGACTGCATGGGTAGCTGCTGACGACTTGCCTTTGTTTGTCCGCAAACACGCCAACAACCGCGGTTCCGTTATTTCTCACCCATCTGGTCGCTCCCTTGTTCCCTGTGACAACAGCCCCGCCCACTGGGCATACGTCATGGCAACAAATGGCGAATGCCCATCGCCTCAAGACATCAAAGCGCTTCTAGAAAAAGATGCAATCCCCGTCGCTATGATTCAGAATGCTGCGGAAAGAACCGTCGCCAAATACCATTGCAGACTTGCAAGAAGGTTCAACGTCAACAAGTACGGCTGGAAACTTGCCCACATTCAGGGCGTCGGGCTGAATAACCGGAACCCCATTTCCGCGCTTCCTCTTCAGCGGCTTACTGATCAATTCCTCTCGCTCATGGCGCCAGCCAATATGTTTGTCGTCCCTCTTGCTTGGGGCGGTATCGGGGAGATCGAAGCGGTAATTCAAGCGGTGAAGTCCGTGCAATTTACCGACGACCGCTTAATCCATCAAGTCATTGGCGCTACGCGATAAAGCCGCGCAGCGCCAATGACTTTTACTGTAGGCACCACAAGCAGCCGATTTTTTCCGCTGGGAATTCGTTTCTGCGTAACTTTCGGCGATAGGCGGCCCCTGCCAGATATCTCTCAGGAGATCGGCACGATCTCCTTGCCGTAGGGGAAGAACGCCAGCCCGGCCAGCTTGATGTGCTGCAGGGCGAAGGGGATGCCGATGATGGTGATGGCGCATAGCACGGCCGAAACCAGGTGCCCCAGCGCCAGCCACCAGCCGAACAGGATGGCCCAGATCAGATTGCCCAGGGCGCCGATGCCGCTGCCCAGCGTGCCCGCGGGTTTGTCCGCCACTTTGCGGCCGAAGGGCCAGAAGCTGAAGGTGCCGATGCGGAAGGCTGCAATCGCCCAGGGAATGCCGATGATGGTGATGGCGCAGATCAGCGCGGTAAACCACCAGGCCAGGCCCATGACAAAGCCGCCGAGGATGAACCAGAGAATGTTGCCGATCAGTCGCATGAAAGTCCTTGGATGAGGAAACAGGGGTATTTTGCGTGACATGCGGCCTTGGCCCGCGGATTGCAATGACAGGGGCAGAAGTCCTGCCGCATGACGGGTTGAGGTGAAGCAGACGGGGGTTTTTCCCGCTTTGGCGTCAATCGACCGACGGCAGGACGTGCAAACGTCAGGAAATCGTCGCCGCCATGTCGCCCTCTGCCTTACCCGATCCGCTGAGTTGGACCGAACTGCTGCGCGTGTTCGGTGGTCTGGTCGTCGTCATCGTGGTGTTGGTTGCCGCGCTGTGGTTGCTCAAACGCTTTCAGACTGGCCTGCGCACGCCCAGCGGCCCGATGCGGGTGCTGGCTACCCTGAGCCTGGCGCCGCGCGAGCGTCTGCTGCTGGTGCAGGTGGGTGAGCAGCAACTGCTGCTGGGGTCGAGCGCGCAGGGGCTGGCCTGTCTGCATGTGCTGAGCACGCCCGTCGAATTGCAGCCGCCAGCAGGAGGGCAGGGCTTGGGCGCCGCACTGCCGCCGACCTTTCCTGACTGGCTGCGACGCGCTGTTGAGCAGCGCGGAAAGGCCAAGCCATGAAGCGTGCGCACTTGCTGCGGCCCTCGCGCTGGTTGCCGCGCGGTTTGGCGGCCGCCTTGCTGCTCTTACCGCTGTGGGCGAGCGCGCAGGTGTTGCCCGCGTTCACCTCCAGCCCGGCAGCGGGCGGCGGCACCGAATACAGCTTGAGCGTGCAGACCCTGCTGTTCATGACCGCGCTGGTGTTCCTGCCGGCCATGCTGCTGATGATGACGGCGTTCACCCGCATCATCATCGTGCTGTCGCTGCTCAAGCAGGCGCTGGGTACGACCACGGTGCCGCCCAGCCAAGTCATCGTCGGGTTGTCGCTGTTTCTCACCTTCTTCGTTATGAGCCCGGTGCTCAATCAGGTGAATGACGTGGCGATCAAGCCACTGATGGACAACCAGATCACCATGCAGCAGGCGCTGCAAATGGGCGCCGCGCCGCTGCGCACCTTCATGCTGGGGCAGACCCGGCAGGAAGACCTGGCGCTGTTCGTCAAGCTCTCGGGACACAAGGCACTGGACAAGCCCGCAGACACGCCCATGAGCCTGCTGGTTCCGGCCTTCGTGACCTCGGAGCTGAAGACCGCTTTCCAGATCGGCTTTGTGATCTTCATTCCCTTTCTGATCATCGACATGGTGGTGGCCGCGGTGCTGATGTCGATGGGCATGATGATGCTCTCACCCGTCACCGTGTCGTTTCCGCTCAAGCTCATGCTTTTCGTGCTGGTGGGCGGGTGGGAACTGGTGATCGGCTCGCTGATGCAGAGCTTCATTCACTGACTTCGAGGACGACATGACTCCAGAAGCCATTACCACCATCGCGCAGCAGGCGCTGTGGGTGACTTTTCTCGTGGCGCTGCCGCTGCTGGGGGTGGCGCTGGTCGTCGGCCTGGTGGTGAGCCTGATTCAGGCGGCCACCCAGCTCAACGAAATGACCCTGAGCTTCGTGCCCAAGGTGCTGGCGATGGGGCTGGCCGGGGTGATTGCCGGGCCGTGGATGTTGCATGTGATGATGGACTTCACCATCCGCCTGTTCCAGAGCATTCCGCATCTGCTCAACGGCGGCTGATCGCGCTGCGCACCGACATGATTCATTTCACCAGCATCCAGATCGAGACGTGGATCGGCGCGTTTTTCTGGCCGTTCGTGCGGGTGCTGGCCATGCTGTCGCTGGCGCCGGTATTCAGTATGGGCAGCCTGCCCACGATGGTGCGCGTCGGTCTGGCGGTGCTCATCGCCGTGGCCATTGCCCCGGCCTTGCCTGCCATGCCGCCGGTGCAGTTCGGCACGGCGACGGCGTGGATGTTGTTGTTGCAGCAACTGTTGGTCGGCGGGGCCATCGGCCTGTCGATGACCCTGATTCTCAGCGCGGTGATGTTCGCCGGCAGCGTGATCGGTCTGCAGATGGGCATGGGATTTGCCACCCTGTTCGACCCGGTGCAGGGCGTGCAGGTCACCAGTCTGGCGAGCTTTCTCAATATGGTCACGATGCTGCTGTTTCTGGCGGTCAACGGCCACCTCATTTTGCTGGCGGTGATTGCGCGCAGCTTCACCCTGCTGCCGGTCGCTCCCAATCTGGGGCTGGCCGCGCAGACCTGGTTCACCCTGGCGCAGCAGGGCGGCAGCGCCATTTTCAGCCTGGGACTGGCGCTGGCAGCGCCGGTGATCGGGGTGCTGCTCATCGCCAACCTCGGGCTGGGCGTGCTGACCAAGCTTGCTCCGCAGCTCAATCTGTTCGCCGTGGGTTTTCCGATGTTTTTCATCATGGGTTTTCTGGCGCTGTATCTGGTGATGCCGGTGATGCAGAACGTGGTGCAGCATCTGGTGGATGTGGGTCTGAGCCTGTCTGGCCAGGTGTTGCTGCAGGGCGGGGCGCGCTAGGCGCGACGGGAGCAAGACATGGCTGAAGACAGCGCCCAGGAAAAGGAATTACCCGCCTCGCAAAAGCGCAAGCAGCAGGCGCGCGAAAAGGGGCAGGTGGCGCGCTCGCGCGACCTCACCTCCAGTCTGCTGCTGCTCGGCATGGCGGCCGTGGTGTACACCGCTGGCGGATGGTTCTACGACATGGGGCGTGAGCTGCTTCAGACCGGGCTGACCGTTTCTGCCAGCGCCTCCCAAGACCCCGCAGCCATGTTGCAGGCCGCAGGCAGAGTGCTGGTGCTTGGGCTCATCGTGCTGGCGCCGGTGCTGGCGCTGACCTTTGTGGCCAGTGCGGCAGGCGGAGTGGCCATGGGGGGCTGGGTGTTCAGCACCGAGGCGCTGGCGCCGGACTTCAGCCGTCTCGACCCGGTCAAGGGTATCGGGCGCATGTTTTCCATCACCGGGCTGGGCGAGTTGGGCAAGGCGTTGCTCAAGGCCATTGTGATCGCGGTGATCGCGGGCATCGTGATCTGGAACGAGCGCGGCGAGCTGCTCGGCCTGCTGCAGGTGGAGCCTCAACTGGCGCAGATGCAGCTCGGCCAGATCACCGCCCGCGCTTTTCTGTGGATGGCTTCGGGCACGCTGCTGGTGGCGGCCGTTGATGTGCCGTGGCAGTTGTTCCAGATGAACAAAAAGCTCAAGATGAGCCGCCAGGACCTGCAGGACGAAATGCGCGAAAGCGAGGGCAATCCGCAGATCAAGCAGAAGATGCGCGAGTTGCAGCGCGAGCGCGCCCGCAAGCGCATGATGGCCGCCGTGCCCAAGGCCGATGTGGTGGTGACCAACCCGACGCACTATGCCGTGGCGCTGGCCTACAAAGAGGGCAAGAACCGCGCCCCGGTGGTGTTGGCTCTCGGGGCCGATCGGGTGGCCGCGCGCATTCGCGAAGTGGCCGCCGAGCACAACGTGCCGGTGATCGAAGCGCCGCCGCTGGCGCGGGCGCTCTACCACCACGCCGAACTGGAGCAGGAGATTCCGGTGGCGCTGTACAACGCCGTGGCGCTGCTGCTGGCCTATGTGTTTCAGTTGCGCGCCGCCCCGCAGAGGGCGGTAGAGCCCGACGACTGGGAAATTCCCGCTGAATTTGTCGTGAACGAGTAAGCCCCATGGCCACTTCCCCTTCTTCCTCCCCGACCGTCATGCCGGCCTGGCGCGCACTGCTCAAGCGCATGGACTGGCGCATGCTCGCCGCGCCGATTCTGGTGGTGCTCATCCTGATGATGCTGGTGGTGCCGCTGCCCACCTTCGTCCTTGACATGCTGTTCACCTTCAACATCGTGTTGTCGCTGATCATCATGCTGGTCACGCTCTATCTCACCCGGCCGCTGGACTTTGCCGCGTTTCCCACCGCGCTGTTGTTCACCACGCTGCTGCGCTTATCGCTCAACGTCGCGGCGTCGCGGGTCATTCTGCTGCACGGGCAAAACGGCGAGGGCGCCGCCGGGGCGGTGATCGAATCGTTCGGCAAGTTCGTCGTGGGGGGCAACTACGCGGTGGGCATCATCGTGTTCGCCATTCTGGTGGTGATCAACTTCGTGGTGATCACCAAAGGTGCCGGGCGCATCGCCGAAGTGAGCGCGCGCTTCACCCTCGACGCCATGCCGGGCAAGCAAATGGCCATCGACGCCGACCTCAACGCCGGTCTGATCGACCAGGAAGAAGCGCGCAAGCGCCGCGCCGACGTGGCGCAGGAAGCCGACTTCTACGGTGCGATGGACGGCGCGAGCAAGTTCGTCCGCGGCGATGCGGTGGCGGCCATTCTCATTTTGTTCATCAACCTGATCGGCGGCCTGATCATCGGCGTGTTCATGCACGGCCTGGGTCTGGGCGAGGCGGCGCAGAACTACACCCTGCTGTCTATCGGCGACGCGCTGGTGTCGCAGATTCCGGCGCTGGTCATCTCCATGGCCGCGGGTATTGTCATCAGCAATGTGTCCACCGGGCAGGACGTGGGGCGGCAGCTGGTCAGCCAGTTGTTCAACCAGCCGCGCGTGCTCGCCATCACCGCGGGCATTCTGGGGCTGGTGGGTCTGGTGCCGGGCATGCCGCATCTGGCGTTTCTCGGCGCGGCGGCGGTGCTGGGCGGCGTGTTGTGGTGGCAGCTCAAAAAGCAGAAGCAGGCCGCAGCGCTGGCGCAGGCCGCGCCTGCGGCCGCAGAGCCGGCCGAGCCGGAAGAAGTGAGCTGGGAGCAGATCGAGCCGGTCGACACGCTTTCGCTCGACGTGGGCTACCGCCTTATTCCGCTGGTCGACCGCAACCAGGGCGGCGAGTTGCTCGGGCGCATCCGTGGCGTGCGCAAAAAATTCGCGCAGGAAATGGGCTTTCTCGTCGCCTCGGTGCACATCCGCGACAACCTCGAACTGCGGCCCGGCGGCTATCGCATCGCGCTCAAGGGGGTGGATGTGGGCAGCGGCGAAATCTTCCCCGATCTGCTCATGGCCATCAACCCTGGGCAGGTGATGGGTGATCTGCAGGGCACGCCGACGAAAGACCCGGCCTTCGGCCTGCCAGCAGTGTGGATCAACAAGGAACAGCGCGACCGCGCGCAGGCGCTGGGCTATACCGTGGTCGATCCCAGCACGGTGCTGGCCACCCATTTGCACCACCTGCTGCAAACCCATGCCGCCGAACTGCTCGGGCGCGAAGAAGTCGAAGGGCTGCTGGCGCATCTGTCCAAGCGTTCGCCCAAGCTGGTGGAAGATCTGGTGCCCAAGCTCATTTCCGCCGACCGGCTGCGCAAGGTGCTGCAGAACCTGCTGACCGAGGGCGTGCCCATTCGCGACATGCGCACCATCGCCGAAGTGCTGGCCGAACACGCGGGCCAGGTGAGCGATACCGACGAACTGACCGCCCGCGTGCGGCTGGCGCTGGGCGCTTACATCGTGCAAAGTCTGTCGCCCAATGGGCAGGAACTCTCCGCTGCGGTGCTCGACGGGCAGCTGGAACAGATTCTGCTTTCAAGCCTGCGCGCCGACCCGCAACAAGCCGCGGTCGAACCCGGGCTGGCGCAGCGCCTGATGGACAAGGCGCGCGATTTGATGCAGCGCATGGAAGCGCAGGGCGCCACCGGCGTGCTGCTGGTGAGTGCGCCGCTGCGGCAGTTTCTCGCCCGGCTGCTGGCGCGCAGCGCGCCGCGGCTGCGCGTGCTGTCCTATGCTGAAATTCCCGACCAGAAACAGGTCAAGGTCACCGCCACGCTGGGGGCGTAAATGCTGGAGTCTGAATCGTGAAAATCAAACGCTATACCGGTACCAATACCCGCGAGGTGCTGACCCGCATCCGCAACGATCTCGGCGCCGATGCGGTGATCCTGTCGAATCGGGAAATCGTCGGCGGCGTCGAATTAATGGCGGCGGTGGACTTCGACGCCAGCCGGTTTCCGTCGGACGAGCCGGGCGAAGGGGGGGCGGGTACTAAGGCTGCGGTGCAAACCCCTCCCCACCCCAACCCTCCCCACGAGTGGGGAGGGAGCGAGCCGCGGGATGTCTCGGGGAAAAGGACAGTGGAAACCGTCAAGGCGTCGCCACCACGCGCCGAACTCTCCTCCCCCACCCGAGGGGGAGGTTGGGAGGGGGAGGGCAGCGCCCCTCGAAAGCCCGCTGACGACCTACCCTTGCCCGCCGTGGCGCGCGTAGCCGCGCCGGTCGCGCCGACCGCTGTGCCGCGCGCCGCAGCGCAGGCGGCGCCGATCACGCTGGAACAGAAGGATGCCGCGTCGCTCGCCACAGCGCACACGGGCGCTGCGGCCGACCCCGCGATCCCGGCCCACCGCAGCATGCGCGACCCTGCCGCAGCGATGGCGCCGAAAGACGAACTCGGCGCCATGCGGCACGAACTGCAGGACTTGCGGCAGTGGATGCAGTCGCAGATGTCGGGCCTGGCCGACGCCGGGCCGCTCACCCCCGTGGGCGAGCAGTTGCAGGCGCTGGGCTTCTCCACCGCGCGGGCGCGGCAACTCGGCAGCCAGGCCCTCAACCTGCGCGGCGCGCTGGCCGCCTATCTCGGCAAGGGGCTGCAGGTCGCGGCCGATCCGGTTTCCGCGGCCGGCATTTACGCCCTGGTCGGGCCGACGGGCGCTGGCAAGACCACCACCATCGCCAAGCTCGCCGCCCGTCTGGTGTTGCGCCACGGCACGGCGGCGGTGGCGCTGATCACCACCGACACCTACCGCATCGGCGGGGTGGAACAACTCAAAATCTACGGCCGCATTCTGGGCGTGCCGGTAGCGGTGGCGCGCGATGGCGAGGAACTGCAGCAACACCTGCGCGACTTCGCCGACCGCCGCTATGTGCTGATCGACAGCATCGGCCTGAGCCCGCGCGACGCGCGGATGGCCGAGCAGATGCAATGGCTGCAGGCGCTGGGCGAGGGCGTCACCCGTCTGTTGGTGGTCGGCGCCGGGCTGGCGCCTTCGGCCTATGCAGAACTGTGGTCGCTGTACCGCCGTCTGCCGGTGGCGGCGGCCATTCTCACCAAGCTCGACGAGAGCCCGAGCTTCGGCGCCGCGCTGCAATGGCTGGTAGAGGGCAGCGTGCCGCTATGGTTCTACACCGACGGCCAGCGCGTGCCGGAAGACCTTCATGTGCCGTCGCTGGCTAAGATCACGGCTTTGCTGGAACACGACCCCGTGACCCGTTTCGACTCCGCACCTGCTCCGCTAGCCGCCGCTGTTGGTGCGATAACCGCCCGTACCGCTTGACCCGACAGAAAGACGCCATCATGGATCAAGCCGAAGGACTACGCCGCCTGCAGCGCCCCCCGACCAAGGTCATCACTGTCGCCAGCGGCAAGGGCGGGGTGGGCAAGACCAATGTGGTCGCCAATCTGGCCATCACCCTGGCGCGCAGCGGCCAGCGGGTGATGGTGTTCGACGCCGACCTGGGTCTGGGCAATATCGACATCCTGCTCGGCCTCACGCCGCGCTACAACATCAGCCATGTGCTGTCGGGCGAGAAGCAGCTCAGCGACGTGCTGGTGCGCGGGCCGCAAGACATACTGGTGCTGCCCGCCTCCAGCGGTGTGGCCGGTATGGCGTCGCTCGACGTCGCCACGCAGTCGCGGCTGATCGATGCGGTGAGCACGCTCGATATTCCGCTCGACTATCTGCTGGTCGATTGCGCCGCGGGCATCGCGGGCGACGTGCTCACTTTCAGCCGCGCCGCGCAAGACCTCATCGTGGTGCTGAACAACGAGCCCGCCTCGGTGGCCGACGCCTACGCGCTTATCAAGGTGTTGAGCAAACAATACGGCCTCAAACGCTTTCACCTGCTGCCCAATATGGTGCGCGATGCGCGCGAGGGCCAGGCGCTGTTCGCCAAGATCACCGGTGTGGCAGATCGCTACCTCGACGTGTCGCTCGATCTGGTGGGCAGCATTCCGCTGGACGCGTCGCTGCGTGCGGCGGTGCGCAGCCAGCGCGCCGTGGTCGAGTCGGCGCCGCAGAGCGCGTCCGCCGTCGCCTTTGCCGCTTTGGCAGCCCGGGTGAAAAACTGGCCGCTGCCACAGGGGCCTAGCGGTCGCATCGAATTTTTCATGCAGCAGTGGCTGCGGGCAGAGCAGGTCGCCTGAGGGCGCGCTGCTCCGTAGACACGGCTCCCGATCGGATGAAACCCGGCCTCTATCCCGCCCCCGAAACCCGCGAGGAGCGCCTGAGCAAGCATTTGCCCATGGTGCGGCGCATCGCGGGCCAGATGGCGGCGCAACTGCCGGCCTCGGTCGATTTCTCCGATCTGGAACAGGCCGGGATGATCGGCCTGTGGGACGCGCTCGACCGCGGCGAAATGCAGTCGCCCGCACAGTTCGCGACCTACGCCGCCATTCGCATTCGTGGCGCGATTTACGACGAACTGCGCAAGCTCGACTGGCTGCCGCGCCGCAGCCGCGCCAAAGAGCGCCAGATCGAGCGCGCCGAGCAACTGCTTACGCAGCGTCTGGGTCGCCATCCGGAAGACGGCGAACTCGCCGCGCATCTGGGCTGGGAACTGGCCGAGTATTACGACGCGCTGGCCGAGACCAGCATGCAACTGGTTTACCTCGAAGACCTCACGCACGACGACGGCGGTGATTACGCCGACCGCAAGGCCGACGAAGCCAGCCTGCTGCCCGAAGAACTGCTGCAGGATGCTCAGCTCGAACGTGATCTGCAGGCCGCCATTGCCGATCTGCCCGAGCGAGAGAAGCTGGTGCTGTCGTTGTATTACCAGGAAGACCTGCAGCTCAAAGACATCGGCCGCGTGCTCGAAGTGAGCGAATCGCGGGTCAGCCAGCTCATGAAACAGGCGGTGATGCGACTGCGCGCGCGGCTGCAGGCGCATCAGCATTCAGCTAGCGGTGCGGGCCGCCGTACTGCGCCATAACAAAACAGGGACGGGGAATCTTTCATGGATATTTTGACCATTGTCGGCGTCGTGGTCGCGCTCGGTTCCATCTTGCTGGGGCAGATGCTCGAAGGCGGGCACATCAGCTCCATCATCCAGGGAACGGCCTTTCTCATCGTGATGGGTGGCACCACGGGCGCCGTCATGCTGCAGTTTCCGCTCAAGGTGTTCATTCGTTCGCTCAAGATGTTGCCCTGGATGGTGCTGCCGCCCAAAGGCGACCCGCAGGAGACGATCAAGCAGATTCTGGAATGGAGCGACACCGCGCGCAAAAACGGTCTGCTCGCGCTCGAAGCCATGATCGAGTCGGTGCCCGATCCGTTCGTGAAAAAAGGGCTGCAGATGCTGGTGGACGGCACCGATCCTGAAAAAATTCGCTCCACCCTCGAGCAGGAAATCGGCGCCGTCGAGCATCACGACACACAGGCTGCCAAGGTGTATGAATCTTCGGGCGGCTATTCCCCCACCGTCGGCATTCTGGGCGCGGTGCTCGGCCTGATTCACGTGATGGAAAACCTGGCTGACCCCAGCAAGCTCGGCGGCGGCATTGCCGTGGCCTTCGTCGCCACGGTGTATGGCGTGGGCGCGGCCAACCTGTTTTTCCTGCCGGTGGCCAACAAGCTCAAGAGCATCGTGCACAATCGCGCTAAATTGCAGGAGATGCAGGTGGACGGCCTGGTGGCCATCGCCGAGGGCGAAAATCCCCGCATCATCGAAGGTCGGCTGCAGAGTTACTTTGCGCACTGAAGTCTGCAGGCCTGATCTGCATCCGGCACAGTCTGGCGGGAGGTGAAGATGGACGATGCGACGATCAACCCGGTGAGCCCCTACGACCCGGTTTCGCGCCTGCCCGATGGCGGTGGGCGGGGGCGGCGCGATTCCCCGGATCGCCAACCGTCCGCCAGCCGTTCCCCCTCGGGCTCTGCGCCGCCCGCCGCGCCAGACGCCGCCCCGACCGAAGTGCCCGATCCCGACGCCACTCGGGGGCGGCATATCGACGACCGCGCTTAAGAGGGTGTGACCGACCTCTGACCGTTTCTCCGATCCCCCGCGCCGCCATGACCCTCATCCTCCTCGTTTTCGCCGCGCTGATCGTGGCGCTGCAAATCGCACTGACCTTCACCCTCAAGCGCATGCTCGACCTGCTGGCGGCAACGCGCGATGAGGTTCATGGCCTGCAGCTTCGCGTGCAGACCCTGGAGCACGAGCGCGACGCCGCCACCCCGCCGCCTTCGGCGCTGTTCACCCTGATGCCGCGCGCAGATGCGCCTGCAACGGCTCCCACTCCATCGCCGCCTCCCGAACCTCCCCCGGCACCCAGCCCCGCCGAACCCATCGACCTGCCCGTGCTCCACGAACCTGTCGCTGCGATTTCTACCGACGCCGTGGGCGCGCAGGTGCGCGCCCTAGCCCGCCAGGGCATGCCCGTGCGCGAGATTGCCGAGCGTTGCGGGCTGAGCGAGGCCGAGGCGGAGCTCATCATTCACCTGCGCCAAGAGCCGGTCTGACACTAAATGAGCCCGGCGCAAATCCTCGGCGGCGTTCCGTCGGTCACGCCCGCCGGGGCGACGGGCGCTGCCCGGACCGAACCGACGGCCTTCGCCGCCGCTCCGGGCACCGCGTTCGAGGCCGAGGTGGTTCAGGTGCAGAGCGCCACGCCCGCTGCGGCCAACCTGGCGGCAGCGGCGGCGGGTGGGCGGCTGCAAACGCAGGTTTTGCTGCGGCTGGGCAACGCCCTGGTGAGCGCCACTCTGCCCGGAGCTACCCCCCAGGTCGGCGCGCGCCTGCCGCTGATTTACCTGGGATCGCAGGGCGGCCAGCCGCAATTTCTCCTCGCGCCGCAGCAGGCGGCGCAGGCAGCCGCCCAGTCGCAGTTGTCCGGCCCGGGGCAGTTGCTCGGTCTGCTGCAACAAATGCAGGCGTCTGCGAGCGCTTCTGCTGCGAACACCGCCGCGGGCGCCAGCGCGAATGCCAGCGTCCTTGGCGCGGACGCCCGCGCCGCGACGGCCGCAGCCGCGCCGGTCTGGTCCAACCCTGCCCAGCCGCCCCAGCAGGCCGCGCAACTGCTGGCCAGCGCGCTGAGCAACAGCGGCCTGTTTTACGAAAGCCATCTGGGCGCTTGGGCGCAGGGGCAGCAGCCCCTGTCGACCTTGCTGACGCAGCCGCAGGGCAAGCTCTCGCCCTTGCTGCAAACCGACACGGCAACGCCACCGTCTTCTTCTGCATCCGCCGCCCAGGCGGGGCATGGCGCCCAGCCCAGCGCAGCGCCCGCGACCACGCCTTTCATGCAGACTGCACCCACCCCGCGCCATGCGGCCCTGGCGGCTTACCAGACCGTTCAGGCGGGGCCGCAGACGGCGAGCGATCCGGCCGCATTGGCCGCACGCCTGCCTGCCGAATTGCATGGGGTGGTGCAGCAACAGTTGCAGACGCTGATGCAGGGGCAGATCGTCTGGGAAGGGCTGTTGTGGCCCGGCCAGACCGCGCGCTGGAGCCTGCGGCCCGACCCCGAAGACAGCAGCCGTCGGCAGGGTACGGCCGCCGAGCGCTCGTGGAGCACCCAGGTCGAACTTGAACTGCCGCAGCTGGGTCAGGTGCAGGCGCGTCTGCAGCTCAACGGCAACCGCGTCGATCTGCTGCTGCGACGCAGCCCGCAGGCGCAGGAGCGCATCGACGCGGCGCTGCCCCAATTGCGCGCGGCGCTGCAGTCCGCCGGGCTGGAGGTCGGCGGCGTGCAGCTTGGCTCGTTTGCTGACGGAGCTACCGTATGAGTGCCGAGCGGCCAACCAAGCCGCCGCAGCGCGCTGAACTGCGGCAGGCCGTCGCCCTGCGTTATGACGCCGATGCCGCGGGCGCGCCGGAAGTCGTCGCCAAGGGGCAGGGTCTGGTGGCCGAAGCCATCATCAATCGGGCGAAGGAGGCGGGGGTGTATGTGCACGAGTCGCCGCAGTTGGTGCAACTGCTCATGGCGGTCGATCTCGACACGCAAATTCCCCCTGCGCTCTACACCGCCGTGGCGGAGTTGCTCGCCTGGCTCTGGCGGCTGGAAGCGGGCGGCGAGCAGAAAGAGTCACCGGATTTACATTTGCCTTGAGTCGGCTGCAATACGATTCAATTCAAACCAAACCAAACCACATTCACCCGGATTCACATGCCCACCATTTCCGACCAGGCGCGCGCCACCCTCAAGCGCTTGCTCGAACTCAAGCTGCAGCCCACCCCGGACAATTACCGCCGCGTTTTTGAAAGTCTGCAAAAGGGCGCAGCGCTTCCGTCCGCAGAGCCTTCGCTGGAAAGCCCGGATTGGGGCCGTGCGCTGCCCCGGCTGCTGGAGCAATGGGAGCGCTCGCAAAGCGGGCTGACCCAGTTGCAAAAACGCCAGCAGCTCGACCGCCTTGCCGCCTTGCCTACGCCGCAGGCCCAGTGGCGCGAGTTGGAGCAACTGCTAGAGCGCTGGAGTGCGCTGCCCGCGCGCAGCGGCAGTCAGAGCGCGTCCACCCCCATTGAAACCCGCGACGACGCTTTGAGCCGTGCAGGCAGCGAATGGCGCGAGCTTTGGCTGCAAACCCTCAAATTTGGCGTGCGCCCCTTTTGCGCGCACGACACCGCGCAGCGCCTGCTGCGCGAGTTGATGGCGGCGGCGGAAAATGCCGAACAGGCGGCCGACCTGGGCACGCAGGCGCGCGAAGTCTGGCTGGCCATCGACCGCGAGCAATCCACCGAAGAGGCGGTGCGCAACGGCTTGATTGAACTCGCGCGGCTGTTGCTCGATCATCTCGGCGATCTGGTGCCGCAGGCCTGGGTAGGCGTGCAGGCCACGGCGATTCGCGAGCAATTGCAGACGCCGCTGGTCCCCGAGCGCATCGAATCGGCGCAGAATGCCGTGCGCGATCTACTGGTGCGCCACAGCGTGCTGCGCAAGAGCGAAGACGACGCGCACCACACCGCCAAGGCGCTGATCGATCTGTTGGTGCGCAAGCTGGGCGACTACGCCGCTGAGGGCGGCGAATACAACCAGCGCATGGAAGCCCGGCTGCAGCAATTGCAGAGCAGCCGCGAGTGGGACGAAATCCGCGATCTGGTGCAGGATGTGCTCGACGACAGCCGCAATATGCAGCAGCGCAGCGGCGAACTCGGCGTGCATCTGGCCGAGGCGCAGCGCCAGGCGCAGGCGGCGCAAGAGCGCATCCGCTCGCTCGAAGGCGAACTAGAACAGGTCAGCCAGCAATTGCAGGAAGACCCGCTCACCGGCGCGCTCAACCGCCGCGGGCTGGATGCCGAGTTCACCCGTATGCAGTCGCGCGTGGTGCGTCAGGGCCAGCCGCTCACCCTGGCGCTGCTCGACCTCGATCACTTCAAGGCGGTGAACGACACCCACGGCCACGATACTGGCGACGCCGTGCTCAAGGCGCTGGTGGCGCAGGCCAAACGGCTGATCCGGCCGAGCGACCGCGTGGCGCGCATGGGGGGCGAGGAGTTCATGCTCCTCCTGCCCGACACGCCGGTGCAGCAGTCGCTCGTCGTGGTGCAGCGGCTGCTGGTTGCGTTCAGCGATCAGACCCTGGTGCAGGACAGCACGGGGCGGCGCATTCCCCTGAGTTTCAGCGCCGGGGTGGCCGAACTGTGCCCGGATGAAGACTTCGCCGCGATCTATCAGCGCGTGGACGCCGCACTGCTGCAGGCCAAGCAGGCGGGGCGCAAACGGGTGGAATTCGCCGTGCCCTGCGATGGTGCCAAGGCCGGTGGCAGCCTGCCCAAGAGCGCGCTGCGATTCTTCGCGCTTCGGGGGTAAGTTTTTTGGCCTCGCTGGCGTCGCCTCACAAAATGCAATGCAAAGTACGTCGGGGCGCGTTTCAAAAGCGCTGGGCGGTCGCCAGCGGCAAGAACAGGGTCAGCGGCGAGTCTGGCAAAGCGATGAAGCCGTGATGCCGGTAGAAAGCCGCTGCCGCCTCGTCCTTGGCGTCTACCATCAGGGCAAAGGCGGCAATCTCCGAACGGGCGGCGCGGTCGAGCGCATCAGCCAACAGCGCACCGCCAAGACCTTGTCCCTTGAATGCCTGATCGACTGCCAAGCGGCCCATACGAACGGCCGGCACGGTGGGATAGCGCGGCAGCTTCTTGCCGGTGCCCGCCGGAAGATCGGCCAGCAGCAGGCTTGCCGAGGCCAAGGTGTAGTAGCCCGCGATGCGCTGCCCGTCAGCCAGCGCCACGAAACAGGCAGCGATGCGGCGACGCATGTCCTGGGTGACTTGTTCGCGCAGGTAGCGGTTCAGCGGCTCCGAATCACTATTGAAGGTGACGCGATCATGCCCGGCATCGAGCGGCGCAAGCTGGAACGGGGCGCCGCTCATTCAGCGCGCAAGAGCTTGCTGCGGCGGCTAAAAGCGCGCTCCAAGGCGGGGGCTGGTTTGGGTGGCGACAGCAGCGCTTGCGCAAAACATTCCTGATCGGCCAGAGACAGACGGATGACTTCGGCTTGTTCGATGGCGCGCTGCGCGGCGTCCTGCACGGCGGACACCACGAAATCGGTCATGGTGCGCCCCTGAAGCTCGGCGGCGCGCTTGAGCATCGCATGCAGATCGGTGCTGATTCGGGCTTCGAGACGGGCAGTAGAAATTGCAGCGGGCATGAATTTGTCCTCTAGCTCAATAATACGGCAATGTGCCGTACAAATTAAGACGGATTTTCGACGGCCTTGGGCGATTTTTTCAAGCGGCCATTCTGGCGCGGGCGGGCCGACTTCAGTCGGCCCGGTTGCGTTCCGCATTTTCCCGCACCCATTGCTGCGCGCGCTGGCCCAGGCGGGTTTGGGGTGACGAGGCCTGGGTGAGCCAGCGGAAGGTTTGCAGCCAGGCGGGCACGTCGGCCGCGGCCATCGGCCGCGCCAGGGCGTAACCCTGACCATAATCAGCGCCCAATACCGCAGCCACCTCCACCAGCGCCGGGGTTTCCAGGCCTTCGACCACCACTTTTAGGCCGAGCGCCTGGGTCATGTGGACCAGGGCGCCGATGAAGCCGATCATGCCGTCTGCCCCGGTTTGCGCTTCGGAGGGAATCTGCCGCACCAGGCCCTGGTCGATTTTCACCGTGTGGAAGGGTAGGGTGCGCAGCCGTAGCAGACTGCTGTAGCCGCTGCCCAGATCGTCCATCACCAGCCGCGCGCCGGTGGCGGCCAGGCTGCGCACCGCGCGGTCGCGCTCGGCGTCGTTCTGGAAGTCGGCGTCTTCCAGAATTTCCAGCCGCAGCCGATCAGGCGCGATGTGCCGGGCAAGCAGCGCGTCGGCCACCCAGCGGGCGCATTCGGGCATGAGCAAGACTTCGAGCGGCAGGTTGATGGAAAGATCGAGGCGCTGACCCGCGGCATCCCATTGGGCTAGCTGGTTCAGCGCCTGCTCCAGCCCGAGGGTGAACAGGCGGGTGAGCTCGGAGGCGCCAAACGAGGGCAGGAACTGGCCGGGGCCGATCAGCCGCCCGTCTTCGAGCCGCAACCGGGCCAGCGCTTCCATGGCGGTGGGCTCACCCGTGTGCAGATCGACCAGGGGCTGATAGTGCATTTCCAGACCGCCGCTGAACAGGCGGTGGCGCCAAGCGCGGCGGTCCTGCAGGGGCATGGGGGCGGATTCGCGCCGGGTCATCAGGCCGTAAAGCCCGCGTTCGAAGAGTTGTTCGATGCCGCGCAGGAAGCTGTGCATGCTCTGCGTTTCGAACTGGCCGGGGTAGCGCCCATAGAGGCCCATGACGGCGAGCATGCGGCCGCGGCTGTCTTTCACCGGCAGCGCGGCCGAACTGCGCACGCCGACGCTGTGCGCCACCGCACGCCAGGGCGCCATGCGCGGATCGGTAACGTAGCTGGCGTTGGTCTCGATCTGCTCGCTGCGCCAGCAGCGCGGGTGCGGGGTGAGGCCGAAGGGGCTTTGCGGGTCGATGTCGAGATTGGCCATGGCCACCGCATCGAGCGCCTGCCAGTATTCGTCAAACGCCCCCGCGGTGAACTCGGGGATGAAGTGCCCCTGCGCGTCGGGCTTGTAGATCACCGTGGCTGCCATGCCCGGCAGGGCGGTGACTGATTCGAGCACGGTGCGGGCCAGATCGGCCCATTGGGTCAGTTCAGGCTGCATCTGCTCCAGCCCGAACAGCATCTGTTGATATTGCTCGCGCTGCGTCTGCGCCCCATCGCTTTGCCATTGCAGCTCGCGCTGCAGGCGCGCGGTGGTGACCTGAGCCAGCACGGCTCGATCAGCGCTGCGCACCGGGGCTTCGCCCAGCAAGTCGTGCAGGCTTTGCAGATACCAGCCGAAACTGTTGACCAGCGCCCCGGTGCTGACTCCCACCAGCGCGTGAATCGCGCCGGTGTGCCGCGCTTGTTCCTGATGGGTTTCGGCCGACAGGTCGGGGTGAAGGATTTGCAGCAAGCGGGCATGCTGCCGGCTGCGTAAATGGGCGGCCTCCTCCGCGGAGAGGGCGGCGAGCAGCGCGGCCGATTCCGGGTCTTGGCCCAGGGTGGAATAGAAGCGCTCGACGAAGGTCTCGGCGTTGCGCTCCAGCAGGTCGCCAATCAGGCCGAGCAGGCGGTGGGCGGTTTCGCCATAGGGATCGACATGAATGGGCAAGTCGGCGGGTTTGTCGGCGGCCTGCTCCAGGCCATCGCCCCAGACCTGCCACCAACTGGTGCGATCGGCCTTGTGCGCCTTGCTGGCGTAAAGCGCGGCATCGGCGTGGCGCAGCAGCACCTCGGCCTGCGCCTCGTCGGCCGGGTAAAGCGTCACGCCCAGGCTCATGCTCACCTTGGCCAGCACGCCGTCGCCGAGGTCGAACGGCGTTTCGACGGCGCCGTGAATGCGGTCGAGCACGATGGGCAGATCGCTGGCCTGCGCCACGCCTTCGAGCACCAGCACGAACTCGTCGCCGCCCAGCCGCGCGACCAGATCGGTCTCGCGCACGGCGGCCCTGAGGCGCTCGCCCAGTTGACGCAGAAGCTGGTCGCCCGCGGCGTGGCCGTGGGTGTCGTTGACCGGCTTGAAATCATCGAGATCCATCACGCCCACGACCAGCAAATTTTTGTGGCGGCGGGCCCGGGCCATGGCCAGCGGCAGGTGGTGTTCGAGGGCAAGGCGGTTGGGCAGGCCGGTCAGGGCGTCGTGGCGGGCCAGGTGGCGTTGCTGCGCCTGCTCGGCTTCCAGATCGGCCTTGAGGTCGATTTCGCCCAGCGCCTGCTCGATCAGCTTGCCCACCCGGCGCAACAGGCCGTGCAGGCCTTCGTCCAGATCGTCGACGTTGAACAGCACCAGCACCAGCGCCGCCCAGCGCCCGCCGTTGCGGCGCAGCGGCAAGGCCAGGGCAAGCGGTTGCCAGCCCGGCAGGGCGTACTCGGCCCAGGGTTGCAGCAGGGGCGAGTGCGGGTCGGTCTCTTGCGCTTCTTCCGAGGTGTGCCAGGCGCGGGCCAGGGCGTGGGTTTGGGTGGAGCTGACCAAGAGCGGCGGCGATTGGGCGGACAGCGTGTCCAGCGCATTTCCCCCGGCAGCGAGCGGGTGCACGCGCTCGTGCACATCGGGCTGGGCGACCCATACGGCGGCGAACAAGCCGGTTTCGAGCAGGCGGGTGCAGGCGCTCTCCAGCACTTCGGCGTCGTTGCGCGCGCTGATCAGAATGTCGATCTGCGCCATCACTCCGCGCACCAGTTCCTGCTGGCGCTGGCGACTTTCGCGCTCTTTGCGTTCGGCCTCGGCCAGTTGCAGACGATCGAGTCCGCGGCCCAGGCTGCGCGCGAGTTCTTCGAGCAGATTGCGTTGGTCTCGGGTGATGCGCGCGCGGCTGTCGCGGTAAATGCTGAACACCGCGTAGAGCCGGTTTTGCCGCAGCACCGGCAAGGCGGCCATGGTGCGCAGACCGAACTGCTTCATGCGCCCCGCCCAGGGCAGCAACAGTTGGGCGGAGTCTTTGCCTTGCACATAAAGGGGCGCAGCGTCGCGCCAAACCTTGCCAAACGGCCCCTGGCCGCTGATCTGATCGGCATGGATGGACAGCGGCATTCCGTCGAGATAGGCGGTCTTTCCAGCGGCAGCGAGCACCTTGGCCTGCCCGCCGACATCGGGCTGACCGATCCAAGCCAGTTGCATGCCTCCGGCGTCGGCGCTGATGTCGCAAATGCGCTGGAACAGCGTGGCCTCATCCGGGGCTTCGGCTACGACCTGGCTGGCCTGCGCCAATGCGGCATTGATCTGCGCCAGCCGGTGCTGGCGCTCCAGACTGCGGTTGATCAGCAAGCCGCCGAGCAGTTGCATCAGCAGCAACATCGCCCAGCCTGTCAGCATCGGCCAGGTCTGACGCCACCACAGCGCGGTGAGCGCGCTGGCCGGCAGGCTGGTGAAGGCAACGACCGAATGCGCGCCCAGGCGTTGCCAAGCGCCCAGGAGCTCAGCGCCGCCCGCCGCCTGCACCGGCCCGAGGAAAACCCCATGCGTTTGCTCGGGATGCGCGGCAATTTCGCGTGCGAGCACCCCGCGCGCGGGTGCATTCTTGAGCGAGGGCTGGATTTGCGGCAGCGGCGCAGGCAGCCGCGCGAGCAAATAGCCGTCACTGCGCAACAGGCCCACCGCCGGCACCCAGCGGCCCTTGCTGTTGAAACTCGACAAAGTGTGCTGCAGATTTTGCAGCGCTCGCTGCAGGCCCACGTCGAAAATCAACATGACCTCGGGACGAGGCGCGCCTTTGTGCAAGGTCAGCGCGCAGCGGGCCGGGGTGATGTGCTGCTCTGGCGCCAGCGGATCGGGCTGCAGCAGCCCGATGCGAATCCGCCCCGGCGTGGACAGGGTCTGCTGAAAACCCGGCGACGCGGAGATGGCCGCACGCGCCTGCGGCGGGATTGCGCGACTCGGTGCAAGCGCCAGCACATCGCCGGTCGGCGCGACCAGGGAAACGCCGTCGATGAAGGGCATCAGCGCGTTCATTTCGCTCAGCCACGGCTCCGGCTGCTGCAGCAGATCGGGGTTGTCGTGAAGCTGCCGCTGCGCCACGGTGCAAGTGGCCTGAAGCTGGTCGTAACGCTGGTTTATCGCGTCGGCCCAGAACGCGGCCTCGCTTTGCAGAATTTGCTCGATGCCGTTGCGGTTGCGATCCCAGCTCACCCAGAGCACCACGCCAACGGCCGCAGCCAGCAATAAATTGGCGATGAGCACCGCAATCAGGATGCGGCGGCGGTCTGTCTGGAAACGGGTGTTGTGAGCCATGCCATGAATCGAAAAATACAGCCCGGCATTACAACACCTCGCGGGCAGGCATCATCCAGACTGTCTGCGGAATGATCGGCAACGGTGTAAAAAATGACAAAGCGCAGGAGGGGTCAGATGACCGACTTCAAATAAACGCCAGCCGCACGGCGCCCCAATGACGGCCGCCCACGCTCACCGGGCGCGATAGCTCCTGCATGATCTCGCCGGTATCGCGGGCATAGACCTGCAGCAGATAGGGGTTGGTGTTTTGCGCGGCGGCCAGACCCACCGGGTCGTTGAACAGTCGCATGGAGCGGTTGCCCGCCAGATCGGTGGCGTAGTCGCCGGTCAGCGGGCGATCGAACACGCTGTTGTGTGCCGCGGCGTAGCCGTTGCGGTCCACCAGCAGCGCAAAGCGGTATTGCTCGCTCTTGCCCAGCCAGGCGTCTTCGATGGGCTGGATGCGGCTTTTGATGAACTCGGTGAAGCGGGTGCGGAATTTCTGCGGCTTGGTTCCGGGCACCGGCTCGTACTGTTCGTCCCACAGCGCCTGCTCGGTGAGCGCGCCGCTGGCCAGCGCCTGAGCGAGTGCGGCCTCGATCTCTTTGCAAACGGCGTCGAGATCGCGCATCACCTGGCTGGTTTTCGAGGCGGTGACGAATTGCGTGGCCGCCTCGAACAAGGTCTGGCTGGCGTTGAGCGACTGCTGCACTTCGTCGGCAATGCGCTCGCTGGTGGCGATGGTCTGGTTGGCGCTGGCCTGTACCGTGCTGGACAGTGCGGCGAACTGGCCGCTAATGGTGCGCACGGCGTCCACCTCGTGACCGAGTTGGGTGTAAACCTTGTTCACGCCGGAATTCATCGCCTCGATGTTGCGGGCGATGTCCTGGAAATTGGCCGACATGGCTGTGGCCAGCGCTTTGCCGTTGTCCATCTGCGCGGCGAACTGCTGGGTCGATTGCGTGACCACTTGCAGGCTGCGGCTGACTTCGGCGGCGAAGGTGGCGATGCTCTGCACCGATTGCTGCGTGTTCATCGCCAGCTTGCGGATTTCTTCGGCCACCACGGCAAAGCCGCGTCCAGCCTCGCCCACGCGGGCGGCTTCGATATTGGCGTTGAGCGCCAGCAGGCTGGTTTTCTGCGCGATGTCCTTGATGACTTGCGTGACCGCGGTGACTTGCGCAAAGCCTTTGCCGAGCGCCTGAATTTCGGTCTGGTTCTGGCTCGTGGTCTGCGCCAGTTGCTCGAACACCGCATTGGCCTCATGCGCCTCGCGCGCGCCGCGCGTGCTGAGCAGGGTGATGCTTTGCGAATCGGCCCGCAACGCCTCGGTCTGGCCCTGCACCCCGACGATGCCGCGGATGAAGGTTTCCAGGCTTTCGCCCATGGCGCCGATGCGCTCGGTCTGCTCCTTCGCATGCCTTTGCGCGTCCTGCGTGGCGGTGCGCGCCTCGAAGCTGATGCGCGCAATGCCGTAGGCCACCCCGGTGGCGTTGTGCGTGGTGGTATCGACCAGATGCGTGACCAGGGCGAGGAATTCATCCAGACCCGCACCGCATCCTTGGGGCGCCGTTTGCCGCAGGTCGACCGGGCGCTGGGTGAGCAAGTGCTGCAGAAATTCCGCCGGGGTGTTGCTACTGGCTTCTGCTGGGGGTGCTGAGGGCGTGGTATCCATCGGTCGATTCGCTTTGTTAAACCGCTTGAATGAAAAAACGGGAGCGTTCAGGCGTGCGCGGCAATCGCCTTGCGAATGGTCTGCGCCAATTCGTCGGCGACGAACTTCGCCACATAGGCATCGGCGCCCACGCTGCGGGCATGGTCCTCATTGGCCGAGCCCGACAGCGAGGAGTGGATGACCACCGGAATGTTCTTGAAGCGCTCGTCCTGCTTGATGTGGCGGGTGAGGGTGAAGCCGTCCATCTCGGGCATTTCCAGGTCGGTGAGCACCAGCTGCACCTTGTCTTCGATGCGCTTGCCTTCGGCGCGCGCCTCGTTCGCCAGGGTTTGCAGGCGCTCCCAGGCTTCCTTGCCGGTTTTGGTGCTGACGAAGGGCGCGTGCAGTGCCTGCAAGGCCTTCTCAATCTGCGCACGGGCCACATAGGAGTCGTCGGCCGTGAGAATGACCGCGCCGGGCTTCAGCCCCAGCGCCGGGCCCATATTGTGGGTGTCTTTCACCTCATGCACGCGTGAGGGCAGCACGTCGCGCAGCACCTTTTCCACGTCGAGCACCAGCGCCAGCCGGGTGGTCTGATCGTCTTCCAGGCGGGCGATGCTGGTGACCATGCCGCCCACGGCATTGGCCTCGGCCGACAGCACCTTGCTCCATTCCAGCCGCACGATTTCTTCAACCTCTTCCACCGCGAAACCCTGCACCGAGCGCTCGTACTCGGTGACCACCAGAATGTTCAGCCCGGTCTTGGGCACGCAGCCGACCACGGCCGGCAGGTCGATAACGGGGATGATCTGCCCGCGGATATTGGCCACGCCCAGCACATGCTTGGGCGCACCGGGCATGACGGTGACCTGCGGCATCACCAGCGCCTCGCGCACCTTGAATACATTGATGCCGAACAGCTCGCGCCGCGACGATTGCGGCTCTTCGCCAAGGCGAAACAGCAGCAGTTCGAATTTATTGGTGCCAGCGAGGTTGGAACGCTCGTCGACTTCTTGCAAGACGTTGGAATTCATGGTGGGGTCCTGTGGGCTGCAATGAATGAATCAGGGAATCTGGCGCATCAGCGCTTCCAGACGGTCGGTGATGGTGTCGCTCAAGGCTTCCAGCCGGGTGGCCAGCTCGGTGGTGCGGGCAGTGTTGTCGGTGCGGATGGCTTCGACCAGTGCCTGGCCGGTGCGGTGCACGTCCTGGTGAACGGAATCGACGCCGACAAAGCCGGCATCGCTGCCAAAGTAGCCCGCGCCCGCACCGAAGTACCACTTGCCGAAGAAGCAGCCGTGGAAGTTCGACACATCCATGTCGATCTTCTCTTGCTTCTGCGCCGCGGTGAGCAACTGGCCGATCCACTGGTAGTGCATGGCCAGCGAGACCCGCAGGGTGACGGCGGGGTCAAGCCACTTCGACACCGCGGTGACGCCGGTCTTGAGCTGCTCGCGTGAGGTGCGGATGAGGGTCATCATGGCCTCGAAGCGTTGCACCAGCACCTGCATCAGCGCGGCGGCCTGTTCGGCATCCAGGCGCTGGCGGTCGGCGTCGCTGACCAGTTGGCGCATCAGAGCGGTCTGCTCGGTCGTGACGGTGCGTACCTTGCCGAGCATGCTCTTGACCTCGACCAGTGTTTCGCCGGTGTTGGTGACCAAGGCGCCGACACGCTGCACCCGTTGCACCGAGCGCGCCATGTCGGTGCCGACGTCGGACGACTGGTCGCGCAGGTTATGGGTGAGTTCTTCGATTTCGTGGGTGATGCGGGCAGTTTTGCGCGCCAGATTGCGCACCTCGTCGGCCACCACGGCAAAGCCGCGCCCGTGTTCGCCAGCTCTGGCGGCCTCGATGGCGGCGTTGAGCGCCAGCAGATTGGTCTGCGAGGCGATTTCGCTGATGCCCGCAGTGAGCGTCTCGACTGAGCGCACCGCATCGACAAAGCCGGTGAGCTTGGCTTCGGTGTTGGAAATGAAACGCGACACATCGGCCACTTCTTCAAGCGTGGTGGAAATGGATTTTTCACTGTGCTCGACCGATTCAGTGGTGGCGTCGACCCGGCTGCGCAAATCGTCGAGCTGGGTTTGCGCGGTGTGGGTTTGCAGGGCTGCGCCTTGCAGCCGCGCCGCCATATCGCCCACCCGCTGCGACAGGCCGTGGATGTCGTGGTCGAAACCGGCGGTGCGGCTTTCGGCGAACGCGAGCGACTGGGTGGTGGTGCGCAGCGCGTCCACGCCGTGCAGCAACATCTGCCGCACGCCGCCGAGCTTGCGCACCCAGTCGTCGGCGTCGATCAGGTCGATGTCGCGCAGCGCGGCTTCGCCCTTGCCGCTGATCAAATCGAGCACGGCTTGCAGCACCCGTTCGCGGTCTTCGCGCACGCGCTCAAGCAGCCCGCCGGGGGGGACTTGAGCTCCGGTGTTGACTGACGTTTGTTTTTTCTCACGGCCACCCTCCCCACCCCAACCCTCCCCACCCTGTGGAGAGGGAGTCTGGTTGTCTCCTCCTCCACTCAGTGGGGGAGGTTGGGAGGGGGAGGATGCGTCCGCATCCACGATGGTTGCCATGTCGGGGCTGTCGGGTTCCACTGACTGTCTCCGGTTGTCGGGTCGGGCAGGGCTTCAGCCGACCTTGCTCTGGCTCTCGATGGCATCGCTGAGCGCTTGCAGTCGGTCGACGATCAGATCTTCCTGATCGCTGAGTGAGCTGGATAAGCGCGCCACCTGATCGCGCTGGCCGCCGTGCACGGCTTCGAGCAGTTGCTTCGCAGTGGCGTGAATCTGCGCATGCGGCGCTTCGAGCGCGCGGAAGGCGGAGAGGCCGCCAAAAGTCGCCACGCCCTGGCTGTCATACCACTTGCCCAGGCGGCAGTTGTGGTGGTCGGTGACTTCCGTGGGCAGCTGGGCCTGTTTGTCTTTCGAGGCTTCGGCCAGAATGTGATTGACAAAGTCTTTGTGATCTTCCTGCGCCGACTGCAGCATCATGCGCGTGGCGCTGGTCTGCATATTGCTGACCTGATTGTTCATGCGCACCACGACCGACTGCACCAGATCGAGCTCCTTGCCCGAGTTGGCGCTGGTGGTGGCGATGTCGTGGGCCTGCTGGCCGATGGCGGTGGTGTTTTCCTCCACCTCGGCGGTGGCGACCTGTACCCGGCGCGCCAGATTGCGCACTTCGTCGGCCACCACGGCAAAGCCGCGGCCATGCTCGCCGGCTCTGGCGGCCTCGATGGCGGCGTTGAGCGCGAGCAGATTGGTCTGGTAAGAGATTTCGCGGATATTGCGCACGATGGCGCTGATGGCGTTGACCTGCTCTTGCAGGTGCGCGACTGCGGCGCCGTTGCCATTGATGGCGCGGCCCACATTGCTAATGGCGGTATCCACCGAGGTCATGGACTGGCCGATGTCGCCGGCCGCGCTGTTGAGGGTGCTGACCACCTCTTTGAGCCGATCGCTCACGGCGCTGACGTCTTTGAGGTGCGACACATCGCGCCAACTGGCATGAAACGCGATGACCTGGCCTTGCGGATCGCGCACCGCAACGAAAATAAGCGCGAAGATCACCTTGCCCACGGCCATCTCCTGCACATGTTTTTCCAGGCTGCCGTCGGCCAGACGCCGCAGGATGGCGCGGATGCGTTCCGGGTCTTTGTGGAACTGGTGAATGGAATGGTGCAGAGCGTTGCGCACGTCGGCGCCGCGCAGGGCTCCGTTGAGAGTGGTGTGAAACCGCTCCATGGTTTCGCGCGCGGTGCGGTTCATGTAGAACACGCCGTTTTCCATGGCGGCGTTGGCCTCGGCCAGCATTTCCAGGCTGTCGAGCGGTTCCAGAGCTTGTTGCAGATAGTGGAGGGCGGTGGCGTCCATGATGGTGACGAGAGAGATTAGGGTGAGATGGGGGGCGGGCTTACTCGATGGCCGAGCCGACCTTGAGCGCGTCGAACCAGTCAATGAAGCGCTTGACGTTCTGGCCGGTATAAATGGCGCCGTGCTGCGGGGCGAGAAAGTCGATGTCCATCTTCGAGACACGCTCGCACCAGTTGCGCTTGGCCGCCATCGACGGCATCCAGCGTTTATGGAAATACTCGGCGGACTTGATGTGCTCGTCGAACGCGGCGGGTGATTCGATGTTGCGGCGATCGACGAAGGGCGCATGACCGGCGGGCAGCAGCGCCGCGCCCACATCGCCGCAGAACAGCACTTTGGCGAAGGCGTCATAGACGTGGAAGTTCGCCGAAGAGTGCAGATAATGCGCGGGGACGAACTGCAGCCGGGCGGAGCCCAGAGTCATTTCGCCGCCTTCATCGGGAATGTCGCGCAGATCGGCGTCGAGCGCGCCGTAATGGCGGATAAAGCCGCTCCACAGCTTGGGCACATGCCAGGCGATGGTCGGGCTGCAAGCGTTCCACAGCGGCAGGCTGGAGGCGATGTCGGGGTCTTGATGGCTGACGAAAGCGGCTTTGAGCGAGCCGGGTGGGGCCACTTCGACCAGGGCGCTGAACACCTGCGGGAAGATCTCGAATCCGCCCGGATCGAGGATGAGGGTTTGGTCGTCCACGCTCAAGGCATAGACGTTGGAGTCGATGACGCGGCGCTCGTCCTGGTCGTAGATGATGTTCCAGTGGTGGTTACCCTGGCTGAAAAATTGCAGCGATTTCATTCGATGATCCTTTCAATTTGTTCGCGATAGGTGCGCAGCAATTCCTGCACGCCGCTCACAGACCGATCCATTTCCAGCGAGACCTGCGCCAGCGGCGCGCTGACCGTGCCTTTCAGCGCCGCTTCGATGCGGCCGTTGACCACGACATAGTCGAGCTCGGCAATGACGGACTGAAAGCGGTCGAGCGCCGAGTTCAGCGCCAGACCGGCGCGGCGGCTGCCCGCGGCGTGGCGATCCTGCATGTCGGCGTGCTGGCGCATGCGCTCGGCCAGTGAGGGGCAATGCACGGTGGCGGCGTTGTGAATGTTGCGCAGGCTCTCCATCTGCTGCGCATCGCGCAGGGTTTCCATAAAGTGCAGCATCAACGGGTTGATGAGCTTTTGCACTTGTTCGGCGGCAGCCTGCATGGCCTGCGCGCCTTCGCGGAAAGCCTGCGCCACCACGCCGTAGCCGGCGAGTTCCTTGCCGTGGCGCTTGACCAGCACCTGCGCGTTGAGCGCTTTGCGGTCGATTTCGCGCAGGCGTTTTTTCAGAGCGCCCTGAAAGGCGTAGGTGGCATCAGCCACGGCGATGAAGTCGCGGCGCAGGGTGTCGAGAGATTGGTCGTCCATGATGGGTCAGCTCTTGCGTTGCACCCGGGCCAGCGCGGCGCCGTCGAGAATCAATACCACCTCGCCGTTGCCCGAGATGGTGGCGCCTTGGTAGAGGGTGTCGTTGGTGGAGATGTCCAGTGGCTTGACCACCGAGTCTTCGGTGCCCATGGCCTCGGAAACCACCAGCAGCCCCTGCTCGATGAGAATGCCCTCGCTCTGGTCTTTGAGCAGCTCGATCGGGCGGTCTTGCAGCAGTTGGCCGAGATCGATGTAGGGCACGACGCGGTTGCCATCGACCTGCACCATCAGCCGACCGGAGATGGAGTGCACCTGCTCGGGGTCGATGGCGAGCAGGTTTTCTATGGCCGCCACCGGCAGGGCGTAGGTTTCGCGCCGCAGGCGGAAATACAGCACCGGCAGCACGGCCATGGTGAGCGGCAACTCCAGCGTGAGGGTGCTGCCCTTGCCCAGCGTGGTGTCGATGTCGATGCGGCCGCGCAGCGAGGCGACGGTGGAGCGCACCACATCCATGCCGACGCCGCGGCCGGAGAGTTCGCTGACCTGCTCTTTGGTGGAGAAGCCGGGCAGAAAGATGAGTTCGAGCATCTCGCGCTCAGACAGTCGCGCGGCTTCCTGCGCGGTGATGACGCCTTTGGAAATGGCGTGCTGCATGATTTTTTGTGCATTCATGCCGCGACCATCGTCGCCCACCTGAATCTGCACCTTGTCGCCCAGATGGCGGGCGAGCACGCGCAGCACGGCCTCCTCGGGCTTGCCGGCCTGACGGCGTACCTCAGGCTCTTCGATGCCGTGGTCGAGCGCGTTGCGCACCAGGTGAATGAGCGGGCCGGAGAGCGCATCGACCACGGTCTTGTCGATTTCCACGTCTTCGCCCTCGATGTCCAGCCGCACTTTTTTACCCAGGCTGCGCGAGGCGTCGCGCACCACCCGGGGCAGGCTTTGGAACAGGCGCTTGCACGGCTGCATGCGCAGGCGCATGACGGTGTTTTGCAGGTCGTTGACGGCGAGATCGGTTTCGCGCGCCAGCCGGGCCAGGGCTTCGTCTTCCTGCGCCATGCGGGCCACGGCGGCGCTGAGTCGGTTGCGCAGCAGCACGAGTTCGCCGACCTGGTTCATCGCCTGGTCGAGCCGGGTGGAATCGACGCGGATGGAGCTTTCTTCGGCGGCGCTGCCGTTGGCCGAGCGTGCCGACGGTGCCGCGGGCTCGGCTTTTTGCGCGGCTTTTTGCGCAACTTCGGGCGCTGGCGCGCTGGCCTGACCTGGGGCGTGGCCAGCGCCGTGAATCTGGTCGAGCACGCGCTCGAACTCGTCCTGGGTGATCTCGTCGTCGGTACGGCTGGCCGGTGCCGCAACGGCGCCAGCAGGTGCCGCGCCCGGCGCCTGGCCTGTGCCGTAGAGGTCGTCGAGCACGCGCTCGAATTCGTCTTGGGTGATGGAGTCGCCGTTTGCGGAGGCGGAGGCGGGGGAAGTGGGCTCGGCGTCGGCGGTGCGGCGTTCGGCAAACAGCCCGGTGCTGCCGCTGTCGCGTTCGGTCTGCGTGACCCAGAGGCCTTCCCGCGTGGTCTCGGCCGGGGGAGCGGAGCTGGGCGTGGGACTGGGCGACTTGGCCGCTTCCTTGGCCACTTCAGGCAGCGCGGGCGTTTCGCCGCGGGCGAAAGCCTGGATGTCTGCGCCCAATGCGGCCGGGCCGGGGGGGGGATTTTCGCAGCGCGCCATGTCGTCGAGCATGGCGGTGATGACGTCGGTGGCGCGCAGGATGGCGTCGATCATCGGCGCGGTGGCGCGCAGTTTGCCGCTGCGCATTTTGTCGAACAGGTCTTCGAGATGGTGGCACCAGTCCACCATGTTCTGCGCTTCGAGAAAACCGGCGCCGCCCTTGAGGGTGTGGAAGGCGCGGAAGATGGCGCTGAGCGCTTCGCTGTCGTCGGGCTGGGATTCCAGCCGCAGCAACTGGTCTTGGGCCTGGCTCAGCAGCTCGCGCGATTCGGCGAGAAATTCCAGCAGGATGTCGTTGTCCATGATGGTGGGGCGGAAGGTTTCAGATGCCGAGGTCGCGCAGCAGGGCGTCCACGTCATCCTGGGCAAAGGAGGGTCCGGCGTAGGTGGGAACTCCGTTGAGCGGCGCGGCGCTGTCGGCCGCCGGGGCCGAAGCCTCGGGAGTGGCCGCGGGTTGAAGGTGCGGGCCGAGTTGCTCGACGGCGGCACGGATGCGCTGCTCCACCGCCTGCAGCAGATGGATGGTTTTTTTCAACCGCTGCCCGGCGAGATCCTGCCCCTGCTGGCTGGCGAGAATGGTGTGGAACTGTTGTTCCAGGCGGTCGAGGCGCTCGTCGATGAAACCGCCGTGCGTGGCGCGGATGGCGGCGATTTCGGTGAAGCCGTTTTCCACCGCTTCGAGTGTGGACATGGCCTGGGTTTCGGTCAGGCGCAGCGCTTCTTCGAGCGGATGGCTGGCCTCGGGCAGATCGCTGGAGGCGGCCATGATGCGGCGCACGCCTTCGTGCAGCAGGGCGTCGGCCTCGGTGAGCTTGTGCAGCGCGGTGGAGGCGGCCGCGGGCTGCGGCGTTTGCGTGGTGGCGGCGTGGTCGAGACTCATTGGGCCGCTCCCGCCGCCGCGTTGAGGCGCGCCATGATGGCGTCGAGCTTTTCTTTGAGCGTCTGTGCGGTGAAGGGCTTGACGATGTAGCCGTTCACCCCCGCCTGCGCGGCGGCGATGATGTTTTCTTTCTTGGCTTCGGCCGTGACCATGAGCACCGGCAGGCTGCGGATGGCGGGGTTGTCGCTGGCGCGGATGTGTTTGAGCAGGTCGATGCCCTGCATCACCGGCATATTCCAGTCGGTGACGACGAACTCGATACCGCCGGCCTGCAGCCGACGCCAGGCTTCTTCGCCGTTTTCCGCCTCGTCGATATTGCCGGTCACATAGCCGGTCTGCATCAGCAGGCCGCGCACGATGCGGCGCATGGTGGGAAAGTCGTCAACAACCAGGAATTTCAAGGTGGGCCTCGTAATGGTTTTGTCTTGCGTTTGGAGTAACGGCACGCGGGGCGGGAACTTGAATCGCTTTGGCGGCGCGGCCATGGAAATCGAGGCGGACTTGTTTCAGGTCAACAGGATCGAATGTTTCGCTTGCCTGCCCTTGGCTTCGATCAATAGCATGGCGCCCCATGTATGAAAAGTTGAATATCTCAGCCGAGCCGCCAGCGCCCGCCGAGCAGCAGGCGGCCTTGCGTGCGCTGCTTGCTGCGGTGCAGCCCGATCTCAATGGGGTGGTCGAGGCTTTCATCCGGCAGTTCTACGACGAGCTGCTCAAGCAGACCCGGTTTTCGCGCGTGCTCAAGTTGTTGTCGGAGACCGAGTTTTCGCGCCTGCGCAGCAACCAGGAGCGCCATCTGCGCAGTCTGTTTGTCGGCAGCAGCGAAGCTTCGGTGCGGGTGGCGCGGCATGTGGGGCGAGTGCACGCGCTCATCGGGCTCGATGCGTCGTGGCTGGTCGAGGCTTACGGGCTATACACCCGCTTGCTGATCGGTCACTTTGCGGCGTGGGTCGAGCCGTCGGAGCGGGCGGCTTTGCTGCGCTACTTCATCACCCGACTGCAGGATGAGTTGCAGTGGCAGATCGAGGGGCACGAAGACATCGTCCGGCAGTTCGACGCGGCGCTGGTTCGCATCGACGCGGCCATTCTCACGGCGCACACCCTCAGCGATCTGTTGCGCGCCGTGCTCGGCGCGCTGGAAAACATTGAGGGTGTGCTGGCGGGCACGATTGGGCGGCCTGATGCGGCAGGCGTGGTTCAGTTCGAACACGCCTTCGGCAGCCGCTTCAAGTCGCTCTACCTCGACCGCATCGACTCGGGCGAAGCCGCGTTCACCACGGTGCGCGGCGATGCGGCGGAAGGCTTGGGCGTCTCGGGCCGCGCCTGGCGCAGCCGCGAGGTGCAGTACACCGCGTCGTATGCCTGCGATCCGGCGATCCTGCCCTGGAAGGATGTGGCGGACGAGCTGGGCGTGCGCAGCGCCGTGTCCATTCCCATTCTCGACGCCTCGGGCCAGCCCATTGCGTTGATGGATCTTTACAGCAGCTATCCCGGTTTTTTCACCAGTTCGACGCGCCGGGTGTTCGTCGAGCATCTGCAAAAGGTGCTGGGCTTGGCGTTTGCCCGTTATGCGCATAGTCCTTCGGGCGTGGTGCCTTACGCGCGACGGCAGTTCTATGTCGATCTGCTCGATCATTCGGGCCTGCAGATGCGGTATCAGCCCGTGGTCAACCTCAAGACGGGTCGGCCCGAGAAATTCGAGGCGCTCGCGCGGCTGCAGCGGCGCGATGGCGGCGAGCTGATCGCGCCGGGTGAGTTTCTGCCCGTGCTGGGCGCGCACGATATGTGGCGCTTGTTCAGTCTGGGCCTGGAGCAGGCCTTGCATGCCCGGCAGCGCTGGGCGCAGCAAGGCGTCGACCTCGATGTGTCGGTGAACATGCCACCCGTGGCGCTGAGCGATCCGCGTTATGTGGAGCGGGTGGAGCAACTGCTGCGCAGCCATGCGCTCGATCCGCGCCGCCTCACCCTGGAATTGCTGGAAAGCAGCGATCTCGACATTTCGGAGCGGCGCGACGCGCTCTTGGCGCGGTTTCGTGCCACCGGCGTGCGTCTGGCCGAAGACGATCTCGGCTCAGGCTACAGCTCGCTGCTGCGGCTCGACAGCTTTCCGTTCGACGAGGTGAAGATCGACCAGGGCCTGCTGGGCGGGTTGGGCAAGGCGCCGCGCCGGGCGCTCGATTTCATCCAGCATCTCACCCGGCTGGCGCACGATCTGGGCAGCACCGTCGTGGTCGAAGGGCTGGAGTCGGCCGGGCTGGTGGAGGCGGCCATCATTCTGCAGGCCGACGCCGGGCAGGGCTACGGGCTGGCTCGCCCCATGCCCGCCGACGCGGTGGTGGACTGGGTGCACGGATTTCATTTGACGATCAACCGCGATCATCCCCGCACGGCCCTGGGCATCTACGCGGCTCATCTGTTGTGGGAGCAGCGGCTGGCCTATATGACGCCCTGGCCCGACGCGCTGCCGCTCGCGGCCCGCGCCGCCACCGCCTTGCATCATTACATCGAGGTGGAGGGGCTGGAGGGCGGGCCGCTGCACCTGGCCTACCAGCGCCTCATCAGCGCCCTGAGCGAGGGGCTGGAGACGCCGGCATTCGCCCGCGCGCAGCAAGACATGCGTCGGCAGCTCGACCTGCTGGTGCGCGCCGAACTGGGGCAATGAAGGGGCGATAAGGGGGGCATTCGGCGGGAATTGCCAAAAAAGTCACACTTGCCCTAAAGTCCGGCAAAAGCGTGACGTTGAGCACTCCAACAGGAGAGAATGCCACCATGATTCCCATCCAGAATTCCCCCCTATCCAGCGCCTCGACCGCCGCCAGCGGCTCGGCTGCGGCTTCGCGGCGCGCGGGCTCGGTTGTCGGCTCGGTTGCCAATCCGTCGGTTAATCCGGCGGGCGCGGCGGCCACCGAACAGGTCTCCATCTCGGGGGCCGGGCAAATGCTCAACCTTGCCAGCACGCAGGGCGCAACGCCTCCGGCCAGCGACGCGCGCATCAGCGAACTGCAAAACGCCATTCGCAGCGATCAATACGTGGTCAATCCGCAGCGCATCGCTAGTGGTCTATTGCAGGACAGCCAGGCCCTGATCGGCGCGACCAAGCCTGCTTCCAACTGATCTGAACCCGCCATGTCGCAGTCGGTCGATTCTCTGCTTCGCCTGCAACTCGACAAGTTGCAGGCTTTCGACCGCTTGCTGATTGAAGAGCATGCCTGCCTGCTGCGCGCCGCCACAGATCAACTGCCCGCGCTGACCGAGCGTAAAAACAGCCTGCTGGCCGAGATCGACGCGCTGGAGCGCGAACGCATCGTGCAGTTTGGCGCGCAGACCGAAGCGGGCGCTACATCCGCTCCCCCCTTGTGGAGCGCGGTTCAAACCCTGGCGCGCAGCATCGCCGAGGCCAATCAGCGCAACGGCGCCATGATCTCGGCGCTGATGCGCAGCACCGAAGGGGCCTTGCAAATTTTGCGCGGCAACGCTGAAGGCGTCGATCTTTACGGCGCTCACGGCCAGGGCCAACCCGGCAACGGCCCGGTTCGCCTGCAAGTCAGCGCCTGACAACCGACCCGCCGGGCTCGATGCATGCTCATTCTGACGCGCCGCCCCGGTGAAGCCATCCGCATTGGGGACAACATCCGCCTGGTCGTGCTGCAGTCCGCGCCCGGCAAGGTGCGCCTCGGCATTGAGGGTCCGCTTGACTTGCGCATTCTGCGCGAAGAACTCTATGCCCAGATCAGCCAGGGCAACCAGGCTGCGGTGGCGCCGCAAGGGCTGTCTCTGGCGCAATGGGTTTCTGGGTCGGTTGACGCCCCGGTTGACCTGCCCCCTCATGGAGAGTCGAGTTGAGCCTAGCCCAGCCAGAATCCGTTACGACAAGCGCGCTTGCGCAAGTTGGCACAGCGCCGAGCAACGCCATGGAAGTGGCCACGCGCTTTGGCTTGCTTCCCGTTGGGCAAAATCAAATCTGGACGGTGTCGTCGCCGCTGCCGGGATTCGAGACCCTGCAGCGCTTTGTGCTCATCGGCGTGCAAACCGAGCGGCCCTTCTTGTGGCTGCAGTCGATCGACGATGCGGGGGTGAGCTTTTTGCTCGCGCCGGCAGCGCATTTTGGTTTGCGCTATGCGCGGATCGACGCGCAATCCCTGCCTATGGTGATGGTGCTTCTGCCCACGCAGAGTGGGCAGCCGCTGCGCGCGCACGGACAGGCGCCCTTGGTGTTTGATGCGCAGTTGGGGCAGTTCGAGCAGCACATCGTCGAGGCTTCCGAGGTGGAGGGCGATGGTGTTTTCGCGCCCCTGACCGAAGTGCTCGTGCCGCCAGGGCTGATGTCGCGACTGCTGGTGCTGAATCCGCAGTAACGAGGCCGCAGTAACCAAGTCGCAGCAAGGGCGGCACCTGGCAGCCGCCCGGTTCAGCGCCGAGCGTCTCTCAGCAGTTCGCGGTCGCGCCGCTGCACGTACTGTTGCAGGCGCTGCTCGAAGGCCGGGGCCATGTTCAGAAACTGAATGCCGAGCGGGCGCATGGGCTGCCGGGTTTTGGTGTCTCGCAACGCCCCGACAAAACGCACCTCTGCCTCCACCGCCAGCTCCACATCTTCCAGACTGAAGCGCACCATGGGGATGTATTCGCCAGTGGTCAAGGCGTAGTCGAGTGCCGAGGGCACCAGCAGACGCATGCCGTTGACGCTCAGGTCGTGGCATTGGCCGTAAAGCGGTTTGGCACCGCGGCGCTGAAGGTCCACCGTGCTCAGATCGCCCGGTGCGACGGTCACGCGGAAAAAATTGCGTCGCTGCAGGTAATAGAGCTGCTCGGGGTAGGCGATGCGCAGCGCGCCATAACCCTCGTAATCGATGCGCTCGATCAGCTTGGACTGAAAGCCGACGAACACGCCTTCATACCGCCCGATGGTGAAAAACGGCGCGCCATTTTCCAGTCGGCGGTTGCCGCCGTCGGGGGTGAGTTCATCGATGATCAACCAGTGCTTGGGACGGTTGACCACCAGCAGCGCCGAGCTGAATTCCTCGGCGCGATCATGCGGCAGCACGGCCAGTGGCTCGTGGCGCTCGATGATTTTGTGCAGCACATGATCGGCCTTCTGCTCGGAGTTGACCTGATATTCCTCGCGGAACAATTTGGCGGTGACCTCTTTCATGGAGAGCCTTGTCAGATGCCCAGCTCTTCCACCCAGGCGAGCGCGGCCAGATGAACGGAACTGACGCGCCAGCTCTGAATGCCCAGCGCCATGGCGAGGAAGTCGATGTTGTCGAAATCGCGTTGCTCGACGGCGCGGGTGAGCTGCAGATAGCTGCCGAAAATGCCGGTGTTGTCTTTCAAGGCCATGACGATGGGCTCGGACAGGGTGATTTCGGACAGCGCCTTTTCCATCGGCACGCCGAGCATGACGTCGAGCATGGAGAAGATGCCCACCACGAAAGCATTGTCGGCATCTTCGTCGGAAAGCGTGCCCTTGGCCAACAGCTCCATCATGCGGCCGCGGGTGATGGCGGTGCGCGCGATGGCCGGAGAAGCGGCATTGCCGGGCACGGTGGCGAGCAGCAGTGCGAGCCAGCGGAACAGCTTCTTGTAGCCCAGAATGGCGGCGGCATGGCGGAACGAGGTGACTTCGGACATCAGCCCGAAACCCGAGGAGTTGATGTAGCGCAGCAGCTTGAAGGACAGCGCCGGGTCGCGCTTGAGCACCTGCTCGATCTCGTTTAGTTCGGCTTGCCGCATGACCAGATTCATCAGTTGCAGCACATTGGCGTGCGCCGGGTTGATGACCTTGGCGCTGATGGTCTGCGGCCGGGCGAAGTAATAGCCCTGAAAGAAGTGAAAACCGGCGTCGAAATAGGTCTTGAACTGCTCGGGCGTTTCCACGCGTTCGGCCACCAGACGCACATTGCGCTGGCTTTCGGCCTTGCGCTGCAGGGCCACGGCCACGTTGGCCGAAAGGCTCTGAACATCCGCCTTGATGTAGCTGAGAAGCGGCAGCCAGGCGGCATACAGCGAGGCGGCGGCGAAGGGGCCGGCCGCAAGATGAAACCCGCGTTCGCGCAGCGGTTTGAGCTGGGCGGCGACCTCGGCGATGCCGGTGGGGTCGTCGCCATAGATGCGCGGCACTTCGAGCACGATGCGATCCGGGAAAACGATGTCGAGATGTTCGGCCTTGAGGTCTTCGACCACGCAGTTGATGAAGGCGAGTTTTTCGCCGAACAGCCTCTCGGCGCCGATGTTGGAAAGGGCGTTGAACAGCAGCACGCTATCGCTCTCGGCACTGTGCTGGGCGGGCGCGTGTTCGGCCGTGCCGCTTTCGCGTGCGAACAACTCGTAGCCGACGATCTGCTGTTTGCGGTCGACGATGGGCTGGCGCGCGATGTGTGCTTGCATGACCGCGCCCTGTGCTTCGGGCGCGTCGTTGTCTGGCGAGGTGAGGGGGCTGTTCATGGGAACGGAAAATGGAGTCTCGATCGTTGCGTTGATGCTAGCAGCGGCCCAAAGGCGTTGGCCTAGCGCTGGCCCGCCGTGTTGCGTAAAAACAGCCTCGCTTCGTTGTCCGACGTGACTTCAGCGCAGCCAGGCTTTCAGCCAGGTGTCGAGATGGTCTTCCATCATCCAGTCGGCCAGCACCTTGGCGCGTAGCGCGTCGCCCTGGGCGCGCAGCGCGGCGCGGTCGGAGATGGCTTCGCGCAGCGCGCGCGTCCAGTCGCGGTAGCGGTTGGCCACGCGGGTGACGGGAAAATCGCCCTGATACGGCGTGAGATCGGAGCAGATGACCGGATAGCCGAGGATGCCGTATTCCAGCAGGCGCAGATGGCTCTTGGCTTCGTTGAAGGCGTTGTCTTCCAGCGGGGCGACGGCCAGATCGAGATCGAGCGCGGCCAGCCTGGCGGCATATTGATCGAGCGGCACGCCGGGGTGAAATTCCTTGACCAGCGGTTTGAGGGCTTCAGGGCACAGGCCGAAAAACACCCAATCGACTTCACTGGCCGTATCGCGCACCAGATCGGCAATCAGTTCGAGGTCGCCGGTATGGCCCACGCCCCCGGCCCAGCCTACGCGGGGCTTGCTGCGCTCGGCACGCTCAGGTTGCAAATGACCCCAGCGCGCGGCTTCGAGGTAATTGGGCTGCACCACGACTTCGTCGGTGAAATGGGCATAAGCCTTGGCCAGCGGTTCGGTGGCTACCACCAGCCGGTTGCACAGCCCGGCGGCCTTGCGAAAGCGCTTGGCGATGTCTTTATGGATGGTGCTTTTGTGCACGCTTTTGTGCGGCAGATTGGTGATGAGGTCGTCGATCTCGAACACGCGAAACGCCTTGGAGGTGCGGGCGTGGCGCTCCAGCGCCTCGATCTGCGGCCACTCCATCTGCCGCTGCACCACCAAGCTGTCGGGCTGCATGCGCTCCATTTCGGCGGGCTCGAACAGGCGCATGGTCTCCCAGCCCTGGGTGAGCCCGGCGCGGTTGAGCGCGCGCATGGGCGCGATGATGCGGTACTCGCCGCAGCCTTCACGGTCGGCGGGATGGACCAGGATGCGCGGACGGGGACGCCAGTCTGGATCCCAGCTCAGGCAGGGCTGATCGTCGAGCAGAAAGTCGGTGCTCGCAAGGCTAAGGTGGCGGTTGTAGGCGGGGTCGAAGGCGAGCTGCGGTAGCCACTTGGCATACATGGCGTCTTTTTCGGCGGCGAAGCGTTTGAGCTTGGCGTTGTCAGGCTGGGTCTCGGTGCCGCTCTTCTGGCTGGCCGAGCCTTCGTGCATCAGCAGCGCGTAGGGCGTGAACACGATGCGCAGGCCCGCCTCGCGCACTTTCAAACACAGATCGATGTCGTTGTAAGACACCTTGAAAGCCTGTTCGTCCAGACCGCCTACCTGCTCGTAAACGCTTTTGCGCACCAGCAGGCAGGCGCCGGTGACGGCCGAGAGATCTTGCGTGAGCTGGGCGCGGCCGAAGTAGCCGCGGTCTTCGGGCGGGCGGCCGATGAAGGGATTTCCTACAACTCCCAATAGACCCAGCGTCAGCCCGGCATGCTGAATCTTGCCGGGGGGATAGAGCAGCTTGGCACCGACGATGCCCACATCGGGCCGAACGGCGTGGCCCATCATTTCGTCGAGCCAGTCGTCGTGCAGCGCAGCGGTGTCGTTGTTGAGCAGCAGCAGATAGTCGCCGCGCGCGGCGCGGGCTGCGGCGTTGTTCATCGCCGAGAAGTTGAACGGGCCGGGCTGGCGCACCACGCGCAGGCGGCCGCCGAGTTCGGCCTCCTTGGCTTCGATGGCGGCCAGATAGTTGCGCGCATCAATCGTCTGGCTGTCGTTGTCGATGATGAGAATTTCGTAAGCCGGGTACTTGGTTTTTTCGATCACCGACTCCACGCAGCGCTGCAACAGCGGCAACTGGTCGCGCGTGGGAATGAGGATGGACACCAGCGGCCGCGCTTCGGGCAGCGGCCAGCGCACGCGGAACGATGGCGGAAATGGCCCCGGCTGCACCTGCGCCGCGATGCCCAGACGCTCGAAATGGCGCTGCAGGGCCGAGTGCCCGGCTTGCAGAATTTCGGGCACCGACTTTTGCGTATGCCCCGAACCCTGAAGGCGGTGATAGAGCACCTCGGGCACATGGCCGAGGGCGGCTTCTCCTGCCCCCGTGCGCTGCAGATGCTCCCACGCCCGCAGCATCAGGTCGTAGTCTTCCGCGCCTTCAGCCTGCGGGTCGAAGCCACCGAGCGCCTCGAACAGATCGCGCCGGATCAGCAACAGCCCGCCGACATAGGGCAGGCTGCGCAGATAGTCGAGATTGAAGTCGGGCTTGCAATGCGGGTTGGTGTGCTGACCATCGGCGGTGATCTGATCTTCGTCGGTGTAGACGATCTGCCACTGCGGATGCTCGCGCACGGCATGCGCGATGCGGAAGAGCGCATCCGGCGCGAGCTGGTCGCCCGCGTCGATCAGGCCGAGCCAGTTGGCCCCCGAGTTGCGCAACGCAGTGTTTGTTTCACGCATTTGCAGCTCTGGTGTGCTGTGTGAGGCAACCATAAAAGCCTGCGCAGCGAGCCATTGCGCTTCCAGGCTGGCGAGGGTTTGTCGTTGCGAAAAAGCAGCGTTTGGCATCAGGACGAGAGCCGTGACGGCAGGCTCAATACCCTGTTCCGACCAACTCGATATGGCCTCGTCGGCCCACTGGTGTTCTGCCGGAAGCCACCTACCTGCTGGCAACCATGGAAGGGTGATCTTTTGGGTCGGTACAGATACGGGAGCAGTACCTTCACGCCGCGCCATGTCGTCCAAGAGATGTTTTCTTCCTCGAGCGATCACGGCGTCACCGAGATCGTCGTGTCGACGGTATATCTCGATGTAATGCGACAGAAACTTGCCATGATGGGCCGCCAGCATGTTGTCGGCCTGCTCACGGTGGTGTACCACCGCCGTTACCGTTGGGATGTGTACGGGGTCTTTGAGACGGGCGTAGCGCAGCAGCAGATCCCAGTCTTCCAGGTTGTGCAGAGTCTCATCAAATTTTCCGATTTGATCAATGACCTGCCGCCGGTGCGCCCACGTATTGACAGGAATGAAGTTGGCGACGAACAGACGTTGACGAGAGTAGCTGCAGTCGTCTATCTGCTTGCGCCGCTGAAGTTCGTGAATCTGTCCGTTGTCCAGCCGTTCAATCACATAGTCGGATTCGGTATAAACAAAGTCCGCGCCAGTGCGTGCCATCGCTTCGACGACCGTGGAAACGTGGCTAGGCTCAAAGGTGTCGTCATCATCGAGATAAGTGATGATGTCACCCTTAGAGATCGCCAACCCTGTATTGCGTGCAGCAGACAGGCCGCGGTTTGTTCCGTGGCGCACGTACGTCAATGAGCGCCGCTCATCTCCGGTGGGTAGAAGGTGCTCTACACCTGTGCCGCAATCATTGACGACCAGAATTTCCAACCGCGGATAGTTCTGTGCCAGGACGCTATGCAGTGCCCGCGCCAGCAACGCTGGGCGCTGGTATGTCGGAATGATGACCGACACCAACGGCTGCGCCGATAGGGACGGAATCTGCGTATGCCTGTCAGGTTGGCTTTCCTGGGTAGAAGCGAGGGTAAGAAGTTCTCGTGCTCTGGCAACCTGCTCAGGTGAGTAAATTGCGTTGTGCCGTACCGTTATTACGGCGCGCAGTTTGGAATCATCGCGTAAGGCTTGGTCGATCATGCTCGGCCCCGCCTTGCGGTAAGCGAATAGTGGACGGGGGATGTGAACTGCACGAGAACCGCAGACGGCTGCGGCGATCCAGAAGTCCCAGTCACAATAGCCCTGAGCTTCTTGCCGATAGCCGCCGACCGCGTCAAACAAGGTCCGACGATAGAGCGAACAGTAGGGAATAGTGTTTGATCTGCTGAGCGTAAGAAGGTCGAAGGGGCCGCACCGTACCTCCGTTTGCAGATGCCCGAAAAAATGCAGATCAGTAAAGGCGATATCGAAGTTGGGCGACAGCGTGAGGGCATCCAAGGTGGTCTTTAGGAAGCCAGACTCGAGTCGATCATCAGCATCGAGAGGAAGAATGAATTTCCCTCCGCTTGCTCTGATAGCCGTATTGCGGGCGTGGGCTACACCCTGATTGCGAGTGGAAATGCATCGGATGTCGAAGTCTGGGTTGGCATCAATCAGGCGCTGGGCAACGGCTTGCGTGTCGTCCGGACTGCCATCGTTGACGATCAGAATTTCCAAGTCACTGAAACCCTGGCTCAGAACACTCTCAATAGCTTCTTGAAGGAGATGCCCTTGTCTGAAACAAGGAATGACGACTGAGACTTGCGGTTTTTGCATCGGAACTAGATGGGTCAGAGATACTGGAACAAGCTCAACCCCTGTACCTGCGTAAACGCCTTTTGCGCGGCCTGCAGGGCGGTGAGGCTGGACTGGTACTCGGTGATGACCTGTGGGTAGTTGATGCTGGTGAGCTGGGTTTGCTGGGTTTGTAGTTGCAGGGTGAGGCTGGAATTCTGGGTCTGCACAGCCTGCACTTGCTGCAGGCGGCTGCCGATGCTGGCTTGGGCGCTGAGCAGGTTGGTCTGGTTCTGGTCGAGGCTGGCCAGGGCATTACTGATGGACTGTGCGCGCAAGGCATTCGAGCCGGAGGCTTGCGCCGAAGCCGAGAAGGCCTGCGCCAGAGACTGAAAGGTCTGGAACAGGCTTTGCGGCGCGGCGGCGCCGATAGTGAAACTGTCGCCCGACGACGGGGTGCCGACGATGGGCACGGTGATGGCCGGGGTGTTGCCGGGGGGCAGGCTGATGCTCATGCCGGGAGTGAAGCTGCCGCTGGCGACCGGGCTGGCGGAGAACGCGCCGCCGTTGCCGCTGGCCACGGAGTAGGTCATCGACCCACCGCTGCCGCTGAAACTGATCTGGTACTGCGTGCCGTCGACCTGCAGGGTTTGCTGGGCCAGGGCGGTGTTGTTGACGGTGCCGGGCCCGGCGGTGGCGCCGCCGGTGTTGCTGCTGGCGGCGTTCACGCTGAAGGTGCCGTTGCCCGCGCGTGCATTCATGAACAGCGCGTTGCCGGGGTCGCCGATGGCGGTGTTCAGATTAGGGCCGAGCGCGAGCTGGTTCTGCCCGCCATCGCCCTGGTATTGCACGCTGCCATCCGCCTGAATGACGAAGGGCTGGGCGCCGCTCTTGCTGCCGGCGAAAAGATAGTTGCCCTGGCCGTCTTGGGTGTTGGCGTATTGCGCGAGTTGCTGCACATAGCCTTGCATGGTGGCCGCGGCGTTTTGCAGGTCTTGCGAGCTGACGGTGCCGTTATTCATCTGCACCGCGAGTTGCCGCGCCTGGCTGACCAGAGTGGTGACGCTTTGCAACGTAGCGCTTTCGAGTTGCAGCGAGTTTTGCGCGTTCTGTCCGTTTTGCGCGTAGCCGGCCAGGCGGTTGATCTGCCCGGTGAGGGCGACGTTCTGCGCCGCGGCGACCGGCTGGTCTGAGGGGTTGACCAAGGTGCTGCCGGTGGAGAGTTGCTGGCTCAGGGTGTTAAGGGTGTTCTGCTGATTGAGGATGCCGGTGAGACTGGCGGCGTAGAACTGAGAGGTGCTGATGCGCATGGCGATGCCCTTCCTTTTTACTGCACGGCCTGCAATAGCGAGGTGAACAGGCTGTTGCCCACCTGAATGGCCTTGGCCGCGGCCTGATACGCCTGCTGATATTGAATGAGGTTGGTCGCTTCTTCGTCGAGATTCACACCCGAGACCGACTGCTGCGCGGCAGATGCCTGGGCGGCGACGGCGCTGGCCGCGCTCAGTGCGCTCTGCGCCTGGTTGCCCTGCGTGGCGACCTGGCTGACGAGCTGCGAATAAGCGCCTTCGAGCGAGGTGCTGCCGCTTTCGAGCGTTTTGGCGGTTTGCAGCGCGGCCATGGCCTGCGCATTGCCGCCATTGCCACCGCTGGCCGGGCTTAGGGTAAAGGCGTCGCCCGAGACGGCGGTGCTGCCGGCGAGGGTGACGTTCCAGTAGCCGCCCGGCGGGTTGTTGGCGTAAGGGATGGACAGCACCTGCCCGCTGCCGCCCAGGCTCAGGCTGCCGCTGGCCAGCACGGTGGCCGAGCCGGATTGCGTGACCTGAAAGCCCACGGCGCCGCTGGTGCCGCCACTGGTGAGCGTGACCTGCAGGGGGGTCGGCACGCTCGCGCCCGAAATGACCAAGGCGCCGGCGCCGCTAGTGGCGCTGTATTGCCCGGCCGACAGGGTGAGGTTGCCCAGATTGGTGTTGACCAGGCTGCCCGATAGCATCTGCCCCGCGCTGGAAACATAGGGCGAGGCTGCGGCGATTTGCGTGGGGTTGGTGAGGACGGACTGAAAGTTGAGCGCCCCGTAGCGCGTGGGTTGCACCTCAAAGCTGTTGCCCGCCTGCGCCCCGCTGACGTTGACTTGCACGCCGTCGAAGTTCAGCACGGTGGCGCTGCCCGAGGTGCCCACTGTCGCCCCGCTGACGGGCTGGCCCGAGGAAAGATTGGTGACCGACCAGTTACTGCCGTCGTAGTTCAACCGGTAGTCGGCGGTGGTGAGCGCATTGGCATCGACCACGCTGCCGCTGATGACGGCATTGCCGGTATTGGCCGAGCTGGCGAGCACCTGCACCGGCCCGGCCTGAAATAGGGCCGCGCCGAACTGGCCGTTGAGATCGAGCCCCTGCGCCTGCTGGCTGTTCATGGCCGAAGCCAGACCGTCGGCGATGCGACCGAGCGCATTCTGCGCGGGCTGCAGCACCTGGCTGCGGAACTGCAGCAGCCCGCCCAGCGTGCCGCCTTGCAGGCACTGCGACAGCACCGCGCCATTGGAGGCGTAGGCCACTTCGAGCTGCGACGGGTCGTAGGCACTGGGCGTGGTTTTCAGGTCGAACGATTGCGCACCGGCTACCAGCACCTGGCCGTTGCCGGTGAACACATTGACCTGATTGCCGCCTTGCGGCAGCACGGTCACGCCCACCTGGCCCGATAACTGGGTGATGAGCTGATCGCGCTGGTCGAGCAGCGAGTTGGGCGTGCTGCCGGCGCCCGAGAGGGTATTGATCTGAACGTTGAGCTGGGCGATCTGCTGCGTGAGGCTGTTGATGGCGGTCACGCTCTGGCCGAGTTGCTGGTTGACGCCACTCGCCGCGCTTTGCAGTTGCTGCGCCGAAGTCTGAATGGTCTGGGCCAGCGACTGCGACTGGCTGATGAGGCTTTGCCGCGACGGGAGATCGGCCGGATTGGCCGCGACCTGCGCCACGCCGCTGGCGAAAAACTTGTTGATCGAGGTGCTCAGACCCGAGTCGGTGCCAGCGATCAGATTGGCGATGGGCTGGATCTGGGTGTTGAGGGTGTTTGCCCCGCTGGCGGTGGCCGCCGTGCTCCACACCTGCGATTGCAGATAGCTGTTGTAGCTGCGGGTCACGGCGTCGATCTGCGTGCCGTTGCCCAGATACTGCCCGCCATACAGGCTGGGCGTGAGGGTGCTCTGCACCGCCGTTTCGCGGCTGTAGCCGGGTGTGTTGACGTTGGCGATATTGTTGCCCGTGACCTGCAGCGCAGACTGCGCCGCTTGCAAGCCGGTGAGGGCATTGTTGAGAAGCCCGCTGATGCCCGACATCTCATCCCCTCCCTAAAGATTGGCCTTGCGTCTGGCCATACCCTTTGGCCACGCCGCTTGCCGGCCCGTAGGTGGGTTCGGCGGTTTGCCGCTGCGACTGGGTGATGGCCTGCTGCAGCGCCGCGCTCCAGACGGTGAGGCTGTGCTGCAGCGCCAGGGTTTCGTCGCGCAGGGCGGTGACTTCGGCGGTGATTTCCGGGCTGTGGCCCAGCACGGGGTCGCCCGAGCGGCGGCGCTGCGCAAAGCCTTCGAGTGCCTGGAGCAGCGGTTGCCAGATGGGGGTTACGGGCGCGGCGCCTTCGCTGCCGGTATTCACCAGCGCCTGACGCTGCTGGCGCAGCACTTCGGTGAGCGCAGCGACGAGCTGGCGTTCGTCTTGAGGGGGCTGGAGCTGGGACATGGCGGCGGATGCGGGCGCAGGGGGTATGAGAGATAACGTCACTGCGCTGCAGAACTTGAATCCGGCCCTGAATCTACCCCAAGTTGCTGCAGCGCCAGCTGCATGCGCGGGCTGCGGGCGATGGCCACCAGCTTGGCGGCATAGTCGGGATCGGTGGCGTAGCCGCTGCGCTGCAGCGCGTTGGCGAACGCCGAAATATCGTTGCCCTGACCACGGGCCGACTGGTAACGCGGACGGGAGAGCAGGGCGGCGTAGTTGTCCACACTGTCGGCGACGTTCTGGTAAGCGCGGAAGGCGGCCGTGCCCACCGACGCCACGCCATTCTGAAATTCGCGGGTGAGTGTCTGCACGGTACCGCCGGTCCAGCCGCTGCCCGCCTTGACGCCAAACACATTGTTGCCCGGCGCGTGCTGCCCCCAGCCGGTTTCAAGCGCGGCCTGCGCCAGAATGGCCACAGGCGTGACGCCCAGCTGTTTGGCCGCGGTCTGTACGCTGGGCAGAATGCTGGCGATGAACGACTTGGCCTGTTCGAGCGGCGGGGTGGCGCTTTTGGCGGACGAGCTGGGCGCGGTGGGCGAGGTGCCGGGCATCGGGTTGAGCGGCTGCACCGGCAGGGCGTTCTGACGGTAGGTGGCGAGCGACTGTGTCGGCAAGGCCGCAGTCGCGCTGCTGGCCAGCGGAAGCGCACTGGCCTGTGTGTTCACCGCATGTGCGGCGATCGATCCGCTGTCAGCGGGGGTGCCCGAAGGCTGCTGCGACGAGGCGGGGTCGAGTCCGGGGTTGAGTCCGGGGTTGAGTCCGTAGCGGGTGGACAGCTCGCGAGCGATATAAGTGGCCAGCCCCATGCCTTGCCCCTGGCTGAGGGTGGTGGCGAGTTGCTGGGTGAACATCGACTTGAACATTGGCCCCGCGGTGTCGCCTAGCAGATCCGGCCCCAGGCTGGTGGCGTTCATGGCGCTGAGCATTTGCTGCATCAGCAGCGCTTCGAATTGCTGCGCCACGGCCTTGATCGCCTGCGGGCTGCGCGGGTCGGCATTGGCGGCAGCCTTGAGCTGGTTCAGCCCCTGGAACGACAGACTGTTGGACGCCGCTGCGCCGCTGGGCGGCAGCGGGGACAGGGGCGGGCTGGGTGGCGTGGTCATGGCGGATGGGCTCTCGACTCGCTCATATCACTTCGAGCTGGGCGTGCAGCGCACCCGCCGCCTTCATGGCCTGCAGAATGGCGATGAGGTCGTTGGGCGCCGCGCCCACGGCGTTGAGTGCGCGCACCACGGCTTCGAGCGTGACGCCGGGCTTGAACATGAGCAGATTGGCCTTGTCCGCCTTGGCTTTCACATCGGTTTTGGGCACCACCGCCGTTTGCCCCGCGCCGAGCGGGTTGGGCTGGCTGACTTCGTATTGCGTGTTGATGGTGACCGACAGATTGCCGTGCGCCACCGCGCAGGCGCCCAGGGTGACGTTCTGCCCCAGCACCACGGTGCCGCTGCGGGCGTCGATCACCACTTTTGCCGGTGGCGATTCGGGCGAGACGTCCAGCGCTTCGACCTGGCCGAGAAAGGCGGTGCGGTCGCCCGCAGTCAGCGGCGCATTCACCTGAATGACCCCGGCGTTGAGCGCCGTGGCCGTGCCCGCGCCGAAACGCTGGTTGATGGAATCGGCCACGCGGCTGGCGGTGCCGAAGCTGGGGGAGTTGAGCGCAAGGGTGATCGGGCCCGCCTTGTCGAAATTGTTCGCCACGGCGCGTTCGACCGTGGCGCCGTTGGCGATCATGCCCGCGGTGAGAAAGTTGACCTGGGTGCTGTTGCCCCCCGAAGCGGCGCCGAAGCCGCTGACCACCACACTGCCCTGGGCCACGGCGTAGGTCTGGCCGTCAGCGCCTTTGAGCGGGGTCATCAGCAGGGTGCCGCCGGCCAGGCTGGAAGCATTGCCCACCGCCGAGACGGTCACGTTGATTTGCTGGCCAGGCTGCGAAAACGGCGGCAGGTTGGCAGTGATCATCACCGCGGCCACGTCTTTCGGTTGCAGGTTGGAGGCTACGCCGGGCGGCAGGTTGATGCCCAGGCGCTGAAACATGGAGAGCAGCGATTGGGTGGTGTAGGGCACTTGCGTGGCCTGGTCGCCGGTGCCGCCGAGGCCGACCACCAGGCCGTAGCCGACGAGCTGATTCACCCGCACCCCCTGCACGCTGGTGAGATCGCGGATGGCGGCGGCGTGCGCGGGCAACGCCGCGGCGCAGAGCAGGCAGAGCGCCGCCAGCCAGGCGAGTAAGTGGCGATAAGTGGCATGCTCCCCACCCCGGCCCTCCCCGCGAGCGGGGAGTGAGCCATCACTCCTCCCCCACGCCGTGGGGGAGGTTGGGAGGGGGAGGGGTGTGCGCAGTGATTCGGTCGGCATGTCGTCACCCAGTTTCAGAACGGCCACAGCGAGAGGAAGAAGCTCGCTAGCCACGGCACCTTGGCGGCGGCGTACACATCGCCGGTGCCGCTGTATTCCACGCGAGCGTTGGCAATCTGCGTACTCAGCACGGTGTTTTGCGGACTGACATCGGCCGCGCGCACCACGCCGGCCACGCGGATATATTCATGCCCGCCATTGAGCATGACTTCCTTCTGCCCGGAGATTTGCATATTGCCGTTGCTCATCACCTGCACCACGGTAGCTTGCAAGGTGGTGGTGAAAGTATTGCTCTGCGAGGTGGCGCCGTTGCCGCCGAACTTGGTGGACGAGGTTAGCCCCATCGACGGCGAGTAGCCGCCCACGGTGAAGGGTTTGCCGAAAAAGCTCGACAGCCCCGCGCTCACGTCGTCGGACTTGTTCACCGTGGTGTTGGTCGATTTGGTGGCGTTGGCGTTTTCCTGGATCAGCACAGTGATCAGGTCGCCCACGCGGTGCGCGCGGCTGTCCTCGAACAGCGAAACATTCGTGCCCGGCTGCCAGATGGCGCCGTTGGGCGTGTGCGCATTCATCGACTCCGGTTCGGCCGGAATGGGCAGGGGCTTGAGCGAACCGCTGCTGAGATGCTGCGGCGCCGTGGCGCAGGCGCCCAGCAGCAGGGCGAACGCCGCGGCCAGCAACAGGCGCAGACGGTGAGAGTCAGAGCGCAGGAAAGACATCGCGGTCATCACAGATTGTTGTTGACGTACTGCAGCATCTGGTCGGAAGCCGTCACCGCCTTGCTGTTGACTTCGTAAGCACGCTGGGTGGAGATCATGTCGACCAGTTCAGCCACCACGTTGACGTTGGACGACTCCAGATAGCCCTGCCGCACCGAGCCCAGACCGTTGAGCGTGGGCTGGCCGGTGTTGGGCGCGCCGCTGGAGCCGGTTTGCAGATAGAGGTTGTCGCCAATGCTCTGCAGCCCGGTGGGGTTGACGAAGCTGGCCAGTTGCAACGCGCCCACCTGCTGCGGCGCGGCCTGTCCCGGCAGAGTGACGGACACGGTGCCGTCGTTGCCGATGGTCACGCTTTGTGCGCTGGCCGGAATGGTGACGGTGGGCTGCACCAGATAGCCGTTGGCGGTGACGAGCTGCCCCTGGTTGTTGAGCTGGAAGGTGCCGTCGCGGGTGTAGGCGATGGTGCCATTGGGTTCGAGCACCTGAAAAAAGCCCTGGCCGTTGATGGCGACATCGAGCGAGTTGCCGGTTTGGGTGAGGTTGCCCTGCGTCATCAGCCGCTCGGTGGATACCGGGCGCACGCCGGTGCCCAGTTGCAGACCGCTGGGATATTGCGTGCTCTGCGACGACTGCGCACCCGGCTGGGTGAGGTTTTGATAGAGCAGGTCTTGAAACACGGCGCGCGAGCCTTTGAAGCCGCTGGTGTTGACGTTGGCCAGGTTGTTGGCGATCACGTCCATGCGGGTCTGTTCGGCTTCGAGGCCGGTTTTTGCAACGTAGAGCGAGCGGATCATGGCGGTTTCTCTGAAGGCGTGGTGGGGGCGGGCGCGTCGTGGCGGGTCAGCTCACGTTGAGCAATTGCGTGGCGGCCTGATGGTTCTGATCGACGGTCTGCATCAGCTTGGTCTGCATTTCGAACGCGCGGGTGTTGTCGAGAATCTGGATCATGGCCTGCACCGGGTTGACATTGCTGCCCTCTAACGCGCCCACGGCCAGCTGCACATTGCCGTCGGCCGGCGCCGGGCCCTGGGTATCGCGGAACAGGCCGTCGGCGCCGCGCTGCATCTGCGCGGGCGGCGGGTTGACGAGCTGAATGCGGTTGACCACGACCAGCGCGTTGGGCTGGCTGCCCACCGGCACGCCGGAGATGGTGCCGTCGGCGCCGATCTGTACCGACTCCAGCGGCGGCACGGAAATCGGCGCGCCGCTCTGCCCGAGCACAGGCCGACCATCGCTGGTGGACAGAATGCCGCTGGCGCTCACTTGCAGATCGCCGTTGCGGGTATAGGCGGTGTCCCCATTAGTGGCCTGCACCGCGATCCAGCCCGAGCCGCGAATCGCCACGTCGAGATTGCGGCCGGTATGGTTGATCGGCCCTTCCTGCAGGTTCGCGCTGTTGCCTTGCACCGTGGTGTAGGCGCTGGTGGGCAGGGCGTTGCCGTAGACCGGCAAGGCGCGGAACTGCGCCTGCTCGCCGCGGTAGCCGGTGGTGTTCACGTTGGCGAGATTGTTGGTCGTCACCGCTTGCTGACGCAGGACGGCGCGGGCGCCGGTGGCGGCAATCCACAAGGTATCCATGATGGAGGCGAGCTGTTTTATTACAGGCTAAGCAAAGTCTGGACCACCTGGTTCTGCGTCTTGATCGTCTGCGCATTGGCCTGATAAGCCTGCTGCGCGACGATCAGATTGACCAGTTGCGACGATAAATCGACGTTGGACTGCTCCACCGCGCTGGACTGCAGCACGCCCAGCCCGCCGCCGCCCGGCTGCCCGGTGAGCGGCTGGCCCGAGGCATAGGTGGGCACGAAGTAGTTGTTGCCCAGGCGCTGCAGACCCTGCGGCGCCTTGAAGTTGGTGAGGGTGATGAGCCCGAGCTTGGCCGATTGACCGTTGGTGTAGCGGCCGAACACCACGCCGCTGGGATCGATCGACAGATTGCTGAGCTGGCCGACCGACGAACCATCGGTGGTGAGCGAGTTCACCACCGAGGTGGCGTTGTAATTGGTCGAGCCGGCGAAGTTGAGAGTGATGTTGGAAGGTGAGGCGCCGTCTGCCCAGGTGAGGCCGGAGGCCGTTAGCGTGGCCGTGCCGCTGATCGCTCCGGTGGGGGTGAACTGGATGGTGGAGGGGCCGCCGCTGGTGATGCCGCCGGCGGCCGTGGTGCCGTCCACCGAGTAATACACATTCCAAGCCTGTCCGCTGGCCGTGGCGCTACCGGAAGGCAGAGCGTAGTAGGTGGTCAGCAGATGCGAGGTGCCCAAGCTGTCGTACACCGTGCTGGTGGTCGAGTAGTTGTAGCTGGTGGGGTCGCTGGTGCTGAAAGCGGTGCCGCTGGGGATCGGCGTGACCGAGGCATTGAGGTTCAACCCCAGCGTGCCGCTGGTCGTGGCCTTGGGCGCCAGGGTGGTGGTGGTGATCTGCAGCGGGCCGGAGCCGCCGGTGAGCACCCCGCTGACCGCGGGTGTGCCGATGAGCTGGCCGCCCGCAGCATCGACGATGTAGCCGTTCTGGTCGAGCTGGAACTGGCCGTTACGGCCATACACCGTGGCGCCGTTGTAGTTGAACTGGAAAAAGCCGCTGCCGTTGATGGCCACATCGAGCGGGTTGCTCGTGGACTCGATATTGCCCTGCGAGAACTGTTGCGCCACCGTGGCTACCGAGGTGCCGATGCCCACCTGTCCATACTGCGGCGAGGTGCCCGCGATGGCTGCGGCGTAGGTGTCGGCGAACTGGGCGTTCGAGCTTTTGAAGCCCACCGTGTTGGCGTTGGCGATGTTGTTGCCCATCACCTGCAGGTCGGTGGAGGCGGCTTGCAGGCCGGACAGGGCGGTTTGGAAGGTGCTCATGAAATCCCCCGAAAAATGGTGTGGTCTGAAGGCGGTGTGGTGTTGGGTGCTTCGGGCAAACGCTGCGGGAAAACTCGGCTGACTACATCACGCCCACGATGCTCGACAGCGGCACGGTGCTGCTCTGCCCCTCCATCTGGAGTGCGGGGCCATTGCTGCCGTTGAGATAGACCGACTGCACCTTGCCCGTCCCGAAAGGCACGGCCGCAACCGGCTGGCCGGTGCCATCCGTGGCGCTGACGTTGAAGGTGTAGTTGCCCGCAGGGGCCTGCTGCCCGCCGCTGGTCGATCCATCCCAGTTGAAGGTTTGCACGCCGGTGGGCAGGGCGCCGAGTTGCAGCGTGTCGATGGTCTGACCCGAGCTGTTGAGCACCTGCACCTGCACGTTCTGCGCGGCCGAAGCCAGGGTGAAGCCCCCGGCCGTGCCGCCGCTGCTGGGCAGGCTGAGGCTGTTGTTGTCGAACACGACGGTCTGCCCCACCAGATTGGCGGCCTGCAGCCCTTGCGTCTGCGCGAGCTGGGCGGTGAGAGTGGCCATCGACTGCTGCATGCTTTGAATGCCGCTGGCCGTGCTGAACTGCGCGAGCTGCGCCGACAGATCGGTGTTGCTCATCGGGTTCATCGGGTCCTGGTTGGTGAGCTGAGTCACCAGCAGGGTGTAGAAAGTGTTGACATTGTTCAGTCCGCTCAGGCCGCTGGCGGCGCTGCCCGAGGTGCCGCTGCTGCTGCTCGTCTGCAGCGAGGACAGGAAGGAATTGGAGCTGATGGGAGAGGTGCTCATGGCAGGGGTCTTTCAGTCAGTGGCGGGGCGTTCTGGACAATTCACTGGCCCAGCGTGAGGGTTTTCAACAGCAGGTTTTTGGTGGTGGTCATCACATTCACGTCGGCCTGATAGGCGCGCGAGGCGGAAATCATGTTGACCATTTCATCGACCGGATTGACGTTGGGGTAGCTCACATAGCCGTCTTTGTTGGCCAGCGGGTTGCCGGGCTCGTAGACAAGCTTGAGCGGGCCGGGTTTTTCCACCACACCGGCCACCTGCACGCCGTTGACGCCTGCGGGCACGCCGGGGCCGGACAGCGGCTGCGCGGCAAACACCACTTCGCGGGCGCGGTAGGGCTGGCCGTTGGAGCTGACGGCGGAGTTGGCATTCGCCAGATTGCTGGCCACCACGTTGAGGCGGTAGCTTTCAGCCGTCAGGCCGGAATTGGCCACATCGAGGGCGGAGAACAGAGACATGGTGAATGCGCCGCTTAGTTGCCGGTGATGGCGGAGGTCAGGGTTTTGATCTTGCCGGTGAGGAAGGTGAGATCGGCTTCGTACTGAATGCTGTTTTTCTGGAACGCGGCCTGCTCGCGGTTCATGTCCACCGAGTTGCCGTTCAGGCTCACGTTGTTGCCGGCCTGGTAGGCGATGAAATTCGATCCGGCCGGGGCGACGTTGCCCGCGAGTTGCCTGGCGTTCTCGGTCTTGAGCGGCAGGCCGCCGGTTTGCTGCCCGGATAAAGCGGCTTTGAACGCGGCGGAAAAATCGACATCCACCGCCTTGTAGCCGGGCGTGTTCGCATTGGCGATATTGGCCGAGAGCAATTGCTGCCGCTGCGCCCGCAGGTTCAGCGCGGTTTGCAGCGGGGCGAATTCACGGTCGAGGGCGGAAGTCATGGTCGTGGATCGGGTAGTGAGTGGCGCTTTAACTGCAGATTCCATGCCAGGCGCGACTCGCCGGGATCTGCGGGGGCGAGGCGTCGCAAGCGGCAAATGGCACGAGGGAAAGCGGCAAGACCTTGCCGCTCTACAGCTTGGGACGGCAAGCGATGGGCGTCTTACTGAGGGTTCCGGCTGGTACAGACTTTGCGTCAGGAGAAAGGCAAACCCACTACCCGGCGTCACCCTGCTCCATGCCCATCCGTCTTTATTTGTTCTCTGGCCTGCGTCTGCTCGCGCTCGCGTGGGTCGTCAATGTCAGCCTGGGCGTAGCGACATTCGCCTGGGCCGTGCCCGCCGCCGAGAGCCCGGCCACTATCCGCGCGGCGGTGGAGGCGTTCGTGCGCGCGGGGCTGCCCCCGGGCGGGGAAAAGGTAAAGATCGATGTTCAGGGGCCAGCGCCGGGGCTGCGCTTTCCGCAGTGCGCCGATCTGCACACGGCGTATTTTGGCAACGCCAACCCCTACGGCGCGCAAACCGTGGAGGTGCGTTGCACCGCGCCCTCGGTCTGGTCGCTCTACCTGCCGGTGCGGGTGGACCGGCCGCAGGGGGTGGTGGTCGTGGCGCGTGCGCTGCAGGCCGGGCATGTGCTCACTGCGGCCGATCTCACCATGGTCGAGCGCGACGCCACCCGGCTGCCCCCCGGTGCGGTGACCGACGCGCAGGCGCTGGTCGGGCAGGTGCTGCGCTACAGCGTGGCGGCGGGTCAACCGCTGGCGCAGAGCATGCTCACCGGCCCTCAGCTTGTTCACTACGGCCAGTCGGTCAGCCTGATCGCGCAGGGTATGGGTGTGCGTCTGGTGGCGCTGGGGCAGGCGATGGCGGACGGCCGCGTGGGGCAATCGGTGCTGGTGCGCAATGTGCAGTCGGGCCGGGTGGTCAGCGGGATTGTGGACGCGCAAGGGCAAGTTGTCGTCCCACTGCAATAGCTGATCTTGCGGGCGTCAAAAAACCGTCTTCCGGTGGATGAGCCGAGCAGAAAGGGTTGATTGCAGCCCCGTAAGTGCTGAGTGATGCAAAAAATAGGCCATCTACCCCCTTAAAAAGCAAGGAATCGACTGGCACCGGGTTTGCTAATCAGGAATCACCCTTTGATGGAGATTCCCATGCGTGCCCTTGCTTTGTTGCCCAGCGCCGAACCCAAACAGCCTTCCACGCCGACTTGGAGTGTGCTCGAAGGTGGTCTGATCGAAGCGGGCTCCGTAGAGCCCGAGGCTGGACCGGCGGCGGAGACTTCGGCCCTGCGATTGGCGCGGCAGATCTACGCCGCCTGGTTTCAGCGCTGCCTGCGCCAGGGCGGCCATCGCAAAAACCCCGGGGCTGTGGCCGCGTTGCCGCGAGCGGCCATCGAACACCAGCTTGACCGGGCCATCGACCGCAGCGGGCCGGATGCCGCCGAGTTGCTGCCGCTGCACGATGCGCAGCAGCAGCGTCTGGCTGAGCTCGGCGTCTTGATTAGCGCACTGGCCGCCTCCGACAAGCAGCATGTCCGGGCGGTGCAAACCTGGGATCGGCTGATCGAACTCGGCCTCGACACCCTGCAGGGCTTTGCCGATCTGGAGGTGGTGTTCGCCGCCCAGCGCGCGGCGCAAGACCCGCTGACTGGCCTTCCGGGCCGCGCCGCGCTGCAGCAGCGCCTGCAGGGCGAACAGTCGCTGGTGCTGCGCCAGGGCCGCATGTGCTCGGTGGTGATGCTCGACATCGACCACTTCAAGAGCGTCAATGACCAACACGGCCATCAGGCGGGCGACCGCGTGCTCGCCGCATTCGCCCGCCTGCTGCGCGGCGCGCTGCGTCCCTACGACGGCGTCTATCGCTACGGCGGCGAGGAGTTCGTGCTGGTGCTGCCCGGCGCCACCGCAGCGCAGGCGGTGCAAATCATCGACCGCATGCGGCAGACCATCGCGCAGCGCCCACTGGTGCAGACCCAGACCGGCGGCCTGCACATCCGCTTCTCCGCTGGCGTTGCCGCGCTGAACGAGCGCGCGATTGCGCAAACGCTGCGCTGCGCCGATGCGGCGCTGTATCACGCCAAGGCCGAAGGGCGCGATCAGGTGCGCCTCGAACGCGGCCATTGCGCATGAAATCGCCGTTCAGATCGCCGGTCGCGACCGGGTGCGCCGTGCCTCCTTCGTGGAGATGGGCCCCGCATTGAGCGTCACCATGTCCGCATCTGCCCCCCGCCCCCGTCCGCCCAGCGGCCTGCGCCAAGCCAGCGCGCAGGAACTGCTGGCGGCTTTTCGCGTGGATGCGGAGGAATTTTTGCGACTGTTCATCGCCGGCTTGCAACCGCAGCCCACGCGCGAGGACACGCTGCAGGCCCTGGGCAACGCCGCCGAAGCCTTGCGCGGCATTCGCATCGGCGCCGACTTTTTGCAGCTTCAAGCCGTCAGCGCGCTTTGCCGCCGGGGCGAACAGGATCTGCTGCAACAACTGCCCTCGGTCGCATCCGGCGCCGCGCTGCAATGGGAGACCTTGCAGGCGGTGATCGACGGCTTGCGCCAGCACTTGCTGCCGGAGCAGGCCAAGCCGACAGCGGCGCCTGCGGCTTCCGAGCCGCCCCCGCTGCAGCCGCCAGCCGAGCCAGAGCCAGAGCCAGAGCCAGAGCCAGAGCCAGAGCCAGAGCCAGAGCCAGAGCCAGAGCCAGAGCCAGAGCCAGAGCCCGTCGCGCCGATGCGCTTTGCACCGCCGCAGGTGTTTGATCCCGCCCCGGCGCCGATCGCGTCCGCAGAGCCGACCCCGCAAACCCCGCCGGACGAGGCGCAGACGCTCACCGTGCAAACCGCCGTGGTCGGCCCCTGGATCGTCGCAGTTCCTCTCGCGTTGGCGCCTGTGGTTCTGCAGCCCGGCACGCCGCAGTGGACCGGCCCGGACGGGCAGCTTCTGCTATTGCAAGACGATGAGGCGCTGCCCGCGCTCGATCTGCCCGCTTGCTGGCAGGTGCCCGAGCCGCAGCACGAGGCCAGCGGCGCTGCGCTGTTGCTTCAGCCCGATTCGGGCGAGCCGCCTTTTGCAGTGCGGGTGCAGGCGCTTGGCCGCCAGCAAGACCTGCTGTTCTGGCCCATGCCACCGGCCGTGCAGTCGGCCTGCGGCGTGCGCGCGGCGGCGTGGGAGGGCGCGCCGTGGCAGCCAGACACCGGGCAGCCCGTGCTGCTGCTCGATCTGCCCTGGCTCGAAGCGCTCCTGCGGGTGGGGAGCGACCGATGACTGGCACGATCTCCTGGCTGCAGTTCCGCGTGGGCGATCAACTTCATGCGCTGGAGGCGGCCCCGGTGCGCCAGATTTTGCGTTCGCCGAAACTGCTGGCGCTGCCGCTGGCGCAGCGCCACCCGCATTGCGCGGGCCTGATGGCCTGGCAGGGACGGCCCCTGCTGGTGCTCGATCTGGGCGCCTGTCTGCTGCGCCGCCCGAGTTTGTCTCGGGGCGATGCGCGGTTTCTGGTCTGGAGCCAGGCGCAGCAGGCCGGCGTTCTGGCGGTAGATGACGTCGGCGGGCTGCTGCGGCTGTCCGCCACCACGCTTACCCGGCACTGGGCGCCGGTGCAGCCGGGGCTGCGGCCGCCGTGGAACGCCATTCGAGGGCTGTTGCACGCTGGAGCGCCTTCACTCGCCGAGCCTTGCATTCCGCAGGCGCCCTGGGCCGAACCCATCGCCGTGTTCGATGTAGCCGCGCTGTGGCAGGCCTGCTGGAACGCCGGGGGAGCACAACCATGAAGCGCACGCCGCAACGCAGCCTGCTGCTGCTGGGCCTGTTCGCGCTGATCTGGGGCGCGGCGCTGGTGGTTGCCGCAGGTCTTGACGCCGAACCCGCGCTGCTGCTCACCGTCTGGGGCGCGGGGGCGGCTCTGCTCGTGCTGCTGGCGTTCTATCTCGATCTGTCTATTCGTCTGGATTTGTTGCAGGTGCAGCAAGTCTTGCGCGAAGCGGTCGCCGCGCCCGATGCGCAGGCGCCGCTCAAATCGTCCCTGGCCGCCTTCTGGCAGCCGTTGATCGACGCGGCCTCTGCAGCGCGTCAGCCCGTGGAAGACGCCGCGCGAGAGAAGGCCAAAATCGCCGCGCAAACTGCCGCCCAGCTCGCCGCTCTGCAGTCGGCGCTCGAAGCCGAGCGGGCGCAAAGCAGCGCCTGGCAGCGGCAGGCGGCTCAAGCGCAGGCCGAACTGGCTCAGCTCAGACAGCAGGCGCAGGACGCGGCCCGTGCAGTAGCGGCAGCCAAAGCCGAGGCCACTGCGGCGACCTTGCCCGACCCGCGTGAGGCGATCGAGAGCGTCGCGAGGGAACAGCGCGAACAGCAGCAGGCCGCTTGGGCGGAACTGAGTTCGCTGGCCAGCAGCCTCGCCGCCGAGGTCGAGGCGCAGATCGGCGCGGCTGCCCAGCGCGAGGCGACCGCCCAGACGCTCGCCGCCGCCCGCGCCGAAAAACTGGCGCAAGCCGAGGCTGAGCACAAGCACAGCACCGAACAACTCGCGCAAACGGCCGAGGCGCTGGCCCTGCTGGGGCTGAACCTGCGGTTGCAACTCTCGCATCTGGCTGCCAGCCGGGCCGCTGCCGAATTGCTCGAACAAACCGAAGCCGATCTCGACGCCTTGCTCGGGGCCATCGTTCAGCCCAGGGCAGAACCCGGCCCGGTGGCGGAGTCAGCCGAGCAGCCCGCGCCAACTGCGGAGCAAGACCCCTCGCCAGCCGACGCCCTGGCCCCGCTGCTGGAGCGCCTGCATGCCGTTGCGGAGCGGGCGGCGCAGGCCGCGCAAAAAAAATCCTAAAGCGCTGTTGGAGCGTGCCGTTAAGAGGAGTGCGGACAGGGTTGTCCGTATTCGGCACGGATGCCGGATTTCCCCATAGCAAAGGAGCTCCATCATGGCCATTTCCGGCATCATCAACACCAACGTCAACGCGCTGAACACCCTCAACGCACTCGGCGGCACGTCCAGCAGCCTCAGCACCTATATTCAGCAGCTGTCCACCGGCAAGCAGATCAACGGGCCTGCGGACAACCCGGCGGGCTACGCCATTTCGCAGCGCTTTCAAACCCAGATCAACGGGCTGAACCAGGCCGTGTCCAACGGCAACCAGGCCGTTTCGCTGGTGCAGACCGCCACCGGCGCGCTGCAAAACGAAACCAACCTGCTGCAACAGATCCGCACCATCGCGGTTCAGTCGGCCAACGGCTCCAACACCGCTTCTGATCGTCAGTCGCTCCAAGGTGTGGTGTCGCAGTTGCTCGCGCAGGTCTCGACCATTGCCACGCAAACCCAGTTCAACGGTCAGAACATCCTCGACGGCTCCTTCAGCGGTCAGCAGTTCCAAGTTGGCGCCAATGCCAATCAGGTGATCAACGTATCAATTGCCAACAGTCAAGGAAATTCAATCGGGCTCAACACAGTAGGTAGTGGCGGCACCGCCAAACTGTTTGACGGCGCCACGAACGGTGATCTGACCAACAACGGCTATGGCGTGGCTTACACCATAGGCGCCACGACTGGCGCGTACCTCGCAAACACGAACGGAATTGCGATTTCTGGGTCAGTGGGCAGCGCCACAACCGCTGCAACCAATCCAGCAGACTCTGCTTCGATTATCGCTTCCGACATCAACAAAATTTCTTCGCAAACCGGTGTCACGGCCACTGCGTCGACGGCGGCGGTCTTTAAAGCGACTGATGGCTCCTACACGTTCAGCCTGCAAACCAGTGGCGTGGGTGGCGCGGGTACGACGGTCAGCGTGACCGCCAACGTAGCCAATGGCGATTTGTCGGGATTGACCTCGGCCATCAACAACACCACGGCGCAGACCGGTATTTCGGCCAGTGTTGATAGCAATGGAAACTTGAAGCTGAGCCAAGGCTCTGGCGACAATATTTCGATTACAGGTTTTTCAGGAACAGGCACGTTGCAGGCGGTCAATGCGAAAGGTGTCGCTCTGGCTGCGTCGAATGCGAATGCGCTTCTTGCAGCTGCCGGTACCCCCGGTTCTGCCACTACCGCACTGATACAAGGTGCGGTGCAAGTGCAGTCCACATCAGGTTTCAGCCTAGACGCTACTGCCGCAGGGAACATTGGCCTTGCCGCAGTGAGTGGTTTGACAAGTGCATCGAACGTCAATGTCTCGACGGTTGAAGGTGCAAACGCCGCACTTGCGGTGATTGACAGCGCCATCAACGCACTTAACCAGCAAGGCGGCGCGCTGGGTGCGATCCAGAACCGGATTCAGGCTTCGGTGCAGAACTCGCAGACCACCGCGACCAATCTGCAGGCGGCCCAGTCTGTGGTGCAGGATGCCAACATCGCCCAGGCGACCACGCAGTTGTCCAAGTACCAGATCCTGCAGCAAGCGGGCATCTCGACCCTGGCGCAGGCGAACTCGCTTCAACAGAGCTACCTCAAGCTCCTGCCGTAATCGAGCTTGATCGTTTCTCCAGGGGGTTTCCCCGGGCCGCTGCGAGGCGTCCCGGGGGTTTTGCCATCTGCTTCATGCTTTTTGTCTTGGTTTCATTGGCCTGAATGGAGGCATCATGGACGTTCAAAATGCCGTGAATTTTTCTTCGCCGGGCAAGTTACAGACCGGCGCGCCAACAGCACCAATAGCGTCTGCGCCAGTTCCGGGTGCGGGGCCAAACTTGACCCAAGCCGCCGCGACTGCAAGCCCTGCGGCCGCAGGGGTTTTGCCGGGTGCAGCACCCAACAGTTTGCCGCCCGCCACTTTGGCGCAGGCGGCTGACACTTTGCAAAAACAGGTCAGCCAGCAAGCGCCCTCCGTGGCACTGACGGCCGGGCTCGACCCGAATGGCGGTCACCCTGGTCAGTTGCTGGTGGAGCTGAAAGACAAACAAACCCAGCAGGTATTCGTGCGCTACTACGTGCCCTCGCAGCAGGTGGTGAAGGCCGCGGCGCAGAGCCCGGACCAGCCGATGTCGCCCGGCAGTCTGTTGCAGGAAAAAGCCTGACGCGGATCGATTCTTCGGCCCTACAGTTCGGCTGGGGTGTGTCGTTAAAACTCTCAAGCGGTAACGCAATCGGAGCGCAGTATGTCGTCGGTATCCATTTCAGGTCTGGTCAGCGGCATCAACGTGCAGTCGTTGATCACCTCGCTGTCGGCGGCGTATCAGCAGCCCATCACGCTGCTGCAGAACCAGGAACAGTCGTACCAGTCCACACTGAGCGCCTGGGGTTCGGTGCAGAGCAGCCTGTCCAGCCTGCAATCGACCGTGGCGGGGCTGCAGAACGTCACCAGTCTGAACAATCGCTCGGTCAGCCTGAGCAACTCCAGCGCGGTGTCGGGTACGGCCAGCTCCAACGCGCCTCTGGGCACGTATTCGTTGAGCAATATCGTGCTGGCGCAGACGCAGAGCATCTACTCCGGCGATTTCGCCTCGGCGACCAACACGGCGGTCGGCACGGGCACGCTGCAGATTCAGGTGGGCAGCGGCTCGGTCACCAATATCAATATCGACGGCACCAATAACTCGCTCAACGGCATCGCCGCGGCGATCAACCAGTCGGGAAGCGGGGTGAATGCGGCGGTCATTTACGACGGCACCGGCTACCGACTGACGATGACGGGCAATAACACCGGCGCGGCCAACGCCTTCACCGTGAGCACCAGCGGCGCTACGGGTTCGCTGGGCAGTTTGAGCTACAGCGCCAGCGCCTCGGGCGGCATGACGGAGAGCCAGACGGCCCGCAACGCCTCGGTGAGCATCAACGGGCTGGCGGTGACCAGCGCCACCAACACGGTCAGCGGGGCGATTCCGGGGGTGAGCCTGAACCTGCTCGAAGCCAGCGGCTCGACCACCCTCACCGTGGCGAACGATACCAGCGCCTTCGTGACCTCGGTGCAGAGTTTCGTCACGGCTTTCAACACCTTGATGGGCACGCTCAACCAGCTCACCGCCTACACCCCCGGGTCGAATGGCGCGTCCGGCCAGAGCGGCCCGCTCATCGGCAACGCCGGAATTCAAACCCTGCGCACCCAACTGCTCAACCTCATCAGCGGACAGGGCATCGGCACCACGCCGGGCAGCGCCTACACCTCGCTCGGCGCGGTGGGCATCAGCCTTGCGCAAGACGGTACCCTGGCGCTCGACAGCGGCAAACTCAGCTCTGCGCTGCAGAGCAACTACAACGCCGTGGCCGGTTTGTTCGGCCAGGTCGGCTCGGCCACCAATGCCAATGTGCAGTATGTCGGCGCGGGCAACAACACCCAGCCGGGCACTTATGCGGTGAATGTCACCTCTGGCGCCACGCAGGCCAGCGCGACGGCCTCCAACCCCATCGCCAGCGGCGGCATCACCAGTGCGGAAACGCTGGTCATCGGTTCGGGCGCAACCAGCGTGTCGGTGCAGCTCGCCTCGGGTTCCACCATCGACACCATCGTCGCCACCATCAACGCCACGCTGAGCCAGCAGGGTTTGAGCGGCATTTCAGCGATCAACAACAACGGCACGCTGGAGTTCCAGTCGGCCGATTACGGCAGTGCGCAGAATTTTTCCGTGGTGTCCACGCAGCCGGCTTCCGCCGGGAGCACCGGCATCGGCACCACGCTGCTGATGGCCAAGGGCACGGATGTGGTCGGGTCGATCAACGGTCAGACCGGAACCGGGGCAGGGCAGCAGCTCACCGTCACGGGGCCGGGTGCGGCATTGGGCCTGCAGGTCAACATCAGCGGTCAGGCCACGGGCAGCCTGGGTTCGGTCACGGTCAGCCAGGGCATCTATCAGCAGATGAATGCCATTCTGACCCAGGCGCTCAATACCCAAAGCGGGTTTGTTTCGGCCGCGACCAGCGGGCTGAACAACACCATCAAGGGTATCAATCAGCAGATCACCCAGTTGCAGAACAGCGCGGCCTCACAGACCGCATTGCTGCAGCAGCAGTTCAACGCCATGCAGACGCAAGTCGCGCAGTTGCAATCGGTGGGGCAATACCTCACCGCGTTCTTCAATCCGCCTGGCAGCAGTTCCAGCTCCAGTTCCAGTTCGACCGGCGGCTGATCGTCGCCCCATCAGGAGAGTTTCATGAGTGCAGCCGCTTTTGCCATGCGCGCCTATCGCCAGGTAGAAAATCAGGGCATCGCCGGAGACAAGCTCTACGCCCTCGGGCTGGACGGCATTCTCGAATACCTGCGGCGGGCAGAGGCCGCGCTGCGCAACCCGGACGGCAAGGATTTGCCGCTCAAGGGGCAATCGCTCGGGCGCGCTTACCAACTGGTTGAGCACCTGCTGGCCGTGCTGCCTGATGGTACGCAAGAGGGCCCGCAGCTTGCCGAACAGCCGGTGGCCGAACGCCTGGAGCGCATTTATACCTACCTGCTGGCCCGTCTGGCGCAGGCCAATATTTTCGACGACCTGCAGGCCATCGAAGACTGCCGCACCGTGGTCACGGCGCTGCGCGACTCCTGGCATCAGGGCATGGAGCAGGCCGCGGCCTGAGCCGCCTTCCGTGGCGACACGGATTGGCCCGACTATTGCTGCAATGGGACAATGCACGGCAAGGAGAACGTCATGTCCCAGTCCAACGAGCCCGCTGATTTCCCGGATTCCCGGTTTTTCGCCAGCCACCCCGACGCGCTGCACGGCGCTGTGGCAGCGGTGCAGCTCGATGGCGTGTTTCCGCTCGACTGGGTGGAAGAACTCAATCCGCCACAGGCCCGCGCAGAAGTCATGGCGGACAACAACACCCTGCTGCGCGCCCTGCTCATGCTCGACGAACCCACTGTGTCGCACGACAGCGAACATGGCCGCGCCGATCCCATCCAAAATCTGGAGCGCCGCGTCGATCTTTTGCTGCTGATGGCCAGCGCGGCGCTGCGCGGGCTGGGCAATCTGCCGCCGGAGCGGCCCTGTGCGCTGTCTTCGCGCAAGCTGCGCTGGGCCAGCGAGCAGCCGCTCGAAGTCGGGCGGCGTCTGTGGGCGCGCATCTACCTGCGTCATCGCATTGCCTTGCCGTTGGTGCTTTCCGGCCTGATGACCGAACAACGTCCCGATCGCGGCCAGTTCTGGCACACCCTGGAGCTCGATCCGCTCGATCAGCAGGTGCAGAACGACCTCGACCGGCTGATCTTCCGTCACCATCGCCGCCAGGTGGCGCGGAAGCGGCAGGGCGCTTGAACCGCTTTTCTGGCGTAGAGACCTCGAACGAATTGAGTCATGGCCCGTAAAAAAGCCCACGAAGAACACGAAAACCACGAGCGGTGGCTGGTGTCGTATGCCGACTTCATCACCCTGCTGTTTGCATTTTTCGTGGTGATGTATTCGATCTCCTCGCTCAACGAAGGCAAGTACAAGGTCTTGTCGCAGACCATGATCGCCGCCTTCACCGGCCAGCCCACCACGCCCAATCCGGTGCAGGTAGGCCAGCCGTTCAACAGTATGCCCTCGGCCATCGATCTGCCGCCTATTCCCAAACAGCAAAAGCCCGAGATCATCGAGCCAGGCCGAGGCGGGCCGGGGGCCAAGGAAGTGCAAAAGACGTTGCAGGGCGTAGCCGAGAAGATTCAAACGCTGCTGGCCAGCGCCATTCGCAAGGGCGATGTGCGGGTGCGCATGACCCCGCTGGGTGTGGTGATCGACATCCATGACACCGTGTTGTTCGCTTCGGGTCAGGCGGCGCTCACCCCGCAGGCGCAAGACCTACTCAACCAGATCGCCGGGGTGCTGCAGGGGGTGGCCTACCCGATTCAGGTCAACGGTTTTACCGATGACCGGCCGATCAACACCCCACAGTTCGGCTCGAACTGGGCGCTGTCGTCGGCGCGGGCAGTGTCGGTGGTGGAAATGTTCATCGAGCAGGGGGTGAAACCCGAACAGCTTGTCGCTGCGGGGTATGGTCAATATCATCCGGTCGAATCCAACGACACCGCCAAAGGTCGCGCGGCCAACCGCCGTGTGAGCGTGGTGATCGTGTCTCCCCTCAGCAATGCGACCGTGACCGATACGCCTCTTAACCCTGCTGAAACGCGTGACGCGTCGCCCGTTGTGTCGCCTGTTACGCAGTCCGTCACGCCGCCCAGCCCCGGAACGCACTCTTGAACGACGATCTCCAACCCCTGAAAAACCGACTGCGCTGGCTCAATCGCAGCATTCTGGTACTCGGCGTTCTCATCTTGCTGGGCCTCATCGTCTGGGCGGTGGTCGGCCTGCGCAAGCCCACGCCAGGCACCGAGAGTACGGTCATTCATCCCGCTTCCAGCGCTTCCAATAGGGCGGCGCGGGCGGCTTCCGCGGTGGCGGCAGCCGCGCCCAAGCCCGCGATGAGCACGGCGCAGCAGGAACGGGCCGCGGCCGCCGCGATGGACGCGCTGTCTGCGGCCAGCGCGCCAAAGACGGCTGCGGAGACGGCGTCTCAGGCCGCTGGGGTAACATCCGCCGCAGCGCCAGCGGAAGTCGCTTCGGCACCGACCCCGGCGCCAACCGCCGTTGTCGAGACTGCGAGTTCAGCGGTCACTGCCGCAGCCCCGAGCAAACCTGTCGTCAAGCCCGTTGCGAAGCCTAAGCCTGAGCAACACAAGCCCGCGGTTCACGCCCGTACCGAGCCCGCGCGTGCTGCGGCGACCCCAGCGAAGCCGAAGCGCGTTGGGGCGGTGGGGGTTTGCCACGCGGCGGGTTGGTATGTGCAGGTGGGCGCTTTTGGCAAGCAGCAGAGCATTGACCGTCTTGCCAGCAAGCTGCACCGCGCGGGCTACACCCAGGTTTGCGTGGCCGCACAGCAAGTGCGCGGGCTGCATCTGTTCTACGTCGGCCCCTATAGAAATGCAGCATCGGCGCGTGATGCAAAAGCCCCGTTGCACAAGCTCACCGGGGTGGAAGGCATTTTGCGCAAGCTAGGTTGATGCACCCCTCATTCGCGGGGCTGCGAGAATGTCGCCATGCTTGACGACCGCGCACCCCATCTCCTGACTGCCGACAGCCCCGATCTGCTGCTGGGCGAGAGCCCGCCGATGCGCACTTTGCGCGAGCAGGTTCGCCGCGTGGCGCAGACCGACAGCACGGTGCTGGTGCTCGGCGAATCGGGCACGGGCAAAGAGTTGGTGGCACGCACCGTGCATTTGCAGTCGCCGCGCGCGGCCCGACCTTTCGTGGCGGTGAATTGCGGCGCGATTCCTGGCGAGCTCATGGAGAGCGAGCTGTTCGGCCATGAACGGGGCGCGTTCACCGGGGCGCTCAATGCGCGCAAGGGCCGGTTTGAACTGGCCGGGCGCGGCACCTTGTTTCTCGACGAAATCGCCGAGATGAGCCCGCCGCTGCAGGTCAAGATTCTGCGGGTGCTGCAGGAAAAGTGCTTCGAGCGTGTCGGGGGCAACGAAGTGCTGAGCGCGCAGTCGCGCATCGTGGCGGCAACGCACCGCGATCTGGAGCAGCAGATCGGGCTGGGCCGGTTTCGCGAAGACCTTTACTACCGCCTCAACGTGTTTCCGGTGCAGGTGCCGCCGCTGCGCCAGCGCGGCGAAGACATTCTGCTGCTGGCCGAACACGCCTTGCAACGCCTCGAGGCGCAGGGGCTGGGGCAGGTGCGTTTTGGCGACGGCGTGCAGCAGGCCCTGCTGAGTTATCGCTGGCCCGGCAATGTGCGCGAATTGCAGAACCTGATGGAGCGGCTGCTCATCCTGCATGCCGGTTCAATCGTGCGTCTGGCCGACCTGCCGCCCAAGCTGCGCGCCGGCGGCGATCTGGCGCGCGATCCGGGACGAGATTTAAGCGTGACCGAGGCGGCTTTGCCTGAAGTGGCAGCGAACACCGCCGCCGAAGACGACGAGCAAGAGGGGCTGAAAGCGCTGATGCAGGCCATGACCGAGCCCGTCCTGCAGCCTGTTCTGCCCGAAGAAGGCATGGACCTGCGCGCCTACCTTGAGCAGATCGAACGCAGCCTGATCGAACAGGCGCTGCAGCGCAGCCGCCATGTGATCGCGCATGCGGCGCAGCACCTCGGCCTGCGCCGCACCACGCTGGTGGAGAAAATCCGCAAATACGGCCTGGGCGCCGAGGCGCGCGAGTAAATTCGCAGATTGCCGCTGTTGCGAGTGCGGGTGACGGAAAATCGTCACTTCTCAGGCCTTGGTTTTGCTAACTTGCTGCCGGGCTGCATGCCCTCTTGTTTCTTCTCTGCCTGATTTCGACCCTTCCCGATGACCTCCCCGCGAATTTTGCTGATCGACCACGACGCCGCGTGTGGCCAGCGACTTTGCGACGAATTGCAGGGCGCGGGTTGCGTGGCCGCGCTGCATGCGGCGGAAGACACCGCCCTGAAAGCGGTCGAGCAGGGCTGGTCGCCCGATTTGGTGTTTTGCGATGGTGAAGGGGTGGGCATCGACGCGACGCGGGTGCTGGCGCGGCTACACGGCCTGCATCCCACGTTGCCGGTGCTGATGGTGGCGCGGCATGCCTCGGTGCAGGCGGCCGTGCAGGCGCTGCAAAGCGGCGCGGCGGACTATCTGAACGCGCCCCTCGATCTCTCGCAGGCGCTGTCCAAGATTCGTCAGTTCGTGCCTTCGGCGACGGCGCTGACCCCGGCGAAAACCAAGGTCGCCGCGGCTTCGAACCCGGTCGCAAGCCCGGCGCCGACCGCGGCCTCGACAAAGACAACATCGGCGCCCGGACCCGCCAGCGGCCTGATCGCCGAGTCTGCCGCGATGCAGCAGATTCTGACCATTGTCCGTCGCGCCGCGCAGACCGATGTCACCGTCATGCTGCTGGGGGAAAGCGGTGTGGGCAAGGAAGTCATGGCGCGCTATGTGCACGCGCAATCGCCGCGCTCGGCAGGGCCGTTCATCGCCATCAACTGCGCCGCCATTCCTGAAACCCTTCTCGAAGCCACGCTGTTCGGCTTCGAGAAGGGCGCTTTTACCGGGGCAGGGCAGTCGGCGCCGGGCAAATTCGAGCAGGCGCAGGGCGGCACGCTGCTGCTCGACGAAGTGACGGAAATGGCCCCGGCGCTACAAGCCAAGCTGCTGCGCGTGCTGCAGGAGCGCGAAATCGAACGCCTGGGTGGGCGCAAACGCATCGCGCTCGACGTGCGACTGGTGGCCACCAGCAACCGCGATCTGCAGCAGGCGGTGCAGCAAGGCGTGCTGCGCGAAGACGTGTATTACCGGCTGAACGTGTTTCCGGTGCAGATTCCGCCGCTGCGCGAGCGCCGCGACGACATTTTGCCGTTGGCCAAGGCCATGCTGGTACGCCATGCGGCGCAGTTTGGCATGACGCCATCGCCCCAGCTCGATTCTTCAGCGCAGCAGGCCTTGCTGGCGCACCGCTGGCCCGGCAATGTGCGCGAGCTCGACAACGTGATGCAGCGCGCGACCATTCTGAGCCAGGGCGGGGTGATTTCAGCGGCCGATCTGCTGTTTCCGCCGCCCGCCGCCGAAAGCCTTCAGCGCGCTTCGACGCCTACGCAGCCGCAGCTCACGCCGCAAGCACCTACGCCGCAGCCCTTTGCGGGCGATCTGGGCAGCGAGTTGGCGTTGAATGAACGCCAGCTCATCGCCGACGCGCTGCAGCACTGCCAGGGCTCGAAGCAGCGGGCCGCAGAGCGTTTGGGCATCAGCCCGCGAACCCTGCGTCACAAATTGCAAAAGCTGCGCGAAGCCGGGCTGGAACTGCCGGAACTGCCTGATGCACCTTGATGCGCCTTGAACCAGCCATAGCTGGAACGTGTTTTGCTTCAAAGGGGCAAAACACCGGTTTAATCCCGGTTGAATCGACGAAAAATTGCCGGAGGCCTCATGCAGATCGATCCCATGCAAAGCGTGCTTGCCCAGATGCGCAGCCTCACCGCGCAGGCGCAGGCGCGGCCCGCCGACGCGGTGGGCGGCAATGCGGCAGCGGCGCTGGGCGCCACCGCGGCCTCGCAGCAATCCGACTTCGCCGCCACGCTCAAGAGCGCCATCGACGGGGTGAGCGGCGAGTTGCAGCACGCCAACGCCCTGCAGCAGCAGTTCGTATCGGGCACGGGCGATGTGAGTTTGAGCGATGTGATGCTCGCTTCGCAAAAGGCCAGCCTGTCGTTTCAGGCGGTGCTGCAGGTGCGCAACAAACTCGTGTCCGCCTATCAGGACATCATGAACATTCAGGCCTGATCGCCCCATCGCACCAAGCCGTTTCCCTGAATGACATTTTTTTGACGCTCCTCTCCTGACGCCCCCTCATGGCCACGACCACCGCCGCCGCGCTGCAAGACCCCTTGGGCGCCTTCCGCCAGATGAATATGAACCAACGCTTCACCTGGCTGGCGGGACTGGCGGCGCTGATCGCGCTGGTCATCGTCACCCTGATGTGGACGAGCCGGCTCGACTATCAGGTGCTCTACACCAATCTTTCCGAGCGCGATGGCGGCGCGGTCATTGGCGAGCTGCAAAAGCTCAACATTCCCTACCGCATCACCGGCGGCGGCGCGGTGATCGAAGTGCCCTCGGCGCAGGTGTACGCCACCCGCATGAAACTCGCGGCCAACGGTCTGCCCAAAGGTGCGGGCGTGGGCTTCGAGGTGCTCGACCACGAGCCGATGGGCACCAGCCAGTTTGTCGAGCGCGTGAATTACCAGCGGGCGCTGGAGGGTTCTCTGGGGCGCACCATCGAATCGCTTTCGGCGGTGCAATCGGCCACGGTGCATCTGGCCATTCCCAAACCCTCGGTGTTCCTGAGCGAGGCCGAGAAGCCCTCAGCCTCGGTGCTGCTCAAGCTCTATCCGGGCCGGGTGCTCAGCGGCGCGCAGGTGGCGGGCATCGTGCATCTGGTGTCGTCCGCCGTGGCGGGGCTGGGGGATAAAAACGTCAGCGTGGTCGATCAGGACGGCAATCTGCTCACCTCCGGGCAGCGGGCCGACAGCGGCATACAGCCCGACCAGCTGATGTATCGCAACACCATCGAGCAGCAATATCGCAAGCAGATCGAAGCGCTGCTCGCGCCTCTGGTGGGCAACGAGGGGGTACGCGTGGCGGTGTCGGCCGACATCGATTTCGCCAAGACTGAATCCAGCTCGGTGGTTTACGGCCAGGGCCATTTGCTCAGCCAGCAGCAGCAAAGCACCAATTCCAGCGGCGGCGGCACGCTGCCCGCCGGTGTGCCCGGCGCGCTGAGCAACCAGCCGCCGGGCGGGGTCACCGCTCCTTTTGTCATGGGCACGGCTTCCGCGCCGCTCACGCCTCAGCAACTCACTCAGATCACGCCCAGCCTCAAGACGCTGGCACCCACGGCGGCCAGCTCGTCGGCCACGAGCAATTACGACCTCGACAAAACGGTCAGCCATACCCAGCAGCCGGTCGGCTCGGTCAAGCGGTTGTCGGTTTCCGTACTGGTGAACGATCAGGCCAAGGGCGGCAAGCCCGTGCCGCTGAACCCGGCGCAGTTGGGGCAAATGAAGCAGCTGGTGGAAAACGCCATCGGTTTCGACGCCAAGCGCGGCGACACCGTGAGCATTGTCAACATGCCCTTCACTGCGGCGCAGAAAGAGGCCGAGAAGCAGTTGCCCTTGTGGCGCCAGGCTTGGGTCTGGGACGGCGTGCGGCAGGCCGCGCCCTACGTCATCGCCCTGATTCTCGGTTTGATGGCTTACCGCGCCATGCGCAAGGCGGCGAGCGGCGATGTCAAGGCCAAACGTCGCAAAGGCAAGGAAGCCGCCGAGGACGACGAGACCGCGCGTGAAGAGACGCCGAGTGACGGCACGCAAAAGTCATCCGGCCCGGGTGCGGGCGCCGAAATGGCGGCGGGCGGTATGCCCGGTTCGCTGGCGCCAGACACGGTGCAATTGAGCAATACCCTGGAGACGGATGCGGCGATCTCGCGCGAACTGGTCAAGCAAGACCCGCGGCGGGCGGCGCAGGTGGTGAAGGAGTGGCTGTCCGATGGCCAGTGAACAAGCCGATTTCAGCGGACTCGACCGCGCGGCCGTGCTGCTGCTGAGTCTGGGAGAAGACCAGGCCGCGGAGATCATGCGCCATCTCGGGCCGCGCGAAGTGCAGCGTTTGGGCGTGGCCATGTCCAAACTCAACCGGGTGAGCGCCGACCAGGCGCATGCGGTCATGCGCGAATTCCGCGAAAAAATTGAGCAGCAGACTGCACTCGGCCTGGGCTCCAACGAATTTCTGCGCGGTGCGCTGACCAAGGCGCTGGGCGGCGAGCGCGCCAATTCGCTGATCGAGCGCATTCTGCACGGCGGCGAATCGAACGGGCTGGAGAACCTCAAGTGGCTCGAGCCGCGCGCCATTGCCGAGCTGATCAAGCTGGAGCATCCGCAAGTGGTGGCGCTGGTGCTGGCCAATATCGAGCCCGAGCAGGCCGGCGAGGTCTTGCACTTTCTCACCGAGCGCCAGGCCGGCGAAGCCATGTTGCGACTGGCCGCGCTCGACGGCCTGCAGCCCAGCGCGCTGCGCGAGCTCAACGAAGTGCTCGAAGAGCAGCTCTCGGGCGATTCGCAGAGCGTGCAGGTCAGTTCCGTGGGCGGGCCGAAGGTCACCGCCGAGATTCTCAACCGGGTGGAAACCGCGCTGTCGTCGAGCATCATGGAGCATCTGCGCTCGCAGGACGAAGAACTGGCGACCAAGGTGCAAGACCAGATGTTCGTGTTCGACGATCTGATCAATGTGGACGACCGCAGTCTGCAAACCATGATGCGCGAAATTTCGTCGGAAACGCTGATTCTGGCGCTCAAGGGCACCAACAACGCGCTCAAGGAGAAATTTCTCAGCAATATGTCCAAGCGCGCCTCTGAAATGCTGCGTGACGACATGGAGGCCAAGGGGCCGGTCAAGCTCTCCGAAGTGGAGGGGGCGCAGAAGGAAATTCTGCAGATCGCCTCGCGCCTGGAAGCGGCGGGCCAGATTCAGCTGGGCAGCGGCGGCGGCGAACAACTCGTCGGCTGATGCCTGTCGACCCGTAACCGGTTCTCATCGAAACCATGAGCGGCATCATTCCCAAGGAAGACGCGCAGGCCGCGCGGCGCTGGCAGCCGCCGGAAATGGACTCTGCGGCGCGCACCGCCGTGCAGCCCCCGCTTCAGACCGCTGGCGGCCCGCCCACCGCGCAGCAGTTCGAGGCGGTATACGCGCAGGCCGAGGCGCAGGGCCGCGAAGACGGCCGACAGGCGGGCCTGGAACAAGGCCATCGAGAAGGCTACGCCGCTGGACACGCCGAGGGCCTAGCCGCCGGGCGGGCGCAGGCGCAGCAGGAACGTGAGACGCTGCAGGCGCTGCTCTCCCGCGTCACCCAACCCGTGGCCGCGCTCGACGCCGAGGCCGAGACGGCGCTGGTGGCGCTGGCACTGGAACTGGCGCGGCAGGTCATCCTGCAAGAGCTGCGCACTCAGCCCGAAGCGCTGCTGCCCATTGTGCGCAAGGCCCTGGCGGCTTTTCCGGCACAGGCGGGGGCGCCTTCGGTGCGGCTTCATCCCCTTGATCTGGACGTGTTGCGCAACGCCGCGCCCGATCTCGAAAGCAGCGGCGTGACCCTGCTGGCGGACGACGCCCTGCAGCGTGGCGATCTGATCGTGGCCGCTGCCGCGCCGGGGCAGACCGCCACGCCCGACCGCCGCTGGCGCACGCGCTCGCGCGAGGCAGTGAGCGAACTCGATCTGCGCGTGGAAGAGCGCTGGCGGCAGATCATGACCCGGCTGTTCGAGGAGGGTCTGCAATGAGGGGGCTGCAATGCGTCTGACCAAGGTATCGCGCCACTTGCAAAACCTGCAGCATCGCTTGCAATCGGGCGGGCCTCTGCCCCTGGTCTATAGCGGCAGCCTGGTGCGGGTGCGCGGGCTTATTCTTGAAGCGCAGGGGCTGGAGGCGAGTCTGGGCGAGCGTTGCCGCATCAGCACCGAGCAGAACCGTGTCATCGACGCCGAAGTGGTGGGTTTCAACGGCGATCATGTGCAGCTCATGGCGTTGGGCGAAGTGCAGGGCCTCACACCGGGGGCGCGGGTGCATCCCGTGCCGGGCGATATTCGCATTCCCGTCGGGCCCGAGCTGCTCGGGCGCGTGCTCGACGGCAACGGCCGTCCGCTCGACGGCGACGGCGCGCTGCTGGCCTCACACTACACCACCTTGTCCACCCAGCAGATCAACCCGCTGGCCCGGGCGCTGGTGCGCCAGCCGCTCGACGTGGGCGTGCGCGCGATCAATGCGCTGTTCACCGTGGGCCGTGGCGCGCGCATGGGGTTGTTCGCGGGCAGCGGCGTGGGCAAGAGCGTGCTGCTGGGCATGATGGCGCGCAACACCAATGCCGACGTCATCGTGGTGGGCCTCATCGGCGAGCGGGGCCGTGAGGTCAAAGAGTTCATCGAAGACATTCTGGGCGTGGAAGGGCGCAGCAGGGCCGTCGTGGTGGCCGCCCCGGCCGACGCCCCGGCGTTGACCCGCATTCGCGGCGCGCGTCTGGCCACCGCGATGGCCGAGTATTACCGCGACCAGGGGCTGAACGTGCTGCTGCTGATGGATTCGGTCACCCGCTACGCCCTGGCGCTGCGCGAAGTGGCGCTGGCCGCAGGCGAGCCCCCGGCGGCGCGCGGTTTTCCGCCCTCGGTGTTCGCCAAGCTGCCGGCGCTGGTGGAGCGCGCGGGCAACGGGCCGGAGGGCGGCGGCAGCATCACCGCGTTCTACACCGTGCTGATGGAAGGCGACGACCAGCAAGACCCGGTCGCCGACAACGTGCGCGCCATTCTCGACGGCCACATCGTGCTCAGTCGCCGTCTGGCCGAGCAGGGGCACTTTCCGGCCATCGACCTGCAGGCGTCGATCAGCCGCGTGATGCCGGCCATCGCCACTCCGCTGGAACTTCGGCGCATGCAGAAGCTCAAGGAAATGCAATCGCGCTACGCCAGCCAGCAAGACCTCATCGCCGTGGGCGCCTACACCCCGGGCGCCGACCTGCAACTCGACCAGGCGGTGCAGGCGCACGCCGGCATCCGCGAGTTTTTGATTCAGGACATGCACGCCGCTGTCGGCCTGACACAGAGCCGACAGGAACTGGCCGATCTGATGACGCCCTACCTTGTTTGAAATGTCGGGTTTTTGACGATTTCGACAGGGAAGTTTGGGCCTGCCGGGTGCAAGGTTTACACTTTGCCTGAATCAAATTCGGCCCCCAACGCATGACCTACAACAACACCCTCAGCCCGCAACGGCTGGAGACCCTTCAGGCTTTGCATGCGCAAGCCGTAGAGGCCAGTCAGAATGCGGGTCAACTCGTGGGTAAACAGCAGGACATTCTTCGAACCGCGCAGGCGAAGCTTGCACAGCTTGAAAGTTATGCCGCGCAATATCGTGAACAGATCCAGACTCTGGGCACTGCCGGCACCGCCTGGAGTCAGGTGCGCGACCTGCGCGGTTTTGTCGATCGCATCGAATCGGCCATCACCGCGCAGAAAGTCGAACTCAACCGCCAGCAGCTCATCCTGACCGAACTCATGGGGCAATGGACGGCAGCGCGCCAGCGCGAAAAGGCGTTTGAGGTGCTGATCGACCAGCATCAGGCACAAAAACGCCAGGGACAAAAGGCCAGCGCGCTGAAAAACCTGCAGGAATGGGCGGTACGGCGAGCGTCGCAATTCCTGCCCAGCTCGCAGCAGCGGTCTGATTTCTGAAGTCGCAAGATCAGTCAGGCTGCAGTCAGTCAGGCTGCAGTCAGTCAGGCTGGCGCAGGTTTTGCTTAGAACGGGTATCAACTCGTTTGAGCCGCCATCATGCCGCTGATCGTTCCTGTCGTGTCCACCCCTGCTGCGCCACCTGCCGAATCGTCGTCGGCCGGGGCTGCAACGTCTCAGAACGAGACCGGGCCAAGCTTTTCCGACGCGCTTTCGCGTGCGGGCAAGGCGGCGCCTTCGTCGTCGGCGTCCTCAGATTCGGCAAAAGCGCAGAAACCGAGCGAGGCTTCATCTTCAGACGCAAAAGCGACAGCGCAGGCGCAGGGCAAGGCCGATTCGCCGCAGATGCAGTCATCCGCGCCATCACAAGATTCTGCAGCGGCGAATGCGAGCGCATCGGCGCTGGCCCTGCAGACCAGCGGGGCGCTCGAAGCGGCAATGGCGGCAGCGCAAAGCGGCAAAACCTTGCCGCAGGACGACCGCAAGACTGCGCCGAAGGATGCCAGCCCAGCAGCAGTACCTGGCCCCGTGCTCGCCGCCATGCTGCAGGCGCCGGTTGCCACCTCGGTTGCCGCGCCCATTGCCACCCCGACGGCTGAGGCCCAAGACGCCAAAACCTTGCCGACCTCTGCACTGCTGGCCGGACCGCAGAACGACCCGCTGACAGACCGGCAGGCGAACTTCGGGCGCGCGGGAGCGCCAGCTGGCGTCACGACGGGCGACACAACCAAGGGCGCCGAGAGCCTGCCCGCGTGGATGCAGAACCTGGCGGGCAGCGCTGCAGACGCCGCACAGCCCAGCCGATTCGCGGCTCTGCATCAGTCCCTCACCACGGCTTCAGACCTTTCGGCCCTGCAGGCCGCACCATCGAACCATGCCGACGCAACCCCGTCTGTTGTCTCGCCAACTCAGATCGGGCAGGCTTTGACTCTGGGTATGCCACAGGCCAACCAAGTATCGCAGACGGTCTGGGCGGCTACCGTGCCCGCCCATATGGGGTCGCCCGACTGGGGGCAGGCGATGAATCAGCAGGTCTTGCTGGCGGCACAGGGGCAGCAGCAATTCGCCACGCTGCATCTCAATCCGCCGCAACTCGGGCCGCTCGAAGTCCATCTGCAGATGCACGATGGCCAGATTCAGGCGCAGTTTGTCTCCGCGCATGCCGTGGTGCGGCAGGCGGTCGAGGCGGCGCTGCCGCAACTGCGCGATGTGTTTGCCGGGGCCGGGCTGTCGCTCGGCCAGACTTCCGTCGGCACACAAGGCGGGCAGGGCGATCGCCAGCAGGCACGCTCACAGCGTGGCACCTCGGGATCGAACGCGATTGCCGACATCGCCGCAGGCGGAGCACCGGGCGCTTCGGCTGCGCAGGTCTTGCGCTGGCAGCAGGGACTGGTGAACACCTATGTGTGAGAACCTGGGGGTCTTTCATGCTGCGGTCGGTGTGCTGCTCGCAGCGGCGCCCCTTCAAAAACCCCGCCCTTGTGTCGTTAAACCCTGCAGTGAAAACGCATTGATCGTCCTTCACGCGCAAAGGGTGCGCAGCGTGCGCGCCCCAATCAGCACATCAGGAGTGGGGTATGGCGGAACAAGAGGCCAAGGCCAAGGAAAAGGGCGGCGGCAAGACCAAGTTGATCATCATCATTCTGGTGGCGGTGATCGTGCTGATGGCCGGGGGCGGCGCGGCGGCATTTTTTCTGATGAAGCCCAAGGCGGCGCCCACCGCGGCCGAGCTGGCTGCGGAGGCTGCGGCCGAGAAGGCGAAGAACATGCGTTTCATCAGCATGGAGCCGTTTGTCACCAATCTGCAGAGTACCGACGGCACAGTGCATTACCTGCAGGTCAAGATCGATCTCAAGACTTACGATCCTTTGGTTGAAGGCAAGGTCAAGCTCATGACGCCCGAACTCCGCAACAACATTCTGCGCATCCTCGCGGCCCAGTCGATCGACAAGGTCGATTCGGTGGAAGGGCGCGATCATCTGCGCGAAGACATCCTGCATTCGGTGAACAAGGTGCTCGAAGGCGCGCCTGCGGTGGCCGCTGCAGGTGGGGAACATGGCGGCGGGGGCGGCGCGGCTGCCGCTGCGCATGGACATGACGGGGCGCCGATCGACGGCGTGTTTTTTACCGCTTTCGTGGTGCAGTGAAATGAAACAGCCCCGACGCTCGATTTGCTCGCTGCTCCGCGAGGGCAGTGCCCTCTTCCTTATAACGTCTGTGCGGAACTGACATGGTTCAAGACGTCCTCTCCCAAGACGAAGTCGACGCGCTGTTCGGCGGCATTTCAGGCGAAGAGCCGGTGGCCGAACCGGAGGCGGCGGATGAAGGGGGCGTGCGTCCTTACGACCTGGCCAGCCAGGACCGCATCGTGCGCGGGCGCATGCCCACGCTGGAAGTCATCAACGAGCGCTTCGCCCGGCTGTGGCGGGTGAGTCTGTTCAACTTTCTGCGGCGCGCCTCTGAAATCTCGGTGTCGTCGGTGAAGCTGACCAAGTACAACGAGTTCATTCGCGGCCTGGTCGTGCCCAGCAATCTCAATCTGGTGCAGATGAAACCTTTGCGCGGAACCGCGTTGTTCATCTTCGACCCGCGGCTGATTTTCAGCGTGATCGACAACTTTTTCGGGGGAGATGGCCGCTTTCACGCCCGCATCGAGGGCCGCGACTTTACCCCGCTGGAGCAGCGCATCATCAAGCGCATGCTCGACATGGTGTTCAAGGAATACAAAACCGCCTGGGCGCCCGTGCTGCCGCTGGAGCCCGAGCTCACGCGCTCCGAAGTCAACCCGCAGTTCGTCAACATCGCCACCCCGACCGAGGTGGTCATCGTCTCCACCTTCGATGTCGAGATCGAGGGCGGCGGCGGTAGCCTGCACGTGTGCATCCCGTACAGCATGGTCGAACCCATCCGCGACCAGCTCACCACCGGCATGACCACAGACCGCAGCGAGGTCGACCACCGCTGGGTCAAGGCCTTGCAGACTGAAATGCGCGAGGCCGAAGTGGAAATGCGCGTCGAACTGCTGCAACGGCAAATTCTGGTGCGCGAACTGCTGAATCTGCGGGTCGGCGATGTCCTGCCGGTGGACATGCCCGAAACCGTGATTGCCCGCGTGGACGGCATTCCCGTGCTGCTGGGCGAGTATGGCCGGCACGAAGACAAGATGGCGCTCAAGATTCGCCAGCAGCTTTTCCCGGAGGTGCCCGAGAAGGCGCAACTCCTGGCGCACGGCGCGCACTGATTCCGATCCCTTATTCCGCAGGACATTCCATGGCAGAAGACACCTCCACCGACACCGCAGCCGCCGACGATCTGGCAGCCTGGGGCGAAGCCATGGCGGAGCAGGGCGTATCCGCCGAGCCTGCAGCCGCTGCGGCAGAGCCGCCCAAGGTGCAACCCGCCCCCTTCGCCGAACTTCGTGCCGATCAGGGCGGCGGCGCGCCCAACAACCAGCTCGATCTGGTGATGGACATCCCCGTCACGCTGTCGGTGGAACTGGGCCGCACCAAAATCCAGATTCGCGAACTGCTGCAACTGGCGCAAGGTTCAGTGGTCGATCTCGACCGGCTCGCAGGCGAACCGATGGATGTGCTGGTCAACGGCTTTCTCATCGCGCGCGGCGAAGTCGTGCTGGTGAATGACAAGTTCGGCATTCGCCTGACCGACATCGTCAGCCCGACCGAGCGCGCCCGGCGCCTGGCTTGAACTGTTAGAAAAGCCGACGGCTCAAGCCAATCTGAACTGCAGCATGCTTTCCTGCAAAGCCTGCGCGTGCGCATTCATCTCTTCGGCAGTGGCCGCGAGTTGTTCCGAAGCCGAGGCGTTCTGCTGGGTGACGGCGGAGAGCTGCGCCACCGCCTGATTGATCTGCTGCATGCCGGTGGCCTGTTCTTCCGACGCTGCTGTGATCTCCTGCACCAGATCCGAAGTCTTCGAGATATTGGGTGCCATCTGCGCAATCAAGCTACCCGCCGCATCCGCCTGCTTCACCGTCGAAGTCGCCAGATCGCCAATCTCCTTGGCCGCCACCTGAGAGCGCTCCGCCAGCTTGCGCACCTCCGCGGCCACCACCGCAAAGCCCTTGCCATGCTCCCCAGCCCGGGCCGCTTCAATCGCCGCATTCAAAGCCAGCATATTGGTCTGATACGCAATGTCATCGATGATCGAGATGCGCTCCGCTATGGCTTGCATCGCCGAGACCGTGCCCTGCACCGCCGCACCCCCTTCACGCGCTTGGCCTGCCGCCTGCTGCGCCATCGAATCCGTCAGACGGGCGTTATCCGCATTCTGGCGAATCGAAGCGGTCGCCTGCTCCAGCGTGGCCGAGGTTTCCTCCACCGAAGCCGCCTGCTCCGAAGACGACTGCGACAGACTTTGCGAAGTGGCCGACACCTGGGTGGACGCCGAGAGCAACTGCTCGGCCGACGACCGCACCGAGCCGATGACCGAAGTCAGCCGCCCGACCATGTCCCCCAAAGCTGTGAGCAACTGCCCGGTTTCATCCTTCGAGGTGGAAGCCACCCGCACCGACAGATCGCCTTCGGCGACACGCTGGGTCACAGAAACGGCTTCGGCTAGAGGACGGGTGATGGAACGGGTGATGAGCCAGGCAGCGGCGATAGCCAGCAGCAGGGCGAGCACAGCCAGGCCGATGCTGGCATTGCGGGCAGCCACGAAATCGGACTCGCTCTGGGCATAGAGCGTATCGGTCTGACCCCGCAACAACGTCTCAATGGCCGCGGTTTCCTGGCGAACCTCGCGTGACACGATCAAGCCGGATTTGAGGTAATCGGCCGCAGCGGTGCCGAAGTTGCTTCGCTGCATTTCAGGAATCGCGGTCTGTTGCGCCGAACGTCCTTTGGCGATGATGGCGCGCAGGTTGTCGAGCCGGGTCTGCAGTTGCGGGGTGGGTTGCAGAGACTCCAAAGTCTTGAAAGCGGCGTCCGTATTCACACGTTGTTCAGCGATAAGGGCACGATCGGCATCACTGAACTGCTGCGACAGCAGGCTGCGCAGCATGATGCGTGTGGTGTTCTGGCTGCTGTTGGCAATGATGGTGACGGCTCGCTCCTTGGCGAGACGGTTTTGCACCACGAGCTGCATGTGGCTCTGAATGCGAGAGGCTTCGTACAGCCCGAACGCCGCGTTGACAAGCAGAAGAACGATCAGCAGGCCGAAGGCGAGGCTGAGGCGTGTGCCGATGCGAAGGTTGTTGAACATGGAAGGCTCACTTTGTGCGGACGTTGAAGGGGTTCAGTTGCTCAGTGCCGGGGCCTGGCGCCCCTGCGCGCTTCGGCTGGCGCGGCTGATCAGGGGGGCGGCGTCGAGGATGAGCGCCACTTCGCCGTTGCCCAGAATGGTCGAGCCGCTGATGCCTTGCAGGTGGGCGAACAGCGCGCCCAGCGGTTTGATGACGGTCTGATATTCGCCAAGCAGGGCATCGACGACGATGCCAGCGCGCTGCCCGCCGATTTGCGCGACCACCACATTGCTGCGGGTGTTCGGCGAGTCAGCGGCAGAGTCCGCCAAACCGAGCTGTTCGCGCAGATGCAATAGGGGCAACACTTCGCCGCGCAGGTTGATATAGCCCTGCTGCGGCTGGGTGGGCGCAAACTCCATGCACTCGATCACCGCGTCGAGCGGCAGCACGAAGGTGCGCCCGGCGGCTTGCACCAGAAAGCCGTCGATGATGGCGAGCGTCAAGGGCAGGCGCAGGTGCATCTGCGTGCCCACGCCGGCGCTGCTCTGGATGTCGATGCTGCCGCGAATGGCTTCGATATTGCGTTTGACCACGTCCATGCCCACGCCACGGCCGGACAGGTCGGTGACGGCGTCGGCGGTGGAGAAGCCGGGCTCGAAAATCAGCGCCCACACCTCGGCGTCGGGCAGGGCGGCGGCGGCCTCAGTCGAAATCAGACCGCGCTCGACGGCTTTGGCAAGAATGCGCTCGCGGTTCAGCCCGCCGCCGTCGTCTGAAACCGTGATGAGAATGCTGCCCGAGTCGTGACGGGCGGCGAGTTTGAGGGTGCCTTGGGCGGGTTTGCCGCGGGCGGTGCGCACTTCGGGGGACTCGATGCCGTGATCGATCGAGTTGCGCACCAGGTGCATCAGCGGATCGGCGATGCGCTCGACCAGGGTTTTATCCATCTCGGTGTCGGCGCCTTCGATGACCAGGGCGATGTCTTTGCCCAGCTCACGCGACACGTCGCGCACCACGCGCTGAAAGCGCGCGAAGGTTTCGCCGATCTCGACCATGCGCAGCTTGAGCGCCCGCTCGCGGATGTCTTCGACCAGCCGGGTGATCTGCGCGGCGGCTTCGATCTGGCTGGCGTTCTGCGCGTGCAGCGCATTGCCGGCGCTGGCAATCACCAGTTCGCCCACGAGGTTGATGAGGGCGTCGAGCTTGTCGGCGGCCACGCGCAGCATCTGGTTGTCACGGCTGCGTTTGTCTTTGATCTGCTTCTGTTTGTCGAGCGCGGCCTGCACAATGGGCTGGTGCGTGGCGCCTTCGCGCACCAGAATCTCGCCCAAGGGGGCGGCCGGTGCGCCGGTGGCCTGCGCGTCGTGTTGCGCGTTGAGCGCGTCGCTCAATTCTTTCTGCGTCAGCGTGCCGATCTGCACCAGAATGTCGCCCAGCCGCAGGTCGTCTTCGGGCAGGCTGCGAATGAGTTGCACATAGTCGGCAATGCGGCTGTGCGCGGGCAGGATGCGGATGGTGCTGTCTTCCTGCACGAACTCGAACACGGCGGCGATTTCTTCCTTGCTGGCCTCGCTCTTGAAGTTGATCTCGAAACCGAGATAGCTGGTCTCGGCGTCCATCGCGTCGAGCGGGGGCAGGGCGTCGGTCAGGGTGACGAGACCGACGATTTCGCCCAGCCCGCGCAGATAGCGGATGAAGGCCAGCGGGTCCATGCCGTTGCGCAGACTGTCGGCGCCGAAGCGCAGCGACAGATGCCACGATGGCGTCAGCGCCGATCCGTGCGCGAGCACGGTGACGGGGGCGGCTTCCGCCGAGGGGGCGCTCGGTGCGATGGGGCTTTGCTGGGCCACGACCAGCGCACCGCCTGCGGGCTGCTGAGCGGCCTGCAGCCGGGTGACCAGCGCCTGTTCTTCCGGGGTGTCGGCGATGCAGGCACCTTGGCTGTCGATCTGGTCGATCAGTTGCGCGAGGTGATCGCGCCCTTGCAGCAACAGCGCGACGAGTTCGCTGCTGACGGCGAGTTTGCCTGCGCGAATCTGGTCGAGCACGCTTTCCAGATGGTGAGTGAAACGCACGATGCCGTCGAGGCCGAACAGCCCGGCCGAGCCTTTGATGGTGTGGGCCGCGCGGAACAGGGCGTTGATGTGCTCGCCATCCAGGGCGTCATCAATAGCGTCATCAGCGCCGCCTTGGGGTTCGAGTTCCATCAGCCCGCGTTCCATGCCTTCGAGCAGCTCTTGCGCTTCGACGATGAAGGAGCGCATGGCCTGCTGCATTTGTTGTTCGAAGCTCATGCGTGCTCCTTGGGGGCTGTGGTGTGGCCGAACTCGACTACCGGGTCGCCGAAGTAGGCGAGCAGGCCGCAGAGTTCGAGGGCGTCGATGACGGCGGGGCTGTGCCCGCTGAGTTTGAGGCTGTGCTCCAGATTGCTGGCCTGCTGTTTGGCGGCCAGCAGAATCTGTACGCCGGAGGCATCGATCTCGTCGACCGCGGTCAACTGCAGTTCGACCAGGGGATGCTGGGCGATCAGCTCGGCCAGCCGGGTGCGCACCTCGGCGGCGGCATAGATGTCGAGCGCGCCTTGCAGCGTCACGCTGCAAGCCGGGCCGGCTTGATGGGGGATGATGTCCACAGCGTCTCCTCTGGCGGGGTTCAGGGTGCGATGAGTTTGGAGACCGCAGCCAGCATCTGCGCCGGCTGGAAGGGTTTGACCACCCAGGCGCGGGCGCCTGCGGCCTGGCCTTGCGCCTTCATGTCGTCCTGGCTTTCGGTGGTGAGCATGATGATGGGCGTGAACTTGTAGTCGGCCTTCTGCTTGATCTCTTTCACCAGGGTGATGCCGTCCATATTGGGCATGTTCACGTCGCTGATGATGAGGTGGATCTTGCGGCCGTCGAGCTTGGTCAGCGCGTCCACGCCGTCAACGGCTTCAATGACTTCGTAGCCCGCGCTGGCAAGGGCGATGTTGACCACCTGACGCAGTGAGGCGGAGTCGTCGACGATGAGAATGGTTTTGGCCATGGCAATGTGCTTTTGAAAGAGGGGATCGAAATAAGGGTTTGCTGGAGTCAGAAAAAGGTGATGTCGCCGCCGTCTTGCGCGTCCATCGTGGACTGTCCGTCGTGGTTGAGGCGCTGCTCCTGCGTGGTGTAGCCGCCCGCGATGCGCTGCATGAAGGCGGAGGCGTCGAGCGCGGCTTCAGGGTTGCTGGCGCGGCGCGACTGATAGCTCTGTAGTTCGACCACCAGGGCGTCGAGGCTGTCGCGGCTGTGGGTGAGAATCTGGCTGACCCGATCCTGGAACTGCAGCGACACCAGCACATCGCCGATCTCTTCGCGGATACCGCTGCTTTCGCGTTGCAGCAGGTCGGACGAATCGGACAGCCCCGTAGCCACATCGCGCAGGCGGGCGAGCACCTGATCGATGGACGATTCGGATTGGGTGAGGAACTGCTGCTCCTCGATTTGCGATTGCCCGGCCGAGCGGGTGAGCGTCTGGATGGCGCCGGTGATGATTTTCACCTGCTCGCCCATCTTGCGCCCGGTATCGCGCGATTGCGCCGAGAGCTTGCGCACTTCGTCGGCCACCACCGCGAAGCCGCGGCCGTTTTCGCCAGCCCGCGCGGCTTCGATGGCCGCATTGAGCGCGAGCAGATTGGTCTTGGCCGCCAGCGCCGCCACTTCAGTCGCCATCTTCTCCAGCGCCTCGGTGTAGCGCGACATGCCCAACACTTCGCTGACCATGGCGGCGCGCTTGTCCAGCGCGGTGCGCAACTGCTCGAGCACGGCGCCGAGTTCGCCTTCGCTGCGGCGGAATACCGCCACCACGCCTTCGCCGCCATCCATGCCGGCGGCGGCATGCTGCGACGCCTTCACAGCGTTTTCCAGGCGGTTGTGCAGGCTGGAGAAGCGCTGGCTCAAGGCCAGAATGGCGGTCTCCATCTGTGCGCGTCCGGCGTCGATCTGTTGGCCGAGCACGGGTAAGGCCTGAGCGCAGAGGGCGTCGATCTGCTGCGCAGCATCGCTGTGCTGCAGGGCGGGAGGGGAGGTCGTGGCGTCTTGGGTCATGGCGGAGTCAACGCGGGTTATGGGAGGTAGTGTTGCCGGGAGGTTGGGTTGCAGGGAAGTTCAATGGGGCTGCGCGGCCAGTTGGCGCACCAGGGTTTCGAGCCGATCGATGTCGGAACTCTTGTCGAAGAAATAATCGGCGCCTCCATCGAGGCTGCGGGCGCGGTGCTGCGAGTTGGCGTGCTGGGTGAACATCGCCACGCAGATATCACTCCGGCTGGACTTGATGCGCTGCAAAACTTGCAGCCCGCTCTCACCCGGCATTTCGATATCGAGCACGATGAAGCGCACCGCGCCTGCGGTGTCTTGCTGCAACAGCTCCATCGCCTGCTGCCCGCAATCGGCCTGCAGCACGGCTTGCACCCCGTCAATGCCGCACAGCAGGCCGGCCAGGCGCTCGCGCACCATTGCAGAATCGTCGACCACCATCAGTTGCATGACTCAGCTTTCAGAGAATTCAGGATGTATGGGGACATTGTTGGCCTGCGGTCGCGCGGCGAACATCAGCCGCCAGCGGTTTGAAGACTGAGACAAGGGCGCGTTGATTTGTAGGAAATTTCTGACCCGCGTGGATCTGTTCATGCCAATTCATGGTCGAGGACGTAGCGCACCAGATCGGCGTCGCGCTCGAGGTGCATCTTTTGCATCAGGCGGGTTTTGTGAGTGCTGACGGTTTTGACGCTCAAGTGCAGTTCCCGCGCCACTTCGCCCACGGTGCGCCCGGCACCGATGCGCAGCAGCACCTGCAGTTCGCGGTCGCTCAGGGTTTGATGCGCGGGGGCGTCGGCGGCGGCGCCCTCTTGAAAGTGATGCGCCAACTGCTCGGCGACGGTGGCGGTGAGGTAGCGCTTGCCCTGGGTGGCCGCGCGGATGGCGTCGAGCAGCACACCTGGCGCGCTGTCTTTGGTGAGATAGCCGGCCGCGCCGCCGCGCAGGGCACGCAGGGCGAACAAATGCTCGGCATGCATGCTGAGCATGAGCACGGGCAAGCGGGGGTGCGTGGCCTTGATGCGTTTGAGCAGATCGAGGCCGTCGCCGCCGGGCAGAGACACGTCGAGCAGCACCACCTGCCAGGCGGCATCGCGCAGGGCGTCGAGCGCTGCGGCGGTGTCGCCGCACCAGTGCGGCTGCAGCCCCTCGGCTTCGAGCATGCGAACGAGCCCGGCGCCCACAAGGGCGTGGTCGTCAACAATGAGCACGCGGGCGGCGTCCATTTGCGGCTTCGCTTCAGGCGGAGATCGGTTTGCCGGAAGTCGGCGCGTCGGCAGGTGTGCCACGTTCGGTGCAGGGCACGCGCACGCGCAGGGTGGTGCCGTGGTTGGGCACGCTGGCGCAATCGAGCGTGCCGCCGAGCAAATGCGCGCGCTCGCGCATGCCGCGCAAACCAAAGGATTTTTCGCTGGTCTGCGTGGCCGGGGTGAAGCCCAGCCCGTCATCGACGATGTCGAGCGCGATCAGCCCGGGTGTGCGGGCCAGGGTGAGTCGAACGGATTTGGCCTGCGCGTGGCGGGCGATATTGGTGAAGGCTTCCTGCGCGATGCGGAAGATCTGGATGGCGGTGAGGTCGTCCAGCTCACCGGCGCCCTCGATCTGGTGCGAAACGGGAATGCCGTAGCGCTGGCTGAACTCCTCGGCCAGCCAGAGCAGCCCGTCGCTCAGCCCGAGATCGAGCACGGCGGGCCGGAGCTGGGCTGCGACGCGACGGCCAGCGGCGGTGGCGGCATCCACCAGCTGGGTCATGCTGTTGAGCTGCGCGTCGTCGGGCCCGAGGCGCCGGCGCAGCAGGCTGATGTCCATTTTCAACGCGGTGAGCAACTGGCCGAGTTCGTCGTGCATGTCGCGGGCGAGGCGGGCACGTTCCTGCTCGCGTGCGCGCTCCATGTGCGCGGCCATGTCGCGCAGATCGGACTCGCGGCGGCGGGCATGGCTGATGTTGATCATGATGCCGTTCCACTGCACTTGGGTGGCATCGAGCCGCTTCACTGCGGCGCGGATGTTGATCCACTTGATCTCGCCCTCGGTGAGGATGCGGCCCTCCCAGTTCCACGGTTCGCCGTGCAGCGCGCTGGCTTGCACCGAGGCGTGGAAATCGGCCTGATCGGCGGCATGAATTCGCCCGACAAAGGCCGTGCTCGAACGCAGCAGCGCCTGCGCGCTCAGGCCGCAGACCATTTGCGCCGATTCACTGGCCTGGGTGAACTGCAACTGCCCGGCGCGCTGGCTGAGCTGGAACACCAGACCGAAGCCGGAGAGCGGATGTGCGGCCCAGGGCGTATCGTCCGAAGACAGATCTTGAACGGGTGGAGGAGGGCTTTGGAACGGGGGCACGGAGGGCAGCCAGGAGTGGAATTTACATTCCACTTAACGGCGCGCCCTCAGAAAACTTGAATTCTCAGCGGTTCGAGACAGTCGTAAATCTGCCGCTGGGGCATGGAGCGCAGCCAGGTGAGCTGGCGTTTGGCGAGCTGGCGGGTGGCGGCGATGGCCTGCTCGCGGAACTGCTCGGCGCTGATGTCGCCGTCCAGGTAATGCCAGGCCTGGCGGTAGCCCACGGCGCGGATCGAGGGCAGCGCGGGGCTGAGGTCGCCGCGTTGGCGAAGGACGCGCATTTCGTCGAGAAAACCGGCGGCCAGCATCTGCTCGAATCGTTGGGCGATGCGCGCGTGCAGCACGCTGCGATCAGAAGGTTCCAGCGAGAGGATGCGCAGGGGCAAGGGGTCGTCATCCGCGCGCCCGGCAGCCAGATGCGCCGAGAGAGGCCGACCGCTGAGTTGCCACACTTCCAGCGCGCGCTGGATGCGCTGGGCGTCGCCCGGAGCAAGGCGGGCCGCGGTGACCGGATCGACTTCGGCCAGCCGGGCGTGCAGCGCGGGCCAGCCGAGCCGGGCGGCCTCGGCGTCGAGTTCGGCGCGCACGGCAGGATCGGCCTGCGGCAGTTCGGACAGGCCGGACTGCAGCGCCTTGAGGTAGAGCAGGGTGCCGCCGACGATCAGGGGCTGGGCGCCGCGCTGGCGAATTTCTTGGATAAGCCGGCGCGCGTCCGCAGCGAATTGCGCCGCGCTATAGCTTTGCGACGGGTCGAGGATGTCGAGCAGGTGGTGCACGGCCTGGGCGCGCTCGTCAGCGCCGGGCTTGGCGGTGCCGATATCCATGCCGCGATAGACCAGCGCCGAGTCCATGCTGATGAGTTCCACGGTTTTGCCGCGCTGTCGGGCCTGCTGGACGAGTTGCAAAGCCGCGGCGGTTTTGCCGCTGGCAGTCGGGCCGACGAGGCAGAGAACAGGCTGTGGGGTTTGTTGAGTCACGGCTTTAGCGCCCGCGCAGGAACAGGGCGTCGAGGTCGGCCAGGCCGATCTGCCGCCAGGTGGGGCGGCCGTGGTTGCACTGGTCGGCGCGTTCGGTGCGCTCCATATCGCGCAGCAGGCCGTTCATTTCTGCGAGCGTGAGCTGTCGGTTGGCGCGCACCGCGCCGTGGCAGGCCATGCTAGAGAGCAGGGCGTTGCGCCGCTCCTGAAGGCGGCTGCTGGTGCCTTGCGAAATGAGATCGGCCAGCAAACCGCGAGCCAGGCGAATGGGGTCGGCGTGCGCCAGCAGCGTGGGCGTGGCGCGCACCACCAGGCTGCTGGGGCCGGCCCGGTCGAGCTCGACGCCGAGCGACCGTAGGGCATCGGCATGATCTTCCGCCGCGCCCATTTCGGCATCGCTCGCGGCGAACGCGGCCGGGATCAGCAAGGGTTGCACCGCCACCGGCGCATCGGCCTGTTCCGCAGCTTTTAGCCGTTCGTACACGATGCGCTCGTGCGCGGCGTGCATGTCCACGATCACCAGTCCGTGGCGGTTCTGCGCCAGTATGTAAATGCCCAGAAGCTGCGCCAGGGCGAAGCCGAGGGGAAAGTCGTCAGGCTGCGCGGCGGCTAGGTCGGTGGCTTGCGCATAGGGGCGCGGCGCGGCGCTGTCCTGTGCCTGCAAGGGCGCAGCGTCCGCCGTTGCCAAGGGGGCATAAGCGCGCGAGAGCGCGTCCCAGGGGATCGGGCTAGGGCTCGGCCTCGCCACGCCGAAGGCAAGCGCGGCAGTCGTGGGCAGAGCGGAAGGCGGCTGTTCCCACGCGGCGGGCGGTGCGGAGGGATGCGAGGAAGACGCCTCACCGCCCGCCCGGGCCAGCACCTGCTCGACGGCATGACGCACGGCCTGATGCACGGCGGAGCTGTCGCGGAACCGGACTTCCGACTTGGCCGGGTGCACATTCACATCGACCAGCTCAGACGGCAGATCGAGCAGCAGGGCGTACTGCGGCTGCAAGGCGCCGTGCAGCACGTCGGCGTATGCGGCGCGCACGCCGTGGGCCACGGTGCGGTCGCGCACCCAGCGGTTGTTGACAATGATGTGCTGCACATCGGCACGGGCGCGCGCCGCGGTGGGTTTGCAGATCAGCCCGCGTACGGCAAGCGGACCGATCTGGGCGGAGACGGGCAGGGCGTGCGCGCTGAAGGCCTCTCCCAGCACGGCGGCGAGACGATCGAGCCCGTGCGGCGAAGGGTCGCGCTCGAATTGCAGCTTGAGTTGCCCGTCATGCCAAAGCCGCAGGGCGATCTGGGGATGGGCGATGGCGGTGCGCTTGAACACGTCGGCGCACCAGGCGTATTCCGTCTGCGGCGATTTGAGAAATTTGCGGCGCGCCGGCAGGTTGAAAAACAACTGACGCAAGGTCACGCGGGTGCCCTGTTGCGCCGCTGTGGGTTGCACCGCGGCGACCTGACCTGCGCTGGCGTGAATGCGCGCCCCATCGGCCCCGGCGCGGCGGCTGATGATCTCGATTTCGGCCACGGCAGCCATGGCCGCGAGCGCCTCGCCGCGGAAGCCGAGATGCGCGGCGTGGTGCAATTCGTCGAGATCGGCGATTTTGCTGGTGGCGTGGCGCAGCAGTGCCAGGGGCAACTCTTCGGCCGGAATGCCGCAACCATCATCTTCGACCTGCACGCTGCCCAGCCCGCCTTGTTCGAGGCGCACGGTGAGAGCGCTGGCGCCCGAATCGATGGCGTTGTCGAGCAGTTCGCGCAGGGCCGAAGCCGGGCGTTCGATAACTTCGCCGGCGGCAATCTGGCTGATGAGCACGTCCGGCAGCGGACGAATCGGGCGTTGGGGTTGCAGCAAGGCAGGGATACGGAAAGGGTGGCGAGGCCGCAGCGTGGCGGCGGCCGTCCCCTCGTTGAGGGGCTTGGAGACGGATCAACGAGAGGAGAAACGACAAGTCAGCTCAGTATACTTTTCAGGCTGTGCGTAGGCCCATAGCGCTCGGTGGCGCTCAGCCCCGGCTCAGTTTTCTGGCGCAGCATCTGCGTCTTCGGCCTTTCATAGGCTCTCTTCCGGCTTTCAGCCCAAACCGCATGGATCCCCACGCTCTTATCGACCTCATTCTGCACTTCGACGTGCATCTGGCGCAGTTCATCGCGGCGTATGGCCCCTGGGTGTACGGGCTGCTCTTCGGCATTGTGTTCGTCGAAACCGGGCTGGTGATCATGCCGTTTCTGCCGGGCGACTCGATGTTGTTCGTGGTGGGCGCGTTTGCGGCCACCGGGGCGCTCAGCCTGCCGGGGGTGATCGCCGTGCTCTGGCTAGGCGCCGTGCTGGGCGACAGCCTCAATTACCAGATCGGCAAGGCCATCGGCCATAAGGTTTTTTCGTGGCCGGACTCACGCTGGTTCAACCGCCGCGCCTTTGAAAAGGCGCACGCCTTTTACGAAAAATATGGCGGCATCACCATCGTGGCAGCACGGTTCATGCCCTTCATTCGGACCTTCGCCCCGTTTGTGGCGGGCGTGGCCGAGATGTCGTATGGCAAGTTTCTGGCCTACAACATGCTTGGCGCCACACTCTGGACGGGGCTGCTGGTCATGGCGGGTTATCTGTTCGGCAACATTCCGTGGATCAAACACAATTTGGGTGTCATGACCATTGCCATCATCGTGCTGTCGCTGCTACCCGCGGTGTGGGGTTGGTGGAAATCACGTCGGCAGGTGTCGGCGGTCTGAAGCGGCGCACTGACGCAAACGCTTACCTGCTGGTTGTGCGCGCTGTGAACTTCATTGCAGCGAGCCGCGCAGCAGGCCGACGGCGAGTCCCTCAATGGCGAAGGGCTGGCTGGCATCGACGCGGATGGGGGCGAACTCGGGGTTGGCCGGTAGAAGCTCGATGTGATCGGCCTGCAGGCGCAGGCGCTTGACCGTGACCTCATCGCCGATGCGGGCCACCACGATCTGTCCGCTTTGCGCCGTCTGGCTGCTTTTGACGGCCAGCATGTCGCCGTCGAGAATGCCGGCATCGCGCATGCTCATGCCGCGAACCTTGAGCAGATAGTCAGGGCGCACCGAGAAGGCGCCGGGATCGACGTTGAGCGTCTGCTCGATATGCTCTTGCGCGAGGATGGGATGCCCCGCAGCGACGCGACCGACCAGCGGCAGGCAGAGCTGCTCGGCGCCAGGCAGCGCGAGCTGCAGCCCATGGGAGAGATCCGCGCGCAAGCCACTCGCACGCCCCCCCATGGCGCCGGAGGTTTTCCCGGACGTTGTCGTCGACGGCGAGGCGCGCTGCGATTCGGTGATGCGAATGCCGCGCGACGCTCCGGGCGTCAGCTCGATCACGCCCTTACGGGCGAGCGCCTGCAAATGATCTTCTGCCGCATTGGCCGAGCGGAATCCCAGCTTTGCGGCGATTTCGGCCCGGGTGGGCGGGTAGCCCAGTTCGCGCACGGAGGCGGTGATGAGATCGAGAATTTCCTGCTGACGAGGGGTGAGTTTCGAGATGAGACGGCGCATGCGTGGGCTCCGGCAGTTGCACAATAAGTCAGTTTGATGGGCGAGACCGATGGGCAAGGCTGATGGACGAGTTCGCCATGCGAGCCATGTCATCTTTTGGCCATGAAGACGCCCTGATCAGGCTTCCAGCTTGATGATTTTCACAGCACTGTAAATCAAAACAGTCTTTCTGCAAAGAGATTCACACATGACCGATTCTTTTTCTCGCGCGGCCTTGCCGCAGATTGTGGTGTTGGGAACAGGGGGCACGATCGCGGGCGCCGCGACGGGCGACCCCAGTCTGCCGGGTTATACCGCCGGGGTTTTGGGGGTCGACGCGCTGCTACAAAGCGTGCCGGCACTCGGTCGCCTGGCGCAAATCCACACCGAGCAGGTGGCCAACCTCGACAGTAAGGACATGACCTTCGCGGTCTGGACGCAGTTGGCCGAACGCGTGGCCTACTGGCTGGCGCAGCCGCAAATTCAGGCCTGCGTCATCACCCACGGCACCGACACGCTGGAAGAAACCGCCTACTTCCTGCGTTTGGTGCTGGATACCGACAAGCCGGTGATCCTGACTGCTGCCATGCGTCCAGCCACCGCGCTGAACGCCGACGGCCCGCAGAACCTGCTCGATGCCGTGCGGGTGGCCGTGCATCCGGCAGCGCGGGGGCTGGGCGTGGTCTGTGTGTTGCACGGCGTGGTGCATGCCGCTCGCGACGTGACCAAGGCGAATACGCACGCGGTGGAAGCGTTTTCATCCGGCGAGCGCGGCCCGCTGGGTGAGGTTGACGGTGAGGCCTTGCGGCTTTGGCGACAACCCGTGCCGGAGGCAGGGGCGCCGTTTCCCCTACCTGCTGCGAGCGAGTGGCCGCGGGTGGAGTTGCTTACCAATGCGGCGGGCAGCGATAGTGCACTGGTGTGCTGCCTGATTTCGAGCACGGCGCTTCAGCCCCGATTGGGCGGACTGGTCGTGGCCGGCACCGGGGGCGGCACGGTGCACCGCGAACTCGAAGCCGCGCTGCGCTGGGCCGAACAGCAGGGCGTGCGGGTGAGGGTGGCGTCACGCGTCGGCCCGGTACGCGGCGGCGCCGATGATGGCCTCAATGCGGTGAAGCTGCGGGTGCGGCTGCTGCTGGAACTGGCCGCCCAGAACCAAGCAGAGCGCTGAACCCGGATGTTCTCTCGGCGGGGCCAATTGATCCCCACCGGGGGCAGAAAGCTTGGGCCGGTGGGGCGAAAGAGCGGGGGGGCGATTCCTCACCCTATTCGATTCAGCCGCTTTGCAGAGAACTTAGGGTTGATCGACCAAGGTAAGGTTGCGCCGCACCGGGTTTGGATACCTACAGCGGGCGTCCTCGTGCGTGAGCGCATGAGAGGCAAAATAGGGCAAAACGCCCTGTAGTCAGGTGTGCGGTTGTCACCGACATTACTGCGCAAGAGTGCTGGCCTGGGTTTCGCCGACCAGCGATTCATAGCTGGAATAGAACGACAAGATGTAGGCCAGAAAAATGGCGATTGCCACGGGCATGCTGAGCATGGCGGCCAGGGTTTCACTGGCGCCAAGCAGGCTGGCGACGAGCATGATGAGCGTGGGCAGGCTGAGAAAGAGCAGCAACCATTGCACCGCATAGAGCGCAAACGCCTTGATGTTGCGCACGCACAGTACGAAGCTGAAAAACAGCGCCTTGATCGGCGGCATGGCGTGCCAGGCCACCAGCGGCGGGGCGAGCCAGAAGGCGAGCGAGACGGGGATATACGCCAGAGTGGCGGCTATGGCGCCCAGGCGCAGGCTGCCGTCGGCGATGGCGCTGGCCGGCGGTTTGTCACCGAGCAGCAGCAGGCGCAGCATGGCGCCGCCGTCGAACAGGCTGCCGACTCCGAGCACCAGAATGACGGCGAGGGTGTAGAGCACGCCCAGCATCACCATGCTGCGCAGCGCCTGCGGGCCGCTGCGAAAACCGGTGAGCAGCACCGTGGGCCAAAGCGGCTGTTTTTGCGCGACCTGGCGGCTGGCTTGCATGAAGCCCAGGGTGCCGAACTGCACCACGAACAGCGGAAACACCAGGCCGATGATGGGCAGCGCCGAGACGAATCCGGTGACGACGATATAGGCCACGATCATCAACAGCGCCGCCCAGGGCTGCAGCGCCAGACGGCGAAAGCCGCTTTGCACCCAGAGCAGGCCCTCGCGGGCAGAGACGGTACGCAGTTGCATGGCGAAAGACGATGAAAGGTGAAGAGCCGAAGAAGAGAGCCCAAGAAGGGAGCCGACATGGTATCGGCAGGCCCGGGCTCAGGCTGACGCGATGCGCTGACGCAGCACGCGCTCGAAGTGGATGGGGTCGTGCGGGGTGAGCAAGTGGGCGTCGCGCGGCAGGTGATAGTCGGCCAGACGCGAGGTCCAAAAACGCAGCGCGGCCGCGCGCAGGGCGTCGGGCAGCAAGCGGTGTTCGGCATCGCTCATGGAGCGTACGGCGAGGTAGGCGTTCAGCAAGGCGTCAAAGCGGACCGCGTCAAACTCGCCTGTCTGCAGGTGAATGCACCAGTCGTTGAGCGCCACGGCCAGATCGAACAACCAGGTATCGACCCCGGCGAAGTAAAAGTCGAACACGCCGGAGAGCGTATCCCCCTCGAACAGCACGTTGTCGCGAAACAGATCGGCGTGAACCGCGCTGCGCGGCAGCGCGGCATAAGCGGGCGATGCGGCGACCTCAGTCTGGTGCGCAAGCTCAGTGCTGATGAGGGTGCGTTGATCGGCGGTGAGATAGGGCAGGATGTCGGGGATGGTGCGGGTTTGCCAGGCGAGCCCGCGCAGATTGGGTTGCGTGCCCGCGTAGTCGCGTGCGGCCAGATGCATGCGTGCCAGCCAGTGCCCCACTTGCGCGCAGTGCACCGGCTCGGGCTGCAGCTGGCTGCGGCCTTGCAGGCGCGTGACCAGCGCGGCGGGTTTGCCTTTGAGGGTGTGCAAGGTCTGGCCCTGCCGGTCGGGCATGGGGTCGGGTACGGGAATGCCATGCGCGGCCAGATGGTGCATCAGCCCGAGGTAGAACGGCAACTGCTCGGCCTGCAGGCGCTCGAACAGGGTGAGCACGAACCGGCCCTGTGTGGTGCTCAGGAAATAGTTGGTGTTTTCGATCCCGCTGGCGATGCCTTGCAGGTCGGTGCGTGTGCCCAGATCGAAGCGGTCCAGCCAGGAGTCGACCTCTGCTGCGTCGAGCGGTGTGAAAACGGCCATGAACGGGATGGGGAAAGAAAAGGCAGGCTGGAAAAGCAGGTTGAGCGAGCAGGTTGAGCGGTCAGCTCGTCGGTTTATTTGAAAGTGAACACCTTCCACTGCGCCTGCCCTTCCAGATGGGCCGGGTCGGTGCTGGAAGAGATTGAGGGCGGCACCACGTTGTAGGCCGCGCCGCCGTGCAAAGGCTGCACCTGAATCGAGGTGGTGGCGCCGCGCACCTGCTGCTCCTGAATGCGCACCGCACGATCCTGAGTGACGTTTTCGCGCACCCGAGGTTCAGGGAATTTGGGCTTGGGCTGGGTATCTGTCAGCGGCGCCGCAGGCATGGACTGCGCAAGGGCGCCTGGTACCGGATACACGCTGGCGAGCAGCGTGAACAGGCCAAGGGCGGAGACGGTAAGGGCGTGGCGAAACATGTTCATGGGCTGATTTTACGGCGGCATTGATAATGCGCGGATGAATTCCGACGTGCATTCCGACTCCGCCCCCACCCTGCTGCTGGTGGATGGTTCCAGCTATCTCTACCGCGCCTTCCACGCCATGCCCGATCTGCGCGGGCCCGAAGGCCAGCCCACCGGGGCGCTCTACGGCATGGTGGCCATGCTGCGGCGCCTGCGCGAGCAATATCCGGTGGCCAAGGGCTATCGCTACGCGGCCTGCGTGTTCGACGCCAAGGGGCCGACATTCCGCAACGCCATGTACGACCAATACAAGGCGCAGCGTCCGCCGATGCCGCCCGACTTGGTGGCGCAGATCGAGCCGATTCACCAAGCTGTGCGGCTGATGGGCTGGCCGCTGCTGGAGGTGCCGGGAGTGGAGGCCGACGACGTGATCGGTACCCTGGCCGTGCGGGCGCACGCACAGGGCATACGCACCCTGGTTTCCACGGGCGACAAGGACATGGCCCAGCTCGTCAACGACCACATCACTCTGGTCAACACCATGAGCAACGAGGTGCTCGACCCCGCCGGGGTGCAGCAAAAGTTCGGCGTTCCCCCAGATCGTATCGTCGATTACCTCACCCTGGTAGGCGACGCGGTGGACAACGTGCCCGGCGTGGACAAGGTCGGCCCCAAGACGGCGGTCAAGTGGCTGACGGAGTACGGCTCGCTCGATGCACTGATCGAGCAGGCCGAAACCGTGAGCGGCGCTGCGGGTAAAAACCTGCGTGCCGCGCTCGACTGGCTGCCCACGGCGCGCAAGCTGGTGACCATCCACACCGACTGCGATCTGGACGGCTACGCCCAAGCCTTCGACCCCGATCTGCGCCCGGCGCCGGAAGATGCGCAAGCGCTGCTGCCCTTCTTCACCCGCAACGGCATGCGCCGCTTCAGCGCCGAGATGAAGGCGCAGACGGTGAGCGAGCAGGCCGCCCGCCAGGTGTCGCTGCTGGACGGCGCGCCGGCCGCCGAAAAGAGCGCGCCAGGCACCTACGATACCGTTCTCGACTGGGACCGGTTCGACGCCTGGCTGACCCGCATCGACGCGGCCGAGCTCACCGCCATCGACACCGAAACCGACTCGCTCGACCCGATGCGCGCACGGCTGATCGGCATTTCGCTCAGCGTCACGCCCGGCGAGGCCGCCTATCTGCCGCTGGCCCACGCTTACCCCGGCGCGCCCGAGCAGTTGCCCATGGCCGAGGTGCTCGAACGCCTGCGGCCCTGGCTGGAAAACGCCGACAAACCCAAGCTCGGGCAGAACGCCAAGTACGACCGCCATGTGTTCGCCAACGCGGGCGTGACGATTCGCGGCTATGCGCACGACACCTTGCTTGAGAGCTATGTGATCGAGGCGCACAAGCCGCACAGCCTCGACAGTCTGGTGAGCCGCCACCTCGGCCGGGACGACACCCTGAGCTACGAACAGGTCTGCGGCAAGGGTGCCAAGGCCATCACCTTCGATCAGGTGGCGCTCGATGTGGCGACGCGCTATTCCGGCGAAGATGCCGATCTCACCCTGCAGGTGCACCAGCGGCTTTGGCCGCAAATCCAGGCTGATGCTGGGCTGACGCGCATTTACGCGCTGGAAATGCAGGTCAGCGAAGTGCTGCAGCGCATCGAGCGTACCGGCGTGCTGGTAGACGGCGATCTGCTGCGGGCGCAAAGCGGCGAGCTGGGCGCCAAGATGCAAACCCTGGAAGCGCAGGCATTCGAGCTGGCCGGCGGCGCTTTCAATCTGGGCAGCCCCAAGCAGATCGGCGAAATCCTGTTCGACCGCCTGCAACTGCCGGTGCAGAAAAAGACCGCCTCCGGTGCCCCGTCCACCGACGAGGAAGTGCTGGAAAAGCTGGCCGAAGATTACCCGCTGCCGCGCGTCATTCTCGACCACCGCAGCCTGTCCAAACTCAAGAGCACCTACACCGAGAAGCTGCCGCAAATGATCAACCCGGACACCGGCCGGGTGCATACCAACTACGCCCAGGCCGTGGCCGTGACCGGGCGGCTGGCCTCCAACGATCCCAATCTGCAGAACATTCCAGTACGCACGGCCGAGGGGCGGCGCATTCGCGAGGCGTTTGTCGCGCCCAAGGGCTGGCTGATCGCGTCGAGCGACTACTCGCAGATCGAGCTGCGCATCATGGCGCACCTCTCGCAAGACGCGGGTCTGCTCGCTGCGTTCGCCGCCGGGGAAGACATTCACCGCGCGACCGCGGCTGAGATTTTCGGCGTCACTTCGCTGGAAGTCAGCAGCGATCAGCGCCGCATGGCCAAGGTCATCAACTTCGGGCTGATCTACGGCATGAGCGCCTTCGGCCTGGCACGCAACCTCGGCCTGGAGCGCAGCGCGGCGCAGCTCTACATCGACCGCTACTTCGCCCGCTATCCGGGTGTCGCGGCGTATATGGAGCGCACCCGCAAGCTGGCGGCGGAGCAGGGCTATGTCGAAACCGTGTTCGGGCGACGACTGTGGCTGCCCGACATCCACGCCAGCGGGCCGCGCCGGGCGGCGGCCGAGCGCGCCGCCATCAATGCGCCGATGCAAGGCACCGCGGCCGACCTCATCAAGATGGCGATGATCGCCGTCGATGCCGCACTCGTGCGCGAAAAACTGCGCAGCCGGGTGGTGATGCAGGTGCACGACGAGCTGGTGCTCGAAGTGCCCGAGGAAGAAACGCACTGGGTGCGCGAACACATTCCCCGCCTGATGGCGGGCGTTGCCCAGCTCGACGTCCCGCTGCTGGCCGAAATGGGCCTGGGCGCCAACTGGGAGCTGGCGCACTGAGCGTGGCCACTGAGCGCGGCAGATCTGGGGCGGTCAGACGATGCACACCTGCAGCGGCGTCAGGCCGTCTATCGTGCCGTGCAGTACCTGGCCGCGGGTGATGGCGCCGACGCCATCGGGCGTGCCGGTGAAAATCAGGTCGCCGGGTTTCAAGGTGAACAGGGTGGAGAGCCGGGCGATGGTTTCGTCCACCGACCAGATCATCTGCTCCAGCCGCCCTTGCTGACGCAGGGCGCCATCGACCGTCAGCGCAATGGCGCCCGTGTTCAGCTCGGCGCCGGGTTGGCGCGGCGTGATCGGGCCGATGGGGGCGGACTGGTCGAAGGCCTTGCCGATTTCCCACGGCCGACCCTGCGCCTTCATCTGCCCCTGCAGATCGCGGCGCGTCAGGTCGAGGCCGACTGCGTAGCCGTAGATGTGCGCGGCGGCCTGCCTCACGGGGATGTCGCGGCCCGCAGCGCCGATGGCGACGACCAGCTCGATTTCGTGATGCAGATCTTGCGTGACGGACGGGTAGGCGATGTCGCCGGTCAGCCCTGCGGCAACCGCAATCACTGCATCGGCATCGCCGGGCTTGCAGAAAAAAAACGGCGGCTCACGATTCGGGTCTGAGCCCATTTCGCGCGCATGGGCCGCGTAGTTGCGCCCGACGCAATACACGCGGCGAACGGGAAAGGCGAGATCGCTGCCCACGATGGGCAGCAGGGCGGGGGAATGGGGTGGAAAGGCGGTGGGCATGACGGGTTCGGTCTTGGTTTGTTGATCGAGTGTAGGCAGAGAACAGGTCACTCGAGGCGAAATGTGGCGCGGATTTGTGGCGCAGATCCCACGCTGATTCACGCCCTGTTACAGATCGAGCCATCCCGCGTGGGGCAGGTCTTGATCTTCATCAGCCGCTGCGCATACGATATATGAAACGATAAACATTATCATTTGCGCATCATCACAAAGCAGCTTTTTTCAGGTCAGATCATGCACACCGACTCCGTAGTGGTTTCCCTCGCACAGCTTCCCTATGGGCAATGCGCCCAGGTGGTCGATTTCGATGGCGGGCGCGCCATGGTGCAGCGCATGGTCATGCTCGGTATCCGCCGTGGCGTGCCGCTGTGCGTGGTGCACGGCCCCGGGCCGCGGGGCACGGTGGTGCAAGTGGGCGGTGCGCGCATTGCGCTGGGGCGGGGCGTGACCGACAAAATCCGGGTGATGCCTATCGTGGCTTCGGCGGCCGTGGCGTCTGCGGTGCATCAAAAGGCTGCGGCATGAGCGCGTGTCACGATCCGGATTGCGCCGTTTCCCCCGAAGCAGACGCCGGCCTGCCGGTGATCGCTCTGGCGGGCAACCCCAATTGCGGCAAGACCACGATCTTCAACCTGCTCACCGGGGCGCATCAGCATGTGGGCAACTGGCCCGGCGTCACGGTGGAGCAGCGCCGGGGAACGGCCTCCGCGGCGGGGCTGAAGCTTTCGGTGATCGATCTTCCGGGCGTGTACAGCCTGCTGGGCGGGGGCGGCGCCGATCAGGGCGTGGCGCGCAACTTTTTGCTCGATGAGCGGGTGGATCTCATTGTCAACATCGTCGATGCCTCCAACCTCGAACGCCATCTGGCGCTGACCTTCGAACTGCTCGAAACCGGCAAGCCGCTGATCCTCGCGCTTAATATGGTGGACGAGGCGCAGGCGCTGGGGCTAGAGCCCCAAGTGCATGCGCTCTCAAAGCAACTCGGCGTGCCCGTGGTGCCGCTGGTGGCGCGAAAAGGCCGTGGCCGTGCAGAACTGCTCGACACCATACGGGCCGCCCTGCAACAAAAGCCCAGCGCCTTGATGCCGACCTACCCGCCCGAGGTCGAACAGGCGATCGACCAAGTCGGCGCGCAACTTGCCGTGCCCTCGTCGCCACGGCGCCGCTTCGATGCGCTGAGGCTGCTCGAAGGGCTGGTAGTGTCGCCCTCGGCCGAGGTACAGGCCGGCGTGGCGGCGGCGCAGGCGCAGGTGCTCGCCCAAGCTGGCGAAGAAGTGGCCGATCTGGTTGCGGCCGCCCGTTTTGGCTGGGCGCACCAGCTTGCGGCCATTGCCATGCAGCGCACCGGCAAGATGGGGGTGCGTCACCGCGTGACCGATGTGCTCGACCGCGTGGTGCTAAATGAATGGCTGGGCGTGCCGGTGTTTTTGCTGGTGCTGTATCTGGTGTTCGTGGTGAGCTTCAGCGGCGGCAATATCTTTCTCGACTTTTTCGATCAGGCCTCATCCGCGCTACTCATCGGCGGGGTGGGGCATGTGATGCTGCAGGCCGGGCTGCCCGATTGGATGGTGTCCATGATCGCTGGCGGCGTGGGCGGCGGGCTCAACCTGGTCATCTCGTTCATCCCGCCCATCGGCCTCACTTTTCTGTTCCTCGCGTTTCTCGACGACTCGGGCTATATGGCGCGCGCCGCCTATGCGATGGATCGCTTCATGCGCCGCATGGGCCTGCCCGGCAACTCGCTGGTGCCCATGGTCATCGGCTTTGGTTGCAATGTGCCGGCCATCATGGGCTCGCGCATCATCGAAGACCCGCGCGGCCGCCTGCTTACGGTGCTGATGCAGCCCTTCATGTCGTGCTCGGCGCGGCTGACCATCTATATGGCGTTCGCCGTGGTGTTTTTCCGCAGCACCGGCGGGCAGGTGGTATTTCTGCTGTACGTGCTGGGCATCGTGGTGGCGCTGCTCACCGCGTGGATGCTGGGCAAGACGGCCATTCGGGGCGAGCCCATGCCCTTTGTCATGGAGCTGCCGCCCTATCGCCTGCCCAGCCTGCGCAGCGTTGGGCTGCAGGCCTGGCAGCGGTTGAAGGTGTTCATTTTCCGCGTCGGCAAGGTGATCGTGGTCATCGGGGTGGTGCTGTTCGTGCTGCCCGGCATAGGCTGGACGGCCAAGGGCTTGCAGGCGACCGACATCGATCACTCTCTTCTCGCGCAGGGCAGCCAGGCCATTGCGCCGGTGTTCGCGCCCATGGGCATTACCCGGGAGAACTGGCCCGCAGTGTCGGGCCTGCTGGCGGGCGCAGCCGCCAAAGAGATCGTGATCGGCACGCTCAACGGCATTTATCAGCGGCAGCAGGCCTCCGACTTGATGGCGGCTTACCGCCAGCCTGATGTGGGCGCCAAGTTGTGGGAGGCCGCCAAGACCATTCCCGAAAACGCCGTGGCCTTTTTCAACAACTTCCTCGATCCGCTGGGCTTGCACGATCTGCAGTCCACCGACAGGGCCGAGCAGGCCAGCGGCGCCAGCAACGAAACCCTCGCCGGGCTGGCGGCTGCGTTCACCCCGCTGTCGGCCTTCGCCTATCTGGTGTTCGTCTTGCTGTACGTGCCCTGCGCCAGCACCATGGGGGCGCTGCGTCGTGAGGTGGGCTGGGGCTGGATGGTGTTTTCCGTGCTTTACGGCATCGGCATCGCCTGGGCCGCGGCCACGGTGATCTATCAGATCGGCACGTTTGCGCAGCATCCCCCATCGTCTGCCCTTTGGGTGGCCGCTTGCGTTGCCGCCTTTGTGCTGCTGGTGGTGGGCCTGCGGCAATACGGCGACCGCACCGAGCGCCGCGTGGCAACGCAGGGGCTGGAGAGCCTGGTATGAACCCGCTGTTCGCCGTGCGCGATTGCCTGCGCGACAAGCAGCTTGCCAGCGCCGCCGAGATTGCGGCCTGCGTGCAGGTTTCTGCGTCAGTGGTCGAAGACATGCTGGCGCACTGGGTGCAGCGCGGGCTGGTCGAGCGGATCGATGCGCAGGGCGGCACCTGTAGCAGCGGCTCCTGCGGGAGTTGCGGCCAATGCGGCACCCGCAAAACCGCGGCAGCGCTCTACCAGTGGCGCGGTCTGCAGGCCGCCGCGGCATCCCCGGCAAAAGCCCCGGTGTTGATGCTGCGTTCTGCCTGAACTTGGGCGGTTTTGCACGCACGGGGTTTTGCCGGGCGGCCTAAGCTAGCGTTCTTTACCACACGGAGAAGAACGCCATGCACAACCCCATGCTTTATCGCCGTCTTGGCCGCAGTGGCCTGCAAGTCAGCCTGTTTTCGCTCGGCTCCTGGGTGACGTTTCACAATCAGGTCGATGCTTCGGGCGTGCGCGAGATGATGGCCGCCGCGCGCGATGCGGGAATCAATTTTTTCGACAATGCCGAGGTCTATGCCAATGGCGAAAGCGAGCGACTGATGGGTGAGGCGCTGGCGCAGCTCAAGTGGCACCGGCTCGACTATGTGGTGTCGAGCAAGTTTTTCTGGGGGCTCGACGCGGGCACGGCCGAGAAACCGCGCATCAACGGCCGCAACACCCTGAACCGCAAGTATCTGTTGCAGGCGGTCGATGGCAGCCTCAAGCGCATGGGGCTGGATTTCATCGACCTGATCTTTTGTCATCGCCCCGATCCGCACACCCCCATCGAAGAAACCGTCTGGGCGCTGCACAACGTCATCGAGCAGGGCAAGGCGCTTTACTGGGGCACCAGCGAGTGGAGCGCCGACGAGATTCGCGCCGCCTACGAGGTGGCCGAGCGGCACCATCTGCACAAGCCGGTGATGGAGCAGCCGCAATATCACCTGTTCCACCGCAAGCGGGTGGAGCAGGAGTACGCCCGGCTCTACGACGATATCGGCCTGGGGCTCACGACCTGGAGCCCGCTGGCGTCGGGCCTGCTGACGGGCAAATATCGCCAGGGCATCCCCGCAGGCAGCCGGGGCGCGATGCAGAACGTGAGCTTTTTGCGCGACGGCCTGCTCGACGCGCGAAAAAATGCCGCGGTGGGCGAGCTCGAAGCCATCGCCCAGCAGCTCGACTGCAGCGTGGCGCAACTGGCTTTGGCCTGGGTGGCTCACAATCCGCGGGTGAGCTCAGTCATTCTGGGGGCTTCGAAGTTGTCGCAACTGCAGGAGAACCTGGGCGCACTCAGCGTGCTGCCCAAGCTCACGCCAGAAGTGCTGGCGCAAATGGATGCCATTTCCGCGCCGCTGGCGGTCTGATCGGTTAGCTAACGCAAAGCGCCCCGCAGGTTTCAGGGCGCCGTTGCACGTTCCAGTGCAGCTAACCAATGCAGCGCCTGTTCGCGGCTGTCGCCGCACATCTCGGCGCTGGGCTGCAGTCCGCTGCAGCAGGACGGACGCTCGGGCCTGCCGAAAATGGCGCAGCGCAGATCAGCGGTGAGTTGCACGCAGGGCGCGCCCGCTGGCTTGCCCTGCGGCATTCCGGGAATCGGGCTGCTGATCGACGGCGCGATGCAGCAGGCCGCGCAGCGGGGGCGGCAGGCGTGGCCGGGCTCCGCGGCTGGCGGCATCAACCAAACAACTTCTTTGTGATTTCCGCGACATGCTTGCCCTGGTAGCGGGCAATGTCGAGCTCGTTGGCGCTGGGCTGGCGGCTGCCGTCGCCTTTGCTCAGGGTGGTGGCGCCGTAAGGCGTGCCGCCGGTGATTTCGTCCATCTGGGTCAGGCCGGCACAGGCATAGGGCACGCCAACGACCACCATCCCGTGATGGAACAGGGTGGTGTGGAAGGACGTGATGGTGGTTTCCTGCCCGCCGTGCTGGGTGGCGGTGCTGACAAACACGCTGCCCACCTTGCCCACCAGTTTGCCTTGCTGCCACAGTGCGCCGGTCTGGTCGAGAAAGTTGCGCATCTGGCCGCACATATTGCCGAATCGCGTGGGCGTGCCGAAGATCACCGCGTCATAGTCCGCCAAGTCGGCGGGCTGGGCAATGGGCGCGGCCTGATCGGTCTTGGCATGGATGGCAGCCGCGGTTTCCGCCGGCATGGTTTCGGGCACGCGCTTGATGTCCACGCTGCAGCCCGGCACGCTGCGCGCGCCTTCGGCCACGGCGTGCGCCATGGTTTCCACATGACCCCAGGTGCTGTAATACAAAACAAGAATCTTTGCCATTTTCGATGTCCTTTTAGATAACTTTCAGGTGAATCAGGGAGCAGGCCAAAGTGGCGCTGTGAGTCCTATTGTGGTTGAGTTGTCTTGTTTTTGCAGGGCAGGGCTTTGTGTTGCGGCATGCCGACATGAAATCGGCATGACTGTCATCAAACTGTGATGTGGGTGGGATAAAACCGGGCATCTTTCCCGCATTTCGCCCCATGCTTTCTCTCGTACAACCCCAGATCGGCTATCTCGCCATCCTGCTCGACCGGCTGCTTACGCATGGCGAGCTGCGCGTGGAGTTTCAGCCGGTGTTCGATCTGCGGGGTCAGTCGATCCACGCCTTTGAGGCGCTGGCGCGCGGACCGCAGAGCTCGCCGCTGGAGCGACCGGATGCGCTGTTTCAGACCGCGCGGGAGAACGGGCGCTTGTACGAGCTCGATGCCCTGTGCGTGCGCACGAGTTTAGAGACGTTCGCCCGGCTGAATTTGCCGGGGCAGTTGTTCGTCAACGTCACGCAGACCTTGCTCGATTCGGGCTGGCTGGGCAGCTCGGCCGCGCTCGATTTGTTGCAAAGACTGGGCTTGCCGCCGTCGCGCATCGTGTTCGAGTTGCTGGAAAGCGATGATCTGCTGAAAGACGGCGTGGGCATGGAGCAGGCCGAACATCTGCACCGCCTCGGTTTTACGCTGGCGCTGGACGACATGGGGCGGGGTTTCGGCCGCTTTGAAGCTTGGCAGCGCCTGCATCCGCGCTATCTCAAGATCGACCGGGCGTTCTGCGCCGGGCTGGCCGATGATGCGATCAAGGCGGCGTTCGTGCGCTCGATGTTGCTCATGGCCGAGGCCAGCCGTTCTTGGGTGGTGGCCGAGGGCGTGGAGTCGGCCCGCGATCTGCGCGTGCTGCGCGAAATCGGCGTGCAGTTGGCGCAGGGCTTTGTGTTGGAGCGGCCGTCTGCCGCGCCGTCGCGTGAAATGCGCCCGGCGCAACGGGGCTTGATCGAGGCGGCTCAACCCGAGTTGTACCCGCTGGCTTCGCGCGGCAGCGTGGAACAGTCGGCGCTCGGCCTGGCGCGCCCGATCGCTCCGGTGCAGCCGCAAGTACGGCTGGAAGAGGTGCTGCGCCGCTTCGACGCCCAGCCCGATCTGATGTCGATTCCCGTGGTCGATGCGAACGGGCGCGCCCTGGGTATTCTCAACCGCTATGTGCTGGCCGACCGGCTCTGGCGCCCGCATGTACGCGACCTGCTGGGCAACAAACCCTGCGCCCAGGTGATGAGCGCCGACGTGCTCAAGCTCGATGTGAGCAGCAGTCTGCACCAGGCCAGCCAGTTGATCGCCGATGCCAGCTTTCGCCACGCCACCGAGGGCGTGCTGGTCACCGAGCAGGGCGACTATCGTGGCCTGTTGCTGGTGGGCGATCTGCTGCGGCTGGTCAACGAGTTCCAGATCCAGACTGCGCGCTATGCCAACCCGCTGACGCTGCTGCCGGGCAATGTGCCCATCAACGAACAGATCGATCGCCTGCTGGCCTCGGGGCAGTCTTTCGTGGCGGCGTATGGCGATATCGACCACTTCAAGCCGTTCAACGATGTGTTTGGCTACCGGCTCGGCGACGAGGTCATTGTGCTGCTGGCCGATCTGCTGCGGGCGCGCTTTGGGCGGCCGGGCGATTTTGTCGGCCACATCGGCGGGGATGATTTCATCGTGGTGAGCGCCGAGCCCGATGCCGTCGAGCGTCTGCAGACCATTCCGCAGGAATTCGCCGCCGAGATGCCGCGCTTCTTCAATGCGGATCAACGTGAACGCGGCGGATACGAGGCCGTCAACCGCCGAGGCGAAGCGCAGTGGTTCGGATTTCCCACCGTGTCCTTCGGCGTGCTGACTTTGGCTTCGGGGCAGGTGGAATCGCACCGCGAAGTCTCGGCCCTTCTGGTCGAGCTGAAAAAAGTGGCCAAGGCGCAGGCCTACGACCGGGTGTTTATCGACCGGCGGCAGTACGGCCCGCAAATGCCGCCCGCCTTGAGGTGAACATGAGCAGCGCGGCAACCGACCCTCGCAGCATTCCGGCGCGGCTCAATCTGTTGCTCGCGGTCATGGCGCTGACGATGTCAGGCTGGCTGTGGATCGCTCTGCCGCTGCTGCTGCCCGCGCTGCCTGCTTTGGGATGGAGTCTGCTGGTCGTGGTGCTGGCGACCACTTTTTACTGGTCTTTGCTGCACGAAGGCATCCACGCCGTGCTGCTTCCCGACCGGCGCCTGAACGACGCGCTTTCGCGCCTGCTGGCCATCGGCTTTCCGGCGCCGTTTGCGGTGCTGCGGTTCGGGCATCTCAAGCACCACCAGTTCAACCGCACCGCTATCGACCGCAGCGAAGTGTTCGATCCGGCCTTGACCACGCGCAGCGCGGCCGCCTGGCGTTACTACCCGCAACTGCTCATCGGCCTGTATGCCAGCGAAGTGGCCGCGCTGCTGCTGGTGTGGTTGCCGCCGGCCTGGCTGCTGCGGCTGGCACAGCATCTGCCGGCCGAGCCCGGTCTGCCGTCGCTGGCGCAGAGTCTGGAGCGGCAACTGCTCAAGCCCGACACCCTGCGCCCCATGCGTCTGGACAGCCTGGCGTCACTGGTGCTGATGGCGTGCAGCGTCTGGCTCTACGGCGCGCATGTCTGGATGCTGCTGCTGGCGCTGCTGGGCCGGGGGCTGCTGATTTCGCTCACCGACAACGCCTATCACTACGGCACCCCGCTGCACCAGCCGGGCGACGACGTGCGCCATGCCCGCAACCTGCGGCTGCCGCAGCTGGCGTCGGCGCTGATCTTGTACTTCAACTACCACGCGGTGCACCACCGCCACCCGGCGCTGCCGTGGCGCGCCTTGCCCGCAGCCGCGCACCCGGGAGAGATCGCCGCCGCCGCACCGTATGCGGCAGGGCTGCTCGTGCAGTTGCGCGGGCCGATCGCGGTGCACGATCTACCGCGGCGCGGCTGATTGCAGCGCGGGCGAGTTCAGGAGTCTGGTGGACTCGAGGATCGCGGGCGGCAAATTGGCGCTGGGCGTCCGCATCGTCATTTTTCGGCATCCTCGCCCCAAGCCCGACTGACTCTTGGCGGCGGCGACCGCGCCGGTGCGCACTGCTCGCGCAGCGCCTATATACTGCGCCTGAGCTTGTCGGAGCGCCGGGCGAAATTCCCGGCTGAGACTGCGTAACGCAGAATCCGCTGAACCTGATCGGGCTAGGAAGTGCGCCGCGAGTGCGCTTCCAACCTGCGGAGGGAACAAGGCGCCGGTGCAACGGCAGGCATTCATCCATCCCCGGAGGAACCATGTCTGCACTGCCCGAATCCCGCTACAAGGTCGATGCCCCTGAGCTGACCGAGCGCATCACCCGTACCCCCCCCGCCGCGTCCAGCAAGATTTATGTGCAGGGCAGCCGTGCCGACCTTCGCGTGCCCATGCGCGAGATCAAGCTGGCCGATACCCCTGCGGTATTTGGCGTGGAAAAAAATCCGCCCTTCGCGGTCTATGACACCTCCGGGCCCTACACCGATCCGCAGGTGAGCATCGACCTGGCGCGCGGCCTGCCCGCGCTGCGCTCGCCGTGGATTGCCGAGCGCGGTGATACCGAGCGACTGCCCGCCTTCAGCTCCGACACCACGCGCCGCCACAACGCCGATGCGGGTCTGGATGCGGTGCGCTTTCCGCAGTTACCGCTGCCGCGACGTGCCAAGGCCGGCGCCAACGTCAGCCAGATGCACTACGCGCGTAAGGGGCTGGTTACGCCCGAGATGGAGTTCATCGCTATCCGGGAGAATCAGCGGCAGGAAGAAATGCTCGATGCCGGACGGCTGAAGCAGCACCCCGGCCAGCATTTTGGCGCGAACATCCAATCGCGCATCACGCCGGAATTCGTGCGCGATGAAGTGGCGCGCGGCCGTGCCATCATCCCCAACAACATCAACCACCCGGAGAGCGAACCGATGATCATCGGCCGCAACTTCCTGGTGAAAATCAACGCCAATATCGGCAACTCGGCCACCACGTCGAGCATTGCCGAAGAGGTGGAAAAAATGGTCTGGTCCATCCGCTGGGGCGCCGACACGGTGATGGATCTGAGCACGGGAAAACACATTCACGAGACCCGTGAGTGGATTCTGCGCAACTCGCCCGTGCCCATCGGCACCGTGCCCATTTATCAGGCGCTGGAGAAGGTGGGCGGCGTGGCCGAAGACCTCACCTGGGAGCTGTTTCGCGACACCCTGATCGAGCAGGCCGAGCAGGGCGTGGACTACTTCACCATCCACGCCGGGGTGCGTCTGCCCTTCATTCCGCTGAGCGCCAAACGTGTCACCGGCATCGTCTCGCGCGGCGGCTCGATCATGGCCAAGTGGTGCCTCGCGCATCACAAGGAGAGCTTTCTGTACGAACACTTCGAGGATATCTGCGACATCATGAAGGCCTACGACGTGGCGTTCTCGCTGGGTGACGGCCTGCGTCCTGGCAGTATTGCCGATGCCAACGACGAAGCGCAGTTCGCCGAGCTCGACACCCTGGGCGAACTCACGCAGATCGCCTGGAAGCACGACGTGCAGACCATGATCGAAGGCCCTGGCCATGTGCCCATGCAGCTCATCAAGGAAAACATGGACAGGCAGTTGGAGAAGTGCGGCGAGGCGCCTTTCTACACGCTCGGCCCGCTGACCACCGACATCGCGCCCGGCTACGACCACATTACCAGCGCCATCGGCGCGGCGATGATCGGCTGGTACGGCACCGCGATGCTCTGCTACGTCACGCCCAAGGAGCACCTAGGCCTGCCCGACAAGCAGGACGTGCGCGACGGCATCGTCACCTACAAGATCGCCGCGCACGCGGCCGATCTGGCCAAGGGCCACCCCGGCGCGCAGGCGCGTGACAACGCGCTCTCCAAGGCGCGCTTCGAGTTCCGCTGGGACGACCAGTTCAACCTCGGCCTCGATCCGGAAAAGGCCAAGGAGTTTCACGACGAAACCCTGCCGAAAGACGCCTTCAAGACCGCGCATTTCTGCTCCATGTGCGGGCCGAAATTCTGCTCGATGAAAATCACGCAGGAAGTGCGCGAGTACGCCGCCAAACAGGGCGTGGATGCAGAGCAGGCCGTCGAGGTGGGCATGGCGGAAATGTCAGCCGAATTCCGCGCGGGAGGCAGCGAGGTCTATGTGCACGCTCCGCTGCCGGGCCGCCCCAAGGCGGGGCGCGCCCCCTCGGGGGGCGGCGAAGGCGAAGCTGCAGCAGGGGGGGGCGTTTACTCCGCTGCCGGGTTCGCGGGCTCCTGCGCCGCAACAGCAGGAGAACTGAAGACATGACGCGGACTGCTGAAGTGGTGATCGCGGGGGCCGGGCTTGCTGGTCGCCTGCTGGCGTGGCGTCTGCTCAGTGCAGGCGTGCCGGTCACCCTGGTCGATGCACGCGGCCGCGATGATCGCGACCATGCGGCCGGGGTCGCTGCCGCCATGCTGGCCCCCTATGCCGAGCTGGTGGTGGGCGATGCCGATCTGTTCACGCTCGGTGAGCAGTCTTTGGCGCTATGGCCGCAATGGCTGGCCACGGTGCAGGCGCAGACCGGGCAGGCGGTGGACTTTCACCACGAAGGCTCGCTGGTGGTCGCGCACGCGCCCGACTACCCCGGGCTGGCGCACTATGCCGACCTCATCCGCTACCGCCTGCCTGCCGACAAACGCGACGCGGTGCAAAGCCTGGACGGGCCGGGCATCGCCGAACTGGAGCCCGAATTTGCCGGACGTTTCAGCCGCGGTCTTTGGCTGCCGCTCGAAGGCCAGCTCGACAACGGGCAATTGCTGCAAGCCCTGCAAGCCGCCATCGAGCAGGCCATGGCGCGCGTGGGCGGGCAGTGGCTCGATCGCACGAGCGTGCAAAGCGTGCAGGCCCGCTCGGTACACACCACCGACGGCACGCTGATCGAGGCCGATGCGGTGGTGGACTGCCGCGGCGTGAACGCGGCCTGGCCGGGCTTGCGCGGCGTGCGCGGCGAAGTGCTCACCGTGACCTGCCCGGCGGTGAACCTGCGCCGTCCGGTGCGGCTGATCCATCCGCGCTACATGCTCTACATCGTGCCGCGCAGCGAAGGGCGCTTCATCATTGGCGCGACCGAACTGGAGTCGCAGGACACCGGGCCGATCACCGTGCGCTCCATGCTCGAACTCGCCAGCGCGCTCTACAGCGTGCATCCGGCGTTTGGCGAAGCGCGCATCATCCGCGTGGCCACCAGCCTGCGCCCCGCAACCGACGACCATCAACCCGTGTGGGCGCAGCACGAAGGCGTCTGGCAATTGAACGGCTTCTATCGCCACGGCTATCTCGTGGCCCCGGCGATGGTGCAGCGGGCCGAGCGCGATCTGTTGGTTCTGCTGCGCTCGCAGACCGTGGAGACTCTTGGATGAGCACCCCCAATCTTCAAACCGCATCGGCTCTGTCGCTGCAAATCAACGGCGAGGCCGTGCAAACTTCCAGCGCCACACTGGCCGATCTGCTCTCCGAGCGCGGCTATGACACCACGCAGGCTTTGGCTTGCGCGGTGAATCGGCATTTCGTGCCGCGCACCCTTTGGGCGCAACAGGTCTTGCAGCCGGGCGACGCCATCGAAGTGGTCAGCCCCGTGGTGGGAGGATGAAATGGATCTCGCAGACATGAATCAGACGGCTTCTCCCGTGCAACCCCACTGCGCCGTGCTGAGCCAGCCCGATCCCTTGCAGGTTGGCGGCGTCAGCTTGCACAGCCGCCTGTTTCTGGGCACCGCGCGTTATCCGGCGCCCAGCGTGCTCGCCGAGGCCGTGCAGGCCGCGCAGGTGGAGGTGCTCACCGTGTCGTTGCGCCGCTTAGCTCCAGAAAGTCAGTCCGGGCAGGCGTGGTGGCAGCGCATCCGTGAGATGGGGCGGCATCTGCTACCCAACACCGCCGGTTGTCACTCCGCGGAAGAGGCCATCACCGTGGCGCAGATGGCGCGCGAAATTTTCGGCACTCACTGGATCAAGCTCGAAGTCATCGGCGACGACTACACCCTGCAGCCCGATCCCTGGGGCACCGTGGCCGCCGCGCAAACTCTGGTGCGTGAGGGCTTCGCCGTGTTCGCCTACACCACCGACGATCTGGTGACCGCGCTCAAGCTGCGTGACGTCGGGGTCGCCGCCATCATGCCCTGGGCCGCGCCCATCGGCACCGGCGCCGGGCCGCGCAACCTGCCCGCACTGCGCACCCTGCGCGAGCGCCTGCCCGACAGCGTGCTGGTAGTCGATGCCGGCATCGGCACCCCCCACCACGCCGCGCAGGTGATGGAACTGGGTTATGACGCCGTGCTGGTTAACACCGCAGTGGCCGAGGCCGGCGACCCGGTGGCGATGGCCCGCGCTTTTACACTGAGTGTGCAGGCCGGCCGTCTGGCCCACCGCGCGCTGCCCATGCGCACGCGCGAAGTGGCGCAAGCCTCCACGCCCATGGTGGGCGTGCCGTTCTGGCATCAGGGGAGTTGAGCGCGTGAAAAAAGAACGTCTGGAAGCCTTCAGCGATGGCGTGTTCGCCATCATCATCACCATCATGGTGCTGGAATTGAAAGTGCCGCACGGCGAGCATCTCGACGCTCTCCTGCCGCTGTGGCCGGTCTTTCTCAGCTATGTGCTCAGCTTTGTCTATGTGGGCATTTACTGGAACAACCACCATCATCTGTTTCAGGCGTGCGACCGGGTTTCTGGCGCGGTCTTGTGGGCCAACCTGCACCTGCTGTTCTGGCTCTCGCTATTCCCTTTCGTCACCGGCTGGCTGGGGGAAAACCACTTCGCCGAGCTGCCTGCTGCGGTGTACGGCATCGTGCTGCTGATGGCTGCGATGGCCTATTGGATTCTGCAAAAAACACTGATCGCCGCGGAAGGCGAGCGATCGGTGCTGCGGCGCGCCTTGGGCCAGGACTGGAAGGGCAAGCTCTCGCCAGTGCTCTACCTTGCAGGCATCGTGGTCAGTTTTTGGCAGGCCGGGGCGGCGCTTGCGTTTTATGTAGGGGTGGCGCTGCTCTGGCTGGTTCCTGACCGGCGGATTGAAAAAACGCTGCGCTAAGGTTTAGCGTTTGGCGCCGCGGCTGTAAAACACCACGCTGTCCTTGAAAGGCTGGCTGTGCAAGCCGTGGGCGAGCCCGCTGGCCTGCCAGCTTTGCAGCCGCTTGCGCGACACCCACACAGCGAAGGGCTTGCCCTCGGCTCGGGCCTTCAGCAGCGCGTTTTCGTTCACGCAAGTGTTCTGCCGCCTGTCGTCCCGGCAGCCGAACCACAGGTCTTCGCTGGCGCTGTCGATCACGAACAAATGAGGGACGCCGTAGAACAAAAGCGATGCATCATGATCCTCGAAGGTTTGCCAGGAGAACCACACGGTGTCTGCGGGTAAGAGTCGATGCATGACCCCAGCGACCTGTTTCTGCGAGATCTCGGCCGTTTTAGCGACAGCGAGCTGAGCGGAGAAATCCACCATGATCACCGCGCTCAGGCTGAAGACCGCCAGACCGAGGGCCAGCCTGCGCGACCACAGCAGCGCGCCGCCGATGAACGCCGCCAGCGCAACCCCGATGACCAGCGCGGGCAGCCAGCCGAATTGCGCTGCGGGCAGGCCAGAGCGCAGCAATTCGGCATGAAGCGGCGGCGTGAATGTCAACCCCCAGAGGCCCAGCGCGGCCATGCCGAACAGCAGCGCCCCCAGCCCAAGGCGACGGGGCAAGGCGGCGCCGTCGTCATCGGCCCGCAGGGCCGCCTGCAGCCGCACACCCAGCCACCAGGCGACCAAGGGCACCACGGGCAGGAGGTAATACGCTCCCTTGTCGCTCGCAGAGCTAAAGAAAACGGTGAGGATGATTGCGGTGTTGCGCGCCCAGCGCGCTGACGCGGTGGCCGTATCGTCGCCGTGCAAGCGGGGCGCAAACGCGGCGAGCACGGCGAGCAGCGGCGTCCACTGAAAAAAGCCGATCAGCAGCTTGGGGCCGTAGTACCACCAAGGCCCGTGGTGAAAATCATCTGGAATGCGCGTGCCCAGAAACCGGCCGATGGTTTCGTTGACAAAGAAAAACCAGCCAAAACCCGGCAGGATGCGCAGCGCGGCCAGATGCCAGGGGGCCGCAACCAGTACGAAAATGGCGATAGCCCAAGGATCGAGATAGAACTTCAGCAGTTCGCTGCGCTTCCATGCGCCGGGGGCCGCCAGCAGTTGCACCAGGGCGACCAGGCCGAGCAACAGCAGCGCCTCCGGGCCTTTGGTCAGCGTGGCGATCGCCACTGCAACAGCGGCGGCACGCAGCCAGACCCGCTGCCGGCGCTCCACTGCAAGCACCAGCAGAGCCAGGGCGGCCAGCCAGAAAAACACCATCAGCGGATCGAACAGGATGTTGCGGGCGATCAGCACATAGCCCAATGCCGTGCCGGTGACCAGCGCGGCGAACCGGCCCGCAAGCGGCGCGGACACCGCCCGGCCCAACACGATGCACCCGAGCACCGTCAGCCACGCGGCCAGGGCGTCGGGCAGCCGCGCCTGCCAGGCCCCGGCGCCGAAGGCCTTGAAGCTCAGCGCCATCAACCAATAGAGCAGCGGCGGCTTTTCGATGTAGGGAACGCCGTCGAGATGGGGGATGATCCACGATCCGCCATGCGCCATCGCCAGGGCAATGCTGGCATAGAGCGCCTCGTTGGTGTCGCGGATGGGGGCGGCACCCAGACGCCAGAACAGGCTCGCCGCTGCAATCAGCAGCACAAGGCCATCAACCAGAAGACTGGCTCGCCACCGCGCATCGGCCAGCGCCGCGATCCGCCCTGGCTTGTGGGCAGGCGTTGCTGCGGCTTGTGGGGTTGAGCAATGCAGGGAGGTGCTATGACGCATGAAAAGCGAATTGCGAATGGAGTGTGGCAAAGAGTTTGGCAAATTGGCCTATGACCGCCAGGAGCCTGTCGGGCGTGCAAGCGCCACATTTTCGTGAAGACATGCGCTCGTGAAAATGAAAAGCGGATGACGATTTCGTCATCCGCATTGCCCCCTGGAGGGAGGGAGCTGTGAACGCCCACAGAGCGATGGCAGGCGCTGCCCGGGTGCGCGCTCGTCTTAGTCGCCGCCGCGGTCGTCTTCTCCGTGGTGACGATCCCAATGCCTGTGATCGCGCCTTTCGCCGCGGTATTGGGGTCCGGGGGCGTAATAGACCGGAGCCGGAACATATTGCACCGGTGGCGCCACATAGACCGGCTGCGGCGCCACCGGGTAGGCGTTGCCGACGTTGGCGATCAGCCCCGGCACGCCGATGGCCAGTGACCAGAGTGGAGAGTCATCCGCATGCGCGGCGGGAAGCGCGACGACAGTGCTTAGCGCGATTGCCGCCAAGGTTTTTGCGAACAAATGAGGCAAGCGGGGGTGGGAGTTGGTGGTTTGCATGATGGGATGAACGGTTCGGGTTGGAAACGGGTTGACGGGCAGATGGATATTTCGCGTGAAGGCGCGGTGGAGGACATGTCGGGCGTCATAGCGTCGACCGCACGGCGGTTGGCTGCCCCCAGAAAAACCCCTGTCCCCAATGCACGCCGAGGTCGCGCAGCCACTGCAGCGCCGTCTGGCTTTCCACGCCTTCGGCGATGGTGATGAGGTTCAGGTCTAGCGCAAGCTGGAGCAGGTGGCGCATCACCTGCTCGCCCTTGGCCGTGCGCAGGCCCGTCTGCACCAGGCTTCGGTCCAGTTTGAGATAGCGGATGGGCAGGGCCAGCAGATATGGGAAGGCGCTGTGATTGCTGCCGAAATCGTCGAGCGCCAGTTCAAAGCCCAGATCGAGCAAGGGCTCGAGGTTCGCAAGAAGGCGGGCCGGATCGGTGTCGAGATTGCGCTCGGTGATTTCCAGCACCCAAGGTGTCTGGCTTGTATCGGCGCCGCTCTGCCTCTGCCGCCAGTGCCGGTGCTGCTGCGCGAGCTTGTCCATGCAGGACGGCTCAGCCAGGAAAGCGCTGGAGCAGTTGAGGAACAATTTCCCCGGGGCCGCCGCGAACGGTACGGGCTGAGAAGCGGCGGCCATGGCTTGCGCTGTGATGACAGCGTCGATGCGCGGCTCGATGCCTAATTTAGCGGCCGTGCCGATGAACGCCTCCGCCGTCACCACCCGCCCTTGCGGGGTCAGCAGACGCGCCAGCGCCTCCTGGCCCATCGTCTGCAGATCGTCCAGACGCAGGATGGGCTGATAGGCCACGCGCAGCCGCTGTTCCTGCAAGGCCAGCCGCAGTTGGGCGCGCGCAAAGGCGTCGCTGCTGCTGGCGGCGCCCAGCCGTTCCCGCACCCACTGGGCCTGAAGGACGGAGTCTGCAGTAGGCAAGGCCGACGGTGCGATGAGCTCTGGCGCGCCCATGGTCAATGGTCCTGATGGGCGGGATTTTCCTGCAGCGTATCCAGCGGGTTTTCGTTCATCACGAACAGGCCGTTGGAAGCGGGCGCAGCGGTGCTGTAGATCATGTCCTTGGCGCCCATGACGTAATACATCTGGCCAGTGAAGGTGCTGCTTTTTCCGGAGGGATTGGACTGGGTGATGGTGACGCTGGGAGCCTTCAGGATGTAGGGCGTAGTGCGGGTGTTGTTGAGGGAAAAATTGCTGAAGCCCACGCTGGCGCCGGGCTTGAAATCGTCGTCGCTGTAGTTGTGTCCATTCCCGCTGGGTAGAGCCTGACTGAGATCAAGCCCTGCGGTCTGCGGCATGACGCAGGCGCCGAGCACCAGTCCCCCTACTGTGGCGCCCGTACCCATGAGGCGCACGCCAAACATGCCGCTGTTGCTTCCACAGTTCACTCCGTCGCTGCGCTGAGAACTGTATTGCGCGATTTGCGCCCAGCCCGGCTCGCTGTTCTGCGGCACCAGCACCGCATCGAAGCGGGTGAGTACGCCGCCCGACTGGGTGCGGCCGCCCATGCGCAGGCCATAGCCGACGCTGGCGCTTGGGACGCTGGCGGTCGATGAAGCGCTGCTCGCAGGCACACTGGGGCTGGGTGCAGGCGCCGTGCCGCCGACGACAAAGCCGCTCGGCAGCAGCCCGGCCTTGCCGGCCAGCACATAGGTGTTGCCTTGGCCGTCATTCACCGTCAGGGTCATCAGGTTGCCGACGATCACGCCGCTTGCGCTGCCATCGCCAGAACTGATGTTGCCGTTGGCATCGACTGAGACGACAGCGTTCAGAATGCCCGGCGGCAGAGTGCTGACAGGTTGGGGCATCGAGGTTGCGGATGCGGTGGAAGCCGGCGGGGTCGGCAGCATGGGCAGGGCGCTCATGCCCGATTGCGCCAACACGCCCTGCAGGCTGTAAGTGCCGGGGGCCACGGCAGGTGCGCCTTGCTCCAGCACGTCGCCGAGGTCAAGCTCAGGCGCCCAGCGTTCGTCTGACGAGATGTACTGCATCAGCGACTTGAGGTTGCCGTCGCAACTCGGGCCGAGCGTGGTCGACGCCGAGTTCAGCGCACTGGCCGCGTTGTTGGACAGCCCCTGTTTGGCGATGTCATGCGCCATGTCTTCGGTGTCGTGATACTGCGCGGGGCGAGCGCAGTAGCCGTCGGCCACGGCCTTGATCGCGGCGGATAGTGCGAGGATGTCATCGTGATGCTGGGACAGCAGCGCGGCATAAAGAGCGGGCGTGAGGTTGGCATAGCTGCCGCCCGAGGCGATATAGACCGCCAGCGCGGCGGTGGTCACCTGGCTGATGACCAGATTGGGCAAGTTAGCCGATGTGAGCGAGCCCGCGGCGAGCACGGCGCTGCTCGTGCCCAGATAGGCGGTGAGCACCACCTGGCCGTCCGGCGAGGTGGCATTGGCAAACAGCGGTACGGAGGTGTTGGGCAAAGTTGCCTGCACGGTGTAGTTGCCGCTGGCGTCTGCCGTGGCGGTGCCCACCACCACCGAGCCTGGCTGGCCCATGGGGGCAACCGTAGTGAACGTCACCGCCGCGTTGGCGATGGGCGCATCGATCACGGCGCCTTTGAGCGTGGTGTTGGCTGCGACCGGATTGATCTGGGCCGTGCCGCCGCCGCCCCCTCCGCAGGCGCTCAGGCTGATCGCCAGGGCGGCTGCGATGGGCAAGAGTTTTCGGGCGGAACGTGAGCGGGGTTGCGAGGGCTGCATGAGGATCTCCAAGAATGGGTCAGTGGCGCGCCGCATGACGATGCGTGCTGGAATAATAAATGGGAAAAAATAACATGCAATAAAAATCTTGCATTAAACTTCGATCAACGCCTTCAAACGTCTTCACGCACCTCGATCAACCCTCATGGGACGCCCCCCGCGCCGTCTGCCTTGCCCGCCTCCGCCAGAGCATCCAATGCCTGCGTCGGAGGATGTGTTGCGGGCGCTCGCGCAAGTCATGGCGCCGCTGGCGCGCCTGCTGCTGGCCAGTGGCCTGGACTACACCCGTCTCGCCGCGGAACTCAAGCCCCTGTTTATCGAGCAGGCCAGGCTGGAGCTGCTGCGCTCCGGGCAGAAAGACACCGATTCGGCCATCAGCCTGCTCAGTGGCGTGCACCGCAAAGATGTGCGCGAATGGCGCACGAATGGGCTGAGCGGCCGCATCGCGCAGGAGATGTCGATCAGTTCGCAGGTGTTCGCCCGCTGGGTGCAAGACCCTCTTTATCGCGACCGGCGCAAACGCCCCAAGCCTTTGCCGCGTCTGGGGCTGGCGCCGTCTTTCGACAGCCTGGCGCGCAGCGTCACGCAGGACATCCATCCCTTTACCGCATTGACCGATCTGCTGCGCCTCGGGCTGGTGACAGTCAAGACCGTGAAGGGGCAGGAATGGATCGTGCCGCACCGCGAGGGCTTTGTGCCGCCGCCGGGATCGCGTGATCTGCTCGATCTGTTCGGCGCCAATCTGTCCGACCACGCGGCGGCGGCCGTCGGCAATTTGTTGGGGCAGCCGCCCCAGCTCGAGCAAAGCGTGTTCGCCGAGGGCGTGACGCCCGAATCGTCCAGAGAACTGGGCGAGCTGGCGCGCAAGCTGTGGGCGCAGGCACGCGCCGAAATGATCACAGAGGCCACCCGGCGTTATGCGGCCGACCAAGGCCGCGCCGATGCCACCTGCCGCCTGCGTTTTGGCGCCTACTACTGGGCGGAGGATGTCTCGCAGCAGACGCCGCAGCCCGACCCCACGGCAACGGGAGACGACCGTGATGATGCATAAAAATCATTTGCGCAAACTGGGCGCGGTGGCGCTGGTTCTGCTGGCCGCCTTATTGGCTTCCTGTGGGGGCGGTGGCACGGTGGCCACGACGGGCGGCGTCGGCACGGGCGGCACGGGCATTTCCACCGGCACCGTCACCGGCTTCGGCAGTGTGGTGCTCGATGGCACCGCCTACAGCAGCGCCAGCCCGGTTTACTACGCCGGCACCGATCAGGACGAAGAGGCGCAGACTTCCTCCACTGCGGTGAATCTGGGCGACCAGTTGCAGATTCGTCTCGACGCCCAGGGGCATCCGAGCAAAGTGGTCATCGATCCTGAGCTGGTGGGGCCGGTCGCCAACCTGGGTGCAGGCGGCTTCACGGTCAATGGCGTGGCGGTTCGGGTGAACAGCAATGCAGACGCCGGGCCGGTGACCTACTACACCGGGTTGAACGATTTTTCGAGTCTGCAGGGCGGCATGCAGGTGGAGGTACACGGCGCCTATGGCCAAAGTGCCAGCGGGCAGGGCTATATCCAGGCCACGCGTATCGAGCAGTTGCCCGCTAGCAATCCGGTGACGCGGCTGACCGGCGTGGTCAGCCATCTCAATGCGGCGAACGGCAGCTTCCAGATTGGCACCACCCTTGTGCAGACTCAGGCTTCAACCCTGATCACGCCGTCGGGCATGGCGCTGGCGAATGGACAACTGGTGAATGTGTGGAGCAACACGGCACCTGCGGCCAATGGCGCGATTCAAGCAGGCGCGGTCAACGTGCGCACCCTGCGCGGCGTTTCCGGCCCGGCGCAGGTGGGCGGGCTGGTGGCGCAGTTGGCGGGCAGCCGCTTCCAGGTCGCGGGCATCCCGGTCGATGCCAGTGCGGCGAATCTCGCCAGCGCAGTGCAGAGCCTGAGCAATGGCGCGTATGTAGTGGTGCAGGGGCAGGCCGATGCGTCCACCGGGGTGCTCACCGCCACATCTTTGCGCACCTACGCGAACAGCCCCGCGCAGGTGGAATTGCGCGGCACCATCACCGGCTTTGTGAGCGCCAGCAATTTTCTGGTGCGCGGCGTACCGGTGGATGCGTCTGCGGCGAACGTGGTGTTCACCGGCGGCACCGCCGCCTCGCTGAGAAACGGGGTGTTTGTGGACGTGGTCGGCCAAGTGGCGGGCAGCAGCGGCAATCTGGTGACGGCCAGCAGCGTGGCCGTGCTCAGCCAGGCGCCCGATGGCGGCACGGTGGACTATCAGGGCACGGTGAGCGCGGTGAATCTGGCCAGCGGCGTGTTCAGCCTAAGCGTGCAGGACGACGGAAAGACCCAGACCTTCCCGGTCACGCTCGCCCCGAATGTGGTGTTCAGCCATGGGACGGTCGCGCAATTGATCGATGGGGCCAACGTGGAGATCGAAGCCACCAATACGGCGAGCGGGCTGCTGGCCTACAGCGTGTCATTTCAGAAAGTGCAGGCCTCCTCTGGCTCCAGCGATGGGACGTCCTCGCCGGTGCTGGAGGCCAAAGGCACGCTCTACAACCTCACGGCAAGCAGCTTTGAGATCAACGCCCTGACCATCCAGATCAACGGCGTCATGCCCAAGAATGGAAAACTGGTCAACGGGGCGAAAGTTGATGTGAGCTTTATCCAATCCGGTAGCCTGAATCTGGCTCAGGAGATCAGTCTCGACGACTGAGAAAATGGGCCCAAAAAAACCCGGCGGCGCCGGGTTGAAATGAAGCGAGGGTTTTGTGTTGCCTGCTCAGGCGGGGTCGATCAGTCGGCGTTGGCGCCTTCGACACTGTTTTCAAGCACGGCGCCGGTCTGGGCGTCCACGCCCACTTCATGCTCGGTCTGCCCCACTTTGAGGTCGAAGGAATAGCGCAGGCCGCTGCCGCCCTTTTCCTTTTCGAGTTCCTGGTCGGTGATGGTGGCACCAGGGAGGGCTTTGAGAGCGATGGCGCGGGCTTCATCCAGCGTCACCTTGGCTTCCTTGGTGTATTGCGAACTGTCCATGGCATAGGCGGAGCCAGCGGCGCCGGCCAGGCCAAGAGCCAGCGCGCTGGCGAACAGAAATGCGGTTTTGTTGCGTTGTTGCATGATCAAACTCCTTATGAACTCTTGCGAGCGAAACACCGCTGGATGCGGCGATCGCAAACCGTTTGCGATGGAAGGAGTGTCGTCTTCTGGAATGAGCGCACGCTTAGCAAAACGTCACGGTTTTATGACATCTGCACACAACTCGGCAGACGGCATCCGCATACAGTACCCGGTATGTTGACCCAACGATTAAAGAGAGGCGCGCCATGAAATCACCCGCTGAACGCCAGACTGTTGCCAGCGCAGAGGATGCGCCGTTGAATCTGCCCCGTCGCAAAGCGTTGTTGGCGCTGGGGGCGCTGGGCTTTGCGGTTGCCGGGCAGGCGCGCGGCGCTGGAATGGGCGGCATGGCGGGGATGCCGGGCATGGGAGGCATGGCGGGCATGGACATGGGGCAGTCACGGCCGACGGCTGCTGCGCCAGGAGTCGGCGTGTTCAGCCGCGCCTTGCTCATTCCCCCGGAGCTTCATGGCCAGCCGCGCGACGGCGTGCTGCATTACGCCCTGCGTATGGCGCCGGGGCGCAGCATACTGGTGGATGGTCTGCAGACTGCTACCTGGGGCTACAACGGTGCGGTGCTCGGCCCCACGCTGCGCGTGCCGCGCGGCAAAGCCGTGCAAATCGATCTGAACAACGCGCTGGATCAGTCCACCACCCTCCATTGGCATGGCGCGCATGTGCCGGGCGAGATGGATGGCGGGCCGCAAAGTCTCATCGCGCCCGGCGGGCAACGCCGCGTGCACTTCACCCTGCAGCAGCCCGCGGGCTCGCTCTGGTATCACCCCCATCCTGACACCCGTACCGGGCCGCATGTCTATGCGGGCCTGGGCGGCCTGTTTCTGGTGGATGATCCTGCCGACCAACACCTAGGTTTGCCGCAGCAATACGGCGTGGACGATATTCCCCTCATCTTGCAGGACCGCCGTCTCGCTGCCGATGGCCGACTGCTTTACATGACCCGCATGATGGATCGCATGGGCATGAAGGGCGATCGCTTTCTGGTCAACGGTCGCGAGCAGCCGTACTGGAACGCGCCGGCGCAGTGGGTGCGGCTGCGCCTGCTCAATGCGGCCAATGCCCGGGTGTTCAATCTGGCGTTTGCCGATGGCCGCGTGTTTCATGTCGTCGCCACCGATGCCGGTTTGTTGCCGCGCCCGGTGCCGGTGCACAGCTTGTTGCTGGCGCCGAGCGAGCGCGCGGAAATCCTGGTGGACCTACGCGGCGATCAGGGCAAGCGCTTGGTATTGCGCAGCGATTCCGGCGCCGTGGTGCCGGATCTGAGCGCCATGCCGATGGATGCCGATTCCTTCGATCACCAAGGCTTCGAGCTGTTGGAGTTCAGAGTCGGCCCGCCTGCGGGAACCCCAGCACGGCTTCCTGCCCGCATGGTGGATCTGCCCGTGTTGCGTGCCGACGCGCCAGTGCGCAGTTTCACCTTGCAGGGCATGTCGGGCAACATGATGGGCGGAATGGGCGGTATGGAGGGTATGGGGAGCATGCGCAGCGGCTCGCAGGCGATGGATGCGAGCGAAGTCGGTCCTGGCGGCATGAGCCTGGGGGTGGGAGGGCAGAAGCTGTTTTCAATCAACCACCACCACATGGACATGGCCCGCATCGACCAGCGGCTGCGCCTGGGTTCCACCGAGATTTGGGAAGTCGCCAATCAGGGCCATATGGCGCATCCCTTCCACTATCACAGCACCTCGTTCCAGATTTTGAGCCGCAACGGCAGCCCGCCGCCCGCGCACGAAGCCGGGTGGAAAGACACTGTGCTGGTGCGGCGGGGCGAAACCGTGCGGCTCATCGCCCACTTCAATCAACCGGCGGGTGATGCCCATCCCTTCATGTTCCATTGCCACATTCTGGAGCATGAAGACAACGGCATGATGGGCCAGTTCACCGTGACCTGATCTCAGCCGCCAAAGTAACCCGGCAGAATTTTCTCGTGCGTCGTCGGCGGGTTATCGGCCAGCAGGCGTTTGTCGGTGGTGACGATGATCAGCCCGGCCATCGGGTCGCCGAAACCGTGCACGGTGGGGCGTTTTTTCGGCACGGTGCGGCCACCCGGCTCCTTCATCAGTTCGGCGTGCACCGAGCAGTAATAGAACTGCAACCCCGGATGCTTGAACGCAATCGCGTAGGTGCTCACCGGGTGTCCTGGGCCGGGCGTGCCTTGCACGGCGCCATCGAAGCGGGTGCTGGTTTTGCCCGTCAGCGGGTTGTAGCCGATGATGGTGTGCGCGCCGTTCATGTGTACATAGACCGGCGTTGCCTGGGGCGTTGCGGCCGTGGCGGCGAAGCTACCGGGCGCCAGTAGCAGAGCGCCGGCTGACAGCAGCGCGCTTGCCGCGGCATTGCGCGCCCGAGCGCGCAGGGGGTTGGACGTGTGCAAGTTGATCTCCTTGGCGATGGCGGGTTGTGCAACAACCGGCGGCGACCACCGCTTCGTGCCGGTTGCAAACGAGGGATGAGTGTGAGCGGTAAGAGTCTTCATTCGGGCGCCCGGTTCCGGGGATGGGCCACGCCAAAGCGCAGCGCCAGCGAGGGCAGCACGAACAGGTTGTAGAGCAAGCTGGTGAGCAGTCCGCCGAGCAGCGCCACCGCCATCGGCCCTTCGATTTCGCGCCCCGGCGCATGCAGGCCTAGCGCCAGCGGCAGCACACCCAGTGCCGTGACCAGGCTGGTCATCACGATGGCGGCCAAGCGGTCGGCCACGGCGCGCTGCAGGGTATCGGTGTTCCAGTCCAGGCCCTGCTCGCGCTGCAATTGCGCGGCATGGGCAAAGATGAGAATGGCATTGCGCAGGCTGATGCCCATTAGCGCGAGCAGGGCGATCACCGCGCCCAGCGAGAGCACGCCGCCCACTAGCCAGGCGGCGAACACGCCGCCCGCCCAAGCGGTGGGAACCGAGAGCAGCACCAGCAGGACCTGCCGCGTCGTGGTGGAAGCGGCCTGCAGCGGCGTGGCCGCATGCCCCTCCCGCGCATGAGGTCTGCGTCCCAAGGCGATCGACAGCAGCAGGATCAAGCCGGCCAGCACCCCGAGCACGTCCACACCCAGCCGCTGCAGCGTGGCGCTGCGCTGCGCCGCCTCGCCCTCGAATTGCAGGGTGACTCCTGGCGGCAGTTGCACCTGCCGGGCAATGGCCGCGTGGGCTCGCTGCACAAAGCCGGTGAGATTGGTCGATGTGGTGGAGGCCAGCACGGTCTGCTCTCGCTGCCCGCCCAGATGGCGGATGTCCGACGGGCCGCTGGCGGCGCTGATGCGCGCCAGTTGCGACAGCGGCACGAAGCCCAGCGTCGGCGTGTGAATCAGCAGATCGCCCAGTGCCTGCGGATTGCTACGGGCGCAGCGGTCCAGCACCACGCGCACCGGCACCGGAACCGCGCCGTGGAACACCGTGCCGGCGATGCGGCCAGCAAACGCGGTTTGGATGGTCTGCAGCACTGGCAGCGGCTGCAGCCCCCAGCGACGCAGCGCCTGCGCATCCAGGCTGATGTCGAGTTGCGGCACTCCGGGCGGCGCCTGCAACTGCACGCCGGTGGCCGTGGGCAGGCGGCTCAGCACGGTGGCCACTCGGGCGGCCACGGCATCGAGGGTGTGCAGATGATTGCCCAGCACGTGCACCACCAGCGGCGCACCCGCGCCGCTGGCCACGGTGTTGTCCATGCGCTCGGTGAGAAAGCTGTTGACGCGAAAGCTGGCTCCGGCAAAACCGCCGAGCACGCGCTCGATGGCGGCCAGCGCCTGCGCCGAATCTGCCCCTGGTTTGAGATTCACGTCGAGCGAACTGCTTTGCGTGCCGGAGGCGTCGGGCGAGAGCGTGGCGCGGCCGGTGTGCTGCGCCACCAAACGGACTTGGGGCAAGCGTTCGAGCGCCTGGGTCACGCGCGCACCTTCGTCCAGCGAAGCCTGGATGGAGGCGCCCGGCGCCAGCCGCATGTGCACGATGTATTGCCCTTCCTGCAGCGGCGGCAGAAAGCTGCCGCCCATGCCTCCCGTCAGCAGCGCCGCACCGCCAACGAGCAGAACGGTCATGAGTGCCGCGGGCAGCCAGTGCGGCAGCAGACGGTGGAGCAGGGCGCCATAGCCACGTTGGGCGACGCGTACCGGGGCACGAGTATGAAGCCGGTGATCGCGCCCGGCCAACAGCAACGCGGCCAGCGCTGGCGTGACCGTGAGCGCAACCGCAAGCGAGGCCAGCACCGACAGCGCATAAGCCTGCGCCAGCGGCGCGAACAAGCGGCCCGACAGCCCCGGCAGCAACAAGATCGGCACGATGACCAGCAGCACCGCTGCGGTGGCGTAAACCACCGCGCCGCGCACTTCCAGGCAGGCAGCGAGCACGACGCGCAACGGCGGCTGCGGGAGCGCGGCCACAGCGTTGGCGCGCAGTCGGCGCAGGATGTTCTCGACGTCGATCACCGCATCGTCCACCACCACGCCGATGGCGATCGCCAGGCCGCCCAGGGTCATCACATTGAGCGTCACGCCCATCCACACCAGCACGGTGACCGCGGCCAGCAGCGACAGCGGAATGGCCAGCGAGGAGATCAGCGCCGCGCGCCAGTCCAGCAGCGTCAGCGCAATGACCAGCACCACCAGGAGCGCGCCCAGCACGAGCGAATCGCGCACATTGCGCATGGCGATGGTGATGAAGTCCGCCGGGCGGAACAGCTTGGCATGCAGCGCGATGCCCTGCGCCGCGAGCGCGGCCCGGTGCCGCTGCAACACCGCCTGCACCCCGCGCGTCACCGCCAGGGTGTTGGCGCCGTAGGACTCCTGGATTTTGAGGATGACTGCGGGCTGGCCGCTGATACTGGCGCCGCCGATGGCGGGCAGCGAGGCATAGCCCACTTGCGCCACATCGCCCAAAGTGATGGCGCCGTCCGGCGTGGCGCGCAGCACGGTGGCGGCCAGTGCCTGCGGGGTGTCGGCCGCGCCGTGGCTGACCAGCAGCACGCGTTGCTGCGGCGTGGGCATGAAGCCCGCGCCCAGCAGCCCCGTGGCGTGCTGGGTGGCCGCCTGCACTTGCTGCAGATCGAGATGAAAGCGCTGCAGCGCCTGCGGATCGACCCGCACCTGCAGCGCCCGTACCTGCTGGCTGAACACCAGCACATTGGCCACGCCGGGCACGGCCATGAGTTGCGGGCGAATATCCCATTGCGCGATGGACTGCAGATCCATCAGGCTCTTGCGATGCGAAGTCAGCCCGGCCATCAACACCGTGCCCGTACTGGAGGTCAATGGAATCAGCCGCGGCGGCCCGACGCCCGCAGGCAGATGCACGCTGGCGAGGTGTTGCGCCACGCGCCAGCGGTCCTCCTGCAGCTGGGTGTCGGCCTCGAAATACAGCTTCAGGATGGAGATACCCGGCAGGCTTTTCGACGCCACCTGCTTCACCCCCAGCAACCCGCTGGAGGCCGCCTCCAGCGGGTTGGTAACCAGCAGTTCCACCTGCTCGGGCGACAGGCCGGTGGCCTCGGTCTGCACCTTCACCATCTTGGCGGCGAATTCGGGGAACACGTCGGTACTCGCGGTGCGCGCGACGTTCACCGCCAGCGCGGCGAGCAAGACCGCCAGCGCCAGCACCACGCCACGGCGACGAATGCTTAAGGCGATGAGCGCGGCTTGCCAACCCGAGGTGCGGGCCATCAGTCGTCGTCTCCGCCAACCGCGGGCAGGGCGTGCGGTTTCGGTGGCGGCGTCAGCACCAGTCCGGCGCCGCGCGTCACCACATCCACCGCGCCCCAGCCCGGTTGCACATACCCGCCGTGCAGCGGCCAGGCGGTGGACACCTTGCGCGCGGTGAAATGGCGGGCCTTGCCTTCGGCTGCGGTGGCGACGAAGACAACACCCTTTCCGTCAGTCCACACCACACTGCTGGACGGCAGCCTGACGCCAGATTGCGCCCGTGCGGACTGCACTTCGGCCACCAATTCCAGCCCCGGCATCAGACCGGGTGCGGCGGGGGCGATGAGCACCTCGCGCCATCCCTGCAACTGGCTGGAGGCCGCAGCGGCCGGGCCGATGACGCGGGCGTGCACTGTGCGTTGGCTGCCTGGAATATGCAGTTCGACTTGCGCTGTCTGGTGCAGGGCTCGGCCCGGCGGCAAGGTGAGATCGACGATGAGTTCGCTCCCATTCAGAATGGCCTGGCGCAGCGCAGTTTGCCTGCTCAGTTGCGACGCCAGCGCCGTGCCAAGCTGGGCGGTGAGCTGTGCTTGAGCCACGTCCACTGCCGCACGGGCGCTGTCGACCTCGGCCCGCGCTTGCTCGGCCGCCGCCTGCGCTTGCTGCACCTCGGCCAGCGCGACATTTTGTCCGGCCTCGAATAGCCCCTGATCGCGCTCGGCCTGCATGAGGGCGAGTTGCAGGCCACTTTGCGCGACCTTGAGCCGCGACCTTGCCGCGTCCAGTGCACTCAGGCTGCGCAGCAAACCCGATGGGCTCTGGACGGTGGCGCTAGCGGTGAATCGCGTGCGGTAATTCGCGGGCGTGAGGTGCTCGATCCGCAAGTCGGCCGACGCCATCTGCGCAGAGCTCCACAGCACGGGCTGCGGCAAGGCGGCCTGCGCCGAAGTGGCCCCCAGCCAGCATGCGGCCGCGCAACAGGCCGCAAGGCTGAGGCGGGGGAGAGAGGGTTTTTTGCTCTGCATCAGGCTTTACTCCTCGCGCCAGACCACTTGAGACAGATGCGGCGCAACAGTGGGCGGCATGACAGCGGGCGGCGCCGAGTTGGAAGGCCGCGACTGGGCTGCCGAAAGAATGGGTTGCTCGAGCGCGCCCTGCAATGCGCCGAGCGCCTGCCATTGATCGGTGCGCGCTTGCAGCGCCGCCTGCTCGGTGGACAGAAGTCGCAGTTGCGCACGCAGGGCAGGTTCCGGTCCAAGCAGTCCGCGGTGCTGGGCGGCAAGGTCGGCGTTGAGCAATGCCCGATTGGCGGCGATCAATTGCTCGGCCTGGCGCACCCGGTCTTGTGCGGTCTGCAGGGCGGTTTCAGACCGTTCGATGCGCACGAGCACTCGCGCCTGCGTTTGCTTGAGCAGGGCTTCACGCAAGCTCAAACGCGCGCGGGCGGCAGCGATCTGGCCCTGATGCTGGTTGAACAGGGGCAGAGGGATGCGAGCGCCGAGCATCAGACGGTTGACACCCTGATCGCGCTCGGCGCCGGGGGCGATCGACGGCGGCCCGCCGTCGCTCTGGGCCTGCGCCAGCCGCAGGGCGGCCTGCGCCGAGAGCACCTCTTGCCAGGCGGCGCGAACATCGTCGCGCTGTTCCAGCGCCTTGCGCCGCAACTGCGTTAGCTGGGTTGCATCTGGAAGGGTTGGAGGGTTGTGAAGCGCAGAAAAGTCGATTTTCACTCCCTGCAGCGCGGCAACCGGCAGACCCATCGCACCGGCCAGAGCGACGCGGGCGGCGCCTTCCGCGCCGACATCGCGGCTCTTTTGCAGGGCGGCGTTTTGTGCGGCCTGCTGGGCCAACGCGGCGGCCAGTGGCGAGTCCACACCCGCTTGCGCTCGCGCGGCGGTGCGGCCTTGCAAGGCTAGATCGGTTTCCAGCACTCGTTGCTGAAGATGCGCCCTTTGCTGCGCCGCCCAAAGCGAGACATAAGCCTGTTGCACTTGGTCGCGTACCGTCCAGCGCGCGCCGCTCAGCAGCAACTGCGCAGCGTGCACGCCCGCCTCGGCACGCGAGGTCTCTGAGGTGCGTTGAGCTTGCGATTGCAACAGCAGGCCGATGGCCATGCCCACGGTCCACGGGCTCGGCGCCAGCAGCCCGGCCGCGGCGCCGTATTTCAGACCGAACTGCAGACTGGGGTTGGGATACTGGCGGGCGATCTGCAAGTCGGCCTGGGCCAGTTGCGTGTTGGCGCGGCTCACCTTCAGGCTGGGGTGGAAGTAGAGGGCGGCCAGACTCAGATCTTGCAGCGTCCAGGGCTGGGCGATTGGGTGCGGTGTCCCCGTCTGCAGGGCGATGAAACGCTGCAATCGCGGATCGAGCAGGCTGCGGTGTTGCAGTGCATGGGCGCTGGCTTGCGGAGTGACTTCGGGGGGCAAAGCGGGTGCGCTCGCGCATCCGCCCAGCAGCGCTGCGAGCAGAGCTGCAAGTAGCAATCGACCCGCGGGGTTTGATGAGCGTGCTGTCATTCCCGCATGCTGCACTGCGGGGCTTGACGCCGACATGAAGTCCGCATGACGATTCCGTCATGTTGCAGACCGATACGTCGCTCTGCCAGCGGCGAGCCGACAATGCAGGGATGCGAATTCTCATTGTCGAAGACGAGGCCAAAACGGCGGCCTATCTCAAGCGCGGGCTCGGGGAGAATGGCTTCATCGCGGATGTCGCCGTCGATGGCACGGATGGTCTGCATCTGGCGCTGACTCAGCCGTACGACTTGATCGTGCTCGATGCCATGCTGCCCGGCCGCGACGGCTGGAGTGTGTTGAGCGAACTGCGGGCGCGGCAGACCACCCCGGTACTCATGCTCACCGCGCGCGACGGCGTGGCCGATCGGGTACGCGGGCTGGAGCTGGGCGCCGACGACTATCTGGTCAAGCCTTTCGCGTTTTCCGAGCTGCTGGCGCGGGTGCGCAGCGTGCTGCGGCGCGGTGTCACGCGCCTGCCGGAAGTGATGGAAGTGGCCGATCTGCGGGTTGACATGCATCGCCAGCGCGCCGAGCGCGGCGGGCAGCGGCTGGCGCTCACCCCCAAGGAGTTCGCGCTGCTGGCGCTGTTGTCACGACGCGCTGGCGAGGTGCTGTCGCGCACCCTGATTGCCGAACAGGTCTGGGATATGAACTTCGACAGCGACACCAATGTGGTGGACGTACACATTCGTCGCTTGCGCAGCAAGCTCGACGAGCCCTTCCCCGCGCCGCTGTTGCACACCGTCCGCGGGGTGGGTTATGTATTGGAAGTGCGCGATGCAAAGTGATTCGACCGAGGCCGTGGTCGCTTCCCGGCCTTCCCCGCGAACCCAGGCAGGCGAGGGCCGAAAGAGGCAAGGCATGGGCCTGCTGGGCTGGACCGACTTTGCGCTGCGCCGTCTGCGCCAGTACGGGCTGCCGCCGCGCTCGCTGGCGGCCTGGATGGCGGGAGCGTTTTCGCTGACATTGGCGCTCATCCTGCTGGCGGCAAGCAGCTGGGTGTACTGGGGTTTGAGCGCGCGCATGATGCAGGAAGACCGCGAGTCGGTGCTGCGCAAACTCGATACCGTTGCCGCGCTGCTGCAGACCCACCCCGTGCAGAGTGATGAGGTGGGGCAGGAGGCTTATCTCAAGCTGCCGCCGGATGCGCCGCGCGACCTCTACCTGCGCCTGCTGGACGCTCGTGGGGCCGTGCTGCTGCAAACACCGGGCTTTAGCCGTGCGCTGAATGAAGGCGCTTTTCTCACGCCGGGCGTTGAGGGAGCGCCGCGATTGCACGAAGTGCATCTGCCTCACGATCAGCATTACCTCACCGCCCTGCTGCCGCTGACGGCGCGGGTTGCGGCAGGCGCTGCGCTCACACCCATGCGCCTGGAAGTGGCGCTGAACCGTACGGCAGAGTCGCGTATTTTGGCCGATTACCGGCTTCGCCTGTCGGCGGTGCTGCTCGCGGCTATTCTCGCTGCGGCCGCGGCAGGTTATGGCATCGCCTGGCGCGGTCTGCGCCCCTTGCGGCATATGGCCGATTCCGCGCGCGGTATCGGTGCGCAAGACCTGCACAAACGGCTCGATACCCAACGCCTGCCCGCAGAACTGCAGACGCTCGCCCTGGCCTTCAATGCCACCCTGCAACGGCTGGAGGAATCGTTCGGCCGCATCTCCCAGTTTTCCGCCGACATGGCGCATGAATTGCGCACGCCCATCACCAATCTTTGGGGCGGGCTGGAGGTGGCGCTCGGCAGGCCGCGTGAGCCGGGCGAATACCGTGAGGCGCTCGAATCGGCGGTGGAAGAGTGCGAGCGTCTGTCGCAAATGATCCAGACCCTGCTGTTTCTGGCGCAGACCGAGCATCCAGATGCCGCGCTGCGGCTGGAACGGCTGGATGTCGCGCAGGAACTCCGCACCCTGGCCGATTTCTTCGAGGCAACCGCAGCCGAGGCCGAGGTGCGCCTTCATGTGCGGGTGACACCGCAACTGGCCTTTCGAGCCGACCGCATGCTGCTCCAGCGGGCCATGGGCAATCTGATCGGCAACGCCTTGGCGCACACCCCGCGCGGCGGTACGGTGACGCTCTCAGCGCATCCACACAGCGGCGGAATACGTATTGAAGTGGCCGACACCGGCTGCGGCATCGCCGCCGAGCATCTGCCGTATCTGTTCGACCGCTTTTACCGCGCCGATGCCGCACGCAGCCGAAGCCGCGGCGGGTTGGGCCTGGGGCTGGCCCTGGTGCGCAACATCGTGCGCCTGCATGGCGGCGAGGTCAGTGTCGAGAGCATTCCGAATCACGGAACCCGAATGATGCTGGACTGGCCCGCCTGAAACCAGCGTAGAGGCGCTGACAGAGCGCCGCGATGGCCGCCTTGTCTCTCGCGGTTTTCAGTGATTGTCGCGTCCGTGACCGTTGCCTGGCCCATGGTCAGGCCCGTATCCTTGCTGTTCCCGGTCATGCCGATCCGGGCCGCGTCCGTGGTCTGGGCGTTGTCCCGGGGGGCCGCCCTCGGGGCGATAACCGGGGCGGGGCGACTCGGCGCGGAAACGCTTCCATTGCGGATCGCGATCGTAGCGATAAGCGCGGTCTTGGGCCCGCTGCCAGTCGCGATCATGGAATTGGCGCAGGCCGGGCGGAATGCGTGCGGCGGGATGCCACGGGCCGCCGTAGTGCGGGCCGGTGTACCAACGTCCACCGCTGTTGTAGTAATAGACGCCGCCAAGGTAGAACAAAGGCTGCGATACCCCCAGCGCGACATAGCCGCTGAATTCGGGGAGCCAAATCATGGTGGGCGGCGCCGCGACGACTACGGGTGGCGGCGCATACACCGGCTGCGGCGCTACATAGACCGGTTGCGGAGGCGGCGTGCCGATGCTGAACTGAATGCTCACCGGGGGGCCATCAGCGTGCGCAGGCAAAGCCCAGACGCAGGCGCTCAGGAGGAGGGCGGGGAATGCGAGATTTGGTTTCATGGGATACCAACGGAGACGATCAGGGAAAGTTGACAAGTGGGTCTTGCCATCGAACTGTAATAGGCGTGCTCAGCTTACAAGACTTGAGCCGTGGCGCAGCTTGCCTACACTGCGCTAAGTAACCGAGAAAACTCCAATATGACGACGACTGCCTATCTTCTCACCATTGACGCCCATGATCCCACGGGGGGCTCGGGCCAAGCGGCCGATCTTGCCACCTGGGCTGCGCTGGGCTGGCGCGGGACGAGCATCACCACGGCGCTGACCGCGCAGAACTCCTACGGCGTGCAGGGCGTGCAGGCTGCGGAGGTGGCTTTGCTGCGCAATAGCCTGCGGACCTTGCTGGCCGACGGCGAGCCCGCCGCAGTGAAAATCGGCATGATCAGCCATGCCGCGGTGGCCGAGGAGGTGGCGCAGTTTGTCGAAGCGCGGCAGTGCCCGGTGGTGTGGGACCCGCAACTGGCTTCGGCGGACGGCTCTGAGCCTTGGGCCCAGGCGCACGGTGGCGGTCTGGCCATGCGTCTGGCACAACGGGCCGACCTCATCACTGCCAACCGTGCGGAGGCCAGCGCCTTGCTCGATCTGCCTGCCTGGGAGATGGGGCCTCCCCCGGCCGCATGGATCAACGCGATTCGCAGCCGCTGGCTGGAAGCGGGCGCGCCGCATCGCGCCGTGGTGGTGAAAGGCGGCAATGCCTGGGGGGCGCACAGCACCGACTGGTACATCACCAGCAGCACGGTGCTGCCGCTCGTCAGCCGCCGCCTGCCGCGCAGTGCGCATGGCTCGGGTAGCGTTCATGCCAGTGTGTGCGCCGCGCGACTGGCCGAGGGCTGGAGCGTGCTCGACGCCGCTGCCGAGGCGCAGTTGCGAGCGCATGCCGGCATCGATCAGGCCATTGCGGCCGGACCGGGGCGGCCGAACACCCGAACCGACGCGCGGGCTGACAGCGACGATCTGCCCTGGCTGCCGTTGCCGGGGCAGTCTGAAGAGGCACCGCCCGATTTCGCGCGGCTCTCCGGGCAGATCGGGTTTTATCCCGTCGTGCCCGATGCGGACTGGGTGCTGCGTCTGCTGGAGTGGGGCGTGTGCACCATCCAACTGCGCATCAAGGAGATAGAGGGCGCCGAATTGCGCATGCAGATTCGCGAAGCCGTGCAGGCGGCGCGAGAGGTGCCAGGCACGCAGTTGTTCATCAACGACCACTGGCGCGAAGCCATCGAGGCGGGCGCCTATGGCGTGCACCTCGGGCAGGATGATGTGCATACCGCCGACCTGCCCGCCATCCACACGGCCGGGCTGCGACTGGGTCTGAGCACCCACACCCCGGCCGAGATCGCCCGCGCGCATGCGCTTCGGCCCTCCTATATTGCCCTCGGCCCGGTCTTTCCCACCACGCTCAAGGCCATGCCCTATCGCCCGCTGGGCCTGGAGCGCCTGACTCAGTGGCGGCAGTGGTTGTCCCCGCGCTACCCGGTGGTGGCGATCGGCGGCATCAGCCTGGGGCAAATGTCGGCGGTGCGGGCCACCGGGGTATCCGGCGCGGCGGTGGTCAGCGCGGTGACGCAGGCGGTCAACCCGCGCCTGGCCGTGCGCGAGGCCCTGCACATCTGGCCGGCCTGCGCTGACGAAGCCGTGGCGCAGGCGATGGTTTGAAACGCAAAGTTTGAACAGTTGACGCTTCAAAAATGAAGTCTTGCTGAAATTTAGCGTTTGCTTTCCACTGTTCTGTGAAATGTGGTCGCAGGCGTAAATGAATGCAATAAACGAGATGTTTGGTTTGTATTGACATACTCGCTGGACTATGGTCAGTCCATGGCCGGTTGTCGCACAGGTGTCTTGGTGTGGTGAATTCGGTCACCGGGGTTGGGCCCTCTTTCCCCGGATCCACAACTCACTTGAGGAGAACGCCATGAGTGCAGCAAAACCACGGGTCTTGATTCTGGGCGGCAATTTCGCGGGCCTGGGCAGTGCGCAGGAAATCCGCAAGTACGCGGGCGACAGTGTGGACATCACGGTGATCGACCGCAAACCCTACCTGTTGTACGTCCCCAATATTCCGGCAGAGGTATTCGAGAACCGCAACCCGCAGCTCACCATGACCATGGACATCCTGGAGCCGCTGCACGACATTGGCGCGTGCTTCATCCAGGGCGAAGTCACTGCCCTCGATGTGGATGCCAAGCGCGTGGACTATGTGCCCAGTGAGCGCCCCGGCGCAGCGCCCACCTCCACGACCTACGACTATCTGGTGGTGGCCTTGGGCAATCGGCTGGCGTTCGACAAGATCGAGGGCTTCGCGCAGTTCGGCCACACCGTCACCGACAACACCTACGGCGAGGCGCTGCGCCAGTATCTGATGCACGACTACAAAGGCGGGCCGATCGCCATAGGCTCGGCGCGCTTCACCCAGGGCGATGGCGCCAAGGGGCTGGAACCGTATCCCGGCGGCAGCATTCCTGCAGCTGAGGCCGCATGCGAAGGCCCGCCGGTCGAAACCATGCTGGCCTGCGCCACCTGGCTAGGACAAAACGGCAAGGGCGGGCCGGACAAGATCACCGTGTTCACCCCGGCGGCGTTGATCGCGGAAGACGCTGGCGAGAAAGTGGTCGGTCAGTTGCTCGACATCGCCAGCGGCATGGGTTTTCACTACATGAACAAGACGAAGGACATCAAGCGGCTGACCAAGGAGGGCGTGGAATTCGCCAACGGTCAGTCGGTCGAGGCCGAGTTGAAAATCATTTTCCCCGACTGGACGCCGCACGCCTTCCTCAAAGGCTTGCCGATCAGCGACAGCGAGGGCTTCATCATCACCGACTTGCTGATGCGCAACCCAAAATATCCCACGGTCTTTGCTGCGGGAGATTGCGCCGCTGCCACGCTGCCCAAGCTCGGCGCCATTGGCCACCAGCAGGCTGAAATCGTCGGCAAGCAAATTGCCAAGGACATGAAGCGGCTCACGGCCGAGCAGGCCGATGGCAAGCTCCAGCCTGTGGTGTATTGCATTGGCGACATTGGCAACAACCAGGCCTTCTACATCCGCTCCAACTCCTGGTTCGGCGGCGACACCCAGGTGCTCAAGCTCGGTCACATTCCCTATTTGCTGAAGATGCAGTACAAAAATCTGTTCTTCCGCTCCAAAGGCAAGATGCCGCCGTGGGGGCTGGACGCCGCCCGCATCATGGCCGAAAAAATGGCGGCTTGAGCCAGCGCAACGGGAGACCACCATGGACATGACCGATACCTCGAAGGCGACCGCGGCCGCCCCTCCACTCAACCCGACGCAATGGGCCGCGCTAGGCCGTATGGCCGACCGCTATGCGCAGGCCGAAGAACTGGGCAGTTTTGCAGTGAAAAACCTCGGCGGCGAAATGACCGAAGCGGTGCTCACGCTCACTGAACTGGTGCAAGACCCCAAGCTGCTGCCAGCCGTGCGCGAGCTGCTCGCCACCCTCGTCACCCTCTACGAAGTGGGCGCTTTGCGGCAACTGCGCGATAACGCCATCCTCGCGGCAGAGGGGCTGCGCGACACCGACCTCAACGCCACCATGACGAAGATGCTCAAGCTGCCCGACAGAATCAGCGCCGTGATCGATCAGGCCAGTCAAGCCTCCGACGAAAAACACCTCGGCGGCTTCGGCGGCCTGATGCACATGCTGCGCGACAAGGAAGTGCAGCACGGCATCCAAACCCTGGCCCGCATGGCGGGGGCGCTGAACAACAACGACCCTGACAGCAAGGGAGCTGCGGGGCATTGAAGCCCGAGTCTTACCTCAGGCTTGCGGGGACGCGGTCAATTCAGCGCGCAGGCGGTTTTTCAGAATCTTGCCGGTGGCGCCCAAGGGAATGGCCGGGACGAAGACCACATCGTCCGGGATCATCCATTTGGCCACCTTGCCTTCGTAGAACTTCAGCAGCTCGTCGCGCTCCAGCGTGTTGCCTTCGCGCTTGACCACGACCAGCAGCGGCCGTTCGTCCCACTTCGGGTCGGGGCGGGCGATGCAGGCGGCCATGGCCACGGCAGGGTGGGCCATGGCGATGTTTTCCAGTTCGATGGAGCTGATCCATTCGCCGCCGGACTTGATCACGTCCTTGGTGCGGTCGGTGATCTGGATGTAGCCGTCGGCGTCGATGGTGACCACGTCGCCCGTGGGAAACCAGCCGTCCTGCAATGGGCTGGGCGCCTCGCTGCGGTAGTAGTCGCTCGCAATCCACGGCCCGCGCACCAGCAAGTTGCCGGTGGATTTTCCGTCCCACGGCAGGTCGGCGCCGTTGCCGTCTACCACCCGCACATCCACCCCGAAAATCGGCCGCCCCTGCTTGACCTGAATGGAAAATTGCGATGCTTTATCTAGTGCCAGGTGTTTGTTTTTCAGGCTGCACAAGGTGCCCAGCGGGCTCATTTCGGTCATGCCCCAGGCGTGCAGCACGTGAATGCCGAGTTCCTCCTCGAAGGCGCGGATCATGGCCGGGGCGGCCGCGGCGCCGCCGATCACCGTGCGCTGCAAAGTGGGAATTCTGACTTTGTTGTCGCGCATGAAATTGAGCAGTCCGAGCCAGACGGTGGGCACGCCGGCGGCCAGGGTCACGCCCTCGTCGCGCATCAGTTCGAACAGCGATTTGCCGTCGAGCGCCGGGCCGGGGAACACCAGCTTGGCACCGGTCAGCGCCGCCGCGTAGGGAATGCCCCAGGCGTTGACGTGGAACATGGGCACCACGGGCAATACGCTATCGCGCGCCGACAGGTTCATCACATCGGGCAGGGCGGCGGCGTAGGCGTGCAGCACGGTGGAGCGGTGGCTGTAGAGCACGCCCTTCGGGTTGCCGGTGGTGCCGCTGGTGTAGCACAGCGAGGAGGCGGTGTTTTCGTCGAACACGGGCCAGGCGTAGCGGGTGGGTTGCGCTGCGAGCAATTCGTCGTAGCTCAGCACCCCTGGGATGGCCTCGGCCAGATCGGCGGGCAGGGCACCAGTTTCGCACAGCGCCACCCAGTGTCTCACCCCAGGGCAATGCGCGGCGATCGCCTTGGCAATGGGGGCGAAGGTGAGATCGAAGCACACCATGCGGTCGTCGGCATGGTTGATGATCCACGCAATCTGCTCGGGGTGCAGCCGGGGGTTGAGGGTGTGCAAAATGCGCTCGCTGCCCGACACCCCGTAATACAGCTCGAAGTGCCGGTAGCCATTCCAGGCGAGGGTGCCCACGCGGTCTTGCGCCGTCAGCCCCAGCGCGTCGAGCGCGTTGGCGCACTGGGCGGCGCGCTGCTGCACTTGGGCATAAGTGGTGCGGTGAACATCGCCCTCTACCCGGCGAGAGACGATTTCGGTGTCGCCGTGATAGCGTGCAGCGAAATCGAGCAACCCGGAAATCATCAGCGGATGGTTTTGCATCAGTCCCAGCATGGCAGTCTCCTGTTGTGTGATGTTTACCAATTGTTGCACTGCCGGGCTGAGAGGTGCATGACAGGGTATTCACTGGAGTTTGCGATCATTGCGTCTGCCACTCTCGCCACCCTGCCCATGACCGTTCCCGTTTCTGTTTTTGCACCTGGCCAATCCGGCTTGATCTGCGGCTATCTGTTCGATGCACAGGGGCGCGGCCAAGCGCTGGACCTGTACCAAGCCGAGCGTTGGTTCGGTGATGCGGCGCCGACGGACGGGGAGTCTTTCGTCTGGCTGCATTTCAACGCGGCCAATGTCACCGCTGAAAAGTGGTTGCTGGCGAACCTGCCGCATGCCGCGCATTGCTTCGAGACCCTGCGCGAGGGGGTGCGTTCCACCCGGCTGGAAGTGGTGGATCAGGCGCTGGTGGCCGTGGTGAACGATGTGGTGTACGACTTCGCACAGCGCGAATCGCTGCAGGTCTCCACCCTGTGGATGAGTGTGGAGCGGCGCCGGGTCATCAGCGTGCGCATGCAGCCGCTGCGGGCCATCGACCGCCTGCGAATCGCGGTCAAGGCGGGCGAGACGTTTCCCTCGCCGCTGTCGCTGGTCGATCATCTATTGCGCGATCAGGCCGACGAACTCATCGCCATTCTGCGCGGCGCCGCCAGCAAGGTTGATGCCATCGAAGATCAGCTGCTGGCCGGCCGTCTGGGCCGACGCCGGGTGCAACTCGGTGCGCTGCGCCGCAATCTGTTGCGGCTGCAACGCCTGCTGGCGCCTGAACCCGCGGCCATGTTCCGCCTGCTCAGTCGTCCGCCGCAAAGCCTCGGGCCGCAGGACTGGGAGGAACTGCGGCATTCCACCGAGGAGTTCTCGGTGGTGCTGCGCGATCTCGTGGCGCAGCAGGAGCGTATCAAGCTGCTGCAGGAAGAAATCGCCGCCAGCATTGAAGAACGCACCGGGCGCACCCTGTTCGTGCTCACCGCGGTGACGGTGGTGGCGCTGCCGATGAATGTGATCGCCGGCCTGTTCGGTATGAACGTGGGCGGCATTCCTTTCGCGGAAGACAAGGCCGGGTTCTGGACCATGGTGGCCGTGGTGCTGATGGCCTCCGGCCTGCTGGCGTGGCTGCTGTTTCGTCGGCGCGACGACTGACCTCTTTAGCGCGTCACTTCGACCAGCCACATCGAGCCATTGGCCTTGACGCTTTTCTTCGACGACCATTGCGGTTCGAGCACGGTGTGGGCCGAGGGAACGCGAATCCACGCATAAGCGCCGGAGCATTGGTTGTAGCCGTTGTCGTTCTGCCCGCCCAGCGTCCAGCCAGCCGGGGCGAAGTAAGGGTTGTAGGGATCGCGCGCGGAACTGCTGTAGTCCGCCGGGCCCCAGAACGACACCACGATGCTGTCATCCGCGGTTGTTTCCAGCGGGGTGCGCAGGCCGTAAGGCGTGGTGTTGCTGAAGCCCCAAGCGCCGATCTGGCGGGCGCCTGCGACGACCACGACGTAGAGGCTGGCTTCGTCCGCACCATGCCCCGGCGCCTTCACCAGGCTCCAGCTCTGTCCCGCGCCGCCCCGGGCGTTTTCGCTGATGAACAAGGCTGTGCCCGCTTTTTGGTCGGAATAAGTCTGCCCCGGGTTGATCGGCTGAAAGGTGTTGCCCTTGTTGTCGCGCAGCGATTGCAGCGTGGCCGGGCTCTGGGTGAGCACCTGTACCAGCACCAGCGCGCCCTGAGGCGGCGTGTTAACCGGCGGGGTGGACAGCACCGGCAGATCGGTGCCTGCCGAATTGGCGGCGAACGCATGCGCTGCCACGGCAATGCTCTGATGTTTCGAGGGCCCCCAGGGCCGGGCTGCGCCCAGCTCGCCCCCCGTGGGGGTCAAGGAAACTTGGGGCGGCCCTGCGTTTCCTTGAGAGGCGGATGCCGCGGGCGTATAGGCGGTTGCGCCCGCGAGATAGTCAGGCACGCCGCTTGCCCCGGCGATGGACTGGGATGCAGTCCGTTTGCCGCAGCCGGTGAGAAGGAGCGCCGCAGAGATGGCGGCAAAGCACAGCACGGGAACGATTCGTGTCCGCATGGCCCATCCTCCTTCCACGCCGGGCGTGTGTCTTACTCGCCCAGAGCGGCCATGCCGCCGACCACGGCGTGCATGCCGGCATCGACGTGCAGAATCTCCGCGGTGATGCCGGCCGCCAGATCGGACAGCAAAAAGGCCGAGGCGTTGCCGACCTGCTGGGTGTCCACATTGCGGCGCAGCGGGGCGTTGGCCTCGTTGAACTTGAGCATCTTGCCGAAGTCGGCAATGCCCGAGGCGGCCAGGGTTTTGATCGGCCCGGCGCTCACGCCGTTCACCCGCATGCCGCGCGGGCCCAGCGACTCGGCCATGAAGCGCACCGTGGCTTCTAGTGCGGCCTTGGCCACGCCCATGGTGTTGTAGTTGGGCACCACGCGCTCTGCGCCCAGGTAGGTCATGGTGATGAGCGAAGGCATCTGGCCCGCTTCCACCGATTTGATCAGCAGCGGCAACGCGGCCTTGGCCAGCGCGGGGAAGGAATAGGCCGAGATGTCGTGGGCGATGCGGAATCCTTCACGAGAAAGGCCGTCCATGAAGTCGCCGGCAATTGCCTCGCGCGGCGCGAAACCGATGGAATGCACCAGGCCGTCGAGTTGCGGCCAATGGGCCGCCAAGCCGCTGAAGGTGGCCTCGATCTGGGCGTCGTCGCCCACGTCGCAGTCGAACACCAGGGTGCTGCCGAACTCGGCGGCGAATTCGGTGATGCGCTGCTTGAAGCGTTCGCCCACATAGGTGAACGCCAACTCGGCGCCCTCACGGTGGCAGGCCTGGGCGATGCCGTAGGCGATGGAGCGGTTGGACAGCAGGCCGGTGATGAGAATGCGTTTGCCTTGAAGGAATGCCATGATCGGGCGCTTTCAGTTGTGATGCAGTCTTGCAGGGGTTTGCCACGCAGCCGTGGCAAGTCATGCAGAATTCTCGCATGGCACACGCCCTGTCTCGTCCGCTATCTCCCGCCCGCCGCCGCTTGTTGCAAAGCCTGCCGCTGGGCTTGTTTCCGTTTGGGGCGGCGTGGGCGAGTCAGCGGGAACAACAGGCGGAACAACCGGCCTACGCGCTGTACGACCAGCCGAAGTATCCGCCCGGATTCACCCATTTCGACTACGTCAATCCGCAAGCGCCGGTCGGCGGCAGCCTGGTGCTCACGCCGCCCACCGTGGGCGGCAGTTTCGACAAGCTCAACCCCTTCACCCTCAAAGGCAACGCCGCGCCGGGCTTGAACACCCTGGTGTTCGAGACCCTGATGACCGCCAGTTGGGACGAACCCAACACCGTGTACGGTCTGCTGGCCGACGATATTGCCGTGGCGGCAGACGGGCTTTCAGTGCAGTTTCACCTCAACCCGCTGGCGCGGTTTTCCAACGGCGACTCCGTGACCGCGCACGACGTGGCCTACAGCTACAACACCCTCGTCAGCAGCGCGGCCGCGCCGCAGTTCGCCAGTATCTACGCCGACGTGGCCGACGTGGCCGCGCTGGATGAGCGTCAGGTGCGCTTTACCTTCAAGCGGCGCAATCACGAGCTGCCCATTTTGCTCGCGGGCCTGCCGGTGTTTTCGCCCAAGTGGGCGGGCCAGCGCGCGTTCAACGAAGTAATCGACACGCCCATCGCCAGCGGCCCCTACCGCATCGCCCGCACCTCGCAGCAGCGCGACATCACCTACGTCCGCCGCAGCGACTACTGGGGCTGGCATTTGCCCACCCGTCGCGGGCAGTTCAATTTTTCCGAGGTGAGCTACAAGCTTTATCTCGACGGCACGGCGCGGCTCGAAGCCTTCAAGGCGGGGGAGTACGACCTGCTGCAGGAGTTCATCGCCCGCAACTGGGCGCGGCAGTATCGCGGCCCGAAGTTCGACAGCGGCGCGCTGAAAAAACTGGAGCTGCCCAATCACAATCCGGCCGGGTTCCAGGGCTTCGTGGTCAACCTGCGCCGTCCGCAGTTTCAGGACGTTCGGGTGCGTCAGGCGCTGGCGCTGGCGCTCGACTTCCAGTGGCTCAACCGCATGCTGTTCTACGGCGCCTACAAGCGCATCGAAGGCTATTTCGCCAATTCGCCGTTCGACGCGCATGGCGCGCCGGGGCCGGATGAACTGGCGCTGCTCGAACCCTTGCGGGCGCAACTGCCGCCAGAGGTGTTCGGTGTGTTGCCGCGCATGCCATCGACGGCCCCGCCGAACAGTCTGCGCGGCAATCTGCTCAAGGCGCGCGCGCTGCTGGAGCAGGCGGGCTGGCACTGGCGCGATGGTGCGCTACGCAACGCCAAGGGGCAGGCATTGGTGATCGATTACCTCGACAGCCAGGGTTCGATGTCGCGCATCATTTCGGTTTATTCGCAGGCGCTGCAACGGCTGGGCATCACGCTCAACTATCGCCTGGTGGATTTCGCGCTGTACCAGCAGCGCATGGACACTTTCGACTTCGACATGACCACCATCCGCTACGGCGGCAGTACCAGCCCGGGCAACGAGCTGTTCGACCGCTTCGGCTCGCGCGCAGCTTCGGTGCAGGGCTCGGACAATGTCTGGGGTTTGCGCGATCCGGCCGTCGATGCGCTGATCGAGCGCGTGGTGGCGGCCACCTCCATGCAGGCGCTGCAAACGGCCTGCCGCGCGCTCGACCGCGTGCTGGTCTGCGGCTGGTATTCGGTGCCGCAGTGGTACAGCGACACCTTCCGCGTGGCGATTGCCGCACACAAATTTTCCTGGCCGAAGACCTTGCCGCTGTACTACCAGCCAGAAGGCTGGGCAGTGCAATGCTGGTGGGCTAATGCCAAATCCGCTTCCGGAGCGCCGACGTGAATCTCTGGGCCTATATCTTCAAGCGCGTACTGCTGATGATTCCCACCCTGCTGGGCGTGCTCACCCTCACCTTCATCGTGGTGCAGTTCGTCCCCGGCGGGCCGGTGGAGCAGATGGTGTCGCAACTGCGCGGCAAGGAAGGCGGTGCGGCAGGTGAAGCCGCCACGGCGCAAGGCATTTACCGTGGTGCGCAAGGCATCTCGCCCAAGCAACTCGCCGAGCTGCGCCAGCTCTACGGTTTCGACAAGCCGCCGCTGCAGCGCTACCTCGACATGCTGTGGCAGTTCGCGCATTTCGACCTCGGTCGCAGCTATTACCACCACGAAGCGGTGTGGACGCTGATCAAAGAGCGGCTGCCGGTCTCCATCTCGCTGGGCTTGTGGAATTTTTTGCTCACCTATCTGATTTCCATTCCACTGGGCATCGCCAAGGCGGTGCGGCATGGCAGCCGCTTCGATGTGTCCACCAGCATTGCGGTGCTGGTGGGCTACGCCATTCCAGGCTTCGTGCTGGGCGTGCTGCTGCTGGTGCTGTTTGCGGGCGGCACCTGGTTGCAGTGGTTTCCGCTGCGCGGGCTGGTGTCCGACGGCTGGTCGCAATTCAGTCTGTGGCACAAGATCACCGACTACCTGTGGCACATCACCTTGCCGGTGCTGGCGGCCACGGCGGGCAGCTTCGCCATCATCACCATGCTGACCAAGAACGCGTTTCTGGAGGAAATCCGCAAGCAATATGTGTTGACGGCGCGCGCCAAGGGCTTGAGCGAGCGCACCGTGCTGTGGTGGCATGTGCTGCGCAATGCGCTGGTGCCGTTGGTGACGGGCTTCCCCGCGGCGTTCATCGGTGCGTTCTTCGCCAGCTCCCTGCTGATCGAGACCCTGTTCTCGCTGCCGGGGCTGGGACTGCTGTCTTATGAAGCCGTGATGCGGCGCGACTATCCGGTGGTGATGGGCTCGCTCTATCTCTTTACCCTGATCGGACTGTTCACCAAACTGATCGCCGACCTGAGCTATGTCTGGGTCGATCCGCGCATCCAGTTCGGAGCGCTGCGGTGAGCGCCGCCGCGCTGGCGCAGGCGCAGCCCGCGCGCCATCCCTTTCTCACGCAGGGATGGGCGCGGTTCAAGGCGCATCGCCTGGGGCGCTGGAGCCTGTGGCTGTTTCTGCTGCTGTTCGGCCTGAGTCTGCTCGCGCCCGTGATCAGCAACGACAAACCGCTGCTGGTGCGCTATGACGGACGGTTTTATCTGCCGCTGCTGCACAGCTATCCCGAAACCACGTTTGGCGGCGACTTCCACACGCCGACCGACTATCTCGACCCCTACATTCGCGCCAAGCTGTCGGCCCCCGGAAATTTCGCGCTCTATCCCCCCATTCCCTACAGCGCCACCACCATCGATTACTTCGCGCAGCGGCCTTTTCCCTCTTCGCCCTCGGCGCGACATTGGCTGGGCACCGACGATCGCGGGCGTGACGTGTTGGCGCGGCTGATCTACGGCTTCCGGCTGTCGGTGCTGTTCGCGCTGGCGCTCACCGTCACGGGCACGCTGCTGGGCCTGCTCATCGGCGCCGTGCAGGGCTATTTCGGCGGGCGCATCGATCTGTCGGTACAGCGGCTGATGGAGGTCTGGGGATCGATGCCTGAGCTGTATCTGCTGATCATTTTTTCGGCGGTGTTCGCGCCCGGCCTGGCCTTGCTGCTGGTGCTGCTCTCTCTGTTCGGCTGGATGGGGCTGGCCGACTATGTGCGCGCCGAGTTTTTGCGCAACCGGCAGATGGACTATGTGCGCGCCGCGCAGGCGCTGGGGCTGTCGCACGCGCGCATCATGTGGCGGCACATCCTGCCCAACAGCCTGACGCCGGTGGTCACCTTTCTGCCGTTTCGCATGAGTGGGGCGCTGCTGGCGCTCACCAGTCTGGACTTTCTCGGTCTGGGCGTTCCGCCGCCCACGCCCAGTCTGGGCGAATTATTGGCGCAGGGCAAGACCAACCTGGATGCGTGGTGGATTTCAGCGGCAGCTTTCGGCGCGCTGGTGAGCATCCTGCTGCTGCTGACCTTCATCGGTGAGGCGCTGCGCGACGCCCTGGACCCCCGGCACACCGGCGCGGGCCGGGGATGAGCGACATGCCTTCAACCCCTTTGCTCAAAGTACGCGATCTGCAGGTGCGTTTTGGCGCCCAAACCGTGGTGCATGGCGTCGATCTCGACATCGCCACGGGCGAAAAAGTCGCGCTCGTCGGCGAATCCGGCTCGGGCAAGACCGTCTCGGCGCTGGCCTTGCTGCGTCTGCTGGACGGGGCGCAACAGACCGGCAGTGTGACGTTCGACGGGCGCGAACTCTTCACACTGAGCGAGCGCCAGATGCGCGGTCTGCGCGGCAAAGACATCGCCATGATCTTTCAGGAGCCGATGACCGCGCTCAACCCGCTGCATCCGGTCGGGCGGCAGATTGCCGAGGTGCTGGAGCTGCACGAGGCGCTGTCCCGCCGCGCGGCTTGGGCGCGGGCCGTGGAGTTGCTGGGGCAGATGGACATCGACCAGCCCGCGCGGCGTGCGGCGGACTATCCGCATCAGCTCTCCGGCGGCCAGAGGCAGCGGGTAATGATTGCCATGGCGTTGGCTTGCCGCCCCCGGCTGCTGCTGGCCGACGAGCCCACCACCGCGCTCGACGTGACCGTACGCCGCCAGATTCTCGATCTGCTCGACGCCTTGCAGGCCGAATACGGCCTGGCCTTGCTGTTCATCACCCACGACCTTCATTTGGTGCGGCGCTACGCGCACCGCGTGGCCGTGATGCAGCAGGGCAGGGTGGTGGAGGCCGGAACGGTTACCTCAGTATTCGCCGCGCCGCGGCACCCCTATACGCAAATGCTGCTGCGCAGCCGCCCGCGCCGCCTCGTGCAGGAGTCCGAAAAAAATGCGGCGCCGCCGCCCACCGTGCTTCAGGCGCGCGCGCTGAGTGTGCGCTTCGCCCAAAACAGCGGTTTCTGGCGCAAACACTGGCACACCGTGCTGCAGGACGTTTCGCTGGAATTGCCCGCAGGGCAGACCTTGGGCGTGGTGGGCGAATCGGGCAGCGGCAAATCGACCCTCGCGCTCGCACTGCTCGGCCTGCTGCGCCGACAGGGCGGGGAGGTGAGTCTGCTGGGACGCGATCCGGCCCGGTTGTCCGCTGCCGCGCTGCGCCCCTTGCGCGCGCAGGCGCAAATCGTGTTCCAGGACCCGTTTTCCAGCCTATCGCCGCGGCGCACCGTGGCGCAGATCGTCGAAGAGGGTCTGGAAAACCATCGTCCTGAGTGGAGTGTCGTGCAACGTAGCGAGCGCGCCCAGCAGATTCTGGCAGAAGTCGGCTTGCCGCTTTCTCCGGCCGAAATGCAACGCTATCCGCATGCATTTTCGGGTGGGCAACGCCAGCGCATCGCGATAGCGCGGGCCTTGATTCTGGAGCCCAAGGTGCTCATTCTCGACGAGCCGACCAGCGCGCTCGACGTGTCCGTGCAGCAGCAGGTACTTGATCTTCTCGCTGCATTGCAGCAAAGGCATGGGCTGGCCTATGTGCTCATCAGCCACGATCTGTCGGTCATTGGCGCGCTGTCGCACCGTGTGCTGGTGCTGCACCAGGGAAAGGTGGTCGAGCAAGGGCAGGCAGACGCCGTGCTGCGTGCGCCACGCCAGCCCTACACCCAGGCCTTGCTCGCAGCATCCGACCTGGGGGAAGAAGTGCGCCGATGAATGGCACAAGGAATAGGGCAGGAAGAGGGCGCAGAGTACGCGCAGCCGAGGCGCGTTATTGCCAAAAAGTTCCTTCCTCTCTATAATCCACTTTTTTGTTGACCGCAAGAAAATTTCCGAGAATTTCAGACTCAGGTTTTGTCAGACTTTATCTGATGGGGCACAGAGGGCGCAGTTCAGAGCGCAGTTTTCAAAGAAAAAGTAGTCAAAGAGCAGTCGCTTGGCAGTGGCAGAACACCGGGAGAGCGCAGTGTGCGGGCCCGACCACAGCAGTGAGCAAAAACTGGGCGACGTCATCGCCCTTTTTTTTTGCTTGCGCGGCGGGCGATTGACGAGATTTGCGGTCAGGTGATGAACGAAATATTGGCAAACGCATGAGTGCAGCACAGGCAATCGATACGGCAGTCACCAGTCTTGGACTGGAACTCGTGGAGGTGGAGCACCTTCCGCGCGGCTTGCTGCGCGTGACCATCGATCATGCCGACGGCGCCCCGGTGACGGTGGAAGACTGCGAGCGGGTGACCCGTCAGTTGCAGTATGTGTTTGAAGTAGAAAACGTGGACTACGGTCGTCTGGAGGTGTCGTCTCCCGGCTTGGACCGTCCTCTGCGCAAGTCAGAAGATTTTGTGCGATTTGCCGGGTTGGAGATCGACGTCGTTCTTCGCGTGCCGTTTCAGGGTCGCAAGAAGTACCGCGGCGTTTTGCTCGAGCGCTCGCAAGACGACGAGCCGGGGCGTTTTTCCGTCGCCTTGTCGCCGCCTGAGGTGGGTGAAAAAGGCAAAGGCAAAGGCAAACCCGGCGCCGCGAACAAAAAGCCGAAAGCTGTCGGAGCGCCTGTCGCTCCCAAGGCAGAAGAGCAGGACGTGTTGTCCGTCATGAATTTCAGTCTGGCCGAGGTGCGCGATGTGCGCCTGGTGCCTGTTGTCGATTTTGGGAGTGGTCGAAAATGAGTCGCGAGATTTTGATGTTGGTGGACGCCCTGGCGCGTGAAAAGAATGTCGATCGCGATGTTGTCTTCGGCGCGGTCGAGGCCGCGCTGGCCTCCGCAACCAAGCGTCTGTACGAAGGCGAGGCGGATGTGCGCGTGCAGATCGACCGCAATACCGGCGAATACGAAAGCTTCCGTCGCTGGCATGTGGTGCCGGACGAAGCCGGGCTGCAGTTGCCCGATAGCGAAATTCTGCTGTTCGAAGCGCGGGAACAGATTCCCGATATCGAAGTGGGCGACTACATCGAGGAACCGATCGAGAGCATCGCCTTCGGCCGAATCGGCGCGCAGGCGGCCAAGCAGGTCATTCTGCAGAAAATCCGTGACGCCGAGCGCGAGCAGATCCTCAATGATTTCCTGGCCCGCAACGACAAGATTTTCAACGGCTCGGTCAAGCGCCTCGACAAGGGCGACCTCATCATCGAATCGGGCAAGGTCGATGCGCGACTGCGCCGAAGCGATCTGATCCCGAAGGAAAACCTGCGGGTGGGTGACCGGGTGCGCGCGGTGATTACCAAGATCGACCGCACCGCCCGCGGCCCGCAGATCGAAATCTCGCGCACCGCGCCGGAATTCATGATCGAGTTGTTCCGCCTGGAAGTGCCCGAGATCGAGCAGGGCCTGATGGAAATCAAGTCTTGCGCCCGTGAGCCGGGAGTTCGCGCCAAGATTGCGGTGGTGTCGCACGACCGCCGTGTCGATCCCATCGGCACCTGCGTGGGCATTCGCGGCTCGCGCGTCACCGCGGTGACCAATGAACTCGGCGGCGAACGGGTCGATATCGTGCTCTGGTCGGAAGATCCGGCGCAGTTCGTCATCGGCGCGCTGGCGCCGGCGAATGTTTCGTCCATCGTGGTGGACGAAGAAAAGCACGCCATGGATGTGGCTGTGGACGAGGAAAATCTGGCGCTGGCCATCGGCCGCACCGGGCAGAACGTGCGGCTGGCCTCCGAGTTGACGGGGTGGAAGATCAATATTCTCAGCGCCGAAGAGTCCGACGCCCGCAACACCCAGGAAACGCAGAAAATGCGCAGCCTGTTCGTTGAAAAGCTCGACGTCGATCAGGAAGTGGCTGACATTCTCATTGCCGAGGGGTTCACCAGCCTCGAAGAACTGGCCTACGTGCCGATCAACGAAATGCTGGAGATCGAGGCCTTCGATGAAGACACGGTCAATGAACTGCGTGAACGCGCCCGCAATGCCTTGCTCACGCAGGAAATCGCGCGCGAGCAGAAGCTCGATGAAGTCGATCCGGCGCTCAAGGCGCTCGATGGCCTGAGCGCAGACGAGCTGGCCCTGCTGGCCGAAGCCGGTGTGCTCACCCTTGACGATCTGGGCGATCTGGCGACCGACGAGCTCACCGGCATTCTCCGCACCGACGAGGCCCGGGCCGCCGACCTCATTCTGAAGGCGCGCGCGCACTGGTTCGACGCCTGAACCCCTCCGAACCCGCCGCCCGCACTTCACACGTTTCAAGCCGTACTAGGACACACCATCAATGGCCAGTCATACCGTCTCACAACTCGCTGCAGAACTCGGCAAACCCTTGAACCTCTTGCAGGAGCAACTGCAACAGGCGGGAGTCGGAGCGCGCGCGGCAGACGACGTCATCAGTGAGGCCGACAAGGCCCGCCTGCTCGAGCACTTGCGCGCGGCGCATGGTGGTGCTGCTGGCGGCGAGCGCAAAAAAATCACCCTGACCCGCAAGCAGACCAGCGAGATCAAGCAGGCGGACGCCACGGGCAAGGCGCGCACCATTCACGTGGAAGTGCGCAAAAAGCGTGTGTTCGTCAAGCGCGACGAATCCGCACCGGTTGCCGAGGCGTCGGCTGCACCCGAGTCGAACGAGCCGGTGGTGGATGATGCCGAACTCCAACGCCGCGAGGCCGAGGCGCAGCGTCAGGCCGATTTGCTCGCGCGCCAGGCCGAAGAGTTGGCCGCGCAGCGCGCAGCCGAGCAGGAACGTCGGGCTGCCCAGGAGCGCCAGGAGCAGCAAGCCCGCGAGCAGGCCGAGCGCGAGGCTCAGGCGGCCCGCGAGGCTGCAGCCAAGTCGCAACAGCCCGCGATCGTGACGGCCGAGCCGACCGCGCAAATACAAGACAAGCAAGACAAGGAGCCGTCGCAAGCGAGCGAGGCGGCTGCCTCGGCTTTGGCGAGTTCGCAGGCCGCTGCAGCCGAGCGCGCCGCAGCGCAAAAGAAGCAGGACGCCGAAGAAACCGCCAAACTGGCGCAGATCGAAAAGCGCCGCAAGGCCGCCGAGGCGGAAGCCGCCGCCATTCGCGACATGATGGCCCGCCCGCGCACGGTGATGCGCGCCGAGAAACCTGCGGTCAAGACGGCCGAGGCAGCTCCCGTCAGCGGCACCATCAAGGGCACGATCCACAAACCGGCGGCGGGTGCAGCCAAGACGGCCGGGGCCAGTGCCACGGCCGCGCCGGGTACTGCGGCGAAGAAGGACGACAAGCAGGTCAAGTCGGAAAAGCTGTCGTCCTCCTGGGCGGACGACGCGGCGAAAAAGCGCGGTGCGTCGATCAAACCCCGCGGCAATCCCACCGGAGCGCCGGGTGGCTGGCGCGGCCCGAAAACGACGGTTGGGCGTCGCGGCGGACGCAATGATCGGGGCGGTGAGCAGCATGTGCAGGCAGCGCCTGCAGAGATGATCGTGCGCGAGGTGCATGTGCCCGAGACCATTACCGTGGCCGAATTGGCGCACAAGATGTCGGTGAAGGCCGCCGAGGTCATCAAGAGCCTGATGAAGCTGGGACAGATGGTGACCATCAACCAGGTGCTCGATCAGGAAACCGCGATGATCGTGGTCGAGGAACTCGGTCATACCGCCGTTGCCGCCAAGCTCGACGATCCCGAAAACTTCCTGACGGAAGACGGCGAAGGCGCGATGGCCGACGCGGAACAATTTCCGCGAGCGCCGGTGGTCACGGTCATGGGTCACGTCGACCACGGCAAGACTTCGCTGCTCGACTACATCCGCCGCGCCAAAGTGGCGGCAGGCGAGGCCGGCGGTATTACGCAGCACATCGGCGCCTATCACGTCCAAACGCCGCGCGGCATCATCACCTTCCTCGACACCCCGGGTCACGAAGCCTTCACGGCCATGCGGGCGCGTGGTGCGAAAGCGACCGATATCGTCATTCTGGTGGTGGCCGCAGACGACGGCGTGATGCCGCAGACCAAGGAAGCGATCGCCCACGCCAAGGCGGCAGGCGTGCCCTTGGTGGTGGCGCTCAACAAAATCGACAAGCCGGGGGCCAACCCGGATCGCGTCCGCCAGGAACTGATTGCCGAGAGCGTGGTGCCCGAGGAATACGGCGGCGACTCGCCCTTCGTGCCCGTGTCTGCCAAGACCGGCGAAGGCATAGATAGCCTGCTTGAACAAATTCTGCTGCAGGCCGAAGTGCTGGAGCTCAAGGCCCCGATTGACGCCCCAGCCAAAGGGCTGGTGATCGAATCGCGCCTCGACAAAGGCCGTGGTCCTGTGGCCACCATCCTGGTGCAGTCGGGCACGCTCAAGCGCGGGGACGTGGTGCTCGCCGGGGCCGCATTCGGCCGCGTGCGCGCCATGCTCGACGAGTTGGGCAAGCCGGTGACCGAAGCTGGGCCGTCCATCCCGGTGGAAATTCAAGGCTTGACCGAAGTGCCCAGCGCCGGTGAAGAAATCATGGTGCTGCTCGATGAGCGCAAGGCGCGCGAAATTGCGCTGTTCCGCCAGGGCAAGTACCGCGATGTCAAGCTGGCCCGCCAGCAGGCCGCCAAGCTCGAAAACATGTTCGAGCAATTGAACGAAGGCGCGCAAAACCTGCCGCTCATCATCAAGGCCGACGTGCAGGGTTCGCAAGAAGCGCTCATCCATGCGCTCACCAAGCTCTCCACCTCCGAAATCAAGGTGCAAGTGGTGCATGCGGCGGTCGGCGGCATTTCCGAGAGCGACGTCAATCTGGCCATCGCCTCGAATGCGGTGATCATCGGCTTCAACACCCGCGCCGATGCTGGAGCGCGCAAACTGGCCGAGAACAACGGCATCGACATCCGCTACTACAACATCATTTACGAGGCGGTCGACGAGATCAAGGCGGCCATGTCGGGCATGCTCACGCCGGACAAGAAGGAAGAGACTCTGGGTCTGGTCGAAATTCGCCAGGTGTTCCGCATCCCGAAGGTGGGCGCGGTGGCCGGCTGTATGGTGTTGTCGGGTCTGGTGCGCCGCTCCGCGCAGGTGCGCGTGTTGCGCAACAACGTGGTCATTCACACCGGCGAGCTCGATTCGCTCAAGCGCTTCAAGGACGATGCGCGCGAAGTCAAGGAAGGCTTCGAGTGCGGCCTGTCGTTGAAGAACTACCAGGACATCGAAGAGGGTGATCAGCTCGAAGTCTTCGAGATCAAGGACGTGGCGCGCACCCTGTAATGGGCCAGCAGCCAGACTGAGATGAAGCGCGCAACGCCCAACCGCACCCAACGCATCGCCGATCAGATTCAGCGCGATCTGGCCGAACTGATCCAGCGCGAGCTGCGCAACCCGCAGCTCGGGCTGGTGACGCTCACCGATGTGCAGCTCACGCCCGACTACGCCCATGCCAAGGTTTACTTCAGCGTGATCGGCGCCGAGCCAGACACTGCGCGCCAGATCTTGAGCGACAAGGCCGGGTATCTGCATAGCCTGCTGTTCAAGCGCCTGCAGATCCACACCGTGCCTACGCTGCACTTTCTGTTCGATCCGACCACCGAGAAGGCGGCGGAGATGGACGGGCTGATCCGCCAGGCCTTGGCGCAACAGGCCAAAGACGATTGACCCGGCGTGCCGCGCCCGGGTTTTGACCACCATGAATGTCCAGAAAACGCCTTGGGAGGCGGTCAACGGCGTGCTCCTACTGAACAAGCCCCGCGGGTTGACCTCGCAGCAGGCTTTGTTTCGCGTGCGCCGCAGGCTGCGCGCCGCGAAGGCCGGGCATGGCGGCACGCTCGATCCTCTGGCCGACGGCCTGTTGATGCTTTGCTTCGGCGCCGCGACCAAGTTCGCCCAGCGTCACCTCGAAGCCGACAAACGCTATGTGGCTGTACTGCAACTGGGCGTGCGCACGACGACCGATGACGCCGAAGGTGAGATCGTCGAACGCCGTGCGGTACATGTGAGCCAGTCGCAGGTCGATGCCGTTCTGCCGCGGTTCATCGGCGCCATCAGCCAGACGCCGCCGGTGTATAGCGCGCTCAAGCGCGACGGAAAGCCGCTTTACGCCTATGCCAGGGCGGGCGAGACCGTCGAGGTGGCGGCCCGCACGGTGCAAATTCACTCGATGGACTTGTTGTCGCTGCAAAACGATCAACTCACGCTGGCCGTGCATTGCGGCAAGGGCACATACATTCGCGCGCTGGCGCGTGACATCGGTGAGGCGCTAGGCTGTGGCGCGCATCTGGCGGCACTGACGCGCACGGCAAGCGGCGGTTTTTCGCTGGAACAGGCTTTGACGCTCGACGAGGCCGAAGCGCTGGCCTCTGCCGATCTGCGCAGCAGGCTGCTGCCGACCGACGTGCTGCTGCAATCTTCGCCGCGCCAGAATCTCGACCTTGCCTTGGCCCAGCGGTTTTTGCACGGTGCTCGTCTGAGTGGTTTGGCGCCGGATGAACCTGTAGTGCCGGGCGAAGACGTACGGGTTTACGGACCGCTAGCGGCGGGCCAGGACGCCGTGCTGCTGGGCATCGGCGCCTGGGAGCAAGGCGCGGAGTCGGTTGTGTTATCGCCGCGCCGCCTGCTTTGCTCCGACGAACTCGCCCCTGCCAGAACTTTTGCGATACCGCCTCCCATTTCACAACCCCGAACCGAATCTCTCCCCGAATCTCTCCATCAGGACGCAACACCATGAGCAAATCCATCCGCAATATCGCCATCATCGCCCACGTCGACCATGGCAAGACCACCATGGTCGACCAGCTGCTGCGTCAGTCGGGCACCTTCGCCGAACACGAAAAAGTCGTGGATACGGTGATGGACAACAACGCCATCGAACGCGAACGCGGCATCACCATTCTGGCGAAGAACTGCGCGGTGAGCTGGGAAGGTACGCACATCAACATCGTCGACACCCCGGGCCACGCCGACTTCGGCGGTGAAGTCGAGCGCGCGCTGAGCATGGTCGATGGCGTGGTGCTGCTGATCGATGCCCAGGAAGGCCCGATGCCGCAGACGCGCTTCGTCACCAAAAAAGCGCTGGCCCTGGGGCTCAGGCCCATTGTGGTGGTCAACAAGGTGGACAAGCCGGGCGCCAAGCCCGATGCGGTGGTGAATGCCGCGTTCGACCTGTTCGACAAGCTGGGCGCCACCGACGAGCAGCTCGACTTTCCCGTGGTCTATGCCTCGGGCATCAACGGCTGGACTTCGCTGGAAGAGGGCGAGCCGGGCCAGCAATGGGGCCCGGACATGTCCGCCCTGTTCAACACCATTCTCAAGCATGTGCCGCCGCATAGCGGCGACGCGGCAGCGCCGCTTCAACTGCAGATTTCGGCGCTGGACTACAACAGCTTCGTCGGCCGCATCGGCGTGGGCCGCATCAATGCCGGCACGATCAAACCCGGCATGGACGTGCTGGTAATGGAAGGGGTGGACGGCAACTCGATCAAGGGCCGTGTCAATCAGGTGCTGACCTTCCAGGGACTCGACCGCGTGCAGGTGACCGAGGCGGGCCCGGGCGACATTGTGCTGATCAACGGCATTGCCGACATCGGCATTGGCGTGACCGTCACCGATCCGCTCAACCCGGCGCCGCTACCCATGCTCAAGGTGGACGAACCGACGCTGACCATGAACTTCTGCGTCAACACCAGCCCTCTGGCCGGCCGAGAAGGCAAGTACGTCACCAGCCGCCAGATCTGGGATCGGCTGCAGAAAGAATTGCAGAGCAATGTGGCGCTGCGGGTGAAGGAGACTGACGAAGACGGCATTTTCGAAGTCTCGGGTCGCGGCGAACTGCACTTGACGATTCTGCTGGAAAACATGCGCCGCGAAGGTTACGAGCTGGCGGTGTCCAAGCCGCGTGTGGTGTTCAAGGACGTGGACGGCGTGCGCCATGAGCCGATCGAGTTGGTGACCGCTGACATCGAAGAGCAGCACCAGGGCGGTGTGATGCAGGCGCTGGGCGAGCGCAAGGGTGAGCTGGTCAATATGGAGCCGGACGGCCGCGGCCGCGTGCGCCTCGAATACCGTATTCCGGCGCGCGGCCTGATCGGTTTCACCAACGAATTTCTCAACCTGACTCGCGGCTCGGGCCTGATCTCCAATATTTTCGACGGCTACGAGCCGCACAAGGGCGAGATCGCGGGACGCAAGAACGGCGTGCTCATCTCCATGGACGATGGCGAAATCTTCACCTACGCGCTGGGCAAGCTCGATGACCGCGGCCGCATGTTCGTCAAGGCGGGTGATCCGGTTTACGAAGGCATGATCGTGGGCATACACAGCCGCGACAACGATCTGGTGGTCAACGCCACCCGGACCAAACAGCTGACCAACTTCCGCGTGTCCGGCAAGGAAGATGCGATCAAGGTCACGCCGCCTATCGACCTGAATCTGGAATATGGCGTCGAGTTCATCGAAGACGACGAACTGGTCGAAATCACCCCCAAGAGCGTGCGTCTGCGCAAACGCTATCTGACCGAACAAGAGCGCAAGCGCGCCGGTCGCTCGGCCTGAGTCTGCTCTGAATCCCGCCCCGAATCCCGCTCTACACCCCGCGCGGCAGATGGTGGCCAAGCCTCACCTCCGCGCCGTGCTCGCCATGGTTGGCGCCACGCTGATGTGGAGCGTGGCGGGGGTGATCACCCGGCATCTGCATCACCAGAACGGGCTCGATCTGGTTTTCTGGCGCAGCAGCTTCGCGGCGCTGGGTGTGTTGGCCTGGCTGCTCTGGCGCCAAGGGCCACGCGGTCTGGCGCGCGACGTGCGGCATGCTTCGCCGCTGTTGTGGCTGTCGGCCGGGTTCTGGGGGGTGATGTTCACCGCCTTCATGGTGGCGCTCACCCTGACCACGGTGGCGCAAACCCTGATCGCCGAAAGTCTCAGTCCCCTCATCGCCGCCTTGCTGGGTTGGCTGGTGCTGCGCCACGCCTTGCCCGCGCGGACCTGGCTGGCCATCGCGCTTGCCCTGACGGGCATGGGATGGATCGTCTGGCAAAACCTGCATCACCTCAACGGATCGACACAGTTGCTCGGTATGCTCGTCGCGCTGGCCGTGCCGTTCAGCGCGGCGGCCAACTGGGTCAGTCTGAGACGGGCCGGGGCCGCTGTGCCGATGCAGGCTACCGTGATGTTGGGTGCGCTGTTCTCGGTGCTTGCCGTGGCGTTTCCGGCCTGGCCGGTGAGCGTGGACCTGCACGATCTACTTTGGCTGGCGTTCTTAGGCGTGTTTCAGCTCGCTGCGCCGGGTTTGCTCGCTGTCTGGGCGGCTCAGCGTCTGGCCCCGGCAGAGGTCGGTTTGCTCGGCCTGCTGGAGATTGTGTTCGGCATTCTCTGGGCGTGGATCGGCGCAGGTGAACAACCCAGCTTCGGGACTTTGATGGGCGGTGGACTGATCATGTTCGCACTAGTAGGCAACGAATTACTGGGATGGCGGCAGATCAAACGGGGAGAGCAAATTTATGCTTAAAAATTTGCGCCACGCAGGCCTTTGGATCGGCCTGACGGCTTTGTTGTTGGCAGGCTGCGGCGGCGGGGGCGGCACCAGCGCCTCTACCGACAGTGCGACCACGGGCGCCACACCTGTTGCCTTGAAGCGCACCACGCCGATGGGTGTGCTCGTGCCGCTCTACGGCTATCCGCTGGTGTCCAGCGGCAGCGGCGCGACTTACACGACGGCCGAGAATCCCGCCTGGACGGAGGTGGCCGCTAATGCGGCCGCGGTGCCCACGGTCGCCATCATCAACCCGCAAAACGGGCCGGTCGCATGCACCACTCCGCCCTCGGCCACGCTCAGCGCTTTCACGCAGGGCATCGGTCAGCTTCACGCCGCCGGGGTGAAAGTACTGGGCTACGTTCACACCAGTTACGGCTCACGCGCGCTCTCGCTGGTGCAGCAGGATGTGCAGACCTACGCCCAGTGTTATGGCGTGGACGGCGTCTTTTTTGACGAGGTTTCCAATAAGGGCAGCCTGGCGAGTTATTACGCGGCAGCCGCTGCCACGATGCGTCAGGACATTCTGCCGGGCAGTGGTCAGGCCGCGCTGGTCGCCATCAATCCCGGCACCTATCCCGACCTGTCCATCGCCCAAACGGCCGACATCACGGTGATGCACGAAAGCGCAGACCTGAATCTACCCGCCGCGCCGGCGAGCCTCGCTTCTTACCCGTCGGCGAAATTCGCCTATCTGGCGCTGGGTATCAGCAATCTGACGCAGACTCAGGCGGCTACGCTTTCCAGTCTGTACCAGCAGGGCGTCGGTTATGTTTATCTGACCGATCAGGGCAACGGCAACGATCCGTGGGCCAAGCTGAGCACCAGTTATCCGGCGCAGATCCAGATCATTCAGGCGTTGAACCAAAGCAAGAACTGAGGCCCCCATCGCCCCCTTCGACTGTCGTGTAGATTTCGAGACAGAAAAACAGGAGGCGCGATGGAATTCGATACGGTGATTGTCGGCGCGGGTTCGGCGGGCTGCGTGCTGGCCAATCGGCTCAGTGCTGACCCTGCGCATCGGGTGCTGTTGATCGAGGCCGGTGGCTCGGACTGGCATCCCTACATCCGCATGCCTGCGGGCATCGCCAAGTTGGCGGGCCACAAGCGCTTCAACTGGGGCGTCACCACGGAGCCCGAGCCGCAGCTGCACCATCGCCGTTTGTGGTGGCCGCGGGGCAGGGTGCTCGGGGGCTCCAGTGCGATCAACGCCATGTGCTATGTGCGGGGTGTGCCGCAAGACTATGACCGATGGGCCGAGCTGACCGGAGAGTCGGCGTGGTCGTGGGACGCCGCGCTGCCGCTGTTTCGCGCCGTGGAATGCAACACGCGCGGCGCCGACGCCTGGCATGGTGATCAAGGCGAATTGGGGGTCAGCGATCTGCGGCATCACAATGTGCTGACCGATGCGTTCATGGCCGCTGGAGAGTCGTTCGGGTTGAACCGCAACGTCGATTTCAACGGCCCCACTCAGGAAGGCGTTGGGCTCTACCAGGTCACGCAGAAAAACGGATTGCGGCATTCCAGTGCTGCCGCCTTTCTTGCTCCCGTACGCGGGCGAAACAACCTCACCGTGCTGACGCAGACCCTGACGGAGCGCGTGCTGATCGAACGTAACCGGGCAGTCGGCGTGCAGGTGCGCACGCACGGCGCTTCTCCGACGCGCATCGAAGCCGGGCGCGTGGTGCTCAGCGGCGGGACGATCAATTCGCCCCAACTTCTGCTGCTCTCGGGCATCGGGCCAGCCGATCATCTCCGCGACATCGGCATTCCGGTCGTGCGCGATCTACCCTCCGTGGGCGAGAACCTGCAGGATCACCTCGACATCTGCACCTTGAACGCCGCCACCCAGCCCGTAACCTACGACCACGTCAATGTCGTCCTGGCCGGTTTGCGGTTCTGGCTCACCCGTCAGGGAGTTGGAACCTCCAATGCCGCCGAGGGCGGTGGCTTCATGCGCTCGCATTACGCCACCGATGCGCGCTGCGACCTGCAATTTCACTTTGTTCCCGCGCTGCTCGACGACCATGGCAGGGGACGCCTGCCAGGCTACGGCTACACCCTGCACGCCTGCGTACTGCATCCGCACAGCCGCGGGCGTATCCGGCTGCGCAGTGCCGATCCCGCCGCACATCCACTGATTCAACCCAACTACCTGAGCGACGCCGATGGCTTCGACCTGCGGCGCATGTGCGAAGCCGCGCGCGTGTCGCGCGAAATCCTGGCGCAACCCGCATTCGACCCATGGCGAGGCGCCGAGATCTTTCCTGGAACGCTCGCCTCGCCGGACGGCGACTTTGCCGAATTCATCCGCAGCAAAGCCGAAACGGTCTATCACCCGGTCGGAACCTGTCGCATGGGGGCAGACGAAGCCAGTGTGGTCGATCCGCAGCTTCGCGTCCGGGGCATCGAGGGCCTGCATGTCGTGGATGCGGCCATCATGCCCGAGGTCCCTACGGGCAATACCAACGCTCCGACGCTCATGATTGCCGAGCGCGCCAGCGCATGGCTACTCGCCGATAACTGACCCCAAGTCGTGCTGTTTGTTGTTTTGCGTTTGACTTTTCGATTGGTTTTGCAATCGCACCCTTTGAATTGGGGGGTGTGCCGCCTGTGCCGGGGATAGACCTGTCATTCCCGATTGACAACAATCCCACGAACCCAACAAGAAACCCAGATTTGTCGTCAGAACTGCCAAAAATTTCACATCGATCTGACCGCCTCGCAGCGCAAAATTCTGGCAACGAGCTGGTGTCGCAACCGCGCCAGATTGCAGTCTGTTTTCCTGACGCAATAATCCAATACCCAGAGTGAAAAATGTTCAAGATCTTTAATCTATACATTCCCGCAAAAATGACGCTGGAATTGCTGGTTGATCTGGCGATTTCCATTCTGTCGTTTGCGCTTGCAACCTGGTCTGTTTATGTGATGACTGTAGGTAAGCAAGATTTTTCGTATTGGATTCAGCAGGGGTTCTATCCGCTGATTCTGTATACGGCGTTGACTATTTTGCTATACACCGCATTGGGTGTTTACCGTATTGATGCGGAAAACAGCTTGCGCAGCTTTTTAGGGCGCACCTCGGTTGCCTTCGCCTTCGTCTTCTTCCCGGTTTACTGGTTCACCCTGATGTTCACCGAAGCCGGCAGTTCTTTTCGAGTGCTGGCGTTTGCCTATCTGTTTCAAATGGCACTTCTCGTGCTGATCCGTTATATTTTCCTGCGACAAACAGCGTTGTCTGGCATGACGCGACGCATTTTGATCGTCGGAAATGGGCGCGAGGCGCAAGCGCTATCGCGCCAGATCATGGAAAATCACGGTACTTCCTACAGCATCGTCGGCTTCTACCCCACTCAGCAAAATGATCAGCCGCCGGTTCAACTTGCTGGGAAGGTGTTTGACGAAAATACGCCTCTCGAACAGGTCGTGCTCGATATGCGGGTGGATGAAATCATTGTTGCCGTACGCGAACATCGGGGCGGCGTACTCCCGATCCGCCAACTGCTCGAGGCCCGGATTCTCGGCACCCCGGTTCACAATCTGCCGACTTTCTACGAGCGCTTGAAGGGCGAGGTTCCGCTGGAAAGCATGAAGGCGAGTTGGCTGATTTATGGGGGCGGTTTTACACAAGGCCATATCCGTGCCTGGGCCAAGCGTCTATTCGATATCATTAGCGCCAGCGTTCTTCTGCTTGCCCTCTGGCCCATCATGTTATTGGCTGCTCTGTTCATCAAATTAGAAGATCGGGGGCCTGTATTTTTTCAGCAAGAGCGTGTCGGCTTGTTTGGAAAGTCTTTTTACTGCCTCAAATTCCGCAGTATGCGCACGGATGCAGAAAAAGATGGCGTGGCACGATGGGCCAGCACCAATGACAACCGGATCACCCGTATTGGCGCTTTCATCCGAAAAACGCGCATTGATGAACTGCCGCAGTTGATCAATGTCTTGCGCGGAGAAATGAGTATGGTCGGGCCGCGCCCGGAGCGCCCGACTTTTGTGGACATGCTCGAAAAGGATATTCCTTTCTATGCAATTCGTCACAGCGTCAAACCGGGGGTCACAGGTTGGGCGCAGGTGCGCTACGCCTATGGCGCTTCGGTGGAAGATGCGAAGCGTAAGCTGCAGTTCGATCTTTACTACGTAAAAAATAACAGCGTCTTTCTCGATTTTTTTATTTTGTTCGAGACGGTGCGCGTCGTGATTTTCGGTGAAGGTGCAAGATAATTTTTAACTTATAGAAAGAGAACGATGACAGTAGTTGCTGTGGTGGGATTGGGGTATGTCGGTCTTCCTTTGGCCGTCGAGTTTGGTAAAAAATATCGCACGATCGGATTCGACCTCTCGGTCGAAAAAATAGCGGCTTATTGCAAGCATGTCGATCCGACTGGGGAAGTCAGTCAGGAGAGCCTCAAGCAGGCGACCTTGCTCGAGCCGACAACCGATGCTTCGAAACTGAAAGAGGCCGACTTTGTGATCGTCGCCGTGCCAACGCCGGTTGACGATGCCCACAACCCGGATTTCAGCCCCCTCGTGGGCGCTAGCACCTCCGTTGGCAAATATCTCAAACCCGGCGCCATCGTGGTCTATGAATCGACCGTTTATCCTGGGGCTACCGAAGAAATCTGTGTGCCGATTCTTGAAAAACAGTCGGGGCTGAAGTGGAAAAAAGATTTCTTCGTCGGCTATTCACCCGAGCGTATCAATCCAGGCGACAAAGAGCACACCCTGACCCGAATTGTCAAGGTGGTTTCTGGAGATACCCCGGAGACGCTTGAAACCGTCGCAAATGTTTATGCCTCGGTGATTACGGCCGGGGTTCACCGAGCCGAAAGCATCAAAGTGGCCGAGGCGGCGAAAGTGATTGAAAACACGCAGCGCGACCTGAATATTGCGCTGATGAATGAGTTGTCGCTCATTTTTCATCGCATTGGCATTGATACGCTGGACGTGCTCAAGGCGGCGGGTACCAAGTGGAATTTCCTGCCGTTTCGTCCGGGCCTGGTGGGTGGGCATTGCATCGGTGTCGATCCTTATTACCTCACGCACAAGGCCGACATGCTCGGCTATCACCCGCAAGTGATTCTGGCGGGGCGTCGCATCAATGACGGTATGGGCAAATACATCGCTGAACAGACGATCAAGCAAATGAGTCAGGCGGGCCTGCCGATCAAGGGGAGCGACGTGATCGTTCTCGGTCTGACCTTCAAGGAAAACTGCCCCGATCTGCGCAATTCCAAGGTGATCGACGTGATTCGCGAACTGGCGTCATATGGGGTCAACGTGATCGTGCACGACCCCATTGCCGATGCGGACGAGGCTGTGCATGAATATGGCGTCACGCTCACGCCTTGGGCCGAATTGCCTCGCGCTCAGGCCATCGTGGCGGCCGTGGCGCACCAAGCCTACAAGGACATGTCGGTCGCCGAAACTCTCGAAAAGCTGCTGCCGTCTGGCATTTTCATGGACATCAAGTGCCAATACGACGCTGCCGCGCTCCAGTCGCACGGTGCCCAGGTCTGGAGACTTTGAGCCGCCATGTCGATCGAGCAAATGCTGTCTTCGAAGCCCCAGCGCTGGCTGGTGACGGGGAGCGCCGGATTCATCGGCTCTCACCTGATCCAAACGCTTCTGACCCATGGCCAGGACGTGGTCAGTCTGGACAATTTTTCAACCGGCCATCAATCCAATCTGGATGAAGTGCGGCGCCTCGTTGGCGAAGAGGCCTGGAAGCGGCACACCTTCATCGAGGGTGACATTGTCGATCCGCAGACTTGCCAGCGGGCTTGTCAGGGCGTCAACATCGTGTTGCATGAGGCGGCTTTGGGATCTGTGCCGCGCTCGATTGAAAACCCGCTGGCAACGCACGCGGTCAACGCCACGGGTTTTCTGAACATGCTGGTCGCCGCGCGCGACGCGGGCGTGGGTCGCTTCGTTTATGCGGCGTCCAGCTCCACCTATGGCGATCACCCGGGCTTGCCCAAGGTCGAAGACCTCATCGGCAAGCCGCTGTCGCCCTATGCGGTGACCAAATATCTCAACGAACTCTACGCAGACGTATTCGGCCGGGTCTATGGCTTGCAGAGCATCGGACTGCGCTATTTCAACGTGTTCGGCACCCGCCAGGACCCCAATGGGCCTTATGCGGCGGTGATTCCCAATTGGGCCAAAGCCATCCGCGGCAATCAGCCTTGTTTCATCAATGGCGACGGCGAAACCACGCGCGACTTCTGCTATATCGACAACGTGGTGCAGGCCAATGTGCTGGCAGGGCTGAGTACGCATCCTGAATCGGCGAATCAGGTCTACAACGTGGCGTTTGGCGAGCAGACAAGCCTGAACACCCTTCACCAGTTGTTGAGCGAGGAAATCATGGCGCTCGACACTAGCGTGAAATTCACCCCGCCGGTTTACCGCGACTTTCGCAAGGGTGACGTGCGGCATTCCCTTGCCGACATCAGCAAGGCCAAACGCCTGTTGGGCTACAGCCCCGATTTCAGCGTGCGCGCGGGCTTGAAAATCGCCATGCCGTGGTACGTTGCCAAGTCGTAAAGGCCAAGGCTTGATCGTTGATCTTTCTCTCAGCAAGCTGCCGGATAGGCAGCTCGCTGAGAGACTGGGGCGTCAAGTCAATCTAGGCGTTGAATTGACCCGTTCAGACCGTCGCCGGGGTGGCGTCGAGTGAGGGGTAGTCGGTGTAGCCGGCTTCGCCGCCGCCGTAGAAGGTGGCAGGGTTGGGTTTGTTCAGTGCAGCGCCTTGCTGAAAACGCGCCACCAGATCCGGGTTGGCGATGAAGGGGCGGCCGAAGGCTACCGCGTCGGCCAGTCCCGAAGCCAGGCGGGCCTCGGCGGATTCCAGGGTGTAGTTGCCGCAGACGATGATGCGGCCCGCATAAGCGGCACGCAGCTTTTTGCGGAACTCGTCGGTCAGCGCCGGTCCGCCCGCCCAGTCGGGTTCGGCGATGTGGATGTAGGCAATGCCGCGGCGATTGAATTCCTGCGCCAGGTAGAGGTGAATCTCTTCGGTCTGCGCGTCCTGAATGTCGTGACGATTGAAATGCGGCGAGATTCGCACCCCTACCCGGTTGGCGCCGGCCACCGCAATCAGTGCATCGATGGCTTCGAGCACGATGCGGGCGCGGTTTTCCAAGCTGCCGCCGTATTGATCGGTGCGTTGGTTGGCGTTGGTCGCGAGAAATTGTTGCAGCAGATAGCCGTTGGCGCTGTGCAACTCCAGCAGGTCGAAGCCCGCTTGCAGCGCGCGCTCGGCTGCTCGTCGGTAGTCGGCGATGATGCCCGGAATTTCGGCGGTTTCGAGCGCGCGCGGCATATCGCAGGGCACGCGCTTGGGGCCTTCATCAGGCAGCACGACGAAGGATTCGCCCGTGTCGCTGCGCAGGGCACTGGGCGCGACCGGGGCCTGGCCGTCCTGTTGAAGCAGGTGATGGGAGATGCGTCCCACATGCCAGAGCTGCATGGCCATATGGCCGCCGGCGGCGTGCACCGCATCGGTGACTATTTTCCAACCGGCGACTTGCGCGTCGCTATAAATGCCCGGGGTGAAGGCGTAACCCTGCCCTTGCCGGGAAATTTGCGTGGCCTCGCTCACGATCAGTCCGGCGGAGGCGCGCTGGGCGTAATAGCGTGCATTCATTTCGCCTGGAATGTCGCCCGGTTGTTGCGCGCGGGAGCGCGTCAGCGGCGCCATCACCATGCGGTTGGGCAGTTGCAGGGCGCCGAGTTGGAGGGGGGTGAACAGGGTAGGTGCAGTCATGTCATTCCTTTTGTTGTTGCAGTGCCGCAATATCGTAGGGGGCTTTCGCAAGGCCTGCACGAGTGCCGAAAAACAGACCGAGCCTCCCAGCTCAGCGCGCGCCTGGAGCGCTTTTGTAGATCGGGCTTTGCTCGGGGCCGGGAAGCTGGGCCTCGTAGAGCGACGGATAACGCGCTTTGCGCGTCAGCCAGACCTGAAGCAGAAAGCTGATGACCACCGCGAGCATGGTGGGCGCCATGAGCTTGGTGGCGATGGGCACGCGCGCGGCGCCGCCTAACCAACCGCGGCGCTGGTGATGGCGCAGGGCAGGGCGCGGTCGTCTGTTGACAGGGGCGGGTGAACAAGCCGCTCAATTCATCACAAAATCAGATATAAAAAATCAGAACAATTCGTTTGTTGAATCAATGGTCGGCGGCTAAGGTCTATCCATCTCAATAAAAAGAGACAGCCTCCACCATGTCCGCCCTGTTCAAACCGCTCAATCGCCTGTTTTCCAACGGCCAGCCGCTGCACGACCCGCTCACCCCGCCTCCCGGCGATACCGAGGTGAAGACGACTACCTGCTATATGTGCGCCTGCCGCTGCGGCATCAAAGTGCATCTGCGCGATGGCGAGGTGCGTTTCATCGAGGGCAACCCCAACCATCCGCTCAACCAGGGCGTGATTTGCGCCAAGGGGTCGGCCGGCATCATGAAACAGGTGTCGCCCGCGCGCCTGACGCAGCCCTTGCGCCGCAAACCCGGCAGCGAGCGCGGCGCGGGTGAGTTCGAGCCGATCTCGTGGGACGAAGCGCTGCAGACGCTGGAAGACCGGCTGCGTCACCTGCGTGCCACCGACCCCAAGCAATTCGCGCTGTTCACCGGACGCGACCAGATGCAGGCGCTCACCGGGCTGTTCGCCCGGCAGTACGGCACGCCCAACTATGCCGCGCACGGTGGCTTCTGCTCGGTGAACATGGCTGCTGGCATGATCTACACCTTCGGCGGCAGTTTCTGGGAATTCGGCGGCCCCGATCTGGAGCGCGCCAAGCTGTTCGTGATGATCGGCACCGCTGAAGATCACCACAGCAACCCGATGAAAATCGCCCTGTCCAAATTCAAGCGGGCGGGCGGGCGCTTCATCTCCATCAACCCGGTACGCACCGGTTACTCCGCCATTGCCGATGAGTGGATCCCGATCCGCCCCGGCACCGATGGCGCTTTGCTGCAGGCGTTGGTGCACGAACTGCTGCGTACCGGCCGCTTCGATGCTGACTTCACCGCGCACTACACCAACGGCGCGCAACTGCTGCGGGTGCAGCCGGGCCACTTGCAAGACGGCTTGTTCATCCCCGATGCCTCTGGCGCGGAGCAATCGCAAGGCCGGATGTGGTGGGACGCCGTGACCCAGCGCCCCGTGCCCGCCTGGGCTGAGGGCGCGCAGCCTGCGCTTTCGGGCCGCTACCGTCTGGCCGATGGCACGCCGGTCGCGCCCGCGCTGCAACTGCTGCGCGAACAACTGGCCGACAGCACGCCGGAATGGGCCGCGGGCATCACCGGCGTGAGCGCCGAGCGCATTCGCCAACTGGCACAAGAGATGGCGCAGGCCGCGCTCGATCAGGGCGAAGACCTGCCCATCGCCTGGACCGACTGGCTCGGCCGCGAGCACGCCAAGGTGCGCAGCAAACCGCTGGCGTTTCACGCCATGCGGGGCCTCGCGGCGCATTCCAACGGCTTTCAGACCATCCGCGCGTTGTCCATTCTGATGAGTCTGCTGGGTACGATCGATGCGCCCGGCGGCTTTCGCCACAAGGCGCCTTACCCGAAGGACGTTCCGCCCGAGGTGCGCAACCCGCGCGGCCCGCAGGACGTGCGACCCGACACGCCGCTGAACGGCGCGCCGCTGGGCTGGCCGACTTCGCCCGACGATCTCGCGCTGATGGACGACGGCAGCCCGCTGCGCATCGACAAGGCGTTTTCCTGGGAGCATCCGCTGGCGGTGCATGGCCTGATGCACAACGTCATCACCAACGCCTGGCGCGGCGACCCTTATCCCATCGACACCCTGCTGATCTTCATGTCCAACATGGCGTGGAATTCGGCCATGAACACCGTGGACGTGCGGCAGATGTTGCGCGACAAGGGCGAAGACGGCAGCTACCGCATTCCCTTCCTCGTGGTGTGCGATGCCTTTCACAGCGAGATGACCGCCTTCGCCGATCTGCTGCTGCCCGACACCAGCTATCTGGAGCGGCATGACGCCATGTCCTTGCTCGACCGGCCCATCTCCGAGTTCGACGGCCCGGTGGACTCGGTGCGCGTGCCGGTGCTGCCGCCTCTAGCGCAGGCGCGGCCGTTCCAGGAAGTGCTGGTGGAGCTTGCAGGTCGCCTCGGCCTGCCGGCTTTCGTCAACGCCGACGGCAGCCGCAAATACAAAAACTATCCCGACTTCATCGTCAACTACGAAACCGCGCCCGGCTCAGGCATCGGCTTTCTGTCGGGCTGGCGCGGCAAGGACGGCACGCAGTCGCTCAAGGGCGAGCCCAACCCAAAGCAATGGGAGATGTATGCGCAGAACGACTGCGTGCACTTTCACCACCTGCCCGAGCCGCTGCGCTATATGCGCAACTGGAACCGCGACTACCTCGACTTTGCGCAGGAGCAGGGCTGGCGCGCGCGCAACACGCCCATCATCATCGCGCTCTACTCCGACGTGCTGCAGCAGTTCCGGCTGGCGGCGCGCGGCCAGCGCCCCGGTCGGCAACCGCCCGAAGCGCTGCGGGCGCGGGTGGCGCATCACTTCGATCCGCTGCCCTTCTGGGAGCCGCCGCTGGAACATGCGGCCACCGATCTCTCGCGCTATCCGCTGGCTGCCGTGACCCAGCGCCCGATGGCGATGTATCACGCCTGGGACTCGCAGAACGCCTGGCTGCGGCAGATTCACGGCCACAACCGGCTTTACGTCAATCCCGCCGTGGCCGCACAGCAAGGCATCGCCGATGGCGACTGGCTGTGGATCACCTCGCCCTGGGGCCGGGTGCGCGCGCGTTGCCAATACAGCGAGGCGGTCGAGCCCGGCACGGTGTGGACCTGGAATGCCATCGGCAAGGCCAGCGGCTTCTGGGGACTGCATCCGCATGCCGAAGAGGCGCAGACCGGCTTTTTGCTCAACCATCTCATCCGCGAGGAGCTGCCGGCCAACGCGCTGGGCGCCGGGCAGGGACTGATCTCCAACAGCGACCCGGTCACTGGCCAGGCCGGCTGGTATGACGTGCGGGTGCGCATCGACCACGCCGAAGCTCCGCCCGAAACCGACGAGCCCCTGCCTGCTTTCGCCGAGCAGAGCTGGCCGCAATTTGCACCTCCCGCCGCGCCGCCCCAGTCTGCTCCGCACGCACCGCAGCTCAGTGTGCTGCGCTATTTCGCCGGGCGTTCGTCCCGCCAAGGAAAACAGCCATGACCCAACTCGCCCTGGTCATCGACCTCAATGTCTGCGTGGGCTGCCACGCCTGCGTCACTTCCTGCAAACAGTGGAACACCTCCGGTACGGCCGGGCATTTGAGCGACCACGAACCCTACGGCGAGAATCCGCTGGGGGTGTTTTTCAACCGGGTGCAGACCTACGAGGTCGGTCAGTTTCCGCAGACGCAGACCGTGCACTTTCCCAAGAGCTGCCTGCACTGCGAAGAGCCGCCCTGCGTGCCCGTTTGCCCGACCGGCGCGTCGTACAAACGCCAGGAAGACGGCATCGTGCTGGTCGATAGCGACAAGTGCATCGGCTGTAAATACTGCTCCTGGGCCTGCCCCTACGGCGCTCGCGAATACGACGAAGACCGCGGGGTGATGACCAAGTGCACTCTGTGCGTCGATCGCATCTACGACGAGAGCATTCCGCAGGCGCAGCGCCGCCCGGCCTGCGTCAACGCCTGCCCGACCAACGCAAGGCTGTTCGGCGATGTGCACGACCCCGATTCCGAGGTGTCTCGCGCCATCCGCGAGCGCGGCGGCTATGCCCTGATGCCCGAACTCGGCACCCGTCCGGCCAATCACTATCTGCCTCGTCAATTGCCGCATGGCGCTGCACCGGCGAACGCAGAGGCCGCGTCGCCGCACCAGACCACGGCGCGCCCACAAGCCGCTGCGGTGCGCCCGGCCCCGAGTGAAGCGGTGCTGGAAGTCGAAGCGCGCGGGCTGTTCGCCAAGCTGTTCGGCGCGTTCTCCAAGCCCTCGCCAGCGCGCGCGGGCCACAAGACCGTCGAGATCACTCAACTGGAGGCTCGCTAAAGTCATGCGTCCCGCGTTTTCCGTTTTATTGCTCACCACCCTGGTCGGCTGCGCGCAGGGGCTGGGGGTTGTGGTGGCGCTGCCAGCGCTGTTCGGCGCGGCGCAGAGCGCCTCTTGGCTGGCGTTCTGCAGCCTGAGTCTGTGGATCATCCTGGGGCTGGGCGTCATCGGGCTAGCCGCCTCGTTCGGCCATCTCGGACGCCCGGAGCGCGCCTGGCGCGCCGCCGCCATGTGGCGCACCTCCTGGCTGTCACGCGAGGTCATCGCCCTGCCGGCCTTCCTGGGATTGACCGCCTTGAGCCTGCTGGGCATTCAAACCCTGCACGATTGGCCTGGTCTGCTGGCAGCGGTCTTGATCATCGGTGCGCTGGCGCTCTGGGTCTGCACCGCCATGATCTACGCGGGGGTGCGGTTTCTGCGCGAATGGGCTACTCCGCTCACCGCGCTGAACTTCGTGCTGATGGGTCTGGCCAGCGGCTGTCTGCTGGCTTCCGTGCTGGCGCTGTGGCGGCTCGCGCCGCAGGCGGCGATCTATGCCCACGCCGCCGCCGTATTGCTGGGTATCGCCCTGGTGGGGCGTCTGGCGGCGCTGCTGCGTGTGCGGGGTCTGACACCTGCGGGGTCGATGCAGTCGGCCATCGGGGTGGGCAGTGCGGTGATCCGCCAGACCTCCAAGGGCTTCACCGCCGGGGCATTCAACACCCGCGAGTTCTTTCATGGACGAAGCGCGCTATGGGTGGCGGGTGCGCGCTGGGGCTTCGTGGCGTTTGGCTTCGTGCTGCCGATCTCGCTGCTGCTTCTCACGCCGCAGCCGCTGCGCTTGGTCGGCTGGCCGCTGGCGCTGGCCAGCAATCTGCTGGGCATGCTGGCCGAGCGCTGGGATTTTTTCGCTCAGGTCCGTCATCCGCAAAACCGCTATTACCAGGCTGCGCTGTGACCGATTGAAACCAGCGGGAACGCCCGTGCGCGGCGCGGCTCCATCCTTCTTTTGAAAGAGGATGAACATGCGTGGAATCGGTTTTTTGTGCGGCGGGTTGTTGGTGTTGACGTGTTTCGGGCAGGCGCAGGCCGCGATTGAGGTGAAGACCCCGCCCATCTGCCTGTCGCAACCGCGTAGCGCAGATTGCGCCGCACAGACCCGTCGCGCGCTCAATGAGCGCATGACCCATCTCTATCACCTGGAATTGCAGAAGGTGATGGGCACCTACACCGAGCGGCGGCTCGATCATGCGCAGAATCTGTGGCGGCGCTGGGCGAATGCGGAATGTGAGTTCCGCAACGGCCCGCCCGATTGGCCAAATGCCGCCTGGAGCACGCGGCAGGATGACTGTCTGTCGGGCATGATCCGCAGACGAATCGCCCAGCTCGACGGCTTTTTGCACTGTTCCGGCGCCACCTGCCCACCCAAATGACCCGCGTCAGATAAGGTTCAGCATGTGCTTGCATCATCTACTGAAAACCCAAGGAGACCGCCATGCCCAACCCCACGAACCCGACCGACGTCCTGCTGCATGAACGCGATGCGCGCGGCGTGGTTACCGTCACGCTCAACCGCCCGCAGGCGTTCAACGCCTTGTCGGAGGCTTTGCTCGATGCACTGCAGGCGCAGATCGACGCCTTGACGGAAGACGACGGCGCCCGCGTGGTCATCCTGCGCGGCGCAGGCCGAGCTTTTTGCGCCGGGCACGATCTCAAGGAAATGCGCGCCCAGCCCTCGCAGGCCTATTACCAGTCGCTCTTCGCTCGTTGCGGCAAGGTCATGACCGGATTGATGCGGCTGCCCCAGCCCGTCATCGCTCAGGTGCATGGCATCGCCACGGCGGCCGGCTGTCAGTTGGTGGCGAGTTGCGATCTGGCGGTGGCCAGCGCTGACGCGCGCTTTGCCGTCTCGGGCGTGAATTACGGGCTGTTCTGTTCCACGCCCGGCGTGGCGCTGGCGCGCAATCTGCCGCGCAAGCAGGCGATGGAAATGCTGCTCACCGGCGAGTTCATCGACGCCGCCACCGCGCAGCAGCGCGCCCTGATCAATCGCGTCGCCCCGGCCGATGCGTTGGAGGCTGAAGTGGAGCGACTGGTCGCCAGCATTCTGAACAAACCCGCCGCCGCGGTGCGCATGGGCAAGGCGCTGTTCTACCGCCAGGTCGAGACCGGCATCGATGCGGCTTACCAACTCGCGGCGCAGACCATGACCTGCAATATGCTCGACGACTGCGCGCTAGAAGGCGTGCAGGCCTTCATCGAAAAACGCGAACCGAGTTGGCGCGTGGCCTCAGGCGCCTGATGACGTACTTGATGTCTCACCCGGCGCGGGCAGCCGCGCCAACTCGATGACGATGAGGGACAGATTGTCGCCGCGGCCGCCGGCGCGGGTGCGGGCCTTGTCGATCAGGTACTGACAGCACTCGCGCGGCTGCAGTTTGGAGGTGGCGATTTCAAGATCCTGATCGGTGAAGTAGTGCCACACGCCGTCGCTGCACAGCATGAGCACATCACCCGGCATCAGCGGGCTTTCTTCCACCGGCTTGGACGGCAGCTCCGACATGCCCAGACTGCAGGTCAGCACATTGCTCATCGGATGGTTGCGGGCCTTGGCTTCGGTGATCTCGCCCTTGTCGACCAGGGTTTGCACATACGAGTCATCGGTGGTGCGCAGCAGCAGTCGACCGTTGCGGAAGATGTAGAGGCGGCTGTCGCCCACATGCGACCAGTAGCAGCGGCCTTCGTCGGCGTGAAACAGGGCGCAGACGATGGTGGAATGCGGCTCCTGCTCGGTGGACAGTGCTGTGAGCCGGATCATGCTGTGGCTTTCCTGCACGATCTGCTGCAGCAGCGCATGCGGATCGTCGCTGTCCGGGTGATAGCGCTCGAACAGTTGTTGTGCGGTGAGCATGACCTGATCGGCCGCTTTGCGTCCGCCGCTTTTTCCGCCCATGCCGTCGGCAATCACCGCCAGCACGCAGCCCTGCACGCGGGGGTGGGCAATGACCCGCAACTGATCCTGCTGATACGGCCGGTCGCCTTTGTGCAGGCCACTTGCCGCGCTTAACCGCCAGCGGGTACCCGCACGGTGCTGCACCGGCGTGGGCAGGGGCGGCAACCGGGACGGCGGGTAGTGATCGGTGGGATCCATAGAATCGGCGGCGATTCGGTGCAGAAGGCGGCTATGAGTGAGCGGATGAACAAACTGATGGAAAACACTAATTCTAGGGGGCGCGCATGTCCGCCTTCGCCACGCTGTGCGGCACTGGAATGTGCCCGCCATCGGCATGCGCGCTGATTCCCCGTCTTCGACGCCTCAGGCGCCAGAAACCTCCACAGCTTTGGCCGAGCATTGCGACGCGCTGTTTTCTCCCGGCAGTCCGCTGCAGGAGGAATTGCCGCAGTGGTCGGTGCGCGAGGGGCAGCGAGAGCTGGCGATGGCGGTGGCCGGGGCCATCGCCGACCGGGCCATCCTCATGGCGGAAGCCGGTACGGGCACGGGCAAAACGCTGGCTTATCTCGTGCCCGCGCTGCTGCATGGCGGGCGGGTGATCATTTCCACCGCGACCCGCAATCTGCAGGATCAGCTTTACAACAAGGATCTGCCCGCCGCACGCCGTGCGCTGGGCGCAGCGGTGAGTACCTGCGTGCTCAAAGGCCGCTCGAATTACGTCTGCCTCTACCGCCTGCAGCGCGCGGCGGAATGGGTGCACGGCCGCCATGCCCATACGCAATTGCGCCGCATCACGCAGTTCGCCAAAAGCGATGCGCGTGGCGATCTGTCGGCGCTGTCGGGGCTGGAAGAAAACTCCGCGCTTAACTTTCTCCTCACCTCCACCACCGACAACTGCCTCGGGGCCGACTGCCCTGACTACAAAGCCTGTTTTGTGATGAAGGCGCGCCGCGAGGCCTTGGCTTCCGACGTGGTCATCATCAATCACCATCTGTTTTTCGCAGATCTGGCGTTGCGCGGTGAAGGCGTGGCCGAATTGCTGCCGACCGCAGACACGCTGATTCTCGACGAGGCGCATCAGCTTGCCGAAATCGGGGTGCAATTCCTCGGCGCGCGCTGCGGTACGGCGCAGGTGGTCGATCTCAGCCGGGACGTGCTGGCCGGCGGCCTGCAACATGCCAAAGGCCTGGCCGACTGGCAGACCTTGAGCGGTGCACTGGAGCGCGCAGCGCGCGATCTGCGCCTGGCCGCACCGCAAAACCCCGGGCGTCTGAGTCAGCCCCAGGTGCTCGATCTGCCCGGCTGGGACGTGGCCTTGCACGATCTCCAGGCGCAACTGGCGCATACCGCGGAGGTGCTGTCGGCCCATGTCGAGGCGGCGGCTGAGTTCGAGCGGCTGATGGATCGCTGCACCGCCTTGCACCAGGCCTTTTCAAGTTGGCAGGCCGCACCTGACCCCGAACAGACCGACGCGCCGCCACAGGTGCGCTGGGCCGACGTGGGCAGCGCGCATCTGCGGTTGCAAGCCGCGCCCTTGTCCATCGCACCGGCGTTTGCCGCCCTGGTGGCCCAACGCAGTCAGGCCTGGATTTTCACCTCGGCGACCTTGAGCGTGGGCGGCAGCTTTCGCCACGCTCGCGCCGCGCTGGGGTTGACGCCGGAGCAGGGCGGCTGTGCGCCGGTGGAAGGCGGGGCGGCGCCGCGTTGCCGCGAATTGCGAGTGGCCAGCCCGTTCGACTATGCCGAGCAAGGGCGCTTGCTGGTGCCGCAAGACCTGCCGCTGCCCAATCAGCCGGGCCATTCGGAATCGGTGGGGGCGCTCGCCGCCCAGCTTGCCATGGGCAATACCGGCGGCACGTTCGTGCTCACCACCACGCTGCGGGCGGCGAAGATCATCGCGCAAACCCTGCGCGCGCTGCTGCCCGGCAGGGCGGTGCTGGAACAGTTCGACGAATCGAAAGCCGCCTTGCTGGCCCGCTTCGCCAGCACGCCGCAGGCGGTGCTGGTGGGTAGTCAGAGTTTTTGGGAGGGCGTCGATCTGCCCGGTGACCGACTGACCCTGGTGATCATCGACAAACTACCGTTCGCCCCGCCCGACGACCCGCTCACCGCCGCACGGCTCAAGCAGATCGAGGCCGAAGGGCGCAGCGGCTTTACCGACTACAGCATGCCCCAGGCCGCACTCTCGCTGCAGCAAGGGGCGGGCCGGTTGATCCGCACCGAAAGCGATCGGGGGGTTCTGGTGGTGTGCGACCGGCGCCTGACGGCGACCGGCTGGGGGCGACAACTTCTGACGAGCCTGCCGCCCTTCACGCGCGTGAGCCAAACCGCAGAGGCTCAGGCGTTTTTGCAAGGAACGAAGTGAATCAGGCTTACCAGAGCTTCCAGAACGGATCGTCGCGCTTGGGCAGGCCTTCGGTGAGGTAGGTGCTCTGCGGGTAGTTCAGCTTGAGCACGCGCTCGGCGTCGTCGCGTAGTTGGGTCATGCCCAGTTTGCCGTAGGCATCGACCAGTATCGCCAGGGCGAGTTGATTGGCCGGCGCGTCCTGGTAGTGCTCGATGGCGCGTTGCGCGCGGTCGGCCGCGGCGACATAGGCCCCGCGGCGGTAATAGAACAGCGCGACATGCGTCTCATACTCGGCCAGCGAGTTCACGATGTAGCGCATGCGCTGGCGGGCGTCGGGCGCGTACTTGCTCTCAGGAAAACGGGTGACGAGTTCCTTGAAGCTCTCGAACGACTGCTTGGCCGCAGCCTGATCGCGCTCGTACAACTTCTGGTCGGACAGGAAGGAGAACCAGCCCTGATTGGTGTTGAAGTTGATCAGGCCCTTAAGGTAGAGCACATAGTCGGTGTAGGGGTTGTTGGGGTAGAGCTTGAGAAAGCGGTCGGCGGCGGCCAGGGCCTGCGCCCGCTCGCCCTGCTTGTAGTTGCCGTAGGCGATCTCGATCAGCGCCTGCTGCGCCAACAGCCCGTAGGGGTAGCGCGACTCGAGCTTCTCGTACAGCTTCACACCCTTGTCGGTGTTGCCGCTGTTCATTTCGTCCTTGGCCTCTGCATACAATTTGGCCGACGACCAGCCCAGGGTTTCGTCTTTCGACGGCGTGGAGGCACAGCCTGCAAGGCCCAGCAGCACGACTGCCGCCGCAGCGCCCAACAACCGCAACGTCCAGAGACGGTACAACGCAACACGCATATCAATCGCCCAGGGTGGTGTAAAGCTTGCAGATTATAGGGAGCCTCGCTTCCCCCTCATGACCGATCTCTCTCCACATGCTTCGCCCTCTGCGGTCGACGGCGATTTCGCCGATCTCGACGAAGACAGCGCCGCTGACGATTCGACGGTGCTCGAAGCCGTCGTCCCCGAGGCCGACGCCGGGCAGCGGCTCGACAAAGTACTTGCCGCGCAGTTTTCGCAATATTCCCGCAGCCGCCTGCAGCAGTGGTGCGAAGCGGGGCTGGTGCGCATGGGCGCTCAGGTGGCTGGCGTGCGCGACAAGGCCCGCGCGGGCGAAACCCTGCGCATCGCTGTGCCCGCATTGCCTGAAGACACCGCCTTCGCACCCGAAGACTTGCCACTCAACGTGGTGTTCGAAGATGCCGATCTGGCCGTGCTCAACAAACCGGCGGGGCTGGTGGTGCATCCGGCCGCGGGCAACTGGAGCGGCACCCTACTCAACGGCTTGCTGGCCCGCTACCCCGAGACGGCAGGGCTGCCGCGAGCGGGCATCGTTCACCGTCTCGACAAAGACACCAGCGGGCTGATGGTGACGGCGCGTACGCTGGAGGCGCAGACCGAGTTGGTGCGCCGGTTACAGGCGCGCACCATCCACCGCCAATATCTCGCGCTGGCCTGGGGCTCGGTCAGCCGCGCATTCAACGTGGAGGCGCCCATTGGCCGTCACCCGCGCGATCGTCTGCGCATGGCGGTGGTGCATGGCGGCAAACCTGCCCGTACCGATTTCACCCCGCTGGCCGAACTCGACACCCGCTGGGGGCCGCTGACGGCGCTGCGCTGCAAGCTGCACAGCGGGCGCACGCATCAGATTCGGGTGCATCTGCAGTTTGCCAAGCTGGAGATGGTGGCCGATTCGGTTTATGGCGGGCGCTTGCGGCCCGATCTGCCGCTGCAGCGGCAGGCGCTGCATGCCGCGCGGCTGGCGTTTGCCCATCCCCTGAACGACAAGCCGATGGATTTCATCGCTCCCATTCCGGACGATATAGCGAGTTTCTGGGACGCCTGCGGCGGTGAGATGGATGAGATCGATCCGCAGGGCTGGTGAGCGCTGCCCTATCTTTGCACGCGTCAGGGGGATATAGCCCGGACGAACTGCTCGAAATGCAGCCCGGGCTCTTGCTGCCAGGCCTGCAGATAGGCCGCGTTGAGCCGCCGTTTGCGGTGCAGACACGCAGCCAACGTCGCGGTTTCGCCCGAGGCCGGCGACAGGCGCGACAACATCTGCGCGTAGGCCCGCTCGGCCCGGTGGCTGGCAGAGGGCATGTGATGCGTGGCCGAATCGGGGCGAATGCGGTAGTGCATCAAGGGTTGCGGATGCACGAACAGACCACCGGCGTTGACCACGGCAACGTGGTTGAACAACAGGTCTTCGGCGAAATCGAGCTCTTCATCCCAGGTGTGGGTGATGCAATCGCGGCGGTACACCGGGCAGAACCCACCGTCGATCAGCAGGCTGTCCTGCGGCGAGAGGTGTCCGTGTTTTGGCAATACCGGGGTCAGCTTCGGCGTGCCTGGCGCGTCGAGGGCGGTGATCGCCATGCGGCAAACCGCGGCGCCGTGGGCTACGGCCAAAGGGAGCAAGGCGGCGGCGCGGCCGGGCAGCCAGAGATCGTCCGCATCCAGAAACGAGATGAAATCGCCGCTGGCGCGATTCAGTCCGATATTGCGCGCTGCCGACGGCCCTGCCGCGATGCGTCCTGTCGTGGCGGAAAGGCACTCCAGAGTTTGTCGGCGGGCAGCGGTGAAGTGGTGGGCATAGTCGGTGCCGTCATCCGCAACCACGATGACTTCGAGGGCGAGCCCGTCTGGCTGCTGCTGCGCCGCCAGCGAATCCAGCGCATCGCCGATGAAGGCGTGCGACCGATGGGCGGGAATGATGACGGAAAGGCGCATCGCAGGGTAGAAGGCTCGGGACTGAAACGGGTTGTACGCTTTCACTATAAATTGCGCACCCAGCCCACAGGCTGCGGACTCTGCCGACCGCAGCAGATTGATACACCCCTTACCCTTTTTCCGGGCCCGGCTTGCCGCCGGCCTCACACGCCATGCTCCACACGCCTGTTCTGACGGACTTCAGCCCCGACAACCTCGCTGCACCTACGGCGCAAGCGCCTTGGCTGCAAGTCGCCTGGCCTGGAAACCCGCGGGTGCGCGCGGTGTTCACCAGCTGCGCCGGGGGCGTGAGTGTCGCGGCCTATGGCTGCGCGCAAAGCACTCTGGGCGGTGGAATGAATCTGGGCAACCATGTCGGCGACGATCCGGCCGCCGTTTCGCAGAACCGCAGGCTGCTCAGCGACGCGCTGGGCGGCGCACTGCCTCGCTATTTGCAGCAGGTGCACGGCATCGCGGTGGCCGATCTCGATCAGTTCCATGACGACGACCCGGAACCCGTGGCGGACGCGGCCTGCACTTCGCAGCGCGGCGTTGCGGCCACGGTGCTGGTCGCCGATTGTCTGCCGGTGTTGTTTGCCGCACCTGGGGGCAAGGCGGTGGCCGCCGCGCATGCCGGGTGGCGCGGCCTGGCGGGTGGCGTGCTCGAAGCCAGCGTTCAGGCCGTCTGCGACCGCGCCGGTTGCCCTGCGGCCGAAGTGCAGGCCGTGCTGGGCCCGGCGATCGGGCCCGGGGCGTTCGAGGTGGGTGATGAGGTGAGAGCGGCTTTTGTCAATCGTCATCCGCAGACAGCCGTCGCGTTTTTGCCGGGCCAGCCGGGAAAATGGTGGGCCGACCTCTGGCAGCTTGCGCGCATCCGCCTGCAGGCGGCGGGCCTGTCGGCCGAGCATATTGCGGGCGGCGGTCTTTGCACCTTTGGCCTTGCCCAGCGGTTTTACTCCTACCGCCGCCAACCGGTTACTGGGCGGCAGGCCGGCTGCATCTGGGTGGAGTAGGGTGGTTTCCGCATCGTGGAAGCGCCGTTGACACGGCCTGCGGCCTGTTCAAGAATGCCGTGGCCTGCCGCCTTTGCGGATGGGCTCGCTCCCTTCCCCGTCCCACCCAACCCCATGGCCCAAAACACTTCGACCGGCTCCGCCGCGCCGCCTTTTTTTTCGGGACAGACCGATCCTTGGGCCGCATGGGCCGACATGCAGCCGATGTGGACTTCGCTGCTTTCAGGCGCGGCAAAGGGGCAACCCGTCCTGTTCGAGCCCTCGCGGCTGCAGGCGCTGCAACAACGCTACGTTGACGAGTTTCGCCAGTTGTGGAGCGGTCTGCTGGAGGCGGACGCGGCCAACACATCCGCTCCGCCGGAAAATGATCGGCGTTTCTCCCACAACACCTGGGCAGAGAGCCACATTTCCCGCTACACCGCGGCGCTCTATCTACTGGGCGCGCGGGCCCTGTTCGATTTGGCCGAAAACGTGCAGGCCGACGAGACGACGCGGCAGAAGCTGCGCTTCGCGGTGCAGCAGTGGGTCGATGCGGCGGCGCCGTCCAACTTTCTGGCGCTCAATCCCGAGGCCCTTGAGAAAGCGGTGCAGACGCAGGGGGAAAGCCTGCGCGCCGGCGTAGAAAATTGGCTCAAGGACCTGAAACAGGGTCGAATGACGCAGACCGATGAATCGGTTTTCGAGGTGGGCCGCAACGTGGCAACTACCGCAGGCCAGGTGGTGTTTGAAAACGATTTGTTCCAGCTCATCGAGTACACCCCGCTGACCGAGCGCGTGCATGCGCGGCCGCTGCTGTTCGTGCCGCCTTCGATCAACAAGTACTACATCCTCGATCTGCAGCCCGACAACTCGCTGGTGCGGTTTGCGGTCGAGCAGGGGCACCGGACTTTCGTCGTGTCGTGGCGCAACCCGGACGCCAGCATGGGCCACCTGACCTGGGACGATTATGTGCAGGACGGCGTGATTCGCGCCATGGAGGTGGTGCGCGACATCGCGGCGCAGGGCAGCGATGGCACCATCAATACCCTGGGGTTCTGCGTAGGCGGCACCCTGCTGGCCAACGCGCTGGCGGTGCTGCAGGCGCGGGGCGAACAGTTCGCCCATAGCGCGACCCTGCTGACCACGATGGTCGATTTCACCGATACAGGCATTCTGAGCGTTTACGTCGATGAAGCCTCGGTGGCCCTGCGCGAAGCCACGCTGGGCAAGGGCGGGCTGATGACCGGGCGTGAACTGGCCTCGGCTTTTTCCAGCTTGCGACCGAACGATCTGGTGTGGAATTACGTCGTCGGCAATTACCTCAAGGGCGAAACGCCGCCGCCGTTCGATCTGCTGTACTGGAATTCCGATTCGACCAATCTGCCGGGGCCGCTGTTTGCCTGGTATCTGCGCAACACCTATCTCGAAAACAAGATGCGCCAGCCCGGCGCGCTCACCGTGGCCGGGGTGCCGCTGAACCTGCAGGCGGTGAAGCTGCCGACCTATGTGTACGCCTCGCGTGAAGATCACATCGTGCCGTGGAAAACCGCGTATGAAACCACGCGCATCCTCGGCGGGCCGATGCGCTTCGTGCTGGGCGCTTCGGGGCATATCGCCGGGGTCATCAACCCGGCCAAGCGCAATAAGCGCAGCCACTGGACTTCGCCCGCCAGCCAGCGCAAACTGCCAGCGCAAGCGCAAGCCTGGTTCGACGTCGCAACAGAGCATCCGGGAAGCTGGTGGACCGACTGGGCGCAGTGGCTGGCGAAACAGGCCGGGCCGGAAGTCGCCGCGCCGAAAAAACCCGGCAACGCACGCTACAAGCCGATCGAGCCCGCGCCCGGGCGCTACGTCAAGGTGCGGGCCTGATGCTCTGCAAGCGGTCTTTTATTTTTGTATTCGTCATCTCACTCAAAAGGAAATTCGATCATGACTGATATCGTCATCGTGTCCGCCGTGCGCACGGCGGTGGGGAAATTCGGCGGTGCGCTGGCGAAAGTGTCGGCGGTCGATCTGGGCGCTCTGGTCATCAAGGAGGCGGTCGCGCGCGCCAAGCTGGAGCCAGGGCAAGTGTCCGAGGTCATCTTCGGGCAAGTACTGCAAGCGGGCTGTGGACAGAATCCAGCGCGTCAGTCCAGCATCAAGGCAGGGTTGCCGGACATGGTGCCCGCGATGACCATCAACAAAGTCTGTGGCTCCGGCCTGAAGGCCGTGATGCTGGCCGCCCAGGCGATTCGCGATGGCGATGCCGACATTGTGGTGGCGGGCGGGCAAGAGAGCATGAGCGCCTCGCCGCATGTGCTGCCGGGCTCGCGCGACGGTCAGCGCATGGGCGACTGGAAGATGATCGACACCATGATCGTCGATGGCCTGTGGGATGCGTTCAATCAGTACCACATGGGCACCACGGCCGAGAACGTGGCAAAGAAATACGGCATCACCCGCGAAATGCAGGATGCTTTCGCCGCAGCCAGCCAGAACAAGGCCGAGGCGGCGCAAAAAGCCGGGCGCTTCACCGATGAAATCGTGCCGGTGATGCTGCCGCAGAGAAAAGGCGACCCCATCGCGTTTGCCAACGACGAGTTCGTGCGGCATGGCGTGACGGCAGAGAGTCTCGGCGGGCTGCGTCCGGCATTCGACAAGGGCGGCACGGTCACCGCGGGCAATGCCTCGGGCCTCAACGACGGTGCTGCGGCGGTGGTGGTGATGTCGGCCCGGCGCGCCGCTGAGCTCGGCCTCAAGCCGCTGGCGACCATCCGGGCCTATGCCAACGCGGGTCTCGATCCGGCCTATATGGGCATGGGGCCGGTGCCGTCTTCCACCCGCTGTCTGTCGCGCGCAGGGTGGACGCCGCAGGAACTCGATCTCATGGAGATCAACGAGGCGTTTGCCGCGCAGGCCATCGCGGTGAATCAACAGATGGGCTGGGATACCGCCAAGGTCAACGTCAACGGCGGCGCTATTGCCATCGGCCACCCCATCGGCGCCAGTGGTTGCCGCATTCTGGTGACTTTGCTGCACGAGATGAACAAGCGCGATGCGAAAAAGGGCCTGGCCTCGCTGTGCATCGGCGGCGGCATGGGCGTGGCCATGGCGCTGGAGCGTTGAACCACCGCAGATTGATCAAACTGAAACCAAAACGAGGAGAACAAAATGAGCAAAAAAGTGGCTTATGTCACGGGTGGTATGGGCGGTATCGGCACCGGCATCTGCAAACGGCTGTGCGAGGCAGGGCACAAGGTCATCGCAGGCTGCGGCCCCAATTCCAGCCGCAAGGAGAGTTGGCTGGAAACCATGCGCTCGCAGGGCTTCGATGTCTATGCCTCCGAGGGCAATGTGGCCGACTGGGACTCGACTCAGGCGGCCTTTCAGAAAGTATTCGCCGAGCACGGAAAGGTGGACATTCTGGTGAACAACGCCGGCATCACCCGCGACTCCGTACTGCGCAAAATGAGCTACGAAGATTGGGATCTGGTGCTGCGAACCAATCTCTACTCCATGTTCAATGTGACCAAGCAGGTGATCGACGGCATGGTCGAGCGGGGCTGGGGCCGCATCATCAACATCGCGTCGGTGAATGGCGAAAAAGGCCAGTTCGGCCAGACCAATTACGCCGCGGCCAAAGCGGGCATGCATGGTTTCGCCATGTCGCTGGCGCTGGAAGTGGCCTCCAAAGGGGTGACGGTCAACACGGTGTCGCCGGGCTACATCCTGACCGATATGGTCAAGGCCATCCGGCAGGACGTGCTCGACAAGATCGTGTCTTCCATTCCGGTCAAGCGTCTGGGTACACCCGAAGAGATCGCCTCCATCGTGGTCTGGCTGGCCAGCGAGGACGCCGGGTTCACCACCGGTGCCGAATTCAGTTGCAACGGCGGGCTGCACATGAGCTGAAGCGCGATGCTGCGGTGCGGGAAAGCCTCGGTGGCGCTCGCCGGGGAATATGGTTCAATCCGCAAATCTTTTGCCTGTGCACCTTCGCTTTTTCCGACCGCTTTTGCCGACTGCATTCCACCGCCATGCCCAAGTCCGATATTCCTCTGCGCATCATCAAAAAGTACCCCAACCGCCGTCTTTACGACAGCGAGGCGAGCGCCTACATCACCCTAAGCGATGTCAAACAACTGGTGATGGACGGGGTGCGCTTTGTGGTGCAGGACGCCAAGACCGGCGAAGATCTCACCCGCAGCATCTTGCTGCAGATCATTCTGGAAGAAGAGAGCGGCGGCGTGCCCATGTTCAGCTCGGTCATGCTTGAGCAGATCATCCGCTTCTACGGCCACGCCATGCAGGGCATGATGGGCAGCTATCTGGAAAAGAATGTGCAGGCGTTCATCGACATTCAGAACAAGCTCGCCGAGCAGTCGCGCGGCGTGTATGACAACGCAGCCGTCAACCCCGAGGCGTGGACCCAGTTTCTCAACGTGCAAAGCCCTATGTTGCAAAACATGATGGGCAATTACCTCGAGCAGAGCAAGAACCTCTACATGCAGATGCAAGAACAGATGCAGGAGCAGGCCAAGCAGATGCTGGGCGCCTTTCAGCCGCCTGCGCCCAAGAAATGAAGCCTCTGGTGAGCTGAGAGGGTGTGAATAAATCCGCCTGGCTTCAGCGACAATGTCGGGATGGAAACATCCCTCACGCCAACATCGCCTGCCGCAGCCGCGGCGCCAAAAATCGGTTTTGTCTCGCTCGGCTGCCCCAAGGCGCTGGTGGATTCCGAGCGCATCCTGACCGAACTGCGCGCACAAGGATATGACACCTCCAAGAGTTATGCGGGGGCGGATCTGGTCATCGTCAACACTTGCGGCTTCATCGACGCCGCAGTACAAGAAAGTCTCGACGCCATCGGCGAGGCCTTGGCCGAAAACGGCAAAGTGATCGTGACCGGCTGCCTGGGCGCGCGCAACGATGCGGCCACGGGCAACAACCTGGTGCGCGAAGTGCACCCCAAGGTGCTCGCCGTTACCGGGCCGCACGCGACCGACGAGGTGCTGCAGCATGTGCACGCCGTCTTGCCCAAGCCGCACGATCCCTTTGTCGATCTCGTGCCGCCAGCGGGCATCAAACTCACGCCCAAGCATTACGCCTATCTCAAAATCAGCGAGGGCTGCAACCATCGCTGTACCTTCTGCATCATCCCAGCGATGCGGGGCGATCTGGTGTCGCGCCCGATCGGAGAGGTCTTGAGCGAGGCGCGTGCGCTGTTCGCGTCGGGTGTGAAAGAACTGCTGGTGGTCAGTCAGGACACTTCGGCCTATGGGGTCGATGTGAAGTACCGCACAGGCTTTTGGGACGGTCGGCCGATTCGCACTCGCATGACCGAACTGGTCGATGCGCTGGGCAGTCTGGCCGCCGAGCATGACGCCTGGGTGCGTCTGCACTACGTCTATCCCTATCCGCATGTGGATGAAGTGTTGCCGCTAATGGCGCAGGGGCGCATCCTGCCCTATCTGGACGTGCCTTTGCAGCACGCCCACCCTGACGTGCTCAGACGCATGAAGCGCCCGGCTAGTGGCGAACGCAACCTCGAACGCATCGCCCGCTGGCGCGAGATTTGCCCCGAACTGGTGGTGCGCTCAACCTTCATCGCGGGTTTTCCGGGCGAGACAGAAGCGGAATTCCAGACCCTGCTCGATTTCATCCGCGAGGCAGAGCTCGACCGCGTGGGCTGCTTCGCCTATTCGCCGGTGGAGGGGGCGACCGCCAACGCGCTGGCCGATCCGGTGCCCGAAGCGCTGCGAGAAGAGCGCCGCGCCCGCTTCATGGCCGTGGCTGAAGAGGTATCCACCCGCAAACTGCACAAGCGGGTGGGACAGGTGATGCGGGTGTTGGTCGATCAGGCAAGCCGCGAGGGGGGAGTGGGCAGAACCTTCGCCGATGCGCCCGAAATCGACGGTAAAGTGCATTTGCTGCCGCCCGATAAACCCTCGACCATAATGCGCCTGGCACAAAGCGGCGGCCAGTTCGTGCGCGCCCGCATCGTGCGCACCGACGGTCACGACCTGGTGGGTGAATTGGTCTGAGCCGCTCCGGGGCCGGGCGGCGCCCGGCCTCTAGATTTACTGCGAGCCGATGGCGGCCTTGAGCGCGGCTACATCGCGCGCAAAGCCGATGTGTGTAATCTTGCCCTGGCGAACCTGCATGACAGTCACCGCCTCTTTTTCGTGCTGCATGAAGGCAGCCTGTTCTGCCTTGCTGGCCAGCAGGATGGAGTAAGGGCGTTTGCGCATTTTGGGCAGAGCGAAGGTCTGGGTGACAAACCCCGGCATGCCGCTGATATCCGCGAGGAACACGATGCCCTGTTTGTGCATCGCTTCGACGCCCAAGGCCGTCAGGTAGTCGTTGACCACGTCGGAGGGGGCCTTTTCCACCGCGAACAACACGACCCGGGTATCAGCACCCGGAAAGTCTTCCATCTTTCCGTGCTGATTCTCGAATTGCGTCTGGGGCAGGGTGCCTCCCACGCCTAGCGGTGAAGCCAAGGCTAGCGCTGGCGAGGCGCTGGAGCCCAATACGGCGGCGACTAGCGCGGCGGATAGAAAGGTACGGCGTTGCATTCGATCTCCTGTAAACGAATGCAACATCAGAACAGATCGAAGGCCGGAGGTTCCACCCCGATCGAGATCCTCGACCTGCCCGATTGCGGCTGGTCAAAACCTGATGGCCTGATGCCGACCATCCGACCTGAATTTAGAGATGGATGCCGAAGGCCGACATGTTTTTGTAGATCATGTAAGCCGCCACCACGGCCACCAGCGCCGCAAAAATCAGGTTGAGCGTGCCTTTGCTGCTCTTACCCAAGTGGGTGGCCAGTCGTGCGCCGAACACACCGCCCGCAATGCCCCCGGCGATATATAGCCCCGCGACCGTCCAGTCGAGCAGGCCGGAACTCGCATAGTTCACCGCCGTGGTCAGGCCGAATGTGCCTTCCGAGAACAGCGAGGAACCCACCGCCGCCAGCATGGGCATGCCGGTTGCGAACACCAGGCCCGGCACGATGAGAAAACCGCCGCCAATACCGAAGAAACCCGAGAGCGTGCCGACGATGGCCGCGGATACCACCAATTTCCACATCGAAAACTGACCGGGATTTCCTTCCATTTCGCCGGGTTTGACCTTCTTCGGGCGAATCATCAAGGCGGCGATGACCAGCATCAGAATGGCGAAAAGGAATAGCAGCTTTTTGCCGTCGACCGCCTTGCCCAAAGTAGAACCTATATACGCCGCAATGGCGCCGATGATGGCAAAGATCACCGCTTCTTTCCAACGCACATTGCCCGCGCGTGCGTGCGGAATCAGATTCAAGTAGGCGTTGATCGATACCGCCAGCGCCGTCGTGCCAATCACGACGTGGGGATTGGGATAACCCACCAGATAGAGCAAGAGCGGCACCGCGAGGATGGAGCCGCCTCCGCCGATCAGGCCGAGCGTAAAACCGACTGCCACGCCAGAAACGACGGACAGGATGTGTTGGGTCAGGGTCAGGTCTGCGAGCATGATGGCGACAGCATATAAGAACAGTCTTATGAGTTCTGTGAGGATTTGTGCTGATTTGTGGCGAGGCGATGATTTACGTCTTTCGGAAGTGACCCGGGTGACGAGGTGTAAAGCCTGCACGAAGTTTGTGACATGTAGGCGACCCGTCAGGCAGATTGTCGAAGCTTCGCGCGGACTGGCAATGCGCCAGCCACCACGGCGAAATCATCGCTGTGTTCCCTGAAAACAACGAGGAGATTGAAATGGCTGAGAAAAAAGCGATCAACCCGGCGCCATTAGGCCTATCCGGATTTGCCTTGACCACGTGGTTGCTGAGCATGGTGAATGCCGGCTGGTTCCCCGGCGCGGATGTGCCGATGGTGCTGGCCGCCGCCTTTGCATTCGGTGGAACGGCGCAGTTTGTTGCGGGTGTGGCGGAGGGCTTCGTTGGCAACGGCTTTGGCTTTGTGGCGTTCTGCGGATACGGCGCGTTCTGGTGGAGCTTCGCCCTGTTCGTCGACTTTTTCGCCAAGGGCGTTGGCGGCCCGTTCGTCGGCTGGTATCTGCTGCTCTGGGGTGTTTTCACCACTTATCTGTGGATTGCCACCTGGAAAAAAGGTCGCGCCCTGATGCTGGTTTTCACGGCGCTGGTTCCCACCTTCTATCTGCTGGCTGCGGGCGCATTGACCGGCAACAGTGGCTTGACCGTATTCGGGGGCTATCTGGGACTGATTACGGCGGCACTGGCGTTTTATCTCGCAGGGGCCGAAGTCATCAACGAGGCTTGGGGGCGCGTGGTATTGCCGGTTTGACGATCTGTTGAGGGGATGTGGCAGGCCCATGCTTGATACAACCGGCGCTGCAGCGCAGCATCAAAACGACTGAATCAACATGAACTGATTCAGCACGGCGTCAGTTTTGCGCTGCAGCATTCTGGCAAGAGTGCTGCGTCCGGCCCGAAGCTCTTCCGGCCGGATGCTGCCATCAGGCGCGGCTGGCTTATCGGTCAGACCGGGCACTCGCACCCAGAGCCTGTTCACATCATGAAAAATCGCTGGATCGTTCTCGGCGCGGCCGTTGCTTTGTCCGCGCCTATTGCCTGGGCCAGTCTGGTCCAGACACACTCATCACAACCCGACGCATCGAAGCGGCGGATGGTTCCGGCCGCGACCGCACAGATTGTGTCACGCTCGTTGCCTGACAATCTGCAGATCCGCGCCGCAACGGGGCCTCAGGGCATCCCGGTGCAGGAATACATCGGGGCCGATGGATCGCTATTCGCCATCACCTGGGCCGGCCCGCAGCGCGTGCAAGCGCAAGACATGGTGCGCCATTTCTTCCCTCAAGCCTCGGCTGAAAACGCCCATGCCGCGCATGGCCTGCAAGCGGTGGTGCGCAGTGCGCGGCAATCGTGGGGCAATGAAGGCGTGGCCTACTTGCCCGCCTTGATGCCGATGGATTTCGATCCGAACGGGCTGGCGCCCTGAGGCATTTCCCAAGGCCGCCTCTAGCTGATAGCTGGGCGGCGACTATTGCCTTGCCGATGCCCTGGCCCACAAAGGTTTCATCCGAGTGCGCAGCGCATCGTATTCGTGGTTGATGCGAACGATTTCGGCTTTTTGGCCTTGGATGAGTGCGGTTTGCTGCTTGGTCAGCACTTTGTTCTCATCGAGCTTGGTTCGCAGTTCGAGGGGCAGTGGGCCTTGCGGATAAAACTGCGCATCGATCTGCAGACGCTTGAACTGACGCTGCAGAGTAGCGAGTTGTTTTTCGGCGTCCTCAATCATCGACTGCGGCCGATTCAAATCGCTGACGCGGGCGGCCTCCAGCGCGGCTTCGTTTGGGTAGCGCAGCAACAGGGCACGATCCTCACGTTGCTGATCGCGCTGCTGTCTGGCCAGATTCTGCGCGGCCTCTTTTGCCTGGGCCTGCTCGGCCTGTTCCTTCATGGTCAGAATGCGCCGACGCACGGTGCCGTCTGAGCCGATCACTTTGCCGCCATAGGTCAGGCAATCCTGCGTCAAGCGATCACTGGAAACCAGCGTGCCGTTCGCGTCGCGACAGAGGTAGATGTCAGCGTGCGCCCACGGAGCGGTGCACAACAGCAAGCCGAGGAGGAGGGGTCGAAGTTGGCGCACGGTCAATTTCATGAACTGCGGGTGAGAGTGTTGCTGCAACAATGTCGAAGTGGGCCGTCGCGTTGACGAGCCGCCTTATTGTGCCTTGCTTTGCGGCGTTGCAGGCGCTGCCTGTGTTGCAGAGCAGATACCCGAGTGCCTGCCTGTTCATTGCCTGACCCAACCGGATGCCTGGATATGTTGCCTTTCCCCTTGCGCGTGACCACTCTGAATCTCAATGGCGTACGTTCCGCCGCGAACAAGGGGGTCGATGACTGGCTGCGCTCGCAGGCACGCCCGGATGTGCTCTGCGTGCAGGAACTCAAAGCGCTGGAAGCCGATATGACGCCCAGCCTGCGTACCTTGGGTGGATTGCCCGGGGCCGCATTTCAGCACGCCGAGAAGCCCGGCTACAGCGGCGTCGGCCTCTATTGGAAGCACGAACCCGATGAAGTGCGCATCGGTTTTGGCCATGCCGAGTTCGACGCGGAAGGGCGCTATGTCGAAGCCATTTACAAGCGCTCGGGCGGCGGGCGTCTATCCATCGTGTCCGCCTACTTTCCCTCGGGCTCCAGCTCCGAGGAGCGCCAGCAGGCGAAATTTCGGTTCCTGGCCGATTTCCACGAACACCTTCTGGCCCTGAAGGCCGCAGGCGAGGTGCTGCTGTGCGGCGATGTCAACATCGCCCACAAAGAGATCGACTTGAAGAATTGGAAAGGCAACCTCAAGAACAGCGGCTTCCTGCCGGAAGAGCGCGCCTGGATGACCCGACTGATTGATGAGGCGGGCTATGTGGACGTGTTTCGCCAACTCGACCCCGCGCCAAATCGCTACACATGGTGGAGCAATCGCGGGCAGGCCCGAGCGAAAAACGTGGGATGGCGCATCGACTATCACCTGGCCACTCCCGGCATCGCGGCGCAGGCTAAATCGGATAGCGCCTGGATTTACACGGAGCAGCGGTTTTCCGATCATGCTCCGCTAACTATCGACTACGCCTGAGGTCGGCTACGGTCGGTGGGCAGTGGGGCGCGGCCGCAAATAAAAAAACAGCCCGGTGGGCTGCTTGTTGTCGCCGACCGATAACTGAGATGCTTTGGATGCCCTCCCACCTGCGGGGGGCTGAGGCAAAAGGTGACCTTGCTGTCGGCAGCGGTAAGTCTGCATGTGGACTCCTGGGAGTCTGTCGGGCTTGGGGCGCGGATGGCGAAAAAAACCGCTGGCGCAGGGCGCCGCAGCGCCATTTTGCAGCCCGCGATCCTCAAATCCGACAGACTCCTAGCCAATACCATGAGGCTTTATCCCCAATTCAATAGCCATTGGGTGTGGCACTTTCACTATTGAACCCGCACTCAATAAACCAATAACAAAAGTCAAGACCGGTGCTGGCGAGCGCGTCGGAGTTCGTCCACGATCGCCAGCATGGCGCCGATGAAAATCGCCGAGTCGGCCAGATTGAACGCGGGCCAGTGCCACTGCTGGCCGTTGAGGGTGATGTAAAAGTCGAGGAAGTCGGTCACCTTGCCCCACAGCACGCGGTCGATCACATTGCCCAAGGCCCCGCCGAGAATGCACGCCAGCGCCAGGTTGAACAAAGGCTTTCCCCGGTTGCGGAACATCAGCCAGAGGATGAACAGCGAAGCGGCGAGGCTTAGCGCGGTGAAAAACCAGCGCTGCCAGCCCGGCGCACTGGCGAGAAACGAGAACGCCGCTCCGGGGTTGTGGATGTAGACCAGATTGAAAAAACCGGTCACCGGATGGCTGCTGTCGAGCGGCAGGTCTTGCCGTACCCACCATTTGGTGAACTGGTCGGCGGCAATGATCGCCAGCGAGACCAGCAGCCAGGGCCAGACCCGGCCGCGCCGGGCAGTGAAGGAGCTGTCAGACAGTGCAGAGGGCATGGGCGGGGGAGTCTCAGGCGAGATGGCGCGGTTCGCCCGCGCCGAAGAGGTTGCTCACGCAGCGCCCGCACAGACCGGGATGCGCCGGATCGGCATCGACATCTTCGCGCCAGTGCCAGCAGCGTTCGCATTTGGGTTGCTTTGTGGGCGTCACCACGATGCGCAGTTCTCCATCGCTCGGATGCAGGCTGGCGCGCGAGGTGATGAGCACAAAGCGCAGGTCGTCTCCTAAGCGTTCGAGCAGGGCGTGCTCGGTCTGCGGGGCGTAAATATCGACTTCGGCCTGCAGCGAGGCGCCGATTTTTCCTTGCTCGCGCAAGGCCTCGATTTCCTTGTTGGTCGCCTCTCGTAGGGCGCGAATACGCGCCCACTGATCGAGTAGCAAGGCGCTGTCGGTCTGCTCGGGCCACTGCCAATAGGTCTCGACAAAAATGCTCTCGCTCTTGCCGATCAGCGCCCAAGCCTCTTCAGCGGTGAAGCTGAGGAAGGGCGCCATCCAGCGCAGCATGCCTTGGGTGATTTGCCACAGCGCGGTCTGGGCGCTGCGTCGGGCAAGGCTGTCGGGCGCGGTGGTGTAGAGGCGGTCTTTCAGGGCGTCGAGATAGAACGCGCCCAGGTCTTCGGAGCAATAGACCTGCAGCTTGGCCACCACCGGGTGGAACTCGTATTGCTCGTAATGCGCCAGGATGACCGATTGCAGACTCTGCGCGTGGGCCAGCGCCCAGCGGTCGAGTTCGAACATCTGGCTCAGCGGTACGGCATGCTGGGCGGGATCGAAGTCGCTGGTATTGGCCAGCAGAAACCGCAGTGTGTTGCGGATGCGGCGATAACCATCGACCACGCGGGCGAGGATTTTGTCGTCGCCCGCAATGTCGCCGGAATAGTCGGAGGCGGCTACCCACAGGCGGATGATCTCCGCGCCCAGCTTGTTGCAGGTCTGCAGCGGATCGATGCCGTTGCCCAGCGACTTGCTCATCTTGCGGCCCTGGCTGTCCACGGTGAAGCCGTGGGTCAACAGCCCTTTGTAGGGCGCGCGGCCGTACATGGCGCACGAGGTGAGCAGCGAGGAATGAAACCAGCCGCGGTGTTGGTCATGGCCTTCCAGATAGAGATCGGCCTGCGGGCCTTCGGCATGGCCCGCGCCTGCATGACTGCCCATGAGCACGGTGGTGTGCGTGGTGCCCGAGTCGAACCAGACTTCGAGGATGTCAGCGCTTTTGCTGTAATGCGCCGCGTCGTTTGCGCAACCCACGCGGCCGAGGATGTCGGCGGCGCTGGCCTTGCTCCAGGCCTCGATGCCGCCGTGCTCCACCATCTCGGCGGCGACATCGAGGATGTCCATGGTGCGTGGGTGCAGTTCGCCGCTGTCCTTGTGCAGAAAAAACGGGATCGGCACGCCCCAGCTCCGCTGGCGGCTGATGCACCAATCCGGCCGGTTGGCGATCATGTCGTGCAGGCGCGCCTTGCCGTTCTCGGGGTAAAAGCTGGTGTGCTCAATGGCCTCGAGCGCCATCTGCCGCAGCGTTTTCGGCGCCTTGTCCTTGGTGAACACGCCTTCGCCTTCGTCCATGCGGATGAACCACTGCGCCGCCGCGCGATAGATCACCGGCACCTTGTGGCGCCAGCAGTGCGGGTAGCTGTGGGTGATGCTGTAGGTGGCCATCAGCCGATCAGCCTGACGCAAGGTGTCGATGATGTGAGGCACCGCCTTCCAGATGTTCTGCCCGCCGAACAGCGGAAAGTCGGGCGCGTAGTTGCCGTCGCCCTGCACCGGGTTGAGGATGTCCTCATAGGCCATGCCGTGCGCAACGCAGGAGTTGAAGTCGTCGACGCCGTAAGCGGGTGAGGAATGCACGATGCCGGTACCGTCGTCGGCGGTGGCGTAGTCGGCCAGATAGACCGGCGACAGTCGGCGGTAACCCGCATCCACCTCGTAGAGCGGGTGGCGGAACTCCAGCCCGCCCAGCGCCTTGCCGGGCGCGGTGGCCACGATCGCGCCCTCAATCTCATAACGCTTCAGGCAGGGTTCGACCAGGCTGGCGGCCAGCACCAGGTAGCCACGCGGCGTATCGACCAGGGCGTATTCGATTTCCGGGTTGAGATTGAGCGCCTGATTGGCGGGAATCGTCCAGGCGGTCGTCGTCCAGATGACGGCGAAGGCGGGCTTGGCGGCATCGGGTAGCGCGGGCAGACCAAAAGCCGCAGCGAGTGCCACGCGATCATTCGACTCAAAGGCGACATCGAGCGTCTGCGATTTTTTGTCAGCATATTCGATCTCGAATTCAGCCAGCGATGAACCGCAATCAAAACACCAGTACACCGGCTTGAGGCCACGGTACACAAAGCCGCGCTCGATCACCCGTTTGAAAGCGCGAATCTCCGCTGCTTCGTTGACGAAATCCATGGTGCGATAGGGATGATCCCAGTCGCCCAGCACGCCCAGACGCTTGAAATCCGTCCTTTGCTGGTCGATCTGCGCCGTGGCATAGGCGCGGCTCTTGGCCTGCATCTCGTCGCGCGGCAGGCAGCGGCCAAACTGCTTTTCAATGGCGTTTTCGATCGGCAGACCGTGACAGTCCCAACCGGGAATGTAAGCCGCATCAAAGCCGCTCAACTGACGTGCCTTGACGATCATGTCCTTCAGAATTTTGTTGACCGCATGTCCCATGTGAATCTGACCGTTGGCATACGGCGGACCGTCGTGCAGCACAAATTTCGGCGCCCCGGAGCGCGCCAGGCGCAGCCTCTGGTAGAGACCGTTTTCGTTCCAGTCCTTGATCCATTGCGGTTCGCGCTTGGGCAGGTCGCCGCGCATGGGGAAGGGGGTGTCTGGCAGATTCAGCGTGGCCCGGTAATCGGGTTTTTCGGCTGCGGAGGAGTCGGCGTGATCCATGGAATGGCAGTGCTGTGCTGGAGCCCCGAGCAAAGGGTCCAATGAGAAGGAGTGAGCGAGAAAAAAGTGAACCGCGATATCACCCGAAGCAACCGATCGTCAAAGCTGGGCGAGTCGGGTGCCCAAGGGCGAGCGCCGTCAAATTCGATCGCGGGTGGTTTGTCGGGCGAGCTGAGCAAACCAGGCACGCGCCTGGTCGCTGTCGTTCTGAATCGCCGCGATCAGTTGAGTCAGGTCGGGGTAATGCGCTTCGTCGCGCAGTTTGTGCAGGAGTTCCACCCGGATGAGTTTACCGTAGGCCTCTCCATGCCAATCGAACACATGCGTTTCCAGCAACACCCGCCCGTCGGTCTCGACGGCCGGTCGTGTTCCCAGGCTTGCCACGGCGGGCAGGGGCGCCAACTCCAGCCCGTGCACCCGGGCGACGAAAACACCGCCAAGCGCGGGGCGTGCGCGATCAAAACGCAGATTCAGCGTAGGAAATCCCAGCTTGCGGCCAAGTTTGGCCCCGTGCAACACATGCCCCGAAATGGCATAGGGGCGACCCAGCAAAACCTGCGTGGTCTCCATGTCACCCGCCTGCAGCGCCTGCCGCACAGCCGAACTCGAGATTCGCAACGCGGTTTCCGTGACCACAGGCATCTGACGTGCTTCGCCGCCCAGGTTGCGCATCAAGGTATCGAGCTGGGCGAAATCTCCCGCGCGCCTGGCGCCAAAGCGGAAATCATCGCCGACCAGGACGAATTGCGCCTTGAGGCCCTGCCATACGATCTGCACCACAAACTCCTCTGGAGATAACGCGGCGATGCGAGGATCGAAGCGCAGCACGACAACTTGCTGCACTCCGGCTTCACGCAAGGCGCACAACTTGTCGCGCAAGGTCGAAATATGGCTGGGTGCGGAGTCAGGGTGCCCCTGGAGTGTTGCAAAAAAATCACGCGGGTGCGGCTCGAAAGTCAGCACCGTCGGCACCAGCCCACGCGACCGGGCGACTTGCACCAACTGGTGCAACATGGCGAGATGTCCCCGGTGCACCCCATCGAAATTGCCGATGGTCAGTGCCGTTTGCGAGGCCAACGATTTGTGATGAATTCCTCTAAAAACATACATAAAAACAATTTATTAGAGTGTTATTTTGAGAGATTTTTTGAGCTGCTGCAGCAATCAAAAAATTTTAAGGGTGCGCTCCAATCTGATGCGCACGTCGGCGCATCGCTGCGACCTTGCCTGCCTGAAAAACGTCTATTGTCCGCCTTATCCAACACCGCGCCGATTGCTGTCGTGCACAGAGGGTTTGCCCTGCGCTGAATTGTCGCGCGCGCTGGTTTTTTGCGTGTATAGTTAGTGCGCAGTCGAAACAAGAACCAAGGTTCTCATTTGCTTGAAATGTTGGCTTGTGGCGGTTTCACAGTAGTGATTTGCCGGGCTTGTTGAAGATTTGCACTTATCTATATTTTCTTTAAAGGTTGATTCATGGCTACCGGTACTGTGAAATGGTTTAACGAGTCCAAGGGCTTCGGCTTCATCAAGCCTGATGAAGGCGGCGAAGATCTGTTCGCGCATTTTTCTGAAATTCAGGCCAAAGGTTTCCGCACTCTGCAGGAAAACCAGCGCGTCGAATTCACGGTGAAGGCTGGCCCGAAAGGTCCCCAGGCTTCTGCCATTCGCCCCATCTAATTAGATAGGGTGGCTGCGTCCTGATCAAAAGTCAGGGCGTTGCAAAATCAACCGGCCACTGGCCGGTTTTTTTGTGCGCCAACTATCTCGATAGACTCGTAACTCATGGTCGAGGATTTCGTTCGACATTACGGCTATGCCGCAGTAGCTTTAGGCGCCCTTGCCGAGGGAGAGACCGTACTGCTGCTTGCGGGGTATGGGGCCCACCGTGGCTGGCTGGAGTGGCCTTGGGTTGTTTTGGTGGCTGCACTGGCAGCTACTCTGGGGGATCAGTTTTTTTTCTTTCTGGGGCGTTGGTTTGGGCCGCAGTTGGTCCAGCGTTTCTCGGGCCTGGAAAACAATCTGCCCCGCGTTCAGCGCTTGCTGCATCGCGGGGCGCCCTGGGCGATTGTCAGCGTGCGTTTTCTCTATGGCTTGCGCATCGCCGGTCCCGTGCTGATCGGCATGGCGGGCGTAGCACCCTGGCGGTTTGTGCTTTACAACGCCATAGGCGCCGCCTTGTGGGCGCCGCTGGTCACGGGGCTGGGATGGTTTTTCGGCGCTGGCGTGGCGGAGTTGGCGTCTCGCTTGCAATGGGCCGAAGAAATCCTGCTGGCTATCGCCATCGTCGTCTTGTTGATCGTCTGGCGTCTGTGGAAACGCCGACAACGCGCATCTTCAAATCTTTAGGCCCATCGCGTCTCGGACGGCGTGCATAGTTTGTTGTGCCGTGGCGCGCGCCTTGTCGCTGCCGTGCGCCAGGATGTCGTGCACCAGCGCGGGGTTGTCGAGGTAGGGCTGGGCCCGCTCGAACATGGGTTGCTGTTCACGCAGGATGGCATCGATGACGGGCTGCTTGCACTCCAGGCAGCCGATGCCCGCCGTGGTACAGCCGCGTTGCACCCAGTCGCGGGTGGCGTCGTCAGTGTAGGCCAGGTGGAATTGCCAGACGGGACAGAGTTCGGGCGTGCCGGGATCGGTGCGTTTGACGCGCGCGGGATCGGTGGGCATGCGTTTGATTTTGTGCTCGACGCTCGCGCGCTCCTCCCGGATGGCGATGGAATTGCCGTAGCTCTTGGACATCTTGCGGCCATCCAACCCTGGCAGCTTGGACTCAGGGGTCAGCAGCGCTTCGGGTTCGCGCAGGATTTGCCTGCGACCACCGCTGAGTTGCGCTCGCAAGGCGTCTTTTTCTGCACGCGACAGTTTGCTGGCGGCGATCAGTTCGCGAGCCTGTTCGCGTTTTTCGGTCAGCCCCTCCTGATCGGCGGCACGACGCAGGGCAGCGAGTTGTGCGCGAACGTCCTCGGGCAATTTGGCCGCCGCGGCTCGCGACTGCGCCTCAACCGCAGGGTCTTTGCCATAGAGGTTGTTGAAACGGCGCGCGATTTCACGGCTCATCTCTATGTGCGGCACCTGATCGGCCCCGACGGGCACATAACGCGCGAGATAAATGAGGATGTCTGCGGCCTGCAGCAGCGGGTAGCCGAGAAAGCCGTAGGTCGTCAGGTCTTTGTCCTTCAGATTGGCGATCTGATCTTTGTATGTGGGCACACGCTCCAGCCAGGACAAAGGGGTGCCCATACCCAGCAGCAGAAACAGCTCGGCGTGCTCCAGCACCCGGCTTTGTACGAATAAGGTGGCCTTGTTCGGATCGACGCCAGCGGCCAGCCAGTCGATCACCATCTCGGTGGTGTGCGCGTGGATGGTTTCCGGCGTTTCGTAATGGGTGGTCAGCGCGTGCCAGTCGGCGACGAAAAAGTAGCAGTCGTGCGCGTTTTGCAGCTGTGCCCAGTTTTTCAAGGCGCCGTGGTAATGCCCCAGGTGCAGCGCACCCGTGGGGCGCATGCCGGACAAAACGCGATCATCGGCGCCCGTTGCGCCATCGGCCTGTGCAGGGAGAGTCATAAGGAAAGAGTCGGAGGAGAAAAGGGGGCTCAGAGGAGCATCTGAAAGGGGCTGAGCAGAACCTTGAGAACTTGCATGGACAGCGCCATGAGCGGGCTGAGCCAGAAGTTGGTGACGATGCCAGTGAGCACCAGCGCCATCACGATGAAAAAGCCGTAGGGTTCGACCCTTGAGACGGCGATGGCTTGCCGCACCGGCAGCAGCCCCACCAGAATGCGGCCGCCATCGAGTGGCGGCAGCGGAAACAGGTTGAACACGAACATCACCAGATTCACCAGAATACCGGCCTGGGCAACATCGTAAAAATAGACCTCGTTGACGGCGAAGGCGTGCAGGCCGACAAGCAGCAGGCCCCAGAGAAAGGCCTGAAAAAAGTTGGAAGCCGGGCCGGCGAGCGCGACCCAGATCATGTCGCTCTTGGGGTTGCGCAGTCGCCCGAAATTCACTGGGACCGGCTTGGCATAGCCAAAAAGAAAAGCCCCGGAGGTGGCGAAATAGAGAATGAGAGGCACGAGGATGGTGCCGATCGGATCGATGTGCCGCACCGGATTGAGAGATACGCGGCCCATCATGTAGGCGGTGTTGTCGCCGAAGTAGCGCGCCGCATAGCCGTGCGCCGCTTCGTGCAGGGTGATGGCGAAGAGCACCGGCAGGGCGTAGACGGTGACAGCCTGTATGAGTTGATCCATGCGGGAATTGTAGGAAGGGCGTGGTGACAGGACGGGCCAGGGGCGGCTTGACCCGCCCTGCGCCGAGGATGAAGAGCTTGATTGCGGGGTTTACTGCAGGGCCGGGAGGCCGAGCGCATCGAGCGGGCCGCGGCCGATGCGAATGACCACCGGCTCGGCGCCGCACAGATCGACCACGGTGGTGGGCTCGCTAGGGCAGGGCCCGGCGTCGAGCACCAGATCGACTTGATGCTCGAGCTGGTCGCGAATGTCGGCGGCGTCGTTCAGCGCGTGTTCGTCTCCGGGCAGAATCAAGGTGGTGGCGAGCAGGGGTTGGGCCATTTCCACCAGCAGGGTGTGGGCAACGGCGTTTTGCGGCACCCGCACGCCGATCGTCTTGCGCGAGGGGTGCGACACTCGGCGCGGCACTTCCTTGGTGGCTTCGAGAATGAAGGTGTAGGGCCCGGGCGTGCAGGCGCGGATGAGACGGTATTGCCGGTTGTCCACGCGGGCATAGTTTCCTAGCTCAGACAGGTCGCTGCACAGCAGGGTGAGGTGATGCCGCTCATCCACCTGGCGGATTTGCCGCAGGCGTTGCACGGCGGCTTTGTCGTCGAGATGGCAGACCAGGGCATAAGACGAGTCGGTCGGAATCGCCGCCACGCCACCACTGTGCAGCACGGCGGCGGCTTGCTTGATCAGCCGAAGCTGCGGGTTGTCGGGGTGCAGGTTGAAGTATTGCGCCATGGTGGAGGGGTTCAATGCAGCAAATCCCAGACGGGAGCGAGATCGGCAGGCAGGGGGGCGAGACGCCCGAGGTCGCAGATGCTTTCTCCTGGGCTGTGAAAATCGGAGCCACGCGAGGCGTAGAAGCCGAATTCCAGCGCGAGCTTGGCGTATTTGCGGGCCTGCGCTGCGGTATGGCTGCCGGTCACCACCTCGATGCCCTGACCGCCCAGCGACTTGAAGCGTTCCAGCAGGGCCCACTCTTCGGTTTCGGTGAAGCGGTAACGCCCCGGATGTGCAATCACGGTGATTCCCCCGGCGGCGCGAACCCAGCTCAGGGCCTCGTCGAGGCGGGCCCATTCGTGTTCGACATAGCCAGGCTTGCCCGGTGTGAGATAGCGGCTGAACACCTCGTGGGTCTGGCGGCACACGCCGAGTTCCACCAGCAAGCGGGCAAAGTGCGTGCGCGACATCAGCGCCGGATTGCCCGCATAGCGCAGCGCGCCGGCGTATACGTCGGACAGACCCAGATGCTTTTCAAGATCGGCCGCCATATCTCTTGCGCGTTGGTCGCGACCGGAGCGAATCTGTTGCAGGCCGCCTTGCAAGACCGGATGAGAATCGTCGAAATTCAGCGCCACGATGTGCACGGTCTGCGCGGCAAAAGATACCGAAATTTCCACCCCAGTTACAAAACGCAGACCCAGCGACTCGGCGCTTTGCCGCGCTTCTGTCAAGCCGCCGAGTTCATCGTGATCGGTGAGCGCCCAGAGATCAACCCCATTCGCATGGGCCCGCTGCGCCAGGGCGGCAGGCGTCAATGTGCCGTCTGAAACCGTGGAATGACAGTGCAGATCGGGGTTACGCGCAAAAGAAGCAGACATGATGCCGCATTGTAGGGAGGACGTCTAAACTGCGCCGGATGGGCAAATCTTCTCGACATATCAGCCTGACCCCGGCCACGCAATGGCTGCGCGCGCAAGGCGTGGCCTACACCGAGCATGTGTATGACTACGTCGATCATGGCGGAGCCGCCTGGGGCGCGCAGACCTTGGGGCTGCCCGTGCACGCGGTGATCAAAACCCTGGTGATGCAAGACGATGCATCGCAACCGCTGGTCGTGCTCATGCATGGCGACCGGGAGGTCTCGACCAAGCAGTTGGCCCGGGCAATCGGTGCGCGGCAGGTTGAGCCCTGCAAGCCAGAGGTGGCGCAGCGGCATAGCGGGTATCTGGTTGGCGGAACGTCGCCCTTCGGTCTGCGCAAGGCCATGCCGATTTATGGCGAGCAATCGGTGCGGGCGCTGGAGCGCATCTACATCAATGGCGGGCGGCGCGGCTATTTGCTGGGGCTCTCCCCCGACGTGCTCGACGCGGTTTTGCAGGTGCGCTGGGTGAACTGCGTTCAATAGAATCACAAAGCATGAATACATCGAACGTTGTGGCCCTGATCTTCGCCGGGCTGGCCTATCTGTTGGGATCGCTGTCGTTCGCCGTCTTGGTCAGCCGCGTCATGGGCATGGCCGATCCGCGCACCTACGGTTCGGGCAACCCGGGCGCCACCAATGTGCTGCGCAGCGGCAACAAGCTCGCCGCCATCCTGACCTTGCTGCTCGACGCCTTCAAAGGCTGGCTGGCGGTCTGGCTGGGCCTGGTGATCGGTCCTGGCTTCGGGCTTAGCGCGCCGGGTGTGGCCCTGGTGGCTGTGGCCGTGTTTCTGGGGCATCTCTACCCTGTGTTTTTCCATTTCAAGGGCGGCAAAGGCGTGGCGACTGCTGCGGGCGTGTTGCTGGCCGTCCAGCCCTGGCTGGGGCTGGCTACGCTGGCGACCTGGCTGATCGTGGCCGGATTTTTTCGCTACTCCTCTTTAGCGGCGTTGGTGGCTGCGGTATTCGCGCCGTTTTACTACTGGTTTGGCGGCGGGCTGGCCTGGAACGTCGACCCCGCGCTGCTGCTTGCCCTGATGATCATCAGCGCGCTGCTGATCTGGCGACACAAAAGCAATATCGGCAAGCTGATGCGCGGCGAAGAAAGCCGCATCGGGCGGAAGAAATAAAAACCGCGCGCCCCTCAATATCGAGGGCTCAGGGTCATGCGGTCGCCGTCGTGTTGCATATTGACCCGCTGCAGAAAGCTCATGCCGAGCAGGGCGTAGGGCATTGGGGTGTTGATCACCACGGCGGGTACGTTGTGCAGCTCAATATGGCCCACGCGCACTTTGTCGAGATCAATCAAGGTTGCAGGGATGGTGCCATTGGCGGTGTTGACGGCCGAGGTTCGCCTATTCTGCAGATTGATTCCCAGCCGCTGGGCTTGTTCGCGGCTGAGGGTGATGCGGGTGGCCCCCGTGTCCACCATCATGCGCAACAGTTCGCCGTTGATGCGGCACTCTGTCACGAACTGTCCGTTTGATTTCGCAAACAGAACGGTGCGCTGCGCGGCCGTCGCCCCCACGCCCAGCGGCGCGGCGCCCAGGCCCAGTTGCATTTTCTGCCCGCTGACTTCCACCGTGGCCTGTTGGTCCGAGAGGGCCAACAGTTTCATGCCTTGCACCGTTTGACCGATGCGCATTGTGCGCGGCGCGCCACCGTCGATCACCAGCAGCGCCTGATCGCCAAATTTTCCGGCCAGACCCACGCTTGCCGCCGCAAAGGCCGGGTTGCCGCCAAGCGCAAAGACCGTGCAGGCTAAGACCCAGCGGGCAGCGCGCGCAGCAGACCAAGGGCGCAGCAGCCTGGCGGATTTGCTCACGCCAGCTCAGTCCCGAAAATTGTTGAATGACAGCGGCGCTTCCTCGATGTCTTTGCGCAGCACCGCCATAGCTGCCTGCAGGTCATCGCGCTTGGCCCCGGTGATGCGCACGATGTCGCCCTGAATCGCTGCGGTCAGTTTGAGCTTGGAACCCTTGATCGCTGCGGTGATCTTTTTCGCCAGCTCCTGCGGAATGCCGGCCTTCACGGTGATGACCTGTTTGACCTTATCTCCGGAAATTTTTTCGATTTTCCCGAGATCGAAAAAGCGTGGGTCGATTTTGCGCTTGGCGGCCTTGGCCATGAGCACATCGCGCACCTGCCCGAGCTGAAAGTCGCTGTCGGCCGTCAGCGTGAGCGCCTTGTCGTTCTGCTCGACCTGGGCGGAACTGCCCTTGAAATCAAAGCGGGTGGCGATTTCCTTCGCCGCTTGATCGCAGGCGTTGCGCACTTCGACAAGATCGGGTTCGAGAACGGCATCGAAAGAGGGCATAAGTGAACCTTGAAGATAATGGACGTTTGATTTGTGGGATTCTATGAGCCTGGAACTCGAAACCGATGTGCCCCTGCGCGCATTCAACACCTTTGGCATCGAAGCCACCGCGCGGCGTCTGGTGCGGGTGCGCAGTGCGCGCGATGTTCGTCTGGTGGTCGATCATCCCGAATGGGGACGTTCGCCCAAATTCATTCTGGGCGGCGGAAGCAACGTGCTGTTCACCCGCGACATTGACGATGCGGTGGTGGTGAAGACGGAAATTCGCGGCCTGCGCGTGCTCGAAGACGACGCCCGTTCCACCCTGATCGAAGTGGGCGCAGGCGAGCCCTGGCATGACGTGGTGATCTGGGCGCTGGAGCAGGGCTTCGCTGGGCTGGAGAATCTTGCCCTCATTCCCGGCACGGCGGGGGCGGCGCCGGTGCAGAACATCGGCGCGTACGGCTTGGAGTTGTCCGACCGGCTGGAGTCGGTCGATGTGGTCGACTTGGTCACCGGCCGCAGCGCCACCTTGCCTGCGGCACATTGTCGGCTGGGCTACCGCGACAGCATTTTCAAACGCGAACTCGCGGGCAAGTCGGTCATCACCGCGATTCGCCTGCGTCTGCCCAAGCCCTGGGCGCCTGTGGCGGGGTATGCGGATGTGGCGCGGTGGTTGCAGCGCGAGCAGATCTCCGATCCATCGCCCCACGACGTGTTCAAGGCCGTGTGCGCCATCCGAACCAGCAAATTGCCGGATCCTGCCCAGCTGGGCAACGCCGGGAGCTTTTTCAAAAATCCGGTGGTCAATCGCACCATCCGCAATGAAATCCTGGAAGAACATCCCGACATCGTCAGCTACCCGCTGGACGACGGCACCTACAAACTCGCCGCAGCGTGGATGATCGCCGCCTGCGGCTGGAAAGGGCAAACGCTGGGCCGCGCGGGGGTGCATGAGCAGCAGCCCCTCGTTCTGGTCAACCGCGGCGGGGCTACGGGCGCCAACGTGCTGGAACTGGCGCGCGCGGTGCAAGACAGCGTCGAGCAGAAATTCGGCCTTCGACTTGAGCCCGAACCGGTCATTCTGTGATGCAGGCGATCGTCGATTTTTTCGCCTTCCGCACCTTTGTCAGCCTGGACGTCCTGCGCGTGGTTTACGCGCTGGGCGCCATCGGCATGCCGTTGCTGGCCTGGGCGGTTTGGCTGTGGCTCGATCGTTTCGCGCTGTGGCGGTCGATGCGCGGCGTATCAGCGTCTGCGGTTCGCCGGGTTGTTCCCAAGCGTTGGCGTGTGATCTCTGTTTTGTTGTTTCTGCTGTGTTTTTTCTGCATGGAACTCATGTGGCGCATGATGTTTGAATTCATCATCGCCTATCTGCAGATGCACGAGGCCTTGCAACTGCTTTCACAACGCGCGGGCCTGCGCTGACTGGAGAAATAGCCGATGACACTCCACACCATTTTGCGCATGGGCGACCCCCGGCTGTTGCGCGTCGCCAAACCGGTGGTCAAGGCGGATACGCCCGAACTTCACGCCCTGATCGCCGATCTGTTCGAGACCATGCAGGCGGCCGGTGGTGTTGGCCTTGCCGCGCCGCAGATCGGGGTTGACCTGGCCGTGGTGATTTTCGGTTTCAGCCAAAGCGCCCGTTACCCTGAGGCGCCAGCCGTGCCGCAGACCGTCCTCATCAACCCGGAAATTTCAGTGCTCGACGATGCCGAGGAAGAGGGCTGGGAAGGCTGTTTATCGGTGCCCGGCCTGCGCGGCTGGGTGCCGCGCTTTCGCCGGATTCGCTACCGCGGCATGGATCCCTATGGCAACCCCATCGACCGCGAGGCCGAAGGCTTCCATGCCCGCGTCGTGCAGCATGAGTGCGATCATCTGATCGGCAAGCTCTACCCCATGCGCATCCGCGATTTCAGCCGGTTCGGTTTTACGGACGAGTTGTTTCCCGGGCAGGACATCGCTGACGACTAAACCCTCAGGGCTTCACTTCCACCAGCCACATGGAGCTGGTGGGGTTGTTGATGGCGGTTTCCGCTGACCATTCAGGGTTAACCGCTGTGCCAGCATAGGATACGGTCTGCCAGGCATCGGCTCCACTGTTGGAGTTCAGCGAGTTGTTGCCCATATCCAGACGCGTCCAGCCAACAGGCGCGTTGTAGACGTTGGTGGGATCGCTCTGAGAGCCGGTGAAATCGGCGGGGCCCCAGAAGGACACGACCAGACTGTTCGGACCCGTGGTGGTCAGAGGTTTCGCACTGTCGTTTGAGCGCGAATCGCTGTACGTCCAATCGCCCAGCGCGCTTGCGCCCGACAGCACCACAACGAACAAGGTTGCCTCGTTGTCTTCATAGCTCGACGTTTTGTTCAGGCTCCAGGTCTGTCCTGTACCTCCCTTGGCGTTGACGCAGGCATAAAGGTAGCTGCCGGCCCCGACCCCTGCATAGGTTTGCGCATTGCCGATGCGCGTGTAAGTGTTGCCCTTGTTGTCGGTGAGACTGGAGAAAGTACCGGTATTTTGAGTGAGCACCTGCACCAGGATGATGGAACCCGATGCAGGCGTGTTGACCGGGGGCGTGGTCATGGGAGACGTACCGATACCCGACACATCGACCTTCAGCGCGTGTGCGGCGACATTGACGACACCCACATTGTTTGTCGGGGCAGACGGCGATGCAGAACTTGAATTGGATGCGGTGCCGCTGGGTGCCGTGGAACTCGGGGTTGTAGAACTCGGGGTCGTGGAACTCGGGGTCGTAGAACTCGGAGTCGTAGAACTCGAAGTCAAGGCGGAATTTTGGTCCGCCGATGGGCTGGCTGTCGAACTACCTCCACCGCCGCACCCCGTCAACAGCAAGGCGCCGAGGAGCAGAGCGGGAAGGGGAAATACAACAAAGCGTCGTGTCAAAGTTTTGATGGGCATGACGGTGTCCTCGTTAGGCGAACTGCTGGCAATAAGACCAATGCGCGCTCAGCAGGCCTAGGCTTGTCGTGCGCTACTTTTTTTTGCGGATGAGCGCATGGTAAGCATTTGATTTGACTTGCAAGCCCAAGTGATTGCGGGGGCGATGGGCCAAGGGCAGCGCCCCTCAGCTGATCCTTGCTGAAACGCTCACTTACATCCCTGCTTTGCGTTGCATCAAAACTGCGTGCTAGAGTGTTGCCAGACTCGTTTGAGTCCAGGCCCTTCTAAAGCCGCAATCCGCCAATCGGGCAGCCCGAGCCGCGGAAGGATGTTCTCCCACTGAGCGCCGGGGTGCCCGGCAGACTGTGAGCGCATATGTTGATGCAGAAATTCAAAGCCAATTCCTATCTCTTCGGCGGCAATGCCCCGTATGTCGAAGAGATGTACGAGAGCTATCTCTCCAATCCCGGTTCGGTTCCCGACCATTGGCGCGAATACTTCGATGCGCTGCAACATGTGCCCGCGCTCGACGGCAGCAATGCGCGCGATGTGCCGCATGCCCCGGTGGTGTCGGCCTTTGCCGAGCGCGCCAAATCCGGCCCGATCCGCACCTTGCAGGCAGTGGCCGATGGTGAACTGGCGCGTAAACGGGTTGCCGCGCAGCAACTGATCGCCGCCTACCGCAATGTGGGAGTGCGCTGGGCCGATCTCGACCCGCTCAAACGCACCGAACGACCGAATATCCCGGACCTGGAGCCGTCGTTCTATGGCTTTACCGATGCCGATCTGGAAACCGTGTTCAACGTCAGCAACACCTTTTTCGATCGCGAAAATCTGTCACTGCGCGAACTGCTCAACAACCTACACGAAACCTACTGCGGCTCACTGGGCGCCGAGTTCATGTACCTCAGCGATCAGGACCAGAAACGCTGGTGGCAACAGCGGCTGGAATCCACCCGCACGCGCCCGGATGTCGATGCCGAGGCGAAAAAACATCTGCTTGAACGGTTGACCGCTGCTGAAGGGCTGGAGCGTTATCTGGCGACCAAATATGTCGGCCAGAAGCGCTTTTCGCTCGAAGGCGGCGAGAGTTTTATCGTCGCCATGGATACCCTGGTTCAGCGCGCGGGCGCGCTGGGCATTCAGGAAGTCGTCATCGGCATGGCGCACCGCGGCCGCCTCAACGTGCTGGTCAACACCCTGGGCAAACGGCCGCAGGACTTGTTCGACGAGTTCGAGGGCAAACATGCAGATGACCTGCCGTCCGGTGACGTGAAGTATCACCAGGGCTTTTCCAGCGATGTGTCCACGCCCGGCGGCCCGGTGCATCTGAGCCTGGCGTTCAACCCGTCGCATCTGGAAATCGTCAATCCGGTGATCGAAGGCTCCACCCGGGCGCGGCTGGATCGGCGCGGCGACGCGCTCGGTGAAACGGTGTTGCCGGTGCTGGTGCATGGCGACGCGTCGTTTGCCGGGCAGGGCGTGGTGATGGAAACCCTGGCGCTGGCGCAGACTCGCGGCTACACCACGGGCGGCACGGTGCACATTGTCATCAACAACCAGATCGGCTTCACCACCTCCGATCCGCGTGATGCGCGCTCCACGCTGTACTGCACCGATGTGGCGAAAATGATCGAGGCGCCCATCCTGCATGTGAATGGCGACGATCCTGAGAGCGTGGCCTTTGCGACCAGTCTGGCGCTCGACTATCGCAAACAGTTCCATCATGACGTGGTGGTGGATATCGTTTGTTTCCGCAAACTGGGGCACAACGAGCAGGACACCCCCGCCGTCACCCAGCCGCTGATGTACAAAAAGATCGTGGCGCATCCGGGCGCGCGCAAGGTCTATGCAGACCGTCTGGTGAGCCAAGGGGTGATTGCCGCGGCCGATGCCGATCAGTTGGTGCACGAATTCCGTGCCGAAATGGAGTCGGGCATCAGCCTGGAGCCGGTGCTCACCAACTACAAGAGCAAGTACGCGGTCGACTGGTCGCCCTACCTCAACCGCCGCTGGACCGACAGCGCCGACACGGCCCTGCCGATGACCGAGCTCAAGCGGCTGGCCGAGCGCATTACCACCGTGCCAGAGAATTTCAAGCTTCACCCCTTGGTCGAAAAAGTGATTGCCGACCGCGCCAAGATGGGCCGCGGCGAAATGCCGCTGGACTGGGGCATGGGCGAGCACATGGCCTTCGCCTCGCTAGTGGCCAATGGTTTTCCGGTGCGGCTCTCCGGCGAAGACAGCGGTCGCGGCACTTTCAGCCATCGCCACTCGGTGCTGCATGACCAAAGCCGCGAAAAGTGGGACGTCGGCACCTACATCCCGCTGCAGAACGTCGCCGAAGGGCAGGCGCCGTTCACCGTGATCGACTCCATTCTGTCGGAAGAGGCGGTGCTCGGCTTCGAATACGGCTACTCCACCGCCGACCCCCGCACCCTGGTGATCTGGGAGGCTCAGTTCGGCGATTTCGCCAATGGCGCGCAAGTGCTGATCGACCAGTTCATCTCGGCTGGCGAAGTGAAGTGGGGCCGCGCCTGTGGCCTGACGCTGATGCTGCCGCACGGCTACGAAGGGCAGGGGCCGGAGCACTCTTCGGCGCGCCTGGAGCGCTACCTGCAGCTTTGCGCCGAAACCAATATGCAGGTCTGCCAGCCGACCAACCCGTCGCAGATTTTTCATCTACTGCGGCGGCAGATGCTGCGGCCCTTCCGCAAGCCGCTGATCATCATGACGCCCAAGTCGCTGCTGCGACACCCGCATGCCAAGTCGCCGCTATCCGATCTGGCGAACAGCCGTTTCGAGGTGGTCTTGCCTGAGGTGGAAGAACTGCAGGCCGATAAAGTCAAGCGCATCGTGGCCTGCTCCGGGCGGGTGTATTACGACCTGCTGGCGGCGCGCACCGAGCGCAAGATCGACGATGTGGCCATCATTCGTCTTGAGCAGATCTATCCCTTCCCGCACAAGGCCTTTGCGGCTGAAGTCAAACGCTACCCCAATGCGCGCGACATCGTGTGGTGCCAGGACGAGCCGCAGAATCAGGGCGCATGGTTCTTCGTACAGCATCACATCCACGAAAACATGCTCGAAGGGCAGAAGCTCGGTTACGCCGGGCGGCCTGCCTCCGCATCGACCGCGGTGGGCTATTACGCCAAACATGCCGAGCAGCAAAAAGAGCTTCTGAGCGCGGCCTTCGGCAAGCTCAAAGGCTATGTGCTGACGCGCTGATTGATGACGGGCGGCGCGCGTACCGGCCGCCCCGAAACCCACAAAAAATCTTCTGACACCGTTCACTGGCCGCGCAGTTCCCGCAGTTCCCTTCCTTTCTCGCGGCCGCCTTAAAAATACCGGACTCCATCATGGCGCTGATCGACATCAAAGTTCCCCAACTCTCCGAATCCGTGGCTGAAGCCACTCTGCTGACCTGGAAGAAAAAGCCCGGCGAACCCGTGGCGCAGGATGAAATCCTGATTGAAATCGAGACCGACAAAGTGGTGCTCGAAGTGCCCGCTCCCGAAGCCGGGGTGATGGCGCAGATCGTCAAGAACGACGGCGAATTGGTGACCAGCGACGAAGTCATCGCCAAGATCGACACTGAAGCCAAGCCGCAGACCAGCCCGTTGCCCGTGGCGCCAGTCAAGGCGGCTGAACCGGCTGCTTCGGCTCCGACCGCGATTGCATCTGCAGTTGCGCCTGCGGCGCCCTCCGCAGGCGCGGCGGTGGCTATGCCGGCTGCGGCGAAGATCATGGCCGAGCAGGGCGTGAATCCGTCAGACGTGGCGGGCACCGGGCGCGGCGGCCGCATTACCAAGGGCGATGCCTTGCAGGCTGCGGCTGCGCCCAAGCCGCCGACCGTTCCAGCCCCAACGCCCGCGCCGAAACCGGCGACCGCTGCGGCCGCAATGCCCTCGCTCACTATCCCCGCGTTGCAGCCGGTGGAGGCCGATCTCGATCTCGCCGCCTACACCGACCGGCCCGAACAGCGCGTGCCGATGAGCCGCCTGCGCGCGCGCATCGCCGAACGGCTGCTGCAGTCGCAGGCCACCAACGCCATCCTCACCACCTTCAACGAAGTGAACATGAAGCCGGTGATCGACATGCGCAATCTGTACAAAGACAAGTTCGAGAAGCAGCACGGCGTGAAGCTGGGTTTCATGAGCTTTTTTGTGCGCGCCGCGGTGCATGCGCTGCGCAAGTTCCCGCTGCTCAACGCCTCGATCGACGGCAATGACATCGTCTATCACGGCTACTTCGACATCGGCATCGCCGTGGGCAGTCCGCGCGGGCTGGTGGTGCCCATTCTGCGCAATGCCGATCAGATGAGTTTTGCCGACATCGAAAAAGCCATCGCCGATTTTGGTGCCAAGGCACGTGACGGCAAGCTGACCATCGAGGAGCTCACCGGCGGCACCTTCTCCATCAGCAACGGCGGAGTGTTCGGCTCGATGCTGTCCACGCCCATCATCAATCCGCCGCAGTCGGCCATTCTGGGCATCCACGCCACCAAAGACCGACCCGTGGTCGAAGACGGTCAGATCGTGATTCGCCCGATGAACTACCTGGCAATGAGCTACGACCATCGCCTGATCGACGGCCGCGAAGCGGTGCTCGGCCTGGTGGCGATGAAAGAGGCGCTCGAAGACCCCGCGCGTCTGCTGCTCGATCTTTGATCCGGGCGCCGAGCCAAGGCTTCATCCGCTTATTCGCGTCGACGCGCCGCGTGCGCGCAACCAGGAAACCATCATGTCTTCGGAATTTGATCTCATCGTCATCGGCGCTGGCCCTGGCGGCTATATCGCCGCCATCCGCGCCGCTCAACTGGGCCTGAACGTGGCCTGCATCGACGCCTGGCGAAATGCCCAGGGCGGCCCGGCGCCTGGTGGCACCTGCACCAATATCGGCTGCATTCCCTCCAAGGCGCTGTTGCAGTCGAGCGAGCATTTCGAGCAGGCGGGTCACGATTTCGCCGCGCATGGCATTGGCGTGAGCGGCCTGTCCATCGATGTACCCGTCATGCAGCAGCGCAAGGCCCAAGTGGTCAAGCAGAACAACGAGGGCATTCTCTATCTGTTCAAGAAGAACAAGGTCACGTTTTTCCACGGCACAGCCGCGCTCAAAGGCGGCAACGCCGACGCAGGCTGGCAGGTCGCGGTGACGGGCAAGGACGCCGAGCAGGTGCTGTCGGCCAAGCAGATCATCGTGGCGACCGGCTCGGTGCCGCGCAGTCTGCCCGGTCTGGACTTCGATGAGCAGCGCGTGCTGTCCAACGACGGCGCGCTGTCCATCGACGCTGTGCCCAAGACGCTGGGCGTGATCGGCGCGGGGGTGATCGGGCTGGAGATGGGCAGCGTGTGGCGCCGCCTTGGTGCGCAAGTCACCCTGCTCGAAGCCATGCCCGACTTTCTCGCCGCCGCCGATGCGCAGATCGCCAAAGAGGCGCTCAAGCAGTTCACCAAACAGGGGCTGGCGATCCATCTAGGCGCGAAAATCACGGCGACCAAGGTACTGAAAAACGGGGTGACCGTCGAGTGGACCAACGCCAAAGGCGAAGCACAGACGCTCAAGGTCGAGCGGCTCATCGTCTCCGTCGGTCGCAAGCCGAATACCGACTCGCTCGGTGCACAAACCATCGGCCTGCAACTCGACGAGCGCGGCTTCATTCAGGTGGATGCCGACTGCCGCACCAACCTGCCGGGCATCTGGGCGGTGGGTGATGTGGTGCGTGGCCCCATGCTGGCGCACAAGGCGGAGGAAGAGGGCGTGGCCGTGGCCGAGCGCATCGCCGGGCAGAAACCGCACGTCGATTTCAACACCGTGCCCTGGGTGATTTACACCGCGCCCGAAATCGCCTGGGTCGGACAAACCGAGCAGCAGCTCAAGGTCGCAGGCCGCGCTTACAAGGCGGGAAGTTTTCCCTTCATGGCCAATGGCCGTGCCCGTGCCCTGGGCGACACCACGGGCTTCGTCAAAATGCTGGCCGATGCGCAGACCGATGAAATTCTCGGCGTGCACATCATCGGCCCGATGGCCTCGGAGCTGATCGCCGAGGCCGCCGTGGCGATGGAATTCAAGGCCGCCAGCGAAGACATCGCCCGCATCTGCCACGCTCACCCCACGCTGTCGGAGAGCCTGAAGGAAGCGGCGCTGGGCGTTGCGGGCCGCACGCTGAACTTCTGAACGGCAGCGCATGAACGTCACCGAGTATTTCGAGCAATCCCTGAGTGAGAGAGGCTTTACTGCGGATGCCGCCCAGCGCGCGGGCGTGGCCCGTCTGCAGCAGTGTTACGACGAATGGGTCGAGTACAAGTCGCGCCGGTCGAGCGCCATTCGCCGAGCCCTGGTGCATCCCGAATTGCCACGCGGGGTTTACCTCTACGGCGGCGTGGGGCGGGGCAAGTCCATGCTGATGGATGCGTTTTTTGTCACCGTGCCGCTGCTGCGCAAAACGCGGCTGCATTTCCACGAGTTCATGCACGAGGTGCAGCGCGAAATGGCCGCATTGCAGGGCACGGTCGATCCGCTGACCGAGCTTTCCAAACGCATTGCGCGGCGCTTCAGGCTGATCTGCTTCGACGAGTTTCACATCAGCGATGTGACCGACGCCATGATCCTGCACCGCCTGCTCGACGGGCTGTTCGATCATGGGGTGCAAATGGTTGCCACCTCCAACTTTCATCCCGACGATCTTTATCCTGATGGTCTGCACCGCGACCGCATACTGCCCGCCATCGAACTCATCAAACAAAAAATGGATGTGGTCAAAATCGATGCGGGTGTGGACTATCGCCACAAAGCCCTGCGCGAACTCAACCTCTACATCACCCCGCTGGGAGACGAGGCGCAAGCCCGCATGGAACAGGCCTTCGAGCGCATGGCTTCGAGCACTGAAGAAGACCCGGTGCTGACCATCGAAGGCCGCGAAGTGCAGGCTCTGCAGCGGGCCGGCGGCGTGGTGTGGTTCAGCTTTCACGAACTCTGCGAAACCGCGCGTTCGCAAAACGACTACCTCGAACTCGCCAGCCGCTTTCACACCGTGCTGCTGTCCGACGTGCCGCTGATGACCGAAGACATGGCCAGCGCCGCGCGCCGCTTCACCCTGCTGGTGGACGTGCTGTACGACCGCCGCATCAAACTGATTCTGTCTGCCGCCGTGCCGCCCGAGCAGCTTTATGTGCACGGGCCGCTCGACTATGAATTCACCCGCACCGTTTCGCGCCTGAACGAAATGCAGAGCGCCGAATATTTGCGCGAGGGGCGGCGCCAGGGCGAGGCCACGCTGGTATGAACGTCTTCCAAAAGGTTTTCCCAGTCGGGTGGGTGCTGATGGCTTGCCTGGGTTCGAGCGCAGCCCTGGCGACGACGGCGCAACCCACCCCGGCCCAAGACGCTGCGCAACAAGCCGCCTTGCAGCAGCAGCGCGCGCAGGTGCAGGCGGAGTACGCGGCGCAGCGCGGTGCCTGTCTGCAGCGCTTTTTCGTCAACGACTGCCTCGACGCGGCGCACAAGAAAGAGCGCGCCGCACTGACCCCCATCGACACCGATCTGCAGGCCATTGCATTGCGCGGCCGCCTGCGTGCTGCCGAAGACGAACTCCGCCGGGTGCAGGCGAATATGGCCGCCTCACAGCGCGGGCAGCCCGACCGCGCACAAGCCGAGCAGCAGAGCGCGGCACGCGAAGCCGACCTTGCACAGCGACAGCAGCAGGCCGCCCAACAAGCCGCCCAACGCGCCGCACAAGCCGCTGCAGCGCCGCCGAAGACGCCTGCCACCGCCGCTGCGCCCGTGCCACCGCCTGTGGGGCGCCTGTTTCCGGCCCCTGCGCCGCAAAGCCAAATGAGCCCGGCGCAGCGCGCTGCAGAGATCAAGCAGGCGGAGGCCGACTTCGCCGCCAAGCAAAAGACCTACGCCGAGAAGCAGGCCGAGCAGGCGCGACAGAATGCCGCCAAGCCGTCGGCAGCGCCGTTGCCGGTGCCGCCACCCAGCGCACCATAGAAGAGCACGCGGGTGCGGCGGGCTACCATGCCCGCCTGTTCATTCGGGCCATTCGGGCTTTTGCGCATGTTGATCGAATCTCCTCTTATCGCGGCGTTTACCCACCAATCCCCAGAGCAACTGCGGCTGCAGATCGGCATTCTGCTGGGCGTTGTGGCGCTGGGTGTGCTGTTGGGCACGGCGCTTGAAAAGCAGGTGCGCAAGCTGCCCAACTGGAAGACGGCGTTTCACGCGACCTGGCGCTACGGCCTGGGATTTCCTGCGGTGGCCTTGCTGGCGCTGGTTCTGGTGCGGCATGGCTCGTATCTGCTGCTCAAACTGCCGCTGCTCAAACTGGCGCTGCCGGTGCTGTTGGTGCTGCTGCTGGTGCGTCTGGCAGGCTCGGTCGCAAGGCAACGGTTTTCCAAGGATGGCGGCGTGCACTATCTGGTGCGGGTGGTCAGTATCGGCCTGTGGGTGACGCTGGCCCTGCATCTGGCAGGTGTGCTGCCTGAAATTCACGAAGCGCTCGATGCCCTGTCGATTTCCCTGGGCAGTCAGCGACTTTCCGGCTGGACCTTGCTCAAGGGCGCGGCGTCCATCGCCGTCACGCTGCTGCTGGCGCTGTGGGTCTCGTCGCTGCTGGAATCGCGGCTGATGCGCTCGCCGTTGGACGCCAGCCTGCGTCTGGTGTTCACCCGGCTGCTGCGGTCGGTGGTGCTGCTGGTGGCCATCCTCACCGCCTTGCAGATGGTGGGCATCGATCTCACCGTGCTCAGCGTGTTTGGTGGTGCCTTGGGTGTCGGCCTCGGTCTGGGTTTGCAGAAAATCGCAGCCAACTACGTCTCGGGCTTTGTCATTCTGCTCGAACGCAGTCTGCGCGTGGGCGACAACGTGCGAGTGGAGACTTTTCAGGGCCAGATCATCGACATCAAGACCCGTTACACCCTGGTGCGCAGCGCCGGGGGCACGGACTCCATCGTGCCCAACGAAATGCTGATCGCCAACCGCATCGAAAACCTCTCGTATAACGACCCCAACGTCTGGCTCTCCACCACCGTGGGCGTGTCGTACGACACCGACGTTGAAAAGGCGCTGGTGCTGATCAAAGAGGCGGCGCAGTCCGTGCCGCGCGTCTTGCAAAGCCCCGGCCCGAGCGCGGTACTCGATGCGTTTGGCGAAAGCGCCATCAACATCACCGTGGGCTACTGGATTGCCGACCCGGAACACGGCACACTGGGCGTGCGCGGCCAGGTCAATCTCGCCATCTGGCATGCGCTCAAACAAAACGGGATCGAGATTCCGTTTCCGCAGCGGGTTTTGCAATGGGCGCCGGGCAAGGAGCCAGCCGCGCAGGCTGCAGAGCGCCAATAGCGAGCGCAGGCTCCCACGCAAGGTCTGCGAAAGGCGTCTGCTGCAGCATGTTGTCGAGACAAGGAGACCGATATGCAAGACGCTGACCTCACCCCCAATTGCGCCAACCACGCGCCGCTCACGCCGCTGATCTTTCTGGATCATGCCGCCGACCTTTATCCGCAGCGCTTGGCCGTCCTTCACGGCAGCCTGCAGCGCAACTGGGCGCAGACGCGCGAGCGCTGCCGACGGCTGGCATCGGCCCTGGTGCGACGGGGCCTGCAGCGCGGGGATGTGGTGGCGGTCATGCTGCCCAATGTGCCGACCATGGTGGAAGCGCAGTTCGGCGTGCCCATGGCCGGGCTGGTGCTCAACACCCTCAACACCCGGCTCGACGCCGAGGCGCTGGCCTACATGCTGCTGCACGGCGGCGCCAAGGCCGTGCTGGTCGATCCTGAACTGGCGGCCGTGATGCAGCAGGCCGTGGCGCTCGCGGTGGAGCAGGGTCTGGCGCCGCCGCTGGTGATCGACGTGCCCGATCCGGAGTTCGTGCCCGGCGGCCAAGGCATCGGCGCGCTGAATTATGAGGCGCTGCTCGCAGAAGGTCTGGCGAGCGAGGCGTTGCCCGATGTGGCCGACGAGTGGGATTCGATCTCCTTGAATTACACCTCCGGCACGACCGGCAAACCCAAGGGCGTGGTGTACTCCCATCGCGGCGCGTATGTGAATGCGGTGTCCAATATTCTCGAATGGGACATGCCCAAGCACCCGGTCTATCTGTGGACTCTGCCCATGTTTCATTGCAACGGCTGGTGCTTTCCGTGGACGGTGGCCGCGCGGGCCGGGGTCAACGTCTGTCTGCGCAAGGTCGAGGCGCAGGCCATTTTCGATCGCATCCGAAGCGCGGGTGTAACGCATTACTGCGGCGCCCCGATCGTCCAAAATCTGCTGGTCAATGCGCCCGCCGAGATGAAAGCCGGCATTCACCACGCGGTGCGGGCCATGGTGGCCGGAGCCGCGCCACCCGCGGCACTGATCGAGGGGCTCGAAGCCATGGGCTTCGATCTGACTCACACCTACGGCCTCACCGAGGTGTATGGCCCGGCGACGGTTTGCGCCAAACAGGAGTCCTGGACTGAGCTGCCGCTGCCCGAGCGCGCGCGTTTGAATGCGCGGCAGGGCGTGCGCTATCACCTGCAGAATGCCGCGACCGTGCGGAACTCAGACACCCTGGAAGAAGTGCCGCACGATGGGCAAACCCTGGGCGAAATCATGTTTCGCGGCAACATCATGATGAAAGGCTATCTGGGCAACCCCGAGGCGACCGAGCAGGCTTTTCATGGCGGCTGGTTTCACAGCGGCGACCTCGCGGTGGTCGATCCCGACGGCTACATCAAGATCAAGGATCGCAGCAAGGACGTCATTATTTCGGGCGGGGAAAACATCTCCAGCATCGAAGTCGAAGACGTGCTTTACCGCCATCCCGCTGTGCTGGTGGCCGCCGTGGTGGCCATGCCCGATCCGAAATGGGGCGAGAGTCCCTGCGCGTTTGTCGAACTCAAGCAAGGCCGAGCGGTGACCGAAGAAGAAATCATCGCGTTCTGCAAAGCTCACCTCGCAGGCTTCAAAACGCCGCGCAAAGTGGTGTTTGGCGAGGTGCCCAAAACGTCCACCGGCAAGATCCAGAAATACGCCTTGCGCGCGCAGGCGCATTCCCGCGAAGCGATTGATCTGTAGAAATCCGCTTTGAAAGCGGCCCTTCCTGATGCCGCCAAAGGAAATGAGCCCTTTGCGCGGGGCTTGATTTGCGGCCGCGTCCGTCGTTACACTGCCAAAAACGAACGGTCGTTCTATTATGGGTCCGTCAGTCCGTTCAGGTCAGGGCGCTGCCTATACTGACCCACACAACAAACCCTACTGGAGCAATTGCATGAAAGTGCTGGTCGCGGTCAAGCGCGTGGTGGATTACAACGTCAAGGTGCGGGTCAAGTCGGATGGCAGCGGCATCGATACCGCCGGTGTGAAGATGAGCATGAACCCGTTTGACGAAATCGCCGTGGAAGAAGCGGTGCGGCTCAAGGAAAAGGGCGCGGCAACCGAGATCGTCGCGGTGAGTTGTGGTGTAGCCGCCTGCGGCGAGACCCTGCGCACCGCCATGGCGATCGGCGCCGACCGCGGTGTGCTGGTGGAAAGCGAGGCTGAGTTGCAGCCCCTGGCCGTGGCCAAGCTGCTCAAGGCTGTGGTCGAGAAAGAGGGTGCGCAGTTGGTCATTCTGGGCAAGCAGGCCATCGATGACGATTCCAACCAGACCGGGCAAATGCTGGCTGCTCTGCTGGGCTGGTCGCAGGCTACCTTTGCGTCCAAGGTCGAACTCGACGGCACGCAGGCGAAAGTTACCCGCGAGGTGGATGGCGGACTGGAGACGATCGCGGTCAAGCTGCCCGCCGTCATCACCACCGACCTGCGGCTCAACGAGCCGCGCTACGTCACTCTGCCCAACATCATGAAGGCGAAGAAAAAGCCGATTGATACCCTCAAGCCGGAAGAACTGGGCGTGGATGTGAGCCCGCGACTCAAAACGCTGAAGGTTGCCGAGCCGCCCAAGCGCGGCGCGGGCGTGAAGGTGCCCGATGTCGCCACGCTGGTCGACCGTCTGAAGACCGAGGCCAAGGTCATCTGACCTGCCTTCCCTGAGCGGCTTTCCGCAAGCAACCCATTCGAGGATTTTTCCATGACCGCACTCGTCATTGCCGAACACGACAACCAGGTTCTCAAACCCTCCACCCTCAACACCATTGCCGCCGCGCTGCTGTGCGACCCGCAAGTGCATGTGCTCGTTGCCGGGCAAAACTGCGCAGCGGTTGCCCAGGCTGCCGCGCAGGCTGCTGGCGTGAGCAAGGTGTTGTGCGCCGACGCGCCGCAACTCGCCGCGGGCCTGGCGGAAGCCAGCGCTGCGCAAGTGCTGGCTTTGGCGCCGTCCTACAGCCACATCCTGGCGCCGGCCACGGCCTTCGGCAAAAACATCGCCCCGCGCGTGGCGGCCCTGCTCGATGTGGCGCAGGTTTCCGACATCATTCATGTGCACAGCCCCGATACTTTCGATCGCCCCATCTACGCTGGCAACGCCATTGCCACGGTGCAAAGCAGCGACAAGATCAAGGTCATCACCGTGCGCACCACGGGCTTCGACCCGGTGGCCGCGACCGGCGGCACGGCCGAGGTGAGCAGCGTTGACGCCGTGGCCGATGCCGGGCTGTCCAGCCTGGTCGGGCGCGAAACCACCAAGAGCGAGCGGCCGGAACTCACCGCGGCGAAGATCATCGTCTCCGGCGGGCGCGGCCTGGGCAGCAAGGAAAACTTCGAGGCCGTGATGACCCCGCTGGCCGACAAACTCGGCGCCGCGATGGGCGCCAGCCGCGCGGCGGTCGATGCGGGCTATGCCCCCAACGACTGGCAGGTGGGGCAAACCGGCAAGATCGTCGCGCCGCAACTCTATGTGGCCGTGGGCATATCCGGCGCCATCCAGCATCTGGCCGGTATGAAAGACAGCAAGGTCATCGTCGCCATCAACAAAGACGAAGAAGCGCCGATCTTCGGCGTGGCTGATTACGGTTTGGTGGCCGACTTGTTCACCGCCGTGCCGGAAATGGTCAAGCAGATTTGAGGCTTAAACCCCGCCCGTTCACAACGTGTTGACACCCGACTACGGCCGCGCAGACGGCTGCACCCCCAACATCCCCAGACGGAGACTCGCATGAGCTATATCGCCCCCATCCGCGACATGATGTTCGACCTCGAACATCTCGCAGGCCTGGAGTCCATTTCCAAACTGCCAGGTTTCGAGGACGCGACCCCCGACACGGCGGCCGCAGTGCTGGAGGAATGCGGCAAATTCAACCGCGATGTGATCGCTCCGCTGAACCGCGAGGGCGACCTCCATCCCAGCGCCTGGGCAGACGGCAAGGTGACCACCACCCCGGGGTTCAAGCAGGCGTTCCGGCAATTCGTCGATGGCGGGTGGCAAGGGCTGCAGCATTCGGCTGAATTTGGCGGGCAGGGTTTGCCCAAAAGCATCTCGGCGGCCTGCACCGAAATGCTCAACAGCGCCAACCTCAGTTTCGCGCTGTGCCCGCTCTTGTCAGACGGCGCCATCGAAGCCTTGCTCACTGCGGGTACCGATGCGCAGAAGCAGCGCTACATCCCCAGGCTGATCTCGGGCGAGTGGACTGGCACCATGAACCTCACCGAGCCGCAGGCGGGCTCTGATCTGGCGCTGGTGCGCAGCCGCGCTGAGCCGCAGGGCGACGGAACTTACCGGCTGTTCGGCCAGAAAATTTACATCACTTATGGCGAGCACGACATGGCGGACAACATCGTCCACTTGGTGCTGGCCCGCCTTCCGGATGCGCCGGCGGGGGTCAAGGGCATTTCGCTGTTCATCGTGCTCAAGGTGCTGGAAGACGGGCGGCGCAACGACGTTTGGTGCGCCTCCATCGAGCACAAGCTGGGTATCAAGGCCAGCCCGACGGCGGTGCTGATTTACGGCGACGGCAAGGGCGAGGTGGGAACCGGCGCGATTGGCGAGCTGGTGGGCGAGGCCAATCGCGGGCTGGAATACATGTTCATCATGATGAACGCGGCCCGCTACGCCGTGGGCCTGCAGGGCATTGCCGTAGCCGAGCGGGCTTACCAAAAGGCGGCGGCCTATGCCAAGGATCGAGTGCAGTCGCGCCCGGTGGACGGCAGCGCGGCGCAGTCGGTGAGCATCGTGCATCACCCCGATGTGCGCCGCATGCTCATGACCATGCGCGCGCTCACCGAAGGCTGCCGCGCACTCGCGCTGGTGGCCGCGAGTCTGCACGACGTGGGCCGCGCCCATCCCGATGCCGGGCAGCGCGCTGCGCACGAGGCGGCCTACGAGTTTCTGGTGCCGCTGGTCAAGGGCTACTCGACAGAGATGAGCATCGAGGTGGCGAGCCTGGGCGTGCAGGTGCACGGCGGCATGGGCTTCATCGAAGAGACGGGGGCGGCCCAGTATTACCGCGACGCCCGCATTCTCACCATCTACGAGGGCACCACGGCCATCCAGGCCAATGATCTGGTGGGACGCAAGACGGTGCGCGATGGCGGCGCCCTGGCGCTGCACTTCGCCGCGCGGGTGAGCAAGGTCGAAGAGGCGCTCACGGCCACGGGCGATGCGCAGGCCGTGGCCATGGCCGGCCAGCTGCGGCAAGCCCGCGAGGCGTATGCGCAGGTGGTGGCGTTTGTCGCGGCGCACGGCAAGTCCGACCCCAATACGGTGTTCGCGGGCAGCGTGCCGTATCTGATGCTGGCGGGCAACCTGATGGCCGGTTGGCAGATGGCGCAAAGCTGGCTGGCCACGCGCGACCTTCCGGCGGATGAAGCCGCCTTCGCCCAAGCCAAACGGGCCACCGCTGCGTTTTACTGCGCCCACATCCTGCCGCGCTGCGGCGGTTTGCGCGACGCGGTCTTGAGTGGCGCCGACAGCGTGATGGCCCTGCCGGTGGAGGCGTTCTGAGATGAGTCTGCCCGCCATTCTTTCCAAGCTGCAGCTGCCTGTCATCGGGTCGCCGCTGTTCATCATCTCCAATCCCAAGTTGGTGATTGCGCAATGCACCGCGGGCATCGTCGGTAGTTTTCCCGCGCTGAATGCCCGCCCGGCGTCGCAGCTCGACGAATGGCTGGCCGAAATCACCGAGGCACTGGCTGCGTGGAACGCGGCCCATCCCGACCAGCCCGCTGCGCCGTTCGCGGTCAACCAGATCGTTCACCGCAGCAACGAGCGCCTGGAGCAGGACATGATGCTCTGCGCCAAGTACCGAGTGCCCATCGTCATCACCTCGCTGGGCGCTCGCCCCGAAGTGAATCAGGGCGTACATGGTTGGGGTGGCATCGTGCTGCACGATGTGATCAACCAGACCTTTGCGCACAAAGCGGTGGAGAAGGGCGCAGACGGTCTCATTCTGGTGGCGGCCGGCGCCGGCGGACACGCGGGCACGCAATCGCCTTTTGCGCTGGTGCAGGAAACCCGGCGCTGGTTCGACGGGCCGGTTGTGCTTTCAGGCGCCATTGCCCGTGGCGACTCGGTGCTTGCCGCGCAGGCCATGGGGGCCGATCTGGCCTATATCGGCAGCGCCTTCATCGCCACCGACGAGGCGCGCGCCGCCGAGGGCTACAAGCAGATGATCGTGGACAGCAGCGCGCAAGACATCGTGTACTCCAGCCTGTTCACCGGCGTGCACGGCAACTACCTGCGCGGCTCGATTGCCGCCGCCGGGCTCGATCCCGACCATCTGCCCGAGGGCGATCCGAGCAAGATGGATTTCGCCGCCGCCATCGGCGGAGCCAAAGCCTGGAAAGACATCTGGGGCTGCGGCCAGGGCATAGGCGCCGTGGACCGGGTGCAGCCCGCCGCAGACCTTGTGGCCCAACTGCAGCGGGAATACGAAGCCGCGAAAACTCGGATGTGCGGCCGCTGACGCTCCGACAGCTCGCCTACAGTAGTGTAGTCCGAAGCACGAATCTGGAGACACCCCATGCGTGCACATCATCATCGCCCGCAGGCTCAGCCTGAGGCGCCGTCACCCCCCAACGCCGCGCAACTCGCCGGGGCGCGCACGTTTGCCGAGTTTTATCCGCTGTATCTGGCCGAGCACCGGCTGCCGCTCACCCGCAAGCTGCACTTCGCTGGCTCGACCCTGGCGCTGATCTGCTTGTTTTTTCTCATTTTCACCGCCAACCCATGGTGGCTGCTCGCGGCCGTCATCTGCGGCTACGCTTTTGCCTGGGCGGCTCACTTTTTTGTCGAACACAACCGACCGGCGACGTTCAAGCGCCCGCTGTTCAGTTTCATGGGCGACTGGGCGATGTGGTGGCAGATGCTGACGCATCGGCTGTGACGGGCGGTTCCGATAGCAGTTGGGCCAGATTCCAGTCGCGCTCTTCATCGCTGAGCATGTGGCCGAGCAGCGCCGAGGTGTGAGCAGCGCGCTTTTTATCGAGCAGCAGCGCGTCGATCAATGGCCCAAGGGGCGTGGCCTCGGGGTTGCAGAGCAGCGCCCAGCGCGAGGGGCTGCGGGGCTTGGCGGCGACCTTGCCGATCCAGCCCAGACGTTCCAGCACGGTGAGCAGGTCTTGCAATTGCAGGGGATCGATGCGCAGGCGCTTGGAGAGTTGATCGGCGGGCAGGCCGCAATCGGGCGCCAGGCGCGCGCCGTGGAGCAGCTTGAGCACTTGCACCGCGTTGAGAAACTCGGCGCCCGCATAGCCGTCCAGCCGGATCGCGCGCACACGCAGCGAAGGCAGGTAGGCCGCGATCATGGCGCCGACCAGCACGGCGATCCAGCTGAAGTAGATCCACAACAGCAGCAGGGGCAGGGCCGCGAAGGTGCCGTAGACCGCGGTGTAGGTGGTGACGGTGGAGAAATACCAGGCCAGCGCCCGCCCGCCCAGACTGAAGGCCAGCGCGGCGACGAATCCGCCAATGAGCGCATCGCGCCAACGCACTTCGGTGTTGGGAATGAAGCGGAACAGCGCCGCCAGCGCCACAGCCATGACGGCCCACGAAGCAAAGCTCAGCAATGCGCTGGCCCCGCCGGGCAGGTGGTGCAGCAAGCCGCGGTGTGCGCCAGCGACGAAGCTCATCAGACCGATACTCGCGCCCAGCACCAGTGGGCCGAGGGTGAAACCGGCCCAGTAGAGCAGCACGCGCTGCGCCAGCGAACGGGGCCGCGGGGTGCGCCAGATGGCGTTGAGCGCACGGTCGACGGTCAGCATCATCGAAGTGGCGGTGACGATGAGAAAAACCACGCTGACCACCCCGAGGCTCTTGGCCTTGGCGGCGAAATCGCTGAGGTAGTGATACACCTTATCCGAGATGCCATCGGGCAGCATGGTTTGCGCCAGATGCGCCTGGATCTGTCCCTGCATTCTGTCGAACGCCGGAAACGCGGTGAACACCGCCAGCACCACGGTGAGCAGGGGCACCAGGGAGATGAGGGTGGTGAAGGTGAGACTACCCGCGGTTTGCGCCAGATTGTCCTGAGCAAAGCGCCGGGCCAGGGTGCGCAGGCTGGCGAGCAGGGTGTCGGAGGGGCGTAGGCGGGGCATGGCAATACGATAGCGGCATGAAAGACATCCTGATTCTGTATTACAGCGTACACGGCGGCACCCGCACGCTGGCCGAAAGTATGGCGCAAGGCGTGGCGCAGGTGCCGGGGGCGCTGCCGCGGGTGCGTACCGTGCCGCGGGTCAGCACCGTGGCGGAACAGACTGCACCGTCCATTCCCGACGACGGGCCGCCTTATGTGGAACTGAGCGACCTGCAGGAATGCGCCGCTCTGGCGCTGGGCTCGCCCACTCGGTTTGGCAATATGGCCGCGCCGCTCAAATACTTTCTCGACCAGACCTCAGCGCTATGGCTTTCGGGCGCTCTGGCGGGTAAGCCGGCGGCGGTGTTCACCTCCACCGGCACGCTGCATGGCGGCCAGGAAAGCACCCTGCTGTCGATGATGCTGCCGCTGCTGCACCACGGCATGCTGATCGTCGGCCTGCCCTACACCGAGACGGGGCTGATGACCACCCGCGGCGGCGGCACGCCCTACGGCGCCAGCCATCATGCCGCGCCCGATGCCAGCCTGCCGGTGAGCGAAGAAGAAAAGCGCCTGGCCTTCGCGCTGGGGCAGCGTTTGGCGCGAGTGGCGCTCAAGCTTGCGGCAGACTGAACCGTGCGCATGATGTCGGATTCTTCTCAACCGTTATCGACCGCCTCCTGGCAGCATGTCTGGCACCGGGGTGCGGTGGCCAGCCTGCTGGCGCTCATCCTGCTGTGTGTGGTCTGGGAGCTTTGGGCGGCGCCGCTGCATCCCGGAGGATCGCTGCTGGTGCTCAAGGTGCTGCCCCTTTTGCCCGCCGTGCCCGGCGTGCTGAGGGGCCGGGCGCAGACGTTTCGCTGGCTGAGTCTCCTGTTGTGGTTTTACGCGGCCGAGGGCATCACCCGCGCGCTGACCGACCCCAGCGCCGCCTCGCGCGGGCTGGGGTGGATTGAACTGCTGCTCTCGCTGCTGTTGTTCCTCAGCGTGGCCGGTTTTTTGCGCACCGGAGCGCCGCGCCGTGCTGCCCGCTGAACAGCATCGCTTTCTGGACGCCTTGCGCGCCTTGCTGGGCACGTCGCATGTGCTGCACCTGGCGGAAGACTGTGCACCCTATCTTACCGATTGGCGCAAACGCTATCAGGGACGCGCGCTAGCCGTGGTGCTGCCGGGCGACGCCGCGCAGGTGGCCGGGGTGGTGCAGCTTTGCGCGCTGCATGGCGTGGGGGTGGTGCCGCAGGGCGGCAATACTGGCCTGGTCGGCGGGGCCACGCCAGACGCCAGCGGCGAGCAGATCGTGCTGAGTACCCGGCGACTCAACCGCATTCGCTCCATCGACCCCGCGGGCGGCGTGCTCGTCGCGGAAGCCGGGTGTGTGCTGGCCGCCGTGCAGCAAGCCGCGGCCGAGCACGGTCTGCTGTTCCCGCTGTCTCTGGCCGCTGAGGGCAGTTGCACCATAGGCGGCAATCTTTCGACCAACGCTGGCGGCACGGCGGTCTTGCGCTACGGCAATGCCCGCGAGTTGTGTCTCGGACTGGAAGTCGTCACCGCGCAGGGCGAGGTGCTCGACGCACTCAACCTGCTGCGTAAGAACAATACCGGCTACAGCCTGCGCGATCTATACGTCGGCTCCGAGGGTACGCTGGGCATCATCACCGCGGCGGCGCTCAAGCTCTTTGCGCAACCGGCGGCGCAGATCACCGCGCTGGTGGCCGTGCACGACGTGGCCGCCGCCATTGGCCTGCTCGGCTTAGCAAACGCCCGGCTCGGGTGCAGCCTGACCGGCTTCGAGCTGATGAGCGCGCACAGTCTGCAACTGGTGCAGCAACATTTTCCGCAACTCGCTTTGCCTTTTGAGTTGCCCAGCGCCTGGTGCGTGCTGCTGGAGTCGAGCGAAACCGAGGGCGAGCCGCAGGGCAGGGCGCGTCTGGAGTCTTTGCTGGAGATGGCGCTGAACGATGGTTTGATCGTCAATGCAGCCGTGGCGCAGAGCCTGGCGCAAAGCCAGGCGCTCTGGCATTTGCGTGAATCGATTCCGCTGGCGCAGGCGCAGGAAGGGCTGAACATCAAGCACGATATTGGCGTACCGCTCTCGCGCATGGTTGCCTTTGTCGAGTCCACCGCCGAGTTGGTGACGCAGGCGCTGCCCGGCGCGCGTCTGGTGGTTTTCGGCCATCTGGGCGACGGCAATCTGCACTACAACGTGCAGGCCCCGGTGGGCGCGGATGCGGCACGTTTTCTGGCCGAGCATCAAGCCGTTTGCAACCGCATCGTGCACGATGCCGCGGTGGCTTGCGGCGGAACGTTCTCGGCAGAACACGGAGTCGGCCAGCTCAAGCGGGACGATCTGGCGCGTTACGGCAACCCGGTTGCGCTGGCCCAGATGCGCGCCCTCAAGCAGGCGCTCGATCCGCAGAATCTGATGAATCCGGGGAAGATGTGGCCCGGCTGATACCCGGCAGCGCTTCGCCGCAGCGGCGGCAATAGCGGGCATCTGCAGTGTGCCCGACCAGCCCGCAACGCGAGCACGCCTTGGCGTCTTCCTCTTGCGCCTGGCGGTGTTCTTCGACGCGGCGCTGGTTCCGATACGAGTTGATCAGCTCCGCCGAATAGATGCCCGTCGGCACGGCGATGATGCCGTAGCCCACGATGATGATGCCCGCGGTGATGATCTGTCCCAGCGCCGTCTTCGGCGTGATGTCGCCAAAACCCACCGTGGCCATGGTGACGATGGCCCAGTAGATGCCACGCGGGATGCTGGTGAAGCCGTTTTGCGGTCCCTCGACCAGATACATGATGGAGCCGAAAATAGTGGTCAGCGTCAGCACGCTGAGCACGAACACAAAAATCTTGTTCTTGCTGCGAGACAGCGCATCGAGCATCTGATTCGACGCGCTGGTGTATTCCATCAGCTTGAGAATTCGGAAAATACGCAGCACCCGGAGAGTCCGGATAACCGTCAGATGGCCCGACCCGAGAAAAAGCAACTCCAGATACGCCGGCAAGAAAGACAGCAGATCGATGATGCCGAAAAAGCTGCGCGCATACCGCCACGGGTTCTGCACCACGGACAGCCGAAGCACATACTCCAGCGTGAAGGCGATGGTGAAAATCCACTCTAAAACATAAAACACTCCATGCGCACGAACATGCACGGCCTGCACCGAATCGAGCACGGTGATCAGCACGCTGAGCAGAATGAAGCCGATCAGCACCAGATCGAATAGCTTTTCGTCGCGCTCGTCGTGGTAATACATCACCCGGTACCAGTACGCCCGCCACCCCTCCTTGGAGCGTGGCGCAAGCTGGGTGCTGGACTGTCGGTTTTGCATCAGCGTAGGCGTAAGTAAGGCGCTTCGCGATTCTATGGGGGCGCAACTCGGGGCTTGCGGCCACCGATCAGTGGAGCCTCCGGTTGGGGCTCTTCGCGACTGAGGCACTGCACGACCATCCCGGGCATTGGACGCAAGCGGGCAGTGATGTCCTGCGCGACGGTCCTTCATCCAAATTACAGCACGGCGCTGTCGAGTTCGGCTTGCCTTTCAGGCTACCGAAACATCGGCTGGAACGGTGCGAGCCCGGCGCCTGGCGTAATGAAGATCTTGCGGGCGTGGGCGGCCATGTGCACCGATTTGTAGGCGGGCAGCGCGCCCCGTAGGGCAGCGGTCGGGTCTGTCTCGGCGCGGCCGGTGGCCACGGCGTAGCGAATCACGGTGCCGATGGTCTGCTGGGTGCGGTGGGCAGTGTCGAGCACGCCGCGTGTCTCGATCTTGCGCAGCACGGCCAGGATGTCGGGCGCGGTAATGGACGCAATCGGTTTCTTGCCCAGGAATGGGAAGACCTCACGCTCAAGCCTGCGGATTACGCGGGTTCGGTGGCTTTCCGACCGCGCGGCCAGGTGGCGCTTGGCCCATTCCATCGCGATAGCCTCGAATGAGTCTTCAGCCATCTGCAGCGCGCGGGCCTTGGCGGCCTTGCGGGCCTCGCTGGGGTCGATGCCATCGGCCAGCATGCGCCGTGCATCGTCGCGTTTTTCGCGGGCAGCCTTGAGGCTGACTTCGGGGTACACACCCAATGCCAAAGTTTTCTCAAGCTTCAAGTAGTGATACTTGAAGCGCCAGTATTTCGACCCATTCGGGTGAACCAGTAGATAGAGCCCCTTTTCATCCGTGAGCTTTTGGGCGCGGTCGGTGGCCTTTGCGTTGCGGGCGACGGTATCGGTCAGCGGCATGGGTTCCCTCCATCTAGGCATGTACCCCATGCCTTTCTGATGTACCCCTGCTTTGTACCCCTATCAACTCGCGGATGTCAAAGAACGACACCGAACAGCTACGGAATAAAAAAAGCCGTAAAGCATTGATTTCTGTATGCTTTACGGCTCTCTTTGAACTATGCCGAATAATAAACTGGTGGGCGGTACTGGGATCGAACCAGTGGCTTCCACCGTGTGAAGGTGGCACTCTACCGCTGAGTTAACCGCCCGAATCACCCTTCCGTTCCAGGAAGGACGATCAGCAAAGTCCGCAATTATTGCACAGTTTTTTCGGTTCAACTGTTTTGGCTCGCCTCCGCGCCCGGACGCCAGATGCTCTTGCCTTGGCTTTTTTTGTCGAGCAATTGCAGAAACGCTTCATGCGCGGCTTGCTCGTCGCTGCTGGGGGCGCGAACGAGCAGGGAAAAATGATCGAGTCGGTGCGAAGCCACGCTCATCTGTTGTTGAGGCGTCTCCAGATCGATCACCAGGCTTTCTTGACCTCGCGTGAGACTGAGATAGACCTCGGCGAGCAATTCGGCGTCTAGCAGCGCGCCGTGCAGGGTGCGGTGTGCGTTGTCGATGCCGAAGCGCTTGCACAGCGCGTCGAGGTTGTTGAACTTTCCGGGGAACTGCAGCTTGGCCATCGCCAGCGTATCGGTGACCAGCGGGACGTGTTGCTTGAAGGCGGGACGGTTGAGTCGCTCGAGTTCGGCGTCGAGGAAGGCGCAATCGAAGGGGGCGTTGTGAATGATGATTTCGGCATCGCGCACAAACTCGAGCAGGTCGTCGGCGATCTGGGCGAAGCGCGGCTTGTCGGAGAGAAATTCTTCGGTGAGTCCGTGGACTTTGAGGGCGTCGGGGTGGCTGGCGCGGTCCGGGTTGAGGTAGGCGTGGTAGTGCTTTCCCGTCAGCCTGCGGTTGAACAGTTCGACTCCGGCAACTTCGATGATGCGGTCGCCGCTGGCGGGATTGAGGCCGGTGGTCTCGGTGTCGAGGACGATTTGGCGTGTCATGCGGGGTGGGTCTCAGGCAAAATAGCGGGATTTCTGCGCCGCTTTTTATTTGGCGGCCACTTTGCGCGTAGCGGCGGGCTGCAAGGCCTCAGGTCTATGAAATTCAAATTCTTTTCCCGCTACGCAGCCCAAAGCCTACCCCAGATGCAAGCCGTCGCGAGATGCGACCCGGCCAGACCATGAGCACGAACGAATCCGAACTGAACCGCGAGCAGATCCGCAGGCGACGCACTTTCGCCATCATCTCTCACCCCGACGCGGGCAAGACCACACTGACCGAAAAGCTGCTGTTGTTCTCCGGCGCGATTCAGATTGCGGGCAGCGTGAAGGCGCGCAAGGCCAGTCGCCACGCCACTTCGGACTGGATGGAGATCGAGAAGCAGCGGGGCATTTCGGTGGCCTCGTCGGTCATGCAGATGGAGTGGCGCGATTGCGTGATCAACCTGCTGGATACGCCGGGTCACCAAGACTTTTCTGAAGATACCTACCGCGTGCTGACCGCAGTGGACGCGGCCTTGATGGTGATCGACGCGGCCAACGGCGTCGAAGAGCAGACGCTGCGTCTGCTCGAAGTCTGCCGGGCGCGCAACACGCCGATTCTCACCTTTGTGAACAAGATGGACCGCGAGGTTCGCCAGCCGCTCGACTTGATGGACGAGATCGAGCGCAATCTGGGCATGGCCGTGGTGCCGTTTACCTGGCCAGTGGGTATGGGGCGCGAATTTCACGGCGTTTATGACCTGCGCCTGGACCGCATGCGGGTGTTCCGGCCTGGCGAGGAGCGGGTGCGCGACGACGACCAAATGCTGACCGGGCTCGACAATCCCGAGTCGGCGCGCCGCTTTGGCCAGCCCTACGAACAGGCGCAGGGCGAAATCGGCTTGCTGCGCGAAGCAGCGCCGGCTTTTGATGCGGCGGAGTTTCTCGCAGGGCGTCAATCGCCGCTGTTTTTCGGCTCGGCGATCAACAACTTCGGCGTGCAGGAGGTGCTCGATGCGCTGGTGGAACTCGCGCCGTCTCCATTGCCGCGCGCGGCGACTACGCGGGTGGTGCAGCCGGACGAAAGCGCGTTTACCGGCGTGGTGTTCAAGATCCAGGCCAATATGGACCCGGCTCACCGTGACCGCATTGCGTTCGTTCGCATTGTCTCGGGCCATTTCGAACGCGGCATGAAAATTCGGGTGGGGCGCACGGGCAAAGACATTCGGCCGGGCAGCGTCGTCACCTTCATGTCGCAGCGGCGCGAGTTGCTGGACGAAGCGTTTGCCGGCGATATCGTCGGCATTCCCAATCACGGCACGCTGCATCTGGGTGATAGCCTGAGCGAGGGGGAAGAACTGCAGTTCACCGGGCTGCCGTTCTTCGCGCCCGAGATGTTTCGTGCGGTCGAAATTGCCGACCCGATGCGCAGCAAACAACTGCGCACCGGGCTGCAGCAACTGGGCGAGGAGGGCGCGATTCAGGTCTTTCGCCCGTCCACCGCCGGCAGCCTACTGCTGGGGGCCGTGGGAACACTGCAGTTCGAAGTGGTGCAGCACCGGCTCAGGTCGGAGTATGGCGTGGAGGCGCGCATGGAAAGCAGCAAATACCGCATGGCGCGCTGGTTCACTTGCGACGATCCGCAGGCGCTCAAGCGGTTCATCGAAACCAATGCCCACCGCATCGCCTACGACGTGGTCGATGCGCCGGCGGTCTTGCTTACTCATGCCAGCGAATTGCGGGTGATGCAGGAACTGGCGCCCAAAATCCAGTTCCATACCCTGCGTGAGCATGCCGGCCAGGTGTTCAAGACCTCGCTGCAGACTTGACGATCAGGCTGTGGCGGGTTGTTGCAGACTGGGGCAGACGACGCCCCGGTAGGCGTGCCAGCTGGCATGGCCAATGACGGGCAGCACAATGATCCAACCCAGGCCAAAGGGCAGCATGGCCAGCAGGCTGATGCTGCCGATCAACGCCGCCCAGCAGAACATCGCCACCGGATGCTCCAGGCAGACGCGCAGGCTCGTCAGCGCCGCGGTGATGGCGTCCACGGGCCGGTCGAGCATCATGGGGATAGACACCACGCTGATGGCGAACACCAGCCCGCCAAACAGCAGAGCGACCCCCAGATAAACCAGGACGAATGTGACGTTGGCAGGGTCGAGCAAGAGCCGCAACACGCCGCCGGTTTCGGGCATGCCCGCATCGAAAAACAGGGCGAACACCACCAGCGCGGTGCGCCCCCACAGCAACTCGATGACCAGCAGCAGCCCGGCGAAAATGGCCACGCTGCCCCGGTGAGGCCACCAGCAGCGGATACAGAAGTTCAGCCGAGCCTTGAGATTAATCTCGCAGCGGCGGCTGGCTTCCATCAAGCCCATGGCCAGGGCGGGGCCGACCAGCAGCAGGCCAGCCGCCAGCATCAGGGTGTATTCGGGCGAACTCGCCAGCGTCCAGGCGAGCAGCCAGCCCAGCGCAGTGAAAATGAGCCCGTAGCTCAGACCGACAACCGGGCAGCGGGTAAAGTCACGCCAACCGGCGGCCAACCAGCGAAAAGGCGTATTCCATTGCAGACTGCACACGCTCACACGGGTGCGGGTTTCCGCGGCTAGCGGGTGATGCTGCGCTTCTTCTGGCGTCATATCCCTGTTCTCCTCCATGTTGGGGGCAGCCGACTTAGGGCAGCCCATCCAACTCAGAGGCTAAGCTGCGACAAACCGCCGCACAACCCGGGATACCCCGTGGTGTCTATCGTGATGTCTCAGCTGGTATGGGCGCTGGCTTGCGGCAACCAGATCTGAATCTGCAAACCGCCAGGCTGAGCATTGCTGAGCTCAAGCCGCCCGCCCATGGCGGTGATGGTTTTTTCCACGATGGAAAGACCCAGGCCCGTGCCCTTGGCCGAGGTTCTGGCCGCGTCGCCGCGAAAGAACGGACGGGTGAGCTGGGCGAGGTGATCGGCCGGGACGCCCGGGCCGTGGTCGCGCACAGTGAGTTGCACATGGTCGATGCCCGGCTGCAGGCTGATGTCGAGATCGGTGTGCACTTCACCCGGCGTCAAGGCGTAGCGCTTGGCGTTTTCCACCAGATTGACCACAACGCGTTGCAGCTCCAGGGTGTTGGCGCGTACCGGCGGAACCGGCGGAGTCTGCAGATGCAGCACCACGGTCTCGTCTTTCTGATAACGATCGCGCACAAAGTCGATCAAGGCATTGAGATCCACCGTCTCGATCTTCGGCGTGGTGCTGCGCGCATATTCAAGAAATTTGCTGATGATGCGGTCGGCCTGCTCGATGTCTTCGATGATGTGTTCGCGCGCCTGCTCGTCGGGCACGCTCATCTCGGCTTCCAGCCGTAACCGGGCCAGCGGCGTGCGGATGTCGTGCGAAATGCCGGCGAGCATCAGCGCGCGCTCCTCTTCGACTTCCTGAAGGCTGCGCGCCATGCGGTTGAAACCTCGGTTGACTTCGCGAATTTCGCGCATGCCCGACAGCTCGTCGAGCATCTGCGAGTAATTGCCGGCGCCTACGCGGGCCGTGGCCAGGCGCAGATCGCGCAGCGGCTTGTTGACAAAGCTGGCGATGACCGCCGCACCAATGAGCGCCAGCAGGGTGGCGATGACCCCCCAGCTTGCCCAGGTCTCACTCAGCGAGGGATCGATCCGGGAGCGGTCGAGCAGCAACCAGTAGGGGTCGCCTTCGAGCACGAAGCCGATCCACAAGCCAGGGCGGTCGTTCACGACGTCAGCAAAATCGAGATGTTCGTTCAACCGCGTGTCCACCGCGACTTCAAGCCGCCGGGTGAATTCGGAATGATTCATCGGCGTCCACTGATCGCCCGGACTGCGCGGGTAGATGTAGATGCCTTCTTTTTTCGCCAGATCTTCGAGCAGCGAAACCCGGTATTGCGGGTCGGAGTGAATCAGCGCCAGCCGCGTGAGATCGATCAGGCTGGTGATTTGTCGCGAGGTCTGCTCGACCTGGGGGCCGAGTTCGAGCAGGCGAAAGCTCTGGAACCAAGTCGCCAGGCTGGCGCTGACCAGCAGGACGATGAGCAGAAAAGTGCGCCAGTACAGGCGGCCGAACAGCGCGCTGATCCAGCGCGTCATACGGGAAAATGGACTGAGAGAGAAAGCCGCAGAGCCGCCGACCGAGACCGCGCCACGCCCCGGCGTCTGGTCGGGCGGGGTAGGGACTTCGTCAGGATCAGCCTTCGGCGTTGTCGGGGACGAAGACATAGCCCACGCCCCATACGGTCTGGATGTAGCGCGGATGCGCTGCGTCGGTTTCGATGATTTTGCGCAGACGGGAAATGGCGACGTCAAGGCTGCGGTCGAAGGCCTCGTAGTCGCGTCCGCGGGCCAACTCGGCCAGGCGGTCGCGCGACAGCGGTTGGCGGGGGTGGCGTACCAGCGCCTTGAGCATGGCGAATTCACCGGTGGTCAGGCTGATGACTTCGCCGTTTTTGCTGAGTTCGCGCCGGGCCAGATCGAGGCTGAAGGGGCCGAACACCACGGTTTCGTCTTCGCGCGAGGGCGCGCCGGGCAGTTCCGGCGAAGGCTGGCGACGCAGCACTGCGCTGATGCGGGCGAGGAGTTCTCGGGGGTTGAAGGGCTTGGGCAGGTAATCGTCAGCGCCGACCTCCAGGCCGATGATGCGATCCACATCTTCGCCCTTGGCCGTCAGCATGATGATCGGGGTCTGGTCTTTGGAGGCGCGCAGACGCTTGCAGATGGATAGGCCGTCTTCACCGGGAAGCATCAGATCAAGCACGATCAGGTCGAAGCGCTCCTTCACCATGATGCGCGACATCGCCTTGGAATCTTCGGCTACGAACACTTCATAGCCTTCTTGGGAAAGATAGCGACGCAGCAGGTCGCGGATGCGCGCGTCGTCATCGACGACCATCAGCTTCTTCGGTTTTTCGTGGTCCATAGAGGCGTCATTCCTGAATGAAAACAAGGCAAAAACAAGGCAAACTAGGCTGCCGACCTTCCTTGCAGCGATGTGTCAGCTTAAGGCTTGTTACAGAGTTTACTGCGAGAGCAAGGTGATTCGGGTCGATTCGATTCGATAATTTCATTTGCAAACTTTGGATACGCCCTTGCCTGTGATCTTGCGTCCATCCTGGCGTCGATTACGCCTGATTTCCCTGATCGGCGCCTGCCTTGTCGGCACGGTGGCTCAGGCGGGGGCGTCTGCGGCGTTGATGCCGCAGCGGCTGCGCCAGATTGCCGGGCCGGTGGAGGCCAACCTGGCCGAAGGAGCGGGCGGCAAGGTGGCGGATGGCCGACTGGCTACTTCGCAGTTTCTCAGCCCAGCTGCCTCCACCCCCGTCAAGCCGCATGTGTTGACCTTGCATGACCGGGAAATTCTGCGGCAGCAGATTCAGGGCGCGACACAGGGCATGAATGCGCGGGCGCCCTCCGCCACGCACAAATCGCATCACTGATCTCTCTGAGTCGGTCGGTGATCGGTATGATGAGCCGATCCTTCTGAAACTCAGTTGATCGCCGTGGAAAATCAGCCTCGTCTCTGCTCTGTGCAATGCCTGCATCCCGGAGGTTTGCATCGCCTGGCCTATTGGGAATGGGGCGCTGCGGACCAAGATGATGTCGTCGTCTGCGTTCATGGTCTGACCCGGCAGGGCCGCGATTTCGACGTGCTGGCGCAGGCGCTGCAACCGGGTCGCCGCGTGGTGTGCCCTGATCTTCCCGGCCGGGGCGAGTCGGACTGGTTGACCAATCCTGCGCTGTATCAGGTGCCGCAATACCTTGCCGATCTTGTCACTTTGATGGCCCGTTTGAAGGCGCGTCGGGTGTCTTGGGTGGGCACCTCGCTGGGCGGCCTCATTGGTATTGCTCTGGCCGGCATGCAGCACAGCCCGATAGATCGGCTGGTGCTCAACGATGTGGGCCCATCGCTCGATTCGCGAGGGTTGATGCGCATCGCCAGCTATGTCGGACGGCAAATGCGCTTCGACACCCCCGAGCAGGCGGCTGATTCACTACGCGAAATTTCGCAGGGCTTTGGCCCCCACACCCCGGAGCAATGGATGGCGCTGACCCGCCCCATGTTGCGCCCGGACGGTGACGGCTGGCGCTTGCACTACGACCCCGCGCTATCTCAGCCGTTCAGCGCGGCGACGGCGCAGGCCGTAGCGGCTGGCGAAATCGCCCTTTGGCAGGCCTACGATCAGATCGCAGCGCCGACTTTGGTTGTGAGAGGGGCGGATTCCGACATTCTCAATGTGCAGACGGCGCTGGCGATGACGCAGCGCGGCCCCAGGGCGCGTCTGGTCGAGCTTGCTGGCGTGGGGCACGCGCCGACGCTGGTGCAACCCGACCAGGTGGGCATCGTGCGCGACTTTTTGCTGTCGTGAGCCCGAATCAGTCCGTCACGGTGCGTAGCGCCGCCCAGGCGGAGCCCGCAGACCAACGGATCGACCAGGCGCGGGCCTACGCCCTGGCGCTGATCGATACCGTGGTGCTCGAAACCGGCGAGCCCGCCGTGGAGCATGCGGACGGCGTGAGCGCCATCCTGCGCGAAATCGGTGCCGATGCCGACGCCCAGGCCGCGGCCTACCTCAATCTGGTGGTGCCCCAACTGGCGCATCCGCAAGATCAGCTGAGCAAACACTTCGGCGAAGCGCTGGCGGCCTTGTCGGTGGAAACACGCAAGCTGGTTGAAGTCTCCCGCATGGCGCGGGGCGGGCCGGACGAGGCGGAACTGCGGCGTCGGCACACCGAATTGGTGCGGCGCCTGCTGCTTGGATTTTCACGCGATCTGCGTGTCGCCCTGCTGCGCCTGGCGTCAAGGCTGCAGTCCCTGCGATATTTCACCCGCACCAAGCAAGCCGCGCCCGCGGCATTTCTGGCTGAAAGCATGGAGGTCTATGCCCCGCTGGCGAATCGTCTGGGCATCTGGCAGGTCAAGTGGGAGATGGAAGACCTGTCTTTCCGTTTAATGCAGCCCGAGGTTTACAAAGACATCGCCCGCAAACTGGACGAGCGGCGCATCGAGCGCGAACAGGGCATCAGCACGGCCATCTCCCTGCTGCAGAAGGAATTGCAGCGGCAACACATCGCCGCCGAGGTGGTTGGCCGACCCAAACACATCTACAGCATCTGGCGCAAGATGCAAGGCAAGCATCTGCAGTTCGAGCAGGTGATGGACTTGCGAGCCTTGCGCATCATCGTCGGCGACGTCAGCGCCTGCTATGCCGCCTTGAGCGTGGTGCACGCCATGTGGGCTGCGCTGCCGGGCGAGTTCGACGACTACATCGCCAAGCCCAAGCCCAACGGCTATCAGTCGCTGCACACCGTGGTGCGAACCGACTCGGGTCAGATTTTTGAAATCCAGATTCGTACCGCCGCCATGCATGCGCACGCCGAGCAGGGCAGCGCGGCGCACTGGGCCTACAAAGAGGCGGGCGCCAAGGGTTATCTAGGGCAAACGCAGGCGGGCGACTACCAATCGCGCATCGCCTTGGCGCGCCAGCTGCTGGCACTGCAGCAGGAACTCGCCGGTGCAAGTTCGTCAGCAGCAAGTGCGCCAGCATCGACGGGCGCCTCCGCCGACCCCGCCGTGGAGTCCGACGCGGAAGACCGCATCTTCGTACTGACTCCGCAGGCCCGCATTGTCGAGCTGGCCAGAGGCGCCACGCCAGTGGATTTCGCTTATGCGCTGCATACCGATCTGGGGCACCGCTGCCGAGGCGCGCGCGTCGATGGCGCACTCATCCCGCTGACCACGCCGCTGCGCAGTGGGCAGACGGTGGAGATCGTCGCAGCGAAAGAGGGCGGTCCATCGCGAGACTGGCTCAATGCCGAGCTGGGCTATTTGCGCAGCCCTCGGGCGCGTGCCAAGGTGCGCGCCTGGTTCAATCAACTCGCCCAGCAGCAGACGATTGCCAAGGGCCGAGCGCAGGTCGAGCGCCTGCTGCAACGCGAGGGCAAGACCAGTTTCAATTTGCAGAGTCTGGCTGACGGATTGGGGTTTCGCACTGCCGATGAGCTATTCGAGCGCGTCGGCAAAGATGAGTTTTCGCAGCGGCAGATCGAGGCCTACCTGCGCGCCGATCCCGCGACTTCGGCTGTGGACGAGTCACTGGTTTTTTCAAGCGGTGGCGCAGCCCCTAAAAAGCAGGGCGGGCAGGTGCTGGTCGTGGGCATGGGCTCGCTGCTCACGCAGCTTGCGGCTTGCTGCAAACCGGCCCCGCCCGACGCCATCGGCGGCTTTGTCACCCGTGAGAAAGGCGTGACGGTTCACCGCGCCAATTGCCAGAATTTTCGCAATATCGCGCGACAGCATCCCGAGCGCGTGATTGCCGTGACCTGGGCCGGCCAAGATGATGCCAGCGCGCTCTACCCGATTGACCTAGAGGTCAGCGCGAACGACCGCCAAGGCTTGCTGCGCGATATTTCCGACGTGCTGACGCAAGAGCGCATCAACGTCATCGCAGTGAGCACCCGCTCAGTAGGCGACCTAGCGCAGATGCGGTTCACCGTGCAGTTGGCCAACAGCGCCAAACTCAAGCGCGCCCTCAAGCTGATTGCCGACGTGCCCGGTGTGCTGAAAGCTTCCAGAAAATAACTCTGTTATTTGGTGCACAAGAGCCGTGCTAAGATTGCGGGCTTCGTAGGCGGTTAGCTCAGATGGTTAGAGCGCTTGCTTGACATGCAAGAGGTCGTTGGTTCGATTCCAATACCGCCTACCAAATTCTTCCAATCTCCTCATACAACGCCATGCAGCCTTTTCGAACTATCTTGCAGACCCCCTGAGTTTCAGAGGTCCGCACGCCCGTGCATAGCGATGACAAGGTGCGGTCCATCCGCACCTTTTTTATTTGAGCGAGACGCATCATGTTTCAAATCACCCTGCCAGACGGTTCCAAACGTGCTTTCGAAGCCCCGCTGATGGTCGCCGAACTGGCGCAGTCGATAGGCGCCGGGCTGTTCAAGGCGGCCTTGGCCGGAAAAGTTGACGGCAAGCTGGTCGATACCAGCTACCGCCTTTCGCAAGATGCCGAGGTGGCCATCGTCACGGACAAGGATGCCGAGGGGGTGGAAGTGATTCGGCATTCGACGGCTCACCTTCTGGCCTACGCCGTCAAAGACCTGTATCCCGACGCGCAAGTGACCATCGGCCCGGTGATCGAAAATGGCTTCTACTACGACTTCGCCTACAAGCGGCCCTTCACGCCTGAAGATCTCGAAAAGATCGAGGCGCGCATGGCCGAACTTGCCCGCAAGGATGAGCCAGTGCGCCGCAAGGTGCTGCCGCGTGATGAAGCGGTCGACTATTTCAAGTCGCTTGGTGAGCATTACAAAGCCGAAATCATCGCCAGCATTCCTGCGGGTGAGGATGTGTCGCTGTATTCCGAAGGGGCTTTCACCGATCTTTGCCGCGGCCCGCACGTGCCATCGACCGGGCGGCTAAAGGTGTTCAAGCTGATGAAGGTGGCCGGTGCCTATTGGCGCGGCGACCATCGCAACGCGCAATTACAGCGGATTTACGGCACCGCCTGGGCCAAGAAAGAAGATCAGGACGCCTATCTGCATGCATTGGCTGAGGCGGAAAAGCGCGATCACCGCAAGCTGGGCAAGGAACTCGACCTGTTCCATTTCCAGGAAGAGGCGCCGGGGCTGGCCTTCTGGCATCCCAAAGGCTGGGCGCTGTGGCAGGCTGTCGAACAGTACATGCGGCAGGTCTATCGCGATAGCGGCTACCAAGAAGTCAAGGGACCGCAGATTCTCGATGTGAGCTTGTGGAAGCGCTCGGGTCACTGGGACAACTATTCGGAGAACATGTTCTTCACCGAGTCCGAAAAGCGCCAGTTCGCGGTCAAGCCGATGAACTGCCCCGGTCATATCCAGATTTTCAATTCAGGTCTGCGCAGCTATCGCGATCTGCCCATTCGCTATGGCGAGTTTGGCTCATGCCATCGCAACGAGCCCTCCGGTGCGCTGCACGGTCTGCTGCGCGTGCGCGGTTTCACGCAGGATGACGGTCATATTTTTTGCACCGAAGATCAGATCGAGGCCGAGGTAACAGCTTTTCACCAGCAGGCCATGCAGGTCTACACCGACTTCGGCTTTACCGATATCGCGCTGAAAATTGCCTTGCGCCCAGAAAAGCGCATCGGCGAAGAAGCCGTTTGGGACAAAGCCGAGGCCGCATTGCGCGCTGCGCTGCAGGCTTGCGGTGTGGCGTGGCAGGAGTTGCCGGGAGAGGGCGCGTTCTACGGCCCGAAAATCGAATACCACATGAAAGACTCGATCGGTCGCGCCTGGCAGGTGGGCACCATGCAGGTCGACTTCATGATGCCTGAGCGGCTGGATGCCGAGTATGTCGATGAGCATTCGCAGCGGGTGCGGCCGGTCATGCTGCACCGGGCGATAGTCGGCTCGATGGAGCGTTTCATCGGTGTACTGATCGAACACTATGCCGGTGCGATGCCGCTGTGGCTCGCGCCGGTTCAGGCCGTCGTGATGAACATCACCGACGCGCAGGCCGATTACGCACGATCTGTTGCACAAGCGCTGACAAAACAAGGCTTTAGGGTCGAGTTGGATTTGCGCAACGAAAAAATCAACTATAAAATACGCGAAAATGCATTGAGCAAAGTGCCTTACTTGCTTGTGGTCGGTGACCAAGAGCGAGACGCGGGAACCATCGCGGTACGGGCACGCGGCAATGTCAACCTCGGGGTGCTGTCCCTGGAGGCGCTGACGCAAAAACTCTCCCAGGAAGTGCAGTCGCGCGCATCAGCCCAGCAGTAAGAACTCAGCTGGGGCAGCATATTTGTCTAAATGAATTGAAAGGTTTGAGCCATCGCTACGTTCCAGAGCCGTAATACACCGGAAAAACGCGCGCATCGTCTGAATCGCGAAATCACGCTTCCCGAACTTCGCCTAGTCGGACCTGACGGCGAGGCGCTCGGGGTGGTTTCCCTCACCGAGGCGCTCAGACTCGCCGAGCAGCATGATGTGGACCTGGTGGAAATTGCGCCGACCGCATCACCTCCGGTCTGTCGCTTGATGGATTACGGCAAGTTCAAATACGAAGAACAAAAAAAGAACCACGAAGCCCGGGCCAAGCAAAAGCAAATCCAGATCAAGGAAGTCAAATTCCGTCCGGCAACAGACGACGGCGACTACCAGATCAAGCTGCGTAACCTCCGCCGTTTCTTGGAAGAAGGTGATAAAGGCAAGGTCAGTCTGCGTTTCCGTGGGCGTGAAATTACCCACCAGGACATCGGGATGCGGGTGCTGGAGCGCGTTAAGGCCGATGTCGAAGATGTCGGCCAGGTTGAGCAGATGCCCAAGCTGGAAGGGCGCCAGATGATCATGGTCATCTCGCCGAAGAAGAAAAAATAAACAGCCTTTGCTGCGCTGGTTCAAATGGATCTGGTGCAGCGAAGGCGAGAAGTGCGTTCCTGCTTTTTGGCGGTGAACAAACCTGTAGCGCAAGCTGCAGTCGCGTGTGTTTGGCTCAGAGGGGCGAATGCCGCAAAACTCGTGTGCGTGGGCTTGAAAGTGTCTGGTTCATCGTCAGACCGCCTGCGGATATGTCATATTTAATGGAGCAATCATGCCCAAGATGAAGACCAAAAAGAGTGCCGCAAAGCGATTCCGCGTGCGTCCGGGCGGCACTGTCAAACGTGGCCAAGCGTTCAAGCGCCATATCCTGACCAAGAAAACCACCAAGAACAAGCGTCACTTGCGTGGGGCCACGGGGGTGCATGACAGTGATCTGAAGCAGATCGCAGCCATGATGCCTTTCGCCTGAAGCGCCAGTCGCCTCAGTTCGAACAATCAATCAGGATAAGGAGTCTTAAATGCCTCGCGTCAAACGTGGTGTGACTGCACGTGCACGTCACAAAAAAGTTCTCGACCTCGCCAAGGGTTTCCGCGGCCGCCGCAAAAACGTCTATCGCATCGCCAAAGAAGCGGTGATGAAGGCTGGGCAATATGCCTACCGTGACCGTCGTGCCAAGAAGCGTGAATTCCGCTCGCTGTGGATCACCCGGATCAACGCCGCGGTACGCCAGTCCGGCATGACCTACAGCGTGTTCATGAATGGCATGAAAAAAGCGCAGATCGAAATTGACCGCAAGGTGCTCGCCGACATGGCGGTGCACGACGCAGCAGCGTTCGCCAAAATCGTCGCTCAGGTCAAGGCAGCAATGGCCTGATCGCAGGGCCTGGAGCTTTGTTGCTCTGTTGCGTGTCTTGCTGTGCAAAGGCCTGTTTCCACAGGCCTTTGTTCTTTGTTGGCGGTGCTGCGCTTGGGCGCAAGGGTTGGTTGCCGTCTCTTGGGATGCCTGTTCACACTTTTTCGGTGTACTTAGTCTATGAATCCTTTGCAAACCCTGATCGATCAAGCCAGCGCCGAGTTTTCGCGAGCGACGGATTCCGCCACGCTGGAAAACGCCAAGGCGCGCTATCTGGGAAAGACCGGCTTGATCACCATCGAGATGAAAGCCCTGGCGGCTCTCCCGACCGAGGAAAAGCGGGCCCGGGGCGCTGAGATCAATCTGGCAAAACAGGCGATTGAGCAGGCTTTGCAACTGCGGCGCGAGGCGATCGAGCAGGCGGCGCTCCAGGCTCAACTGCAGGCGCAGGCGATTGACGTGACCTTGCCGGGGCGCGCGGGAAATCAAGGCGGCTTGCACCCGCTGACGCGTAGCTGGATGCGGATGGAGCAGATTTTCCGCTCCATGGGTTTCGACGTGGCCGACGGCCCGGAAATCGAAGACGATTGGACCAATTTCACCGCGCTGAATTCGCCACAGAATCACCCCGCGCGCTCGATGCAAGACACCTTCTACGTCGACGCCAAGGATGTGCACGGCCAACCGTTGCTGCTGCGAACGCATACCTCTCCGATGCAGGTTCGCCATGCCCGAGCCCACGTGCAGCGGTATGCAGGGGCCGCCGAAATGCCGCCGATCAAGGTGATTGCGCCGGGACGCACTTATCGTGTGGACAGCGACGCGACGCATTCTCCGATGTTTCATCAATTTGAAGGACTATGGATCGACCAGAATGTGTCGATGGCTGATCTCAAGGGCACCTTCACCAGTTTTCTCAAGGCCTTCTTCGAGCGCGACGATATTCTGGTGCGCTTTCGCCCCTCGTACTTTCCTTTCACGGAGCCGTCCGCCGAGATCGACATGATGTTCGAGAGCGGGCCGCTCAAAGGCCGCTGGCTGGAGCTTGCAGGTTCCGGGCAGGTGCATCCCACGGTGGTGCGCAACTTCGGGCTCGACCCCGAGCGGTTCATCGGCTTCGCCTTTGGCAGCGGTCTGGATCGCATCACCATGCTGCGCTACGGCATCTCGGATCTGCGGCTGTTCTACGAAAACGATCTGCGCTTTCTCCAGCAGTTCGCCTAACCCAGTCGCCACCCCTCGCTTTTATTTTGCGGCCTGACCGCTGAGCTGAACTTTTCAAAGAGCTGATCATGCAGTTTCCCGAATCCTGGTTGCGCCAGTTTTGCAATCCCGACCTCTCGACCGAAGCGCTGGCCGATACCCTGACCATGGCGGGTCTGGAAGTGGAGGAAGTGCAAGCCGCGGCGCTCGCTTTTTCGGGGGTTGTGGTGGGGCTGGTGCGTGATGTGCAGCCTCATCCCAATGCCGACAAACTTCGTGTTTGCCAGGTGGATGTCGGCGCGGCTCAATGGCTGCAAATCGTCTGCGGTGCGCCCAATGTGGCCGTCGGCATGGCCGCGCCCTGTGCGCTGGTGGGGGCCGAGTTGCCGCCGCAGCAAGAGGGGCAGGGCGCGTTCCGGATCGGGCCGGCCAAGATGCGCGGTGTGGAATCGCAGGGCATGCTGTGCTCCGCGCGGGAGCTGGGCCTGTCGGCCGATCATGCCGGTTTGCTGGCGCTTCAGGGAGCACCGCAGGCCGGGGCGGATCTGCGTGAATGGCTCTCGCTCGACGAAGCCGTGTTCACCATCAAGCTCACGCCGAATCTGGGGCATTGCCTGAGCATCATCGGTGTCGCCCGTGAGGTGTCTGCAGTCACGGGTGCGGTGTTCCACAGACCGACGTTCAGGACCGTGGCGCCCACTCTGGCGGACCGATTGCCGGTGAGCATTGAAGCGCCCGATCTCTGCGGGCGGTTTTCCGGCCGCATCATCCGCGGTGTGAATGCTCGGGCCGAAACACCGCAATGGATGAAGACACGGCTGGAACGCAGCGGACAGCGAAGCATTTCGGCTCTGGTCGACATTTCCAACTATGTGATGCTGGAGTTGGGCCGCCCGAGCCATGTGTTCGATCTGGCCAAGATTCGCGGCGGATTGACCGTGCGCTGGGCGCGCGAAGGCGAGCAGCTTGAATTGCTCAACGGGCAGACCATCTCGCTGAGCGCCGACATGGGAGTGATTGCCGCCGAAAACGGCGTGGAATCTCTTGCCGGCATCATGGGGGGCGAGTCCACCGCCGTCACCTTGGACACTACGGACATCTACCTCGAGGCTGCATTCTGGTGGCCGGACGCCATTCGTGGCCGCGCCCGCCGTCTGAACTTTTCTACCGATGCGGCCGCCCGCTTCGAGCGCGGGGTCGACTATGCGACCACCGTCGAGCACCTCGATGCCATCACCGCGCTGATTCTGGACATCTGCGGCGGACAAGCGGGCCCGGCCGACGATCAGATCACCCAACTGCCGCAACGCAAGCCGGTGCGGATGCGGGTGGCGCGGTGCGAGAAAGTCATCGGCATCCCTATCGGCTCAGACCGCATGGGCGAGATTTTTTCGCGGCTCGGGCTTCAGGCTGAACTCGACCGCAACAGCACTGAACCCGCCTGGATCGTGACGCCAGGCGCTGAACGTTTCGATCTGGAGATTGAAGAAGATCTGATCGAAGAAGTCGCACGCATTCACGGCTATCAGCACATTCCAACCCAGGCGCCGGTGGCGCGCCTGCATCCGCTGCCGGTGCCCGAGGGCCAGCGCACTTTGCACAGCCTACGTCTGAAAGCCGCGGCCCTAGGCTATCAAGAGACCCTCAATTTCTCTTTTGTGGATGCGCAAGCGGAGCAGGATTTCGCAGGTCAGGCTGACCCCATCCGCCTGCTCAATCCCATCGCGTCACAGATGTCGGTGATGCGCTCCACGCTCATCGGCTCACTGGTCAAGGTGCTGGCAGACAACCTCAACCATCGTGCTAAACGGGTGCGTCTGTTTGAACTCGGTCGTGTGTTTGCGCGCGATGCGCAGGCCGAGAACGGGCCGATGCAGGTTGCGGGCATTCGCCAGCCGATGCGCCTGGCGGGTCTGGCCTATGGCTCGGTGGTTCCCGTGCAGTGGGCCGAGCCGGAACGGCGGGTCGATTTCTACGATGTGAAGGCAGATGTCGAGGCCTTGTGTGAGGGTTTGGGCAACAGATCCGGTGAGTTGCAATGGACGCCGGTTCAACATCCCGCCTTGCATCCGGGGCGCAGCGCGGAAGTTCGGCTGGGCGGTGAGCGCCTGGGCGTGGTGGGAGAATTGCATCCGCAATGGGTGCAGCGCTATCACCTGCAGTTTGCACCCGTGATCTTCGAGCTGGATGCTGGGCTGTTGCAGGCCCAGAAACTGCCCGTGTTTGCCCCCATCAACCGCGTACCCGCCGTGCAGCGCGACCTGGCGTTTCAGGTTCCCTCGGGCGTCAGCTATGCGAAGATGCAGCAGGCAGTACAAACCGCCATCCAGAACATTCCGGTTTGCGGCATCATCCGGGAGGTGCGACTCTTCGACCTGTTCACCCCGCCCGGAGACACGACCTCGAAAAGCATGGCCTTCCGTCTGCAGTTGCAAGACCAGCAAACCTTGACTGACGAGCGGGTGGATGCCGCCTGTCAGGCGTTGGTTGCCGAGTTGGCGACAGCAACCGGGGCACAACTCAGGGGTTGAAGTCGGTCGAAACAATAACAAAAGCAGCACACAGGAGGACACAGATGGCACGCATTCAGATCGAATCGGTGCAGACACCGACGCTGACCAAGGCAGAACTCGCCGAACAGCTCTATGAGCGTATCGGCCTCAACAAACGTGAATCGAAAGACATGGTCGATGCCTTTTTCGACCGCGTTCGAGATGCCTTGGGCCGCGGCGAAGATGTCAAACTTTCCGGGTTCGGCCATTTCCAGTTGCGCGAAAAGGCGCAGCGGCCAGGCCGCAATCCCCGCACCGGCGAAATCATTCCCATCGCCGCGCGCCGGGTGGTGATTTTCCACGCCAGCCACAAGTTCAAGCATCAACTCCAAGGCCCCGCCCTTGCTGATCTGGCCGAAGAGGTGCAGTGACCTTCGCCGGGTCTGCAAATCGTCGAAGAACGCCGAAATTTGTTGGTAAGGTATGTGAAGAATGCCGCGAACCCACGGTGAATCCGGCTGGACATTGCCGTTATCCGCCTGTGATGCGGCAAAATCCATTAACCAGCCCCTTTGGGCGAATTCCGTTTTGACGTAACCGCTCACGCTTCTAGGATTTGTCACGTCTCCACCATGAGTGCCGTCCCTGCATTGCCGCCCATCCCTGCCAAACGCTACTTCACCATTGGAGAAGTCAGCGAGTTGTGCGGCGTGAAATCGCACGTACTGCGGTATTGGGAGCAAGAATTCGCACAATTGCGCCCGATGAAAAGAAGGGGCAACCGGCGCTATTACCAGCACCATGAGGTGCTGTTGATTCGCCGTATTCGCGAGCTGCTGTATGAGCAAGGTTTCACCATCAGCGGCGCCCGAGCGCGTTTGGGCGGGATTCCTGGCGACGAGCACGCAATGCGAGAAGCAGCGGGCACGCCGGATGCCGGAGAGCAGGCTCCGCTGGTGCCGCTACCTGCCATTCAGCACATCAACGAACTGCGCGCCGAACTCCTCTCGATCCGCAGAAGTTTGATCGAACCCTGAGGAATAGTGTATGATTGCCTGCTTTGGTCGTCGGGGCGTAGCGCAGCCTGGTAGCGCACCTGCATGGGGTGCAGGGGGTCGGAGGTTCGAATCCTCTCGCCCCGACCAAAATTACTCAGAAAATCAAAGAGTTAGAGAGAAATCCCACACTAACACTGTGGGCTTTTTTTCGTCTAAATGGTGAATTTCGCGGATTAATTCCCCCTGAATTCCCCCTAGATTCCCCCAAAACACACCCACGCCGCACCTTTTACAACTCCCCCTGCGTGAGCTGATCGATCTCATGGGGCCGGGTGGCCACAGCGACGGTTCTCGCAGCGCAGAACTTTTCAGGCACGGCAGCGGCGCACCCACTGTGCCGCGCTGTTGCGGATTCTGTCTACAGTGTTGCCCCCGGTTTGTGGAGACAAGGTTGCGACATGGCGTAGCGGCCCGGAAATGGTGATTGCGATTGCCGATATGCTGTATCGCCGCTCACCGCCCAATCCCTCGTGAGCGCTCAATTTCAGCGTTGATCTCAACCTGGCGCATCAATGCGCCCGCCCCATCGTCCATGCGACCGATGGTGTGTTGCGCAGCATCTCCCACACTGCCGCCGTCGGCCCGGATGCGGTCGATGGCGCTCATCCAGGCCGTGGCTGCTGCGGTCTTCTCGCCCCCGGTTTTGGCTTCCTCCCATTCCGCCAGCGCCCGGTCGATGCCGGGGTAGGGGGATTCGTTGGATTGCGTGGGCGCTGGCTGTGCCTGTTTTTCAGGCATTTCAAGCGAGGCCTGTGCTGGCGCATGCACTGGGTGCCTTTCCGCGCTCTTGTCCTTGGCTTTGTCCACAGTTTCTGTGGGCAAGTGCAGCGGCTCTTTCTTCTGGGCCTTGTGTTTCAACAGTCCTTGTTCCTGCATCCGGTTATAGACTGCCTCTCCTGCGACGGTGAGCTGGCCTTTGGCATCAACCAGGGCCTGGCGCGCCGGATCGGTCAGCACAGCTTGCTGTTCGGCGGTCAGCGTTTTGTCTTGCCCCGCCGCTTCGATGGCGTCCCATCCCGCGACGGGCAGGTGTGCCAGAGCGGATTCGGCGGCCATGAAGGCTGTGTCGATGACGTAGCGGGGCCGTGGCGCGCTTGGCGGTTGGGGAGTAGGTTTGACTGGCGGTTGCCGCGGCTGCCGCTGTTTTTGCCGCTCCTGTTGACTTTGCAGCTCATCGGCGACGATAGGCTGCAAATCGGCACTGGTGACGACGATCCCGAGCCGCACAGCCTGCCGCGCTGCCCGCTCCCGAAATTCACTGCTTCCCGTGACGTCCACCTCGCCGCCATACTTCTGCGCGGCGATACGCAAGGCCGCTTCCAGGGAGTCATCTGCCTTGTCGTGCATGACGATGCGCGGCCCTGTGTCGGTGAACTTCGCCTGGCCATCCTGCCCACGGTAGATTACCAACTGGCGCTTGTGGTCGATCTGCACATCGAGCGCGGCCACGGTGAGCTTGCGCAGCGGGTCGAGATCTTCGCCCTCGATGCCGTCCTGCTGCTGGTACTTCTTGCTGTTGCGCTGCTCGCGGTAGCGGATGCCGCGCAGCGTTGCCTTGGCCGCTTCATCGCCCAGATCGGCCAGCTGCTCCAACCAGGTGCGCCACACTTCGGTCCGTGGAGTCTTGGCCGTCAACGCTTTGCGCTCGACGGCCTGGCGCTTTTGGAGTCCTTCCTTGGCCTTGGCTTCTTCCCATGCACGGTAGCTGAGAGCAACCTTGGCGTCCATGCCATCGCGCCGATGCTCCGCTAGTGCAGTGGCACGTTCTCCGCGTAGCGTGGGGATCAACGCTTGCCGCTCGTCACGGTGACGCGCGGTCATCGCATTGCGCAGCGCCTGGCGCTGTTTCCTGATTGCCTCCTGCTCGGCCTTGAAGCGCGCAGCCAGCAGGGCGCGTGCCTGGGCACGTACAGCACGGCGGCGCTGCCGTTCGGGGTCGGCGCTGGCATGCTGCGGTTCACCCCGGAGGCTGGCGCGCTGGCCGTCCAGCGCAGCGGCATACCTCACTTTGGGTTCTGGCATGGGACCGCGTGATGGCTCATAGGGGCCAAGCGCTTTTTCCAGGGCGTTCTTACTTGCCCAACGCCCCATCTGCGATGCCTTGGCCGCCAACACGCGCCCATCGTCGGTAAGCGTGCAGGGAACCCCTCTTGACACCCGAAGTGAAGGTCAGGTGCTGAGTGCAGGGGGATTGGTTTTCGCCCAGTTGTGGGGCAGCAATTCGCCCAGACGGCTGTTGGGCCAGGTGGGCAGCTTCGTCAGCACGTCCTTGAGATAGGCCCAGGGGTCGACCTCGCAGAGCTTGGCCGATTCGATCAGCGTCATGAGCACGGCGGCTCGGCGGCCGGCCTGGGGCGAGCCCACGAAGAGCCAGTTTCGGCGCCCGAGTGCGAGAGGCCGAATGGCGTTTTCCACCGCGTTGTTATCGATCGGCACGCGCCCATCGGTGGCAAACACACACAACGCCCGCCACCGGCCCAGCGCATAGTCGATGGCCCGCGCCGTGGCGTCGGCCTTGGCCAAGAGCGAGCGCTGCCCGATCAGCCAGGCGTGCAAGGCATCGAGCAGGGGTTGGCTTTGGCGCTGGCGCAGCGCGGTGCGCCCATCGGGCGGATGCTCCTGAAGGGTCTGCTCAATGGCATACAAGGCTTTGATGCGCTTAAGCGCCTCCTGCGCAATCGCGCTGCCCGCCAGCTTGTGCGCCTCGAAGAACTTTCTGCGTACATGCGCCCAGCAACCCGCCTCCACAACGCTCCCTTGGGCATACAGCGCCTTGTAGCCGCTGAAGTCATCGGTGAGCAAGGTGCCTGACCAATCCTGCAGGAAGTCGCGCGCATGCGCACCGGCACGACTGGCGCAATAGTCAAACACCACCGCCGGCGTAGCCGCGCTGCGGTAGACCCAGACATAAGCGCGGTGTGTCTTGCCCGTGCCCGGCGCCAGCTCGGCTACCGGGGTCTCATCGGCATGCAGCACGGGTTGCTCCAGCAGATGGTCTTTGAGGGCCTGGGCCAGCGGTTCCAGGCGCACCCCGCACAGGCCCACCCACTGCGCCATGCTCGAGCGCGGGAGGTGCACGCCGCTGCGGCGGTAAATCTCCTCCTGGCGGTACAACGGCAGGTGATCGTCGTGCTTGGCCAGCACCACCTGCGCCAGCAGGCCGGGGGCGGGAATGCCTTTGTCAATGAGTTGCGCTGGCAGGGGTGCAGCCAACACCGTCTGGCAGCACGCACAGGCGTACTTGCCGCGGACGTGCCGGTGCACGAAGAAGCGTGTGGGCTCGCAGTCGAGCTGCTCGCTGATCTCCTGCCCGATACGGCGCAGGGCGTGGCCCTGCGGGCACAGGCCGGAGTCGATCTCGTAGCGGTGTTCGATGCGCGGCAACTGGCTGGGCAGGGGCTGGCGTTTGGGGAGACGTTTGCCTGGGGCGGTGCGCTCCTCATCGGCGGCGCGGTCCTCGGCCTGTTCCTCGGCTTGCAGCAGCGCCTGCGTCTTGGCGTCGAAGAGCTGGCCTTGCGTGTCCAGGCTCTCGCTGGACTGGCCGAAGCGCCATTGCTTGAGGCGCGCCAGCTCGAAGCTCAGGGCCGCAATCTTGGTCGATTGAAATTTGAGCTCGGCACGCTGGTGCGCGATCTGTGCACCGAACTGCGCAATGACCGTGCGCGCGTACTGCGCCGCCGGATCGTCGCCCAGGGACTGGAGTTTGTCGTCGTCGATGGCGCTGACCATGCCGAATTCTCTCGCGCGCACGCGCGCGCGAGAATCGGGAGTTGCCCCGATCGACAAACGTCCGGGGGACTACACCACGGCAATGGCGCTGGCGGTGGCGTGCGCGGTCATGCGCTGCCACGGCAGCCCGGCGGCCAGCCAACTCCATTGCTCGGCACTCAGGTGCAGCGCCTCACGGTCCTCCTGCGGCCAGGCAAACCGGCCTTCTTGCAGTCGGCGCGTGCACAGCCAGATCCCCGAGCCATCAAAGACGAGCACCTTCAGCCGGGTGGCGCGGCGGTTGGCAAACACGTAGGCATGGTGGCGCTGGGCCGAGCCAAACCGGGCCACAACCTGGCCCAGCAGGCTATCCATGCCGCCGCGCAGATCGCTGGCGCCCACGGCCAGCCAGATGGCCTCAATGCGCAGCATGGCTTATCCCAGCCAGGCCTGCAGCCACTGCGCGCACTCGGCTGCGTGGGCCACGGGCCAGTCAATCTGGGCGCGGCGCTGGGCCCCCTCGCAGGTGATGCGGGCGTGTCCGGGATGGGGGCTTCCCTCCGCAGCCGCAGCGGGGGACGGGTTGCAGTGGGCGCGCACGAAGGCGCTGCGCCGAGGCGGCAGGGCCAGACCCGCGCGTTGGGCGCGCCAGCGCGGCGCGCTCGACAGCCAGCCGCGCAGTTGCCCGTAGCCCAGCCCCTTGCTTTGCGCAAACGCTTCGGCCTTCATCCCGCTGGCTTTGAGTTCATCGAGGATCGCCAGAATCTCATCAATCCGCTCTTCACTGAGTTTGTCTGATCGCATGGAGCCCCCGAAAAAACCCAAGCTTCGCTCAGCTCAGACTCATTGAAAAGATGGGTTCGGCAAACGCTTACCGACGTCGAGCGTGGCTGTTACCACCATGCCCGAACCCTTGGGCTGAATCGTCACGCCATAGAGCGCTGCGGCTCGGTGCACGCTGTGCCAACTTGCCCCTGGGGACTGCACGGCGGTGCGGATGCCCTGAGCCGGTTCCCCGGTAAGCCATGCCTGAAACGACGGTGCCCCTGCGTTGCGATGCTCGGCGGCCTTGGCTGCATTGGTTAGGCGCGGGCCGTCCTCCAGACGCCCACGGGCGAAGCGCTCGGCGCGGCTCATCTTGGCAATGATGGGTGTGTCCTGGTCGTCGTGGGTCACGACATACGGCCCAGGGCTGTGTCGCCAGCCATGCGCAAGCTCGATCTCACGCATGGCTTTGTCCAGGAGCAGCCAGTCATACTTGGGCACCTTGGCCGTATGGCCGTCAGCATGCACGCGGTTGACGATCAGATGCACATGATCATGATCGGTGTCGCGGTGCAGCGCCCACAGTGCATCGTGCCCCTCGAAGCCCAGCGTTTTCATGACGTGTTCGCACGCTGCGTCGATCTGCTGGCGCTCGGGATGCTCGGCCTCCTGCCAAGCGAGGGTGACGTGGTACACCGGCCCGCGCGCAGTCGTGTTGCGTGCCGCCGCAGCCATGGCGTCGAGGATGTCGATGGCGGTCTGGCGATCCTCTGGGGTGTCTAACGGGCAGTCGAGGTTGAGCGCGCCCATCTCGGGGCTGGGCTCTGCGACCTGGTCCGGGTTGTCGCGGGCGATATAGCGCACGGCCTCGCCAAATCCGCGTGAGGCCGCTTTACGTGTGATGACTTTGGCAAGCATCGGCGACCTCGGCGATGTGCTGGATGGTGGCGCGCCATTGCGTCAGAGCCAGCTCCACGGCGCTGCGGTCGAGCTGGCCGCGTGCGGCTAGATGCTTGAGCAGTCCGCCTTGACGCCGCAGCTCGGCTTGCAGGGTTTGCAGCCGGGCCACGCGCGTATCGCCACGCAGAGCGATGGTGCGCAGGTAGCTGCTTGTCGTCAGCATCGCCGCATCGGCCATATGGCGGATCAGTGCAGCCTCGGCAGGCGTTGCGCGCAGCGCCAGGTGAACGGTTCGCTCACGCATGAGAGTCTCCCGTCATGCGTGCGCGCAGCTTGCTCGGGTAGAGCTTGTCCCCAGGCGACGCCTTGCGTTCGATGTCGATGCGCCGCTCCACGGCATTGACACCAAAGCGCTCAATGAGCGCGATGATGATCTTGCGGTCGCTCTCGGTCACGCCTGACGCACCGAAGCCGAGCTTGCCGCTTTTGAGCAGCATATCGGCGCGTTCGTCGGGTGATTCCCCGATGGCTTTGAACCCGGCGCTTGGTGGCCCTTCAAGCTGCTTGCGCAGGCGATAGTCCTCGTCGGATTCGTCATCCCGCTTGTCGGAACCATCGGCCCAGCTTGGCAGATCGTGGATGTCGCGCGGTTTGGCCGTGATGACAGGTGCCGGAGTTGCGGTTGTCGTCTCGGTCTTGGCAACCTCCGACGCGTGCGGCACGGTGGGCTGCGATGTCAGGCCAGCGCGTCCAAAAGCCGCCAGCAGTGCCGAAGGACGCACGCCAAGGGCGGGAGCAACGAGCCGCGCGTAGCGCGCCAGCGGCACACCGCTTTGGTGCAGTGCCTTGATGTCAGCGATACGCTCGGTCACGAACGCATCGCTGACCGTGCGCGCTGCAGCTTTGCCCGTGAGCTGACGGGAGAGTTTTGCAGCCTGATCGATGCGTTCAAAGATGGTGGATGATTGAGTCATGTCGATGCTCCATAAAGGTGTGAGAAACGCAGTGCCGAGACGCGGGACAAAACAGGGTGTCGGGCGCAGCCTGACCAAGGGGCCGGTTTCGCCTGAAGCGCGAGCGCCAGGTGAAACCTAGGCTTACCTTGCCCCACAAAAAAACGAGTCTGCGCAGTGTGTCGTGGTGTGCCCATTAGGCTGTCCCTTGATCGTGGCGGAAGAAACCTTGTCGTATCGCCCGCCCAGTTGGGCTCACACACCAATGCGGCAGGCCGTAGGCAGCACCGTCAACCGGGGTCAAGGTGTCAGGCAGATCAGGGTCGCGAAGAGCCTCGCGCAGTGCCCGCCACGGCAGGCCAAGGTTGCGCGCCAGCAGGCCGGTTGACGCGCGCGCGTTGGCCTCGGCTTCGTTGCGCGATAGGCCACCGTCGCATTCGAGAATTGCCGCACGTTCTTCGAAGTGCTCACGCAGGTTTTCTGCCCACAGCAGCGCCATCAGATCAGGCTTGGCTTGGCAAATCGCTTCGCGCAGATCATCGGCCAGGCGCGAGGCCGGGGACACGATCAACGTGTCGCCGTCGGGTTGGATGGTGAAGCCCGATGTGCGCAGATGAGCAAGCAGGGCGCTGGGATTCATAGCGCCACCTTGTCATCGTGCGGGGCGAGCTTCACGGTTTGCAGGCTTCCCCCTTGGGAATCCTGCGAATCCTGCGAAAAGCCTTGCTGCGCTTGGCTTTGCCCCAGTTGCGAAGGCTTGCGAATGCTTGCGAATTCGCAGGCCGCCGGGGTGGTCGTTCGCAGGGTTTCGCAACCATTCGCATGGCCCCCAACCCCAGTGTCCATGCGGGTTTTCGCAGGATTCGCAGCATTCGCACGGGCCGTTTGCGTTTTCGCCTGATCCACTCCCAGTGCGCGCACTGCACCGGTGCCAACGGCCACCAGCCCGGCGGCTAAAAGCCGGTCAAGGGCTGCGTCCCTTCGGCTTGCAGATCGGAGGATCGCCGGGCCAATACGGGGAATGTCGCGGATTGGCATCGACTCGCCCCTCGGGGCGATCCAGCGATAGAGCGTCAGTGCCCAGTCGGGCGTCGGATCGGCCTTGCCACCCAGCGCCGTCAGCCAGCTTTGCAGCGTATAGCGCACCAGGCGGATCGCGTTTTGCGCAGTTTCGCAGTCGATCATGGGCTCGTTCGCCCATGCCGCCATCACACCTGCAATGCGGCAAGCCTGCTCGGTTGCCCGCAGAGCGAAGGGCCGCACGGGGCGCAGCTCGCCGCGTCGGGCCTCGTGCTCCATGAGCTCGAAGAACGCCGCCAGTTCCTGCCGCGCATCGGCGGATAGTTCGATGACAGGTAGGTCGTCGCAGTGATCTGGCATGGGATCACGCAACAGTTCCGTGCAGCGCGCCAAGAAGCCGACAATGGCTGGCGATTCGTCGGGCAGCCAAGGGCGGAACACGCGCGGGGCAAGTTCCTCGGGCCATGCCAGTAAGAAGCGGGGCCAAAAGCCGATCCCCGATAAAGACTCGTCAGATAGGGTGTCACCCAACGCCTCGGGTTGCGCCAGCAGGTGCGCCGACAAGCGCACGCCGTAGCGCTCAAATCTTCCGCCGCCGCCGCCACGGACCACGGACAGGTGCCCACGATCCCACAGGCCGCACAAAGACGCCGCCGTCTTGGTGCGATGGTCTTGGCTCATGGCATGCCCGGCGAGCATGACGCCTGCCTCAGTCGAAAACACGCCTTGCCCGGCGACACCTTCGGCATAGGATCGGTGCAGGCCCTCGATGGTGATGTCGCCTGCCAGCCGGTAAGGGGCAGGGGGAGGGGACGCAGGCTTGGGGGCATTCTTGCTTCGCTCAGAGCAGGTTTCCTCGTACACCTCCACCTCACGCAGCCATGCCTGCCCCACTTCGCGTTGAAACTCATGGATCGCGCGCAGGGCCACGCGATCAGCCATGTCCTTACCATCGCCGGATCGCGCCACGGTCAAGCAATACAGGCTCAGGGGTCGGACTCCGCCGTCGATGGTGCGCACGTTGGCCCGCGATTGCGCCAGCAAGGCGGCGGCGGCGAGGAACGATTGCCCGGCCATGGCGGGGGATACTTGCGCACCGTAGGCCAAGTCACATGCCGCTTGCGCCAAGGGACCAAGCGCATCGGTCGGGTAGCCATCGCTGCCTGCGTCAAGCTCCGGTTTGAGTAACACTTCCGCCCGGCGGATCGCGGCAAGCAGCGGCAAAGGCTCTAATGCGGCTTCTGGCGTTTGTGGGGCAAGATGTTGACCAACACGCTCTGCCAGGGCGTCGAGAATGGACGCGCCACGCGCAGCGTGATCAAATTTTCGGGTTGCTTCGGCAATCACGCTCATGGCCGCATCCCCGCGAGTTGCACCCCGGCAAGAATCCGGGCGTGCGCCACGCTCACGCGCTGACGGTCAGGCTCGGGCAGGGTTTGGCCTTCGCGCAGCATCGCGGCAGCCATGCAGACGATCAGGCTTTCATGCTCGATAGCGCGCAGCACATCGACAGCAGGGAATGGGGCGCGTTCGCGCGGTCGGTGATGATCGACGGCTTGCGGGGGCAGGATGTCTTGCCAGACTAGCCCCACGGCTGCAAGAATGGCCTCGGCGTCGCAGCCCGCGAAACAATGAAAAAGTACGCGCCTATCGTCGAGTTCTCGAACCGAAAGGCTCGCGCGACAGTCGTCATGGGCGGGGCAACGCGCCAGCCACCGACCGGGGCCAGTGCGCTTGACGCCCGAAAGTCGATCAAGCAGGGTCAGGGCCGTCATCGCGTGCCTCCCGATCCGATGGTGGCGTGCGTTGCCACAGTCTTGCGGGGGCGGCCACGTTTGCGTGGTGATGATGCGGGAATCAGCTCTGCGCTGGGTCGCGGCGCGGCGGCCTCAGGTGCGGTGCTTTTTGTGGCAAGCCACGCAGCCAGGGCTGGCAGCATGACCACGACGCGCCCGCCGATATACGTTGTCGGCGGATAGTCGCCACGCTCGCGGCGCTTTTGTGCGGCGGTGATGCTGGTATAGCCCAGCGTCTGGCAAAGATAGGAGTCATCCAGGGCCATGACCATCGGCGCGCCCTGGGCGATCAATGCGCTGAAGAGCGTATCGACGCTAATTTCGTGGGTAGAACTATGGGGTGACATCGTCATCCTCCGTCATGCGCTGCTTGGGAGGTACGACGCGGGCTGCGCAGTGCGCAGCAAAACCGAGGAACGGAGTGCAGCCCGCGCGTCTAGGCGCGGGAGATCGGCGCGGGGACGACGCGCGCGGTGATGGCGATATGGGCGATGCGGCGGTGGGCGATGCGCACAGGCGGCAGGATGGCCGCCTTACACGTCAAGGCTTGCAGACGCGGCACGACCACGGCACGCAGTGCAGCGGCCACGCCTACGGCATCGATTGTCGCGCGTAGGGCTGAAGCGATCAGAGCGACGTTGGCGCGCGCAAACTCGCGCGCCTGACGCGCAAAAAAGCGTGGGACACCGGCGGAGGTTTCTGCCGCCGCAATGAGGATAACGAGTAGCGCGATGATCGCCCAAGCCGCACCGGCCAAGATCGCCCCGTTTCCAGCAATCACACCCATGCCAACGCCAGCCCCCAACACCGCCCCTAGGATAGGACGGTGCTTCACGATGGGCCGCTCCAATGCGGCGCGCAAAATCACGGGGCTAATCAACATGCGCTAAATGTAGTGCATGGTCTTGGTCCAGGCAACTACAGGTAGTGTTTCGATCAGTGTTTTGTTGGTTTTTTCAATCTGGGCAAGGTAAGCCTAGGTTTCACCCGGCGCTTGCGCGGCGGACGTCACCGGCTCATTTGGTCAGGCTGTGCCCGACACCCTGTTTGTCTTGCGATTCGGCACTGCGTTTCGCGGCGTTCTTTTGGAGTCAGGGCCATCCTCGATGCGGGTGTCATGCACCGCATCGATCCCTCGTGCCCCGCTGATCAGATCTGCCGAGAGTGCGGCCGCCGTGACCGCTTGGGACAACTCTTCGCACAGATTTGCAAGCGGTAAGCTCAGGGATGCATTTTGAACGACATGTCGGCGATCGATTCGGTGGCAACCGCCATAGCCTGTCGCGTCTGGGGTTGAAAGATCAGCACCGCGCTGGGGGTCGACAGCAGGTATATCCCAGCAATATCCTTGCCGTCCTTCAAATGCACGTCGATGATTTGTTGCGCGGGAGACGTGGCGGGCGGGGTTTTTACCATTGGAGCCGTGGGAGAACAACCCATGGCTGCGCCGTGGGTATCCTGGCAAAGCAGGGCCGTGCCCGAAGCGATGCCAATGACTACGGGCATCGAAAGTACCAGCGCCACGACGATCAGCGCCAGCGCTGCAAGCAGGGCGGACAGCGGTTGGAACAACACGCCGATGCCGATTGCCAAAACGGTCCTCCAACCCTTCCCTCGCAGGGCTTCCTTGGCCTTTGCCAACTGCCCAGTGAATTGCTCCCACTTCTGCTGCCCACGCCAAGGCTTCTTGGCATCCGCGGCTGGCTGCTGACTCTTATGGAAAAGAACGCTCAGGAGGAAGAATGCGGCAAGACCGATGATGAGCGCAAACGCAGCCGTTCCCAGCCAGTTACTGAGCCACTGCTGGGAGAACAGATGGCCGAAGAATGTGAGTGGATTGTTGTTAATGTCGACGGCAATCTTGGTGATCAGCGGCAGGAGGTACAGCATGCCGATGGAGGACAGGTCCAGCAGATCGATCTGACCCTTGTACAGCGACGAATGGGGAATGCCCAGATGGCTCTCCACGGCCATCGAAACACCGAACCCGATCAGGCACAGGGCGATGTAGATGATCGGAAGAACGAGGGCGAATTTAGCCAGGACGCTTGTTTCCGAACGAGGTGGTCTGGCGGTTGTTTGTTTTGCATCGGAAGAAGAGGGCGTTGGAATCGGTGCGGTTGCAGGGGCGCATGCAGCGTGCGGTTGTTTGTGTGCTGTCGTCATTAATGGGTCCAGAACGAAAACGCCTCAATGGCCGTGCGCTTGCACGAGCAACTGCCACTCAATCCTGCCGCGCCCTGCGGGATGCTGATGATGGTTTTGCTGCGGCAGCGTATGCCCCTGCGCAATGCCAATCTCGTCCCCGCACACAACGCAACGATAGATGCCGGCGTACGGCGCAACGATGCCGGGCGGGTGTTTTTGATCGAATGCGTTGTTACTGTCCTGGCGGAGGTGGATTGCATATTTGAAGGATGCCATCGTGGATTCCATCGATGTTAGATAAATAAGGCGAAGTTCTGCAGGCTGCGAGCTGATCAATCTGTGCGATGAAAAAGCATCGGCTGCCAAGAGCTGCCCTTGACGCTCGGCAACGAAAACCATCTATGCTATTTTGAGCAGCACGATACAGCCAGCTGTCAATCTTGACAGGGCGTACAAGATGTCTCTCGAAGGTTCTAAAACCACCGCCTCCGTGTTGTTCCAGGAATGGTTGGTGCGATCAGCCCAGCATTCCCAGCATTCCCGCTCGAATGACCGCTGCGGTCTTGTTCGGCGCGTGCAGCTTGGCGATTGCATTGGCAATGTGGAAGTTCGCCGTGCGCTCGGAGATGTTGAGGATGTCGGCGATCTCCGATGCCGTCTTGCCATCCGCGGTCCAGCGCAGCACCTCGATCTCCCGGTCGGTGAGCGGAGCTGTTACTGCGGGCATTAGTTTGGCCGTAAGAATGCGCGACATGCCCAGATGCACCATCTGCGTCAGCCAAGCCAACTGCATCTCTTTATCGCGCAGTTCGATCTCGGAGATTGGCTCCCCCGATCGTGACACCGACAACAGGCCCATGGTGCTGTTCACGTCCCGGCTGGATTGCGCCCAGCCAACACACAAGCCGAACGAGCGGGCTTCTTCCCAGAGATCGCGACTCGAGGCGAAGAACGCGTCCGACCAAACGACGGGCTGCAGGGAATGCGTGCCATGGCGGACAGTCGGGTCAACGGCGAGATAGCCCTTCTCAGTGTAGCGATTCTCCCAGGCGCGCGGATAATTGGTCAGCAATACCACCTTAGGCCTGGAGACCGGTAACGGCATGCGCAGTCCATAGGAACAGTGGTCGAATCCTAGGGAGTGGACCATTGAGACCACGATCTCGAACAACTGCGCGTCACACGTGATCGTCTGCAGCGCATGGAGTTGGTGTTCTTGCCATCCCTTCACGGCCTTCTCCTGCAGACAGTTCTTGTGGCGGACTGTCATATTTGACACTATCCCAGCATTGTGTCGTCATGTAACGTGCGTCTCCCTTCGAACTCTGTTGAGGACGACAACCATGATGCATGCAATTTCCACTGACGGGCTTGCATTAGCCCGGGCACCCATGATGACCCTTTCGGATGACGGCCTGATCCGTCTCACCGTTGAAGCCCTAAGGACGATCCCTTTCATCCATCTGCTGTCCGGGTTGGATGAACACAACGGATCTCCTCCCACCTTTGAAGGTGCCAGTCTGGACCCGATCTCCGGCTACACCGAATGGGTGAGTACGACATCCCCGGTCATCACTCTCGGCTGGGATTGGTGGCTGGATGCCTCTGCGATGCCGTTCATCTATACCCATGTCGGCGAACCCCGAAGCAATGTGATGATTGAGGATGCTCAGCACCGCGACCTGGGCAGACGCAAGACCGATGCGACGCTGGAGACGCTGATCTCAACGTTGTCCTGGCAAGCTGCTGTCGCGGAGCATATTCGTTCACGTTACGCATGATGGCCTGTCAGATCTGACAGTTACGCGTGCGTGTTGGCGCAGGTTGAATACATCCTCCAAGTATCGATGCCAATTGGAGGTGGTATGCAGATCGTGTCAGGATCCCCGGCGCAGCTTCAACAGGGCTTGCACGCCAGCGTCGGGCGCTATCGCCATCGGGTGTTTGTAGAGAAGCTCGGCTGGGACGTGCCCTCTCAGGAGGGCATTGAAGCCGACCAGTTCGATCGCCCGGATACCGTCTATGTTGTCGGCCGAGATGATCAGGGGCATGTCTGTGGCTGTGCTCGGTTACTGCCCACCACCCGACCCTATCTTCTGGGCGAGGTGTTCCCGCAGTTGTTGAGCGGCCTCGCCCCGCCTGCATCCCCCGATGTCTGGGAGTTGTCGCGATTTGCGGCCACAGATTTCAACAGCGAGGCCACCTCTGCGCTGGGAAAGATGTCCTCAGAAGCGGCTATTGAATTGATGTGCGCGTCGATTGCTTGCGCCGCTGAGCAAGGTGCCAAGCGGCTGATTATGGTGACGAATATCGGGGTGGAAAGATTGCTGCGGAGAGCTGGCTTTCAAGCACACCGCGCGGGGCCACCTATGATTATTGATGGGCATCCGATTTTTGCCTGCTGGGTTTTGTGCGCGTAAATAGTTGCCCCTAGATTATGGCTTAACGCGCCATTATGGAACCATATCAAATTCTAAGAATAAAACAAATTCTGATTTCTTTTCTCGATTGTGTTTTCAAAAGTAGGAATTTGTCTGATGATGTTTAGAACTCGAAAGCGAGTCACACTCGACGACCCCAGCCTAGCGCGTGTCGCGCTGACCCCACAGATGCTGGACTATGATCGTTTCGCTGGTCGTGGGAAATCCCAGTATCTTCCATATGTTATGAGCTTCAATGCTGCCGATTTCCATTCTGCGGCGATCAATACCGACCAGCTAGGCTTTCGTTTCGCGCATGATGCCAAAGGTAATGCGCTAAGCGTCGGAACACTGGACGTTTCCGAGCCCAAGTCTGTGAATCTACTGATTGGAGCCTCACCCGCTCTGGGCTATGGCGCATCTAGCGATGCAACATCAGTGGTCAGCCGCCTGTCTGCAACGGATCCTGATGGTACTCCGTGGCTAAATTTCGCGGGGCACTGCTTCAATGCCGTGCAGGAATTGATGCTGTTCATGCTTCATTCCCACCGCTTGCCCAATGTCAAGCAAATCGTGGTAATGGGCGGCTTCAATACCCTGGTTATGGCACGGCTTCCAGAATTCATTCGGGGTGAACTTCCGCCATTCTATTTCTGTGGAGAATATTACGAAAAATTCGATGAAATCGCTGAGGATAATGGTGCCCAACTGTCACCTGCGAAGTTGCCGAAATGGCCGGCAGAAACAACTACGGTACCCCCCGTTGAGCAAACCATTGATCGCGCCTTTGAAGAGACCCTGCGTCGCCTAGCAACGTGGAAACAACTGGCGACTTCACTGGGCGCAGAACTTTCTTTTGTGTTGCAGCCATTGGCAACCTGGGTTCGAAAACCTTGTGCGGAAGAGCAGACCTTGTTCAAGGAATTGGATCAGATTTCAAGACTCGGTACTTGGCAGCACTTGTACGGTGATATATCTGAATATTCCGTTGCAGAACGATATGCCGACAAATTGAGCACTGGCTGTCATTCATTAAATATTCGTTTCGGTAATTTAGTCAGTGACTTGCGACAGCGTCCGACCGGAGAATGGCTTTTCGTGGATCGCGCTCATTTCACCGATCTTGGCAACGATGTCGTGGCACGCGCCATCCATCAGAACTTATAAGATAAACACTGGAGAATTTATATGTTTAATCGAATCCTCAAGGTACTTGGTTCGCTGTTCACGAAAAAGAAGAAAGCCAAGAAAAAAAATAACTCGTCCATCTATCCGATGTACTAATGAATACTAATCGGCAAATATTTTCCAACTTCCTGGGAGCCCAGGCGAGGGAAGAGGTTAGGCGGATTTTCGCGCCTGCAGCCGTCCGAGCCCGTATCACCTCGGTGCTCCCGGCTGACTTGGTGGAAGCTGACTTTGCCTGCCCGTCAACATTGGCTGCACTGGTCAGCGTGGCTCACGAACGTATTCAACCCTTGCGTGAAGGCTTTCTTAGGTTGGCCGCCTTGATCGCGATTGAGACTAATGAGCTAAATGCCCTTGCCCTGCGCTCAAAGGCAGCGTTGGAATCGGCACCCTTTCTGATTGGCAGTCAGCACCTGATTCACTCCGTGTGCGGAAGTTGGAACAACGAAAGCCGCTACGCCATGGCCACGCTCAGGATCCACGCTGCCGATCTCGGTGTCGGCCAGCCGGGAGCTAGCCGTATTTGCCGCTACCAAGAGTTGCTGCGCCAGCATAGCCTAGCCGATGCTGGGGAGGATCTCTTGCATACCGGGGACGATCTGCGGATATCGGACGGTGCCTTCAATTTTGCCGCGCCCTTGGTGGTGCTTGGTCATTTCCCGGAATCTCTTACGGGAGAGATTCTTGGCGTTAACCTGTACCTGAGACAGTGCGGCCTGTTGCCACCTCTAGAGTTTGTCGCGAACGACGATTGGCCCGCCATGCAGTATCTGGACCTGGGGCGCGATCCCAGTGGCAACTCCACCGATTTGCTCGAACTCGCCCAGATAGCGGTGCGGGAATTTTTAGGCGATGCGGCTGAGGTCAAGTACACGGCCGTGCGCCAGGGTTATCACTGGGCGCGGCGGCAGACTGAGGCGATGAGCCAAGCCATGCTCGCTGTGCTTGAGCGCTGGGTCGATCCCAGGGAAGCGGCCCAGCATTTGGTCAGCCGCCGTCGACTGGACGCATGCCAGTATCACGAGAAAATCCGGTTGAATGGCGTGCCAATGCAGTCTTTGCTTAAAGATGATGGGGCGCTGCCGTTCCTCGATCACCTTGCTGCCAGTGCCTACGTGCGGGCGGGGAAACCCGAGTTGAGCCTGCTGCTGACCAGCTTGATCTCGCCTCGGGGGAAAATGTTCCGCATTTTCAACCGTGATGACATCACCGTCCTCCATCGCTGGATCTTAGGCCTACCCTACGCCGATGCGCCGCTGCATCCGGCAGCCCATCACATGTGGAAAGATGATGATGCGTTCGCCGGGGCCGCCGGATCAATCGAAGATGGCGTTGAGGCGCAAACCCTGGTGCCGAGCATCGGCGCGCGTCAGGCCTACCCGCGTCTTTTGCACGAGGAGCTTACGCCTGCCGAGGAAATCTACGCGAGGCAATACGTGGTGCGCTGGCTCGCACGGGCCGCGCGCAACGTTGCCAAGGGGAATTGCCCGCTACCGGAGGAGTGGGTACCTGGTGTCCTGCGTCAGTGGTTACAGTGCCAGCACGAAGCCTCCAACAAGGCGATCGAGCAGGAGGATGACTTACCCTCGAGAGAGGGCGTGGTCGCAGACGTCCTTTCCCTGGCGCCGCTAACGATGATCGACGGTGCCTGGCTGGCGGGATTCGCGCATCCGGCCGTGGCCTGCTCGGGGTACGGTTGCAGGCTATTCGAAACATTCTTTGATGAGCTGGGCAACGGCATCGAGACACAAAATCATCCTGCCATCTACCGCAACCTGCTCAGGGCGCTTCATGGCGACCTACCCGCCACGGTTGATTCCGGATACGCCAATGCATCCTGCTTCAGCGACAAGGATTTCGAACTGCCGGTGTTCTGGCTGGCGATTGGGCGTTATCCCCTGACCTATTGCGCTGAAATTCTCGGCCTGAACTTGGCAATGGAATTATCTGGCGTTGGTGGGGGCTACAGGCGAACTCACAAGGCATTGGTCGCTTATGGCTACCCCACGATGTTCGTCGACTTGCATAACTCCATTGACAACATCTCTTCCGGGCACACAGCGTGGGCTGCTGCAAGCCTAGATGCCTACCTATCGACATTTCCTCGCAGTGATAGCGCTGCAGTATGGGTACGAGTTCGTAACGGATTCGCTGCTCTGAATCTACCTAAGGGGCAAACAATGCTTGACAAAATCCGTGAGAAAGTGGAATCGCTGTTATGACTTGCACGCTTGGTATCTCAGCCTTTTACCATGACAGCGCGGCGACGTTGGTCGTGGATGGCAGGATCATCGCTGCCGCCCAAGAGGAGCGCTTCAGCCGGATCAGGCATGACCCAGATTTTCCTCAGCAGGCGATCTCCTATATTCTACGGCATTCGGGCATCAAACTGTCCGATGTCGACCATGTCGCATACTACGAGGATCCTGCGCTCAAATTCCGGCGAGTGCTTTCTACAGTAGCGGTGGCAGGTCTTGGCGCTGCGCAAAACTATGCGCCAGTGCTGGGTGAGTGGCTGTCGACCAAGCGGCGGATGTACCGTGAAGTTGCCCGGCACCTCAAAACGATGGGGGACCGTAACAACCGAAAGATCGAAGTACATGGCCACCACGATTCGCACGCGGCATCGGCGTTTTTCCCGAGCCCGTTTGAAGGTGCGGCGATCCTGTGCACCGACAGCGTTGGCGAATGGGCCACAACCAGCATCTGGCACGGCAGGCCAGAAGGAATCAAGCTCGTCGCGGAGTTGTCCTTCCCCCATTCGCTGGGCTTGTTGTACTCCGCATTCACCTATTTCTGCGGCTTCAAGGTGGATTCGGGCGAATACAAACTCATGGGACTCGCGCCATATGGGAAGCCAATCTATGTCGACAAAATTCTATCTGAATTGATCGACGTCAAGGCAGATGGCAGTTTCAGGCTCGACTGGACCAAGTTCGAGTTCATTAATGGCGAGACGATGACGGGGGAAGCATTCGAAAATCTGTTCGGTGGCTCCCGGCGCTTGCCCGAAGCGCCGCTGACCGACCGGGAGTTCAACCTGGCGGCATCGATCCAGAAAGTCACCGAAATAGTGGTATCGCGCTTGGCCAAAACCGCCGCTGATCTCACCGGGGAGCGCTCGCTGTGCATGGCTGGAGGTGTCGCCCTGAACTGCGTGGCCAACGGTGTGATTTCTCGCGAAAGGATCTTCGATCGGCTGTGGGTTCAACCGGCTGCGGGGGATGCGGGGGGATCGTTGGGTGCCGCGATACTTTCCGACCGCAGACATCGTGGAGTGATGACCCGTGAGCTTCCCTCGGTCTCCACTGATGGCATGAGCGGATCCCTGCTCGGCCCTGAGTATCGCGAGGAGCAGATCAAGGCCGCCCTGGACGATTGCGGTGCTGTCTACCACAGACTGTCGCAAAGCGATCTGGATGAGAAGGTGATCGTGCGCATCGAGGACGGCGCTGTAATCGGATGGTTCCAAGGGCGCATGGAGTTCGGTCCCCGCTCGTTAGGCAACAGGTCCATCCTCGGCGACCCGCGTCGTGCCGACACCCAGTCGACCATGAACCTGCGCATCAAATTTCGCGAGTCGTTCCGTCCGTTCGCGCCCGTGGTTCTGGCAGAGAAGGCCGTCGATTACTTCAATATCGTCGAGGAAAGCCCGTACATGCTGGCAGTCTCGCCGGTGGCCGAGGCCATTCGCAAGGCGATAACGCAAGAACAATCGTTACTAACCGGGATCGACTTGCTCAATGTGACTCGCAGCAAGCTGCCAGCTATCACCCATGTGGATTTTTCGGCACGGGTCCAGACTGTGGATCGGGAGCGCAATCCACGGTTCCGCACATTGCTCGAACGATTTTATCAGCGCTCGGGATGTCCTGTGCTGGTTAACACTTCATTCAATGTCCGTGGCGAACCCATCGTCAACACGCCGTTCGAGGCATATCGCTGCTTCATGCGTACCAATATGGACGTGCTGGCGATTGGCGATTTCTACCTGGACAAATCGGAGCAGCCTCCTTTCAAGGAATCTGTGGACTGGCGCGAGTGCGTGCCATTGGACTGATCATTTCATTCATTTGAGGAGTTGCAACATTGGATTTCCTGTTTCTCTATCTGATTCTGCCGCTAGGGATATTCCTCAGGCGAAGTGCTGCCTTTGCCCATCGACCAGATCCCAAAATGAACTCATATCTGAGGCGAAAATCATGAGCATCATGCTTTGCGATGCTCATGAGACAAAAGATCTCACAAAAGATCTCAAGGTCGTTCTAGTGGAACATTCACACCCCTCGGCATACTTGGAGGATTTCCGTGCCCGGCTGGCCAACAGATCGCATGCTGCTGACAGCGTCGGTCAGGTTGGTGCCGACTGGCTCAATTCTGTGCTTAGCCATGATGCTATTAAGGCTGTCCGTGATTTCACCCGCAGCTGCCACAAGACTCTTTTGCTGCGTGGTATTGCGCTGTCCACGGACGTCTCTACACCACGGGATGGGTTCCTGCCTGACAACCAGTGCGTCCTAGATTTCGATCTTCTGCATTTTGGCATGCTACGCCTGATGGGCATCCGTCCGTATGCCGTCGAGTACGAGAACCACGGCAAATTGGTCAGGAATGTGCTGCCTGTGCCCGAGGCGTCAGGCATCACCAGTTCCTGGGGGGCGGATGTCGATTTTTCCTGGCACACCGACAACCCCAACTGGCCGTTCGCGGGCCAAGCCTGCGATGTCGAAGTTCGTGTCCCGAATTTCCTGGCCTTCGTCGCAGTACGCAACCATGAAGGCGCCTCGACTGACGTCGTCTGTGTGGATCAAATTCTCGAGCAGTTGCCTGATTGGGTGATAACAGAGTTGAGTAGGCCTGCCTATGCCTTCGGGGCCCCGGCTTCCAACGAGGGGTTCGAGGGACAAAAGCGGATTTTTCCAATCCTCGAGCATGATGGTCTTGTAAATCGGATGCGTTTCGACGAAGGCGTCGTGGAAGCGGTCGATCCGCTAAGTGCAGAAGCACTGAGCATCCTGCGCCGGTGCCTGAAAGGCACGCAAGGTGAGCAAATCGTGCTGCGACCGGGGGACTTCTTCATCTTCAAAAATACGCAGGTGCTGCACCGACGAAGGGCATTCAAACCGCTTCCTGAGGGTAAGGCTCGCTGGCTTCGCAGGGTCTACGCGAGCTGACTCCCGCTTCTTTCATAAATTCAAACGGTTAACAACATAGAAGTCTACACATGAACAAGCGTATTGCAGTCGTCGGTGGCCGCCCCTCACCCATTCATGGGGCCAAGGAACTGGGTATCGATGTCGTACTGGTTCACGAAGTCGGTGCCTACGAGCAGGAAATTGTCGCTCACTGCGAACAGGTGGTACATGCCAGTATCACCGATGCTGATGCGATCATCAAGGTACTCGAACCACTCCACCGCCAACGTTCTTTTGACCGCATCATGACGACGACGGAGGCAGCCGGCGAATCTACGGGAAAAGTCGTAGACCATTTTGGTCTCACTGGTGTTTCCTACAAAACAGCTCACCTTTTGAAAGACAAGGTGGCCATGCGTGACCTGCTGGTTCGGCATAACCTGAGTCCAGTCGCCTATAGGAGTATCACAGGCAAACAAGACGCGATTGATTTTGTCGCCCAGTACGGACGTTCGGTACTCAAACCTGCTGACGGTGTCGCCAGCTTACATATTCATCCCTGCGAGGATGAGGCTTCCGTATTGGTAGCTATGCTGGCTCTGGAAAAAGCGAACGTTACCAAGATCATCATCGAGGAGTATCTGGATGGGCCTGTTGTTAGCGTCGACTCCTTCTCTTTTGCGGGCCGACATCTACCAATCGGCTACTCCGAGTACCGCATGAACGACAAATACGTTGAATGGGAGGTCAGCACGCCAAGTACCGCAGCGAAGCCTTGGCTAAGGGAGCTGCGCGCATTGACTTGCCGTCTACTTGATGCCGTTGAGCTTCAGGAGGGACCCTCCCACAGTGAATTCGTGCTGACCCCAAAGGGTCCGCGTGTACTTGAGTCCCATGCCCGTCTGGCGGGCTCGGGTGCCCCAGAACTCGTCAAGCGAGCGTTTGGCCTAAATCTGAATCGAATGTTCCTCACTGTTCCGCTCGGTATAGATAAGTTGCCTGATGTTTCACCAGAACCTCAGGCTGGAGCAGCGATTCAGTTTTTTGTACCAACGTCCGGAACAGTTAAGAAAGTGGAGTTGGATCTGCCGCCTGGCGTTGAAGTTCGCTACACTAAAGTCGGGGAGATTCCTTTGGTGTTCCTTCCGTTTATCTTTGAGCTGGGCAATGCGCCGCTCGCTGTCGTCGTCCAAAAGCACGAAGGTGACCATATTCCCCCGCTCGATACTGTCGCTGACTGTGTCTCTGGCTACGCTTTGGCAACAGGTTCTTCTCGTGAAGACGCCGTCGCTATCACCGATAAACTGGTAGAGGCCGTGCGTTTCATTGTAGATCCCAAGCCATGAGCTATGTGCTTTGCTTGCACCGCTGGGTTGGTAATCAGGCGCTCTATGACCGGTACGAATTACCAGCGGACATGAAAATTCGGGCGATCTGCACGTCCGAATCCGTTGCCTCGCTGCCAACTGAACGTTTGGCATCCTGGACAAGCTTGCCATCGTTAGACGATGCTATCGCGGTCAGGAAAGAGGCTGAGCAATTTGTCACCCAGCACGGAGTGCCCGCGTTGGTGGTGGCTCTCAATGAGGGCGATTTACTCAATGCAGCCTCAATTCGCGAGCGTTGGGGGGTACCAGGTGATCATGTCGCCTGGACCGAGCGATTCCGCGACAAACTAAAAATGCTCGAAATCGCCGAGCAACAGACAGCAATCGGCGTCCTACCTGCCGTGAGAGTGCAATCGCAGGAACTCGTCGAGCAGTTGGCGACAAAGCATGGCTATCCCCTAGTTCTCAAGCCCCGGTATGGCACGGCAAGTAGAGGAGTGAAGATCCTCCGTAATCTTGGGGATGTGCAGAAACTAGAGGCCACTCATGCTGAACCTATGATGGTTCAAGTTTATTGCGCGGCCCCCATCTTGCATGTCGATGGCTGGTGGGATGGTCAACATATCGTTGTCGCCACAGTATCTAGATACGTGAATAGTTGTGCCGATTTTGGCCCGGAGAGCCCCTTGGCCAGCATTGAGCTGGAGGAAGGGGATCACGAACGACGAATCACCAACAGAGTTGCGCAATTGCTAGAGGTTTTTGCGCCGCATCGAGAGATCGTGTTCCACCTCGAACTGTTTGATAGAGGTAATGAGTTGCTGTTCCTGGAAATTGGTGCTCGGGTGGGTGGTGCCGAGATCCCGTTTATCTGGCGAGAAATCAGAGGCATCGATTTGATAGGAATCGCATGGGAATTGCAGACTGGTGCGTCCACCCACTACAGAGACTTGGCACGCAACCTCAGCCGCAATGGTCGGCCACTGCTGAGTGAGCGTGGCGCGTGGGTGATTGCGCGGCGCAGCAGTGCTCTGCGAGACAACCTAGAGTCCCTGTATTGGTCCCAGCCACAGAGCGTGGAGCATTCCGCTAGTGGTGTCTATGAAGGTTCGAAGACCCGTCTTCGCTTGCGCAGCTTCCAGCGCACGGCGCTGGAGCGGAGCGTTAGAACGGTCTTCGAGCAATTGTCAAAACCTGAATCAGGGGGAGTTCAATCTTGAAAACAGCAGTTATTACAGGAGCGAGCAGTGGTATTGGCGAAGGCTGCGCCCGATTACTGGCCCGCAGTGGCTGGAAGGTATTCCTTATGGCGCGCAGGCGGGAGCGGCTGGAGAACATCGCACGTGAAATAAATGGGCACGCCATCATACTGGATGTAACCAAGGCCCAGGAAGTCGAAATTGGGCTAGTGACCCACTGCGATTTGCTGGTGAACTGCGCGGGTGGCGCACTTGGCCTGGATGCAGTGCGCCAAGCCAATGCCGATGATTGGACAAGTATGTTCAACACAAACGTGCTGGGCACCCTGCGCATGACACAGCTGCTGCTGCCGCGACTGATCGCGTCCCAGGGCTGCATCATCAACATCACCTCTACGGCTGCGCTGGGTGGATACGAAGGTGGTGGTGGGTACTGCGCGGCCAAGAGCGCCCAGCGGGCACTCACCCAGTCCTTGCGACTAGAGATGAAAGGTGTACCGGTACGCATCACCGAAGTGCTGCCCGGCATGGTTCATACGCCGGAGTTTTCCCTGAACCGTTTTTGTGGCGATGCTGAAAGAGCCAAGGCCGTGTATGAGAACGTCGACCGGCCTTTGAGTGCGGAGGATATCGCCCAGGTTGTGGCAACGGTTGCCGAGTTGCCGGCCCATGTCAATGTCGATGAAATTGTGGTTCGTCCGGTGGCGCAGCGTGCCCAGCATGCGCTGTTCCGCGGAAGTCTCGGTTGGCGCGAAGCGCCCCCGGTGGCCCATTCACCTGTGAACGAAGGAGAGCGTTGATGATACCCCTGGAAAACCTGGCCGGTATGGCCATCATCGCTTTGGGCATGGTGCTGACACCCGGACCGAACATGGTCTATCTGACATCGCGGGCGATTTCCCAGGGGCGACTGGCGGGGATGATTTCCCTGGCGGGTGTGACCCTGGGCTTCTTGTGCTATCTGCTGGCATCAGGGCTGGGACTAGCCGCTTTGTTTAAAGCAGTACCGATTGCCTACGACATCGTCAGGATCGCGGGCGCCTTCTATCTCGGCTACCTAGCTTGGAACATGCTCAAGCCCAAAGGTGTTTCTCCTTTCGAGGCGCGAGAGCTGTCGCCTCACTCGCCTCGGCGCCTATTCACCATGGGTCTGGTGACGAACTTGCTAAACCCAAAGATCGCGTTGATGTATTCGGCGTTGATCCCTCAGTTTATCGATCCTTCAGCTGGATCGACTATTCAACAATTCATCCAACTGGGGATCATCCAGATCGTCATCTCAGTTACCGTCAATGGCATGATTGTCCTGACTGCTTCGACGTTCAGCAGTTACCTCGCCAAGCACCCTTCCGTCATGCGCGCCCAACGCTGGCTTTCTGGGGCTGTGCTGGGTATCTTCGCGGTGGATATTCTCGTGCGCAAACCGTAGTCAATTCCAATAGCGGTATGAGTCTGAACGATTGGTTTTGACTTGCGAATGGCCGATCAAAACCGAGGTGGCCTGTGGAGTTTGTGGGCGAAGGGGAGCGCGATAAATAAGTCGCGGCTTTTTGCCACTTATCCCCCCGGCGGCCACCCAAACTGCTCCACCCTGGCCGCGGTGATCTGACGCATTGAGCAAGGTGCGTCGGGCGCCGCGAGGCCCGACAGGTAGGACGTTACTTTCTGCTCCCTGATTCCGAGGGAGCCCGAGGTTGAACGTCTTGAAGCCACATCTACAAACCACGGACGCTGCTCAAGGGCGGCGCCACGCAGCGCGAGATCGAGCGCATCACCGGCATCTCGCGCCACACCATCCGCGCGTATCAGCAGCGCTTTGCCGCCGACTCAGCAAACTGCCCCGGGGTGGCCACCGACTCCCCCAGCCAAACTGCGCCACCCTGGCCACCCGAGTTCGACACTTCAAGAGCGTAAGTCATTGATTTGACGAGGACGATGGTCAAAGGCGCAGACTACAAAACGGGCTTGGAGAGTGCGGCAGGCGTCGGCATTGGCAGTTGGAGAACGGAGAACAGCGACTTTTGCGTCGGCGTCATTTCGGTCAGCCCGTGCAGAGCTTGCCCGTCGGCGGTGCGCACGGTCTGCTGATGGATGCGCTGCAGTTGCTGCAGCAGGCGGATCGGTGACTCATCGTGGTCGTTGGCCTTTAGCCGCATGCGCATCACCCGGTACAGGATCAGCGCCATGAAGCACACCAGCGCGTGCGCGCGAATGCGCTTTGGCAGCCGGTGGTACACCGGACCGATCTCGATGTCGGACTTCAGCACCCGGAAGCCTCGCTCGATGTCGGCCAGGCTCTTGTAGCGCTGCACCACCTCGACCGCTGGCGCGTCGGTGTTGGTCACCAGCAGCAGCTTGCCGTCGAGCAGTTCAAGGTCGCGCTGCTTGTCCTCGTCGACGTGGAAGCTGAAGGCCTCGGCCTGCAGATCGACCTTGATCAGGTGGGCCAGGCTCGCGTCCTGGGCCGCGTGATAGAAGCGCGCCTTCGCACCCGAGTCCGACAGCGGGCGGCCGCGGCGGCTTGCGCCAGCGTCCTGCGCATCGAGCTTGCCGCCCCACTGCTCACCCAGGGCCAGCAGCTCCGTGATCGCCTTGTTGCGCGCCTGGGTGCGCCGCCGGGCCACCTCGGGGTCGTGGGCGATGACCAGTCGGCGCTGGATGGGCGCTGATGGTGACGTCGACTTGGACGACGACTTGCTGGATGACTGCCAAGTGCTCTCGGCCACCCACGGCTGGTCGGCAGGCTGGCTGCTGGCCGAGGTGCGCAGCGCCTCGGCGAAGTCCCCATAGCGTGCTGTCGGCACCGCCAGCACGTACTCCAGGCTCACGGCGCGCCCCTCGCCGGCCAGCGTGGCCTGCAGCGTGGCCAACTCGTCGAGGTTGTTCACGCTCAGCAGCCCACGGTCGGCCACCAGCACCACACGCTTGAGCGGGTAGCGCGCCAGCAGCGACTTGATCATCGGCAGCAGTGTCTTGGCCTCGGCGATGTTGCCCGGGTGCACCTCATGGGCGATCGGCAGGCCTTCAGCGGTCTGCACCAGCGACAGCATGAACTGCCGCGCCACCATCCCTGACTTGCTCATCCCGTAGGCGCGCACGTCGTCAGCCACCACCGCCTCGCCGGCGACCTCGACGGTGGTGAGGTCGTAGAACACCACTGACAAGTCTTCGTCGATCAGGGGGCGCATGAGCGTGGCCAGTCGTGCGCCAAGCGCATCGCTGTGTTCGTCGATGACGTCCATGGCGCGCAGCAGGTGCTGGTGCTGCGGCGGCCCGTCGGCGAACCCGAAGTCCAGCGGCAACGCCACCGTCTCCAGCCAGCGCAGCACGCCGAGCTTGCTGCCGGTGTCGCACAGGCGGTTGAAGACCATGGCGCGCAGGCACCCCAGCACATCGACCTCGACCCGCGAGCCACGCCAGGCGGTGGCCAGGCCATCGAAGCCCAGGGTGCGCCACAGTTGCCACAGCGCCCACACATCGCCGGCACAGCGGCTGCCCTCAAAACGCAGGCCGTCGAGCGGGTTGCCGGCGGGGGCGGCGTCCAGGCCCCGCGCCCGCTGCAACGAGGCGATCAGCTTGTCGACATCACCGCCGGGCTCCAGCCGGCCCAGCGTGCAGATGGTGCGCTGGCGCGGCTGGCCGGCCTCGTTGCGGAAGGACGCGACGAGCTGCGCGTAATGCCGGCCGCCAGACTTCGTGAGCTTGAGAAACATGGCGCAAGTGTAGCGCAACAGCGAGAAACAAGGAACTACATCACTCATTAAACGTGCCACTACAAATGTCGTCTGGACCACGCGCTCTCGATGTGCCAAACCCCTGTCAACAATGAGCTTCTTGCGCCTTGGAGCGGGGAAAATCGGCGGAGCGGTGTCGAACTTGGGTGGCCACCGACCCTGGCGCCGGTTGCAACACCGTTGGGCATCTCCAGGTGCGAACCCCACCGCGCTTTCATCGACGCCCAGTTGCGCCTGGGCCGCAACGCCACCGCCATCTACCAGGATCTGTGGACCCGCACCATCGAAGGCCGGGTGGGCCAGCGCAAGCTCTGGGGCATCGTCAACCTGGCGCGGCGCTATCCACACCTGTTTATCGACGCGGCCTGCGAGGCGGCCATGGAGCAAGGTGTGCACAGCTACCGCCACGTCAAGGCGCTGACCGAACGGCTCGTGGCCGATGCCTTGGCTGCCCTGGAGGCCGACACCCCGAAACCGTCGGCGTCGCCTTCAACGTTGACCCAGCAACACGCGCTCATTCGCAGCGCCGACGAGTATGGCGATCTCTTTGCCCACGCCGCCACCCAATCCCTTGAGGGCACTCAGCCATGAACAGGATCGAGATCGAACGCGCCCTGCGCGAGTTGCGCCTGTCCGGCATTGCAGAGACCCTGTCGACCCGTGTGATGCAGGCCCAGGCCGCCCAGCAGCCCTTCCTGGAAACCTTCGCGGCCATGCTCCAGGACGAGCTGGACCGGCGCCGCTCGCGCCTGTCCGACATCGCCGTGGCGGTTTTGCGCAAGGCATCGAGCGTGACGCCCGGTCGCAGGAAGGCAGGCGCGTCCGGCAGGCTGGCAAGCCTCTCGAAGGGCGTTCTGACCCAATCGAGCCGATAGCGCTTTCTCATCTTGCCCTTCTTGTCCGTGATGTCCTCGGCGAACAGACAAGGGCGACGAAAATTGACGTACGGATTTCATCGAGGGCTGCAGCCACGCAGGCTGCAACAAGCCCGGATATAAAGCTGCAGTCCATCCTGTCCGTCGACGCACAAGAAGACATGCACAAACGGGAGACGTTCATATAGGTGACCTGCCCCCCGTCAGCCGCCGCGTCCAGGTCAGCCGCATAAGGGGTTTCGACATGTCAGCGCCGGTGGCGGCTTTGGATCAGGATGGCTGGCGGGTTTGCGCTGGAATACGCACGAGTTGATGTGTTCCCCGCTCACGCGGGGATGAACCGCGCGCAGTTATGTGGGCCGTTTGAGTGCTTGCTTACCCTAGCTTCTGCGCCAACTTCTCCGCCTCGATGTGGGTGTAGCGCTTGAGCATGGCGAGTGACTTGTGGCCGGTCATGGAGGCTACTTCCATGACGCCAAGACCTTTCTCGAACAAACGCGACGTGGCTTCGTGGCGTAAGTCATGGAAGCGTAGGTCGATCAGGAATGTGGGGTCGGGCTTGGAGTTGGATGCCGTGCAGTCAGTTTGATACGCCGCCAGCGCACGCACCTTGCAACGCGTCCATGCCTTCTCGAAACTGTCCTTGTTCTGCCAACCGAACACCCGGCCATCGATGCGGCGGGGCAGGGTGCGCAGGGCGTCCAGGGCGGCGCTGGACAGTGCCACGGTTCGGCTTTCACCATTCTTGGTGTCCACCAGATGCGCGGTGCGTCGCGCCAGATCGATGCGCGACCATTCCAGACCTAGCAGTTCACCCAGGCGCATGCTGGTCTCGACGGCCAGCGTGATGATCTGCGGCAGGCCCACCACTTGCGACCGCGCGGCAGCCGCGCCTCGCCGCAATGCATCGAGTTCACCGGGCCGCAGCCGACGATCACGGCCCTTCGGCTTTATCGGCTTGCGAATCGCGCGCACCGGGTTGCCCGCAGGCAAGGTAATGGACATTTCCTGCTCGGCATAAGTGAACAGGTTCGAGAGGGCTGCAAGCCGATGGATAACGGACTGCGCCGCGTAACCTGCCTCGACGAGCTCATTGCGCCACGCCGCCACATCGACACTTCGCACGGCGCTCAGGAATGACGCGCCGAACCGCTCATGTACCACGCGCAGGTTCGACGCAGCACTATGATCCTTTTTCATCGGCAACACATGCTTTGTGTAGAGGGCCACAACCTGATCGATGGTGATCTTCCCTGCGTCGTCGCGTAGCACGGCACGATTGCCGCGTTGGACTTCGCGCTCGACCTCGCGAGCCCAGGCTTCGGCATCGGCTTTCAGATCAAAGGTGCGCGAAATGGACGGCATACCGCGCTGCCTGATTTGTGCGCGCCAACCGTTTTTACGTTGCTCGAAGTAGGCCATCAATTCCCCCTAGATTCCCCCAAATGAGGTAAATAATTCATGCAGAGCAAGCTTTCATGCGGGTTCCAGCCTACTGCATATCGGAATGGGGTGCAGGGGGTCGGAGGTTCGAATCCTCTCGCCCCGACCAAAATTACTAAGTAAATGACCAGTCGTCAGATCTGATCATTGACGGAAAAGCAATAAAAAAGCCCGCCTTAGCGGGCTTTTTCTTTTGGTGCGCATTCCCTAGTAAGGGTTCAAGCTACAGCACGCAATGGGGCTTGCAGGGATTCCAGATGCTGCCGCGCCTCGGCTTCTGGCAGGCGCTGCAGCAGGCGGTTGGCGCCGGAGATCAACGCGCGCACGGAGGCGGTGACGATGTTGGCGTCCATGCCCACTCCGTAGGTGCTGGTGGCCGTTCCTGCGATGGCCATTTCGACGACGGCCGAGGCTTTGGCATCCGCGCCAAGGCCGAGTGCGCGCTCTTCATAGCTGTGCACGGCCAGTGGCAGGCGCAGGGCATGGATGGCCGCGTCGATGGGGCCGTTGCCTTCGCCTGTGAGACTCAGACGTTTGCCATCCACTTCGATTTCGAGGCGAACGCCCTGGCGCTCGCCGTGGTCGCTGAGGTGGTAGCTGTGCAGATGCAGCGGCTGCCCAATCTGCACATACTCTTCATTGAACATCTGCCAGAGTTGTTGTGCGGTGACTTCAGCGCCAGTGGCGTCAGTGTGTTTCTGCACCACGCCGCTGAACTCGACCTGCAAACGGCGGGGCATGACCAGACCGTAGGTGGCTTCGAGCAGATAGGCAATGCCGCCCTTGCCGGACTGGCTGTTGACGCGGATGACCGAATCGTAGGCGCGGCCGAGATCGGCCGGATCGACGGGGAGATACGGCACTTCCCACAGGGCATCTTGACGTTGTGCGGCCAGACCTTTTTTGATGGCGTCCTGATGTGAGCCGGAGAAAGCGGTAAACACCAGATCACCTGCATAGGGGTGGCGAGGATGCACGGGCAACTGTGTGCATTCCTCCACGGTGCGCGCCACGGCGTTGATGTTCGAAAAATCCAGCCCCGGGTTCACGCCTTGTGAATAGAGGTTGAGCGCAAGGGTGACCAGATCGACATTACCGGTGCGTTCGCCATTGCCGAACAGGCAGCCTTCCACGCGGTCGGCACCGGCCATCACGCCGAGCTCTGCAGCCGCGACGGCGCAGCCCCGATCATTGTGCGGATGCAGCGACAGGATGATGCTGTCACGCTTGTCGAGATGGCGGTGCATCCATTCGATCTGGTCGGCATAGATGTTGGGGGTGCTCATCTCGACCGTGGCCGGCAAGTTGAAAATGATCTTGTTTTCCGGCGTGGGCTGCCAGACTTCGGTCACGGCGTTACACACCGAGACGGCAAAGGGAAGCTCGGTGCCGCTGAACACCTCGGGGCTGTACTGGAAGGTCCATTGGGTTTCCGGGTGCTCGGCAGCGATCTGCTTGATGAGTTTGGCCGCATTCACCGCGATCTGCGTGCAGCCCGCTTCGTCGACGTTGAACACGATGCGTCGGAAATTTGGGGCCGTGGCGTTGTAAACATGCACGATCGCCCGCTTGGCGCCCCGCAGTGAGTCGAAGGTGCGGCGGATGAGATCTTCGCGCGCTTGGGTCAGCACTTCGATGGTGACATCGTCGGGAATGTGACCGCCCTCGATGAGTTCGCGCACAAAATCGAAATCGGTTTGCGAGGCAGACGGAAAGGCCACTTCGATCTGCTTGACGCCAACGGCGCACAGCATTTTGAACATGCGCATCTTGCGCTGTGCATCCATGGGTTCGAACAGCGCCTGATTGCCGTCGCGCAGATCAGTGCTCATCCAGATCGGCGGCTGGGTGATGACCCGATCGGGCCAGGTGCGGTTTTTCAGATCGATCTGAGGAAAGGCGCGGTATTTGGTGTTCGGTTGCTTCAACATGAGGTCATCTCCAGAAAGCGAATGGGGTTGCGCAGGGCATAGAGGGTGCGACGATGGGGCGGTCGGGCTGTCGCGGGTGCAGGACCCGACCGCCGGTGGGTAGTCGTCTCAGATCGGTGCAGAAAATCGTCATGGCAAGCGCATATAAAAGAAAAGCGCCCGGTGGCTTAAGCCGCGGGCGCTTGGGATTTAGAAAAACGAGATGAAAACGTCAATCAGTCGCGCGCGGCATTCGATGGCAAAGCCAGTAGTAGACCGCCCAGTAGCAAAGCGTCGCAAGCGCCCTCGCCGCCCCCGAAAGACCGAACACTAACATCACGCGCAACTTCAGCGTTGATCGATAACTTTGAGACGAAAGGAATGCGAGACATAGACATGAGAGCAAGTTAGCAAAAGTCTGCATTTTCGTCAATGCCAGGGCGGGGACGACGATAGGGTAAATCGGCCCAGCTTGCCGCCATCCACAACGGCAGTGTGGCGGCGGTGAGTCCGCCGGGGCCGTGTTTGCGGGCGTAGTGGATAGCCGCTTGGCCGTGCAGCCAGACGGCGGCGAGCACTGATGAAGCCTTCCCTGTTGCTGCGAGCAGGGCGGCCGCGCTGCCGGCCAGCACATCGCCGCTGCCTGCCGTGGCCAATAGGCCATTGCCGGTGGCATTGATCCACGCTGTTTGTTGCGGCGAGACGATGAGGGTGCCGTGACCCTTGAGCACAATCCAGCAGGCGAAGCGCTGAGCCAGGGTGCGCGCAGCGGTGAGACGGTCCGACTCAATCGCCTGTACCGAGACGCCCATCAGTCGGGCCGCCTCAAGGGGGTGGGGCGTCAATAGGGTTGTGATGGGCTTGCGTTGCCGTAGCAGGGTTTGCAGCGAATCAGTCGCGGCCAGGAGATTGAGCGCGTCGGCGTCGAGCACCAGGGGGACGGGTTGGGCCAGAGCCTGCGCCAAGTAGGTGCGGGCGGCGTCGTCGCAACCGGCGCCGGGGCCGACGAGCAGACAGGTTCGGCCACCTTGGGCGTCGAGTAGCGCGGCTGGGGAGCGCAGCATCAGTTCTGGCGCCAGCAGATCTACGGCGGGGGCTTGGTCATCGAGCAGGCCGACGAACACTCTGCCGGCGCCGAGCTGGGCTGCCGCGCGGGCGGCGAGCAGGGCAGCGCCTGTCATGCCTGCGGCACCTCCGATCACCGCGACGTCGCCCCGCTGCCCCTTGTGGGCGGACTGTGACAGGTCCGGCAGCAGAGGGCGAATCAGATCGGCGCCGAGCCAGGTGGCATCAATCGCTACCTGCGGATGATGCGTTGCCGCATCGACGCCGAAATCGTCCTGCCACAGCGTGCCGCATAAGCTTGATGCAGGCCCAGTGCGCAAACCGGGTTTGAGCCCGAGCAGGCTGAGAGTCAAGGTGGCGCGCACGCAGACGTCGGTTGCGGCGCCGGTGTCGGCATCCAGCCCCGAGGGCAGATCGACGCTGAGCACCGGGGCGCCGCGCTGCGCGTTGAGCCCTTGAATGATCTCGGCCATCTGCGCTCGCATGGGGCCCCGCAGGCCAAGGCCCAGCAGCGCGTCGATGTAGAGATCGGCCTCGGGCAAGGTGCTGTGATCGTCCAGGGCGCACCGAACCTCAGCCGTCTGCGCTTGCGCCCAGGCCCACGCAGCGTCGGCGGGCAGGCGAGAGCGCCATTCGTTCAGCGTCTCGGCGCCGCAGGCGAGGACGAGCACGTCGCGTCCAGCCTGGTGCAACTGCGTGGCCGCCACAAGGCCGTCGCCGCCGTTGTTTCCCGCGCCCGCGAGCACGACGACGCGTCTTGCGTGCGGATAGCAAGCCTGCGCCAACCGGGCCACGGCACTGCCCGCGCGCTGCATGAGGCTGTGCGGGGGTAATGTGCGCGCGGCCTCGGATTCGATCTGGCGCAGCGCGTCGACGCGATACACCGGCTCGGATTGCAGGGGGCTGATGCGTTTGAGCATGTGCGTGATTTCTCCCTCAAATGAAGCCGAGCAGACCCAACAATGCCCCGGCGAGCAGTAGCCATAAGGGGTTGAGCCTCGTGCGGACGACCAGCACGACGGTCAGCAGCATGAGCGCGATGCGCTGCCAACTGGTGGCTTCCTGCCGCGCCAGCAGGCAGCCGGAGGAAAGCAGCAGGCCGACGGTGATGGGCGCCATGCCATCGTGCATGGCGCGTACCCAGTGGCGATCCTTGTGAATCCGGCTGTAGCGGAAATAGGCCACGGTAATGAGCGATGACGGCAGAATCAGCCCGATGGCCGCTAGCAGGGCACCGGGCAGTCCGAGAATCTGCCAGCCGAGCAGGGCGGAAAACAGAATCATGTTGGGGCCGGGCGAAGCCTGCCCCAGCGCCAGGGCCGAGGTAAACGCCGAATCGCTGAGCCAATGTTGCTCCACCACCAGATAGCGGTGCATGTCGGGCAGCAGGCCGATGGCGCCGCCCACTGAAAGCAGAGACCACAGTAGAAAATGGCCGAAAAAAGCCAGGGCGACTGAGAGGGTGTGCATCAGGCCCTCCGAATGCGCCACCAGGCCAGTGCTACGGCAATCGGACCGAGTACGACCAAGACCCAGAGCAGGTTGATACGCAGCAGGCCCACCCCGGCAAACGCCAGCCCCGCCCAGCCCCAGTTGGGCAGGTAATGGCGAATGGCGGGAAAGAGCTTGATGGCCATGGCAATCACCAGTCCGGCCACCACGGCCGACATTCCCGCAATGCATGAGTCACTGCGGGCGTGCTGGCGTATTGGGCGTAGGCGATGGCAACGAGGAAGATCAGCACCAGCGGCGCGACCAGCATGCCCGCCAGGGCCACGGCCGCCCCACGCCAGCCGAAGAAATGCTGCCCGACCATCAGGGCAAGATTGATCAGGTTGGGCCCTGGCAGCACTTGGCTCAGGCTGAGCATCTCGACGAACTCTCCATTGCTCAACCAGCGTTTGTCTTCCACCAGAATGCGCTGAGCAAACGGCAATACCCCGCCGACCCCCAGCAGGGTAAGGTGGTTGAACACCCAAAACAATTCGGCCTTGTGACGCGGCGACTCATGGGGAAAGGCGGTCGGGCGACTCGGACCCGGTTTGTCCGCAGAGGGTAGGGAAGTCATGGAACGAGGAAGTGAAAGAGAACTCGCCGGGCCGCCCCAAGTTTCCTTGAGAGGGGAGTGTCGAGGGTAGCGAAGGCTTTCGGGACGGGCGCATTTCTCACAATGCGAAATTTGGAAATCGTGATGTGAAAACAGCCTGCTGCAACGCAGACCTGAGGGGTTTCACTCAGCAAAAAAATGTTCCGTATTGCAAAAAATAGAATTTAAATCATTGATCTATAAAGACATAAAATTATCTCTTATATAAGACACAAGACTATGCTGCGCCGCAAAAGTCAACTACGCTCAAGCATCGAATTTTCATTCACCCGGAGAAGCAAGATGGCAGATCGCAAACAGCAAGTGGCAGCGTTGGAACAGGACTGGGCGCAGAACTCGCGCTGGAAGGGCATCAAGCGCGGTTATGGCGCAGAGGAAGTGGTGCGCCTGCGCGGTTCGGTGATGGTTGAGCATACGCTGGCCCGTCGCGGTGCGGATCGTCTTTGGAAGCAGATGCACGACATGCCGTTCGTCAACGCCCTGGGCGCCTTGACTGGCAACCAGGCCATGCAGCAGGTCAAGGCCGGCCTGCAGGCCATCTACCTGTCGGGCTGGCAAGTGGCGGGTGATGCCAACCTGGCTGGCGAGATGTATCCCGACCAGTCGCTGTATCCGGCCAACTCGGTGCCCAGCGTGGTCAAGCGCATCAACAACACCCTCACCCGAGCCGATCAGATTCAGTGGATGGAAGGCAAGCAGCCCGGTGACGAAGGCTTCATCGACTATTTCGCCCCCATCGTGGCCGATGCCGAAGCCGGTTTCGGCGGCGTGCTCAACGCCTTCGAGCTGATGAAGTCCATGATCGAGGCCGGCGCCGCCGGCGTGCACTTCGAAGACCAGTTGGCCTCGGTGAAGAAATGCGGCCACATGGGCGGCAAGGTGCTGGTGCCGACTCGCGAGGCTGTTGCCAAGCTCGTGGCAGCGCGCCTGGCGGCCGACGTCATGGGCGTGCCGACGGTGCTGGTGGCGCGCACCGACGCCGAAGCGGCCGACCTGATCACTTCCGACGTTGACGATACCGACAAGCCCTTCTGCACTGGCGAGCGCACGGTCGAAGGCTTCTACCGCACCAAGCCCGGCCTGGAGCAGGCCATCTCCCGCGGTCTGGCCTACGCGCCCTATGCCGATCTGGTGTGGTGCGAAACCGGCAAGCCCGACCTCGCCTACGCCAAGGCCTTCGCTGAAGCCATTCATGCCAAGTTCCCCGGCAAGATGCTGGCCTACAACTGCTCGCCGTCCTTCAACTGGAAGAAGAACCTCGACGATGCCACCATCGCCAAGTTCCAGAAGGAATTGGGCGCCATGGGCTACAAGTTCCAGTTCATCACCCTGGCCGGTTTCCACGCGCTGAACTATTCGATGTTCAACTTGGCCTACGGCTATGCCCGCAACCAGATGAGCGCCTTCGTCGAGTTGCAAGAGGCCGAATTCGCCGCAGCGCCCAAGGGCTTCACCGCGGTCAAGCATCAACGCGAGGTCGGCACCGGCTATTTCGACGCCGTCACCACGACGATCGAGAACGAGGCTTCCACCGCCGCGCTCAAGGGTTCGACCGAAGACGAGCAGTTCTTCGACCGCAAAGTGGCCTGAGGTATCTGGAGAAGAGTGGGCCAGGCCGGGTTGGCCTCGGCGCGCCGAGGAGACGCAGCCGCCTCAAGATTTCTTGAGGCGGTTTTTTATTTCCGACGTTGGGGCGTGGGTTCTTACTTCACGTCGCCGCAATCGCTGCCCAGGCGCTTGCCATTCACTTGCATGTCTGATTGGGTGGTTGCGCCGGAGGGGGCGACGCTGGTGATGCTCCATTTCGACTCGAATGTTGCTGGGCCGGTGCGGAAGGTGCCGGTCTGCGTGACCTTGGCTTGCGGCAAATCGCAGTGGAAGGTCCATTGCGTCTCGCCATCGGCCAAGGTGGCTTGTTCGCGTGTGCACTGCTTGCCGTCCATTGGCACCACCACGCTCTCCGGTTTCTGCCCCGGTTTGACGCAGATCTTGACATCGCGCTGCATCGGCACGCTCAGGTTCGGATCGACGCGAGTCGTGCCGTGAATGTCCATGCTCCAGAGCCCGGGCTCCATGGGCGCATCTTTGGCGGACGCGGTGGCGCTCAATCCGGCGAAAACCATCATCAAACCCAGGGTGGTATGGCGCATCAAAAGACCTCCAGGGCACAGGGCCCGCAAATCATCAGGAAATGGAAACAGACTCGGTTTGAGCGAGATCCCGGTGCCGGGTTTCACCCAGCCCTAGAACGGCGAGCAGGCTGATGACAGCCGCCACGGAAATGTAGCCGCCTACCCAGCTCAGCCCACCGTGCGCCACCAACACCTGAGCGACATAGGGAGCAAGCGAAGCCCCCAGAATGCCACCGAGGTTGTAGGCCGCGCCCGAGCCGGTGTAGCGCACCGTGGTGGGAAAAATCTCGGGCAGCATCGCGCCCAGCGGCGCATAGGTCATGCCCATGAGAAAGAGGGCGCCGCACAGAAATATTCCTACGCCCGTGGTGGTGGCTGAGCCCAGCAGCGGCGCGAGGGCGAAGCCCCAGAGCACCGCGGCCCCGGCCGACGCGACCAAGACGGCGCGTCGGCCCAGGGCGTCGCTGGCCCAGGCCGACAACACGGTGGCCACGGCCATGCAGACGATGGCCAACATCAGCCAGGCCTGCAGCGTCGGCTTGGGCAGATGCAAGGTGCCGATGCCATAGCTCAGCACGAACACCGCGCTGATATAGAACAAGGCGTAGCAGACCACGATAGACAACGAGCCGAGTATCAGCGGCTTGAGGTGGCCGCTGAGCAGTTCGGTCAGCGGAACGCGTCGGGGTTGCTTGGCGACTGCCTGGAACAAGGGGGTTTCAGTGAGTTTGAGTCGCGCATACAGGCCGATGAACACCAGCACGGCGCTAACCAGAAAAGGAATGCGCCAGCCCCAGGCCATGAACTGTTCGTGGCTGAGCAGCAGTCCCAGCAGCAGAAACAGACCGTTGGCCACGAGAAAGCCGATGGAGGGCCCAAGCTGGGGAAACATGCCGAACAGACCGCGGCGGTGCTTGGGCGCGTTTTCTGTGGCGAGCAGCGCCGCGCCGCCCCATTCGCCGCCGAGCCCCAGCCCCTGGCCGATGCGCAGAATGACCAGCAACCACGGAGCCAGCTCGCCGATGTGGTCATAACCGGGCAGCAGGCCGATGAGCGTGGTGCACACGCCCATCGTGAGCAGCGTGGCGACCAAGGTGGACTTGCGGCCGAATCGATCGCCGAAATGTCCGAACAAAAAGGAGCCGACCGGCCGCGCCAGAAACGCGATGCCGAAAGTGGCAAAGGCGTTGAGCGTTTGCGCCGTGGGCGAGGCGCTGGGAAAGAACACCGGCCCGATGACCAGCGCCGCAGCAATGGCGTAAACGTAGAAGTCGTAGAACTCGATGGCCGTGCCGATGAAGCTGGCGATGGCGATATGCGATGTCTTGTTGACCGGGGCGATGGACGCGGCTGTCATAGAGTCTCCTCGTGTTTGTTTACGAGCAATCTACCGGAAGGCGCGAATCCGGCATGTTTCAGAATGCAAACCGCGTTACGGAGCTTTTTGCTTGCTGCGTTTTGGCAAAGCCAGCCGCCAGATCGCCGCTGCGCAGGCTGCGATGACGGTCAGCGCCAGCAGCAGCCAGGCCAGATTGAGCCACCAAAGCCCTTCAGCAGAGAGCATGCGCGCAGCGCAGCCCAAACCGCAACAATCGGGCAGCCAGGCGCTGGCGTTTGCCCAGCCGGCGCAGGCGATGGACAGCCCCTGCGCGGCCAACCCGGCGAGACCGAGCAGCAGCAAAATCCAGGTGAACCGGGTATTGAGGCGGAACCCCAGCAGCATGAGGGGCGAACAAAAAGGCGGGCAGCCCCGCCCAGACGGCGACGCCTTGGAACAACATTGCGCATACCGCCACGGTTCACACTCTCTCAGACTATCGATGCAGTCTTGGCGGTGTAGGTGACGAAGTGATACTCCCAGCCTTCTGGCGCGAGGTGCGATTCGCGTGCGGTTTCGGTGAAGCGGCCGCGGTCCCAATCGGGAAAGCGCGTGTCGCCGTCGAAGTCGTAGTCGATCTCGGTGAGTTCCAGCCGGTCGGCCAGGGGCAGTGCCTGGGCATAGAGCTGGGCGCCGCCGATGACGAAGGCCAGTGCATCGTTGCTCACATCGTCACTGACCCGCTGCAGTGCCGCCGGAAGTGACTCGGCATGTTCCGCCCCCGCCGCCTGCCATCCGGGCTGACGGCTGATCACGATATTGCGCCGCCCTGGAAGCGGTCGTCCCAGCGAATCCCAGGTACGGCGCCCCATCAGAATGGGGTGGCCCAGGGTGAGGCGCTTGAAGTGCTGCAGATCGGCCGGGAGATGCCAGGGCATGCCGCCGTCTTTGCCGATCATGCCGTTGCGCGCCACGGCGGCGATGAGGACGAGTTCGGTCATACCGCCACAGGCGCCTTGATCGCCGGATGGTGCTGATAGTGGCTCAGCACGAAGTCGTCGAAGGTGTAGTCGAACAGGCTCTCGGGTTTGCGCGCGAACTCCAGTGTGGGGTAGGGGTAGGGCGCGCGGCTGAGTTGCTCCTGCACCTGGGCGAAGTGGTTGCTGTAGAGGTGGCAGTCGCCCCCGGTCCAGACGAAATCGCCCGGTAGAAGATCGGTCTGTTGCGCGATCATCAAGGTGAGCAGCGCATAGCTGGCGATGTTGAAGGGCACGCCAAGAAAAATATCGGCGCTGCGCTGATAGAGCTGGCAGCTCAGGCGTCCCGGTCCTCCGGGTTGGCGCGGCGGGGCGACGTAGAACTGGAAAAACGCATGGCAGGGCGGCAGGGCCATTTCCGCGATCTGGCCGACGTTCCAGGCGCTGACGATGATGCGGCGCGAATCGGGCTGGGTGCGCAGTTGCCGCAGCACTTCGCTGATCTGGTCGATGGAACGGTGCGGATCGTCTGCCGTGGGCGCGGGCCAAGAGCGCCATTGCACACCGTAGACCGGCCCGAGTTCGCCGTCTTCGCGCGCCCATTCGTCCCAGATCGTCACGCCATGTTCTTGGAGCCAGCGCACGTTCGACTCGCCGCGCAGAAACCACAACAGCTCGTAGGCGATGCTTTTGAAATGCACCCGCTTGGTGGTGATGAGCGGAAAACCGGCCGACAGATCGAAGCGCATCTGGTGACCGAACACGCTGCGCGTGCCCGTGCCCGTGCGGTCGGTCTTGTCCTGGCCGTGGGTGAAGACGTGACGCATCAGGTCTTCGTAAGGGGTGGAAAGGGAAGGCATGAATCGGGTCAAAGTACTCGGAATGGGGAGGGATACTATCGGTTTGTCAATTTCAAGGAGATTTTGCATGCAGCCAGCCATCGATCTTCAACCGGACGTCAACGGCAACTTCGGGCCCTACGGCGGCCAGTACCTGCCGCCGCATCTCAAGGCCGTCATGGACGACATCGGCCGCGCCTATCTGTCCATCCGCGACACCAAGGCTTACCGCAGCGAGCTGGATGATCTCTATACCCATTATGTCGGTCGCCCCAGCCCGATTTATCTGGCCAAACGCCTGACCGCGCATTGCGGCGGCGCGCGCATCTGGTTCAAGCGCGAAGACCTCAACCATACCGGCGCGCACAAGATCAATCACTGTCTGGGCGAGGCGCTGCTGGCCAAGCACATGGGCAAGACCAAGGTGCTGGCGGAAACCGGCGCCGGGCAGCATGGCGTGGCGCTGGCCACGGCCTGCGCGCTGGTCGGGCTGCCGTGCGAAATCCACATGGGCGAGATCGACGTCGCTAAGGAACACCCCAATGTCACCAAGATGAAGATTCTCGGCGCCAAGGTGGTGAGCGTCGATCGCGGCACCAAGACGCTCAAAGATGCCGTGGACAGCGCCTTCGACGAATATCTGCGCGACCCCGAGCATTTCTTCTACGCCATCGGCTCGGTGGTCGGTCCGCACCCCTTCCCGATGATGGTGGCCGAGTTCCAGTCGGTCGTTGGCCGCGAAGCGCGCGAGCAATTTCCGAAGCAGGCGGGCAAGCTGCCCGATGTGGTCGCGGCCTGCGTGGGCGGTGGATCGAACGCGATGGGTATTTTTTCCGGCTTCATCAATGATCCGGGCGTGCGTCTGGTGGGCGTAGAGCCCTCGGGCATCGGTCGCGAGACCGGCAAGCATGCGGCCACGCTCACCTACGGCAAGCCCGGCACGCTGCACGGCTTTCGTTCCTATCTGCTGCAGGTAGTGAAGGAGGGCGAGCCCGATCCGGTGTATTCCATCGCCTCCGGACTCGACTACCCCGGCGTGGGGCCGCAGCATGCCTATCTCAAGGATCTGGGCCGCGCCGAGTATTACGCCGTCGACGACGCGGCCTGCCTGGAGGCGTTCATGACCCTGTCGCGCACCGAAGGTCTGATTCCCGCGCTCGAATCGGCCCATGCCGTCGCCTGGGCGATGCAGCAGGCCGCAGTGCTCGGCAAGGACGCTGACATTCTGGTCAACCTCTCCGGCCGCGGCGACAAGGATGCGGATTTCGTCGCGGACAAGCTGGGACTGTAAACCTCACTGCATGAACTGCAGCGACGCCAGGCTGGCGTAGAGGCCGCCGCGAGCCATGAGTTCGGCGTGGGTGCCGATGTCGATGATGCGGCCCTGATCCATCACCACAATGCGGTCGGCGCGCTGCACGGTGGCGAGGCGGTGGGCGATGACCAGGGTGGTGCGGTCGCGCATGGCGTGTTCGAGCGCGGTCTGCACATCGCGTTCGCTGGCGGCGTCGAGCGCGCTGGTGGCTTCGTCGAGCAGCAGCAGCGGGGCGTTTTTCAGAATGGCGCGGGCGATGCTGATGCGCTGGCGCTGCCCGCCGCTCAAGCGCACGCCGCGCTCGCCCAGATAAGTGGCGTCGCCCTGCGGCAGTTCGCGCAGAAATTCTTCAGCCTGCGCCGCGCGGGCTGCGGCCTGCACTTCGGCGTCGGTGGCTTCAGGGCGGCCGTAGCGAATGTTGTCGGCCGCGCTGGCGGAAAAAATCACCGCGTCCTGCGGCACCAGGCCGATGCGCTGGCGCAAGGCCTTGAAGTCGGCCTGCTGCACGTCCACGCCGTCGATACGGATGCTGCCTTGCTGCGCGTCGTAAAAGCGCAGCAGCAGTTGCAGCACCGTGGTCTTGCCCGCGCCGCTGGGGCCGACTAGGGCCACGGTTTCTCCGGGTTCGATTTGCAGCGAAAAGTCGTCGAGCGCCGGTTTGTCCGGCCGCGAAGGGTAGAAAAACCGCACATGGTCGAGCACCACCGCCGAGCCGCGCTGCACCGCGGGTAGCGCGACCGGATGCGCCGGATTGCGCACGGGCGATTGCTCAGCCAGCAGTTCCATCAGGCGCTCAGTGGCGCCGGCGGCGCGCAGTAGATCGCCAAACACTTCGGCCAGCGCAGCGGCCGAACCGGCCACCAGGCCGATGTAGAGCACCGTCTGGCCCAGAACACCGGCGCTCATGCGGCCTTCCATGACCGACACCGTGCCCAGATACAGGCCATAGAGCAGGGCGCCGAACATGGCGACGATGATGAAGGCGGTGAGCAGCGAGCGCACCTTGTTGCGGCTGACCGCGGTGCGGAATGCGGTTTCGGCCGAGTTGGAAAATCGCCGGGCTTCGTCGTCTTCGCGGGCGTAGCTCTGCACCACAGGCATGGCGGCGAGCACTTCGGAGGCCAGCGCGCTGGCGTCGGCTATGCGGTCCTGGCTGGCGCGCGACAGGCGCCGCACACGGCGGCCGATGAACACGGCGGGGGCCACCACCACGGCAATCACCACCAGCACGCCCAGCATCAGACCGGGATTGGTGATGATGAGCATGGTCATACCGCCGATCAGCACCACCACGTTACGCAGTCCCATGGAAAAACTGGTGCCGACAACGGTCTGCACCAGCGTGGTGTCGGTGGTGAGACGAGACAGCACTTCGCCGGTTTGCGTGTGCTCGAAAAACTGCGGGCTCTGCCGCAGCACGTGGGCATAGACGGCGCTGCGCACATCGGCGGTGATGCGCTCGCCCAGCCAACTCACCATATAAAAGCGCGCGGCGGAAAACACCCCCAGCGCCACGGCCAGCCCGAACAGTCCGGCGAAATGCCAGCCTAAAGCCGCCCGGCTGGCTTGCGCATGCAGCATGCCGGCGTCGATCAGCCAGCGTAGCGCCATGGGGAAGGCCAGGGTGCTGCCCGCAGCGAGCAACAAGAAGAGCAGCGCCACCGCAATGCGTCCACGATACGGGCGCAGAAACGGCAGCAAGCCGCTCAAGCTACGCATCGAGCGGCTGCGGGGGCGTTTGTCGGTTTGGGGGAGGGAGCGGGATGAGGCGTATTCGGCTGACATGCAGGCATTACAGCATGTCAGCTTTCAGCATGCAGGATGAATGTCAAACGGCGGATCGAATGTCGGGATCGCCTTGCGCCTGATTGGGCTCGGGCACCTGAGCCTCGTGATCGAGTTGCAGCACCTCCGGCTCTTGCGTCATGCCGGTGCGGCTGTAGCCGGTGAAATGCGCCCCGGCTTCGATGTCGAGTGATTGTGCCGTCACGTCGCCTTCGACCTGACCCTGGCCGTGAATGCGCAGTTGTTCCGTCGCGTGCACTTTGGCCTTGATGCGCCCGTGCACCAGCACACTGCGAGCGCTGACCTGTTTGCCTTCGATCGCGCCAGTGGTGGAGACTTCGAGATCGCCATCGACCTGCACCGTGCCGAAGATCGTGCCGTCAACGCGCAGATTGCCCGCCGCGCGTAGGTCGCCATGCACCTCGCTGCCCGCACCGATGTACGTCAGCGCCGAGGGTGTGACGGCGGTCGTCGCGGCGGAGGCGGCGGCGGATTCTTTCGACCAGACATCGGTGGTCTTCGGCGTTTTCGGCTTGAACATGAGACAGTCCTATCGTTGGGCAAGCAGGTAGATGGTGGGGTCGAGCGTCTTGTCCCCGTAGAGCAAGGTGTAGTGCAAATGCGGGCCGGTGGAGCGGCCGGTATTGCCCGACAGGGCGATGACCTGACCACGGGTGACCGTATCGCCCGCCTTGACCCGGATGGTGCTGAGATGGCCAAACAGGCTGCGATAGCCGAAGGGATGGTCGATCACCACGCAGTTGCCATAGCCCGACTTCCACCCCGCACTCTCGACCACGCCGTTGGCGGTGGCGTGGACGGGCGTCCCCGGTTTCACGCCGAAGTCGATGCCGTTGTGAAACTCCACGCCGCCGCCCATGGGGTTGGGGCGCAGGCCGTAATCCGATGTGATGGGCGCATCGCCATTGACAGGGTCGCCCATGGGCCGCGCCGCCTCCAGCGAAGCGAGGTGATGGGCTTGCGGCAGCAACAGACTCAGGCGCGCACCGATCAGATCGACTTCATCATGCAGCAGCGCTGGGGCATTGGCCGCGTTGAGCGGTTGGGCGATGCCGCCCTGGTTGACGTTTTTCTCCTCCACCGGAAACTGCTCGGCCCGCTTCTGCACAAATCCGCGCATGGTGGTGGCGAGGCTATCCACGCGTTGTTTGAGCGCGAGAAGATGGCTGGCCATGGCGCCGTTTTCGGCCTGTAGCCGGGCGTTGGCGCTCTGGGCGGTGGCGGCTTGCGCGGCCAGTTGATCCGCACGCTGCTGCAGATTGCCGCTGGCGACTTGGCGCCAGGCCATGAAAAACGTGACCATGAGCCACAGGGCCACGGCCGCCAGCACCCAGAAAGCCGCACGACGCAGGGCATCGAGGTCGATACGGAAACTGTGCGCGGCATGGCCCGGCCGGGTAATGAGAATTTCCAGATGCCGCGAGTGCGCCGCCGCGCGCGGGTTGGCTGGCTTGCCGAACAGGGCGGAGATCAGGGCAGGGCGCTTGGGCAATCGCATGAGTGAAGAGTCTGCGGGCGGATCGTTGACAAATTCTACCCAGCGCAGGGGGCGAGCCCCCGCAAACGCGGGTGAATGGTTACAGCTTGAAACGACACAGTCGGGCGCGGCTGAAGGACGGCTGTGAGTCAGTTTTTGATGGGCCGCCAACGCAAAGTCCTGCTGGAGACGCGGTGCAATCGCTGCCGGTATAGTGCTCGGATGACTGCACATTTCCCCAGCTCTTCGGCCTCTTCCTCAGATGGGGAGAGCGCCATCCGCATCATCGGTGCGCGGCAGAACAATCTCAAGAACCTCGATCTGGACATTCCGCTGGGGCGCATTGTCGTCGTCACCGGCGTTTCGGGGTCGGGCAAGAGCTCGCTGGTGTTCGACACGGTGTACGCCGAAGGCCAGCGGCGCTATGTCGAGACTTTCTCGCCTTACGCGCGGCAGTTTCTCGACCGCATGGATCGCCCGCAGGTCGATCGCATCGAGGGCATTCCGCCGGCGATCGCCATCGATCAGACCAACCCGGTGCGCACCTCGCGTTCCACCGTGGGCACCATGACCGAGCTGGCTGATCATCTCAAGCTGCTGTTCGCCCGCGCGGCCAGACTGTACTGCCGCGGCTGCGGCGCGGAGGTGCGGCGGGATACGGCGCAGAGCATCGTCGAGGACGTGCAGCGCCGCGCGCGCCTGCTGCCGCAGGGGCTGCGCGCCGCCGTGGTGTTCGCGGTGGCAATGCCGCAGGGCATGAGCGTGGAGCACATCACCCAGCAGCTCGCCGCGCAGGGTTACACCCGCATTCTCGGCGAGCGCGACACGCCCAAAGGACGGGTGCTCGACGTGGTGCAGGACCGGCTGCGTCTGCCGACCGACGAGCCCGCGCGGCTCAGTGAGGCCGTCGAGGTGGCGCTGCGGCTGGGCCAGGGACGCATGGAAGTGCACGAGCTGCCGCGCGATGCCGAGGCCGCCGAGGGTAAAGGAGCCATCTGGCGTTATTCCTCGGATCTGCACTGCCCGGATTGCGACATCCATTACCGCGACCCCAGTCCCGGCCTGTTCAGCTTCAATTCGCCTGTCGGCGCTTGCGAAACCTGTCGCGGCTTCGGCCGGGTGATCGGCGTCGATCTCGATCTGGTGATTCCCGATGTGCGTAAAACCCTGCGGGCCGGGGCGGTGAAACCCTGGCAGACGCAGAGCTTTGCCGAATGCCAGACCGATCTGGAGCGCTACGCCGCGCAGGCCGAGATCAGGCTCGATGTGCCTTGGGCCGACCTCAGCGAACGCGAGCGCATCTGGGTCATCGAGGGCGACCCCGATTGGCGCGGCAACTGGCAGAAGCAGTTCTACGGCGTGCGGCGCTATTTCGACTGGCTGGAGAGCCGCGCTTACAAGATGCATGTGCGCGTGCTGTTGTCCAAGTACCGCAGTTACACCGCCTGCCCCACCTGCCAGGGCGCGCGGCTCAAGACCGAAGCGTTGCTGTGGCGCATCGGCTCGAAGCTCCAGGCCGACACCGCGCTGCAAGGCGGCTACCGGCGCTTCCGCCCGGTCGGGGCGCTGTGGAGCGACGCCGTGCTCGGTGGTCTGCCAGGCTTGAATCTGCACGACGTCAATTCACTGCCGATCGAGCGCCTGCAGCGTCTGTTCGCCGATCTGGCGCTGCCGGACATGGCGCAGGCCGCCAGCAGCATGCTGCTCGACAACATCCGTTCGCGGCTGCGCTACCTGCGCGATGTCGGCCTGGGCTATCTCACCCTCGACCGTCAGTCGCGCACCTTGTCGGGAGGAGAGGTGCAGCGCATCAACCTCACCACCGCGCTAGGTACGGCGCTGACGCAAACCCTGTTCGTGCTCGACGAGCCGTCCATCGGTCTGCATCCGCGCGATCTCGACCGTCTGGGCGGTGTGCTGCATCGGCTCAAGGAGGCGGGCAATTCGCTGCTACTCGTCGAGCACGATCCCCAGCTCATGCGCACCGCCGACTGGATGCTGGAAATCGGCCCCGGCCCGGGCGAGCGCGGCGGGCATCTGGTATTCCAGGGCACACTCGATCAGGCGCAGCGCTCAAACACGCTGACCGGCCGTTACCTCAGCGGTGAACTGAAGGTGAGCGACGCTTTACCGCGCCGACGCACCCCGCGCCGCGATGCGCAGGGCGGTCTGCTGGCGCCACGCCTCATTCTGGAAGGCGCGCGCGAGCACAACCTCAAGTCGCTGACGGTCGAGATTCCGCTGGGCTTCATGACGGCGCTCACTGGCGTGTCGGGCTGCGGCAAATCCACCCTCATCGGCGACGTGCTGTATCCGGCGCTGGCCCGCTCGCTGGGCAAGACCGCACCCGTGCCCGGCGCTTTCGACCGCCTGCTCGGCGCCGATCAGGTGGGTGACGGGGTGCTGGTCGATCAGTCGCCCATTGGCAAGACGGCCCGTTCCAATCCGGTGAGTTTCGTCGGCGCTTTCGACGGCATTCGCGCCCTGTTCGCCGCTTTGCCCGCCGCACGCGAGCGCAGCTACACCGCGGGCACTTTCAGCTTCAACAGCGGCGACGGCCGTTGCCCCACCTGCGGCGGTTCGGGCTTCGAGCATGTGGAGATGCAGTTCCTGTCGGACGTCTACCTGCGTTGCCCCGACTGCGACGGCAAGCGCTACCGCGCTGAAGTGCTCGAAGTGCAACTTCCGGCGCAGGCCGGGTTCGCCCCGCTGAACATGGCGCAGGTGCTCGATCTCACCGTGGCCGAGGCGCTGCAGCGCTTTCGCGGCCAGTCCGACATCACCCGGACGCTGCAGGCCCTGGTGGATGTGGGACTGGACTATCTACGCCTGGGCCAGCCCACGCCAACGCTCTCAGGCGGCGAGGCGCAGCGGCTCAAGCTCGCGGGTTTTCTGGCCGAGGCCGCCAAGACCCGCGCCGGGCTGGCGCGCAAGGGCACGCTGTTCCTGTTCGACGAGCCGACCACCGGCCTGCATTTCGACGACGTAGCCAAACTGCTGCGGGCCCTGCGCAAACTGTTGGACGCCGGGCACACCGTGCTGGTGATCGAGCACAACCTTGATGTCATCGCCTCGTCGGACTGGGTCATCGACCTCGGCCCCGAAGGCGGTGACGCCGGGGGGCGGCTGGTGTTCGCCGGTCCGCCCGACGAACTGGCCGCCTGCGCGACATCGTTCACCGGCCAGGCGCTGGCGCGGGATGCGGCGCAACGACGGGCCGGGCAAAACCCCTCCCCACCCCAACCCTCCCCACTCAGTGGGGAGGGGGTGTTCTCCTCCTCCACGCGTGGGGGAGGCCGGGAGGGGCATCCGAAGGACGCGCGAAGCGCCGTTCTCACCTCCTCCACTTGTGGGGGAGGTCGGGAGGGGGCAGCGAACGCCTCGTCTCTGTTGCAAGCCGCCGAACCCGCTGCGACCTACTCCGCCGCTGACGAACCCGTCGGCCCGCACCTCGCCAGCGCGCTGCGCGCCGGCAAGGCTGGATTCATCGCCATCCGTCTGGCGCGTGAGCACAATCTGCGCGGGGTCGATGTGGATATTCCGCGTGGCGAGATGACGGTCATCACCGGCGTTTCCGGTTCCGGCAAATCGACCCTGGCCTTCGACGTGCTGTTCACCGAAGGTCAGCGGCGCTATCTGGAGTCGATCAATGCCTACGCCCGGCAGTTCGTGCAACCCGCGGCGCGGCCCGATGTGGAGGCCATCGTCGGCATTCCGCCCACGGTGGCCATCGAGCAACGCACCAGCCGCGGCGGGCGCAAGAGCACCGTGGGCACGCTCACCGAGGCGTACCACTTTCTGCGACTGATCTATGCCAAGTGCGGCACGCAATACTGTCCCGACTGCAACATCCCCATCGAGCCGCAAAGCCCCGAGGCCATTGCCGCGCAATTGCTGCGCGACTGGCGCGGTCAGCACATCGGCCTGCTGGCGCCGCTGGTGGTACAGCGCAAGGGATATTACACCGATCTGGCGGTGTGGGCGCGCAGCATGGGCTACACCCATCTGCGGGTGGACGGCGCATTCGTGCCGACCGATCCCTGGCCGCGGCTCGATCGCTTCAAGGAGCACAGCATCGAACTCCCCGTGGGCGATGTGGTGGTGCGGGCGGAGAACGAGGAGGCATTGCGCGATCTGCTGCGGCGTGCCTTGGCACTGGGCAAAGGCGTGGTGCTGGTACTGGCGCCGCTCGATGGTTTGAAGGAGGCGATGGAAGCCGGGCAACCCGAGCCGCCGATGCGCAGCCTGCTGCTGTCCACCAAGCGCGCCTGTCCAGGCTGCGGGCGCAGCTTCCGCGAACTCGATCCGCGTCAGTTTTCCTACAACTCGCCCACCGGCTGGTGCCCCACTTGCTTCGGCACAGGGGAATTGATTGCTGGTTTCGATGCCGAGCAGACCGGCGAGGAGGCCGCCTGGGTCGAGGCCGATGGCGAGAAAGCGACGCCGCGAGACAAACCGGGCCGGGGCCGCAAGGCCGCGCCCGTGGCTGAGCCGGGCGCTCCGTCCACCTGCCCGAGCTGCCACGGCGCGCGGCTGAACCGCGACAGTCTGGCGGTTCGGCTGCGCGATCAGTCCATCGCCCAGCTGGCCGCACGCGACATCGATGCCGCCGCAGCCTGGTTCGGCGCGTTGGAACTCACCCCGCGCGAAGCCGAGATCGTGCGCGACGCCCTGAGCGAAATCCGTTCGCGCCTGGCCTTCATGCAGCAGGTGGGCCTGGGCTATCTGGGGCTGGACCGCGGCGCGCCCACGCTCTCCGGCGGCGAGGCGCAGCGCATCCGGCTGGCGGCGCAACTCGGCAGCAATCTGCGCGGCGTGTGCTACGTGCTCGACGAGCCGACCATCGGCCTGCATCCGCGGGACAACCGCATCCTGCTCGACGCGCTGGCCCTGCTCAAAGCCAAGGGCAACACCCTGGTGGTGGTGGAACACGATGAAGACACCATGCGCCGGGCCGACCATCTCATCGACATCGGCCCAGGGGCGGGGCGTCGTGGCGGGCAGGTCGTGGCCAGCGGCGCGCTGGCGGAAGTCATGGCCCATGCCGACACGGCCACCGCGCGCAGCCTGCGCGATCCCATGCCCTGGCCGCTGCAGCCGCGCCCGCTCACCCGGGCCGTCCAACCCGCGTTGCATCTGCATAGTGCGCATCTGCACAATCTGCAGGGCTTGAGCGCGCAGTTTCCGCGAGGACGGCTCACCGTGGTCACTGGGGTGTCGGGTTCGGGCAAATCCACGCTGGCCCGCGAGGTGCTGGTGCCTGCGCTGCGTCAGCGGCTCGCAGGGCATTCGGGCGAGATCGACGGCGCGGGCGATCTGACGGGCTGGGAGGGCCTGGAGCGCGTGCTCGAAGTCGATCAGTCCCCCATCGGCAAAACGCCCCGCTCCTGCGCCGCCACCTATCTGGGCCTCTGGGACGGCATTCGTCAGTTGTTCGCCGACACCGAGGAAGCGCGCATCCGCGGCTATTCCGCCAGCCGCTTCTCCTTCAACACCGGCCCCGGCCGCTGCCCGACCTGCGAGGGGCAGGGCGCGGTGAAGGTGGCGATGAACTTCCTGCCCGACGTCACCGTGCCCTGCACCGATTGCAACGGTCTGCGCTTCAACCCTGAAACGCTCGCCGTGCGGCTGCGCGGCCGCAACGCCGGCGAGGTGCTGCAGATGGAGGTGGACGAAGCCGTCGAGTTTTTCGCGGCGCACCGCAAAATCCATCACGCGCTGCAATTGCTGCAGGACGTGGGGCTGGGTTATCTGCAACTCGGCCAGCCCAGCCCCTTTCTGTCGGGCGGCGAGGCGCAGCGCATCAAGCTGGTTACCGAGCTGGCCACCGCCGGAACCCGGCCGACGGTGTACGTGCTCGACGAGCCGACCGTGGGTCTGCACAAGACCGATACCGAAAAACTCATTCGCGTGCTGCACCGCCTGACCGACAGCGGTCATACCGCGGTGGTCATCGAGCACGACCTCGACATGATGGCCAATGCCGACTGGCTGATCGATCTCGGCCCGGAAGGCGGCAAGGGCGGCGGGCGGCTGGTGATGCAGGGGCCAACGGCCGACTTCCTCAAGGCCGATGCGCCGGGGCATACCGCCAAGGCGCTGCGCGACGCCTGGACGCAGCATCAGGCGCAATATGGAGTGGCGCACGCCGATTTGGCTTGAGCCACGCAAAAACCCACTCTTATGTCATATACAAGACTGTTTCATTCCACCCTCGCCGAGGCATAGAATGCTCGGGTTACTACCGAAGGAGACCCCCCATGGATCAACACATCCGCGTGCCCGCAGGCGAAAAAATCACGGTCAACCCGGACTTTTCGCTCAACGTTCCCGACCATCCCATCATTCCTTACATCGAGGGCGACGGCACGGGCTTCGACATCACCCCGGTGATGATCAAGGTGGTGGACGCGGCGGTTGAGAAGGCCTACAGCGGCAAGCGCAAGATCGCCTGGATGGAAATTTTCGCCGGCGAAAAGGCCACGCGGGTGTACGGCCCTGACGTGTGGCTGCCCGAGATCACCCTTCAGATCCTGCGCGATTACGTGGTGTCGATCAAGGGCCCGTTGACCACCCCGGTGGGTGGCGGCATCCGCTCGCTCAACGTCGCGCTGCGGCAGGAGCTCGACCTCTACGTCTGCCTGCGTCCGGTGCGCTATTTCCAGGGCGTGCCATCGCCGGTCAAACACCCGGAAAAGACCGATATGGTCATTTTCCGCGAGAACTCCGAAGACATCTACGCCGGCATCGAGTGGGCCGCCGAGTCGGAGGGGGCGAAGAAACTCGTCAATTTCCTCATCAACGAGATGGGGGTGAAAAAAATCCGCTTCCCCGAAACCTCGGGCATCGGCATCAAGCCGGTGTCGCGTGAGGGCACCGAGCGGCTGGTGCGCAAGGCCCTGCAGTACGCCATCGACAATGACCGCAAGTCGGTCACCCTGGTGCACAAGGGCAACATCATGAAGTTCACCGAAGGTGCCTTCCGCGATTGGGGCTACGGTCTGGCCGGCAAGGAATTCGGCGCGCAGTTGCTCGACGGCGGGCCGTGGATGCGCTTCAAAAATCCCAAGACCGGCCGCGACATCGTGGTGAAAGACATGATCGCTGACGCCTTCCTGCAGCAAATCCTCCTGCGCCCGGACGAATATGACGTGATCGCCACGCTCAACCTCAATGGCGACTACGTTTCCGACGCGCTCGCGGCCCAAGTGGGCGGCATCGGCATTGCGCCGGGCGCCAATCTCTCCGACAGCGTGGCCATGTTCGAGGCCACCCACGGCACCGCGCCGAAGTATGCCGGTAAAGACTATGTCAACCCCGGCTCAGAAATTCTGTCCGCCGAGATGATGTTGCGCCACATGGGCTGGGTCGAAGCCGCTGACCGCATCATCGCCAGTATGGAAAAATCCATCCTGTCCAAACAGGTGACCTACGACTTCGCCCGTCTGCTGCCCGACGCGACCCAGGTGAGCTGCTCCGGCTTCGGTCAGGTGATGATCGACCATATGTGACCCTCGTTGCTGGCGCCTGAAAGCGCCCCCAGACCTGCCGCGTTCGCGTCAGCCCCCGAAGGGGATGAGGCCCGCGGCTCCAAGCTGCCCTGCGGCAGCTTGGACGGAGCCGAATCCGAGCAGCTTGCAAGCTGCGAGGTGGACAAGAAAACTTGGGGCGGCCCTGCGTTTTCTCATAAGACCGCTCCGGCGGTCTTTTTTATGCGGGTTGCGAGTGAGGGATCATCCGCTCTTGTTTTCTGTCGGCCCCGCCGCAGATGGATGGCTCGGATGCGGTTTTTTGTTATTCGGCCGACCTTGCGGAATTACCCTTGGCGACAACAAACCACGGCAGACCTCCCTACAATTTTGAGCATGTCAGCTTCCCATTCCCCCCCTCCAGCAGACGGCGGCGCCGTCGTTGTCGAGCGTCAGACGCTGCGGCTCAAGCCGCCGGCGATGTATCAGGTCATCCTGCTCAACGACAACTTCACGCCGATGGAATTCGTGGTTGTCGTGATTCAGCACTATTTCAACAAAGACCGCGAAACGGCGACGCAAATCATGTTAAAAGTGCACCGTGACGGCCGGGGCGTTTGCGGGGTTTACACCCGCGACATCGCGGCCACCAAGGTGGAGCAGGTGATCGGCGCGGCCCGTCAGGCCGGTCACCCTTTGCAGTGTGTGATGGAAGCCATTTAGGAGGCTCGTGATGATTGCGCAAGAACTGGAAGTCAGCCTGCATATGGCTTTTGTCGAGGCGCGCCAACAGCGCCACGAATTCATTACCGTCGAGCATCTGCTGCTGGCCCTGCTCGACAACCCTTCTGCCGCCGAGGTGCTGCGCGCTTGCTCGGCGAATCTGGACGATCTGCGCAAAAGCCTGACCGCGTTCATCAAGGAAAACACCCCCATCGTGCCGGGTTCGGACGATGTGGACACCCAACCCACGCTGGGATTCCAGCGCGTCATTCAGCGCGCCATCATGCACGTGCAGTCCACCTCCAACGGCAAGAAAGAGGTGACGGGCGCCAATGTGCTGGTGGCGATCTTCAGCGAGAAAGATTCGCATGCGGTCTATTACCTGCACCAGCAGGGTGTCACCCGGCTCGACGTGGTGAATTTCCTCTCGCATGGCATCCGCAAGTCCGAGCCGGTCGAACCGGCCAAGTCGGCCTCGGCGCCGAGCGAAGACGGTGGGGACGAGAAAGAGGGCAAGGAATCGCCGCTCGATCAGTTCACCCTCAACCTCAACGCGCTGGCGCAGCAGGGCAAGATCGATCCGCTCATCGGCCGCGAGCATGAAGTCGAGCGCGTCATTCAGATTCTTTGCCGCCGTCGCAAAAACAACCCGCTGCTGGTGGGTGAAGCCGGCGTGGGCAAGACCGCTATTGCCGAGGGTCTGGCCTGGCGCATTACCGAAGGGCAGGTGCCGGCCATTCTCCAAGACGCCGTGGTCTATTCGCTCGACATGGGCGCGCTGCTGGCGGGCACCAAATATCGTGGCGATTTCGAGCAGCGCCTCAAGGCCGTGCTCAAGCAACTCAAGGACAAGCCGCACGCGGTGCTGTTCATCGACGAAATTCATACCCTCATCGGCGCCGGCTCGGCTTCGGGCGGCACGCTAGACGCCAGCAATCTGCTCAAGCCCGCGTTGTCGTCGGGCCAGTTGCGCTGCATCGGCGCCACCACCTTCACCGAGTATCGGGGCATTTTCGAGAAAGACGCCGCGCTGTCGCGCCGTTTCCAGAAGATCGACGTGGTCGAGCCCAGCGTGCAACAGACCGTCGAAATTCTGCGCGGCCTTAAGTCTCGGTTTGAAGAGCATCACGGCGTGAAGTATTCGCCCGGCGCGCTGTCGGCCGCGGCCGAGCTTTCGGCCAAATATATCAACGACCGCCACCTGCCCGACAAAGCCATCGACGTCATCGACGAAGCTGGCGCGGCGCAGCGCATTCTGCCCAAGAGCAAGCAGAAAAAGACCATCGGCAAAATCGAGATTGAGGAGATCATCTCCAAGATCGCCCGCGTGCCGGTGCACAGCGTCACCACCGACGATCGCTCCAAGCTCAAGAGCCTCGACCGCGATCTGAAAAACGTCGTGTTCGGGCAAGAGGCCGCCATCGACGCGCTGGCCGCCGCCATCAAAATGGCGCGCTCCGGCTTGGGCAAGCCCGACAAACCCATTGGCGCCTTCCTGTTCAGCGGCCCCACGGGCGTTGGCAAAACCGAGGTGGCCAAGCAACTGGCGTTCACTCTGGGCGTCGATCTCATTCGCTTCGACATGTCCGAATACATGGAGCGCCACACCGTCTCGCGCCTCATCGGCGCGCCGCCCGGCTATGTGGGCTTCGACCAGGGTGGCCTGCTTACCGAGGCCGTCACCAAGAAGCCGCACGCCGTGCTGCTGCTCGACGAAATCGAGAAAGCCCACCCGGATGTGTTCAACGTGCTGTTGCAGGTCATGGACAACGGTACCCTCACCGACAACAACGGGCGCAAGGCTGACTTCCGCAACATCATTCTCATCATGACCACGAATGCCGGCGCGGAAGCCATGCAGAAATCCGTCATCGGTTTCACCAATAAGCGCGAGCAGGGCGACGAGATGGCCGACATCAAGCGCCTGTTCACCCCCGAGTTCCGCAACCGGCTCGACGCGACCATCAGCTTCAAGCCGCTGGACGAAACCATCATCCTGCGCGTGGTCGACAAATTCCTGCTCCAACTCGAAGCCCAACTGGCTGAAAAGAAGGTGGACATCACCTTCTCCGACGCCCTGCGCAAGCATTTGGCCAAGGCCGGTTTCGACCCCCTCATGGGCGCCCGCCCGATGCAGCGTCTCATCCAGGACACCCTGCGCCGCGCCCTGGCCGACGAACTGCTGTTCGGCCGCCTGGTCGATGGCGGGCGGGTGTCGGTGGATATTGACGAAGCGGCAGCCGAGAAAGACAAAATCAAACTCGACATCACCCCGCCGGAACCGCGCCCGAAGAAAAAAGAAGCCGAGGACGCCGCAGCCTGACGTTCTCAGGCATCGGTTAATTAATGCGCCCCGTTATGCGGGGCGTTTTACTTTTTGATGCGGGTGTTTCAAATGTGGCGCGGGCTGTGGGTGGGGCAGGGGATAGACTCAGCCCAAGGAATGGTTCGGGAGTGCTGCGAACATAGACCTGATCCCAATTCTCCTCCCTCGCGCAGTTGATCGAGCAGGCGCACCGACTGCAGGACGGTGGTTGCCGGGTTTCGTGGTACGTTTATACCTGTTTGTTTGCACAAGTCAATCGCGCGGAACCTAAGCCAAAAGCGGCTTAGCAGCGCAGGCGCTGCCCAGAATATCCCGCAACGGTCAGCTTATTTGGCAAGGATTGCGGGATATATTACGTTTGGCAACTTGATCGGAGGCAGCAATGAACTTGGATGAATTCGTCAAGGAAGTCCTGTCCCAAATTATCTCTGGTATCCGTAGTGCCCAGAAGGCCAAAGGCGGAGCCTTTGTCGTTCCAGCAGGCGATGGAGGTCACGACTACGCAAAACACCCAAGGGTGTCATCGAGTGCTCGAATCAAATCCACCATCGTCGATTTCGACATTGCTCTCACGGTCGAAGACTCAAGCAAAGGCTCTGGCGGCGGAGGGCTTAAGGTTTTTGGTATTGGCGCAAATGTTCAGGGCGAGCTGGCATCCAAAGACACAACAGTTAGTCGCATCCAATTCGCGGTTCCAATCCTTTTGCCTACAAGCGAGCGCGACTGGGACGTAGAATTCAAGGACAAGGGTGAGTAAGTTGCCCAGGAATGACGGAGGTCAGGTCTAGTTTTGATATATTTGCGACAAGCTAGACCTGACCCCCGTTTTTTCGTTTTTGTACAAGTGGTTTAATGACACCCAGGCGAACGGACGTCGGCCATGAGGGGCAGAGGTGGTATCTAAAGATCGTGCTTCCGACTAAAAAATGAAGTAAAGGGTCCAACATCATGATCCACACAGCCGAGGTTGTCTTTGGGATTTTTTTACTGGTATTTTTCATTAAAGCAGGGGTAGAAATTATTCGATCTCTTCGGGAGAGGGTCGATGCGGTTGCCTGGAAAGTTGATTCAATTGAATCAACTATGAAGCAACTCGATCAAAAAATTGAGGAAGTAATTGATTGCAGGTTCAATTACTCATTGACTAATGTATACAATGAAAAGCAATTGCTTGGCCATGAGTGGCAGTATAAGATTGAGGATGGGCATTGGGTGACGGCCATTTACAGCGAGAAAACAAAAAAATTTATCGTTAAACATTTTCGAACCGACGAAAATGTCCAAAAAATAAATCTAGGTGAAAGAATTGCAAGCGACATGAAGCATAACGCCGAAAACATCTATGGCGGGGTGCCTGACAACGCAAAGGATATGCGATTTTGCAACGGCATATATGTGCCTGAAGACCTGAATCCGTGACTTCAGGAAAGATCGGGTTCAAGGAAAGTGCAGGAAAGTAACGGGGTCAGGTCTGGCTTCATAGCATAAAACGAATCTATCCTAGATTTGCCCTTGCAAGGTTTCTTTGCCTGGACCATCACCTGCGAAGAAGTCGTTTGAGAAGTATGTTTGTATAATCCTGACGGTGGCCTGCTGCGAGGTAGAGATAGGTTTTTCCGTCAAGTCGTTGATAGACCAGTTGGTGGTGGGATGTATAGGCGTTTTATAAATGGTGATGCCTACAGCAGCCAGTTCTGGAATCGGTGAGCCGTCTACAAAGCCTGTTTCTATCAGGTGCAATTTTTCAAAAATTTCATCTTCTGCAAGCCCCCAGGCTGATTCTCCCCATTGATCTAGCATGTAGTCTTGCAGCGACAGCAAATCGTCCTGTGCGTCAGGAAGGATGATGGCCATTATCTACGGTGCTGGCGGGCAGCTTTTAGTTGGGCGCGTGATTCCTCGACTGAAAGCGCTTTCCCCTGTTGCTGGTCATTCTCGCCGAGGGCGATGATTTTGAGCGCGGCAATGAGCGCTTCTTTTTCCTGAAACTGTTTGACATGCTCAATCACCATGCTGGCCTCGCCATTTTGGGTGATGACATAGGGAGTGCCGTTCAATTCCAGATCTTCGGATATCTGGGCGGCGTGGCTTTTGAGGTAGGAGATGGATTTGATGTTGCTGACGGATTGCATGGGGCCTCCGGGGTGAATTCAGTCTGAATTTGGTCTGAATTCAGTCTCAGTCAATGACCGCAGTGGCCTACGTCTGCGCCAGACCTTGCGCAGCTTCTTGTAGCGCCCGGATGAAATTCTCCCGCAGGGGATTGGACGTCTGGGACAGTTGAAGAATGCCGAGTTCGATGTTGGCGGGTTGGCCGAGCAGGGGGCGGTACTGCACGCCGGGGCGTTTTAGCTGGCGTAGTGAAGCCGGCACGAGAGCCACGCCCATGCCGCAGGAGACCAGGCCGATGACGGTTTGCATCTGCCGGGCGTGCTGGGTGATGCGGGGGGCGAAACCGCTGGCCTGACACAGGCTAAGGGTGAGGTCGTACAGGCCGGGGCCGATGTTGCGGGGCGGCACGATGAAGGGTTCTTTGGCGAGGGCGCGTAGATCGACGGCGCCGCTGCCTTCTCGTAGGACGGGGTGGGCGGTCGGGGCGGCGAGCATCAGCGGCTCTTGCAGCAAGGGGGTGAAGGTCAGTCCGGGCTCGTCCACGGGGGCGAGGCCGATGCTCAGATCGAGTTCGGCGGCACGAAGCTCGCGGATCTGGGCATCGGTGGTGAGTTCGTGCAGCTGCACGTCCACTCGCGGATACCGCGCGCGAAAACTCTTGAGGGTGGGCGGCAGGATGCCGAAGTCGGCGATGGAGACGAAGCCGATGGACAGGGTGCCCGCATCGCCACGCTCGGCCTGGCGCACCCGCTCGACGGCGTGTTCGAGCTGTGCGAGGACGGAGCGGATGTCTTCAAAGAAGGCGGCACCCGCAGCGGTGAGCGTCACGCCGCGGTTGCTGCGCTCAAGCAATCGGGCGCCCACTTCGTCTTCAAGCGCCTTGATCTGGGTGGACAGCGGCGGCTGCGAGATGTGCAGCCGCTCGGCCGCGCGCGAGAAGCTGCCTTGTTCCGCAATGCTCACAAAGTACCGGAGCTGCCGCAGTTCCATGATTCGTTTGGCATATAGCGCTGCCATAAAAAATGTATTGTTCAATATAGCCGAGGGGCGGGACAATCTGCCTCTTTGTCCATCATTTCCCCGCAGGAGAACCGCCCCATGCCCGCCTACCGTTCCCGTACCAGCACTTCCGGACGCAATATGGCGGGCGCCCGCGCACTGTGGCGCGCCACCGGCATGCAGGACGGCGATTTCGGCAAACCCATCATCGCGGTGGCCAATTCGTTCACCCAGTTCGTGCCCGGCCATGTGCATCTGAAAGATCTCGGCCAGTTGGTCATCGAGGAAATCGAGCGCGCGGGCGGGGTGGGCAAGGAGTTCAACACCATCGCGGTGGATGACGGCATCGCCATGGGGCACGACGGCATGCTCTACAGCCTGCCGTCGCGCGACATCATTGCCGACAGCGTGGAGTACATGTGCAACGCGCATACGGCCGACGCGCTGGTGTGCATTTCCAACTGCGACAAAATCACCCCGGGCATGCTGATGGCCGCGCTGCGGCTGAACATTCCGGTGGTTTTCGTGTCGGGCGGGCCGATGGAGGCCGGCAAGACACGGCTGGCCGGCAAGGTGATTTCGCTCGACCTGATCGACGCCATGGTGGCCGCGGCCGACGACAAGGTGTCTGACGACGACGTGCAGGCCATCGAACGCTCGGCCTGCCCGACCTGCGGGTCGTGCTCGGGCATGTTCACCGCCAACTCGATGAACTGTCTGACCGAGGCGCTGGGTCTTTCGCTGCCGGGTAACGGCTCGCTGGTGGCCACGCACACCGACCGCGAGCAACTGTTCCGCCGCGCCGGGCGCACCATCGTCGATCTGGCCCGCCGTTATTACGAAGGCAACGACGACAGCGTGCTGCCGCGCCGCATCGCCTGCAAGGCGGCGTTCGAGAACGCGATGTCGCTGGATATCGCCATGGGTGGTTCGACCAACACGGTGCTGCACCTGCTGGCGGCCGCGCAGGAAGGCGGCGTCGATTTCGGCATGGGCGACATCGACCGCCTGTCGCGCAAGGTGCCCACGCTGTGCAAGGTCGCGCCGTCGAGCCACTATCACCTCGAAGATGTGCACCGCGCCGGCGGCGTGATGGCCATTCTGGGCGAGCTCGACCGCGCCAAGCTGCTCGATACCCGCGTGCCGACGGTGCATGCGCCCTCGCTGGCCGCCGCGCTCGATACCTGGGACGTGGCGCGCCAGCCCAGCGACGACGTGCAGGCCTTTTACCGCGCAGGCCCGGCGGGTGTGCGCAGCACGAAGGCGTTTTCGCAGAGCTGCCGTTACGACACGCTGGACACCGACCTCACCAATGGCTGCATCCGCGATGTCGCGCACGCCTACAGCACCGACGGCGGGCTAGCCGTGCTGTTCGGCAATCTGGCCGAACGCGGCTGCATCGTCAAGACCGCCGGGGTGGACAAGAGCATCCTCACCTTCTCCGGCCCCGCCGTGGTGCTGGAAAGCCAGGACGCGGCGGTCGAGGCAATTCTGGGCGGGCAGGTGAAGCCGGGCGATGTGGTCGTCATCCGCTATGAAGGCCCGCGCGGCGGCCCCGGCATGCAGGAAATGCTCTACCCGACGAGCTATCTCAAATCGAAGGGCCTGGGCAAGGTCTGTGCCCTCATCACCGACGGCCGCTTCTCGGGCGGAACGGCGGGGCTGTCCATCGGCCATGTATCGCCCGAAGCGGCCGAGGGCGGCGCCATCGGCCTGGTGCGCACGGGCGACCGCATCGTCATCGATATTCCCAACCGCCTGGTGCGGGTGGATGTGAGCGACGACGAACTGGCCCGCCGCCGCGCCGAGCAGGATGCCCGGGGCTGGAAGCCCGCGGCGCCGCGCGCCCGCAAGGTGAGCCAGGCGCTCAAGGCCTATGCCAAGCTGGTGACCAGCGCCGACAAGGGCGCGGTGCGCGACGCTAATTTGCTGGACGATTGACGCGGGGCGGGCTGGCGCCTGCTCAGCTTGTCCGTCAGCCTGCTTGTTTGCCGACCTGTCCGGCAACCTGAAGCAACTGCGCCGCCACCGAGGCGGCGATCACCTCTGGCGCCTTGCCCGGAATGCCGGGGATGCCCACTGGGCAGACCAGCCGCTCCAGCGCCGACTCGGAAACACCGCGTTCGCGCCAGCGCCGCAGAAAGCGCGCGCGTTTGGTGGCGGAGCCGATGAGGCCGAACCAGCCGATGTCGGCGCGTCGCAGAATGGTTTCGCCCAGGTGAAAGTCGAGGTCGTGACTGTGGGTCATCACCAGATAGAACGCGCCGGGCGGCGCGGTGGCGATTTCGGCTTCCGGGGCGTCCACCGCCAGCACGCGCAGCGTGGAGGGCCACTCGCCGCCGACTTCGGGCGCGAAGGCGTCTAGCGGAAACTCCTGCTCGCGCTCATCGATCCAGTCGATGTGACAAGGCAGCGGCCGCAGGGCGCGCACCAGCGCCCGACCGACATGGCCCGCGCCGAAAAGCTGCAGATGGAACAGCGGGACGGGAACGGGAAGCGCGCTGCTGGTCGCGAGCTCGTAGCGAAGCTCGACGTGGCCGCCGCAGCATTGCCCGAGTGCGGGGCCGAGGGCGTGGCTTTCGAGGTGGGGTTCGGCCGCAGCCCCGGCGGCCCAGCGCGCCCGCAGTTGCCGCGCGGTGGCGATGGCCTTGTATTCCAGATGTCCGCCGCCGATGCTGCCGCGGGTTTGTGTGGTGCCCACCAGCATGCAGGCGCCTTGTTCGCGCGGCGCGGAGCCGCGCACCCGGCTGAGGGTGACGCAGACCCAGGGCGTCTGCGCGGGTTCGCCGTCAAGCAGGTTGAGCGGTGCGGGTTCGCGTTTCATGGCGCTGTCGAACTCTGCTGGATGCGCACCGCCTCGATGGCGTCGAGGATGGCTTCAGGTGTGGCTGGCGCGCGCAGCGGTGGGTCGGTGCCATGGTCGCCGACGGCGGAAATGGCATCGCGTATCGCCAGCAGCACCGAGAAGGGCAAGAGCAAAGGCGGCTCGCCCACGGCCTTGGAGCGATGGATAGTCGGCTGGGCGTTGGGGTTATCGAACAGCGCGGTGCGAAACGAGGGCGGGCAGTCGTTGGCGGTGGGAATTTTGTAGGTGCTGGGGGCGTGGGTGAGCAGCCGCCCGGTTTTCGCCTGCCACACCAGTTCTTCCGTCGTGAGCCAGCCCATGCCCTGAATGAACGCGCCTTCGACCTGCCCGATGTCGATGGCCGGATTGAGCGACCTCCCGGCATCGTGCAGCAGATCGGCGCGCAGCAGGCGCCATTCGCCGGTGAGGGTATCGACCAGCACTTCGCTGACCGCGGCGCCGTAGGCGAAGTAGTAGAACGGGTGGCCGGTCAGCGTCTTGGCATCCCAATGCAGGTCGGGCGTGGTGTAGAAGCCGTCGCTCCACAACTGCACCCGGGCCAAATAGGCCTGCTGCACCAGGGCGGCAAAGGGCAGGGTGGTGTTGCCCGCGTGCACCATGCCACCGCTGAAGCGCACCGACTCGGTGCGGCCGCCGTGCTGTTCGGCGGCGAACGCCGCCAGGCGCTGGCGCAGGGTGCGCGCGGCGTCGAGTGCGGCCATGCCATTGAGGTCGGCCCCGGTAGAGGCGGCGGTGGCCGAAGTGTTGGCCACCTTGTGGGTGTCGGTGGCGGTGCAGCGCACGGCGGCGAAATCCAGCCCCAGTTCCTCGGCGACGACTTGCGCCACCTTGGTGTTCAGCCCTTGCCCCATTTCGGTGCCGCCGTGGTTCACCAGCACGCTGCCATCGGTATAGATGTGAACGAGTGCGCCCGCCTGGTTCAGGTGCACGACATTGAACGAGATGCCGAACTTGACCGGGGTGAGCGCCAGCCCCTTCTTGAGCACCGGGCTGTGGGCGTTGAAGCGAGTAATGGCGGTGCGGCGCGCAGCGTAGTCGGCGCTCTGCACCAGCTGGTCCACCAGCGGGGAGATGACGTTGTCGGTCACGCCCTGGCCGTAGGGCGTGTGGTTGTTCCGGCCGATGCCGTAGAAATTGGCGCGGCGGACCTGCAGCGCGTCATGCCCCAATTTGCGCGCGATGGAGTCGAGCACGAATTCGGTGACGAGGGCGCCTTGCGGCCCGCCGAAGCCGCGGAAGGCGGTGTTGCTCTGGGTGTTGGTCTTGGCGACGAAACCGTGGATGGCGACATTGGGCAGCCAGTAGGCGTTGTCCACATGACAGATGGCCCGGGTGAGCACCGCGCCGGAGAGATCGGCGGAATGCCCGGCATTGGCGATCAAGGTCACCTCGTAGGCGAGGATGCGACCGTCGTCATCGAAGCCCACGGCGTAGTCGTACTCGAAACCGTGGCGCCGGCCGGTGATGAGGAAGTCGTCGTCGCGGTCGAGCCGCAGCTTCACCGGCTTTTGCAGCAAGTGGGCAGCCAGCGCCGCGCAGCAGGCGAATTGCGCCGACTGCGATTCCTTGCCGCCGAAGCCGCCGCCCATGCGTCGGCATTCCACCTGCACCTGATGCTGCATCCACCCCAGCATGTGGGCGACGACATGCTGCATCTCGCTGGGGTGCTGGGTGGAGCACAGCACGCGCAGCCCCGAGTTTTCGGTGGGCATGGCATAGGCCACCTGGCCTTCGAGGTAGAACTGCTCCTGCCCGCCCACGCTCAAGCTGCCTTGCAGGCGATGCGGGGCGCAGGCCATCGCCCGTTCGAGTTCGCCGGGCGCCGTCTCGCGCGTCAGGTGCATGGGGGGCAGCACATATTGGCCCTGGGCATGGGCTTCGCGGGCGGTGAGCACCGCCGGCAGGGCCTCGGTCTGGATCACCTCACGTGCCAGGGCCGCCGCGCGGCGCGCGAGGGTCTGCGTGGTGGCCACAACCAGGAAGACCGGCTGACCGACGAAGCGCAGCGTGCCGTCGGCCAGAATGGGATCGTCGTGCACCACGGGGCCGCAGTCATTCGTCGCCGGAATGTCGGCGGCGGAGAACACGGCCACCACGCCGGGCTGGGCGCGCAGGCGGGCGAGGTCGATGCCGAGCAGCTTGCCGTGCGCCAGGGAAGAAAGCCCCAGCGCCGCGTGCAGTGTGCCGTGCAGTTCGGGCGCGTCGTCGGTGTACGTGGCCTGACCGCTGACGTGTAGATGCGCCGATTCGTGCGGCGGGCTAACTCCGACTCGGGCGCCCTCGCGCAGGGCGGGCCATTCGGCTTTGCTCCACGGCGTGTTGTCCTGGCGGGAAAAGTTCGGAATGGCGGGAGATCGGGCTAAGAGGTCGTGGGGTTTGTTCATGGTGCGGTCCTCAAACCGTGTGCAGCGCTGGTTGAAGTTCCGCCCAGACGCGGGTCTGGCTGGCAGGCAGGGGCGCTTCGAGACGGGTTTCCAGCCAGAATCGCCAGAGCAGATTGCGCGCCACGCGCTGCCGATGGACGCTGCTGGCGCGCAGATCGGTCAAGGGCTGGAAGTCGGCGTCGAGCGCCTGCATGGCCGCGCGCACGCTGGCTTCACTCCACGGTTCGCCCAGCAGCGCGGCTTCGGCCTGCGCCGCGCGCTTGACCACCGCGGCCATGCCGCCGAAGGCCAGACGCGCATGGCTGACGCGGCCTTGCGCATCCAGCCGCAGGGCCAGGCCGCAGCTCACCGCCGAGATGTCACAGTCGTAGCGTTTGGAGAGTTTGTAGGCGCGCAGCCGCAGCGCCTGCCGCGGGGTTTCGCTCGGGGTGGGCAGAGGCAACTCGATGGCCCGCAGGAACTCACCGGGCTGCAGGGCGTTTTTCATATAGTCGAGATAGAAATCTGCAAGCGGCAGCCGTCGCAGGGTCGGCCCGCGCTGCAGCAGCAGTACGGCGTCGAGCGCGAGCAGCACGGGCGCGCTGTCGCCGATGGGTGAGCCGTTGGCCACATTTCCGCCGAGAGTGCCGGCGTGACGAACGGGCGGCCCGGCGAAGCGCAGCGCCATCTCGCGCAGCTCGGACCAGTGCTGCACCAGCGCAGCCCAGGCATCTTCCAGCGGCACGGCCGCGCCGATGCGAAGCTGGGGGCCGTCGTGTTCCACCTCATGCAACTCGCGCACATCGCCCAGATAGAGCAGATCGCCCACATCGCGGAACTGCTTGTTGGTCCACAGGCCGATGTCGGTGGCGCCAGCCAGCAGTCTGGCCTCTGGCCGTTCGGCCCGGACGGCGGCAAAAGCTTCAAGGGTGCGTGGGGCAATGAAATGGTCGATGCGGGGTTGACCGCGCGCATCGGGATAGGCGGGGTTGGGCGCGGCGTGCACAAAAGGCTCGGTCGTGCGCTCAGCAATCTGGCGCAGCAGCGCGGCAAGGGGCTCGGGGTCGAGCCGCGCCGCTGGCGCCTCGAACATCGCCTGACCCGCATCGAGAATAGGGCGGTAGCCGGTGCAGCGGCACAGATTGCCCGACAGGTCGTCGGCGAGTTGCTGCCGCGTGGGCCGCGTGCCCGCGCCCTGGTGGCGCTCGTAGCTTGCGTAAAGCGACATGGCGAAGCCGGGGGTGCAGAAGCCGCACTGTGAGCCGTGGCAATCGACCAGGGCCTGCTGCACCGGATGCAGCGGGCGGCCGGGGGCGAGTCGCTGAAGGTCTTCGACAGTCAACAGCGCCTTGCCATGCAGAGTGGGCAAGTAGCGGATGCAGGCGTTGATCGGACGCAGCTGCAACGATCCCACGGTCACCGCGGCGCAATCTTGATTGATGCTATCGGCCAGCTCCGCCACGACCACGGTGCAGGCGCCGCAATCGCCTTCGGCGCAGCCTTCCTTGGTGCCGCACTGGTGCACCTGCTCGCGCAGCCACTGCAGCACGGTGGTCGTGATGGGCAGACCGCTGATTTCAGTGATCTGGCCGCGATGGACGAAGCGGATAGGTTGGGTGTTCATGGCAGATAGCGGGCCATCAGGCGGTGAATAGGTGAAAACAGAGTGAAGCACGATGCTGCAAGTATTGGGCCACGATCCGGCGCGATTGACATATGCTGAACTGTATACAAAACATGCGAAGCGGCTGATGCCGCAAGGGGCTGCACCATGAACAATGCGCTGGACTCCATTGACCTGCATCTCATCCGGGTACTGCATACCGTGCTGACCGAATCCAACGTGTCCCGCGCCGCCATGCGGCTGGGCTCGACCCAGCCCGCCGTGAGCGCCGCGCTGCGTCGCCTGCGCGGCATCACCGGCGATGAACTGCTGGTGCGCAGCGGCAATGCGATGGTGCCCACGGCCTTCGGCGCCAGCCTGATCGAGCCGAGCGCCTGCATCCTGCGGGAAGCGCAGCGCTTGCTCGGCGGCGCCAGTCCGTTCGATGCGATGCACAGCACGCGGCAGTTTCGCCTTGTGGCGGCCGACTATATGGACCCGGCCTTTCTGCCGCAGCTCATCGCCACGCTCAAACGCGAAGCGCCGCTGTGCGGGGTGGACGTGCTGCCGTTGTCGGCCACGCTGGATTACCGCCGCGCGCTGGCCGCTGGCGATGTCGATGCCGTGCTGGGCAACTGGCTGGAGCCGCCGCAGGATCTGCACCTTGCGCCGCTGATCGAAGATGAAATCGTCTGTCTGGTTGCCGCCGATCACCCCGCGCTGCGGCGCGGTCTGGATCTGGAGCAGTACCTGCAGGCCGAGCATGTGGCGCCGTCGCCGCTGCGCGCCGTGGGCGAGGGCGTGATCGACCAGCACCTGCACCATCTGGGGCTGCAACGCAACGTCACGGTGCATTGCGCCTTTTTCAACCTGATTCCGGGGCTGGTGGCGCGCAGCCTGCTGGTGCTCACCACCGGGCGCCGCTTCTGCCAACGCTATGTGGATGCCGGTTTGCCGGTACACATCCTGCCCTGCCCGGTGCCGTTTCCGCCGCTGACCTATTACTTGCTGTGGCACGCCCGCGTGCATCTGGACGCCGCGCACCGCTGGCTGCGTGCGCATATTCGTGAGGCCGCCGACCCCCGACCGGGCTGACCTCCTTCTCAACTCCTTATCAACCCCGCGCCGATGCGGCACGGGCCTATCGACCTCGCCACCCTGAGCGAGGCGTTAAACCCAGGAGACTGTTCATGAATCTGCAAACTTTGTTCAAGCTCGATGTGCACGGCACCGATGTGCGCACCGAGATTCTGGCGGGGGTGACGACCTTTCTCACCATGTCGTACATCATCTTCGTCAACCCGTCGATTCTGTCGACCACGGGCATGGACGCCAGCGCCGTGTTCGTCGCCACCTGTCTGGCGGCGGCCCTGGGCACATTCATCATGGCCTTCGTCGCCAACTGGCCGATAGGACTGGCGCCGGGCATGGGGCTGAACGCCTTTTTCGCCTTCACCGTGGTCAAGGGGATGGGCTTCACCTGGGAGCAGGCGCTGGGGGCGGTTTTCATCTCCGGCTGCATCTTCATTCTGCTGACCATCACCGGCGTGCGGTCGTGGCTGGTGGCGGGCATTCCGAAGTCGCTGCGCAGCGCCATTGCGGCAGGGATCGGCATGTTCCTGGCGATCATCGCGCTGTCGAACGCGGGGGTCGTGGTGGCGAATCCGGCCACCAAGGTGGGGCTGGGCAATCTGGCCTCGCTGCCGGTGGTGCTGGCAGCCGGCGGCTTTCTGCTGATTGCGCTGCTCGATTACTGGCGGGTGCGCGGCGCCATTCTCATCGGCATCGTGGCGGTGACGCTGGCCAGCATGGCGCTCGGGCTGACCCAATATCACGGCATCGTGTCGATGCCGCCGAGCATTGCGCCGACCTTGTTCAAGCTCGACATTCTGGGCGCGCTGCATGCCGGGTTTTTTCACATCATTCTGGTGTTCGTGCTGGTGGAAATTTTTGACGCCACCGGCACGCTCACCGGCATCGCCCGCAAGGCCGGGCTGCTGAAAGACGGTGCCAAGGACGGCCAGAGCGGCCTCGGGCGCGCGCTGTTTGCCGACAGCCTGGCCATTTTCTCCGGCTCGCTGCTCGGCACCAGCAGCACCACGGCTTATATCGAAAGCGCTTCCGGCGTGCAGGCGGGTGGCCGCACCGGGCTCACGGCGCTGACCGTGGGCGTGCTGTTTCTCGCTGCGCTGTTCATCGCGCCGCTGGCCGCCGTCGTGCCCGCTTACGCCACGGCCCCGGCCTTGCTCTACGTTGCCGGGTTGATGATGCGCGAGTTGCTGGAGATCGACTGGAGCGACATTACCGAATCGGTACCCTCGGCGCTGGCGGCGCTGATCATGCCGTTCACCTATTCCATCGCCAACGGCCTGGCGTTCGGCTTCATCATGTACGCCGCGCTCAAGCTGCTGACCGGGCGGGCACGCGAGGTGCATCCGGCCCTGTGGGTGGTGGCGGGGTTGTTTTTGCTGCGCTACGCGCTGTTTCCCTCCGACTGACTGACGATCGATGACTGCTGTGAACACTTTGGCCTCTACCGTCGCCCCCGGCCAAGCTCGCATGGCCTTGCGCGGCGACATTCTCTACTTCCTGCGCGACCCCGGCTGGAGCGAAGACGCCACCGGCGCCGTGCGCTTCGAGCCCGACGGCTGGCTGCTGATCGAGCAAGGCCGGGTGCATGCGGTGCGGCCCGCCGACGAGCCCCCCGACGCGAGCTGGGCGCGGCAGGACTGGCGCGGCCATCTGGTGATGCCGGGCTTCATCGATACCCATGTGCACGCGCCGCAGCTCGATGTCATCGCCTCCTTCGGTGCGGCGCTGCTCGACTGGCTGGAGCGCTACACCTTCCCGGCCGAAGCGCGCTACGCCGACCCCGAGCTGAGCCAACTGGGCGCCGAGCGTTTTCTGCAGGCGCTGCTGGCGCACGGCACCACGTCGGCGCTGGTGTTCGCCACGGTGCACAAGACCAGCAGCGAGGCGCTGTTCGCAGTCGGTCAGCGGCTGGGCATGCGGCTCATCACCGGCAAGGTGCTGATGGACAGCAACTGCCCGGCCGACCTGCGCGACGATGTGGTGCAGGCTGAGCAGGACTGCATCGATCTGATCGAGCGCTGGCATGGTGTCGACCGCCTGGCCTACGCCGTGACCCCGCGCTTCGCCGCCACCAGCAGCGCTGCCCAACTGACCATGGCCGGTGGCTTGCTGCAACGCTACGCCCAGCGCGCCGGCGGGCTTTATATGCAGACGCATGTGGCCGAAAACTGCGACGAAGTGCGCTGGATCGCCGAGTTGTTTCCCGACAGCCGCAGCTACCTCGACGTCTATGACCGCCGCGGTCTGCTCACCCGCCGCAGCATTCTGGCGCATGGCATCTGGCTCGACGATACCGACCGGCAGCGCATGGCGCAGACCGGCAGCAGTATCGCCTTCTCGCCTTCGTCCAACCTCTTTTTGGGCAGCGGCCTGTTCGACTGGGCCAAAGCCGAGGCTGCAGGCGTGAGCGTGGCCCCGGCGAGCGATGTGGGCGGCGGTACCAGTCTGTGCCAGTTGCGCACCCTGGCCGATGGCTACAAGGTGCTGGCGCTGCAGGGCCAGCGTATGACGGCCTGGCAGGGGCTTTACGCCGCCACCCGAGGCGCGGCGCGCGCCCTCGATCTCGAGCACGAAATCGGCCACTTCGCCCCCGGCACCGCGGCGGACGTGGTGGTGTGGCGCTGGGCCGAGGGTGCCGTGCAGCAGCGGCGGCAAGACATGGCACGCAGCTTGCATGAGCGTTTGTTCGCGTGGATGCTACTGGCCGACGAACGCAATGTCGCGGCCACCTATGTGCTGGGGCAGTTGCGATACCGGCCGGGATAGAGCCAGCATCAGGCCAGCATCAGGCCAGCATCGTTTGGGGCTGCGGGCCGCATCTGCGCAAGGTCAGGTATAGGACAATCCGGCATTCCGTCTTTCCGCTTCATTCGATTTCCCCATGCGGCTCGCGCTCGAACACATCAGCAAGTCCTATCCCGGCGTCAAGGCCAACGACGACATCAGCCTGGCGGTGCAGCCCGGGGAAATCCATGCGGTGCTGGGCGAGAACGGCGCGGGCAAGTCCACGCTGATGAAAATCATCTACGGCGCGGTGCAGCCCGATGCCGGGAGTATCGTGTGGAACGGCGCGTCCGTTCGCATGAAAAACCCCGGCATGGCCCGCGAGCTGGGCATCGCCATGGTGTATCAGCACTTCTCGCTGTTCGACACCCTCACCGCCGCCGAGAACATCTGGCTGGGACTGGGGCGCGGTGTCAGTCTGGCAGACATCGAAACCCGCATTGCGGACATCTCGGCGCGTTACGGGCTGGACTGCGCGCCGCGCCGCCCCGTGCACACCCTGTCGGTCGGTGAGCGCCAGCGGGTGGAGATCATTCGCTGCCTGCTGGCCGATCCCAAGCTGCTCATCCTCGACGAGCCGACTTCGGTGCTCACGCCGCAGGCGGTCGAAAAACTGTTCGTGGTGCTGCGCCAGCTCGCCGCAGACGGCTGCAGCATTCTCTACATCAGCCATAAGCTCGATGAAATCCGCAGCCTGTGCCACAACTGCACCGTGCTGCGCGGGGGCAGGGTGAGCGGCCGCGTCGATCCGGCCCAGGAAACCGAGGCCAGCCTGTCGCGGCTGATGATCGGCGCCGATCCGCCCGAGCTGCAGCACCGGCCGTCGCAGGCGGGCGAGGTGCTGCTGAAGGTGGACGATCTGGCCCTGCCGGGCGATGGCGAGTTCAGCGTGGCCATCGACCACCTCTCGCTGCAGGTGCGGGCCGGAGAGATTCTGGGCATCGCCGGGGTGTCGGGCAACGGCCAGCAGGAATTGCTCGCCGCGCTGTCGGGTGAAGACCGGCGCGCTCGCCCCGCGGCCGTGCTGCTGGCAGGTGAGCCGGTGGGAGCGCTAGGGCCGAGGCAGCGCCGCAAGCGCGGGCTGCACTTCATCCCGGAAGAACGCTTAGGAAGAGCCACGGTGCCGGTGCTGTCGCTGGAGCAGAACATGCTGCTGACCGCGCGCCCCGCCGAGGCGACGACGCGGGGCCTGATCCGCCGCCAGACCCTGCGCGAGCAGGCGCAGGCGGTCATCCAGCGATTTGGCGTCAAGGCCAGCGGACCGCAGGCCGCGGCGCGCAGCCTGTCGGGCGGCAATCTGCAGAAATACATCGTGGGCCGCGAAATACTCGGTCGTCCTCGCGTGCTGATCGTTGCGCAGCCGACCTGGGGCGTGGACGTGGGTGCGGCGGCGCAGATCCGCGCCGAGCTGCTGGCGTTACGCGACGGGGGCTGCGCTGTGCTGGTCATCTCGGAAGAACTCGACGAACTGTTCGAAATTGCCGACCGGCTGCAGGTGATGGCGCGCGGCAAGCTGTCGCCCTCCATCGCCCGTGCCGACGCCACGGTCGAGCAGATCGGCATGTGGATGAGTGGTCTGTGGCCGCAAGGCCCGGCCACTACCGCGCAAACCGCAACGGAGGTGGCCCATGTTGCGGCTTGAGCCCCGTGGCGTGCCCTCAAGGTGGATGGTGTGGCTGTCGCCGCTGTTGGCGCTGGGCATTACCGTGGCTTTCGGCGTGGGCATTTTTCTGGCCATGGGCAAGAACCCGGTCCACGGCCTGAGCATGTTTTTCTGGGAGCCGGTCAAGAGCGCCTACAACCTGTCGGAACTGGCGCTCAAGGCCACGCCGCTCATTCTCATCGGCTTGGGGCTTGCGGCCTGTTATCGCAGCAATGTGTGGAATATCGGCGCCGAAGGACAGTACATCCTCGGTGCGATTTTCGGCGGCGGCGTGGCGCTGCTGGCAGGCGACCACACCTCGCATGTCATCGTCCTGCCCATTTTGCTGGCCGGCATTCTGGGCGGCATGGTGTGGGCGGCGCTGGTGGCGGCACTGCGCGACTGGTTCAACGCCAACGAAATCCTGGTCAGCCTGATGCTGGTGTATATCGCGCAATACCTGCTCGACTACCTCGTCTACGGGCCGTGGAAAGACCCGGAGGGCTACAACTTTCCGCAGACCAAGATGTTTGCCGATCCCACGCTGCTGGGCCACTTGATTGAAGGCACGCGGCTGAACTGGGGTTTCCCCATCGCGCTGGTCTCAGTGGGTTTGGTGTGGCTGTTTTTGTTTCGCAGCGTGGCCGGGTTTCGGCTGCAGGTGGGCGGGCTGGCGCCGGGCGCGGCGCGCTACGCCGGGTATTCCTCGCGCAAGGCGCTGTGGACGGTGCTGCTGATGTCGGGCGGGTTCGCCGGTCTGGCCGGGGCGCTCGACGCCATCGGCCCGCTGCAGCAACTCACGCCACAGGTCTCGCAGGGCTATGGTTTCGCGGCCATCATCGTGGCCTTCGTCGGCCGCCTCAATCCGGTGGGCATCGTGCTGTCGGGCGCGCTGATGGCGATGTTCTACATCGGTGGCGAATTGGCGCAGTCGCGTCTGGGCCTGCCCAATGCGATGACGGGCGTGTTCCAGGGCCTGCTGCTGTTTTCGCTGCTCGCCTGCGATACCTTGATCTACGACCGCATCCGTTTCAAGCGCTGAAGGACATCACGCATGGATATGGCCGCTTCTCTCATCGCCACCACCCTGAGCGCGGGTACGCCGCTGGCGCTGGCTTCGCTCGGCCTGCTGATCAACGAAAAGTCGGGCGTGGTCAACCTCGGCGCTGAGGGCATGATGCTGATGGCCGCGGTCATCGGCTTTGCCGTGGCGCTGCACACCGGCAATCAGTGGGCCGCCTTCGGCGCGGGTGCCGTGACCGGCGCGCTGATGGCCGGCGCCTTGGGGCTGCTGGTGATCTGGCTCAACACCAATCAATACGCCACCGGGCTGGCGCTCACCCTGTTCGGCGCCGGGCTGTCGGCCTTTATCGGCATTGACTATGTCGGCAAGACCCTGCCCAACTTTCAGCCGTGGGACATTCCGGGGCTGAGCGATCTGCCCTTCATCGGCCCGGCGCTATTTCGCCATCATCTCATGGTGTATCTCACTGTGCTGCTGGCGCTTGGTCTGATCTGGTTTTTCGACCGTACCCGCGCCGGCCTGGTGCTGCGCGCGGTGGGCGAGTCCCCCGAATCGGCACATGCCCTGGGCTATCCGGTGCGGCGCATCCGCTTGCTAGCCTTGATGTGCGGCGGCGCGCTGGTGGGTGTTGCAGGCGCTTATCTTTCCGTGATCTACACCCCCTTGTGGGTGCAGGGCATGACGGCGGGGCGCGGCTGGATCGCGCTGGCGCTGACCACCTTCGCCACCTGGCGCCCGGCGCGCGTGCTGCTCGGCGCGTATCTGTTCGGTGGCGTGACCATGCTGCAGTTCTTTTTTCAGGGCAGCGGGGTGCAGATTCCGTCGCAATTCCTGTCGATGTTGCCTTACATTGCCACCATCGTCGTGCTGGCGCTGATGTCGCGCAACCCACTGTGGATTCGCATCAATATGCCTTCGTCCATCGGCAAGCCGTTCACTCCCGGAGGGTGAGTTTTTCTCGCACGCGGGCACGATTTTTGTATACAGTTTCACATCACTTTTACGGAGGACTCCATGTTGAAAACCCTGTTGAAAAAACCGCTGGTCGCGCTTGCGGCCGTGGCCAGTGTGCTGGCGATGAGCACGGTGCCTGCGCATGCCACCGATCCGCTGAAGGTCGGCTTCGTCTACGTCGGCCCGGTGGGCGATGCCGGCTGGAGCTTTGCGCACAACCAGGCTCGCCTGGCGCTGCAGGCTAAATTCGGCGACAAGATCAAGACGCAGTTCGTGGAGAGCGTCCCGGAAGGCCCGGATTCGGCGCGCGTCTTCCGCGATCTGGCGCAGCAGGGCGACGGCCTGATTTTCGCCACCAGCTTTGGCTATATGGAATCGGTGCTGCGCGTGGCCAAAGACTTTCCGAACATCAAGTTCGAGCATGCCACTGGCTATAAAACCGCCAAGAACGTCGGCACCTACGACGCCCGCACCTATGAGGGCGCTTACCTCGCCGGTGTGCTCGCCGGCGGCATGACCAAGACCAATGTGCTGGGCGTGGTGGGTTCAGTGCCCATTCCAGAAGTGATTCGCAACATCGACTCCTTCACCCTCGGGGCGCAATCGGTCAATCCGAAGATCAAGACCAAGGTCGTCTGGGTGAACAAGTGGTTCGATCCGCCGAAGGAAACCGAGGCCGCCACCTCGCTCATCAACCAGGGCGCCGACGTGCTGTTCCAGAACACCGATTCGCCCGCCGTGCTGCAGACCGCGGCCAAAATGGGCAAGTACGGTTTTGGCTGGGACAGCAATATGAGCAAATTCGGCGGTAAATCGCATCTGGCCTCGGCCACGATCAACTGGGCGCCGCTGTATGAAATGCTCACCGCCGAAGTGCTCAAGGGCGACTGGAAACCCGCGCAATACTGGTGGGGCATGAAGCACGACACCATTCAGCTGCAGGACATCAGTCCCGCCGTGCCGGAGGCGCTGAAAAAGACCGTGCTCGAGCGCGAGGCCGGTCTGAAGAACGGCAGCTTCAGCATCTGGAAGGGCCCCATCGTCGATCAGTCTGGCAAGACGATGGTGGCGGCGGGTCAGGTGGCTGACGACAAATTCCTCCACGGCATCACGTTCTACGTGAAGGGTGTGGAAGGCAAGGTGCCGGGGCAGTAAGCCACCAGAGTTTTGCTTGCTGAAAACGGGCCGGTGACTGCATGAGCCGGCCCGTTTTCATTCAGGCCGCGGCGTCGACCAGCACGACCTCCGCCTCTTCGAGGGCAGTCAGACGCAGCAGGGTTTCGTCGCGGATGGCAGCACCGTCGCGAGCTTGCAGACTCACGCCATTGACCTCCACCTTTCCCCGTGCAGGAACGAGATAGGCCCTGCGGCCCGCGCCCAGCGCGTACTCGACCGAGTCGCCTGCCTTGAGCGTTGCGCCCAGCACTCGGGCATCGGCGCGGATCGGAAGCGCTTCGGCGTCGTCTTTCATGCCGCTGGCCAGGGGGATGAACCGGCCGGATCGGTCGGTTTTCGGAAAAGGCTTGGCGCCCCAGGCCGGCGACTCACCGCGACGGTTGGGCAGAATCCAGATCTGAAAGATGGTCGTCGGGACGGCTTCCCGGTTGAATTCGGAATGCCGGATTCCTGTACCGGCACTCATCACCTGCACGTCACCCGCTTCGGTGCGCCCGCGATTGCCGAGGCTGTCTTCATGCGTGATGGCGCCCTCGCGGACATAAGTGATGATTTCCATGTCGGCGTGGGGATGCGGTGCAAACCCGGTCGATGGCGCGATGGTGTCGTCGTTCCAGACGCGCAGCGCCCCCCAGTTCATGCGCTGAGGGTCGTGATACCCGGCAAATGAAAAGTGGTGCCGCGTGTCCAGCCAGTCGAGGCGGTCGCCGCCGAGTTGTTCAAACGGTCTGCGTTCGATCATGCCGTGCTCCTGTTGGAAGTTGGATTTGTAAGGCACAACATAGTGCAAGGGCAGGGGGTTTGCAGGGCAGCAATTCGGGAGAAGGCAACTGCATTTCCAAGGCCTTGCTCCTAAACTGTGCGAATGATTTCAGACAACCTCACCCCGTCCCGTCCAGACATCGCCGCCTTGCCTGCCGAGCGCGTTGCCCATCTACTGCGCGCCAGCCCGAAGGCTGAATTGCATGTGCATATCGAGGGCACGCTGGAGCCGGAGTTGATCTTTGCGCTGGCGCAGCGCAACGGCGTGTCGCTGCCGTATGCCGATGTCCAGGCGCTGCGCAAGGCCTATGCCTTCAGCGACCTCCAGTCCTTCCTCGATCTGTATTACGCCGGGTGCGATGTGCTGCGCACCGAGCAGGATTTTTTCGATCTGGCCTGGGCTTATTTTCAGCGCGCCGCGCGCGATCATGTGGTGCGCGTGGAACCGTTTTTCGATCCGCAGAGCCATACCGTGCGCGGCGTCGGATTCGAGGTGTTCATGCCGGCCTTCATCCAGGCGGCGCAGCGGGCGCAGGACGAACTCGGTCTGAGTGTCGGCTGGATTGTGAGCGTGCTGCGCCACCTGCCCGAAGAAGACGCCTTGCAGACGCTCGACGCCGCGCAGCCCTGGCTCGACCATCTCATCGGCATCGGGCTCGATTCGTCCGAGCGCGGCAATCCGCCCGAGAAGTTCGCCCGCGTGTTCGCCCGCGCCCGCGAAATGGGGCTGTACGCCGTGGCGCATGCCGGTGAAGAAGGCCCGCCGGCCTATGTGCTGGGCGCGCTCGACGTGCTGAAAGTCGAGCGCATCGACCACGGTGTGCGCGCCAGCGAAGACCCGGCCTTGATGCAGCGTCTGGCCCGTGAGCAGATGCCGCTCACCGTCTGCCCGCTGTCGAATGTGCGGCTGTGCGTGGTGCCCGACTTGGCACAGCACAACCTGCCGCAGCTGCTGGCCGCTGGGCTGAAAGTCACGGTCAATTCCGACGATCCGGCGTATTTCGGCGGGTATATCAACGACAACCTGACCGAGTTGTTCGCCGCGCAACCCGCCTTGGGTGCGCCGCAGGCCTACGCGCTGCTGCGCAACAGCCTCGAAGCGAGCTTCGCCGCCAATGGCGACAAGGCGCTGTGGATCGCGCAGCTCGATGCGCAGTGGCGACAAGCCGCCTGACGCACGGCATGAACCGCCCGCAATCGCTCAACGATCCCGTCGTGGCGCAGACCCGCGCCTGGGTTGACCGCATGGTGATCGGGCTGAATCTGTGCCCCTTTGCCAAGGCGCCGCAGGTGAAAGGCCGTATCCGCTATGTCCATTGCGAGGCCACGACGCCCGAGGACTTGCTGAGCCGCCTCGGCGATGAGCTGCAACTGCTGATGCGTACCGCGCCCGACGAGGTGGAGACCACCTTGCTCATCCACCCGCACACGCTCGCACATTTCGCGCAGTACAACGCCTTTCTCGACGAGGCCGATGCGCGGGTGGAACAACTCGGCCTGCGCGGCATCCTGCAGATCGCCAGTTTTCACCCGCAGTATCGGTTTGCCGGCGCTCGCCCGAACGACGTGACCAACGCGACCAATCGCTCGCCGTTTCCCATGCTGCATCTCATCCGAGAATCCAGCATCGACCGAGCGGTGGCCGCTTTTCCAGAAGCGGCCGCCATCTACCATGCCAACCGGGCGACGATGCGCCGTCTCGGCAAGCAAGGCATCGCGGCCTTGCTGGCGCAGTGTCGGAGCGGGGCGGGGTAGGTCAATTTATCCCCATCTGCATCACTGGATTGGCTCGCTGTAGCATTTGCTCACATTTCGACGTGAGGAGACAGCGATGTGGAACGAAGATCTGAAGGCGCAATTCCAGAGTCTCGCACCGGGCCGTCCCGACGGCGAGTTGTCCCGGCGTGATTTCGTGCGTACCGCGCTGGGGGTGGGTTTCGCCGCAGCGGCAGGACCGGTGATCGCGCAGACCGTGGTGCAAACCTCTGTGGACGGCCTGCTCGCTGGAGAGGTGCGGATCGAATCCGGCGGCCAGAAGATTCCGGTCTACCGGGCGCAGCCCAAGGGCAAGACCGATCTGCCCGTGGTGCTGGTGGTGTCGGAGATTTTCGGGGTGCACGAGTACATCGCCGATGTCGCCAGGCGCTTCGCGCATCAGGGTTATCTGGCGCTGGCGCCCGATCTGTTCGTGCGGCAAGGCGACCCGATGGCCTATGGCAGCATCGCCGAGGTGATGAGCAAGGTCATCTCCAAAGTGCCCGATGTCCAGGTGATGCAGGATCTGGACGCCTGCCGAAACTGGGCGCTGGCCAATGGCGGCAAGGCGGGCCATGTCGGCATCACCGGGTTCTGCTGGGGCGGGCGCATGGTCTGGCTTTACTGCGCGCATGCGCCGGTACAGGCGGGAGTGGCTTGGTATGGTCGCCTGGTCGGCACGCCTTCTGATTTGGCGCCCAAGAACCCGGTGGATATCGTCAAGGAACTCAAGGCGCCCGTGCTCGGTCTTTACGGCGGCAAAGATCAGGGCATTACGCAGGAATCAGTCGAGCAGATGCGCAAGGCGCTTGCCGACGGCAGCGCTGCGGCCAAGGCGTCCGAAATCGTGGTGTATCCCGACGCCGGTCACGGTTTTCACGCGGACTACCGGCCCAGCTACAACGCCAAGGACGCCCAGGACGGCTGGAACCGCGCGCTGGCCTGGCTGCGTCAGCATCAGGTGGTTGCCGTAGCCGCCGCCGACGAGCCGCCGCAGGACGGCATGTGTCAGACGGAACGAGGGTTTCCGCAGACTTTTCCGGTGGACAAACTGCTCAGCGGCTGAGGTGGTTTTTGGGGTGCCTACGCCCTCAGCGAACGACCAGCACCGGCAGTTTGGAATGCGACAGAACCCGCGAGGTCTGGCTGCCCAGCATGGCCGAGGTCATGCCGCTGCGGCCGTGCGAGGCAATGACGATGGCGTCGCAGCCCTGCTTTTCGGCGGCGGCGAGCAGGCCGCGCCAGGCTTGGGCGTCTTCTTCCACCACGGTGTCGCAACTCAGCCCGGCCGCATTGATGCGCTCGCTCATGTGCTGCAGCGCCACATTGGCCTGTTTGCGCACTTCGTCCTGCCACTGGTCCATGCCGACGGGCATGACTTCGATCGCTCCGATGTAGGGATACAGATCGATGACCGAGCAGACGGTGATTTTGGAGCCGAATTTTTTCGCTAGCTCGATGGTGTAGGGCAGTGCCTTGTCCGCGAGCTCTGAGCCGTCGGTGGACAAGAGTAGATGGTTGAACATGGGAGTGCTCCTTTTGAATGGCTGGTCAGCGCAGGACCAGTACCGGAATGGTGGAATGGGTCAGCAGCTTCTGGGTTTCGCTGCCCAGTAGCAGGGCTTGCATGCCGCGGCGTCCGTGGGAGGCGATCACCACCAGATCGCAACCGCGCTCCTTGGCCACGTCGAGCATGGCTTTCCAGGGGTGGATGTCTTCGGCAATGATGGGCTCGAAGGCCAGATCAGCGGCCTTGCAGGCGTCCTGCAGGGGCTTGAGGGCGTCTTCAGCCTCTTGCGTGACGTGCACGCGGTACTGATCCGCCGTGATGGGCACGGTTTCGGCCAGGCCGGAGTAGGGATACGGGTCGGTGACGTTGAGGCCCACCACCGCAGCGCCACAGCTTTTGGCCAAAGCTACTGCATGGGGAATCACTTTTGCCCCGGTGTCGGAACCGTCGGTGGGGACGAGTATTTTTTTATACATATCGATCTCCGTTTAGAGTAGGTGAGCTGTAGGTGAACTGATCGGGATTGCGGTGGATATAAGCCTCAATCACTATCCATATGCTGCTCCTCGAATGTATTGGCGGGCTTGTTGCAGATCAAACCTTGCCGGGGGCGCGCCCGGTTGCCACGGGGCGTGCCGGATCGGCGCACCACTCGCTCCAGGAGCCGGGGTAGAGCAGGCTACCGTCCATGCCCGCGTAGGTCATCGCCAGCAGATTGTGGCAGCCCGTGACGCCGGAGCCGCAATGATGGATCACATCGCGCGGGTCCCAGTCTTCGAGCAGCGCGGTGAATTCTTCGCGCAATTGCTCGCGCGATTTGAAGGTGCCGTCGGGCTGCAGATTGGTCTGAAAGAAGCGGTTTTTCGCCCCGGGAATATGCCCACCGACCGGATCAATCGGCTCGACTTCGCCCGCATATCGCTCCGGCGCGCGCGCGTCCAGAACGAGGTGCTTGCCGCTGTGCAGGTTGACGAGCACGCCGCGCGCAGGCACGGCGCCCACCAGTGTGGGGCGACGTCTGAAGTCGCCCGGGACCCTAGCCGCTGGCGCCGTGCCCTCGCTCGTGCCGCCAGCGGCCGTCCAGACCTGCCAGCCGCCGTCGAGCACGGCCACCGCGTCGTGGCCGAGCCAGCGCAGCATCCACCACAGGCGCACGGCAAAGCTGCCTCCGGTTCGGTCGTAAGCGACGACCTGCTGGTTTTGGCGCAGGCCGAGTTGGGCGAGTCGGGCTGCGAAGGCGTCGGCATCAGGCAAAGGGTGCCGACCGTTGTGCCCGCTTTTTGGGGAGGACAGATCGCGGTCGAGGTGAAGAAAGATCGCGCCAGGAATATGGGCCAGGTCATAGGCCTGCTGGCCCGCTTCGGGCTGGGCGAGGTCATGACTGCAGTCGACGATGAAAGCGTCACGCAGTGCGGCCAGTTCGGAGGCGGTAATCAGGGTGGTGTAGTGTGAGGACATGGTGCGTAGCGTCTGTTCCGAAGCAGGGAATGCGAAACCATAAAGCAAAAACCCGCACGGTGGCTTCCGATGCGGGTTGAAAAGGGTCTGCAGCCCGCTCAGGCTGGAACCTGCAGTTTGTCGCGGTACCAGGCGTGGAAGTGGCGCATGCCGTCTTCCATCGGCGACTGGTAGGGGCCGTGCTGATCGTCACCGCGCTCAAACAGCGCTTTGCGGCCAGCGTCCATGCGCTCGGCGATTTCGTCGTCTTCTGCACAGGTTTCCATATAGGCCGCGCGCTCGGCCATGATGAACTCGCGCTCGAACGCTGCGATTTCTTCCGGGTAGAAAAACTCCACCATGTTCAGGGTCTTCTGCGGGCCCAGCGGGTAGAGCGTGGACACCACAAGCACATGCGGATACCACTCCAGCATGATGTTGGGGTAGAGGGTGAGCCAGATGGCGCCATGTTCGGGCAGCTTTTTGTCGGAGCGGAAGTTGAGTACCGCCTGATGCCATTTGCTGTACACCGCGCTGCCCGGGTGCTGCAGACCTTCATGAACGCCCACGGTCTGCACGCTCCACTGCGGCGCGAACTGCCATTGCAGCACGTTGCAATCGACGAACTTGCCCAGCCCGGGGTGGAAGGGCACGACGTGGTAGTCCTCCAGATAGACCTCGATGAAGGTCTTCCAGTTGTAGTTGCACACGTGCATTTCGGTGTGGTCGTGCACAAAGCCGGTGAAGTCGAACTCCTTGAGCACGGCCAGTTGCGCCATGGTCTGGGCCACGGGATAGCCGTTGTCCTCGAACAGCATGCCGTTCCAGCGCTGCAGCGGGTAGGTTTGCAGATGCAGGCAGGGGTCTTGCTCGAAGTGCGGGGCGCCGACGAGTTGACCGTCGAGACCGTAGGTCCAGCGATGCAGCGGGCACACGATATTCTTGCCCGTGCTGCCCATGCCGCGCAGCATCACGGCCTGCCGGTGGCGGCAGATGTTGGAGAGCAGTTCAATGCCTTCAGGCCCGTGAATCAGCGCGCGGCCTTCACCTTCCTGGGCGAGCGCGGCGTAGTCGCCGATCTTGGGTACCGTGAGTTCATGTCCGAGATAGCGCGGGCCGGAGCGGAATATCTGTTCCTGCTCCAGCTTGAACAAGTCGTCATCGAAATAGGTTGAAACCGGCAATTGCAAATGATCTTGCGACAGACGAATGCTCAGATCGGACATGATGGCGATGCACCTCCACAATTCGTTGAAAAGAACCCCTACCTAATGCAGCGGCCGATTGTAGAGTCCATGCTTCACGCCGAGCCGCGATGCCGCGCCTAAAATGGGCACTTCTCTTCCCTTCGCCACAAGATGCCCGCCGCCAAAACTGCCCGCCATGCCGATCAGGCCCCAGCCAGCTACGAACAGGCGCTGGCCGAGTTGGAGCAGATCGTGCAGGCCATGGAAGGAGGGCAGCTCAGCCTCGACGACACGCTGTCTTCCTACAAGCGTGGCAATCTGCTGCTGCAGTTCTGCCGCGGCAAACTGCAGGCGGTGGAGCAGCAGGTTCAGGTGCTCGATGGCGAGCAGCTCAAACCCTTGCGCACGGAACCCGATGAGGAGGATGACCGTGTCTGAGGTGCTGCAGTTGGAGAGCGTGCCACCGGGTTCCACCCAACCGGGCGTGCTGCCGCTCAACCACTCCTTTGATCACTGGCTGCACCAGCACCAGGCTCGGGCCCAGCAGTTGATCGAGCGCTTTGTGCCGCCGGAGCATCCGCTGGTGCCGCAGTTGCACGAGGCCATGCACTATGCCGCGGCCATGGGAGGCAAGCGCGTTCGCCCCCTGCTGGTGTGGGCGGCTGGCGAGTGTGTGCAGGCCGACGATCAGGCGCTCGACCGTGCCGCCTGCGCGGTGGAATTGGTGCATGCCTATTCGTTGGTGCACGACGATCTGCCCTGCATGGACGACGACGTGCTGCGGCGCGGCCAACCCACAACCCATGTGCGATTCGGCGAAGCCCTGGCGCTGCTAGCCGGAGATGCCTTGCAAGCCCTGGCCTACGAAGTGCTGACGCCCGAGGCAGACATCGCCCCGGCGCTGCAGGCGCGGCTATGTGCGCTGCTGGCGCGGGCTTCCGGCGCTGACGGCATGGCCGGTGGCCAAACGCTCGACATTCTTGCGACCGGAGGCGCGGTCAGCGGTGACGATCTGATGCATATGCACAGCCGCAAGACCGGCGCCTTGCTCAAGGCCAGCGTGCTGATGGGCGCAGCCTGCGGCGGGTTCGATACGGCGCATCCGGCGCAAACGTATACGGCTCTGGAAACCTATGGCGACGCCGTGGGCCTGGCCTTTCAGGTGGTGGATGACATTCTGGATGTCACCGCCGATTCACATACCCTCGGAAAAACCGCGGGCAAGGACGCGCAGCAAAACAAGTCCACCTACGTCTCGGCGCTGGGTCTCGACGCCGCGCGCAAGCTGGCGCATGGTCTGCGCGACAAGGCGCAGGCCGCACTCGACACCCTGCCGCCGCCGCAACGCGCGGCCAGCCAGCGCTTGCGCGAACTTGCCGATCTGATCGTGTTGCGCGAGCATTGACCTGGCCACACCTCGATTTCCTCATCTACTTAAGAGACAGTCGCTATGAATCAACGCCAAGGTGGCGCGCTCCCGGCTCTCGCAGCAGCCACTGCGCTGGGCACGCTGGGCGGGGCGCTCTGGCTGCAGCGCAAGGGGTTTGCCCCCTGCCCGCTGTGCATTCTTCAGCGCATGGCTTATCTGGGCGTGTTGATTTTTTCGCTTTCCGCCATCAGCCTGATGCGCTCGAATGCTCGGCTTGCCGCGCGTGTCGTGTTGGGCTTCGGAGTGCTCAGCGGCCTTGTCGGGCTGGGTTTTGCCGCCCGGCATATCTGGCTGGTTTTGCACCCGGGGCAGCTCTGCGGCCTTGATCCGCTGGCTGCGGTGATCAACCACTGGCCGGTTACGCAGTGGGCGCCTTGGATGTTTCGCGCAGATGGGCTTTGCGCCGATACCCCTTCGGTGTTCGGTTTGGCGCTGCCGTTCTGGTCTGCGGCCGGATTCGTTCTGGCGTCTGCCCTGCTGCTCGCCGCGATGTGGCGTCGCGCTTCCCCCCCAACACGCTGACTCAGGCGCCGCTCCACGCGTGGTTCCACGCTTCGCCCCTTATGACTGCTACGTTTTCTCTGCTGAACCGCATCGCCTCGCCTGAAGACCTGCGTGCGCTCGACCGCGCGCACCTGCGGCAACTGGCGGTTGAGCTGCGTGAATTCATTCTGCAATCGGTGTCGCGCACTGGTGGGCATCTTTCATCGAACCTCGGCACCGTGGAATTGACCATTGCGCTGCACGCGGTGTTCAACACCCCGCATGACCGACTGGTGTGGGATGTCGGGCATCAGACCTACGCCCACAAAATTCTCACCGGACGCCGCGAAGGCATGCGCGGTCTGCGGCAGAAGGGCGGCATATCCGGCTTTCCGCGCCGTGACGAATCGCCGTTCGATGCCTTCGGCACCGCCCATTCGTCCACCTCGATTTCGGCTGCGCTGGGTATGGCGCTGGCCGCTCAGCGCAAAGGCGAAGCGCGGCGCGTGGTCGCCGTGATCGGCGATGGAGCGCTCACGGGGGGCATGGCTTTCGAGGCGCTCAACAACGCCGGCGTGCATCCCGAGGCCGATCTGCTCATCGTGCTCAACGACAACGACATGTCGATCTCTCCGCCGGTGGGCGCGCTCAATCGCCACCTCACCGGCCTGCTGTCGGGCGGACTGTTCACCGCCGCGCGCAGCACCGCCAAGCAGGTGCTCAGCGCCGCGCCGCCTTTGCTCGGTCTGGCGCGCCGCCTGGAGGAATATGCCAAGGGGCTGGTGGCGCCTTCGCCTTTGTTCGAAGAGCTCGGGGTGAAGTATTTCGGCCCGATCGACGGCCACGACCTCGACGCGCTCATTCCCACCCTGCACAATCTGCGCGACATGCACGGCCCCATCCTGCTGCATGTGGTGACCAAGAAGGGGCAGGGCTACAAGCTGGCCGAGGCCGATCCGGTGGCCTATCACGGGCCGGGACGGTTCGATCCGGCCGTGGGGCTGGCGCCCGGCAAACCGGGCAAGGCGCCCACCTTCACCCAGGTGTTCGGTCAGTGGCTGTGCGACATGGCGCAGGCCGACGCGCGTCTGGTGGGCATCACGCCGGCCATGCGCGAGGGCTCCGGCCTGGTTGAATTTGCCGAGCGCTTTCCGCAGCGTTATTTCGATGTCGGCATTGCCGAGCAGCACGCAGTTACCTTTGCTGCCGGTCTGGCTTGCGAAGGCATGAAGCCGGTGGTAGCGATCTACTCCACCTTCCTGCAGCGCGGCTACGACCAGGTGATTCACGATGTGGCCATTCAGAATCTGCCGGTGATGTTCGCGGTGGACCGGGCCGGTGTGGTGGGGGCTGACGGGGCGACGCATACCGGCGCCTTCGACATCCCCTTCCTGCGCTGCGTGCCCAATCTCAGCGTGCTCGCCCCAGCGGACGAAAATGAGTGTCGGCAACTGCTCACTACGGCCTACCGCCACGATGGCCCTGCGGCCGTGCGCTACCCGCGCGGCAGCGGTGCTGGCGTGGCCGTGCAGACCTCGCTCACCGAATTGCCCTGGGGGAAATCGCAGCCGCGGCGCGCCAGTGCCGCCAAACCGGGACAGCGCATCGCCCTACTCGCTTTCGGCCCGGTGCTCTACGCCGCGCTCCAGGCGGCTGAAGAGTTCGACGCCAGCGTGATCAATATGCGCTTTGTGAAACCGCTCGATACGGCGGCGCTGCTGGCCGCTGCAAGTAGTCACGATGCCCTGGTCACCGTGGAAGAGGGGGTGGTTAGTGGCGGGGCGGGTTCGGCCTGTCTGGAGGCACTGCAGGCGGCGGGCGTTCTAATTCCGGTGCTCAACCTCGGTCTACCCGACGCCTGGCTCGAACACGGTGACCCCGCGCAAATCACCACTGACATCGGGCTGGACGCCGCGGGCATTGCCGCGAGCGTACGCAAACGCTTTGGCGCCTTGCTTCATCCCGCAGGCCGTCAGCGCGCGGCCAACGAATAAAACCTCACGGTGCGCCGAGGCACTGGCCGAGGTTATTCGCCAGATTGCGCATCAGCTGGGTATAGCCTTCCAGGCCCAGCGGGCCCTTGGCGCCGAGCGGGTCAAGTGTGCCGACTCGCGCCTGGGTTCCCTCGATCAAGGTCTGCACCAGACGCGGTTCGAACTGAGGCTCGGCAAACACGCAGACCACGCCCAGCGACTTGATCTTGTCGCGCATCTGACTCACGCGTCGCGCATTGGCCATGGCGTCGGGGCTGACCAGAATCGAGCCGACCGCACGCAGCCCGAAAGCATGTTCGAAGTATTGATAAGCGTCGTGAAACACGATGAAGGGCTTGCTTTTGACCGGGGTGAGTTGCGCGGTGAGTTCCGCCGTTATGGCATCGATGCGCTGCACCGCCTGCTCTGCATTGGCCTGGTATTCCGGCGCATGTTGCGGGTCTTTCGCCGCCAGCGCGCGGGCCGCGGTGCGCACGATGACCTTGGCATTGGTGGGCGACAGCCAGAGGTGGCCATCGAAGCTGCCGGTGTGCACATGGTCATGTTCGCCGCCGTGTTCATGTTCGTCGCCGTGGTCGTGCGACACCGCCAGCTTCGGGGCAGGGCGCTTGCGTTCCCAGTCGCCGCCCGTGCGCGCGGGCAGCAAGTCCATGCCGGGCTGGGTGGAAAGCGTGACCACCTGGGTCGATTTGGGCAGGGCCTTGGTGATCTTGGTCAGCGCTGGCTCGACGTCCGGCCCGATCCAGAACAGAAGCTGCGCCTGTTCGGCGCTGGCTCGCTCAGAGGGCTTGAACGCATAGGTGTGGGGCGAATTTCCCGGCGGAATCAGCACCGTGGGTTTGCCCACCCCGGCCATGACGGCCGCCACCAGATCGGCCACGGGTTTGATGCTCACCGCGACCCTTGGGGTTTCAGCCTGCGCCCCCAGCGGGGTCAGGGTGGCAGCGAGCAAAGCCGAAAGGGATAAGAGGCGTCGTAGGAAGATCATTTTGAGCGATGACGTTGAGAAAGTAATTAGTTACAATATAACACTTGCAACAGAAAATAACGCCCTTGTCTCCCACAGAACCCCTTATAGCCCTCGAGGGCATCCATGTGCAACGTCACGGTAACGCGCTGCTCACCGACGTGAGCCTGCGCGTGCTGCCGCGCCAGATCGTGACGCTGGTCGGCCCGAATGGTGCGGGAAAGACCACGCTGGTGCGCGTGCTGCTCGGCTTGATGAGCGCGGATCGCGGCGCCGTGCGGCGGCGTAGCGGGCTGCGCGTGGGCTATGTGCCGCAGCGTTTCACCCCGCCGCCCAGCCTGCCGATGGATGTGGACGGTTTTCTGCGTCTGGCGGGCCCGAGTACCGAGCCGCAGCGCAAGCAGCGGCTGGCCGATAACGGCGCGAACGATCTGCTGCGGCGGCCGCTGCGTGCGCTTTCCGGCGGAGAAATGCAGCGGGTTCTGCTCGCCCGGGCGATGCTTCGCGAGCCCGATTTGCTGGTGCTCGACGAACCGGCGCAAGGGCTCGATGTGCAGGGCCAGCAGGAGTTCTATGCCTTGATCGCCCGCCTGCGTGACGCATCAGGTTGTGGCGTGCTGCTGGTTTCGCACGATCTGCATCTGGTCATGGCCGCCACCGACGAGGTGGTTTGCCTAGAGCGCCATGTGTGCTGCGTGGGGCGGCCCGAAGACATCAGCGTGCATCCGGAGTACCTGCGACTTTTCGGGCGCGATCTGACCGGGCTGGCGATCTATCGTCATCACCACGATCATCATCACGATCTGCACGGCAATATCGTGCCCGATGCAGCCGAAGGACGGACGGCCCATGACTGAATTTCTGCTGCCTGATTTCGTCTGGCGCGCCTTGATCGGCGGCTTGGGGGTGGCGCTGCTGGCGGGGCCGCTGGGTTGCTTTGTGGTGTGGCGCCGCATGGCCTATTTCGGCGAAACGCTGGCGCACTCGGCCTTTCTGGGGGTGGCGCTGGGGCTGCTGCTGCACCTCGATCCGGTCATCGGCGTGCTCGCGGTGAGCGTGGTCATCGCCCTCGTTCTGGCGCGACGACAACCGGCGGAAGGCATTGCCGAAGACACGCTGCTGGGTCTGCTGGCGCACACCAGTCTGGCGCTGGGCTTGGTGGTGCTGGCCTTCATGGAGAACGTGCGCGTCGATCTGTTCTCTTACCTGTTCGGCGACATCCTGGCGCTCAGGGCGGCAGATTTGGGTTGGATTCTTCTGATCGACGTCGTGGGCCTGTCTTTGCTGGCTTGGCTGTGGCAGGGCTTGCTGGCGCTCACCGTGCACGAAGAACTCGCCGCCGTCGAGGGGCGGCGGGTGAAATGGTTGCAACTGGCGTTCATGCTGGTGCTGGCGGTTTTCGTCGCGCTGGCGATGAAGCTCGTGGGTATTTTGCTCACCGTCGCCATGCTCATCATTCCGGCGGCGGCGGCGCGGCGACTGGCGCGCACGCCGCTGCAGATGGCGCTGGGGGCGGCCGCAATCGGTGCAGTCGCCGTCCTGCTGGGGCTGCTGGCCTCACTGCATTCCGACCTGCCCTCGGGCCCGGCCATGGTGGTCGCGGCGGCGCTGCTGTTTCTGCTGCTGCGGGTGTTGCCGCAGCGCGGCTGAGAGGGTGTGAACAAATCCGCCATGCCCGCTCATCGCGCCCAAATCGTCCCACTCGGCGTTGCAAATGCGCGCCGTGCCGACGGGCACGGCTGTGCTTTGCGCCTTGATTGGAACCCTTTGGGCGCGCTGCTCGGCCACGCCGGATTCATTCACACCCTCTGGCGCCGCCATTTCCGCAAACCGGACAAGGATGTGCACAGTCCGGGATAATCTGAGAACTTTTCTCAACTATGCCCCGGGCGGGCGATACCGAACCCCATCGGCGCAGCCCCACCCGTCATTCCATGAACAAACCCTTTGAAGCCATTCCGGATATCCAGAGCACTGTGGACGAGCGCCATATCGCGATCCAGCGGGTCGGGGTCAAGGGTTTGCGCTATCCGCTCAATGTGCGTCTGCGCGACGGCAGCATTCACCCGAGCATCGCCCAGGTAACGGCCGACGTGGCGCTGCCCGCCGAGAAAAAGGGCACGCATATGTCGCGCTTCGTCGAGCTGCTCGAGGCCATGCCCGAGGCGATGGACGCGCAGGCGTTTGCCGCGCTCACCCGGCAAATGCTGCCCAAGCTCAATGCCACGGCGGGGCGTCTGGAGTTCGCTTTCACCCTGTTTCTGCGCAAGACCGCGCCGGTCTCGGGCGTGCAAAGCCTGCTCGACTACGAAGCGGGGTGGATCGCGGAAGCGCGCGGCGATCAACTCAAGCTGACCGCCAAGGTCATGGTGCCGGTGAAATCGCTGTGCCCGTGTTCGAAGGAGATCTCGGATTACGGCGCGCACAACCAGCGCTCGCACATCACCATCACGGCCGAACTGCTTCAGCCCGTGGCGCTGGAAGAACTCATCCGCATTGCCGAGGAAGAGGCGTCGTGCGAGATCTGGGGCCTTCTCAAGCGCCCGGACGAAAAATATGTCACCGAGCACGCCTATGAAAATCCCAAATTCGTCGAGGATCTGGTGCGTGATGTCGCCGCCCGGCTCAATGCCGATCCGCGCATCGGGCATTACGTGGCCGAGGCGGAGAACTTTGAGTCCATCCACAATCACTCGGCCTACGCGCTGATCGAGCGGGTTTGAGCTGCGTCATTCGACCTCTCGCAAGGCCTTGAGACGGTAGAGAGTTTCAAGCGCCTGACGCGGCGTGAGGGTGTCGGGATCGATGTCATCGAGCGCCTCGATCACCGCTTCGTGCGTGGGGGCTGGCGCTGGCTCTGCTTCATCGATTTCTGCAGACGCGGCAAACAAATCGAGCTGCGCTTCCTGTTGCTGATGCTGGCGTTCCAGCGCGTCGAGCCGCTTGCGGGCGTCGCGGATGACGGCAGGCGGCACCCCCGCCAACTGGGCGACCTGCACGCCATAGCTGCGGCTGGCCGGCCCTTCGCGCACCTCGTGCAGAAACACAATGCCCTGTGGTGTTTCCGCTGCGCCCACATGCACATTGGCGGCCTGCGGGTGGCGCAGCACCATGTCCGTCAACTCGAAGTAATGTGTGGCGAACAGGGTGAGGCTGCGGTTGCGGTCGTGCAACTGCGCCGCAATGGCCGCGGCCAGCGCGAGGCCGTCGAAAGTGGAGGTGCCGCGCCCGACCTCGTCCATCAACACCAGGCTGTGCGGTGTGGCTTGCCGCAGAATCGCCGCGGTTTCGGCCATTTCGACCATGAAGGTCGATTGCCCGCCGGCCAGATCGTCGGAGGCGCCGATGCGGGTGAAAATCGCGTCCAGCGGGCCGATGCGAGCGCTGCGGGCCGGGACATAGCTGCCGAGATAGGCGAGCAGGGCAATCAGCGCGGTCTGCCGCATATAAGTGGATTTGCCGCCCATGTTCGGCCCGGTGAGAATGAGCAGGCGGCGCTGTTCGTCGAGCTGGCAATCGTTGGGAATGAAGCGGTCAACCCGGCTCTCGATGACCGGATGGCGGCCACCCACGATGTCGATGCCCGGCGCCTCGACGAACTCGGGGCAGACCCAGCCGAAGGTGCTCGCGCGCTCGGCCAGGGCGGCCAGGGTGTCGAGCAGGGCGACGGCCTGCGCGGCGCGGCGGATATCGGCCAGCGCGGGCTGCAGCGCTTCGATGACGCCCTCGAACAAGACTTTCTCACGCGCCAGTGCGCGATCCTGCGCGGAAAGCGCCTTGTCCTCGAAAGCCTTGAGTTCCGGGGTGATGTAGCGCTCGGCGCCTTTGAGCGTCTGGCGGCGACGGTAGTCGTCGGGCACTTTGTCGGTTTGGCCGTGGGTGACTTCGATGAAAAACCCATGAACCTTGTTGTATTGCACCCGCAGATTAGCGATGCCGGTGCGCGCGCGCTCGCGCTGTTCCAACTCCATGAGAAAGCTGCCGCAGTCGGTGTCGATGGCGCGGAGTTCGTCGAGTTCGGCATCGAAATCGGCGGCGATCACACCGCCATCGCGCAGATTCAGCGCCGGTTCGGCCGCGATGGCGCGTTGCAGCAAGGCGGCGGGTTCGGGCGGCAAATCAAGCTGCGCATCGATGGTTTGCAGCAAGGCGCAGCGTTCGAACGCGGCCGCCTGGCGACGCAGTGCAGGCAGGCGCTGCAGGCCGTCGCGCAACGCCGACAGTTCGCGCGGCTTGGCCTGCTTCAGCGCGATGCGCGCGGCAATGCGCTCCAGATCGGCCATGCCGCGCAGGCTGCCACGCAATGCCGCCAAGTCGCCGTCGATCAGTGCCTGCAAAGCGGCGTGGCGCGCGCGGGCGACGTTGGCGTCACGCGGTGGCGCCTGCAACCAGTCGTGCAGCAGGCGGCTGCCCGCCGCAGTCTGACAACTGTCGAGATGGGAAAGCAGCGTGGGGCTGTCTTCGCCGCGCAAGGGTTGCAGAATCTCCAGATTCCGGCGGGCCACGGCGTCCAGCCGCAGACTGTGTTCGGCTCGCTCAACGCGCAGATCGGCCAGCAGGGGCAGCGTGCCACCCTGGGTCTGCTCGGCGTAGGTCAACAAGGCGGCAGCGGCGGCGTGTGCCGCGCCCAGGGCTTGCGCGCCGAACCCGTCGAGATGCGCCACCTGCAGCTGCGCGCAGAGCTTGCGCAGACCGAGCGCGGCGTCGAAATGCCATTCCGGTCGCTCGGTCGTATGGGGCCAACGAGGTTCGTTCGGCAGGCTTTGGTGTTGCGGCCACAACACCTCGGCAGGCGCGATGCGGGCCAGCCAGTCGGGCAGGGCGGCCGCTTCGCATTGCGCCAGGGTGAGGCCGCCGCCGGTCAGCGCCATCCACGCCAGCCCCCATTCGCCACGCGCCGATTTCGGCGGCGCAACGGCCAGCAGAATGGCGTCGCGCTTGTCGTCGAGCAGCGTCTGTTCGGTGAGCGTGCCCGGTGTGACCACCCGCACCACACGGCGTTCGACCAGCCCCTTGGCCTGCGCCGGATCGCCGATCTGCTCACAGATCGCCGCTGACTCACCGAGCTTGACGAGCTTGGCCAGATAGCCATCGAGCGCCTGCGCCGGCACCCCAGCCATGATGACCGGCTCGCCCGCCGACTGACCGCGCCGGGTCAGCGTGATGTCGAGCAGCCGCGCGGCCTTCTCGGCGTCGTCGTAAAACAGTTCGTAGAAATCGCCCATGCGACACAACAGCAGCGTGCCGGGATGCTCCGCCTTCATGCGCAGGTATTGCTGCATCAGCGGAGTGTGTGCGGAAATGCTACTCAATTGATTTCCTTGATCAAATTTTTTAAGTTATTGTTAATAACAGGTGTTTTCAGCATATCGAGCGCGTGGCGAGAGCCTGAGAAATCGGAACATCGCCCTGCGCCATATCTCTGCACTCATGATTCAGGCGTAGCTTTTTGGGCGTTGATAAAAAAGTTACGCCAAAAATTTCGACTCCCAGAAAAACTTACGCTGACCTCTGTGCCGATTATGGAGTTTGGCGCGTGCTGCTCTCATGCTCTTTCCGGGAAAGCTCATGGCGCCAGCACCGGGCAAATGCTAGAGCCCAACGGTACGCGATGTTTGCGATATCTATCTGAGAGGGCACATCAAGAATCGAGCCGAAAAGGGGAGGGTGGAGATTCGTCGGACGTTCGATTTGATGCTTGCAGGCATTGCCGACCACGATGCCGCCGCAGTCACCCGCAAGGTCGCATCAGTTCATCTCAGCGATTCGACCACATCCCAGTGCAGGCGGCGATCCTGCAAGGAATTGAGGGCGGCCTGGAACACCACCCGGATTCCGGCGATCTTCCGCAGACCACGCCAAATGGGTGGCGTTCGGCGCTCCGCGGCAAACTCAAGTCCAAAGAGCGCGCGAAGCTGGTCGATGAGTCGCAAGAGTAACTGCTGGGATCATGCGCCGGAGAGCCTGTAGGTCAGCCCGATGAAGTTCGAAGCAAACTGGCACGCGGGCCAGTCAAAACAAGCCGCGTAACCAGGTGGCTTTGGACTACGTCGAACAGGGGCAAGGTCTCTGCTTCGATCGGCTCACCCCGCGCAGCATGACAGTTGCGTCACATCCTTGGTGAAGGTCTGGGCGGCCAGCTTCAGGCCTTCGACCATGGTCAAGTAGGGGAAGAGTTGGTCGGCCAGTTGCTGCACCGTCATGCGGTTGCGAATGGCGAGCGCGGCCGTCTGGATGAGTTCGCCTGCCTCGGCGGCCACCGCCTGGACGCCGAGCAGGCGCCCGCTTTGCGCCTCGGCGACCAGCTTGATGAAGCCGCGCGTGTCGAAGTTGGCCAGGGCGCGGGGGATGTTGTCCAGGCTCAGCGTGCGGCTGTCGGTCTGGATGCCTTGTCGCTGCGCCTGCGCCTCGCTCAGCCCCACCGTGGCCACTTGCGGGTCGGTGAACACCACGGCCGGCATGGCCGAGAGGTCGAGCGTCGCCTCGCCGCCGGTCATGTTGATGGCCGCACGCGTGCCCCCGGCTGCGGCCACATAGACGAATTGCGGCTGATCGGTGCAGTCGCCCGCGGCGTAAATGTGCGGCACATTGGTGCGCAAATGGTCATCGACCACGATGGCGCCGTGCGCATCGCAATGCACGCCTGCAGCGTGCAGATCGAGCGCCGCGGTGTTGGGCGCGCGGCCCGTGGCCACCAGCAGGCGCTCGGCGCGGATTTCGCCCTGGTTCGTGGTCAGCGCGAAGCAGCCGTCGGCGTAGGCCACCGCACCGACCTGGGCGTGAGTCAGCACGGTGAGGCCCTCTTCGCGCAGTGCGGCGGTCAACGCCTCGCCGATGGCCGGATCGTCGCGCGACAGCAGGGTGTTGCGCGCGATCAGGGTGACCTGGCTGCCCAGGCGGGAGTAGGCCTGGGCCAGCTCCAGCGCGACGACAGAAGAGCCGATGACCGCCAGGCGCGGCGGAATGGTATCGGCCTCCAGCGCCTCGGTCGACGTCCAGTACGGCGTGCCCTTCAGTCCCGCAATCGGAGGAATGGACGGACTGGCGCCGGTGGCGATAAGGCAGCGATCGAAGCTCACCTGGCGTGAGCTGCCGTCGTGCAGGGTCACGGCCAGCGTTCGGTCGTCCTGGAACCGGGCGGTGCCGTGCAGGGTGGCGATGGCGGGCTGACCCTCGATGATGCTTTCATATTTGGCGTGGCGCAGCTCGTCCACCCGCGCCTGCTGCTGGGCGAGCAGTTTGTCGCGCAGGATGGCGGGGGAGGTGGGTGGGATGCCCGCGTCGAACGGGCTGCGGCGGCGCAACTGGGCGATGTGCGCGGCGCGGATCATGATCTTGGACGGCACACAGCCGACGTTGACGCAAGTGCCGCCGATCACCCCGCGTTCGATCAGCGTGACGCGCGCGCCGCTGTCGGCCGCCTTGATCGCCGCCGCCATGGCCGCGCCGCCGCTGCCGATGACGGCGATGCGCAGATCGCTGGCGTCACCGCGGGCAGGATGGGTAGAACGGGCCGAGTCGGTTGAACCGTACGACGGCGTCGGCGCACGATCCGCCTGCTTCGCCGCGTAGCCCGCCTTGGCCACGGCCGCAGCCATCGCGTCGAACGAGATGCTGTCATCGGCCACGACTTCGGCCGTCCCCAGCGGGTACGACACCTGCGCGGACTTCACGCCGGGTAGCTTTTCCAGGGCGTGTTTGACGTGGGTAGCGCAGGCGTTGCAGGTCATGCCGCTGATGCTCAGGATTTCCATGGGCTTCTCTTCGGGTTGGAGGGGGCCGGTTCAGATCGGCCGGTCGCGTGCGCTGCGGCCATAGCAAAGCGCGATCGGCTCATCATGGTCGGCTTATTGCACGACCGTCGAGGGATAGCCCGCATCGGCGGTGGCTTTGATCAGGGTCTTGACGTTGGTCTTGGCATTGTCGAAGGTGACCACTGCGTCTTTTTTCATCTCGTTCACGCTGACTTTTTCCACGCCGGGAACGGCGGTAAGCGCTTTGTGCACGGTGATCGGGCAGACCCCGCAGGTCATGCCCGGCACAGCGAGGGTCACGGTCTGCTCTGCAGCCCAGGCAGGGGCACTGAAAACGCAGGCGGCGGCAATAGCAGTCAGGAGCTTGTTCATGAGGATTCCTTTCGATTCAATAAAACAGGGGAGCGACATAGGGAAACGACAGCGCCACGACGATCAGCGCGGCGACGATCCAGAACAGCAGCCGGTAGGTGGCGTTGACCTGGGGAATGGCGCAGACCTCGCCCGGTTTGCAGGCCGCAGGCGCTCTGAACAGGCGGCGCCAGGCGAAGAACAGGGCGATGAGAGCCGCGCCGATGAAAATCGGCCGATACGGTTCGAGCAGGGTGAGGTTGCCGATCCACGCGCCGCTGATGCCCAGCGACAGCAGGATCAGCGGGCCCAGGCAACAGGTCGAGGCCAGGATGGCCGCGAGCGCGCCGGCAAACAGCGCGCCACGCCCGGTGGGCGCGTGTGGAGGTCTGGATTGCGACATGCCGAAACTCCATGGAGTGGACGATGTCTACACTGTAGAGCCGTACCAAAGTACGGAGTCAAGCCGCATCGCGCCTTGGTTGACAAGGCGGCATGGCCTTTGCCGTTCAGCCAGCGCACGGCCGCTGGAACCTGGCTGGTCAGGGAGCGTGAACCTCGCCGTGGAGCGCGTCGATCAGGGGGCAGGACATGGAGCCATCGCTGCAGGCGCAGGCGCGAATCATCTCGGCCAGCGCCGACTCGATGCGCCTGAGGTTATCGAGCTTGGTGCGCACATCGCGGAGCTTGCGCTCACCGAGCTCACGCGCCTGGTCGCAGTGCATGCCGTCATCGAGCTGTAGCAGACCGGCAATCTCGTCGAGGCTGAAGCCCAGACCTTGGGCCGATTTGATGAAACGCAGGCGGGCAACGTCACCTGGCCCGTAATGACGGAAGCTTCCCTGGGTTCGCTCGGGTTCACCCAGCAAGCCCTTGCGCTGGTAGAACCGAATGGTTTCGACGTTGACGCCGACCGCCTTGGCGACGGCGCCGATGGTCAAACCATTTGAATTGAGTTGCATCATCTTGGCTCCGATTCGGGGCGGCAAATTGCTGCGCGACGGGACGAGCTGCCGATCGGCGCCAACAGCTCCGATTTAAATGGCAGGCTTTGATCGTCATGCTTTCTAAGTGCGATCGCGTGTAGCCTTTGCGATCGTTGCGACTGGAAAGCTGCGCCCCTATGGCTGCATTATTCTCAAAAAGGGGTGTGGCTCTGAGGGGCGAATGAAACCTAACCTCAAATGCCGAACGGCTGTTGATTCAGGCCCTGGATTCGGCCACGATGCGCACCACGATCTTGCCCTTTGCCTCGCGCTGGCTGAGCCGCAGAAGGGCTTGCGTGGCCTGCTCCAAACCCAGCTGTTCCGTGATTTCCGGGCGCACACTCCCAGCCACAAACCACTGCAGCAATTGCCGCACGTTGGCGGCATGCTGCCTGGGGTTGCGCTGCACGGCCTCGCCCCAGTACACGCCGAGAATCTGACGCTCCTTCAGTAGCGCCAGATTCAGTGGGATGCGTGGAATGTCGCCCGCAGCGAAACCCACCACTAGGAGGCCGTCGGACTTGAGCCCGAGGGGCGGGTGGTGGTGGCGAGGGGCGCGGCTTTCGCGCGGCCCGGCACGACGCGAGCGTCTTCATCACTTGCACAGACTCCTGGGCGGCCCGTTGGGGCGCAGAGCAGGTCGTGCGGGGCGTGATCCGGGCGCACTTTCCCCCTTTGCTCGTCACCCGGCGCGCAGCACATGCATGCGCTTGATGTTCCAGGCCAGGGTCACGAGGTTCCACTCGCCTTGCGCCTTGTGCAGCCCGCGCATGCTCATCTGACGCCAGCCCATGACGTGCTTGATGATGCCGAACACGGGCTCGACGGTCTGCTTGCGCAGTTTGTACAGCGCCCGGCCTGCCTGTGTGCACAGGCGATGGGCCATGCTGGCGACCGGCTCCGCAGTGCGCGGCGCGTTGATCTGGGCCTTGGCCTGCGCGATGGCACGCAGACGGTCCTCGCGGCGGGCAATCTCGGCGGGCACATCCATGCCATCGGGCGCGCTGGATCGATCATCCTTCTCCGCCCGCGCCAACAGGTCCTGGACTTCCTGGCGCAACTGCGCCTCGATCTTGTTGGCATGCCCCCACGACAGCGCCTTGTGCTTGCTCGCGTTGGCTCGGATCTTGGTGCCGTCCAGCGCAATGTGGCCGAGCTTGAGCAACTTCATCTCGCGCGCCAGCACCAGCACCTGCACGAACAGCGCCTCGATCTCCTTCAGAAAGCGCCGCCGGAACGCGGCCAGCGTATCGTGGTCCGGATGCGTATTGGCCGCCACAAAGCGGAACGCCACCGAGTCGTAGGTCGCGCGCTCGATCTTGCGGCTCGAATGCACCCCGTTGGCATACCCGTAGATCAGCAGTCCCAGCAGCACCGCAGGGTGATGCGCGGCCGAGCCCCGGCCCGCGTACTGCTTGACCAGATCATCCAGATCAAGCCGATCAATCACTTCCACCACAAAGCGCGCGAGGTGATCACTGGGCAACCACTCGTCCACCGAAGGCGGCAGAAGGTAGGCCGTGTCTCGATCAACACAAACGAAGCGACTCATCGCGAGGAACTCCTCAATGGACTGTCGCCATTGTCTCGGATTCATCCATCAGGCGTAAGCCTGGAAAGTCCGACAGCCTCCTATCCTAGGTAGCGGCCACGCCAAGCCGTGGCGCGCAGCGCGGCCTCTGCGTAAACACCACCGATAGGATCCAGCACCACGTCGGCGCCTTTGCCGTCGGTCAGTCCCATCAGGCGTTGGCGCAGGTCCTCGCTGGCATAGTCCAGCAGCGTGTCAGCGCCATGCTGAAACATGCCGACACGCTTGACATAGAAAGAAATAAAAACAAGAATGCGAACCGTTATCAATAACGGAGCGTGTCTTGAAAGCAGTCAAAGCTATCCATCGATCTGTGATCGTCGGATTGATGTTCGCAGCAACGTCTGGCGCCGCTTCGGCCGACGAGAATCTTCTGGGCTACACCACAGGGGCGGAAACGCTGCCTGCAGGAACTTCAGAGGCCTATTTCTGGATCACTGATCACAGCGGCAAACGGCGCGGTAGCTATTCGGCACAGTATCTGCGCGCCGAATACGAATATGGCATCACCAACAGCCTGAGTGGCGCGATCTACCTCAACGGCTATCGTCACAGCTACAACTGCGGCACGATAGGCTGCGCCGGGCCGGTGGCGGACGGAGAAATCACCGGCAGTCTCCACCGGACGCAGTTCAGCGGGTTCTCGCTGGAACTGAAAAAAATGCTGCTCTCTCCCTATAAGGATGATTTGGGCGTTGCGCTGTATGGCGAAGTGACCTACGACAGCGTTGACCCGATTACCGGCGAAAAAGGGCAGGGCTATGAGGTGGAGACCAAGCTCATTTTGCAGCGGCCCTATCTCGACGGCCAGTTGCAGTGGATCACCAATCTGGAGCTGGAAGCCGAGTCGTGGCGGCCCAGCGCTGGTGGCGGCACGGAGTATGCGGTGGCCCCGCGGCTGCGAACGGGCCTGTCGTATCGCTTTGCACCGAACTGGTTCATTGGCGCCGAAGGCTGGGTCGATGCCGAGATTCTCAAACCCGCGAATCAGTCCTGGGAATTCGATCACTGGGATTTCTTCGCCGGCCCGTCCATTCATTACGGCGGCAAGGCTTGGTGGGCCACGCTGACCTGGGCCCAGCAGATCGGCGGCTCCAACGAGTCGGACAACAACGCCACGGGCGTGCATCTTGCCGATCATGAACGGCGTGAAATCCGGCTCAAGGTTGGCTACAACTTCTGAGGCCTGAATCATTTTTGAAAGGAACAGGCATGCAAGGATGGCACCCCTATTTATTGATGCCTCTGGCCGCGTTGGTCGCTGCGCCGGTCGGCGCCACCGAATATCTGACAGTTGAGCAGGCACAGAAATCGCTATTCCCCGAGGCTGATCGATTCATCGCGGCGCCGGTGCAGTTGAGTGCGGAGCAAAAATCCGCGATCGAGGCGCGCTCCGGCTTGAAGCAGCGCTGGGACAAGCAGGAGGTCTGGCGAGCAGAGCGAGCGGGCAAGTTGCTCGGCTGGTTCATCGTCGATGATGTGGTGGGCAAGCATGAATTCATTCACTACGCGGCCGCGCTCTTGCCACAGGGGCGTGTGCGCGGGATCGAAGTCATGATCTACCGCGAGACCCACGGCGATCAGATCCGCCAGTCCAGTTGGCGAAAGACGCTGGAAGGCAAAATGCTGGCCGACCCGTTCAAGCTCGACAAGGACGTGCCCAATATCAGCGGTGCCACGCTGTCTTGCCGCAATGTGATGAACGGAGTCAAACGCCTTCTGGTGTTGCAACAAGTTGCGCTGCAGCCGGGCACATGAAAGACGAATCCATTACCGTGCGCAGGCTTCGGCCCTTGCTGGGAACCTGGGTGGAGATTCAGGCCACTGGGCGACCGGCTCGAGTGGAGCGGGCCGTGAAAAGCGCTTTTTTGCATATCGCCCGGGTGCAGCAACGCATGAGTTTTCATGCACCAGGCAGCGTGCTGAGTCGCATCAACCTGCATGCGCACCATACGCCCCAGCCCGTTGATGCCTGGACCTGGGATGTGCTGCGCAAGGCGCTTGCCATGTCGCTGGCCAGCGAAGGCCACTTCGACATCACCTTGGGCGCGCGCCTGGTCGAGCGTGGCGTACTGCCCGATCATGGCTTTGCCACGCTTGAAGCAGCCATCGGCAGCTATGCGCTGGTGATGTGGCCCGGACGGCGCGTGGGGTTGCGTCGCCCCGTGCTGCTGACGCTCGATGGCATCGCCAAAGGCTATGCGGTGGATCTCGCCATCCAGAGTTTGCAGCGCGCAGGCATTGAGCAGGCCGTGGTGAACGCCGGCGGTGATTTGCGGGCTTTTGGCGCCCACGCCGTGCCCTTGGGTATACGCCAGGCCAGCGGCGCCGTGTACCGGGCAGGGTCGCTGCGCAACGCGGCTGTGGCCAGTTCGATGGTGGGGCATGCGCCATCAGCGAAGCAGAACTTTCCCGGCTGTGTCATGCACCCCGGTGATGGCAACTGGGACGCGGCGGCGCCTCGGGTCTGGACGGTGCAAGCCGAGACTTGCTGGCGGGCCGACGCGCTGACCAAAGTGGCGGCGCTCTCGGCTCCGGCGCGGCGGCAAGCATTGGTCGCGCGCTTGGGAGGCCGGATTCTTCAGCCTGAAAGGGTTTCAGTACAGGATGCAGCCGCTTGAAAACTTATCCGCGTCATTTCGTATCGGTCTTGTATGTGACCTTGTTCGCACTGTTGACGACGGGCTTGTTGCTGACGCCCGGCGCGCTGCAAATGCGCCTGGATTGGGACATGCCCTGGTCTTTGCCCAGCGGTTTGCGTACCTGGGTGGCTGCGGGCCATGCGCTGAGTTTTCTTTCGATACTCGGCCTCGTCGGGGCGGTGTGGGCCGTCCATATTCGAGCCGGATGGGTCAGGCGGGAGAATGTGCGCAGCGGTCTGCTTCTGCTGGCGGCCTTTGGCTTGCTTAGCCTTAGCGGGCTGGGCCTGTATTACGCCGGAGGTGAAAACCTTCCTGCTTGGAGCGCGGTGGCTCACTTGCTGGCCGGCGTCCTGCTGCCCTTGTTGTTCGTAGCGCACCTGTTGGGCGCCCGCGCAGCGTCGCGTCGAGCATGGCCGCGACACCGCAAAATGTTTCAACCGATTGCTCAATCGACCGTTGAGCCCGCCGCTCGCGCCAGCACGGCGCGCACTGCGCCCTGCGCATCGCAAACGGTTTCGACCCGGTCGTAAGCCGGATGCTTTTCCAGCAGTTGCATCATCGCCGGGCCTTGGCCGAGGCCGACTTCCATGCCCAGCCAGCCGCCGGGGCGCAGCAGAGGAGGGGCTTCGCGGATCAGCCGCATGAGAATGCGCACGCCGAACGGCCCGCCGTCGAAGGCGAGATGGGGTTCATGTCCGACGATTTCGTGCGGCATGGTGTCCAGCTTGGCGGTGGAAATGTAGGGCGGCAACGAGACCACCAGGTCCACCTTGCCCTGAAACTCGGCGCCGAACGGGGCGAGCAGATCGCCGGTATGCAGGCTGACGCGCTGGCCCAGATCGAGATTTTGGGTGTTGGCGCGGGCCAGGTCGATGGCGGTTTGGGAAATGTCGGCGCCATGCACCTGCGCCTGGGGTACGGCGTGCGCAAGCGCCAGGGCGAGATTGCCCGAGCCGCAACACACGTCGATCACGATAGGGGGCGTTGCCGCGGCCTCGGCCATCGAACGCAGTTTTTGCGCTGCGATCTGGCCGAGCAGTTCGCTTTCGGCGCGCGGAATGAGGGCTTCGGGCGAGGCCCGCAGTTCGAGCCCCATGAAGCGCTGCCATCCGGTGAGATAGGCGATGGGCTCCCCGGCCACACGGCGCTCGATCAGCCCGTCGAGCGCTTCGAGCTGCGCGGCGCTCAGCGCGACCAGGGGCGTTTCTGCCGCAGCGTGCAGAGACATTGGGCGTCCGGCGGCCAGCAGCCAGAGGGCACGCAGGGCGGAGGCGGGCGTCTCTTCCGGCTTGTCGGGCAGGATGTCGAGGGCCTGAGTGAGCCGACCCAGGCGCTGTTCGAACGCAGCCTGCGCGTCCGGCCCAAGGGCTTGCAGATCGGGGGCGGTGTGTGCGGGCAGTGATGCGGCGTCGAGATTCAAGAAACACTCTCCTGAGAAGGATGAAAAACGGGCTCGATCAGCGCGGGCCGGGCGTGCAGGTAGCGGGTGGTGCGACGCTTGGCGTCGATGTCGCTGAGCACGGCAGCGGCTCGGGCCTCTGGAATGGCCAGTGTCTCGGCCAGTTCCGCGGCGCTGTAGCCGTGATTGCGGGCCCAGAGGGCCAGATCCATTTGATGCCAGGGCAGGGCGAAATAAAACTCGTCCTGGCCCTGCGGCAGGCTGTAGGTGTCGGTGGTCGGGGCGGCGTTGCACACGGCATCGGGTAAGCCGAGATGCCGCGCCAGGGCGTAGACCTGGGTTTTGTAGAGGTGGGCGATGGGTTTGAGATCGGCGGAGCCATCGCCGTTTTTCACAAAAAAGCCCTGGTCGTATTCGAGCCGGTTGGGGGTGCCGATGACCGCATAGTTCAGGCGGTCGGCGTGGAAATATTCGAGGGTTTTGCGCAGTCGCTGCTTGTGGTTGGTGGCGGCGACGATTTGCAGATATTCGCGCAGCGGCAACCGTGCCTCATGCATTTGCCCGTCAGGCGCCTGGGCGATGATCTTGAAATGGTTGATGCCACCGGCCAGCCCGCCGGAGATGGCGAGCTTGATTTTCCATTGCGCGTTGTAGCCAGGCAGCACCGCGCGCACGGCCTCGTCGCGCCAGTGATAGCAGCCGATGGCCTCCAGCGCGGGGGCGATGTTTTCCACCGTGGATTCGATGCCGAGCTGCTGTGCGACCTGCCCGCCCAGAGTCGCGCTGTTGTCCGACGAATCGCGCTCGGGCATGAGCAGGCCGAACACCCGCTGCGGCCCGAGGGCGCGCACCGCCAGAGCCGCGCACACCGAGCTGTCGACGCCGCCGGATAGGCCCAGCACCACGCCGCGCTTGTTGAAGCCGCGCAGGGTGTGGAGGAAAAAGTCGGCGATGCGGACGGTTTCAGCCTCGCAGTCGATGGCGAGAACGTCGGTAGTCAGCGCAGGGCGGGCCATTTTTTAGGCCGCCTGCTTGCGTTGCACATAGGCAGTGATGGCGGCCACGCTGTCGAGGTTGTCGGGCACCATTTCGATGTCGGCCACCTGAATGCCCCAGTTCTCTTCGAGGAAGAGGATGAGTTCGAGCACGCCGGTGGAGTCGAGAATGTGCAGATCGAGCAGCGAGTCGGTGTCGCTATAGCTGGTGTCGCGCGCGCCGAGCAAGAAGTTGCTGTCGATGTAGTCGCGAATTTTTTTCTGAATGTCAGACATGGGAATGAAGCCTCGGTGAGAGCAAAGATGAGGAAGGACAGCAGAAGGGGCGGGCTCAGCGCAAGCCGGTTTTTTTGATTTTTCCCGTGTCGGTGCGGGGCAGGGCATCGACAAATTCAACGTATTTGGGGGCCATGAAGTTTTCGATGTGCGCCAGGCAGTGCTTGATCACATCGCGCTCGGTGAGCGTGTAGCTCGGCTTGCACACCACAAAGGCTTTGACCGCCTGGCCGAGCAGGGCGTCGTCCACGCCGATGACGGCGGCCTCAAACACGCCATCGAGCGAATGCAGCACGTTTTCAACTTCACGCGGGCTGACTTTTTCGCCCCGGCTTTTGATGATGTCGTCTCGCCGCGCCACGAAATACAGCCAGCCTTCTTCGTCGGTGCGAAACAGGTCGCCCGAATACAGCACCATTTCACCGGGAATCGGCCCCGGACGCAGACGCTGCGCGGTTTGCTCGGGCTTGCGCCAGTATCCGCGCATCACATGGCTGCCGCGGATGACCAGCTCGCCGGTGCTGCCGTTGGGCAGGGGACGGCCTTCGTCGTCCGCCAGCCAGACTTCTTCATTGGGCATGCCGCGCCCGACGCTGCCGGGGCGCACATCGAGCTGTTCCGGCGGCAGGTAGGTCACCCGCTTGCACTCGGTCAGCCCGTACATGGAAAACAGCGTGGCCTGCGGAAACAGCGCGCGAATCTGCGCAATTTGCGTTTGCGGCAAGGCCGCCGCGGTATTGGTGATCAGCCGCAGCGCCGAGAGATCGAACTCATGGAGCGCCTTGAGGTTGGTCAGCAGGGTGAACATGGTGGGCACGCCGGGAAACACCGACACCCGCTCCCGCGCCATATTGGCCAGCACCTTGACCGGAAAGGTGAACGAGCGCTCCAGCAGCACGGTGGCGCCCAGGCTGAAGGCCATGAGAACCTGATACAGCCCATAGTCGAACGCCAGCGGCAGGGCGCAGACGATGATGTCGTCCTGCCGCAGCCCGAGGTAGCCGCGCACCGAGCGCAGCGCGGTGAGCATGTTGAGATGCGTGAGCATCACCCCTTTGGCATCGCCGGTAGAGCCCGAGGTGTAAATGATGGCGGCCAGATCCTGATCGATCAGATCGGGTTGCGTGGGCGAGCAGGCCGCGCCGGGCAGGGCGGCAGGAAAGGCGCACTCGCGTGGATCGGGCGTGCCGACGTCCGGCTTGCCCTGCGCGTAGGCCGTGAGCATGTAGCAATGACGCACGCTGGGGTTTAGCGCCAGGGCCGTACGGCTGGTTTCGGCCAGTTCCTGCTGGGTGAAAAGGGCGCAGGCTTCGGAATCGTTGAGGATATAAGCCAGCTTGTCAGCCTTGGTGAGGGTGTTGACCGGCATGAACACCGCACCGATTTTGAGCACGGCGTACATGGCCGCGATCATTTCCACGCAGTTGTCGAGAAACAGCGCCACCCGCTCACCGCGCTGCACCCCATGAGCTCGCAGTGCCGCGGCGATGCCCTCCACCTGGTCGGCCAATTCGCCATAGCGGGTCGTCACGCCTTCGCGCACGATGGCGCGATGTTCGGCAAAGTCGGTGGCGGTGGTCTCGAAAGTGTGGTGAAGCAGCATGAGCGTCCATTAAAAACGAGGTAACCCAGCATAAAGGCGGAGTGTGCTGAAGCGTCACCCCGCAATCGCACGGAAAGCGCCAGAGTGTGATTTTTTTGGGGGGTTTGGTGGCGCGAAAGCGACGGCGCCCCGCTATGCTTGGATTTTCAATTCAGAGCACAAGCATGGGACTGGGGCTATACATCATCGGCGACGAAATCCTGTCGGGAAAGCGGCAGGACAAACATTTCCCTCAGATCCTGGCTCTCCTCAAAGCGCGAGAGATGCGGCTGGACTGGGTGAGCTATCTGGGTGACGATCCCGCCCAGCTGACCGAGGCATTTGCCGCCAGTTTCCGGCGCGGCGATGTGGCGCTGAGCTGCGGCGGCATCGGTGCCACGCCAGACGATCACACTCGGCAGAGCGCCGCAGCCGCGCTGGGCCTGCCGCTGGAGTTACACCCCGAGGCCAAGGCGCTGATTCAGCAGCGGGTCATCGAAGCCGGGCTGGGCGATGTGGACAGCCCCGCCAACCAGCAGCGTTTGAACATGGGCATGTTTCCGCAGGGCAGCGCCATCATTCCCAACCCTTACAACCGCATTCCGGGCTTTTCCATCCGGCAGCACTACTTCGTCCCGGGCTTTCCGGTCATGGCGTGGCCGATGCTCGAATGGGCGCTGGATGGTCCGCTGGCGCATCTGCACGGCCAGGGTCATCAGGTTGAACGGGCCGTGATCGTGCGCCACGCAATGGAGTCCGACCTCACGCCCTTGATGGAAGACATCGAGCAGCGGTATGCGGGCGTCAAGGTTTTCAGCCTCCCCAGCGTGGATCACCCGGTTTGGGGGCGGCACATTGAACTCGGCGTGAAGGGCGACTCGGCGGCCGTAAGTGAGGCTTTCGACTATTTGCGAGCCCACCTCCCGGAAGGCAGTTGGGAAGATGCACCAAAATGAGCTGAATCGCACCGAGAAAGTGCATGAGAGTTTTCGGCACGTTTTTGGTGCATTTTCCGCCGTCTGCAAACCCCGTCTTTTCTCCTGGTGGGAGGCGCTGGGTTTCAAACGATCTGGGCACGCTTTCTGCTAGATTCCCTGCACTGCGCGGAGCATTGCAGCAAACGATGTCAAGTGGCGTCTTCAGCACGGCCGATGACCACCCCCAACGCATTTCAACCTGACAGGAGATTTTTATGAGCAAAACAGTCGCCGACGTGATGGGCCTGGTGAAAGAGCACGATGTCAAATTCGTGGATTTCCGTTTCACCGACACCCGCGGCAAAGAGCAGCACGTCACGGTGCCTGTCTCGCATTTCGATGAAGGCAAGTTCTCCGATGGTCACGCCTTCGACGGCTCGTCCATCGCTGGCTGGAAGGGCATCGAAGCCTCGGACATGCTGCTCATGCCCGACCCGAACACCGCCAATATCGACCCGTTCTACGAAGAAACCACGCTGCTGCTGAGCTGCGATGTGCTCGAACCCGGTGATGGCAAACCCTACGACCGCGATCCGCGCTCCATCGCCAAAAAGGCCGAGGCTTATCTGAAAGCATCGGGCATCGGCGATACCGCCTATTTCGGTCCGGAACCCGAGTTTTTCATTTTCGACCAGGTCCGCTGGAATGTGGACATGTCGGGCTGCTTCGTCAAGATCGACTCCAACGAAGCCGCCTGGGCCACCGGCGACAAGATGGAAGGCGGCAATATGGGCCACCGCCCGTCGGTGAAGGGCGGCTATTTCCCGGTGCCCCCGGTTGACAGTCTGCAGGACATCCGCTCGGAAATGTGCCTGCTGCTCGAACAAATGGGCGTGCCGGTCGAAGTGCATCACCACGAAGTGGCCAACGCCGGCCAGTGCGAAATCGGCACCAAATTCTCCACTCTGGTGGAGCGTGCCGACTGGACGCAGATCATGAAGTATGTGATCCAAAACGTCGCCCACGCCTACGGCAAGACCGCGACCTTCATGCCCAAGCCCATCGTCGGCGACAACGGCTCGGGCATGCATGTGCACCAGTCCATCTGGAAAGACGGCAAGAACCTGTTTGCTGGCAATGGCTACGCCGGTCTGAGCGACTTTGCGCTGTATTACATCGGCGGCATCATCAAGCACGCCCGCGCGCTCAACGCCATCACTAACCCTGGCACCAATTCCTACAAGCGTCTGGTGCCCGGCTTCGAGGCCCCGGTGATGCTGGCTTACTCGGCGCGCAACCGTTCGGCTTCGATCCGCGTGCCGTTCGTGCAGAGCGACAAGGCCCGCCGCATCGAAGTGCGTTTCCCCGATCCGACTGCCAACCCTTATCTGGCCTTCTCCGCCATGATGATGGCCGGCCTGGACGGCGTGGAAAACAAGATCCACCCGGGCGAAGCCGCGAGCAAGAACCTCTACGACCTGCCGCCGGAAGAAGAAGCCAAGATCCCGACCGTGTGCTCCAGCCTCGATCAGGCACTGGACTATCTGGACAAGGATCGCGCCTTCCTGACCAAGGGCGGAGTGTTCAGCGACGACTTCATCAGCGCCTACATCGAGCTGAAGATGGAAGAGGTCACCCGCTTCCGCATGACCACGCACCCGGTCGAGTTCGATATGTACTACTCGCTGTAAGGTGGGATGGTTTTCAAATGCGGCCTTCGGGCCGCTTTTTTTTGGCAATTCCGCCACGTCCTGTCGGCCGGGTGTGCGGCACGCGCGTTGCCAGACTTACACTGACCGCTGATTTTTTGAATGCGTGCCACCATGACCTTGTTTGCCCAATTGACTTCCCGATCAAGCGTTCGTTACGCCGCGTTTGCTTTGTTCGCGTCCCTGGCGGGCGCCTCTGCCGCTGTGGCGCAGACCGACCCGCAGCGCGTTTACCGCTGCCCGGACAACTCCTACACCAACGATCTTTCCGAGGTGAAGGCGAAGAACTGCAAGCTGATCGATAACGCCAATGTGAGCATCCTCTCCAGTCCGGGCATGACGCCCAAGGTCATCGGATCGGGCAGCAAACCCAGCGCGCAAAATGCAGAGCCGAGCGGCAACCAGGCCGCGCGGGTTGCGCCCTCCACGCAAAAAGAGCGCGATCTCGAGGCGCGGCGCATTCTGGAGCAGGAATTGCAGCAACAGCAGGCGCGGCTCGAGCAGCAACTCAAGGCCTACAACAATGGCCAGCCCGATTACCTGCCCAGCGAACGGCTGGTGGGCGGCGGGGTCAAGGGCGGCGAATACGCCCAGCGCGTGGCGCAGATGAAAGACCAGATCGCCATGACGCAGGCCAATATTGCCGCCTTGCAGCGCGAGTTGCAAAAGTATCCGCAATGAACGCCGCAGCGGTCGGCCAGCCGGGCGCGACCGAGTATCCCGGCCTGGAGTGGCTGGCCTCGATGGCCGCTCTGGTGGATGCCGAAGGCGCGATTGAATACGCCAATCCGGCGCTGGAAAACGGGCTGGGCGTGTCCCGCCGACTTTTGAACGGGCAAAACCTGAGCCACTGGATGGACTGCCCCGCCCTCTGGCAGGAGTCTTTGCTCCAGGTGCGCAGCAATGAGTTCAGCAGCAAGCGCTTCGACTGCATGATGCGGCTGCGCGATTTGCGTGAGGCGGTGCAAGTGCAGCTGATCGTGGCGCGCACCGATCATCCTCAGGGCCTGCTGCTCGCCGAGGTGGTGGAGATCAGTCAGCAGTCGCGTCTTGAGCGCGAGGAGCAGTGGCACAACCAGGCGCAAGCCAACAAAGAGCTGATTCGCAATCTGGCGCACGAGATCAAAAACCCGCTGGGCGGCCTACGCGGTGCAGCGCAGTTGCTGCACGCCGAGCTGCCGTCTGCGGAATTGCAGGAGTACACCCAGGTCATCATCGCCGAGGCCGACCGGCTGCAAACCCTGGTGGACCGCCTGCTGGCACCGCATCGCAAGCCGCATGTGGTGGGCGACGTGAACATCCACGAAGTGTGTGAGCATGTGCGCACCCTGCTGCAGGCCGAGTTTCCGCAAGGGCTGACCATCGAGCAGGACTACGACGCCAGCCTGCCCGAATTCCGCGGCGACAAGGAACAGCTCATCCAGGCGGTGCTCAACATCGCCCACAACGCGGCGCAGGCCTTGCAACAGCGTATCGTGCAGGGCGATGCGAGCATCGTGTTCCGCACCCGCGTGGCGCGGCAGATGACGCTGGCCCGTCAGCGCTATAAGCTGGCACTGGTCTTGCATATCGTGGACAACGGCCCCGGGGTGCCAGCGGAACTGAAGGATCGCATTTTTTTTCCGCTGATCTCGGGCCGAGAAGGAGGGAGTGGACTGGGGCTCACCCTGGCCCAGACCTTCGTCCAGCAACATCAGGGAACCATCGAATGCGACAGCCAGCCCGGCCACACAGAATTCCGCATTACCCTTCCGCTGCCTTGAAGGCAGGGCTTTCGTCGCAAGGGAGCGCGCGATGAAACCGATCTGGCTGGTTGACGACGACGCCTCGATCCGCTTCGTGCTGGAAAAGGCGCTGCAGAAGTCGGGCATGGAAGTGCGCAGTTTTTCCAATCCGCGCGACGTGCTCAGCGCCTTTGCCGAAGGCTGCCCGCAAGTGCTCATCAGCGACATCCGCATGCCGGGCGGCAACGGTATCGACTTGCTGCAACAAATCCGCCAATCGCATCCAGGCCTGCCCGTCATCATCATGACGGCCTACTCCGATCTCGATAGCGCGGTGGCCTCGCTGCAGGGCGGCGCGTTCGACTATCTGAGCAAGCCCTTCGATGTGGACAAAGCGGTCGAACTGATCCAGCGGGCCGTCGATGAAAGCCTGCGCGAAGAGCAGGCCGATGAAGCACACAACGAAGCCCCCGAGCTGCTCGGTCAGGCCCCGGCCATGCAAGATGTGTTCCGCGCCATTGGTCGGCTTGCGCATTCGCAGGTCACCGTGCTGATCACGGGAGAGTCGGGTTCGGGCAAGGAGCTCGTCGCCCGCGCTCTGCACAAGCACAGCCCGCGCTCGGGCGGGCCGTTTGTCGCCATCAACACCGCGGCCATTCCGAAGGATCTGCTGGAAAGCGAGCTGTTCGGCCACGAGCGCGGCGCCTTCACCGGCGCGCAGACCCTGCGGCGCGGCCGCTTCGAGCAGGCTGAAGGCGGCACCTTGTTCCTCGACGAAATCGGCGACATGCCGCTTGAACTGCAGACCCGCCTGCTGCGCGTGCTATCCGATGGACACTATTATCGCGTGGGCGGGCACAGCGCGATCAAGTCGCATGTGCGGGTCATTGCCGCCACGCACCAGAACCTCGAACAACGTGTGACCCAGGGCCAGTTCCGCGAGGATCTGTTTCACCGCCTCAACGTCATTCGCCTGCGCCTTCCGGCCCTGCGCGAGCGCAGCGAAGACATTGCTCCGCTGACCAAACATTTCCTGCAGCGCAGCGCGCAGGAACTCGGCGTCGAGGCCAAGCGCATCTCCGCCGAGGCCCTGCGCGTGCTGCAGCAGTTCCCCTTTCCCGGCAATGTGCGGCAGCTGGAGAACCTGTGTCAGTGGCTGACCGTCATGGCGCCGGCGCAGACCATTCAGGTCAAAGACCTGCCAGACGATGTAAAAACGGAAGTGCGCTCTGAGCAAGCGCCGATGCCTGCTGTGGCGGCAACAGCGTCGGCCGATATCCCTTTTATTGCGGCTTCAAACCCCGATTCAACGGCGATTGAGCCGTCGAACGAGGACTGGGAGCACCGCGTCGAACAGGTGGCCCAGGGCTTGATCCGCAGGGGCGAGCCCGACGTCATGCACCATCTGACCCAGCGATTCGAACGCGCGGTGATCGCCGCCGCGCTGGCGCAAACTCACGGTCGGCGCATCGAAGCGGCGCAAAAACTCGGCATCGGTCGCAACACCATCACCCGAAAAATTCAGGAACTGGGAATGGAAGAATGAGCTGGGTCACACGACGGCAATCACCGGCGCGTGATCGCTGGGGCGCTCGTTCTTGCGCGGCGCCTTGTCGATGACGCAGCTCTGCAGCGAATCGCGCAAGCCCTCGCTCACCAGAATGTGGTCGATGCGCAGGCCCTGATTTTTGCGGAAGGCCAGATTGCGGTAATCCCACCAGCTCCAGCTCTTGGGAGGCTGGTCAAAGGCGCGGAAAGCGTCGATCAGACCGAGCCCGAGCAGCGCCTTGAAATGCCCTCGCTCTTCGGGCGTGCAGTGAATCTGCCCGGCCCAGGCGACCGGATCAAACACATCACGATCTTCCGGGGCAATGTTGAAGTCGCCCATCAGCGCCACTTTCGCATAACGCTGCAGTTCCGCAGCGACCCATGCCTGCAGCGCATCGAGCCAGCGCATTTTGTAGGCGAACTTGTCGCTATCCGGAGCTTGCCCATTGGGAAAATAGGCGCCGATCACCCGCAGATCGCCAAACGTCGCGGCGATCACGCGGGCCTGCGCATCCTCGAAGCCGGGAATGCCGCGCTGCACCTCCGCCGCTTCGCGGCGACTGAGCAGGGCCACGCCGTTGTAGGTCGGCTGCCCGAGGCACACGCTGTGATAACCCGCGTTCAGCAACTCGGCATGCGGAAACCGATCGTCGGTCAGCTTGGTTTCCTGCAACGCCAGCACGTCGGGCGACTGGGCCTGCAACCAGTCGAGCACCTGCGGCAGGCGCACGGAGAGGGAGTTCACATTCCAGGTGGCAATTTTCATGGTCGTCGCTTTTTCAAACGTCCTATTCTGCCTGCGACGCACCAGCGGAAAACTTGCATCTGGATACATTCGCTTTATTTGAGATGTTATAAAGTAACTCCTGTTTTGTCCTCAGAGATTTCCCATGAAAGCCCGATCCTTCCTGCTTTACCTCGCTCTTTTGTCGCCGCTCTCGCAGCTGTTCGCCAGCGGCGCGCAGGCGGCGCCGATTTCCATCGTGGCGGCAGAAAGTACCTATGGCGTCATTGCGCAGGCCATCGGCGGCGATGAGGTGAAGGTGGACAGCATCATCAGCAATCCGAACGTCGATCCGCACAGCTTCGAGGCGACGCCGGCCGTAGCGCGCAAGGTGGCGAAGGCGCAGATCGCCATTCTCAACGGCATCGGCTACGACGAGTGGATGAGCAAAATGCTGGCCGCCAATCCCGCCCCGCAGCGGCAGGTGATCGTGGCCGCCGAACTCGACCCCGCGCTGATCATGGCCGATCGCAATCCGCATGTGTTCTACGATCCGCTGATCGCGCTCAAGGTGGCGGAAAAACTCACGCAACTGCTGCAGCGAGCCGATCCGGCGCATCGCCAAGTCTTTGCCGCGAATCTGCAGGGTTTCAAAGCGCAGTTGAGTCGGCTAAACGAAGCGCAGACCGCGCTGAAAAAGCAATATCCGCAGCTCAAAGTCACGGCCACGGAGCCGGTGGTCGGCTATCTGCTGCGGCAACTGGGTTGGATCAGTGTGGGTGAGAAATTTCAATTCGACGTGATGAACGACACCGAGCCCTCTCCCGCCGAAGTGGCGCGCTACGAAGACCGTCTGCGTCAGCACAAAGTGGCGCTGCTGCTCTACAACCGCCAGGTGACCGATCCGCTGACGGATCGCCTGCGCAGGGTCGCGCTGGATTCCGGGGTGCCGGTGGTGGGGGTGGATGAATTCGTGCCGCCCAAGACCGGCTATGTGCAGTGGCAACTGCAAACCCTCGCAGCGATCGAGCGTGCGCTGGGCAAATCGCATTGACCGTGTCGGCTCAACCTTCCGCGATGAACCTTCCGACCGAGTGGGCGGTGCAAGCACAGGGCCTGCGCTGCGCACTCGGGGGGCGCACCGTGCTCGAAGGACTGGATCTGCACATCCGCGCTGGGCAGTTTGTCGGCGTGTTCGGCGCCAACGGTGCGGGCAAAACCACCTTGCTGCGCGCCCTGCTGGGTTTGCAGCCGCTGGAGTCGGGGCGCTTGCGTTTGCTGGGGCAGGAGGGCGTTTCCGCGCGGGCTCGCATCGGCTATGTCTCGCAGCGCGACCCGGTGGGCGCCGACAGTTTTCTGCGGGTGCGCAGCTTTGTCGCCACGGCCTGGCAGGGCGAACGCTGGGGGCTGGGGCTCGGAGGTGCGCAGCAGTGTGCGCAGGCCGTCGATGCGGCGCTGAAGGCGATGGAAATGGGGTCGCTTGCCGAACGCGGCATGGACGCGCTCTCCGGCGGGCAGCGCCAGCGGGCGCGCATCGCCCAGGCGCTGGTCAACCCGGTGCGCATGTTGCTGCTGGATGAACCGCTCTCGAATCTCGACCCCCAGGCGCAGCAGCGCATTTTGCAAACGGCGCGCCGGTTGTGTACCGAGCAGGGCATGACGGTGTTGATGACCGCGCACGACATCAATCCGCTGCTGCCGCACATGGATCAGGTGCTCTACCTCGCGGGCGGCCGGGGGCGGCTAGGCACGGTGGATGAGGTGGTCAACGCACCGGCGCTCTCGGCGCTGTATGGTCTGCCAATGGCCGTAGCGCGCGAAGGCGGCTATCTGTTCATTCATCCCGCCGGTGGCTTCATGCCCGAAGAGGCCGCACATTGCGGGCACGATCACGGTCATGCCGGCGAAGGAGAGGGCGCGTGATCCTCGGTCTGGAATATGGCTTCATGCGGCATGCACTGCTGGCGGGCAGCGCGATTGCGGTGTTGAGCGCCGCCGTGGGCTATTTCATCACCTTGCGGCGGCAGGCGTTTGCCGCGCATGCGCTGTCGCATGTTGGCTTCACCGGCGCGGCGGGGGCCATTCTGCTGGGCCTGAGCCCTTATCTCGGCCTCTTTGCGTTTACGCTGACCAGCGGCGTTGCCCTGGCGCTAACGGGCGGGCGCATCCGCCAGCGCGACATTGGCATCGGCATGGTGCTCATGTTCGCCTTGGGGCTGGGCGTGCTGTTTCTCAATCTCTACACCGCCAACGCGCAGTCGGCGATGAGCATTCTGTTCGGCAGTATTGTGGGCATTACCGCGGAGCAGGCGGGTTTGTCGTTGCTGGTGTGTGTGGCCGGTCTGGCGGGGCTGGCCTTGCTGTATCGCCCGCTGTGCTTCGCCAGTTTCAACCCCGAAGGCGCTCAGGCGCGCGGGGTAAATACCCGCCTGCTCGACCTGCTGTTCATCTTGCTGGTGGCGGCCACGGTGGCGATTGCCGTGCCGGTGATCGGAGCCTTGCTGATTTTCGCTTTGCTCATCGGCCCCGCGGCCACGGCGCAGACCGTGAGCCGCAGCATCGCGGGCGGCGTCGGCCTGTCGATGGCGCTCGGGCTGGCGGTGACCTGGGGCGGGCTGGCGGCGGCGTATTACATCGGTTATCCGGCCAGCACCTGGATTGCCTCGCTGAGCTTTGGCCTGTATTTGCTCGGCCACGCCTGGCGCGCCTGGCAGGGCGGTTCGGGTTGAGGTGAGCGCGCCCCGGCTGCGTCAGCCCAGATCGGCATCGAGCACCGCGCCGCGATGCGAACTGCCGACCAGCGCCGCGAACTTGGCCATCACGCCGCGGGTGTAGCGTCTGGCGGGCGGCGTCCAGGCAGCGCGGCGGCGGGCGAGTTCTTCATCGCCGACGTGCAGGGTCAGGCTCAGGGAAGGCGCGTCGATGGTGATGCGGTCACCTTCCTGCACCAGGGCGATGGAGCCGCCCACCATGGCTTCGGGGGCGACGTGGCCGACGACCATGCCCCAGGTGCCGCCGGAGAACCGGCCGTCGGTGATAAGCCCAACCGACTCACCCAACCCCGCGCCCACAAGTGCCGACGTGGGCGCGAGCATCTCGGGCATGCCGGGGCCGCCCTTGGGCCCAAGGTAGCGCAGCACCATGATGTCGCCGGCCTTGATCTTGCCGGCCAGAATGGCTTCGAGCGCGCTTTGCTCGTCGTCGAACACGCGCGCGGGGCCGGTCATGCTGGGTTTTTTCAGCCCGGTGATCTTGGCCACGCAGCCGTCTTCGGCCAGATTGCCCTTGAGGATGGCCAGGTGGCCGTGGGCGTACATCGGCTTGTCGATGGGGCGAATCACGTCTTGCTCCGCGCTGGGCTGGGCGGGAACGTCCCTGAGATTCTCGGCCACAGTCTTGCCGTTGATGGTGATGCAGTCGCCATGCAGTACACCGGCTTCAAGCAGAATTTTCATCACTTGCGGAATGCCGCCAGCGCGGTGCAGATCGGTGGCGACATATCGGCCCGAGGGCTTCATGTCGCAGAGCACTGGGGTGCGCTTGCGAATCACCTCGAAGTCTTCGATGGCAAACGGCACTTCGGCGGCATGCGCAATGGCCAGCAGATGCAGCACCGCGTTGGTCGAGCCGCCCGTGGCCATGACCACGGCAGCAGCGTTTTCCAGCGCCTTGCGGGTGACGATGTCGCGCGGCTTCAGCCCGGCGCGCACCGCGGCGAGCAGCGCCTGGCCAGAATCGCGCGCGGACTGCACTTTTTCCTCATGCACATTCGCCATGGTGGACGAGTAAGGCAGCGACATGCCCATGGCCTCGATGGCGCTGGACATGGTGTTGGCGGTGTACATGCCGCCGCAGGAGCCGCTGGTGGGCACAGAGCACTGCTCGATGGCGTCGAAATCGGCATCGCTCATACGCCCGGCGGCGTGTTCGCCCACGGCCTCGAAGACCGAGACGATGTTCAGATCCTTGCCCTTGTAATGGCCCGGCAGAATGGTGCCGCCATAGACGAAAATACCCGGCACATTGCAGCGCAGCATACCGATCATGGCGCCGGGCATGTTTTTGTCGCAGCCGCCCACGGTGACCACGCCGTCCATCCACTGGCCCTGCACGCAGGTCTCGACGCAGTCGGCAATGACTTCGCGCGACACCAGCGAGTACTTCATGCCCTCGGTGCCCATGGACATGCCGTCGGCAATGGTCGGCGTGCCGAACATCTGCGGATTGCCGCCAGCGGCGCGCACGCCCTCGATGGCGGCGTCGGCCAGGCGCTGCAGGCCGGAGTTGCACGGGGTGATGGTGGAGTGCGCGTTGGCAATGCCGATCATCGGATTGCTGAAGTCCGACTTCTTGTAGCCCATGGCATAGAACATGGAGCGATTGGGCGCACGCGATGCGCCCACGGTGATGTTTTCGGAACGCAGTTTCTGGGGCATGGCAGGCAGTGGGAGCGGGTCGACAATAACGTCATTGTCGTGCGGCAAGCGGCGGCGCGCACCGTCATGGAAGCGGCGCAGTAGTATCCAAAGGTAAATATTGGTTTGCCCGCGCGCCGCTTGAAAGGATTGCTCAAGGCAAGCCCGTACACTTCACGCCCATGCTGATCCACCCCGACTTCAATCCCATCGCCCTGCAACTTGGCCCAATCAAGGTGCATTGGTACGGCATCATGTACCTGCTGGGCTTCATCACTTTTTGGCTGCTGGCGCAAAAGCGCCTCAAAGACCAGCCTTATGCGCGCCAAGGCTGGACCTCGCGCGATATTGAAGACTTGCTGTTTGCCGGTGTGTTGGGCGTGATTCTGGGGGGGCGCACCGGCTACGTGCTGTTCTATCAGCCGGACTATTACTTCTCTCATCCGGCGCAGATCGTCGCGGTGTGGGACGGCGGCATGTCCTTCCACGGCGGGCTGCTCGGCGTGATGGTGGCGGCCTACTGGTTTGCGCGCACCCGGCGCTATTCGTGGCTGCAGATCATGGACTTTGTCGCTCCGCTCATTCCGCCGGGCCTGGCGTTCGGGCGCATCGGCAACTTCATCAACGGCGAGTTGTGGGGACGGCCAGCGCCCGCTTGGTGGCCGGGGGCGATGATCTACCCCAAGTCCGGCAGCATGGTGCCGCGCTTTCCCTCCGAGCTCTACGAAATGTTCCTCGAAGGCATTGTGTTGTTCGTGGTGCTGTGGTGGCTGTCGCGCAAAGAGCGGCCGCGCGGTTTCATTGCCGGGTGCTTCGCGCTCGGCTATGGGCTGGCGCGTTTCACCGATGAATTTTTCCGCCAGCCCGATGCGTTTCTCGGCTATCTCTGGTTTCACCTCACCATGGGGCAGTTGCTGTCGATCCCGCTGATCATTCTGGGCAGCGGCATGATCTGGTGGTCGCTGCGGCGCAAAAACCGTCTGCTGGCGCTGGGGCAGTCGGCTTCTTGACATCGGTTTCAGCCTGGCGCCGACGCGCTCTCGGGCGGGCCGATGTGCAGGCCGAGCGGCCTGGCGCGCCGCGCCAATTGCAGCACTGCGCGGTCGCGGCTCAACAGGTTTGCTGCATGCTGCGCCAAGGCAAGGTCGAGAAACATTTGGTCGTCAGGATCGGCACACACCAAGCAGTGCTGCGTGGGCGGTGTGGCGCAGCACTGCCCCCAACGCGCAAAACAATCGGCCAACTTATCGGCTGATGCCTGGGGGTCGAACCGCCTGGCCAGCGCCGGATAGTGCACCACGCGCAAGGCCTCGACCTGCATGGCGGCACAGTAAATCCAGCGCACGCTGCCGCGCTGTATGGCCTCGGCCCAAGGACGCACGCGCGGGTCGTCGAACAGCGCCCAGTCGAGCAGCACCTGGGTGTCGAGAACGCACAGGGCAGGGCGAAGCAAAGGGGAGGTCATGCGGGGGAGGTGTCTGCCGGAACCTGATTGAGCGTTGATCCCTGAACCCTACTGGGACAGGTGGGCAAGGTCACTGCGCTTTGGGGACGTCTGCGCGAGACGTCACGCGCACACACAGAATTTCCAAGCCCGAGGCACAAATTTATCGGTTCAGGAAATGCCGACCCAACCAAACCCGACAGACGAGACTGATTGTAGGGCGATGAATCGCGGCCGGGGAAGAATCAGAGCAATTTGCCCTCGGCGCCCAGGGCATCGTCGAGCTGACGGGTGAGTTGGGCCACGGCCTGCGCATCTTCTTCAAACGCCAGCGACGCCTGCGCCGAAGCGCCTGCGGCCTTGTTCGCATTGCGCGACTCGATCAGGCTGTGCGCCAGATTGAGCGCGGCAAGCACGGCGATCCGCTCGCGGGCGCGCACCTTGCCCATATCGCGAATGGCGCACATCTCGGTGTCCACTTCGCGCACGGCGGCCAGCAGCGCGGCTTGCTCGTCGGCGGGGCAGGCCAGGGTGTAGATCTGGCCCATGATGTTCACATCCAGCGTGGTCGTGCTCATGCGTGTGGGTCGGGCTCGCCCGAAATGGAAGGGGTCTGATCCAGCCGTGCCAGCAATCGGTCGATGCGCTGGGTGGCATCGTGCAGGCGCTGACGCATCTGGTCGCGCTCGGCTTCGAGCGATTGCACCCGCTCGGCCAGCAAGGCGTTGGTGCGCAGCAACTCGTTGTGACGCAGCAGCAGCCGCTCAACGCGCGATTGCAACTGAGCGATGGCGGGGGAGGGCTGTCGTTCGTCCATGCGAGGCATTCTAAAGTCGGCCACCCGAGAGTCGGCAAAACGACGCTGTCGCCCGGCTAAGATGACGGTTGTTGGTGCTCGCGCGGTGGTTCACGCTGCGCAGTTAAACGGGAAACAGGAAGAGCCATGCCCCCGGCAGATGCTCCGGCCTGTGCTGCCCCCGCAACGGTCAGCGACCGAAGGCGCAAGCCTTCCGTTCGGACAAGCTCTCCACTGAATTTTCGGATTTGGGAAGGAGGTTCGGATCGCGTCGCCAGCCCGGATACCGGCCAACGACGAGAAGACGCGCAGCTTCGGGGCGAAGGGGCGCATCAAGGCCAGCCGGGTGCGCGCAGCGCAGCGCCTGCGAAGGTTGAGATGCGCTCTGGGCCCTGCCGCGGCGCACTTCAGCCGCGCCAGCCGTGCGGGGGAACACGGCAGCGCTCATTCATCCGGAAATTCAGTCATGTCTCAGCAGTTCCCTTCAAACGGCGTTGCTCCAGCCTCGTCTGGGCCTCGCGTGGTCCACTCATCTCAACCGATTTTCTTTCGCACCGCGCTGGCCGCGGCCATCAGTCTGGTCGGGCTGAACGCGCAGGCGCAGACCGCTCCGGCCGACGCCACCACGCTGCCGCCGGTGGTGGTGTCGGCCACGGGCTACCCGCAGCCGCTGGCCGATGCCTTGCCGGGCGTCAGCGTGATCACCCGCGAGCAGATCGAGCAAAGCGGTGCGCAAAACCTCACGACCTTGCTGCAGGTGGCTGGCGTGCAGGTGACGAGCAACGGTGGCCCTGGGCAGTCGGGCAATGTGTATGTGCGCGGTTTTGGCGGGCCGGATGTACTGGTGCTGCTCGACGGCGTGCCCATGAACGCACAAGACGCCACGGGCGTCGCGTATCTCAACAACTTCACCACCGATCAGATTCAGCGCATCGAGATCATCCGCGGCAATGTGTCGGCCATCTACGGCTCGGGCGCGATCGGCGGAGTGGTGCTGATCACCACACGCGCGGGCAGCAAAAAGCCGCAGGCCTCGATCTCGGTCACCGCGGGCAGCCGCAATACGGCCACCGTGTCGGCCAATGCCAGCGGACAGGTCGGCAACACGGCCTTGCAGGCAGGGGTCAGCCGTTATACGACGCAGGGTGTCAGTGCAATCAACCCCGCCCAGCTCAGCAATGCCAACCCGAACAACAACGGCTACGGCAACACGACGATGAACGGCTCGATCGTGCAGACCCTGGCACCGGGGCAGTCGCTGGGCCTGCGCGCATTCAGTAGCAAGGGCCGCGCCAGCTACGACAGCTATGGCGCCTACGCCAGTCCGACCGATACCAATCTCAGCAGCACCTCGCAGGACCTGTATCAACTGTTCAGCGACAACCAATTGACCGCCGCTTGGAAGTCTCATCTGAGCGTCTCGCAGCAGAGCACCACCAACACGACCGAGAACTTCAGCGCCTACCCCTACAGCGGTACTTATCGCACCCGGGTTCAGCAACTGCTGTGGCGCAATGTGGTGCAACTCGGCAGCGGCTGGACGGCCACGGGTGGGCTGGAATGGCAGAGCCAGGGCATCAGTTCGATCACCGGTTCGATTCCCTCCAGGGATCGCCAAGCCAAGGCGGCCTTCGTCGGACTGGACGGCAGCGTCAACGGCAACGAGTTTCAATTGAATCTGCGCCATGACGCGATTGACGGCTACTCGGGCCAGAACACCGGCTATTTCGGCTACGGACGAGAACTGGGCAGCGGTTTCAAAGCGATTGCCAGCTATTCCACCGCTTTCAATGCGGCGCCGCTGGGCTATCTGTACGCGCCTTACTACGGCAACGCCAATCTGAAGGCGGAGAAGGCGCACTCTGTCGAGGCCGGTTTGCAGTGGTCACAAGGGGCGAACGTGCTGCGGGCCACGCTGTTCCAGACCAAGGCGACCGACCAGTGGCAGTATGACTTCACGACCAGCACCTTCCAGAACATCGCCAGCAGCCGCACGCGGGGGTTGGAGTTGACCGGGCGCGGCGCGTGGAAGGGCTGGGCGTATGACGCCAACCTCACGCTGCAACAACCCGTGAATACCAGTCTGCCCGGCGACCCGACGCTGCAGCGCCGCGCCCGCAGTCTGGCCAATGTCTCGGTCAACCACGAGCTCGCCTCAGTGCTTTATGGCGCTGCGGTGCATTACAGCGGCCCCCGTTGGGATAATGGTTCGACCGGCCGGGTCACGCTAGGGAGCTACACCACGGTCGACCTCACCGCCAGCGGCGCGGTGTCGAAAGACTGGAGCTGGAATGCGCGGGTGCAGAACCTGTTCAACAAGAAGTATCAGACGGTTTACGGCTACAACCGCGAACCGCTGGGCGTGTTCGTCGGTCTGACCTGGCGGCCCGCGTTCTGAGAGGGCGTGAACAAATCCGCCATGCGCTTTGAACGCTCAGTAAGCCCCGGTGCACGCAGTTTGTCGCTGTGGCGCTGGGGCTTGCCGCTGCTGCTCGCCGCGGTCGTCGCGGTGGCGCTGTCGGTCGGGGAGGGTGGCTGGAATGCGGACATCGTCTGGCAGTTGCGCCTGCCGCGGGTGCTGGCCGGCATGGGGGTGGGCGCGTTGCTGGCGCAGGCGGGGCTGGCCATGCAGATTCTGCTGCGCAATCCGCTGGCCGATCCCTATGTGCTCGGGGCATCCGGCGGCGCAGGCTTGGGTGCCATCGTGGCGCTGCTGCTGGGCGCGGCCTTGTGGCTGGGCAGCGTGATCGGGGCGGGCGCGGCGCTGCTTGCGCTGCTGCTCATGGGGCGACGCATCATGGCGAGCCGCGATGATGAAGCCTCGGCCCAGCTCATTCTGATTGGCGCCATGTTGGCCGCAATGGCCGGGGCGCTGTCCACCCTGCTGCTGACCCTGGTGCCCGATCAACAATTGCGCGGGGCGATGTTCTGGCTGGTGGGTAATCTTTCGGGGGCCACGCATGGCCTGTGGCTGTGCGGGCTGGCTTTGTTGGGCGCCGTGTGGCTGCTGTGGCGTCAGCGCCGCTATGACCGGCTGTTGCTCGGCAGCGAGGCCGCGTGGCTGCTCGGCGAGCCGGTGACGCGGGCGCGGTTGGAACTCGTGCTCTTGGCCGCTTTGGCCACAGGCGCTTCGGTGGCGGTGGCCGGGGCGGTGGCGTTTGTCGGGCTGGTCGTGCCGCAGGCCTTGCGGCTGGTCGGTCTGCAGCGCATGCGCGATCAGGCCTGGGCCGCTCCCCTGGCCGGGGCGGCTCTGGTCGTGGCCGCCGACACGCTGGCTCGCGGGGTCGTCATGCCCTATGAGCTGCCGGTCGGTGCGGTCACGGCACTGGTTGGCGCGCCCGTGTTCATTCTTATGTTGCGGCGGGCGCGATGAAGTCGGACGCCTGGCTGCAGGTCGATGCGCTCGATGTCGTGGCCGCAGCGCATCAGCCGGCCTTGGCCCGCAATCTGTCGTTTCGCCTGCAGCCGGGACAGCGGCTGGGGCTGATTGGTCGCAATGGCGCGGGCAAGTCCACCTTGCTGCGTCAACTGGCCGGGCTACTTCCTTTGCATGGCGAGCGCGCCGCGGTTCAGCTGGCCGGGCAGCCCTTGTCTGAACTGGGCCCGGAGCGTCTGGCAGCGCTGCGCACCCTCATGCCAGCCCAGCCGCGCGACCGCTTCAACCTGTCGGCGCTCGCCCTGCTCGAACTCTCGCAGCCGGAACCAGACGGGCCCTCCGCCCATGAGGCACTGCGCCGGGTGGATGCCTGGGCGCTGCGTGATCGCCCGGTGCTCGACCTGTCCGCCGGTGAGCGGCAAAGGGTGAGCCTGGCGCAGGCGCTGGTGCAAGGCGCAACCCTGCTGCTGCTCGACGAGCCGGTGGCGTTTCAAGATCCTGGGCATCAGTCTCTCGTGGGTACGGTGCTGTCCAACCTGAGCGACCGCGTGGTGGTGTTCTGTGCGCACGATGTGAACTGGGTCGCGCGTTGCGCCACTCATGTGCTGGGCCTCGGCTTGCAGCAGCAGGCGCAAGGCTGGTTCTTCGACACCTGCGAGGCTGCTCTGCAAGCCGAGCGGCTGCATCATCTGTACGACTGCCGCTGGACGCAGTTGCGCGACGCCAACGGTCTCAGCGCCTGGGTGGCCCTGTAGCGCTCGATTCAAGGCTGCGGCTGCGAATCGCCGATACTTACGCCATGGCAACAACGATCTCGCACCCGGATACCCCCAAACCCCCGCTGCCTAGGGCCAGCCGCTGGCGTGTGCTCAAGGCCAAGGTGAGCACGGCGACGCGGCGGCTGCTGAGCAAGCTGGGGCAAAACGGGCCACAGTGGCTGATCGCCTTTCTGGCGCTGGCAACAGGCGTGGTGCAGATCAGCCCGCAATTCGTGCAGATGCGCCAAGCCGTGCTCGACATCCTGGCGCAGGGCGCCGACGGCATCTCAGGTCTGGCCGATCTGGCCGCGTTTCCGCATGTGATCATTGGCATCGGGCTCATTCTCATGGTGCCGGGGTTGCTGCTGCGGGCACGGGTGGCCTGGGTGCTCGGGGTGCTGCTCAGCGCCCTGTCGGCCGGGCTGGCACTGTGGGCCGCTCATGGTGGAATCAACGCCACCGTTGCGCTCTCGGGCCTGTTGCTGCTGGCGCTGCTGCTTTACACCAGCCGCTTTGCCCGCAGCAGCCTGGCCGCCAGCTCACTATTTGCCCTGCTGGGCGTGGGCAGCTTGCTGATCTACGGCACGCTGGGCAGCCTGTGGTTCGGCGCGGGATACACGCCGCCGATTCACAGCCTGCCCACGGCGTTTTATTACACCATCGAGACCATGTCCACGGTCGGCTATGGCGACATCGTGCCGCACACAGTGCAGGCGCGAATGTTCACCGTATCGATGATCGTGATGGGCATTTCGGTGTTTGCCACCACGCTGTCGGTCGTGATCGGGCCGCTGATCGGGGGCAGTCTCAAACGGACTCTGGAGGGAAAAATGCAACGCGAACAGCGCAAGAACCATTACGTCATCATCGGCGCGTCGAGCCTGGCTTATGCCATGTGGAAGGAGCTGAGCAGCCGGGGCGTGCCGGTCACCATCATCGCTCCCAGCGGCCACCCCTCGCCGTTTCCCGAAACCGCCGACGTTATCACCGCCGACGCCACGCGCAGCGAAACGCTCGAACTCGCCGGTGTGCCCAAGGCCAAGGCCGTGCTCACCCTGCGCGACGACGATGCCGAAAACGCCTTCGCCGTGCTCGCGGTGAAGGAATTGGCCCCGGGCGTGAAGACCATCGCCGGGGTCAACGACGTGCGGCACGTCAACAAAATCCGGCGGGTGCAACCCGACGTGCTGTTCGCCCCGCAGCTCCTCGGCAGCCAGTTGCTCGCGCGCGATCTGTTCGACGAGCCCATCGACAACAGCACCGTTCACAAACTGTTGTTTCCAGAGACTTGAGGCATGAGCTGAACAAGCCATGAAAAACGCCCGCAGATGCGGGCGTTTTGTTGCAGGGCCGAAGCCGGATCACTCGGTAATCTTGGCTTTGGCGCGCAGTTCGTCCTGATACTTGGTGACTTCCTGGCGCTGCAGTTCGGCCTGGATTTGCGGCTTGAGTTGATCGAGCGTCGGGGCCTTGGCCGGGCGGGTGGCGTCGAGCTTGATCACATGCCAGCCGAACTGGCTCTGCACCGGCGTCTGGGTGTACTGGCCGGGCTTGAGGGCTTCAAGCGCCTTGGCGAACGGCGGCACATAGTTGTTGGGGGTGGACCAACCCAGATCGCCGCCATTGGCTGCGCTGCCGGTGTCCTTGGAGTATTTCTTCGCCAGCTCGGAGAACTTGGCGCCCTTTTTCAGCTGGGCGATGATGTCCTGAGCTTCTTTTTCGCTCGGCACCAGGATGTGCTGCGCCTTGTATTCGGTGGAGCCGAAGCTCTTGACGAATTTGTCGTATTCGGCCTTGATCTGGGCATCGGTGATGGGATGCTTTTGCAGATAGGCGTTGAACAGCGCGCGGATGAGGATGTTCTGACGCGCGATGCGAATCTCGTCTTGCACTGCGGTTTCTTTGTCCAGGCCGAGCTTGTCGGCTTCCTGCACCATCACTTCACGGCTGATCAGCTCGTTTTTCACCATCTCTTTGAGTTGGGGCGTGACGGCCTGGCCCTGTTGCTTGGCCATGCTGTTGGCGACGGAGTCGGCCAGGGACTGCGGAATGGGTTTGCCATTCACAGTGGCGATGTTCTGTGCCCAGACGGGGGCGGCAAACGCGCAGCTCAATGCGGCAACGGCCAGAATGCGGGAGAGTTTCAACATGAAGTCATCCAGAAGGGGAGGGAACAAACGACCAGGGCGCACGGTCAAGTTTTCAGTGTGCGCTGACCTCGGGAGGGTCTCCGGGGGCCTGGCAATCGAGCACCAACGCATGAATCTCATGGTGCATCATCGAAGCCAAGGCATCATACACGAGGCGGTGTCGCGCGAGACGCGAGGCGCCAGCGAAACGCGCGCTGACGATGCGCACGCGGAAATGGCTGCCCATCGCATCGAATCCGCCATGCCCGGCGTGAGCGGCAGAGTCGTCGGTCACCTGCAGTGTTTCGGGCTTGAACGCCTGCTGCAACAGGGCCTCGATGCGATCTCGGCGGGAAATCGGCCCGGACATCAAGCGTTCTCGTCCAGCTTCATATGTTTGGCCAGCAGCAGCGACTGCCCGAGCACGAACACCAGCGTCAGCGCCAGACTACCGAACAGCTTGAAGTCCACCCAGAGGTTGGTGGAGAAGTTGTAGGCGATCACGATGTTGAGCACGCCCATCAGCGCGAAAAAAACCACCCACGACCAGTTGACGCGGTTCCAGATCGGATCGGGGAGTTGCATCTGCTTGCCCATGAGGGCGCGCATCAGGTTCTTGCCCTGAAACACTTGCGTCCCGGCGAGGATAAGGGCAAACAGCCAGTACAGCACGGTGGGTTTCCACTTGATGAAGGTGTCGTTGTGGAACAGCAAGGTCGCGCCGCCGAAGACGACGACCACGGCCAGACTCATCCACAGCATCGGCTCGACCTTACGGTGCTTGAACCAGACCCAGCCAATTTGCGCAAAGGTCGCGGCGATGGTCACCGCCGTGGCGGCGTAAATGCCCGCCACCTTGAATACGATGAAAAACAGGATGATGGGGAAGAAATCAAAAATCAGTTTAGGCATATGAAAAATAAAAAATAGATTTTTTGGGCCGCAGAAAATTGCCTCAAAGATTGAATGGGTTGCTGGCGCCGGCGGAATAGCAATTGGTCGATGGTATCGGCTTACCGAAGGTACTCCTACCTGCGTCCCTACACCTGGCGGTGGCCGCTCCCATCATCTGGTTAGCGGGATTGTTGCCCGCGGTCCGGGTCATGAGGCGTTCTCCATGTCAGCCTGGACCGGTAGTTTGCGGGCGGATGCGGCGATCTCGGCCCCCGCCCCGGCAAAGCGGCTGTCTTGTTCAGCGATGAGCACATGGCAGTTTTCAAGTTCGTGGTAAAGCGGGATCAGAGATCGATCACATCGCCTTGTTTCGGGCGTTGTACCCGGGTGTTTTTGAGCAGCGCGGCAAACACGTCCATGCTGTCCGGATCGCCGTGAACCAGGATGGTCTGCTCGGGTTTGAGTGCTTGCTGCCAGGCGAGCAGTTCGCGCTGATCGGCGTGTGCCGAGAAACCGTTGATGGTGTAGAGCCGCGCGTGCACCGGAATCTCTTCACCAAACAGCTTGACCTTCTTGGCGCCATCGATCAGCAGCCGCGCGAGGGTGCCGCGCGCGGCGTATCCGACAAACACCACACTCGACTCGTGCCGCCCCAGGTTGTGACGCAGGTGATGCCGCACCCGCCCGCCGGTGGCCATGCCCGAGCCGGCCATGATGACCGCGCCGCCCACCAGACGGTTGAGGGCGATGGAATCGGCGGCTTCGCGGGTGAAGCGCAGCCCCGGCAAGGAAAACGGGTCGCTGCCTGCGCGAAACAAAGCGTCAATGGCGTTGCCGTAGCACTCGGGGTGGTGGCGAAAGATTTCGGTGGCGGAAATCGCCATCGGGGAATCGAGAAAGACCGGCAAGGTGCGAGGCAGTTTGCCCGCCTCGAGGCCTTCGCGCAGGTAAAAGAGAATCTCCTGCGCGCGCTCGAGTGCAAATGTCGGAATGACGACATTTCCCCCGCGCTTGAGGGTCTCGCTGATGGCCGCGAATAACTCGGCGATCGAGGGCTCGATGGGTTTGTGCAAACGGTCGCCGTAGGTCGTCTCCATCACCACCGAGTCGGCGCGGGGCGGCAGTTGCGGGTCGCGCAGCACGGCGTGGCCGCCATTGCCCAGGTCGCCAGAAAAAATCACCGAGCGGTGCGCCCCCGATGCGGTCTGTTCAATGCGGATGCTGGCTGAGCCCAGAATGTGTCCGGCATCGAAAAAGGTGGCGCTCAGGCCCGGTGCGAGCTCCAGCGTCTGCCCATAGACCGCGGTGCGGCCGAAAAACTCCAGGGCATTGAGCGCATCGAGCGTGGTGTAGAGCGGCTGTGCCTGGGCGTCGCCGCGACGGTGGGCGTGACGCGTGTTGCGCTCGGCCTCCTCTTCCTGCAGATGGGCGGCGTCGAGTAGCACCACACGGGTGAGTTCACGCGTGGCTGCCGTGGTGATGATCTCGCCGCGAAACCCGCGCTTGACCAACAGCGGAATGCGGCCGCAGTGATCGAGGTGCGCATGGGTGAGCAGCAACAGGTCGATCGACTTGGGGTCGAAGCCGAAGTCCTCGGCGTTTTCCTCGTCGAGTTCATGGCTGCCCTGGAACATGCCGCAGTCGATGAGCACTCGTTTGCCCTGCGCATGCAGCAGATGGCAGGAGCCGGTGACATTGCGATCGGCGCCGTGGAAGGAGAGTTTCATGGTTATTGTCCTTGTGGTGACTCGGTTGCGGAGCCTTCCAGCGGCGAGCCGTTGCGGGCATGCCAGGTGCAAATGCCCTCCCAGGCCTCCCGCGCGTCTTCGGCAAACCAGAACAGCCGGGCATCTTCTTCGTCGATGCTGCCGGCTTCGAGCAGAAAGTCGACGTTGAACACGCCGCGCCAGTACGACTCGCCGATCAGCACGATGGGAATGGGGGCGGATTTGCGGGTCTGGATCAGCGTGAGTGCGCCGAACAGTTCATCGAGTGTGCCGAAGCCGCCCGGCAGCGCGACGATGGCTGCGGCGCGCTGCATGAAGTGCAGCTTGCGCAGCGCGAAGTAATGAAACTGAAAACACAGCCCCGGCGTCAGGTAGGGGTTGGGGTATTGCTCGCGCGGCAGGGAGATGTTCAAACCCAGGGTTTCAGCCCCTGCCTCGAACGCGCCGCGATTGGCTGCCTCCATGCCGCCAGGGCCGCCGCCGGTCATCACCGCGAGCCCTGGAATCCGTGCCGCGCCGATCATCTGGCCGAGTTCGAAGCCGATTTGGTAATAGCGCGACAGCGCCATGCGGCGCTCGGCCAGACGCAGCGCCCGGGCGACGGCTGCGTCGTGCGGTTGCTCGGCAGCCTGATGCCGGGCTTGTTCGAACTCGCTTCGCGCCGTCTGCGGCTCGCGCAGCCGCGTGCTGCCGAAGACCACGATGGTGCGAGTGATGCCGTGCGCCTGCAACGCCTGCTCGGCTTTCTCATAGTCGAGCTGCAATCGCAGGCCGCGGTGCGCGTCGGTATGGAGAAAGGCCACATCGCGGTCGGCCTCGACATACGATGGATGCTCCATGATGGCGCGCAGCCGGGCCTGCGCCTGTGCCTCTTCTTCGACCGGTTTGGGACGTTCCCAAGGCAGCGGTTGGGTACGCTTCGTTCGATGGGGCGGTTGCGGGATGCGGGTTGAATCACTCATCGCTGGGCCACCTCGGCGCTGGGCTTGTCATCGGCCTGCTTGATGCGGCGCACGAAGGCAGCATCAGAATGACGTTGCTCAGCCCCATCTCCTCGCGCACCTGTTTCATCGCCAGACACTTCAGGTCAAAACCCTCGGCATGGGCCAGGTCTTCACCGAGGATGCGACGCAACTGTGATGCTTCGCGGGGTGAGCTGAGAAGCAGCCCCGCAACTCACTTCTTGCGCATCGGGCAGGTGCGAATGCCGAGCACCATGTAGAGCGGACAAATGCCCACCGCCCCCGCGACCAAAGGCACAACGCCAATCCAGCCCCAGAGTCCAATCACATGGGTCAGCGTCAGGGCGATAAGCACCAGACCCACTATCACGCGCAAAGCGCGATCCAAGGTTCCTTCATTGACTGACATGAGTGTGTTTCTCCAGTTGTGTTCAGCGATTACGCCAAACTGATCGACTTTGACTCTAGCAGCATCCTGATACATCAGGGCTTATCGGAAATCCGTACGCTGTGCATGCATGCTGGAGCATGCTGCAGAGCATGACAGGTATTGCGCCCCGACTTTTTCATCACTCCACGTTTTCCCATGACTGTAGACGACCTCAAAACCCAATTTCGCCAGCAATCCCAGGCCGCGCTTAGCCTGAACATCGCTTACATCGGCGTCGTCAATGGCCTCTTCAGCACGCTGCATCGCCTGGGCACGGCGTCTGCCGCCACCTTGGCCGATGCGGCCGGGCTGGATTCTGCCTATGTGCTGCGCTGGTGCGACGCCGCCTACGCCTTCGGTTATCTGGAGTCGCAGGGCGACGTCTTCCGTCTTACGACGACAGGCGAAGCCATGCGCCCCGATGCGCCGGGCACGCTTATGCCGATGGCCGTGCAATCCGTCCTGTCGGCGCACATGGCCGAGCGCGCGGCAGGACTGATGCGCACTGGGGAACGCCCGGGCGAGCAGGTTTTGGCCGAGCGCGACACCGTGTTGCCCTGGTTCGGGCCGATGCTAGAGGCGAATTTCGCCTCGATGTTCGAACAAACGATTTGTCCGGCAGTACCCGCTTTCGCCGATGTGGACGCCCGCGGAGGTCTTGCCGTCGACCTGGGCTGCGGCAATGGCTGGTATTTGCGTGCACTGGCGCGGCGTTGTGGCAAGCTGCGGGGGTTGGGCATCGACGGTTTCCAGGAGAACATCGCCCAAGCCGAAGACATTGCGCGGCAGCAGGGCTTGGCCGACAGGCTGCGTTTCATCCAGGGTGACATCCACGCGCTCACGCTGGAAGAACCTGCCGACCTGATTGCGATGAACCGCGCCCTGCATCATGTATGGGAGAAAGACACCCACACGCTGTTCACCTGGCTGCACGGCAATCTCAAGCCGGGCGGTTATGTGGTGATCTGGGAACCGGCCTGGCCGGCAGACCGCACCGCCCTGCGCGAACCCAGCCGTAAGGGGTTGGCGTTTCAGAATCTCAGCGAACATGTGCAGGGCAACCATTTTCTGCGGCCGGACGAAATCCAGGCGGCTTTTGCCCAGGCGGGTCTGCAGTCGCAGGTGCACCTCTTCGCACAGGGCAACGAGGCCGTGATCGTCGCACAGAGATAAAGCCGTAGCGAACCTGCGGCGTTGATCCTTTGCTCGCCGGCCCAGCCGCGAGGGCTCTCAAGTTGAACGGTTGGTGCGAGCCGCGGCCAATGCTCGCCTCGGCCGAGATGAGGACGTCGGCGCGGCGGTTTTGTGCGTCAGCAAGCACGTCGGCACGCCTGGCCTGTGCTGATCGGGCTGATTGGGGCCGCTGATCCTGGAGTTTGCTCCGCATGACATCGGCTGGCCGTTGCCGGTGATCCGCGGTATGGCATTCTCGGCGCCGCTTACCATGTTCACAAGTCGCATCGCCCCGGCGCACTGGCTGCGGCGGCTTCGGTTGCTGCTGACCCCGGAAGAGACCGATCCGCCAGCAAGCTCGCCGTACTGCAGACCCCGCCCCTGAAGGGCGCCATCGCTGCACACCGATGGCGCAGGCCGATCCCCTGGCGCAAGAACTGAGGACACATTGATGCATCGACGCGATTTTCTGCGCGGCAGTGCGGCGAATTTCGCCGCGCTGGCGCCCTGGCCAATGGAATTCAAGCAACAAAAGCGGTCGCCACCGGCGCCGGCGCGCGGCATCGCGCACTTCGGAGATCCGCAGCAGTTCTCCTTCGACTGGTTGAAGGGGCTGGCGCAAGCGAAGTCGCTCACCGCTTACAGCGAACCGGTCGCGCCGCTGCCGGCTGCGGTGCAGAAGCTCTCCTGGGACCAGTGGCAGTCGATCCGCTACCGTCCCGAGCGCACGCTGTGGTGTGAGGACGATCTCTTCTTTCGCATCCGCTTCGATCACCTCGGCTACACCATGAAGCGCTCGGTGCGCATGTACGCCGTGGAGCGCAATACCGCGCGCCAGATCCTGTTCGATCCGACACTGTTCGACTACAGCCGCTCGGGGCTGAAGCCGGGTGAGATTCCTAAGCAATTGGGCTTTTCCGGATTCAACGTGCTGTTTCACACCAACTGGGAGGACGACCGGGCGGTGTTCCAGGGTGCCTCCTACTTCCGCGCCGTCGACGCCAGTGGCCAGTACGGCATGTCACAGCGTGGACTGGCGATCGACACAGGCATGGCCCGGCCGGAGGAATTCCCTGACTTCGTCGCCTTCTACCTGCAGAAGCCCGCACCCGAATCGACGCTGCTCACCGTGTATGCCCTGCTCGACTCCCCGAGCGTCACCGGCGCTTATCGTTTCATCATCGATGTGGCGAGCACCCTGGTGATGGACGTGGACTTCACGCTCTACCCGCGCCGTCGGATCGAGCGGCTGGGCATCGCGCCGGGCACCAGCATGTATCTGGTCGGGGAGAACGACCACCGCGTGGCCGACGACTGGCGCCCGCAGATCCACGACTCGGACGGCCTGCAGATGCACACCGGCGTCGGAGAGTGGATCTGGCGGCCGCTTACCAACCCGGCGCATCTTCAGGTCAATTCCTACCTCGACGACAATCCGCGCGGTTTCGGCCTGATGCAGCGCGACCATAACTTCGCCGACTACCAGGACGACGGGGTCTGGTACGACCGGCGGCCGAGTTGCTGGGTCGCCCCGAAGGGCGCCTGGGGCAAGGGCGCGGTCATGCTGGTGGAAATCCCCACCATCGATGAGACGATGGACAACATCGTGGCGTTCTGGAATCCGGCCGAGGAAATCGTTCCAGGCCGCGACTACAGCTACGGCTACCGCCTGTACTGGTGCCGCGAGAATCCCTTCGCATCCCGACTCGGACACGTCCAAGCGACCCGCGACGGCATCGGCGGAATCGTCGGTCAGAAGCGCAGTGAGTTCTCCTGGCGCTTCGTGATCGATTTCGTCGGCGGTGATCTGCCGATGCTGGTCGCCAGCGACAAAGTCCGCGCCGTGGTCAGCACCTCGCAGGGCCAGGTACAACTCGTGTCGGCCCGCCCGTTGCTGCCCCTCAAGGGCTGGCGCGCGATGTTCGACCTGGTGCCCGGTGAGGCCGTAGAGCCGATCAACCTCAGGCTGTTCCTGCAGCTCGACGGCCAGGCGCTCACCGAAACTTGGATCTACCAATACACGCCGCCGCCGCTCGCCGTGCAGCGCAGTTACGTCCAGACCTGACCATGGCGCCGCGGGGGCCTGACGCGCAGCGGCTGGTCTGGGGACGCTCAGGAATCCGGCTCCGGCGTCTCTTCCCCCAGTTGCGGAGCTGGCACCCAGAAAAAGCCCAAGGCATGGGCTAGGCTTCCCAGGCGCTCGCTGGAGGTCCAGCTAATCAGCCAGGGCGAACTCAGCAGCCCGAGCGTGATCGGCGAGAACCACAGGCCGACCACCGGGTCGAACCAGGCCAGCGCGGCGAAGGCCAGACCGAGCACGAGGTGCTCGCGCAGGTCGGCAAGGGTCGACAGCACCGGGATGCGGCGAGCCTCGCGCACCTGGGCCGACCAGCCGGAGGGAATTCCCAGCGCCATTGCCAGCAAGCTCTTGGTCTGGGTCATCATGATCACCGGCGCCATCAGCATCGCCAGGGGAATATCGAGCGCCACGGATCGCACGATGCGCGCAGCGCCGCCGAAGCTGCGCCTGCGGGCGGCGGACGACAGCATCCAGGTCAATCCCATCAGCTTGGGGCCGAACAGCAGCAGCAGCGTGAGCCACAGCACCCAGGAAGTCGAGATCCCCATCAGCGTGGCCTCGCGGGAAAAGATCACCTGCAAGGCGCTGGTCAGCAGCAGCAACAGCCAACCCGGCGAGGTCAGGTAGGCCGAGGCGCCGAGCAGCAGGTGCAGCCGGCTGGCCCAGTGCAGCCCCGAGGTGCCGAGCAGCCGCAGGTGTTGGAGGTTACCCTGCATCCAGCGCCTGTCGCGCTTGGCGTAGTCGATGATCGACGGCGGGAATTCCTCGTAGCTGCCGTCGATCATCACCATGTGAACCGCCCAGCCACGTCGGCGCAGCAGAGCCGACTCGAACATGTCGTGGCTCTGAATATGGCCGCCTAACGGATGCTTGCCCGGCAACTCGGGCAGGCCGCAGCTCTGCGCGAACGCGCGCGTGCGCACAATCGCGTTGTGGCCCCAGAAATTGGCTTCCGAGCCCGACCACCACAGCAGGCCCGCTGTGGCGATGGGGCCGTAGGCTTCGCTGGCGAACTGCATCCAGCGCTGGAACAGGGTGTGCGCGTTAGTGATCATCGGCACCGTCTGCAGCAATCCGATCGACGGCCGTTCCTCCATGATCGACGCCATGCCCACGATGGCGTCACCGCTCATCAGGCTGTCGGCGTCGAGCACCAGCATGCACTCGTAGGCGGCGCCGAACCGGCGCACCCAATCGGCGATGTTGCCCGGTTTGCGTGCGGTGTTGTGCTCGCGCCGTCGGTAGTACACCGCGATGGGGGCCTCGCGCGCCAACGCGAGCCACGCCGCCTGCTCGCGCTCGCCGTTGTCCTCGCTCGAGTCGCTCAGCACGAAAAAGTCGATCCAGGCGGCTCCCCCTGCCGCAGCGATGGAGCGCGCCATGGTGCGCACGCGGCCGAAGGTGGCGTCGACATCCTCGTTGTAGATTGGCATCAGTACCGCGACGCGATGGCGCAGCGGCTGCGCCGGGCTGGGTACCGGCGTGAAGCCCGGATGATCCCCGCTGATCAGCTTGTAGAAGCCGATGGCCGAATTCACGAAACCGAAGGAGATCCACCCGAACAGCGGCACGAACATCACCAGCAGCACGATGTCGAGCGCGTTGACCTGTTCGCGCGCGAGCACCATGCGCAGTTGCGTGGACGCCGCCAGCGCGAGCACGGCCGTCAGCGCGATGAGCAGCAGGCGCTTGATCAGCAGGCCGTGCGGCTGGGTTTTCACCTCGATCGCTCCCGGAGGCGGGCCGTCCAGGCGCTGGATGGGCATGTCCAGCGCGGCCTCGGGAGGCAGCATCGGGGGCGCGGGGTTTATCGCGTGATTAGCGGACATGGCGTATGCGTGCGCGGTGACTCAATCCTCGAGCGTGACCACGACGGTCTCACTGAGCGCCTGCGTCCCGCGGCGCAGGAACAAGCGGAACTCCTTTTGCGCCAGCCCCGTCAGGCGCAGGTCCAGCACGACGCGCCAGGAATTTTTGCGGCCGTACAGGCGATGGGCGCGCAGGCCCATGACCGCGGAGGCCGGCAGGTTGGTCAGCGCCTGCACGCCGCTGGCATCATCCAGCCCGGCCAGCACATCGCCGCGGAAGTCGAACACGTACTTGCGCGTGGACGGATCGGGCGGGGTGTCGGCCTGGCCGGCCGGCCCGATCAACAGATTGCAGCAGTGCGCGTTGGCGTCGGTGCTGGGATCGGCGGATGTCCACGTCAACCGGTACGCCACGTCGCGGCGCTGTCCGGCACGCGCCGGTTCGTCGGCAACCCAGAATGCGCCGATGTTGTCCACGGTCTCCGAGACCGACGCCATCTCGTAGAGCATCACGCTGCCCGTGCCCCAGTCGCCCTGGGGCTGCACCCACAGCGAAGGCCGCAGTTCGTAGAACAATTCGTCGTCCTCGTAGTTGGTGAAATCGCGATCGCGCTGCATGAGGCCGAAGCCGCTCGGGTGATCGGCGCGGAAGGCGTTCACGCGCGCCTGAGCCGGGTTGTGGAGCGGGCGCCAGATGCGCTCGCCGGCTCCGGTGCGGATGGCCAGGCCCCCGGAGTCGTGCACCTGCGGGCGCCAATCGCCGATCGGATGGGGGTGGGGCATGCCGTCAGCGCGCGTCTGGTCGTAGAGGAACATGCTGGTCTGCGGGGCGATGCCCAGGCGCTGCACATCGCGTCGCAGGAAGAGTGCACAACGCACGTCCTGCACCACGTCCACGCCCTCGTGACGCCAGGTGTCGATGGCGTAGGCCCCGGCCAGCGAAGGGCCGTCGAGTAGGGCGTGGGTGATCACGTGGTCGTCCGACGGCTGCTCGATCCAGAAGTCGGTGAATACTGGGAACTCCTCCGGCTCCGGCAGGCCGGTGTCCACCGAGATGGCCCGTGCCGAGAGGCCGTAACGGTTGGATGTCCCCGAGCAGCGAAAGTACGAGGCCCCGAGAAAAGCCATCCAGTCGGTGCGCGCGTCGGGCGCCAGCACGCGCCAGCCAGCCGGATCGGCGGTCTGTCCGCCGCCGAACAGCCCGTGCGTGTCGATCAGTCTCCTGGCCACGCCGTGGTCGACGACATGGATCGACACGGCCAGCGGCGCCACGCCACGGCGCGGCGGGAACAGGCGCACCGTGCCCGTCACCGCTTCGGCGGCGCCGTAGGCCAGGCGCACGAAGGCGCCGGAGTCCAATGCCGCGTGCGCCGACGGCCGGGGCGCCACGTAGGGACGGCCCGCGAGCCGGCGCGCGCGCTCGACCAGCAGATCCCAGGAAAACGGCCGCGGCGCCCCCCAGCGGCCGCCGCCTGCGGCGAAGGCCATGCCGGGTTGCAGCAGCCCGGCGGCCAGCGAAGCAAGCGCGCCGCCGGCCTGGCGGCGGGTGAACTTGGGAGCGGAGGGGGTCATGGTGCCGTGGGGGTCGATGGCGCGATGGCTGGGTCACGGATCGGAAGACCGGGTTTCGGGCCTGACGCGCCCGGCGCCGCGCGCCAGCCGATGATCGCCAGTTGTCCCGGACGCACCGGCCCGCCGAGGATCTGCGTGCGATGGCCGTCGCTGGGACCGGCGATGATGGACACGCTGCGCGCCGTGCCGTCGCGATCGAGCAGGCAGAGGCTGCTGCGTTCGAGTTCGGGTTGCGTCGAGCAATGGGGGGCGAAGGCCAGCGCCGTGTTCGGCGCCAGCAGCACATGGTGGCGAACCGGCAGGGTCATTTTGAGCGTGGCCGCGGCGGCCGGCGGAATGCGCGGATCGGGCGCCAGCGCGAACTCGGCCTGGCGCACACCCGCCGGGTCGGTGGTGGTACGCAGCAAAGTGGCAGCGCGCTCTGCGCCATCGATACCGGAGATGACCACCTGTGCCGACTGCCCCGCGGGCAGCGTCCCGATACCAGGGGGCAGCGGCACGATTACGCGCGCGGGGGCGTCCAGCGGCGCCAGTTGGAGCAGCGGCTGTCCGGCCCGGACCTGACTGCCCGGCGCCACCAGCGGCCGGACCACCACCCCGGCGATGGGAGCGCGCGGCAGCGTGGCCTGCAGATTGGCCATGTCGTCGTCGAGGCGGCGCTGGGCCGCAGCGAGCAGCACACGATCCCGCCGCACCGCGAGTGCCGCGCTGCGCACCGCCGCGAGCGCGGTGTCCATCTCGTCCAGCGAGGGCACGCGGTGGGCCGACTCGTGCCACACCTTGTCGTACCGCGCGATCCGGGCGTCGGCCAGCCTGGACTCCACGAAGGCACGCGCCAGTTGGTCGCGCGCGGCGGCCAGCGTCAGGCGGTCGGCATCGATAGCCTGTGCAAAAGCGCTGGTATCCACCACGGCCAGCGCCTGGCCGGGCGCCACCGTGTCGCCCGGAGCCACCGGTACTGCGGTGATCAAGGCATCTCGCGGCGCGCGCACCGTAATTTCGCCGACCAGGTAGGCCCGGCCTTTGATGGACAGCTGCGGACGCAGGTCGCCGCGAATGATCGGCGCCATGTAGTACGGGGTCGTGTTGCCCTCGAGAAAACGCAGCAGCAAGCTGCCCGCCACCCCCAGCGCCAGCAGCAGCAGCGTGATGCTGATCCAGCGCCGCGCGCGACTGCGTGGGCGCGCGTCGAGCAGCACATCGACCTGCGAGGCGTCGTTCGGCTCAGTCACTGCATGCTCCGACTGCCAACGGCATGTCTCCGACCGAGCTGCGCGTCGGCTCGCGCAGTCTGGCCTGGTTCCTGCGCAGACCGACGTCGGTCCACAGATCGATCGCCGCGCGCGCCAGCCGCGCCCGGGTGTCGATGCGCGCCTCGCGCACCGACAGTTGCGCGGTTTGCGCCACGTACAGCGAGGCGAAATCGCCGGTTCCCAGACGGTAGGCGGCGCGCGCATCGTCCGCGGTGCGTTCAGCGTCGCGCTCGAGCTCGGGCAGTGCGGCCTCGCGCGCCTGCACCTCGGCCAGCGCGGCGCGCAGGCCAGCCGCTTGCGCGTCGTCGCATGCCGCCGCGGCCGCGCCGTCGGCGTCGAGCCAAGGCACTTGAGCGCCGTCGGCGATCCACAATCCCAGTTGCCATGGCGCGACCGCCGCACGCCGCGCCAGCGTCGCTTCTGCCGCGGCCAGGCGAGCGCGCGTGTCGGCAAGCGCGCTCGCATTGGTGCCGATCAGCGACGCCGCCAGTCCGCTGTCAACCCCCGAGACCAGCCCGGCCTCGTAGCGCCAGCGCGCGAAATCGGCATCGTCGTGGAACCGATCCTGGAACGCCTGGCGCAAGGCGAGGTTCCATTGCAGGCGGCGCACCTCGACGTAGGCGCGCGCGATGCGCGCGGCCTTGCGCTGGCGCACGTCGGCCAGCCGCACGGCCTGCACTTCGGGGGAATCGGGCATCTGCTGCAGCATGCGGCCGACCCAGCGGGCAAGGCGGAAGCGCCACTGTTGCGAGCGCGCCTGCAGGTCGGCCAGGGCGCGGGCTTCGCTGACCAGCAGCGGGTCCGCCGCCAGCCCGTGGTTGATCAGCCGAGCCAGCAAGGGGTCGTCGACCTCTGTCCACCACGGCACACTGGGAGCCGAGTCGGCGCTCACTGCGGCTTCGGATATCTGTGCACCGGCGGGGCTTTGCAGCGAGGCGCAACCGCCCAACGTGCACAGCACGAGTAACCCGATCCAAAGGGCTTGGAATGTTCTGAACAAGGGGCGTCGGAATCTGAAACAGGAGGCAAAAATCGATGCCGTGATGGGGGAATGGTACGAAGTGTCGCGGCCTGCACCCGCGCCGACGACGCTTTCATGTGCCAACCGGAACGCGCTCACGGTAGGGCATGAGTGTACCTACCGCCGCGAGCACAAAGTCGCTTCTGGCGGAGTCGAACCAGACTTCGTCGTAGCCGCCGACCTGATTGAAAGCCCTCAGAATCTTGTCCGAAACGGGATCGAGCAGTAATGCAACTGCCTTGAAACTGGAAGTGGGTGGCGCAGCGAGGGATAGACGGTTTCAGGGGAGCCGGGTAACGCAAAAATGCCCGGTCGGAAATAATCCTATTTTCAGCGGGCGGCGCTCAGCTTGCTGGATATTTCAGGGCGTTTTTGCCGATTTTCTGTTCCACCGCCTGTTGTAGATCCACGCCGGTGTGATCGGCGATCTGCACGAGATAGATCAGCACGTCGGCGATTTCGTCGGCGAGGTGCTGTTGAATTTCAGGGTCTTGTCCGGCCTGCTGCGATTGCTCGGGCGTCATCCACTGGAAAATTTCCACCAGTTCGCCAGCCTCGACGATCATTGCCATCGCCAGGTTTTTCGGCGTTTGATAGGGCGCCCAATTGCGGTCGGCGGAAAACTGTCGCAAGCGGGCTTGCAGGGCGGGAATGTCCAAGCGGTGTGCTCCTCTGACGCTAATCCATGATCGCCTGCAGCAGCTCGTTTTCGAGTGTGTTCTGAATCCGGGCGTCACCCAGACCGGGGCCGGAAACCAGAAACGTATCTTCCACCCGCTCGCCGAGGGTGGTGATCTTGGCCAGTTGCAGGTCGATGTGGTGTTTGGCCAGCACCTGCGCAATGCCGAACAGCAGCCCGGCCCGGTCGTGCGCGGTCACGTTGAGAATCCAGCGCTGCCCGCGCTCGTCGGGGCGCAGACCGACGCGGGGGCTGACGGGAAAGTTGCGCACCCGCCGCGACAGTCGCCCGTGATGCGGGGGCGGCAGTGGCGCGGCACTGCCCAGTTCGGCAAGCAGCGAGGTTTCGATCACGCCGGTCATCGCCCGGTCGTGCACTTTGGTGTGGGGTGACACCACGACGAAGCTGTCGAGCGCCCAGCCGTTGTTGGCGGTGTGGATCTTGGCGTCGAGAATGTTGAAGTTCTGATGATCGAAGTAGCCGCAGATGCGCGCGAACAGATCGGGTTGGTCGGGCGCGTACACCAGCACCTCCAGCCCCTCGCCTTCGGGCGCCAGTCGCGCGCTGATCACGGGCGACTGGCTGGCCACGCGGGCGTAGAGCTTGCGGGTGTGCCAGGCAATGTCTTGCGGATCGTTGCGCAGGAAATAGCCCATGTCCAGCGTGTCCCAGAGCGGCTTTTGTGCGCCCTGGGGCAGGGCGTAAAGGTTGAGAATGCGCTGCGCCTCGCGCTGGCGCAGCTGCAGTTCGGCCTCGGGTTGCGGCGTCTGGCCGCCGAGTGCGCGCAAGGTGGCGCGGTAGAGGTTTTCGAGCAGCTTGCCTTTCCAGGCGTTCCAAACTTTGGGGCTGGTACCGCGAATGTCGGCTACGGTCAGCAGGTACAGGGCGACGAGGTGACGCTCATCGCCCACGCGCCGGGCGAAGGCGGCGATGACCTCGGGGTCGCTCAAGTCTTCTTTCTGCGCCACGCGCGACATCTGCAGGTGCTCGCGCACGAGGAACACGGCCAGCTCGGTGTGTTCGGCGCTGATGCCGTGCGCCTTGCAGAACTTGCGGGTTTCGACGGCGCCCAGCTCGGAGTGATCGCCGCCGCGGCCCTTGGCGATATCGTGGAACAGCGCCGCGAGGATGAGCACCCACGGCGGATCGAAGTGTGCCGCCAGCTCCGAGCACAGCGGATATTCGTGGGCATGTTCGGGCATGAAAAAACGCCGCACATTGCGCACGACCATCAGAATGTGCTGATCGACGGTATAGACGTGAAACAGGTCGTGCTGCATCTGCCCGACGATGCGGCGAAACGCCCACAGGTAGCGCCCGAGCACGCTGGTGCGGTTCATCAGCCGCAGGGCGTGAACGATGCCTTGCGGCGCCTGCAGGATGCGCACGAACTGCTCCCGGCTGCGCGGATCGTGGCGGAAGGCGCTGTCCATCCGGTGGCGCGCCAGGTAGATGGCGCGTAGTGCAGCGGGCGAAAGCCCCCGAGCGCCGGGCGCGCGCTGGAACACCGCAAAAATTTCCAGCAGCGTCCAAGGCTCTTGCTCGAAAAGCTGGAGATCGGCGGGCTCGATCATGCCGTCGCGCAGCACATAGCGCCCGTCTTGCACACCCTTGAGCCCGACAATCGCCTGCGCCATGGCCACCGACTGCGGCCAGAGCCGCCCCTCGATATCGAGCAGCACGATCTGGTTGATCTGCTCGACGGCTTTCGCCGCCCAGTAGTAGCGCTGCATCAGACGTTCGCCAGCCCGCTTGGTCGGCGTGGGCGCAAAGCCGAGCACCTTGGCAACGGCCGATTGCTGGTCGAACACCAGACGGTCTTCGCGCCGTCCGGCCAGCACATGCAGGTGCGCGCGGATGCGCTTGATCACGGTCTCGTTGCGCTGAATCTGGCGCACGGTATTGACATGGATGATTCCATGCGCCGCCAATTCCTTCCAGCTGCGCGCCAGACCGCTGGCCTGCGCCACCCAGAGCACGACCTGCAGATCGCGCAGACCGCCGGGGCTTTCCTTGCAATTGGGCTCCAGCGCGTAGGGAGTATCTTCGAATTTGAGATGGCGCTGCTGCTGCTCGCGCATTTTGGCCTGAAAGAAGGCGCGGGCATCGAGATGAGCGAAAAACGCGCGGTTCAGCGAATCAGCCAAGGCGCGGTTGCCGCACAAAAAGCGCGATTCCAGCAGGGCCGTCTGCACCGTGATGTCCTTGTCGGCTTCGTCGATGCAGGCCTCGATGGTGCGCACACTCGGGCCGATTTCCAGGCCGATATCCCAGCAGGCGGTGATGAAGCCTGAGGCGGCCGCATCGATGGCGGCGTTGCTGCCCTGGGTCTGCTCAAGCAGCAGAAGCAGATCGATGTCGGAGAACGGAAACAGCTCGCCGCGTCCGTAGCCGCCTACGGCGATCAGCGCCGCATCGGGCGGCATGCCGCTTGTCGTCCACAGGGTCTGCAGCGTCTGATCGGCAAGGCGGGTAAGCCCGTGCAGCAGCGGCGTGACCTGCTGCGGGTGCTGCCCGAAGTGGTCGAGTAGCGCGGCACGTCCCTGTTTCCAGCTCAGGCGAATGTCGCTCAGCGCAACCTCAGCCGGATGGGAGGCGGCAGATGCGGTCATGGGCCTAACGTGCACGAAGTCACGATGACGGCCAGCGCAGCGCCGCTCAGGCGGCTAGGGCAGGCTGGCGAACGAAGGCGGGCGCGGGCTGGCAACCCGCCGAAGTGGTCAGCACTTCAAAGCCGGTGGAGGTGACCAGCACCGTGTGCTCCCACTGTGCAGACAGCGAACGGTCTTTGGTGACGATAGTCCAGCCGTCGGCCATTTCGCGGATGTCGCGACGCCCGGCGTTGATCATGGGCTCGATGGTGAAGGTCATGCCTTCGCGCAGCACTTCTCCCGTGCCCGCCTTGCCGTAGTGCAGCACTTGCGGGTCTTCGTGGAAGTTGCGGCCGATGCCATGGCCGCAGAATTCGCGCACGATGCTGTAGCCCGCGCTCTCGGCGAAGGTCTGGATGACGTGGCCGATGTCGCCCAGCCGCGCACCCGGTTTGACCAGCGCGATGCCATGCCACATGGCCTCGAAGGTGATGTCAACCAGCCGCTGCACATGCTTGGGTACGGTGCCGATACTGAACATGCGGCTGCTGTCGCCGTGGAATCCGTCCTTGATGACGGTGACGTCGATGTTGATCACATCGCCGCTCTTCAGCGGTTTGTCGTTCGGAATGCCGTGGCAGATGACATTGTTGACCGAGGTGCAGATCGACGCGGGGTAGGGCGTGTAGCCCGGCGGCGCGTAATTTAGCGGGGCCGGAATGGCCTGCTGCACCTGGGTGATGTAGTCATACGCCAGCTTGTCGATCGCCTTGGTGGTGACGCCAGGCTGCACATGCGGGGTCAGGTAATCGAGCAATTCGGAGGCCAGTCGCCCGGCCACGCGCATTTTCTCGATTTCTTCAGGGGTTTTGATGGTGATGCTCATGGCGCAATTATCACACTCCTGACATGTGTTCGTGAGCCGCCTGTGTGCGTCATGGCGATTTCTATAATCTGCCGCTGACCGCCATCTCCCACCCCGCCCAGCCCGTTCAGGCTTCCCGCATGCACATCCTTTTCTTTGAAGGCGCCAGCGCCTTGTCCGCGTTTCGCCAGGACGCATTGCAGGCCCGCCTGCGCCAGACCGCGCCGGAGATCGCCGATCGCGTGCGCCGTATTCATGCCCGCTATGTGCATGCGGTGGCGCTCGACGCCGCCCCGACTCCCGCGCTTCACGACAAACTCGAAGGCCTGCTGCGCTATGGCGATCCTTACGCCGGTCCCGCACAGGGTCAGAGCCTGTATGTCATGCCGCGCCTGGGCACCCTTTCGCCCTGGGCTTCCAAGGCCACCGACATCGCTCGCTTGTGCGGCGCCGAGGTGCACCGGGTGGAACGCACGGTGCAATACCGCCTTGAGGCGGAGAGCGGGCTGCTGCGCGCCGCCAAACCGTTGACCGAGACCGAACTGCTTCAGCTCGCCGCCCTGCTGCACGACCGCATGACCGAAACCGTGGCGCTGCAGCGCAGCGAGCTGGAGCGTCTTTTTTCCGAACTGCCACCCCAGCCGCTGCAGCACGTGGACGTGCTCTCCGGCACGCTTGACGCCGGCCGCGCGGCGCTCGCGCGTGCCAATGTGGAGCAGGGACTGGCGCTGTCGGATGACGAGATCGACTATCTGCTCGACGCCTACCGCAAGCTCGGCCGCAACCCCACCGATGTCGAGCTGATGATGTTCGCCCAGGCCAACAGCGAACATTGCCGCCACAAAATTTTCAATGCTCGCTTCACCATCGATGGCGTCGATCAGCCGCACACCCTGTTCCAGATGATCCGCAACACCCACGCGGTGTCGCCGCAGGGCACGGTGGTGGCCTATGCCGACAATGCCTCGGTGATGGAAGGCGGCACGGTGCAGGCCTGGCAACCCGATCCCGCCACGCACCGCTACGGCGCACAAGAAGGGCTCAAGCATGTGCTGATGAAGGTGGAAACGCACAATCACCCCACCGCCATTTCGCCGTTTCCCGGTGCGGCCACCGGAGCCGGTGGAGAGATTCGCGACGAGGGCGCCACCGGCCGTGGCTCGCGCCCCAAGGCGGGGCTCACCGGGTTTTCGGTCTCCAATCTGCGGCTGCCGGGCGCTGGCGAACCTTGGGAGGCGGCCACAGAAACATTCGGCAAGCCCGGTCACACCGCCAGCCCGCTGCAGATCATGCTCGACGGGCCGCTGGGCGGCGCGGCGTTCAACAACGAGTTCGGCCGTCCCAATCTTGCCGGGTACTTCCGCGTGTTCGAACAACCGGTGGACGGCAAGGTCTGGGGTTATCACAAGCCCATCATGCTCGCCGGTGGCTTGGGCTCCATCGATGCCCGCATGACGCACAAAAAGGCATTTCCCGCAGGCACGCTGCTGGTGCAGCTTGGCGGCCCGGGCATGCGCATCGGCTTGGGCGGCGGCGCGGCGTCGAGTCTGGCCACCGGCAGCAACGCCACCCATCTCGATTTCGATTCGGTGCAGCGCGGCAACCCGGAAATTCAGCGCCGGGCGCAAGAAGTCATCAACGCCTGCTGCGCGCTAGGCGAGGCCAATCCCATTCTGTCGATTCACGATGTGGGCGCTGGCGGACTGTCCAACGCCTTTCCTGAGTTGGTGGAGGGCGCGGGCCGTGGCGCGGTGTTCCAGTTGCGCGATGTTCCACTTGAAGAGTCTGGCCTAAGTCCAAGAGAAATATGGAGTAACGAAAGCCAGGAGCGCTATGTTCTGGCCATTGCTCCTGATCAGCAAGAGGCTTTCGCCGCGCTGTGCGCCCGCGAGCGCTGCCCCTTTGCGGTGGTGGGCGTCGCCACGCAAGAGCAAACGTTGATCGTGAATGACAGCCTGCACGCTGACCAGCCCGATCTGGCCCGTCCGGTCGATCTGCCGCTGGACGTGCTGCTGGGCAAGCCGCCGCGCGTGCATCGTCAGGCGCAGCGGCAGTTGCCGCAAGGCGAGGCGCTTGATCTGGCTGAGGTCGATCTGGCGCAGGCCTGCGAAGCGGTGCTGCGCCACCCCACGGTAGCGAGCAAGCGCTTTCTCATCACCATTGGCGACCGCACGGTAGGCGGCATGAGCCACCGCGATCCCATGGTCGGCCCCTGGCAGGTGCCGGTGGCCGACTGTGCCGTCACGCTCGCTGACTACGCCGGATTTCGGGGCGAGGCGATGAGCGTGGCCGAGCGTGCGCCCGTTGCGGTGCTCAACCCCGCCGCGTCGGGTCGGCTGGCGGTGAGCGAGGCGGTGCTCAATCTGCTGGCCGCCCCGGTGCAACGTCTGGCCGACATCAAGCTGTCGTGCAACTGGATGGCCGCCTGCGGCCAGCCAGGGCAGGACGCCGCGCTGTACGACACCGTGCACGCCATCGGCATGGAACTCTGTCCCGCTCTGGGTATTTCGGTGCCCGTGGGCAAGGATTCGCTGTCGATGCATACGCGCTGGGAAGACGCGGGTCAGGCCAAGAGCGTGACTTCGCCGGTCTCGCTGGTGGTCTCCGCCTTCGCCACGCTGCCCGACGTGCGCGGCACGCTTACGCCGCAGCTGCGCACCGATGCGCCGAGCAGCCTGATTCTGGTCGATCTGGGCCAGGGCAAAAGGCGCATGGGCGCGAGCATCCTGGCGCAGACGCTCGGGAAGATCGGCGACATCACCCCCGATCTCAACAGCCCGGACTTGCTGAAATCGTTTGCGGAAGCGCTGGCTGAATTGCGCACGGCAGGTCAAGTCTGGGCCTATCACGACCGATCCGACGGCGGCCTGTGGGCGGCTGCCTGCGAAATGGCCTTCGCCGGGCATTGCGGCCTCAGCCTGAATGTGGACGTGCTCACGCTCGAAGGCAACGAAGCCGACGACTGGGGCGACGCCAAAGACTGGGCCAAGCAGGTCGGCCCGCGCCGTCACATTCAAACCTTGCGCGCACTGTTCAACGAAGAGCCCGGCTTGCTGCTGCAAGTGCCCGCAACGCAGCGCGACGCCGTGCTGCAGACCCTGCGGCAGCATGGCCTGTCGGCGCACAGCCACGCCATCGGCACGGTCAACGACGGCGACGTCATCGAGATCTGGCGCGACACGCAGCGCATTTACACCGCACCTCGCACCCAATTGCAGCAAGTGTGGGACCGCGTGTCGTGGCGCATGGCGATGTTGCGCGACAACCCCGAGTGCGCCCAAGCCGAGCACGACGCGCTGGCCGACGCCGCCGATCCGGGGCTGCACTTGCACCTGACTTTCGACGCCCAGCAAGACATCGCCGCGCCTTTCATCGCCAGCGGGGCGCGGCCGCAAGTCGCCATCCTGCGTGAGCAGGGCGTCAACTCGCAGGTGGAAATGGCCTACGCCATGCACCGCGCCGGGTTCGACGCGGTGGACGTGCATATGAGCGACCTGATGGCAGGCCGCGCCCGGCTGGGCGATTTCCGCGGCTTTGTCGCCTGCGGCGGTTTCAGCTACGGCGACGTGCTCGGCGCGGGCGAGGGCTGGGCGCGTTCCATTCTGTTCAACCCCGAGCTCGCCGATCAATTCGCACGCTTTTTCGGCCGTACCGATACCTTCGCGCTGGGCGTGTGCAACGGCTGCCAGATGCTGGCCGCACTCGCCCCCATGATTCCTGGCGCCCGCGCCTGGCCGCGCTTCACCCGCAACCGCTCGGAGCAGTTCGAGGCGCGGTTGTCGCTGGTGGAAGTCGCCGAGTCGCCGTCCCTCTTTTTTCAGGGCATGGCTGGCAGCCGCGCGCCCATCGCTGTGGCGCATGGCGAAGGGCGGGCCGATTTTTCGCAGCAGGGCGACGCGAAGCTGCTGCAGGTGGCCATGCGCTTTGTCGATCATCAGGGCCAACCCACGGAGCGTTATCCCTACAACCCCAACGGCAGCCCCGAGGGCATCACCGCCGTGACCACGCCCGATGGCCGCTTTACCGCGCTGATGCCGCACCCGGAGCGGGTGTTCCGCAGCGTGCAGATGAGCTGGACCGCCGAAGACCAGGGCGACGACAGCCCGTGGATGCGCATGTTCCGCAATGCGCGGGCCTGGTGTGAGTGAAGTGGCCCCCACGCTCCCGCTGCGCGGTCGCTGCCCCCCGAGGGGGCGCACCCCGCCTTGGGGCGGCCCGGCGGCGGGGTGGGTGGCCCCCACGCTCCCGCTGCGCGGTTGCTGCCCCCCGAGGGGGCCCACCCCGCCTTGGGGCGGCCCGGCGGCGGGGTGGGTGGCCCCCACGCTCCCGCTGCGCGGTTGCTGCCCCCCGAGGGGGCCCACCCCGCCTTGGGGCGGCCCGGCGGCGGGGTGGACGCGTTGATCATGGCGGGAAGCCGAATCAGCCGCTACGGCGGCGTCGATACCCTGCGCGGCCTGGCCGTGCTGTGGATGATGTCGTTTCATTTCAGTTTCGACCTGAACTGGTTCGGCTTCATCCACACCGACTTCTACACCAGCCCCTGGTGGCTCGATCAGCGTATTGCCATCGTGAGCCTGTTTGTTTTCACCGTCGGACTGACGCAGACCTTCACTGACGCGAGCGGCCGCCCGGCGCGGCATTTCTGGAAGCGCTGGGCGCAAATCGTGGGCGCTTCGCTACTGGTCACGGCAGGCAGCTACGCCGCGTTTCCGCACAGCTTCATCTACTTCGGCATTCTTCAGGGCATCGCGGCCATGTTGCTGTTGCACCGGCTGGTGTTCCGCCACTTCGGCGCCTGGGTGCTGCTGCTCGCCCCCATCGCCATTGCCGCGCCTCAGCTTTGGGGGCACGCTTTTTTCAATTCGCCGTGGTGGAACTGGACCGGGCTGATCACGCAAAAACCCATCACCGAAGACTACGCGCCACTGCTGCCGTGGATCGGTGTGCTGTGGATCGGCGCCGGCACAGGCTGGCTGCTGGCGCGGGTGCAATTCCGGCCCTTGCGCCATCTGCCCGAAATTCGTCCGCTGTCTTTCCTTGGGCGCTGGCCCTTGACCATTTACCTGCTGCATCAACCCGTTTTCGTCGGCCTGGTCTGGCTGGCCGCACATCTGCGGGGGTGATTCGTGGAAGAACTTGTCGACGCCTCCATCGACTACCTGCTGCATTACGGCGACAGCGATCACTGGTTTTTCATTCCGCAGGCGAAGGATGAAGAAGACGCGCTGCGCTACTTTTTCTGCATCGAAGGCTACGGCCAGAGCCGCCAGTTCGGCACCCTGCAGCGCGAGTTGTGCCTGCTCGTGCCGCTGCAGCACTTCTGCAGGATCGCGACGCCATCGAGCGCCGAGTCGAGCGTCTGCGACGGGACATTCGCGCACGCCGAGAAGCAGAAGAGGGGCTTTGAGACGTCAGCGCAGCGATTCAGCCGAAACCGTGGCTCATCAGCGTCGCCAGCAAGGGGATGATGACCATCACATGCGATTGCGCCATCAGCCAGCGGCGCTCTTTTTTCACTTCTTCTACGGCGGGCTGCCACGCTACCATTGCCCGAGCCTGAAGGCCCCAGCGCCCCAGCCGCTGCGTAGACGGCCAGGACATCACCGCCATCAGCGCCAGCAACACCACCTTGGCCCACAACAAGGGGTTGTGCAGCAGCCACTGCGGGCCTTTGATGCCCCAGAACACCAGCGCCAGCCCGCTGGCCAGCACCGCGGCAAAGCTGCCCCAGACCCACACATCCAGCCTGCGAAGGCGAGCCAGCACCTGGGCATCGACGGCGCCCACCCGGGTCAGGCTGGTCTTGGCGGTGAGAAAAACCGCCAGCCCCAGCATGGCGGAGAGATGAAGGTAAAGCAGCAGAGCATCGGTCAACATGGCGGGTCAGTCCGGTTTGAGATGGATCATCTCGGTTTTTCTGGTCTGCAGGGTGATGAAGTGCTGCAGCGGCGGGTGCAGGCAATCCGCCAGAGTCGAGGTATTGAGCCGCGCGTAAAACGCCTCTGCGGCGTCGCTCAGCAAGGGCCGCAGCAGGCACAACGGAGTGAGATTGCAATGGCCGCCGTCGGGGCGAAGGCATTCCACCAGGCCCTGGCCGTCTTCCAGCCAGCGCACGACATTCCCAAGAAGTATTTCTGAAGCGTCTTTATCAAGACGAACGCCACCATTGGCGCCGCGTTGATTCTGCACGTAGCCACCGGCAGCAAGACGCTGGAGCACCTTGATAAGATGCTCACGCGAGATATCAAGAATCCTCGCTAATTCTTTGCTATTTAATGATTGATCTGGGTTTTCTGCCAGCACCATCAAGGCGCGCAGTCCAAAGTCTGTGAACTGGGTCAGTTTCAATTCGTGGCTTGCCTGTCTAGTCGTGTGAAGCTATAGTGAAATTAAATAGTCCACATAAGAGGTTGTCATGACGCATCCTACCGCGAGTCGAATCACAATGCCAGAAAGCCAGCAAAGCTTGTTCAGGCAAGTGCTGGACGCAACGCCAGCCGAGATTGCGCCTGAGGATCGCCGCAGCGCTCTGGCCGAACAGCTCCGCACACAGACGGGGCTCGACGAGCGCGCCCTCGATCGCTTGGTGCGTCGGTTTTATGCACATGCCCGGCTTGATCCAGATCTCGGTCCGATGTTTGAGGCGCATGTGACCGACTGGGAGGCGCATTACGCCCGGATGGTGGATTTCTGGGCCTCGGTCGGCCTGCTTGCTGGACGCTATCACCGCAATGCCTTGCAGGCGCATCGCCCCTTGCCTCTGCACCCTGCGCACTTCGCCCGCTGGCTGGATCTGTTCGACCAGACGCTGCAGGAAGAAGTCTCACCTGCGGCACGCGCGCACCTGATGACCATTGCGCAGCGCATAGCGGCAACTCTGAACAGCCGCCTGTGTTCGCGATGACGGCAATATCAGGGTTTACCCGCGAGATTTTTACATGCAGTGACAAAAGATACACGACCTATCTGCGCAGCTTGATCCATCGCAAGCGGCTGCATAAGTTCCTGCTTATTCTGCCAACCATACATGTGCGACATTCTGTCGCATCACTCTGAGGAGAAAAACCAATGCCTGACGAGATGCCTTACCTGCCGATGCCGGTTACAGACCCTGCGGGTCGAACGCATGCGCAATCGGACATGCCGCTGCCTGACATGCAATACGCCCGGCCAATGGGGGCATGGGTCATCGTAGCCGCGCTCTTTATCGTCGTTGTCGGCTTGTGGGCGACGGTTGCGGTCTATTTCTCCATCCATGCCTGAGGCACGTCATGTCAACTTCAACTCCCGACGCCTTTGAAGATCGGTTCCATCATGTCGCGCTGCGGCACGAGCGCATCTGGATCTTCATCGCCCTGTCCCTGATCGCCGTACTGTTCATCGTGGCGGTGTGGTTCGTGGTGCACGACTACGGCCTGGTGGCCAAGACCTCGCAGTTCTACTCCAACCCCAACACACCGGCCGAAACGGCCAACTACCAGGGTTCCGGCGTGAAGCAAACCGGGCCGAACAGCTATGAGGTCTATGAAGTCGGCCGCGCCTGGAGTTGGACGCCGGGCACCGCCACGCCGCTGACCCTCCCGGTGGGCGCTCACGTCACGTTCAACGTTACCAGCGGCGATGTGATCCATGGCTTCGAAGTGCAGGGCACGAGCATCAACCTCACCGCCATTCCCGGCGTGGTGGGACATGTCAGCTACACCTTCAACAAACCTGGCACGTTCTACATCATCTGCAACGAGTATTGCGGTGCCGGCCATCAGGCCATGATCGGCAGGATCATCATCACCGGAGCAAAACAATCATGAGCGCAACCCTGAGCAACAACGCCCCGCGCATTCTGGCGACGCCGACAGCCGGTGAGATTGCCGGTGAAAAAACCATGCTGCTGGCCTTCTGGGTCACGGGTTTTCTGGCACTCGCCGTGGGCATCGCCATTGGCGTGCTCCAGAGCAGCAACTATGCCGGAATCAATCTCTATCCTTATCTCCAGCCTTTCCTCAAGTCGTACTACCAAGGGCTGACCATGCACGGCGTGCTCAACGCCTACGTGTTCACCTTTTTCACCATTTCCGGCTGGCTGATGTACCTGCCGGCGCGTGAACTCAAACTCAAGCCCAATATGGGGCTGGCCTGGTTTACTTACGCGCTGATGCTCATCGGCACGTTGATGGCGGCTTACGGTATGTTCGACAACTCGTCGAGCGTGCTCTACACCATGTACGCGCCGCTCAAGGGCAGTGCCTGGTTTTACCTGGGCATCACGCTAGTCGTGGTGGCGAGCATTCTCCCGCTGTTCGTCGTGCTGGAGATGCGGGCTCGCTGGAAGCGCGCCAATCCCGGTCAGCTCACGCCGCTGGTCACCTATATGAGCGCCACCACGCTGCTGATGTGGCTGCTCGCCGCGCTCGGCGCGGGCACCGAGGCCGTGTTCCTGCTCGATCCCTGGTCGCTCGGGATGACGCAGACCATCGATCCGTTGCTGGCCCGCACCTTGTTCTGGTGGACCGGCCACCCCATCGTGTATTTCTGGCTGATGCCGGGCTATGTCTCCATCTATGCGTTGCTGCCACGGCAGGCAGGAGGGAAACTGATTTCGGACCCGCTGGCCCGTCTGGCCTTTTTGCTGCTGTTCGTGTTCTCCTTGCCGGTGGGCACCCACCATCAGTACACCGATCCGGGCATCTCCCCGGTGATTAAAGGGATCGTGACGGCGCTGACGCTGTCGGTTGCGATTCCCAGCCTGATCACCGCCTTCACCATCGCGCTCAGCCTGGAATACGGCGGACGTCGTCGCGGCGGCAAAGGGCTGATGGGCTGGTGGACGGCCTTGCCCTGGAAAGACCCCTCGGTGGCCGCGCAGGTTCTGGCGCTGGTGAGTTTCATCTTCGGCGGAGCAGGGGGCATCGTCAACGCCAGTTGGCAGCTCGACAACGTGGTGCACAACACCCTGTGGATTCCGGCGCACTTTCACCTCACCGTGGGCACCATGACCACCCTTGTCTTCATGGGCGTGAGTTTCTGGCTGCTGCCGCACCTGACCGGCCGCAAACTCTACAGCTCGAAACTTGCCCTCTGGAGCGTGTGGCTGTGGTTCCTCGGCCTGATGACCTGGGGCTTCGCCGGACACTGGGCCGGCATGGACGGCGTGCCGCGACGCGCCTGGGTCTCGTCCTTGCCGCATGATCAATACATGCAACTTTATGGCGCAGTGCATCCGGCGCTCATCATCGTGGGCATAGGCGGCGTCATTGCAGCCCTCGGTGCGGTTCTCTACTACATCGTGTTCTTCGGCACCTTGTTCGGCCAGAAAGACTCCAAGGCGATGGTCGAGATTCCGTTCACCGAGTACATCACCAGCAGCGAGGGCTCCTTGCTGGCGCGCGTGGCCGAACCGCTGGGCCTTTGGACGCTGATCACCTTTGTCATCACTCTGGCGGTCTATATCCCCGTGTTCTGGCCCATGCTCACCCATCCGATCCACGCGCCGGGCTTCGTGCTCTGGTGATCGGATGAAGGGAGTCGGCATTGCATCCCCAGCCACCCCGCTGCAACCGCAGCGAGGCGGCTGGAAGGATTCGGCGCGGCGGGCGGCGCTGGTCTCCGCCCTGCTGTTGGCTGCGGTCTGGGCCTGGTCACATTTCCAACAACACTCCGCGGCTCTCCATGGATCTCCGCTCAAACCCGTCCCGGCGCCTTCGCTGTCTGGATTCACGGACACCCAGGGCAGGGCGTTCTCCTGGACGCGTGAACGCGGCCGGGCGGTGCTGGTGTTTTTCGGCTACACGCACTGTCCCGATGTCTGCCCGCTCACCCTGGCCGCATTGGCGCAAAGCCTGGAACGACTCGGACCGCTGCGCAAACAGGTGCGCGTGGTGTTCGTCACCCTCGATCCAGCGCGCGACACGGCGCCGGTGCTGCGCGCCTATCTCGATGCCTTCCTGCCGGACACCATCGGCTTGCGAGCTGCTATGCCCGCGGTGCGCGTCTCTGCGCGGCAATGGGGCATTACCTGGCGGCGCGTCGATACGGCGGACGGAGCCTACTGGATCGATCACACCGCGGCGGTCACCCTGGTTGGACCAGACGGGCGATTGGTCGCGCGATATGGCTACGGACAACTCACAGATCCCTCCTGGCTTGCAGACGACTTGCGCACCGTCCTGGAGCGCGGATGACAAGCACTTGGCCGCTCGCGGCATGGGCGGGATGGTTCGTATTGGCCGGCCTGGCGCTGGCGGGCTACAGCCTGGCCGCTTGGCGCGGGCGCTGGCCATGGTGGCGGGTGATGGTCTTTGCGGTCGGCTGCGCGCTGACGCTGCTTTGCACCTGGGGATTGAACAACCCGCTGGCCTCGATGACGGGCTACACCATCGCCTTGATGACCCTGGGTCAGATCGTGTCGCCGCTGCTCCTGATCGGATTTCCTCCGCAGGTACGCGCGCAATGGCGCGCACCAAGGCAGAGTTGGTGGAGCCTCTGGGTGCTCGACGCCTGGGTCGCAGCGGCGGTGTTCATCATTCTGACCCTGGGAGTGAATCTGCCCGGCGTGTTCAACACCGCGCTCGCCAACGCCTTCTTTTCCGGCCCGATCGGCCTGTTTCTGCTGCTCTCCGGGTTGATGTTCTGGGCGCAGTTGCTGCCGGGTTGCACCAGCATTGCCCATCGCTGGATTGTCGGCATCTACGGCTGGCTGGGCAGTCTGCCGATGATGATCATCGCAGCAGTCTGGGTGTGGAGCGGCCATGTGCTCTACACCCCTTACCTCGACGTGCTGTGCCTGTGGAACCTCAGTCCGCTGGACGACCAACACTACGCCGGGCTGGTGATGTTCATTGCCGGATTGCCGCTGCAACTGCGCGCGGCATGGCTGCTCATCATGCCGGGCGAGGAGGAGCCAAGCTGATGCGCCCCTGTGCTGCAGCCCATCGCCGCCATCGGGCAATTCCCGATCGGCACATGCGGCCGAGCTGTCTATGCTCTCCCCGGTATTCCCCGTGGAGACCCGCACATGCTCGCGATTCCGACCATCAATATTGCCTCAGGCCAGCCGCCGTCTCTTGCGTCTGTACGCAGCGCCTGCCGCAAGATGAAACTTTGCATCGCCGCGTCCTACGCGGTTCTTGCCTATTTCATCGCCCGCAGCCTGATTGCGCTGGGTCAGTCGCACATGCGCAGCACGCCCGCTGCGCTGGGCGTCGGCAGCCTGCTGGCGATCGTCAAAGATCTTGGGATCATCGCGCTGCTCCTGGGCGCCGCCTACGCGTTGTATCGCTCGCTGACGATCTACCAAAGCCTGCGCTTGTGCGACGACAGCAAGATCTGCCGCGTGGTCTACGCCGTCTGCCGGGTCAATCCCGCGGCGGATCGCTACCGCATCGCGGTTTTGCACAGTGGCAGGGGGTTCCTCACTGCCGAGATCGACGGATTTTTCAGACTCTGCCCGCCCGAGCTCTGGACTCAGAGCTGGCCCCAGGATCTCAAGGCCAGAATCCAGTCGCCCGAGCCATTGGCCGTCATGGCAAAGCTCACGGCAGAGTAACGCAGCCCTTTCGCTGGCTGCAACCCGATCCCCGCGCCGCACCCACCCTGCACGCACTGCCCGCAGTCGCGCGGGAGCGGTGTTCCGCGCGCCGTTCATGCCCCCATCTTTGTCATAGGAGTTGCCGCAGCGCAATTCCACACTGTCCCTCATGCACACCCATTCAGGACTACTCATGAAACATCATTCAATTGGTCTGATTTTGATGACTTTTTTTCTCGCCGCCAGCGCGCAGGCGCAAACGCCTGCGGGCAACGCCGCCGCAGGCAAGTATGAATCCTCCATGTGCGAAGGCTGCCATAACGCCGCTCACGGCGGCTTCAAAACCGATTTCCCCGAGGTGTACCGCGCGCCCAAACTCAACGGGCAAAGCGCCGCCTACATCGCGCAGTGCCTGGAGGATTACCGCAGCGGCGCGCGCCGCAACCCGACGATGAAAGCCGTGGCCGACATCCTGACTCCGCAGCAGATCGCCAACCTGTCGGCGTATTACGCCGTTCCCAAAAATCAAAGCGTCAAGTGAGGAGCACACATATGAAACGACTGACTGCATCGCTGGCTGCGGCAGCCACAGCCCTGGCTTTTGCTGGCGCGGCCCATGCCGCCGACCTCAAAAAGGGGGAAGAACTGGTGAACAAAGGCGGCTGCATTGCCTGCCACGGCGCCGGTCTCGACAAGCCCATCGCCCCCAACTACCCCAAGCTGGCCGGGCAATATCAAAGCTATCTGTTCCACGCCCTGCAGCAATACCAGGCCAAGCACCAGACCCCGCTGTATGGCCGCAACAACGCCATCATGAGCGGCATGGTGGCGCAGTACAACACGCAAGACCTGCAGGACATCGCGGCCTATATCGCCAGCCTGAAGGGCGATCTCTACATCCGCGACGAAATGCATTGAAATTCAGTGATCTGCGTGCAGCGGGCCCGTTGACCTGAGCCCGCTGCGCACATGCCCTATTTCTTGCCTTTGATGCTATCGAGATAGTCGGCGATCACGGGCACCTGGTCCTCGGGAATCGGCGCCTTGAACGCATTTTTCATTTTGTTGACCTCGACCAGCCAGGCGGCTTTGGGCAGATCGGGTTGATTCATCACCATGCCCACCGAGTGGCACATCAGGCAATAGGTATTGGCGGCCTTGGCACCAGGACCATCACCCGGAAATACGCGGGTGCTGCTGGGCAGCGCAATGGTCTGGGTCTTGAGGGTGAGTGCGTGCGCGGGTGCTGCGGCGCATGCGCCGAAAATCAGTGCGGCGCCCAGGGCGCGCAGCGTGGCGCCGGTCGTGCTCTTAGTCATGTGTGTTCTCCCTTTCAAACGGCTATCAGCCGGGTGGACTCGACGACGTTGCGCATGAAACCACCGGGGTTCCAGTTGGGCGTCATGGGCTGCTGCAGGCCGTCCGTATTGGTGCAGCGAACCATCACGGTCTGGTCGCCCTTGGCAAACTTGAGATGTGTGTTCCATTGACGGAAGCTGAACTTGCCGTAGTCACGTCCGAGTTCGGTCGCCGTCCAGGTCTTGCCGCCGTCGATCGAGACGTCGACCGCCTTGACGCCGGTATCGCCCCCGAAAGCGATGCCGCGCACCAGTTCCGGACGACCGGCACCGACTGACGCGCCGTCCTTCAGATTGGTGATGAAGGATCGCGGCACCATGCGGTTGATGGGCACGAACTTCACACCCTGCTCCCCCGGAGTCATATTGGCCTGCGGCCAGTTGTCGGGAATGGTGTAGGCCGGCTTCATCCAGAAATTGGTGTCTTCCTCGTTGAGAACGCGCACGTGCTGCAGCATCTTGGTCCAGTAGATCGCATACCAGCCCGGCACCACGAGACGGAAGGGGAAGCCGTTGAGCAGCGGCAGCGCCTGGCCGTTCATTTCCCAGGCGATCATCACGTCGCCATCCCGCGCGTGATCCACAGACAGCGACTTTTTCAGATTCGGCGCCGTCGCCACGACCGGACGCTCGGAACCCTCGAACTGCACCTGCACCGCACCGGCCTTGACGCCCGCGGCATCGAGCACGTCCTTGAGCCGCACGCCGACCCAGCGCGCATTGCCCATCGCGCCATTGCTCCATTCGCCACCGGGCACGCGGGGCTGGAAATAGCCGCGGGAATTGCCCGAGCACTGATTGACCGCCGCCAGTTCGACATGTTTGAAATGCTTCATCAGGTCGAACACGGTGAACTCCAGCACCTTGTCCACATGGCCGCTGATCCGCACCTTGTGGGTGTGCGGGTTCATGGTCGTGGGAATGTCCGCCCAATGCCAGCGCACATAGAACTGATCGACCGGCGTGAAGACCCCCTTGTCGAACACTGACCAGGGTGTTTCCAGCAGCGGCGGGCGGGTGCGCTGCAGAATCATCTCGCCTTTGCCAGGGAATGCCGTCGTGAGCTGGCGCTCATCGGGGCCGCCCGGAAGCGGCAGTCTGGTCATCTCCGCGGCCAGGCTGGTGCGGACGAGCGTCAAAGCGCCCAGCCCGGCAGCGGCAGTTTGCAAAAAATGCCGCCGCGCCTGCGTGTCAGGGTTGTAGTCGGTCTGTTTCATGCCATTCCTCCTCGGTGTTATGGACAGACGCGTCGCATTTCGTCGCGTCATGTTGTGATTTATAACCAAGCGAGCAAGGCCTGAATAATGAATTAAACCTGTTGATCAAAGGAATTATTTTGATGAAAAATCAGCGAAGCACCGATATATTCTTTCGAACATATTAAATTTCTAACATATTGAATATCCAGGGGAAATTTCACAGACGTGGAGAGTATTTTGCAATATTCGAATGAAATAAAATAGATTTTTATATAGCGTTGCGTTCCAGTGCAAAAAACAGTCGTACTTTGTCGTTTTTATTACATTTTGTCTTTCATAGAAATAGAACCTGAAGATCGAGACCGCCAGCGTGCGCGCCCCTATCAACAGGCTATGCTTGTCGCAACATGCGCGAGGAGAGCTCCATGACAGACGAACAGAACCCGCCGCCGTCCGGGGGCGGGAAAAACCGGCCCAAGATCAATCCCAAGACGCAGGTGCATCTGGGCTATTGGCTGCTGGCCATTGCCTTGATGTTCATGGTGCAAAGTCTGTGGTCGTCTTACAGCAATGTGCAGACGGTGCCGTACAGCGAGTTCCAGACCTATCTCAAAGAAGGCAGGATCAAGGACGTGGTGATCGGCGGCCAGACCATCACCGGCACGCTGAAATCGCCCGATGCCAATGGCAAGAGCCTGGTGGTCGCGGTGCGCGTGGAGCCGCAGCTCGCCAGTGAGTTGCAGAAGTACGGGGTGACGTATTCGCAGCAATACACCGACACCTGGCTCTCCGACATTCTCTCGTGGGTGTTGCCCGCGCTGATCTTCGTCGGGCTATGGTTTTTTCTGGTGCGCAAGTTTGCCGACAAGGCCGGGAGTATGGGCATGGGGGGTTTCATGTCCATCGGCAAGAGCCGGGCGAAGGTTTATATGGAAAACCGCACCGGGGTGACTTTTGCCGACGTCGCCGGGGTGGACGAAGCCAAGGCCGAGCTGGAAGAAGTGGTCGATTTTCTGAAGAACCCCGTCGAGCACAGCCGCCTCGGCGCCCGTGCGCCCAAGGGCGTGCTGCTGGTGGGGCCGCCCGGCGTAGGCAAGACGCTGCTGGCGCGCGCCGTGGCCGGGGAGGCCGGGGTGCCGTTTTTCTCCATCAGCGGCTCGGAATTTGTGGAGATGTTCGTCGGCGTGGGCGCGGCGCGGGTGCGCGACCTGTTCGAGCAGGCGCGGGAAAAATCGCCGGCCATCATTTTCATCGACGAGCTCGATGCGCTGGGCCGCGCCCGCAGCGCCGCGCCGTTCGGCGGCGGGCACGATGAAAAAGAGCAGACGCTCAATCAGTTGCTGGTCGAACTCGACGGCTTCGACTCCACCTCGTCCATTGTGATTCTCGCGGCCACCAACCGGCCGGAGATTCTCGATCCCGCCCTGCTGCGCGCCGGGCGATTTGACCGACAGGTGCTGGTGGAGCGGCCCGACAAGGTAGGGCGGGTGCAGATTCTCAAGGTGCATGCGGTCAAGATCCGGCTCGATCCCAGCGTCGATCTGGAGCAGGTGGCAGCGCTCACGCCCGGGTTCTCCGGCGCCGATCTGGCCAATCTGGTGAACGAGGCGGCCTTGCTGGCCACGCGGGAAAACGCGCGCACCGTCACCTTGTCGCACTTTACCCGCGCGGTCGAGCGCATCGTCGCCGGGCTGGAAAAGCGCAACCGACTGCTCAACCCGAAAGAGCGCGACATCGTGGCGCATCACGAAATGGGGCATACGCTGGTGGCGATGAGCCTGCCGGGCAGCGATGCGGTGCACAAGGTGTCCATCATTCCGCGCGGCATCGGCTCGCTGGGCTACACCATCCAGCGGCCCACCGAAGACCGCTATCTGATGACCCGAGAAGAGTTGAAAAACAAGATGACCGTGCTCATGGGCGGGCGGGCCGCCGAGCATCTGGTGTACGGGCATTGGTCAACCGGCGCGGCGGACGATCTGGCGAAAGTCACCGACATCGCCCGCAGCATGGTGACGCGCTACGGCATGGCCGAAAAGCTCGGCGGCGTCAGTCTGGAAGAAACCCAGCAGCCTGTGCCGGGCATGCCGGGCCTTCCGCCGCAGCACGAATACAGCGAACAGACCGCGCGGGAAATCGATTGCGCTGTGCGCGATCTGGTGAATGACGCCTTCAACCGTGCGCAAGACATTCTGCAACGCGAACGCGCCGTGCTGGAGGAGGGCGCGCGGCAACTGCTCGCGAAGGAAACCCTGAGCGAAGCCGATCTCAAGGCGCTGTTCGCACCGCTGGCCGCTGCGCAGACCCAGGCTTAGGGCGTTCCCAGGCGCAGGCCGTTGCGGCCGCAGTTTGCTCAGGCGTGGCTGGAATGCAGCACTTTGGGCGGCGTGGCCGGGCGGTCGTAGCGCTCGATACCCAGTCCGGCGATGCTGATCTCCGGCTTGCGGTTGAGCACCAGATCACTCACGACCCGCCCTGAGCCGCAGGCCATGGTCCACCCCAGGGTGCCGTGGCCGGTGTTGAGGTAGAGGTTGGGATAGCGCGTGGCGCCGACGATGGGCGTGCTGTCGGGCGTCATCGGGCGCAGGCCGGTCCAGAAGGTGGCAGCGGCGAGGTCGCCACAGGGGAACAGGTCACGGGTGACCATTTCCAGCGTTTCGCGCCGACGCGGGTTGAGCCGCAGATCAAATCCGCCCAGCTCCGCCATGCCGCCCACGCGGATGCGTTGATCGAAGCGGGTGAGGGCGATTTTGTAGGTTTCGTCCAGCACGGTGGACCGCGGCGCGAGCGCCTCGTCGGTCAACGGCACGGTGAGCGAATAGCCCTTGACCGGATAGACCGGCAGATCGAGGCCCAGCGGCGCCAGAAAGTCGCGGGTGTAACTGCCCAGCGCCAGCACATAGCGATCCGCGGTGAGGACGGCGCCCCCCGCCTGTACGCCAGTGATGCTCTGGCCATCGCTCGACAGTCCGCGGATCGTCTGGCCGAACTCGAATTTCACGCCCAGTTCGCGCGCCGTCTCACCCAGACGGGTGGTGAATATCTGGCAATCCCCGGTTTCGTCGTGCGGTAGGCGCAGGCCGCCGACAAGCCGGTCGCGGGCGTGCGCCAGACCGGGCTCGACCTGGGCGAGCTGGTCGCGGTCGAGCAGTTCGTAGGGCACGCCGCATTCTTCGAGCACGGTCACGTCGCGCTGCACCGCATCGAGTTGCGCCTGGCTGCGAAACACCTGCAGCGTGCCGCCGGTGCGCTGCTCGTAGGCGATGCCGGTTTCCGTGCGCAGCTCTTGCAGGCTAGCGCGGCTGTACTCGGCCAGACGCATCATGCGCTCTTTATTCACCGCATAGCGTTCGGCGCTGCAGTTGCGCAGCATTTGCGCCATCCAGTGCAATTGCCACAGCGTGCCGTCTGGGCGAATCGCCAGCGGCGCGTGGCGCTGAAACATCCACTTCACCGCCTTGAGCGGAATGCTGGGCGCTGCCCAGGGCGTGGAGTAGCCCGGCGATACCTGGCCGGCATTGGCGAAGCTGGTTTCCATCGCGCAGGCGTTTTGGCGGTCGATCACCGTCACTTCCGCGCCGGCCTTGGCGAGGTAGTACGCCGTGGTGGTTCCGATCACGCCGGCGCCGAGAACGATGACTTTCATGGCAAACACCTGTTTAATAACTAGATGGGCGAAATTTAGTCGGTCACCAGCAAAAAAATTCATTGTTTTTTTGGTATTTCACAGTGAAAATCGCTGAAACCGCTTCCTCTTTTGGTGCGCCAGCCGCCATGTACGAACTCGATCGCATCGACCGCCGCATTCTGGATCTCCTGCAGCGCAACGGCCGCATCTCCATGACCGATCTGGCCAGCGAAGTCGGGCTGTCGGCCTCGCCGTGTACCGAGCGGGTCAAGCGCATGGAGCGTGCCGGGGTGATCACCGGCTACAACGCCCGCATCAACCCGGAGGCGCTGGGCAAGACCCTGCTGGTTTTTGTGGAAATCAAACTGGCGTCCAAGTCGGGCGATGTGTTCGACCGCGTGCGCCAGGAGTTGCTGCACATGCCCGACGTGCTGGAATGTCACCTCGTTTCGGGCAGCTTCGACTATCTGGTGAAGTTCCGCCTGCGCGGCATGAAGGAATACCGCCATCTGCTGGGAGACATTCTCAAACGGCTGCCGGTCTCGGCCGAGTCGCATAGCTATGTGGTGATGGAAGAGATCAAGGAAAGTCTGTATTTGCCGACCGACCGATAGCGCGCTCTCCGGAGTGACGCATCGAGATCGTGGTGGCAGCAAGACAGATCACGCAGCCATCGGCGTCATAGGCCCCGGCCTGCAAGACGCGCGCATCCGCCGCAAAATGCGCTCATGCACTCTCTGAAAAACATCGCTTTATCTCTGCTCGATCTTGTCGCCGTGCGCGAAAACGGCACCGTAGCCGAGGCGCTGCAGATCGCCCTGCGCACCGCGCAACATGCCGAAGCACTGGGATTCAAACGGTACTGGTTGGCCGAACATCACAATCTGGCTGGCGTGGCCAGTTCGGCCACGGCGGTGCTGGTGGGTTATGTGGTCGGCGGCACGCAACGCATCCGCGTGGGGTCGGGGGGCGTCATGCTGCCCAATCACGCGCCGCTGGTCGTGGCCGAAGCCTTTGGCACCCTCGCCGAGCTGTATCCGGGGCGCATCGACCTGGGTCTTGGACGCGCGCCGGGCACCGATCCGCTGACCATGCGCGCCCTGCGCCGCGACCGCATCGAGCGCGAAGAAGACTTTCCGCGCGATGTGGCCGAGCTGCAGCATCTGCTCGCTCCGGCCGAGCCCGGTCAGCGTCTGGTCGCCATGCCCGGTGCGGGAACACAGGTGCCCATCTGGCTGCTGGGCTCCAGCCTGTTTTCTGCGCGGCTTGCGGCGCAGCGGGGGTTGCCTTATGCCTTCGCCTCGCACTTCGCGCCGCGCTTGCTGCATCAGGCGCTGGAGTTGTATCGGCAAGAGTTCCGGCCTTCGCCCGCGCTGGCGCGTCCCTACGTCATCATCGGCGTGCCCCTGATCGCCGCGCCAACCGACGAAGAGGCGCAATTTCTCGCCAGCAGCACCTATCAGCGCGTGCTGGGCATTCTCACCGGGCAGCGCGGCCGACTGCCGCCGCCGGTGGCGCACTATCTGGAACAGCTTCACCCGCAGGAGCGCGCCGCGATTCAAGACTTTCTCGCTGCCGCCGTCATCGGCAGCCCCGAGACGGTACGGCAGGGCTTTGCCGCGCTGGCCGAGTCTACGCAAGCGGACGAATTCATGCTGGTCTGCGATGTGTTTGATGCACCGCTGCGGCTGCGCGCGCTCGACATCGCCGCGCAAGCGATGACATGAGCGCCAAGGCGCGTTCCACACCCGCCACGTCGGCAGCCGCCGCATCGCAGCGCCTCGACAAATGGCTTTGGGCGGCGCGCTGGTGCAAGACGCGCGCGCTCGCGGCTTCGCAATGTGAACTGGGCCGCGTGTGGGTGAACGGCGCTCCGGCGAAACCGGCCAAAGAGGTGCGCATCGGCGATGTGCTGGTGATTCAGCAGGAGCGAGAGCGCCGGGAAGTGGAGGTGCTGCAGGTTGGCTTGCAGCGGCAGTCCGCACCGCTGGCGCAAGCCCTGTACCGCGAGACCGAGGCCAGCCGCCTACAGCGCGAAAGGCAGGCCGAGTTGCGGCGCTTGAGCCCGGAGCCGGAAGCGGTGCGTCAGGGGCGACCGAGCAAACTCGATCGCCGGGAGTTGCAGCGTATGCTCGACAGCAACCTCGATTGAGCCACCCTTGCAACCCATGCCGGACACCGCACGTCTCTACCCCCGTCATCCCCGAAATTACAAGCCGCTGAGTGGCGTACGCATCGTCACTCTGGCGCTCAACCTGCCGGGCCCGGCCGCCGCTGCCCGCCTGCGCGCGCTGGGCGCCAAGGTGCTGAAAATCGAGCCGCCCGGCGGCGATCCGATGGCGCAGATGTCGCCCGCGCTCTACCGCGCCATGCACATGGCAGTGCCGGTGCGCAAGCTCGATCTGAAAACCGCCGAAGGCCAGACGGCGCTGCACGAACAGCTGCAACAAAGCGATCTGCTGCTCACAGCGTTCCGCCCCGCAGCGCTCAAGCGGCTGGGGCTGGACCGGCGCAGTCTGGCCGCGCGCCATCCCCACCTCAGCGCCGTGTTCGTCGTCGGTTATCCGGGGGCGCAGGGGCAGCTGCCGGGGCATGATCTCACCTTCCAGGCCGAGGCAGGGCTGATCGATGCCGCGAAGCCGCCCGCCACGCTGCTGGCCGACATGACGGGTGCGCTGCTGGTGAGCGAGGCCGCCCTGGGCGCGCTGCTGCACCAACGCGCGCAGGGCAGGGGCGCGATGCTGGACATTGCGCTGTCCGACGCGGCCGGTTTTGTCGCCGTGCCCCGCGCGCTGGGCATGACCGCGCCGGGGCAACTGCTCGGCGGCGCCTTGCCCGAATATGGCGTCTATGCCTGTGCCGACGGGCTGGTGGCGATTGCGGCGTTGGAGCCCCACTTCAAACAGGCGCTGGCGCTGGCGGCGCAAGGGGCGACGCACCGCGCCATCGCCCGCTGGTGCAAATCGCACACCGCCGCGCAGCTCACCGCGCTGGCGCAGCAACACGATGTGCCGCTGTGGGCATGGACGACCTGAAGCCCCAAGGCCCGCCCGAGGCCGACCTCACGCCGCGCATGCGCGAACTGCTGCAGCGCATTGCTCGTGCGGGGCAGCCTGCGTTTGAGCAACTCACCCCGGCAGCCGCCCGCGCGGCCTATGCGCGCATGGCCGAAGTGCTCGACTTTCCCCCGGCCGACCTGCCGCTGTGCGACACGCTCGATTGCCCGAGCCGCGATGGCGAGCGCCTCACGCTGCGCCGCTACGCCCCCCGGCTGGCTGACTGGCAGGCGCCGCAACCCGCCTTGCTCTACTTGCACGGCGGCGGCTTTGTCATCGGCAGCGCGGCCACGCACGATGCGCTGTGCCGCCAACTCGCCCTTCGCTCAGGCTGGATGGTGCTGTCGCTCGATTACCGGCTCGCCCCGGAACACCGCTTTCCCACCGCATTCAACGACAGCTGGGATGCGCTGCAATGGCTGCACACCCACGGCGAGATGCTCGGCGTGGACACGCACTGCCTCGCCGTCGGCGGAGACAGCGCCGGAGGCACGCTGGCTGCGGCCTGCGCCCTGGCGGCACGCGACGCCGCGCTGCCGCTGGCCTTGCAACTGCTGTTTTATCCCGGCATGGGTTGCGGGCATGAAACGCTGTCGCAACAGCGCTATGGGCACGGCTTTTTGCTCGACCGGGAACAGATCGACTGGTTTTTCGGACACTACCTGCGCGACCCGCGCGATGGCGCCGACTGGCGTTTTGCCCCGCAACTGGCGACTCAACACCAAGGCGTGGCTGCGGCGTGGATCGCGGTTGCCGGCTGCGATCCACTACGCGATGAGGGCCTGGCCTACGGCGCGTTGTTGCGCCACGCCGGGGTGAAGGTCGAGATGACGCAATGGCCGGGTGTCACTCACAATTTCATCAAAATGAGCCGGGCCTTGCCCGAGGCGGTGCAGGCGGTGGCAGCCGCCGCGCTGGCGCTACGGAAGGCGCAGGCTCAATCGGGCGCGGTGAGCGCGTAGGGCAGGGCGCCCAGCTTCAGTTCGGGGCCTTCGGCGCTGCCCAGATGCAGGCCCGGCTGTTCGGCGAGGGCGATTTTCAGCTCGGCCAGCGCCCACCACACGCCAGCGGCATCGGCCGCGGCATTCACCACCACGCCACAGGGCTGGCCGGGATCGGCCGCGTGCACCAATTCCTGCCCCGGCTGCATGGCGGCCGGGCCGCTCACCACGTACATGCGCCGCTTGAGGGTGCCACGGTATTGGCTGCGCGCCACCACTTCCTGCCCCGGATAGCAGCCCTTTTTGAAATTCACCCCGCCGATCAATTCAAAGTTGAGCATTTGCGGCACAAATAACTGCTGCGTCGCAGCGGTGAGGTGCGGCAGCCCTGCGCGAATATCCTGCAGCGCCCACTCAGACGGCGACAGCGCGGGCAATGCGGCAAGCTCTGCCCGCAGCGCAGCCTGCTCGGCCTGCGTAGCTTGATCCCGCTCGGTCAGCAGCACGCAGCGCACCGCTGAGCCCGCTTGCGGCAGGCGCAGCAAAAGCGCGCCGCTTTCCAGCCTTCGCACGCCCCAGGGCTGGGCGGGGGGGGTGAGCGAGGCCGGATAGTCGGCGGCGGTATCGCCCAAGAGCCCGTGCCGCGCCCACTGCGCGCTGGCGTCGTCGAGGGTGCATTTCAGGCGCAGCACAAACATCCGCAGGCGTTGCAGTGCGGCGGCGGCAATCGAGACGTCGAGCAGCAGGCCGATCTGCTCGGGCGCCAGGCGCACCGCGATGAAGTCGGCCAGCATCCGCCCCTGCGGGTTGAGCAGCGCGGCCAGTCGCGCCTGCTCGTCCGGCCAATGCTGGAAATCCTGGCTGAGTTGGGCATGAAGCAAGTCGGCGCCCTGCGGCCCCGAGACACGCAAGAGGGAGAGTTGATCGAGAGGACAGGAGAGCAGAGGCATGAGCGGCTGATGGTTAAGCCCCCTGGAATGGGGGTTCGGCTAGGCTAGTATAGGAAGCTTACCCGCCACCGGCGCGCGGCGGTCCGCGCCCCGGCGGCAACTTCCCTCCACTTGCAACGTGCGTTTTCTGCGAAAACTCCTTCTTCTCGGTTTAATCGCTCTGGCCTTGGCGGCCGGGGCGTTTGTCTGGTGGGCCAACCAGCCCATCGCTCTGCGCGAGAGCCCGCTCGACTTTTCGGTGCGTCCCGGAAGTTCCGCCCTGTCGGCGGCGCAACAGATCAGGGCGCAGGGCGCCGACCTACAGCCGCGCCTGTTCTATTGGCTGGCCCGTCTGAGCGGGCGCGGTACGGAACTCAAGGCCGGCAGCTACGAAATCAGCACCGGCATGACGCCGTGGGTGTTGCTCGAACGTATGGCGCGCGGCGATCAGACGCTGCTCTCGGTCACCATTCCCGAGGGCTGGACTTTTGAGCAGATGCTGCAGTGGCTGGCGAAGGCACCCGGTCTGCAGCATGACGTGGGCGATCTCACCCCTGAGCAGATCATGCAGCGCATCGGCGCTCCGGCGCAGACGCCGCCCGAGGGTGAGTTTTTCCCCGATACCTATCTGTATGCGCGAGGCTCGTCAGAGCTGGACGTGCTGCGCCGCGCCTATCAGGCGATGCAAAAACGCCTGGCCGCCGCGTGGGCGCAGCGCGCGCCCGATCTGCCGCTGAAAACGCCGCAGCAGGCGCTCATTCTGGCTTCGATCATCGAGAAAGAAACCGGCAAGCCGTCTGATCGCGAAAAAATCGCCGCCGTGTTCATCAACCGTCTGCGCGCGGGCATGCCGCTGCAGAGCGATCCCACCGTGATCTACGGCATGGGCGCGCGCTACAACGGCAATATCACCAAACGTGACCTGCAAACGCTCACGCCCTACAACACCTACATCATCAACGGCCTGCCGCCCACGCCCATCGCGCTTCCGGGCGAGGCGTCGCTGCAGGCGGCATTGCATCCCGCGCCGATCAAGGCGCTGTATTTCGTGGCTCGTGGCAACGGCGCCAGCCAGTTTTCCGACACGCTTGCCCAGCACAACGCGGCTGTGGCGCGTTACATCCTCAAGACTCCATGAGCGCACTCAATCCCTACCGTCCCGGCCTGTTCATCTCTCTCGAGGGCATCGACGGCGCCGGCAAATCGACCCAGTTGCAGACCGTGGTCGATGTGCTACGTGCAGCCAACCGCCAGGTCATGCTCACCCGCGAGCCGGGCGGCACCGAAATCGGCGAAAAAATCCGCGAACTGCTGCTGCACGAGACCATGCGCCCGGCAACCGAAGCCCTGCTGATGTTCGCGGCGCGGCAGGAGCATGTGCTGCGTGTCATCGAGCCGGCCTTGCTGGGCGGCACCGACGTGGTTTGCGACCGTTTCACCGCGGCGACGCTCGCTTATCAGGGTGGCGGCAAGGGCATTCCCACCGAGCGGCTCGAAGCCCTGGCCCGCTGGGTGCATCCGGGGTTGTGCCCGGACTGCATCATCCTGATCGATGTGCCGCCCGAGGTGGCCGCGCAGCGTCTGGAGCAGACGCGGCAGCGCGACCGTTTCGAGCAGGAAAGCGTTGATTTTTTTGCCCGGGTACGCGCCAACTACCTGCAACAGGCCGCCAGTTCGCCCGAAAAATGGCGTGTGATCGATGGCACGCAAACCCCGGAAGCGGTACAAAAAACCATCACAGGTTACTTGAACAAAGTTTTACAAGAGTTTGATTCAAAATGAATTCTGCCTGGCTGATCCACGCGCCGCAGGGTTATGGCAAATGGCTGCTGCTGCAGCGCACGGCTAACGCGCTGCTGTGCGAATCGCCCCAGTCGCTCGCAGCCTCCGAGCGTGAGGCGGCCCGGCTTCCTGCTGTCCTGTCTACTTCCAAGGCCTGTGGGCACTGCGCCAGTTGCGCGCTGCTGGCGGCGGGCACGCACCCCGATTTACTGATCGCAGCGCCCGAGGCGATGTGGCCCGAACTCGGCCTGAACCCGTCTGAAGAGGCCGCGCCGCGCTCCGAAACCAAGACGGCGAGCCAGGAGATCCGCATCGAGCAGATCCGCCGCCTCAACGACTGGTCGGTGAGCACCAGCCACCGCGGCCGCGCCAAGGTGGCGCTGATCTATCCGGTCGATGCGCTTAATGCGGCCGCGGCCAACGCGCTGCTCAAGACCCTCGAAGAACCGCCGGAAGACGTGCAGTTTCTGCTCGGCGCCCACCGGCTCGACGCCTTGCTGCCCACGATTCGCAGCCGCTGTCGCCTGGCGGCGCTGCCGCGCCCGGGGGCTGCCGAGGCGCAGCAACAACTCGGCGGGAAGACGGTGGCGGCGGGGGCGCAGCAGGCCGTGCTGGCTTGGAGCCAGGGTGCGGTCTATCAGGCCAACCCGGCGCTGGGGCTGGAATGGGCCGAAAGCCTGTTGGACGCCTTGTCGCGCCAAGCCGCCCGTCCGCAGTCGTCCACCCTGCCGCCGCCGCCCGATCAGGCGGCTGGCGTCGCAAGCCTGCTGAAAATCGGCAGCGATCTGCAGCGCGTGCAGGTTGGCGCACCCCCGCTTTATCTGCCGCAAAAATTGCCAGCTCTGACCGCACTCGCCCAGCGCATCGCACCGCTGAAACTGGCTGATGCCTTGGACGGCTGGCGCCAGAAACAACGGCTGGCGGGTTTTCCATTGCACCAGGCACTCGCCAGCGATGCACTGCTCCTAGAATTTGCCCAGATTTTCTCCCGAGGAGATTGATTCATGGCTACCGCACCCCGCGCCGCAAGCGTTGCCGCCAACAAGCCCCGCGTCCTTCAGTTGGCCATCAAGGAAAAACCGGCGCTGTATGCCTCGTACATTTCCTTCTTCCCCGAGGGCGGCATTTTTGTGCCCACGCCGCACGAGTATCGACTGGGGGAGGGCGTTTATCTGCTGCTCACCATTGTGGACGACCCGCAGCGCTATCCGGTCGAAGGCAAAGTCGCCTGGATCAACCCGGCCAATGCCGCCAACCACCGCCCGCAGGGCATCGGCGTGCGTTTTCCCGCCGACGACAAGGCGCGGCACCTGAAGGTGAAAATCGAAGAAGCGCTGGGCGCCGCAGAGGCCAGCGGCAAGCCGACCAACACTATTTGATGCCGCCCGAAATACCGCTTGAAATGACCGCTGCACTGACCGATTCTCACTGCCACTTGGCCTATCCGGGCCTGGAAGAACGCCTCGACGACGTGCTTGCGCATATGCACGAAAAAGGCGTGACGCGTGCGCTCAACATCTGCACCACGCTCGAAGAATTCGACGCGGTGCACGCCATCGCACAGCGTTACCCCGGGGTTTGGGCCTCTGTGGGGGTGCACCCCGACAACGAAGGCGTGCGCGAGCCCGCGGTTGAAGACCTCACGCGCCTGGCTCAATTGCCGCGCGTGGTCGGCATCGGTGAAACCGGGCTCGACTATTTCCGTCTGGGCGAGCGCACCGTGGCTGAGATGGAATGGCAGCGCGAGCGCTTTCGGGTGCATATTCGCGCCGCCATGCAGCTCGACAAACCGCTGATCATTCACACCCGCGCCAGCGCCGAAGACACCCTCGCCATTCTGGCCGAGGAAGGGCAGGGACGTGCGCGGGGCGTGATGCATTGCTTCACCGAAAACTGGGAGGTCGCACAGCGCGCCCTCGATCTGGGCTTCTACATATCCATCGCGGGCATCGTCACTTTCAAGAACGCCCAGGCGCTGCACGATGTGGCGGTACAAATTCCGGCCGACCGCTTACTGATCGAAACCGATAGCCCGTATCTGGCCCCCATGCCGCACCGCGGCAAGACCAATGAACCGGCCTACGTGAGTTACGTCGCCGACTATCTGGCCGAATTGCGCGGCGTGGATCGGGAGGCGCTGGCAGAACAGACCAGCGATAATTTCACCCGGCTATTTCTACAATAAATCATAGTGTTAAGAATAATAATTAAGGTGTTTTATGAATAGAGCTCGGCGCCAATTTCTCCAATCTACCGCCGTGGCCGCGCTGCTCGCGGGCTCGGGTGGTTGGGCTTACGCCGGGGCTTACACCGACTTTTTCCGCGCCGTCAATATCGACGACGTGGGCGCCGTGCGCAGTCTGCTGGCGCAGGGTTTCGACCCGAACGCGGTGGACAGCAAAGGCAATTCGGCGCTGTATCTGGCGCTGCGCTACAACTCACTCAAGGTCGCCAAGGTATTGATCGATGATCCGCATATTCATCTCAATTACCTGAACCCGTCCGACGAAAATGCGCTGATGATCGCCTGCCTTCAGGGCGATCTTGGCATCGTCAAGCTTATGGTCGAAAAAGGCGCGGAAATCAACAAACCGGGCTGGACGCCGTTGTCTTATGCCGCCACCCGGGGGCGTACCGAAGTCGTCAAGTATCTGCTCGAACATTCCGCCTACATAGACGCCGCCGCGCCCAACGGCTCCACGCCGCTGATGATGGCTGCGTATTTTGGCTATGACAGCACGGTGAAGCTGCTGCTGGAAGAAGGCGCCGATCCGAAGCTCAAAAATGCCATGGGCTACACCGCGCTGACCTTGGCAACCCAAATGAACCACAAGGACATCGCCAACATGATCGCCAAGGCGCTGGGCAAGGATAGACCACAGGGCTCCTGGTAAGAGCGCCATTCCAGCCTCGTGGCTGGGCATCAATTAGAGAACATATGTGCATTATGTTAAGTAAACGACACGACCTCATATCGAGAGATTGACGGCGGCCCCTCTCGAAGCCGCCGCCGGTAGAAAAAGCTGTTTCAGTCCGGGTTGCGCACGCAGTCCACGAAATAGCGTTTGTTTCCGCTGGCGTCGGTTTCAGTCACCAGTCCATGCACGTCGGTGGCGAATCCCGGAAAGCGCAGGTTGAAATCGCGGGCGAACTTCAGGTAGCGCATGATGGGCGCGTTGAAGCGCTCGCCCGGAATGAGCAGCGGAATGCCCGGTGGGTACGGCGTGACCAGCGCTGCGGTGATGCGACCTTCGAGCTGGTCGATCTCCACCCGCTCGATGTCGCGGTGCGCCATCTTGGCGTAGGCGTCGGTCGGCGTCATGGCCGGCTGCAAATCGGAGAGATACATCTCGGTGGTCAGACGGGCCACGTCCTGCTCACGATAGGCTTCGTGGATCTGCTGACACAGATCGCGCAGACCGATGCGCTCGTAACGCGGATTCTGCGCCACGAATTCGGGCAGGATGCGCCACAGCGGCTGATTGCGGTCGTAGTCGTCCTTGAACTGCTGCAGCGCCGTGACCAGGGTGTTCCATCGGCCCTTGGTGATGCCGATGGTGAACATGATGAAAAAGCTGTAGAGCCCGGTCTTTTCGACAATCACCCCATGCTCGGCCAGAAAGCGGGTGACGATGGCAGCCGGGATGCCAGTGGCGTCGAAATCGCCGTTGATGTTCAGCCCCGGCGTGACGATGGTCGACTTGATCGGGTCGAGCATATTGAAGCCATCGGCCACGGCGCCGAAGCCGTGCCAGTCGTCGGTGGCGTGCAGCAGCCAGTCGTCGCGCTCGCCGGTGCCCTCCTCCGCCAAGCCGTTCGGCCCCCACACCTTGAACCACCAGTCCTGTCCGTAATCGGCGTCGACCTTGCGCATGGCGCGGCGGAAGTTCATGGCCTCCAGAATGCTTTCTTCGACCAGCGCGGTGCCGCCCGGCGGCTCCATCATCGCCGCGGCCACATCGCACGAGGCGATGATGGCGTACTGCGGCGAGGTGGAGCTGTGCATCAGATACGCCTCGTTGAAGCGATGGAAATCGAGCTGCTGGTTTTGCGCGTTCTGCACCAAAATCTGCGAAGCTTGGCTCAGGCCCGCCAACAGCTTGTGGGTGGATTGCGTGGCGAACACCATCGCTTCCTTGGTGCGCTCGCGGTCGGGGCCGATGGCATGCATGCCGCGATAGAAGTCGTGGAAACAGGCGTGCGGCAGCCAGGCTTCGTCGAAATGCAGGGTGTCGATGTGGCCATCGAGCATCTGCTTGATGGCATCGACGTTGTAGAGCACGCCGTCGTAGGTGGACTGGGTGATGGTGAGCACCCGCGGCTTGATTTTGCCGACGAGATGCCGCGTGAGCGGATTCTCGGCAATCTTGCGGGCGATGTTGTCCGGGTGGAACTCGGCCAGCGGAATCGGCCCGATGATGCCGTAATGATTGCGCGTCGGCGTGAGGAACACCGGCAGCGCACCAGTCATGATGATGGCGTGCAGGATGGATTTGTGGCAATTGCGGTCCACCACCACCACATCGCCCGGCGCTACCGTGCTGTGCCAAACCATCTTGTTCGAGGTGGACGTGCCGTTGGTGACGAAAAACAGGTGATCGGCGTGGAAAATGCGCGCCGCGTTGCGCTCGCTCGCCGCCACCGGGCCGGTGTGGTCGAGCAACTGGCCCAGCTCATCCACCGAGTTGCACACGTCCGCGCGCAGCAGGTTTTCGCCAAAGAACTGGTGGAACATCTGCCCCACCGGGCTCTTCAGGAAGGCGACGCCACCGGAATGCCCAGGGCAATGCCAGGAGTAGGAACCATCGGCGGCGTAGCCGACCAGGGCACGAAAGAATGGCGGCGCCAGCGAGTCCATGTACGAGCGTGCCTCGCGGATGATGTGCCGCGCCACGAACTCTGGCGTGTCCTCGAACATATGGATGAAGCCGTGCAGTTCGCGCAGGATGTCGTTGGGAATATGCCCCGAGGTGCGCGTTTCGCCGTAAAGGTAGATGGGAATCTCGGCGTTGCGAAAGCGAATCTCCTCGATGAAGGCGCGCAGGTTGTGCAAAGCCTTCGGTTCCACGCCCTCCTCCGCGGTGGCGAATTCCTCATCGTCGATAGAGAGAATGAACGCGCTCACCCGACTTTGCTGCTGCGCGAAGCTGGAGAGATCGCCGTAGCTGGTCACGCCCAGCACCTCCATGCCCTCCTTCTCGATGGCCTGCGCCAGCGCACGAATGCCGAGGCCGGACGAGTTTTCCGAGCGGAAGTCTTCGTCGATGATGACAATGGGAAAACGAAAGTGCATGACGGCTCCGACGCGGAAGGGATAAAGTGCGAGAGTGTAGGAAATCCGTGTGAAGCGCCCTGCTTCGCGCCATCAATATTGGGAGCACCCGAGATGGACAACCCGACCGCCTGGTGGATTCTGGCCGGTTTTTTTGTCGCGATGGAACTGGTCAGCGGCACCTTCTATTTGCTCATGCTGGCCGTGGGTGCCGTGGCCGGCGCTCTGGCGGCGCATGCCGGGCTGCCCATGCCCTGGCATTGGGTGGCGTTCACCGTGGTGGGCGGCGGCGCGGTGATCGCGTTGTATCTGACCCGGCGTATTTTCGGTAAACGCACCGCCGCCGATGTGCGGCACGACAACCTCGATCTCGGTGCCACGGTCGATGTGTCCGCCTGGTCGGCAGACGGCGTGGCGCGGGTGCATTACCGGGGTTCGGACTGGTCTGCGCGGCTGCTGCGGCGTGGCCCACTACAAACCGGCCCGCACCGCATTGCCGGGCAAGACGGCAATGTGCTGCTGATCGAACCGCTGCCCGCCGCACAAGCCGTGCCATCGCTCGACACGAATGCACAACATAATCCGGGCTGACGCGCGTAGCCCGCTTTGATCAACCCAAGGGAGTCTTTCATGGAAATCGCCATCATCCTGGCCGTCATCGCCGTGCTGTTCGTCAGCCGCGGCATCAAGATCGTGCCACAGCAAAACGCCTGGATTCTGGAGCGTCTCGGCCGCTACCACTCCACCCTGCAACCGGGGCTGAACATCATCATTCCCTTCATCGACAGCGTGGCCTACAAACACTCGCTGAAAGAAATTCCGCTCGACGTGCCCAGCCAGATCTGTATCACCAAAGACAACACCCAGCTCACCGTGGACGGCGTGCTGTATTTCCAGGTGACCGACGCCATGCGTGCCAGCTATGGCTCGTCGAACTACATCGTCGCCATCACCCAACTGGCGCAGACCACGCTGCGCTCGGTGGTCGGCAAGCTCGAACTCGACAAGACCTTCGAAGAACGCGAGTTCATCAATCACAGCGTGGTGAATTCTCTCGACGATGCCGCCGCCACCTGGGGCGTGAAGGTGTTGCGCTACGAAATCAAGGATCTCACCCCGCCCAACGAAATCCTGCACGCCATGCAGCGCCAGATTACCGCCGAGCGTGAAAAGCGCGCCGTGATCGCCACCTCGGAAGGTGCGCGTCAACAGGCCATCAACGTCGCCGAAGGCGAGCGCCAGGCCTTCATCGCGCGATCTGAAGGGCAGAAGCAGGCGGCCATCAACAATGCGCAAGGCGAAGCCGCCGCCATCGAGGCCGTGGCCGACGCCACCGCGCACGCGCTGGAAGTCGTGGCCAATGCCATTCAAAAACCCGGCGGCGCCGAAGCCGTGCAGCTCAAGGTCGCCCAGCAAGGTCTGGACACTTATGCCAACCTCGCCAAATCGAGCACCACCCTCATCGTGCCTGGAGACATGAGCCAGGCCGCCGGCCTCATCGCCTCGGCCATGACGGTGCTGAAGAAAACACAGTGAGTGCGCCCATCTCTTCCAGCTCGGCGCGCCAGGCCGCATTGGCCGCACTGATCGAGCCCGACCCGGCGCACAAGGTTAAGCTGGCGCTGGCCCTGCGCGACGATCTGCACCAAGGGCGGGTGAGCATCGATCCGACCAGCTGTGTGCAGACACCGCCAAACGCCGCCCTCCCCGGCCGCCCGGAAAAGCCTGAACTGATCCCCGCGCAACAGATGCCCCGCCGCAACCCGCGCGACCCCAAGGGTCACGCCGCCCTGCTGCACTCCATTGCGCACATCGAGTTCAACGCCATCAACCTCGCCCTCGATGCTGTGTGGCGTTTTCAGAATTTGCCCGAAGATTTTTACCGCGACTGGATTCGCGTGGCCGCCGAAGAAGCCGAGCACTTCACTCTGCTGCGCAATCACCTGCGCGGTATCGGTGCTGAATACGGCGACTTCCCCGCCCACAACGGCCTGTGGGATATGGCCGAAAAAACCGCTGGCGAAGTTCTGGCCCGCATGGCGCTGGTGCCGCGCACCCTCGAAGCCCGGGGGCTGGACGTGAACCCCAGCATTCGCGCCAAGCTGGCCGCCGCTGGCGATGCGCGTGGCGCGGAAATTCTCGACCGCATTCTGGCCGACGAAATCGGCCATGTTGCCATCGGCAACCGCTGGTATCACTGGGCCTGCACCCAGACGGGCCGCAACCCCCTCACCGCGCACGACGAACTGGCCGCCGCTTTCGACGCCCCGCGGATCAAACCTCCGTTCAATCGCGACGCACGGCTGCAGGCGGGGTTCAGCACTGAAGAGCTAGCCCAGCTTGAGCGCGCGATCTAGCGCCTGCTCGCTTCGCCTGCTGACGGGCGCAAAAACGCTCCGTGCACGGCCCTGGCTAATTGGGTACGCGACGTCAAATCCCCCTCACAACGGATGAGGGCACTCACAGCGCCATATTCTTGAGCCTCGTTTGGGTTCGGAGAAGAGTTTTGGCAACCATCACCGCGCACTACCGTCGTTTTTTTGCGTCCAGCATTGCATGCCTTGGTACGGTCTTGATTTCAACCTCCGCGTTTGCGCAAACGCCCAATAAGTCTGAAGCCGATCCGGCCTTGCTCAATGTCCTGAATCAGCCTTTGCAATCTTGCAGCCAGGCTCCACAGACGGGATATTTGCGCAACGGCTACTGCGCCGTGACAGCACAGGACGCTGGAGTGCATGGCGTGTGCGCTTTGATGGACGCGCAGTTCCTCGCATACACAAAATCGCAAGGCAATGATCTGTCCACACCCAACCCAAAACTGCGCTTCCCCGGCTTGAAACCCGGCGACCACTGGTGCGTCTGTGCTGGGCGCTGGCAGCAAGCACTTGACGCCGGTGTGGCACCCAAGGTTGTTCTTGCTGCGACGAGCAAGGACGTGCTGGACTCTTTATTTCTGGACGATCTGGCCAAGCATGCGGTAAACCCGCCCGCCCATTTGCCGCCCCCTCAGCTTCCGTAGGGTGTGGCACTCAGAAACTGGAGCCCGGCAGCTTCAAAAATTCAATTTCCTCGTCCGTCGATTCCCGACCGAGGATGGCGTTGCGGTGGGGGTAGCGGCCAAAGCGGTCGATGATGGCTTTGTGGCGCAGCTCGAAGTCGAGGTTGTTCGCCAGCCCGTTGGCGCGAAACAGGGTTTCGGCCACGACATGAATCGAGGCCGATTCGCTGTGCATATAGGGCATGTACGCAAAGATGCGCTGTTGCTGCGTCAGCGCCTGATCGGCGCCGCAGGCCACCGCTTCCTGCGCGAGGGTGAGCGCCTGCGCATCGGCGGCGAAGGCGCGCGGATCGCCCCGGAACAGATTGCGCGAAAACTGGTCGAGCACGATGATTTCCGCCAGCCGACCCTGCGGCGTAGCTCTCCACGTAAACAGCTCACAGCGCACCGCCTGGCTGTGAAGTGCACCGAAACGCGTGCGCAGCAGCGCGTCGAAAGCCGGGTCGGCTTTGAACCACTGCGCGGGCTCGATTTCGCGGAACCAGAAATCGAGGACGGCATCGGGCGCGAAGTTCATTTGGCCTTTCTTGCCGAGAGCCAAGCGTGCGGCCGACGCAGCCAGTCTTCGAGCACCCGGGCGTGGTTGATTTGCGGGTCGTGCGCAGCGAACAGCAGGGTGACGCGCCCTGCCCGCAGCGCTTCGCCCAGGGTTTGTAGGGCCGCAGAGTCATCCGCCAAGGCGTCGAGTTCGGCCGTGTAGCGCTTTGAAAACTCGGCAAAACGCTCCGGCTCATGGCCGAACCAGACGCGCTGCGCCGGGCTGGGGGCGAGGTCTTTCAACCAATGATCGATGTGGGCGCCGTCTTTGCGCAGACCGCGCGGCCAGAGGCGGTCGATGAGGATGCGCGTGCCGTCGTCAGAACTCGGCGGGTCGTAGGCCCGCCGGATCTGCAGATCGAGTGGTGGCGCGGACATGACGAAACGGCGGGCGGTACGGCGTTTACCGCCCGGTGCGGTACATATAACGGTTGATCTGCGCCATCTCCGAGGAGGTGCGGCGGTAGAGGTGATCGAGGCTGATGATGGCCACTTCGAGCAGCAGCACGGCGAGCAGCGGGCGCTCAAGACGCAGACGGTTGTACATGGCGCGGCTGATGCGCAGCAGGCGGGTGTCTTCGCCAGCGCGCAAGCGGATTTCGCGCGGCTTGCGGTCGAAAAAGCTCATCTCACCGAGCATTTCTCCGGGCATGATCTTGCCGATTTCCATTTCGCTTTCGGGCAACTGCGCCATCAGGCAGCCCTGCCCTTCGAGCACGAAAAACAGGCTCTCGCCAACCTGGCCGATATCGGCGATGACTTCGCCTTTTTTCGGCGCCATGAGATCGCAATAGTCGAGAAAATCATGAATTTCTCGGCGAGTGAGGATGGTGGTGTCCACGAGCTGACCCAGAAAATGGGCCAGGGCTTCGCGGTCTTCCGGGGTGAAAGTCAGGCGTTCCATGGTGATTGATTGCTGAGTAGGTTGGAGGGAAATCGCTGCAAAGCGTTGCACAGAGGCATGCTATCGGCAGCACTGGCGAATTCATAGCCCGAAATAGCTGCGAATACCCGACAGCAGCATATTCACGGCAATGGCCGTCAGGATGAGGCCCATGAGTTTTTCGGCGGCGTTCATCACCGAGTCGCCCAGCCACTTGAGCAGGGTTTCGCTCATCAGCAGCAACCCGCCGGTGACAGCCACCGCCGAGCTGAGCGCGCCCACCCAGGTCCAGATTTCGCCGGGCTGGCGCGAGGCCAGCAGCAAGACTGTGGCGAGAGCGGACGGTCCGGCCAGCAGCGGCACGGCCAGGGGAAAGATCAAGGGTTCACGTCCGCCCTCGCCGCCGAAAATTTCAGACGTGGTGGAGAAAATCATCTTGATCGCCACCAGCAGCAAAATGACCCCGCCGGCCACTTCGATGGAAGGCTGGCTGAGGTTCATCAGTTTCAGAAAACCGTGGCCGCCAAACATGAAAGTCAGCAGCACGGCGTAGGCGATGCCGATTTCGCGCAGCGCCACGGGCAGGCGGCGCTTGGACGGCAGCTTGCGCATGACCGCGATGAAAAACGGCAGATTGCCAAAGGGATCGAGGATCAGTAGCAGCAGGACGAAGGCGGACCAGAAATTGTCTTGGGCCATAGCGGGGCTTGAGCGCGATCAGGCGCGGGGGTGGTGGCGGGCGTGCAGCGTCTTGAGCCGTTCGCGCGCGATGTGGGTGTAGATCTGCGTGGTGGAAATATCGGCATGGCCGAGCAGCAATTGCACCACACGCAGGTCAGCGCCGTGGTTGAGCAGATGGGTGGCGAAAGCGTGGCGCAGGGTGTGGGGCGACAGCGGTACGTCGATACCGGCCTTGCGCGCATAGGCCTTGATGCGCATCCAGAACATCTGCCGCGTCATGCCGGTGGTTTCGCGGGCGCTTTGCCCGCTGCGCGCGGTGACGAACAGAAAGGGGCTGTCGCGCCCCTGCAGCAACTCATGGCGCGCAGTGCGCAGGTAGTTCTGCAGCCAGTCTTGCGCGGCGCTGCCGAACGGCACGAGTCGCTCTTTGCCGCCTTTGCCCGCAATCTGCACCACGCCCTGATCGAGCGACACGCGCACCACTGGCAGCGCCACCAGTTCACTCACCCGCAGGCCACTGGCGTAGAGCAGTTCGAGCATGGCGCGGTCGCGCAGGCCCAGCGGCGTGTCCACCTCGGGTGCGGCGAGCAGCGCTTCCACCTGCGCTTCGCTCAGGGTCTTGGGGCGGCGCGGCGGCTGACGCGCGGTGTCGAGCTGCAGCGTGGGGTCGTCGGTGCGCAAGTGCTCACGCAAGGCCCAGCGGTAAAAGCGGCGCAGCACCACCAGCCGCCGGTTGGACGAGGTGGCTTTGCTTTGCATGAAACGGGCGGCGATATACGCCTGCACATCGCGCAGCGTCGCCTCGATCAAGGGCTGGCGCTGCGAAAAGGCCAGCCAGCGCGCCATCAGCGTGAGGTCGCGGCGGTAAGCGGCGAGGGTGTTGGGCGAGAGGCCGTCTTCCAGCCAGAGGGCGTCGCAGAAACGGTCGATCGTGGTGGCGCAGGCTTCGGGCGCGGGCGGCCATTCGAGGTAAAGCGGGGCTTCAGGCATGGGGACGAGCCGATCGCGAGCTGGCTTCATGCTGCAGCAGCCAGCGTTTGATGCCCAGCAGATACCCGTCTTGCGCGGTGGAATGGGCAAATCCGCCCAGCCCGTCTTGCGCGACGATGCGGTGACACGGCACCACGGGGGCGAAAGGATTGGCGGCGCAAGCCTGCCCCACGGCCCGGGCTGCGCTGTGCAACTCCAGCGCGGCATCGCCATAAGTGCGCGTCTGCCCTGGCGGAATTTGCTGCAACAGCGCCCAGACCCGGCGCTGAAACATCGTGCCCGCCGCCGCCAGCGGGAGATCGAAGCGATACGCCGGATCAGCGGCATAGGCGCTCAGTTGCGCGGCTACAGCGCGGCATAGCGGCGTGGAGGGCGGGGTGAGAGGAGTTTCTGGCGGAAGATATTCCAGGTGCAACACCACGTCGTCGGTGCAGAACAGGCCCATGCGACCGAAAGGCAACGCGATGACCGCATCTGGATGGGCCGGGTTTTGTGTGAGCGGCATGGCTTGAACATCAGGCAAAAAGCAGAGGCACAGGATACCCCGATACCCACCGGGGCTGCGGCTTTCTCCGAGAATGCGGTCATGACTTCCGCTGCTCTGGATTTTTCCGCCCCTGCTCCGCCCGCGAGCTGCTCTTGGCCGCCGCTGGCGCAGCAGTTTGCCGCCCTGGGCGACGCATTCAGCGTGCCGGTCGCGGTTAGCCCCCTGCCCGATCCCGTGCTGGTGGCCAGCAGCGCTGATGCCGCGGCGCTGGTCGGCCTAACTGCGCCCGCAACCCCGCAAGACGAGCAGGACTGGGCGCGGGCTTTCGGCGGCCATGTCGCGGCGATCAGCGGCGGCAGCCGTGCCACGGTGTACGCCGGACATCAGTTCGGCAACTGGGCGGGGCAGCTTGGCGACGGCCGCGCGCTGCTGCTGGGCGACTGGCCAGATGCCAGCGGCGGGCGGCACAGCTGCGGCTATGCCCGTTGGGAAGTGCAATTCAAGGGCAGCGGCCGCACGCCGTTTTCGCGCATGGGCGACGGCTGGGCGGTGCTGCGTTCATCCATCCGCGAATTTCTGTGCTCGGAAGCCATGGCGGCGCTGGGCATCCCGACCACGCGGGCGCTGTGCCTGGTGGGATCGAGCCGCCCGGTGCGGCGCGAGCGCATCGAAACCGCGGCCATGGTCACCCGGCTGAGTCCGAGTTTCGTGCGCTTCGGGCATTTCGAGCATTTCAGCTACAGCGGGCAGACCGAGCAGTTGCGCGCGCTGACCGACTGGGTGATCGCCCAATACTGCCCCGACTGCGCCGACGCCCCGCAGCCCGCGCTGGCGCTATTGCAATGGGTGGTGGCCCGCACCGCGCGGCTCATCGCCCAGTGGCAGGCCGTGGGCTTCATTCACGGGGTGATGAATACCGACAATATGTCCATCCTGGGCTGGACCATCGATTACGGCCCTTTCGCCTTTCTCGACGCCTACGACCCGCTGCACACCCCCAACACCACCGACCGCGGCGGGCGCTACGCCTACGGCCGACAACCCGCCGTGGCGCACTGGAATCTGCTGGCGCTGGGCCAAGCCCTGCTGCCGCTGATCGACAAGCCCGAATCGGCGCTGGCCGCGGTCGATCAATTCCGCCCGCAGTATGTGCAAGCCATGCAGCAACAACTCGCCGCCAAGCTCGGGTTGACCGCGCCGCAGCCAGGCGACGGCGATCTGTTTCAGGATCTGCTCGACACCATGGCGGCCAATCGCAGCGACTGGACGCTGAGCTTTCGCCATCTCGCCCAGCTTGCCGCCGACGCACACGCGCCCATCCCCCCCGCCCTAGCGGCGCAATTCGCGCGCGAGCCGCAACGGTTTGCCGACTGGGTGGCCCGCTACCGCGAGCGCCTGCGGGCGGAAAGCCGCAACGACGCAGCGCGCGCTGTGGCAATGAATGCCGTCAATCCGCTCGTCGTGCTGCGCCACCATCTAGCGCAGGCCGCCATCGCCCAGGCCGAGGCCGGCGACTTCAGCGAAGTGCGCCGCCTGCTGCATGCGCTCACGCGGCCTTTCGACGCGCACGCCGCGCCAGCGCATTACGCTGAACCCCCGCCGGAACACGCGCCGCCCGCCTGCCTGTCCTGCTCCTCTTGAAAGGAAAGCATCATGTCCAAGCCCACCCCCGAAGACACGAATGACGCCCTCTGGCGCAGCAAACTGAGCGAGGAGCAATACCGCGTGACGCGTTGCAGCGCCACCGAGCCGCCGTTCACCGGCCTGTACTGGGACCACCACGGCGACGGCGTCTATCGCTGCGTGTGCTGCGGCACGCCGCTGTTCGACTCGCGCACCAAGTTCGAATCGGGCAGCGGCTGGCCCAGCTTCTGGCAGCCCACCGCGCAAGCCGTCATCCGCGAAGTACGCGACATCAGTCACGGCATGGTGCGCACCGAAGTGCAGTGCGGGCAATGCGGCGCGCATCTCGGCCACGTCTTCCCAGACGGCCCCAATCCCACCGGCCTGCGCTACTGCATCAACTCGGCCGCGCTCGATTTTTCAGAGCGTCAGGCGGGAGGAGAAGGGGGAGAAGAAGGCGCTGCCGAGCGAAGCTGATCGCGCCACAACCAGGCCGCCCCGCGCACCCCGGAAGAATCGCCATGCTGCGCGGGCAGCAGACGGGTGCGCACCGTATCGGAAAACACCCAGGCGCCCCAGCGGCGCGGCACTTCGTCGTACAGCTCGGCCACATTGCTCATGCCGCCGCCCAGCACGATGACGTCCGGGTCGAGCAGATTGATGACCTGCGCCAGAGCCCGGGCCAGCCGGTCGGCATAGCGGATGAAACTTGCCCGCGCGGCGCGATCACCCGCGCGCATGGCCGCGATCAGCTCCTTGGCGCTGCGTTGCTGGCCCCTCGTTTGCCCAATCCGCGCGAAATGATCGGCGACGAAGCCCGGCCCGCTCAGCCAGGTTTCGATGCAGCCCTGCAAACCACACCAACAGCGCGGCCCCGGCAGTTCGCGCCAGGCAGACGGCAGGCGCGGCCAGGGCAGCGGGTTGTGGCCCCACTCCCCCGCCACCGCATTACAGCCCAGCCAATCCGCGCTGTCGATGGCGATGCCTGCCCCCGAGCCAGTGCCCAGAATCACCGCAAACACCACGCGAGCGCCCTGCCCCGCGCCGTCGATCGCCTCGCTGATCGCCAGACAGTTGGCATCGTTGTGCAAGCGCACCGGTCGATCCAGCCGCCGTTGCAGGTCTTGCAGCAGCGGGCGACCATTGAGCACGGTGGAATTGGCGTTGCGGATCAGCCCGGAAACCGGCGACACCGAGCCGGGGATCGCCGCGCCCAGCGGCAGCCTGCAGCCGAGTTGCCCATCGGCCGCCGCCACCAGCGCGGCGATGGCCTCGACGGTCGCGGCATAGTCACCCTGCGGCGTGTCGCATCGCTCGCGCAGCAAAAACCTCCCTTCTCCATCGAGCGCGGCCACCTCGATCTTGGTACCGCCCAAGTCGAGGCCGAGGTAGGCCGTCGGTTTAGACCGGTCCACGTTGCTGGGTGGGTTGGGTATCACGGTTACAAAGCTGCGAGGAATTCGTCAGCAGATGTCCTGTTTAACGTTCAAGGTCAGGGGCCTGGCGCGGCTTTATGCGCCAGGTCCCCTGCACCGCAGGGTTAGCCCGCAATTTTTGCGTAGGCATCATACGGCGCAAGAAGTGTGTTGTCGTTCAAGTCGAGGCACGCATAGCGGGAGCCCTCATAGGGAAGTAATGGCCGCCCAAAATGCGCGATCATTGTTGGGTTCTCTCGCGGCCAAAGAACGTTGACCGGAAGTACGTTCGCGAAGGAATAGACCTTCACTATCTGCGGTGGCCCACCAATCTTGTCGTACTTGGCGGACTCGCACATTTCCGTCAATACCTCCAGCGGCTCCATATCGAGGCCGCCGGTAGTAAGACGCTTCTGGTCGATTAGTTTCCGATAAAGCAACTGCATGGCGTCGGGAACGTTGTCGCCGATAAATAGGAAGGGCTTCGTTCCCTTTGTGCGCTTCGTATGGAACGACAGCGGCTTGTAGTTAAAGGCGCCCTTCGCCTTGTCATACGTTAAGGCCCATGCCTTGAACTCCTTGACCTTGCTTGAATAGCCCGCGAACAGAACCACAAAGTCCGTGGGATCAATAGCGTGCTTGCCCTTAGGTAACCCGGTTACCTGCGTTCGCATGCTTTCGATCACTTTCAAGAAGTGAGGGCGCAAATCGGTGATGTCCATTTCACGGGACTGCACCTTCTCGTAGTTGCGAACCGCATTCGCAAGTTGAAGCAACACCGGATATGCGAAGGCCGTGTCGCCGCAGAAGGCCAGCACTGAATCGTTTCTCAGCAGCGGCACTATCTTGGGACAACAGTCCCACCTTGCCCCAAACGAAAGCCGGCTGTCCGATGCAACTACGAGTTGTCCGCCGTTGCCGGCTTCTCTAATCCAAGCGGTTACGAGGGTCATGGCTATTGCGGGCTAACGTAATGTATCCAGCAATTTCTGCAAAATAAACTGGCCAGTGCGAGATATTCTGGCCTGTGTTTCCTCGGCGAAGCGGCTTGCAGACTGGGTTCCAGAGCGATGGGCTGCGCAAGAATACAGGTTTAAATAATCCCTGAAACCCGGCATACCCGTTCTGCGCTTTTTGACCTGTCGGGCAAATATACAAGAAGGCCCGGAAGGTGGGCAGCGTGATCCGCAGAATCGACGCCCGACGGCTATGCGCTCACTGCATTACGATTAAGAATCAGCCAGCAACTTCAGCAGCTCCGCTTCGTCGAGCACGGTTACGCCGAGTTCCTGCGCCTTCGCGAGTTTGCTCCCGGCCTCGGCGCCGGCGACCACGTAATCGGTCTTTTTCGAGACCGAGCCGACCACTTTGCCTCCGGCCGCTTCGATGCGGGCCTTGGCCTCCTCCCGGCTGAGGGTGGGCAGGGTGCCGGTGAGCACCAGCGTCTTGCCTGCGAGCGGTTTGGGGGCGTCGCGGTCGGGCGCGGCCTCGCTCCAATGCACACCGCAAGCGCGCAGTTGTTCCACCACTTCGCGGTTGTGCGGCTGGTCGAAGAAGGTGCGGATGCTTTGCGCCACCACGGGGCCGACATCGGGCACTTCGAGCAACTGTTCCAAGGGCGCGTCAAGAATGGCGTCGAGCCCGCCGAAGTGGCGCGCCAGATCTTTGGCCGTGGCCTCGCCGACGTGGCGGATGCCCAGGGCGTAGAGAAAACGCGCCAGGGTGGTGGTCTTGCTCGCCTGAAGCGCCTGCAGCAGATTGGCCGCGCTTTTCTCGGCCATGCGGTCGAGTGCGGCGAGCTTGAGCAGGCCGAGGCGGTACAGATCGGGCAGCACGCGCACGATACCTGCGTCCACCAGCTGATCGACCAGCTTTTCGCCCAGCCCCTCGATGTCCATCGCCCGGCGGCTGGCGTAGTGCAGGATGGCCTGCTTGCGCTGCGCGGCGCAGAACAGGCCGCCGGTGCAGCGCCAGTCGGCCTCGCCGGCTTCGCGCACGATGGCCGAGCCGCAGACGGGGCACTGGCCGCCGAGGCGCTGGTAGAGGTCGAACGGTTCGCCGACATCGGCCGGGCGGGCGCTCAGCACCACGCTGACGACTTCGGGAATCACGTCTCCCGCGCGGCGCACGATAACGGTGTCGCCGACGCGCACGTCTTTGCGGCGCACTTCGTCCTCGTTGTGCAGGGTGGCGTTGGTCACGGTCACGCCGCCGACGAACACCGGCTCGAGCTTGGCGACCGGGGTGAGCTTGCCGGTGCGGCCGACCTGAATGTCGATGCCGATGACCTTGGTGCTGCGTTCCTGCGCGGGGTATTTGTGCGCCACGGCCCACACCGGCTCGCGGTTGCGAAAGCCCAGTTCGCGCTGCAGAGCGAGACTATCGACCTTGTAGACCACGCCGTCGATGTCGAAGGGCAGGCTGTCGCGCGCGGCGGCGATGCGGGCGTGGAAGTCGATGAGGGTTTGCGCGCCGGGGCCATGCACGCGCTGCGGCGCGACGGGCAGGCCGAAGGTCTCCAAGGCATCTAGCATGGCGTGATGCGTGTCGGGCTGCTGCGCCCAGCCGGCAATCTCGCCCCAGCCGTAGGCGTAGAAGGCCAGCGGGCGTTGTGCGGCGATGGCCGGGTCGAGCTGGCGAATGCTGCCCGCCGCGCCGTTGCGCGGGTTGACCAGGGTGGGCAGGCCCTTGTCGCGCTGGCGGGCGTTGTAGCGCTCGAAGTCGGCGCGTTTCATCAGGACTTCGCCGCGCACTTCTAGCACCGCCGGTGCGTTGCCGCGCAATTGCAGCGGCACGCTGCGTATGGTGCGCACGTTCTGCGTGACGTCTTCGCCGGTTTCGCCATCGCCACGGGTGGCCGCCTGCACCAGCTGGCCGTGCTCGTAGCGCAGGCTGATGGCCAGGCCGTCGAACTTCAGTTCGGCGCAGTAGTTCACGGGCGGATCGTCGGCGCTCAGGCCGAGGCGGTTGCGCACCCGCTGGTCGAAAGCCGCCGCGCCTTCGGGCGTGGTGTCGGTTTCGGTTTGGATGGACAGCATGGGCACGGCGTGCCGCACCGGGGCGAACTCGGGCAGGGGCGCACCGCCCACGCGCTGGGTCGGCGAGTCGGGGGTGCGCAGCTCGGGATGATCGGCCTCGATTTGCTGCAACTCCCGAAACAGCGCGTCGTAGTCGGCATCGGGCGCCAGCGGGGCGTCGAGCACGTAGTAGGCGTGATCGAGGCGGGCGATTTCGGCGCGCAATTGCGTCGCGCGCTCGGCGGGCTGCGCGAAAAGATCGGGCTGGGTCATCAGTAGAGCAAGCGGGCCGCCAAAGCCTGCGCGTCAAGAAAACAGCCGCTGCGCAGCGGCGGAGCCTGCGGGCAGACCGCGTTGTTCCAGCACTTCGTACAGCAGATCGAGCTGTTTTTCGATGTGGTCGAGCGCGGCGTCGGGCAAGGGGGCGTTGTTGTCGTCCACCACGGCGGCGTCGAGTGCGGTCGCCAGTTCACGGGCGGCCTGGCGCATGCGGCCAAACGGTTTTTGCGCGGCCGGAGCCTGCGGCACTTCCAGCAGCAAGGTGGCATGGCTGACGGCGGCGGCGCTGTCGGAAAGATCGGCGCGGGCGTCGAATTGCAGATGCACTAGCGGCGTGGGCGCCTGCTCCACGTCTTGATAGAGCAGCACCATGCGCCCGGCCTCGGCGCCGGGAACGAAACCGGCGGCCTGTGCGCGCTGACGCAGGAAGTCGATGCCCCAGGGCACGCTGCGGGCGCGCAGGGTGATGGAGAGCTGCGCGTCGTTGTCGTTGGCGAAGGCGTCGAGCGACCGGGCCTGTTCGAGGGCCTCGGCCATATCGGGCAGATCGGGCGCCACACTCAGCGCCTCGCCAAGTTCGTGGCACTTGGCGATGAACTCGGAAAACTCGATGGCATTGATCGGCCCGGCCCGGTTGCTCAGTTGCACCGCGGCCTGCAGTTCGGCGTAGGGATGCTGCGGCTGCAGCGGCTCCCATTGCCCGGTTTCGGCGTTGCGGCCCTCGAACAACATGCGCTTGGCCCCGGCGCGCGCGGTTTTGGGTAGGCGCGGCAGCAGCACCTCGCCCGAACGCACGGGTTCGAGCAGGTAACTGGCGATGGCGTCGATCAGCGGGTCGATCTGCAAGGGCATCAGCCGCGGCCTGGGGGCGACTTCGGGGCTAAGCGCGACGGGTTCGAGCGTGTGGCCGTGGGTGTCGGAGGTCAGGGTGTCGAGCCCGGCTGGCTCGATCGCGGTCTGCACATCGTCTTCGACGGCGGCGCGCTGGCGCTTGAATTTGCCGGACTGCCAGGTGTTGTAGGCAATGACGGCGGCGATGATGATGGCGCCGATGACGATCAAGGCGATTTGCAACTGTCCCATCCAGGAATCCTCGGGGGTGTGTGAGTGTGTGCGCGGCTTAGTGTGCGGATCAAGCAGCCTGGGCAAAGCGTAGCGCCGCGTCCATTTCCACGGCAACGGTGCGTGAGACGCCCTGCTCCTGCATGGTCACGCCGATGAGCTGGTCGGCCATTTCCATCGCGATTTTGTTGTGCGAGATGAACAGGAACTGCGTGCTGGCCGACATGTCTTTGACCAGCCGGGCGTAGCGCTCGGTATTGGCGTCGTCCAGCGGCGCGTCCACTTCGTCGAGCAGGCAGAACGGCGCCGGGTTGAGCTGAAAGATGGCGAACACCAGCGCAATGGCCACCAGCGCCTTTTCGCCGCCGGAGAGCAGGTGAATCGAGCTGTTCTTCTTGCCCGGCGGCTGCGCCATGACCTGCACCCCGGCGTCGAGAATTTCCTCGCCGGTGATGATGAGCCGCGCATTGCCGCCGCCGAACAGCAGTGGGAACATGCGGCCGAAGTGGTCGTTGATCTGCTCGAAAGTCGTGGCCAGCATGTCGCGGGTTTCGGCGTCGATCTTGCGGATGGCGTCTTCGAGGGTGGTGATGGCGGTCTGCAGGTCTTCGAGCTGGGCGTCGAGAAACTGTTTGCGTTCGCGCGCCTGACCCAGCTCGTCGAGTGCGGCCAGATTCACCGCCCCCAGCGCGGCGATGTCGCGCTGCAGCCGTTCATGCTCGCGCGCCAGCGCCGGGGCCTGGGCATCGGTCGGCAAACTGGCGCGCACCGCTTCGATATCGGCCTGCGCCTCGGCGAGCTGCTGCGCGAACTGCTCGGCCTGCAGCCGGAACTCCTGCTCCTTGAGCTGCAATTCGGTGATGCGCTGCCGCAACGGATCGAGGTCGCGGTCGAGCGTCAGCCGAGCCTCCTCCTGCTTTCGCAGTTGCTGGGCGATGTCGTCGGCTTCGCTGCGGCGGGCGCCCAGCACGGCTTGCGCGCTTTGCTGTTCGGCCAGCGCCGATTGCAGACCGGTCTGCGCGCCTTGTTCACTCAGCCGCGCGAGTTCGGCCTGCGCCGCTTCGCGCGCGCTGGTCTGACGGGCGATCTGTTCCAGCGCCATCTGCGCCTCGCGTTGCAGATCGGCCCGCTTTTGTTGCAGGCTGCGCACCGCATAGCCGCTCTCGGCTGCTTGCGATTCGAGCTGGCGCTGCTGCGCCCGCGCATCAGCGAGCGCCTGCTGCGCGGCCATCACCTCGGTTTCGAGATCGGCCTGCAGCTGCTGCTGGTCGGCCAGGCGCGCGTCTAGCTCCTCGAATCGCGCCTCGCTCTCGGCCTGCTGCGCCAGCAATTCACTGAGCTGGACGTCGATATCGCCGAGATCGGTGGCGATCTGCTGATTGCGCGCGGCGCTTTGCTCGGCTTGCTGGGTGAGTTTGAGCAGTTCCACCTGCACGGTGTGCAGTTGCTGGGTGTCTTGTTGCTGGCGGCGTTGCAGCGCGGCGAGCTGCTCCTGCGCCTGCCCCAGATCGTGTTCGGCCTGATGAAGCTGGGCGCGGCTTTGCTCGGCGATGAGTTGCTCGGCCTTGATCTGGCGCTCCAGATTGTCGATTTCCTGCTGCCGCGCGAGCACGCCGGACTGCTCGGAATCCGGGGCGTAAAAACTCACGCTCTGGCGCGACACCGCGTGGCCTTCGCGCGTGAGCAGCACGGTCTGCGCAGGCAGAGTGGCGCGCAGCGCCAGCGCCTGCTGCAGCGTCGGTGCGATGAAAACGGCGGTCAGCCAGTCGTCGAGCAAGCTGGCCAGCCCGGCATCACCGCTGCGCACGCCTTCGCGCAAGGGCCGACAGCCCGCGGGCGGGGTGGAAACCGCCCGCGCTTCGGAGGCCGGGGGCTGCACCGCTGCTGAATAGAACGCCAGCTTGGCTGGCGGCGCATCGGCGGCAAAGCCTGCGGCCATGTCGAGCTGGCGTAGTTCCAGCGCGGAGAGGCGCTCGCGCAACACGGCTTCGAGCGCGGTTTCCAGCCCGTTTTCCACCTGCAGGCGCGACCAGAGTTGCGACAGGCCGTCGAGCCCGTGCTTGGCCAGCCAGGGCCGCAGCTTGCCTTCGGTGAGCACCCGTTCCTGCAGCGCTTTGAGCGCAGCCAGGCGCGCGCTGGTCGCGGCAAGCTGCGCGGCGGCGGCCTGCTGCGACTGCTGCGCCTGCTGCCGCGCCTGTTGCAGCTCGGGCAAGGTGTCTTCGAGTTGTTCGCGCTGCGCGCGGGTGGTGTCGAGCGTGTCGGTGAGGGTTTCTTGCTGCCGCTGCAGATCGGCCAGACGCAGACTGTCGAGCGCGACCACGGCGCGTTGCTCGGCGCGCAGCCGCTCGGCGCGCTGCTGCAACTGCTGGATTTGCTGCCCCAGGCCGCGCTGCCGTGCCGCCTCGGCCTGCAGCGCCTGCTGGGCAGCGGCGGCCTGCGCGCGTTCGTCCGCAGCGCGCAATTGCGCGTCGCTCAGGGCGGCTTCCAGCGTGGGCAGGCGTTCGCTTTGCTCTTGCACGCGGGCCTGCGCCACCTCGGCCTGCACCTCGGCATCGGCCAGGCGCTCGGCGGTGTCGGCGGCCTGCGCCACGGCGGTGTCGTGTCGTTGCTGCCAGTCCTGCATTTGCGCGTCGATGGCCTGCAACGCGGCCTGAGCGCGTTGACGGCCCTCAACGACGAAACGAATTTCCGCCTCGAGCTGGCTGACGCGCGACTGGGCGGCGTAGAAAGCGGCCTGCGCCCGGTTGAGGGTATCGCTGCTGGCGAACTGTGCCTGCCGCAAGGTTTCGATTTCGGCCTCGATTGCGCGCTGCTCGGCGATGCGGGCTTCGAGCGCATTCATCGCCTCGCCGCCAGCCAGGGTGATTTGCTGGCGTTTGGCCTGCGCTTCTTCCTGACGCAGCAGCCAGAGCTGCTGCTGCACCAGAGTCGCACTGGCCTGCAGGCCCTGGTAACGGGTGGCGACTTCGGCCTGTTGTTCGAGCCGCCCCAGGTTGCTGCCGAGTTCGCGCAGGATGTCCTGCACGCGGGTGAGGTTCTCGCGGGTGTCTTGCAGGCGGTTCTCGGTTTCGCGGCGGCGCTCCTTGTATTTGGACACGCCGGCGGCCTCTTCGAGCATCATGCGCAGGTCTTCGGGGCGCGACTCCAGAATGCGGGTGATGGTGCCCTGGCCGATGATGGCGTAGGAGCGCGGCCCCAGGCCGGTGCCGAGAAAAATATCCTGCACGTCGCGGCGGCGCACCGCCTGGTTATTGATGAAATAGCTCGACGTGCCGTCGCGGGTGAGCACGCGCTTGATGGCGATTTCGGTGAACTGTCCCCACTGCCCGGCGATGCGGTGATCGCTGTTGTCGAACACCATTTCCACGCTGCAGCGGCTGGCCTGTTTGCGCTGCCCGCTGCCGTTGAAAATGACGTCCTGCATGGACTCGCCGCGCAACTCGCTGGCCTTGCTCTCGCCCAGCACCCAGCGCACCGCATCGATCACGTTCGATTTGCCGCAGCCGTTGGGCCCGACGATTCCGCTGATGCGGCCGGGAAAGGGCAGCGTCACAGGTTCGGCAAACGACTTGAATCCGGCCAGACGGAGTGAGGTCAAACGCATCGATATGTTCTAACTCTATGATTTACAAAAGAAATTGTGAATCTCACAACGGAGGGAAATCATACCATCGCCCCTCTACCCGCTGGCATGGCCGCCAGAGGGCGAAAACTCGCCGCGCTTATCATCGCGCCGCATGAAACCCGCCCAGATCCAGACCCTGTTCGAGCGCTTCGCCGCCGCCAACCGCGAGCCGCGCACCGAGCTGGAATACCGCACGCCCTTCGAACTGCTGGTCGCGGTGGCGCTTTCGGCCCAGGCTACCGATGTCAGCGTGAACAAGGCCACCCGGTCGCTGTTCGCCGTGGCCAACACCCCGCAGGCGCTGCTCGACCTCGGCGAAGACCGGCTGCGCGAGGCGATCCGCACCATCGGGCTGTACAAAACCAAGGCGAAAAACATCATCGCCACCTGCCGCATCCTGATCGACCAATACGGCGGCGAAGTGCCGCGCAGCCGTGAGGCGCTGGAATCGCTGCCGGGCGTGGGGCGCAAAACCGCCAATGTGGTGCTCAACGTGGCCTTCGGGCAAGACACCATCGCGGTGGACACGCACATTTTCCGCGTGGCCAATCGCCTCGGGCTGGCCAAGGGCAACACCCCGCTGGCGGTGGAGACCCGGCTGGAGAAGGTGATTCCGCCACAGTTCCGCCTGCATGCCCACCACTGGCTGATTCTGCACGGCCGCTACGTCTGCAAGGCACGCAAGCCGGAATGTTGGCGCTGCGGGGTGGCCGATCTGTGCGCCTACAAACCCAAAACCCCCGCACCGACATGACCCTTTTTCGATGGCTTTGGGCGCTTCTCGCCTTTGCACTGCTGCCCAGCGCCGCCTGGGCGGCCCCGGTGCGGGTGACCGACGACACCGGCCAGGTGGTTTCCCTGCCCGCACCGGCACGGCGCATCATCGCGCTATCGCCGCAGTTGCTCGAACTCAGCGCGGCGGCCGGGGCCAGCAAATTCGTCGTCGGCCAGATTCAGGGCGCGGACAATGTGTTCTGGGCGCGCAAACTGCCGGTCGTGGGCGATGCGTTCGCCCTCAATCTGGAAGCCATCGTCCGCCTCAAGCCCGATCTGATTCTGGCCTGGCAATCGGGCACGCCCCCACGCGAAGCGGCAAGGCTCAAGGCGCTGGGCATTGCGGTGTACTGGAGCCAGGCCAACACCTTCGAATCGCTGGCGTCCACAGTCAGCCGCATCGGCGAACTGGCAGGCACCGAGCAGCAAGCCGGGAGCTGGGTGCGCGATTTCAACACGCGTCTGGCGGCCATCCGGCAGCGTTACGCCGCCCAAAAACCGGCTGTACGGGTGTTTTACGAGGTGTGGAACCAGCCGCTGATCACCGTGGGCCACAAGCAACTCATCAGCCAGGCCATTACCCTGTGCGGCGGGCAGAACGTGTTTGGCTCGCTGGCGGTTCTGGCGCCCACCATCAGTGCCGAAGCTGTGCTGCAGGCCGACCCGCAACTCATCGTGACCTCCAGCCCCCAAGGCGCGCAGTGGCTCAAGTCGTGGAAGCAGTTTCCGCGATTGAGCGCGGTACGGCACGACCAGTTGGTCGCCCTCTCCCCCAACACCCTGCCGCGCATGGGCGTGGATGTGCTCGACGGGGTGCAGCAGCTTTGCACCGCCATCGCAACGACCCGCCGGGCGTTGCACGAGTGAGCCCAGTTTCCTGCGAAAACTGTGCAGAAGTTGTCACGGAACAACGACGACTCTTGCCTATGATCCGGCCAGAACGGCCTCTGATCCGCATTCCCTGAGGCTCTTGTTTGCCCCCGCTTGACGGGATTGTCTGCAAGACGGCGACGCCTGCATCATGCCGGTCGATGACCTCGAAAACGATTTTTCTGATGCGCAACCTGCTTCATCCGGCCGCGTGAAAACCTTGTCCACCCCATTGTCACAACAGGTGCGAAGCGCCCTGCGCCTGGGCTCCGCCGCCCGCGCGCACGACCCGGCCGCGCCGCTGTCGCGACCGCAACAGCGCGACGTGCACGTCTGGGAACTCGATCTGCGCCGCCCGCCGGCATGTGCCCTCGATCTGCTCGACGCCGCCGAACAGGAGCGGGCACGACGCTTCGTCTTTGCCGTCGACCAGACCCGTTTCATCGCCGCGCATGGCTGGACCCGGCAGATTCTCGGGCGCTACCTGAAGCGTGCGCCACAAGACCTGCAGTTTGCCCTTGGCCCTTACGGCAAACCGGCGCTGACCGGGCATTCCGGCGATGCGACGCTGTGCTTCAACCTAAGCCACAGCTTGGACAAAGCGCTGCTGGCCGTGAGCAACGGCGTGCCGCTGGGGGTGGACATCGAAGCCATCCGACCCGATCTGCCCGACGCCGCTTTGGCCTCCGGCGTGCTGACCGCAGACGAATTTGCAGAACTCGTGCAACTGCCGCCGAGGCAACAGACCGGGGTGTTTTTCGCCTGCTGGGCCCGCAAGGAGGCCTGCATGAAAGCGCTGGGCCTCGGTCTGGCCCTCGAACCCAAAACCCTGCATATCGGAATGGCCGTGGCGCGGCAGCGGGTCGTCCTCAAAGACCTGCTCAGTCCAGCGGACCCTCAAATCGCCGCCGCCGATTTCATCGACCTTTCCGCCCTTCAGAGCCCGCCCGGCCATGCCGCCGCGCTGGCCGTGATGGGCGGTTTTGGCAAAGTGCTGTATCGACAGGCACTCGCTTCAGGGAGAACCCATTGACTCCCGTGCGTCTTTTCAACGGCAACCGCGAGTTGGTTGGCCTCTATCTCGAACCGGCTGAGGATGCACAGCCACAGCAGCATGCCGTATTGCTGTGCAACCCCTTCGGGCAAGAAGGCATACGCGCGCACCGGCTCTACCGGGTGATGGGCGAACGCCTTGCTGCGGCCGGTTATCACGTGCTGCGATTCGACTATTACGGCAGCGGCGACTCGGCCGGAAGCGATGAGGAGTGGGATGTGCAGGGCAGCATTGACGATGCGCTGGCGGCGCTGGCGGAGTTGCTTCGTCGCAGTCGCGCGCCTCGCTGGTCGGCCGTCGGCCTGCGCCTGGGCGGCACCATCGCCCTGGAAGTGGCGCGGCTGGCGCCCACACCGGCGCAGCTGTTGATGCTCATCGAGCCGGTGCTCGATGGCAGCGCCTATCTGTGCAGCCTGGCCGACTCCAGTCTCGAATCGCTCCACCGGGGCTATGGCGTGCGCTGGCCGCTGAGTGCCCGCCTGCGCGACACCATGCTGCCAACCCCAGAGAGCGAGGCCCTCGGTTTTTACCTCAGCCCTGCAACCCGCAGCCAGATCGACGCCATCACCCCGGCCTGTCTGGAAACCGTTCCGGCCAGCACGCTGCGTCTGCTCTCGCCCGATTCGCAGGCGACTCGACAGTTTCTGCAACACGCTGGCGTAACCCTGCCGCCTGCCGTGGAGTTCGTCGATAGCGACGCCCGGATCGACTGGGCCACCGACAGCGCTGCCGCCACGTCCATCGTCCCCATGCACTGGATACGAGATCTGCTCGACCATCTTGCCGAGGGCGCCCATGCGTGAAACCACACTGACCTTCGGCCCGCAGGCCGATCTGCTGGGTACCGTGACCTTTGCAGCCAACGACGCGGCGTCGCCGCCTCCTTTCGGCGTGCTGCTGTTCAACGCCGGGGTCATCCACCGGGTCGGTGCGCACCGTGTGAACGTCAAACTCGCCCGCGCCCTCGCCGCTGACGGCGTCGCCACCTTGCGTTGCGACTTGCACGGCATGGGCGACAGCCTGCGTGCCGACGGCAGGCTGTCCTACAAAGATCAGGTGGTGGCCGATCTGCGCGCCGCCATGGACGTGCTGCAAAGCACCACGGGCGCACAGCACTTCGCGCTCGTCGGGTTTTGCAGCGGCGCCATGCCCAGCTACTGGACGGCGCAGGTCGACCCGCGAGTGAGTGCCATCGTGATGTACGACGCGCTGAATTTCATCACCCCGCTGAGCGTGTTGCGCTACCTGGGCGTGCGGCTGATGCGCCACGGCTACGGGCCCAAGGCCTGGGCGGTGTGGACGCGCGTGGGTCTGCGTGGCGTGGCCGCAGTGGGCGCCAAGGCTGCGCGAATTTTCGCCAGGGGCTCCCGATCAACCACGATGCAGGCCAGCAGCGCAGCATCGGTTGACGAAGAAAAGGTCGACCGCCGCACCCTGGGCCGGGGCCTGCTTGCGCTGGCCGAGCGCGGCGTCGGGGTGATGGTTTTCAGCGCGGGCACCGATTTCAGCGCGGTGAATTACGCCGATCAGTTGCGCGACGCTCTCGGCCTGCGTCAAGCCCGCAACCCCCGTCTGCTTTTTGCCCACCTGCATGACATCGATCATGCCGTCACCACCCGCGTCGCCCAGCAGCAGTGGATCGACACCGTCCAACGCGGCCTACGGCAACTCGCCCCGCTCAGAGCGCAGGCGGCCTCGCCCCCGTCCGCGTCCCCGCCATGATCCTGCTTGTTCTGTTCTGGGCCGCCGCCCTGTTCATCCTCTACACCTACGTCGGCTATCCCGTTTTGATCGGCCTGCTGGCCAGGCGGCGCCCGCAGCTTGCCTGCCCCCTGCTCGACAACGAGTCACTTCCCCGCCTCACCGTGGTCATGGCGGGCTATAACGAGGCGGCGCGCCTGCCCGGCAAGGTCGCCAATCTGCGCGCGCTCGACTACCCGCAGGACAAGATCGACATTCTGGTGGTCTCCGACGGATCGACCGACGCCACCGCCACCGTGCTGCAGGGCGCCCCCGGCGTGCGCACCCTCTCTTATGCCCAGCGGCAAGGCAAGGCGTATGCGCTCAACCTGGCGCTCGCTCAGGTGCGGACTGAATTCGTCGTGTTCTGCGACGTGCGCCGGGATCTCGAAGCCGGATCGGTGCGTCGGCTGATTTCCGATTTCTGCGACCCCGCCGTCGGAGCCGTGAGCGGCGAACTGGTTCATCGTCCCAGCAGCACCCAGACCGGGCAGAACATCGGCCTGTACTGGCGCTACGAAAAAGCCATCCGCAAATCCGAAAGCCACTTTCACTCGACCGTGGGCGCAACCGGAGCACTCTACGCCATTCGCACCCGCGACTTCTCCCCCATCCCGCCGGACACCATCCTCGACGACTTCGAGATTCCCATGCAGATCACCCGCGCGGGCAAACGAACCCTGATGGAACCCCAGGCCCACGTCTACGACACCCTGCAAACCGAGTCCGCCGCGGAACAAAAACGCAAGATTCGAACCCTCACAGGCAATTTCCAGACCTTTTCGAGAAATTTTTGGCTGTTCAGCCCCATGCAGAACCCGGTATGGTTCCAGTTCCTGTCCCACAAGGTTTTCCGGCTCTTCGTGCCCTACGCCCTCATCATCACCCTGTTCACCAGCGCCTTCATCCCGTCGGCGTTTTACCGCCTTGCGCTGCTGGCGCAGCTTGCGTTTTACCTGCTGGCCGCCGCCGGACACTGGGCGCCCGCACTGCGCAAAAACAAATTCGTCAGCTTTGCCCATGTGTTTTTCGACATGAATGCCGCCGCCATGCTGGCCCTGCTGAAATTCGCCCAGGGCCGCGCCGACGCCAAGTGGGAAAAAACATGAAGCGCCTGAGCATTCTGATGTACCACGGGCTTTACGCCACCGAGGCGCAGAGCCTGGCCATCGACCCGATAGACCGTCCCTATGCCCTCTCCACGGAGACGTTTGCCAGACAGCTCGATCTGCTGGCCGCAGCCCACATTCCAGTCATCCACCCGCACGCTCTCGAGCAAACCGGTGCGCCCATGCCGGGCGGCGTGCTACTCACCTTCGACGACGGCCACGCCAGCAATGCTGAACTCGCCCTGCCCTTGCTCAAGCAACGCGGTCTGAGCGCGCTGTTTTTTGTCACCACCGACTTCATCGGTCAGCGCGCCGGTTTTTGCACCTGGGATCAGGTTCGCCAGCTCGCGCAACAAGGCATGACGGTGGGCGGGCATGGACACACTCACCGCTTTCTCAGCGACCTGCCAGACGACGCGCTCAAAAGCGAGCTGCAGCAATCGCATACCCGCCTCGAAAATGAGCTGCAGATAAAGGTCGGGCAAATGTCCTTCCCCGGGGGGCGTTACGACGATCGCTGCCTGCGGCTGGCGCAAGACGTGGGCTATACCGTCCTTCACGGATCGGCCATTGGCACCCTGAGCACTCGCCCGATTGCCTCAACGCGCCCCCTGCCCCGCCTGGCCATCCGCGCCGGAACGACAGACGGCACTTTCATGGCCTATGCCCGGGCCGACGCGGCGACCTTGCTTCGCGCCCAGACTATTTCGCTCGCGAAAACAGGGGCGAAACGCCTCATTGGCAACGCGCGCTATCACCAACTCTATGCACGCGTCAAAGGCGTGCCACACCAGCAGCCATGAGCGTGACCACCCCGCACCCACGCCAAAAACCTGGGGGATTGAACAACAGGCGGCCCGCTTCAGTCCCATCGGTTGAAAATCCGGCTGAAAACCCGGTTGAAAATGCGAACTGGGCTGGCAAGGAGCTGTACTCCATACTTCGACTGCTCGCCGTACCCGCTTTATTTGTTCTCAGCATCATCGTTTTCAAACTCCATCCAGGGAAAATTGGCCTCTACGGTTTTGCCTTGGTCTTTGGGCTGCTCCTGCTGATTCAATTGCGCAAAGGTCCAGAGCCTCTGCTTGCACTGGTCATCATTTATTACCCTTTAAGCAAACTCTACCCAGTTCTGATTGCACCCGGCATCAACGGCACTAATTTGCTGGAATTGTTTTTGATTTCATTCTGGGTCATCCATGCCTATAAAAATCAAAGGAAGATGTTCAACCCCTTGCCGTTCACGCGATTGGTAGGCATCTGGTTTTTCCTGAGCGTTATTTCTGTTTTTACAGCAATTTATCATATTGGGCTGCATCCATTCATCTGGAACTATCTTTTGTCGGCTCGGGGATTTTTCGACCAGTTTATTATTTTCTTTCTGGTCGTCAACCTGATCCAAGATAAGAATATGGCTAGACGACTCATCGTCTATATGATGTTTTCCGCAGCTGTCATTTTTCTTTACGGCATACACGAATGGTGGCTTACCCGCGGTGCAAGCAGCATCGAAAAATCGCGGCTGCTAGGCCCCATTGGGCAGCCGAACGAATTCGCAGCGCAAATTATCTATTCTCTTGCGCCCTTGCTAGCCTATGGGGCCTATTATTTCCCGCGCTGGAAATCGTGGCGCTTGGCGCCCATCGTCTTGATTGGCCTGAAAGTATTGCTGGCGGCCTTTTCTCGCGGCGCTTATCTGGCTTTCGCGATGGAGCTTGCCACGCTTTCATTCGTCAAAAGCAAAAAGTTCTTGGTTCTGGTCTTGCTCGTCATTGGAACAATTTACTTTTTCATTCCCGCCTTGGTGCCCAATTCGATGAAGGCCCGAGTAGCTCAAACCTATCAGGATCACGAAGTTGATTCAAAAATCGACAAGAGTGCAGACTCACGATTTTTACTTTGGGACGCAGCCATTCAGATGGCGAAGGAAGACCCAATTTTCGGCAAGGGGTTCGATCAGTTTCACAGCTTGGTGCCCAGCTATGTTCCAGGATTCTATGAAGGGTCGACCGGAGATGCTACGGACAATCAGAATATGTTTTTGTATGCGGCCTCCAATATGGGCGTGCCCAGCCTGATCACGCTCCTTCTGATTATTGGAGCACTCGCTTTTCGTGGTTGGTCTATTTATAAAAAGAGCACCATAGATATCGACCGCATCATTGGTTTAGGTGCGGTAACGCTGGTAGCAGGATTGGTTGCGGTAAATATGTTCGGGACGCATATTATAGATACCTCGGTCGATGTGTTTCTATGGATTTATATTGCCATCGTGGCCCATCTGTTTGATCCGAAACAACTTATCAGCGCCAAAAACAGAAATGGATAACCGCGATAAAACCTCTCAGCACATCGTCCACATGATCGACGAACTGCCGCGCGACGGTGCGGAAATGCTGCTGGTCGATTTGATGCGCCTGCGCATACCGGGCTACCGCTACACCATCGTCTGCCTGATCAAGGGAGGCCCTCTAGAACAGGAGTTTGAAAAACTCGGCGTTCCAGTCGTGATCTTTGGCCGCAAAGGCAAGCTGGATTTTGGCTTGGTCTTCCGCGTGGCTTCGTGGCTTGGGCGCGAACGTGTTGCGGTCGTGCATACACATCTGTTCACCGCCGATACTTATGGCCGTCTGGCTGCGCGCTTGGCCGGCGTTCCGGCGGTGTTTTCGACTGTGCACAACATCGTCAACCCGTGGAAAGGGTCGGGCCGCAAGCTGATCGACCGTTTGTTCGCGCGATTGAGTACCGCTGTAGTCGGTTGCAGTGAAGAGGTCACGCAAACGCTGGCCTCACGCGACAAAATACCCGCCGACAAGCTGGTCTCCATTCCGAATGGCATTGACCTGCAGAAATTCTCCAGCTTTTCGGGAGCGGGCGTCCGAAGTGAATTCGGGCTTCCAGAAGATCGCCCCCTGATCGGCATCGTGGGCCGCTTGCACGAACAAAAGGCACACGGTGATCTGTTCCGTGCGCTGACCGAACTTCCCCAGGTGCGTGACAAACAATTGAATTGCCTGGTGATCGGCACGGGCGACCTTCAAGACACGCTCAAGCAGCAGGTCAAGGCTCTCGGGCTGGAAGACTGTGTGATTTTCACCGGCATGCGAACCGATGTGCCCCGCCTGGTGGCGGCCATGGATGTGTTCGTGATGTCCTCGCATTGGGAGGGTTTGCCCATTGCCCTGCTGGAGGCGATGGCGAGTTCCAAGGCGGTTCTGTGTACCCGAGTGGGCGGCATTCCCGATGTCGTCATCGACGGGGATAATGGCCTGGTGGTCGAGCCGCGCGACGTGCCGCAATTTGCCAAACGCCTGGACGACTTGCTGCAAGACCCTGCTTTGCGCGCCCGTCTGGGACAGCGGGCACGGGAAACCGTGATCGCGCGTTTCGACGTGTCGCGAACCGCCGCGGCCTACAACCGTCTCCATCAGCAAGCGCTGGGCCTGTCGTCAGAGCCTCAACCGGCGCGAGTCGCCCCTGCGGAGTAAATCATGCGCCGTCTGCTTGCCACTGCCTTGCTGCCTTACGCCCAGCTTCGCAACACCCTGAGCCCGGGTCTTCGCGTGCTGATGTATCACCGTGTCGCGCATTTGGCCGCCTATGACCAACTCACAGTATCGCCCGCGCGTTTTGCCCAGCAGATGCAAGAGTTGTCTTCGCACAAAGTGGTCAGCCTCGAAGACGGGTTGCGGGCGATTCAGGCCGGGCCCTTGCGCAAACCGCTGTTCGCCGTGACCTTCGACGACGGCTATCTCGACAACCTGACCGAGGCCTTGCCCATCCTGCAGCGCTATCGTATTCCGGCGACTATTTTTGTGACCACCCAGTTCTGCGATCAGGCGCTCAGCCACCCCCGCTACGGCAGTCAGCCGACCGAGCGGCTGCACCTCAACTGGGACGAAGTGATTGCCCTCGCCCGGTCTCCCGGTATCACCATCGGCTCGCACACCCGCACCCACCCCTACCTGCCAACCATCAGCGATGCGCTGGCGCAACAGGAAATCGCTACCAGCCGAAGCGAAATCGCCGCCCATCTGCAGCAACCCGTTCAGTATTTCTGTTACCCCTCGGGCGATTTGAGCCCGCGCGAACTTCAACTGGTGCGACAAGCCGGTTATGCCGCTGCCGTCAGCGTGGCGCCGGGGGTCAATCGGCGTGATGCCGATCTGTTCCAGCTCAAACGCACCGAAATCACCGACCGCGATGATGTGTCGCAATTCCGCCTGAAAATCGCTGGCGCATTCGATCCGATTCATCGCCTGCTGCATGCGCGTCGCACCCGCCGATTCGCTCAGAAACACCTCAAACCCAGCGCCTCGTTCGAGGCCACAACGCTATGAAAATCCTGTACTTGATGACTGAGCCCTTCGGCATCGGCGGCGTGCAGTCCGACGTGCTGACCCTGACGGAAGACCTCACCGCCAGGGGCCATATCGTGTATGTGGCCACCACAGACGGCGTGCTGCTCAAAGAGCTGATCGGCAAAGGTGCCATTCATATCGATATCGACTTTCATTTCAGCGCAGCCTCGCAGTTCGTTCGAGCCCTCAAACAGCTGCGAGAGGTCGTCAAGCGCGAGGGCATCGAACTCGTCGCGCCGCAATCGGTGCGCTCTTCCATGGTGGCCTACGCCGCACTGCGACTCACCCCCTACGGCTACCGGGTCGCGAGCACGTCTCGCCGCGTGCCCATCGTGACCACCATCCACAACATTCACAATCCCAAGAATTTCAAGTGGGCAGGTCGCATCCTGCGGCAAAGCGCGGACTTCATCATTTTCGAGTCGAACTACGAGCGCAACCGCCTGCTCGCCAACGGCCTGCCCCCCGAGCAGTCCACCGTCATTCACAGCGGCATCGATCTCGATCGATTTTCCACGGCCACCCGAACCGCCGATTTCGCCCGCCAGTATGGGCTGGAACCGGGCAAGCATCTGATATTCGGCATCGTGGCCCGCCTGTCCGAAGAAAAGGGCCACAACTATCTGGTCGATGCCTTCGCCAAAGTCGTGCAGCGCAAACCCGAAACCCGCCTGCTGATCGTGGGTGACGGGCCGCTACTTGATCAAACCAAGGCGCAGGTCGCCCGCCTCGGCTTGCAGAACACTGTGATTTTCGCCGGCATGCAGCGCGACATTCCCTCCCACCTCGCCCTGCTCGACGTCTTTGTGCTGTCCTCAACGCGCGAGTCATTCCCGCTGTCCGCGCGTGAAGCCATGGCGGCCGGCCGCTGCGTGATTGCGCCGCGCATCGGCGGCTGCGGCGAAGTGGTCGAAGACGGCGTCACCGGCTTGCTGTTCACCGCGGCAGACGTCGACGATCTGGCTGCAAAAATGCTCACCCTCAGCGAGCGAGACACGGTGGCCGCCATGGGCCGCGCCGGGCGCCAACGCGCGGAACGTCTTTTTTCACGCCACGTCTGGGTGGACGGGGACGAAAAGGTTTACCTTGACTGGGCTGGAATGACCTCCCCCTCCACGGCCTCTGTGGCCCTGTCCTGACGCCGTTGAAGCTCACCCTCGAACTCCTGCTGTCTCCCGTCGGGCTGACCGCTTGCGGCCTGGTCTTTCTTTCCCTGTTTGTCACCTGGCGCTCGCACCGGTTTTTCACCCGGTTTCTGACCTATGCCATTACCGTGCTGTTCCTCTTGGCCAGCATGCCCCTCTTTGCCAATCTTGCTCTAGGCGCACTGGAACGAAAGGCGACGCAGGAGAAAATCTGCTCCCCGCCCCCACCGGGGACGCTATTCGTCGTGCTCGCGGGCGGAATAGACGGCAACCCCATGCACGCGCAAGACTTCTCGGCCTTGAAAACCGCGAGTTTGAAACGTCTGCTCGCTGCCGTACAACTGGCGCAGCGCACCCCCGACAGCACGCTGCTCATCTCCGGCGGATGGGGCAGAACGGTACGCGAAGCCAACTTGATGGGTGCGCTGGCTGTGCAACTCGGCTTTCCGGCCAGCCGAATGATCCTGGACACAGCATCTCGAACGACCTTTCAGACGGCCGTCAATACGCGAGAGCGCATCCTCCAGTTTCCGGTCGGCCGCCGCTACCTGGTCACCTCCGCAGACCACATGCCACGCGCGATGATGGCTTTTGCCCATGAGCAGGTTTCAATCTGCGCCTGGCCGGTAGACTACGAAGCCATTCCGATTCAGGCGCTGGACATGCTGAACCCGCAGATCAGCGCGCTGGACAAGACCACACGCGTCGTACACGAACTTCTCGGCATGCTTTATTACAGGCTGATCAAGTTTCAATGACGCGCCGATTCAGGTGCCGCCCATGACCCCGACAGACCACAACGTCGAAGCTGAAGAAATCGACAAATTCAGTGTCCTCGCCCATCGCTGGTGGGATGAACACGGCGAGTTTCGCCCCTTGCACCTGCTCAATCCGCACCGCCTACGGTGGATTCAAGACCATGTCGGCCTGGGCGGAAAAGCCGTTGTGGACATCGGCTGCGGGGGCGGTATTCTCTCGGAGTCGATGGCAGCGGCAGGCGCCAAGGTGACCGGCATCGACCTTGCCGATGCCTCGCTGCAAGTCGCGCGCCTACACGCGCTCGATGCCCAACTCGATATCAATTACCGCCTCGTCAGTGCCGAGCGCCTTGCCACCGAGGCCGCCGGACAATTCGACGTCGTCACCTGCATGGAAATGCTCGAGCACGTCCCCGATCCGGCGTCCATCATCCAAGCCAGCGCCGCCTTGGTGCGTCCCGGCGGATGGGTTTTTGTCTCGACCCTCAATCGCAACGCCAAGGCTTATCTGTTCGCCATTCTCGGGGCCGAATACCTGCTGCGGCTCCTCCCCAAAGGCACGCACGACTACGCCAAGTTTCTCCAGCCTTCCGAAATTTCCGCCATGGGCCGACGCTGCGGTCTTGAAACCGCCGACATTGCCGGGCTCGAATTTCAGCCTCTCACCCAGCGCTTCCGCATCACTCGCGACACCAGCGTCAACTATCTCATGGCCTTGCGCCGCCCGCTCTGATGTCGCACGCCCGCCCTGTCCGCGCCTGCCTATTCGACCTTGACGGCACGCTGGCGGATACTGCCCCCGACCTGGCCGCTGCGCTCAACCGCGTGCGCAGAGACCATCACCTGCCGGAATTGCCGCTGGAACACCTGCGCCCCATGGCTTCTCACGGCGCGCGCGGCCTGCTCGCCGTAGGGATGCAGGTCACGCCCGAAGAGGCTCGGTACGACACATTGAAAGAAACCTTCCTCGCTTATTACCTCGAGGCGATCCGTGTGCGCACCACCCTGTTCGACGGCGTCGTCCCACTGCTCGAACGCCTGCATCAACTCGCCCTGCCCTGGGGCATTGTCACCAACAAACTCAGCACCTATACCCAGCCCCTGGTCACCCAACTCCCCTGGCCGCACCCTCCCGGATGCGTGGTCAGCGGCGATACCGCCGCACGCCCCAAACCCGCACCCGATCCCCTGCTGTACGCCGCCCAAGCGCTTCGCATCGACCCTGCAAGCTGCATCTACGTCGGCGATGACCTTCGAGACATGCAATCCGCCCAAGCCGCTGGAATGCGCGCCATCGCCGCAGCCTACGGCTACTGTGGCCCCAGCGCCCCAGAAAGTTGGGACGCAGATGCGGTCATCTATCACCCCCTTGAATTGCTCACGCTCGACCTCATGTCCTGACAGCGGCGAAACAAAACATGGTCTCGCCGTACAATCAGCGTTCCATGGGGCCGACCCGGTTTCGACGTGGATAGCAAAACAGACAGGTGCATGCCGAGCCCCAGTACGCTCGATAAACCACTGGAAACAAAGTAACTGCGAACGATTCTTCGTACGCCCTCGCCGCTTAACACCGGTGAGCCTCGCAACGGTTGGCCGATGGGCCGGGGTGGCAACACCTGCGAGGTCATACACATTGGCTCGAGTTGAATTTCGCCACGCGATTCAGCCCTAAACTCAGTGGATCGCCCCAAATGAAGCGCGTACACCCGCGTCATAGGGGTTAAAGCCAAATGGCGTTACTAAGCACGTAGATCCTGCTGTGGAGTATTTGCGGACGGGGGTTCAATTCCCCCCGGCTCCACCAATATTTATGCCCAACTGTGTATGCAGTTGGGCATTTTTCTTGAACTCCCGCGTGTTAGCGAGGGTTCACGCGGATTCCTGCGGACTTCGATGTTTGGCCAGGGCACTTGAAAATGGCTGTTTTTACTCTCTCCAGGCCATTTTTCTCTCCGACCCCGCCATCCTGAAGTGGCCTGAAGTCCGCAAAGTCCGCGTTTAACATCGCTATATATCAACGAGTTACGCGCGGACGAATCAAGCGGTTGTTTTTTGGCATCGGTAGGCGGAGGAAGGTGACCATGAAATGCTGGATTTGTGGTGCGGAAGAGGCCGCAACGCGCGAGCATCTCGCCAAGGCATCTGACCTGAAGGCGCTGTTCGGCAAGCCCTCTCAGCGCTATCCCCTCTATTTTCATGCCAGTGACCGCCCCGGAATGCCCAGACGCCGCAACATCCGCGTCGGCAGCTTGAAGTCGGACACGCTGAAATTCGCGCATCGCATCTGCCTGACCTGCAACAGCGCGCGCACTCAGCCATATGACTACGCCTGGGAGCTTTGCTCGGGGGATCTGCGCGCGGCAGTGCCAAGGTTGCTGGCCAGAGGCTCGTTCCGCGCCAACTGGCTATTTCCCTACGACACGCGGCGCGCGATGCGCTTCGTGCACCTGTACTTCACGAAGCTGTTCGGTTGCCTGGTGATCGAAGGCGGAATACCCATCGACATCGCGCCTTTCAGCGAAGCTATTACGAGCGGTCGCCCGCATCCGCACCTTTACCTCGCCTTTGGCCATCTGCCGCTGCCGGTCGTCATGGCAGGCGGGTCCGACGTTCATACGGCGCAGCTGGAACGCAAGGTAGCGTTTGCCACGTGGCTATACCACGTGGGTGACTTAGCGGTGAACGTGATGTATGCCCTGCCGGGACAACATCGCGAGGGACTCAAAGTCGCTTGGCATCCCCACATGGGGGCTCAGCGGCTTCGCTTCACGCGGTTTAGCGGGGAAACAGACTAAGTGCCCCCACGCCGCTCTGCCGCTACTCAAGCGCCGCGCTCACCGGGCAGAATTCCCGCGCTCAAAAACCGGGCGGGGTAAGAAGGGGCATGCTGCTCAAGGTATTGGGGATACTCGGGACCAATATCACCACCGATGACGGCTATGTGACCGAGAGAGCGAGTACAAGGGCGAGGCGGTCACCGGCCGCTCCCGCAGCACAGCTGTCGTTGAGCTCAAGGCCGCAAGGGGCAGCTCAGGGTCTACCAGTCATTCAACGGCTCTGAGCCGCTCTCCTTGCTGTTCCCACAGCGCCGGCGGATTGACCGCCAGATCAAACAGCGTGACGTGGTTCGGCATGGCGTCATCGAGGATGGCGGCAACGATGTCCGGCGCCAACGTGGTCAAGTTGACCATCCGGCTGACGTAACTGTTGTCGACCCCCTCCAGGGTGGCAATCTCCTTGAGCGACTTGACCTCGCCCGACTCCAGCATGGCCAGCCAGCGGTGACCTCTGGCCAGCGCCAATTGCAGCGGCGTGGCCGCCGTATCCCACGGTCTGGTCTTGGCAGTTTCGCCGTTCGGCAACGTAACCAGCTTGCGCCCGCTGCGCCGCTTGATCTGGATCGGCACCGACAAGGTCAGCCGCCCATCGCTGGCCTCGATGACGTCGGGCTCGCCCGTCCTCTGGATGCGGATCTCGCTCATGCCAATGCCTCCTCGGGGTGGGTCGCGCCCGCAGGCTGCAGTTCCAGCACCAGGCGCTCGATGCCGTTGGCGCGCAGTCGAACCTCCAGGTCGTTGGGCGACACGATCACCTTCTCGACCAGCAGCTTGACGATGCGCGTCTGCTCGGTTGGAAAGAGCTGGTCCCATATGGTGTCGAGCCGCGTCATGGCGACGGTGACCTTGGCCTCGTCGAGGCTGGGGTCGAGCTCGATCGCGCGTGGCAGGACCTCACCCAGGAGATCCGGCGATCGCAGGACTGCGCGCAGTTGGTCCAGCACGGCGGACTCAAGCTCTGCAGCCGGCAGCCGTGGCAGCCCAGACGCGCCCGCGTGCTCCTTGTTCTCGCGCTGCGGCACGTAGTAGCGGTAGCGGCGACCGTTCTTCTTGGTGGTGTGAAACGGCGACAAGGCGCGACCGTCGTTGCCGAACACGATGCCCTTGAGCAGGTACGGCACCGTCGCCCGGGTGGCGTTGCCGCGAACCCGACCGTTGGTGGCGAGGATGGCGTGCACCTTGTCCCACAACTCTCGGTCGATGATCGGTGGATGCTCGGCCTGGTACCACTGCTCCTTGTGGCGCAGTTCACCGAGGTAGGTCCGGTTGTTGAGCAGCTTGTAGATCAGCCCCTTGTCGATCGGCTTGCCGTCTCGGGTCTTGCCGTCCTGCGTGGTCCACGCCTTGGACGTCACGCCGTCGAGCTTCAGCTCCTTGAACAGCATCGTGCTGGAGCCCAGTTCAACGAAGCGCTGGAAGATGTGCCGGATGAGCTTGGCCTCGCGTTCGTTGGGCACCAGTCGGCGGTTCTCGACGTCGTAACCGAGGGGAGGCACGCCGCCCATCCACATGCCCTTGCGCTTACTGGCGGCGATCTTGTCGCGGATGCGCTCGCCGGTGACCTCGCGCTCGAACTGTGCGAAGGACAGCAGGATGTTCAACATCAGCCGCCCCATCGACGTGGTGGTGTTGAATTGCTGGGTGACCGACACGAACGACACGCCATAGCGCTCGAACACCTCGACCATCTTGGAGAAGTCCGCGAGGCTGCGCGTCAGGCGGTCGATCTTGTAGATGACGACCACATCGATCTTGCCGGCCTCGATGTCGGCCATCAAACGTCGCAGCGCTGGGCGTTCCATGTTGCCGCCCGAGAAGGCCGGGTCGTCGTAGTCGTCTCCGACCGGAATCCAACCCTCGGCGCGCTGGCTGGCGATGTAGGCATGCCCCGCATCGCGCTGGGCGTCGATCGAGTTGTATTCCTGGTCCAGCCCTTCGTCGGTGGACTTGCGCGTGTAGACCGCGCAGCGCATGCGGCGCTTCAGAATTTCGCTCATCGCCGGGCTCCCTTCTTCGCCGCTGTCTTGGGAGTGGCTGGTGCTTTGAGCCCGAAGAACAGAGGCCCTGACCACCGCGTGCCGGTGATCTCGCGGGCGATCATCGACAGACTCGGGTACATCCGGCCCTGGAAGTCGTACTGGCCATCCTGGGTCACGATGACGCGGTGCTCGACACCCTGGTACTCGCGGGTGAGCACAGTGCCTGCTGCTGGCCGGTAGTCACGGTCGCGCTTCTTCACCTTGCCGGTCTCGACCAAGGATGCGATGCGGCGTTTGTTGCGCTCTAGCAGGTTGGCGTCGACCTTGCGAAACTCCACCTCTTGCAGGCGGTAGGCAATGCGCCGCTCCAGAAATTGGCGGTTGTGGGTGGGCGTGTCGTCACCGAAGAGCCTCTGCCAGAGCGCTTTGATTTCCGGCATGGGTAGCTCGGGCAATCGCGCAATCTGTGAGGCCACCGATGGTGGCGCAGAGAACTTGTCGGTGTTGATCTTGGCGGGCGTGCTCATCAGGACTCCGTTTCTGCGTTGTTGGCGGGGTCTGAATGAACGCGCTGGTGGCGGGAAAAGCCAAGCTCAAACTCGCTCTCCGAAGCCCGTCTTGCGGACGGGCGAGAGTCGGCGCTGCGAAGGCGGACGAGTCCATTTGCGAGCAACGACGCGATCTCGCGCCGACGCTGCTCGGGGGACATCCGGTCGGGGGGTACTTGATTGATTTCATGCATCGGTATCGGTCCTGTCCATCAAACTCGCTTGAATAGCGAAATTCTCCGGATGAACCCTCACCGACACCATGAGGGAGTTTCGAGCGCCTGCGTGCTGGCGCTGGCTCCTGCGAAAACGCGACCCAATCAGGTCGTCAGGTGATGGGCCAGGACGGCCTTCATGAGCTGGTTGCCGGTGGGCGTTGAGGCCAGCAGATCCCTGATCCGAGTCTTGATCTGGTGGGCATCCACGCCCGCCTTTGATGCCGCTTGCATCACGCCCGAATAGGCGTCAAGCACATCGGCGCCGGTGATGTCGTAGCCGTGGCCGAGTGAGATCCAACGCAGTGAAGCGAGGCCGGCAGCGACCGCAAACTCAGGCTGGCTCTCGGCAAAGTCTCTGGCCGCGCGGGCCAGCGTGCGTGGATCGGTTGGGCTGGTGGTCGCCAGGTCGATGGCGACGTTGAACAGTCCGGCATCTTTCGCAGCCGCGAACCATTTGCCTTCAGCGCCGGGGGTACTGGCAACCAAGTCGCGCAGGATCTGCTCTGGCGGCGTATTCGGATACTTCTTGGCGATGGCACGAAATGTCGCCAAGTTGGTCGTGCCCTGGTTGGCTTCGATCGCGTAGCGGCGGTAAGCATCTTCGGCCAAGCCCGACGACAGCAGGATGGCCTCGCAGGCCTCGGCGATCAGCCAGCCGGGGTCGTTCAGACCGCGCGATTGCTCGGCATAACGTACGGCCTCAGCCTTCTTGCCCATCGCCGCAAGTGCTTTGACGCCCCACTGGCGGTCATGCCACCACTTGAATGGCGCCCGCTCCAGCAGCGCGAGCAGTTGATCGTGGCGGCCAGCGGCATACAGCGATGCAAGGCATGCGCTGGTCCCCTTGAAGAACCCGTGGCCGGTGGATCGGGAGCTCCAGACGTGTTCGACAAGAGGCAGGAATTCATCGACCCACACCATCGCCAGTTCCGGCGTGACGCACAGCTCGCCCCAATGCTCTCCGAGGGATTCGATGTAGGGGATGTCGTCGTCTTGCAAGGCCTGCCACAGGCGTTCAAGCCAACGCTGTCGAACGCGCGGATCGACATCCGCCTTGGCGATGATGGGCACCAGGGTGTCGATGGCCCGGTTCACTGCGGTGCCCAGGGCTCCGGAAGAGCTGTCGACCTGCTCCAGCGCTGGCGACAACTTCTCCAGCAAAGTCACAGCGCCCTCGGCGGCGAGCACCGGCTCCTTGCGTGCGACTGCCTTGATTTCAGCGAGCGCTTCCTTGATGCGCTGGATCGGCGTGTCTGATCGCCAGCCGAAGGCGTGACGGCGGAAGCGGGCGCTGAATTGCCACTTGTGCGTGGTCATGATTGATCGTCCATGAACTACCGAACGGGGTGCTGGCCGTTTCGGATGAACCGATCGAAGGTGTCCTCCTCGGGCTCGCCATCGTCATGCTGTAGCCGCTGCCACTCAGCGTCCGGCATCAACAGCAGCGTCAGCGAGTAGTCGTATTGGCCCGCGACCCTGGTCATTTCGGTCAGAGGCATGGACGCTGGCTCGCGCGGAAACCAAGTCTGCGCACGCGTCGATTGGGTCTGAGCACTCACATCCAAGAGGTTGTTGCTGTGCGCCAAAGCGTCCTGCGGCAGTTCGATGGTGTTCTTGCGCGTCGCGAAGTAGGCGCCGGACTTGAATGCGGCCTGGTTCGACTTTGACCAAAGGAGATGGTCGTCACGGCTTGCCACGAGGACGGCGCGCTTCTCGGCGATCTCCGTCCACCGCAGTGCGGCGGCCGTCAGCGATACGCCATAGCGTTCGGCGCAGTGACCCAGCAACTCGAAGCTGACGGGTTGGCCATCGACTTGTTTCCGGAAATCGTCCAGTGGCATCAGCAACGTCGACGCGAACTTGTCAGCCTCGGTTTCGATGTCCCGCTCGTTGCCGTCACCCGTCTCGATGTCGTCGTCACCGCACTCGAACCGATCCTGGTCGTGGCGGTGCAGGATGTAGTGACCGAACTCGTGCGCAATCGTGAAGCGCTTGCGACCCTCGGACCGGACCGCGCTGTTGTAGACGATCAACCACTTCGACCGGGCCTTGTTGGCGGCGAGCAGGCCCTCCAAGCCATCCAAATCCTCGCCCTGAACCTTGTCCACGGGCGAGTCGGCAAAGCACTGCCGAGAATACTCCAGCGCGACCTCATCGACCTTGACCGGAAAGCGGTTCGATCCCAGCACCATGTTGAGCATGGACGAGATGCGGTTGGCCTGCGCCATCGGTTGCTTGCGTTCGGTCACTCGTCGTCATCCCATGCGTCGAGGATCTTGCGCAGCCGCTTCTTGGTGTCGTCCGGCATGCTCTTGTACTTGCGGAAGAAGGCCTCGTCGATGACCTCTTCGCCAGGGGATGCTGTCGATTCGGTGAGCAGAAACTCGGTCGTGACTTCGAGCACCGACGCAATCTTGCCGATCTTGTCGGCCGACGGTTTCGGGTCGTCCTTGTTCTCCAGCTCCCAGATGTAGCTCTTGCTGGAATCGGTCAGCTCCGCCAGTTGTTCAAGGCTGAGCTTCTTCTGCTTCCGCAGAGCGCGGATTTTGTCGCCCAGGGGGGATGGCACCGATTGCTCCTAAGTGGTCTGCTCCAAGCCGAAAATAATACCATCCTACCGAACGAAAACGTATCTGCTTGACAAACCCCTATCCGGCCAGAAATAATTCGCAGCGTTCGGTGCGCCGAACGAAAACGGTCTGCACCCCCCGAGAACAATGCGGGGCGGCTCGGGCTGGTGCCAACCCGATCAACACCTTGCGAAGGGGAATGTCAATGAACGATGCCGAGAACCTGTCCAAGCTGCTTGGCCACCTGCCGCCAGCGGTGTTCCGTGAATTCATGGTGGTGGAGTTCAGTCTGGCGATGCCGGATCTGGACAAGAAGCAGGGCAAGCAAGAGCAGCGCGCTGTCATGGAGCAAGTTCTGTCGGCCTTGGATGTGAGCGCGCGGCGGGAGATCGAGGAAGTGGCGGAGCGCATCGTGCTGCTCTCGGACGGCGCCGGGCAGGACGTCATCGATGGCATCAGTCAGGACATCGTCGGCGACGATGCCAAGGCCGCGTTTGCAGCCATCCCGAACCAGTACGAACGTGCGCTGTGGCTGTACCTCAATGCGCCCGCACTCTTCGAGGAGGCGTTGAACGCCCGCCAGGCGGATGTCTTCCGTCAGAGCGCGTCCTGCTATTCGGGCTATGTCGCGCCCAAGGATCTGACGGTCCTGGATGACGCGGCAGCTCGGCTGGCCTTCCACCTGGCAGTCGCCCAGCAGCTTGGCTGTGCAGCGGATACGGTTGCGGTTCAGGTCTTCAAGCGGCTGCGTCCCGACACCCTCACCGGCGAAGAGGTCGATCTGTACCAAGTCAGCGTCCATCACAACCGCCCGCCCGAGATCATTGATCGTGTACAGGCCAGCGAACTGGTGCCGCAGGAGGTGATCCGGGCTGTTTCGTCGCACATCACCTACGAGCCCGCCAATGGCCACCTGGAGGTCTTGTCGAAAGACACCGACGGCCGCGAGGCGCTGGCGCGCATCGTGGCGGACTCGCTGCTGAAGTCGCCCATCACCGGCGACAAGATCCCGCTCAAGCAGTACGACTACCAGAGCCTCGCTGCGCCCCGCAGCTTTGATCTGAGCGGTGAGGACGTGGCATCGGTCAAGGTGATCGAACTCGGCTACACGACGGTGAACCACCGATCCTTGCAGGTGAAGGTCTCGGCCAAGGACGTCGACGACATCTACACCGCAGCACGCTCCCTGATCTCCTTGTCGTTCGATTTCCGCAACCACCACATCAACTACGCGAAACTGTCGATCCGCATCAAGAAGGTCGGCAAGGAACGTGCACGCACGATCGCCGTGATCCTGCGGGATGACAACAAGTGCAACATCAAGACCAAGCGCGAAAAGGACCGCGCCCTGTGCGACCGCCTGCTGGCCAAGTGGCAATTGGTGAAGGAGATTGATGGTGTCGGAGAAGATCCTGTCGACGCGTTCGCTGCTTGAGCTGATCGATCTCTTCGAACGATCGATCCACGCCGTTGCCAATGGCGACGGTCAGCGCCTGCGCGGCGTGCCCGGCTGGGATCTGTGGCGCTGTGGGGCGCTGTCCGACAGCGACCTGGCGGCGTGGACCGAACGTATCGGCTATGCAGGCAGCTATCCGGCACCCCTTGGCGATGATCGTGTCCCGGTCGACATCGAGGAAGACGATGACCCGGGTCGGTATCGCTACCGTTGCCCCGAGACATTCCGCACCAAGTATGTCTCTGCTGATCTGGTCGCCGTCCACGCGGTCGATGCAGTGAAGCTGCTCACGTACTTGGCAGACCTGCTCGGCGTTCCCCAGGCGCAACGAAGCGGCATCACGGCGCCGACGATCGATGGTGTCCTGTGGCGCCTCGGCAAGATGCGCATTGCCCACGCGCAGGTCGACGCTTGGGTCGTCCGGGGACTCTCGTCATCGACCGAAAAAGTCTTCGAGCATTTCCGTGCTCCGCCGCTTCCTGATCAGGGGTTGATCTTCACCACCGGCCAGGATCTCCCCGCCATCGTTATGCCGCCCCGTGCCTACCGCATTGTCCCAATCGCGAGCGCACTGGTCGATCATGCCATCAAGCCGTACGTCGACATTGACCTGATCCACCGGCTGCTGCTGGCGCCGGCCGGTACCAAGGTGGAGAAGTCTCTGCCGGTCCGCTTCGACAGGTACTCCAACACGCTGGTCATCGCCACCAAGTCCGACAAGCCCTGGCCAATCAAGGGCGCGAGGCAAATCGCCGTGGTCAGCCATCTGTTCGAGCAGTTCGAAAACGGGCGGCACTGGGTACCCGCCCGTGAAATTCTGGATGCCGTGTACGGGCCGAAGAAATCCGGACGTAGCCAGCGCATCCAAAACATCTTCAGCGGCAACCTGATCTGGGAGGACTACATCGCTGGCGATGGCAACGGCAAGTACGGATTCAATCTGGACTGACCAGCATCAGTCGGACGCACCACGCACAACCGCCTTCGGGCGGTTTTTTGCTCTCTGCGGCTCGCTATCTCGCGCTGTAGCTGAGCCCGCACATCAGCCCGTACATGGCGGTGGCGGACGCCCGTACACGCCGGATTTGAAGATGACCTCACGTTTTCGCAACTACCCGAAAGGAGAAAAACGTGAGTGTCAAACACCTCAACCAACGCCAACTGGCGGACCGTTGGGACGTCAGCGAAGCCACTCTGGAACGCTGGCGGTCCGAAGGAATCGGTCCGGTCTTTCTGAAGCTGCAGGGGCGCGTTCTCTACCGCCTTGAGGACGTCGAGGCCTTCGAGTCCGACAGCCTGCGCAAGAGCACGTCCGAGCGGGTCGATGCGGGAGGTGCGGCATGAGCCACCTCACCCCCGATCAAGTGCTGGCCACACCAGCCGGCGAACTTGCGCAGCGGTCCAGCGAGTCGATCTTCCAACTGAAGAACGATGCAGCCGATCTGCTGGCAGCCGCCAAGGCCATCGTCGAGCACGTCGACCGCGCTCTGGATCTGCGGTACGCCCAGCGTGCTCACCAACTGCGTCTGGCGGCCGGCAAGGACACCGGCGTCGTGCACTTCGACGACGGCCAGGTCCGTGTCACGGCCGACCTGCCCAAGAAGGTCGAGTGGGACCAGGCCAAGCTGAACGACATCACCCGCCGCATCGCCGCCAACGGCGAAGACCCCACCGAGTACGTCGAGATCAGCTACCGCATCTCCGAGGCCAAGTTCAACGCGTGGCCCGAGACGCTGAAGAGCGCGTTTGCCCCGGCGCGAACGCTCAAGACCGGCAAGCCCGGGTTCCGCCTTGCACTGATACAGGAGTGATCACCATGCAAACCAAATCCACGTTGATCGAGCTGCTGCGCAAAAAGTCCGAGATGTACCTGCGGGATCTGCCGGAGACGATTCGCATCCCAGCGCTCGATGGCAATCGAGCCGATGAAGTGGTCCGCCCGCTGGAGGACGCGACCGTCGACGACCTGGCCTTTGCGATTCTGGGCATGGAGGCCGAGTCCCGCGTGCACCACCGTCGCTTGCAGGGCCTACGCGATCTCTACGACCTGGCCCGCAAGCGCGGCGCTCTGGGCGTCACCACGGTGGCGGCTGCATTCGCCGATCTGGCCGGTGAAGGGGGCCAGAAATGAGCCTGCCCATCATCACCGCCGACCAACGCTTCGCCGAGCGCCGTGGGGTAAAGGGCGTGCTCGTTGGCAAGAGCGGCATCGGCAAGACCTCGCAACTCTGGACGCTGAAGCCCACGGCCACGCTGTTCTTCGACCTTGAGGCTGGCGATCTCGCGGTCGAAGGTTGGGCAGGCGACACGATCCGGCCCCGCACTTGGCAGGAGTGCCGTGACTTCGCGGTCTTCATCGGTGGCCCGAACCCGGCACTGCGCGAAGACCAGCCCTACAGCCAGGCCCACTTCGATGCCGTGCGCGCGCGCTTTGGCGATCCATCGGTCCTGGACAAGTACGAGACCGTCTTCGTCGACTCGATCACCGTGGCTGGACGTCTGTGCCTGCAATGGTGCAAGGGGCAGCCGCAAGCCTACTCGGAGAAGACCGGCAAGCCCGACAGCCGTGGCGCCTACGGGCTGATGGGCCAGGAAATGATCGGCTGGCTCACGCACTTGCAACACACGCGCCGCAAGAACGTGTGGTTCGTCGGCATCCTGAATGAGGCCCTGGACGACTTCAACCGCCGGGTCTTCTCACTGCAGATCGACGGATCCAAGACCGGGCTCGAGTTGCCCGGGATCGTCGACGAGGTCGTGACCTTGGCCGAACTCAAGGCCGACGACGGCAGTGGGTACAGGGCATTCGTCTGCCACACGCTGAACCCATGGAACTACCCGGCGAAGGACCGTTCCGGTCGGCTTGATGCCATCGAGGAGCCCCATCTCGGCCGCCTCATGGAAAAGATCGCCGGCCCGGCCAAGCCCGCCATCGAGCGACTCGATTTCGCTCGTCCCAGTCCCGCTTCCACCCCCGAATCCACTTCGACTCAGGAGTCATGATCATGACCTACTTCGATTTCAATTCCGCATCCGAACAGACGTCCTATGACCTGATCCCCAAGGGCACGTTGGTCCGCGTCCGCATGACCATCCGCCCGGGTGGCTTCGATGACGCGTCCCAAGGATGGACTGGCGGCTACGCCACCCGTAACGACAACACCGGCTCGGTCTACCTGAACTGCGAGTTCGTCGTGATGGAGGGTGAGTTCGCCCGTCGCAAGATGTGGTCGTTGATCGGCTTGTACAGCGCCAAGGGGCCGGAGTGGGCCAACATGGGTCGCACCTTCATCAAGGCGATCCTCAACTCCGCGCGTGGGGTTCATCCCGGCGACAACAGTCCTGCCGCGCAGAACGCGCGCCGCATTGGCGGATTCGCAGATCTCGATGGCATCGAGTTCATGGGCAAGGTCGACTGGGAGAAGGACCAAAACGGCCAGGACAAGAGCGTCATCAAGGCGGCCATCACGCCGGATCACAAGGAATACGCGGCGCTGATGGGCGGCGCGCGCCAGCCGGCACCCGCTGCCCAAACGCCCAGCGCGCCCAACGCCTATGCGCAGGCCACCGGTCGGGCACCCAATCCGGGCCGTCCCAGTTGGGCGCAGTGACGGAGGACCACGATCATGATGCTCCGTCCCCGTCAATCCCTCCTGGTGGAGCGCACCCTTGCGGCGCTCGGCGAACATGGGAACACACTGGCTGTTGCACCCACCGGGTCAGGCAAGACCATCATGCTGTCGGCTGTGACTGGCAGGGTGTTGGCCGAGCCCGATGCGAAAGCCTGCATCCTTGCGCACCGCACTGAACTGACCGGCCAGAACCGGGATAAGTTTGTGCGGGTGAATCCTGGCATGAGCACGTCCGTGTTCGATGCCAACGAGAAGTCCTGGCGCGGTCAGGCGACGTTCGCGATGGTGCAGACCCTGTCGCGTCAGGCCCATCTCGACCAGATGCCCACTTTGGATCTGCTCGTGATCGACGAGGCGCACCATGCGTCGTCACCGACCTACCGGGCAGTCATTGACTCGGTGCTGGCCCGCAATCCTCGAGCTGGCATCTGCGGTCTGACTGCCACGCCGAATCGCGGTGACGGCAAGGGCCTGCGCGAGGTCTTCTCAAACGTCGCAGATCAAATCACGCTGGGCGAGATGATCGCGGCCGGGCACCTTGTGCCGCCGCGCACCTTCGTGATCGACGTCGGTGTGCAGGACGCACTTCGCCATGTCCGTCGCACCGCGATGGACTTCGACATGGATGAGGTCGCATCCATTCTCGACAAGCGGCTGATCACGGAAGCGGTGATCAAGCACTGGAAGGCGAACGCGTCGTCGCGCAAGACCATCGTCTTCTGCTCGACGGTCGCGCATGCGCAAAACGTCTGCGATGCGTTTGTCGAAGCAGGCGTACACGCCGTGCTCGTCCACGGCGAGCTGTCCGATGCGGATCGCAAAGCGCGCCTCGCGGATTACGAGACTGGGCGTGCCCAGATTGTGGTCAACGTGGCGGTGCTCACCGAAGGCTACGACTACACGCCCACCAGCTGCGTCGTTCTGCTGCGACCCAGCTCCTACAAGTCCACCTTCATCCAGATGGTCGGTCGTGGTTTGCGGACCGTCGACCCTGAGGAGTTTCCGGGCGTGATCAAGACCGAGTGCATCGTGCTGGACTTCGGCACAGCCAGCCTGATGCACGGGTCGATCGAACAGGAAATCAACCTCGACGGGCATCTGGGCGAAGGTGAGGCGCCAACCAAGGACTGCCCAGACTGCGGCGCCATCGTTTCGCTGGCCTGCATGGAGTGCCCGCTGTGTGGGCATGTGTGGGAGCGGGAGCCGCAGGAACTGGGCGTGCTGGCGGACTTCGTCATGAGCGAGATCGATCTGCTCAAGCGCTCCAACTTCCGCTGGTGCGACCTGTTCGGGCATGACGACGCACTGATGGCGACCGGCTTCAGTGCTTGGGGCGGCATCTTCTTTCTCAATGGCCGCTGGCACGCCATCGGTGGCGGGAAGGATTTGCGGCCGCAGCTGCTGGCCGTCGGCGAGCGTACGGTCTGCATGGCCAAGGCCGACGACTGGCTCAACGACCACGAGTCCGCCGACTCCGCCTACAAGACCCGGCGCTGGCTCAACGAGCCGCCCACCGACAAGCAGTTGCGCTACATCCCTGAGCAGATGCGTGCGGACTTCGGCATGACCCGCTACCAGGCGTCGGCCTTGTTGGCCTTCCAGTTCAACAAGTCGTCGATTCAGCGGCTGGTCGTCTCGGCCAACGACGGCCATCGGGAGGCCGCTTGAGATGCGCGATCTGCTACCGCAAGGCCAAGGGCTACGGCTGGTTCAACCCTCGGCTCAAGCCGAGCGACCCGAATCGCTATTCCGACAAGTGGGTGTTCTGTTCGCGCCGTTGTCAGGATGCGTTCTGCTTGCTGATGACCAAGACGGAGGCTCGCATGATCGATCCGAGTGACATGGAGCTGGCCGCGATGCGCGCGTGCTTGTCGCCGCTGGGTGAGTACGTGGGCTCGATCGGCATGGAGCGCCCACTGGCGGACTACACCCGAGAGGAGGTGCTGGCACTGATCGACGTCGTGGTCACGGCGTACCAGGACCAGATGATCGAAGAACACGAGATCATGGCCGCAAAGGACCGTGCCTTCCTGGAGGAACGCCTGGCACGCCAGGGCCAGACATCTCCGAAGGGGGTGCCGTTCTGATGCTGGATTTCAACCACCGACCCAAAGTCCATGAACAGATCAGCGACCTGATCGATGCCGCACTTGCCAAGGATCGTGAGGGCCAGGCGCCACGCACCTACCTCGGTGCGTCGAGGCTCGGTGTTGCCTGTGAACGGGCGCTCCAGTACGAGTACCTGAGAGCTCCAGTTGATTCTGGTCGTGAGATTCCTGGCCGCATCCTGCGTGTCTTCGAAGTGGGGCATGCCCTTGAAGACGTGGCCATTCGCTGGTTGCGCTTGGCGGGATTCGATCTGTACACGCGCAAAGCCAGCGGGGGCCAGTTTGGCTTCTCGGTGGCGGGCGGCCGAATCCAGGGCCATGTCGATGGCGTGATCAACGCCGCCCCCAGCGATCTCGAACTCAAGTGCCCGTCGTTGTGGGAATGCAAGACCATGAACGACAAGTCCTGGCGCGACACGGTCAAGCACGGGGTCGCTCGTTCAAAGCCCGTCTACGCCGCGCAGATGGCGATCTACCAGGCCTACATGGAGGCCACTGTTCCAGGCATCTCTCGCAATCCCGCGCTGTTCACCGCCGTCAACAAAGATTCCCAGGAGGTCTGGTTCGAGCTGGTGCCGTTTGACGGTGGACTGGCGCAGCGCATGTCGGATCGGGCCGTCCGGGTGATCTCGGCATCCGAGTCCGGTGAGATGCTGCCGCGCCACGCGACCACGCCGACCCACGTCGAGTGCAAGTTCTGCTCGTGGCAGGACCGCTGCTGGAGGGCGACATGATGAGCAACAACATCGTGTGGCTGGACTTCAACGATGCCGCCGAACCGCGCGAGGATCTCATCAGTGACACGGAGGCACTGCGCGCCGGCTTGCTGGATCGGCTGGAAGCGGTCTTGCACTACCTGTTCCCGCAAGGTCGCATCCGGGGCGGCAAGTTCTATGTCGGCGATACCGATGGCTCGCCCGGCAAGAGTCTGGTTGTCGAGCTCGAAGGTCCCCGTCGCGGTCTGTGGAAGGACTTTGCCACCGACGAGGGAGGTGATGTCATCGACCTGTGGGCACGCTCCCAGGGCCTGTCCGCCCGACACGACTTCTCGAGACTGGCGACAGAACTCCGCCAGTGGTTGGGTATCGCCCCACCTGCGCCGTCCGTGGCGCGTCACGCCGTTCGCACCGTCGCCGTCGATGAGCTTGGTCCTTACACCGCAAAGTGGGACTACCTGACACCAGATGGCGATCTGATCGCCTGCGTGTACCGCTACGACCCGCCGACTGGCAAGGAGTACCGCCCTTGGGATGTGCGCGCTCGGATGTGGCGGGCGCCTGATCCGCGACCCCTTTACAACCTGCCGGCGATCACCAAGTCTTCGCTGGTCGTCTTGGTCGAGGGCGAAAAGTGTGCTGATGCCTTGATTGCTTGCGGCATCGCGGCGACCACCGCGATGAACGGCGCGAAGGCGCCGATCGACAAGACCGAATGGTATCCCCTGGCTCGGCGCTCGGTGTTGATTTGGCCGGATCGTGATTCGCCAGGCTGGGACTACGCCGAGAATGCGGCACGCGCTTGTGTCGCGGCAGGCTGTGCTTCCGTTGCGATCCTGGTGCCACCATCGGACAAGCCCGACAAGTGGGACGCTGCCGATGCTGTTGCCGAAGGATTCGACTGCTCTGAGTTCATTGCGCAGGGCGAGCGACGGGTGATCAAGGCGGCGTCGCCCATACTGCCGACCTTCACGCTGGGTGCGTTGCTGGATGACGACTCGCCGCTGCCGCCCGATCTCATCTCTCCGCGCGTGCTCACGCCCGCAGGGATGCTGGTCTTCGGCGGCGCGCCCAAGGTCGGCAAGAGTGATTTTCTGCTGGCCTGGCTGACCCATATGGCTGCAGGCGCAGCCTTTCTCGGCATGCATCCACCGCGACCCCTGCGCGTGTTCTACCTGCAGGCCGAGGTGCAGTACCACTACCTGCGTGAGCGGGTCAAAGAGGTGCGCATCCCGGCCAGCCGGCTTTTGGATGCCCGCACGAACTTCGTGGCCACGCCCCAACTGCGCCTCGTGCTGGACGACGCTGGCCTCGCTCAGGTGATTCCAGCCATTGCGAATGCGTTTGGCGGCGAGCCTCCGGACATCATCGCCATCGATCCCATCCGCAATGTGTTCGATGGTGGCGACGCCGGTGGCGAAAACGACAACGGCGCGATGCTGTTCTTTCTCTCGCAGCGTGTTGACCGGATTCGTCAGGCGGTCAACCCAGACGCCGGGGTGATCCTGGCTCACCACACCAAGAAGCTGGGCAAGAAGCAATTCGAGGAAGACCCGTTCCAGGCCCTGGCCGGTGCCGGAAGCCTGCGCGGCTATTACTCGACCGGCATGCTGCTGTTCCGGCCCGACGAGATCCGTACGACACGCCAGCTCATCTTCGAGCTGCGCAACGGCGCCGGTATTCCGATCAAGCACGTCGACAAGATCATCGGTGAGTGGCGGGAGGTCGATGCCAATGACCGCCTCGTCATGAAGGACTACGGCGAACGTCTGGATGCCGAGCGCCGTCGCAAGCGGGACGCCATCCTGCAGATCTTGTTTGACGAGGCGGCTGCCGGGCACTGCTACACCGCCAATCAGTTCGCTGAGTCCTTTGAGGGCAAGGCAGGGCTCGGCGGCGAACGCACCATCCGCGAGCGGATCTCGGCGCTGTCCACCCAGGGATACATCAAGTATTTCCGCAACGCGGTGGACTATGGCCTGCCATCGAGCGGTCGCACCAAGTTCGGCTACCTGTGCGTCGAGGGCATGGTCCTGCGCGCACCCGGCGGCGATCCCGACCCCGCCACCGGCGAGTTGCCGATGCGTGAGCACGCGGTGCTCCCCACCCACTACAAGTGCCCGCACTCCGGGGCGGCGATGCCCGTCGAGAACCCGGAAGTGTGGGTCTATCACGATGAACTGAACGATCCGGAGGCCCCATGATGAATGCTCGTTTCGCAGTTGGCAGAGCCGTTGCCGACTGTGCCCACCAAGCTGCCAACTGCCGCCAGTTGGCAAATTCCTTCCAACTGCAAACCCTTGCAGGACAAGGCTTTGCCGGGATCCAAGCTCAGTTGGCAGTTGGCAAGCTTGCCAACTTGCCAACTGACGCAAACCCTTGTGGCGGCTCACTTTTCCGGGTGAATCCAGTTGGAGAAAGCTCTCCCTCCTACTACGTAGGAGAGGGAACAGCGGTTCCCTCTGCCCTACGTGGAGGTTTGTCCGGCGGCCGGGAACGTGTCGGTCATCCGGCCTGCGGCACATCGATCCTGGCCTTGGACCTCGGGACCCAGACTGGCTGGGCATTGCTCGGTCGTGACGGTGCCATCACCAGCGGGTCCGAGCTCTTCAAGCCCCAGCGCTTTGATGGTGGAGGCATGCGCTACCTGCGGTTCAAACGTTGGATCACGGAGGTCAAGCAGTCGGCCGATGGATTGAACGCGGTGTTCTTTGAAGAGGTTCGTCGGCATGCCGGTGTGGACGCCGCTCACGCATATGGCGGCTTCATGGCCCATTTGACCGCCTGGTGCGAACACCACCAGATCCCATACCAGGGCGTGCCGGTCGGCACGATCAAGAAGCACGCCACCGGGAGGGGCAATGCGAGCAAGGACGACATGGTCGCTGCTGCGCGCTGCCGCGGCCATGCACCTGCGGACGACAACGAGGCCGATGCTCTGGCGATCCTGCACTGGGCCATCGAGACCCAGGAGCTGTGACATGAAGATCCCTACACCTCAGTACCGCAGCCCCCTGGGACGGCTCGTGGCAGAGCCTCGACCGGACCCCGAAGAGATCAAGCGCGAGGGCTGGCTCGACCAGCACATCCTCGTCGTCTCCCCGGAGGATGCGCGGCTCGACTGGACCGAGCGCGAATTCTTGCGCCGCATCGGCGACCGTCTGTACGGGGACAAGGAGCGTCGCCATGGCTGAATGGACCGTTGATCTCGTCGCCGATCGTTTTTGGGAGGCCGCACGCACCTCCCATCGTCTGCCACCCGTCCGAGTCCAGGGCTACTTCAACTGCTGGCCAGCCATCCAACGCATGCCTTGGGAGAATCTCGGGGCAGAGCCGCCCATTATTCGTTTCCCACCAGAGCCGGCAGCCATCGACCGCATGCTGGAGACGATGCAATGGGTGCTCTGGTTGGAGGTCGAGCAGCGCCACCTCGTCTGGATGCGCGCCGAGCGCTATCGGTGGAAGGAGATCTGCTGCCGATTTGGCTGTGATCGAACGACCGCCTGGCGCCGCTGGCAAGCCGCCTTGGCGATCGTCGTGTCCCAGCTCAACGGCGCGACCAAGCCCGTGGCAGCATGAGTGCGTGAGGGGAGTCAGAGGAAATTGAAGGCCGCAGTGAGTTCGTGATTACAGGCGCTGGCGCATGCTGCTCTTGCCCTCGAAAGCGGCTGCAACATTTCGAAGGGTTTTGGCTAATATTCACCGTAATCTTGCGAGCACTGCGCGTGTGAGGGCCACGGAGGAATTCGTGGCCTTCGTTTTTTCAGCTCGGCGCTTGGAGAAATTTCGGCGAGTCCTACCTCCCGAAAGCGCAATGCGGGGGGCGAGAGCGCGGTATTCGCCTCGCGTCTAACTGCAAACCGAGGTTTGCAGTTTGCACCCTGATCCGATCGCCGAGCCCGCCCACGGCAACCACGTCGGCGGGCTTTTTCACTCCACGGTGCAATGCCCCTGGTGGCACGGATAGGCTCACTCCTTTCCCGCGCGGACCGCACTTTTTCGAGGACCACATCCTGAACATCCTCAACGTCGCCTACCGCAAGGTTGAGACGCTGATCCCTTACGCCAAGAACCCGAGGACCCACACCGATGCCCAGATCGCCAAGATCGCGGCAAGCATCGTGGAGTACGGGTGGACCAACCCGGTGCTGGTGGACGGTGCCAATGGCGTCATTGCAGGACACGGGCGTCTGGCCGCCGCGCGCAATCTAGGTCTCACCGAGGTCCCGGTCATTGAACTGGCGCACCTGACGCCGGCGCAGAAGCAGGCCTACGTGATCTCCGACAACCGCCTGGCGCTTGATGCTGGGTGGGACGAAGAATTGCTGGTGCTGGAGTTGGCGGAACTCTCCGAGTCCGGCTATGACCTGGCGCTGACCGGCTTCGACGATGGCGAGATCGAGTCCTTCCTGGCCCGAGCAGCCGAGGACGACGGCGCGCAGTCCAGTGAGTCCAATGCGGACGCCGCAGACGACGTGCCCGAAGCGCCACAGGTTCCGGTGAGTCAGGTCGGTGACGTGTGGGCGATCGGACGGCATCGCTTGATCTGCGGCGACTCGACCGATGCGTCGGTGGTTGCAGCGTTGATGGAGGGCGAGCGCGCCCAGCTGTGCTTCACCTCACCACCCTATGGCAACCAGCGGGACTACACCAGCGGTGGCATTGCCGACTGGGACGCTCTCATGCGCGGCGTCTTTGCCAACCTGCCGACGACTGCCGACGCACAGGTGCTGGTCAACCTCGGCCTGATCCATCGGGACAACGAGTTCATCCCGTACTGGAATGCCTGGGTCGAGTGGATGCGCACCACCGGCTGGCGACGCTTCGCGTGGTATGTCTGGGACCAAGGGCCGGGCATGCCCGGTGACTGGTCGGGACGCTTCGCGCCCAGTTTTGAGTTCGTGTTCCATTTCAACCGCGAGAGTCGCAAGCCGAACAAGATCGTCCCCTGCAAGTTCGCGGGACAGGAGACGCATCTGCGCGCTGACGGATCCTCGACGGCGATGCGCGGCAAGGACGGTGAGGTCGGCGGCTGGACGGCCGCAGGACAGCCGACGCAAGACTTCCGCATCCCCGATTCGGTAATCCGCGTCATGCGGCACAAGGGAAAGATCGGGCAGGACATCGATCACCCGGCCGTCTTCCCGGTGGTACTGCCCGAGTTCGTGATCGAGGCCTTCACAGATCAGGCCGACATCGTGTTCGAGCCGTTCGGCGGCAGTGGCAGCACCATGCTGGCGGCCGAGCGCACGGGGCGCACCTGCCGCGCCGTGGAAATCGCGCCGGAGTACGTCGACGTAGCGATCCGGCGGTTCCTGCAGAACCACCCGCAAGAGGAAGTCACGCTCGTGGCCACGGGCCAGAGCTTTGCAGAGGTGACCAAGCAGCGGTTGTTCGTCGGGGAGACGGGGCAATGAGTTCTTGGCTCGCCGACAAGATCGAGCAGTGGCCGACGGCCAAGCTGGTGCCGTACGCCCGCAACGCACGCACGCACTCGGAGGCGCAGGTCGCGCAGATCGCCGCGTCGATCGTCGAGTTCGGCTTCACCAATCCTATCCTCGCCGGCAGTGACGGCGTGATCATCGCCGGCCACGGGCGGCTCGCGGCCGCCCAGAAGCTCGGCCTTGAGGTGGTGCCGGTCGTGGTGCTCGAGCACCTGAGCACGACGCAGCGCCGGGCCCTGGTGATCGCAGACAACCGTATCGCCGAAAGCGCCGGATGGGACGAGGCGCTGCTGCGCATCGAAATGGCTGACCTACAGGATGCCGACTTCGATCTGTCGATCACCGGCTTCGACGCCATCGCGCTGGCCGAACTGATGGCGGGCGATGAGCCGCAGGGCGAGGGGCAGACCGACGACGACGCAGTCCCGGACGTGGCGGAGACGCCGGTGTCACGACTTGGCGATGTCTGGTTGCTGGGTGGCCACCGGCTACTGTGCGGCGACTCCACCGTGGCTGAGAGCTACGACAGGGTGCTCGACGGCGAGCCAGTGGACATGGTCTTCACCGACCCGCCGTACAACGTGAACTACGCCAACTCTGCCCGCGACAAGATGCGCGGCAAAGAGCGTGCGATCCTGAATGACAATCTGGGCGACGGCTTCTATGACTTCCTGCTGGCGGCGCTGACGCCAACCATCGCGCATTGCCGGGGTGGCATCTACGTGGCGATGTCATCTAGCGAACTGGATGTGTTGCAGTCTGCCTTCCGTGCGGCGGGCGGCAAGTGGTCGACGTTCATCATCTGGGCCAAGAACACCTTCACGCTGGGCCGTGCCGACTACCAGCGCCAGTACGAGCCGATCCTCTACGGATGGCCCGAGGGCTCGCAGCGCCACTGGTGCGGCGACCGCGACCAAGGCGACGTCTGGAACATCAAAAAACCACAGAAGAACGACCTGCATCCGACGATGAAGCCGGTGGAGTTGGTCGAGCGCGCGATTCGCAATTCGAGTCGCCCCGGCAACGTGGTCCTCGACCCCTTCGGCGGCTCCGGCACGACGCTGATTGCGGCCGAGAAGTCTGGGCGGCTGGCGCGGCTGATCGAACTCGATCCGAAGTACGCCGATGTGATCGTGCGCCGCTGGCAGGATTGGACAGGCAAGCAGGCCACCCGAGAGGCAGATGGCGTGGCGTTCGATCAGGCGGCAAGCGACTCGTCGATGATTTCGCAGTGAATCACGAACCCAGTCAGGTAAGGCAGACCGCGCGGGATGCCGTAGTCCTTGCTGGTCTGGCGTCCGATCTTCCAGCCCATCCACTGCTGTGTGGCGGCGTTGATCGCATCCGCCAGGGGCAGACCACGAAACAGTCCGTTCTGCACCTCGTCGGCGAAGTGGCGACCATGGCGGCTGTCGAGGAAGATCCGCACCGAGTCCAGCGGCTGGCCGGTGGCGTCCGAGACGGCGTTCATCGCCAGGGGCCACGCGGCGTTGGCGTGTTCGTTCATCGTTCCCCAATAGCCCCAGGCTTCGTTCTGGGTGACGGGGATCGTGGTGCTGGTCATCTCGGGCTCCTTCGTGTTGATGTTGCGACGTCCGTAGTAACGCGCTGTTCGATTGAGAAGCCAAGCACCGCTTGGCCTCTTTCTCGATCTTTGTGATCAGGCGACGCGGTACACCCGCTCGCCGCCCTGAGGCTTGTCCGAGACGATGGTCAGGCCGAGCTTCTTTTTCAGGGCGCCCGCAAAGGTGCCGCGCACCGTGTGTGCTTGCCAACCGGTGGCCTCGCAGATCTGCGGGATGGTGGCGCCCTCGGCGCGCTGCAGCATCCGGATGACTTCGGCCTGCTTGCTGTTCTCACGGGTGCGCGGCTTGGGCTGCTCGGTGGTGGCGTCTTTGGCACCGTCCTTGGCCCAGGACGCCTCTGCGGCCGTCACGGCGGCCTCTATCTCGGGGTCTGCGTCCTCGGGCGCAGGCGCGGGACGGGCGTGACCCATCGCATCAAAGCCCTCGGCGGCGACGGACCAATCGGTGCCGTCGGTTGTGATCAGCGCGCGGTTGAACAGGCCGTCGAGCACCTTCTTGCGGGCACCGCCCTTGATGTTGTCGGGAAACCAGACGATCTTGCCGCCAGTGTGTTCGATGGCGTAGGCGAGGATGGCGTGCTGGGCGGGGGTGAGTTGAACACTCATGGTGGACTCCGTGCTTGGTGGATGGTGATGCCATTACCGCGCTGTCGCGCCCACAAGCCAAGCCTGGCTGCTGCACACAACAGATACCGAACGATTCATGCCCGTGCGCGCCCAGACTCCCTGCCGCCACCCCGGCTGCGCCGCGCTGGTCAGCGCACCTGGCTATTGCGATGCGCACCAGTCTGACCGACGCCAATGGGATGGCAACGCGCAGGCCCGCCGTCGCCAGCAACGCCGCGCGCTGCCCACCAACGGCGCGGCCTGGCGCGCCCTACGCGAGCAGGTGCTACGCGCCGAGCCGCTGTGCCGGCATTGCGCGACGCAAGGACTGTGGCGCGCCGCCACGGTCGTCGATCACATTGACAACGACCCCGGCCACAACGCCACGGGCAACCTGCAGCCGCTGTGCGCGGCGTGCCACAACCGCAAGACGGCGCGCGAGGACGGCGGCTTCGGCAACGGCCGTCGCCCCCGGGGGTAGAGAGATCGCTGGGTCGTGGCAAGGGAGATCGATCTAAAGCGACGCGCGGCTACCCGCCGCGGCACTATTTGTGGAGATCCCCTGTGCCCATCCGATGCAGGCGCACCCACTCAAGTGCTTTGAATATCCTCTTGGTCACTCGCTGCAGGCGGCGGAAATCGACCCAGGTCTCGGGCGACGGTTCCTCGCCGTTCTTGTATGAAGTTGCCGGTCCGTCGGGATAGCGGAAAACCGTGGACTTGGGGTCGATTCGATCGAACTCGGCAATGCGTTCGGTCAGCCACACCACCTGGTCCGCGGGATAACGACTTTCTAGATAGGGCTTGAGCGACTGAACGAGATCGTTCCGCCGATGTCCCTGTGCCCGATCGGGCAGCAAGGACTTCAGATACAGCTCGAGCGCATGCCGATAGCAAAACAGGATCGGGTATGCCGCCTCCCATGACTCTTGCTGCGCCGCAGCCGCTTCCATCAGTCGATCAGCGGCTTCTGCAAAGGCCCGTGCGACTTCGACGTTGACCATGCTTCCCATGCCGGGGGCGAACGTGCCGAAGTAGAACTCCTCCTCACCGAGTCTATCGGGCGGATCGGTGAAGATGTTTTGAGCGTCGTCGTTCATTGCTGTCGTCCGTCAAGGCCGTCGGAATCTCGCCAAGGGTAAGGGGGGGGCGCAAACTTCCGCAACAGCACGCGGCGATCCGCGCGCCAGGGCAAATTTTTGCGCAGCCAAATTCAAATGATTGTGTTTTTTCAAATGGAGCCCGCCCGTGGCCGGTAAGCCCGGGCGCTCCGGGGGGGCGCGCACCGGCGCCGGGCGCAAACCCCTGCCGACCGCCGTCAAAGCCGTCAAGGGCACGCTGCGCAAGTCGCGTACCAACGCCGCTGAGCCGCAAGCGGCCGCAATGCTGTCGGATCCGCCGCTGGAAATGCGCGAGGCGGCCGCCGACCTCTGGCGCTACCTCGTCGGCAGCACGCCGCCGGGGGTCCTGCACGCCAACAACGCCGCCCTGCTGGAGCGCTACTGCGAGCTGCTGGCGCAGTACCGCGACGTCGTGCGCGAGATCGCCAAGCGCGGTGTCGGCGGCCTGCTGACCAAGGATCGCCACGGCATGCCCGCACGCTCGATACTGTTCGAGTTGCAGATGGAGTTGTCGCGCTCGCTCAAGGAGTGCGAGGCGGAGCTCGGGTTCACGCCGGTCTCCCGCGCGCGGGTGCAAGTACCCCAGGCGCCGGCCCCCAAGCTCGACGACCCGTGGGCGGACTTCTGACGCACGGCGCGGCGCCCGCCTCGATGCGCCGAGCCACACTTCGATCAGTGGTTGTTGACCCAGTTCTCCACCGCCAGGCCCGGATAGGCCTGGAAGTCTGCGGTGTTGTTGGTGACCAGCACCGTGCCCAGCGCAACGGCGTGCGCTGCGATCAGCTTGTCCAGAGCGTCGCGGTTTCGCTCGCGCGTGGCCAGGCGGATCGGCCCATAGCTTTGCGCCGATCGAATGTCGAAGGGCGCAACGGGGACGTCCTCGACGAACGTTGTCAGCGCCTCACGATTTTGCTCACGCGCTGCCCCGGAACACGCCACGCCGTACTCCAGTTCGGCCAGCGTGATCGCCGAGATCACGATATCGCCGACGAAACACTGTGCGAAGCGCTGCGCAACTTGAACCGGCTGGCGCTTCATCAGGTAGATGCAGATGTTGGTGTCGAGCATGTACTTCGGGCTCATAGCGCCTCGCGCTCGGCTTGTTCCTGCTCCCCGCGCCCCGGCACCGTGAAGTCTGGTGAGAACCGGGCCAGCTTGCCCAGCACGTCCCCCAGGCGCCGTTGCGCGGGATAGATGCGCAACTCGTCGCCGTGCCGCTCGATGATGAGATCAAGATCGGTCGAGCTGTAAGCCAGCTCCGCCGGGATGCGCACCGCCTGCGAATTGCCGTTTTTGAAGATCTTGGTGATAGCCATGCTCGGCCTCCGATGGATGTACATGTACATACTATGACACATCCGCCTCGTTGTAAACACACGGATGTACACACCTCGAAGAGCTACGCCGCCAAGGCCCACCACTACGCCCAGTCCGTCGTGGCCGGCAAAGTCCCCGCGTGCCACTGGGTGCGCCGGGCCTGCCAGCGCCAACTCGATGACCTGGGGCGCTGGTCCGGCGCGCAGGCGCCGTATCGCTTCAACCCGCCGCTCGAGGACGCGGCCGGGCGCACGTTTCGTCCCGCCGAGCGCGTGTGCAGCCTCATCGAGCGGCTGCCGCACATCAAGGGACCCCTGGCGGGCCATCCGATCGCACTCGCCCCCTGGCAGGTTTTCATCCTGACCACAGTGTTTGGCTGGGTGAACGCGGCGGGACGGCGGCGCTTTCGGCGCGCCTACATCGAGGTGCCGCGGGGCAACGGCAAGAGCGCGTTGTCCTCGGCGCTGGCGCTGTACATGCTGGCGGTGGACGGCGAGATGGGAGCCGAGGTGTACAGCTTGGCCACCACCCGAGACCAGGCGCGCATCGTCTTCGGCGTGGCGCAGACCATGGCCCGCCGCAGTCCAGGTTTTTGCCGGCGCTTCGGCGTGGGCATCGGCGCGCACAACCTGCATGTCTTGAGCAGCGCGTCGCGCTTCGAGCCCCTGTCGGCAGAAGGCTCGACCCTGGACGGCCTGAACATCCACTTCGGCTGCGTGGACGAATTGCACGCCCACAAGACCCGCACGGTCTACGACGTGGTGGAGACGGCCACCGGCAAGCGCGACAACTCCCTGCTGTGGGTCATCACCACGGCGGGCAGCGACCGCGCGGGCATCTGTTACGAGGTTCGAACGGGCGTGACCAGGATCCTCGACGGCGTGATGGAGGACGAGCGGCAGTTCGGCATCATCCACGGCCTGGACGAGGGTGACGACTGGACGCACGAGAACGCACTGATCAAGGCCAACCCAAACTGGGGCGTGTCGATCGATGCTGACGCAGTGCTGTCGCTGCAGGCCAAAGCGCTACAACTGCCCTCCGCGGCGGCCGCGTTCCAGACCAAGCACCTGAACGTGTGGGTCAGCGCCGACAGTCCCTGGATGGACATGCGCGCCTGGGATGCCTGCGCCGATACCGGTTTGGATCTGGATGCCTTCGAGGGACAACCCTGCTGGATCGGGCTGGATCTGGCCAGCAAGGTGGACATCGCCGCGCTCGTGCTGGTGTTCCGGCATGGCGCGGACGGTTTTGCCGTGTTTTCCAGGCACTACCTGCCTGAGGACGCGGTGCAGGGTGCGACCAACAGCCAGTATGCCGGCTGGGCGCGCTCCGGGCGGTTGATCGAGACCCCAGGCAACGTCACCGATTTCGACACCATCGAGGCGGACCTGCGGGACATCGCGGCGCGCTTCGCGGTGCAGGCGGTGGCGTTCGATCCATTCCAGGCCACGCAACTGTCCTCGCACATGCTGGCCGAAGGACTGCCGATGATCGAGGTGCGGCCCACGGTGTTGAATTTCTCCGAGCCGATGAAGGCACTGCAGGCGCTGGTGCTGAGCAACCGTCTGACGCACGACGGGGATCCGGTGCTGGCCTGGATGGCCTCCAACGTGGTGGCGCGCCTGGACGCCAAGGACAACATCTATCCGCGCAAGGAACGCCCAGAGAACAAGATCGACGCCGTTGTGGCGCTGATCATGGCGTTGTCGCGCGCGATGCTAGGCACGCCCGTGACGCAGGGCACATCGATTTACGACGAGGGAGTGGGCATCTGATGGAAACCACGCAGGACAAGACCGAGCGGCTGCGCCGCGCCGACGTGCGTGCCGGTCTGCTGGCGCTGGCGGGCGCCGCGCTGCTCGTGGCCGGCGTGACCTGCCTCGACTGGCGCGCTGGCATGATCCTCGCCGGAGCGCTGGCGCTGCTGGCCAGCGCCGCCCTGGCGCGCAACGTGGCGCTCGAGCGCGGCAAGCCCTGATGTGGTTCTCCGACATTCTGTTTCCCGGCAGCGGCAACCCGGCCAGCGGGACGGGCGGCGGCTGGCTGGGGGCCTTCCTGGGCTCGGGCTACGGGCGCGCGGCCACCGGCGCCACGGTCACGCCGCAGACGGCGCTGGCGCTGACCGCTGTGCAGCGCGCCGTCACCCTCCTTGCCGAGTCGGTGGCCAAGCTACCGGCGGGAATTTTTCGGCACGCGCCGGATGGATCGAAGGAACCCCTTGCGGATCATCCGCTACTGCCGATCCTGCGCACCGCGCCCAATGCCTTCCAAACCCCGTACCAGTTCCGCGAATTCTTGCAGACGCAACTGGGCTTGCGCGGCAACGCCTTCGCGCTCAAGTTCCGCAACCCTGACGGCACGATCAAGAGCCTCTACCCGATCAACTCAGACCGGGTCATCGTGTACGTGAGCCCCATCGACCGCCTGCCGTACTACCGCATCCTGCGCGCGCCGGACGGCATCGAGGGGATGTACGCCATGGGCGACATCCACCATGTACGCTGGATCTCCGACAACGCTTACACGGGGCTGTCGCCGATCGCGCTGCACCGCGAGGCCATCGGGGTGGCGATGGCGGGGGAACGCCACACGGGACGCGTGTTCGGCAATGGCACGAATCTGACCGGCACGCTCACCCGGCCCGCGACCGCGCCGCCGATCAAGGATCCGGCGATGATCGAGCGCATCACCCGCAATTGGGAGGAGAAGTACTCCGGGGCAGACAACGCCGGGCGCGTGGCGCTGCTGCAGGAGGGCATGGCGTTCACGCCGCTGTCCATGAGCAACGCCGATGCGCAGTTGATCGAGCAACGGCGCTATTCGGCCGGCGACATCGCGCGCATCTACGGCATCCCGCCGCACATGCTCGGCGACCTGAACCGGGCGACGAACGCCAACATCGAGCAGCAGTCGCTCGAGTTCCTCACCCACACGCTCATGTCCTGGATCAAGCGCCACGAGGAGGCGATGGAGCGTGACCTCCTCCTGCCTCAGGAGCGCGAGGCCGGCATCGTCATTCGCCTGGACGTGCGTGAGCTGCTGCGCGGGGATTTGTCCTCGCGCTACGCCGCCTACGCCATGGGTCGGCAGTGGGGATGGCTGTCGATCAACGACATTCGCCGCGCTGAAGGGATGCCATCCATCGAGCGCGGCGACGCCTACTTGCAACCGCTGAACATGGCCGACGCGACGCAGCCGGCCCCGGCGCCGGCGCCGGCCAAGACGCCGGGTGCCCCCTCGACCACGGCGCCGAGGACGCTGCACGACATGACGGAGACCCAAGATGCATGACGCTTACCCCTATCTGCGCGGACTGATCTACAACCAGCCGCTGATGGCCACGCCCGCTCTGGCTGACCTGGCCGACGAGTGGGCGCGCGCCATCTTGATCGAAGGCCGCGAGCGGTTGTCCGTCGAGGCGAGCGCGGCGCAGACCAAGGTGCTCGCGCCTGACGCCATCAAGGCCGCAGGGGTGGCTGTCATCCCGGTGCATGGCGCGCTCGTTCCTCGCGGCAACACGATGACCGCCTGCATGGGCACGTCCAGCTACGACCGGATCGGCGCGCAATTGGACGCGGCGCTGGCTGACCCTGAGGTGCGGCAAATCGCCCTGGACATCGACTCGCCGGGGGGTTCGGTCCAAGGCGCTTTCGAACTGGCGGGCAAGATCGCCCAGGCGACCAAGCCCACCACGGCCATCGTCAACTTCAACGCCTTATCGGCGGCCTACCTGCTGGCATCGGCCTGCGACAGCGTGAGCGTCAGCTCCACCGGCGCAGTGGGGTCCGTGGGGGTGGTGGCGATGCACCGCGATCTATCGGGCGCCAACGACAAGGCGGGCGTGAAGATCACGGCCGTCTACCGAGGCGACAAGAAGCTCCACGGGGCATCGCACGCGCCGCTGTCGGAGGTGGCGCAGCAGGAATTGCAAGCGCAAGTGGACGATGCCTTCGACCAATTCGTGGCCGCTGTCTCGACCCACCGCAATCTGCCGGCTGATCGGGTCGTAGGCCTGCAGGCCGGTGTGTTTCACGGTGCGGACGCGCTCTCGCAAGGGCTGGCCGATCAGATGGAGACGCCGCAAGAGGCAATCGACAGACTGGCCGGTCTGGTGCAGGCCGGTGCGGCGCAGCAGCGGCAGCAGACCCAGCGCCGCCAGGCCATGACGCTACGCGCGCAGGCGCTGGAGATCGCCGCGCGCCTTTGAACCGAACACGATGGCCTCCAGGATCTGGAGGCCATCTCCCCGACCCTGAACCGCGTTCGCGCTTCAGATCTTGCCGCCCGCCTCGCGCGGGCGGATTCGTTTGTGGAACCTACAGGAAATTCCCATGGATGCCATCCAGACCCTGAAAAGCGAACGCGCCGCTTTGAGTCAACGCGCGAAGGAACTGGCCGACAAGGCGCAGGCCGCACCGCTCATCGAAGCCGAGCAGGTAGAGTTCGACGCCATCACGCCGGCTTTCGAGGCGCTGGGTCGGCGCCTGGCCGTGCTCGAGGGCGCGCAAGCGATGTCGCGCACCCTCGCCATGGCCGCCGCCGCGCCCGTCGATGTGCTCGAGCAGGGCAAGCTCGACGCCGTGGCCGTCGATCGTCTGGCGTCCAACGTGCAGGGCCAGCACGCTGCTGTCGGCCAGGCCGGCGAGCCGATCGTCTACGCCCGGCCCCGCGACCCCGCCGAGCGCACGCGGCGCAACATGAGCGTGTTCTCCGGGATCATCGGTGCGCTCAAGCACGCCCCGGGGAACCTCGCTGCCGGTGCCGAGTTCGCCCAGCGCGCCATGAGCCGCGACGGCATCGGTGTGGAGGTGGCCGCAGCCCTCTCCTCGGTCACGGCGTCCGGCGGCGCGGTGCTGATCCCCAACGTACTGGCGGCCACCGTCATCGAGCGCCTGGTGCCCAACGCGGTGGTGCGCTCCATGGGGCCGCTGACCCTGCCGCTGACCAACGGCAACCTGACCATGCCGCGCATCGCCGGCGGGGCGCTGGCCGGCTACATCGGGCGCGACAGCGACGCGCCGGTGTCGCAACAGAGCTTCGACGACGTGCAACTCGTGGCCAAGAAGCTGGCGTGTCTCGTGCCCATCGGCAATGACCTCATCCGCTTCGCCGGCATCGACGAGCGCGTGGACCAGCTCATCGTCGAGGACACCGCGATCTCGATGGCCACGGCCGAGGACGCGGCCTTCATTCGCGGCGACGGCACCAACGCCACGCCGGTGGGCCTGCGCAACTGGTGCCTGCCGGCCAATGTCCTGTCGGCCACCCCCATCGAGCCGGCCTCCGGCACGCCGGGTGCGGCCCCCGCCGGCACCACCTGGGCCACGCCGCCTGCGGCGCCGCTTGCGGGCCAGGCACTGGCGCAGGCCATCATGACCGATGCCGGACGCATGGTGCTGGCGCTGCGCCGCGCCAACGTGCGCATGCGCAAACCCGGCTGGCTCATGCACCCGGACTCGGTGCAGTTCCTGCGCGACCTGCTCACCACCACCGGCAACCGCGTCTTCCCCGAGATCGACCAGGGGATGTTCCGGGGATACCCGTTCGCGCAGACCACGCAGATCCCGACCAACCTGTCCACGCCCAACGGCGGGGGCAACTGCTCGGAGATCTACTTCGTGGACTTCGCGCAGATGGTCATCGGCGAGTCACTGAACCTGTCGGTGGCCATCAGCCAGGACGGCGCCTACACCGACCCGACCAGCGGCACGAGCGTCAGCGCCTTCCAGCGCGATCTCACGCTCATCCGGCTGCTGACCGAAAACGACTTCGGTCCGCGTCACCCCCAGGCGATTGCCGTGCTGCAGGGTGTGACTTGGTACCGCTGAACCTGACGGGCGTACCCACGCTGCGCCCACTGTGCAATGTTTGCAAGGACTCCCGACATGAAGGACATCCGCTTCCTGAAGTGGTGGAACGGCTATCGCAAGGACGACGTGGCCGCGTTCGCCGACGATCTGGCCGACACGCTGATCCAGCGCAAGTTCGCCGAAGCCACCGACGCGCCCGTCGCCCAGGACGTGCTCCCGAAGGGCAAGGCGCCCGCGCCGCAGAAGTAATTCGGTATGGCTCTGCTGCTGTCCGTACAGCCCGCGGCACCCGGTGACCCCTTCCAGGGCGAGCCGGTGCTGCTCGCCGAGGTCAAGGCACAGGCGCGCATCGACGCCGACCTCACGGCCGACGACGCACTGATCCAGGGCATCATCGCCGGCGCCCGTGCCCAGGCCGAGGTGCGCACGGGCGCTGCGATCCGGCAGGCGATCTATCTGCAGACGATGGACGGCTTCCCGCCGTTCGGCCGTCCCCTGGTCCTGGCGCACGCAGGCATCCAGAGCGTGCAGGCCATCACCTACGCCGACCCGCTGGCCGAGAACCAGCGGCTCAGCCTCGATCCGTCGACGCTCGACACGGTGAACCGCGGGCGCGAACTGCTGCTGGCGCCCTTGAGCGTGCCCGCATGGACGCGCAAGGCACCCTACGCCCAGCCGGGCGCGGCGATGCACGGGGTGTGGCCGCAGACCGGGCGGTCCGAGCGCGCGGTGGAGATCACGTATCTGGCGGGGTTCGCGCCAGAGGATTTTGTGAGCCGCTATCCGAGCGTGCGCATCTGGATTCTGATGGCCTGCGCCTGGGCCTATGCCCAGCGCGAGATGTTCATGCTCAAGCTGCGCGGCTCGGGCTTCGAGGAGCTTCCGCCCGACTACATGCAGTCGCTGCTCGAGCCCCTGACCGTGCCGCCGAGGTTCTGAATGACCTTGAGCTCGGGCATCGTCGCCGCCGGCACGTATCGGCACCGCATCAGCATCCTCGCGCGCACGCCGGGCGCCGAGGATGCGCTGGGGCAATCGGGCCCCTCCGCGTGGCAACCGCTGCTCACGGGCATCAGCGCGATGGTCGAAGACCTATCGGGGCGCGAACTGCTGGCGGCACAGCAAGTACACGGCGAGGTGACGAGCCGCATTTTCCTGCGCTACCGGGCCGCGCTCGCCCCGGGCATGCGCGTCGTGTTCGGCGCGGACGTCTATACCGTCCTGGCCGTGCTGCGCATGGACGCCGTGAATGTGGAACTGGCCTTGCTGTGCAGCAAGGGCACCGTGGATCCCGGAACATGATCGAATTTCAGGTGGAAGGATTGCAGGCTCTCGAAGCCGAACTGCTCGCGCTCGGCCCCAAGATCGGCGGGCGCGCGCTGCAGGGGGCGCTGACCGCGGCGGCCCTGCCGATCGTCAAGGAGGCCCGCGCCAAGGTACCGCTCGCCCACGACGCCTACAGGCTGCACGGCGGTGGCATGGCCACGCCGGGCTGGCTGCGCCAGCAAATCGTGCGCAAGAAGGTGCGCCACAGCAAGCACAGCGCCCAGACCCTCGTCACTTTCCGTGACCAGCAGCAGGCGTACTTCTGGCGTTTCATCGAGTTCGGCACGAGCAAGATGGACATGCGCCCCTTCATGCGCCCGGCGTTCGAGAGTGCCAAGCAGGCCGCACTCGATCGCTTCGTGGCTGTCTGCCGAGGCAACATCGCCAAAGCCAGCAGCAAGCTGCATTACACGCCGTGAATCACGATCCGCTGGTGGCGCAGACCCTTCGATCGATCGCCGCGCTCTCAGGTCTGCCCATCCGCCCCGACGCGGCCGAAGAAGGCGACGTGGCCCCGTACCTCGTCTATGCCGAGATCGCGCTGCCGCCGGATGCCTACACCCTGGGCGGTGAGAGTTCCCTGGTGCCATCTCGCTACCAGATCGACGTCTATGCCGCCACGCGCGCGCAGGCCAACGCGCTTGCGCAGGCCGCGCACGACGCCTTGACGGCAGCCTTCGGCGGCGCGGCCGTCTCGCGCCAAAGCTTGTTCGAACACGACACCCGGCTGCGGCGCACGCTGCTGGATCTGCAACTGTGGTTCCCCAACCCCTGAGACCCTCGCCATGAGCAATGCACTTCGAAGCCAGTTTTCTTCCATCGCCTGGGGCGGCGCTGCGCCCACGACCCAACCCCTGACCGCGGCCGTCATCGCCACGGCGGCGGCAGCCACCACCACCGTCTGGCAGCCCCTGGAGGAGGCGGTGGAGATCAAACCCTCCGGGCAGAAGGTCGACGAGATCGACGTCACCCATCTGCAGTCTCTGGCCAAGGAGTTCGTCCTGGGGCTGGAGGACTCCGGGTCGGTGGCGGTGACGATGAACTTCACCGGCGGCAAGGGCCAGCAGCAGATGTTCGTCGAGAAGGCGAACAAGACGCTGTCGCTGTACCAGATCACCCTGGGGGCGCAGCTTGCTCAACCCGCCACCTTCTCCTTCTGCGCCTACTGCGTGAGTGCCGAGACACCCGACGCCAAGGTCAACGGCAAGCTCGAACTCGCCTGCACCCTGCGTATTTCCGGCCCCGTCTCGATCGTCTGGGGCAGCCTGGCCAATCCGACCGTGTAATCCCCTATGACCCAGCCATCCATCAACCACGCGGCCGCCTTCTTCGCGGCCGTCACCCCCAAAACCGAACCCTACGACCTGCCCGGCGTGGGCACGGTCGACCTCGTCGAACTGCGCGAGCGCGACGTGGCCGAGATCCGCAAGGCGGCCGAGGTCGAGAAGGACGCCACCCGCCGCACGCGAGCGTTCGGCTACGGCCTGGTCGTGCGCAGCGTGCGCAAAGAGGGTCGGGCCGTGTTCGCTGACGCCGACATCGAGCGCTTCGCCGAGGCCGGCAATGCCGCCGTGGAGAAACTCGCCGCCGCCGTGCTGCGCATCAACGGCTACGGAACCGACGCGGGAAACTGACCCCCGAGCGCCAGGCCAAGCACCGCCTGGCGCTCGCACTGAGCCGCACGGTCGAGGAACTGGAGGCCACGCTGTCGGCCTCGGAGTGGCTGAACTGGCAGCGCTTTGCCGCCGTCGAGCCTTTCGGTGCACCGATGCTCGATGTCGTGCAGGCGCAGTTGCGCGCGGTGCTGGCCGAGATCCATCGCGATCCCAAGGCGAGGACCGAGCCGTTCGCCCCGCAGGACTTCCTGTTGTTCGCACGGCCAGTCGAGCCGTCCGACGCGCATCTCGTTGATGGCTTGACCGCCGCCGACTGGCGTCTGGCGATGTATTTGAAGGCCTTGCAAGCGCGTCAGCAAAGCACCGAATCCCCAACCGCCGGCGATCCGGCAACCCCTTGAGCACACACCATGTCCGGAGCCCTCGGCGCCCTCAACATCGATCTTTCGGCCAACACCGCGCGCTTCGATTCGGCGCTGGAACGCGCCGCCTACTTGATGAAGCGCTCCATGCACCAGATGGAGTCGGCCATGGAAGTGGCCAAGGTGCACGCCGAACGCCTGGAAGGCGCGCTGGGTGCGATCGGCGCCTCCATCGAGAAGCTCGGAGCCGTCGCCGGGGTCGCTGGACTGATCGAGGTGGCCAAGTCCTCCATCGAGTCGGCTGTGCGCCTCAAAGAGATGAGCGAGCAGACGGGGCTGTCGGTCGCCGTCCTGTCCGACATGCAGCGCGAGGCGCAGATCACCGGCGTGAGCATGGGAAGCGTGGGCGAAGTCGCGGCCAAGCTCGGGCGCGCGATGTGGAACGCCCAGGAAGGGCTCAAGTCGAGCAAGGATGCGTTCAAGGCGATGGGCGTGGCGGTCACCGATGCGCACGGACGCCTTCGCAGCTCGGACGCGGTGCTGATGGACGTGGCCAAGAGCTTCGTGCATATGCAAAACGGGGCTGCCAAATCCGCCATTGCCATGCAACTCTTCGGGCGCTCGGGCTCGGAGCTGATCCCCATGCTGCAGCGCCTGGGCGAGGAGGGCAAGGTCAACGGCTTCATCACCGACGCCCAGGCTGAGAAAGCCAAGCGACTGGAGTACGCGTGGCAGGCACTGACGTGGAAGCTCAACCAGTGGAAGTTCACCGCGATCGGCGCCGTCGCCCCGGCCTTGCAGGGTTTGCTGCCGATTCTGCCCGCGCTGGCGGCAGGCGCGATCGGATTTCTCGGGGTGGTCAAGATCCTGCCGGCCGCCATCGAGGGGGTGAGCGCCAGCGTCAAATTCTTGCAAGCCGCGTTCGTCACCTCGGGGGAGGTCGGCCTCGGGGTGTTCGCCGGACTGACCGACGCCGTGGACGGACTGACTGCGGCAATGGCTGCCAACCCCATCGGGGCCATTGCCGTGGCCCTCACGGCAGCCGCAGCTGCGCTCTACGTCTTTCGCGACAGCGTCATCACGTTGGGCGGCACCACGGCCTCGGTGAGCGAGTTCATCGGCGGCGCCTGGGACGCCGTGCGTGGGGCGGTGGTCTCGGCGCTGGGAGCGCTGCGCGACGCATTCGCGGGCGCATCGGCCGACTGGCGTCGATTCATGGTCGAGATGGGGATCGGCTGGCAGAGCGTCGAGTCCGACTTTGGCAAGGCCGTGTCGGTCGCTGGGACGTACTTGAAGGATTTCGTCAACGTCAGCATCGGCTTCGCGTGGGGCGGCATCCAGGCCGTGAACGTCTTGGTCAACGGCGTCGCCGATCTGGTGACGCGCGGATTCTCGTCGGCCATGGCCACCGCCCGTGCCTTCGGCAAGGGATTCATGGCCGCACTGCACGGCGACTTTGGTTTCACGGCGTTTCGAGCGCACCTGCGCGGCGGCGTCGATGCGGTCAAGGAGTTCGGCGGTGCGGTCAACCAGGCGATCACCTCGGCGATGAACACCGACTACGTCGGCACTGCGGGCCTGGTGGCCTCGCGCGCGTGGGGCAGCGTCGCCCGCGACGCCGCGGCCCGCCACGCGCGGGATGTCGCGCAAGAGCGTCGCCGCCGCGCCGAGGAAGCGGCGCAAGAAGCTGCACTGCGCAATCCCACCGTGCCGGGCAGAGCGAGGGTGGCGCATTCCCCGCACGCCAAGACTGACCCCTTCGCGCAGGCCCTGCAGGGTCTTGCCCGCGAGAAGGCGGCGCTCGACGCCTCGGCGTTCGACTGGAGCCAGTACCACGGCAAAGTCGACAACGCCAAGCAGGCGCTTGTCGAGTTCACCCTCACGCAGGGCAAGCTCAGCGACGCGCGCCGCAAGGCCGAGGGATTCCAGCCGCTGACCGCCACGCAGAAAGCGCAGTACCTCGCTGCGGCCAAGGCCATCGATGACGAGACCGCGCGGCTCAAGAGGCTCAAGGCCACGCAGGCATTTCAGACCCAGATGCAAGGCGTCGATCAGGGGCGCCAGCAGGACATCGCCAGGCGCGAGAACGCCTTGCTGCTCATCGGCAAGACCCGGGAACAGCAGGCAGCCATGACCGAAATCCTGGATCAGCAGGCCAAGGCGCAGCAGCGCATCAACGACGCCCTGGCCAAGGGCGTGAACCTGACCCTGGCCCAGCAACGCGCGATCCTGGCCTCCGCCGTCGGGTACGCCCAGCAGGTCAACGCGCTGGAGGCCCAGAAAAAGAAGGCGACGGACGCCTTCAACAACAACCCGACGGTGGCGATTCATGCCGGCCTGCAGCAAGTGGCTCAAAGCGCCGTGCTGACCGGGGCCAAGATCAAGCAGTCCATCGTCGGCGCCTTCCAGAGTGCGACAAACGCCCTGGTCCAGTTCGCCGAGACCGGCAAGCTCAACTTCCGGCAACTCGCCGCGTCGATCATTCAGGATCTCCTGAAGATCGCTGCCGAGAAGGCCATGGCCGGTGTGGCCGGCATGGTGTCGGGCGCCTCCACCGGCTGGATCGGGGCGATCGGTTCGTTCCTGTCCGGCAAGCGCGCCGCGGGCGGCTCGGTCGAGGCCGGTGGCATGTATCTCGTGGGCGAGCGCGGGCCCGAGGTCGTCAAGATGGGCGCCAGCGGCACCGTCGTGCCCAACCACCAGTTGCGCCAGGCGATCAGCGGCGGCACCCTTTCCAAGGGCGGCGCCAGCTACCACGGCGATGTGAACGTGGTGGTCAACCACGACGGCTCGGCGAGTCTTGCCGGCCCGCAGGGGGGAGCCGCGATGCAGGGCGTGGGCGCGATGATCGGCGAGCATGTGCGCCAGATCCTGCTCACCGAAATGCGCCCAGGCGGCCTGATGAACCCAGCGTGAGGGCGCCATCATGAGCACTTCCAACGAGCCCGTCTTCGCGTGGGACGCCGCATCCGTCGTCGCGCAGCGCAAGCCGCTGCTATGGACGGCCAAGTTCGGCGACGGCTATCAACAAAACGTCCCCCAGGGCTTGAACAACCAGTCTGGCCACTGGACGCTGCAGTTGCATTGCGCCTCCAGTGCCGAGGCCGACGCAATCGATACGTTCCTGCAGGAGCAAGGCGGCTACTTGCCCTTCGCCTGGACGCCACCACGCGCCGCCACACCGGTGTCCGTGCTGTGCCAGAACTGGAGCAAGTACGACAAGCCAGGAGGCGTCGTGAGCATCACCGCCACCTTTGAGCAGGTCTTCGGTGCTTGAACAGGCGCTTGAACAGACAAGGGCCGCCGATCGAGTTGCATCACCATGTCCATTCGCGCTGAAATCCAGTCCCTCTCGCCGTCCGCGTTGATCGAGTTGTTCGTGCTCGACCTGTCCCTGCAGGGCGGCTCCACACTCTACTGGCACGCCGGCACCAACGGCCTGAGCGCCGACATCATCTGGGGGGCCCAAGCCTACTCGCGCTATCCCATCGAGGCGCAGGGCTTCAAGATGTCGGGCACGGGCGCGCTGCCCAGACCCAAGCTCTCGGCATCCAATGCGCAGGGCATCCTCGGCGCGCTGGCGCGCCAGTACAACGACTTCGCCGGCTGCAAGCTCACGCGCATTCGCACCTTCGCGCGCTTTCTGGATGCGGCCAATTTCCCCGGTGGCGTCAACCCCACGGCCGACCCCACCCAAGAACTGCCCCGGCAGATCTGGTTCGTCGACCGCAAGGCGCAGGAGACACCTCAGCTTCTTCAGTTCGACCTGGCCAGCGCCTTGGACATGGTGGCGGTCAAGCTACCCCGACGCCAGTTCATCCAGAACGCCTGCCCCTGGGTCTACCGCGGCGCCGACTGTGGCTACACGGGTGGCGCTGTGGCCGACGCCGCCGGCAACCCGACCGCGGACCCGGCCCAGGATGTCTGTGGCAAACGGCTGTCGGATTGCGCGCTGCGCTTTGCCCCGCCCGCGTTGATGAACTTCGGCGGCTTTCCCGGCTGCGGGATCGGCACCTCATGACGCCGATACCCGAATCGATCCTGGCGGCCATTCGCGCCCATGCGCAAGCCCAGGCCCCACGCGAATGCTGCGGCGTGGTGATCGTGCGCCAGGGCAAACTGCGCTATATCCCCTGTGCCAACCTGGCCGCCTCGCCCGAGGAGCACTTCGTGCTGTCGCCGACCGACTTCGCCAGGGCTGAAGAACAGGGCGAGATCGTGCGCATCGTGCACTCGCACCCCTACGCGGCGCCCGAGCCCAGCCAGGCCGACCGCGTCGGCTGCGAGGCGTCCGCCATTCCGTGGCTGATCGTCAACTGGCCAATCGGCAACGTCCACGAGTTCGCGCCCAGCGGCTACGTGGCACCGCTGATCGGGCGCCGTTTTCATCACGGCGTGCTCGACTGCTACAGCCTCATCCGCGACTACTACCGGCAGACCCTGCACATCGACTTGCCCGACTTCCACCGCGACGTGCAGTGGTGGCTGCGTGGCGGTGACCTCTATGCGGAAGGCTTTCCGCAGGCCGGATTCGTCGAAATTCCGTTTGACACCCTGGCCGAGCACGACGTCTTGCTGATGCAAATCGGCTCGCCCGTCATCAACCACGCTGCCGTGCACCTGGGCGACAACCTCATCGTGCAGCACTGCGCCGGGCGCCTGTCCAGTCGAGACGTGTTTGGGGGCGCCTGGCGGCGCGCGACGCGCAAGGTCATCCGACACAAGGAGTTGTTGTGACGCTCAAGACCATCCGCCTGCACGGTCCTTTGGGACGGCGCTTCGGACGCGTGCATCGCCTGGACTGCGCCGATGCGCTGGACGCCGTGCGCGCCCTGTGCGCACTGCATCCGGGTTTCCGCAAGGCCTTCGCGCAGGGGCGCTACCTCGTCAAGCTTGACGGCGCGACGGTGACGGATCGTGAGGAGCTGCGCCTGCCCGCCGCCGACATTCGCTTTGTGCCTCAAGTCTCGGGCGCCGGACACGGCGTGGGAGAAATCCTGCTGGGCGCGGCGATGATCGTGGCAGCCTTCTACACCGGCGGGGCGTCGCTTGCCGGCGGGACGCTCACCACGACGGCCATGGGCGGCATGGCGCTGTCCTTCGGCGCCACCTTGGTGCTCGGGGGGCTGTCGCAGATGCTCACCCACGCTCCGCAGACCAACCTGCCCAACAGCCAAAACTCCACCGCGTTCAGCGGCCCGGTCAATACCACAGCCCAAGGCAACCCGGTGCCGATCCTCTACGGACGGCTGATGATCGGCTCGCAGGTCGTCTCCGCCTCATTGCAGTCCTTCGACGTGCCCATCGGCCAGACACCTGGTGGACAGGTGACGACGACGACCAAGAGCGGCGGCACGCTGACCTACACCACCAACCAAAGCGCCTACCTGGGCGGATCCTGATGCGCGCGGATCTCCTCATTCGCGGCGCGGGAGGCGGTGGCAAGGGCGGCGGTGGCAGTGGCGGCGTGTCCGAGTCCCCCAACACCCTGCGTTCCTCGCAGAAGGCGCTGGTGCTCGACGCCTGGTGCGAAGGGCCGATCGTGGGCCTTGCCAACGGCGCGCAGTCCGTCTTTCTGGACAAGACCCCGCTACAAAACGCCGACGGCTCGTGGAACTTCAACGGCTTCGTGTTCGAGTACGCCACCGGCACGCCAGGCGCCGTGGGTGTGACCAACGCGGCAGGCTACGCTGGCTCCGACGCGCAAAACACGATCTCGGTCCACGCGAAGGTCTACCAGGCCACACCCGTCGTGCAGGCCGTCACGGCAGCCAACGTCAATGCCCTGCGCGTGTCCCTCATGACACCGGCGCTGACCGACACGGACGCTAAAACCGGCAATATCGGCGGCACGTCGGTGGCCTTTCAGATCGCGCTCAACACCAACGGCGGCGGCTTCGTCACCGTCGTTGGTGACAGCTTCAACGGCAAGACCACGAGCCAGTACACCCGCGACTACCTGATCCCCCTGACGGGAACGGGGCCGTGGGAGGTCCAGGTCACGCGCCTGACGCCAGACACGGGCAGTTCGCTCCTGGCCAACGATCTGTACTTTGACGCGCTCACGCTGGTGTCCAACGCGAGCCTGGCCTACCCGCACACCGCGATGGCGGCCATCGCCATCGACGCCATGCAGTTCGATCACATCCCGGCGCGGGCCTACGACGTGAGGGGCCTGATCGTGCAGGTCCCGAGCAACTATGACCCGGCCACGCGCAGCTACACCGGAACCTGGGACGGCACGTTCCGGTTGGCCTGGACCGACAACCCGGCTTGGTGCTTCTACGACTTGCTCACCAACGAACGCTACGGCCTGGGCGGACTGATCGATGCGAGCAGCATCGACAAATGGTCGCTCTACACCATCAGCCAATACTGCGACCAGACGGTGCCCGATGGCTTCGGTGGGCTCGAGCCGCGCTTTACCTGCAATCTGCTGCTGGCCTCGCAGCAGGACGCCTACGCTGCCGTGCAGCACATGGCCTCCATTTTTCGGGCCATCGTCTATTGGGGCGCAGGTGCGCTTCACGTCAGCCAGGATTCGCCTGCCGATCCGGTGATGATGTTCGCGCCGGCCAATGTCGCAGGCGGCGCGTTCTCCTACCAGGGCACCAGCCTGCGCGCGCGCCACACCGTGGCGCAGGTGACGTGGAACGACCCGGATAACGGCTACGCCACCGTCGTCGAGTACGTGCAGGACGACGCGCTGGTGGCCAAGTACGGCGTCGTCACCGCCCAGGTGCGCGCCCTGGGCTGCACCCGCCGCGGCCAGGCGCATCGTCTGGGCAAGTGGCTGCTGTACTCGGAGAGTCTGCAAACCGAGACGGTGACGTTTCGCTGCGCGATGGACGGGATGTATCTGGCGCCGGGCGACATCATCCAGACCAGCGACCCGACGCGCGCAGGCGTGCGCATGGGCGGACGGATGCTGGACGTGTCCGCAGACTTGCTCACCCTCACACTCGACGCAGCGCCGCCGGCAGCCAGCGGCCTCTCGGCGCAAGTTCTCCTGCCCGACGGGAGCCTGGTGAAGCAGGCGGTAGCCGGCGTCACCGGCAACCAGATCGTGCTTGCAGCGGCCCTGCCGCAAACGCCCGTACCCGGCGCGCTGGTCCTGCTCAGCGACGCCCAGGTTCAACCCGAACTTTGGCAGGTGGTCACCCTCACCGAGGCGAACGCGACGCAGATCGACGTGGCCGCCGTGGCCTACAACGCCAGCAAGTACGCCCTCATCGAAGACGGTCTGGCGCTCACCACCCCCGCTACGAGCCTGATTGCCGCTGTTCCCGCTGCGCCGTCGAACCTGAATCTCCTGGTGTCGCGGTACGTGATCGACATCGGTGTGGCGGGCCTGCGAGGTACCGTGTCCTGGAGCGCAAGCGGCGCGTGCCGCTACCGGGTGGTCTGGAACAAAGCGAACGCGCCGGCCACCACGATCATGACCGATCAGCACAGCGTGGACATCGAAAGCCTCGAGATCGGCGTGCCCTACACCTTCACCGTCACGGCATTCTCTGCGGTCGGTCAGGTATCGCCCGCGGCCACACTGAGCGTAACGCCGGCCCCTGCGCCACCTCCAACCATCGCCGATGTGGCGGGGCTTCAGGCGGCGGTGCAAAGCAATGGCGTGTTGCTGAGTTGGACCGACGTGGCCGACCCCATGCGCTACGACTATGAGATCCGCGAGGGTGTCGACTGGGTTTCGGGCACGCTGGTGGGCTTTTACGCCGGCACCTCGGCCCACGTGCCGCCGCTGCCGCAAACGCAATACGACTGGTGGATCAAGGCGCGCAACCTGCTTCTGGTCGAATCCGTCAACGCCACGCCCGCGAGCCTCTCGGTCACCGCCCCGCAAGCGCCCGGCGTCACGGCCAGCCTCTCGGGGGATCACTATGTGCTCGGCTGGCTGCTTCCCGCCAGTATGTTCCCGGTGGATCATTATGTGATCGCCACCGGCGCGCAGGCGGCCTCGGCGCGAGTCATCGCCAACAACAAGACCACGCAGTACCAGAGCAAGGTCGATTGGGCGGGCACCCAGACCTTCTGGATCGCCGCGGTCGATGCCGCCGGCAACCAAGGCGCCTGGGCGATGGCTCAATTGGTGGTCACCCCGCCCGCAGCGCCCACGTTGATCGCGCAGGTCATCGACAACAACGTGCTGCTGTCCTGGACCGACGCCACCGCGACGCTGCCGGTCGTCACCTACCAGGTACGCCGGGGGCCCGCGGCAGGCACCTTCGATGCGGCGCAGATCATCGGCACCCAAGCGGGGCTGTTCACCACGGTGTTCGAGACCAGCGCCGGCACTTACCGCTACTGGGTCGCTGCGGTGGATTCGGCCGGCAACGTGGGCACGCCTGGGGCGGTGGCTGCCGCCGTCAACGCGCCGCCCGACTACGTGCTGCACGCCGACATCTTCTCCACGTTCGCCGGCACGCTCACAAAGGCCGTGCTCGACGAGGGGGCGATCACCTTGCCAGTGGACACTGCCTCGACCTGGGCGCAGCACTTTAGCGCGAGATCCTGGAACGCTCCGCAGGACCAAATCGCTGCAGGGCTACCGATCTACGCGCAGCCCGCGCTGGCCGCAGGCTCCTACGAGGAAGTCATCGACTACGGCGCGGTGCTGAGCGCCACGAATGTGCAAGTCACTCCCACCACCACGGTCGTGGCGGGCACGCCTGCGCTTTCGATCACGGTCAGCAGCAGCAACGTGGGGCCAGCCGGTCCCTGGACCGACTATGCGGGCGCCAACGTCTACCTGACCGACTTTCGCTGGGTGAAGGTGCTTCTCACCGTCACCGCGCCCGATGCAACGTCCCTGCTGGAGATCTCGCGCCTGGAGATCAAACTGTCCGTCAAGCTCAAGAACGATGCCGGCACCGTGCTGGCCAACGCGGCGGACGCGAACGGCACGGCAGTCGCCTTCAACGTGCCCTTCGTAGACGTCACCAGCATCACCGTCACCCCCGCGGGCACCTCGCCACTCGTGGCGCTTTACGACTTCTCGGGGCACGCGAACCCGAGCGGCTTCAGCGTCTATCTGTTCACCCCCGCCGGGCAGCGCTCCTCGGGCGCGGTGTCCTGGGCCGCCAAAGGGTATTGAAGGTATGGAAAGGATCGCCGCATGAGCAACACCTCGGATTTCTCCAAACCGCAGGTGACGGATCCCTATGTGGACGTCACCGCAGAGATCAACGCGCTGGCCTGCGATCTGGCGCAGGGACTCGACCCGGCCACCACCAACCCTGCCAACCTGCCGGTGGGTGCCGTGCGCTTCAACAGCGCCAACGGCTTCTGGGAGAAGTTCAACGGCACGGCCTGGAGCGCGCTGGCCGCTGTCTACAACGTCGTGGCCGCGCAGGCCAAGAAGCTGCAGCAGGCGGTGACCCTGGCCCTCACCGGCGACATCACCGGATCGGCCAGCTTCGACGGCAGCGGCAACGTGAGCATCGCGGCCACCTTATCCAACGTCAACCCCAACCCCGGCACCGCGGGCGATGCCACGACCGTGCCGGTGCTGACCACCAACGCCAAGGGCCAGGTCACGGCGATGGCCACCGCGGCGATCGCGTTTCCGAGCAGCATCGCGGGCAACGCGGGCACGGTGTCCACCGTGGGTGGCGCCAGCGGCGGCACGGTCAACGGCAACCTGTTCGCGAGCAACCCAGGCGGCGAAGCCCAGGTGGGCGCTGTAGGTGCGGGCCAAAACCCCGCTTACCTCTACAACAACGCCAGCGCCTGGGGCCTGTACTCGGCAAGCGGCGGCTCGATCGTCACATTCAACCGATCCAACAACCACGTCGTCGTGGGCGGGGTCGACACCACCGCCATCGTGCAGAACAACGGCGGCACCTACGGCATCAACATCTCGGGCAACGCGGCGACCGCGAGCCGCGCCCACCCGCTGCGCGCCGACGGTGCGGCGTGGGACCTGAACTGGAGCGGGCAAGGCGGGCAGCCCACGTGGCTGGTGGGCAGCAACGACGGGGCCAATTTTTATGTCTGGAACCCCTCGAACTTCAGCGTCAACTACGCCACCACGGCCAACTACGCCCGCACGGCGGGCTCGGCCACGGTCGCTGATAGTCTCGCCAACTGCAACTGCAATTGCACCTGCTTCCCCGCGGGCACGCGCGTGCTGATGGCCGATGGAACGCAACGCTCCATCGAGACCATTCGCCCAGGCGACCGCGTGATGGGGGCCGACGGCAAGCCGGTCGCAGTGCTGGCCATCGATCGCCCCCTCCTCGGTGATCGGCGCATGCTGACCTTCGAAGACGCCTCGCTGCTCTGGTCGGAGGAGCACGCGCTGTGGACGTGCGATGCGGCAGGTAAGCAATGGTGGTGGTCGGCCAACCCGGGCCGCTGGCGCCTGGAGGCGGCCGTGGGCGCGATCCGGGGCCTGAAGGACAACGGCAGTCTGCGTACGGGACAGGGGCATGTCTTTGCCCACCTCGAGGGCTGGCGCGAGCGCCGCGTCGTCGAGGCCCCAGGCTTCGGGCCGGCCACGCCGCTGTACCTGCCGCTCACGGGCGGGGTGCCGATCGTGGTGGGCGGCTATGTGGCGGGCGCGGGGGTGGACGAATGGGGATTCGACTACGCCGCATTCCGGTGGGATCCACGGGCGCTGCGTCGATGAACGCCGCCTGGCGCAACGCGCACAACTTCTCGGGCGGCCCGGGGGCCATGCCGCGGGCGGTGCTGGAGCAACTGGCGCAGGCCGCGCTGGAGGTTCCCGAAGTCGGTCTGTCACTCTACGGCATCAGCCATCGCAGCGACTGGTTCCGCGCTGTGGTGGACGAGGCGCAGCAGATCCTGCGCGTACTGCTGGGCGCAGGCGATGACTGGGAGGTGCTTTCCCTGCAGGGCGGCGCCTCGCTGCAGTTCTCGATGGCACTCGTCAATTTGGGCTGCACCCCGGCAACACCGGTCGATTGGGTGCGCGCGGGGTACTGGAGCGCGCGGGCAATGGCCGAGGCGACCGCAGTGTGCGCGCCGCACTTGGCCTGGGATGGGCTCGCGCAGGGCTACCGCGCGCTGCCGCGGTGGGACCAGACCACCCAGCGGCCCGGCATCTTGCACGTTGTGAGCAACGAGACGGTCGAGGGGTTGCAGTTCCGAGACGCGCCACCGCGACTGCCGGGGCGGCTCGTGGTCTGCGACATGAGCTCGGACCTGCTGTCGCGGACGATCGACCTCGATGCCTACGACCTGATCTACGCCCACGCCCAGAAGAACCTGGGGCCGGCCGGAGTCACGGTCGTGCTGGTGCGAAAGAGCTTGTTGGAGCAGGCGCCCAGCGGCCTGCCGCCCATGCTCGACTACCGCACGCACGCGCGAGCCGGCTCGATCTACAACACCCCGCCGGTCGCCGCGATCTACACGATGCTGCTCGTGCTGCGCTGGCTACGCGACGAGATCGGAGATCTGAAGCGCATGGCGCACATCAACGCCGCCAAGGCGGCAGCGGTCTACGCGGCGTTGGACGCAAACCCCGACGTCTACATCCCGCACGCCCAACCGGCTTGGCGCTCGCAGATGAACGTCGCGTTCCGCCTGGCCGACCCAGCGCGCGATGCATCACTGCGCCGGGCACTGACCGACGCCGGCTTCTCGGGACTGGACGGGCACCGCAGCTTGGGGGGATTTCGGGCGTCGCTGTACGACGCGGTGGCGCTCGAGGCTGCACAAAACCTGGCGGCGGTGCTGCGCGATTGGGCGCAATAGGACGCAATTTGGCGCGGCATTGCTCATGTGTCTGACATTCCACAAGCGAGACCTTGAATCATGACCACCATTCTCCTCACCAGCGACCCCAAGGCCGCTGGCTTCGCCGCGCAATGCGCAGTTGCTGGCACGTCGTCCCAGCCCGTGTTATCCGACGCGGGCTCGCAGACGCTCACACTGGATCTCGCCTCGGTGTTTGCGCCGCTGTCGTCCCTGCTGATCTACCAGGACTTCTTGGGCCGCTGGATCACCGTACCCGGCTCCGAGCAGGTCGACTCCAAGGACTTCGTCGCCTGGATGCAAGGCGCCTACGGCGTCAACGCCCAGGCACCGCTGTTCGTGCTGTGCTGCGGCAACAGCATCGACCGGGTCGCGTTGGTGGCAACCGTGCCGACGAGTTGCACGCTGCCCTACACGGTGGCCGCCAACCCCAAGCGCTTTGCGATGACGATCGCGGCCGACCTCTACCCGGAACTGGCCCACCTGCAGGCGGCCTACAAGGCCAAAATCGATGCGATGTCGCAAATCTGCATCCCAGATGCGGTCATGGCCCTGGAGCAGCAGGTCGACCTGCTGACCTCTGCGGTGCTGGAACTCTTTGCGGCACTGCCCGCAGCGCAGCAGCCGGCGTGGTTCGCCGCCGTGAGTGGCGATCTCTCCCAAGCCGGGGTGCAGACGCTCATCCCGCAAGACGCGATGCTGGCCAACATCGTCGCGGTCAAGACTCAGGTGCGCGCGGTGCAAAAGGCCTACCTCGCGGCATCCCAATCGGCCATGACCGCCGCAGCGGCCGTGACAGCACCGCCGAGTTCGGCGACGGCGACCACCAGCGGCACGGTCGCCGCGCCCACCGCCTCCTGACCCCATGCGCTTTGTCATCGATGCCCTGGGCCCCCAGGGCCGGCAGCGCTTCGTCTACGACAACGTCACGTCGAGCCTCACGCAGGGAGATGGCCGCCCAGTGGCGATGCCATTCGAGATTCCAGCACCCGCGCCATGGCAGTCGGTGTCGGCCATCTCGCGTGATACGCCCGGGCTCAAAGGCGGGCCGTTTCGGCGGATCAAGATCCAACTCGGGCTGCAGTGCAACTACGCCTGCAGCTACTGCAACCAGGCCAGCCAGCGGCCCGCGCAGGAAGGCGCCGGGCGTGTCGACGCCTTCCTGGCGACGCTTGCGACTTGGCTGAGCGTCGAACGCCATCGCGCGCCCACCTTCGAGTTCTGGGGCGGTGAGCCGCTGGTGTACTGGAAGCTGCTGCAGCCACTGGCCGAAGCTCTGCGCCAGCGCCATCCGGACGCGGGCTTGTTCCTGATCACCAACGGTGCGCTGCTCGATACGGCCAAGGTGGATTGGCTCGACCGCATGGGCTTTGCGGTGGGCATTTCGCACGACGGCCCCGGGCAGGCCGCGCGCGGACCCGACCCGCTGGAGGTGCCGGCCACCCGCGCGGCCATCCTGGACTTGTACCGCAGGTTCAAGCCGCAGGGGCGCGTCTCCTTCAACGCGATGCTGCACCGGGGCAATGCAAGCCGAGCGCAGGTCCAAGCGTTCTTTGTCGCACTCACGGGCGACGCCGACGTGCCAATCGGCGAAGGGCATTGGATCGACGCCTACGACGACGCCGGTGTGCGCGCGTGCCTGCGCAGCCCTGCGGAGCACGCGATGTTTCGCCGGCAGGCCTTCGCCGAGGCGCGCGCAGGATGCGCCAGCAACTTCGGGGCGCTGCGCGGCAAGGTCGAAGCGTTCATGGCCAGCATCGCACATCGCCGCCCGGCCTCATCCCTCGGCCAGAAGTGCGGCATGGACCGCGCCGACCACCTGGCCGTCGATCTGCACGGCAACGTCCTGACCTGCCAGAACGTCGCAGCAGGCACGGCTGCACCCAATGGGCAGCCCCATCGCCTGGGCACAACGGCCGCGATCGAGCGCGTGGCGCTGGCCTCTGGGACGCACTGGAGCCGGCGCCCCGAGTGCCCGCGCTGCCCGGTGCTGCACATCTGCCGGGGATCTTGCATGTTCCTCGAAGGGCCACTGTGGCAGACCAGTTGCGACGCGGCGTATTCGGACGCGGTGGTGGTGTTCGCCCTGGCGTTCGAACTGCTCACCGGAACCGTGCCGCTGCGCATCGACGCGCTGGAGGGCGAGCCCCTGCCCGATACGCGCCGGGATCTGTTCGGCAGCGATGCACGGGTAGGCGCTGGCGCCGTGGTGCGCCGCGTCATTCCGATTCATTCCATGTCACCCGTAAGGAGTTCTGCATGAAGCGTTGGCCGTTGATCTTGATTTGGCTGGGGCTGTGGCTGGTCGCCCCCGTGGCACTGGTGCGCATGGCCTGGGCGATCGTCCGCGCCCCCAAGCGCGCCTGGCTGATCGCCATCGGTTTCGACGACCTGGGCAACGTCGCGGCCAATGGCCAGCTGGGCCAAACCATCAGCAGCCGCGCTGCTCACGCCCGGCCCGCGCGCTGGGGTTGCCTGCTGTGCGCGCTGCTCGATCGCCTGGATCCTGGGCACTGCGACCGGGCGATGACGGCGCGCGACCAGAACCTCTGAGGTCCCGCTTTGTACTGGCTGCCGCCCGGGACGACCCGAGGCGGCATTTATTTTCGTGGGTCGATTGAAAGGAGCATTTGCCATGACCGAACCCCAACCCCCTCAATCCACGATCGACGCGCTTCGCGCCGAGATCGATCAGATTCCATCGCCGGAGTTCCGGCTGCTGGCCCGCTACATCGAAGCCTTCCACCAGAAGCACTCGGAGGAGTTCGCTGAGATGAAGCAGACCTTTCTTACCGCCAAGGGTGGGGCGCGCGCCGTCATGTGGCTGTCCGTCGTCGGCAGCGGCCTGGCGGTCATTTGGGGTGTGCTGCACGGAGTGATCAAGCCATGAGCCAAGTCCTCGCCGCACTCGGCATCCTGCATGAGACCGCCGAGCAGACCCGCATCATTACCCCCTACGCTGACGGCCTCAAAGCCTTCGAAGCGTTCCTGGCCGGGGCTGCCGCCCCCGGAGCCAAGCTGCGCACCATGATCTACGGCTGCACCCTGCAACCGTTTTTCGACGCGCTGATCGAGGCGCATCGGTGCAGCGCGGACGTGAAGGTGATTTTCGATCACACCCAGGCGACGGGACGTGCCGAGGCACCGCAGATCGAGCGTCTTTGCGAGGCAGGGCTCGTCGATGGCGAGCACTTCCTCATCGGCACGAGTCCCGTGCACCACCAGATCGTGCATCTGAAGGCCACCGTGATCTGGACGCCTGACGGCAAAGTCGGCGTGGAGGACGGATCGTGGAACTACTCCACCAACGCCAGCCAGCAGATGAACGATCTGTGCTTCACGGCTTCGCCAGGCCTGGCGGACTACTACACGCAGGCCTTCGAGCGACTCTGGGCCTGGGTGCTGGCCAATGAACCGCAGTACCAGGGAGACGCGCGATGAAGCCGCCGATGACCTACAGCAAGGCGGGTGAGCAGCTGACCGAACGCTTCGAAGGCTGCCGACTGCAAGCCTATGCGGATACCGGAGGCGTCTGGACGATCGGCTACGGCCACACCCACGGTGTGATGGAGGGCATGGCCTGCACGCGCGAGCAGGCGCTGGCCTGGCTGGAGCAGGACACCCGGGAAGCTGCCGCCGCGGTCAACCGGCTGGTCACCGTGCCGCTCGAACAGGCCGAGTTCGATGCCTTGGTGGACTTCGTTTTCAACCTCGGAGTTGGCGCCTTTGCCCGCTCGACGCTGTTGCGCGATCTCAATGCGGGGAATCTGGCGGCGGCTGCGGCGCAGTTCCCGCTGTGGGATCACGATGCCGGGCGCGTATTGGCCGGGCTTTTACATCGCCGTCTGGCCGAGCAGATGGAGTTCGAAGGGAGGACGGCATGACGCTACTGGAGTTGATCACGGGCGAAGACAACGCCACGCTGGAGCCGGCCTACTGCTGGTGGGCGCTGGCGATCCTGGTGGGGCTGGGGCTGGAGGTCTACGCCGTGCTCTCGGGCAAGCCCTTCGATCTGCAGCAGTACGGCATCGGCATCGGCGCGCTCCTGGCCGGTGCGGGTTTCAGCAAACACCTCGGGAGTTGACGATGGGCAGCGTGCTGTGGATTCTGATCCGGCGGCAGTGGTGGTTGGCGCCCGTGATCCTGGTTGCCGCGGGCCTCGCGGGGGAGCGGATCGTGATCGCGCATTTGCGGGCGCAGCTTCTGGCGTGCCAGGCGGCTGCGGTGAAACAGCAAGCGAGCATCGCACAGCTGCGCGCAGGCATCGCCGCGCAGAACCTCGGCGTGGAGAACCTGCTGGATGCTGCCCATCGGGCACAGGAGCGTGTGGCGACAGCGGGGAAAGCACGACAGCTTGCAGCCGCTCGGGCGCTGTCGACGGCTGCGCGGCGCGTGGCGCGGATCGAGGCGGCGCCCGTACCAAGTCCCTGTGCAAGCGCGGCAGCCTGGGGAGTCGAGCAGGCCGCAGGATTGGCTCGGGGGTGGGGACGATGAGGACGGCCGCAGTTGGGTTCGGGATGTTGGCCTTGGCAGGCTGCGCGGCGTCGCCCGCGGTGCGCACGCAGGTGGTCCGCGTGCCGGTGCCCATCGTGCAGCCGTGTCCGGCGCCAAGCGTGCCGGCGCGCCCGGCTCTGCCGATCGCCGCACTCGCGGCGACATCGAGTCCGGCGCAGGTGATGCGGGCGTATGTCGTCAGCGTCGCCATGCTCAAAGGCTATGTCGAGCAGTTGGAGGCGATTCTCGGCGTGCAGAGAAAACCCGCGCCGCATCCGGTGCGATAGCATCGAGCGATGCCTTGCCTCCAGCATCCGTGATGAAACGATTGCCCGAACTGACACCGGCGGATTCTCTGCGCATGATGGCGCCGCCGACCGAGGAGCAGATCGACGAACTCGAAGCGTTCCTGCTCTCGGACGCCACGTCCGACGAGGTCATGATGCTCGAGATGCTGGACGGCTACCTGACGGCGATCGCCTCGGGCCCGGTGGAGGTGGCTGGCAGCGAATGGTTGCCCGGAGTATGGGGGCCGACAGCCGAGGACGAGCCGGACTTCGAGTCCGAGGACCAGGCCGCACGCATCGTGGAGACGATCGTGCGGCAGTACAACGGCATCGTGTGGAGTCTGCATCACGATCCGGACACCTTCGATCCGAGCTTCGAGACCACCGTGTATGCCGACGATCCGCACCCGTACCTGGATGGCGAGATGTGGGCCTTCGGTTACATGAAGGGCATCGCGCTGCGTCAGACAGCCTGGCAATCGTTGTTCGACGACCCCGCGATGCAAGAAGTGCTGCGCCCGATCTGGCTGCTCGGCGCAGACGACCCGCAGGGTGAACTGGATGAGGCCACCCGGACCCCGGCGCAGCGCGAGGCCCTGACGCAGCAGATCCCGGCGGCCGTGGCGGCGATCTATCGATACTGGCTGCCGACGCGCCAGGCGGTGATGGAGCGGGAGGTCGCCACAACGATCGAGCGCACGCATCCGAAAGTGGGGCGCAATGATCCGTGCCCTTGTGGCAGCGGGGAAAAGTTCAAGAAGTGCTGCGGAGTGGCGGCGCAGTTGCACTGAAGGGCGTTGCATTGGGTGGCTTCACCTGATTCATGGCGAGCAGGACAACGTGGTTCCCAGTCGGTGGTCGGTCGAAGGCGCTGACTCCCTGCGCTTGAGTGGTGGTCACGTGACACTGGACCTGGTGCCGGGCCTCGGCCACGGGATCGATGCCCGCGCGTTGCGGCTCGTGCTGGGTTACCTTGGCGATCCTGAGAATTGATGCCATGGCTGCGCGTCTGGTCATCTCCGAAACGCAGTATGTTCTTCAGCAGGTGCGCGGCGGCGCCTGGACTGATCTCGCAGTGCTCGCCGGCGGAGCCGAAGCTCTCATGCCCTCGAGCCGAGCGGTGGACGAGCGCCAACTGGAAGCGGCGATAGAGACGGCAGAGGATTGGTTGATGCCTCACGCGCCGGGTTTGCGGGGTGAGGGTTTGGAAGTGCAGGATAACTTGGGGCGCCTGAAGGCTGGCATGGAGAACGTCCTGTCTGTGACGACCAGCCAGTGGTCTATGGCCGAAGTAGAAAGCTTCTTCCTCAGAATGGTGGACGCCGCGACAGGGCGACATCCATCGCCTTTGCTGGCGGGACGGCACCATTTCGTTGCTGACTTGTTGGCGCTGTTCGCGTTAGAGGTTGATGACCTGCTTTCCGAGGGCCGAGGTGAGGATGTCGCGGGGCTCGACGCCGCCGGCGCCCCAGGCGCGCAAGCGCATCCAGGCCAGGTAGAGCGGCAGGTTCTTGGTCGCCACGCCGCGTAGCTGGCGATTGACCCAGGACTTGAGCCGCTCGTGGTAGCTATTGGCCGATTGCACGTGGTACACGCCGTCCATGACATGGCCGTCGTAGCCCACGACCAGGCTCTTGGCCGGAACGCCGAGGTCCTTCTCCAGGTTCAGGAACGCCGAGCCGCCGTCGGTGCACACGACCGTCTGTCCGCGTCGCACGACGTCGCGCAATGCGCGCGTCACCTCCGCGGCCGTCACGCGGGTCAACAGCTTGTCGGTGGTGTAGCGCTGCCCGCGTAGGCGCCCCACGAGCACCGGGGCCCACTCGCTGGCCTTGCGTCCGCGGCCGGCGCCTTCGCCGCCACGATGCCGCGGTGGGCGCTTGAGGCTCCTCGAACCCTTGTGGGAGATGCGGAAGTACGTCTCGTCGACCTCCAGGAGCCCGCTCAGGGCCTTGGGCTGATGCTCGACGACCTTCTCCAAGAAGCGCAGGCGCCAGCGGTGCGCGGTGCTGACGGACACAGAACACGCCTTGGCGGCCTGGCGCACCGTGAAGCCCTTGGCCAAGCACCTGGCGTACGCCTCGAAGGTCTCACGCCGGCGCAGTCGCGCCAAGGGCGTGTCGGTCGTCGCGTTGGACGTCTTGCCGCAGTCGCGGCACAGGTAGCGCTGCAGCTCGCCACGGTGCCCGTTGCGCACCACTCGGAGGCTGCCGCAGCGGCGGCAGGCCACAGGGCGCGCCTTCTCGAGCACTTCCAGGCCGGCTCGCCGGGAGCGGGCGGCCTTCAGCGCATCGCCGAGGCGCTCTATCTGCGCCATGGACAGCTTGTCCATGGACTCCAGCAGCCGCTGGAAGGCCGTGCTTCGCATGCTCACCCCCTCGTGTCGAGAGGGTGATGGTACCGAAATCAACCGCTAACGCGAACAGCGCCGACTTGTTGCTCTTGCGGGAATTGGCGCATCACGGGCAGCTTGCTGGGATGCAATTGTTTGATTCGTACGGACCGCGCCGAAGGGGGTCGATAGGATAGAGATGTCAAGTTGTACTTGCCGCATTCCTTTTCGTTGCCAGCGGCCGAGCAAGCACCTGTCCGACCTCTTGCATCCCTCGAAGACTGCCTGACCCAACTCATGACCTCGTAAAGGCAAGACCCAGCGTGACTCCTGAGGAGTCGGTGCGGGATGTTGCGTAGCGTGCGAGCGCTGTAAGGGCGGTGGTATCTGGCCAGGGCGGCCAAATCATCGAATCCACGCCCTCAAGGCCAAGGCGTTACTATCTGGCTCGGCAAACGGACGCGGGTTCGGTTCCGGGTTCCACCACCAATTTTTATTTCTAAGCCCTTGTTTATCAAGGGCTTTTTTCTTTTTCGTTGGGCGAGTTCTTACTCCAAGGCCACCTCCGTGCGAGTGCTTTACACACCGATTGACTGGTGATTCTGCGTTGATTTTTTGACCACCGCAGATTGGCTTGCGATAATTTCTGCATGCGCTCCTTTGACAGGCTTGATTACTTCCGACTGGCTCGTGCCATGCTAGTGCTCGCGCTGTCGCCGGCGCGAGCAGTCGGTGAGCAATTTTGGCAGGCGCTAATGCCCCCGCAGGAAAAAAATGACCGCGGTTTGCTGCCTGCGGCCGTTCGTTTGATCGCCCGCCTTACTGCGGCCGCTGCGGCGATTGTCGTCCCGGCCGATGTTTTGTTGCTGTCTTCTGACCTCACCCGCTCGCCCCTGCTTGAATCGATCTTCACTCAATTTTTTGACTTTTTGTTGCCGGCGTCGCTGGTCTGCGCCGCAGGTTTGGTTTTTGCGCTCTTGTTGCTCGCGGTTGGCGCGTTGGGCGCGGCGGTGGGCGCATACAAGGGTGAATTCGCGCCGCGCGACGCGGTGGGCGCGCTCCGGCATCTAATTTCGAGGGTCATCCCGCCCGGCGTGGCCATAGCCATCTCGGCGGCGGCACTTTCCACACTCTCAGCAGTTGTGTTGAGCGTTTTTGAAGCGGCGCTCAGAAAGCTAGGCGCAAGCTTGTTGCGAATGAGAGTCAGCTGGGCGCATGCGCGCCAGCCTGTGAGGATTCGAGCTCGCACGATCACTCACCTTTGTCTCAGCCCGCGCCTCCTGGCCCAACGCCCCTTCGCCGCCCGCGCTCTGCGGGTAGCTACATCTTCATAGCGGCTCACGCCGCAGCGGCCCTCCTAGGCCGCCCGCATCGCATCCCCACAAGCGTGATGGGGGGTCGCTCCTGCATGGACATGGAGTGATCATGAGCGTCGAAATTCTTAAATTTTTTCTGGATCGGATCGCAGCCCAGCTAGGGCTGGAGTCAGCCCCTATTTACCTCACGCGGGGCCAAATCGCCCGCATCGCCCAGTTCAAAAATTCACATTCCCTCGCCTCGGCCTTCAGCAGAGGTTTAGCTAAACGGCAGCCGCGTTGGCTGGCGTTTGAAGCTGCGATAGGGAATGGCGCCCACCGCGTCGCGGCGGAACGTGTGGCGCACTGGATGGCCATTCAGGCGGGCATGCTGCCTATGCCAGCAATGGCAAAAAAAGATGATGGAGAGCCGACGCTGGAAAGCGCGTTCGGGCTCATTCGTCGTCGCGGCGGATGAGAGGGGGCGAGCATGCACCCCACCGCCACGCCGGCGGTGGGCGCGGCTGTTGCCGCGCCTATGCCGGTCCGCGCTATATCCAAACCAACCCCAAGGCGGAGTGGATATGCCATCAACAACCGAATCTCAGCGCAAGCTCCGCGCCGCAGAGCTGCAGCCCGTGCGCGACGCTATGGGCGCGGCGATGGCGTCATACTTCGAGCAGCACGCAGCGCAAATCGCATTGCTCGATGAGGTGCGGGAATTTAATTTGAGCTCGCGTGCTACTGGCGCGCAGAAGCGGCCGATGCCTGAGCCCCTACCGCCTCTGGGAATCCTTGCGACGGTCGGTTTGGGCAAAGGCGTGGGCGTCACACCAGTGGTGAGTATGGCGCACTCCGCTGGGCTGCCAGTCGTTATTTTGGTGCCAACCCACCAGCTAGCCCAGGAGTATGCTGAGCGTTTGAAACCTTTTGGGGCTGTGGTCTACCAGGGCCGGCGTGAGCCGTCTCAGAGCCAGCCGAATGAAGCTCCAAGCGACCCAGGAGCGCACGCATGCTACCGCTTGGAGCGCGTGGCGGATGCGGGCGACCAGAATCATCGACCGGCGCAGGGGCTGTGCGGCAAATGCCCCAACGGGCAGGCCGGCGTCCTGCAGTTTGTTAGCCGAGACCAGATGCGCGTGCAGCGCGCGACCGACTTCTTCAAGGCCCGCGGCATGGATCCGGCCAAAACACCGCCCTGTCAGTTTCTGTTCCGGGGGCTGCCGGACCAGCTCTCAGCCTGAATCCTTGTCGCGCCAAAGGCGGCGTTCAGCGAGGCAATGGGCGACTGGCGCGAAGTCGACCCAATATCTGGAGCGACCATGAGCCAGGCCAAAAGGCTCGTGATTATCGACGAGCACATCTCGCTGGCCAGTGAAGTCGAGATCGACGCGGGTGAAATCAAAGTCTGGCGCAATCGCTTGGATGGGCTGACGGAGCGGCTGGAGCGTTCGATCTGGGCGCTGCAAGCTAAGGAAGCACCGACGCGAGACGAGGAAGGCGAACTCGCTCAGGCAAAGGCAATGCTTGAAGTGATCCCCGAAATCGACGCGCTTCTTCGGGACGTTGGCTCAAAAATCGCTGGTGACGTTCCCCTGGGCGTTGATGCGCAGCGCATCATCGCTATGCAGAAAAAGGTCACCAAAGCTGGTGGATCGACAGCAGGCACGGCTAAGTGGGAGCGGGTGAGCTATTCGCACGAAGATGACGATTTCTTCATTCCCTTGCGGGCCTTGTCTACTTTGGCGCGCAACTGCGCATCGGAAACGATGCGGCAAGAGAAAGGCGCGTTGTTCGCTTATGAGACGAGCCCCATCGTTGAGTGGGCGCGGGACCATGGCAGCGTCATTTTCCTCGACGCGACAATGAGCCTGGCGATGCGCGAGTTCATTCAATCGCGGGGCGGGGAGATCGCCTCCTTTTCGCGTTGCGCGTGCAGGCCGATCGCCCAGACGAAGCCCGCCAGTTCGCGAGCAACGGCCACACAGACCTTGTTGGCCTGAATGCCCCGCTTGTACAGGGCTGCGTAGCGGCCGCTCAGTCGTAGCTGCCCTTTCCAGGCGATCGTGCGGATCGCCTCGGACAGCCCCTGCTGACGTTCGTTAAGGTCTCTGCCAACCCTGGCCTTGAATCGGTAGTTCCAGGCCGCCTCGACCAGCAGCCTGCGCGCATGGCCGTTGCCCGTCTTGGTGATGCTTCCCCGACTCGTGCGCTCACCGCTGGAGTGCTCCGAGGGCACCAGACCCAGGTAACCCATGAGCTTGCGCGGGTGTTCGAATCGGCTCAGGTCTATCTGGTGAATTTCTGGGCCACGAGCTGCGCCACCTGTATCAAGGAAATGCCCAAAATGGTCAAGACGTACGAGCGATTCAAGGGAAGGGATTTCGAGTTCATTGCCGTGGATATGAGCTATGACCCGCTGCCCTATGTCACCGATTACACCTCGACCCGGCATTTGCCGTTCGAGGTTGCCAAAGACGTGGGCGGCCGTCTGGCTCGCGAGTTTTACGACGTGCGCCTGACTCCGACCACGTTTCTGGTCGATAAGCAAGGGAACATCGTCAAGAGGATTCTCGGCGAGCCAGACTTTTCTGAACTCGATCGGCTGATCCAACACGAACTGGCTAAAAACGCTTGAAAGGACCAAGCCCCATGGACATCTCACTCCTCCTCGAAGTCATGCTCGCGCTCGGCGCAGGCATGCTGCTCAACCTGACGCCATGCGTGCTGCCGGTCATTCCAATCAAGGTTCGCACCATCCTGCGCGAAGCGGGAGAAAAACCGGCAACCCGTGCCCTGTCTGCCAGCCTGTTCGCTGCGGGCTCCCTGTTGTTTTTCACCCCCCTGGGGCTGGCCACAGCGCTGCTGCATCTTCAATGGGGTGTGCTGTTCCAATCACAGGCCGTGCTGATCGGCTTGGTCATCGTCCTTCTGGCGATGGCGGTGATGAATTTCACGGGGCGCGGATTGCCCATTCCTCCCATCATCGCCAGAATGGGAGGCGATCGTTTTGCCGAGCCATTGATCTCCGGCCTGGTCAGTGCCCTTTTGTCCTCTCCCTGCACCGGCCCCTTGCTGGGTGGGATCCTCGTGTTTGCTCTCACCCGGCCAGCGACAGAGATTGTGATCATTTTCATGGCCATCGGCCTCGGTCTGGCTCTGCCCTACGCCATTCTGCTTCTGAAGCCCGGGCTGCTGGATCGACTGCCGCGAGGGGGGGCTTGGACCGACGTCGTGCGTCAAAGCTTCGGCTGGCTGCTTGCCGGTGCCGCAGTCTTTTTCGTGCAAAGCCTCGTTCCAGCCATGCTCGACAAAGCGCTATGGTTCAGCTTGGTTGTCGGGATCATGCTGTGGATCTTCGCAACGAGCTTTCGCGCCGCAGATCATGCCTCCCGCTGGGCCGCGCCACTATCGAGTCTTCCTTCGCTGGCTTTGGTCTACCTGAGTGCGGGGATCTGGCCCGCCCCATCGCAGGGCATCCCCTGGCAGCCGCTCAAGGCAGATCAGATCACCGAGATCGCCAGTCTGCATCGACCTGCGCTGGTCGAGTTCACCGCGCAGTGGTGCCTGAATTGCAGGTTTCTGGAGAAAACCGTCTACCGCGACTCGCGCGTTGTGCAAGCCCTGCGCGCCGGTCGTGTCGTCCCACTGCAAGTCGACCTGACACGCCCCAACCCAGAACTGCAACAGCTGCTTGCCGCATACGGCGGGGATGGCCTGCCGTTCGTGGCCATCCTGGATCGACATGGACGGGAGATCGATCATCATTCAGGATTGTTCACGGCCGACGCGCTCCTCGGCGATTTGAATGCCATCCACCGATAGAGAACTCATGATGAATCCAAGAACCCTACGCATTGCCATCGCCTCGTTCATCGTTCTTGCCCTTTTGCTTGCTGCCATGTTGCTGATCCGGGCCACCCACCCTCCTGGCTTCGGCGCGAGCATCCCCGCCAACCTCGTCGACTCCTCCATGAAGGTTCGCGCTGGCGCCGCGATCGATGGCCGCGATGCTGTGGTGACGTTGCACATCCAGCCAGGCTGGCATGTGTACGCAAATCCGCCGTCGGCTCCTTACTTGATCCCTGTCACGATCGTCGTGCAACGTGGCGGCCACGGGCTGGATCTCCAGCCGAGCTACCCACCTGGTCAGGACATTGGCCTACGGGTCGACGGCAAGATCATCCGGGTCTACGAGAACGGCACGCGCATCGCACTACCCGGTCTGTCCAGCCTGCACGATGTCCGCATACAGGTGCGGGTCCAAGCCTGTGCCGACAAGGGGCTATGTCTTCCACCCGCAACGCTCATCGCTTCGTCGCGATGAACGCGCCATCCATGCGTGTTCGATGAATACCGTCTGCGGCATCCGTGAAACACGGCATGGCCAGCAGCCCCAGGGCTCAGATTCGGCGGGCTGATGTTGCCTCGCCGCAGCGACCCACCCGGCACCCGAAGCGCGCCTGTCGCACAGGTCAGGAGCCGGGCGCGGACGATGGCGCTGCCGGCTGTGACGGGGCGCTCAACGCAACCTGGATTTGCTGCTCCGCCTGAAGGCGGATTTGGACGATTTGCCGCAGGATTTCGGCGACCGCGGCGCCGGCCTTGGCCTGCGCCGCCGGATCGGGCTTGGCCACGGAGTTGACCTCCAGCAGGTTGGCGCGAGCGGTGTAGAGCTGCGCCTGCAAGGCGCCTTCCTGACGCAAGGCCTCAGCCTGAATCTGTCCAATGCGCACGCGCTGCTGCGGCGTGAACGATTCCTGCCAAGTGCCCCTGGCCGCCGGCCAGATGCCCCCGCCCATCATGCCGTAGCCATAACCGCCATCGTCACCATAGCCGTGATCGCCCTGAACGCCGAGAGCACCCCAGTCCCTGACCGGGCCGTTCATCATGCCGTAGCCGAATCGTGGCCCCCACCAACCGGAACTTTCACGCCAGGGGGGCGGTGCGCCCGCTTCCCATCGCTGGCCCCGGAAGGGAACAGCGCCGAATTCGGGGATCAAGAGCAGGTAAAAAGCGAACAGCACGATCGCCAGCGCGAGCAGCCACTTCGGTAGCGGTTTCATGATCCCGGCCTCAGCTTTCCAGCTCGCGCCGCATGCGGTCATAGGTCTCGCGGTCGATGTCCCCGCGGGCGTAGCGCTCCTTCAGAATGTCCAGGTGCCTTTTGCTGTCGGATCGCGCCCCGGAATCGCCCGAATGGCCCGTGAACAACCATCGGATCAAACCCACAAGCACGGCGAGAATCAAAGCCCACCACACCAGCATGAAGAGCCAGCCCAAACCGAAACCGCCCCATCCGCCCATCATTCCATATCCATAGCCCATGACCATGCTCCCATTGGATGTTCACAATAACCAGGCACCGACCGGCTGGACCGAATCAGCGCCTTGATGACGGCACCGACGCAGCCCTCAGGCGCGCAGGGCCTCGGCGACGCGCTTGAGCTTGCCGCGCACTTCGCCGCCGAGTTTGTCCACCTCGGGGCGCTTGACCATGCCGAGCACGGCCGCTGGATCCATGAACACCACGCTGACCCTGCCGTCCGCTTCTTCCCGCACGACGACATTGCAGGGCAGCAGCGCGCCAATATCCGGCTCGGCTTGCAGGGCCTGATGGGCATAGTGCGGATTGCAGGCCCCGAGGATGAGGTAGGGACGTTCCTCGATGCCGAGTTTGGCCTTGAGCGTGGCGGCCACATCGATGGTGGTCAGTACGCCGAAGCCCTCCTGTTGCAACGCCTCGGTCGCCGCTTGCACGGTGGCCTCGAAGCCTTTGGGGCTGGTCACGGTAAAGACATAGTCACTCATGGGTAAACCTCCGGATTCTAGGAATGAACGGGTTGAAGATGGTGGTGCACGGTCCTTGATGGCATCGTCTGGCGCATGGCTCTGTCGGCTGCATGTCACGCCTGCGCTGTTGCTACCTGCGGCCCGGCCACGGCGCTCGTGGCCGGGCCGATGCGAATGCCGGCCAGCCGGGTGCGCTTGAGCATCAAGGCATTGACGGCCACCAGCGCCGAGCTGCCGGACATGGCGAGCGCCGCCACTTCCGGACTGATGGTGAAGGGGTAGAACACTCCTGCAGCCACTGGAAACGCAATGACGTTATAGGCCACGGCCCACCACAGGTTTTGATGCATCTTGCGCAGCGTAGCGCGCGACAGCTCGATCGCGCCGACGACATCGAACGGATCGCTTTTCATCAGCACCACGTCGGCGCTTTCGATCGCCACATCGGTTCCAGCGCCGATGGCGAAGCCGACATCGGCCTGCGTCAGCGCCGGTGCATCGTTGATGCCGTCGCCCACCATGCCGACCCGCTTTCCCTGCGCCTGCAACTCCTTGATCTTGGCTGCCTTGTCACCGGGCAGCACGTCGGCCAACACGATGTCGATGCCGATCTCGCGGGCGATGCGCTCCGCCGTCGCCCGGTTGTCGCCGGTCAGCATGGCCACCTGCACGCCCCTTGCGTGGAGCGCCGTTACGGTGGGTGCTGAGGTCGGGCGCACGGCGTCGGCAATGGCGACGAGGCCGATCAGCCGCCCTGCGCGCGCGACGTGCACCACCGTGCGCCCCTGTCCCTGCAGGCGCTGCGATGCGGCCTCGAGGCCGTTCATGTCCACCGTGTCGAGCGCCATCAACTTGGCGTTGCCCAGCAGCACAGTGTCGCCGCCCAGTTCTGCCCGGGCACCCATGCCGTCGACATTGGTGAACGCGCCGGCGGGTTCCAGTGCAAGGCCCTGGGCGCGCTTGAGGATTGCTAGCGCCAGCGGATGCTCGGAGAATTTCTCCACGGCCGCGGCGGTCTTCAGCAGGTCGTCTTCCGCTGTTCCGGCAGCCAACGCCAACTCGACCACTTCCGGCTGTCCCAGGGTCAGCGTACCGGTCTTGTCGAAAACCACCACGTTCAATCGGGTCGCGTCCTCCAGTGCGGAAGCGTTCTTGAACAAGATGCCGTTCATCGCGCCGAGCCCCGTCCCCACCATCACAGCCATCGGAGTGGCGAGGCCGAGCGCGTCAGGGCAGGCGATGACGAACACGGTGATGGTGAGTGCCAGCGCCAGCAGAAGCGGCTGTCCGAGGACGACGTACCAGGACACGAAGGTCGCCACGCCGATCAGGACGGCGATCACCACCAGCCATTGCGATGCGCGGTCGGCCAGCAATTGCGCCGGCGCCTTGGAGTTCTGCGCCTCCTGCACCAGCTTGACGATCTGCGCCAGCGCGGTGTCGGCGCCCACCTTGGTGGCGCGGTAGCGGAAGCTGCCGCTCTTGTTGATGGTCGCCCCGATCACCGCGTCGCCGGGTTTTTTCCCCACCGGCATCGACTCGCCGGTCAGCATCGACTCGTCGACCTGCGAGGCGCCTTCCAGCACCTCGCCATCCACCGGAATCTTGTCACCGGGGCGGATGAGCACCACGTCGCCCGGCAGCACCTCGGAGGTTGCCACCGTGAATTCTGCACCATCGCGCAGCACCGTCGCCTTGGGCGGCGCCAGGTTCATCAGCGCGCGGATCGCCTCGGAAGCGCCGGCGCGGGCGCGCATTTCGAGCCAATGCCCCAGCAGGATGAACACCAGCAGCACCGACACGGCCTCGTAGAACTGCGCGCCCTCGAAGAAAAAGGTCGTGCCGACGCTGAACAGATAGCCTGTGCCGACGGAGAGCACGACCAGCACCGCCATATTGAGCACGCCGTTGCGCAATGCGCGTGCCGCCGCGACGAAGAAAGGCCAGGCCGGATAGATCACCGCGGCGCTGGCCAGGCCGAACAGCCAGTCCTTGAGCGCGAGACCGAACGGCGGCGCCGGCGGTGCGAACAGGCCACCCATGGGCGAGTACACGAACAGCGGGACCGTGAACAACAGGCACACCCAGAACCGGTTGCGCATGTCCCGTGCCATGGCGTGCGCATCCATGCCGGCGCCGTGACCCATGTCGTGCGCCATGGCGTCCTTCGCGTGCGGCTCGCACAGGTGGTCGGGAACCGACTCGCCACGGCAGTGATAGCCGCACCGCGCGACGTGCGCCTGCAGTGCGGCCACGTTTGTCAAGGCCGCGTCGTACACAACCGTGGCGCTGCCCCCGACGTAGTTGACCTGCACGTCGCTGACACCGGGCAGGCGCCGGAGCTGCTTTTCGACCCCGCGGGCGGAGAGACTCGACACCAGCCCGGAGACATCGATGACGCTGGTGGTGTTCATGGGGACCGTCTTGTTCCTGAATCGGATGGCTGCGCCGGCGGAGCGGACTATCAATCCGCTCCGCCGTATGGAAACCAACTTGTTTCCACCTTAGCGCCGCAACGCTGTCCCGTTCATGACAGGGACATTAAAACTCTGTCATCTTTCGCCGACCCACGCCTACGCTCACGCCGACCCGCCACCTCGAGGATCCGCTCCGGGCCGATCGACCGGCTCCGCATGGCATTCGCATGGCCCGCCGGCCGCGGCCTGTTGCAGGTTCTGCATGATGCCGCAGTCGCTCGCCGTCCGGTTGGCCTGGCAGGTCTCGCGCAACGCGTGCAACTGCTGCTCCAGCAGGCGCAGTGATTCGACCTGATGATGAATGCGCGCGATCTGCCGGTCGATCAACTGGTTGATGTCGTCGCACGCAGATTCAGGATGTTCCTGAAAGCCGCGCAACACCCGCACGTCCGGCAATCCCATGCCGAGAGAGCGGCAGTGACGAATGAAGTTGAGTTGCACCATATGGCCGCCGGTGTAGTTGCGATAGCCGTTGCCCTCGCGGGCGGGCGCATCCAGCAAGCCCTCGCGCTCGTAAAAACGCACCGTCTCCACGTCGCAGTGGCCGCGCCGCGCTAATTCCCCGATTCGCATGATGTATTCCCCTGCCGTGCAAAGGCACTTGACCCTGTAGCTGCTACAGGCTGTTCAATGATCGCACTGTTCACCGAGATCCGCCATCATGAGCCAGTACGACCCCACCAGCACAGCGTTACGCCTGCCTGTCCAGGCGCAAGACCATGAACCCGCCTGTGACCACGATCATGGTCACGACCGCGGCCCTGATGCACATACCCACGCCCACGCGGCGGCCGATGCCTGCTGCGCCCCAACGACACAGACCGACTGCCTCACGGGGGTGTGCAACACCAATCCGGCACCCGAAGGGACCAGCCGGGTGCGCTACCGCATCGACAAGATGGACTGCCCGACCGAGGAGCGCCTGATCCGCAACAAGCTGGAGGCCATGCCCGGGGTTGTGCAGCTCGACTTCAACCTCGTGAATCGGGAGCTCACGGTGTATCACCGCTTGGATCAGCCCCAGGAGATTGCCGTGGCGCTGGACAAGCTGGGCATGGCACCCAATTTGCTGGAAGCCAATGCGCCGGTGTCCGTGCTTCCCCCCGCCCTGAGCCGAAGGCAAAAAGGTCTGCTCGCCGTGGCTGGCGCCGCCGCCGTCGCGGCCGAGGTCATCGCCTGGTCGAGCGGGCAAGAAGCCTCGTGGATGGTGATGGCGCTTGCCGCCGTGTCCATCCTCAGCGCCGGTCTGCCGACCCTCAAGAAGGGCTGGATCGCGCTCAGAAACCTGACCCTCAATATCAACTTCCTGATGTCCATCGCCGTGGCCGGGGCCGTGGCGCTCGGCAAGTGGCCGGAAGCGGCGATGGTGGTGTTCCTGTTCGCCGTGGCCGAGGCGATCGAGGCGCTGTCGCTGGAGCGTGCCCGCAACGCGATCAAGGCGCTCACGGCCATCGCGCCGGAAACCGCCGAGGTCAAGGCCGGCGAGGCCTGGCAGACCAAGCCGGTGGCCGGGGTGGCGGTCGGCAGCCGCATCCGGGTGCGCACCGGCGCGCGGGTGCCGCTGGACGCACGCGTCGACTCCGGCCGCGCGGCGCTGAACCAGGCGCCGATCACCGGGGAAAGCCTGCCCGTGGACAAGCAAGCGGGTGACCTGCTGTATGCCGGCAGCATCGTGGCCGATGGCGTGGTGGAAGCCACCGTCACGGCCTCGGCTGGTGACAGCACCTTGGCCCGCATCGCCCTGGCCATCCAGAGCGCGCAGTCACAGCGCGCGCCGACCCAGCGTTTCGTCGATCAATTCGCGCGCTACTACACCCCCGCGGTGGTGGTCTTCGCCATCGCCGTGGCCATCCTCGGCCCGCTGCTGAGCGGCGGCGGCTGGAGTTCCTGGCTGTACGAGGCCCTGGTCATGCTGGTCATCGCCTGCCCCTGCGCCTTGGTGGTGTCGACCCCGGTCACGGTGGTCAGCGGCCTCGCGGCGGCGGCCCGGAGGGGCATCCTCATCAAGGGCGGGGTGCATCTCGAAGGCGGCCGGCTGCTCAAAGCCGTGGCGCTCGACAAGACCGGCACGCTGACCCTCGGCAAGCCCGCGCTGACCGATGCGATCCCGCTTGGCGATATGCCGATCGCGCAAGCCCTGCGGATCGCCGCCAGCCTCGATGACCACAGCACCCATCCGGTCGCCCAGGCGCTGGTCGCCGGTTGGCGCGCGCAGCAGCCGGGCGCCGCAGTCATGCCTGTCGATGATTTCGGCGTGCTCCAGGGGCGCGGCGTCACAGGCCGTATTGCCGGTCAGGATTGGCATCTGGGCAATCACCGTCTGGTCGAAGAGATCGGGGGGTGTTCGGCGGCACTGGAGGCGCGGCTTGCTGTCCTGGAAAATGCCGGCAAAACCGCCATCGTTCTGTGTGACGCGGCCGATCCGGTGGCCGTGTTTGGCGTTGCCGACACCCTGAGGCCGGAGAGCGCGCGGGCCGTTGCATCCCTCAAGTCGCTGCATGTCGAACCGGTCATGTTGACCGGCGACAACCCGGCCACGGCACGGGCGATTGCCGTTCAGCTCGGCATCAAGGATGCTCGCGGCAATCTGCTGCCGCAGGACAAGCAAGCCGCTGTCGCGGAGCTTCTTGGGCGCTACGGGTCGGTCGGCATGGTCGGCGACGGAGTGAACGATGCGCCGGCGCTGGCGCGTGCGACGATCGGCTTCGCCATGGGGGCGGCCGGCACCGCCACGGCGCTGGAGACCGCCGATGTGGCCATCATGGACGACGACCCGCGCAAGATCGCCGATTTCATCCGCTTGAGCCGGCGCACCGCCGCGATCCTCAAGCAGAACATCACCCTCGCGCTGGGCATCAAGGCGGTGTTCTTCGCCTTGGCCCTGAGCGGAGTGGCGACCCTGTGGATGGCGGTGTTCGCCGACATGGGGGCCAGCCTTCTGGTGGTGTTCAACGGGATGCGACTGCTGCGCCGGTGAGTACGGGATGACTTGGTACGATTCGATCGCCGCATTGACGGTATCGACCCTGCCCACCAGGGTCTTCCCGGGCATTCCTGGGCCCTAGTACAACATCCCTGAAATACCGTTACATAGAGAGGGGCATGAAGTAGACTGTTTGGCCATGAGTCGTGAGCGCGTGGCATCAGTCATCAAGTTGTCGAGGAAGGATCAGGCGAAGCTGCGAGATACGCTGCGTCGGGGTACGGCGCCGCAGCGCGACGCGCTGCGAGCGCGGATCGCGTTGCTGCTCCACGATGGACACACGATCTCGTCGATCGCATCGACGTTGCAGGTGTCGCGGCCGACCGTGATGCGCTGGCGAGAGCGGCTTGCGCAATCGGGTGTGGAAGGCCTGCACGAGGGGCTGCGCCCGGGCCGACCTCGACAGATTGACCCGGCGCAGCGTTTGCAACTGCTGGCGCTAGCGTGCGAGACCGGCGAGGATCGCGCCGGGACGCTGCCGACGCTGGATGAGTTGTGCGTGCGCGCAGTGGAGCGAGGCGTGGTCAAGCACATCAGCCGTAGCCACTTGCAGCGCATTTTGCAGGCTGGCGACGTGCGGCCGCACCGCGTTCGGCAATGGTTGCATTCGCCCGACCCGCAATTCCGCGAGAAGGTCAACGCGATTTGCGCGCTGTACCGGCGCGCGCCCAAGGGCAGCGTGGTGCTGAGCGTCGATGAGAAGACCGGCATCCAGGCCATCGAGCGCAAGCATGCGGATCGCCACGCGCAACCCGGGCGACTGCGCCGCCACGAATTCGAATACATCCGCCACGGTACACAGGCGCTGACCGCGGCGCTGGACGTGCATACCGGCCGTGTGCTGGGGCGCTGTACCGATCGCCGCACCCAGGCCGACCTCGTGGCTTTCATGGAAGACGTCGCGCGCGCATATCCCAGCGGGCCCGTGCATGTCATCTGGGACAACCTCAATACCCATCGCGCCTGGGGCGTGTGGCAGGCGTTCAATGCCCGACACGGCGGACGCTTCGTCTTTCACTACACCCCGCTGCATGCCAGTTGGGTCAACCAGATCGAGTTGCTGTTCGGCATCTACGCCCGCCGGGTGCTGCGCCGTGCCAGCCACATCTCGGTGCACCATCTGCGCGAGCGCACCGAGGACTTCATTGCCCAGCGCAACCTCGATCCGCGACCGTTCCGCTGGACGTTTGCAGGCTTCGAGTTGCAAACTGGGGAGCCTAGGCATCACGTCCATTGCTCTCGCCATGACCGCACCCCTCGTCCCCGACCCCGCCAGTGAATTGCAGGGCTTGCTCGCCCAGTTGACCGGGCACGCCGCCGCCCGAGTGCGCCGCTATGGCAAGCATCTGCTCATCCAGATGCAGCGCGACGAATCCCTCGACACCGTCGCCCGATTGACCGAGACAGGGCGCGACCACTACGTGGCTGCCTTTCGAACCCATTCAGGGCGTTGGGAGCCACTGCCCGCCTCCGGCAACCTGCACCAAACCGCCGAGATCGTGGTCGCCATGCTGGCGCCATACCTTGATCCTGAGCTGTAACTCTATTTAAGGGATGTTGTACTAGCCTGGATATTTCGCGAGCAAGAAGGTCGGCCGCTTGATCCGGTCGTGCGTTTCAGAGGTATCGAGACTCGAAACGTGACGAACAAAGGAGGAAGCGGCCGATGCCAAAGTGTACCGAGGGCGTGGTGGATTTCGGGCGTGTCGGGCGCCGCGTGGTGCAGGCTGCGTTTGATGGCGGCGACATCGTCAGCGACGGCGGGGTGATGCTGCTGCGGCAGATCGACGAGCGCATCGGGCTGACGCGCGCGGCAGCGGGAGTGTTCGCTGATGGCCGTCGCGCCGCCAGTGTTCGCCACAGCATGCGCAGCCTGCTGGCGCAGCGCATCTACGGCCTGTGCTGCGGCTGGGAGGACGTGACGGACCACAACACGTTGCGGCACGACCTGGCGCTGCAGACGGCGGTGGGCAGGGCCGAGGAGCTGGCGTCGGCCCCCACGTTCAGCCGCCTGGAGCGCTCGGCCACGCCCGCGCATGCCGCGGCGCTGCACGGGGTGTTGCTGGAGACGTTCATCGCCGGGCGTGGCGAGGCACCGCGCGAGCTGGTGCTCGACATCGACGCCACTCACGTGCCGTTGTACGGACAGCAGGAAGGGGCGCACTTCCACTTCCACTACGACAGCTACTGCTACTTGCCTCTGTACGTGTTCTGCGGCCAGGACATGCTGGCGTGCGTGCTGCGCCCGAGCTGGCGCGACCCGGCCAGCGTGCTCAGTGCGCTCATCAAGCTGCTGGCGCGCCGGCTGCGCCAGGCCTGGCCGGGTGTGCGTCTGATCGTGCGCGCCGACTCGGGGTTCTGCCGCCCGCGCGCGCTCAAGCGCTTCGACGCCTGGGGCATCGATTACATCATCGGGCTGGCGAAGAATCCCACGCTGCAATGGCAGGTCGCCATCGCTGAGCGGGCCCTGGCCGAGCAGTATCAGGACTGCGGCACCAAGCAGAGGCTCATCGGCGAGTTCACGTACGCGGCACGAAGCTGGGAGCGCGAACGGCGCGTGATCGCCCGGCTCGAACATGGCCCCCAGGGACCCAATCCACGCTTCGTGGTCACCAGCCTGGCTGGTGATTGCACCGAGCTCTACGAGCGTCTGTACTGCGCGCGCGGCGAGGCCGAGAACCGCATCAAGGAAGCCCAGCTCGATCTGTTCGGCCGTCGCGCCAGCGCCCATCGCTTCGCGGCCAACCAGCTGCGCCTGCTGCTGGCGGCCTTCGCCTATACGCTCATCATCCAGTTGCGTCGGCGCGCGCTGCAGGGCACCGAACTCGCGCGTGCCTGTGCGGCCACCATCCGCATCAAGCTGCTCAAGATCGGCGCGGCCGTCGTGCGCAACACCCGCCGCGTGCGCCTGCTACTGGCCTCCAGCCATCCCCTCAAGCACGTGTTCCTCAGCGCCGCCCACGCCCTGGCCCCTTGAGCGACAAAGAGTGCTGTCCCCGGCACGTTGACGAACAACGGGGGTAAGGGGGCATTGCGCCCTGCGTTTGCCAATACCCACGCGTCGAGGCTTCAGACCCTCCTCCGCGATGCCAGTCGCGTCGCGCTCGATGCCAAACCCGACATCGATCGCGACTCATGAAATATCCAGGCTAGGCCGTGTTAACACAACCGGAGGCCGTCGGCGATCAGCGCGAAACCGATGAAGCCGAGGAACATGACATCAAGCTTCTCGAACCGCGAGAAGATGCGCCGAAAGCCCTTGAGTCGCCGAAACAATCGCTCGACTTCATTGCGGCGCTTGTCCATCGCTCGGTCGTACTCCCACGGCTCGACTCGAGTCTTCAGGGGCGGGACCGCAGGGATGAAGCCGAGTTCGAGGGCAAGCTGCCGCGTCTCGTTGCCCTCGTAGGCCCGATCCATGAGCAGATGCAGCGGCCTGTTTGGCGCACCCAGGCGACTGAGCAGTGCCCGTCCAGCCGGCGCGTCGTGCGCCTGGCCAGGTGACAAGGAGAACGCTATGGCCGTGCGAACATCCGCGGCAACCCTATGAATCTTGGTGTTCCATCCGCCTCGAGATTTGCCGATGGATTGGGGGCCGTTTTTTTTAGGTTCATCGCGGGATACCGGGGAAGGCGGCGCGGATCTTGAGGAAGAAATATTCCTCGTCGCGGTACCCGTAAGCCCGACGCTTGATGACCTTGATGGTGTTGTTGATGCCCTCGACGATGCTGGTGTTGAGCGGGTGTCGGCAGCGAGCCACGATGCCGTGCCAGTAGGCCTGCAGCCGCTCGGCAAACGCCTTCAAGGCGGCGATGCCGCTCTGCTGGGCTTGCTCGACCCATTGCTCCCAGGCCGATTGGGCCGAAACCGGATCACGATGGAACCAGAGCCGTTTCAGTTCGTCGCGCAGCAGATAAACGCTGAGTAACGGCCGATTGGCCTCCAGTAGTTCGTCGAGATGGACGGTTTGCTCTGGTTTCAGGTTCTGCCGATTGCGCAACAGCAGCCAGCGGCTGGATTTCAGGACTTTTCGAGCCGGCCGGTCATGTCGCAGCTGATTGGCCTGATCCACCCGCACCCGGTCGATCACTTCCCGGCCGTACTTGGCTACGACGTGGAACAGGTCATAGACGATTTCGGCCTGCGGGCAATTCGCCTTGATTTCCAGCTCGTAAGCCGTCGTCATATCGATCGCGACGGCTTCGATACGCTCAGCAACGCCCTTCGGAAGCTGCTCAAAGAAGGCACGGGCGGTTTCCCGCGAACGGCCTTGTCCGATCCACAGCACTTGTCGATTGACCGGCTCGACGACGACTGTCGCGTAGCGGTGGCCTTTGTGGAGCGCGAACTCATCCATCGCCAGATAACGCACCTGCGACCAATCCGGTTCGACAAGACTGGCCGCCAAGCCCATCTTGTCGATCGCTTTGACCGTGTGCCAATCAAGACCGTAGAACCGCGCCACCGCCTGCACGTTGGCCGCTTTCAACAAGACCTCGCAGGCTTTGGCAAAACGCGCCGTGACCCGCTGATAGCGTCCCAACCACTCCAACCGCTCCAGTCGGGGGCCACCGCAGTGGTCGCACCAAACCCGGCGACGCGGTACGTGAAGCTCGACCCGGTACTCGAACAGCGGTAGATCCCGGATGCGTCGAACGGTCGTCTCGTGAACCTGCTGGCAACGCTTGCCGCACTCCTCGCAGATCATCACTTTGCTGACCGGCTTGAGATGCAGCGCCAGCGTCCGACTGCCTTCCGCCGGCCATTCCACTCGCTCAACCCGGTAGCCCGTCCAGCAGCCCAGCGCTTGCAATGCTTTGCGATCCAGCAATTTATCCTCCGATGACCTTTCCTTGCGTCGTCAGATTATCAACTGCCTTGAAAACCCCACGGTTTTCCGCGATGAACCTTTTTTTAGCGCCCCGGTGCCATCCGGATGCACCTTGATGCTGGTGCTGTCCAGTGAAACCGCTTCGATCTTGATGCGCACAACCTGCGATCGCTGCAGCTCCTCGAACACACGGTCCATGACGCCCGACTTGGACCACCGATTCATCCGCGTATAGATCGTGTGCCAGTTGCCGAACCGCCTGGGCAAGCCGCGCCATTTGCAGCCATGCTCGGCCACGTACAGAATCGCATTCAACACATCCAGGTTTGACAAGCTGACATTGCCTCGCTGCGTCGGCAAGCAGTGCTCGATTTGGGCGAACTGCGCAGGCGTGATTTCCATGCACGCATTTTCTCGCAGCTAGGAGACTGTCGGACTTTGCGGTCTTCCGGATGAAGACGCTATCCGAGACAATTGCTGCTGCACAACCGAGAGCCCGAGCCGATGAGCCGCTTCGTCCCTGTTGACCGAGACACCGCCTATCTGTTGCCACCGTCGGTGGACGAATGGCTGCCCACTGATCACTTGGCGCGCTTCGTGGTCGAAGTCATCGAGCAGCTTGATCTGGGCGATCTGGCCCGACAGTACGCAGGCCGGGGCTCGGCGGCGCACCATCCGGCGGTGCTGCTGGGCCTGCTGATTGACGGCTACGCCAACGGCGTGCACTCCAGCCGCAAGATCGAGCGGGCGACCTACGACTCGGTGGCGTTCCGCTTTGTTGCGGCCAATACCCACCCCGATCACGACACGCTGGCGACGTTCCGCCGCCGCTTCTTGAAGGAGGTGGAGGCACTGTTCGTGCAGGTGCTGGTTCTGGCGCGCGAGATGAAGCTGCTCAAGCTCGGACACATCGCGCTGGATGGCACCAAGATCGACGCCAACGCCAGCAAGCACAAGGCCTTGTCGTGGGCTCATGCCAACAAGATCGAGGCGCAGCTGCGCCAGGAAGTACAAACGCTGCTGGCGCTGGCAGAGAACAGCGACCGCGCGACGGTACCCGACGGCATGGATGTGCCGGCGGAGATCGCCCTGCGTGCAGATCGCTTGAGCGCAATCGCGCAGGCCAAGGCCAAGATCGAGCAGCGCGCCAGCGAACGCCATCAGGTCGAGCAGCAGGAGTACGAGGCCAAGACCGCCAAGCGCCAAGCCCAGCGCGAGGCGGGCAAGAAGCCGCGCGGCAAGGACCCTGAGCCGCCAGAGGCCGGCCCCCGGAGCAGCGATCAGGTCAACCTCACGGATGAAGAGTCGCGCATCATGCCCGTGTCGGGTGGGGGCTTCGAGCAAAGCTACAACGCACAAGCCGGCGTGGACATCGCGACGATGATGGTGATCACCCAGCATGTGAGCCAGGCATCCAACGACAAGCGCGAAGTTGTGCCTACGCTGCAGCAGATCCAAGCGTTACCCGCGGTGCTGGGCGAGGTGCACACGCTCATCACGGACAACGGCTTCTTCAGCCAAGCCAACGTGATCGCGTGCAACGACGCGGGTATCGAGCCGCTGCTGGCGCTCAAGCGGGAGTCGCATCACACGCCGGTGATGGGGCGCTTTGCACCCGATGTGCCCGAGCCCCAGACGACGGATCCGCTCGTGCAGATGGCACACCGCCTGGGCACGCAAGCAGGCCGAGCCCTGTACGGCCTGCGCAAGCAGACAGTGGAGCCGGTGTTCGGCATCATCAAGCAAGTGATGGGTTGGCGCCAGATGAGCATGCGCGGGCTGGCCAAGGCACAAGGCGAATGGAGCTTGGTGACCATGGCTTGGAACATCAAGCGCATGCACGTCCTGCGAGCCGCGTGAGGGCAATAGTGCGCCCCGACCACGCCAAAACCGAGTCCCCAGGCCGCCCCATGTGCCCTCACAGTGTCTCGCCAACCATCGAGAGCGTTCGATCAGCGCGCCGCTGTCAAAAAAAACGCGTCGCACTGATCAATCGGATTCGCTCGGGTTCAAGTCCGACAGCCTCCTAGACGCCTAACAGGCCGTTGAAGACCTGATGGACGGACGAACTTCAGCCTCTTGAATCGCATGATGACGCTCACCGAGTGCTCAATTTCCGAGCAGGCCGTCCAGTTCCGACCGGAAACGGGCCTTGCTGGGCGCGCAGGATGGCGATTCCCACGGTTTGCGCCCTCATCACACCACCTGCGGACGCAATGCGGCCAAGGAGCGCAGCCGCGTGAGGTTGTAGGCCGCCATCGTCAGGGTGAACAACTGATCCACCTTGGCCAGGCTCCGCACCATCACCTGGCGGATCGGGCCGATGGTCTTGCCCCAGCCGAAGCATTGCTCGATGCACTTGCGCCGGCGCTGGCTCATCGCGTAGCCCCCGTGCCGAGTCGTGCGGCCATCGATCGCGCTGCCGCCCGTTCGGCGCGTGTTGCGCGCCACATGGGGCGTGACCTTCATCTCCCGGCACGCCTTGACGAAGCCGCGCGTGTCGTAGCCCTTGTCGGCGCCGACCGTCACGCGCACATCAGGGCGCGCGACGTCGCCGAGCAGGGTCGCGGCCACGTCGCGCTCGGCATAGCCATCGGCCGTGCTGGCGCGCACGTTGACCACCAGACCGTGTCGGTTGTCGGTCAGCACATGCCCGAGGTAGCTCAGTTGCGCCGGAGCTGCGCTGCTCTTGCGATACAGCCTGCTCTCGGGGTCGGTCGCCGAGGCGTGCGTGGCGTTGCTGCGCTTGTCGCCATGCCAGTTCTCGGGAGGCCGACCGTCGTCGCTGCCGTCCTTGCGCCTCACGCTCTTGTGGCTGGCCCAGGCCTGGATCAGCGTTCCGTCGACGCTGAAGTGCTCGCCCGACAGCAGGCCCTTCGTGGCCGCCATCTCGACCGTGGCGTTGAACAGTTCGGTGACCGCATCGAACTCGATCAGACGGTCGCGGTTCTTGCTGAACACGGAGTGGTTCCACACCGTGTCCTCGATGGACAGACCCACGAACCATCGGAACAGCAGGTTGTAGGAAATCTGCTCGACGAGCTGGCGCTCGCTGCGGATGCTGTACAGCACCTGCAGCAGCATCGCCCGCATGAGCTTCTCGGGCGCGATGCTCGGCCGGCCGCCCTTCACGTCGGCCTCGTACATCGCCGAGAACTTGGCATCCATCTTGGCCAGCGCCTCATTCAGCCAGGTGCGGATCGGGCGCAGCGGATGGCTGGCCGGCACGAACTCGTCGAGCCTCACCGTGCTGAACAAGGCCTCGTTGTAGCTGTCGGCTCCTCGCATCCTTCGTCCCTCAACCTCTCGCGTCGTCTGCCCGCATCCTCGCCGATCCGGGCCCGACGCGCCAGTTCTTCAACAGCCTGCTAAGTCAATTAGTGTTAACACGCCATAATTGACAAGCCCAGAGCTTTGGCTATGATGCCTGCAAACAAATCGCTGTACATCCCTCACATGCAAACGCGCTCCTTTCGAACTTTCTCCCGCTATTGGGCGTTCGTCTGCGCATTGGTTCTCTTGCCCTGGATGCAAGCCACGGCAGCCCCGATACGGGTCGTGCCAGCCTCGTGCTGCACAGGCATGGCGGCTATGCCGATGGTAGGTGCCGGCCATCAAGCGAATCTCGCTGGTCATGACGATTCGCGAGTCGAGCGTGCGTTTTGCCAAGCTGCCTGCAATGACCTGGGCGCGGCTGCCGTTTCCAGCACGTCCAACGCCGCATCATTTCCTCACGCGGCATTGATCCAACGCTTGGTGCCCATCCACCAAGCTCAGCCTGAGCAGGCTGCCTTGCCCATCGGGCGCATCGATCCGCCGCCTCCCTCCAAGCCGCCTTTCCTCGCGGCTCGCCTCCAAGTTTGACCCCTTCGGCAGCACCCGTCCCGGTGAACCTTCACCGGGCGGTGTTCGTGTTAGCCTTGCGATCAGCGCTGCGGCCTTGCAGCGTTCCATCCGCCGAAGAGGAAAGCGATGTCCCTCATCCTGCAGTGCCGCCGTGCGCAAGCCCGGCGGTTGTCATCCGTCTGGTCTGAACGCCCGGCGGCCATCCCCGTTCTTGTCACGCTTCTACTGCTCGCCGGCCTGGCCGCACCCGCCCAAGCCGCGCCCCTGACCCTCGGTGCCGCCGAGGCCCAACTGGCGCGGAGCAACCCCAGCCTGGCCGCAGCCGCGCAGCGCATCCGCGCCATCCAGCACCAGGCCGCGGCGGCCACGCAGTTGCCCGACCCGCATGTGTCGTTCGACGCGGTCAACCTGCCCACCAACAGCTTCTCGCTGACGCAGCAGAGCATGACCATGCTCAGCGTCGGCGTCAGCCAGAGCTTTCCGCCGATCGGCAAGCTGGCCCTCGAAGGTGACAAGCTGCAGGCGCAAGCCTCGGAGCAGCACTTCAACCGCGAAGCCAAACGCGCGCAACTGGTTCTCGCCTTGCGGCGCGCCTGGCTTGCGGCGGTGTACACGCGCCAGGCCATGGCGGCGGTGCAGCGGCAGCAGTCGCTGGCGCGTGAGAACGTCGACGCGGCCATGGCCAGCTACCGCTCGGGCAACGGACCGCAGAGCGATGTGTTGCGCGCCCGTCTCGCCGAGGACGAACTGCGCAACGACCAAAGCGCGCTCGCCGCGGATGAAGCGGCGTCTCTGGCCGACATTGCCCAGGCACTCGGCAGCGATCAAACGCCGGAGATCGATCCTGACTGGCCGAGCTTGTCGCCAGGCGCGACGACTCCCGAGCAAGCGCCCCCGACCCAGCCGCTGCTGCGCATGGCCCAGGCCAAGGTGCGGATCGCCCAGGCTGGCGTGCAGGTGGCCAAGAAGGATTTCCTGCCGGAGATCACGGTTGGCGCCTCCTACGGCAAGAGCTTTTTTCCGGGCTCCCCCAACTTTTTCTCCGCCGGGGTTTCGATGAACTTGCCGATCTTCTCCAGCCATCGGCTGGATCAGGAACTCGACAGCGCCCGCGCCCAGGTGATGGAAGCCCGCTACGACGAGCAGGACCAGCGGTTGGCCTTGCAGCAGCAGATCCGCACCGCCACGGCGCGCATGCGCAGCCAGCAGGAGAAGTGGCAGCGCATGCGCACGCACATGCTGCCGCTGGCGCATGCGGCGTACGACTCCACCCTCACCACCTACAGCAACGGCCGCGCCAGCATGAGCGACGTGCTGAAGGCGCAGCAAGCCGTTTTTGCCCTTGAACTCCAGACCCTGCAACAGCGCCGGGATCTGCTGGCCACCCAGGCCGAACTCGACTACCTGACAACGCCTTCGGAGCAGCAGCCATGAATTTGCGAACCTTCACTCTCGGCCTCGGCCTGTTGCTGGCCGGCATCGGCGCGGGCCTCTGGAGCAGCCGCTGGCTGCCGCACGGCGCCTCGGACCCCGAGACGCCGAACGCCGCGGCGGCCCCGGCTTCCGCAGCAGCTTCCGCAGCAGCGCCGGCAAGCCGCCGGGTGCTGTATTGGGCCAACCCGATGAACGCCGCCATCCACTCCGACCACCCGATGAAGGACAACATGGGGATGGACTATGTCCCGGTCTACGCCCCGGCTGCGGCGCCGCAGCGCCGGGTGCTGTACTGGGTCAGCCCGATGAATCCGGCGATCCATTCGGACCGTCCGATGAAGGACAACATGGGCATGGATTACGTGCCGGTCTACGCCCCGGCCGAAGCCGGCGCCAACGACAGCGGGCTGCGCATCGACCCGCGCCTGACGCAAAACCTGGGCGTGCGCCTGACGACCGCACAGATGCGTCCCATGGGCCAGGCGATCCAGACCGTGGGCACCGTGGCCGTGGACCAGAACCGCGTCACCACCGTCACCCCGCGCTTCTCCGGCTGGGTCGTGCATCTCAAGGTGCGTGCCGTGGGCGACCCGGTGGCGCGCGGTCAGGTGCTGGCGGAGATTTACTCGCCCGAGCTGTACAGCGCGCAGCAGGAATACAGCATTGCGCGCCAGCAAGCCGGCGCGGCCGACGGTCATGCCGACAGCCAGGGTTTGCTGGCCGCGGCCAAACAGCGCCTGCTGCTGCTGGGCCTGCCCGAGGCTGCGCTCAAGCAGTTGGAGGCCTCGGGCCAGCCGATGCGCAACGTTCCCATCCTGGCGCCCGAGAGCGGGGTGGTGACGGCGCTCAATATTCGCCAAGGCAGCTATGTCTCGTCGCAGAATAGCCTGTTCGAGATCGCCAATCTGGATCGGGTCTGGGTCAATGTGGCGCTGTACGACTACCAGATGCCGTGGGTGCGCCTGGGCGACGGCGTGCAGCTCCAGCTTCCGGCCTACCCCGGCAGGAATTGGGATGGGCGCCTGAACTTTCTCTACCCCACGCTGGACCCGCAAACCCGCACCATCACCGCGCGCCTGAGCTTCGCCAACCCCGGCGGCATTCTGCGCCCGGGCATGTATGCCAACGCCACGGTGCAGGCCCAGGCGCAAACCGCGCTGGCGCTGCCGAGCAGCGCGGTGCTGCGCACGCAGGATGGCGATTACGCCATGCTGGCGCAAGCGGGCGGCCACTTCCTGCCGGTGCAAGTTGCGCTTGGGCCCGAGGCGAACGGCTGGGTGGTCATCGCCCGGGGGCTCAAGGCGGGTGACCAGGTGGTGGAAAGCGCCCAGTTCCTGCTGTACTCCGAGTCGCAGTTCCAGTCGGTCAAGGCGCGCATGCTCGGCGGTCATGCCGGCACGAGCGGCGCGAGTGGCATACCCGCCACGGGAGCGATGCCAGGCATGCCGCCAGCGAGCGCCCCGCAAGCTGGCTCTGCTGGGCCAATGACCCCGCGAACGGTCGCACCAATAGCCCCACCAACGGGCGCACCACCCGCCACGCCGGCAGCCGCGCCGCCGCCCGCCGCCGGGTCGATGGCCGGGATGAACATGGCCCCTGGCCGGAGCGCCCCATGATCCGGCGGCTCATGGAGTGGTGCTTCGAGAACCGCAGCCTGACGGTGATCGGCGCGCTGATGCTGCTGGCCGCAGGCATCCTGGCGGTGCGCAACACGCCGCTGGAGGCCATCCCCGACATCTCCCCCACCCAGGTCATCATCAAGACCTCCTACCCCGGGCAGGCGCCGCAGGTGGTGCAGGATCAGGTGACCTATCCGCTGGAGACCACCCTGCAGTCGGTGCCGGGCGCGCGCGCGGTGCGCGGCTATTCGATGTTCGGCGACTCCTTCGTCTACGTCATCTTCAAGGACGGCACCAACATCTACCAGGCGCGCAACCTGGTGCTGCAGTATCTCAGCCAGGTGCAATCCAAACTGCCGCCCGGGGTGACGCCGGCGCTGGGGCCGGACAGCTCGGGGGTGGACTGGGTTTACATGTACGCCCTGACCGATACCGGCGGCACGCAGGACCTGAGCCAGCTCACCACCTTGCAGAACTGGTTCCTCAAGTACCAGTTGCAGGGCATTCCGGGCGTGGCCGAGGTCGCCACCGTCGGCGGCATGGTGAAGGAATACCAGGTGGTGGTGAACCCGCAGGCCCTGCTGGCCTACAACCTCACCCTGCCCCAAGTGGAGGATGCCATCCGCGCCGCCAACGGCGAGACCAGCGGCTCGGTGGTCGATCTCGGCGAAGCCAGCTATATGGTGCGCACCACCGGCTATATCCGCTCCTTGCGGGATCTGGAGAACGCGCCGCTGGCGGCGCGCGGCGGAGTGCCGCTGACGCTCAAAGACGTCGCCCGCGTGCAGTTCGGGCCGGAGCTGCCCAACAGCGCCGCCGACCTCAACGGCGAGGGCGCGGTGGTCGGCGGCATCGTGATGATGAACCAGGGCTCGAACGCCGATGCCATCATCCGTCGGGTCGAGGACAAGATCCGCGCCATCCAGCCCTCGCTGCCGCCCGGGGTGAAGATCGTCACCACCTACAGCCAGGCGCCGCTGATCCAGCGCGCCATCCACACCCTCACCGAGAAGCTGCTGGAAGAGTCGCTGATCGTCGCCCTGGTGTCGTTCCTGTTCCTGCTGCGCGCGCGCTCGGCGCTGGTGGCCATCGTGTCGCTGCCGCTGGGCATCCTCGCCGCCTTCCTGGTGATGTGGGCGCAGGGCATTCCGGCCAACATCATGTCCCTGGGGGGCATCGCCATCGCCATCGGCGCGATGACCGACGCCGCGATCGTGATGATCGAGAACATGCACAAGCATATGGAGCAGGATCCCGGCGCCGATCCCTGGATGAAGGCGCGGGTGGCGGCATCGGAAGTCGGGCCGGCGCTGTTTTTTTCGCTGCTGATCATCGCGGTGTCGTTCCTGCCGGTGTTCGCGCTCGGCGGCGAGGAGGGCAAGCTGTTTCGGCCCCTGGCCTTCACCAAGACCTATGCCATGGCCGCGGCCGCCATCCTGTCCATCACCCTGGTGCCGCTACTGATGGCGTGGTTCATTCGCGGGCATATCCGCCCGGAGGGGAAGAACCCCTTGAACCAGGTGCTGATCTGGCTCTACCGCCCCTTGATCCACGGCGTGCTGCGGGCTCCCTGGGTGGTCATCGTGCTGGCCTTCGTCGCCGTGGCCAGCCTGTATTTCCCCTGGAAGCATCTCGGCTCGGAGTTCATGCCGCCCTTGAACGAAGGCACCCTGCTCTACATGCCGGTGTCGCAGGATCCGTCGATCTCCATCGGCCAATCCGCCGCGATCCTGCAGCAGAGCGACCGCATCATCAAGACCTTCCCCGAAGTGGAGAGCGTGTTCGGCAAGGCGGGCCGGGCGCAGACAGCGACCGACCCGACGCCGATCTCGATGTTCATGACCGTCGTGAACCTCAAAGACCGCAACACCTGGCCGGCCGGCATGACCACCGCCAAGCTGATCGAGAAGATGAATCAGGCGCTGCAGATTCCGGGGGTGTCGAACACCTGGACCCAGCCGATCAAGGGCCAGGTGGACATGCTGACCACCGGCCTGCAGACGCCGCTCGGGATCAAGGTCACCGGCGGCGATCTCGACACCCTGAACCGGCTGGGGCAGGAGATCCAGGCGGCGCTGCAAAAAGTGCCAGGCACCCAGAACGCCTATGCGGCGCGGGCCACCGGCGGGCGCTACATCGTGGTCGACACCAACCGGCTCGCCGCCGCGCGCTACGGGCTTTCGGTGGCGGACGTGAACCGCCTGGTCGAGACCGCCATCGGCGGACAGATACTGACCACCGCCGTCAACGGCCTGGAGCGCTTCCCCGTCAGCCTGCGCTATCCGCGCGAACTGCGCCAGTCCCTGGCCACGCTGATGGAAAGCCGCATCGCCACGCCCGAGGGCAGCCAGATTCCGCTGGCGCAGGTGGCCACGCTGCGCATCGAGGGCGGCCCGCCCATGCTCACCAGCGACAACAGCCGCCTGAATTCCTGGGTGTACATCGACCTCAAACCCGGCACCAGCATCGGCGGCTACGTCGCCGCGGCGCAAGCGGCCCTGGCACAGAAGGTTCATCTGCAGCCCGGTTTCACGCTCGACTGGGTCGGGCAGTACCAGGCGCTGGAGCAGGCCGTGCAGCGCCTGAAGATCGTCGTGCCGGCGGTGATCGGCCTGATCGCGCTCTTGCTGTATTTCAACTTCAAGAACATCACCGAGGTCGCCATCATCCTGCTGACCCTGCCGCTGTCGCTGGTGGGCGGATTCTGGTACGTCGATTGGCTGGGCTACAAGCTGTCGGTGGCGGTGGGCGTGGGCTTCATCGCCACCGCCGGGGTGGCCTCCGAGTTCGGCGTGGTCATGCTGCTGTATCTCGACGCGGCGCTGGCGCGGCGCAAGGCTCACGACGCGCTCAACACCTGGGACGATCTCAAGCAAACGGTGGTCGAGGGCACCTTGCTGCGGCTGCGGCCCATGGCGATGACCCTGACCATGGTGGTCGGCGGCCTGCTGCCCATCATGTTCAGCGAAGGCGCCGGTGCCGACGTGATGAAGCGCATCGCCGCGCCCATGGTGGGGGGCATGCTGACGGCTGCCTTGCTGGCGCTGCTGGTGATTCCGGCGGTTTACGCCCTGTGGCAGAAGCGGCGCCTGGGGCTGGGCTCAGGCCCGGCACCGCGGGATGTCTTGTCGAATGCAAACAGGAGTTGATCATGCAACGTCGTTCGTTTGTGACTGTGATTGTTGGTCTTGTTGGAACCGTGTCCGGCTACCTGCTCGGCCGCCGCCCGGCCCAAGCCCAGGGCAACGGGATGATGGGTGGTGGGATGATGGGTGGCGGGATGATGGGCGGCATGATGTCGCCGGAGAACATGCGCGGGCCGATGCGCACGGGCATGGAGCTGTTCGAGCGGCATAAGTTGATTCGGCGCCAGGTCACCGAGCTGCCCGACGGCGTGCACGACGTCACCACCTCGGCCGACCCCACCACGGCGGCGCTGATCAAGGAGCATGTCATCGACATGTACCGGCGCCTGGACGAGGACCGCCCGTTTCCCTATCCCATGAGCAACAGCGTGCCGCAGATGTTCGCCAATCCGACGAAGTATCAACGCAAGCTGGACATCCTGCCCGATGGCGTGGCCGTGACCGAAACCTCCTCCGACCCGGAGATGGTGGCCGTGATCAAGGCGCATGCCCGCGAACTCGACCGTTTCGCCAAGGATGGCATGCCGGCCATGATGCGCGGGATGATGTGATGTGTGAATTCGCGGCCCTGTCCAGAAATGGCCGGGAAGGTCTGCATGGTCATCTTGACGATGCAAAGTCTTCAGTGGGGTTGTCACGGCAGCCAATCCCATGTCTTGGCTGCCTTGTATGCGTTGCTGCATTTCAATCATCTGGAGAATTGCCATGAAAAAACTGTTGATCGTCATCACACCCCTGCTGATGCTGGGCTCCGCCTATCCGGCGTTTGCCGCGGGTAACAATGGAGTCCAGACCCGGTCGGCGCAAATTCAGGCCTGCTTTCGCAAGCACGGCCAATTGATTCAAAAACCCGCTTTGCGCAATCCGCAAGATTGCTGGAGGATTTATGGATTCTTGATGAAGCAATAAGCTCCCACGCGGCGCACGGCCCTTTGGGCCGTGTGCCGGGCTGGCCGCCTCTCGTCGCCGGCGAGCCGTGGCGCATATCCACCCACAAACATCATTGACCACACAGGAGAACTCGATGAAACGTTTCGACCTCGCCCTCGTTCTGATCGGTTCCGCGGCCGCCATGTCGCCCGCTTTCGCCGCGTCGAACGCGATGCCCGGCATGGGCACGATGGACGCCGGGGGCATGGGCGGCATGTCCGCCGCGGCCGGTGCGACCCAAGGTTTCATGGCGCACGGGACCATCAACAGCGTCAACCGCGCCGCCGGCACGGTGAATATCACGCACCAGGCGATCAAGGCGCTGGGTTGGCCGGGAATGACCATGGATTTCGGCGTGCGGAACAAAAGCATGCTCGTCGGACTCAAGCCGGGAGACGCAGTGAATTTCGATCTGGCGAAGGGACTGTCGGGACAGTATGTCGTCGCCAGGATGGCTGCCGCGAAGTGAAGGCGATCAGCGGCGTCGGCGTCAGGCTCGCGGTCTCAGTCGATTGCGGAGGCGTATGGCAGGCGTCGTGTCCGCGCAAGGATGCATGCGGTTCTGGGTGCTGCTGGAGGAGAGCCGGTGTCACGCGATGGAACGATGGTCGGTAGAACTCGCTTTGCAGTCGCTGCCCGGCGACAGATCAGTGGTTCATCGCCCATGCTATCGGCGTTCCCATGAGTCTCGCCCAAGCGTTCGCGCTGGCCTTCTGAATCCCTGGCGCTGCAGTGCCAGGCGGCGCTCACCAGGCGCTGGACATCGCCACGATGATCCCTGGTTTCTCCCGCAGCGCCAAGCCACGTCCAGGGCTGCACTTGCTCCACACACAGCGCTGCCCAGACTCGAGTACCACCCAGCGCGAAGGCATGCTGCACCCATGTCGGTCGCAGCGTGTCCTTCTTCCAGGGCTGCCAGTCACCGCCCAGCAGTAGACCCGCTGCCTTGGCCAGCGGCATGGCGGTGGCCCGGGCATGGGTGACAGCGACGACCGCATCACTTCTTCCCGCTTGAGCTCCAATGAGCCAGATCTGCCCGGGCGGCACGGCTTCGGCGAACTGCTGGCGCGTACCAGGCAGCCAATTTTCCAGGACAGCCTCTGGGAAAATTACAACCCTGGCGCCTTTGCCCTGGGCCAGCCCAGCATCAATGATGGACTGGTTGTTCTGGATGGCGCGAAGGACATTTCCCTTGCTGGGGAGGATATGGGTCTGGACGCCAACCCAGCCATGTGGCGCAGATGCGGGCGCCGCGAGGACGTTCGCGCCGATTGCCACGATCGCCGCGGACAGCAACGTCCACCAGGATGCGCCAACGAACAGGCGGGGCCGCCCCTGGCCAGCCGGCACAGACAGCGCGGAATGCATGGCGAGCATAGAGCCGACGGCCAGCGCGAGGCCGATCCAACCCATGCCAGGAAACAGCACGCCGGCGGCATTGAGGGGCGAGAGCCAGCCGATGACGCCCAGCGGCGGCAACGCCGTGGTGGCCAGCGCAAAAAGCAGGCCGCGCCAGTTGGCTGCCAGTGCCCACGGTATGGCCAGCCCCACGTTGCATGCCGCCCATGCCATCAGCCCAACCACTGCATGTCCGGTCCCCCAGTAACCGGCGACAGCGCCGACGATCGGCCAGCAGCCGGTGGCGTAGTAGCCCAGAGCGGCCGTCAGGCGCTCGACGGGGTTACGCCCTGTGGCGACGGCTGGAACAAGGAGAATGGAAAACAGCGGCCCTATCGGGCCTGCCCCACCCATGATCCAAGCTAGGCCTGGGATGGCGCCAAGGGCGATGAGCAGTAGCAGGTGCGGCGTAAGCGTCCAGCGATCCCATCTTGAGCCGGAAGGCCGCGGCTGCGAGGCTGCGGCTTTCGAAGGCGAAGGAGGTTGCCATGGGTGGTCGGCTGCGCAAGGACAAGCTGAGCGAGGAGCAGGTCGGGGAACGGTTGGCGGTGGTCGATGCGTATGAAGCCAGCGGGTTGAGCGGCGAGGCGTTCGCGCAGTCGCGCGGCATCAGCTACCTGGACCTGCGGGGCTGGGCGTCGCATGCGCCGCGGTGGCGGGCGCGGTTGGCGGGGCAGGCGTATACGGCCACGGGCCGGGCGGCGGCGTTCGTGAAGGTGCAGCCCAGCGAGGCGTCCGTGGGCACAGGCTGCGCGCGCATCGTTTGCGAGGTCGGGTCGCGGCGGGTGCAGGTCGACTGGCCGGTGGCGGCACCCGTCGAGTGCGCGCAGTGGCTGCGGGCGTGGCTGGGTTGAAGCGATGATCCGCATCGAGGCGGTCTGGCTGGCGGTGGGGAGCAGCGACCTGCGCGGCGGCATGGATCGTCTGCTGGGCCAGGTGATCGGCAGGTTCGGGGTGGCGCAGCCGCACCACGCGTATGTGTTCGCCAATCGCCGGGCGACGCGGCTGAAGGTGCTGGTGTTCGACGGCGCGGGGATCTGGCTGTGCGCGCGGCGGCTGCAGGAGGGAGGCTTCGCCTGGCCGCAGGACGAGGCGGCCACGGTGCGACTGAGCGCCCAGCAATGGGACTGGCTCGTGGCCGGCCTGCCCTGGCAGCGCATGACGGCGGCCGCGCAGGCCGAGGCGATCCGGGTGATCTGAAGGCTGTCCATCGGGGCAAGTGCGCTTTGGCGCGCGCGTGCGCGCACGCGAGAATGGCGGGCATGGTGGAGGCGATCGATGACGACAAGCTGCGCGCGCTGGGCGACGACCCGGCGGCGCTTTACGCACGCCGTCTCATCGAGGAGTTGTCTGGCGAGGCCAAGCGCCAGGCGCTCAAGAATGCGGCGCTGAGCCTGGAGGTGGCGAGGTTGAAGCGCTGGCGCTTCGGCCAGTCCAGCGAGAGCCTGGACAGCCAGCAAGGCGAGCTGTTCGATGCCAAGACGCAGGCGCTGCTGCAGCAGGAGGAGCAGGCCGAGGACCGCGCCGCCGATGACGAGCGGGGCAGCCCGAACAAACGCCGCCCGAAACGCCAGCCGCTGCCCGGCAACCTGGAGCGCATCGAACACCACTACGAGATCGACTCCGGGCTGTGCCCGCAGGGCCACGTGCTCAAGCGCATCGGCGAGGAGATCAGCGAGCAGCTCGACTGCGAACCGGCGCATGAGACCCCGGTGGCCGAGCTTAAGCCGGGCGCGGGCAAGACCCACCGCGCCTACGTGTGGGTGTATCGCAGCGCGTGCCAGCCGCTGGTGGTCTACGACTACCGCGGCAGTCGGGCCGGGGAGCATGCGCGCAAGTTCCTGCGTGGCTGGTCGGGCACGTTGGTGGTCGATGACTTCAGCGGCTACAAGGCGCTGTTCGCCGGCGGCGCCATCCGTGAAGCGGGATGCTGGGCGCACGCGCGGCGCAAGTTCTTCGAGGCGCACAAGCTCACCGGCAGCGCCCTGGCCGCCCAAGCGCTGGAGCGCATTGGCGAGCTGTACCGCATCGAGCAGGACATCCGTGACCTCGACCCCGTCGCGCGATTGCGGCGACGCCGCCAGGACACCCAGCCGCGGCTGCACGCGCTGCATGCCTGGCTGAGCGAGCAGCGGCCCAAGCTGGCCAAGGCCGACGCCACGGCGCGGGCGATCGACTACGCCCTGGGGCGGTGGACGGCACTGGGCGTGTTCGCCGACGACCATTTGGTTCCCATCGACAACAACGCCGCCGAGCGCGCGGTCCGGCCCATCGCGCTGGGACGCAATAAGGCGAACTTCGCTTTTATGCGAAGTCAGCACGACGCTGTTGTGTCGGCACCCTGGGCAGGGTCGCCCCAGGGCGCCGACGGTGATTCGCATAATCACAGCCCTTGTAGGAACGCCAACAGGGCCTTCGGCGCGCGGTACCGCGCTTGCTTGATCTCCGGTTGCTTCAGCCGTGCCAGCGCGCGCTCCTTCATGGCCAAGTCAGCCTCGACGTACATGTGAGTTGTCGAAGGGCTCTCGTGACCCAGCCATAGCGCGATCTCACAAGGGTCGACGCCGGATTGCAACAGGCTCATCGCAGTCGAGTGCCGCACGATATGCGGCGACACCGACATCGTCTTGAGCTGCGCGTGTTTGACCGACGCCACCTTGACGGCCAGCTTCAACCGCTGGGCAACATTGGCTCTGGTCATCGCCCGTCCGTCTCGCGTGGGCAGCAGCGGCGACTCCTGGCCCAACTGCGGATTCAGGTGCAGCCAGTCGCGCACGGCACGAGCCGAACTCTTCCACAGCGGGAGCGAGCGCTGCTTGCGCCCCTTGCCGTGCAGCCGGATGCTGTTGCTCGGCCCGAGCACGACGTCGGCCACGTGCACGCCGATGATCTCGGAGACGCGGGCACCGGTGTTGAACATGAGCGTCAGCATCAGTCGGTCCCGCTGCCCGATCCAGGTGTCGCTCGCCACGTCGATCACCGCCAGCATCTGCTCGTGCGGCACGAAGCCGACCATCCTGCGCTCGAAGCGCTTCATCGGCACGGCCAACGCGTTCTCGATCACGCCCAGGTTGGCCGGGTCGCGCCTGGCGGCGAACTTCAGGAACGCCCTTACCGCGGCCAATCGAACATTACGACTTCGCACGCAGTTGTGCCGCTGAGCCTCCAGGTGATCCAGGAAGTCGGCCAGGAACCGGGCACTGAGGTCGGTCATCGTCATCCCGTGTGCGGGCAGGCGCAGCTTGTCCTCGGCGAAGCGCAGCAACAGCACGAAGGTGTCCCGGTACGAAGCCACCGTGCGTGGGCTCAAGGCGCGCTGCTGCACCATGTAGTCGGTGAAGAATTCCTGCACGAGGCCGGCGAACGTCGGTGCGGTCTGGTGGCTCATCACTCGCCCCCTTGCTCGACGACGCCGACGAAGCGCTCGAACCGCGCGCCGATGGTGTCCATCAACTCCGGAATGCCGGACAGGTACCAGTAGGTGTCGGAGATCTTGGCGTGGCCCAAGTAGGTGCACAGCCAGAACATCGCGTGGTCGATGGACTGACCAGATTCGCGCCAGCGCTGCAGGCGCCGCACCGCCATCGTGTGCCTCAGATCGTGGATCCGGGGATACGGATGGTCGCCGCGGGCGCGCCAGCCCAGTCCTGGTTGCAGCCGCCGGAAGACGTTCTCTACCGTGCGCGTGGGCAGATATCCACCATCGTGCGAAACGAAGAACGGGGCGCTGTCCTCGGTGCTCTGGCATCGGTTTCGCGCTTGCCGGTACAGCTCGAGTTCCTGTACCGTACTCGAATGAAGCGGCAGGCGGCGGGACTTGTGGAACTTGGTCTGGCGCACGGTGAGCGCGGCGGCCTGCGGGTCGACGTCGCCCAGCGTGAGCATCAACGCTTCGGACAGCCTGAGGCCGGCCGCTGCGATCAGCCCGAACAGGCTGCGGTGGGTCAGCGCTCGAAGAGGCCAGGTCAAGGTGAGTCGACCGGCTGCGTCGAGCAACTGGATGATCTCCTGGTCCGTGTAAATGTGCGGTGCCAGGCGCCGATGACCACGGCCAAGGATGCCCCTGGGAGGAATCTCCGTGGCCGGCTCGAACTGCCGGTAATGCGCAGCGAATGGAAGCACGATCTCCAGCCGGCGTGCTGCAGTCACGTCGCTGGTCCGATGCACATGTTCCCGTGCCCAACCCAGCAGCAGCTCCTGCGTGAGTGGGCCTCGGTGATCTCGTGTGTCGGCGTACCGGGCAAATCGCGCGAGCTCGGTGGCGGGAGCTGTCAGCGCAAAGCCCAGGCGGCGGCGATCCTGGAGATAGTGCTCCACAGCCTCTTGCATGGGTGTTGCCGCACTCATGGCCGGCTCCCGGGCCACGGCATGGCCACCGCGAGCAGCCGGCCGAAGTCGACCTTGGCGTAGATGAGCGAGGTGTCCAGCTCGCGATGGCGAAGCACATCGGCGACCTCCTTGAGCGTGCCGCCGGTGTTGAGAAGCCGGCTGGCCAGCGTGTGCCGAAGAATGTGCACCCGGGTGTACGGCAACCCGGCGCGGCGATACGCCTGGCGCACGGCACGCCTGACGACGTCGGCGGCCACTGGTTCATCGACAGGCGCCACGTGCCGAACGAAGACACGGCGGCTCGTGGTCTGGGGGCGGCGTTCCGACCGCACATAGTCAGCAATGGCAGCGCCGGTGAGTTGCGGCAGCGGCAGCACATCGGCTCGTCGCGATTTGCTCCCGACGATGCGAACGGTGCCGGCCACCCAGTCGATGTCGTCGAGTTCCAGCGCGATCGCCTCGCTGCTGCGCAGTCCGAGGTCGACGACGCAGCGCACCAGGGCGTAACAGCGCAGGCGCGACGGTAGGTCCGCAGGGAAGGCAGCCAGCAGCCGGTTGACCTCGTCGGGCGCGAGCGTCTGTGGCAAGGGTGCAAGACGCCAATGCGCCGGCGCGGCAACCACCGGCAGTAGGTGCTCGACGCGATCGCCCTCGAAGGCACGGAAGCCCAGGTAGCTGCGCACGGCCGTCGCGGTGACGCCGCCGCTGGCGGCGCTCACCCGCGAAAGCTCTTGGGCCAGGAATTGCCGCAGTTCCTCGGCCGACGGCGTCGTCGAGTTCGAGGTCATGGACAGCAACGCGCGAACGATCGCCAAGCGCCGAAGGCGCGTGCTGCCAGCGAGTCCCTTGGCGTGCAGCAGGTGGTCGTCGAAGCGCAGCAATTGCTCATCGACCGGGTTGCCAGGACGATCGTCCTGTTGGACGCCCGAAGCGCAGACAACAGCCTTCAGATGCTGCAGAGCCGCGCGGACCTGGTTGCGGCTGCGCTGCACCGGGGCAGCGCAGGTGCAGCGAGGCAGGTGTTCGTCGATGAAGGCAACGACGTGTTGATTGAGGCTCTGAAGGGCGAAGCGCCGTCGTCTTGACCAGTGGGCGAAGTGGGCAACGCAGTTCATGTACTGGCGAGCAGTACCAGGCGCGTACCGCTGCTCAGACAGTCGATCCCAGAACGGCTGAACGAACGGCGCAAAGGCGCTGGCTCGAAGTCGAGCCGCGGCCGGCTCCGTGAGGAATTCGAAGGCATCCATCGCGATCTCCTGATGTGGGGTTGGCACCCCAGGAGACGCGACTTCTTATGCGAAGTCCAGTAGCAGATCAGACTGGCGCGGCGCTGCGTCACCGGTGCCCCGCGTCGTGCTGACTTCGCATAAAAGCGAAGTTCGCCTTATTGCGTTCATGCGAAGCTTCGCATAAACGCAAGAACTGGCTGTTCGTGGGGTCACGCCAGGCCGGTGAGCGCGCCGCAGCGCTCATGACCCTGATCGAATCGGCCAAGCTGTGCGGCCTCGATCCCTGGGCCTACCTCAAGGACGTGTTCACCAAGCTGCCGACCTGGCCGAACCGTCAATTGCAGGATCTGCTCCCTCACCACTGGACGCCGCCACCGTGATCGATCGCACGCAGATCGCCGCGGCGCTGGAGGGCGCCAGCAGCCTGGAGCTGTACCAACTCGCCTGCCTGCTCGAGCGCATGCTGGCCGACCCGCGCCGCATCGTGGCGGTGCGCAAGCTGCTGCATCACGGGTAGTTGGTGCGCTGCGTCGATGCGCGCAGCGGCGAGCTCGTGAGCATGCGCATCGCCGCGCTGCACGACACCGAGGTCACGCTCATCGACCCTCGCGGCGGCAGCCAGGGCCGCCGCGTGCCCTACACGGCCATCGAGCCACCCGAGCAGGCCGAGGTCATCGACGCCCGCCCAGGCGCCCCGCGCCCCAAGCAGCCCGAGGCCCCGCCGCGCAAGCCCGGCCGCGCCGACTTCAAGCGCGGCGACAAGGTCGCCTTCGAGGACAAGTACCTGCGCCGCCAGGTCGGCGTCATCGTACGCATCAACCAGCTCACCGCAAGCATCGACTGCGACAGCGGCGAATCCTGGCGCGTCGGGTTCCATCTGCTACGCCACATCGTCGACATCTGAACCCCCATCACGGGCCCCGCCGCCCGTCAAGAACGGGGATCGCTGGACGCTTACGGTGCGGCGTCCTGGCCAGGATGGTTGGAGGCCGTCCAACGGCATGGGCACTCATGGCCGCCTGTGTTCGGCTCGATGCGTCGCCCCCGTTGGGTGCGCCTGCAGATCCTTCAGCTGCTGAGCCTGCGCGGCATTCGCCGCGGCCAGGTTGGCGATCTGACGCGTGTCCTGGATGTACATCCGTGTCCAGAACACGGAGACAAACAGGCCGATGACAATCGCTCCAGCGACCCAGGTCCATTTGAATGCCTTGACAAGGCCAACCAGATTCGTGACCCGTTCGAGCAGTCCTTCTTCATGATGGTGCACTTGCCCTACCTGCAGCCCTTTGCCGACATCAATAAACGCACCTCGCGACTGGCCGCAAATCTGCCGCTGTTCCGCGCCAACCTCTGTCCGCTGACCTTCCTGGACGTCCCGGAGCAGGCCTACAGCCGCGCCACCCTCGGCGTGTACGAAATGACCAGAGTGGAGTTGCTGCGTGACCTTTACGTCTGGGCCTACGAACGCTCAACGCAGGAATATCTGGCTATCAAGCAAGACCTGGCGGAGCCCGACCCCCTTCGCTTGGCCTGGCGTGACTTCATCAAGCAGACCATCCGCGCGGTCATCACGCATCCGGAACTTGACCCGCTCTCCAGCATTCAACGGTCCGTGGCAGAACGTGTTCCGGAGCAAGAGCAGCCAGACGTGCAGGCACTGATCGTCGAAGAGCTGCGTCGGCTGCACGAAGGTGTGCTGGCGCGCTATGGTTTACGGCCGTCTGAGTACGCGGCGTGGAGGGCGCTGCATGGGCATTGACGGACGCGGGTTCAATTCCGCAAATGGGAATCGAACCGGGCCCGCTGCCCGCAAGGTTGATGGCCCAGCAGTGGCCGACCGTTTGCCGTGAAAACCGCAGAAATGCCCCGAAATTGGCCTGTCAAGCCCTGCTTTTCACTGGAATCCGCAGGGATCCGCAACTTGCCGAGACCTCGGTTTCGCGTTCATTCAACGCGGTTTGGGACCGGCTACCACCCCACCACCATTAAACAAGCCTAAGTGATTGATTCACTTAGGCTTTTTTCTTTTCATCAGTCGTCTGCCCACAGGAATGTCCACAAAGGCGTATTGTCCGCGCGCCTGTTGCCTGCGCGCAACAACGGTAAGCGTCCCGCCAACCCCTCTTGACACCCGAAGTGAAGGTCAGGTGCTGAGTGCAGGGGGATTGGTATTCGCCCAGTTGTGCGGCAGCAATTCGCCCAGACGGCTGTTGGGCCAGGTGGGCAGCTTCGTCAGCACATCCTTGAGATAGGCCCAGGGGTCGACCTCGCACAGCTTGGCCGATTCGATCAGCGTCATGAGCACGGCGGCTCGGCGGCCGGCCTGGGGCGAGCCCACGAAGAGCCAATTCTTACGGCCCAGGGCGAGAGGCCGAATCGCGTTTTCCACCGCGTTGTTATCGATCGGCACGCGCCCATCGGTGGCAAACACACACAACGCCCGCCACCGGCCCAGCGCATAGTCGATGGCCCGCGCCGTGGCGTCGGCCTTGGCCAAGAGCGAGCGCTGCCCGATCAGCCAGGCGTGCAAGGCCTCGAGCAGGGGTTGGCTTTGGCGCTGGCGCAGCGCGGTGCGCCCATCGGGCGGATGCTCCTGAAGGGTCTGCTCAATGGCATACAAGGCTTTGATGCGCTTAAGTGTTCGTGCCGATGGAATTTTGACCCACCGTGCCGATTCAATTTTGACCCGGGGTCTAAGGCCGACTGCGTCGCAGTCGGGTGTGGATAAGTCTACGGTTTTTGCGTGGGGTTGGCTCCTGGTGGGTGGGTTTGGATCCTTGGGGCAAGCTGCGTCGGGCGTAGCCCAGAGCGGCTTGCCCCAAGGGCTTGTGGGGGTCAAAGCGGTGTCTCGGGCTCAGCGGGCTGGGGTGCCTGTGCTGTGCCCGAACGCCTTTGCTCCCGCGCCTTGATGCGGGTCTTGGCGGTTTCCGTGCTGTGACGGAAGCGGTAGCTCTCGTTCCCGGTTTCCAGAATGTGGCAGTGGTGTGTGAGCCGGTCGAGCAAGGCGGTGGTCATCTTCGCATCGATGAACACGCTGGACCACTCGCCGAAGGCCAGATTGGTCGTGATCAGCACGCTGGTGTGCTCGTAGAGCTTGGACAGCAGATGGAACAACAAAGCCCCGCCCGCCTGACTGAAGGGCAGATACCCCAGCTCATCGAGAATGACCAAGTCCATACGCAAGAGGCTTGCCGCAATCCGCCCGGCTTTGCCCTGCGCCTTCTCCTGCTCCAGCGCGTTGACCAGATCGACGGTGGAGTAAAACCGCACCCGCTTGCCGTGCTGCGTGATGCCCGCCACGCCGATGGCCGTGCCCAGATGGCTCTTTCCCGTGCCGGGCCCGCCCACCAGCACGACGTTGTGCGCGGCTTCGGTAAAGGCCATGCTGGCGAGTTGCCCCACCAGCGTGCGATCAACCCTTGAGGCATCAAAGTCAAACCCCGCTAGGAGTGTGGGCGGCAGAAGGTTGTTGAGGTCGACGTAGGACGGTGGGCGTGCGTTAATACGGCATGCCCACTAGTTACCGCCCCTATGAGCCGGACCAGGTGATGCTGCTGCCGGCGGCGCCGCAGGACTGGCTGCCGCCGGGTCACCTGGCTTACTTCATCCACGACACGATTGACACGCTGGACCTGAGCGCGTTCTACGCGCGCTATGAGGGTGGCGGAGCGCGCAACCAGCCCTTCCATCCGGCGATGATGGTCAAGGTTCTGGTGTACGGCTACGCCACCGGGGTGTTCAGCTCGCGCAAGATCGAGCGCCGGCTGCACGAGGACCTGGCGTTCCGGATGCTGGCAGCAGGGAACTTCCCCAAGCACCGCACGATCCGGGATTTCCGTGCGCTGCACCTCCAGGAATTCTCGGACCTGTTCGTGCAGGTCGTGCGCCTGGCGCGCGAGATGGGTCTGGTCAAGCTGGGCACGGTGGCCATCGACGGCACCAAGGTCAAGGCCAACGCGAGCCGCCACAAGGCCATGAGCTATGCGCGCATGCAGCACACCGAGGTCGAACTGAAAAAGCAGATCGACGCGCTGCTGGCGCGCGCCAAGGCCACCGACGAGGCCGAGGCGCAGGAGCCCGAACTCGACATCCCGGCCGAGATCGAGCGGCGCGAGGCGCGACTCGATGCGATCCGGCAGGCGCGCCAGCGGCTGGAACAGCGTCAGCGTGAAGCCGACGCGCAGCGTGGTCGCAGTGACGATGATGATCGCCGTCCCCGGGGGCCGGATGGGAAGCCGCGGCGCGGTGCGCGGTTCAAGCGCGACTTCGGCGTGCCCGAAGACAAGGCGCAGGAGAACTTCACCGACCCGGACAGCCGCATCATGAAGCGCGCCGGCGGCGGCTTCGACCCCAGCTACAACGCGCAGACGGCGGTGGACGAGGCTGCGCACATCATCGTGGCTGCGGAACTGGACAACACGGCACCCGATGCCAACTGGCTGCTGCCGATGATCGATGCGATCCAGGAGAACCTGGGCGCGCTGCCCGCGCTGGGTCTGGCCGACGCGGGCTATCGCAGCGAGGACAACCTGCGCGATGCGCCGATCGATCTGGTTGTGGCCTTGGGGCGCGAAGGCAAGCAGCACGCGGCCATCGATGCCGCGCGGCTGCCGCACACCGCGGCCATGGCCGCGAAGATGCAGACCGCCGCGGGACGCGCCGCCTATCGCAAGCGCAAGTGGATCGCCGAGCCGCCCAACGGCTGGATCAAGAGCGTGCTGGGGTTCCGCCAGTTCAGCCTGCGCGGCCTTGAGCGTGTACGCGCCGAGTGGAAACTCGTCTGCGCAGCACTGAACCTCCGGCGGATGGCCTCGTTGGTTCCCGCCTGAACAGAAATGGGGGCACAGGCCGCCCCGCACAACACGCCCGCTGCTGCCCTCTCGGGGGCGTGAGACGACCGGCCATGCCGACCGTGCCCGAAAAACAGTCCGCTCGCCCAGCATCGGCGCTCCGGCACAGGTTCACGGAATTCTGCCGCCCAGACTCCTAGATCGCGGTGCACCGGGAAGCGGGCCGAGAGGATTTGATGGCGTACCGAGCGCACGGCGCGATCTTCCTGCTCGGCCTGCAGCAAATGCTCGACGAGCCACTGCGCGGCATCCAGCCTGGCGTTCGTCCCCAGACCTTGCAAATCGGCCCAGGCGCCGGCCATGCCGTGCAGCCGCAACGCCTTGAGTTCCGCAATGACCTCACGCATGATCTCGCTCCTCGTCAGTCACCCGCAGGCGGTCATAGCGGGCCGTGTCGGCGCGGGGTGGATCGGCCATCGTCAAGGCCGTGGTCACTTGGGCGGGCTGGGGGCCGGTCTGCAAGCGCCCCATCACGTTGACCACATGCTCCACGCTGATGCGCCCGGACGGGGCCGTGGCTTCCAGCACCAGCGCAGCGGCCACCAGGACCGCCTCCAGCCCGGATGCGGGCACCAGCGCCAGCACCTGGGCCATGAGCCGGTCGCCCCCGTCTTGCCGCAGCAGCGCCTGGCGCAGTTGCTGCAAGGGCTGGGGCAGATCGGCAAACGGCGCGCCGTTGCGCAACGCCCCGGGTTTGCGTTGAATCAGCGGCACATAGTGCTGCCAGTCGTAGGTGGTCTGTCCCCGGTTGGCCAGCCGCGCATGGCGGGCCACACACACGCCGTCATGCACCACGACCACCTCGGTGGGATACACCCGGGTGCTCACCCGCCGCCCGGCGAGTTCACAGGGCACGGAGTAACGATTGCCAGCCATGGCCACCAGACAGGTGCTGCTGACCTTGACCGTGTTGTCCACATAGCCGTCGAACGCTGTGGGCATGGGCATGAGGTGCGGCTGCTCGTGCTCGAGCATCTCGGCCACGGTGAACTGGCTGAACTCGGGATGGAAGATCTCCTGCCACAAGCCACGGCAGCGCATGGCCAGCCAGGCATTGAGTTCGGCAAAGGAGCGCCAGGGCGTCGACAGGGCCTCAATCCACACACGTCGCCTGCTGTCCTGGACGTTCTTCTCCACCACCCCCTTCTCCCAACCGGAAGCGACGTTGCAGAAGTCGGGGTCGAACAGGTAGTGGCTGCACATCGCCGCAAAGCGCGCGTTGACGTCGCGCTTCTTGCGCGGGTGCACTTTGTCGACGGCTGTCTTCATGTTGTCATAGATGCCGCGATGCGGCACTCCGCCGAAGGCGGCAAACGCCTGGGTATGGGCGTCAAACAGCATCTCGTGACCTTGGCTGGGATAGGCCCCCAGCCAGAAGGCACGGCTGGCGCACAGCTTGACGTGGGCAACCTGCACGCGGTACGGCACGCCGCCCACCACCATGCTCTCTTCACTCCAGTCGAACTGGAAGGCTTCGCCCAGCGCAAACGTCAAGGGCACGAAGGCGTGCACAGCGCTCGTGCCATCGGCCTGTCGCCAAGCGCGCAGTAAATCGGTGACGCGGCTGTAGGCGCCGTCATAGCCTTGTCGCTTCAACTCGGCATGCAATGCCCTGGCCGTGCGCCGCTGCGCTTTAGGACGCTGCGCATCAATGGCCACGGCCTGCCGGAGCCACTCCACATAGGGCGCGAGCTTGCGCGAGGGTTGTGTTCGCCGCGCCGCGTACCGCGGTACGACATCGCCCGGCTGGCGTAGCCAGGTACGCACCGTGTTGCGCGACAGCCCCGTACTGCGGGCAATCTCTCGAACGGATTTGTTCTGGCGGAAATGCATCCGCCGGATCTTGCCAATCATGTCCATGGTGATCACTCCTGCTCCCCGTGCCTAAAAAAGCAGCAGGGTAGGTGGAACACCCGGGTCAATTTTGCGTCGGCATAACCTTCAAAAGTGGGTCAATTTTCGTTCGGCACGAACAGTGCTGCGTTACCGCCAGGCCTTGCGCGTCGGCTTCGACCAGGTGAACCAGAGCGGTCTGCTCACCGCCAACCACATCATCCAGATCCAGGCCGAGCTGGAACAGAACAACGCCGGTATCCGCAAACTGCCGGGAACAGCCTTGAAGGACGGCGCCGGACAGACGGTCTACACCCCGCCGCAAGACCCGAACGACATCATCGCGCTCATGCGCGACCTCGAACGCTTCATCAATGACGACGAACTGTTCGCCGCCGACCCGCTCATCAAAATGGCGCTGATCCACCACCAGTTCGAGAGCATCCACCCGTTCTACGACAGCAACGGCCGCACCGGGCGCATCATCAACGTCCTCTACTTGGTCAAGGAAGGTCTGCTCGACATCCCCGTGCTCTACCTGAGCCGCTATATCGTGCGCACCAAGCCGGACTACTACCGCCTGCTGCAAACCGTGCGCGAGCACGACACCTGGGAAGACTGGGTGCTTTACATGCTCGCGGCCATCGAATCGACCGCCAGCGACACCCTCGAAACCATCCACGCCATCAAGGCCGCGCTGATGGATGCCAAACACCGCATCCGCGCGCAGTACAAGTTCTACAGCCAGGACTTGATCAACAACCTGTTTACCCACCCCTACACCAAGATCGAGTTCATCGAGCGCGACCTGAACGTGTCGCGGCTCACCGCCACTGACTGCCAATCATCGCGTCATACCACCCCGCCCCTCGCCTCCTCAGCAGCAGGCGAATGTTGTGAGCAGCGCCGCACAGTACCGCATGCCGCTCGTCGCCCAGAACGCCATTGAGGCGATTGCAGCCCAAGTTGATTACCTATCTCGCAACTATGTCGGCCAAACGAGCTGCTAGGCCGCGCCGACTTGTGGGATAAATTGTGGGAATGTACAGCTAAGTTATTGTTTTTATTAGTATTCTGGCGGAAAGGGAGGGATTCGAACCCTCGGTAGGCTTGCGCCTACGCCTGATTTCGAGTCAGGTACATTCGACCACTCTGCCACCTTTCCGTGGTGTTCGTTGCTATTCGCTTCACAGGTCGCTTCAAACTTGCGAGCTGTCGTGGTCACGAAAAGCTGATAAGTATATCAGGCACGCGGCTCGATCTGGGTCAGTCCTCCCATGTAGGGCTGGAGCGCCTGGGGAATGTCGATACCCCCGTCAGCGCGTTGGTAATTTTCGAGGATCGCCACGAGCGTGCGACCAACTGCCAGGCCGGAGCCGTTAAGGGTGTGCGCGAGTTCCGTCTTGCCGCTCTCGGCGCGATAGCGCGCCTGCATGCGGCGGGCCTGGAACGCTTCCATATTGGAGCAGGACGAAATTTCGCGGTAGGTGTTTTGCGCCGGGAGCCAGACCTCGATATCGTGAGTGCGCGCGCTGCCAAAACCCATGTCGCCGGTGCAGAGGACGATGGTGCGATAGGGCAATTGCAGGCGTTGCAGGATGCTCTCGGCGTGGGCGGTGAGTTGTTCCAGCGCGGTGGCCGATTCTTCTGCCCGCGTCACCCAGACGAGCTCGACTTTGTCGAACTGGTGTTGGCGGATGAGGCCGCGCACGTCCCGCCCGCCCGACCCGGCCTCGGAACGAAAGCACGGCGTATGCGCCACAAAGCGCAGCGGCAGTTGGACGGCATCGACGATCTGATCGCGCACCAGATTGGTCAGCGGCACTTCGGCTGTGGGAATGAGGTAGTGGCTCTCGCCCTCTCCGTGCTTCACGGGGAAGAGGTCTTCCTCGAATTTAGGGAGCTGCCCCGTGCCGCGCAGCGCTTGCGCCGACACGATGTAAGGCACGTAGGCTTCGGTGTAGCCATGTTCGGTGGTGTGAACGTCGAGCATGAACTGGGCAAGGGCCCGATGCAGGCGGGCGATCGGCCCGCGCAGCACGGCAAAACGCGAACCGGAGATGCGCGCAGCGGCCTCGAAGTCCAGCCCGAGGTCTGCCCCGACATCGACGTGGTCGCGCACCGGGAATTCAAACGTGCGCGGGGTGCCCCATCGGCGCAGCTCGACGTTCTGCGTCTCATCCGCGCCGACGGGCACGTCGGCCGCGGGCAGATTGGGAACGGCCATGAGCAGTCCCTGCAGTTCGGCTTGCAAGGCGTCGAGCCGGGCGGCGTCTGCTTCCAGCGTGGTTTTGATGTGGCCGACCTCTTCCATGATCGGCGCGACATCCTCGCCTTTGGCTTTGGCCTGCCCGATCTGCTTGGAGAGCAGGTTGCGCCGCGCCTGCAGATCTTCGGTTTGTTTCTGCAGGGTTTTGCGCTCGGCTTCGAGGGCTTCAAAGCGGGCCACATCGAGGAAGGGCTGAGGGCACTGACGGGTTTCGAGCCGGGCGATGACGTGGGGCAGGTCTTTGCGCAGCAGGGTGATGTCGAGCATGATGCGTTTGAGTTGAACGAGAAATGAAGCCGCCGCCGAGCGATCTGGGCCAAGCCTTGCGCCGGATGGCTGGGCGGTGAATCGGTCAGGAGTCGGTCTTGACCACCAAGCCGCGCGGCAGCGGAAACTGTACCGATTCGGTCACGCCGTCGAGCTGCCGCACCGCTACGGCGCCCAATGCCTTCAGCCGGGCCACGACCTGATCGACCAGGGCTTCAGGGGCCGAAGCGCCCGCCGTCAGGCCGATCTGGCGCGCGCCCTCCAGCCACTCCGCGCGCAGGTCTTCGACCTGATCGACCATGTAGGCGGGCTTGCCCATCCGCTGGGCGACTTCGCGCAGGCGATTGGAATTCGAACTGGTCGGACTGCCGACCACGATGACCACATCGACCTGTGGGGCGAGCATCTTCACCGCGTCCTGGCGATTTTGAGTGGCGTAGCAGATGTCTTGCTTTTTCGGCTCATGCACTTGAGGATACCGCGCGCGCAGAGCCGCGACGATTTCGGAGGCGTCATCGACCGACAACGTGGTTTGAGTCACAAAGGCCAGCGGCGCATCGGGCGCAATGTTCAGGCGCGCGACATCGTCGAGGGTCTGCACCAGATGGATGCCCTCGGCCTGCCCCATGGTACCTTCGACCTCTGGATGACCGGCGTGACCGATCATCACGATTTCCAGCCCGTCGCGCCGCATCTTGGCCACTTCAACGTGCACTTTGGTGACCAGCGGACAAGTGGCGTCGAACACCTGCAAACCCAGCGTCTGCGCCTGCGCACGCACGGCCTGCGACACCCCGTGCGCAGAAAACACCACGGTGCCGCCCTTGGGCACTTGTTCGAGTTCTTCGACAAAAACCGCGCCCTTGGCCTTCAGGTCGTTGACCACATAGGTGTTGTGCACGATTTCATGGCGCACATAGATGGGCGCGCCAAAGCGTTCCAGCGCGCGCTCGACAATGTCGATGGCCCGGTCTACACCGGCGCAAAAACCGCGTGGGCTGGCCAGCAACACTTGCGGTTCGGACGCTGAAACTTCAGGGTCTGGCGATAAGGCGAAAGCGTCTGGCTTCATAGCACGGCGAGAATCTTGACCTCGAAAGTCGTGGGGCAGTCGGCCAGGGGATGGTTGAAATCGAGCAGCAGCGCGTCGCCGGTTTCGTCAATGTCACGCACCAGTGCGGTGAGCAGACCGGCTTCGCCATCCGCATTGGTCGGCAGACGCAGACGCATCACATCGCCGACCTGCGCCGCAGGCCCGGGATATTCGCGCGCACGTTCAACCTCCCCGCGCGAAACCCAACGCAGCAAGCCCGGAATGCGCGCGCCAAAAGCTGCGCCCGCAGGCAGATCGAAACGGGTGTGCGTGTTTTCATCGAGGCCGATGAGCAAGGCCTCCAGCGCCGGGCTGAGTTGCCCCTGTCCCAACGTAAACGTGGCGGGTGTGCCGCCGAAGGTGTTGACCGCATCGACGCCGCCCGGATCGCTGAGGCGGTAATGCAGGGTGAGATAGGAATCAGGCTGGACGCAAGGCACGATGATGGGCGGGCAGGCAAAATAGCTGCTGAAAGCGAGCCGCAAAGGCGACGTAAACCGCATTTTAGGGGGAACCCTGCATGGCCACACGTATCGCCGATCTACCTGCTGATGCGCGACCGCGCGAAAAATTGCTGGCGCGAGGTCCGCACGCCCTGGCCGACGCCGAACTGGTCGCCATCGTGCTGCGCACCGGGGTGCGCGGGCAGAGCGCCCTCGATCTGGCCGCCGCCTTGCTCGATCAGTTTGGCGGCCTGCACGGCCTGCTCAACGCCTCATCCGAGCAACTCCGCAAAATCAAAGGGCTGGGCGCGGCCAAATATGCCGAGATTGCCGCCGTGCTGGAACTCGCTCGCCGCACCCTGAACGAGCAGATGATGCAGCAACCCCTGCTCGATTCGCCCGCTGCGGTGCGCGACTATTTGCGACTCTGGCTCGGGCCGCAACCGGTGGAAATTTTCGCGGTGCTGTTTCTCGACAGCCAGCACCAGCTCATCGCCTCGGAAGAGCTTTCTCGCGGCACGCTGGCGAGCACCAGCGTCTATCCGCGCGAGGTCGTGAAAGCCGCGCTGCGCCTGAACGCCGGTGCGCTGATTCTGGCGCACAACCATCCCAGCGGTCTGGCCGAGCCGTCCGCTGCCGACCGCGCGCTGACGCAAACCCTGAAATCGGCGCTGGCCCTGGTGGATGTGCGCGTGCTCGATCACCTGGTGGTCACCCGGCATAGCGTGGTTTCGTTTGCCGAACGGGGTCTGTTGTGAAACCCGCCGCGTCTGCGCTCAAGGCAAGCAGCCAGGACGCATTGCGCGACTTGCGCCGACGCCTGCGCCAGCCGCCGCAGCCTGCGCGCACGAAACCTGGGCCAACTCCACCGCCCATCGCGGCCGCTCCCGCCGCGGCTGTGCCCACCTCCGCAGATCGCGCCCTATTTCGCGCGGCCACTGCGGGCGCCAAGGTCTTGGGGGCATCGATCCACCCTCCCCCGCCAGGATTGCAGCCCGCGCTGCCCAAACCCATTCCGCACCAATCGCTGCGCGACGAACGGTTGGTGCTGTTAGAGGCGATGTCCGACGAACTCGATCTGGATCATTTGCTGGAGACCGACGCCGCCCTATCCTGGCGGAGAGAAGGCGTGGGATCGGACACCCTGCGCAAGCTGCGCCGGGGGCACTGGACGATCCAGAACGAAATCGATCTGCACGGTCTGCGCCGCGACGAGGCGCGTGAGGCTCTGGGTCAGTTTTTACGCACCGCGCTGCAGCGCGAATGGCGCTGCGTGCGGGTGATCCACGGCAAGGGGCTGAGTTCGCCCTTGCGCGAGCCGGTGCTCAAACACAAGGTGAGAAGCTGGCTGATGCAGCGCGACGAAGTGATGGCCTATGTGCAGGCCCGGCCCAGCGATGGCGGCGCCGGTGCTCTGGTGGTGCTGCTGCGCTCGGCCCGGCGCACTGAACGCGGCGGTTGAAACAATGCTTAAAACAAGCCCGCGATTTGAGAGCGAAGTTGAGAGCACAGAGCGGCGGGCTCATTGGGGCAAAGCGGTCAACCATGCACCACATTGCCCGCCGGCATATTGCCGGGCTCGGCTTTGTTGCGCATCCAGTCGGCCGTACCGGCGAAGGCTTCGTGCAACTGGCGGCGCAGTGTGTCGTCCATCTCGACTTCGTTGAGGGTCTGCACCATACAGGCCATCCACTCGTCGCGCTCCTTGGTGCCGATGGCGTAGGGAAAGTGGCGCATCCGCAGGCGCGGATGCCCATATTGCGGGGAATACAGATCGGGCCCGCCCAGCCAGCCGCTGAGAAACAGGTAGAGCTTCTCCCGCGTTTCTTCGGAATTCGTGGGATGCATGGCCCGCAGATCGGCATATTGCGGCTCCAGATCCATCAAGTCGTAGAAATGATCGACCAACCGACGCACACCCTCCGCGCCGCCGAGGCGCTGATAAGGCGTGCTGGAAACCGGCTGGGGGACAGGTGCGGCGGGCGTGATGGCGATGGTTTCTGACATGGAGCGGAGCAGTTTGCAAACAAGGCTGAAACAAAAGAACCGCGATTATGGGAGATGCGCCCCGGCAGAACTTGCCTCAGGTCAATCTGCAATCAATCGTCCCGCAAAGCGGCAAAAGATTTTCAGCTCATTTTCAAGTCAAGGTGCGCAAACTCTGACCCGGCGCCCGGCGCAGCACATCGCGCAGACTCCACCACCCGGCCGCCATCGCCAGCATGGAGGCCGCCAGCATGGCCGCGGGCCAGAGCCACCACGGCGGCTGCCAGGGAAACAGAAACACCCAGTGCGCCAGCGCGGCGCTCACCCCCGCCGCCCCAGCGGCGCCGAGCAGTCCGGCCAGCGCGCCGACCCACATCATTTCCACCAAGGCCATACGCCGCAGCAACTGCGAAGAGGCGCCCAGGGCGCGCCACACCGCCATTTCGCGCGAGCGGTCCTGCCGCGACAACGCCAGCGAAGCGGCGAGCACCGCCAGCCCGGCCGCCAGGGCGAACAAAAACAAAAACTGCACCGCAGTGATGACCTGCTCGACCAGCTTGCGCAAATGCGCGAGCAGGCTGCCGACATCGACCACGGTGAGATTGGGAAACTGCCGCACCAGGGTGTCGTCCATGCGCTGCGCATCTCCGGGGGCGCGATAGGCGGCCAGATAGGTCACGGGCTGATTTTTCAGCAGGGCCTGCGGCAGCAGCACAAAGAAGTTGGCATGCATGGAGCTCCAGTCGACATGCCGCACGCTGGTGATGGGTGCGGTCACGCGCTGTCCCGCAATGTCGAAAGTCAGGGTGTCGCCGAGTTTGAAGCCCAGGGTTTTGGCGATGCCCTGCTCCACCGACAGGCCTTTGGCATCGGGCCCGCCGGTATCGTTCCAGTCGCCTGCGACCAGGGTATTGGCCTTGGGCAGGGTGGCGCTGGCTGAAAGATTGAATTCGCGGTCGATCAGGTCGCGGGCGCGGATGCTGTCGTAGTCGCGTCCAAAGACCGGCTTTTCGTTGATGGCCACCAGACGGCCGCGCAGCATGGGATACCAGTCTTCGTGGTTCACGCCATCGCGGCGCAGCGCGGCCAGAAAATCCTGGCTCTGCGCGGGTTGGATGTTGATGACAAAGCGATCGGGCGCGTTGGCGGGTATGGAGGCACGCCAGGCGTCGATCAGACTGGTGCGCATGAGCACCAGCAACACCAGCGCGAGCAAACCCAGACTCAGCGCCGTGATCTGAATCACCGCGCTCCACGGCCGGGTGGCCAACTGACGCGCCGCCATATGCATCAAACCGCCGGCGGCGACGGATGACGCCGCATGGCCGCGTATCCAGCGCCGCAAACCCCGCATCATCAGCCAGGCCAGCAAGGCGAACACCAGCGTCAGGCCGATGAAACCACCCGCGGCAATCAGCCCCAGGCGAAGGTCGCCGGCCTGCAGCCAAAGCAACAGGCCGAATGCCCCCACACCTGCCAGCACCGTGATGAACGGCGCGGACTGCAGGCGGCCCAGACTGCGGCGCAACACCGCCAGGGGCGGTACGCGCGCCAACTGCAGAATCGAGGGCAGGCCAAAGGCCAGCAGCAGCACCATGCCCGTCGCCCCGGCGAACAACGCGGGCGCCCAACCGGGCGCGGGCAGCTCGCGCACCTGAACCTGTATCAGCCCGTGCAGCAGCCCGATCATCGCCGCCTGCACCGCCAGGCCGAGCAACACCCCCAGCGCCGCCGCAAAGCCGCCCAGCCAGACAAACTCGGCAGCGTAGCGACGGAGCAAAACACCCTGACGCAGCCCCAAAGCCTTGAATACCGCGCAGGGCTGCAAACGTCGGCGCGCAAAGTCGCGGGCCGACTGCGCCACCGCCACAGCGGCCATGAGCGCGGTGATCAGCGCCACCAGATGCAGAAAATCAGAGGCGCGCTTGAGCGTCTGTTCTTGCGCCGGGCCGCTGTCGGCCACGGTTTCCACCCGCATGCCGCGCGCGGAGGTTTGGCGAATCTGCTCCTGCGCCCACTTGGCGTAGGCAGCTGCTGCCTGCGACGGCCCAGACAGCGCGAGGCGATAAGTCACCCGGCTGGCGGGCTGGATCAGCCCGGTAGCAGGCAAATCGGCGCGATTCATCATCACCCGCGGGGCGAAATTGATGAAGCCCGCGCCGGTATCGGGCTCGCGCACCAGAATGGCCGCGATGCGCAACCGCGCATTGCCCAACTGCAACAGATCACCCACCTGCAGCCGCAGAGCGCCAAGCACACTGGCATTCACCCAGACCGTACCGGGCTCGGGCGGCCCGCTGCGCGACACTTCCGGGGCCTGCAGCCCGTCGCGCAGCACCACCTGCGCGATCAAGGGGTAATGCGCGCCCACCGCCTTGAGCGAGACCAGCCGGGTGCGGTCACCCGTGACGTCGAGCGCCATGCTGGGAAACACCGCCGTCTGCATAGAGCGCAGTCCCTGCGCCTGCGCGTGCTGCAAATACAGCGGTTTCAGCGGATGATCGCTGACGATCACCACGTCGCCACCGATCAACTGCGCAGCATCACGCACCAGCGCGCCCTGCAGCCGCTGGGCCACGAAGCCCACGGCCGACAACGCGGCCACGGCCAGCACCAGCGAGAAGAACAAGAGCCGCAGTTCGCCGCTGCGCCAGTCACGCCAAAGCTGTCGCAAGGATTGCATAGAGAGATAGACCGTGGAGTGAATAAGCGGGGTGGAAAGAAGCCGTATTGTCCACAGCCCCCCATCTCTGTGCCGGGGCGAGGGTTTGAAACCGCTGAGGAACGCGCGCTACTTGGTCAGCGCCAGGAACACTTCCGGCAATCTCTCGGGCAGGCGCTCGATGTTGTCGATCACGGTGTAGCGGCGGCCAAAAATGTCGGACACATAGGCATCGGCGCGCGGGTCGAGGCTGATGCAGTAAGTGAAAAGACCGTTGCGTTCGAGCTCTCGCACCGCCTGGCGGGCGTCTTCGATGAGCAGGCGCTCGTCTTGCACGTCGATATCGGCGGGTTCGCCGTCGGTGAGGATGAGCAGCAGCTTTTTGTCGCTCTTGCGCGCGCGCAGCGAGTGGGCGGCGTGCCGCAGCGCCGCCCCCATGCGGGTGGAATAGTTGGCCTGCATCGCCGCGAGACGCGCCTTGACTTCATCGCCCCACGGCTCGCCAAAGCCCTTGAAGTGCTGGTAGCGCACCTCGTGCCGGGTGTTGGACTGAAAACCGGCGATGGCCAGCGGATCGCCCAGGCGGTCTATCGCCCAGGCGAGCAGCGAGACGGCTTCCTGCGAGAGTTCGAGGATGGTCTGGTCTGATCCTTTCACCTTGTCGTTGAGCGAGGCGGAGAGATCGAGCAGCAGGGTCACGGCAATATCGCGCCCGTTGGTGCGGTGGCTCAGATTGATGCGCGGATCAGGGTTGGAGCCTGCCTTGAAATCGATCAGCGAACGAATGGCCACGTCGAGATCGAGTTCGCTGCCGTCCTCCTGATAACGAATGCGCACTTTGTCCTGCGGCTTGAGCAATTCCAGCATTCTTTGCAGGCGCTTCGCCAGCGGGGCGTGCTTTTGCAGCAAGCGGTCGATGTCGCCCGCCTGTGCAGACGGATGCAAACCCTCGTACACGCTGACCCAGTCGGGCCGATAGGTTTGGCTGTGATAGTCCCATTCGGGATAGTGCCGCGGCGGCAGGCGCGGCAAGTCGTCCTGCGCATCGTTGCGGCGGGTTTCGTCGAAGCGCTCTTCCTCGTCCCCTTGTTCGATGAAGCGCCAAAGATGCCGGTTGTCGTCGCGGTAGTCGATAACGGTGTTTTCGAAGTGCACTTTGGCAAACTGGTCGCTCTGGCGGCGGGTTTTCGCCACATAGGCCAGAGCCAGCGCGGCGATGTCTCGGGTGGATGAGGTGCCCTGCGCCATCAGCGCGTGAAAGCGGGCAACGAAGGTATTCAGATCGGCGTCGCGGTAGCCGTGCTCGGGATCGAGCAACGCCCGCGACAACATCGCCAGACGGTGGCGCAGACAGGACGTGGTGGCGGGATCGCAGGCGTCTTCGACAGGCCGGGGATGCAGGGCGAGAAACAGCCGCCGCAGTCCGGCGTATTCGCGGATCAGCAGGGTTTCAACCCGGCAGTCCTCGAAAAACTCGACCGCCATGCGCTGAAACGGGCTCCAGTTGTCGGCAATCTGCGGGGTGGACCAGCGGCGGTGGCCGACCATGTGGGCGAGCATCGCCCGGTAACGATCGAGGCCCGAGACGCCAGAAGCATCGTCTTGCACATCAGGCAGACGAATGCCCAGCGGGTCGTAATAGGGAACCGGCTTGCGCAGTTCGTCGAAGGCGGTGGAGTAAGGAATCAGCAGATCGCCGTCCCGCCACAAGGCGCGCAGATACAGATCGAGATGGCGCTCTACATCCACCAGCAGCGTGCCGTGGCGCTCGCGCTGCAGCACGGCGCGCGCGTCGGCCGATTGCAGGCTGAAGTAATCTTTTTGCCGTTCGGGATGGGTGGCATAGTTGCGCACGCCGTAATCGACCCAGCGGCGCAAGCCGCCGATGTCGAGCTGGGCCAGCAAGGTCGGCGCCTGATTGAAAAAGTCCGGCAGCCCCGGACTGGGATAGGTGGTGTGAAAGCCGTGGATGGAGCGCGTGGTGCGCGCCATCAGGTCGAGCGTGAGATCGAGATAGTGCTGGAGTTGCTCGCCCGCTTGCAGGCGCTGCGCCACGGGGGCCAGGGTCTGCAAAAAGGGCGTGATGGCCCGACCGTTGGGCGATTTTTGCAGCCCTTGCACCACGGCCATCACGGGCGCCAGCAGGTCTTCACCCACGGCGCGGGCGGTGGACGGCCAGGCTTCCAGAAAGGCCAGCAAAGGCTCGGCGCCCCGCCCAAGTTTGCCGATGATGCGGCCCGCTTCGAGGAAGGCGCTCAGTCCATCGGGTGTGAGCGCGCCTTGGGCATCAGCCATGCAGGCCGGGAAGATGGCCTCCACGAGAGGAAAGCGCGTGTCGAGCTGCGCCCAACTGGCGCGTATCGAATCGTCCGTCAGGGCGTCACTCATCATGGTTCGGCTTGGTTTGCCGCACTCAGGCGAAAGTCACGTCGATAGCGTGATCGAGCGTCTGGCGAATGTCGGCATCGTCGGTGATGGGGCGCACCAGCGCCATGCGGCAGGCGTCTCCTGCATCAACGCCGTCGCGGATCAACTGCGCGGCGTACACCATAAGGCGTGTGGAAATGCCCTCGTCGAGACCGTGCCCCTTGAGATTGCGCGCGGCGTGGCCGATTTTCACCAGCTTGGCGGCCGTCTCGGCGTCGAGGCCGCTTTCCTTGCACAGAATGGTGGTTTCGAGCCCGGCCTCGGGGTAGTCGAAATCGAAGGCGGTGAAGCGCTGTTTGGTGGACTGCTTCAGATCCTTCATCAGCGACTGATAGCCCGGGTTATACGAAATCACCAACTGAAAATCGGGATGCGCCTGAATCAGCTCGCCCTTCTTGTCGAGCGGCAGGGTGCGGCGATGGTCGGTCAGCGGGTGGATGACCACGGTGGTGTCCTGACGCGCCTCGACAATTTCGTCGAGGTAGCAGATCGCGCCGATGCGCGCGGCGGTGGTCAGCGGCCCATCGAGCCAGCGCGTGCCGCCGCCTTCGAGCAGATAACGTCCGACCAGATCGCTCGCCGTCATGTCTTCATTGCAGGCCACGGTGATGAGCGGCTTGCCCAGCCGCCACGCCATGTGCTCGACAAAGCGCGATTTGCCGCATCCCGTCGGCCCCTTGACCATGACCGGCAAGCGATTGCGGTAGGCGGCCTCAAACAAGGCCACCTCGCGGCCCTGCGGCTGGTAATAGGGCTCTGCTTGAACCCGGTACTGCTGCGCGTCAATGCTCATGCATCCACCTCCAAAACAACACGCCCCCGTGAAACCGGGGGCGCTGAAACCTTCAAAAACGACGTCGTCAGGAGCGGCTTACTTGTGGACGCCCAGTTTGTCGCGCCAGCCCGGGAAGAGCTTGTCGGCATCGCCCGGGAAGGATTCGAATGCGCGCGCGAACTCTATGTGCTCCTTGGCGTACTCGATCGGATCGGCTCCGGCCTTCCAGCACTCATAGGCCTGGCGCAGCGACTTGGCGCCAGCTGCCGGCGAGTCGATATGGCCGTAGGAGCCGCCGCCCGCGGTGTTGATCACGTTGCCGTGGCCCAGGTTCTCGAAGAAGCCGGGCAGGCGCAGCGCGTTCATGCCGCCGGAAATGATGGGGGTGGTGGGCTTCATGCCGTACCACTTTTGATAATAGACCGGGCCTTGGCACTCGTCGCGCTCGATCATGTAGGCGATGTTGCGGTCGTCGCCCTCGCCTTCCATCTTGCCGTAACCCATGGTGCCGACGTGGATGCCGGAGGCGCCTTGCAGGCGGCTCATCTTGGCCAGCACAAAGGCGGTGTAGCCGCGCTTGGAACTGGGCGAGGTGATGGCGCCGTGACCCGCACGGTGATAGTGCAAGTACTGGTTCGGATACTGGCGACGCGCGGTGGTGACCATGCCGGGGCCGCCCACGTAGCCGTCCACCAGGAAGGCCAGCTTGTCAGCATCGGGACCGAAGACTTCCAGCGCGAAGTCCGCGCGGGCGCACATCTCGTGATAGTCGTCCGCGGTGATGTTCATGGAGAACAGCTTGGCCTCGCCAGTCTCGTCTTGCGCGCGTTTCATGGCGTCGTAGACCAGCGGAATCACCTTTTTCACCGGGGCGAATACCTGATTGCCCTGCGGCTCGTCGTTCTTGATGAAATCGCCCCCCAGCCAGAACTGATAGGCCGCCTGGGCAAATGGCTCCGGGCGCAGACCCAACTTGGGCTTGATGATGGTGCCGGCGATATAGCCGCCGTCCTTGATCGGCCGACCCAGAATGCGCCACAGGTTGGAGATGTCGGTGGCCGGGCCGTCGAACATCTGGATCGCGCGCTCGGGCACATAGAAATCGATCATCTTGCCGTACTCGACATCGCCCATGCCCTGGTTGTTGCCGATCACCAGCGTGAGGAAGGACACGATCATGAAGCGGCCGTCGATCACATTCCGATCGAACAGTTCGATCGGATAGGCGATGCGCATGTCTTCCGTGGCTTCATCGATGAAATAAACCAGGGCATCGACCCCCTTGGTGAAATCGTCCGTCGTGCTGACTTCCACATTGGTGCCGGTGGACGATTCGGCCGCAAAGTGCGCCGCCGTCGCCAGATAGTCATAGCCCGCTTTGGGCTTCATTTTGTAGGCAACAAGGATGTGCTTGCCACCGGCGATCAGATCCGATTCCTTGAGATCGAGATTGGCGTAGCGGCTGGATTGATCGTGAGCCATGTCGTTCCTCTGTGCGTTGGCCTTTGTCGGCCGGGTGGGTTGAAAAAAATCAACTATAGGATCGCTTAGTTCATAAGGTAAACTAAGACTTTTTTGCAGTTAGAGAATTTTTCACTGATGATCAGAATCACCTTCCGGCAACTCGAAATTCTCCAGGCTGTAGCGGACTGCGGCAGTTTTTCGCGCGCCAGCGAAAAGCTACATCTCACCCAGCCTGCTGTTTCGATGCAGATCAAACAATTGGAGAATTTGCTCGATATGCCCCTGTTCGAGCATGCGGGCAAAAAAATCCGACTCACCGAAGCTGGCAACGTCGCCCTGCGCAGCGCCGGAATCGTCACCCGCGAACTGAACGACCTCGAACAGTCTCTGGCCAACTTGAAAGGACTCAGAGGCGGCGTGCTGACGGTGTCTGTCGCCAGCACGGCCAGCGTATTTGCCGCTCGCCTTATGGCGCTGTTTCGACGCCAGTTTCCAGACGTCGAGGTCAGCCTGAATGTCGTCAACCGCGAAACCCTGCTGCGTCACTTAACCGAGAACGTCAGCGATCTCGCGCTGATGGGCACGCCGCCCGAGGGATATCAACTCAGCGCGCAGCCCTTCATGGACAACCCGCTGGTCATCATCGCCGCCCCCGACCACCCGCTCGCCAGAAAACGCGCAATCCCCCTAAAGCGCCTGCTCGAAGAGCCCCTGGTCGTGCGGGAACCCGCATCAGGCACCCGCGGCGCCCTGGAGAACTTCATCCGAGAACGACAGTTACCGTTCAAGCCGACCATGGAAATGAACAAAAACGAGGCGATCAAACACGCCGTCGAAGCCGGTCTGGGCGTGGGATTGGTCTCGCTGCACACGGTGCAGGCGGAACTCACCTCTGGCCAGTTGAGCGTTCTCGACGTCGAAGGTTTTCCGCTCAAGCGCCAGTGGTTTCTGGTGCAACGCGACGGCAAACGACTCAGCCCCGCCGCCCAAGCCTTCGCCGAACTCGTGCTAAGTAAAGGGCCAAGCATCATGGCAGCCGCAGAAACAAAAACGGGTTAGCGAAATCGCTAACCCGTTGATTTTATTGGCGGAGTGGACGGGACTCGAACCCGCGACCCCCGGCGTGACAGGTCTAAATACAGTATGCTTGGAACCCGCGTAAATGCTTGATTCCAACACCTCAATGCATGCATTTGGGGGAATCTAGGGGGAATCGGCCATTCTTTGGGAACATCCATGGCCTACATCGAAAAACGAAAAAACGGATACCGTGCGCAGGTGCGCAAGCGCGGCTTGCCGTCGATCAGCCGCACCTTTGACCTGCTCGCCGACGCAGAAGCTTGGGCGCGGGAAATCGAGCGGGAAGCACAGCGAGGCAACGTTGCCGTGCTACGACAAGATGCGCAGCGGGTGACAGTCGCCGAAGCGATGGATCGCTACCTTGCCGGGCCGGTGCAGGCCATGAAGTCGGCGAAGGATGTTCGCACGCGCCTCGGCAAGGCACGCGAGCGCTTCGGCGCTCACTACTTGTCCAATGTGCGAGGGGTGGACGTGTCGGCCTGGCGCGATGATCTGCTTCAGGAAGGGCTGGCACCGCAGACCGTTATTCACCACATCAACGCGTTCTCCGCCCTCTTTTCGTTCGTCGAGAAGGATTTGAGCATCGATTTGCCCGCAGGCAACCCGGCGAGCAAGGTGCGCAAACCAGCCGCGCCGCCAGCGCGGGATCGTCGGCTGCGAGCAGGCGAAGTCGATGCGCTGCTGGCCGCTGCCGCGCAGGCGCGTGCGGTTGGGCTTCGACAGATCATCATTCTTGCCGTCGAGACTTCGATGCGCCTTGGGGAACTGCTCGGGCTAGAGTGGTCGCGTATCGACTTGGCCAGGCGCACGGCGCACCTGGTGGACACCAAAAACGGCAGCGCCCGCACGGTGGCGCTGTCCAGCGCGGCGGCGGCGGCGCTGCAAAGCCTGCCTCGTCGCCTCGATGGGCGAGTGTTTGGCTGGCAAGCCAAGGACTCTTTTGAAAAGACGTGGCAGCGATGCATCGCCCGCGCCAAGGCTGCCCATGACGAAGATTGCGCCAGGAATTGCAAAAAGCCCGATCCGGCATTCATGGATGGGTTGCACTTCCATGACCTGCGCCACGAAGCCACGTCGCGCTTGTTCGAGAAGGGTTTGGGCATCATGGAAGTGGCGAGCATGACGGGGCACAAGAGCCTGAGCATGCTCAAGCGGTACACGCACATCGAGGCGGAAAAGCTGGCGAAGAAGTTGGGGTAGGTGACCTGCCACAAGTTTTGCCAACATTATCCTCACCATGGCCCGAGATGCCACAAAAATGAATAAAAATAGATTTTTTGAACTATATTATCCATACCTACCATCGTTAATCACTATAATTGGCGCCATTCTTATGGCCGCTGGATTATTGATAAATGATTCCACTGCGCGTTTCATTGGAGCACTATTTGCAGCCGCGGGAACATTTTGGTCTGGACACCGCCAGATAAAATCCAGCGCCGAAGCAAGGATGCGCAATGAGAAAATTTTAGAACTTTCTGAGAAATTGAGAGAAGCGCTCACGGGTGGCAATTCATTTTGCTACGGTACGTTGCTTTATGCTGGTCCAGGTCGTTTTTTATGGTCATTTTTACATGTCGGGGAATCGCCGCTATATGACACTCAGGTACGCATATGCGATCTGCGAAAACAAGATCAGATTCTAGATACAACGCTGCATCTTGGAACTTTGTTCCCAGGGCGAAGCCACTTCGACTATAGCGGCAAACTGAACTCCAGCATCGAGCACGGAACGCACATTCAAGCCTTTAATCTATTTTTTGTAGCCAGAAATGGAAGCTGGACCCAGGAGATTCGCTGGAATGAAATAAAGGGCGGCGGAATAGCGGTTGCGAATCGTGTTATTCGTGACGGAACGGCGCTTAATACACCACTTCTCCTCCAAATATCTCCCGACTACCAAGGTCAAACCCCAGCAGATAAAGCGTGGCCCGCAGGTTAGCAATTGCGGATTCGAGCACGAAGCGCGGTTGGAGAGCGAGAACCCCCTTCGGAGCCGGGCCGGGGGTGTCTGAAGCCCCCTGCCCGGTGGTGGCGGCCCGCTGGCCGCCGCCAGGGTTGCCCCTGGTTCTGCTCGCGCGGGGAGTCTGCACTGATCAGGCTGCCTTTTTCGTTGGGGCTTTTGCCTCACTCTCCGCCGCTTTGGCTTTCTCCGCTGCGGCTAGGGCGTCCATGTGCTCTTGCATGATTTCCTTGAGCGCTTGAGGCACAAAGCGCCCGAGTACATCGCGCATCAACGGCTGATAGCCAACCTTGTGATGATTCGCAATGATCTTGTACTGTTCAATGAGTTGCTTCGGCAATCGAATCGAGATTGATTGCAGGCCCAGTGCTTCGTCGAGAGACTTGGATGCGTCCTCACCGGAATTCTGGGCATTGACGAGGCTCGCTCCGAGGGCGCGCGTATCCCATGCGTCGTTATCCAGCTTGGGGCGTGCCGGAGCCTTGGTTGCGGTTGCCATGTTTTCTCCTTGTGTGTGTGTTTACTAGAAATATTCAGTCAGCGTGTTGATGCTTTGTCGCGATAGATGTCAATTTCAGTCCGGTTTGGCTCGTAGGCAGTCTTAAGTTGAATAGTTGGGCCGTTTTGGACAAACACAATCTTGAGTAGGCGTCCTCGATTCGTTCTCGCCAAAAACCATTGCGTGGGCGGATCAGTGCGATGTTGCTCTCGATCATCGGTGAGCAATCCTCCATCCCTGCTGAGAAAGCACTGTTCGATCTCCTTCCGTTCAACAAAGTGCTTTTTCTCGATCTTTGCAAGAACTTCCGGGGTGATGAGCAGAGCTTCCATGGGCGTCTCTTTCTTGACATGAGAGTTGAATCATAGTCGATCTGTATATACAGACAATCTGTCCGGTCTTCATGCGTGCGGTTGCGCAACACAAGCCGTGGAATTTGTGCGAAGCCTATTGCAATCATCCTTTTGTACGATCACAATAATCTCTGTTTAATATTAAACGGAGATGTTATGATCGTTTGCGTGGGGAACACAAAGGGCGGCGTGGGAAAGACGACGCTCGCCGTGAATTTGGCGATTGCTCGGGCGCTCACTGGGCGCGATGTGTGGCTGATCGACGGCGACCGACAAGGCACGGCGCAGACGGCCATCAGCATCAGGGCAGAGGGTGGGCACAGCCCAGGCATTGCCTGCTCGCAGTATTCAGACGGGCCGACGCTACGGGCGCAGGTGCAGCAGCAGGGGCGCAAGTTTGACGACATCATCATCGACGCTGGCGGGCGGGATTCCACGGCGCTGCGTGCCGCCTTGGTGCTGGCCGATGTGCTGGTGGTGCCATTCCAGCCTCGGTCCTACGACGTTTGGGCACTCGCCGACATCGCCGGTCTGGTTGATGAGGCGCGCAGCGTGCGAGATGGGCTGCGGGCGTTCGCGGTCTTGAACTGTGCCGATCCGGGGGAGAGTTCGGCGGATAACCTGGAAGCTGCGGCAGCGGTCGCCGATGTGCCGCAATTCAAGTACCTGGCGACACCCCTGCGGCGGCGCAAGGCTTACGCGAATGCGGCGGGCTCGGGGCTGTCGGTGCTGGAAGCCAAGCCGGTTGATCGCAAGGCCGTCGATGAGCTGCAAGCCCTCGTCAACGCATTGTTTTAATATCAATCCGAGATTGAAAAAGACTGAAAGGACAATGCAATGGCGATTGTGAAACCGAAGGGCAAGGCATCAGTGGTGGATGCGTTTATCGGCGGGGCGCCCGATGCGGCGCCTGCGCCGAAGGTGGTCAAGGGCGTGATGCTAGGCAATAAGCGTCAGATCACGTTGACCATCGCACCAGAGCTGCTGGCCAGGGTAGACGCGCTGGCCGGGCAGATCGGCCAGTCAAGGGCGGCAGTCATCAATCTGGCGATTCGTCAGGCGGTCGAGCGCGGGCTGACGATCGAGGGGCTAACCAAGGCATCGTGACGCTACAGTGCAGTTAGCCGGAGGAGTTCGCCCATGACTTTTTTTGAAACATACGGGAAAGAGATTTTTTCTTTGCTCGTGCCTGTGGTGACGTTTTTACTCAACCGCCACTTCAAATCCAAGGCAAGGCTTTTGGTGGCTTTGCCTCATCAGTTCACTTTCTTGGTGCAACAACCGCTCTTGAATGAGAAGGGCGAAGTAATTTCCCAAACACAAACCGTCAAGACCAACTCGTTTATCGTCCGCAATGCTGGGCGAGAGTCCGCAACCAAGGTTGAACTCGTCTTCAACTGGAAGCCTATGTGCCTCAATCTCTGGCCGGTCCGTCATTACGAAGAGCACGTTGAATCAGATAAGCGCTACGTTCTGATTTTTGACAACCTTGCGCCTGGCGAGGCACTTGGCCTTGAGGTGATGTCGGTCAACATCGACTTACCAAGTCTCGTGAATGTTCGGAGCGAGCAGTGCATCGCACAGAACATCAACATGTACCCCCAGCCTGTTGTTAGCAATGCTGTTCGCGTCGCAGCAACGGGATTCATGGCCCTTGGGCTCGGCGCGGCTGTCTATCTTGCGATCATTCTGGTGCAATTTCTTGTCCTCCGCACGCCGTTTGGGCACTAAATAAAAAGCCGGGCACACAGCCCGGCAAGCGACGCCAGGATAAACAGTTATCCGCGCCGAGTGCGCAGCAGCTTGGCTGCAATCCAGACTGCCGCCAAGCCAACGGCGGCGGCGAGGACGGCCGTACCGACGCTCAGGTAATGGAACAGCTTGAAGATGGCTGCATAGATCAGCCCATGGATCAGCGAGCTGACGATCATGTTTGCGATGTCGAAGTGATGCATGGTCAGCCCTCCCCGCGCAGTTTGTCGCGCAGCTCGATCAGGGCCAGCCAGGCGGCCACGCCACCAGCGGCTCCGGCCAGCGCCCAGAGCGGGCCGCCGGCCATGGCGCCTGCGATGGCGCCCAGCAGGGCAAACCAGAAGGCGGGTAGGCGCAGGGCTTTGATGAGCAGCAGGGCCGCGCCCTTCTTCAGGGCCACCCAGAACAGCAGTCCCGCCATGGCGCCCAGAAGCGCCCATGCAGGGCCTGCGAAAGCGCCGACAAGAACAAGGCCCAGCAAGGCGAACAGCAGTTCGGCTTTGAAAATCCGCGAACGCATGGCGGCCTCCTTCAACCCAGCGGCAAGGCCCGAGCCTTGCCGGTGCGGTCCATCAGGACTTGCACGCGCTCGCCCACGTTGAGCTGCACGTCAGCCGCCTGGGTGATGGCGAGCATCCGGCCGTCATCGAGCTTGACGGTCACGAGCAAGCCCGATTCCTTGGCGGCGGCGCCTTCGAGCGCCTGGCCGCCCATCAGGCCAGCCAGGGCGCCCGCGATGGTGGCGAGCTTCTGCCCTGTGCCGTTGCCGATCTGGTGGCCGATGGCGCCGCCCGCCAGGGCGCCGCCGAGCGCCCCAGCGCCGGAGCCTTGCCCGGCGATGACGACGGCGTGCACGGCAAGCACGGTCCCGAGCTGGACACTCTGCACGGATTGCGCACCCTGCATGGTGTAGCCCTGGGCGCTGGCCTGGGGCGTGCCGGTGCCCATAAGGGGATTGGTGGCGCAGCCGCCGAGCATCGCTACGGCGAGCGCTGCGGCAGCGAGGGAAAGGGTTTTCTTCATGTTGAGACTCCAAGGAGACGCGGCCCACGTCGAACCGCATGGGTATTCAGCGGGCGGCGAAATGCCCCGGCACAAAGCCGGGGGCTGGGGGGTCAGTCTTCGCTGGGAAGCATCACCGTGATGCAGGGCCGCCCGTTGTCGCTTGGGCCGACGATGAACTTGAGTGTCACTTTGCGGGGCTGGACGCCCCGGCCTGCCGTGGGCGTGCGCAACAGGCTGAAATAAAGAGGCTGCTGGCTGGCGTCCAGGCCGCGATGCAGTGCCTGGCGAACCGCGATGCTGAGCATCCACACCACGTCCCACAGCCTGCCCGATTCGCTCTGGCCGGCGTAGCCCTTGCGTGCTTCGGTTTGGTCTGTCCATTCCACACAATCGGCCCATGCGGCGCTGGTCAGCGCCACGGGCCAGACAATGCCGGCCTCGCGGGCGGTGGTGGATACGTCGATCAGTTGCCCGTCCTCGATCGCTTGCGCGCGGGTGTAGACGTGAATGGGTTCGCCGAAGATTTCTTGCATGGTGGCGGTCGTTGTTTGCATGGTGGTTGCTCCTGGAATTGGCCCGGCCAACGAGCCGGGCGGGTATGGTTAGCCGGTGATGTGCACGGGGTAGAGGGTGACGCCCTGCGGACCTGCGCGCATGACCCAGCGCCCAGCCCGCCCGTACAAGCTGGTCAAGCGGTAATCCTTCGGGGTTGCGGCCCATTCGGCCCAGCTCATCAGCACCAGTTTTGGCTCGGTGTTCACCCCCTCATTAGGAGTGAGGGCCTGCGTGGACGGGGCGGCGCTCTGCGCGGTGCGGGGGGTGTTGAGGGTTGCTGTGTGCATGCTGGTTCTCCGGGGTGGTTCAGGTTCTCATCGGTCGGTCGGGCACTCACCCAACGACCTTTCAAGCCGGTGCCTGACACGACCGAAGGGAGTGACTGGCATGAAGGGCGGCAAGGGGCATGACAGGCGCAGGTTCATCGCGCCTGGCGTGACACTTGCAGAGGGCTTTAGCCCGACCCTGAAAGGCGCAGAAAGTCGCGTGCCCGACCGACCGATGAGAACCGCCCGGCGGACTCGCACGCGGCGAGTCTCACCCGCACCATGCGAAGCAAAGCCCCGTTGGCGCCGCGCAGCGGCGTTGCCTCGCCCGCGTGCGGGCGCTGTATGGGGTGTGGCCCCGTCGCAGACGGGGGGCTTTCGGCCTGGCGCTGCGCGCCTGGCCTGCCGTTGGTGTTTGGCACTGGTGCGCTTGCGCACGGGTGCTGCAGTGGCCTTTGCGATAGGGATGGAAGCCGGTAGGCCGAGACCCGCAGGGGCTCGGGGCGCAGCCCGACAGCCCGGCCATCGCCCACAAAATCATCACTGTCATGTGCAACCTCGCAAAGCCTTGCCGCACAAGGAAAACGCACCGCACCATCCCCAGCCTTACCCACAGAATCTGTGGACAAGATCGCGATGGCGGCGCAAGCCGCTATCGCGGTTAGGTGTTGGTGTCGTGATCTGCAGGCGTGTCAGGCAATCGCTCGGCCCAGCGTTCCCGGATCACCTCACTGGGTGCCGCGTGCGGCCCCAGAGATTCCAGAAAATCCACTTCCGCCCGCAACACCTCGCGCAGGTCGGCTGGCAAAGCCAGCACGGCGCGCAAGACGCCGAGCGGATACGCCTCGCCGGGTGCGCAGGCGATGCGATGGCCGCGCAGCCGCAGAATGCGGCCTGCAAGGACCAATCTATACGCTGCGCGGGGATTCATCGCGCCAGCGCCGGCGTAGCTCGGCGCGTATTTTGCGCAGCGCCCGCCAGTCACTCGGGGTTGCGGACACATACACCGGGCCCATGGGCGTGGAGATCACCCAGTGCCCGCCCCGCGTCGGGCGGACCTGGGCCTGCGGAAACTCCTCCAAGAGTTGCCGCAGGGGCTTCTTCATGCGCGGCGCAATCATGCGGCACTCTCCTGCCCAGAAACCCGAGCCTGCGCCAGGGCGAGCGCGGCATCCAGGATGCGCTCAGGGGCGCAGCCGCACATGCAGGTCAGCGTGTAGCGGCCCTGGCTCAGTATGACTTCCAGGCTCGCGGCGCTTGCGCCCGCGTGGCTCGGGCACTGCATCAACCAATGCCCGGAGTCGATGGCTTCGGCGGCGTGCATCAGGGCCAACAGCGCAGCCCCGTCTGTTTGGATCAGGGGCCGCATGGTCAGAAGCTCACGCCGTAGGTCAGGCCAAAGCGGTCCTGGCTGGGCAGCGCTCCATCATCGATGTGCTGGTAAGCCAGGCGCACGGTGCCGCCGTCGATCTCGAAAAGATCGAGGCCGATGCCGGCGGCGGCGTAGCGCCCGCCGAGCAGGCCAGTCGAATGACCGAGCTTGAGCGTGCTGTCCAGCGCCACGGCGGGCGCGATGGCGTAGGCGGCGCGCAGCACGCCGGCGACGTGGCGGGCCGTATAGCCCGCATCTTTCCACCGGCCGGCTTCGGCCCCGGCCTCCAGGCGCCATGCGTCGGCCGGGTCGGTCATGCGGTACAGGCCAAGACCGAAGGTCTGCCCGGCCTGGTCGCCAGACCGCAGGCCCTGCACGATGGCCAAGCGGGCGACCAGCGGCAAAGCCGCTGGGTCGGTCGCTGACACGGCGGCGTGCAGGGTGACCAGCGGCTGGTCGCCGACACCGGCGATGTGGCCGATGGCTGTGCCGCCGGACAAATCGAGCTGAGCCGCATGCGCTGCGCCGCAGGCGAGCAGCGCGGCGGTGGCGATAAGGGTATGGAGTTGCTTTTTCATGGAGTTGCCTTTCAGGTTGCGCAGGGGCAAAACGCCCCCGCTGTACGTATTCAGCGGCTGGCGAAATGCCTCAGATCGGGGCGACCAGTTGCAGACCGATGAAGCCCGAACCGCTTTGAGTGTTTGGAACCGCCAGCAGATTGATGCCAAAGCCTTGCGCGGTGCGCAGGCGCAGCACTGCGCCTGCCGCTAGCGGTTCGCATGGCACCTCGGAGCGGTGATAGCCTGAGACCAGGCCAGCGGCGAGGCCCGCGCTGGCCGTCAGGCCGCCGGGTAGATCAAGCCGCATGGGCGTCCAGACGCCCAGCGCGTAGGCGCTGGTGCGTCGGTAGCTGTTGCGGTAGAAGCCCACGGCAGCGCCCCAGTCCGGGCTGGCCTGGTATTCCAGGCCCAGCCCCGGATTGACCTGGTTCAACTCACGTCGCGCCCACGCTTCGGTGTGGACGCTGGCGAGGTTGAGATCGAGCGAGAGCCGCGACGCCGGTGCGTCGGCGGCGTGTGCTGCGGTGGTGATGGCCAGCAGCGACGCTGCGGCCAGGGTTTTCAGGTGAGACATGCAAGGCTCCAAGTGAGTGGACTTGCATCTCTTCAGCAGGTGGCGAAATGGGTCAGCTCGCCGGTGCCGGTGAGGCAGAAAAAACCCCGCCGAAGCGGGGTGTAGTGAAGTGGCTGGCGTCTAGCGGTTGCTGCGAAGCCAGCGAACTGCGCTGACTGCCGCGAGGAATGCGAGAGTGCCGCTGGCCGTCCAGTAGGTGGCGAAATGCAGCGCCGTGATGTAGGCGATTGCCGCGACGCCGCCCGCGATCCAGAGGGAGAGAGGGGCTTCGTGCTGAACGTCAAGATGTTGTTGCATATCGATCTCCTGATGCCGGTGCCTCCGGCGTGGTCTGGGCGGGTTGCCCTCAAAAAACGAGCTTTTCTCCCGTGGGCTTTGAGCGGCAGGCAACGTGCCAGGCTTGCCCTGGCGCGAGGCGTGCCAGCGCTTGCACGGGGGAAAAGTCGGGGCAACCTGCACAGGCCACGCTTGCCCGCTGGGGAGATATGCATCAGGTCGAGATGCAGGGGGCGAGCCTGGCCGCTTGGGCATTCTGAGGAGGTGCGCACCGATTGACGCATTCTTTCGACCTGTATACGATGCGTCGTCCTTACGCGCTTCTACGTTTCGGGTTACGTAGAAAATGTCGGGCGTTTCGCCAGACTCGTATTGATTGGGTGCATTTACCGCTGCGAAACCGGATTCGGGTTTTCCTGCGGGCACTCGGAAAACCCGAATCCGGTTTCGCAGCGCATTTCTGGTAAGGACTCTTTGAAGAACGAGATCAGATGAGGGAAGCTCTTCTCGAAAAAATTGATCTTCCCGCATCACGCTTGAAGCCCTATCAGGGCTTCATTTTTTTGTGCGGCGGACCAACAGATATTTGCTCCACAAAACCAACATCAATTCGCGATGCTATTCACCGGGAACTCGTGAAAGATCGCGAAATAGATCGCCGCATACGTCTTGCAGAGGACTACAAAGACTGGTCACACGAAGCGGTCTATCGGGATCTAGTGTCTTTCGAACGCCATCTCGCCGAACTGTCCTCAGTTATTGTCCTGGTGCTTGAAAGTCCTGGCTCCATTGCTGAACTTGGTTTGTTTTCAGTGATTGATGAGTTCAAGAAAAAGCTTCTAGTCTTTGTCGACACGGTTCACTACCAAAGCGACTCCTTCATTAAGCTAGGCCCGATCGACTACTTGGAGAAGGTTTACGACAACAATGCTGAATGCCATCGGTGGATGCAACGCACCGGTTCACGAACCACCTTTGATCCATCTGCTGCCGAACAGCTTCAGCCGGAGTTAGCAGACGCAGTCCGAGCGCGCGCAGCGAAGCCAACTCCGGAACGCGGCTTTAATCCAACAAACTGGCTTGATGGTGCTCTACTTGTCTGTGATCTACTGAGTCTTTGCTCCGCACTCACCCTTCGGGAGCTTCGCCAGTTGTTGGGCGACATAGGCTGTGCGCGAACTGAGACCGAGGTCAAGCAGCTTCTGTTTTTACTCCAGCGCGTCGGCCTGATCGCGATGGAGCCGAAGGGCGATCAGCGCTTCTACGTCGGCATTGAAGACAGGCAGTTTGTTCACTTTGATCTTCGCGACAAAACCTTTGACGTAATGCGCTTTCGGTCGGACCTTTTGACACATTACGAAAAGGACGATAAGAAGCGCTTCCGTGCGATTCAGGAAGTCAGGAGCCGCCGTGCTTAGTCAAGCCGACATTCTCCAGCGTATGGCTGCCGACCTTGCGATGCTTCCATCGCACTTGGCGAAGATCATTCAAACGGCCCCACTGCGATACAAGCTTTTCGAAATCCAGAAGAAATCTGGCGGCAGGCGCGAAGTTGCCCAACCGGCGCGTGAGGTAAAGGCAATTCAGCGATGGTTAATTCGAGAACTGGGTCCACGCCTGCCGGTACATGAGTGCGCAACCGCGTATCGTGAAGGTTCGTCGATCAGAAAAAACGCTGAGGCACACGCAAGCAGTCGCTACATGCTAAAGCTGGACTTCACAAACTTCTTTCCATCAATTGTTCGAAGCGATCTACATGCCCACCTTGATCGTCACTGCTCCGACTATCTTGATCCCTCTGCTCGAAAGCTAATTGCGCACGTAAGTTGTTGGGCTCGCCACCGAGAGCCACCGTTACGGCTCTGCATTGGTGCGCCTAGCTCACCGCTACTTTCAAATAGTTTGATGTTCGAGTTTGACAACCGCCTTGCTGCCGTAGCCAAGGATGATGGTGTCGTTTACACGCGCTACGCTGATGACATTACCCTCTCTTCGCGGGACCGAGGCAAGATCGACCGCTACACGGAGATAGTGCAGACTCTGCTAGAGAGTCTGCAGTACCCCAAGCTCACTCTTAATGAAGGCAAGACTGTGCTCGCGTCTCGGGCAGGCAAGCGGGTCGTAACTGGACTGATCTTGACTCCAGAGGGCAGTGTGTCGATCGGCCGCGACAGGAAAAGGCTCATACGGGCGATGTATCACCGCAGCCTCACCAAGCAGCTTGACTCCAAGGAGACTCAGGTACTTGCGGGACTCATCGCGTTTGCAGATAGCATCGAACCAGGCTTTTCTCAGCGACTAAAGGGCTCTGTTCGACCATAGCCCAATCATCATTCGACCCGCGCTTGGCCATCACGCCCTGCTGTCCACGGGCGGGGGCTCAGCGCCGTGCGCCCGGAGCCGCCCCCGGCGCAGCCGGGGTGGACGCAGACCACTGCGGCACCATGGCCGACGGCATCGCCGCGGCCTGGGGCTTAATGTAGAAGTCCAACGTTGGGGCGTGGGCTGCCTGCGTGGCCGCAGTGGTGTCCAGCACGGACTCGATGCTGTGCAGGCCAGCGGCAAGCGTCACGCTGGCTGAACCGACCTGCGCGGGCGCGTCAGCGGACCACAGCGCGTTGAAATTCCGCTTGAGAGAAAACAGCGGATCAGCACGCCCGTCGAGCATCACACGAGCAGTCGCCGAAGCATTGCCTGCAAGGTTGGCAGTGATGAGATAACTGCCGGTCGCGGGTGCGTTGAAGTCGAAGGAATAGGCAAGCCGAACCGGCTTGCCTGCGGTCACAAAATTCGCCATGCTGGTCGGCACTGCGCCAGAAAAACTCGCCGTCGGTGACGAATTGATGACCGTGCCGACGGTCTGACCTGCAAGGGTCGTCGGGTCTTGCCCCTGTGCTGCAGCGACGGTTTGGACAGTCAGTTGCCAGGCCCCGGACTTCATCTGGCTTGCGGGTGCTGGCAGGGCCGGAAGCTCCACCTGCAGCGGGGCAGTGGGCGCGGTTGTGGTGGCGCTCGTGACGGCTGACTGGGGCTGCACCGGGGCGGGCGCCGGGGTCCGCAGAACTGCGGGCGCTGGCTGTGGCGGCGGTGTGATAACCCGATGCGCTGATTCGATCTGGGCGGGCGTCGGATGCCCGGCCAGCAGCCCGCTGATCAGCGCCACGGCGAGCAAAAGGATGAAGGCACCGCCGGCATACAGCAGCCGGGGAGACACGCCGAATCTCTCGGCGATTGGGTTGATGCGCTCTACGGCGAGCGCCCGGATGTGGTCGATGGTGTCGGAGATTTTGTCTTGAGACATGGTGAGGTTCCTTCCGTTGACATTGAGCGCGGCACATGCCGCTATTGCTATTCAGCGGGTGGCGAAATGCGCCGCGCATGCGGCTGGTCTTGGCCGCGAGCGGCTCTTACTCCGCGCATGCGGGTGGGTTGGGCCGACTATCGAGGCGGCTTGCTTGGTGCCGTTCCGCTTGCGGACGGCTTGCTGTTCGGGGAGCCAAGCCAGCCAAGATGCGCGCTGTGCGCGCTTACTTGGCTTGGACTTGGGGCGCGTCCGTTCAGGACGCCGCCCCCTGAGTGCCCGGCGGTTCGCGCCGAGCAAGGCCCGGGGCAAGCAGCCGACATGACAGACCCGCAGGGGCTGGCGTGGCGGGTGCTGCCCTGGGCCGCGCCGAGGCCGACCGCCGTGGACACGAGGGGCGGGGGGAGCCGACATCATGACGCGCGGACGGGATGTGGCTTGACAAGCGACAGCGCAGTCGAGCCCCCATCCCGCCAGCGACATGATGTTGGGGGGCTTGCCCCGGGCTGCAGCGTAGGTCCCGACTGGCCCGCTTGCGGGCGTGACGGGAGTCTCGGGCTGGCGGGGAGTGGCCGTGGCCACGAGCCGACAGTCTGAGACCGGAGGGGCTTCCTCATGCCCCGGAGCCCCTGACGACGCAGTCGGCAGGGCGAGTCTGTTCCCGCGCCGCGCAGCGGGGTGGGAACAGACTCGCCCTGCCGCAGGCGGGGGTGCAGCCCCTCTTTTGACTTACCCGAAGTAAGCCCTCCCGCAGGGAGGGGCCGCCAGGCGCCCGTCCAGGGCCGTCTTCGGGGCAGTTGCGCTGCTCATCGCGCGTTGCGCCGACGATTCGCGCCGTGCGTATCGCGCCGAGGTGACGACACGAGCGGACGGGCGACGCTTGCGCATGGGTGCGGCGCGAAGCGTGCAGGCGCTCGCAGGACACGCTGCAAACAAAGTGTGTGACAAGCGTCACACACGGCGTTTACAGAGCGGCGCTGTCCAGGCGCTGCGGCGTGGCCTGGGGCGGCGTCGCGGCGGCAAGCTCGGCACGGGCCGACTTGACGGCAGTGGCGAGGGCGCGGGCGCAGACTTCAGCCGTGTCGAACTCGAAGCCTGCGGCTCCGGCGTCGATGCGCAGGGCGTCGATCTGAGCAAGCAGGTCGGCATCTACCCGCACGCTGAGCGTGCGGGTCTTAACTTGGTTTTTCGCTTTCAGGATTGCCATGGTGATGCTCCTTTCGGTGGGGGTCAGGCGAGGGATTCTGTAAACATGTTGTATAGACAGAAGCGGAAATTCTGGTGATGCTTGGCGGGGTCGATCAGGGTGTCAATCCCCGCGATGCGCACGCGATTGACACCCAAGACCATGGCCTGCACGCGCTCCATCGTGTTGGCCTCGGGAAACGTCCAGACCACACGTTGCCACTTGCCTTGATGCATCGCGTTCAGGTGACCTTCGACGATGGCGGCATAGCGTTTCGGCGACTTGATCGACCGCTCGGCCTCGATGGCGATGCGCAGGCCGTCGCAGGTCAGGAGCACAGCGTCGGGCTTCTTCTCGCCTTGCTTGACTGCTGCAAGCCGGTCGCCATTGACCCATTGCTTGACCTGGCCGCTGGCGGTGGCCTCGATGCGCAGTCGCTGGATGTCCAGCGTGTGCTGCAAGAACATCACACTGAACCGCGCGGGGTCAAACTGGCGGTCGATGACCTTCTCTGTGGCTGGGTCGAAGGCGTGCGCCTGGCCCAGCGTCGTGATGCCGACGATGGTGATGCTCTGCAGGCCCTCGAACAACTGGATGGGCCAGCGTTTGATGAGTCCGGCGGCTTCCAGGGGTGCGAGCGTCTGGCGGGCGGCACGCTCGCCGACGCCCATGACCAGGCCGGCGACTTTCGGGGTGGTGTATAGCTCTTCGCGTAAAAAACGCAGCAGCAGGCGGCGCTTTTCGGCGGCCCGCGCGAAGCGCTGGGCGTGGTTGGTGATGATGGGCATGGAAGCTCCTTTTGTTTGCAGGTTGTGGACGCGGTGTAAACACCACACCACTATTCAGCGGGTGGCGAAATGCAGAAATGCACGGCGGGGGGGGGGGCGGGGAACCCGCCGCCTACCGGCGGCTGCGGTGGCGGCGTGCCCCGCTGCTACCGCAGCTCGGGGGAGTTGGTCTGCAAGGCTGTAGCGGGCGCCGGTCAGCGCGGGCGGCTCAGGTCGCGCAGGAGGTCGCTCAAATCGTTGGCCGTGGTGCGCGTGGGCTCGGGGGGCGCTTCGTTCTCCACTGCATCCGCCTCGGCCTGGCGCTCATCCGGCTGCTCATGGTCATCGTCAGCCGCGACGATGGGGGCGTCTGTTTCGGGCTGCGGGGCCTGCGGCTCGGCGCCCGGCTCTGGCACGATCACGGGCGCGGGCGTCGGGCCAGAGCGCAGCCACCTCGTGGACAAAAAGCTCGCCGGCCCGCGCCCGATGATGACGCCGACGCTGGCCTCACCAGACTCGGGCTTGGGCAGGTGGGTGAAGATGTGGCCGGGCATGTGTGACGACTTCTCCATGCGCCGGCTGACGGACTCGCCCTGCGAACTGCGGGTGATAGATGTGGTCTCCGAGCTGGCTTGGCCGGTGATCGCCTCCAGCTCGCGGGCCGTGGCGGCGTCAAGCATTTTGTAAACAAATTTCAAACCGCTGTTGCCCCAAATCGCCCCTCTGACTGCCTTGGGGTTCAACCCTGGGCAGTCGTCGAGGTCGCCGAGACTTTGGTGAGCAAAAATCAAATGCGCATTTCTGTCTCTGATGGTGCCGGCGGCTCGCAGGGCAGCGGGGGACAAGAGATATTTCAGCTCGTCCAAAAACGCGGTGACCGGCCTCGATTGCTCGGGTCGCTCCTCCAAAATTTGCAGCACGCGCTGCAGGATCAACTTCTGTGCCGCCACAATCTCAAGGCGAGTGGTCGATCCCATGATGTAGATGACGCCAGGCTTACTGAGCGCGGCGGCCAGGTCGAAGCCGCCGGAGGGCACGTGCAGCGCCCTCACCCGCCCGAGCTGCCGCAGCTCACGCCAGAGGTTTTCCTTTTCTGTCACCCGCTCGTCCCCGCTGGCGGTGGCGATCAGGGCCTGGATGTCCGCGCCCTCCATCGCCGATTGGGCAATCCAGCTCGTGGCCTCGCGGTCGCCCCCCCTATAAAAATCTACCCCTGCGTCCCCAGTTTTTCCTAATTCGAGCCCGACTTGAAGCAGTTCTTCCACCTGGTCTGGGCGGCATCCAAAGAAGGGGTTGATCTGAGGCCCAGCTTGCGGGCGCAGGTCTATGACATGCACGGGGAAACCGTGCCGCTGGCCCATCCGAGCCAGCGTGCCGGGGAGCATGCGGTCCGGTTTTGGATCAAACACCACGACCGTTTCACCCGCCGCCGCGAGCTGGGATAACAAAACCCCTGCCAACGACGATTTACCGACTCCACTCTCTCCCAAAATCTCAATGTGATTCTTGTCGATGACGTGCTGCGGGTAATAGACGGGTTTTCGATTACCATCGAGGCCAAGGAAAATCCCTTTTTTCAGGTTGATGTAATGCTCGGGGTCAAAGCCTTTTGCCAGTTTCTTGAGGTTGGCGGCGTCGGTTTTGACATCTGCGACGGAAGATTTAACCCCGCCGCGATAGGTCAGGGCATCCCACGCAAAATACAGGGCGAGAATAAATCCGCCGATAGCAGTTAATGACGATGCAGCCGGGTGATTGAATATTTGCAGCAGTTTGGCGGCGAGATAAGCTGCGCCGAAAATCAAAATGAAATTCCGGGCTGCGGTGAAAATTCGAGATAGGAAGTTCATTCTTCGGCCTCCCGGCGACGGAACACCCCAGCCAAGACGGCCATAGCGGCCATTGCAGGGGCGAACGCGCCTGCGGCAAGGGCTACCCATGTTGCGCCCCAATCAAACCCGCCCTGCGCCTCTTGGATGCGCTGATAATAATCGACTGCAATGGATAACCAGTTGCCAAGGCCCATAAAATAATCGGGGGCGATGCGGAATAATACAGAGCCGACGATATAGGCAATTGCGGGTTCCAGCAGGTGAGAATATGAGAGATAAAACAAGCCGCCTGCGATACCGCCGAGAATAAACACCCCGAAAATCACTTTTATTTTCCAGTGCAAAAGTTTTACTTGATCGTATTTGTCGAACATTTTTAATCCTCCAAGAATTCAGGAAATGCGTTGAGAAAATCGATTATGCGAGACAGAAAACTCGTGCCGTCGGGTTTCTGATAGGTCAGAAACACTTCTGGGTTTTCTTCTGGCGGTGCTTGGAAAATGCGGCCGCCATTTCTAACCGCGATGCCCTCATCCCCAGCCTGAGCCAGGCGGTCGATGAACCGCTGCCTGGCCTTGTCGGCTTGGGTAGCCTGTTCTGCCTGTGCTTCCAGCTCGACATTGCGCCGCGCCTCCCAGGTCCAGTCGCGGCCTGGGTTTTGGAGAAGGCACTTTTTGAAATACAGGAATGCTTGTTGTCCTTGCAGGCCCTTGGATTTGATATGGGGTGCCAGGGAGCGATGCGCGTCCTGTAGCTTGCAGTTCTGGCCCTTGCAGATGCCAGCCAGTTTTCCAAGCTGGCCGCTAGACAAGTTGAGCGCGTCTTTTATCGCTTCGAGTTCATCCCCCGGCGTGCCTTGGGGTTCTGGGTCTTGGTTATCCACAGGCTCGGCCGCCAGGCCGGTTCTTATTTGTTCCTTTCCTTTGTTCCTTTCATTACTTACATAGTCTCGGGTTTTCCAGGATGCTTGTTTCGGCTCTTCAGGGAAGCAAGTTTCCGGGATTACCGGAAACTTGCTTCCAGCATCCCCGCAAAGGAAGAGCAGGTACTTTTGTGGATCGACCCTGTAGTGCAGTTTGGCTGGGATGCCCTTCAGTTTTTCTTCTAGAAGGCCCATGCCGCGCAGCTTGCGACGGACCGCAACCTGGGCATCCGGCCCGAGCTGCAGCATGTGTTGCCAGCTCCCGAGTTTCTGAAAAAGTGACCCCCTTTCGTCGTTTGGCGCAGCGGCTGGTGCGCCAGACTGAGGAAGGAAAAACCAGCCATCGGTGCTGCGACAGGTCGCGGAAAGGAAGGCCGCCTGCTGGAGAAAAGCGGCGATTTGCAGGTCGCCGCAGGCCGCGACCAACGCGGTGGGGATGGAGAGGCGCGGCCCATCCAGCTTCTGGATGATGTCCCAAGCGTCCATCATCAGCCCTCCAACAGGCTGAGCTGGCCTGGCAGCGCCATGCGCGGGCCGCCCCTTACCCCTCGCGAGGTGCGGGCCCTGCGCGCTGGTGGGATCGAGTAAAGAGCTTGGTGAAGGGAGTGAAAGTCGTCGAAGCCCAGCAGGTCCCCATGAAGCGCCAGCGCGACGCGCTGGCGCTTGGCCGCGATCTGCGCCATCCGAGGAGTGCATCGGTCCCTGGTGGCGAGCCGGTGGGTGTCCAGAAGCGCCCGGAAGTCGTCCATCAGCTCGCGCAGGTGCAGGTCGTCCCTAGCCTGCTCCTCCTCCTCGGCCTGAATGAAGCCTTCCTGCCCGTCTTCCTGCTCCTCTCCCCACTCCACAGGCTGGGCGGGTAGGTTTGCAGTCAGCCGACTGGCCGACTGGCAAGAGGCAGGGCGGCCGCCGCCGACAATGCGGCTGCCTCGTTGGCGGCGCCGCAGCGAGCGCCCCTGCTCATCAAGCTCTGCGAGCGAGTCGGCGTTGAGATCGGCCAGGTCGATCCCGCCGGCCGCCAAAAATCGATCAGCCAGCGCCTCGATTTGCTGGTGAGTGAGTTTCATGCTGCACCCCCTGCCATGGCCTTGCGAGGGCGGCCCCGCCGCGTGGGTGGAGGCGTCACTTCGTCGCGCAGTGGTGGTTCAGGCTGCTGGCCCAGCAGGGCCGCCTGAATGTCGGCCACCAGAATTACCTTCTTCACCTGGTCCCCAATTCTCAGATGACGGATTGGAAAGGGGAAAACGCGCCGCGCCTGCAAGTTTGTAGCTGACTTGTTTCCAGTCGTCACAGAAGCAGAATAGCCTGCCAAAAAAAGCGCCTCGCCTGGTGTAACGGCCAGTCTTTGAGGCATTTCATGTAATTTCGTTTCCATGTTCCCCGGTTCGCCTTGTGATGCGATGGGGAAATTCTCAAGCTGACCGAGTTTGCATTCCAGGGTAATTCAGGCTAGAATTTGTCCTAGGTTATCTGTCTGTTTTATTTACTGTATTTCATCATGCGCGCAACATCGGAAATGAAAGAGGCGTGGCGGGCCTGCGCATCAGAAATTCGGCAGCTCAGTGGGCTTGGGACTGGGTTGCTGGAGCGGGCGCTGGGGGTGGGTGATGGCAGCGGCCGTAGCTGGCGGCGCTGGATGGCATCGGCGCCGCCGATGCCCCGCCGCTGGTGGGATTTGGTGGAAGAAGCGCTGCGCCGGGGGTGGGTGTCAAACCAGGCCGTGCAGACCCTGCTGGGCAGCGTAGAGGGCGCCGAGAAGCGCCTGGAGGGATTTCTCCAGCGGGAGATCGAGCGGCGCGCTCCGCCGCAAATCGAACATCCCGAGCTGCCGTTTGATCTCCCCCCGACTGTCCCGTCGGCAGAGATTGCACACCTGCACAAAAGAGCAAAGCAGTATGGCGATGAGGCATTTTTTTGCCTCGTCACCCAGATGCACTCAGAAATGAACTCTCGCGAGGCGGCGTGGTTGCTGATGCGTGCCGCCGAGCGGCAGGCTCAGCGGGTCGGAACCCGCGCGGCCCTGGCCGGTCTCCAGAAAGACCCACAAGGGGCAGAATGGCTGCATGCTGCTGAACTTCTCAAGCCCCTGATAGGCCCCACGTTGAAGTCGGCGGAGATGGAGCAGGGTCGGCCAAAGGGCAATCCAGGGCGCGGGCGCTGGCGGCAGCGCGATGCGCTGCTCGACGCATTGCAAGCCGCCTATGAGCGGATGGGTTACCCGCCACCGCCGGCAGCATGAAGGCCCGGCGTGGGGGAAACGTGGGGGAGCGCCCTAGGGAATGATGGGGCACCTTGGGGGAATTGTGGGGGAATCGTTCCCCCAAAAGGGCGAAAAAAAGCCCACATTGTTAGTGTGGGCTTGTTCTGTAAGCACTTGATTTACTTCGTTTTATTGGCGGAGTGGACGGGACTCGAACCCGCGACCCCCGGCGTGACAGGCCGGTATTCTAACCAACTGAACTACCACTCCATGCAGATTCGGTTTGTTGAATCTGGCGTCCCCTACGAGATTCGAACTCGTGTTATCGCCGTGAAAGGGCGGTGTCCTAGGCCTCTAGACGAAGGGGACTAAACCTTCAAATATTGCTTGAATTTACTTGGTGGAGGTAAGCGGGATCGAACCGCTGACCTCTTGCATGCCATGCAAGCGCTCTCCCAGCTGAGCTATACCCCCGAAAGCAAACCAGCATTCTATACCGATTTTTTCCGTCGTTGCAAGCGCTATTTCGTTGTGCTTATAGTGAACCGCTCAGTGACGCGCAGTCTCGGAAACCGGCGCATCCACAGGCGCGACTGACACTTCAACGGCCTTGGCGGGAATTTCGTCTTCCAGTGCCACAGGAACGCGCTCAAGCGCTAGGTCCAAGACCTGATCAATCCATTTCACCGGGATGATGCTCAGGTTGGCTTTCACGTTTTCGGGCATCTCCTGCAGGTCCTTGACGTTTTCTTCGGGAATCAGCACCGTCTTGATCCCTCCTCGCAGCGCCGCGAGGAGCTTCTCTTTCAGGCCGCCGATTCCGAGCACCTCACCTCGCAGGGTGATTTCTCCAGTCATGGCAATTTCAGCCTTGACGGGAATGCCCGTCATCGCGGAGACGATCGCAGTCGTCATGGCAATACCGGCGCTCGGACCATCCTTGGGCGTCGCGCCTTCGGGGACGTGAATGTGCAGATCGCGTTTCTCGAACAACTCGTCCTTGATGCCAAGGCGTCGTGAGCGAACCCGCACCACGGTGCGAGCGGCCTCGACCGATTCTTTCATCACATCGCCCAGAGATCCGGTGCGCAAAATGGCACCCTTTCCGGGCATAGCGGTAGCCTCGATGGTCAACAAATCGCCGCCGACTTCGGTCCAGGCCAAGCCCACCACCTGACCGACTTGATTCTGTTTTTCGGCGATGCCAAAGTTGAAACGCCTCACGCCGATGAAGTCGTGAAGGTTGTCTTCGGTGACCACAACCTGATCGGTGTAGGTTTTAAGCAAGCGTCCTTTGACGGCTTTGCGGCAGATGCGCGAAATCTCACGCTCCAACGAGCGCACCCCCGCCTCGCGCGTGTAGTAGCGAATCAGGCCTCGAATGGCGCTTTCCGTCACATCGAGCTCGTCTTTCTCTACCCCGTTGTTCTTCATCTGCTTGGGCAGGAGATAACGCTGGGCGATGCTGACCTTTTCATCCTCGGTGTAGCCGGCCAGACGAATGACCTCCATCCGGTCGAGCAGCGCTGGAGGAATGTTGAGCGAATTCGAGGTGGCGACGAACATCACATCGGACAGATCGAAATCAACCTCGACGTAGTGATCGCTGAAGGTGTGGTTCTGTTCGGGATCGAGCACCTCCAACAAGGCAGAGGACGGATCGCCGCGGAAATCCATGCCGAGTTTGTCCACCTCGTCGAGCAGGAACAGAGGGTTGCGAACCGCCACTTTGTTCAGGCTCTGCAGGATCTTGCCGGGCATGGCGCCGATGTACGTGCGGCGATGGCCACGAATCTCGGCCTCGTCCCGCACGCCGCCCAGGGCCATGCGCACGAACTTGCGCCCGGTCGCGCGAGCGATGGATTGACCCAGCGAGGTCTTGCCCACCCCCGGAGGGCCGACCAGGCAAAGAATCGGCGCCTTGACCTTGTCCACGCGCTGCTGAACCGCGAGATATTCCAGGATGCGTTCCTTGACCTTTTCGAGGCCGTAGTGATCTTCCTCCAGCACCGCCTCGGCAAATGCCAGATCGTGGCGCACCTTGCTCTTCTTGGACCAGGGCAGGCTGATCAACACGTCGAGGTAGTTGCGCACCACCGTGGCTTCAGCCGACATCGGGGACATGAGCTTGAGTTTTTTGAGCTCGCCTTCGGCCTTCTTCTTGGCCTCTTTGGGCATGCGCGCAGCCTTGATCTTTTTCTCGATCTCCTCGATGTCCGCGCCGTCTTCGCCCTCGCCCAGCTCTTTCTGGATGGCCTTGACCTGTTCGTTCAGGTAGTACTCGCGCTGGCTTTTTTCCATCTGGCGGCGCACCCGACCACGGATGCGCTTTTCGACTTGAAGAATGCCGACTTCACGTTCGAGTTGTTCAAGCAAATTTTCCAGACGGGCATGCACGTCGTGCAAATCGAGCACAGACTGTTTCTGTTCCAGCTTGAGCGGAAGATGTGCGGCGATGGTGTCAGCCAGACGGCCCGGATCGTCAATGCCGGAAATCGAGGTGAGAATTTCAGGCGGGATTTTTTTGTTCAGCTTCACATACTGGTCGAACTGCGCCACCACCGCGCGCCGCATCGCTTCGGATTCCGCGCTGGTTTCCGAACTGGATTCGATAGGCACAGCTTCGCAGGCGAAATAGTCGCCGTTGTCCCGGATGTTCAGGGCGCTGGCCCGCTGCGCGCCTTCAACCAGCACCTTGACCGTGCCGTCGGGCAGCTTGAGCATCTGCAAAATGCTCGATAGACAGCCCACATCGAACAAATCGTCGGGCTTGGGCTCATCTTTGGCTGCGGCCTTCTGCGCGACCAACATGATCTGCTTGCCGCTTTCCATGGCCGATTCCAGCGCCTTGATCGACTTGGGACGCCCCACAAAAAGGGGAATCACCATGTGGGGAAAAACGACCACGTCTCGCAAAGGCAGCAGCGGCAACGCAGTGAGGTCGGTGTTTTGCTCAGGGGTATCGGACATGTAGGTCACCCGAAAATAAGTTGGTGTGCAGATGGGGACTCAGGCTGAATTTGCAAGCAGGCGATGCTGGCAACCTCCTGCTTGCAACCGCCGGCTGGCTGCCGTCAGGTTCCCGACGCCTTTGCCGCATCCTGGTAAATGAGCAGCGGTTTGGCGCCGGACGCAATCACGTTTTCGTCAACGACGACGCTCGCCACGCCTTGCGCATTGGGTAGGTCGAACATGAGGTCAAGCAAAGCCTGCTCAACGATGGAGCGCAGCCCGCGGGCGCCAGTCTTGCGCTCAAGCGCCTTGTGCGCAATCGCATCGAGTGCGGCCGGACGAAACTCAAGTTTGATGCCATCCATCTCGAACAGCTTCTGATATTGCTTGACCAGCGAATTCTTGGGTGCCGTGAGAATTTCGATCAGCGCGGGCTCATCAAGTTCTTCCAGCGCGGCCACCACCGGCAGACGGCCCACCAGTTCGGGAATCAGGCCGAACTTGACGAGATCGTCCGGCTGAGCCTGAAGGAAAGTCTCCGAGACACTGCGCTCAGACTGAGTTTTGACCGTGGCCGAAAAACCGATGCCCGACTTCTCGGAACGATTGCGGATCACCTTTTCCAGACCGTCGAACGCTCCGCCGCAGATGAACAGAATATTGGTCGTATCGACCTGAATGAAATCTTGATTGGGGTGCTTGCGCCCGCCTTGTGGCGGCACCGAAGCCATCGTGCCTTCGATGAGTTTGAGCAAAGCCTGCTGCACGCCCTCGCCCGACACATCCCGCGTGATGCTGGGGTTGTCCGATTTGCGGGAGATCTTGTCGATCTCGTCGATGTAGACAATGCCGCGCTGCGCCCGCTCGATTTCGTAATTACAGTTCTGCAGCAGCTTTTGAATGATGTTCTCGACATCTTCGCCCACATAACCGGCTTCGGTCAGCGTGGTGGCGTCGGCGATCACGAAGGGTACGTTGAGCAACCGGGCCAGCGTCTGCGCCAGCAGGGTCTTGCCGGAACCCGTGGGCCCCACCAGAAGAATGTTGCTCTTGGCCAGCTCGACATCGCTGGTCTGGCCGATGTGCTTGAGCCGTTTGTAGTGGTTGTACACCGCGACGGCCAGAATGCGTTTGGCCGCCTCCTGCCCGATCACATACTGATCGAGAATGGCCTTGATTTCAGCCGGCGTCGGCAAATCGGAGTTCACCACCTTGCCATTGGCGTCCGTCGCAGTCACTTCATCGCGAATGATCTCGTTGCACAGGTCGATGCACTCATCGCAGATGAAGACCGAAGGGCCGGCGATGAGTTTCTTGACCTCGTGCTGGCTCTTTCCGCAAAACGAGCAGTACAGGGTCTTTTCACCGGAAGATGATTTTTTCTCAGCCATGGGCGTGTATCTACTTGGAGGGTGAGGATCAGGAGCGCTTGGAGATGACCTCGTCAATCAGGCCATAGTCCTTGGCCTCGTCGGCCGACATGAAAAAGTCGCGTTCCGTGTCGATGCCAATTTTTTCAAGGGTCTGGCCCGTGCGCTCGGCAAGAATGCCGTTGAGTCTTTCGCGCAGATAGAGAATTTCGCGCGCCTGAATCTCGATGTCCGTCGCCTGGCCCTGCGCCCCGCCAGAGGGTTGATGAATCATGATGCGCGAATTGGGCAGCGAGTAGCGCTTGCCCTTTGCGCCAGCCGCCATCAGGAAGGCGCCCATGCTGGCGGCAATGCCGGTGCACAAGGTGGACACGTCGGGTTTGATGAACTGCATGGTGTCGAAAATCGCCATGCCGGCAGACACCGAGCCGCCGGGCGAATTGATATAGAGCGAAATATCCTTGTCGGGATTTTCCGACTCGAGAAACAGCAATTGCGCCACGACCAGATTGGCCATCTGATCGTTGATGGGGCCGACCAGAAAAATCACCCGCTCGCGCAGCAGCCGCGAGTAAATGTCATAGGCGCGTTCACCGCGGCCGCTTTGCTCGATGACCATGGGCACCAGGCCCAGGTTTTGAATGTCAGTAGCGCTCATGGAAGAAAAAAACGTGAAGGTGGACACAGATTAGCACGCACTTTGCTCTACCGATGCCAGCGTGCGAGATTTCCGCACCGGGTTTGCGGTGGGCGCAACAGCGTCCTTAAAACACAAAAGCCGCTGCACGCCTGGGCGCACAGCGGCTCTCAAGGAAACGTAGGGCCGCCCCAAGTTTCCTTGACCCCTGCCTGCGGGGGCGGGCTGGGCGCAGCCCGGCCCTGGGGCGCTCATCAGTATGGCCAACGGGGTCAGTTCTGGCCCATCAGCTCATCGAAACCGAGCGATTTGTCCGTCGTCTGCGCCTGTGCGAACACGAAGTCGGTCACGTTGTTTTCCATGACGATGGCTTCGGCCTGCGCCATGCGCTCCTGATCGGCGTAGTACCAGCGCACCAGATCCTGCGGCTGTTCGTAACTGGCGGCGAGTTCTTCAACGTAGGCGCGCACCTGTTCGGGCTTGGCTTGCAGATCGTGTTGCTTGACCAGCTCGGAAACGATCAGGCCCAGACGCACGCGGCGTTCAGCCTGCTCCTTGAACAATTCGGGCGGCAGCGGAGCTTTGTCGGCATCTTTCATACCGCGCTCGGCCAGATCTTGACGGGCGCTGGCCATCAGCTCATTCACTTCGTTTTGCACCAGCGCACTGGGCAGATCGACCGCGACGGCTTTTTGCAGCAGATCCATGACGGCCAGCTTGTTGCGCTGCGTGAGACGCGATTTGACCTCGCGGCTCAGGTTACTGCGGATATCGTCGCGCAGATGCTGCACGTCGCCATCTTCAACGCCCAAGGCCCGGGCGAAATCGGCATCGACTTCCGGCAGCAGCGGCCATTCGACCTGGGTGACTTTCAGGGTGAATTGCGCCGTCTTACCGGCAACGGCGCGCCCCTGATAGTCCTCAGGGAAGTGCAGTTCGAAAATCTTGCTTTGCCCGGCTTGCAGCCCTTTGGTGGCGGCTTCGAACTCGGGCAGCATGCGGCCTTCGCCCTGAACGAAAGTGAAACCTTCGGCCTTGCCGCCTTCGAAAGCGGTGCCGTCGATGCGACCTTCAAAATCGACGGTGACGCGATCTCCGTCTTGCACTTCCAGCCCTTCGGACGTTTGACCGTTCGGCGCGGCTTCGCCACGCGTCACAAACTGGGTGCGCTGCTTGCGCAACACTTCGATGGTCTTGTCGATGGCGGCCTCGTCCACCTCGGCGGTCACGCGTTCGATAGCCTGGGTGGAGAGATCCGGGATCTGCACGTCGGGATAGACCTCGAACACAGCGTCGAACGCCACCACGTCCGCTTCGACCCCTTCGGTCTTGGGGCTGAATTCCGGCGCACCCGCCACGCGCAGACGGGCGCTGGTGGCGATGTCGTAAAACGCGTTGCCGATCTTGTCTTGCAGCACTTCCATCTCGACGGACGGCGCGTAGCGCTGCGTCACCATGGACATCGGCACTTTGCCCGGGCGGAAGCCGGGCAGGCGCAGCGTGCGGCTCAGATTCTTCAGGCGGGAATTGATTTCGTTCTGCACAGCGGCCTTGGGCACGGTCACGGTCACACGGCGCTGCAGTTTGTCCAGGGTTTCGACAGTCATGGGAAAGTCCAGTGTTCAAAAAAGGGATCAAAGACCGCCAAGCCTGCGCTTGCCGGTTGGTGCGAGGGGGGGGACTCGAACCCCCACGCCCGTGAAGGCGTCAGGACCTAAACCTGGTGCGTCTACCAATTTCGCCACCCTCGCGGGGTGATCTGTCGCCAAAAACTTTACGCTCGCGCCTTATGTTTCAACTCGGTCTCAACTGAGGCCCACCTCGGAAGGCGGCTATTCAGTGTGGCCTATTCACTGCGGCTTTGATTTTTGGGCAATCGGCTATTCTAGCTGCCTCCAGCCTGCCTGATGCAGCGCTCAACATGCACCCGCCTCAAATCCCTGATTCCTGCGCCAAACCGCCCCCCGGCTCGTCGACTTATTACGCGCTGCAACGCTGCCCGCCCGCGCGCCGTGCGGCGCTGACGCTGTTGCTGGACGTGCATGTGCGGGTGCGCAGCATCGTCACCACGGTCAGCGACCCGGGTGTCGCACAAGCCAAGCTGGCCTGGTGGCATGCGCAGATGCTGGCGCTCGATCAAGACCAGGCAGAGCACCCTTGCCTGCGTGCTCTCGGGAGATGTTTTCGGGATCAGGGTCTGCGGCCACAGGCGCTGCTCGGCCTGATCGAAAGCGTAGACATCGATCTACGACAGAACCGGTGGATGGATCGTGCCGCGCTCGTGCACTATTGCCGGGCGGGCAGTGGGCAGACGCTGCGCAATGCGGCAGCGCTGCTGGGGCTGACCGCGCGCCCCGCCCTGGACGCTGCGGAGGAACTGGGCGTGGCGCTGAAATTGACCAGCCACATCCGGCATCTGGGGCGTGATGTCGCGCAGGACCGGGTGTATCTGCCGCTCGATGCCCTGCAGCGGCATGGGGTCAAGGCGGTGGACTTGCAGCAGCGCGTGGTCAGCCCGCCCATTCGTGCCTTGCTGCAGGAACAAACCACACTGGCCCGCACGGCTTTGAGCACAGCTCGCGGCGCGCTCACACCCTACCCTGCCGCGCAGACCGCACCTCTACTGGCTCTTGGCGCCATATCGGAGGCGCTGCTGAGCGAAATCGAGCGGGCCGACTTTGCGGTACTGCACCAACGCATCAGCCTGACGCCATTGCGCAAGCTCTGGATCAGCCGCACCTGTACCTTACGGCGCAGGAGTTAGCCGTTCAAGCCCGCTCAAGTTCGGCACGCAAGGCGCGGTATTCGTCGAGCGCCTCGGGATTGGCCAGCGCCGAGACGTTTTTCACCGGGTCGCCGTGAATCAGGTTGCGCACCGCGATTTCCACAATCTTGTTGCTCTTGGTGCGCGGAATATCGTGCACCTGCACGATCCGCACGGGCACATGGCGCGGCGTGGTGTTGTTGCGAATCTCACGCTTGATCGCGTCGATCAGCGCCTCGTCGAGCACCACGCCGTCGCGCAGACGCACGAACAGCACCACGCGCACATCGCCGTAAGTACCGGGCGGCCAGTTCTGGCCGATCACAATTGATTCGAGCACCGCGTCGATGCGCTCGACCTGGCGGTAAATTTCCGCCGTGCCGATGCGCACGCCGCCGGGATTGAGCGTTGCATCCGAGCGACCAAAAATGATGAAGCCGCCATGCGACGTGCGTTGAATGTAGTCGCCATGCCACCATACATTCGGGAACTGCGCGAAGTAGGCGTCAAAGTATTTTTGGGCGCCTTTTTCCAGACTGCCGTCCACCAGAAAACCCAGCGGCATGGAGGGAAAGGGCTTGGTGCAGACCAACTCGCCTTTTTTCCCGTCCGGCAAAGGCTTGCCGTCGTCACCCGCCACGATCACCGCCATGCCCAGAGCGCAGGCCTGAATCTCGCCGCGCCAGACCGGGTTCATGGGCGACCCGGCGATGAAGCAAGCCACCAGATCGGTGCCGCCCGACAGGGAACTGAGGCAGATGTCGGCCTTCACCTTGCCGTAGATGTAGTCGAAGCCTTCGGGCGCCAGCGGCGAGCCGGTCGACATGAGGGTGCGAAGATCGCTGAGGCGGTGCGTGTGCATCGGCGCGATGCCCGACTTGCCCAGCGCCTCGATGAACTTGGCCGAGGTGCCGAGGTGCGTGAAACCCACCGCATCGGCGTAGTCGAACAAAATGGCGTTGTCGCGCACACCGGGCGAGCCGTCGTAAAGGCAAACCGTGGCCCCCTGGCTGAGCGCAGACATCAGCCAATTCCACATCATCCAGCCGCAAGTGGTGAAGAAGAACACGCGGTCTTCGGGATGAATATCGACCTGCAGCCGCATCTCGGCCAGATGCTTGAGCAGCACCCCGCCCGCGCGATGCACAATGCATTTCGGCGCCCCGGTGGTGCCGCTTGAATACAGGATGTAGACCGGATGATCGAAGGGCTGCGCCGCGTATTGCACCGCCTGCGGGGTGAATGGCGCGAGCGCATCCTCCCACACCTGAGCGTCGGCAATCGGCGCTAAGCTCAAGTTATGCCCGCGCGCCTGCGCCACATAGGGCACGACGACGGTTTTCACCAGCGAGGGCAATTGCGGCACGAGTTCGGCCAGCTTCTCCAGGTTGGAAAAGGTTTTGCCGTTGTAGAAATAGCCGTCGCAGGCAATCAGCACCTTGGGCAGGGTCTGGCCGAAACGATCGAGCACGCCTTGCACCCCGAAGTCGGGCGAAGCGGAGGTGAAGGTGGCGCCGAGGCTGGTGGCCGCGAGCATGGCAATCACCGTCTCGGGCATATTGGGCATATAGGCCGCAACCCGGTCTCCGGGCTGGACGCCCCAATGCTTCAAGGCTTGCTGCAGCCGAGAGACTTCGGCGTGCAATTCGCGCCAGCTCAGACGGCGTTGCACCTGATCTTCGCCCCAGAAATGCAGCGCTATGGCATCGTCATTGCGGCGCAGCAGGTTCTGGGCGAAGTTGAGGCGGGCGTCCGGGAAGAATCGCGCGCCGGGCATGCGCTCGGCGTCGATCAGCACTCGCTCGCCTTTGTGCTCGGCGATCACGCCGGAGGTCTCCCACACCGCGTCCCAGAACTGGGCCTGCTCGGCGATCGACCAATCGAGCAAGTCTTGGTAAGTCTGCAAATGCAGGCCGTGGCGCTCATTCACCCAATGACGAAATGCCTCGACGTGCGAAGCGGCGATGCGCTGCGGCGAGGGCAACCAAAGCGGCTGGTTGGTTTCGGAATCTGGCATGACGCAATCTCTCGAATAGAGGTCAGTTTGAGTCGGCATGCTGCGTGAGCAATTCGCGCAGCCTATCGGGCAAGGGCGCGCTCTTGCGCCGCGGAAAATCCACCCAGACCACGCGCGAACCGCCACTGGCGTAGATCGTGTCGGGATCGTCGGTGCGGCTGAGTAAGGTGTAGGTGTCGAAGCTGGTACGCCCCACATCGGTGGTGTAGAGCCGCGCCAGCACCTCGCCCGGATACTTCAATTCGATCTGAAAATTGCAGAAAGCGTTGACGATCACTGGCCCCAGCCCTGCGGGGTTGGCGGGTACGCCGGTTTCGCGCAGCCACTCCAGGCGGATGATTTCCATGTAGCGGAAATAGATCGTGTTGTTCACATGGCCCATCACATCCATATCGCCCCAGCGTATGGGCAGGGTCAGGGTGTGGACCAGTTGTTTTTGTTCAGGGATTTCGAATCGCATCGGGCTTTTCCTCAAATGCCAAAGCCATCATCAGCCGTCAGAACGGCGCCGTTGACCAGGCTGCTTTGCCCGCTGGCGAGCATGACCAGCATGGCGTCGAGATCTTCGGGCTTGCCCAGGCGTTTGCGCGGCAGCATCTGCATCAGACGCTGGCCCGCCTCGGTCTGCCAGTGATGGTGGTTCATCTCGGTATCGATATAGCCGGGACAGATGGCGTTGACATTGATGCCGTATTTGCCCCACTCCACCGCCATCGCCCGCGTCATGTGAATCACGGCGGCCTTGCTCATGGCATAGACCCCCAGCTTGGGTATCACCCGCAGCCCGGCCACCGAGGCCACGTTGATGATGCGCCCGCCGGCCCAGGTGCCCGGCGTCACGCCCAGCGAACGCGCCACCATGCGCCGCGCCACCTCCTGCGCCACAAAAAAGGCTCCGCGCACATTGGTGCCGAAAACGTCATCGAAATCTTCGGGCGTGGCGTCGAGCAGTTTTTGCTGCGCAGAAATGCCCGCGTTGTTCACCAGGATGTCGATCGGCCCCATCTCGGTCTCGGCATGCGCCACCGCCGCGCGAATGCTGGCGCTATCGGTGACATCGAGTTCGACCACATGGGCGTCGCCCCCCTGCCCTTCGATGCGGGCCCGCAGTTCCTTGAGCCGCTCCATGCGCCGACCGCTGAGCACCACGGCGGCCCCCGCCTGCGCCAGCACCTCGGCAAATCGCCAGCCGAGCCCGCTCGATGCCCCAGTGACTAGGGCGACGCGGCCCGAAAGTTCGATGGTGTATGCCATGTCTATCCTTGAGAATAAAGCGCAGCAGGCCGTCAGTCGATTCTTGGCTGACTGCCTTGCGCTGATGACACAATGGTAGAGGCAGCCGAGATGCGCGTCGGCTCGACCGTGGCTAAGTCTGCAGTGCAACAATCTCGCCACGCCTCCTCCATCCCGCAACCGCGCCCCAGATCAACCATGCAACAGCGACAGCCCAGCCTGCTTCAGCGTTATCTGCAATGGGAGGAAGGCTTGACCCTTGCGGCCAATCGTTTGAGTCGGCAGGCCTGGGTGCGCCGCTTCTTTTCTGCCATCAGCCGCCTTGGCAACGGCTGGGGCTGGGCGGCCATTTTGTGTTTGCTGCTCTGGCTCGATGGGCGCGAGGCGATCTCGCCGATCCTCTGGTTAATCGTGACCACGTTCATCGGCACCGGCCTGTACTGGTCGATCAAGCGTCTGGCGGCCCGTCCGCGCCCGAGCGAACATTGCCATCGCATCGTGCTCAGCGAACCCCCGCTCGATCAGTTCAGCTTTCCCTCCGGCCACACCCTGCATGCGGTGAACTTCACCCTGCAGATCCTGTTTTTCGCCCCGATACTGGGCTGGATTGCTGTGCCGTTTGCCCTGTTGATCGCTGCGTCGCGGCTAATTCTGGGGCTGCATTACCTCTCCGATGTCCTCGTCGGCGCAGTGCTCGGCATGCTGCTCGCCACCTTCGCCCTGGCCTTGCGAATTTCCGTGATGTGAACAGGCCCGGGGGCCGAAACAGCGCGGCGCTCGCCCGCTTTGTCGATAATGGCGTTATGTCCGAACGCATAATTCCCATCGTCGACCATCATTACGCGACAAGCGTGCCGTCCGTCCCTGCCGACACCGGCAGCGCGCCGCAGCAGCCGACCGACCGTTTTCACCGCCCTCTGCACGATTTGCGGATCTCGGTGACCGACCGCTGCAACTTTCGCTGCACCTACTGCATGCCGAAAGAGATATTCGACAAACACTATGAATTCCTGTCGCATGCCGACTTGCTGAGCTTCGAGGAAATCACCCGCGCGGCCCGGATTTTCATGTCCCTTGGCGTGCGCAAAATCCGGCTCACTGGCGGTGAACCGCTGCTGCGCAAAAACCTCGAACGACTGGTGGAGATGCTGCACGGCCTGCGCACCCCGGAGGGTCTGGCGCCCGAACTGACGCTGACGACCAACGGCTCCATTCTCGCCCGCAAGGCGACCTTGCTCAAGGAGGCGAGGCTCGATCGCGTCACCGTCAGCCTCGACGCGCTGGATGATGCGGCCTTCCGCCAGATGAACGATGTCGACTTCCCCGTGGCCGAAGTGCTGCGGGGCATCGACGCCGCCCTAGCCGCGGGCCTCGGGCCGGTGAAAGTCAACATGGTGGTCAAGCGCGGCACCAACGACGCGCAGATACTGCCGATGGCCGAACATTTCCGCGGCACCGGCGTAGTGCTGCGTTTCATCGAATACATGGATGTGGGCAACACCAACGGCTGGCGCATGGACGAAGTGCTGCCGTCGCAACAGGTCATCGACCGCATTCACGCCGTCCATGCGCTGCATCCGCTGGAGCCGCACAGCGCCGGCGAAACCGCCCAGCGATGGGCCTATGACGATGGCGCGGGTGAGATCGGCGTGATTTCCAGCGTGACCCGCGCCTTTTGCGGCGACTGCAACCGCGCCCGGCTGTCGATGGAAGGCAAGCTCTACCTCTGCCTGTTCGCCACCCACGGCCACGACGTGCGCGCCCTGCTGCGCGGCGATCCGCGCAGCGGCCTGGCCCCGGTCAGCGACGAGCAGCTGCGCGCCGCGCTGGCGCAGGTCTGGACGGCGCGAGATGACCGATATTCCCTGCTGCGCGGCACGGCAGCAGGTCTGGCCCAGCGTGCCGAGCGCAGGGTTGAGATGTCTTACATCGGCGGCTGAAAGCGGCCATGTGCGGCATTGCGGGTCGCCTGAACTGGAACGCGCCCATCGATCCCGCGCAGCTTGCCGCGATGATCGGCCAGCTGCATCACCGCGGGCCTGATCAGCAGGGGTTCTACAACAAAGGACCGATCGGTCTGGCCCACGCCCGCCTGAGCATCATCGACCTGTCCGGCGGCGACCAGCCGATGTGCAACGAAGACGGCACGGTATGGGTGGTCTTCAACGGCGAGATTTTCAATTACATCGAACTGCGCGCCGAGCTGCAGCGCCGCGGCCATCGCTTCGCCACGCAGTCCGATACCGAAGTGCTGGTGCACCTGTATGAAGACCACGGCGACGCGCTGGTCGATCAGCTCAACGGCCAGTTCGCCTTCGCCCTGTGGGACGTGCCGCGTCAGCGCCTGCTGCTGGCCCGCGACCGCACCGGCATCCGGCCGCTGTTTCACACTCGCGTGCCGGGCGGTCTGGCCTTTGCCTCCGAGGTCAAGGCCTTGTTCGCCCTGCCCGAAGTGCCGCGCCGTCTGGATGCGAAAGCGCTGGGCGAAGTCTTCACCTACTGGGCACCCCTGCCGCCACACGCCGTATTCGAGGGCATCGAGTCTCTGCCGCCCGGCCATATGATGTCGGTCGACGCTCGCGGCACGCAGACGCGCCGCTATTGGGATTGGAGCTTTCCCCCAGCCTCGATCGAAGACGAGCGCTCGGCCGCCGCCTGCGCCGACGAGCTGCGCGACCTGCTGATCGACGCGGTGCGGCTGCAACTGCGCGCCGATGTGCCCGTGGCCGCCTATCTCAGCGGCGGCCTCGATTCTTCCATCGTCACCACCCTGATCTGCCACTACACCGACACGCCGCTGCGCACTTTTTCCCTCACTTTCGACGACGCCGAATTCGACGAAAGCCCCTGGCAGCAGCAACTCGTGCGCCACCTGGGCACCGATCACACCACGGTGCACTGCACCCGCGCCGACATCGCCGCCGCCTTCCCGCGCACCATTGCCCACACTGAGACACCCATCGTGCGCACCGCCCCCGCGCCCATGATGCTGCTGGCCGCAGGGGTGCGCGCCGCGGGCTACAAGGTGGCGCTCACTGGCGAAGGCGCCGACGAAGTCTTCGGCGGCTACGACCTGTTCAAGGAAGCCCGGGTGCGCCGCTTCATGGCCCGGCAGCCCGCTTCGCGCTGGCGCCCTCGCCTGCTCGAACGCCTCTACCCCTATCTCAAACACTCCCCGGCCGCCGGCCGCGCGATGACCGAGCGTTTTTTCCGCGAAGGCGAAGCGCATTTCCGCGAGCCCTGGTTCGCCCACCTGCCGCGCTGGACCACCACACGGCGCATCACCGGCTTTCTGTCGCCGGAATGGCGCGCCGCGGCCACGGCGGCCGACCCCATCGCCACCCTCGCCGCGCAACTCCCCGCCGACATCTCGCGCTGGGAGCCGCTCTGCCAGGATCAGTACATCGAGGCGCATACCCTGATGTCGGGCTATCTGCTGTGTTCTCAGGGCGATCGCATGGCCATGGCGCAGTCCATCGAGACCCGTTTTCCCTTCCTCGATCACCGGCTGATCGCCTTCGCCAGCCAACTCCCTCCGCGCTACAAACTCATGGGCTTGGTGGAAAAATACCTGCTCAAACGCAGCATGGACGGCCTGCTGCCCGACGCGCTGCGCCATCGCACCAAGCAACCTTACCGCGCCCCCGACAGCCAGAGTTTTTTTCACAATGGCGAACCCGTCGATTACGTGGCCGACCTGTTCAGCGTGGCGCGCCTCAAAGAGGCGGGCTACTTCGACCCGGAGGCGGCGATTCGCCTGTTCGACAAGGCACGCGCTGGAAAAGTCATCGGCTTTGGTGACAATATGGCCTTTGTCGGCATGCTCTCCACCCTGCTTCTGCACGACCAGTTCATCCGGCGCTGACCCTTCGCGAACCCGCGCTCCTCCATGACCGCCGCACCGTCCAGTTACGCCGCGTTGCCCGCCGACCTGCAGACCGATCGCAGCATCATCGTGTCGCTCTGGGTGACCAATCTCGGTCACCCAGAGCGTCGCCAGGACAAATACGACTGGTTCTACCTGCGCAACCCGGCCGGTTTACCGCAGGTGTTGCTCGCCCATTCTCCGGCCGAAAACGGAACAGCCGTGGGCGTCATCGGCCTCGCAACCCGGCAGATGCGTCTGGCTGGCCAAACCTTGAATGCAGGACTTCTGGCTGACTTCGGCGTGACGGCGGAACATCGCACGCTGTATCCGGCGATGCTGCTGCAAACTTCACTGCGTGACCGGTTTTTGCCGCAGTGCGGGCTGATCTACGGCTTTCCCAACCCGAAGTCCGAACCCGTGGTCAAGCGCCTGGGCTACAAGGTGGCGGGGCGCATGGTGCGCTACGTTCGCGTGCTGCGCAGTGCCAACTATCTGCCCGCGCAAATCCCCCACTTGGTGCGCCGCGCCGTGGGGCGCACCGCAGACTGGTGGCGGCATACCCTGCGCAGAACCTGGTACGCCCACGACTTTCGTGGCCGACGGGCTCAATGGATGGACCAGCCCGATGCCCGCTTCGATGCGCTGTGGGCCGCGCAGAAAGACCCGGCCTTGCTCATCGGCGTGCGTGATCGCAGTTACCTGGCCTGGCGTTTCGAGCCGAAGCCCTGGAGAAAATTCCGCTTCCTGACCTTGAGCGCCCAAAACGACGGACTTATCGGCTATGCCGTCTGTGAGGTCGTCGGCAAGGTGTTGCATGTGCGCGATCTGCTCTGCCACCCAGGGCATCCGGATAGCCTGAATTTGCTCTTTGACACCCTGTTTCGCGACGCCTATGTCGACGGTCGCAGCAGCGTATCGTTTGAATTCCTCGGCCCTGCCGACATCCAGAGCAAGCTGCATCAGTTGGGCATGTTGGCGCGTGATGCCCGCAATGTGTTCTGCACCATGACACCCGAACAAGCCCAAGCGCTTGAGCAGGCGCAGTGGTATCTCACCAGCGCCGACGAAGATTATTGAGCCGTATCGCGCAGGCCGCTGCAACCGCCCGCACAGAGAAAACTTTGGTCACACGCACGGCACACTCCACACCCAATCCCACGGAACTGTCTGCTCATGTTGAGCACTCACTCTTCATGACTTGTGCGCTTTGGGCGCTCTTGAAGGAGAGAGAAGATGTCTCTGGCTGAACTGGTGCTCTACCTCTTGGCGATAGGCGTGATCGGGCTCGGCGTCGGGCTGCTGGTGCAGTTCTGGCGTGAGGCGCGCTCGACGCCCCGCGATTCATCCCTGTGAACTCACAGGTTTAACTCACAGATTTTCCGCACCCAGGGCCTTGGCCCGTTCGCGAGTTTGCGCGAGTTTTTTGGGATCGGCAGGTACGGTTGTATTCCAGCCCTGCAGATGAGAGGTCAGCAGACGGCTGAAACCCTGCGCCCAGTGCGTCTCGGCGTTCAGGCAATCGATGTAATTAAAGACCTTGCCGCCACTGGACAGAAACGCTTCCTTGCCTTCCATGGCGATTTCTTCCAGCGTTTCGAGGCAATCGACACTGAAGCCCGGGCAGGTCACATCGACCCGAGCCACACCTTCTTTGGCCAGTTGGCGCAAGGTGGGTTCGGTGTAGGGCTGCAACCACTCCTGCTTGCCAAAGCGCGACTGAAACGTCACCGCGTAATCAGCAGCGGCCAACCCCAGGCGCTCGGCGAGCAGGCGCCCGGTCTTGTGGCACTCGCAGTGGTACGGATCGCCCAGCTTGAGCGTGCGCGCCGGCATGCCGTGAAAGCTCATGACGAATTTGTCAGGCCGACCCTGCTGCTGCCAGTGCGCCTCGATTTTTCGCGCCAGGGCCTCGATGTAAAGCGGCTCGTCGTGAAAGTGATTGAGCACCCGGAGTTCGGGCATGCGCCGGCTGCGCCGCATCCAGGCCGTCACTGCGTCCAGCGTGGAGGCCGTGGTGGCCGCGCAATATTGCGGATAGAGCGGCACCAGCAGGATGCGAGTGACGTTTTGCTTGGCCATCTCGTCGAGCACACTGGCCACAGACGGGTTGCCGTAGCGCATGGCATATCGCACTTGCACATGATGACCCAGCCGAGCCATTTCAGCGGCAACGGCTTGCGTGAGGTCGGCCGTGCCCGACTGCAGGGGCGAGCCGCGCTCGGTCCAGACCGAGGCGTACTTGGCCGCGGATTTGGAGGAACGAATCGGCAAAATGATGCCGTTGAGGATCAACCACCAAACCGGCTTGGGAATTTCGACCACCCGAGGGTCGCTGAGAAACTCACCGAGGTAGCGACGCAAGGCCGATGCCGTCGGCGCATCGGGCGTGCCCAGATTGACGAGAAGGATGGCAGTTTTCGGTGCGGAACCGTGCGAATACGCCGTAGGGTCGGACAAGGGCATGAGAACCTGAGTTCAGTGAGGATGGATCTGGAACATCACCGTGGGCGCGGTCGGGTCGGACGGCTTAGCGCCCAGGGTGATTTCGCCCTGGCCATGCAGCACGCACTCGTTGCGCCGCAGGGCCAGCGTGGTGTCATTGCCCGTGTAGCGCACCCAGGTGCCGTTGCTGCTGAGGTCAGTCAGCATGAAATAGCTGCCGCGCCAGTCGATGCGCGCGTGCTGGCGCGATACCCGCAGATCGTTGACCGGAAAGTCTGCACCGTTCGTGCGCCCGATCACGATGGGCATCTGATCGGCGGCATAGTCCACGCTGGTATCGAGCCAGGCGAGATTGAGCAACTGGCTGCTGTAGTCGATGCGTGAGGGCACTTGCGGCATGGTCTGGCCCATATCGACCTGCGCCTCCCAATCGACCTGATGCACCGGAACCGGCACGTCGTAGCCGCGCAGAAAAATGGCGCCGAGGCTGCGCAGCCGGGCCAGCAACTCCAGCGGCAGCGCTTCCATCACGGCGTCGCCGATGAGAATTTGTCCGGTTCCGGCCGAGTCGGACAGGCGCGAGGCCGCATTGACCGGATCGCCAAAACAGTCGCCCGGCGCCAGCACGACCACGCCGCGAGCAATGCCGATTTTCAGAGGTAGTTTTTGTCGGGCGCCCGTGGCATCGACCGCGCCTGAGGTGGAGCAGGTGCGCTGAATGTCGATGCAGGCGTTGAGCGCGGGGGTGTTGTGCTCGAAGGTGGCGAGTATGCCGTCCCCCAGCGTTTTCACCACATCGCCGCCCGCCGCCTTGAAGCTGCGGGCCATGTTCGACACGACCTGAGTGACCAGCGCCGTGGCTTCGGTATTGCCAAGAGATTGGAACAATGCCGTGCTGCCGACGACATCGGCAAACACGATGGTGCGGACAGCCGTTTTTCGCGCGTTGGTCATGCCCGAAGTCTAGCGTGTGCTCCTGTCCGCCGCGTGGCGGGCAGGAGCGTCCGGATCAAAGCGTGTCGAGAAAGCTGCGCAGCTTGTCCGAGCGAGTGGGGTGCTTGAGCTTGCGCAGCGCCTTGGCCTCGATCTGGCGGATGCGCTCGCGGGTGACGTCGAACTGTTTGCCCACTTCTTCTAGCGTGTGGTCGTTGGCCATCTCGATGCCGAAGCGCATGCGCAGCACCTTCGCTTCGCGCGGCGTGAGCGAATCGAGAATCTCCTTGACCACGTCGCGCAAACCTGCCTGCATCGCCGCTTCGGTCGGCGCCAGCGTGCCCGAGTCTTCGATGAAATCGCCCAGGTGCGAGTCATCGTCGTCGCCGATGGGCGTTTCCATGGAAATCGGTTCGCGTGCGATCTTGAGGATCTTGCGTACCTTGTCCTCGGGCATTTCCATCTTCTCGGCCAGCACGGCGGCGTCGGGCTCGGTGCCCGTCTCCTGCAGATGTTGGCGCGAGATGCGGTTGACCTTGTTGATGGTCTCGATCATGTGCACCGGAATCCGGATGGTGCGCGCCTGATCGGCAATCGAGCGGGTAATGGCCTGACGGATCCACCAAGTGGCGTAGGTCGAGAATTTGTAGCCGCGGCGGTATTCGAATTTGTCCACCGCCTTCATCAGGCCGACGTTGCCCTCCTGAATCAGGTCGAGGAACTGAAGGCCGCGATTGGTGTACTTTTTCGCGATGGAGATGACCAGACGAAGGTTGGCCTCGATCATTTCGCGCTTGGCTTCACGCGCGGCCTGCTCGCCCAGGCTCATCTGGGTGTTGATTTCCTTGAGGTCGTCGAGCGGCACCACGACCCGGGTCTGGATATCGATGAGCTTTTGCTGCAGCTCCTTGATGGCCGGCACATTGCGGCTGAGGATGACGGAATACGGCTTGCCAGAAGCCACATGCTTGTCCACCCACTTCAGATCGAGCTGATGACCGGGGAAGGACTTGATGAACTCCTCCTGCGGCATACCGCAGCGATCCACCGCATAGCGCCGAATCTCACGCTCGTAGCGCCGCACTTCGTCCACCTGGGCACGCAGCAGATTGCAGAGTTTCTCGACGGTCCGCGCGGTGAAGCGCACTTCCATCAGCGCGGCGGAAATCGCCTCCTGCGCCTTCAAATAGCTGGCAGAACGGTAGCCGTCCTTGTCGTAGGCGCGGCGCATTTTCATGAAGGCGTCGTGCACGTCGGCAAAGGCTTCCAAGGCTTTGCCCTTGAGTTCTTCGAGCTTCATGGAGGTGGCGCCGGCACCGCCGTCTTCGTCTTCTTCGCCGCTCTCGTCGAGCGAGTAGTCGACGTCTTCTTCGGCCACGTAGTCGTCGGATTCGTCGTCCGACACCATGCCGTCCACCACTTCATCGACCGGCAATTCGCCGTGATGAATACGCGCGGCCATGGCCAGAATCTCGGCCACAGTCGAGGGCGAAGCCGAAATGGCCAGCATCATCTGGCGCAGGCCGTCTTCAATGCGCTTGGCGATAACGATTTCGCCTTCTCGCGTGAGCAGCTCGACGGTGCCCATTTCGCGCATATACATGCGCACAGGGTCGGTGGTGCGGCCGAATTCAGAGTCGACGTTGGACAGCGCCGCTTCGGCCTCTTCCTCCGCTTCCTCTTCGCTCGACGCGGTCGGGCCGTGCTGGTTGAGCAGCAGGGTTTGCGCATCGGGCGTGGTTTCGTACACCGCGATGCCCACGTCGTTGAGCATGGAAACAATGGTTTCCATCAACTCGGGATCGGCCAGATTGTCCGGAATGTGATCGTTGATTTCCCCGTAGGTCAGGAACCCGCGGGTCTTGCCCATTTTGATCAGGCTCTTGAGTCGAGCGCGCCGACGGCCCAACTCTTCATCGGTGATGTTGGAGTCGTCATAGCCGAACTCCTTGAGCAGTTGCTTCTCACGAGCGCGCGAAGCCTTGCGTGTCTTGGGCACGGGCGCGGCGGCTACTTCTTCCACCACCTCGACTTCAGCGACTTCGGCAGCGACATCGACTACTTCAACCTCTTCACTCAGGTCATCCGACAAATCATCGGTCGGCTCTTCCAACTTGCTCTTGCGGCCGCGGCGCGCGGCAGAGGTATCGGCCTCGGCCGTCACAACGCCCGCCTTGGGCGGACGACCCCGCTTGGGCGCTGGGCTGGTAACCGATGCGGCCGACTTGGTGGTTGCCTTGGCCGCATTGACCTCCACAGCACCCCCTTCTTTTGCCGCCACACGATGGACCTTGCCACGCGGTGCGTCCACAACGGGACGCACCTCGGCGGGACTCACCTCGGCGACCGCGGTCTCTTTGCGGGATGCGCCCCGCGGGGTGGGAGTCTGCGTTTTGGATGATGCTTTTGTCATGGTGGACCTCAACCGACCGTTGGTTCGGAAGGAAATATAGAAGGGGGATTGCTAACAGTATGTAGGGTGAATCGCCAAAATTCAAAGAGCCCGAGCGCAACGGCCATTTCGCACCAAGCCCGCACGGCAAGGGCGATACCGAGCCGAATCAGCAAACGTCTTGGCAGCTCCAAGAAGGTTTTATCGCTTTGACCCGCATCGCTTCGACCCAAATTCGTGGCCTCGGTTCGATTGGGTTTTCCTTGATGACCGCGCCCCCACGGCGCTTATGCCTTGCTGCCGAACCACTGCCCAGTACTCTGTTTTGGCAGATATTCACCCCAGAGTGGTGGATTTTACAAAAAACCGAGCATTGTCTGCCTGTGCGCCTAAACCGTCAACCTCGCGGCGCTTGGTCGATCTCTTTGAGTCGTAGCGCCAGACTGCGGTATTCCGTGCGGTCGGCGTCTGCCACCAGGCCACCGGCAACCAGTTCGTCCTGCCGTCTTTTCAGCGTGGCGCGCTCCAGGCGCGACAGAATGGCCAGCAAATCCTGTTTGGCTGCGGCTTCGTCCAGTTCCAGCGGGTCTGGCGACTCGGCCAGCACCTCCTCAGGCGCGTGCCCGGCCGCGCGCAAGGCTTCCCACAGCGCTGCGGCAGACAGTTCGGGCTGATCTTCCAGAATGGATTCGAGCGTCAGCACCAGCCCCTGCAGCGGCCCGGGCTCCAGCGAGAGTAGCGCATGCTGCGCCGGGTTGATGCTCCACCACAACTCGGGTTGCGACAGCAGCAAAGGAAGCAATTGCCGCAGGGGATCTTTCGGCACTGCAGCAAAGGCCCGCAGCGCCTCGCGACCGCCGCGCACGCGCGGCGCCGTCTTCATGCCACGCATGCCGAACGACTCCGCCGGAGCGGATGGCTTGCGCGAGGGCGAAGACAGGCGAAGCACCTCGCGCAACTCGGTGGCGGGCATCTCCAGGCGGCGTGCCAGATCGGCCACCAACTGACCGAGCAAAGCAGGCGCCGTGATTTGCGACAACAACGGCCCGGCCTCGTGGATGGCCTGCGCGCGCCCCTCGGCGGTGGTCATCGCCACGCCATCGAACAGGCTGGAAAACAGAAATTCCGACAAGGGCTGCGCCCGGCCGATCTCGCGCTCGAAGGCTTCGGCGCCTTTTTCGCGCACATAAGAATCCGGATCGTGCTCGGCGGGCAGGAACAGGAACTTCACCACCCGCGTATCGCTGAGCAGAGGCAGGGCCTGCTCCATCGCCCGGCGCGCGGCGCGGCGGCCCGCGGTATCGCCGTCGAAGCTGAAAACCACCTGGCCGGTATGCCGAAACAGCTTTTGCAGTTGCTGTGCCGTACAGGCGGTACCCAGCGTGGCCACGGCCTGTTCCACCCCGAATTGGGCGAGCGCCACGACGTCCATATAGCCTTCGACCACCAGCGCATAGCCCGCGCGCGAAATGGCGCTGCGGGCCTCGAACAGGCCGTACAGCTCCTCGCCCTTGTGGAACACCGCGGTTTCCGGCGAGTTGAGGTATTTCGGTTCACTCTGGTCGATGATGCGTCCGCCAAAGCCGATGACTTCGCCGCGCAGATTGCGAATCGGAAAGGTGATTCGGTCGCGCAGCCGGTCGTATCGACGCTGCGCCGAGGCAAACGACTCGGCTTGCGGATCGAGGGTGTCGCCGGCCGCGTCGCGGGCCACCACCAGGCCGGACTGCACCAGGGCATCGGCGTTGTAATTCGCGAACGCGCCGGCCAAGGGCTGCCAATCGTCCGGGGCGTAGCCCAGGCCAAATTTTTTGGCGACCTGGCCTTGCAAGCCACGGGCGATGAGGTAGTTCTTCGCCCGTTCGCTATGCCGCAGGCGGTGCTGATAAAAGCCGTCAGCCGTCTGCAGGGCGTCGACGAGCGTGGCCTGCAGACTACGCTGCTGTTGGATCTGGCGAAGTTGCTGCGGGTCGAGATCAGGCTCGGGCACGGTCATGCCGTAGCGCCTGGCCAGTTCCTTGACCGCATCGACGAAGCCCATGCCCGCATGCTCCATCAGGAAGCCGATAGCCGTGCCATGTGCGCCGCAACCGAAGCAGTGATAGAACTGCTTGCTCGCACTCACGGTGAACGAGGGCGTCTTCTCGCCGTGGAAGGGGCACAGGCCCTTGTAGTTGGTACCGGTCTTTTTCAGCTCGACATACTGGCCCACGACCTCGACGATGTCGGCGCGGGCGAGCAGATCCTGAATGAAACCGGGCGGAATGCGTTGCTGCATGGATCGGTCGCCGTCATCGTGGCGGCTGGGGCGGCGGCCGCGAAACGGCTGGATCGGGCGAGACTACTTGGGCTGCATGCGAATGGCGCCATCGAGCCGGATGACTTCGCCATTGAGCATGCGGTTGGTGAGGATGGATTCGACCAGGGCCGCGTATTCCTCGGGCCGTCCCAGACGCTGCGGAAACGGCACCATCTGTCCCAGCGCCGCCTGCACCTCGGCAGGCATGCCCATGAGCATCGGCGTCTCGAAAATGCCGGGCGCGATGGTCATGACGCGGATACCGTCCCGCGAGAGATCGCGCGCCAGCGGCAGGGTCATGCCGGCGATGCCAGCCTTGGAAGCGGCATAAGCTGCCTGGCCTATCTGCCCGTCGAACGCCGCCACCGAAGCGGTATTGACGATTACGCCTCGTTCGCCATCTTCCAGCGGCGTTTGCTGGGCCATCACGGCGGCGGCAAGGCGGGCGAGGTTGAAGCTGCCAACCAGATTGATGTTGATCACCCGCTGGAAAAGCTCCAGGGCATGGGGGCCTTGCTTGCCCAGCGTGCGCGCAGCCGGGGCGATGCCGGCGCAACTCACCGCCACCCGCAGCGGGGCCAGCGCGTTGGCCGCTTGCACCGCCGCTTCCACGTCGCCTGCCTGCGTCACATCGCAACGCATGAACTGGCAGCCGATGTCTGCTGCGGTTGCTCGCCCGGCGTCTTCTTGCAGATCGGCGATGACCACCCGCATGCCCCGTGACGCGAGCAAGGCGGCGGTGGCGCGGCCCAGACCTGATGCGCCGCCGCTGATGATCGCACTGTGACCAGAGAGTTGCATAGGGTGCTCCGTCCGTTCAATCCTGCAATGCGGCGAAGATGCGCTGCTGCACTTCGGCCACCGGCCCGACCCCGGAGATGGTGACCAGACGCGGCGCGCCGGGCTGCGCCATGCGCTCGGCGTAGAACTTCACCAGCGGCAGGGTCTGGGCGTGATAGACGTCCAGGCGTTTGCGCACGGTGTCTTCCTGATCGTCAGCGCGCTGCACCAGCGGCTCGCCGGTGAGGTCGTCCACACCGGCCGTCTTGGGGGGATTGAAAGCCAGGTGATAGGTACGTCCTGAGGCCGGATGCACCCGGCGGCCGCTCAGCCGCTCGATGATGTCGGCGTCGGGCACGTCGAATTCAAGCACTACGTCGATGCCGATTCCCGCCTGCTCCAGACCTTCGGCCTGGGCGATGGTGCGCGGAAAGCCGTCGAGCAGAAAACCCTTGGCGCAGTCGGGCGCCGACAGGCGCTCGCGCACCACGCCCAGCATGATCTCGTCGGGCACCAAGGCGCCGGCTTCCATGATTTTCTGCGCCTGCTGGCCCAGCGGCGTACCGGCCTTCACCGCGGCGCGCAGCATGTCTCCGGTGGAAATCTGGGGGATGCCGAAGCGCTCGGTGATGAAGGCGGCTTGCGTGCCCTTGCCCGCGCCCGGTGCACCCAAAAGTATCAATCGCATGAAGGTCTCTCAATCGTAAAAACGCACATTTCAGAATAGCAGACCGCTCTGCCACGACGCTGACTCGGCGTCCTGTTCAGCGCTCAAGCCACATCGCCCGCACGCGCTCCAGATCGGCCAGCGTGTCGACGCCGGGGCCGGGCGCCTGTTCGGTCACATGCACCGCAATGGAGTGCCCGTGCCAGAGTACGCGCAATTGCTCCAGCGCTTCGGCCTGTTCCAGCGGCGCCGGGGCCAGCTTGGCGTAATCGCGCAGAAAACGGTGGCGATAGGCGTACAACCCGATGTGACGATAGACCGGATGCGGGGGCTGCCCCGGCATCGCCCAGCCGCCTGAACCCGCCGTGTAGGCGTCGCGCTGCCACGGAATCGGCGCGCGCGAGAAATACAGGGCCCTGCCCTGCGCATCGAGCACGACTTTCACCACATTCGGGTTAAAAATCTCGGCCGCTTCGGTGATGGCATGCGCGCAGGTGGCCATCGGGATTTGCGGAGTGCGCTGCAGCAAGGCCGCGCAGGCCGCGGGCAACTTGGGGTCGATCAGCGGCTCGTCGCCCTGCACATTGACCAAGATGGCGTCTTCGGGCAGACCCAGCGACTCGGCGGCCTCGGCCAGCCGGTCGGTGCCGCTGGCGTGATCTTCGCGGGTGAGAACGGCGCGAACGCCGTGCGCCGCACAGGCCTGCGCAATCAACGGACTGTCACAGGCCACCACCACTTCCTGCGCGCCGCTATGCGCCACGCGCTGCGCCACGCGCACCACCATCGGCGCCCCGGCAATGTCCGCCAGGGGCTTGTTGGGCAGGCGCGTGGAAGCCAGCCGGGCCGGTATGAGCACCCAGAACGCAGCCGCCATGCTCAGGCCGCCGGTTCGGCAGTGGCGGCGTGGGACGGACTCGGCGTTGCGTCGGCGGGCAGGGTCATGTCGCGGGCGAGATCGACCAGCATCAGCGGAATGTCGTCGCGCACCGGGTAAGCCAGCTTGTCGCGCGGGCAGATCAGCTCCTGCGCGGCGGCGTCGAATTGCAGCGACCCTTTGCAGATGGGGCAGACGAGCAGGTCAAGAAGTCGGGAGTCCACGGGCTTTCTCCAATTGTTGGTGCAACCAGGGCAGCAGGTCGGCGGGCAGTTGCAGCCGCAGGCCGACAACCCAGAGACGCTCGCGCAAAACAGGCGGCAGATGGGCCGATTTTATGGCGTCCTTTTCCGTCAGCAGAATGGGGCCGTCTGGCGGCAGACCGGCCAGTGCGTCGGTGCTCAGAGGCTGATGGTCGCCCAGCGCCCGGGTCTGCACCGTCAGCCCGAGAGCTTGCAGCATGGCAAAAAACTGCCTCGGATGGCCGATTCCGGCCACCGCACCCAGCGGTTTTGCACCAAAACGCTGCACGAACTGCGCAGCGCTGAGCGTTTGCGCACTGACGATGTGCGTGATGTCGCCCAGACTGCGCACCAGCGCGAAGTGCCGCCCCCCGCCGGACACCTGCTGCAGCGCCGCCTCGGGGCCGAGCGTAGCGTCGCGCCGTCTGCCGGGCGATTCGCGCAGCGGCCCGGCAGGCAACAGCCAGCCATTGCCCCAAAGTCGCTGATCGACCACCACCAGTTCGACATCGCGAGCCAGCGCCAGATGCTGCAGGCCGTCGTCGCTCAGAATCACATCCACATCGGGCCATGCGGCCCGCAGAGCGAACGCGGCCTGAGCGCGCCGCCGTCCGACCATCACCGGGCAGCCGGTCAATCGGGCCAGCAGCACAGGCTCGTCGCCACACTCCGCCGGATCGCTCTGCGCGTCCACGCGCAATGGAGTGTCGTCGGCTGAGCGGCGGCCATACCCTCGAGAAACGATCCCTGGCCGCCAGCCCACCTGCTGCAAGCCGCGCGCCAGCTCGGTGATCAGCGGCGTCTTGCCCGCGCCGCCCACGGTGAGGTTGCCCACCACGACCACCGGCACGCCCACGCGTTCAGCACGCAGCACACCCGCGCGATACAGGCTGCGGCGCCCGGCGCTCAGCAGCGCGAACAACCGGGAGAGCGGCCACAGCGCCCAACTCAGCAGGCTGCGGCGCAGCCACCAGTCCGGCCAGCCGCTGTGCCCCGCGGGTTGCGCCATCAGGAACCGGGAGACTTCTGCGTGGCGAAGGTCAGGCGGCTCAAGCCTGCGGCGCGCGCGGCCTCCATCACATTCACCACCGATTGCTGCGTGGCCTGGGCGTCGGCGCTGATCACCACCATGGTGTCGGCCTTGCCTTTGGACGCATCGAGCAGCGACTGGGTCAGCGCACTCACCGTGCGGCTCGGGAGCAACTGCTTGTTCACCGCATACTCGCCGCCGCTGCTCACGGCCACGATGATTTCCTGCGGATGGTTCTGCAGCTTCTCGGCGTCGGCCGTGGGCAAGGTGATCTTCAGCTCGGTGAACTTGGAATAGGTGGTGCTGATCATCAGAAAAATCAGGATGACCAGCAGTACATCGATCAGCGGAATGAGGTTGACCTCGGGGTCTTCCGTGGTCTGTCGTTTGAAATTCATGGCAAGCGGCGCAGGTCGGAGGCGCGGTTCATTTCAGCGGCGCGGCAGATAGCTTTGCAGATGCGTGGCCAGACGCCGCGCGGCCTGCTCGAGTTCGACCGTGTAGTCGTCCACGCGGCTGCGGAAGTAACGGTAGAAAATCAGCGAGGGCACCGCCACGATCAGCCCAAGCGCCGTGTTGTAAAGCGCCACCGAAATGCCATGCGCCAGCACCGTCGGATCGGTTCCGGCCGTGGACTGCGAGCCGAAAATCTCGATCATGCCCACCACCGTGCCGAGCAGACCGAGCAAAGGCGCCGCAGAGGCCACGGTGGCCAGCGCGTTGAGATACTTCTGCAGCCGATAGACCTGATTCCTCCCGGCGTTTTCCAAGTCTTCCTGCAGCCCCGCCGCGCTGGCATGCGGCCGCGCCACCGAGCGGAACCCGCTGGCCAGCACGGCGCCCAGCGGCGAATTCTGTTCGAGCTTGTCGATCACATCCGCCGCCGGCAGTTGCTTGGCCGACACATTCAGCGCCTCGTCCAGCAATTTGGTCGGCAGAATGCGAGCGCGACGCAGCGAGGCCAGCCGTTCGAAAATCACCGCGAGGGCCACAATCGAGCACAGAATCAACGGCCAGATCGGCCAGCCTGCGGCTTCCACCATCTGCAACATGGGTCTTTTTCCTTTGCGTCTTTGCGCTGCAAAATCAGTCGCCGTGCGTGCCCAACCCGTCACGCACGAGCCTTCAGCGCCGCATTATGCCGGGTCAGAGAAGTGGCGGACAATGAAACAGCGGGCGCCGGTCAAGAGTCAAGATCGCGGGCTTCGAAAGTTATCCCGCCTTTCTGTGGACAACTCTGTGGGAAAGCGCTGAACGGCAGCGCCAAATCGCGCAAAATCAAGCGCCCGGCTTAATGTGACGCTTTTTTAATCAATAACTTCTCATTGTTTTTCAATAACTTGGCATGCAAGCACGTTACCTTCGGGCGCATTCTGGCAGCGAAAGCATCTGCTGGCAAAGTGTGCACATCCTCTTGACGTTTCGCACCTGGCGACTCGATATCCACCTTGAAAACTTCAACTAACGGCGTCCTGGTGTGGACAGTTTCTGCTCTGGTTCAGGCCTTCTCGGACGCCCTCAACGCCCGCTTCAACAGCCTGAGCGTGCGTGGCGAAATCTCGGGCCTGGTTCGGGCCGCAAGCGGCCACCAGTACTTCAACCTCAAGGACGGCACGGCGCAACTGCGCTGCGTCTGGTTCCGCCAGCGCGCAGGCTCTGCCGCCACCGCGCTGCGCGACGGCATGAGCGTGCGGCTGCGCGCCACCGTGGCGATTTACGAACCCCGCGGCGACCTGCAACTCATTGTTGAGAGCGTGCAGCCCGACGGCGAGGGTGCGCTGCTCGAAGCGTTTTTGCGCCTGAAGGCCAAACTGCAGATCGAGGGCCTGTTCGACCCCGAGCGCAAACGCCCGCTGCCGGCCCTGCCGCAAGCCGTCGGCGTGATCACCTCGCTACAGGCCGCAGCCCTGCGCGACGTGCTCACCACCCTGCGGCGGCGCAGCCCCCATGTGCGCGTTGTGGTCTATCCCGCCAGCGTGCAGGGGGCCGCGGCGCCCGGCGAGCTGCTCGCCGCCCTGCAGCGCGCACAGGCGCGGCGCGAAGTCGATCTCATCCTGCTGGTACGCGGCGGCGGCAGTCTCGACGACCTCTGGGCCTTCAACGACGAGGCGCTGACCCGGGCGATTGCCGCCAGCACCCTACCGGTGATCAGCGGCGTGGGCCACGAGACCGACTTCACCCTGGCCGATTTCGTCGCCGATCTGCGTGCGCCCACCCCCACCGCCGCCGCCGAACTCGGCGTGCCCGCCCAGGCCGCGTTGCTCGACGCGCTCACCCACACCGCGCACCGCGCCAGCAGTGCACTCAGCCGCCATCTGCAGCGCGAACAGCAGCGCTGCGACCGCCTCGCCCTGCGCTGGCCGCAACCTGCCGCGCTGCTGGCCGCACCGCAGCGCCACCTCGCGCAGTTGCAGTGGCGACTGCGGCAGGCCTTGAACGACCTGCCGAGGCTGCATGCGCAACGGCTGCAACTCTTACAGCACCGCCTGGCCCATGCGCTGCGCCAGCGCGCGCCCCGGGAACGCGAGCGCCTGAACCGATGCGAGCGCAGCCTGCCAGAAGCGCTGTCGCGCCAGATCTCCAACAGCCAGCTCCGCCTCGACCGGGCCGCGCAGCACCTGCAACTCCTCAGCCCGCGCGCCACCCTCGCGCGCGGCTACCTGCTGGGCATGAACGCGAACGGCCAAGTGCTGCGCGACCTCACGCAACTCGCGCCACAGCAGCCCCTGCTGCTGGCCGACGCGCAACGCGCGGTGCGGATCGACATCAGCCGCATCGACGCGCAGCCCCATCCTCTCGAAGCGGACATCCCGCCGAATTGAGCGCCCCCAGGGTCGGCTCGCCGACCCGCCCCCCGTGGGGATCAAGGAAACTTGGGGCGGCCCTGCGTTTCCTTGAGTGAGCAAAGTCAAACGGCTATTCCTAGAATGACTTTGGTTTGATTTATGCAACCGCCACTCACTCAAGGAGAAGCCCATGCAACACGAACTCCCCCCCCTGCCCTTTGCCCCCGACGCGCTCGCCCCGCATATGTCGCGCGAAACGCTGGAATACCACCACGGCAAGCACCATCAGGCTTATGTCAATAACACCAACAACCTGATCAAGGGCACCGAGTTCGATAACATGTCGCTGGAAGACATCATCAAAAAATCCAGCGGCGGCCTGTTCAACAACAGCGCCCAGGTGTGGAACCACACCTTCTTCTGGAACTGTCTGAAAGCGGGCGGCGGCGGTGAACCCAAGGGCGCGCTGGCTGCGGCCATCAACGCCAAATGGGGCAGCTACGCTGCGTTCAAGGAAGCCTTTCACAAATCCGCCGTCGGCAACTTCGGCTCGGGCTGGACCTGGCTGGTGAAAAAGGCCGACGGCAACGTGGACATTGTCAACACTGCCAACGGTCAGACCCCGCTGACCACCGCCGACAAGGCCCTGCTGACCATCGACGTGTGGGAGCATGCCTACTACATCGACTTCCGCAACCGCCGCCCTGACTTCGTCACCACCTTCCTCGACCACCTGGCCAACTGGGACTTCGCCGAAAAGAACTTCGGCTGATCGCGCCCAAATACATGTCGCAGAAAAGCCCGCAGTGCGGGCTTTTCTTTTTGCCCGCTGCCGCGCGCCTCATACCAGCCGCAGATCGACTGGCCGAGCCCCCGGAAAAATGGTCTGAATTTGCGATGGCCTGAGCCCCCACTGCCGCTGGAACAGGCCGCCGAGCAAGTCGCGGTAGTCGGTCAGCACCGGATCGTCGCGGTTCTGGTTGAGGGTAGAGGGCGATTGCACGATCTGCTCACCCGCGATGCGCCCGCCCCGCACCGCGCCGCCCAACACCCAGTACACCGAGCCGTGGCCGTGATCGGTGCCGCGATTGCCGTTTTCGCGGAAGGTGCGGCCAAACTCGCTGAGTACGACCACGGTGGTCTGCTGCCAGGCGGGGCCCAGCGCCTGCGCCATGCCGGCTAGCCCCTGGCCGAGCGCGGCGAGTTTGTCGGCAAGCTGGCCTTTGGCGCCGTTGTCGGTGGCTTCGTTGACATGGGTGTCCCAGCCGCCCACGTCGATGAAGCCGACGTTGAAGCTGTCGCGCATCAATCCGCCGATGCGCACGGCCTCGGCGACGAAGCCCTTGGGCGCGACCGCGCCGCGGCTGGCGGCCACCATCTCGGCCTGCCAGCCGGAGGCCTGCATATCGTCGGCGACGGTCTGGTGCACGGCGAAGCCTTCACGCACCGCCGCGCCCTGCGACGAGCCGTTCCACATGCTTTCGATCAGCGCGCGCTGGCGGTCGTCTATGCCGGTGTGCCCGGCTTGGGCGATGGCGAGATTGGGCACGCGCTGGGCGCCGCGCAGCGACAACGGCAGCTGCGCGGTGAAGGCCATGGGCTGGGCGCGCGCGCCGAGCTGCTGCACCAGACGGTTGAGAAAACCGTCGTTGAAATTGCGCGTCTGCGGGCCCTGGCCGAGTTCGATGTGATCTTGCGTTTCGAAGTGGCTGCGGGTGAGGTCGCGCGTGCCGGCAAAGGGCACGAAAGCCAGTTGCCCGGCCTGCCACAGCGGCAGCAGGGATTCGCGCAGCGCCGGATGCAGCGCCCAGTCGGCGTTCAGCGCGATGGATGCGTCGGCGCCCTCGCCCGGCCGGGGCACAGCGATATGCGGCCGCGACTCGTAATAGAAGCTGTTGGCATGGGGCACGAGCAGATTGGTGGCGTCATACGCGCCGCGCAGGAACACCAGCACGAACTTGGGCTGCCCCTGTGCGGCGGGCGCGGCCCACAGGCGGGTCATCGGTGTGGCCAGCGCGGCGGCGGTGGCGGTTTGCAAAAAATGGCGGCGTTGCATGGCAGTTTCTCCTGAGCAATTCACCGGGCCGCACCAAGAATTTCTCGCCCCCTGGGGGGAGAGCCGAGTGCGGCGAGGCTTTCGGGGGGCATTCACGCGTTCATGAATTCGGGCGATGAGAGCCACAGCGTGTTCCAGCGCAGGCGGTTGTCGGCCTGCGCCAGCGCGCGCAAGGTGGCGATGCTGAGCTGGTTTTGCTGGGCGAGATAGACCGGGCTGCGCGCGAGATCGGGCGGGGGACGGTGGGGTGGCTTGGCCGCGGTTTGGGGAGCAGTCATCGCCGCCATTGCTTCACCCGATTCTGCGGCCACCAGCGGCGCGCTCTGCTGCAGGGAAGCTGGCGGTGGCTCGAACATCGCCGGTGCGCCACTGCCGATCTGCCGTGCGACTTCAAAGCGCGCGGTGAGCTGGCCCGAGCCGTCCCAGGCGCTCGCGTTCAGCGGGTAGCCGTCGGGCGTCTGGCGCCCGAACAGCGGCTCGCCCAGGCGGGCCAGCATGCCGAGCACCGGCTGCGGGTTGCGGATCGGTTCCTCGCCCAGGCTGGCGCGCAGCGCCGACAGCACATAGCGCATCGGGTCTTTGAACTGCGGCTGGCCCAGACTGGCGGCGAATGCCGCGCTGGTGAACATCGCGCGCAGCACTTCGGCCATCTGACCGCCGCTGGCCTGCCAGCGCCGCACCATGACATCGACCAGAGCGGGCGGAGCGGGATCGGCGACGAAGTACTGCGCCAGTTGCGTGCTGACGTGCCGCGCGGTGGCGGGGTGGTCGGCCAGCAGGGTGATGACCTCGTCGATCTCTTCCAGGCCGTGGCCTTGCAGGGTGTAGCCCAGCACGGTCTTGGGGTCGGGGTCGTGCCGCGCGGGGTTGAACACCACCAACCCCTGCCGCCAAACATCGGCGCGCAGGGCCGGGCGCACCCGCACCGGCTGATCCATCAGGTCGACGCCCGGGCCGGTGAGTGCGCGGGCGAGGTTGGTCACATCAGTCTGGGTGTAGCCGCTGCCCACGCCCAGGGTGTGCAACTCCATGACTTCGCGCGCATAGTTTTCGTTCACATGGCCGCGGGCGTTTTGCGCGTTGTTCAAGTACAGCAGCATCTGCGGCGAAAACATCGTGGCGCGCAGCAAATCGCGAAAGCGGCCGAGCGCGTGCGGAGCGATGACGCGCTGGGTGTAATCGCCCATCATCGGGCCGATATTGCCACCACGGAACACATTGAAATGATTCAGCCAGAACCAGCTCAGCCGCTGCTGCAGGGCATTGGGGGCGTACAGACCGAGCCACACCTGTTGCGCCGCTGCCTGTTGCGCAAGGGCGTACTTGAAGCGGTTGAGCGCCTTCAGCCGGGCCTCGGTATCGGCAGCGGCCTGCGGGTCATTTTTGCGGGCCTGGAACAAGGCGCGTTGTTCACGCACGATGGGCGGAATGAGCGCGTCGAGCGGCTGATTCACCGGCAAGGCGGCAAGCCGCGCCGCCAGCTCGGATGGCAGCACTGCACCGGGCTGAACGCGCAGTTGCAGGTCCAGATAGGCCGTGGCGCCCAGGCGGGACAGCGCCTGCAGTTGCTCCGCGCTGGCGCCCCAGCTCACCCGGTCGAGAAAGGTCACCGCATCGGCCTGCGCAGCGGCGTCCAGCGCAGCAGGGCCAGCCTCGTCAGCGGTCTGCAAGGTTTGCGACAGCGCAGCCGGCGCCAAACCCCACAAGCCCAGTCCCGCAGCGCCAAGCCCCCCGATGAAACGGCGGCGCGAAAGCCGCCCGGCAGCGTGCAAACAATGTTCCATGATGAGCGCTCCGTTCAGCCGCACACGCCCCAATGGCCCGGATGCCAAGCGCCGTAGGGGCCGCGCCAGCCGGGGTGCCAACAGCCGCCGCCTTCCGGCCGAACGATTACCGCCCCTGAAACCCTCGCCGGGGCAAGAGGCGCCACATAACACCCGCCGAGCAGCAGACTCCCTGCGACCGCCACTGAAACCAGTTGCAGGCGGCGCGAGCGTGCGACGCGCCCCAAGACTTTCATGGCGCGCGTCATGGTGTGATCTCCCGGCTGATGGCGTCTTCCTGACGGTTCAGCGCCCAATACTGGGAACGCACCAGCGCGCCGCCCTGAGCTCGCGCCAGCACGTCCTGCCGCCAGCGCACCTGCGCCACCTGGTGTTGCAGCGCGGCGGCCCGCCAGGGCGTGAGGGCGCCGGTCCATCTTGCGTAGGCAATGCGCTGATCGAGATGATTGGCGCGTTGGAGCACTTCGGCACGCGCCGGATGGGCGGCCTGCCAGGGTGTTTCGGCCATGGCCAGCGGTGCAGTGAGCAAGGCGCTGGCAGCCAGCAGACCGAGCGCCAACGGCTTCCAGTGCCCGGCGTTTGATAGAGAGCGCCCCCAGGGTCGGCTCGCCGACCCGCCCCCCGCGGGGGATGAGGCCCGCGGCTCCAAGCTGCCCTGCGGCAGCTTGGACGGAGCCGAATCCGAGCAGCTTGCAAGCTGCGAGGTGGACAAGAAAGCTTGGGGCGGCCCGGCGTTTTCTTGAGAATGATGCAGAAAAGAATGCATGATGAACTTCCTTTGAAATTCGACGAGAACAATGGCGGCCGTGTCGAATCAACGAAAGTCCTGCCTGCCCGGTGACAACTGCACCGCACGCAGTTGTCACCGCTTGTATCGCGTCAGCGGCTTGGGGCGGGCAGCCCCAGCACGCGCGCACCCGGCCGGATGCCGTGCTGCGCAAACCAGTGCAGCGGGGTTTCCAGCGCATAGCGCACATCGGTCTGGCCGCAGTGCACGTCTTCGGTCTGCGGCTGCATGTCGGCGATATTGACAATGCGGCCATCCGTGGTGATGAAGGCGACCGACAGGGCAATGAGCGTGTTTTTCATCCACATGCACACCGGCTGAGACTCGGCAAACACAAACACCATGCCGCGATTCGCGGGCAGACTGCGGCGGTTCATCAGCCCGGTCTGCTGCTGCTCGGGGGTAGAAGCCACCTCGGCGGTGAGGGTGTGGCCGTCGATCTGCAGGCGCACCAGCGGCAGGCCGGTATTGACCTCGGGCTGCGCGGCCCAGGCCGCGTTGGAACTGGCCAGTACAAAAGCCAAGGCGATGCGGTGGATGAAACGAGACTTGTGCATGGTTCGGTCCTTGTTCGGTGGCGTTCGTCAATCGCGCTGCAACAGGCACACCGCGCTGGCGGCGATGCCTTCGCCCCGGCCGACGAAGCCCAGACGCTCGGTGGTCTTGCCTTTGACGTTGACCTGCGCCGCGTCCAGCTCCAGCAGCGCGGCGATGCGCTGGCGGATGGCGTCGCGATACGGCGCGAGCTTGGGCGCCTGCGCGATCACGGTGCAGTCCACATTGCCGATCGCCCAGCCCTGCGCCAGCACGCTCTGGCGCGCCTGCCGCAGCAGTTCGCCCGAATCTGCGCCCTGGTAGCGCGCGTCTGTATCGGGGAAATGCTGGCCGATGTCGCCCAGCCCGGCCGCGCCCAGCAAAGCGTCGGTGATGGCGTGCAGCAGCACGTCGGCATCGGAATGGCCGAGTAGGCCGAGGGGATGGGGGATGGTCACGCCGCCGATGATGAGTTTGCGGCCGGGAACGAGAGCGTGGACGTCATAGCCCTCGCCGATGCGGATTTGCGTCATGTCGATACTCCTGCGCGCGCGGCAAGCAAGGCCTGCGCGAGTTCGAGGTCGGGGGAATAGGTGATCTTGAAATTCCACGACGCGCCGGTGACCAGCAACGGATACGCGCCCTGGCGCTCCATCGCGCCGGCTTCGTCCGTAGGTGGCGCGTTGACAATGATCGCCGCCCGCAGCGCCTCGCGCAGCGCGCCGATGCGAAACATCTGCGGCGTCTGCGCCAGCCAACGGCCCTCGCGTGGCTCGGTGTGAGCCACACGGCCTGCGGGATCGGCGGCCTTGAGGGTATCGGGCAGGGGCAGCGCCAGCAGGCCGCCGACGTCATCGGGCAGGCAGGCGTCGATCAGGCGATCGATCAGCTCGGGGGTGATGCAGCAGCGCGCGGCGTCGTGCACCAGCGCCCAGTCGTCATGTGCCGCGCCCGCATCTAACAAGGCCTCCAGCCCGCCGAGCACGCTGTGCGCCCGAGTCGCGCCGCCGCGTGGCACCAGATGCAGCCGGGGATCGGGCTGCAAGGCGTCGGCCGCCCACACGTCGCCCTCCTGCACCACCACCGATACCGAGGCGATGCGCGGCGTCTGCAGAATAGCCCGCACCGTGTGCTGCACCACCGACTCGCCCAGCAGACGCCGGTATTGCTTGGGCGCATCGCCAGGCAGGCGCGAACCGCTGCCCGCGCTCGGAATCACGGCATGGCAACGGGAGGGTCGGGCGGGAGAAGCGGGCGGTATTTGCATCAAGACACACGGGCGCCCACGACTTTGGGCGAAAATTTGAACAATGTCTATTGTCCATGCCCTGCGCGCGCAAGTGCCCGCGCTCAAGCCCGGCCAGCGTGTGAGCTGGCCGCTTCCCGCCGGAAGTGCCGATGCCCTGTTGCTGGCCGAGTTTTGCGCGCCGCGCGATGACGCCGCGCCCTGGCTCGTCGTCACCGCAGGCGCAGCCGATGCCCAGCGTCTGCTCGGCGAGTTGCAGTGGTTCGCCCCGCAGTTGCGCGTCGGCTTGCTGCCCGACTGGGAAACCCTGCCTTACGACAGCTTTTCACCGCACCAGGATCTGATCTCCGAGCGGCTGGCCACCCTCTGGGCCATCCACAACCAGCAGATCGACGTGGTCATCGCCCCGGCCAATACCGCCATCCAGCGGCTGGCCCCGCCCGAGTTCCTCGCGGCCTACACCTTCGATTTCCGCCAGGGCGAGGCGCTCAACGAAGCCGCGCTGCGCGCCCAGCTCGTTCTGGCCGGGTACAACCACGTCAGCCAGGTGATGGCCCCGGGCGAATACGCGGTGCGCGGCGGTCTCATCGACCTGCATCCCATGGGCTCGCCTGTGCCCTACCGCGTGGACCTGTTCGGCGACACCATCGACGCCATCCAGGCCTTCGACCCCGACACCCAGCGCAGCCTTTACCCGGTCAAGGAGGTGCGACTGCTGCCGGGCCGCGAATTTCCGCTCGACGATGCGGCGCAGAAGCGCTTTCGCGCCCGCTGGCGCGAGGTGTTCGAGGGCGACCCGAGCCGCAGCCCACTCTACAAGGACATGGGAAGCGGCGTAGCCGGGCCCGGCATCGAGTACTACCTGCCGCTGTTCTTCGAGCACACCGCCACTCTGCCCGACTATCTGGGCGAACGTACCCGCGTGGTGCTGCATGGGGACATTTCCACCGCCATCCAGAAGTTCTGGACCGATACGCAGGAGCGCCACCGTCTGTTGCGGCACGACCCGGAGCGCCCCGCCCTCGCTCCCGACCAGCTTTTTCTCAGTGAAGAAGCGTTCTTCAGCCGCATCAAACCCCTCGCCCAGCTTGCGCTGCGGCCCAAGGCCGATGCGCCGCAGACCGACAAACCCACCAGTGCCGAGCTACCCGACATCAGCGCCGACCGCCGCGCCACCCGCCCACTGGCGCGCCTGGCGCAATGGCTGGAAGAGGGCCGCCCGCAACACCGACGCGCGCTGCTGCTGGCCGAATCCGCCGGCCGCCGCGAAACCCTGCGCGAGCTGTTGCAGGAGTCCGGCTTGTCGGCCCAGCCTGCGGAAAGCTGGGACGAATTCGTACAGGGCACCACCGGCTTCGCCCTGGCCGTCGGGCCGCTGGCGCGGGGTTTCTCGCTGCCCGCCGACCGATTGGCCGTGCTCACCGAGACCGAGCTGTTCGCCCTCAACCCGGCCCAGCGCAGGCGGCGCAAGCAAGAGCAGGCCAGCAATGTCGATGCCCTGATCCACGACCTGGCCGAGCTGCAGCCCGGCGACCCGGTGGTGCATGCCAACCACGGCATCGGCCGCTATCAGGGCCTGGCCGAGCTCGATCTGGGCGACGGCCCCGCGGAGTTTCTGCATCTGGTCTATGCGAACGATGCGGTGCTCTACGTGCCTGTGTCGCAACTGCATCTCATCGGCCGCTACAGCGGCGCGGCGCAGGATGACGCGCCGCTGCACATCCTCGGCTCGGGCCAGTGGGACAAGGCCCGGCGCAAAGCCGCCGAACAGGTACGCGACGCCGCCGCCGAGCTGCTCAACATCTACGCCCGCCGCGCCGCGCATCAGGGCCATGCCTTCCGCTACTCGCCGCAGGACTATGAAGCCTTCGCCGCGAGTTTCGGTTTCGAGGAGACGCCCGATCAGGCCGCGGCCATCCATGCGGTGGTGCAGGACATGATCTCCCCCAAGCCGATGGATCGCCTGGTCTGCGGCGACGTCGGCTTCGGCAAGACCGAAGTCGCGCTGCGCGCCGCGTTCGTGGCGGTGATGGGCGGCAAGCAGGTGGCCGTGCTCGCCCCCACCACCCTGCTCGCCGAGCAGCACTGCGAGACCTTTCGCAACCGCTTCGCCGACTGGCCGGTGCGCATTGCCGAGATGTCGCGCTTTCGCAGCACCAAGGAGATCAGCGCCGCACTCGACGGCCTGGCGCGCGGCACGGTGGACATCGTCATCGGTACCCATAAGCTGCTGTCGCCCACGGTCAAGTTCGACCGGCTCGGCCTGGTCATCGTCGATGAGGAGCACCGCTTCGGCGTGCGCCACAAAGAGGCGCTCAAGGCCATGCGCGCCTCGGTCGATTTGCTCACCCTCACCGCCACACCCATTCCGCGCACCCTGGGCATGGCGCTCGAAGGGCTGCGCGATCTGAGCGTGATCGCCACCGCGCCGCAAAAGCGGCTGGCGATCAAGACCTTCGTGCGCAGCGAAAGCGGCGCGGTGATGCGCGAGGCCATCCTGCGCGAAATTAAGCGCGGCGGCCAGGTGTATTTCCTGCACAACGAGGTCGAGACCATCGAAAACCGCCGTCGCCAGCTCGAAGAACTGGTGCCCGAAGCGCGCATCGAAATCGCCCACGGCCAGATGCACGAGCGCGATCTGGAACGGGTGATGCGCGACTTCCACGCCCAGCGCTTCAATATTCTGCTGTGCACCACCATTATCGAAACCGGCATCGACGTACCCAGCGCCAACACCATCGTCATGGCGCGGGCCGACAAGTTCGGCCTGGCGCAGCTGCACCAGTTGCGCGGCCGCGTCGGGCGCTCGCATCACCAGGCCTACGCCTATCTGCTGGTGCCCGATGTGCAGAGTTTGACCAAGCAGGCCAGCCAGCGGCTCGAAGCCATTCAACAGATGGAAGAACTGGGCTCGGGCTTCTATCTGGCCATGCACGACCTGGAGATTCGCGGCGCCGGCGAAGTGCTGGGCGAGCAGCAATCGGGCAATATGCAGGAGATCGGCTTCCAGCTCTACAACGACATGCTGGGCGAGGCCGTGAAGGCGCTGCGCGCAGGCCGCGAGCCCGACCTGCTCAACCCGCTGGGCGTGACCACCGAGATCAATCTGCATGTGCCCGCCCTGCTGCCCAACGACTATTGCGGCGATGTGCATGCCCGGCTTTCGCTCTACAAGCGACTGGCCAGCGCCGCCACCAGCGCCCAGCTCGACAGCGTGGCCGAGGAAATCGTCGATCGCTTCGGCCGCCTGCCGCCGCCTGCGCAGGCGCTGGTGGACACACACCGTCTGCGGCTGATTGCGCAGAGCTACGGCATCACCAAGATCGACGCGGCCGAAGAAGTGGCCATTCTGCACTTCCGCAAGGACGCCCCGGTGGACGCCGCCCGCATCATCGACCTCATCCAGAAGAACCGCCACATCAAGCTCACCGGCAACGACCGACTGCGGATCGAACGCCCGACGAAAGACGCCACGCAGCGCGCCCAGCTCATCCGCGACACCCTCAAGCAACTCGGCGCGCCGCGGACCGAGGTGGCGATTGCCTGAGGCGCTGGCGTAAAGTCCGACGCAAACCTCCCAACAGCCCTATCGCATCCGCACACGCACACACCATGTACCACCTCGTCATTCAGCGCCACACCGCCCCGCTCTCGCAAGACAACCTCGACCATCTCTGCCACATCGCCGCGCCGATCAGTCTGGAAAAATTTGCCGACGACCACGGCCCCAACCGCGGCCATAACGGCGCGCGCCTGCGCGACATCCGCAGCGCCGGCCCCGGCATGCGCCGCGCACTCAATGCCCATTGCCGCGAACACCATATCGACTGGGCCATCGTGCCCGCCGGGTTGCATCTGGGTGATTTCAAGCTGCTGGCGATGGACATGGACTCCACGCTGATCAACATCGAGACCGTCGATGAAATCGGCGCCGCCGTCGGCAAGAAAGACGAGATCGCCGCCATCACCGCCGCCGCCATGCGCGGCGAAATCGCCGACTACGCCACCAGCCTGCGCCAGCGCGTGGCCCTGCTCTCCGGGGTGCCGCTTGCCTCACTCGACAAGCTCTACACCGACACCCTGCGCCTGAACCCCGGCGCCGAAACCCTGCTGGCCGCAGCCCTGGCCGCCGGACTGAAAACCCAGCTCGTCACCGGCGGCTTCACCCACTTCACCGACCGGCTGAAACAGCGCCTAGGCTTCGATCGCGTTGCCGCCAATGTGCTGGGCGTGAGGGGCGAGGCGCTCGACGGCACACTCATCGGCGACATCATCGACGGCGAAGCCAAGAAAAAGGCCGTGCTCGCCTTCTGCGACGACCTGGGCTGCGATCCCGGCGAAGTGCTGGTGATTGGCGACGGCGCCAACGACCTGCCCATGATGAACGCGGTGGGCTTCAGCGTGGCTTACCACGCCAAACCCAAGGTGCGCGAAGCCGCCACCGCCGCCATCGACCATGGCGGCCTCGACAGTCTGCTGCACTGGTTCGAATAAACGGGCCTCAAAGCCGCATTACGGCGGCATCACGGCAGGCTGACTGCCGGATACTGCGACCCCGCCATCGCCCCCACGGCCGCGCCCAGCGCTGCAGCCGCCGTCTTGCCATTGCCATGGCCGAAGCGTGATCCCACCAGCCCACCGACCACCCCGCCGATCACCGTACCCGGCGTGATCTGCGTGGCATAGGGATTGGCCGCATTGGCCCCCACCACCGCGCCCAGCGCCGCGCCCGTGGCCGCCATGGCCGTGCGGCCATTGCCCGCACCGAAGCGCGAACCGATCAGCCCGCCCGCCACCGCCCCCAGCGCTGCGCCCGGCAAAGCCGATTGCGCCACCGGCGCGGGTGCGTAGCCCGGCTGCGCCGCGTAGGCAGGCTGCTGCACATAGGCCGGTTGCTGCGCATACTCGGGCGGCGCCGACGCATAAGCCCCGGCATACCCCGGCTGGGCATAAGGCGCATAACCCGGCTGCTGATAAACAGGTTGCTGATAGCTCGGCTGCTGCGCAGGCGCATACGCCGTGGAATAGGACGGCGGCACGACAGCGCAACCCCCCAGTAGTGACAACAACACTGCGCCGCTGATCAACAGACTTGGCCGAAACATGATGGGTTCCCCGTAAAGTTAAGCTATGCAGCCTCAACGGAGTTTGGGCGCTGTTGGGTGACAACGCTTAGAACATTTGTTGCATCGCCTGCCGCAAGTCGTCGATCAGGTCTTGCGGGTCTTCGAGGCCGATGGCCAGGCGCACCAGGCCGCCTTGGTGCGGCCAGCGTCCCGCCGGGCGCATGGCCTGCACGTCGTAGGGCACGGCCAGGCTCACCGGGCCGCCCCAGGAATAGCCGATCTTGAAGAGTTGCAAGGCGTCGACGAAGGCATCGACCTGAGCGGCGGTGTAGCGCGCATCGAACACCACGCTGAACAACCCGGCGGCGGCGGTGCAGTCGCGCTGCCAGTGCGCATGGCCGGGGCTGCCGGGCAGCGCCGGGTGGAGCACCTGCGCCACCTGGGGCTGGTCCTGCATCCACAACGCGATGCGCCGCGCGCTGGCGTCTTGCGCGGCATAGCGCAGCGGCAGGGTATGCAGGCCGCGCAGCACGCGGGCGACGTCGTCCGCGCCAACGCCCAGGCCGAGCCGCATGTGGGTGAGCAGCAGGCGTTCGTGCAGGGCATCGTCGCGGGTGGTCACGCTGCCCATGAGCAGGTCGGCGCCGCCGCTTTGGTATTTGGTAAGGGCCTGCATCACCACATCCACGCCGAGATCGAAGGGCTGCAGCGCGATGCCGGCAGCCCAAGTGGCGTCGATGGCGGTGAGGATGCCGTGCTGCCGTGCCACGGCGATGAGTCCGCGCAGATCGGGCATTTCCATGGTCACCGAACCGGGCGCTTCCAGCCAGAGGAGCTTGGTTTGCGGCGTGATCAGCTTGGCGAGTTCTTCAGGGGTGCAAGTGGCTTCGTAGATTTGGTGCTGAATGCCCCAGGCCCCGAGAAAGCGCTCGGCCAGTTCGCGGCTCGGGCCGTACACATTGCCCGGCAACAGCACCGTGTCGCCTTGCTTCAACAAAGTGAGATCGACCAAGGCGATGGCCGAAAGACCCGAGGGGCAGAGCACGCAGTGGCGCCCGCCATCGAGCACGGCCAGACGCTCCTCCAGGATGAACGTGGTGGGGGTGCCGTGCAGCCCGTAGGTATAGCCGGCCTTGCTGCGCCAGTCGCGCGCGCGCATCGTGGCCACATCTGGGAAGATCACGGTGGAGGCATGGTGCACGCCGGGCTCCACCGCACCAAAACCGGCTGGAGGTTGATACGGGTGATGTTGCAAACGGGTGGACAAATGTTGCATTTCGGAGGGCGACTGGGGTTTTTGGTCTAATTGGGGCTCTTGTTGACTCGACATGGAATGGGCTCCGCGATGTTTGGATCTTGTTTTGCGGGTTTGCGTAGGCGATCAGCCCGCTGCGCAAACCAACGTGAAGCATAGGCCGAATGCCAGCCCGCTCCGACACCCACTCCTTGGATCCTGACCCTGCGTCTTTGTTACCCGGCCCTTTGTTCCCTAAGCTCTGTGCCGGGTTTGCAACCACCGCCCAGCGCTCTGCGCAGCCCTTGCGCACCCGCCGCCCCGCCTGCCCGATCTTGCCCTGTGCCTCTTTGCATCTTCGCTGGGCCGCTGCACAGGCGACTGCTTTTTTCCGTGTTTCGTCCGCTCTGGAGCGCCCGTCATGGAAGTGCTGATTCTGTTCGGTCTGATTCTGCTCAATGGTCTGTTCGCCATGTCGGAGATCGCGCTGGTCACGGCGCGCCGTGCTCGCCTGACCGCGCTGGCGGAGGCCGGCAATGAAAACGCCCGCACCGCGCTGCATCTGTCCGAGCAGCCCACGCGCTTGCTGTCCACGGTGCAGATCGGCATCACCTCCATCAGTGTGCTCAACGGTATTTTGGGCGAGGCGGCGTTTTCCGAGCCGGTGGCCAACTGGCTGATCTCGCTGGGTCTGCTGCCCAAGTTTGCCGGGGTGTCGGCCACGGCTATCGTGGTGCTGATCATCACCTTCGCCTCCATCGTCATTGGCGAGCTGGTGCCCAAGCGGCTGGGGCAACTCGCGCCCGAGCGCATCGCCATGGTGATGGCGCGGCCCATGACCTGGATCGCCCGCGGCGCGGCGCCCTTCGTCAAGCTGCTGTCCATTTCCACCGACCTGCTGCTGACCTTGCTGCGCGTGCGCCACAACACCATGCCGCAGATGACCGAGGCCGAGATCAACGAGGTGCTCGAAGAAGGCTCGGACGCCGGGGTGATCGAGGAGCAGGAGCACGAGATGGTGCGCAATGTGTTCCGCCTTGACGACCGGCAGATCGCCTCGCTGATGACGCCGCGCAACGAGATCGAATATCTCGACGTCGATCAGCCGCTGAGCGAAAACCTGAACAAAATCGCGCAGTCGACGCATTCGCGCTTTCCGCTGGTCAAACGCGGGCTGGAGGAAGTGGTCGGCATCGTCTCGACCAAGGATTTGCTGGGCCGTTTCATCCGCCGCGAGGGTATCGACGATCTAAGCAAGGCCGCCGTACCCGCGACCTTCGTGCCCGAAAGCCTGACCGGGCTGGAGCTGCTGCAGACCTTCCGCCAGAGTCCCGAGCACACCGCCGTGGTGATCGACGAATACGGCCAGACCATGGGCATCGTGACCGTGCAGGACTTGATGGAGGCCATTGCAGGCGAGTTCAAGTCGCATCCGTCCGAAGAACCTTGGGCGATACAGCGCGAAGACGGCTCTTGGCTGATGGACGGCCTCATCACCGTGGAAGACCTCAAGACCCGCCTGGGCCTGGCCCGTCTGCCCGACGAGGAAAAGCAGCGCTACAACACCCTATCGGGCATGCTCATGCTACTGCTCGCACGGCTGCCGGCCACTGGCGACATCGTGCAGTGGGGCGACTGGACTTTCGAGATCGTCGATATGGACGGCAAGCGCATCGACAAGGTGCTGGTGCAGCGCCGCCCCACCGAAGCCGCAGACGAATTCTCCGACCCCGGCGAAGGACGCGACTCGCGGCTTTGAAAATAGGTGCGGCTCCCGCCATCGTGGGCTGCCGCACCCGTGCTGCTTCTGATCTCACTCCATGCTGCACGACGCCCTGCTCCTGCTGCCTGACTTCATCTTGATCGTGCTGGGGCTGCTGCTCATGCGCTTCACCGCGCTCAACCGCAGCGTGTGGGACGGGGTGGAACGGCTGGTGTATTTCGTGCTGTTTCCGGCTCTGCTGTTTTCCACCACCAGCCGCGGCCATGCCAGTCTGGGCGACACGCGGGACTTCGTCATCGCGGGAGCGGCCATGCTGCTCATCGGCATCGGCCTGTCGTATCTGGCCTTCTGGTCGCGCAAGGCCGACCGACGTTGCGTGGCCAGCGGCGTGCAGACCGCCTTTCGCTTCAATTCCTACATTGCCCTGGCCGTCGCCGATCGGGTGGGCGGCCCGCCCGCGGTGTCTTTGGTCGCGGTGCTCATCGCCGTGGGGGTGCCGCTGTGCAATGTCGCGGCGGTGTGGGCCCTGGCGCGTCATGCACAAAGCAATGTCTGGCGCGAACTGTTGCGCAACCCCCTGCTAATCGCCACCGTCGCCGGGCTGACGGTGCACAGCCTCGGCCTGTCGCTGCCCGAGCCCATCGTGCCCGCGCTGGATCGGCTCGGCCATGCCTCCATCGCACTAGGGCTGATGACCGTGGGCGCCGGTCTGCAATGGCGCGGCCTGCACCGGGAATTGCCGGTGGGTCTGTGGTTTCTGAGCATCCGGCACCTGCTGCTGCCCCTGTCTGCGATGGCGCTGGCTTGGGCGTTTGCACTGCCGCCGCTGCAGGCTCTGGTGCTGGTGCTGTTCGCCGCCATGCCCACCGCGTCGAGCGCCTACGTGCTGGCGGCCCGCATGGGCGGTGACGGCCCCTACGTGGCCGGCCTCGTCAGCCTGTCCACCGTACTCGGCGCCTTCTCCATTCCGGTCTTTCTCGCCGTGATGCAGCATTGATTTATTTCCGATTTTGAGCCTTGTGATGTAACGCATACTGAGTGTTTCAGTGTGGTTTACAGTGAGATGACATTTTTGCCATGTATCCTTCAAGGATTGAAATGACACTCACTTCCCTGTCTAACATGCCGAATTTCCACGTTATTTTCTGGCGACACGCCGAGGCCGAAGACGCCGCGGGCTCTGCGCAGGGCGACGAGGTCGATCTGCGCCGCAACCTCACCAAGCAAGGCCGACGCGACGCGGCCCAGGTCGCCGGGTGGATCAAATCGCAGTTGCCCAAACCCTGGACGGTGATCTCCAGCCCCGCCCAGCGAGCGCGCCAGACTGCGCAGCATCTCAACGACTATCCGGTGATCGACCCGCGCCTGCGCCCGGAATCGTCGATGGAGGAACTGCTCTCGGTGGTGTCCGAATTTCCGCGCGAAGGCGGTGCGCTGGTGCTTGTGGGCCATCAACCCATCCTCGGCCGCGCCGGGCTTTACTGGATCACCGGCTGCGACCAGCAGTTCTCATTGCGCAAAAGCGGCCTGCTCTGGGCGGTGGAACGCAGCCGCGAAGTCGGCATCCAGCGCAGTCTGCGCGCCTGCGTCAGCCCGGATTTGCTGGGCGATTGAGGCCCTGCTCACAACTCGTCAGCTTGCTTGCACTGTCACACCAAATTCACGAGACCTTCACTGAACTGTCACGGCGCGTTCTTATCTTTCACTCAAGAAAACGCAGGGCCGACCCAAGTTTTCTTGACCCCCACGGGGGGCGGGCTGGGCCTAGCCCTGCCCTGGGGGCTCCTATCCGATATGGAGGAAAGACAATGTTCGACGACGAACAAGCGCGTCCGCTGGACAGGCGCACTGAGCACAACGCGGCGGGCCTGAACGCCGCAGCCGGACAAGCCTCGCAGAGTCTCAGCGTCGCCTGGGCGCGTCATGGCGATGAAGTGCGCGAGGCGCAGCGCCTGCGCTACAAGGTGTTCGTCGAAGAAATGGGCGCGCAGATCAAAACGCCCGAGCCCGGCCTCGACATCGATCTGTTCGACGCCTACTGCGACCACCTGCTGGTACGCGACGGCGACGGACGCCTGATCGGCACCTACCGCGCCCTGCCCCCGCATCAGGCCAAACGCGTGGGCACGCTCTACACCGAAACCGAATTCGATCTCACCCGCCTGTATCACCTCAAGCCCCGCCTGCTCGAAATCGGTCGCTCGTGTGTGCACCGCGACTATCGCAGCGGCGCCGTCATCATGGCGCTGTGGAGCGGCATCGCCACCTATATGCAACGCCACGGGCTCGATGCGCTGATCGGCTGCGCCAGCATGTCGATGCGTTGCGGCGGACATACCGCCGCCAGCCTCTGGGCCCAACTTCAGAAAAGCCATCTGGCCGCGATCGAAGACCGGGTGCACCCGCGTCTCGCCCTGCCGGTGCAGCACCTGCGGCAAGACCTCGCGGTGGAGCCGCCGCCGCTGCTCAAGGGTTATCTGCGTGTCGGCGCCAAAGTGTGCGGCGCTCCCGCTTGGGACCCGGACTTCGGCGTGGCTGATTTCGCCTTACTGCTGCGTCTGAGCCAGGTCAACCGGCGCTACGCGCGGCATTTCCTCGGCGAGTAAGCGCCGCTTCAACTGGTTCTCACCATGTCCTGCGGCCGCACCCAGCGGTCATAGTCTTCCGCACTCACCAGCCCCGAGGCCAGCGCTGCTTCGCGCAGGGTGCTACCGCTGTGGTGGGCCGACTTGGCAATGGCCGCCGCCTGGTCGTAGCCGATGTGCGGCGCAAGCGCGGTAACGAGCATCAGCGAACGCTGCATCAACTCGGTGATGCGCGCCCGGTCGGCCTCGATGCCGCGCGCCAGATGATGATCGAAGCTGTTCATCGCATCGGCCAGCAGCCGCAGGCTTTGCAGCACGTTGTGCGCGATCAGCGGCTTGAACACATTGAGCTCGAAGTTGCCGGAAGCCCCGCCGATATTGATCGCCACATCGTTGCCGAACACCTGCGCGCACACCATGGTGAGCGCCTCGCACTGCGTGGGGTTGACCTTGCCCGGCATGATGGAACTGCCCGGCTCGTTCTCGGGAATGCGAATCTCGCCCAACCCGCTGCGCGGACCGGAAGCCAGCCAGCGCACGTCATTGGCGATTTTCATCAGTGCCGTCGCGAGCGTTTTGAGCGCGCCGTGCAGGAACACCAGCGCCTCGTGCCCGGCGAGCGCGGCGAACTTGTTCTCGGCGCTGGTGAACGGCAGCCCGGTCTGCCGCGCCAACTCGGTGGCCACGCGCACGCCGAACGACGCATGGGTGTTGAGCCCGGTGCCCACCGCGGTGCCACCCACGGCCAGTGCATAGACCGGCCCCAGCGCGGCGTCGACGGCGCGCCTTGCCAGATCGAGTTGGGCGACGTAGCCCGAAAATTCCTGCCCGAGGGTGAGAGGCGTGGCGTCCTGCAAATGGGTGCGGCCGATTTTGACGATGTCGGCGAAAGATTCCGCCTTGGTCTGCAGGGTGGTGCGCAGGGCGATGAGTGCGGGCAGCAGATATTGCACGGTCTGCGAAGCGGCGGCCACATGCATGGCCGTGGGGAAAATGTCATTCGACGACTGCCCCATATTGACCTGATCGTTGGGATGCACGCTGCGCGCCAGACCCACGCCACCGCCCAGCAGCACCGAGGCGCGGTTGGCGAGCACCTCGTTCATGTTCATATTGGTCTGCGTGCCCGAGCCGGTCTGCCAGACCGCCAGCGGAAACTCGTCGGGATAGCGTTCGGCAATGACCTCATCGGCCGCCTCGATAATGGCCTGCGCGGTGCGCAGATCGAGTTTGCCCAACTCGGCATTCACGCCGGCGCAGGCCCGCTTGACCAGCGCCAGGGCGCGGATGAACTCGCGCGGCATCTGCTCGGTGGAAATCGCGAAATGCTGCAGCGAGCGCTGCGTCTGCGCGCCCCACAGATGCGCCTCGGACACTTCGATGGGACCGAACGAGTCGGTCTCGATCCGGTTGCCCTCGCTGGGCTCTATCAACTGCTGGGTAGTGTTGCCGTTACGGTTCATGCGTCGTCTCCCGCGTGTATTTCTAAGTTTGTAGCGCCTGCGGCCCAGCATTGCCAGTGGCGAGGTTGTGACCGCATCATTCAGCCATCTCGCTAGGGTAAAGTTTGGTCGCCATATTTTCGTTTTGAAACGGATGTCAGCTTGACCCTTTTCGGTTTGAACTCCTAGACTGCACAGCAACCATTAGGCGATGGAGTTCGCCAAAACCGCGTGGGGCTGCCCCCAAGCTAATGACTCCTACCTGCCGCAAGCCATGCAATCGCTTGCGTTTCACGACAGGGAGGAGCCATGCGCGGTGACGTCATCTTGCAGCAAGTGTGCCAGGTACTGGCCATTGTGCTGCTCTCGCCTTTGCTGCACGGTTTCATCGTCACGATGGAAGAGAAGGTGCAGCGCGGCCGCGGCCCCAGCCTCTTTCAGCCTTACCGCGATCTGTTCAAGCTGCTGCGCAAAGAGATCGTGGTGCCGCAGACGGCTTCGTGGATTTTCTGGGCCGCGCCCATCGTGGCGTTCTCGGCCATGCTCACGGTGCCCATTCTCATTCCGGTGCTGACCAACTATCCGCTGCCGCTCTCCGACATGGGCGACATTCTCGGCGGCGGGCTCATTCTCACCCTGGGTGGCTTCGCCATCCTGCTCGCCGGGCTGGACAGCGGCCATCCCTACGGCGGACTGGGGTCGAGTCGTGAGGCCATGCTCTCCATTCTGGCCGAGCCCACGCTGATCATGGTGTTCGTCGGCATCACCCTGCTGGCGCAGGCCATGCTGCCCTTCGTGGTCAACCATCTGCTGGTGGCCAGCGCGGCGGTGTTCTGGAGCCCGGCGCATTTGTTCCTGGTTGCGGCTTTTTTCATTTTGCTGACGGTGGAAACCGAGCGGCTGCCCATCCATTCGAGCATCCACTACGAGATCTACATGATCGGCGAGGCCCGCATCCTCGAATACTCCGGCCCGCTGCTTGCGCTGCTGAAGTGGGCGTCGTGGATGAAGCAGGCCATTCTCTACACCATTTTTCTCAACGTGCTGACCATTCCCTGGGGTTTGTCCATCAAAGGCACGGCGCTGGGCATTCTGGGCGCCACCCTTGCGCTGCTGGCCAAATGGGCGGTGGTTGCGCTGATCATGGTGTTCGTCGATACCGCGCAGTCGCGCCTGCGCTTCTACCGCTATCAAGAGCCGCTGGCGCTGTCTTTCCTGATGGCAATTCTCGCCATCGTGGCGCGTCAGGTGTGAGGGACCAACCATGCTGATCTTCCACCTCGGCGGCGTGCAGGCCTCGCTCTTCAGCCTGCTGACCATCGTCGCGCTCATCCTGGCTTTTGTCATGCTGGGATCGCACTGGATCAAGAACCACATTCTGGCGTTCGCCGCGGAATCTTGGGTGATCGCGGCGCTATCGGCAGCTATCGGCATCACCGGCCATTACCCGGAGCTGGTGTTCATCGCCGCGCTCACCGCGCTGTTTCGCGGCACGTTGCTGCCTTATCTGCTGGTGCGCATCGTCAACGGGCTGGGGCAGAACCGCGAGTTCACCCCGCTGCTGCAGCCGGCGTCGAGCATCGTGCTGGGCGGCTTTCTGGTGCTGTTTTCCTATGCGCTTGCGCACAAGCTGGGCGTGCGTATGAATCTGGTGGACAACATCGCGGTGCTGGCGCTCACCGCCATGTTCTCGCTCAAGCTCATCGGCTTTCTCATGCTGGTGCTGCGGGCAGAGGCGGTGAGTTCCATCCTCGGGCTGCTGGTGATCGAGAACGGCATCTTTCTAGGCTCGCAGATTCTGGTGCCGGGCATGCCCTTGCTACTGGAAATGGTGATTCTGTTCGACTTGCTGATCATCGTCTCCACCTTCGGCATGCTGATCCGCTTCCTGCACAAGGAAATCGGCACCACGAGCAGCCGCGAACTCACAAGGCTGGTGGGGTGAGGCGATGATCTGGAACGCGTTATATGCCATCTGGATCGTCACCGCGCTGGCGATGGCGGGGAGCTGGGTGTCGCGTCGCAGTCGCGTGGCCGAAGCGCTCAACCTCGCCGCGGCCATCATCGACTTCGTGCTGGTCGTCGTGTTGCTCATCGCCACGCCCAGTCAGCCCATCACCGCGCTGAACCATTACCTGCTGCTCGACACCTTCGGCGTGTGGGTGATGTTCTGCCTGGCCATGGTGTATCTGCTGGCCAGCGTGTACGCCATCGGCTATATGCGCTGGATGCACGGCGAGCAGGCGCGGCTGCACCGCTTCTATTCGTTGTTTGCGGCGTTCGCGCTGACCATGTTCTTCGCCCCGGCGCAGAACAATCCGGGCCTGTACTGGATCGCCATCGACCTCACCACCATCGTCAGCGCCTTTCTGGTGGGCTTTCAACGCGCGCCCGAAAGCATCGAGGCGGCGTGGAAGTACATCGTCATCGTCTCCGCCGGGCTGGGTTTGGCGCTGCTGGGCACGGTGCTGTTTTACTGGGCCGGCACCTTCATCCTCGGCCCGGTGTACGACATGACCTGGGCCAATCTCGCCGCCATCGCCCCCAAGGCCGAGCCCTTGCTGCTGATGCTTTCTTTCCTGCTGGTGCTGGTGGGTTTTGGCACCAAGGTGGGCCTGGCCCCCATGCACACCTGGCTGCCGGATGCGCACAGCGAAGGCCCGGCGCCTGTCTCGGCCATGCTCTCGGGCGCGCTGCTCAACTGCGCCATGCTGGGCATCGTGCGCTATCTGCACATTCTGCAAGGCACGTCCATTGAAACGATGGCGCGCACCACCTTGGTGGTTCTGGGCGCCTTCAGCCTGCTGGTGGCGGCGCTGTTCATCAGCCGCCAAACCATCGTCAAACGGCTGGCGGCGTATTCGAGTGTGGAGCATATGGGCGTGATCGCGCTGGGCTTCGGCTTCGGCGGGCCGCTGGGCGTGATCGGCGCGCTCTATCACATGCTCAACCACTCGCTGACCAAATCGCTGGTGTTTTTCGGCGCTGGCAACATGATGCACGCTTATGAGAGCAAGGAGATCGCCAAGATTCGCCGCGTGCTGCGCTTTTTTCCGCGCAGCGGCGCGATCTGGCTGGCCGGGGCGGTGGCCATCACGGGCGCGCCGCCGTTCGGGCTATTTCTGTCGGAACTCACCATCCTGCGCGGCGGCATGCAGAGCGCCAACCCCTGGGCGGTGTGGTGGATGGCGGTGCTGCTCATTGTCATTTTCATCAGCTTTCTCAACCACTTCCGCGCCATGTTCTTCGGCCCGCGCCCCGACCATGAGCCGCATCTGGAATTGAAATTCGTGCATGTGGCGCCGATGGCGGTGGCGCTGGCCGCCATCCTGCTGCTCGGCCTGTGGTGGCTGCCGCCGATCTGGAATCATCTGGCGAGCATCGCCACGCAACTCGGAGGGGTGTGACATGCGTTTTTGCGACACCACCCGCCTGAGCCCCGCCGAATTGCTGACGGCGGCCGACAGCCTGCTCACCGAACTGGGCGACACGCCCAGCGCCCACGGCCGCATGCAGATGGCCTACGCCTGTATTTGCGCCGAGGGAGGCATGGAGGTCATTTACGTCAGTAGCGCCCCCACGGCGCCGCAAGCGGTGCCTGCCCCCCAAGGGGGCGAGCAAACCTTGGGGCGGCCCGACGGTTTGCTCAACCAGGGCACGAACCAACCCTACAAGGTCTGGCGCGTGCGGCCGAAAGACCGCACCCTGCCCTCGCTGGCCAACAAGCTGCCGCTGCTGGGCTGGTACGAGCGCGAGATGATGGACTTATACGGCCTGCGCTTCGAAGGTCATCCCGAGCCGAACCCACTGGTTTTGCACGAGGGCGAGCCGCGCGATCCGGCGCCCTTGGCATCTGGCTTCGACCCCGCAGCCCCTGCAAGAGACTATTCGCCGCTGCCGCCCATCGTGCCGCAGGTGCAGGGGCCGGACATCCAGCGTCTGCCTTTCGGCCCGGTGCGGGCCGACATCGTCGAGTCGGCGCAGTTTTTGTTTTTCTACATCGGCGAAGGCATCCTGCACTATCACCCGCGGCTGTTCTACAAGCACCGGGCGATGGAAGGGCGCTTTGAAGGCGCCACGCTGGCGACGGGCGCGGTGCTGGCCGAGCGCGTGAGCGGTATCGACTCGGTGGCGCATGCGCTGGCATTTGCCCAGGCTGTGGAGGGCGCCATGGGCTGGCGCCCACCGCCGCGCGCCCGCTATCTGCGCGTCGTCCTGGCCGAGCTGGAGCGTCTGTACAACCATCTGCATTACCTCGGCCATCTGTCCAAGACCACCACGCTCAAGGTCGGTGAGACCGAAGGCCATCTGCTGGAAGAGAGGGTGAAGCAGATCAACGGCAGACTCACCGGCAGCCGCTTTCTGCGCGGGCTCATCACCCCCGGCGGCCTGCGCCGCGACCTCGACATCTCGGGTCTGGACAAGGCGCTCGACAGCGTCAATGACGAGATCGACCGCTATCTGCAGCGCCTGGAAAACACCCGCAGCCACCTCGACCGGCTGATGACCACGGGCCGCTTGGAGCGCCAGGTGGCCTTCGACCAGGGCGCCTGCGGCCCGATCGAGCGCGCCAGCAACCTGGACCGCGATCTGCGCCGCGATCATCCCTACGCCAACTACGAGAAGGTGCGCTTCTCGGTGCCCGTGCAGCAAGGCGGCGACGCCCACGCGCGCTCACTGGTGCGCATGGAAGAAATCCGCGAATCGCTGGCCATCATTCGTCAGACCATCGGCCGCACCAAGCCGGGCGAGGTGCTGCGCTTCGACGTGATGGAAGACGCCGATCCGCAGGGCGAAGGGCTGGGCTGGGTGGAGGCCACGCGCGGCGGTCTGCTTTACGCCGTGCACTTGAGCGAAGACCGCACCCGCCTGCAGCGCGTGAAAATCAAAGAGCCGTCGTTCTCGAACTGGCGGGTGTTTCCGTTCACTGTGGAGGACAGCAACATGATGGATTACGCCATCAACGAAGCCAGCTTCGGCCTGTCCATCGCGGGCGCTGACCGCTGAAAGAGGAGAGCCGCCATGCCTGTATGGACTTGGTTTAGCCTTCAAAAAGGCCGCGCCACCACCCCCTGGCCCGAGCGCCCCGGCCCGGACGGGCAGGAGGGCGTGCTCGGCCTGCCGCGCTTCGATGCCGCGCGCTGTTCCAGCGAGCAAAGCGGCTGCAGCGATTGCGTCGCGGTCTGCCCTGCCTCGGCCATCAAGCGCAGCGAAGCGGGCGCGGTTCAGCTCGATTACGCCCGCTGCGTCGGTTGCCAGCTCTGCACCGAGGTCTGCCCGGAAAGCGCGTTCAGCGTCAGCCATGACTGGGCGTTTGGCGTGCGCGACAAGTCCGATCTGCTCAACCCCGCCCAAGCCGCCCCCACGAACCCCGACGCCGCGAAAGAAGCCGAACTCGCGCAAGCGATGAAAGGTTTCGGCAAAAGTCTGCACATCCGCCATGTGGACACCGGTTCGTGCAACGGTTGCGAAAGCGAGCTGCAGGCCCTGCTCAACCCCTTCTACAACCTGCACCGGCTGGGCGTTTTTTTCACACCCTCGCCGCGGTTTGCCGACCTGTTGCTGGTCACCGGCCCGGTGACTGCCGCCATGCGCGAGCCGCTGCTGCGTACCTATGAGGCCATGCCCCAGCCGCGCTGGGTCATGGCCGCCGGCACTTGCGCCACCGGGGGCGGCACCAATGGCGGCGGTTATGCCTGCCACGAGGGGCTGGACGGCATTCTGCCAGTGGACGTGTGGCTGCCCGGCTGCCCACCCAACCCGGCGGCGCTGATCGAAGCGCTGCTTTTGCTGCTGCGGCGCAGCCCGCAGCGGGTGCACGGAGGCGTTTATGAATCTGCCTGATTCCGTCTCGTTGACCGCTTTCGGCTTGGCCGCGTTGGCCTGGTTGCTGGCGCTGCTGGCCGATCTGCTCATCGGCACCGCCCTGCCCCGTCTGCTGCTGGCGGCAGGCTGCGTGCTGGCGGCGCTGGGCGCGCTGTGGGGTCTGCCCGAAGGCGGCGCCAGCCAGACCTTGCTGCTGCTGGGCAACTCGCCAGTGGTGTTTCAACCCGATGCCTCCGCACTGTGGCTGATGCTGCCCGCGCTGCTGCCCGCCTTTTTTGCCAGCCTGCTTGGCGGCACGGGGCACGCCCGCGGCTGGGCCGCTGGCGCGGCACTGTCGCTGCTCGGTGCGCTCGGGTTGTATGGCTTGCAGGACGGCGCGAGCTTTCTCATCGCTTGGGAAGTGATGGGCTTCGGCGGCGCGCTCATGCTGCTGGCCGACCATCGCAGCGTGCAGGCCGGGCGCGACAATCTGTTCATGCTCGCGCTGCTCGAAGTCGGCGGCGTGGCGCTGCTGCTGGCCGTGCTCATGCTGGGCCAAAGCCTGGCCTTCGGCACCTACGCGCTGCAATGGACGCAGTGGGGCGTGGCTTCGGCCTTCTTCCTCGGCCTGCTGTGGCTGGCGGGCTTCGGCGCCAAGCTCGGGCTGCTGCCGTTTTACGAGTGGTACCCAGGCGCCTACGGCAGCGGCAGTGGCTCCAGCGGCGCGCTGATGTCCGGGGTGGTGATGAATGCGGCCTACTTCGCCCTTGGCCGTGCGCTGCTGCAGTGGATGGGCCATCCGCCCTGGCTGGCCGCGTTCGGCGTGGTGGTGCTGGCTGCGGGCACGTTCACCGCCATTCTGGCGATTCTCTATGCCTTCCAGCAGAGCGACTGGCGGCGCTTGCTCGCCTTCTCCTCCGCCGAAAACGCCGGGGTCGCCGTCACCGCGCTGGGGGCGGCGCTCATTTTCCGCGCGGGGGGGCAAGACGCCCTCTCGGCCCTTGCCTGGACAGTGGGCATGCTGCACCTCATGGGCCACAGCCTGGCCAAGGGCACGCTGTTTCTCAGTGCCGATGCCGCCGCCGCGCTGCAGGGCAACCATCACCTGCGGCAAAGCGCCATCCTGCGCCATGCGCCGCTCACCCTCGGGCTGGGCGCAGTGTTCGGCGCCATGAGTCTGGCCGCCATGCCGCCCACCGCGGGCTTCGTCAGCGAGTGGTATCTGTTCCAGAGCCTGTTCCACGACTTCACCCTCAAGACCGATGGTTCGCGCATCGCTCTGGCGCTGGCTGGCGCCGGCATGGCGCTGACTGCGGCCATTGCGCTGGCAACCATGGTCAAGCTGTTCGGCGTCGGCCTGCTCGGGCAGAACGAGGAACACGCCGCGCAGCACCGCAAACACCAGACTGCGCTCACGCCGCTGCAACGCGGGGCCGTGCTCGTCACCGGGCTGGCCGTGCCCGCGTTCGCGGTGAGTCTGGTGTTCTGGCTGCCGCAGATGGCCGCCTCGGCCTGGCCCGCCGCGCAAGCCCCGCAGAAGATGACGCATGACTGGCTGCTGGTGCCGCTGTCGGCCGGGTTCGCATTCATCTCACCGGCCATGCTGGTGATCGTCGTGCCCTTGCTCGCCCTCATTCCTTTGGCCCTGGTATGGGGTCGGCGCCGCTATGCCGTACGCCGTGCGCCGCTGTGGTGCGGCGGCGAGGACTACGCCGCGCACGCCGGGGCGACCACAGCGCTGTCGTTCTCCAACGCGCTGCGGGTGTTCTACAACTTCATCTACCGGCCGCAAAACGCGGTGGCGCGGCAGTTCGAGGGCAAGGCCTATTTCCTGAAAGAATTGCAGTTCGATTATTCGCAGGCGCCGCTGTTCGGCCCGCTGCTGTTCAACCCTGCGGTTCATGCGGTGCAATGGCTGGCGCGCAAATTGCGATTCCTGCAGAACGGGCTGATGAACGCCTATCTGGCTTATATCGGCGTGTTGTTGCTGGTGATTTTTGGCTTGGTGCTGGTGTGGAGTCCAGGCTGAGTCAGGCTTCTGCGGCGTTTCTTGGGCTGCGTCTCACGGCGTGGCAGTTCTTTCACTTCCAACCTTTTTTGGATGTTCCCTATGACTTACGTCTTCATCGCCCTCTTCGCCATCATCGGCGCGTTTGCGCGCTACGGCCAGAGCATCGTCGTTCAGGGCGTGCTGGGACGCTCGTTCCCTTTTGCCACGCTGTCGATCAACGTACTAGGCTCATTCCTGATGGGCTTTCTGTTTTTCGAAACCCTGGAACGCATCAACCTCAGCCCTGAGCTGCGCACTGGCATTCTCACCGGCGGCCTGGGGGCCTACACCACCTTCTCGACCTTCTCCCTGGAATCGCTCAATCTGATTGAAAACGGCGAGATGGTGAAGGCCGGGTTGTACATCGGCGCCTCGGTTGTGCTGTCTGTTGCAGCGGCCATGTTTGGCGCCTATCTGTCACGCAATATGGGAGTCTCAGCATGAGCGCCAAATCCGTCACCATGGTTCGCGTCTATATCAAAGAGGGCGACAAGGACACCGATCACCACGACCTGATGCGCTCGATCTTCAAGCTGCTGCACGAACAGCACAAAGTGCACGGCGTCACCGTGTTTCGCGGCGTGGCCGGGTTCGGCAGCAAGGGCGAAGTGCATGCCGACGACCTGCTGCGGCTGAACGTGCATCTGCCGCTGGTGCTGGAGTTCTATGACGAACCCGAGGTGGTCGAGTCGGTATTGCCGCGGATTCAGGAAATGGTGCCGCCGGGCCACATCGTCTATTGGTCGGCGCAGTGCGGCTGCAACTGATTTCAGCCTTGCGGTCCGGCTCAGGGCCGGACCGCTTTTTTCCCGCTTTCTCTTTTTATGTCAGAGGCGCGGCCTAGGCCGCGAATGCCATGAATCCTTCGAAACACGCCGCGGTCTGGATCGACCACAACGAGGCGCATGTGTTCTTCGTCGATCCAGAACATGTGCGCGAATCCATCGTGCACTCGCCGCACCCGCATCAACATCTGCATCACAAGGCCAACACCATCGGCTCGGGCAAGGCGCAGGAAGATGAACATTTCTACCACTCCGTAGCAGAGTCTCTGCGCGACGCGCATGAAATTCTGATTACCGGGCCGGGGCAGGCCAAGCTGTGGCTCATCAAACACCTGCACAGCCACGACCCGGAGGTGTTTGATCGGGTGATCGCGGTGGAAACGGTCGACCATCCCTCGAACAATCAACTGGTGGCGCATGCGCGGCATTACTTCGACGTGAGCGACCGGCGCATCACCTTCTGACCACTGGAGCACGTCATGGGCGAGCGCAGCGCTTTTCAGTATTGCACCTGGTGCTTTGCCGAAATTCCGCTCGATGCCCAGGTCTGCCCCGACTGCGGCACCAACCTCGACGATTACGCGCGGCACACGCCCTACCCCGACCGCCTGATCCACGCCCTGCACCATCCCCTGAGCGAAACGCGCATGGGCGCCATCATCGCGCTGGGCAAACAGGCCGATCCGCACACCATCGGGGCGCTGGCCGACTGTGCGCTGGAGCATGACGGTGATGTGATCGAGGGGCTAGAAATCCTGCATAGCCTGGCCGAGATGCCCACGGCCGACCCGCGGCTCAAAGCCGCGTTGCAGCGGCTGGCTGAGCAGCATCCGGCGCACGCCGTGCGTACCCGCGCCCAGTACCTGCTTCAAACCCATCGCCAAGCGGACAAGGCCGATTTACAGAACGATCAGGATTCATCCGGCCCGAAGACTTCGGCGTAAAGATCGGCGCCAAAACTGGTCTGCAGGGCATCGCCCGCCTCAAGCCGGAAGCTGCGGCTGCCGTCGTCGCGGCGTTCGGCGCGCAGCATCAGCACCTGATCGGCGTTCTGGCCTTGCAGCCGTCTTGCAGCGTCGAACAGGTGCGTGACCAGCGCCACCTTGATGTCGCGCTGACGCAGCGCATCGACCGCCTGCAGCAGCAGTTCGGAGCCTTCGCGCTCGTTGGTCGAGGCAAACGATTCGTTCGACAGCCAGAGCGCACCGGGGCGAATCTGATCGGCAATCACGCTCATGCGGTCGAGCTCTTCGTCGAGTTTGCCGCCCTGCATGCCGGCATCTTCTTCGCGCTTGTAGTGGCTGAACAGACCGCTGGCCAGCTCGCCGCCATACGATTCGGCCGCGACGAACAGACCGGCATGCAGCATGAGCTGAGCCAGCCCGACAGAGCGCAGAAAGGTGGACTTGCCGCCCTGGTTCGCCCCGGTCACGGCGATCAGGTTCTTGCCGTTTGCATCGAGCGTATTGCCCACCGGGGCGCGCTGCAGGGTAAGTGCCAGAGTGGGGTCGCGCAGCGCCTGCGTGCGCAATTGCAAGGCGCCGATCGGCTTGAACGTGGGGATGCACACCGGCACGTCCAGCGCCGCCAACCGCTGTTGCAGATTGAGGCAGGCGACGTAAAAGCCCAGTTCGGCGCGCAGCAGTTCAAAGAAACTCAGCACATGATCGGTGGCCTGCGCCATGGCGTTGGCCACGTCGTTGATGCCGCGATCGACCAGTTCAGACAGCGCCTGCGCGCCCGCCTCGTCGCGCTCGGCCAGGCGGAAGGTGTATTGCGGCGGGGCCTGGTGCAGCAGCCGCGCCAGCCAGCCGGGACGGCTGCCATTGCCCGCATGCAGCACGTAGCCGCTGCCCGCATTGCCCGGGCCAAGGCCCGAGCTGAGCAGCACGCCATGCCGGAATCGCAGCGTCTCCAGATGCTCCTGCACCGTATCGAAATAGTCATCGCTGATGTCGCGTTTGAGGCTTTCGAACAGCGTGCCAAAGGCCTCGGAGCGGAAGCTGCCGCTCAGCGCATCAGCCTGCTGGCGCAAGCGGCGCAGGTATTGCACAAAGGTCTGCAGCAGCTCGACCGCGCCGCGCAGATTGAAGCTTGGATAACGCCCGAACAGCCCCAGGCCGAACAGATGCTTCTTGCGGCTGTCGATGGCTTCAACCACCAGCGCGTAGAGCGCCCTCATCTGTTCGGGATGATTGAGCGCATCCTGCAATGCGGACTGCCGGTAGGAGATGACGCGGGCATCGCCTGCGCCGCTGGCGGCCATGAGGGTGCGCGCCGCCACGTCGAGCAAAAAAGCGTCACCCTCGGTCATTGCGCCCAGCAGGGTATCGACCTCCAGGTCTTGCGCCAGCTCGGGCCATTGCGGCGGCGGATCGGCCTTGGGATCGAAGTCACGATCGGGAAACAGCAGATGGGCTTTCATGTGGGAATGCGTTCGAGCAGTTGCTGCCGGGTGACGCCGAATTTCTGCGCCAGCGCCAGCGCGTAAGACTTGCCATCGGCGGCGCGTCGCACCACTTTGAAGGTGCGCAGGGTCGGGTCTTGGGCATCGACCGTGCCCACCATGCTTACGGTGTGCGCATCAAAGGTGGAGAGCTCGTCGAGAAAGGTGACGAACACGCAGGCCGCGCCAATGGCGGCGAGCCGCGCCATGATGTGCCGCGCCAGCCAAAGCGCATCATCGAGCGTGGTGGACGAAAAGATCTCGTTCATCAGCACCAGGCTGTGCGGCGTGGCCGCGGCCAGAATGCGGTGCATGCGCACCAAATCATCCTGCAGTTTGCCGCGCTGGTTGCTGATGTCTTCGACCCGCTCGAAGTGAGTGAACATCTGGTCGGGCAGCAACAGGCTGGCGCTGTGCGCGGCCACGGTCAAACCCAGCGAGGCGATGTGGTGCAACTGGCCGAAGGTGCGCGCCAGCGTGGTCTTGCCGCCGTGGTTGGGGCCGGTGACGACCAGCATGCGCTCGTCGCCTTGCAGCGCCATGTCGTTGCACACCACCGGTTTTTGCGCATCGAGACACTGCCAGGCCAGCGCCATGTCGTAGGCCTCGCGGGCGTCTATATGGCCCTGTTCGAGGTTGAGGGTGGGAAAACACAGCGGCAGTCCGGCGCGCTCGAGGCGCTGGGTGTAATCGATCCAGGACAGATACCAGGCCAGCTCGCGGTCCAGACGCACGATGCGGGCCTCGGCAAAACCTTCCTGCGCGCTGCGAAACTGCGCCAGCCGCTCGAACACCTCCGGGTGCAGCAGGGCGACACGGTCGAGTAGTTGCCCTTCCACATGGTTCAACCGCGAAGCCGGGTTGAACTGCACACGGTAGTCTTTCACCTCGCCCTGGCGAAAGCGCGCGAAAGTATCGGCGATGGTGGCGCTGTAGTCCGGCTCCTGCGGGTCTTGCAGCACGGTGACTGCGGTGCCGTCCACGCGAAAGGCGTAGCGCACCTGCGCCAGCGCTTCGATCAAAGCCTGAGCTTCCTTCATGCGCTCGGTGTGTGCGGGCGAGGCCAGCAAGTCGGCGACATGACCCTGCAAGGATTGCAGCGCCTGCGACTGCAGCTCCGCGCCGGCCAGCGTCTGATGCAGGGCTTGCAGCGCATGGCCGTAAACCAGCGCGGCGTCCACAAACCAGCGCTGCCCCTCGGCGGCGTAATCCGCTTTTTCTGCGCGACGCAGCGAGGTGCGCAACTCTTGCATGCCGCGCTGAAACGCGCGCATGCCCTTGAGCAGCGGCGCCTGTTTCAGGTCGCGTAGCGCGGCCTGACGGTACTGCACCACGCTCAGCTCATGCAAGGGCGTGCCGAACAGCGCCTGCAACAAAGCCAGCACCTCGGCGCGATAGGGTGCTTCGTCATCTCCCTGATGGACCACATAGAGCGACGGCTTTTCGCGCGGGGCAAAGCTGCCGTAAGCCCCCATGAAAATCGCCTCTAAGAACAAGTCGTGGAACACATCACGAAGATCGGGGCGAGACTGCGCGGCCTCCTGCTCCGGGGAGGGATAGACGATGCTGTGAAACCCCGACGTGCCCGTCATGCCAGGTCTCAACGGTAGGGGTTGACGAATTCGGCCCGATCACCCAATTCGGCTTCGATCTCCATCAGCCGGTTGTACTTGGCCAGCCGCTCGCTGCGCGCCGTTGCGCCCGACTTCATCTGCCCCGCGCCCACGGCCACGGCAAAGTCGGACAGGAAGGCGTCTTCGGTCTCACCGCTGCGGTGCGACATCACCGTGCCCCAGTCCACTTTCTGGCACAGGCGCACCGCGGCGATGGTCTCGCTCACCGTGCCGATCTGATTGAGTTTGATGAGCGAGGCATTGGCCGTACCTTCGTCGATGCCGCGCTGGATGATGCGGGTATTGGTGACGAAGTTGTCGTCGCCGACGATCTGAATCTGACCGCCGAGTTGGCGCGTCATCGCAGCGAAGCCAGCCCAGTCGTCCTCGGCATGGCCGTCTTCAATCGAGACGATGGGAAAGACGTTGAGCCAGCCCTGATACAGCTCGACCATCTCCTGACTGTCGAGCACCTGATTGCCACTGCGGCTCAGGTGGTAGCGGCCATTTTTATAGAACGAGGTCGAGGCCGGATCGAGCGCAATGGCGATATCTTCTCCCGGCCGATAGCCCGCGCGCTCCATGCCGCGCACCATCAGCTCGCAGGCCGCCTGATTGCCGCCCATCAACTTGGGCGCGAAGCCGCCCTCATCGCCCACCGCGGTGGAATGTCCTTGCGAGATCAGCAACTCCTTGATGGCGTGATAGGTCTCGGCGGCATAGCGCACCGCTTCGCTGAAACTCGGCGCGCCCATCGGCACGAGCATGAACTCCTGAAAATCCAGACTGCTGCCCGGTGCGTGCAGGCCGCCATTGAGCACGTTGAACATGGGCATGGGCAGCAGGTTCGACGGCTTCTCGCACAAGCTGCGATGCAGCGGCTCACCGCGCACCAGCGCGGCGGCGCGGGCGGCGGCCATGCTCACCGCCAGCAGCGCATTGGCGCCCAGACGCGCCTTGTTGGGCGTGCCGTCTAGGGCGATGAGCGCCGCGTCGATCGCGGCCTGATCGCACACGTCGCGCCCTTTGAGCGCCTCGGCGATTTCGCCCTCGATATGGGCAATCACCTTGCGCACCCCTTTGCCGAAATAGCGCTTCGGGTCGCCGTCGCGCAGTTCCACCGCATCGTTGCTGCCGGTGGAAGCCCCCGAGGGCACCGCCGCCGAGGCGCGCGCCCCCGACTGCAGCGTGATGGTGGCCTTCACGGTCGGCGTGCCGCGGGAATCGAGAATTTCCTGCGCGCGAATCGAAGAAATAAGAGCGTCTGAAGCAGGCATGGCCTCTCCTTGAAGGGTGGACATCGGTGGCGCGAAACCGCACCGCCGCACTCGCAAAATTACGCGCAACTACGCCGTCTGCGCTTCGGCCGACGCCGCAACGACTTGCGGTTTTTCTGCGTTTGTCGAGCCTGCGCTTGCCTTGCCCGCATACTGGTAGCTGCGGTTGAACGGATACTCGGACTGCCGGGCCCGCAGCAGGCGGTCGCAATCGATGCGGTCTTCCACCACGCCATCCGGACGGCTTCCAAGAATCTGGAACAGCGAAATCCACCCCTGCTCAAAGCCCATGGCCGATCCCGCGAGGTACAGCCGGTAAGCGCGCAAGGTCTTTTCAGCATGCTCGCCCAGCACGCGGCGAGCTTCGTCGAGATGGCCTTCGAGCGCATCGACCCAGTACCACAGCGTTTTGGCGTAATGCGGCCGCAGACATTCGAAATCCAGCGGCTCCAGGCCGCCACGCGTCATGGTCTCGGCCATTACGCTGACATGCACGAGCTGCCCGCCCGGGAAGATGTACTTCTCGATGAAGTCGCCCATGCCGCCGGCGAGCTGGCTGTTGTCCACGCCTCCGGCGGTAATGCCGTGGTTCATCACCAGCCCGCCCGGCTTGAGCAAGCGGCGGATTTTGCTGAAATACAGCGGCAGATTCGGGCGGCCAACGTGTTCGCACATGCCCACTGAAGCCACTTTGTCGAAGGGCTGCGACTCGTCCACATCGCGGTAGTCCTGCAGCAACATGCGCACTCGTCCCTGCAAGCCTTTTTCGACGATCAGCCGGTTCACATGGTTGTACTGATTCTTCGACAGGGTGATGCCGGTCGCGTCCACGCCGTAGTGCTCGGCGGCCCACAACAGCAGCCCGCCCCACCCTGCGCCGATGTCGATGAAGCGCTCGCCCGGCTTGAGCATGAGCTTGGTACAGATGTGATCGAGCTTGGCTTCCTGCGCCTGCGCCAGGGTCATCGACGGCTCGGCGAAATAAGCGCAGGAATACACCCGGCGCGGATCGAGCCACAGGGCATAAAAATCGTCGGACACGTCGTAATGGCTCTGAATCTGCGCGGCGTCTTTTTCGCGGCTGTGGTGGCTGTGCTCCCACAGGGTGCGGCGCAAGCCGTGCCATATCCGCGCGGTGGCGGCCGAAGGCTCGTTGCGCGGGTCGTCGTCGAGCAGCACCGGAGCGATGCGCATGAGGTCGCGCAGATTGCCCAGAATGTCCACCATCCCCTCGACATAATCTTCAGCCAGTTTGCCGATCTGCCCGGTGGTGATGTGCCATAGCGCGCGTTTGTCGCGCAGGCGCATTTCGATTTGCGCATTGCTCGGGCCCACGCGCTGCCCGCCCGGCAGCACCACACTGCAGGGCAGCGGAAGATGGGACAGACGCGCGTCAACCCGGCCAAGAAGAGAGGATGAGATCGAAGACATACGGAACTCCTTTCAGATGTTGGCAAGCACGAACCGACGCCCCAGCAGACACAGACGCTGCGAACAAAGCGGAAGCATGAGTTGTTTTTGCGCGGACCGAGGGCGCTGGGCGGAAGCCCCGTCTTGCGCCTGCGGCAAGACACTCCTGATCAATGGGGATGTAAACATCCGCAACTCCTCCCTGAAGGCGGCGCCCGCTGCACGGGCAGCGGGTCAACCGGAACATGGGTAGGAGTCATCAGCCTGGGGCGAAACCCCTATTGAGGCAATTGCACGGCGAACTCCATCGCCGTTTGTTGATTTGAATTTAGGCCATGAAATGCGCAGGGTCAATGTCCGGGGCGCTCAAGGTTGCTTCGAAATGCAATCGCTCAATACTTCTGCCGCGCCGGAATCACGCCGCGCACGCCGCCCAGCGGCTCAGCCATGTCGCCGTCGTAACGCGGGATGAGGTGTAGATGCACATGGAAAATGCTCTGCCCGGCCGCGCGGCCGCAATTCACGCCCAGGTTGAAACCATCCGGCCGGTGCTCGCGCAGCAGCAGAGCGCGGCCTTGAGCAGCTAGTTCGAGCAGCGCCTGATGTTCCTGCGGGGTGCAGTCGAACCAGTCGGCTACATGGCGAAAGGGAATGAGCAGCAGATGCCCCGGGTTGACCGGCGTGCGGTCATACACCGCAAAGCCCAGTTCGTTGTGTAGCGCCCAGGGCATGTCCTGGCAGAACGGGCACCGGGAATCGCCGCCGGATTTCATGCCAAGCCTCGCAGGTGCGTGGTGTCGTTGACGAGTTGCAGCGCGACCTTGCCTAGTGCATCCACGCTGAACAGATTGAGGCAGCAAGGCTTTTGCGTGATGCGCCAGTAGCCCGATAGCGGCAGATCGAGCGCGTGCAGCAGCAGCGCGCGGTTGACGCTGTCGTGCCCGACCAGCACCACGGTGTGCTCGGCATGGCGCGAGAGCAACGCCCTCAGGCCGTCGGCAGTGCGCAGCGCCAAGTCCTGCAGCGACTCGCCGCCGGGAAAGCGCACCCACTGCGGCGCGCTTTTCCATAAGGCGTAGGTCTGCGGATGCGCTGCCTTCACCTCCTCGTGCGTCTTCCACTGCCACTGGCCGTAGTCGAGATCGTTCACCCCTTCAAGCACCTGTGCGCTCAGGCCGCAGGCTGCGGCAATGTCGGCGCCGGTTTCGCGGCAGCGTCCCATCGGGCTGGTGTAAACCGCCTGCGGGGAAAACTCGGCCGCAATGCGCTGCGCCACCGCCTTGGCCTGCTGGCGGCCGAGTGCGGTCAACTCCAGTTCCATACGCCCACGAAAACGCTCGGGATGAATGCCTTCAACTTCACCATGCCGTGTGAGGATGATCTGCATCGTCAGCTCCAGTTTGTAGCTCAGTACCGCTTTTGCGGCTTGTGCTCAAACATTACGCGGCAGGCATGACGCGATCAAGAAGGACTTTGTAACGCGACGTTCCAGTTCAGCCGCGTCCACTCGGCGGCCTCTTGCCGCAGGCTGTATTCGGTCAGCGGATTGCCTTTGAGCCAGGATTCCGGGGCGACGATATCGAGCGGCGGCCGCAGGCCGGAGAGCTTGACTCCGGCTGGTTGGTAACGCAGATGCAGTCCATCGATATCAACCGCGGTGCGGTTGCGCGCCAGAATGACCGCCAGACGCAGCGCCAGGACGGCGTCGAGATCAATGTTTTCAAGATCAGTAGCGCTGAGTTTTTTCAGTTTGCCGGTGTGAGTCAACACCAGTTGCGCCAGCGCCGCCTGCTCGCCGCGCGAGAAACCCGGCATATCGGCGTTGGCCGCGATATAGGCCGAATGCTTGTGATAGGCGCTGTGCGAAATCGACAGGCCGATTTCGTGCAACTGAGCGGCCCAGCGCAGCAGGCGCTGATCGGCTTCGGTAGCGTTGGGGCGCAACTGCGCATAGAGCCGCAGCGCCAGTTCCGAGACCCGTCGCGCCTGTTGGGCATCGGCGCCGTAGCGCTGCGTGAACTGCAGGGCGGTGACTTCGCGCATGTCTTGCGACTGCTCGCGCCCGAGCAGGTCGTAGAGCACGCCCAAGCGCAGCGCGGCATCCGTCACTTCCATCGACTGTATGCCCAGTTCCTCGAAGACGCCGAGCATGATGGCCAGCCCGCCGGCCGCCACCGGCACGCGGTCGGGTTTGAGCCCCTCCATGCGCAGCTTGTTGAGATTGCCCGCCCGCACGAAGGTGCGACGCAGTTCGCGCAGCCCTTGCAAGGTGATGTCGCCCGGCTGGTCGGGCGGGTTGAAGCCACTGCCGCCGATCATGTCGGCCAGGGCGCGCGCCGTACCGCTGGAACCCACCGCATGGTTCCAGCCATTGCGCTTGAAGTCGGCGGCGATAATCTGAATCTCCTTGCGCGCCGCAATCTCGGCCGCGCGCATGGTGGTCTCGTCCACCTGATTGCCCGGAAAGAAGCGCTGGCTCATCGACACGCAGCCGATGTAGAGCGACTCCATCATCCCTGGCTCATAGCCCTGGCCGATGATGAACTCGGTCGAGCCCCCGCCGATATCGACCACCAGGCGTTTGCCCTGCACCACCGAGACCGAATGCGCCGCACCGATATAGACCAGCCGCGCCTCTTCCCGCCCGGCAATGACCTCGATCGGAAACCCCAGCGCCGCCTGCGCGCGCTGCAGAAACTGCGGCGCATTCTTGGCCACGCGCACCGTGTTGGTGGCCACGGCCCGCACCCGGTCCGGATGAAACTGGCGCAGGCGCTCGCCGAAGCGCTGCAGGGTTTGCAACGCGATTTGCTGCGCGGCTTCCGACAGATACTTTTTGTCATCCAGCCCCGCTGCCAGACGTACCGGCTCGCGCAAGGAGTCGATGGCATAGACCTGCACCCCCGCCGCACTGTCCTGCGCCCGTCCGATAAGCATGCGAAAACTGTTCGATCCAAGATCGACGGCGGCAAGGTGTTGATTGAGCAGGTTGGGCATAAGCAGCAATTGAACGTTGGTTTGATGACAGGTTTTTGAAAAATGTCATCAAGATTTCATGCTAAACCGTCATTCTCGCTCGGTTTGTTCCCGGCACTGGCAAAATGCCAGTCGCTTTTCCGCCAGAGTCATTCATGTCCCATCCCGCCACCGCACCTCGCCTGCTCAATCGTGAGCTGGGCACTCTCGAATTCAATCGCCGCGTGCTGTTTCAGGCGCTCGACGACACCAATCCCCTGCTCGAACGGTTGCGGTTTCTCAGCATCGTGTCGAGCAATATGGACGAGTTTTTTGAAACCCGCGTCGCCACCCTGCAAGACATGCTGGAAGCCGACCCGGCTTCACGCACGCCTGATGGCATGCTCGTCAGCAAAGCCCTGACCGAGATTTCCGAACGCGCCCACGCCCTGATTGCCGACCAGTACCGCGTGCTGCAACAGGCCGTGCTGCCGGCACTCGACAAGCAGGGCATCCGCCTGTACCGGCTGCCCGACTGGACCGATGCGCAGCGCGCCTGGGCGCAGCATTATTTCGAGACCGAAGTTTCGCCCTTGCTCACGCCGATCGGCCTCGATCCGGCGCATCCCTTCCCCCGCGTCATCAACAAGAACCTGGTGTTCGCCGTGCAACTCGGCGGCACCGACGCCTTCGGCCGCAATATCGAGCTGGGCGTGGTGCAAACCCCGCGCACCTTGCCCCGGGTCGTGCCCCTGCCGCCGGAGTTGTGCGACGCGCGATACGGGTTCATGCTGCTGTCGTCGTGCATGCAGGCGTTTGCCGGGCAACTGTTTCCGGGACTCGAAGTGCTCGGCGTGCATCAGTTTCGCGTTACCCGCAACAGCGAGTTGTTCATCGACGACGACGACATCACCAATCTGCGCGCCGCACTGCAAGGCGAACTACGCGCCCGGCACTTCGGCGATGCGGTGCGGCTGGAAGTGGCGGCCGATTGCCCGCACGCCGTCATCGACCGCCTGCTGCGCGAAAACAATATCGTGCCGCAAGACTGCTACCGGGTCGACGGCCCGGTGAACTTGGTGCGACTGCAGGAAATTCTTGACTACGTCAACGAGCCGCAACTGCTGTTCAGCCCTTATCTGCCCGCCCTGCCGCGAGACTGGCCCGGCGTGGATACCGAGATCTTCGACCGCATCCGGGCCCGCGACATCCTGCTGCACCATCCCTACGATGCCTTCGCTCCCGTGGTCGATCTGGTGAAGACGGCCGCGCGCGATCCGTTCGTGGTCGCCATCAAGCAGACCATTTACCGCACCGGCGGCAATTCCGAGCTGATGGACGCCCTCATCGAAGCGGCGCGTAATGGCAAGGAAGTCACCGTGGTGCTGGAACTGATGGCGCGGCTAGACGAAGAAACCAATATCAACTGGTCGTCGCGGCTGGAGGCGGCGGGCGCGCATGTGGTCTTTGGCGTGGTCGGCTTCAAGTGCCATGCCAAGATGCTGCTCATTGTCCGCCGCGAAGCCGCCGAGGGCACCGGCCGCAAGGTGCTGCGCATGTACGCGCATCTGGGCACTGGCAACTATCACGCCCGCACCGCGCGGCTTTACACCGACTTCGGCCTGATGACCGCCAACCCGGAAATCTGCGAAGATGCGCGCCGCGTGTTTCTGCAAATCACCGGCTCCAGCCAGGCGCAGGAACTCAGGCGGCTGTGGCAGGCCCCGTTCACCCTGCATGCCAATGTGCTGGCCGCCATCGCCCGCGAGGCCGACCACGCGCGCAGCGGCAAGCCCGCGCGCGTCTGGGCGCGAATCAACGCACTGCTCGAACCCACCGTGATCGAAGCACTCTACGCCGCCTCGCAGGCCGGTGTGGAGGTGCGTCTGCTGGTGCGCGGCGCCTGCATGCTGCGCCCGGGCGTAGAAGGTTTGTCCGACAACATCCGGGTGCGTTCGACCATCGGCCGCTTTCTCGAACATTCACGGGTGTTCTACTTCCACAACGGCGGCGAAGCCGAGGTCTATATCTCCTCAGCCGACTGGATGGAGCGCAATCTGCTTCGCCGGGTCGAAATCGCCGTGCCCTTGCTCGACAACAAGATCAAGGCGCAGGTCATCCGCGAGGGTCTGCGCATGCAGTGGCAACACCCGGGCAACGCCTGGGAGATGGACAGCGAGGGCAATTACCACCGTCCGCGCGGCTCACGCAGCCGCCTGAGCTGCCATCAGGTGCTGATGCACTCGCGGATGGAACGCAAAAATTAGACGGCGTTTCAAGCGGCCTTGAGCGCGCCGTCTTTAGGTGAAACCTCCGCGGCACGTCCTGCAGAGGGTGTGCCTGCGGGGGCCAGCCGGGCGGCCGGGAAGCGCACCACAAACCGGCTGCCCTTGCCGGGGGTGCTGTGCACCAGCAGTTCGGCCTGATGCCGCACCAGCACATGCTTGGCGATCGCCAGCCCCAGCCCGGTACCGCCAGACTCGCGCGAACGTCCACGATCGACACGGTAGAAGCGCTCGGTCAGCCTCGGAATATGCTCCGCGGCAATGCCGATACCGGTGTCGCTCACGCTGAACTCTGCGTAGCGGGGCTGGCCGTCGATCAAAACGGCGTCCCATGCCAGGCTGATGGCGCCGCCGTCCGGGGTGTAGCGCACCGCGTTGCTGACCAGATTGGAGAGCGCGGAATGCAGCTCTTGCGGGCTACCGCGCACCCACAGATCGGTACGCGCTTCCATCTTGATCTGATGCCTTCCGCCGGACAGCGCCTGCGCCTCGTTCTGGTACTGCGTCATCATCGACGGCATGTCGATGACCATTTCGGTCGGAGGATAGGGATCGCCCTCCAGCCGCGCCAGCACAAGCAGATCGTCCACCAGATGCCGCATGCGGTCGGACTGGGTCTGCATCATGTCGAGCACGCGCAGGCGCTGGGTTTCGTCGAGCGGCATGTCGCGCATGGTTTCGACGAACCCCCCCAGCACGGTCAGCGGGGTCTTGATCTCATGCGACACATTGGCCACGAAATCGCGGCGCATCGACTCGGTGCGCTCGAGCTGCGTGATGTCTTGCGACAGCAGCAGTTTCTGCTGATCGCCGTAGGGAAAGACCTGCACGCTCAGCGTGAACTGCGACCGAGAACCTGCGCGGTGCATGTGCAAGGGCTCGTGAAAGTGCGCCGCCTGGAGATAGGCGACAAACTCGGGGGTGCGAATCAGGTGCACCGCATGTTGGCGAAGATCGCGCTGCGCGTCCAGACCGAAGTGCTGCGCCGCAGTGGCGTTGCACCAGTCGATCTGGTTGTTTTCATCGAGCAGAATCACCCCGTTGGGCGAGACCTGCAGCGCCTCGATGAAGCGGTGCAGCTTGGACTCCTCGTAGCCCAGACGCCCCGTCCACAGCCGCAATTGACGCGATGCCCGGTAAAACACTTCGGCCCAGGCGCCAGAGCCATTGGGCACCGGTGTCACTTCGGGCGCCTTGAGCCAGCGGATCAATCGCGACAGCGCGATGGAATCACGCGCCACCGCGCCGATGAGCACCAGCAGCGCCGCCACCATGGCGCCAGAGCGCCCGTCGATCAAAGCCCCAACTCCTGCGGCCACCAGAACCAGCAGCAGGATAAGGGAGATGCGCCAGGCGACAGAGATCATGGGGAAATGAGCGAAAGGCTGCGCTCAGGTGTCGTACTTGTATCGAATCACACTGTAAAGCAGACGAAGCCCGTTTCGGCCAGGCGGCATCAAGCGGCGACGTGGGTGGGTGTGGCTACCTGAGGGTGGCCACCTCAGGCAGCCGAGACCTGCGGTGAGCGCGACTGTGCGGTAAAGCGATAGCCCGCTCCGCGCACCGTTTCCACCATCTCGGCGCATTGCACCGGAGACAGCGCTTCGCGCAGACGCTTGATGTGCACGTCCACCGTGCGCTCTTCGATGAACACGTGGTCGCCCCACACCTTGTCGAGCAGCGCGCCTCGGCTGTGCACTCGCTCGGGATGCGCCATGAGGTAGTGCAATAACTTGAACTCGGTGGGCCCCAACCGGATTTCCAGAGGCTCGCTTCCCGGCTTCTTGAACAAGGCGCGACGGCTGGACGGATCGACAGACAACCCGCCGATCTGCACCTGCTCGGCAGTGAGCTGCGGCGCGCGACGGCGCAGCACCGCGCGAATGCGAGCCAGCAGCTCCTTGGGTGAGAACGGCTTAGTGATGTAGTCGTCCGCCCCGGCGTCGAGCCCTTGCACTTTGTCGCCCTCTTCGCTGCGGGCGGTGAGCATAATGATGGGAATGGCCTTGGTGCGCGCATCGGTGCGCAAGGCCCGCGCCAACGCCACGCCCGACATGCCCGGAAGCATCCAGTCGATCAGCAGCACGTCGGGCAACACGTCGCGAATGACCCGCAGCGCCTCTTCGGCACTGCCAGCGCGAATGGGGCAATGGCCGGCATGCTGCAAATTCATCGCCAGCAATTCAGCGATGGCGGGCTCGTCTTCGACGATCAGAATATTGCTCGACAGACTCATGGCAGGGTGCTTTTCAGAACAAAACGCTGAATCAAAGCGCGGATCCAAGCGAGCCCGCCACTTCGCGGAAGGCTTCCTTGTTGTGCCGCACATCGGTGCCGCGCACGATATAGATCACCAACTCGGCGATGTTCTTGGCATGGTCGCCAATGCGCTCGATGGCCTTGGCCACGAACATCAGATCGAGCATGGTGGAAATGGCGCGCGGGTCTTCCATCACATAGGTGATGACCTTGCGGGTGAAGCCATCAAACTCCTCGTCGATGCGGAAGTCGGATTCGACGATGTCAACCGCCGCCTTCTCGTCAAGACGCGCGAAGGCGTCGAGCGATTTGCGCATTTGCTCGATGGCGAGATCAGACGCATGCTGCAGATCGCTGATGCCGATGGTCATGGGCGTACCCGATTCGACAATGTCGCGCGCCATGCGGGCGATGCGGGCCGCCTCGTCACCAGCCCGCTCCAGATTGGCGATGGCCTTGGAGATGGCCACCAGCAAACGCAGATCACGCGCCGTGGGCTGGCGCTTGGCGATGATTTGCGTGATGTCGGCGTCAATATCCACCTCCATCTGGTTCACCCGCTTCTCGACCTGCAGTACGGTGCGCGCGGCCTCGACATCGAGGTGGCGCAGTGAATAGATAGCCTGCGCCAGTTGCGATTCAACCTGTCCGCCCATTTCAAGCACACGGGTGGATACAGCGTTGATTTCAGCGTCGAACTGTGTCGACAGATGGGGTTTGTCATCCATGGTACGAAGTCCTTTATTGGAACTATCTGGGCTTGAGGCAAGGGTTCTGCCGAAGTATGGAAGTACTTTTAGTACCACATCATCCGAAACGACCGGTTATGTAGTCCTCGGTCTCCTGCTTCTTGGGTTTCAGGAAAATCTGATCGGTTTGCCCGAATTCAACAAGCTCCCCAAGATACATATAAGCCGTGTAATCTGAAACACGGGCCGCCTGCTGCATATTATGCGTCACAATAACGACCGTGTAGTCCTTCTTCAGTTCGGTGACCAACTCTTCGATCTTACCCGTTGATATCGGATCGAGCGCGGAAGTCGGTTCATCAAGCAGCAAGACCTCCGGTTTAATCGCAATACCCCGTGCAATGCAAAGCCGCTGCTGCTGCCCGCCGGACAGTCCCATGCCGCTTTGCTGCAATTTATCCTTCACTTCATTCCACAAACCGGCCCTGGTCAAACTTGTCTCGACTCGTTCATCCATCTCCGAACGAGACATACTTTCATAAAGTCGGACGCCAAACGCGATGTTTTCATAGATTGACATCGGAAATGGCGTAGGTTTTTGGAACACCATACCGATTTTCGCGCGAATCAGCGAAACATTTTTTTTGCTGGTGAGGATATTTTCGCCATCAATATTAATTTCACCCTCTGCGCGTTGACCCGGATAGAGTTCATACATCCGGTTGAACATACGAAGCAGGGTTGATTTTCCACAGCCAGACGGCCCGATAAATGCCGTAACTTGATTGCCTGGAATATCAAGTTCGACGTTGTTGATGGCCTTAAAGTTGCCGTAGTAAAAACATAGCTTCCTGGTCTGAATCTTGACGGGGTTATCTGACGGGCCAGATTGGCGGGTCGGAGTAACGGAAGGGCGAGGAGGGGCGATAGTCGTTTCCATAATTAATTCCAATATGATAGTTTCAGGTCAGGATTTCACACCGCCGCGGCTGATCAACCACCGTGAACCCAGGCTGAGAATCAGGATGAACACCACCGCCACAAACGCACCAGCCCAAGCCATTTGTTGCCAGTTCGCATAAGGACTCATAGCAAACTGAAAAATAACTACAGGCAAATTCGCCATCGGATGCCACACATCTGAACTAAAGTACTGATTGTTTAGCGCTGTGAAGAGCAGAGGTGCCGTTTCACCACTGATTCGCGCTACCCCAAGAATCACACCCGTCAAAATGCCGGTAGAGGCGGCCTTCCAGGTGATCTTGGTCACCATTTTCCAATAGGGCGTGCCAAGGGCTATGGCCGCTTCACGTAATGAACCGGGCACAAGACGCAACATTTCATCTGTCGTGCGCACCACAACCGGGATCAGAATCAGTGCGAGAGCAACACCGCCTGAAAACGCCGAGAAATGGCCTAACGGATCGACCAAAATTGCATAAGCGAACAAACCAACGACGATGGAGGGTGCGCTCAGCAGAATGTCATTAAGAAATCGCACTACCCCACCGAGCTTGCGCTTGACGGCAAACTCGCCCAGCCAAGTTCCCGCCAGAATGCCGATAGGCGTTCCGATCACTAAAGCAATACCTAGAAGAATGAAACTCCCGACAAAGGCATTGCGCAATCCGCCACCTTCTGCGCCCGGAGGAGGCGTATCCTGCGTAAAAAGGTGAAGATTTAGTGCTGGCGAACCATACCGTGCGGTGGTCCAGAGAATCCAGATCACCCAAAAAATTCCGAATGCCGTCATCAATACGGCAATAATCATGTTGATTTTATTGATCAATTGGCGGCGTGTGTAAAGCGACATCATGATTTTTTGCCTTCTTGGCTGGACTCAAGACGCATCAGCAGTAGCTTTGCCAAAGCGAGCACAATAACGGTGATCACAAAAAGTACCAAACCCAAGGCGAGCAGTGATGACTTATATAAGCTTGTGGTCGCCTCGGTGAATTCGTTTGCAATAACCGAAGCAATCGATGCACCGGGCATCAAAAGACTAGCGCTCAGGTTATTGGCATTGCCGATGATGAAGGTGACCGCCATGGTTTCGCCCAGCGCCCGACCTAGGCCGAGAAAAATTCCGCCCGTCACCGCCGTGCGTGTGTAAGGGAGAATGACATTACGGGCGACCTCCCAAGTCGTCGCACCCAGCGCATAAGCGGACTCTTTCAAGGGCGGTGGAGTAATCAGAAAAACATCGCGCATAATCGAGGCGATGAACGGAATGATCATGATGGCAAGTACGATACCCGCCGTCAACATACCAATGCCCATGGGCGGGCCCTGAAACAAAATACCAATTCCAGGTACTGCACCTAGATTATTGTTGATCCAAGGCTCTATATTTGCAAACCGGGGTGCAAAAACGAGTAAGCCCCACATACCGTAAATAATACTGGGAATGGCGGCCAGCAGTTCAATCGTTGCAGAAATCGGACCGCGCATCCAGTTTGGCGACAGCTCAGAAATAAACAGCGCAATACCGAAACTCACCGGAACTGCGATCACCATGGCGATCGCCGAACTGACCAGCGTGCCCACAATAAACACCAGCGCGCCGTATTCATTGGTCACGGGGTCCCAGGTTGAAGTGACAAGGAACTTCCAACCGAAGGTGTGGATGGCTTGCCAGCCATCGATAATGAGGGAAATCATGATGGCGATCAAAGCGATCGCTACGATGAAGGCAATGAAACCCGTCCCCTTGCGGAACAAAATATCTGCAAAAGAAGAGCCAATCTTCTTCGCAGGATTTTGCTCCGAAGTGTTTTGGTCAAGTGATTTGTTTGCCACCGCTCCGGATGCGCTCATGTCATTTCACTTTCTGATCTCTTATAAAACAAACCAGGCACTCCAAAGCTTTTTCGCTTGAAAGTGCCTGGTTCACAGCCATCACGCTGAAGACAACCTCAGGCGAACTCAGATGCCGAGGTTTTTCTTCCAGTAAGTCTTGATGACATCAACCGTGCTAGTCGGCAATGGGCCAAAGGCAATCGACTCGGCCATTTTCTGACCATGTTCGAAGCCCCAAGTGAAGAATTTGGTGACTTCCTCATTGGTCGCCTTGGGAGCCTTCTTGCTCAGGATCTGCCAGGTGCAGCCCGAAATCGGCCAGGTGTCCGGGCCAGTGTGATCAGTCAAAATGACGTAGAAGTCTTGCGCCTTGTTGAAATCAACGTGGGCAGCGGCATCCTGAAAGCCCTTGAGGCTAGGGCTCACGACCTTGCCATCGCGATTGATCATGCGGGCATAGGACATCTTGTTTTCGAGAATGTAAGCATATTCAACGTAACCGATGGAGCCGGAAATGCGCTGCACATAAGCTGCCACACCCTCGTTGCCCTTACCGCCTACCCCGGTGGGCCAGTTCAGCGAGGTGTTGGCACCGACTTTTTGTTTCCACTCAGGGCTGACCTTGGAGAGGTAGTCAGCAAAAGTGAACGTGGTACCGGAACCGTCCGAGCGGTGCACCACGGTGATATCCATGCTGGGGAGCTTGAGGCCGGGGTTGAGCTTTTCGATCGCCGGATCATTCCACTTCTTGATCTTGCCAAGATAGATGTCAGCAACGACGGGGCCGCTAAGAATCAACTCACCCGGCTTAATGCCCGGCAGGTTGTACACCAGGTCTTCGCCTGCAACCGCCGTAGGGAACTGAATCAGTCCATCTTTTTCCAGTTCTTCAGGTTTGAGGGGCATATCGCTGGCGCCAAACGCCACCGTGCCGGCCTTGATCTGAGCAATACCGCCACCAGACCCGATGCCTTGATAGTTGACCTTGGTGCCAGTCTCTTTCTCATAGACGACGGACCATTTCACCACCAAGGGGTACACCCAGGTGCTGCCCGCGCCAGTCAGGCTGGTAGCGGCAAAAGCCGTGGTCATGATGCCGGTGCTCAATGCACCAGAGACGGCAATGGCCAGCGCAGCCTTGCCAAAAGATCGACGATTCCAGTTCATGTGTCATTCTCCTTGTGAGGGTTTCAGAAATGGCTTTCTGCCACACAATGGATCGTAGAAATTGATTGTGACAATCATATGACGTTGTCAAGCATGCTGGAACAGACCCAATCAACCAAGAGACTGGGCAAGTTCTCTAGCGATGCGCTCCCCTGCCTGTGCGTCGCGGTGTTCGACCATGATGCGCAACACGGGCTCGGTGCCTGATGGGCGGATGAGCAGCCTGCCACTCCCATTGAGCTGAGTCTCAGCGGCAGCGCGCGCACTCGCAAACTTGGCATGTGTTTTCCAGTCGAGCCCGGGCGGCAGCTTGACGTTGAGCAGCGTCTGCGAAAACAGTTGGACGGCCTGCAATTGCTCACCCAGGCTGCGACCGGTTCGCACGACAAGCTCAAGCATCTGCAGCGCGGCGACGATACCGTCGCCTGTCGTATGCCGATCGAGCAGCAGCATGTGACCAGAGCCTTCGCCGCCAAGCTGCCAGCCGCGTGCGAGCAGTTCTTCGAGCACATAGCGATCGCCAACGGCCGCGCGCACGAATTCCATGCCCTGCTGCTCAAGCGCTTTTTCCACCGCGAGATTGGTCATCAGCGTGCCAACTACTCCAGCGGGCTTGCGATCCATCGCCAGCAGATAAAGCAACTCGTCACCGTTGAACAGGCGACCGTGACGGTCGACGAGTTGCAGGCGGTCGGCGTCGCCATCAAGGGCGATGCCGTAGTCGGCCTGGTTGGCGCGCACCGCGCGAATCAGCGCATCCGGCGCCGTTGCGCCGACCTCTTTGTTGATATTGAAACCATCAGGCTGCGCCCCGATGGAAATGACCTCGGCCCCCAGTTCATGAAACACCGCGGGCGCGATGTGATAGGCCGCGCCATGCGCACAGTCCACCACGAGCCGCAGGCCCTTGAGGGTGAGGTGATTGGGAAACGTGCTTTTGCAAAACTCGATGTAGCGCCCCGCGGCATCATCGAGTCGGCGGGCCTTGCCGAGTTGCTCGGAGGGCACGCAGCCCTCGGCCTCGGGCAGGGTTGCTTCCACTTCCAGCTCCCAGACATCGGGCAACTTGCTGCCGCCCGCCGAGAAAAACTTGATGCCATTGTCGGCAAACGGATTGTGCGAGGCACTGATGACCACGCCCAGATCAAGGCGCAGTGCGCGGGTCAGATAGGCCACTCCGGGCGTGGGCAATGGGCCAACCAGCACCACATCGCAACCGGCGGCAATGAAGCCGCACTCCAGCGCAGCTTCGAGCATGTAGCCCGAGATGCGTGTGTCCTTGCCGATCAACACCGTCGGCCGGCCGACACCCTGGCTGCGCAACACCTTGCCCGCGGCATGCCCCAGGCGCATGCCGAACTCTGGCACGATCGGGCTTTTGCCCACATGGCCACGGACGCCATCGGTCCCGAAATACTGTCTGCTCATTCCTTCTCCCAAAGGTTGTAATGCGGTTGTTGTGCGCGTTTGAGCAAGCCCGAACTCAGGCGCGCATGGCGCTCCACACTTTAATCGCGTCGCATGTCGGGCCAACGTCGTGGACGCGCACGATCTGCGCACCGGCCGCCAAGCAAGCCAGCACTGCGGCCAAGCTGCCCGGCAGGCGCTGCCCGACATCGCGCCCCGTCAGTGCGCCGATCATCGATTTACGCGAAAGTCCCACCAGCACCGGATAACCCGATTGCACGAGAGCAGGCAAACCTTTCGCAAGAGTCAGATTGTGTTCCAGCGTTTTGCCAAAGCCAAACCCCGGATCGAGGGCGATGCGGGATCGGTCGATACCCATCGACTCGGCGGCAGCGGCACGGCTCCACAGAAATTCCCTGACTTCGCCTAAAACGTCCGCATAGTGCGGCGCCTGCTGCATGCTGGCGGGATCGCCCTGCATGTGCATGAGACAGACCCCGGCCTTTGAAGCGGCGACCACTTCAAGGGCGCCCGGCCGCTGCAAAGCGTGAATGTCGTTGATGATGTCCGCGCCCAGATCGAGTGCACGGCGCATGGTTTCGGGTTGGTAAGTATCCACCGAAACCGGGACGTTCCAGCGCACGGCCTCCTGTAAAACCGGGGCGATGCGCGCCCATTCCTGCGCATGGCTCAGCCGCGGAGAGCCCGGGCGGGACGACTCGCCGCCAATATCCAGAATATCGGCCCCCTGCTCCACCAAAGTCTGTGCATGTCGCAAGGCGAGCACCGCATCCGCATGCTGCCCGCCATCGGAAAATGAATCCGGCGTGACGTTGACGATGCCCATGACCAGGGGCCGATGCAATTGCAGGGTGAAGCGCCCTGCTTGCCAATGACTTGCCATCGGAGATGATTCCTAAAAAAAACGGCCCGGTTTTAGACCGGGCCGTTGCTGAACTCGCTGTAGCGAGCTGAATATGAATACCGCCAGTGAAGCCCGAAAATCAGGCCGCCGTCGCCGAAGGGGCGTCAGGCGCAGCGCCGGTTGCGGGCGCCGAGGGCGTACGCGGGGCGGACGTCGGGCCGCTGCTGGGCGGCAGCTTGGGCGGACGGGGCTCGCGGCCCGCCATGATGTCGGCCAGTTGATCGGAGTCGATGGTTTCCCATTCGAGCAAGGCTGCCGCCATTGCGTGCATCTTATCCTGGTTTTCCTCGATCAGCCGACGAGCCAACGCGTACTGCTCGTCGATGATGCGACGGATCTCCGAATCGACCTTCTGCATGGTCTGCTCAGACACATGCGTGGTCTTGGTAATCGACCGTCCGAGGAACACCTCGCCTTCGTTCTCCGCGTAAACCATGGGGCCCAGCGACTCGGTCATTCCGTAGCGCGTGACCATGTCGCGTGCCAGCTGCGTGGCGCGTTCGAAGTCATTGGAAGCGCCCGTGGTCATCTGATTCATGAACACTTCTTCGGCAATGCGGCCGCCGAACAGCACGGAGATCATGTTGAGCATGCGGTCACGATCCATGCTGTAGCGATCGGTCTCAGGCAACTGCATGGTGACGCCCAGTGCGCGGCCGCGCGGAATGATGGTGACCTTGTGCACCGGATCGGTCTTGGGCAGCATCATGGCAACCAGCGCGTGGCCCGACTCGTGATAAGCCGTATTGCGGCGCTCTTCTTCCGGCATGACCATGCCCTTGCGCTCCGCACCCATCATGATCTTGTCTTTGGCGCGTTCGAAGTCTTCCATTTCAACCACGCGCGCACTGCGGCGAGCGGCGAACAGAGCGGCTTCGTTGACCAGATTGGCCAGATCGGCGCCGGAGAATCCGGGAGTGCCTCGCGCCAGAATGTCGGCCCGGATATCGGTGCCCACGGGAATCTTGCGCATATGCACTTGCAGAATCTGCTCGCGACCGCGGATATCCGGCAGCGTGACATAGACCTGCCGGTCGAAGCGGCCAGGACGCAGCAGCGCCGGGTCGAGAATGTCGGGCCGGTTGGTCGCTGCGATCACGATCACCCCGAGATTGGTCTCGAAGCCGTCCATCTCCACCAGCATCTGGTTGAGGGTCTGCTCGCGTTCATCGTTGCCGCCGCCCAGACCAGCGCCACGATGGCGACCCACGGCGTCGATTTCATCGACGAAGATGATGCAAGGAGCGTGCTTTTTCGCGTTCTCGAACATGTCGCGCACACGAGCCGCACCCACGCCGACGAACATTTCGACAAAGTCAGAACCCGAGATGGTAAAAAACGGCACTTTTGCTTCGCCCGCAATACTCTTGGCTAGCAGCGTCTTGCCGGTACCGGGCGGGCCGACAAGCAGCACGCCCCGAGGAATGCGCCCACCGAGTTTCTGGAATTTCTGCGGATCTTTGAGAAAGTCCACCAGTTCCTTCACGTCTTCCTTGGCTTCGTCGCAACCGGCGACGTCGGCAAAGGTTACGTTGTTGCTCGATTCATCGAGCAGACGGGCCTTGGACTTGCCGAAGCTGAACGCACCGCCGCGGCCACCGCCCTGCATCTGGCGCATGAAGTACACCCAGACGCCGATCAGCAACAGCATCGGGAACCAGGAAATGAAGATCTGCGTCAGGAACGATTGCTCTTGGCGCGGCGCGCCGACGACATCGACACCGTCTTTCACCAGATCGCCCACCATCCACAGGTCGCCGGGCGAGGTGAGATTGAAACGACGCCCTTCCGTGGTCGTGACGTCCAGAATGCCGCTCTGGTGCACGATGACTTTTTTGATGCGCCCGGCTTTCGCGTCTTGCATGAACTGGGTGTAGCTCACGGCATCTGCGGTCTGCTGGGGACGATCGAACTGCTTGAACACGGTGAACAGTACGAGACCGATCACCAGCCAGATCGCAATTTTGGAAAACCATTGATTATTCAAAACCAACCTCCTGAAACAGGGCAAGCGCAGATGCAAGACATGCAGCGCATTTTAGGCATTTCAAGAGGCGGGGCGCAGCGATTGTGGAAAACCGATCCGACAAAATGGGCTATTGATTCTGTCAATCTGATCGAATTTGACAAATAGCAAGTCTGTCGCGGTTGCTGCAATCATGTTGAGCGCTTACGCAACCGACTTTTTCAGCGTGCGCGCCAGGATGAAAGTTTCCGCCGACTTGTCGCGCGATGCTTGCGGCTTGACCGCCTTCACCTGCTGGAATACCAGCTTGAAAGCCTTCACGATCTGACTGTAGTAACTGCCGTGAAAGGTCTTGATCACCATCGCGCCCTGGGGTTGCAGCCAGCGCTGGGCAAAGTCCAGGGCGAGTTCGCTCAGATGTTCGATTCGGGCCGCATCAGCCGACGGAATGCCGGTGAGATTGGGCGCCATATCGGACAACACCACGTCGACCTTGCGCCCTTCGAGAAGCGCCTCCAACTGATTCACCACCGCCTCTTCGCGGAAGTCACCCAGCAGAAAATGCACATCGGGCACGGGCTCCATGGGCAGCAAATCCAGCGACAAAATTGTGCCCTGAACCGCGCCGCCACGCATCAGCCGGTTGCGCGCATATTGCGACCACGAGCCCGGCGTGCTGCCCAGATCGACCACGATCTGCCCGGGCCGCAACAGCCCCTCGGCCTCGTCGATTTCCTTGAGTTTGTAGGCGGCGCGGGCTCGATAGCCCTCACGCTGCGCCATTTTCACATAGGGATCGTTGAGATGATCCTGCAGCCAGGCTTTGCTGAATTTGTTTTTCTTCGCACTCGACATGGGTTCTTCAAGGACAATAGCGGATTAAGACTTCAGAATGCGCGCACAAAGATGTTGCACCGCGCTTGGCAATCATGACCCCATTGGAACTCACTCCGCCCTTTCGCAGCAGCCTGCGCGCCCAGGCACATGGGCTCAAACCCGTCGTGATGATCGGCGAGCAAGGGCTCAATCCGGCCAATCTGGCGGAAATCGACGTGGCGCTCAAGGCGCACGAACTCATCAAGGTGCGCGTGTTCGGTGACGATGCCGCGGCGCGCCTGGCCATGCAACACACCATCTGTGACACGCTGGGCGCCGCTCCTGTGCAGGCGATCGGCAAACTGCTGGTGTTGTACCGGCCACGCCCGAAAGAAACCCGGCAGGCGCCTGGAGAAGAAACTCTAGTTGCCAAGCGCGGCAAATCGCCCCGCACCGTCAAAGTGGTCGTGCCTGCCAGCAGCCCGACACACCGGGCCAAGGTCAAGCGCATCACCCTGCTGGGCAATCAGCGCCTTTCGGCCACGGGCAAGGTCAAGCGCGCCAAGCCGCGCCAGACCAGCGTGAAAAAATCGTCTCGCGGCTGAAACGCGTTCAAAAGAGGTTTCAGGCCGTTTTGCGGCGTGTTGGCAGCCGCCACACATACGCCGCCACGCACAGGGCCTGCAGGGCGAACACCAGACTGGCAATACCGTGCCACATGCCTGCTTGCGGCGAATGGCTATAGGCGGCCTGCAGCAACCGAGGCACCACGCCGAACTCGCCCAGGACGGCAAAAAACACGCCACCCAGCGGCAGCAGCAGATCCGCCGACATCGCCCTTTTGTCGGCAAACCGTTCGAGCGCGACAATCAGCACGCCGAAAACGATTGCGGCCAGCGCCATGAGGTAGAACATGCGACTGGCCACGGCGGCGGCGATCATTTTCTCGGGCACCGTGGCGAACGCCGTAGGTGCGCCGATAAGGCCGACGGCCACCATGCCGCCCAGCCAGAGCGCGGCGAGAAACCAGCGGGTGCGCAGACTGCTCATCGGTAGTGCACGGCAAGAATTTCGTAGTGGCGCACGCCACCTGGCGCGGCGACCTGCGCAACTTCACCGGACTCTTTGCCGATCAGCGCCCGAGCGATGGGGGAGTTGATGGAAATGCGTCCCTGCTTGAGATCGGCTTCGTCATCGCCCACGATCTGGTAGGTGATTTCGTCGCCGCTGGATTCGTCGCTTAGTTCCACCGTAGCGCCGAACACCACGCGGCCGTCGGCCTGCAGTTCGCTCGGATCGATGATCTGCGCTGTGCCGAGCTTGCCTTCAATATCGGCAATGCGGCCTTCGATAAAGCCCTGCTTGTCGCGGGCCGCGTCGTATTCGGCGTTTTCAGACAAATCGCCTTGCGCACGCGCCTCGGCGATGGCCTGGATCACCGCGGGTCGCTCGATGGTCTTGAGACGATGCAGTTCTTGCTTGAGTTGTTCCGCGCCTTTGCGCGTCATGGGGGTCGCCATGATTGGGCCTCCGTTTAACCAGGAAAAAAACGAGCACCGCAGCCTGCGGCGTCGAATCGCCTGGGTGCGGTGCTCAGATGGAACTGATTTTACGCGTTTGCGAATGATTGCAAGGGGTAAACCGCGATTTTCTGCAGTTGTTTCATCCCCTCGACCGCGGCAAGTGCGCCGGAAATGGTGGTGTAGGTCGTAACCCGCGCGGCCAGTGCCGAAGTGCGGATGGCGCGCGAGTCGGTGATGGCATTGCGGCGCTCTTCCACCGTGTTGATCACCAGCACGATCTCGTTGCTCTTGAGCATGTCCACGATATTCGGGCGCCCCTCGGTGACCTTGTTGATCACCTGCACTTCCACCCCCGCCTCGGCGATGGCGGCCGCGGTTCCGCGGGTAGCCACCACGCCAAAACCCATGGCCACCAACTGACGCGCGACTTCAACGGCGTCCGGCTTGTCGCTTTGCTTGACCGACAGGAACACCTTGCCGCCGGCCTGCGGATCGGGCAGGCGGGTACCGGCCGCGAGCTGCGACTTGACGAAGGCCTCGCCAAAGGTTCGGCCCACACCCATGACTTCGCCCGTCGATTTCATTTCAGGCCCGAGGATGGGATCGACACCCGGGAATTTGTTGAACGGAAACACCGCCTCTTTCACGCAGTAGTAGGGCGGCGTGATTTCCCTCGTGATGCCTTGCTGCGCCAGCGTCTGGCCGGCCATGCAGCGTGCGGCGATTTTGGCGAGTTGCAACCCCGTGGCCTTGGAGACAAAGGGCACGGTGCGCGAAGCCCGCGGGTTCACTTCCAGCAGGAAGATGCGATCCTCCCCGTCGAGCTGCTGAATGGCGAACTGCACATTCATCAGGCCGACGACCTTGAGGCCATGCGCGAGCTTGACGGTCTGCTCCTTGATGCGTGCCACCGTGGCGGCCGATAGAGAGTATGGCGGCAGCGAGCAGGCCGAGTCGCCGCTGTGCACACCGGCCTGCTCGATGTGTTCCATCACCCCGCCGATGAACACCTCAGTGCCGTCGCAGATGGCATCGACATCGCATTCGATGGCGTCATTCAAAAAGCGGTCGAGCAGCACCGGCGAATCGTGACTCACCTTCACCGCTTCGCGCATATAGCGTTCGAGGTCGCGCTGTTCGTGCACGATTTCCATGGCGCGGCCGCCCAGCACATAGCTGGGACGCACCACCAGCGGGTAGCCGATTTCCTCAGCCTTGGTCAGCGCTTCAGCTTCCGAGCGCGCGGTGCGGTTGGGCGGCTGCAGCAGGCCGAGTTGTTCGACCAAGTGCTGAAAGCGCTCGCGGTCTTCGGCCATGTCGATCATGTCCGGGCTGGTGCCGATGATGGGCACGCCGTTGGCTTCAAGATCGAGTGCGAGCTTGAGCGGCGTCTGCCCGCCATACTGCACGATCACACCCGTCGGCCGCTCCTTATCGACGACTTCCAGCACGTCTTCCAGCGTGAGCGGCTCGAAATACAGTCGGTCGGAGGTGTCGTAATCGGTCGACACCGTCTCCGGGTTGCAGTTGACCATGATGGTTTCATAGCCGTCGGCCCGCATGGCCAGTGCCGCGTGCACGCAGCAATAGTCGAACTCGATGCCCTGGCCGATGCGGTTGGGCCCGCCGCCGAGCACCATGATTTTTTTGCGCGTGGTAGGCGCGGCTTCGCACTCTTCGTCGTAGGACGAGTAGAGATAAGCCGTTTGCGTGCCGAACTCGGCCGCGCAGGTATCGACCCGCTTGAACACCGGCCGCACCTGCAGCGAACGGCGGCGGTTGCGCACCGCCGTCTCGGTGGTGTGCAGCAGCTTGGCAAGGCGGCGATCAGAGAAGCCCTTTTGCTTGAGCGCGTAGAGATGCTCGCGATCGAGCTGGTCGAGGGTGAAGTTGCGCTCCAGCTCCAGCTCGGTCTGCACGATGTCTTGAATCTGCGCCAGAAACCACGGGTCGATGCGGGTGAGCTGGTGCACTTCGTCCAGGCTCATGCCCTGCGCGAACGCGTCGCCGACATACCAGATGCGCTCGGAGCCGGGCTCGCCCAGCTCCTTCTCCAGCACCTCGCGGTCTTGCGTCTTTTCGTTCATGCCATCGACGCCCACTTCGAGCCCGCGCAGCGCCTTCTGGAAACTCTCTTGAAACGTGCGGCCCATGGCCATCACTTCGCCGACCGACTTCATCTGCGTGGTCAGACGCGAGTCGGCTTGCGGGAATTTCTCGAAGGCGAAGCGTGGCACCTTGGTGACCACGTAGTCGATGGTCGGCTCGAACGAGGCCGGGGTGACGCCGCCGGTGATGTCGTTGCGCAGCTCGTCGAGGGTGTAACCGACCGCCAGCTTGGCGGCGATCTTGGCGATCGGAAAGCCCGTGGCCTTGGACGCCAGCGCCGAAGACCGGCTCACCCGCGGATTCATCTCGATGACGATCAGCCGTCCGTCCTTGGGATTCACCGCGAACTGCACATTGGAGCCGCCGGTATCGACCCCGATCTCGCGCAGCACCGCGATGCTGGCGTTGCGCATGATCTGGTATTCCTTGTCGGTCAGGGTCTGCGCCGGGGCGACGGTGATCGAGTCGCCGGTGTGCACGCCCATCGGGTCGAGGTTTTCGATCGAGCAGACGATGATGCAGTTGTCGGCGCTGTCGCGCACCACTTCCATCTCGAACTCTTTCCAGCCGATCAGCGATTCCTCGATCAGCAGTTCGCTGGTGGGCGACGCCTCGATGCCGCGCTTGCAGATGGTCTCGAATTCCTCAGGGTTGTAGGCGATGCCGCCCCCAGTTCCGCCCAGGGTGAAGCTGGGTCGGATAATGACCGGAAATCCAATGGTCTTCTGCACGCCCCAAGCCTCTTCGAGGGTATGCGCAATGCCCGAACGCGCCGAACCCAGACCGATGCGGGTCATGGCCTGCTTGAACTTCTGACGGTCTTCGGCCATGTCGATGGCTGCGGGCTTGGCGCCGATCAGCTCCACCCCGTACTTGCCCAACACCCCGTTGTGGTGCAGATCGAGCGCGCAGTTCAGCGCGGTCTGCCCGCCCATGGTCGGCAGGATGGCGTCGGGCCGTTCTTTCTCGATGATGGTCTCGACCACCTGCCAGGTGATGGGCTCGATATAGGTGACATCGGCCGTTTCCGGGTCGGTCATAATGGTCGCCGGATTGCTGTTGACCAGAATGACCTTGTAGCCCTCTTCGCGCAGCGCCTTGCAGGCCTGGGCGCCGGAGTAGTCGAACTCGCAGGCCTGGCCGATGACGATGGGGCCGGCCCCGATGATCAGAATGCTTTTAATGTCGCTGCGCTTGGGCATGGGCGAGTCTCTTTATGCGGTTGAATCAGGTGAAAAATCAGTGTGTTCTTGCGGTAGCCGCCAGCGCCAGTTTCACGCCGAAGCCAAAAAATCCGGCCCCGGTCGCGCCCATCGTCAGCGCGGAAAGGCGTCGGCGGCGGCGGAAGGCATCCGCCACACGCACGCCGCCAAAGATCAGCACCGACAGATAGAGCAGGCTGAAGAACTGGACGATAAGGCCCAGCAGCAGAAACGACAGCGCCGGATGCGGGTAATGCGGATCGACGAACTGGATGAAAAACGACACAAAAAACAAAATCGCCTTGGGGTTGAGCAGACTGATGAACAAGGCTTTTTGAAACGGGTTTTCCAGCCTCTTTCCGGCCTGCGCGGTGTGGGCATGAGGCTGCGGCGCCTGGGCATGCAGCCCGGTGTCAGGCGTATGCCAGCGCTTCCAGGCCGCGCGCAGCATATTGATGCCCAGCCAACCCAAATACAGCGCTCCCGCCGCTTGAACCAGGTGATACAGGGCCAGATTGGTTTCCAGCAACGAGGCTGCCCCGGCTGCGGCCAGCACCATCAACACCGTGTCGCCCAGAAACACCCCGAACGCCCCCCGATAGCCCTGGCGAACCCCGCGCTGCGCCGCCACACTCAGCACATAGAGCGAGTTCGGCCCGGGCAGCAGGACGATGAAGATCACCCCGAGCACATAGGTCCACAGATTGACGACGCCGAACATGTGATCCATGGGCAGTCTCAGGCGCGATCCATCAGAGCGACAAAACGGTCGAACAGGTAGCCGATGTCATGCGGCCCGGGACTAGCTTCCGGGTGGCCCTGAAAGCAGAAAGCCGGTTTGTTTTTCCAGGCCAGCCCTTGCAGCGTGCCGTCGAACAGCGAGACATGCGTGGTGCGCACGGTGTCGGGCAGGCTGGCCGCGTCCACCGCAAAACCGTGGTTCTGGCTGGTGATGGACACGCGGCCGCTATCGAGGTCTTTGACCGGGTGATTGGCGCCGTGATGGCCGAATTTCATCTTGAAGCTCTTGCCTCCAGCGGCCAGCCCCATGATCTGATGGCCGAGGCAAATGCCGAAGGTCGGCATATCGGCGGCGATGATGCTCTGGGTCGCGGCAATGGCGTAATCGCAGGGTTCGGGGTCGCCCGGGCCGTTGGAGAGGAACACGCCGTTGGGCCGCAGCGCCAGCACGTCGGCGGCAGAGGTTTGCGCGGGCACCACGGTGACGCGGCAGCCGCGTGCCGCCAGCAGGCGCAGGATGTTGAACTTCACGCCGAAGTCGTAGGCCACGACATGACGCAGCGGCTGGGTCATGTCGCCATAACCTCGCTCCAGCGACCAGTCGGTCTGCGTCCACTCGTAGGGTTGCGACGTGGTGACGACGCGGGCCAGATCCAGACCGGCCAGACCGGCAAAGCCGCGCGCGCCATCGAGCGCCGTCTGAATCACGGCATCGGTGATGTCTTGCCCCGCCTCCAGGGCAATGACGCAGCCGCTCTGCGCGCCCTCGGTGCGCAAGTGGCGCGTCAGCCTGCGGGTGTCGATCCCGGCGATGGCGACCGTCCCGTTTTGGCGCAGATAGGCGTCGAGCGTCTGTTCGCCGCGATAGTTCGACATCTGCAGCGGCAGATCCTTGATGATCAGCCCGGCGGCATGCACCTGGGCCGCTTCCACGTCCTGTGCGTTGGCGCCGACGTTGCCGATATGCGGATAAGTCAGGGTGACGATCTGGCGGCAGTAGCTGGGATCGGTCAGGATTTCCTGATAGCCGGTCATCGCGGTGTTGAACACCACTTCGCCAACCGTCTGCCCACTCGCGCCAATGGAAAGGCCGCGAAAGATCGAGCCGTCGGCGAGAACCAGAACGGCTTTGGGCAGCATGGACAGCATGAGAATTCTCCGGTGAGCGCCCGGATATTGGAATGGATCGCCAGCCTGGCCGACAATCTGGGGCGCGGCGCGCAAATAGCTGTGAGGCCAATTTGCCCGACCATCACGCCCCTTGGGGGTCACCGCAGGGCGGCAACACTTCAGGCGCACAAAATTTGTCAGATTATATTCATGAGGTTTGTCTGCGCAGCGTCTCAAGGAAACGCTGGGCCGCCCTAAGTTTCCTTGACCCCCACGGGGGGCGGGCTGGGCCTAGCCCGGCCCAGGGGCCGCTCAAAGCGCCCGGACACGCCGACTTGTCGTAATGAACACCCTTCCCTCTCTGACGCCCCCGCCTCGGCTCATCCCCCTGCTCGCCCTCGCACTTGGCGTTCTGCTCGCGCACGCCTTGCTGCTCGCCTGGCTGGTGTTCACGCCCACCCAGGCGCCCAACAAGCCGGAACAGCGGATTGAATGGATCACCTTGCAGAAAGCACCGCTGCCTGCCGCGCGGCCCCCTGCGCCCCCCCAGGCGGCTGCGGCCGTGCCGCCACCCGAAAAAACGCAGCCCGCCCCACCGAAAAAGCACTTCACCCGCCCCGCTCCGCCGCATCCGACCTCGCAGATCCCACCGGCACCCCAGCGCCCGCAGCCAACGAAGCCCGTCTTGCCACGCGCGAACACGCCGTCGATCGAGCCGACCGTAGCGCCTGCGGTCCCTCCTGCTCCCGACCTCCCGGCGATAGCTGCCACGCACAGTGCGGCCCCGCAGGTCGCCACGCCGACAGTGGCACCTGGCCCGCCCCATCCCGGGGCGGCGGCCTCCGCTGCGCCCGAGCCCGTCATGGAAACTGCCGCCTCGTACAAGGCGGAGTATCTCGACAATCCGCCGCCGCCTTATCCCCGGCTGTCGCGCCAATTGGGTGAGGAGGGCACGGCCCTGCTCAAGGTGCAGGTTGGCCCGAATGGGCGCCCGCTGCAGATCAAGCTCATGTCGTCCAGCGGCTATCCGCGGCTGGACGAGGCCGCCGAGGCGACTGTGGCGCAATGGCGCTTTGTGGCCGCCACGCGCAACGGTCAGTCGGTCGCATCCTGGGTGCTAGTGCCGATCAAGTTCCGCATTTTGAATTGAGACCACCCCGAAAACCTTCGCTTCGCTCGGCTCTCCCCTCAAGGGGCAAGAAGCTCTAGGGGCGGCCCAGCGAGCCTCTTGAGATCTCTGCTCACGCCGTTTGCAGCGCTCGACTGAGCAGCAGATCGAAATCCGTCGCCTTACTCAAGGTGCCGAAGCCTCCGCCCCACTCACCCCCGAGCCGGGATGCGCAGAAAGCCTGGGCGATCGGCTCCGGTGCGTGCCGCAGCAGCAAAGCGGCCTGCAGAGCCAGCACGAGGTCGTGGGTCAGCGCCCGGGCGCGCGATTGCTGCGCGTCGGTATCTCGCAGAGCCGCCGAGAAGCGCTGCAGGTGCGCGTCGAAATGGGCGTTGCGCCCCTGCGCCTGGGCGAGTTCAGCCATCAGGGCATCGGCGGTGCGCGGGTTTTTTCCCAGGGCGCGCAGCACGTCCAGACACATCACATTGCCCGATCCTTCCCAGATGGAATTCACCGGCATCTCGCGGTAGATGCGCGCCTGCATATCCTCTTCGACATAGCCGTTGCCGCCCAGCACCTCCATCGCCTCGGCGGCGAGTTCGGCGCCGCGTTTGCAGATGCGAAACTTGCCCGCCGGCGTGAGCAGGCGCCGCAGCAGCGACTGCGCCTCGTCGTGCTGCGAGTCGAAGGCCTGCGCCAGCCGCAGGGCCAGCGCGATCGCGGCTTCGACCTCCAGCGCCATGTCGGCCAGCACATTGCGCATCAGCGGCTGATCGATCAGCGCGGCGCCGAAAGCCTGGCGGTGCCGCGCGTAGTGCACCGCCTGGCTCAGGGCCTGGCGCATCAGCCCGGTGGTGCCGAGCACGCAATCCAGCCGGGTATAGGTGCCCATTTCGAGAATGGTCGGCACACCGCGCCCTTCTTCGCCGAGCAGATGCCCCCAGGCCCCCTGAAATTCCACTTCGGACGAAGCGTTGGAACGGTTGCCCAACTTGTCTTTGAGCCGCTGGATCAGCACCGGGTTCTTGCTGCCGTCCGGCGCCCAGCGGGGCACGAAAAAGCAGCTCAGGCCGCCCGCGGTCTGCGCCAGTACGAGATGGGCGTCGCATTGCGGCGCGGAAAAAAACCACTTGTGCCCAGTCAGGCGGTAGCCGCCCGCGCCGTCGGGTTCGGCGCGGGTGGTGTTGCTGCGCAAGTCCGACCCGCCCTGCTTTTCGGTCATGCCCATACCGATCAGGCCGCCGCGCTTTTGCGCCGGCGGCAGATCGCGCGGATCGTATTCCGGGCGCATTAGCGTAGGTAGCCAGTCGCGCGCCAGCAGGGCGTCGCGCGACATCGCGGGAATCGCGCCGTAGGTCATGGTGGTGGGACACATCGACCCGGCTTCGATCTGCGTTTGCAGAATGAAGCCCGCCGCCCGCGCCACATGCGCCCCCGGCTGCGGCCGCGCCCAAGGGCCGGTGTGCAGGCCGCGCCGGGCGATGTCGCTCATCAGCGCATGCCAGGCCGGGTGAAACTCGATCTGGTCGCGGCGAAAGCCCCTGGCATCGAAAGCGCGCAGAACTGGCGTGTTCTGGTTGGCCAGTCGCCCCTGCTTGTAGCTGGCGGCGGTGCCAAGCTCCGCGCCCTGCCGCGTGAGTTGCTCCTCCGCCCAGCCGCCGCCAGCACGGGCGAGCGCCTCGCGCAGCGCGGGATCGGCGGTGAACAGGTTGTAATCCTGCAAGGGCGGGGCTTGATTGGTCACATCATGGGTGGGCCAGGTCATGAGAGTCTCCGGTTCAATTTCGTGTGCTCTGCATTGCAGCACCGACCCACAGTGGCGTGCAAGGAACAGCCCGTTACCATGCTCGACTATCCGTCCGAGCCTCACCCATAACACGCTTGCCCCATGTCGCAATCCACACAAGACTTTTCCGATTCAGACACCGGCCCCGGCCGCGGCCTGACCAGGCTGCTGTTTGCCGCCCTCGTCGTTCTCTGGCTGGGCACGCTGGGCTGGCGCGATCTGGTTCCGACGGACGAAGGCCGCTACGCCGAAATTCCGCGGGAAATGGTGGTGACGGGCGACTGGGTCTCGCCCCGGCTCGACGGTTTCAAATACTTCGAAAAACCGCCGCTGCAATACTGGGCGACTGCGGTGACTTATGAAGTGTTCGGCTTCGGCGAATGGCAGGCGCGTCTGTGGACAGGGCTCACCGGCCTGTTCACGGTGCTGTTCACCGGCTGGGCCGGAACACGGCTGTTCAACCGGCGCACCGGGGTGTTTGCCGCAGGCGTGCTGGCGAGCATGTTTTACTGGAACGCGATGAGCCACATCAACACGCTGGACATGGGCACCGCAGCCACCATGTCCGCGAGTCTGATGGCCTTTCTGCTGGCGCAGCGGCCAGGCGCCAGTCGCGCCCAGACCCGTTGGTGGATGTGGGCCACCTGGGCCTTCATGGCGCTTGCCGTGCTGTCCAAGGGACTGATCGGCATTCTGCTGCCCGGCGCCGCGCTGGTGCTCTACACCCTGATTTACCGCGACTGGAAGCTGTGGACGCGGCTTTATATCTTCAGCGGTCTGCTCATTTTTCTGGCCATTGCCGCGCCCTGGTTCGTCTGGGTGCAAGCGCGTAATCCCGAGTTTTTCGACTACTTTTTCATCTATCAGCAGTTCACCCGATTTCTCACCAGCGAACTCAAACGTCCCGGTCCGTGGTGGTACTTCTTTCCCATCCTGATCCTGGGCGTGCTGCCCTGGCTGGGCAGTCTTGTTCCCGCTCTCTGGCGCGGCGCGGCGCGGCCCGCGCAGCGCGGTGCGGCATTTGGCAGCGCACAGGGGCGCACCCTGCATGCACAAGGCATGCTGGTGATTTGGGTGGTGTTCATTTTTGTGTTTTTCAGCATTTCCAAATCCAAGCTGCCGTCTTACATCCTGCCCATCTTCCCGGCCATTGCACTATTGATCGGCGACTATCTCGACCGGGCGCGGCCCAGAGTGCTGCGCTGGCAGTTTGCTCTGCTGGCGCTGCTCGGGCTGGCGGCGGTGATCGGCTTCACGCAGTTGTACCGATTGGGCAACGCCACCACGCCCGGCGCGCTGTATCAGCAGTTCGGCTGGTGGCTCGAAGGCACCGCAGCGCTGGCGCTGATCAGCGGGCTTGTGGCTTGGCGCTGGGAGGCGCAGGGGCGGCGCACCGCGGCCGTGCTGCTGGTCAGCGTGGCGATGACGCTGGGGTTCTCGCTGGGCATCCAGCAGTTCCAGATTCTGGGCCGCACCGCATCGACCAAGGATGTGGTCCACGCCATCCGGCCCTGGATTCTGCCGGGCCAGCCGTTCTACGCCGTGGGCACTTATGACCAGACTTTGCCCTTCTACATCGACCGCACCGTCACCTTGGTTGAGTATCAGGGCGAGCTGCATTTCGGCATTACTCAGCAGCCCGGTCTGTGGGTGCCGACCTACGCCGATTTCGCCCGGCGCTGGAACGAGGACAAGCAGCCTCTGGCGCTGATGTCGCCGTCCACCCTGCCCGCGCTGCAGGCGCTGCATATGCCGATGACGGTGATCTACCGCACTTCCCGCTTCGTCGTCATCGCCAAACCGGGGCAAGACTACGCCGCGGCCGCCCAAGCGGCAGCGGCGCTGCTGCCCGCAGATTGGAACGCAGGGCCGTCGCTGGTTTCCCCGCAAGCTGAAGCCGGAGCCCAGCGATGAGCGCGGTCGCCTTTGGCCTGGTGCTCACCGGCGTGCTGCTCAACGCGGCGGCGCAGTTGCTCATCAAATCTGGGGCCGAAACCGTGGGGCGCTTCAGCTTCACCGCGAGCAATATCTGGCACGCCGGGCTGCACTTCGCCCTGCAATGGCAGATTCTGCTGGGGTTGACGTTCTACGCGGTCTCCGTGGCGGTGTGGATCCTGGCGCTCACGCGCGTGCAGGTCTCCATCGCCTATCCCATGCTGTCGCTCGGCTATGTGGTGACCGCCTTTGCCGCGTGGTGGCTGTTCGGTGAGGCACTCACCGCGCAGAAACTCGTCGGCATTGCCGTCATCATCGTGGGCGTCATCATCGTCGCCCGAGCCTGAATTCAACTGTATGAATCCGCAAGACATTCTTCCCTTCACCCGCCCGGACATCGACGAAGACACCATTGCCGGTGTCGTCGAAGTGCTGCGTTCGGGGTGGATCACCACCGGCCCCTGGTGCGCTCGCTTCGAGCAGGCACTGTCCGATTACTTCGGCGGACGCCCGGTACTCGCCTATTCCTCCGGCACCGTCACCATGGAGATCGCGCTCAGGCTGCTGGGCGTCGGCCCGGGCGATGAAGTCATCACCACGCCGCTGTCCTGGGTGGCGACGAGCAATGTGATTCTGGCGGTGGGCGCCACACCGGTTTTCGTCGACATCGATCCCGCCACCCGCAATATCGACGCCAACCGCATCGAAGCGGCCATCACGGCGCGCACCCGGGCGATCCTGCCCGTTCACCTCGCCGGCTTGCCGGCCGACCTGGATGCGATCTATGCCATCGCCGCCCGCCACGGTCTGCGCGTCATCGAAGACGCGGCTCAGGCCATCGGCAGTCTGTGGAAACACCAGCGCATCGGCAGATTTGGCGACTTTGCCTCGTTCAGCTTCCATCCGAACAAAAACATCACCTCCATCGAGGGCGGCTGTCTGGTGCTTCCTGCCGACGCCGACGTCGATCTGGCCCGCCGCCTGCGCCTGCAAGGTGTGCAGCGCAGCGGCCTGGACGGCATGGACGTCGATGTAGTGGGCGGCAAGTCCAATCTCACCGATGTGGCCGCGCGTGTGGGCTGGGGGCAGTTGCAGCACATCGAACGCTTCAACGCCCGCCGCCGAGATCTGGCGCAGCGCTATTTCGCCGCGTTCGATGCGCTGGGCGTCGAGGCCAGGGGCGTGCAACTGCCGCCGCGTGATTTCATTCAGAGCAACTGGCATATGTTCCAGATCGTGCCGCCGCCGCAAGTGCAACGCGCCGCCCTGATGCAGGCGCTCAAAGACCGCGGCATCACCACCGGCGTGCACTATCCGCCCATCCACCTGTTCAGCCTATACCGCAAGCGAGGCTTCCAACCCGGCGGCTTTCCACACGCCGAAACCGTGGGCGCTTCCATTCTCACCCTGCCGCTTTTTCCTGGGATGCAAGACAGCGATGTGACCCGGGTAACTGACGCCCTCGACGCCGTGCTGCGACAATTCGGCCTATGACTCTGCATGCTCACCCCGCCGTTTCGGTGGTCGTTCCCGTCTACAACGAAGAGGCCGGACTCGCCGCGCTGTTCTCCCGCCTCTACCCCGCTCTCGATGCGCTGAACGAGCCCTACGAAATTCTGTTCGTCAACGACGGCAGCCGCGACCGCTCGGCCGCGCTGCTGGCCGCGCAGCAACGTCTGCGCCCGGATGTCACCCGCGTGGTGCTGTTCAACGGCAACTACGGTCAGCACATGGCCATCCTCGCGGGCTTCGAGCACACCCGCGCGCCTATCGTCGTCACCCTCGACGCCGATCTGCAGAACCCGCCCGAAGAGATCGGCAAACTCGTCGCCAAAATGCGCGAGGGCTACGACTATGTCGGCACCATTCGCCGCATGCGCCAGGACAGCCGGTTTCGCCGCTATGCCAGCCGGGCGATGAACTGGACGCGCGAAAAAATCACCAACGTGCGCATGACCGACCAGGGCTGCATGTTGCGCGCCTACGGCCGCGACGTGGTCGATACCGTCAACCGTTGCACCGAGTCCAACACCTTCGTGCCCGCGCTGGCCTACACCTTCGCGCTCAAACCCACCGAAATCGAAGTGGCGCACGAAGAGCGGCAGGCGGGCGAGTCCAAATACTCACTGTTCAAGCTCATCCGCCTGAACTTCGATCTGGTCACCGGGTTTTCTCTGGTGCCGCTGCAGCTCATGTCTTACTCGGGCATCTTGCTGTCGCTCGCCTCGGGCGCGCTATTCCTCTACCTCATGGTGCAGCGCTTCGTCGAAGGTTCGCAGGTACAGGGGGTCTTCACCCTGTTCGCCATTACCTTCTTCCTGCTCGGCGTGGTGCTGTTCAGCATCGGCCTGCTGGGGGAATACATCGGCCGCATTTATGAGCAGGTGCGCGGACGTCCGCGTTATCTCGTTCAGGCCGTGTTACAGGATCTGCCCCCCGAGCCCGGCGTGTTCGTGCCGCATATCGCGCAGGCGGCCAACGCTACGCAACGAACCCCCGCCCCGCTGCCGTGAACGCCGTCGTCTTCGCCTATCACAACGTCGGCGTGCGCTGCCTCAAAACGCTGCTCGCGCGGGGTGTGCAGGTGCAACTGGTCGTCACCCACCCGGACAGCCCGACCGAAACCCTGTGGTTCGATCGCGTGGCCGACGTGGCGGCAGAGGCCGGCATTCCCGTGGTCTATGTGGACGACGCGGTTGACGCGGCGCTCATCGACCGGGTCGCGGCGCTTTCGCCCGACTTTCTGTTTTCCTTCTACTTCCGCCGCATGCTGCCCGCGCGGTTGCTGGCCGCCGCAAAAATCGCCGCGCTCAATATGCATGGCTCGCTGCTGCCCAAATACCGCGGCCGGGTTCCGGTGAACTGGGCCGTGCTGCACGGCGAAACCGAGACCGGCGCCACCCTGCACATTATGGAAGCCAAGCCGGATGCGGGCGACATCGTCGCGCAGCAGGCCGTACCCATCCTGCCTGACGACACCGCCAAGGAGGTGTTCGACAAGCTCACCGTGGCCGCCGAAATCGCGCTGTGGAACGTCCTGCCGCAGTTGATGCGCGGGGAAGTGCCGCGTCGCCGCAACGATCTGTCCGTCGGCAGTTATTTCGGCGGTCGCAAGCCCGAAGACGGTCGCATCGACTGGAACCAGTCAGCGCAATCGGTTTACAACCTCATCCGCGCCGTGGCCCCGCCCTACCCCGGCGCATTTTTCGATCACCAGGGCCGGCGTTTCATCGTGGCGCGCGCCCGCATCGCGTCACCATCACTGCGTGCGCGAATCGCCGACAAAAGTACGGTCGGCCTGCATATCGCAGAGGGGCAACTATTGGCCCGAACCGGCGATGGCGGCGCACTCCACATCGTCGAACTATGGGATGCCGACCAACCTGGCATTCCCCTGAACGATCTACAAATTTCGGAACTCGCAACACAGCAATCATGAAAAAAGTCCTCATCCTCGGCGTCAACGGCTTCATCGGTCATCATCTCTCCATGCGCATCCTCGCCACCACCGACTGGCAGGTGTACGGCATGGACATGAACGCCGACCGCGTGGAAGACCTCACCGCCAACAAGCGTTTCAAATTTTTCGAAGGCGACATCACCATCAACAAGGAGTGGATTGAGTACCACGTGCGCAAATGCGACGTGATCCTGCCCTTGGTGGCCATCGCCACGCCGGCGACTTATGTGAAGGCGCCGCTGCGGGTTTTCGAGCTCGACTTCGAGGCCAATCTGCCCATCGTGCGCGCTGCGGTGAAACACAAGAAGCATCTGGTGTTCCCGTCCACCTCCGAGGTGTACGGCATGAGCGGAGATGCCGAATTCGATCCCGAGAACTCGCCGCTGGTCTACGGCCCGATCAACAAGCCGCGCTGGATCTACGCCTGCTCCAAACAGTTGATGGATCGCGTCATCGCGGGTTACGGCCAGCAGGACGGCCTGAACTACACCCTGTTCCGCCCGTTCAACTGGATCGGCGCCGGACTGGACAATATTTTTTCGGCGAAGGAAGGCAGCTCCCGCGTCGTCACCCAGTTCTTGGGCCATATCGTGCGCGGCGAAACCATCAGCCTGGTCGATGGCGGTCACCAGAAACGCGCCTTTACCGACATTGACGACGGCATCGACGCGCTGATGAAAATCATCGAAAACAAGAACGGCGTGGCCAGCGGCCAGATCTACAACATCGGCAATCCGGCCAACAATCATTCGGTGCGCGAACTCGCCGACATGATGTTGCGCCTGGCTGCCGACATGCCCGAATACGCCGAATCGGCCAAGAACGTGAAGGTGGTGGAAACCAGTTCGGGCGCGTATTACGGCGCGGGTTATCAGGACGTGCAAAACCGCGTGCCCAAAATCACCAACACCATGCGCGACCTCGACTGGGCGCCCAAGGCCGACATGCAGACCGCACTGCGCAAGATTTTCGAGGCCTATCGCGGCCAAATCGCCCAGGCGCGGGCGTTGATGGAAGAAACGGGCGATTGACTCGGCGCCCCGCCACACGCGCTGCAGTGATGGCCCTGCGATTGCCCCTACAATACCAATCGACGGGCCGCCTCGCATCGCGGCGCGGTGAACTTGGTCAGGTCGGGAACGGAGCAGCCACAGCCGTTTACCGTGAGTGCCGGGGGAACGGCTCGTCACCCCAACACTCTGCCTGCCCGCTGCGTCTGATGCGCGCTTGTTCATCGGCAACCCAAAGGCTTTTTGTCGCAGCGCTGATTCCGCAGCCACCACACGCGTTCAGCGCCACAGCGGCAACTTGTGTCAAAATCCCCATCAAATCTTTCTATCGAGGTGACCATGGCTAGCGAACTGATCAAACACACCAATGACGCCGATTTCGAGCAAGACGTGCTGAAGTCCGGCGTTCCCGTTCTCGTGGACTTCTGGGCCGAGTGGTGCGGGCCTTGCCGCATGATCGCGCCCACGCTCGACGAGATGGCCAGCGAATACCAGGGCAAGCTCGCCATCATGAAGGTCAATGTGGACGAGAACCGCAGCATCCCCGCCAAGTTCGGCATTCGTGGCATTCCCACCCTGCTGCTGTTCAAGAACGGCGAACTGGCTGGCAACAAAGTGGGCGCTGCCTCCAAGTCCCAATTGACAGCTTTCGTCGACGCCCATCTATAATTTTTTATCGCGCGGTGCAGTTCGCAATCCTCAAGCATCGCACCGCGCAACAGTCAGGTTGAACCGCCGCGCCAGGCAATTCAATCGCCGTGACACCCCGCCGTGCACCCTTGGCACGGCCCACATTCCCTCACGATTCTTTTAGCTGCTTGCGCGTGCTGCTCTGATGCACGCACCGTCTGACGACGGATATTGCGCAGCCTCCCCTTCCCGAGTTTTTCATCATGCATCTGTCCGAACTCAAAGCGACGCACGTCTCCAAGCTGCTTGAAATGGCGCAGTCGTTCGAGATTGAAAACGCCAGCCGCCTGCGCAAGCAGGAACTGATGTTTGCCATCCTCAAAAAGCACGCCCGCACTGGCGAGCAGGTGTTCGGCGACGGCTGCCTTGAAGTTCTGCCAGACGGCTTCGGCTTTCTGCGGGCGCCCGAGTCGAGCTATATGGCGTCACCCGACGACATCTACATCTCGCCCAGCCAGATCCGCCGTTTCAATCTGCACACTGGCGACTCCATCGAGGGTGAGGTACGTGTACCCAAGGATGGCGAGCGTTACTTTGCTTTGGTGAAGGTCGACCGCGTCAACGGCGTGACCCCTGAGGAGAACAAGAACAAGATCATGTTCGAGAACCTCACGCCGCTGTTCCCCACGGAGCACATGCGTCTGGAGCGCGACATCAAGGGGGAAGAGAACATCATCGGCCGTGTGATCGACATCGTGGCCCCGATCGGCAAGGGGCAGCGCGGCCTGCTGGTCGCCCCGCCCAAAAGCGGCAAGACCGTGATGCTGCAGGCGCTTGCGCATGCCATCACCAACAATCATCCTGAAGTGGTGCTCATCGTGCTGTTGATCGACGAGCGCCCGGAAGAAGTGACTGAAATGCAGCGCTCGGTGCGGGGAGAAGTGGTCAGTTCCACTTTCGACGAGCCCGCCGTGCGGCACGTGCAGGTCGCCGAAATGGTGATCGAAAAGGCCAAGCGTCTGGTAGAACTGAAAAAAGATGTGGTCATTCTGCTCGACTCCATCACTCGCTTGGCGCGGGCATACAACACCGTCATTCCAACCTCCGGCAAGATTTTGACCGGTGGGGTCGATGCCAACGCCCTGCAACGCCCCAAGCGCTTTTTTGGCGCGGCACGCAATATCGAAGAGGGTGGATCGCTGACCATCATCGGCACCGCGCTGGTCGATACTGGCAGCCGCATGGACGAAGTGATCTACGAAGAATTCAAGGGCACCGGCAATATGGAAATCCATCTGGATCGCCGTCTGTCGGAGAAGCGCGTTTATCCCGCCATGCTCATCAACCGCTCGGGCACACGCCGCGAGGAACTGCTGCTCAAGCCTGAAATCCTGCAAAAAGCCTGGATTCTGCGCAAGCTGCTCTATCCCATGGACGAGATTCAGGCGATGGAATTTCTGCTCGATAAGATGAAGCAGACCAAGAACAACGCCGAATTCTTCGATCTGATGCGCCGAGGCGGTTGATCGCCCGAAAAATCTGCGACAATGTTGCATTTTGCCAAGTACCGACTGTTTGCAACAGCCGCATGCAGCGCTCGTTTGCAACAAGCCCAGGCGTCGGCGGCTAGCGTTTGATCGTCAAGATCGTTACCCAAGGAACCCCCATGAAATCAGGAATCCACCCCCAGTACCGCGAAGTCTGCTTCCTCGACCTGTCCACTGGTTCGCAGATTCTCATCTCGTCCACCGCGCAGACCCGCGAAACCATCAAGCTCGACGACGGCCGTGAGGTTCCCCTGTACAAGGTGGAAACCAGCGCCGAATCGCATCCGTTCTATACCGGTCAACAAAAGAGCATCGATACGCTGGGCGGCCGCGTCGAGAAGTTCCGCCAGAAGTTCGCCAAGGCTGCGGGCAAGGCCTGAGGCGCATCGCGCGCCTTTCGCGCCACGGGGTTGTACGCAGCAACCCCTGAGTTTCAACCCATAACGGGCAGCCTGGCTGCCCGTTGTTGTTTCCCACGCATCCGCCCTTCTCATCCGCCATCGCACTCGCCATGAGTTCGCCGTTTTCTCACGGACAGACCCGCAGACCGCGGGTGCGCCCCTCGCTGCAGCCCGGTGCGGTGGGCAAACTGTCGCGGCCGCTGCTTCTGCTTCTGTGTGCGGCCTACCTTCTTCCGGGATTCATCGGTCGCGATCCCTGGCGCACGGATGGCCTGAGTTTTGCGGTGATGTGGCAGATGGCGCAGGGTCTCACGTCCTGGGTTCATCCCACGCTTTACGGGCAGGCGGTCAGTGGAGGCTGGCTGGCCCACTGGCTGGGGGCGGGATCGATACAACTCCTGGGTTCCTGGCTGGGACCGGTGCTCGCGTCGCGGCTGCCGTTCATGCTGGCATTAGCGGCGAGCATGAGCCTGACGTGGTACGCCGCCTTTCACTTCGCCCGCCACGACGACGCCCAACCGGTGCGGCCCGCGTTTGGCCCGCCCATCGCTCCCAACGACTATGCCCGCGCCATTGCCGATGGGGTGCTGCTGACCTTGCTGGCCACGCTGGGCCTGTTGGGGCGCGGTCACGAAGCCTCGACCCAGGTCGTGCAACTCGCCGCGGTGAGCGGCATCTTGCTGGGGATATCACTGCTGCCGCGAAAACCCTGGAAATCGGCCAGTCTGATCGCCACGGGCTTGCTGTGTCTGGCGCTGACGGCGGCGGGATGGTTTGCCCTGCTGCTGAGTTTTACGCTCGGTCTCGTGCTGTGGGGCAGTCTGCGCCGCGCCAACTGGGCACTCATGCTGGCGTTGGCGATCGGTGTGTTGTCAGCGCTGTGGGCCGAATCGCAGATGGGGTGGATGCTGCGAGGCAAATGGCCTGATCTGGATACTCTGGCCAACTTCTTTCGCATCGGGCTGTGGTTCACCTGGCCGGCCTGGCCGCTGGCCGCGTGGGGTTTGTGGCGCTGGCGTGAGTCCCTGATGGCCTGGCATCTGCGGCCCGCCTGGGCTCTTGCAGCCCTGGCCTTGCTGAGCGCACTGGCGCTGGGCAACAACGACAAGGTTTTTCTGTTGGCCCTGCCGCCCCTGGCCATTCTGTCGGGATTCGCGCTGCCGGTGTTGCGCCGCGCGGGCCTGGCAGCGATCGACTGGTTTGCCGTGCTGTTCTACAGCCTGCTGGCCTTGGTGGTCTGGGTCATGTGGCTGGCCATGTTTATCGGCTGGCCGGCCAAGCCGGCCGCCAATATTGCACGGCTGGCGCCCGGCTTTCAATTCAGTCTCGACCCCGTCGCCCTGGCGATTTCGCTGTTCGCCACTCTGGCCTGGGGTGCGGTGGTTGTTTGGCGTACCGGCCGCCACCGTCACCCCTTGTGGAAGGGCATGGTGTTGTCGGCCAGCGGCGTGACCCTGGCCTGGGTGCTGGTGGGCAGCTTGTGGATGCCAGTTCTGAACTATGCGAGCACCTACCGCAACGTGGGGCGCGAGGTCGCGCATGCAGTGCAGAGCGCCAGCGCGCTGTCGATGCAGGTCGGCTCGCCCTGCTTGCAGCCTGTGGCCATCGATCTGACCACGCAGGCGCTGATCGGCTACTGGAGCCGGCTCGATTTCTCCGCCTCACGCAAGGCGCAATGCACCTATGCGCTGGGGGCACGCGCGCCGCTGCCTGCGTCGCAGTGGCGTCTGATCTGGCGTGGCGGCCGTCCGGGGGATCGCGGCGGCACGCTCTATCTGTACCAACGTCTCGCGCCTTCACGCCCCTGAGCCGTTTCCCATGCGTCCTCTGCGCAATCTGTTGCGGCTGGCGGTGAGTGTGCTCATCGGCCAGCTTGCCGTCATCGGCTTCGGTGTGGCCGATACGGTGATGCTGGGGCACTTCGCCTCCACGGCCAGTCTGGCCACTCTGTCCATCGGGCAGGCAATTTACATCACCTTATTCGTCTCGCTCTCCGGCGTCACCCAATCCCTCTTGCCCACGCTCGGGCGAGGGTTCGGGGCGGGTCAGCCCGGCGCGGTGGGGGCCAGTTTCCGCCAGGGACTCTGGCTGGCCGGAGGTCTTTGCGCTCTGGGCATCGCGGTGCTGCTCTGGCCGCAGCCACTGCTGGCGTTGACCAGTCAGGCGCGCGATGCGACGGTTGATCGCTATCTGGCGATTCTCGCTCTCGGCCTGCCGGCGGCTCTCGCCTTTCGGGTGCACGCCGCGCTCAGCCAGGCCATTTCGCGCCCCTTGCTCACCGCCGCGCTGCAGATCGGAGGCCTGGGCGTCAAGCTGTTGCTCAATGCTGTGTTTCTATTGCCCGGTCAATTTGGCCTGCATGGCATGACGCCGCTGGGTGCGCAGGGCTGCGCCGCCGCTACCGTGTTGACTCAATATGGGCTGCTTGCCGTGGCGCTGCTGCAGCACCGCTACAGCGCCGCGCTGCGCCCCTATGCCGCGCTCTCGCGTTGGGAGTGGCCCAACTGGAAGGCGCAAGCGCATTTGCTGCGTCTGGGCGGGCCGATCGGTCTGAGCCTGCTGGTCGAAGTGTCGGCCTTCACCTTCATGGCGCTGTTCATCGCCCGGCTGGGAGACACCGTGCTCGCGGCCCACCAGATCACCGCCAACTTCGCCACCGTGCTCTATATGTTGCCGCTGTCCATTTCCATCGCTACGGGCTCGGTAGTGGCCCAGCATCTGGGCGCCGGCCATACCCGGGCCGCGCGGCACACGGCCTGGAGCGGCGTGGGGGCTGCTGCGCTGCTCTCTGTCATCATCGGCCTGGTCGTCTGGCTGGAACGTGGGCGCATCATCGGCTGGTACACCTCCGACCCGCAGGTGCAGGCCGTGGCTTATCACCTATTCCTGTTCATCGCGCTCTATCAGGTGTTCGACGCGGTGCAGTCCACCAGCGCCTTCATCCTGCGCTCGTACCACATCGCTCTGCTGCCCAGCATGTTGTACGCGCTGTCACTATGGGGGGTCGGCCTGGGGGGCGGCTATCTGCTGGGATTCAACACGCTGGGCATCACCCCGCCCGCGCTGCAAGGCGCCGCCGGATTCTGGATGGGCAACACCACGGGATTGGCGATCGCAGCAAGCTGCTTTTCCGCGCTGTTGTGGCGCGCGGCTCGCAGGGCTCCAGGGTAGTTTTTCGGCACACAAAAAAACGCCGCGGACTTCGCAGTCGCGCGGCGCCTTGGTCAGGCTGAAAGGGCCGGAGCCGACATCAGTCTTTGTTGTGCAGGCCCTTGGTCCAGGCTTCCATGGCTTCGTTGGCAGGGGCCATCGGCGCCTCGAGGAAGGTGACCACAAACTTGTCGCCCATATCGGCAATGCCGATGGAGCGGGGACGCACCGCCAGCACCATGGGATTGGGCAGCGCGATGCCGAAGCAGAAAATCACTTCGGCTGCGGCCTTGATCTCCGGCGCAATGGTGCCGCCGATGTTGGTGGTGTGTTCGAAATGGTCGAACACGGCGATGAATTTCACCTTGGGGTTGGCCGCGATCTTTTCCTTGAAATACGCCACCACTTCATCGACCGTGGTGTAACGCGTTTCGGATTTGGAAACTTCGGCAACGTAAACGGGGTATTTTTCCTGCAGCAGGGTTTGTTTCATGGGTACTCCGGGATGGCGCGCAGACAGGTCGGCGCTGAGGTGAATGAACAACCGAGTAATTTACTCGGATAGAAACGTCCGCATATCAGCATGGATCAAATTTCGCGGCGGGCGCGCATGAGAAAACGTAGGGCCGTCCCAAGTTTTCTTGCCCACCTCGCGGCTTGCAAGCCGCTCGGATTCGGCTCCGTCCAAGCTGCCGCAGGGCAGCTTGGAGCCGCGGGCCTCATCCCCCTCGGGGGGCCTGGCGCGAAAGCGGCAGGTCTGGGGGCTCTCAAACCGATTGCAAAGACTCCAGCTGTTCGCCCAGTTCGAGCCAGCGCTCTTCCAGCGCGCCGATGCGCTCGGCCAGGGCGTGATGCCGCCGACCCTGCTCCACCCGTTCGGCAGCTGGCGTGTCCGGGTGCGCCAGCGCGGCCTCGATGGCGGTGCGCTCGGCTTCGAGTTGACGCAGCTCTTGTTCGACCCGAGTGAACTCAGCCTTGACCGGCTTGAGCTGTTGCGCGCGCTGCTGCCGCTGCTCGGCCTGCAGGCGGCGCGCTTCTTTGCGGTCGGCGGCGGGCAAGGGTTCGTCTGCGGCGGCGCCAGACGGCTGCGGCCTGTCTTGCGCCGCGCTCTGCCGCTGCGCGGTGCGCGAGAGCGCCCATTGCTGATAGTCGTCGAGACTGCCGTCGAAATCTCGAACCTGACCGTCGGCCACCAGCCAGAATGCGTCGCAGGTGGCGCGCAGCAAGGCCCGGTCGTGCGACACCAGCAGCACGGTGCCCGCGAAGTCCTGCAAGGCCATGGCGAGCGCCTCGCGGGTGGGGAGATCGAGGTGGTTGGTCGGCTCGTCGAGCAGCAGCAGATTGGGTTTGCGCCAGATCACCAGGGCCAGCGCCAGCCGCGCTTTTTCGCCGCCGGAAAAGCTGCCGCAGGCACGGGTCATCATGTCACCGTCGAACTGATAGCGTCCGAGCCAGTTACGCCATTCCTGCTCCGTGGTGTTGGGGGCGATGTCGCGCGCCAGATGCTGCATGTGCTGCAGCGGCGACTCATCCAGCCGCAGCACATCCACTTCCTGCTGCGCGAAGTAGCCGATCACCAACCCTTTGCCTTCTCGGCGGTGCCCGGCCCGCAGGGGCAACACCCCGGCCAGCGTTTTCACCAGCGTGGACTTGCCCTGCCCGTTCGCCCCAAGAATGCCGATGCGCAGCCCACCGGTGATGTCGCGCGCCACCGAGCGCAACACCGGCGGATCGCCGTAGCCGCAATCGGCCTCGCTCAAGGTGAGCAACTGCTGCGGCAGGCTCAGCGGCTCCAGCAGTTCGATGCGCAGCGCCCCGCTCAGATAGACCGGCGCCAGCCGCTCCATGCGCTCGAGCGCTTTCATGCGGCTCTGCGCCTGCCGCGCCTTGGTCGCTTTGGCGCGGAAGCGTTCGACAAAGCGCGTCAGCCGCGCGATGTCTTGCTGCTGGCGGGCAAACGCCGCTTGCTGCTGCATGAGTTTTTCGGCGCGCTGCTCTTCGAACAGGGTGTAATTGCCGCCGTAGCGGGTGAGCTTGCCGCCGTCGAGATGCACGGTGACGCGGCACACCGCGTCGAGAAATTCGCGGTCGTGCGAAATGACCAGCAGCAGACCGGGATAGCGCGCCAGCCATTGCTCCAGCCAGACCAGGGCGTCCAGGTCGAGGTGATTGGTCGGCTCGTCGAGCAGCAGGCAGTCGCTGGGCGCGAACAGCGCCTGCGCCAGGGCCAGCCGCATGCGCCAACCGCCGGAGAACTGCATCACGGGCTTGCGCAACTCGGCCACGCTGAAACCCAGGCCGAGCAGCAAGGCTTCGGCGCGGGCGCGGGCGGTATAGCCGTCGGCCAGTTCAAACGCATGCTGCGCTTCGGCCAGGGCATGACCCGAGGCTTCGTCATGTTCGGGCGCGGCCATGGCGGCCTGCAGCGCCTGCTGCGCGGCTTGCAGGGCCACATCGCCTTGCAGCACGAAATCGGTCGCGGTGCCGTCGGAGTCGGGAACGTCTTGCGCCACCGTGGCTAGGCGCCAGTTCGCTGGCTTTTCCAACTTGCCCGCATCTTCATGCAGGCCGCCGAGCAGCAAGGCGAACAAAGACGTTTTCCCCGCGCCGTTCACTCCCACCAGGCCGACCTTGTCGCCGGGGTGCAGGGTCAGGCTGGCGTGATCGAGCACCACCTGAATGCCGCGGCGCAAGACGATGTCGGTGAGCCGGATCATGTCCCTGCTCCGGGCGCGAAGGCGAGTCGCAAATCGTCCGCCAGCAGCACGCAGACGCCTTCGGCATGCAGCTCGGTCTCCAGCCAGATCGCCGGTAGCGTGGGAAACGCGGCCTCGAAAGCCGCGCGCTCGTTGCCGACTTCCAGCACCACGATGCCCCGCGCTGAAAGGTGCGCGGGCGCGTCGTGGAGAAAACGTCGCACCAGATCCATGCCGTCCGCACCGCCCGCCAGCGCCATCTCCGGCTCATGGCGATATTCTTCGGGCAGGGCCCGCATGCTGGCGGTCGGCACATACGGCGGGTTGCACAGCACCAAGTCGTAGGCCTGGGATGGTGCAGCAGCGAGCGAGGCCCAGAGGTCGGAGGCGACAAGCCGCAGCCGGTGCTGCAGGGCGTAGGCCTCGCGGTTGATCTCGGCTACAGCCAGCGCGTCGGCAGAAAGATCGACGGCGTCTACCTGCGCATCGTCCCAGACGAGCGCGGCCAGAATGGCCAGGCAACCAGAGCCGGTGCACATATCGAGCACGCGGTGAGGCGGTTCAGTCAGCCAGGGGTCGAGCGCGCCTTCATCGAGCAGTTCGGCAATGAATGAACGCGGCACGATGACGCGCGGATCGACCACGAAGCGCAAGCCCACCAGCCACGCCTCGCCCAGCAGATAGGCCAGGGGCTGTCGGGTGGCGATGCGTTGCGCCGTCACCGTCTCGATCTGAAGCGCCTGCTGCGCGGTCAGGGATTGATGGGCGTAAGTAGCAAAATCACCGGCCTCGCTCGCAGGCAAGCCCGCGGCGTGCAGCACCAGCCAGGCGGCCTCGTCTTCTGCGCTGGCGCAGCCATGTCCGTAGTCGAGATCAGCGGCTTGCAGCGCCTGAGCCGCCAACGCCCAGGCTGTGCCCAAGGTGCGAACGGCTGAAATCGCCCCCGTTCGTTGCTCCAGCGGCGTCATGCCACCAAGGCCTCGAGGGTGCGGCGATAGATATTTTTGAGCGGGTCGATGGCGTCTACTTCGACCCATTCGTCGATCTTGTGAATGCTGGCATTCACCGGCCCGAACTCGACGACTTGCGGGCAGATCTTGGCGATGAAACGGCCGTCGGAGGTGCCCCCGGTGGTGGACAGCTCGGCCGCGTTGCCGGTCTCGGCGTGAATGGCCGATTGCAGCGCGGCGGAGAGCGCGCCGGGCGCCGTCAGGAAGGGTTCGCCGCCCAGCGTCCAGTCGAGCGTGTAGTTCAGCGCGTGGCGGTCGAGGGTGGCGTGGACGCGCTGCTTGAGCTGATCGGGCGTTGACTCGGTGGAAAAGCGAAAGTTGAAATCCACCACCAGTTCGCCCGGAATGACATTGGTCGCCCCGGTGCCCGCATGAATATTGGACATCTGCCAGGAAGTCGGCGGGAAGTAGGCGTTGCCTGCATCCCAGGTGAGGCCCGCCAGCTCGGCCAGGGCGGGCGCGGCGAGATGAATGGGATTTTTCGCCAGATGCGGATAGGCGATATGCCCCTGCACGCCACGCACCGTGAGCCGACCGGAGAGCGAACCGCGCCGCCCGTTCTTGATCACGTCGCCCAGCTTCGCGGTGGAGGTAGGCTCGCCCACGATGCACCAGTCCAGACGCTGGCCGCGCGCCGCCAGCAGCTCGCACACCTTGACCGTGCCATCGCGCGCCGGGCCTTCTTCGTCGCTGGTGAGCAAAAAGGCGATCGCATGGCTCGGTTGGGGATGCGCCGCCAGAAACTCCTCCACCGCCACCACCATGGCGGCCAGCGAGGTTTTCATGTCTGCGGCTCCGCGGCCATACAGCTTGCCATCGCGCACCGTCGGGGTGAACGGCGGGCTTTGCCACTGATCCAGCGGCCCGGTGGGCACGACGTCGGTATGGCCGGCAAACACGAGCACGGCGGCATCCGCCTTCGAACCCGGGCGCAGGGCCCAGAGATTGGTCACGCGAAAGTCGGGCGGGCCGCTTTCCACCGTTTCGCAAACAAAGCCCAGCGCTTGCAAACGGTCGCGCAGCACCTGCTGACAACCTTCGTCTTGCGGAGTGATGGAGTGGCGGGAAATCAGGTCATGGACCAGGGATTGAGTGGGAGACATGCGGCAAATGGGGAGCGCCCGGCCTCGCCTTCAGCGCGGCGAGTCCAGGTCGAGGGTGATTTCAGTGAATGAGGGCGTATCGTCCTCGATTGCCTCGGCGGGCGCCGCCTGCTTGCGCAGCGTCGAGTCGTTTTCCAAACGCCAGAGCAGATTGGTCGGCGAATCGGCGTAGGCCAGGGCTTCTTCGCGGCTGACCACGCCGTCGATCACCATGGTGGCCAGCGCCTGCTCGAAGGTCTGCGAGCCTTCGGCCATGGACTTTTCCATCGCTTCCTTGACGCCGGAAAAGTCGCCCTTCTCGATCAACTCGCGCACGAGCTGGGTGTTGAGCATGATTTCCACAGCGGGCGTCAGCCCTCCGGCGGTCGCCCGCAGGAGCCGTTGCGACACAATGCCCCGCAGGCCCGAAGCCATATCGTTGAACAACGCGGCGCGCTGATCCATGGGATAGAAGCCCACAATGCGATTGAGCGCCTGATAGCTGTTGTTGGCGTGCAGTGTGGCCAGGCAGAGATGGCCCGAGAGCGAGTACTGCAGGGCGGCACTCATCGTGGCCTGATCGCGGATTTCGCCAATCATGATGCAGTCGGGCGCCTGCCGCAGCGCGTTTTTCAGGCCCACCGCCAAAGACTCGGTGTCGATGCCCACTTCGCGCTGGTTGACGATCGACTTGCGATTGGAGAACAGATATTCGATGGGCTCTTCAAGGGTGAGAATGTGCCCGGTTTTGTTGGCATTGCGATAGTCGATCATCGCTGCCAGCGTGGTGCTCTTGCCCGCGCCGGTCGAGCCCACCATGAGCAGCAGGCCGTGCTTTTCCATCACCAGATCGGCCAGCACGCCGGGCAGGTTGAGCGACTCCAGCGCCGGAATTTCTCCGGGGATGTAGCGCACCACCATCGCCACGCTGCCGCGCTGGCGGAACGCGCTGATGCGAAAGCTCCCCAGCCCCGGCCGCGGCAACCCCAAGTTGAGTTCGCCGGTGCGGGTGACCTCCGCGGCCCGCTCATGCCCCACGGCTTCAGCCAGCAGCCGGAAGGGCTCCTCTGGAGTGAGAACCTGCCGGTTCACTGCCACCGCATGACCATTGATGCGGATGAGGATGGGAGCATGCGGACTGATGTAGATGTCGGAGGCTTTCTTCTCCGCCATCAGCTTGAACAAGCGCTCCATTGCCGACATACACCCCCCCTAGTTGTTTGAAACTGCAGATTCGCGCAGGCTGCGCTCAGGTCCGCAGCAGTTCGTTGATGCTGGTCTTGGAGCGCGTCTGCGCATCCACCCGTTTGACGATCACGGCGCAGTACAAGCTGTATTTGCCATCGCTGCTAGGCAGGTTGCCGCTGACCACCACTGAACCCTCGGGAATGCGGCCATAGCTCACTTCGCCAGTGGCGCGGTCGTAAATCTTGGTCGATTTACCGATGTAAACGCCCATCGAAATGACACAGTTGTCTTCGACGATCACACCCTCCACCACCTCCGAGCGCGCGCCGATGAAGCAGTTGTCGCCGATGATGGTCGGGTTGGCCTGAATGGGTTCGAGCACGCCGCCGATGCCCACGCCGCCGGACAGATGCACGTTCTTACCGATCTGCGCACACGAGCCCACGGTGGCCCAGGTATCGACCATCGTGCCCTCGTCCACATAAGCGCCGATGTTCACATACGACGGCATGAGCACCACATTGGGCGCGATGTAAGAGCCATGCCGGGCCACGGCCGGCGGCACCACGCGCACCCCGGTGGCGCGCATCTGCGCTTCGTCGAGGTTGTGAAACTTGGTCTGCACCTTGTCGAAAAAGTGCAGATCGCCGGCCTGCATGGCCACGTTGTCGTGCAGACGGAAGCTCAGAAGCACGGCCTTTTTCAGCCACTGGTGCGTCACCCACTCGCCGCCCACGCGCTCGGCCACCCGCAGTTTGCCCACGTTAAGCTGGTCGATCACATGGCTGACCGCCTCGCGCAGTTCCGCCGGTGCATTGGCCGGGCTGTATTCGGTGCGGTTTTCCCAGGCCTGGTCGATAAGGGTCTGCAGTTGTTGCGTCATGGTGAAGGTCTTTGTGAGTGGATCGGTTCAGAACAATAGGCGGCAATACGGCGGGCGGCTTCGACGCATTCTTCCAGCGGGGCCACCAGCGCCATACGAATACGACCGCGCCCCGGATTGACGCCGCCCTGCTCCCGCGCCAGATAGCTGCCCGGCAAAACGGTGACATTGTATTTTTCGAGCAGCCCGCGGGAAAACTGCGCATCATCGCCCGGCGTAGCCGCCCAGAGGTAGAACCCGGCATCGGGCAATTGCACGTCGAGTACCGGCTGCAAAATCGGCAGCACGGCGGCGAATTTTTCGCGGTACAGCGCGCGGTTGTGCTCGACATGCGTTTCATCGTTCCAGGCCACGGCACTTGCGGCCTGCACAGCCGGCCCCATCGCGCTGCCGTGGTAGGTGCGATAGCGGGTGAAGGCCGCGATCAGCTTGGCATCGCCCGCGACAAAGCCGGAGCGCAGACCGGGCACGTTCGAGCGCTTGGAAAGCGAGGTGAAAAACAGCAGGTTGCGAAAGTCCGTCCGCCCCAGTTGCCATGCGGCTTCCAGTCCGCCTAGCGGAGGCTGCGCGCCGAACCAGATTTCTGAATAGCACTCGTCGCTGGCAATGACAAAACCGTGCCGGTCGGACAGATCGAACAGCAACTTCCACTCTTCCAGGGGCATGACCGCGCCTGTGGGATTGCCCGGCGAGCAAACGTAGAGCAACTGCGTGCGCTGCCACACCGCCTCGGGCACTGCCGCCCAATCGACCGCGAAATTGCGCTGCGCATCCACCGCGGCGAAATACGGCTGCGCGCCAGCGAGCAACGCAGCACCTTCATAGATTTGATAGAACGGATTGGGACAGACCACCGTGGCCCCGGCCCGGCTCGCGTCCACCACGGTCTGCGCGATGGCGAACAGCGCCTCCCGCGATCCGTTGATCGGCAGCACCTGCGTCTGCCCGTTCAGCGGCACACCGTAGCGCCGGCTCGCCCATTGAGCGCACGCCTCCCGCAGTTCCACCGTGCCGGCCGTACTCGGATAGACCGCCAGGCCATCGAGATGGGCGGCCAGGGCGTCGCGAATAAAGGTCGGGGTGGGATGCTTGGGTTCGCCTATACCCAGGCTGATCGCAGGCCACTGCGCGGGCGTCGTCACTCCCTGGTGGAGCGCGCGCAGTTTTTCAAACGGATAGGGCTGAAGCAGGTCGAGGCGAGGGTTCACGGCAAGCGCTGGGACGGGATGGCGAAAGGCGCTGCCATTCTACGGAGCCCTGCGCAGGCGCAAACCGGGCGGTGTCACAGAAATTTTCAGTCTGGCGAGCGAATCCGCTGTCATCACGGCACCTGGAACGGCGTTACAGAGGCTAAGACCCCGTTTTCGACCGAAACCCACCCGCCAGAACTGGCCCACTATGCTATGGATCATGCTTATGCCCTCTCCCCAGCGCTCGTGATCGACACCTCGCAACACGATTCGGTCGCGCTCAACCGCTTTTGCGCCGAGGTGCGCGTGCGCGCCACGCGTATGGCGCTGATCGAATTGCGCGACGCCGCCCTGGCTGCCGATGTGGTGCAGGACAGCCTGCTCAAACTGGTGAGCAACTACAAGCTGCGACCGGCGGAGGAATGGGCGCCGCTGTTCTACAGCATTCTGCGCAACCGCATCACCGACATGCACCGTCGGCGCAAGGTGGAGAAGATTTTCGATTTTTTCTTCTCCAGCGACGAAGAAGAGGATCAACCGCCCAGCTGGGAACAGATTGCCGACACCGCCCTCGGCCCGGAGCAGGAAGTCGCCAACGGCCAGCTTGCCGGACGTATTGCCGATGCCATTTCCGCCCTGAGCCCGCGGCAGCGCGAGGCGTTTCTGCTGCGCGAAATGGAAGGTTTGTCCATCGTGGACACGGCGGCGGCGATGAAAGTCAGTGAAGGCAGCGTCAAAACGCACCACATGCGCGCGCTCACCCGCTTGAGGGAATTGCTTGAATCCGACCATCCCGCTAAAGTTTGAACTGCCTGAATCAGGTGACATCATGACGACCCGCAACCATCTCACTTCCGCTCAGATCGACCACTATCGCAGTGGTCTAGCGTCGGCTGAACAGGCGGCGCATATCGAAGCTCATCTGAAAAATTGTCCGCAGTGCCAGCAAGAGTTGCAGTTCGGCCAGCAGCTGAGCCAACTTCTGGCGCCCCTGCCCCAGCTTGCTGCACGTCTGCCGCGCCGATCTTCTCGCTCCGTGCGCTGGCCCCGGGTGTTTGCCGCAGGCATGGCCACCGCTTCGCTGGCCTTGGCGGTGTTCATCAGCGTGCCGCACCTCGCAGGCAACATCGCAGGCAGCAACGGGGCTTATCCGGGTGGATTTGACTCCCAGTCACTCAGCCCGCAGGTGGCTGACGCGGTTCAAAACATCGAGTTTTATCAGTGGCTTTCCAATCACCCGCAAATGCTGCAACAAGGGCTGCAAAATGGCAATCCGGCTTGAGTGCCATTCGACCCAATCGCGCGCCCAATTTCGCGCCCAACTGCGTAAGGCAAGACTGACCGCGGCGGCCATCGCCATCTCTGCGTTTGGAGTGATGGTGATGGCGCCGACGGCCTCTGCAAATCAGCGCGATGGCCAAGGCGCATACCAGCAGTGGGAGCGCATGCCGCCACAGCAGCGCGAGCGCATTCTGCAGGAGCAAGAGCGCTTCAAGCGCCTTCCGCCCAGCGAGCAGGAGCGGCTGCGGCGTGAGTACCAGCAGCGGCGCCAATAAAGCGAGTTTGAATAACCTGCCGTCCTTGAACCACCCGCAGCTATTCGCTGCGTTGAGTCAGACTCAGTGCTGGGCGTGCGGGAAAAACAGAAAGACTTCCTGCCCGTCGCGCAGCACATGCGTGCGAACCCCGTGGGGCAAGGTCAGTTTGGTGCGCACATGACCGAACGGCAACCCGGTCAGCACGGGCACGCCATGCGGTTTGAGCTGCGCACGCAGCCAGTCCACCGCGGCGTTGAGGTCGTAGCCGGCATCGTGGGCACTGAGTTTGTAGGCTGTGAACTGCCCGAGCAACACCGCCTTCTGGCGCTGGGCCACACCGGCATGCAGCAGCTGGCTGAACATGCGCTCGACGCTGTAGGGATGTTCGTTCACATCTTCCAGAAACAACACCCCTTTGGCGCGAGGGAGGTAAGGCGTGCCGATCAGGCTGGTCACCATGGCCAGATTGCCGCCCCAAAGCACGCCCTCGACGTCAAGACCGCGCGGCGCATCGTCGCAGGCAAAACCCACCGCTTCCAGGGTGCCGTCGGCCGCATCCAAAAAGCTGTCTACCGTGATGTCATCGGGCTTCTTGTCGCCAAAGTCGTAAGAGGCCATCGGCCCGCTGAACGTGACCGCGCCCGTTTTTGCGAGCAAGGCCAGTTGCAGGGCGGTGAAGTCGCTGTGCCCGACCCACATCTGCTTGCGCCCTTTGATGGCTTCCGCCAGCAGCTCATAGTCAATCGCTTGCAGCAGACGGCTCAGACCATAACCCCCGCGGGTCATCATCACCACTTCGGCCTTGCTGCGCGCCGCATCGTGGAGCGCGCGCAGACGCTGCGCATCGGTCCCGGCAAAGCGCTGTACGCGCGCCACCACCTGCGCACCGGCCTGTACGCGAAAGCCCAACGCTTGTAGATGGGCCTTGGCCACCTCCAGACGCGGCGGCTCCTGCACGGCGCCCGCGGGTGAGACGAGGCGCAGCAAACCGCGACGGGGTTTCAGGTCGGGGACGGATTCGATATCTGGCATGAACAAGGCCGCAAAGGGTTGAGGATGAGAAAAGGCGAGAAATCAGCAAAGCGGCGGCTCGATGTCCAGCTCGGTCACCTCGATGCCCGAGAGGCAGGCGTCGTGTACAGATTCCTCCGGCCGCTTTTGCTCCTTGCGACGAGCCCGGAAGAAATCCTGGAGCAGCGCGCTGCAAGCCTCTTGCTCGATCTCGGGCGTGATGTCGCAATGGTGGTTCAGACGGGGCTCGGCAAACAGATCCACCACACTGCCGGCCGCTCCCGTCTTGGGGTCTCGCGCGCCGAACACCACGCGAGCAAAGCGTGCATGCAATAAAGCCATGGCGCACATCGCACAGGGCTCCAGCGTGACGTATAGCGTGCACTCCGGCAAACGGTAGTTGCCCAGCAGATGGGCCGCCTGCCGAATCGCCACGATTTCTGCGTGAGCCGTGGGGTCGTGGTCGCCGATCGGCCGGTTGTAGCCTGTGGCAATGACCTTGCCGTCCTTCACGATCACGGCGCCCACCGGCACTTCGCCCAGCAGCCAGGCATTCTGCGCCTGGTCGAGCGCCAGACGCATGAACGCGCGGTCAGCCTCGAGATCGGGGGCAAACGTCGGCGTCATAGGCTTCACTCGGGCACGCTGGCAGGCCGCGCTTTCAGCGCCTTGTCGAGCGATTGCTTGAATTGCTTGAGCGCGGCTGACGCCGGCTGCCCCTCGTCACCACGCGCACCGGCAGCAGACGGCGACGTCGCCACCCCGGCCTGTCCGGTGAGTTGGGTGCGCACCAGCCAGACGATGATCAGCAGCGTCAGCAGCAAACCGATGAGTCCGAACAGCAGGCGCATCAGGCTTCACTCCCACTCGATGGTCGCTGGCGGCTTGGAACTCACGTCGTAGGTCACGCGGTTGATGCCGCGCACCTCGTTGATGATGCGGCTGGACACTTTTTTGAGCAGCGCATAGGGCAGCTCGGCCCAGTCGGCGGTCATGAAGTCGCTGGTCTGCACCGCGCGCAGCGCGACCACATAGTCGTAGGTGCGGCCATCACCCATCACACCCACGCTCTTGACCGGCAGGAACACGGTGAAGGCCTGGCTGGTCAGCTCGTACCAGCTCTTGCCGGAATCTGGATCAAGGGTCGAACGCAACTCTTCGATGAAGATGGCGTCGGCCCGGCGCAGCAGGTCGGCGTACTCCTTCTTCACCTCGCCCAGAATGCGCACGCCCAGCCCCGGGCCGGGGAAGGGATGGCGGTAGACCATGTCGGGCGGCAGGCCCAGCGCCACGCCCAACTCGCGCACTTCGTCCTTGAACAGTTCGCGCAGGGGCTCCAGCAGTTTCAGGCCGAGTTGCTCGGGCAGGCCACCGACGTTGTGATGGCTCTTGATGGTGACGGCCTTTTTGCTCTTGGCGCCGCCCGACTCGATCACGTCGGGGTAGATGGTGCCCTGCGCCAGCCACTTCGCGCCCTTGGCGCCGTCGCCTTTGAGCTTGGCCGCCTCAGCCTTGAACACATCGACGAACAGCCCGCCGATGATCTTTCGTTTTTTCTCGGGATCGGTCACGCCCGCCAACTGGCCCAGGAACAGCTCGCTGGCGTCCACACGAATCACCTTGGCGTGCAGCTTGCCCGCGAACATGTCCATCACCAGGTCGCCCTCGTTCAGGCGCAGCAAGCCGTGATCGACGAACACGCAGGTGAGGTGGTCGCCGATGGCGCGGTGAATCAGCGCTGCCGCCACCGAAGAATCGACTCCGCCCGACAGACCGAGGATGACCTCCTCATCACCGACCTGCGCGCGAATGCTCTGCACCGCTTCAGCGATGTAATCGCCCATGACCCAGTCGCCACGGCAGCCGCAGATCTCTCGCACAAAACGTGTGAGCATGGCCCTGCCCTGCACGGTGTGAGTGACTTCGGGGTGAAACTGCACGGCGTAGTAACCGCGCGCCTCGTCGGCCATGCCCGCGATGGCGCAACTCGGCGTGGACGCCATGAGCTTGAACCCCGGGGGCATATCGGTCACCTTGTCGCCGTGGCTCATCCACACTTTGAGCATGCCGTGGCCTTCGGCCGTACTGAAATCTTGGATGCCGTCGAACAGCCGGGTGTGACCGCGGGCGCGCACTTCGGCATAACCAAACTCGCGGTGGTCGCTCCATTCCACCTTGCCGCCCAGTTGCGCCGCCATGGTTTGCATGCCATAGCAAATGCCCAGCACGGGCACGCCCAAATCCCACACGGCTTGCGGCGCGCGCAGTTCGTGGTCTTCGTAAGTGCTGCCGTGGCTGCCCGAGAGAATGATGCCCTTGGGCGCGAACTCGCGCACGAAAGCATCGCTCACATCGCAAGGGTGAATTTCGCAGTACACCTGCGCCTCGCGCACGCGGCGGGCGATGAGTTGCGTGACCTGGGAGCCGAAGTCGAGGATGAGAATTTTGTCGTGCATGAAAGCAAGCGTCGGCGCGAAGCCGACGATGGGGATGGGAGTTCAGTCGACGTGATAGTTGGGCGCTTCCTGCGTGATCTGCACGTCGTGGACATGACTTTCACGCATGCCCGCCGCAGTGATCTGCACAAACTCGGCCTTGCCGCGCATCGCCTCGATCGTGCCGCAGCCGCAATAGCCCATGGACGAACGCACGCCACCGACCAGTTGGTAGATGATGGCGATCAGCGGCCCTTTGTGCGGCACGCGCCCTTCGATGCCCTCGGGCACGAATTTTTCGTTGCCTGAGGCGGAAGTCGTCTCGGCGCCATCCTGAAAATAACGATCCGCCGAGCCCGCCTTCATCGCCCCGATGGAGCCCATGCCCCGGTAGGCCTTGTACGCGCGACCCTGATAAAGAATGGCCTCGCCCGGCGCCTCTTCGGTGCCTGCGAACATGCTGCCCATCATGACGGTGTACGCGCCCGCGGCGATCGCCTTGGCGATATCACCCGAGTAGCGGATGCCGCCGTCTGCAATCAAGGGCACACCGCTGCCCTCGAGCGCCTTGGCGACATCGGAAATGGCGGTGATCTGCGGCACGCCCACCCCGGCGATGATGCGTGTGGTGCAGATCGAGCCCGGTCCGATGCCGACCTTCACCCCATCCGCCCCAGCCTCGACCAAGGCGAGCGCCGCAGCGCCCGTGGCGATATTGCCGCCTATGACCTCGATCTGCGGGAAATTGCGTTTCACCCAGCGCACCCGGTCGAGAACGCCCTGGCTGTGTCCGTGCGCGGTATCGACCACGATCACATCGACCCCAGCGTTGGCCAGCGCCTCCACGCGCTCTTCGGTGCCCTCGCCCACGCCCACCGCAGCGCCCACGCGCAGCTTGCCTTGCGGGTCGCGGGCGGCATTCGGACGCTCGGTCGCCTTTTGAATGTCTTTGACGGTCATCAGCCCGCGTAATTCGAATTCGGCGTTGACCACCAAGACCCGCTCCAGCCGGTGCTGGTGCATCAAGGCCTTGGCCTGTTCCAGCGGCGCGCCTTCAGGAACGGTCACCAAGCGCTCGCGCGGCGTCATGACATCGCGCACCGGGGTATCGAGACGGGTCTCGAACCGCAGGTCGCGGTTGGTCACGATGCCCACCACCTTGCCGTTTTCGATCACCGGAAACCCGGAAATGCCATGCTGGCGCGACAGCTGCATCACATCGCGCACTTTGACGATTGGCGAGATGGTGATCGGATCGCGCAGCACGCCCGACTCAAAACGCTTCACCCGCGCCACTTCGGTGGCTTGCGCCTTGGCGGTGAAATTTTTGTGAATGATGCCGATGCCGCCCTCCTGCGCCATGGCAATCGCCAGACGCGACTCCGTCACCGTGTCCATCGCGGCGGACACTAGAGGAATGTTGAGGGAAATATTGCGAGTCAGGCGAGTCGCAAGGCTGGTGTCTCTGGGTAACACCTGGGAATATGCGGGGACCAACAACACATCGTCGAAAGTCAGCGCTTTTCCTACAAGACGCATAGATGCCTCCGTGCAAAAGGAAATTATAGGGGTGTGCGTCACCGCGACGCTCGGGACAGCAGCGAACCGACCGATGAGCTGCACAACCGCGCTAAGCTAGCAGCCTGTTTTGACCACGGCGACTTTGGGAATCCTTATGCGCACTCTCGCACCTGCTCCGCTATTTCGCGTTTTCAGCAGCGCACTGTTTCTGGCCATGGCCCTGATGGGGATGACGTCTGCCCACGCCGCGCAGTGGAAATGGCGCGATGCCAGCGGCGTGGTGCATTACAGCGACCAGCCGCCCCCGGCCAACATTCCCGCCGGCAACATTCTGCAGCGCCCTGCCGCGAACGTCGCCGTTCCAGCCACCGCAAGTCACTCGGCATCGCAGCCCCAGGCCAGCAACGAGTTGGAAAAGAAAATCGCGGAACAGAAAAAGGCCGAGCAAGCCGCGCAGGAACAGGCCAAACTACAGCAGCAACAGGCCCAGGCGCTTGTAAACCAGCAGAACTGCCTGCAAGCGCAAAAGCAACTCCAGGTGCTCGATAGCGGTCAACGCATGGTGCAAATCGACGCCCAAGGCCAGCGGGTCATCATGGACGATGCGCAACGCGCCGCAGAACGCGCCAAGATCGCCGGGCTCATTTCGCAGTATTGCCGCTGAGTTGCTCTTGAGCTGCTGCCCATGAGCTGGCAGCGACCTCCGACTCAGATTTTCCAGCGCTCGGCCAGACGAGTCGGACGTAGCACGTCGTACTCTTCAAAGGGCTGGTGTATCCAGGGGCTCGTGGGCAGCATGTCCACGTAGTACTCGGGCAGATAGGTCGAAATGCCCTTGACCCAGATGACGGCGCTGCGCAGATCGGTAATTTTTCCGGCGCTGCGCAAATGGTTTTCAACGGCTTTCAAGGTCTCGCCCGAATCGGCCAGATCATCAACGAGCAGCACGCGCCCTTCAAGCTCCCCGCGCGGCAGGGTGATGTAGCGGGCGATGTCGAGGCGGCCCTGCACCGTTCCGGCGCTTTCGCGGTAGGAACTGGTGGACATGATGGCCAGGGGTTTGTCGAAAATGCGAGAAAGAATGTCTCCAGGCCGCACCCCGCCTCGCGCCAGGCAGAGGATCTGATCGAACTCCCAGCCCGAGGCATATACCTTGAGGGCGAGTTTTTCAATCAGGGCGTGGTATTCGTCCCAGGAAACATAGAGATGCTTGCCGTCCTCGCTGAGCATGGCCGAACCTTTGTGAACGTGTGGAAAATGAAATCTGCCGGAACGCACTGAACGCTCAAGCCTGAAACGGATGCCGCAGCACGATGGTGTGATCGCGGTCGGGGCCGGTCGACACCATGTCGATCGGCGCGCCGATCAACTCGCCCACCCGCTGCAAATAGCTGCGCGCCGCAGCAGGCAGTTGATCCCAGGTCGTGAGGCCCTTGGTGCTTTGCGTCCAGCCCGGAAAATCTTCGTAGATCGGTTCGCAGCGCTCGATCTCGTCGGCATCGAGCGGGAGCACGTCACGCCGTTCGCCGTCGAGCATATAACCCACACAGGCGCGGATGGTCGGCAGGCCGTCGAGCACATCGAGCTTGGTGATGCACAGCCCCGACACGCCGTTGATGATGACCGCCCGCTTGAGCGCCGCAACATCCAGCCAGCCACAGCGGCGCGCACGCCCCGTCACTGTGCCGAACTCCTGACCCACGCTGGAGAGGTGATGCCCCACGCTGCCCGCCTCCGTGGTGGGCAACTCCGTCGGGAAGGGGCCGCTGCCCACCCGGGTGGTGTACGCCTTGGTAATGCCCAGCACATAGTGCAGCATGCCGGGGCCGACGCCCGATCCTGCCGCGGCCGTACCGGCCACGCAATTGCTCGAAGTCACGAAGGGATAAGTACCGTGGTCGATGTCGAGCAGCGAGCCTTGCGCCCCTTCAAAGAGCAGGCGATCACCGCGCAGATGGGCCTGATGAATCAGGTAGCCCACGTCGGCCAACAGGGGCCGCACCTGCTCGGCGGACTGGAGCAGTTGATCCATCACCATTCCTGCATCGAGCGGACAGGTGTGCAAATAATTCTTCAAAACAAAATTGTGCAGATCGAGCACTTCAGCAAGCTTGGCCTGCAGGCGCTTCGGATGCTTGAGGTCTTGCAGACGGATGGCGCGGCGGGCCACCTTGTCTTCGTAAGCCGGCCCGATGCCCTTGCCGGTGGTGCCGATCTTGCCGCTGCCGTCGTTTTCGCGGCGCACCTCGCGCGCTTTGTCGAGCGCCACATGGGTAGGGAGCACGACTGGGCAGGACTCGCTGATGTGCAGCCGTGAGCGCACATCCACTCCAGCCGCTTCGAGGCGACCAATTTCAAGCAACAGGTGTTGCGGATCGACCACCACGCCATTGCCGACATAACAGGCCACGCCCGCGCGCATCACGCCTGAAGGAATGAGCTGCAGCGCGGTTTTCTGCCCGTTGATCACCAGCGTATGCCCCGCGTTGTGACCGCCCTGAAAGCGCACCACGCCCTGAGCATGATCGGTCAGCCAATCGACGACCTTGCCTTTGCCCTCATCTCCCCATTGGGTGCCCACTACGACCACATGACGACCAGTATTCACGCGTGTGTTCTCTCAAGTAAATCAGTCTATCCAACGATAGCGTTAGGGAAGATCAGCCGCGATCTTCAACCAACCAGGCGCCGCCTCGCTGCACAAGCTGGCGGCTGAAGGCGCTTGCTTCGTGCGCCTGACCAGGGGGTAATTGCACCACGGTTTCGCCCCGGCGTCGCAAATTGGCGACCGCCTCCGGCAAACCAGAGGCTGTTGACCACTCCGCAGCAATGGCGGCGCTGGCCTGCGGCGCGGCGGCGAAGCCCGCCACTTCGCGCAAGTCCATGGAGAATCCGGTGGCAGCGCGCGGCCGACCAAAGCTGGCACCGACTTCGTCGTAACGCCCACCACGCGCCACGGCATTGGCATAGCCTTGTGCGTACACGCTGAAAATCACCCCGCTGTGATAGCGATAGCCGCGCATATCGGCCAGATCGATCTGCACCTGCGCGCCCTGCTGCTGGTGGTGGCGGGCCAGCGCCGACAGATCGTCGATCGCCTGGGAAATGAGTGCATGCTGCGGCAACACGCGCCGCGCCTCAAGCAGCACGTCCGCATCGCCGTACAGCTCGGGCAGGGCGAGAATGGCTGCGCGCTGGGTTGGCGTGCAGTCGCGAGTCAGCAACCGCAGTTCTCCAGCATCCTTGCTGGCCAGTGCATCGAGAATCGCTTCCATGTCTTGCGACCCGAGCAGCAAGCCTGACAACACGCCACGCACGATGCGGTTGTCGGCCAGATCGAGCGCAGCCCGATCCACCCCGGCCAGTCGCAGGCAGTCCAGCGCAAGCTGCTGCACTTCGAGATCGGCTTCCAGTCCGGCATGCCCATAGAGCTCGGCGCCGAATTGCAGAATTTCCCGGCTGGCGTGCACGCCCTCGGGATGCGTGCGCACCGCGCTGCCGCAATAGCAAACGCGCGTCACGCCGTCCTGATTCAGCAAGTGAGCGTCGATACGGGCGGCCTGCGGCGTCATGTCGGCACGCAAGCCCAGCGCCCGCCCGGAGATCTGGTCAATCAGCTTGAAAGTTTGCAGATCAAGGTCTTGCCCGGTGCCCGACAGCAGCGAATCGACGAACTCCAGCAACGGCGGCATGACCAGGGCATAGCCATAGCCCCGCGCCGTATCGAGACAGGCGCGGCGCAGGTGCTCGATCACCGCCGCCTCACGCGGCAACACATCGGAAAAATATTCGGGAAGACGCCAGTTGCTCATAAGACGCGCAGAAAAATGGGGCACGGTCAGCCGTGCAACATCCAAGCTTACTTGAGGAGGAACACCAGGAGAAGGCCGATCGCAACGGCGATCAGACCGACGAAGCGTAGTTGACCGTCGGTCAGTGCCATGACCTGCCGGAACATGTCTCGCCACTGGCGGGGGAAAAACAGCGGCATCAGGCCTTCGATGACCAGAACCATGCCAATGGCAAGGAGCAAGACGTTCTGCATCGCAGATACCGCATTCTGACCGCCAGAGACCGCCGGTTAAGACGGTCTCTGTTGCGGATTTACTTGCCCGGCTTCAAGGCCGCTCCACCCGGCCCGCGGAAGAACTGGAAGAACTGGCTGTTCGGGTCGAGCACCAGGACATCGGACTTGCTGTTGAAGCTGGCGCGATAGGCCTCGAGGCTGCGATAGAACTCGGCGAATTGCGGGTTCTGTCCGAACGACTTGGCATAGATCGACGAGGCTTCGGCATCGCCCTGGCCCTTGATGGTCTGCGCCTTGCTGTACGCCTGAGAAATCACGATTTCACGCTGCTTGTCGGCCTCGGCGCGAATCTTTTCCGCCTCGGCGTAGCCGGTCGAACGCAATTCGTTAGCGACGCGCTGGCGCTCGGCCTCCATGCGGCGATAAACCGACTGGGTGATGGAGGAAACGAAGTCGACGCGGGTCAGTCGCATGTCGACGATCTGGATGCCCGTACCCTTGATGTCTTTCGCAATGCCGGTCTGCACGTCCTTCATGACCTGGTCGCGCTGCGAAGACAGCACCTCGCGCACGGTGCGACGCGTGATCTGCTCGTTCAGCGCCGCTTTGACGATCTGCGAAAGCCGGTCGCCCGCGCGTCGCTGATCGCCGCCGTAACTGCGAATGAACTCGGTCGGATTGGTGATGCGCCATTTCAGATACCAGTCCACCACCACGTTTTTCTTCTCGGCCGTGATGAAACGATCGGTATCAGGGCTTTGCAGGGTCAGGATGCGCTTGTCGAGAAACACCACATTCTCGAAAGGCGCCGGAATCTTGAAATACAGGCCAGGGGTGCTGATGACCCGTTTGATCTGCCCCAAGCCGAACACGGCGGCGAACTGCCGTTGATCGACCACGAACAGGCTGGAAGACAGCAACAGAATGGCTACGACCAGCGCCACGAGAGCCAGAATGATCTTGTTCATTGCTCAGCCCTCACTGGAAGTTGCGCTCACGCAGGGTATCGCGCGAGGTTCTTGAACTGGAAGGAGCGGTTCCGTCCGGCGCGGACGCTGAACTATCGGCCGTCGCAGGGGCGGTGCCCACGGAGGCCGCCGGCAAGGTCGGCACGGTGGTGGGAGCAGCGGGCGCGGCCGAGACACTCGTGGGGGCCTTGCCTGCGGATTGCTGCAGCAATTTATCCAGTGGCATGTAGAGGAGGTTATTGTTGTTGCGCGAATCCACCATGACCTTGGAAACGCTGGAAAGAATGTCTTGCATGGTTTGGAGATACATACGCTCGCGGGTGACTTGCGGCGCCTTTTCGTATTGCTGCAGGATCTGATCGAAGCGAGAGGTATCGCCTTGCGCCTGCGCCACAACCTGCGCCTTGTAAGCCTCGGCGTCCTGGATCAAGCGCGACGCGGTGCCCTGCGCACGGGGAATGACGTTGTTGGCGTAGGCCTGGGCTTCGTTCTTCAGCCGTTCACGGTCTTGTCCCGCTTTGATGGCGTCATCGAAAGCGGCCTGCACCTGTTCCGGGGGCTGCACGTTCTGCAGCGTGACAGTGGTGATGATGATGCCGGTCTTGTAGCGATCAAGAATTTTTTGCGTCAAAACCTGCACGTCGCTGGCCACTTGCTCGCGACCCTCATAGAGCACATAGTCGAGCGTCTTGTTGCCCACGACCTCGCGCACCGCGGTTTCAGCCGCCTGCGATACCGCGTCGTCCGGACTGCGGTTGTTGTAGAGGTAGTCCACCACGTTGTCGATGCGGTACTGCACGGCGAAGCGAACGTCGACGATATTCTCGTCTTTGGTCAACATGGCCGACTCGGGCAAACCCGTTGCCTTCACCTCGCCGCCGCGCCCGACCTCGACCGACCGAACCTGCGAGACGTTGACAATTTCATCGGCCTCGAACGGATAGGGCAGGCGCCAGTGAAAACCGGCGTCGGTGATGTAGGCCAGTTTGCCAAAACGCGTCACCGCAGCCTGCTGACCTTCCTGCACGATGAAAAAGCCGGAAGACAGCCAGCCCAGCACCCCGATGACCACCAGAATGATGACCCCCACGCCCATGCCCTTGGCTGAGGGATAGAGGTCGGGGCGTTGCGGCGGCGTGCCGCCACCGTTGCCTGAGCCGCGCTTCTTGCCGAACAGGCCGTTGAGCTTGCGGTTGAAATCACGCCAGAGTTCATCGAGATCGGGCGGGCCGCCGCTGCCAGGACGCCGGTTCGGATCTTGGTTGTTATTGCTTTGCTGACCGTTCGTGCCGTCGTCCTTGCCCCAACGCGGGTCATTGAGGTTGAACATGCGCGAAAAAGGCCACACACGAGGCCAAAAACGTAAGGGAGTCATGCGGAAATTTGAGTAGTGTCCGACAAAGCTGAAGCAGAGGATTGGAAGCGGGGATCAGCCAATACCGCTTCCAGCAGCGCACTTTTGAGGGAAGCAACACCAGCGCCGGTCAAGGCACTTACGACGAGCCGAGGCATGCTAGCACGCGCTTCGATGCCCTCGGATTGAGTGTGACCATTTGTAACCTGAAGGTTCACTGGCAACAGATCAGATTTGTTGAAGATCAAGAATTGCGGAATATCGTCCGCGCCGATCTCGCGCAGAACGGCGTGAACTTCATCCATCTGCTCGCGCAACATGGGCGAACTCGCATCCACGACGTGCAGCAGCAAATCGGCCTGAAGCGTGTCTTCGAGCGTAGCCTTGAAGGCCTCGATCAAGGTGTGGGGCAGATCGCGGATGAAACCCACCGTGTCGGACAGGGTGACGTTGACCTGCGGGCCCAGGTAGAACTTGCGCGTGGTGGTGTCGAGGGTCGCGAAAAGCTGGTCGGCCGCGTAAATTTTCGACTTGGTGAGCGCGTTGAACAGCGTGCTTTTGCCCGCATTGGTGTAGCCCACCAAGGCCACGCGAAACGCGCCGGTGCGCCTGCGCGCACGGCGTTGCGTCATGCGCTGGCGCCCCAGTTTGCCCAGACGTGTACGAAGCATCTTGATCTTGTCGTCGAGCATCCGGCGGTCGAGCTCGATCTGCTTTTCGCCCGGGCCGCCACGCACGCCGATACCGCCGGTCTGGCGCTCCAGGTGCGTCCAGCCACGCACGAGGCGCGTGGCCAGGTGTTCGAGACGAGCGAGTTCGACCTGCATCTTGCCCTCGGCGCTCTGCGCGCGGCGGGCGAAGATTTCGAGGATGAGGCCCGTACGGTCGATGACAGGTTTGCCGAGGGCTTTCTCCAGATTACGCTGCTGGATAGGGCTCAGTGCATTGTCGAAAATGATGGCATCCGCCGAAGTGGTGCTGACCAGTTCGCTCAATTCATCGAGCTTGCCCGAACCGATGTAAGTCGCCGCGTCGGGCCTCGCACGCACGCAAGACATCTCTCCCGCCAGTGCATAACCAGCGGACGTGCTGAGTTGCTCCAACTCAGCCAGCGCGTCGTCGGATGAGGGACGTCGCTGCTGGACGCTGACCAATGCAGCGCGCTCAGGCCCCTGAGACTGCCCTTCAGGCTGCGGGTGCTTCTTGCTCACCGGTTTGGAATGAGACGGGACGTGCCGGAACGACCGTGGAAATGGCGTGCTTGTAAACCATCTGGGTGACGGTATTGCGCAGCAACACCACGTATTGATCGAAAGATTCGATGTGACCTTGCAACTTGATGCCATTGACCAGATAAATCGACACCTGGACGTGCTCTTTGCGCAGCAGGTTCAGAAAGGGGTCTTGTAGCAACTGCCCTTTGTTACTCATCTTATTCTCCATTGGGGTGAGGAAAGCTTAAATGGCATTCATGGTCTGGAATGCAAGAGGCTGGAAAATACCATAGTGCCAGCGCAGGCCGCCGCACCGGGGCCATCAGTCGTCGCGCGCATAGGGGTTGGTGCTGCTGCGGTATTCCACCCGCAAAGGGGTGCCCGTTAAGTCGAATTTTTCACGCAATTGGCCTTCCAGATAGCGCGTGTAGGTAGCGGGCACCCGGTCGAGCGCGCTGCCATGAATGATGATGATCGGCGGGTTGGTGCCGCCCTGGTGCGCGTATCGCAACTTGGGTCGCACCGGGCCGGAACGCGGCGGCTGTTGCTGCGCCACCGCTTCGATAATGGCGCGCGTGAGTTTAGGGGTAGGCAATTTGCGATAGGCCGCGGCGTGTGCGGCGACGACCGACTTCATCAGCCCGTTCAGACCTGAGCCTGTGCGGGCGGAAATGCTGTGAAATTTCGCAAAGCTGACGAAGGGCAAACGCTGACGGATGGCGACCATCAGACGTTCGCGCCCGTAGGTGTCCACCGCATCCCACTTGTTGGCCGCCAGCACGAGCGCCCTGCCCGCCTCAACGGCAAAACTGGCGATATGCGCATCCTGGTCTGAAACGCCTTCGGTCGCGTCGAGCAGCAGCACGACAACGTTGGCCTGCTCGATGGCTTGCAGCGTCTTGATGACCGAAAACTTTTCCACCGCCTCGAACACCTTGCCTTTGCGCCGCAGTCCGGCGGTGTCGATCAGGATGAACTTGCGACCGTCGCGCTCGAACGGCACTTCGATCGCGTCGCGGGTCGTGCCGGGCATGTCGAAGGCAATCACCCGTTCTTCACCGACCAGCGCATTGACCAGTGTGGACTTGCCCACATTGGGCCGCCCGGCAATGGCCAGACGCAGGCTGTGCTCGCGCGGCTTCGTGGTCTCGGCGCCGGGGTCGGGCGCGGTCTCGGCGGCGACTTCGCTTGCCGCCTCGGTCTCGGGTATCCCCTCGGAAGGCTCGGAGGGCAGCGCTTGCAGAATACGATCCAGCAAATCGGGCACCGAGTCACCGTGGGCGGCGCTGATGGAAAAGGGCTCGCCTAGGCCGAGTTCGTGGAATTCGGCCAGCGCCGGATGGCCATGCCGACCTTCGGCCTTGTTCACGGCCAGAAGAATGGGCTTGCCGGTCTTGCGCAATTCGGCGGCGATATGCAGATCTTGCGGACTGAGCCCAGTGCGCAAATCGACCAGAAACACCACCAGATCGGACTCAGCAATGGCTTGGCGCGTCTGCCGCGCCATCTGGTGCACGATGCCAGTATCGACCACGGGCTCGAAGCCGCCGGTATCGACCACGATGACCGGCCGATCCGCCATGCGCAGCATGCCGTAATGACGATCGCGGGTAAGGCCCGGCATGTCGGCCACGATGGCATCGCGTGAACGTGTCATGCGATTGAACAGGGTGGACTTGCCAACGTTCGGTCGGCCAACCAGCGAAACGATAGGGGTCATGTCAGAGGGTGTGAATGGATTCGGCGTGGCCGAGCAGCGCGTCCAAGCGCCCCGGATCAAGGCGCAAAGCACAGCCGTGCCCCTCGGCACGGCGAGCATTTGTAACGCCGAGCGGGGGTGTTTGGGCGCGATGAGCGGACATGGCGGATTTGTTCACACCCTCTCAGTCCGGCACGAAGGCGTAGACCCCGCCCTTGGCCGTGACCGCCACCAGGGTCTTGCCCACGACCACGGGCGCCGACTGGATCGCGGTGCCGTCGGTCGCCACGCGGCCGACGATGCTGCCGTCCTTGGCGGAAAGAAAGCTGATATAGCCCTGATAGTCACCCACCGCCGCCGTGCGACCGACCAAAAGCGGCGCGCTCAGCCTGCGCCATTTCATCTGGGCATTGGTCCAGCTCGGTACGCCATCGGTGGCCGAATACGCCTGCACGTCGCCGTTCGCCTGCGTTCCGACGACTTCCTGATCGTTCATGCTCAGCGCGGTGTAGCCGTTGGCGGTGCGCGTCCAGAGCATGCGGCCGGTATCGGCGTCTACGCAGCCGACGGCGGATTGGTAGGCACGCGCGCACAGCACCGAGCCGAGGAGTGACGGTTGGCCGGTAATGCCCACCACGCGCTCGACCTCGGTCACGCCACGGGGGCGTGCGAGAGTGGCCTGCCAGCGCGGCAAACCGTTGTCCAGGTCGTAAGCATCGATGCGCCCGAGGCCGGTGCCGATCATCACCACGCCGTTGCGCTCCACGATACCGCCGGCCTGTTGCACCAGCAGCGAAGCGGCGCGACTGTCGGCTTGCCACAAACGCTTGCCGGTCGCCGCGTCAAAGGCAAACACGCGCTGATCGGCTGCCTGGATGATGATGCGACCATCGAACACGGAAGGCGGTGTGAGCACCGTGGCCGGTAACTGATAGCGCCACAGCAGCTGGCCCTTGGGGCCGATCGACACGAGGCCGTTGTTCTTGTCGACCACGGCGGTAAAGGTGCCGTCGCTCCCCGTCCCCGCGCTGATGCCCGCAGTCACCTTGGCCGACCAGACCACTTGCCCGGTGGCGCTGTTCAGGCGCATGACCTGCCCGTCTGCCGAGGCCACGACGACGGCGTCCGGCAGTGTTGCGGTCTGGAACCACGCGGGCACCGCGCCAATATTCTGCGTCCAGGCTTGCTTGACAGTCAGAATGTTGACCACCGGGGTCAGCGGCATCGGCTCAGGCGGTTTGGAGCCCGAAGCGCAGGCGCCCAAGCCCGCGACGAGCAAGAGAGGCAGAGCCAGACGCGCCAGACGCACGAAGCGTGGCGCCACAAAGCGGGAACTCTGACGGGTCGCGCTCATGCCGCACCTCCGCCGACCGACTGCAGTTTTTGCTCCACCGCAGCGCGCTGTGATGAATCGGCAGGCAGCGCCTTGAGTGCGGCTTCGTAAGCGGTACGGGCCGCGTCGCGCTGGCCTTGCAGCATGGCCAAATCGCCACGGCGGATGTCAAACAGGGCGGCGAATGTCGGCTCGGGCACGTCAGCCAGGGTTTTGATCGCCTCTGCATATTGCTTGGCATCGATCTGCAAGGCCGAGAGATTCAGCCGGGCCACTGAGCGCGCGCTCGGTCCGGCCGCGTGCTCGGAGGCCCACTTGAGCGCGGCGATGGCCTGTTCGTTTTTACCCGCGTCGTGCAAGGACTTGGCGACGGCCAGCGCGGCCATGCCGGCATAGGCACTGCCTGGAGCCTTGCTCTGCATGACGGCCCAGGCCTGCTCGATCTTGTCAGGGTTGTTGCTCTGGATGGCGGCCTGCACCTGCTCGAACACCACTGCCGCCTTCGCCCCTTGGTTGCGTTGCCACCATTGCCAGCCGTAATAGCCGGCGAAACCCACAGCGACGGCCAGCACGCCCGCGGAAATCTGGGTGCCCCAACGCTCCCAGAAATGGCGCATCTGGGCGATCTGCTCTTGTTCTTCGAAGTTGTAGCTCATGGGTCGATGGGGGACGAAAAGCGGCTATTTTAGGTTGGCCATTCAGAGCAGAGCGCAAACCAGCGTCTGCAAGGGTTCCAGCGGGAGCATGCGCTGCTGCTGCGCGTCCTGCGCGCCGCGCAGATCCTTGATGCCGACCTGCCCGGACTGCAATTCCTGTTCACCGAACACCAGCGCCCAGCGCGCGCCGGAGGCGTCGGCCTTTTTCATTTGCGACTTCATGCTGCCGCCGCCCATGTGCAGTTGCACCCGCACTCCGGCAGCACGCAAAGACTCGCACAGGGGCATGACACGCGACATCAACTCAGGGCTGGTCATCACGGCGTAGGCATGAGGGGCGCTCACGGGCGCATTCTGACCCGCTTCGATCAGCAGTTCGAGCACCCGCTCCATGCCCAGCGCCCAACCGCAGGCGGGCGTGGGTTTGCCGCCGATCTGCTCGATCAGCCCGTCGTAGCGCCCGCCCGCGCAGACCGTGGCCTGCGCGCCCAGCCGGTCGGTCACCCACTCGAACACCGTGAGGTTGTAATAGTCCAGCCCGCGCACCAGTCGCGGGTTGAGGGTGAATGACTGCCCCGCCGCGCGCAACAGCGCCTGCACCCCCTCGAAATGCGCCAGCGACGCTTCGCCGAGGTAGTCGATGAGCTTGGGAGCCCCCTCAACCAGCGCTTGCATGGCCGGATTCTTGGTATCGAGCACGCGCAGCGGATTGCTGTGCAGGCGGCGGCGCGTATCTTCATCGAGTTGATCGATGTGTTGTTCGAGATAGGCGATGAGCGCCACGCGATGCCGCGCCCGCTCGTCGGCCTGACCGAGACAGTTGATTTCGAGCGTGACCAGTTCACTCAGGCCCAGACGCGCCCAGAGCTGACGGGCCATCAGAATGAGCTCCACGTCCACATCCGGCCCGGCAAAACCCAGCGCCTCGGCACCGACCTGATGGAACTGGCGATAGCGCCCGCGCTGTGGCCGCTCGTGGCGGAACATCGGCCCGGTGTACCAGAGCCGCTTGCCGCCGTCATACAGCAGCGAATGTTCGATGCACGCGCGCACCACGGCCGCCGTGCCTTCGGGCCGCAGCGTGAGCGGTTCGCCGTTGAGCGCGTCGGTGAAGCTGTACATCTCTTTCTCAACAATGTCGGTCACTTCGCCGATGCCGCGCACGAACAGCGGGGTGTATTCGAGTATGGGCGTGCGCAGATTCTGGTAGCCGTAGCTGCCCATGAGCGCGCGCACCTGCTCTTCAAACCACTCCCACGCCGCCGATTTGGGCGGCACGATGTCATTCATGCCTTTGACGGCACTGAGTTTGTCTGCCATGAAATTCAAGCCACCTGTTCAGGATAGCGATGGGGCGCGCCGTAGCGCTGTTGAACGTATTGCTCGACGATGGCCTGGAACTCGGCGGCAATGTTGTCGCCGCGCAGGGTCATGCGCTTCTCACCATCGATAAACACCGGCGCCGCCGGCGCCTCGCCGGTACCGGGAAGACTGATGCCAATGTCGGCGTGCTTGCTTTCACCCGGACCATTGACGATACAGCCCATGACGGCCACGCGCAGTTGCTCCACGCCGGGGTAGCGGGTACGCCAGACGGGCATCTGCGCACGCAAAAACTGGTCGATGCTCTGGGTCAGTTCCTGAAAAAAGGTGCTGGTGGTGCGGCCGCAGCCGGGGCAGGCGGTGACGCTGGGTGTGAAAGCGCGCAGGCCCAGAGCCTGCAGGATTTCCAGCGCCACCACCACTTCCTGGCTGCGCGGCGCATTCGGCTCGGGCGTGAGCGACACGCGGATGGTGTCGCCGATGCCCTCTTGCAACAGCACAGCCAGCGCCGCAGTCGACGCCACGGCGCCTTTGGTGCCCATGCCGGCCTCGGTCAAGCCGAGATGCAGGGGATAGTCGCAACGCGCCGCCAGGGCGCGGTACACCGTGATGAGATCCTGCACATTGGAAACCTTGCACGACAGCAGGATTTGCGCCGGATCCATCCCCAATTCATGTGCACGCTGAGCCGATTCCAGCGCCGAGAGCACCAGCGCCTGCGCCATAATCTGGCGCGCCTCATAAGGCTGGGCGCGGCGGGCATTGGCGTCCATCAGGCTGGCGAGCAGTTCCTGATCGAGACTGCCCCAGTTCACCCCGATGCGCACGGGTTTGTCGTAACGCTGGGCGATGTCGATCATCTGACCGAACTGCTTGTCTTTCTTGTCGCCCTTGCCCACATTGCCCGGGTTGATGCGGTACTTGGACAGCGCGCGGGCGCAATCGGGAAAGTCGGTCAACAGCCGATGGCCGTTGTAATGAAAGTCGCCGATGAGCGGCACCGAAACGCCCATGCGGTCGAGCTGCTCGCGGATGGCAGGCACAGCCGCTGCGGCCTCGGGCGTATTAACCGTGATGCGCACCAGTTCCGAGCCCGCCACGGCAAGCTCCTTGACCTGAATGGCTGTACCGATCGCGTCGGCCGTATCGGTATTGGTCATGGACTGCACGCGCACCGGCGCGTCACCGCCCACGGTCACCACATGATCGCCCCAGACCACTCGGGCCTGGCGTGTGCGGTGGCGGGCGGGCACGGCTTCGGAAATGGGGGGGTCGAGCAATTCCATGAATGAGCGATTTATTTCAGGGTGAAGCGCGCGACATTCGCTCGCGTATCCGGGGTGAGATCGACGGGCTTGCCTGCATAGCTCACTGTGGTGTGCGGCGCGTTGCCCACTACGATGGCCAGCGGCGTGCTTCCCGCAGGCACCTGAATGCTTTGCGGCGCACCGGGTTGCATGAGCTGCGAAAAAATCACCTTGCCGTTGCTGGCGGTGACTTGCACCCAGCTCGGCGCGCTCGCCGCCAGTTGCAGCAGATTGCCCGAAGCAGCGCTGGTTGTTACAGAGGCTACCGGCGCAACTGGCACCGGCGCCGAGCCTGCGATGGCGGGCGTACTCTGCAGGGGCAGCGGCGACGAACCGGCATGTGCGGGATGCGACGCAGGTTGCGACGCGGCATGCGAGGCCGACTGTGAAGCGGCAGGCAGCACGCTTTCCACCGAGCCCGGCGCGGGTTGTTGGGGCTTCGCCGCGCTTGGCATCAGCCCCTCGGTCAAACCCCGCAAGGCGGGCCAGAAAAACACCACGGCGGCCAGCGCAACGATCAGCACCGCCAGCCAAAGCAGACCGTACGATTTACGAGTAGCACTCGCCGAGCGCGGCAAAGGACGCTCTGGCACGCGTGCGGCCAACTCCGCGCCCTCCTCGTCCGGCACCGGACTGTGCAGCACCGGGGCGCCCGGAAGCAGGTCGAGCAGGGGTTTCGCATCGATTTTCAGTGCCTTGCAGCAACTCCGCAGCAGCGCACGGCCGAAAGTGTCGTCGGGCAGCGCCGACCAATCACCTGCCTCCAGCGCAGCGATTTTTGCAGGGGCCACCTTGAGCTGTGCGGCAAGCTCTTCGACATTGCGCCCGGCTCCCATGCGCGCCTCGCGCAGGGCAGCCCCCGCCTTGGCACGGCTGGCAATCAGTTCCGGAGTGGGTTCAGTCATACGGAATCAGTAGTTCAGCAGGGCGGAATCATCAAACTTCCCCTGCTGCGCGGCGATGGCTTCACGCGAGTCTGGAAAGCGCTGTACGAGTTGATTGGTCCACAGCGCAGCGTCCATCGCATTACCCGCCTTGCGGGCAATCAGAATGCCGACCCAAAGCGACTGGGCGCTGGCGTACTGACCACTGTTGACGCGGGCAATGTAGAACAGCGCTTCCTTGGGCTTGCCCATGCGGTCGAGCACGACAGCCAGATTGGTGGACAACGCAGGATTGCCCGGATCGAGCGCGAAGCCCTTTTTGAGCGTGCCTTCCGATGCAGCCAGATCACCAGCGCGGTATTGGCACACACCCAGCGCCAGATAAGTGCGCACCGGATAACGGTAATTCTGGATGGCCAGGGCCTTGTTGAACTGAACGAACGAGTCCGGATAGCGACGCTGCTGACAAAGGAACCAGCCATAGTTGTGCAGCGCATCGGGATTGTCCGGCGAGAGCCGCAGCGCCTCGCGGTAATTGGCCTCGGCCTTGGCGGTGTCGTTCAACGCGGTATAGATGAGCGCGCGCATGGTGTAGGCGGGCACGAAATCAGATTTCTCTGCCAGCGCCTTGTTCACCTCTTCGAGCGCCACGGTGAACTGCCCGCGCTGGTAGTAGCCCTCGGCGAGTTCCAGACGCAACTGAACACGCTTGAGAACATCGGTCTGCTGGGTGCTCAAAGTCGCGCCCGAGCCCATCTCTGCCGCACGCTGCGTCTGCGTGGCGCAGCCGCCGAGCAACGCGGCGCCTGCCATCAGCAAACCGAGTACGGCTACCCGCCAAGCCGAAACGTGGGACCGCGCACAAAGATTCAGGAACATGGGCAAAGTCTCCCTCAATGACCCAGGCGGGCCGCATTGGGCACGGCAGCAGCCTGCTGCATGCGGATGACGCGGCGGGTGCGATCCTGCACCTCGCCCGCCAGTTGACCACAAGCGGCGTCGATATCGTCGCCGCGGGTTTTGCGCACCGTGGTGACCAGGCCCGCATCGAGCAGCACCTGGGCAAACGCCGCGACCCGCGCCGCGGAAGATCGCTTGAGCCCGGACTGGGGAAACGGGTTGAACGGAATCAGATTGAACTTGCAGTTGACCTGCGCAGCCCGCACCAGCCGCACCAAATCTTGAGCCAGTGCCGGGGTGTCGTTCACACCGTCGAGCATGCAATATTCGAAGGTGATGAAGTCGCGCGGGGCAAAGTCGAGATAGCGCTTGCACGCCGCCAGCAGTTCGTGCAGCGGGTACTTGCGATTGAGCGGCACCAGTTCGTCGCGTAGCGCATCAACGGGCGCATGCAGCGAGACCGCCAGCGCCACCGGACAATCCTGCGACAACCGGTCGATCATGGGCACCACACCCGAGGTGGACACCGTGACACGGCGACGCGACAGACCGTAACCATCGTCGTCGAGCATGGTGCGCAGCGCGGGAACCAGCGCGCTGTAGTTTTGCAGCGGCTCGCCCATGCCCATCATCACCACGTTCGAAATCGCGCGCTCGCCGCCCGGCAGACCCAACTCGCGCCGCATGGTGAACTCGGCGTGCCAGAGCTGGGCAAGAATTTCCCAGGTTTGCAGATTGCGGCTGAAGCCCTGATGCCCGGTGGAGCAGAACTTGCAGTTCACCGCACAGCCGGCCTGAGACGATACGCACAGCGTGTTGCGCTGCGCCTCTGGAATGAACACCGCCTCGACGGCGTTGCCCTGCCCGACATCGAACAGCCATTTCACCGTGCCATCGGCCGAGCGCTGTTCGCTGAGCACAGGCAGCGCGGCGATGTGCGCGTGCTCCCGCAAGAATTGGCGCAAGGGCTTGGCCAGATCGCTCATGGCCTCGAAATCGGCCACGCCTTTCTGGTGCATCCAGCGAAAGACCTGCCGAGCGCGAAACGCCGCATGGCCGTGACGCCCGAACCACTCCACCAGTCCGTCGCGATCGAACTGGAGAAGATTGGTGGAGGTCAGTTCGCCAGACATGGGCGCGGCATCAACGGGGAATCGACGGGGAGATCAGCAGACTAATCAGCAAACGATCAGCAAACGATCAACGGGAATAGATCGCCATCGCCGGGAAGAAGAAAGCGATTTCCTGCGCCGCGGTTTCCGCCGCGTCGGAGCCATGCACGGCATTGGCATCGATGCTGTCGGCGAAGTCGGCGCGGATGGTGCCGGGGGCGGCTTTTTTCGGGTCGGTTGCGCCCATCAGGTCGCGGTTCTTGAGAATGGCGCCTTCGCCTTCAAGCACCTGGATCATCACCGGGCCCGAGATCATGAAATCCACCAGATCCTTGAAAAACGGACGGGCCTTGTGCACCGCATAAAAAGCTTCGGCCTCGGCGCGCGACAGATGCGCCATGCGCGCAGCGACAATTTTCAGACCGGCCGACTCGAAACGGGCGTAGATCTGGCCGATCACGTTTTTGGCAACGGCGTCGGGTTTGATGATGGAGAGCGTGCGCTCAATGGTCATACTTTGCTCCTGAAATCAAAGGGTTAATTCATCATTGTAGACAGCACCGAACTTGTGCTGCGGGTCACACACTGGGCTCAGCGCCCGCCGCGATTGCCACCGCCACCGCCACCTCCACCGCCGCCGCTGCGTCGGCGCCCTCCCGAGGGGCCGCCCCCACCGCCCGTGCGATGCGGCCCAGCATCTTTGTGGATGTAACCGAAACTGGTTTTCATCGGATCGGGCTGCGAACTGCCCTGCTTGCCGCCCGATTTGCGGCGCGATTGTCCGCCGGGCTTGTTTCCGGTCGAGAAATTGCCTGCGCCCCCCCAGGAACCGCCGCCGCTGCGCACCACCGGGCTCTTGCCGAACAGCGCCTCGACCGTGGTGCGGGCATAGCTATCCGGCCCGGGCTGCTGCTGGTCGCCGCCCTGCCCCTTGCCGCGTCCGCCGCGGCCACTGCCACGGCTGTCGTTGCGCCGTCCGCCCTGGTTCTGTCCGTTCGGGCGGCGCGCGGGGCGGTCTCCCGCACCTGAAGGTGCCTCGCCGCTGCGACCTTGCAGCGCCTGCACCAGCGATTTGTCGAGCTCGACAAAATCGCCGCGGCGCAGCCCCGCAGGCAGCACCACACTGGCATAGCGCACCCGGATGAGACGGCTCACCGTCAGCCCAACCGCCTCGAACATGCGACGCACTTCGCGGTTGCGGCCCTCGGAGATGACCACGCGCCACCAGCGATTGGCGCCCTCGCCGCCCGCCTCTTCGAGACTCAGAAAACGCGCCGGGCCATCGCCCAACTGCACGCCCTCTAGCAATTCGTCGCGGGCTGCCGCGTCAAGCTCGCCCAGAACCCGCACGGCGTATTCACGCTCGGCACCGTAGCTCGGGTGCATCAGCCGGTTGGCCAGGTCGCCCGAGGTGGTAAACAGCAACAGGCCTTCGGTGTTGATATCCAGCCGCCCGACTGCAGTCCACTTGGCCCCTTGCAGCTTGGGCAGATGCTGAAACACCGTGGGACGTCCTTCCGGGTCTTTGAACGACACCACTTCACCCGTCGGCTTGTGATAGGCCAGCACGCGGGCCTGGGCCGGCCGCAGGCGGCGCTTGATGATCTTGCCGTTGACGCGAATCTGGTCGGTCGGCAGGATGCGCTGGCCCAGATGCGCCGGTTCGCCGTTGACCGAAACCCGCCCGGCCAGGATGAGGTCTTCCATCTCGCGACGTGAACCCACGCCGCTTTGTGCCAGCACCTTATGCAGCTTGGGCGCGTCTTCGGCCGGGGCCAACACGCGGCGCACGATCTCGGCGGTTTCCGCCGACTGATCGTAAGTGCCCGAAATCACATCCTGAATCTGCACGCCCACCAGCGGCGCGGGCGCCGCGGCGGCGGGTGTCGTCGCCTCAAGCTGCGGCGCCTGCGGCTCGGTCTGGTGACGCGGGCTTTTCGGTGAACGTGGCGGACGCGCCGTGCGCTTGGGCTCAAGCGACCGCAGCGGCTCAGCCTGCGGGCTCGCCTCGGCGGCCTCTGCCACGCCGGCGTCTGCACTCTCGGCGGTTTGCGTATCAGGTTCGGCCGACAAAGCAGCCGCCGCTTCAACCGCGGGCGGCGCAACAGCTTCGCCAGACTCCGGCGCTGTGCCCTCTTCGGTGCTTGCAGCCGCGGTCTTGCGCGGCGTGCGGCGAGGGGCGGCGCGTGTCTTGCGCGCTGGCGGCGTATCGGCCACGGCCTCCACGGCCTCGGGCGCGGGGTTGAGTTCGGGGGAATCAGGCGAGTCGGTAGAGCTCATGGTGCTGTCCGTTCAAGGTCAGTCGTTCGGCAGCGCACCTTCGGGCGCACTGCGGGGCATAGAGGCCGGCTGCACGACTTCGGTCGTTTCAGACGGAGGATGGTGTTCACCGGGTTCAGCGTCGACCGCGGCAGGGTCTGGCGCTTCTTGCCGTGGGGTTGCTTGCGGGGCTTCCAGACTCTCGATTTCAGGCAGGCGCTGCTGAAGGCCGTCGAAATTCGGCAGCATGTCGCCGCGCTCGCCCAACGGGGGCAGGGCGTCGAGGGTTTTCAGTCCGAGATCGTCGAGAAATTGCGCCGTGGTGGCCAGCAGGGCCGGTCGGCCCGGCGCTTCGCGGTGGCCGATCACCTCCACCCAGCCCCGGTCTTCAAGCTGACGGATGATCTGGGCATTGACCACCACCCCGCGAATCTCTTCGATGTCGCCCCGGGTCACGGGCTGACGGTAGGCGATGATGGCCAGCGTTTCCAGCACGGCGCGCGAATACTTTTGCGGCTTCTCGGGATAGAGCCGGTCGAGAAAAGGCTGCATCTCCGCCCGGCTTTGAAAGCGCCAGCCCTGCGCCAGCCGCACGAGCTCGACGCCGCGCTCCTGCCAATCGCCGCGCAATTCATCGAGCAGCGCGCGCACGGTGTCGGCGGCGATCGTGTCGTCGAACAGGCGTCGCAGTTCAGCGACGGAAAGGGCTTGGGAAGCACAGATCAGCGCGGTCTCGAGGACCCGCTTGGCCTCTTGCGTGTTCATAGATACCCGGTAAAGGGCGGTATCAGCCGGAACTCGTCCGCTGTGCCGCAGGTGCCCGAAGGCGGGCGCGATGTGTCAATGCGTGGCGCTCAATCAGCGCCCCCAGAGCCAGGCTGCACCTGACCCGCCCCCCCCTTTTGGGGTCAAGAAAACTTGGGACGGCCCCGCGTTTCCCTGAGAGTTGTGAAGTGATTTTAATACGTCTGCGCAGCGCACTTGCCGCTCACGCTTCAGGCGGCAGGGGCAAGCTCTGCTGTTACGGGCGGGTAGAACGCGTCGGCGTGCAGATCTTTCTCCGGCAGGCCCCGTTCCAGCAGTGACGCGCTGATGGCCTCGACCATGCCCGGCGGCCCGGCCAGATAGACCTTGGAACCGGCAAAGTCGGCCACCTGCTCCAGCAGATGCGCGGCCAGCGGGCGATGCACGGCCTGCGGCGGATCTCCCGGTTGCGCCTCGTCCAGCGCAAGGTGATAGCTGAAGTTGCGATAGCTGCGGCGCATCTGCTCCATCTGCTCCAGACCGTACACATCGGCCTGATTGCGAAATCCGGCAAACAGCACCACGGGTTCGAGCTTGCCGTTGTCGAGCGCGGTCTGCGCCACACTGAGCATGGGTGCCAGGCCCGTGCCGCCGCCCACGGCGTAGAGCGGCCCTTGGTGGCGCGGGCGAAAGTAACTCGTTCCCATCGGCCCACGCACCAGCAGCTGCGCGCCAGGACGAATCACGCCACCCAGCAGGCTGCTCAGCGCCCCGGTCGGGGTGCGGCGGATGTGAAACTCCAGCAGATCGTCATATTCCGCATCGACAGGCGTGCTGGCCATGGAGAAATCGCGCGCGATTTCCTGCCCATCCACCTCGACCACGATCTGGACATACTGGCCGGCCGAAAAAGTGAAGGGAATGCCCTCCATGTCGGCGAACTCGATGTGCAGCCGCAGCGCGAAAATATCCTGCGTCAACGGCTCCAGCGCCACCACGCGGCACAGCAATTTTCGCTCGGGGTGCGCGATCAGATCGTCGCTATCGGTCAGCCGGATGGTGATGTCTTCGCTCAGAATGGCACGGCAGGCCAGAATGATGCCGCTGTCCCGCTGCGCATCCGGCAGTGCCTTGGGGTCGTATTTTTTCAGCTTGACCTGACCCGATTCGAGCACGCACTTGCACGAACCGCATTCCCCCGACTTGCAAGAATAACGAATCGGCACCTGATGCCGCCTGAGCAGCTTCAGCAGATTCTCGTCGGGGTCGGCAAGAAGATCGGTTTCTGCCGGGAGGATGTGAACGCGGGGCATGGAGTGAATGCTTTCAAGAAACTCGCCAGGCCGCCCCAAGAGTTTCTTGTCCCTTGAGGGGAAAACTGAGCGAAGCGAAGGTTTCGGGGTGGGCTTAAACCGCGACTTCGCCCGTCTCGCCGGTGCGAATGCGCACGACCTGCTCGACGCTGGTGACAAAAATCTTGCCGTCGCCAATTTTGCCGGTACGCGCCGCCTTGACGATGGACTCGATGGCCCGCTCGACCTGGTCTTCCTTGATGACGGCTTCGACCTTGACCTTGGGCAGGAAATCCACCACATATTCGGCGCCGCGATACAACTCGGTATGCCCCTTCTGACGGCCAAAACCCTTGACTTCGGTCACTGTCAGGCCGGTGACGCCAATCTCCGCCAAGGCCTCGCGTACCTCGTCGAGTTTGAACGGCTTGATGATGGCGGTGATGAGTTTCATGTCAGGGCTCCTCGGTGTGATTGAAGACGGAATTTAACTGGGGATGCGCGAATCGGCAGAATTCAGAACGATTCCCGGAATTTTGAGGTGATCGGATAGCGCCAATCGCGGCCGAATGCGCGGTGGGTGACGCGGATGCCCGGAGGGGCCTGCCGCCGCTTGTACTCCGACAGTTTGAGCAGGTGTACCACGCGCTCGACATCGGCCCGGGCGTAGCCTGCGGCCAGCACGGTTTCCACCCGTTCGTCCTGCTCCATATAGCGCTGCAGAATGCCGTCGAGCACGTCGTACGGAGGCAGACTGTCCTGATCGGTCTGATCGGCGCGCAGCTCGGCGCTGGGCGCCCGGGTGATGATGCGCTGCGGAATGACCTCGGCCTCGCCCATTGCGGCCGCGTGCGCGTTGCGCCAGCGCGCCAGCTCCCAGACCAAGGTCTTGGTCACGTCCTTGATGACGGCGAAACCCCCGGCCATATCGCCATAGAGCGTGGCGTAACCCATGGCCATCTCGCTCTTGTTGCCGGTGGTCAGCACGATGCGTCCGCTGTTGTTCGACAGGCCCATGAGCAAGGTGCCGCGAATGCGCGCCTGAATGTTCTCCAGCGTGGTGTCGCCGGGGTGCTCGTGCAACAGCGGGGCCAGCGTGGTGCGAAAGGTTTCGAACAGCGGCGTGATGGGCAGCACGTCGTACCGCACGCCTAGGCGCTGCGCCATTTCTGCGGCGTCGTCGAGCGACATCTGCGCGGTGTATTGCGACGGCATCATCACCGCGCGCACTTTGTCGGCGCCGAGCGCATCCACCGCGATGGCCAGCACCAGCGCCGAATCCGCCCCGCCCGACAGCCCGATGAGCGCCCCCGGAAATCCGTTCTTGCCCAGATAGTCGTGCACCCCGAGCACCAGCGCCGCATACACCTCAGCATGGTCGGACTTCAACGGCGCCACATGCGCCGGAGTCTGCTTGAGCACCTCGCCGCCGGTCACATCGACGCGCAGGATGTCTTCGACGAATTGCGGCGAGCGTGCCACGAGCTCGCCTGCGCGGTCGAGCACAAAAGACGCGCCGTCGAACACGATCTCATCCTGCCCGCCCACCATTTGCGAGGCGACCAGCGCCATGCCGTTTTCCAGACAGCGCTCGCGCATCACCCGCTCGCGCTCCGCCGTCTTGCCACGGTGATAGGGCGAGGCATTGAGCACCAGCAACACCTGAGCGCCGGCCGCGCGGGCCATGCGCGGCGCATGCGGCAGCCAGGCGTCTTCGCAAATATTGATGCCGAAATGCGTCCCCCCGGCCTCGAACACAACCGGCTGATCGCCCGGCGCGAAATAACGGCGTTCATCAAACACCTGATAATTGGGCAACTCATGCTTGCAATAGGTCGCTTCGACCACGCCGCCCCGCAGCAGCGACGCCGCGTTGCAGGCCACCGCCTGCTGGGTCGAGGCGATCCGCGGCGCTTCGGCGGCGGCCAGCCCCAGCGGATGCCCGACGACCAGCGCCAATTCCGGCAGATCCGACAGGTCATGCGCAAGCTGCTTCAATGCGGCAGCACTGGCTTGCAGGAAGGCCGGGCGCAGCAACAAGTCTTCCGGGGGATAGCCGGTCAGCGCCAGCTCCGGGGTGACGACCACGCGCGCGCCCTGCGCATAGGCCTGCCGCGTCAGGCGAGCGATCTGCGCCGCATTGCCCGCAAGATCGCCCACGGTCGGGTTGCATTGAATAACAGCGAGTTGGAGAGTCATGGCTGAGGATTTTCGCACCGAGTTGTCGGACGCGGTGAGCGCACTGCCCGCCGCTGACTGGGAGAGCCTGGTCGCGGCAACCCCCGGCGCCACGCCGTTTCAGCGCCATGTCTGGCTGAGCGCGCTGGAGCAAAGCGGCTGCGTGGGCGCAGAGACCGGCTGGCAGACCGTGGTCGTTTTGTTGCGGGATGCCAGCGGCGCGTTGGCCGCCGCCTGCGCGCTGTATGTGAAATCGCACTCCTATGGCGAATACGTTTTCGACTGGGCCTGGGCCCGCGCCTATGCCGAGCATGGCCTGCCCTACTATCCCAAACTCCTGCTCGCCGTGCCCTTCACTCCCGTGGGCGGTGCCAAGTTGCTGGGGCGCGACGCCACCGCGCGCAAAGCGCTGCTCGGCGAAATTCTGGCCATTGCCCGGCGCAGCGGGTTCAGCTCGCTGCACGCCCTGTTTCTCGACCCGCAGGAGGCCCAGTGGTGCAGTGCGCTCGGTCTGTTAGAGCGCACCACCCTGCAGTTTCATTGGCGCAATCCTCCCGCAGAAGGTGGCGCGGTTTGGCCCGACTTCGAGGCTTTTATCGGCAATTTACGGCACGATAAACGCAAAAAGATCAAACAAGAGCAACGCCAGGTACGCGATGCCGGAGTTTGTTTCCGCGCCCTTGTCGGGGCAGAAATCACCGAATCGCACTGGGATTTTTTCACTCGCTGCTATCAAACGACCTACGCCCTGCACGGCTCCGATCCCTACCTGAATCGCGCATTTTTTCAGACCATCGGCGCCCAAATGCCCGAGCACTGCCTGCTGTTTATCGCCGAACGAGACAGCCAGCCCGTGGCCAGTTCGCTCGTCCTGCTCGACCCGCAAAGCCGCATCGCCTACGGTCGCTACTGGGGCGCCGTCGCCCACATTCCGGCCCTGCACTTCGACGCGTGCTATTACCAGCCCATCGCCTGGTGTCTGGCCCATGGCTACACCACCTTCGAAGGCGGCGCACAGGGCGAGCACAAAATGGCGCGCGGACTGCAACCCGTCGCCACCCGCTCGGCGCATTGGCTGGCGCACCCGCAGTTTTCGCGGGCGGTGGAAGACTATTTGGAGCGTGAATCAGCCGCTCTCGCCGAGCATCAGAACAGCCTGCAAGAGCGCCTGCCGTTCAAGGAAGTGCAGTGAACCCGCGGCGCTTCAGGCCCGCTGCGCCAACTGCTTTTCGATGAAGGCGAGCAGACCCGCGCTGGCCTGCTCCACCAGATCGAGTACCCGCTCGAAATCGCGCTCAGTACCGTAATAGGGATCGGGCACGGTGGCCACCGGCGCCTGCGGCGCAAAACTCAAAAACAGTCGGCAGCGCGAGGCAAACTGCGGCGGGCATCGCTGCTCCAGCAAGGCGAGGTTGTCCCAGTCCATCGCCAAGAGCAGGTCGAAACGCGAAAAATCCGCATCTTCGACAGCTCGGGCACGCAGGCCAGCGAGGTCGTAGCCCCGCTCCAGCGCATGACGCTGGCTGCGACGATCGGGCGCCGAGCCCACGTGGAAGGCGTGGGTGCCGGCCGAATCGATGCGAACCCGCTTTTCCAACCCGGCTTCACGCACTCTGGCGCGAAATACGCCCTCGGCGGTTGGCGAGCGGCAGATATTGCCCATACAGACAAAGAGCACGGAAAACTCAGACATGGTTGAACTCACAGGAATGCAGAAATTCGGTAGACGCAATAGACATTATCCGGGCTGCAAGCCATCGAAATCACAAGTTTTGCAAAGTTGTGTCAACCCAAAGACCGGGACACGCATTAAGCCTCTGATCCAGCTTGGATCGTTTCCATCCCAAATATTGAAAGTGCATCCCATCATGAAAAAAATTGCTGCCACGCTGTTTGCTTCCCTGTTCGCCACCGTCGCCATGGCGCAAACTCCGGCCCCGGCTGCCCCTGAAGCCGCCAAGCCCGAAGCCCACAAGGAAATGAAAAAAGAGCACAAAAAGGTCGAACACAAGAAGGTTGAGCACAAAAAGGCCGTGCACAAGGAAATGAAAAAAGAAGAAAAGAAGGCTCAGTAAGGCCTTCGCCTAGACGCTAGGCGCTCCGGCATGACGGCAGTACCTGCCGTACTTGCCCATCGAAATCCCCCGCAGCAGCACCCGCGGGGGATTTTTTCATTCCGCATCGGAAAAACTGGCCTTCCTGACGAGCCGACAGGCTCTTGAAATTCGGCAAGACACCCCCACGCTGGAAAGGTCATTTTTTATAACCGCGCGCTCACGCCGCGCTCGCGACCATGCAGACTGATCCCCAGACCCCTCCTTCCGACGATCCGCAAACCGCTGACGGTGTGCATCAGGAGTTGATTCCCGAGCCCGTCCTGAGCGACGAGCTGGCGCAGGCCCAGGAAGAAATCACCAAGCTCAACGACCAATTGCTGCGCGCCCGCGCCGAGGTGGAAAACATCCGCCGCCGCGCGGAAGATGAAGCCGCCAAGGCACGCAAGTTTGCGGTGGAAGGCTTCGCCGAATCACTGCTCCCGGTCAAGGACAGCCTGGAGGCGGCGCTGGCCGACACCAGCGGCAAGCCCGATGTGCTCAAACAAGGCGTGGAACTCACCCTGAGCCAGCTCAAATCGGCCTTCGAGCGCAACCGCCTGCTGGAAATCGCTCCTGCGGCTGGAGACAAATTCGACCCGACGTTGCACCAGGCCATTTCGGTGCAACCGGCCGAGCAGCCTTCCGGCACGGTGGTTTCGGTGCTGCAAAAAGGCTATCGGATCGCTGAACGCACCCTGCGTCCGGCACTGGTCACGGTGGCGCAATAAGTCGCTGCATGGGTATGGCCAGATTCGCAAGACTTGAATTCACAACAAGCTTCCTCATTTAACTAGCAGTTAAAAATCAGCGCCCCGCGGCGCGGCACATTCGGAGAATTTCCATGGCAAAAATCATCGGTATCGACCTGGGCACCACCAATTCTTGCGTGGCGGTCATGGAGGGCAATACGCCCAAGGTCATTGAGAACAGCGAAGGCGCACGCACCACGCCATCCATCGTCGCCTATATGGAAGACGGCGAAATTCTGGTGGGGGCTTCAGCCAAGCGCCAATCGGTCACCAATCCCAAAAATACGCTTTACGCCGTCAAGCGCCTGATTGGCCGCAAGTTCGGCGAAAAGGAAGTGCAGAAAGACATCGACCTGATGCCCTACAGCATCGTCAAGGCCGACAACGGCGACGCCTGGGTGGAAGTGCGCGGCAAAAAGCTCGCGCCGCCGCAGATCAGCGCCGAAGTGCTGCGCAAGATGAAAAAGACGGCGGAAGACTATCTCGGCGAGCCGGTCACCGAGGCGGTGATCACCGTGCCGGCCTACTTCAACGACAGCCAGCGCCAGGCCACCAAGGATGCCGGGCGGATCGCTGGTCTGGAAGTCAAGCGCATCATCAACGAGCCCACCGCCGCAGCCCTGGCCTTCGGTCTGGACAAGCACGGCAAGGGCGACCGCAAAATCGCGGTCTACGACCTGGGTGGCGGCACCTTTGACGTGTCCATCATCGAGATTGCCGACGTCGAGGGCGAAAAGCAGTTCGAGGTGCTCTCCACCAACGGCGATACTTTCCTGGGCGGTGAAGACTTCGACCAACGCATCATCGACTACATCATCGCCGAGTTCAAGAAGGAGCAAGGCGTCGATCTGAGCAAGGACGTGCTCGCGCTGCAGCGCCTGAAAGACGCGGCCGAAAAGGCCAAGATCGAACTGTCGAGCTCCACCCAGACCGAGATCAACCTGCCCTACGTCACGGCCGATGCCTCCGGTCCGAAGCACCTGAACCTCAAACTCACCCGCGCCAAGCTGGAGTCGCTGGTTGAAGAGCTGATCGAGCGCACCATCGCGCCCTGCCGCACGGCCATCACCGATGCCGGTGTGAAGGTGGGCGACATCGACGACGTCATTCTGGTCGGCGGCATGACCCGTATGCCCAAGGTGCAGGACAAGGTGAAAGAGTTCTTCGGCAAGGAGCCCCGCAAGGACGTGAACCCCGACGAGGCCGTGGCCGTAGGCGCGGCCATTCAGGGTTCGGTGCTGGCAGGCGACCGCAAGGACGTGCTGCTGCTCGACGTCACCCCGCTGTCTCTGGGCATCGAGACCATGGGCGGCGTGATGACCAAGATGATCACCAAGAACACCACGGTGCCGACCAAGCATGCGCAGGTCTATTCCACCGCGGATGACAACCAGCCTGCGGTGACCATCAAGGTGTTCCAAGGCGAGCGCGAAATGGCGGCGGGCAACAAACTGCTGGGCGAGTTCAACCTCGAAGGCATTCCGCCCGCTCCCCGCGGCGTGCCGCAGATCGAGGTGACCTTCGACATCGACGCCAACGGCATTCTGCACGTCAGCGCCAAGGACAAGGGCACCGGCAAGGAGAACAAGATCACCATCAAGGCCAATTCCGGCTTGAGTGAAGAAGAAGTGCAGCGCATGGTGCGCGATGCCGAGGTGAACGCGGCAGAAGACCACAAGAAGCGCGAACTGGTCGATGCCCGTAACCAGGCAGACGCTGCGGTGCACAGTGTGCGCAAATCGCTCTCGGAGTATGGCGACAAACTGGACGCAGGCGAAAAATCGGCCATCGAAACTTCCTTGAAGGAAGCGGAAGAGGCGATCAAGTCGGAAGACAAGGCTGAGATCGAGGCCAAGACCGCCGCCCTGCTGACCGCCAGCCAGAAGCTGGGCGAAAAGATGTACGCCAGCCAAGCCGCTGAACCCGGCGCGGCCGGTGGCGCCTCATCCGGTAGCGGTGGAGGCCAGGCTGCAGGTGACGACACCGTGGTCGATGCCGAGTTCAAGGAAGTAAAGGACGGCAAGGCCTGATCGTCTTCAGACTTGAAGTCTCCCGACGGGAGGGCCGCTAAACGCGCGGCCCTCCCGTTTGTCCATTGTTATTGAACCGATTCGCAAGGCAGAACCCGTGGCAAAACGTGACTACTACGAAGTCTTGGGCGTGAGCAAAAACGCCTCGGAAGACGAGATCAAGAAGGCCTACCGCAAGCTGGCCATGAAGCACCACCCCGACCGTAATCAGGGCAACAAAGACTCTGAAGAGCAGTTCAAAATCGTCAAGGAAGCCTACGAGTGCCTGTGCGACACCCAGAAGCGCGCCGCCTATGACCAATATGGCCATGCCGGGGTTGATCCCTCGGCAGGCGGCTTCGGCGGATTCGGAGGCGGGGCGGGGGGATTTGGCGACTTCGGCAACATTTTCGACGAGATTTTCGGCGGCGGGCGGCGCGGTGGCGGCGGGCCGCAGGTTTACCGCGGCAACGATCTGAGCTATTCACTGGAAATCAGCCTCGAAGATGCCGCAAACGGCGTGAACAAAAGCCTGCGCATCCCCGGCTGGGAAGAATGCAGCACTTGCCACGGCAGCGGCGCCAAGCCCGGCACCAAGCCCATCACCTGCACGACCTGCCATGGCAGCGGTCAGGTGGCGCAGCGCATGGGACCGTTCGCCATGCAGCAGACCTGTCCGACCTGCCACGGCACGGGCAAGCTCATTCCCGAGCCCTGCCCGGCCTGTCATGGCCGTGGCCGCATCCAGAAGCAGAAGACCCTGGAAGTGCAGATTCCCGCGGGCATCGACTCGGGCATGCGCATCCGCTCCACGGGCAACGGCGAACCCGGCGTCAACGGCGGGCCGCCCGGAGACCTGTATGTGGAAATCCACATCAAGCAACACCCGGTGTTCGAGCGCGATGGCGACGACCTGCACTGTCACGTTCCGGTGAGCATGGCGAAGGCGGCTCTGGGCGGCGGCATCGATGTGCCCACGCTGGGCGGCAAGGCGGAAATCGACCTCCCCGAAGGCACGCAGGCCGGCAAGACCTTCCGCCTGCGCGGCAAAGGCATCAAAGGCCTGCGCTCGAGCTATCCCGGTGACCTGTATTGCCACATCACCGTGGAGACGCCGATCAAGCTCAACGAGGAGCAGAAGCGTCTGCTGCGCGAGCTCGACGAGTCGCTGAAAAGGGGCGGCGATCGCCACTCGCCGCAAGCCAAGTCATGGTTCGACAAGGCCAAGGAATTCTTCAAACCGGTTTGAGCCAACGACCAAAGTGCAAGGCAGGGGCAAGGGGTGCGAAAATAGCGCCCTTTGTCATCTCAAGAGCATCATGGACGCAGAACGCCTCAACGCCATCTCCAACCGAATTACCGACCTCCAGCAGCGCGTTCAAGCGCTAAGGGGGTATCTTTGACTTCGATGCTAAGGCGTCGCGGCTAATGGAAGTTGCAGGGGCGCTCGAAGACCCGCAGGTCTGGAACGACCCCAAACGAGCGCAAGAGTTGGGCCGCGAGCGCAAGTCGCTCGAAACCGTGGTGCTCGGGCTGGAGAGCCTGACCACGGCGCTGGCCGATCACAGCGAGCTGTTCGAGATGTCGCGCGAGGAAGGCGATGACGCCACCTGCGAAGCCATCGAGGCTGATGTCGAGAAGTCCGCCGACGAAGTCGAGGCGCTGGAGTTCCGCCGCATGTTCTCCAACCCGCTCGACCCGAGCAATTGCTTCATCGACATTCAGGCCGGCGCCGGTGGCACCGAGGCCTGCGACTGGGCCAGCATGCTGCTGCGGCAGTACCTGCGTTACTGCGAACGCAAGGGCTTCAAGACCGAGGTGATGGAAGAGACCGAGGGCGACGTCGCGGGCATCCGCAGCGCAACGATCAAGGTCGAGGGCGACTACGCCTACGGCCAGTTGCGCACCGAAACCGGGGTGCATCGCCTGGTGCGCAAGAGCCCGTTTGACTCGTCCGGCGGACGCCACACCAGCTTCGCCAGCGTGTTCGTCTACCCCGAGGTGGACGACTCGATCGAGATCGACATCAACCCTGCGGACGTGCGCACCGACACCTTTCGCGCCAGCGGCGCCGGCGGCCAGCACATCAACAAGACCGACTCGGCGGTGCGCCTCACGCACATTCCCACCGGCATCGTGGTGCAGTGCCAGAATGATCGCTCGCAACATAAAAACCGCGCCGAAGCCTGGCAGATGCTGCGCTCGCGGCTGTACGAGCACGAGATGCGCAAACGCATGGCCGAGCAGCAGACGCTGGAATCGACCAAGAGCGACGTGGGCTGGGGCCACCAGATCCGCAGCTATGTGCTCGATCAGAGCCGCATCAAAGACCTGCGCACCAACGTCGAAATTTCCAACACCCAGAAAGTGCTCGACGGCGATCTCGACGAATTCATCACCGCCAGCCTGAAGTCCGGCCTTTGAACCTCAACCTGATCCCCATTGCCCCGCTGAACTCCGCACTGCCATGACCGCCAAACCCGACACGCCTGCCCGCATCATCCGCCTGGCGGAGTACACCCCGCCGTCCTACGCCATCGACAGCGTGCACCTGCGCTTCGATCTCGACCCCGCCAAGACCCGCGTGCACAGCCGCATGGCGGTGCGTCGCCTTGAAGGCGCAGCCGAGTCCGCCCCGCTGGTGCTCGACGGCGAAGACATCACCTTGCTGACCCTGAAGGTAAACGGCGAATTCGTCGCCTTCCGCCAGGACGGCAACACCTTGGTGCTAGACAAACTGCCCGAGACCTTCACACTGGAAATCGAAACCCTCAATGTCCCCCAGGCCAACACCCAGTTGGCAGGGCTCTACATGTCGGGCGGCGCGTTCTTCACCCAGTGCGAGGCCGAGGGCTTTCGCCGCATCACCTACTGGCCCGACCGCCCGGATGTGATGAGCCGCTTTCACGTCACCCTGCGGGCCGACAAGGCGCAGTACCCGGTGCTGCTGTCCAACGGCAACCTGGTGTCGCAGACCGACCTGGACGGCGGCCGCCATGAAGCGGTGTGGGACGATCCGTTTCCCAAGCCCTGCTACCTGTTCGCCCTGGTTGGCGGCAATCTGGTGTGCCGCGAACAGACCGTGCGCGCCGCGTCGGGCAAGACGCATCTGCTGCAGGTCTATGTGCGCGCGGGCGATCTGGACAAGACCGAGCACGCGATGGAGTCGCTGATCAAGGCTATCGCGTGGGACGAACAGCGCTTCGGCCTGAGCCTCGATCTGGATCGTTTCATGATCGTGGCGGTGAGCGACTTCAACATGGGGGCCATGGAAAACAAGGGCCTCAACATTTTCAACACCAAGTATGTGCTGGCCAATCCGGCCACCGCCACCGATGCCGACTATGACGGTATTGAGAGCGTGGTCGGCCACGAGTACTTCCACAACTGGACGGGTGACCGCATCACCTGCCGCGACTGGTTTCAGCTCAGCCTCAAGGAAGGCCTTACCGTCTTCCGCGATCAGGAATTCAGCCAGGATCTGGCCGCCGCTTCGGGCGGTGAATCCGCGCGCGCGGTCAAGCGTATCGAAGACGTGCGGGTGCTGCGTACCGCGCAGTTTTCCGAAGATGCCGGTCCGATGGCGCACCCGGTGCGCCCCGAGCAATACCAGGCCATCGACAATTTCTACACCGCCACCGTCTACGAAAAGGGCGCCGAGGTGGTGCGCATGATGCAGACTCTGGTGGGACGAGCCGGTTTCCGCAAAGGCATGGATTTGTACTTCCAGCGCTTCGACGGCCAGGCCGTGACCTGCGACGACTTCGCCCAGTCCATGGCCGACGCCAACCCGGACTCCGCGCTGGCGCAACATCTTGCCGCCTTCAAGCGCTGGTACAGCCAGGCTGGCACCCCGCGCCTGCACGCCAGCGGCGCGCTCGATACCGCTGCCCGCACCTACACCCTCACCCTGCGCCAAACCTTGCCCGACACGCCCGTTCAGACGGGTAAACAGCCGCAGGTCATTCCAGTCGCCACGGGCTTGCTCGACGCCCGGGGCAACGCCCTGCCCCTGTGGCTGCAAGGCCAGGACAAAGGCACGTCGACCGTGCTGGTCCTCACTGAAGACCAGCAGACCTTCGTCTTCGAGCAGATCGATGCCCACGCAGTCACGCCCTCATTGCTGCGCGGCTTCTCCGCCCCGGTCATCCTCGACTACGCCTACACCGATGCCGAGTTGCTGCATCTGCTCGCGCACGACGCCGACCCGTTCAACCGTTGGGAAGCGGCGCAGCGCCTGACGCTGTCGCGCCTGCTGGCAGCCGTTCGCGGCGAGGCGCTGAACCTCGATGCGCCCTATCTCGACGCGCTGCGCGCCGTGCTCCGCGACCCGAAGCTCGATCCGGCGTTCAAGGAACTGCTGCTCACCCCGCCTGGCGAGGCCTACATCGCCGAGCAGCTTGAAGAGGTCGATCCTCCTCGCATCCACCGCGCCCGTCAGGCGCTACGCACCGTGCTGGCGCGAGAACTTGCGCAGGACTGGCAAACCCTCTGGGACACCCTCACGCCCGAAGGCGGCTACAGCCCCGACTTTGCCAGTGCCGGTCGCCGCGCCCTGCGCAATCTGGCCCAGGCACATTTGTGCGAACTCGGACAGGCGACTTGGCTGGGACGGGTCTATCAACGCGTCAAGGATGCCGACAACATGACCGACCGCTTCGCCGCGCTGGCCGCGTTGGTACATGTCGGCGCCGATCTGACCAAGCCCGCGCTGGAGCGCTTTGCCGCCCAGTTCGCCGGTGAAGCCCTGGTCATGGACAAATGGTTCGCGCTGCAGGCCAGCGCGCCCGACCACGACGGGCAGCAACTCGACCGCGTGCGCGCGCTGATGCGGCATCCCGCCTTCTCCATCCACAGCCCCAACCGCGCACGCAGCGTGCTGTTCGCCTACTGCCAGGCCAACCCCGGCGCCTTCCACCGCGCCGATGGTGCGGGCTACGCCTTCTGGGCCGAACAGGTTCAGGCGCTCGATGCCATCAACCCACAGGTCGCCGCCCGGTTGGCGCGGGCTCTCGACCGCTGGCGCAAGCTCGCGCCCGCCTATCGCGAAGCGGCGCAACAAGCGCTACGCACCGTGGCAGAAAGCGCCACGCTGTCTTCCGACACCCGCGAAATCATCGAACGCGCCCTGGCCGACTGATCGCGGCGCGCCCCTTTCCTTCCAGAGACTCCCCATGACCCAATCCGTCAACCTCACCCGCTATCTCGTCGAGCAGGAGCGCGAGCACGGCGTCATCACGCCCCAATTGCGCCTGCTCGTCGAAGTGGTCGCCCGCGCCTGCAAACGCATCAGCATCGCCGTGAACAAAGGCGCATTGGGCGACGTGCTCGGCTCCGCCGGCACCGGCAACGTGCAAGGCGAAGTGCAGAAGAAGCTCGACGTCATCGCCAACGATGTGCTGATCCACGCCAACGAGTGGGGCGGACATCTGGCCGCCATGGCCTCGGAAGAAATGGACACCGTGTTCCCGGTCTCCGAGCACTACCCGCGCGGCGAATACCTGCTGCTGTTCGACCCGCTCGATGGCTCGTCCAATATCGACGTGGACGTCACCATCGGCACCATCTTTTCCGTGCTGCAGATTCCCAAAAACACCACCGACGTCACCGAGCAGCATTTTCTCCAGTCCGGCAGCAAGCAAGTTGCCGCCGGCTATTGCGTCTATGGCCCGCAAACCCAACTCGTGCTCACCGTAGGGCATGGAGTGGCCGTGTTCACCCTGGACCGGGAACAGGGCAGTTTCGTCCTCACTGAGCGCGATTTGCAAATTCCGCCCAGCACTAGCGAGTTCTCGATCAATATGTCGAATCTGCGTCACTGGGCGCCACCAATCAAGCGCTACATCGACGAATGCCTGCAAGGCAAGGACGGTCCGCGCGGACGCGACTTCAACATGCGCTGGGTGGGCAGCATGGTGGCCGATGTGCACCGCATCCTCATGCGTGGCGGCGTGTTCCTGTATCCGTGGGATCAGCGCGAGCCGAACAAACCCGGCAAGCTGCGCCTGCTGTACGAAGCCAACCCCATGAGCTTGCTGGTGGAGCAAGCCGGCGGCGCAGCCACAACTGGCTCGCAGCGCATCCTCGACATCGTCCCCACCTCGCTGCATGAGCGTTGCAGCGTGATGCTCGGCTCGCGCGAAGAAGTCGAACTGCTGCAGCGCTACCACGCGCAGACCGTCTGAACTGAAAAGTAAATCCCGCCCCTGGTATAGAATGGCTGGCTTCGCCGGTGTAGCTCAGTTGGTAGAGCAGCGCATTCGTAATGCGAAGGTCGAGGGTTCGACTCCTTTCACCGGCACCAATAGTCCTTAAAACCGCCCTAACCGGCGGTTTTTTTGTGCCCGATCGCCAGAAAAAAGAAAAATACTAAGTGAATCAATCACGTGGGATTTTATTCTGGCGGAGAGAGGGTCTGCCTAGAGCATTTTCATCGCCGGGAATGTATGGCGTGGGCGCTTTCTGCGATCCAGTTGTGAATGGCGGTCGGATTCCGTAGAAATCTGGCGGCGAGAGTCAGAGCAGCGTGGTCACCCCGTGGCCTGAGGTGGTCGGGGCCGTCGTTCGTCGAGGGACCGCCGGGGGCGTCGCAAGGAGCCCGGAGGGCGACTGAAGACGCCCCCGGCGCGCGCGACTGCGGGGGTATGTGTTCGAGGGGTGTGGGATCTGTGACGGTCCTGGGGCTGGCCCGCGCGGTGGCTTTGCTGTAGAAACGGCGCTGGCCTGCTGGAGAAGCAGGCGCGGCACCGTACAGACCTGGCAGTTTGACCCGGTGCCGCGCCCCGTGCCGATGAGGCGACGTCGCACGCGGAGTTTGGCACGACGCGGTGACGCCTGTCGATATCAGGTTTTCAGTCATCGGCCCCGCTGCCGATGGACGTTCCAGCCCGCCGCTATCTCTGTGCGCACTGCCGCTGCGCCGTGCTGATCTGCAGCCGCTGCGACCGCGGCAACCGGTATTGCGCCGATGGCTGCGCGCAACAGGCGCGCCGCCAGTCTTTGCGTGCGGCTGGGCGGCGTTACCAGGCGTCGCTGCGGGGGCGGCACGCGCACGCGCAGCGGCAGCGGCTCTGGAGGGCGCGTCAACACAAAGTGACGCATCAGGGTTCCCCACCCACGCAGGCGCCTGCTCCACTGGCGGTGTCGGAGGCGACGACACGATGTTCGGCGCCCCCGTGGCACTGCCTGTTTTGCCGGCAGGCCCTGGCCTCGGAGTTCGTGCGACAGGACTTCCTGCGCCGCCGCATCCGTCGTCGCCCGAACTGGAATCCGCAACATGGCCACGCCCCCTGAGATCGAGGCGCAGATCCTGCGCTACTACCACGCCGAGCGCTGGCGCATCGGCACCATTGCCGCGCAATTGCATGTGCACCGCGACACCGTCGCCCGGGTGCTGGCCCAGGCCGGCCTGCCTGCCGTGCCGGGCGTCTTGCACCGCCCCTCGGCCATCGAGCCCTATCTGCCCTTCATCGGCCAGACGCTCAAGCAGTTCCCCTCGCTCACGGCCGCGCGGCTGTACGCCATGGTGCGTGAGCGCGGCTATGGCGGGCGCCCGGACCACTTCCGCCACCTCATCGCGCGCCACCGCCCGCGCCGGGCTGCCCAAGCCTATCTGCGCCTGCGCACGTTGCAGGGGAGCAGGCCCAAGTCGACTGGGCGCACTTCGGGCATCTGCAGATCGGCCGCGCGCGCCGCCCCCTCATGGGCTTCGTCATGGTGCTGTCGTGGTCGCGCCAGATCTTCCTGCGTTTCTTCCTCGACGCGCGCATGGAGAGCTTCCTGCTCGGCCACGTCGCCGCCTTCGAAGCCTGGGGCGGCGCCGCCCGGGTCGCCCTGTACGACAACCTGAAGTCGGCCGTGCTCGAGCGCCGCGGGGATGCCATCCGCTTGCACCCCACGCTTCTGGCCCTGGCCGGGCATTACCGCTACGAGCCGCGCCCGGTGGCGCCAGCTCGCGGCAACGAGAAGGGGCGGGTCGAGCGCAGCATCCGCTATATCCGCGACGCCTTCTTCGCCGGGCGCCAGTTCGCCGACCTGGACGACCTCAACGCCCAGGCCGCCGCCTGGTGCATGGCAGACGCGGGCGAACGCGCCTGCCCGGAGGACGCCTCCTTGCGCGTGGGCCAGGCCTTCGAGCGCGAGCGCGACCATCTGCTGAGCCTGCCCGCGACGCCGTTTGTCTGCGAAGAGGTCAAGGCGGTCAGCGTGGGCAAGTCCCCCTACGTGCGCTTCGACCTCAACGACGACTCGGTGCCGGCCACCGAGGTGCAGCGCACCCTGAGCGTGGTGGCCTGCGAGCGCCTGGTGCGCATCCTCGACGCGCAGCGCGTCGTGGCCACCCATGCGCGCAGCTGGTACCGCGGCGAGGTCATCGAAGTCAAACAGCATGTGCAGGACTTGGTCGACTCCAAACGCGCCGCGCACGCCCATCGCGACACCGATCGCCTGGTGAGCGCCGCGCCCGCCTGCCGCGATCTGCTGCGTCAGGCCGCCGAACGCGGCGAGCCGCTCGGGCGCATGGCCCGCGCCCTGGGCGAGTTGCTCGACCCGTATGGCGCCGCCGAACTGCAGCGCGCCGCGCTCGACGCCTTGGGGCGCGGCGTTCCCCACGTCTCGGCGGTGCGCCTGGCGTTGGATCGCCGCCGCCTGCAGCGCCACGATCCACCGCCCGTAGCCGTGCCGCTACCTGAGCACATCCAGCAGCGCGACGTGGCGGTGTGCCACCCCAGCCTGGCCGTCTACGACCACCTCACCGAGCCTGAGGATGACCCATCCTGACCCCCTGCGCCAACGTGCCGCCGCCTTGCAACTGCACGGGCTGCTGGCGCACTGGAACGACTGCGCCGGGCAGCCCTGGCTGCCGTCCTTGCTGGACTGGGAGGAGGCCGAGCGCGCCCGCCGCTCCCTGGAGCGGCGCCTGCGCTGCGCCCACATCGGGCGCTTCAAACCCCTGGCCGACTTCGACTGGGGCTGGCCCCAGCAGTGCGACCAGGGCGCCATCGCCGAACTCATGGAGCTGTCCTTCCTGCGCGAGGCCGGCAACGCCATCCTGGTCGGCCCCTCCGGGCTGGGAAAGACCACCATCGCCCAGAACATCGCCCATCAGGCCGTGCTGCACGGCTACACCGTGCGCTTCACCACCGCCGGTCAGCTCCTGGGTGAACTCGCATCCCTGGACAGCGACTCGGCCCTGCGCTCGCGCCTGCACTTGTACGCAGCCAGACTGCGCCCGTCCTCGATACGCTGGCAGTGATGCGGCTGTCCGGGGGCGTGGGCGCGGCCCGAGTAGGCTTGCGCCTGTCCGCCTGCCTGGCCCACGGCGGCAACGAATGCGTCCCGCAAGTCTTTGGTGGCAGTCAGGAACAGCAGGGGCGTCTGGCGTTGTGCTGCGATCTGCGCGATCTGGTAGGACTTGCCCAGCCCAGTGCTGGCCTGGATCAGGAGCGGCGGCGGGACGCGTGGCTTGGGCGCATTGAACGACGTGCGGGCACGACGCGCCGCCTGCGCCCTGTCTTGCCAGACTTGCAGATCGAACAACCACTGGTCATGCGCGCCCAGCGCTTGCTGGAGCACTGCAGATAGACGGACACGGGCGGCCTGCGGCGTGCGCAGGGGCGCCATGTCAAAGCTCCTGCAGGCTGTGGCCCTTGCGCGGTCGCCCCCGGCGCGCTGGCTGCGGCAGGGTGATAGGCGTTGCCGCGCCTTCGCCTGTGGCGTGATCCGGTTGCCCGATGCGGGCGACCCAGTTCTCCAGATCGGCGACGCGGTAGCGCAGCGAGGTGTTGATCTTGACGGGCTGAGGCCAGTGCGCGGGTGGTTGCTTGCTGCGGTACGTCCAGTGCCGAATGGTGCTGTAGGAAAACCCGAGCAAGTCAGCGGCGGCACGAATGTCGAGCAGGAGAGGCGTGGTGGTGTGCTGTGGGTGCGGCATGGCAATCCCCGAAAGTCTGTATACAGGGATATGCGCAGGGGCGGCACAACATGAAAAAGCCCGGCAGAGCGCATGGCTGGCCAGGCGAATCTCCGGGAAATCAGGGACTACAGAACTTGTTGAGGCAACTCATGCCCTGGGGCGCTTGCCGCTTTTTGGCACCCTTGGGACATTCCGGGGACAAAAAACGGGGGGATTCTTGGGACACTCCAGGGACAATACGGGGACAAATTGATGTCCCAAAGACGAAAAAAAGCCCACAGTATCAGTGCGGGCTTGTTCTGTAATTCATTGATTTACTTGATGTTATTTGGTCGGGGCGAGAGGATTCGAACCTCCGACCCTCTGCTCCCAAAGCAGATGCGCTACCAGACTGCGCTACGCCCCGACGAAGCTCGCCATTCTACCGGGTGATTTCCCTCGGGTCGGTTTCAGCCTGGGCCAAAGCCCAGCGGACATGCTCTTGCAGCAGCGCTCTGGCATGCGGGAGTGCGCTGTGCAGTGCTTGGATAGCTGCCTGGCGCCAGGCCGTCTCGTGATTGCCTCGAAGGCCGTTGCCCAAGGCAACGGCGAGGTTGCGCTGCCAGCGCTCGAAGCCGATGCGGCGAATCGGGCTGCCCTCGGTGCGCTGCTCGAACTGCGCTTCGCTCCAATTCCACAGGTCGAGCAGCTGGGCCTGGTCAAAACCGTGGCGGGGATCGAAATCGGGCAAGGAGCTGCGCTGGGCATAACGATTCCAGGGGCAGATCAGCTGGCAGTCGTCGCATCCGTAGATGCGGTTGCCGATCAGCGGACGCAGTTCCAGGGGAATCGGCCCTGCGTGTTCGATGGTCAGGTAGGAAATGCAGCGCCGCGCGTCGAGTTGTTCTGGGCCAAGAATGGCCTGCGTTGGGCAGATCACGATGCATTTGCGGCAGGTGCCGCAGTGGGCGCTCGCGGGGGCGTCCACCGGGAGGGGCAGACCGATGAATATTTCTCCCAGAAAAAACATCGATCCGCTATCGCGCTGCAGCAGCAGGGTGTGTTTGCCGCGCCAGCCGAGCCCGGCGCGTGCCGCCAGCTCCACTTCCAGCACGGGGGCGGAGTCGGTGAACACGCGCACGACGCCCGGGTCGATCTGGGCGGCGATGTAATCGGCCAGTTGTTGCAGCTTGCGCCTGAGCACCTTGTGATAGTCGCGTCCTCGGGCATAGACGGAGATCGTGGCCGCTTCGGGTTGCGCCAGCCTTTGCCATTCCGCATCGCGCCAGTCGGCCGGGCTTGCGCGCGGGAGATAGTCCAGGCGAGCGGTGATGACGCGCAGCGTGCCGGGCACCAGTTCCGCGGGGCGGGCGCGCTTGAGGCCGTGTCGCTGCATGTAGTCCATGCTGCCGTGATGTCCAGCGGCCAGCCAGTCGAGCAGGGGCGCCTCGGCCGAGCGCAGATCGACCCCGGTGATGCCGATTTGCGAAAATCCCAGCGCACGCCCCTGCTGTTTGATGTCTTGCGCCAGCGCGCGCAGACGCTCGGGCGATGTGCTGAGTTGCTCCATCCGCGCCATTCTAGAAATCTCCCATGCCCCCTGCCGCCCTGCCCCTGCTGCTTGCCAATGAACACGACACCGAAGCGCTGGCGCAAGCCCTGGCTTTGGCGTGGGCGCAACACCCGGCGCCCCGCCTGCTGATCACCCTCGACGGCGATCTCGGCGCAGGGAAAACCACCTTTGCACGCGCTTTTTTACGTGCACTGGGCGTACAGGGGCGCATCAAAAGTCCCAGTTTCAGCCTGCTGGAAGAGTACACCCTCGGCATTCCGGACCTACAATTCAAGGGAACTCTTCGGACCTCGGCCTATCACATTGATCTTTATCGCTTTTCAGACCCGCAAGAGTGGGACGATTCTGGACTGCGCGATGTCGTGGGCGGGCCGGGGGTCAGTCTGGTCGAGTGGCCGCAGCGCGCGCAGGGTTTGTTGCCCGCTGCCGACTTGAGCGTGCACCTCGAACCGATGGGAGAGCAGCGCCAGTGCACGTTGCAAGCCGGGACTGAACTGGGACAGCGTTTGTTTCGCGCCTTGCCGGAGGGTTTGAAGTCCGGTTGATGCCGTGGGTGGGCTGCTGCTCCCCCGGTTTTTGAGCAGGAGCCTGAACATGATGACCCCACCGCGTCGGCGTTTTCTCGTGCAATCGTCCAGCCTCGTGCTGCTGCTGACGGCCCCCATGATTGCGCGGGGCGCTACCTTGATGTCCATCCGCGTCTGGCCGGCGCCCGAATACACCCGGCTGACGCTGGAGTCGGACGGCCCCCTGAGCGCAACCCACCAGGTCTTGAGCGATCCGCCGCGACTCGTGGTGGACATTCAGGGCCTGCAGCTCGACAACCAGTTGCGCGATCTGGCTGGCAAAGTGAAGGCGGACGATCCCTTCATCAAAGACGTGCGCGTGGGCCAGTTCAAGCCCGACGTGGTGCGCATGGTCATCGATTTGAAGCAGGCGGTCAAGCCGCAGGTCTTCAGCCTGCTGCCGGTTGCGGCCTATCAAAACCGGCTGGTCTTCGATCTTTATCCCGCCCATTCAAGTGACCGGCTGATGGCATTCATGCAGCAGCAAGAAGCGCTCGACCGCGAACGCCAGCTCGGCGCCGGTTCCAATACGCCGCCGCAAACCCTCGCTCAGGCCCAGCCGCAACAGTCCGATTCGCTTGGCGACTGGATCCGCCAGCACCGCAGTGAACTCGACAGCCCGCAAGCCGGGCAACCGCAGCAGTTCGCCCGCGCCGATACGCCGCCCCCGGCGCAACGCCCCGACCCCGTGCGCCGCGACCGCCGCAACTTTCGCAGCGTGCTGCTGGCGATCGACCCCGGTCATGGCGGCGAAGACCCTGGCGCCACGGGCCCCAGCGGGGTGCACGAGAAGGATGTGGTGCTGCTCATCGCCCGCCACCTGCGCGACCTGGCCATGAGCACGCCGCATATGCAAGTGATGATGACGCGCGACAGCGACTACTTCGTGCCGCTGTGGACGCGGGTGGAAAAGGCACAATCGGCCAATGCCGACCTGTTCACCTCCATCCATGCCGATGGCTGGTTCACGCCCGAAGCGCGCGGCGCTTCGGTGTATTGCCTGTCCGATGGCGGCGCGTCCAGCGTGGAGGCGCGGCTAATGGCGCAACGCGAGAACGCGGCCGACGCCATTGGCGGCATCGACATCAACTCGCGCAGCTATCAAGTGGCCAAGGTGCTGCTCGACATGTCCACCACCGCCAAAATCAACGCCAGCCTGAAAATGGCCCGACCCACGCTGGGCAAAATGGGAGAGCTGGTGCATCTGCATTCCAAGCAAGTGCAGCAGGCAGGGTTCGCCGTGCTGAAGTCGCCCACCATTCCCTCGATGCTGGTGGAAACCGCCTTCATCAGCAACCCGGAAGAAGAGGCGCGGCTACAGACCCCGGCCTATCGCAAGCAGATCGCGCGCGCCATTTTTGAAGGCCTGCGCGCCTACCTCGACACCAATCCGCCCCTGGCCCGCCGTCGCATTCTGACCTGAAGCTGCTCCACGGCGCCCGTGATTTCAGAGCGCCAGCCCGAGCTGCTCGCGGCTGATGATCACGCCGTCTTCATCGGCGTAGAGCCATTCGCCGGGGCGCACGATCACGTCCTGAATCGTCACCACGGCATCGACCCTGCCTTTGCCGTGCTTTTCCGGCGGAGCGGGCATGGATGCCAGCGCCAGCACGCCGATGGGCACCTGCAGAATTTCATGCACATCGCGCACGCAACCATTGACCAGCACCCCGGCCCAGCCGTTCTGGCTGGCCAGCGCAGCGAGGTTGCCGCCCAGGAGCGCGCGCTTCATCGAGGCGGCGCCATCCACCACCAGCACCCGGGCCATGCCGGCCGACTCCAGGGTGGCGCGTACCAGGGCGTTGTCGTCGTGACACTGCACCGTGGCGATCTTGCCGCGAAAACGGCTGATCTTGCCGAAGGAGCGGAAAACCGGCGGCAGCACCCGCAGCGCATCGGTGTGCAGGGCGTCGCGGTGCGCATCGCACAGATCACAGGTTGAAAACAAGGCGTGCATGTCCATTCCTCCAGATGCATTCTCAATGTCTGCAAGCATTGAAGCAGACCCGCTTTGCGCGAAGGCTGTGTCAGGTCAAGTCCTCTACGATGTGGCTCTCAAAGGCTCGCCCTGTTTCTATCTGATTCCATGCCCATTCTTGCGCTCAAAATCGATGTCGATACCCTGCGGGGCACGCTCGAAGGCGTACCTGCGCTGCTGCGCCTGCTCGACAAACATCAACTCCGCGCCACCTTTTTATTCAGCCTCGGGCCAGATCACACCGGGCGCGCGCTCAAGCGGGTGTTTCGCCCCGGCTTCCTCGCCAAGGTTCAGCGCACATCGGTGACCAGCCACTATGGCCTGAAAACCTTGCTGTACGGCACACTGCTGCCCGGCCCGGACATCGGCCGACGCGCCGCAGATCCCATGCGAGACGCCGACCGCGCCGGCCATGAAACCGGCGTGCACACCTGGGATCACATCCTCTGGCAAGACTACGTGGTGCGCAAAAATGCCGACTGGACCCGCCGTCAGCTGCAGCTCGCTGCCAACCGCTATGGCGACATCTTCGGCCGCCCCCCGCAAGTGCACGGCGCCGCCGGCTGGCAGATGAACGACGCGGCCTATGTGCTGGAGCAGGAACTCGGCTTCACCCTGGCTTCGGACGGTCGGGGCACACACCCCTTTCTGCCGGTGGTGCAGGGGCGCACACTTTCCGTTCCCCAGTTGCCAACCACCCTGCCGACGCTTGACGAGCTGATCGGCGTGGACGGCTTGAATGAACACAACGTGGCCGATCACCTCCTGCGCCTGAGCACCGACGGGCGCGACCATGTCTACACCCTGCACGCCGAGCTGGAAGGCGGCCGTCTTGCTCCCGTGTTCGACCGTCTGCTGCAAGGCTGGAAGGCGGCTGGCTTGCATTGCACCTCGATGCGCAGTTATGCCGACTCGCTGAACCTGGCCTCATTGCCACACCATGCGGTCCGCCTGGGCAGCATTGCCGGGCGCAGCGGCACCCTCGCCTTGCAAGGTGCCGCCGTATGACGCGCACTTCGGTCGCTTCAGAGGGTCAACCCGACGATACGAGCGAGCCCGACACCCCCTGCGTCGGCGTGTGCTCCACCGGGTTCGACGATGTTTGCCGCGGCTGTCTGCGCACTGCGGCGGAGGTCGGTCGCTGGGTGGAGATGAACCCGGCAGAAAAGCGCGCGGTCTGGACGCGCATTCTGGCCGAGGGCTATGTTCCGCGACGGCGTGATTGAGTTCTCTTGCCGGGTGGAGTCCAACACCGCATTCCCGGTGGATGACTGCGCCGCAGCATCAATCATTCCCTTGTTAGTATCGATCTCATTTTCGACCCCACCGTCATACTCCCCATGCCCCCGACCATCACCAAAGCCGTCTTCCCCGTTGCCGGTCTCGGCACGCGTTTTCTGCCCGCGACCAAAGCCACTCCGAAAGAGATGATGCCCGTGGTCGACAAGCCGCTCATTCAATATGCGGTCGAAGAGGCCTATGCGGCGGGCATCACCGAAATGATTTTTGTCACCGGCCGCCACAAGCGCGCCATCGAGGATCATTTCGACACCGCCTACGAACTGGAGCATCAACTTGAAGAAGCGGGCAAACAGGCCATGCTCGACGTGGTGCGCAGTGTCAAACCCGACAACGTGCAGTGCGTGTTCGTGCGCCAGCCCGTGGCCAACGGCCTAGGCGCGGCGGTACTTTGCGCTGAGCGTCTGGTGGGCGACGAGCCGTTTGCCGTCATCCTCGCCGATGACTTGCTCGTCGGCGAGCCTCCCGTCATGGCGCAAATGGTCGAGATTCACAGCCGCCATGGCCGCAGCGTCCTCGCCACCGAAGAAGTGCCGCGCGAGCACACCAAACGCTACGGCATTGTCAGCGGGCAGGAAATCACACCCGGGCTGACCTCGCTGTCGGGCATCGTCGAAAAACCCGCTCCAGACGTCGCGCCCAGCACCCAGGCGGTCGTGGGTCGCTACATCCTCAGCCCCCGTGTGTTTCATCATCTGCGCAACGGCAAACCCGGCGCCGGAGGCGAAATTCAGCTCACCGACGGCATCTCCGCGCTGCTGCATGAAGAAGCGGTGTACGCCTATCGCTACAGCGGCCGCCGTTTCGACTGTGGCAGCAAGCTCGGCTATCTCGAAGCCACGGTGCAACTGGGCATGTCTCACCCCGAGACCGGACCGGAATTCAGCGCCTATATCAACAATTTGTGCGCAGGCCACGCAGCAAGCTAAAGCTTGCCTAGGAGTCGGGCTCGGGGCGAGGGTAAAAATGGCGTAGCGGCACCCTGGCCGGTGGGCGGACCGAGGCCCTTAGATGCCCTATCGAATACGGGAAGCGCCCTTCGCGGGTGAGTTCGGCACCTTTAGCGCCGCCGCAGCAGGTGGTGGTATTCGCCGCCCTCGGTCTTCTGATCGACCAGGGCATTGCCGGTCTGACGAGCGAAGGCCTGAAAGTCTTTCACCGAACCGATGTCGGTGGAGACGATGCGCAGCACCTGGCCGCTTTGCATCTGGGCGAGTGCTTTCTTGGCCTTGAGGATGGGCAGCGGGCAGTTCAGTCCGCGCGTATCCAGGTCGACATCAATCACAGGTTGCTCCACACGAATCTCCAGGTTTTGGCGCGATGAGTGCATTTTAGGGGCGCATTGCACGGCCGCACGCGCCTGCCGACAATGGGGGCAATCGCACTGTTTTTAATGCCCCAAAAATGAACCTGAGCTCGCTGTTCTCCATGCCCGGCAACACCGCCACGCTGGACTTCTCCAGCTTGAACGAGCAGCAGTTGCTCGCCCTGGCCATTTCGCTCGAAGAGGACGACGCGCGCATCTACAGCCAATACGCGCAGGCGTTGAACGCCGATTATCCCGACACGGCCGCGCTGTTCCGCGGCATGGCGGCCGAAGAAAATGCCCACCGGCATCGTCTGCTCGATCTCTACCGCAAACGATTTGGCGATCGCATTCCGCTCATTCGCCGCCAGGACGTGCGCGGCTTTATCGAGCGCAAGCCGTTGTGGCTGGTACAGCCGATCGATCTGGACAAGTTTCGCGCCCAGGCCGAGTTGATGGAAGCCGAGTCGCGCATGTTCTACGCCAAGGCCGCGCGGCACGCGACCGATACCGGCATTCGCCAGTTGCTCGGCGATCTCGCCGCCGCTGAGGCTGCGCACGAGCAGAAAGCCGAAGCGCTCGGCAACCAGTTCATCACGCCGCAAGCCATACGCTCCGAACGCGAAACCCAGCGCCGCGCCTTTGTGCTGCGCTTCGTTCAACCTGGCCTGGCGGGGTTGATGGACGGTTCGGTCTCTACCCTGGCGCCGCTGTTCGCCGCAGCCTTCGCCACGCACGACACCTGGGCCACCTTTCTGGTGGGCCTCGCAGCCGCGCTGGGCGCTGGCATCAGCATGGCTTTCGCCGAAGCCATGTCAGACGATGGTTCGCTCACCGGGCGTGGCAGCCCTTGGCTACGCGGCGGCATCACCGGTCTGATGACCGCTTTGGGCGGCCTGGGCCACACCCTGCCCTACCTGATCCCGAACTTCCACCTCGCCACCACGCTGGCCTTCCTCGTGGTCGGCGTGGAGTTGATCGTGATTGCCTGGGTCCGCAAGCGCTTCATGGACGCGTCCTTCGGGCTGGCGGTGCTGCAAGTGGTTGTCGGCGGCTTGCTGGTTTTTGCCACGGGCATCCTGATCGGCAGCGCGTGATCACAGCGAATGTTTAGATAGTGTCGTCACAAGATTTGCAGCCAGAGGGCAAGGCAGCGAATTTGCACGGCGGCAACGAATGAGGCGACGTTTTTCGCGTAGCGCGTGGCGATGCCCCGCCACCGCTTGAGATGCAGGAAGGCGTTCTCGACCAGGTGACGTAGTTTGTAGAGTGCTTTGTCATACGTGCGGGGTGGCTTGCGGTTCTTGCGTGGCGGAATCACGGCTTGCGCGCCTTGCGCTTGGGCATGCGCCACGATGGCGTCACTGTCGTAGCCTTTGTCGGCAAGCAGGTAGTCCATCTTGAACCCGTCCATCAACCGCTCAGCCTCTGCACAATCCGCTCGGGTACCTTCTGTAATAACCGCTCGGAGCGGCAGACCATGCGCATCCACGGCCAGATGTATCTTGGTGTTGAGCCCCCTTGTGTGCGGCTCATCGCCTGATTGCCACCCCGCGCACCCGCTGCGTGCGGATGAACCTTGCAGTGACTGGCATCGATCATGATCCACTCGAAATCGGGCTCATCAATGCACTGCTCCAGGAGCGACTCCCAAATGCCCTTGTCGCGCCAGCGGCAAAAACGCCGATGGGTGTTTTTCCACCCACCGTACGAAACCGGCAGGTCTCGCCACGGCGCACCGGTGCGAAGAATCCAGAACACGGCGTTGATGAATTGGCGGTTGTCCCGCGCAACCCCGCCCCAAACTCCCGCTCGTCCAGGCAAGTGGGGTTCGAGCAATTCCCAGTGCCGATCTGATAGATCGTGTCGAGGAAGCGTCTCGGGCATCTCAATAGCGCGGTTGGTATGAACAGCGCCAAACAGCGCCATCATGCCACAACTCGTGACGACGATATCTAGGCTCTGTCAACGCCCTTGGTCCTAATCCACGCGCCGATTTGCGGCCACGCCTCGTCGAGCGTGCGCTTGCCCATGAACAGGCCCACATGTCCGCCAGGCACGATGCGCTTCTCGATCTGGCTGGCGGGTGTACCGCAGAGGCTTTCAGCGGCGAAGACCTGCTCGTGCGGCGTAATGTCGTCGCTCTCGCCCGCAAGCAGATAAAGCGGGCAGGTGATGTCTTTGAGGTGCAGCGCACGGCCCTGGCCGATGAACTGGCCTTTGGCCAGCAGGTTACGTCTGAACAGCTGGTCGATGACTTGCAGATACCAGCGACCGGGCAGGTTCAGCGGGTTTTCATACCAGCGCTCGAAGGCTTCGGTCTTGCTCAGCCAGACCGGATCGTCGATGTGCTCGTACAGGTCGATGTGCTCCTGCACATAGTGCTGCTCGGGGTGCATGTTCTTCCAGCCGGCCAGCATGTATTTGCCCAACATCAGCCCGCCGCCGCTTTCCACCAGTTCTTCATAGAAGCTCATCGGCGTTTGCTTGACCATTTTCAGCAAGGGGCCGTGGCCGGCGTGGGTGTCGATCGGCGAGCCCGCCAGCACCAGGCTGGCGACCTTGTCGGGAAAGCGCGCAGCCAGCATCGCCGCCATCCAGCCGCCCTGACACAAGCCGACGAGGTTGACGCGGCCGCCGAGGTCGTCGATGCAGGCGAGAAAGTCGCCGAGGTATTGATCGACTTCGAGGTCTTTCATGTCCGGCGTGGCGCTGTGCCAGTCGGTGAGCAATAGCGGGCCGACTCCGCTGTTTTTCAACGTCTGCATCAGGCTCTGGCCCTCGTGATAGTCGGCGATCATCGAGGTGTGCCCGGCGTAGGGCGCATTGACCAGGGTGGGAATGCCTTTGGCGCCGGGCGCGGAGTAGTCGCACAGATCGAGGGTGCGCAGCTTCAGCCGCACCGTGTGCTCGGTGGCGAGCTTGGGTTTGATGCCCCCATGCAGAAGCAACTCTTCGTCGAGAAACTTCACATTACGCGCTGCTAGCTCCATACCCTGCTCGGCCATATCGGTCGCGAGTTGCAGCGGCCAGAAGAAAGGCACGTTGAGATTGGGTTTGGCGGGCGTGGGCTTGGGGTCAGACATGGGGAACCTCCTTCAGGCAATGGCAAAGCGGCGGAACAGGGCTCGCTTGATCAACAAATCCAGCAATAGGGTGAAAACGACCGTCGCCAGTAAAACCATGCCCACGACGAATCCGGGCAAAGCGGCCATCAACACGCCGAAAGCCGCCAGCAGACAAACGATGATCACGTCCCCGATACTGGCTGCGGCCATCCAGCGCGACGGAGCGAGCGACCATAGCGGGCCGTTGCTGCGCAGCAGATAGATGCCAGCCTGATTGCCGAACACCAGAATCAGGAACACCACGGTCTGCAACTGCGCCAGGCTCAGCCCCTGCGCCTGCGCCCAGACATACACGCCCCAGGCGAACAGCAGGCTCAAGACCGCGAGCACGATGGACGCGCCCATGAGTCGGCGCACCTGCCAGTGCTGCGGCTGGGCCGAGGGGTGGACACGGTCGGTGGCGATGCTCATGGTGGCGAAATCGTTGGCGAACAGCATCAGCACGATGAGCAGCGGCGAGATGACGAAATGCCCGGTCAGCAGCAGGCCGAAAGTGAGGAACACCACGATTTCCAGCGTGCGCAGCACCTTGTTGAGGGTGTAGGTGAGCATGCGCCGGTGCACCTGCCGCCCGGCGCGCACCACGGTGAGCACCCCGCCCAGCCCCGGGTCGGTGAGCACTACCCCGGCTGCGGCCTTGGCCACATCGGTGGCGCTGGCCACGGCGATGCCCATCTCGGCCTGGCGCAGCGCGGGGGCGTCGTTGACGCCATCGCCGGTCATGCCGGTGACGTGTCCGGCTTTTTGCAGCGCGGCGACGATGTGGTGCTTGTCCTCGGGCAGGACGCGCGCGTAGAGGTCGCATTGCGCCGGATCGAGCGCTGCGCCCGGCTGGATGTGACACACGCGCGTGCCCAGGCCGAGCTGGGCGCCGATGGCGCGGGCGGTTTCCTCGGCGTCGCCGGTGGCCATGCACACGCGCACGCCGAGTTGCTTGATCCGGGCGATGAGGTCGGCGGCGTCTGGCCGGGGTGGATCGGACAAGCCCACCACGCCCAGCAACTGCAGCGCATCATTCGCTCCCGCCGCCACCGCGAGCACGCGCGCGCCGCTGGCGGCGAGCTGTTTCTCCGCCGCGTCTAGCGCAGCCTGCTGCGCAGCGTCGAGATGACACAGCGGACCAATGACCGTGGCGGCGCCCTTCATCGCGCGCCAGGGCTGGCCGTCCACGCTGTAGAGCCCTTCGCTGCGCCGCGTCGCGGGATCGAAGGGGTGAAAGGCGCTGCGCACAGGCGCATCGGCCAGCAGCCTGCGCTCACGCGCGGGGGCAAGGAGGGCAAGATCGAGCGGGTCTTGCGTGGCATCGTCGCTGGCCAGCGCGGCAGCGCGCAGCACGGCGTTTTCATCCGCGCCCTGCACGAGCGCCGTGGCGCCCGCATAGCGCAGACTGTTTTGTGTGAGCGTGCCGGTCTTGTCGGACACCAGCGTGTCCATCGCCGCAGCCTCCTCAACAGCGGGCAGCCGCGTGACCAGCACGCCCTGGTGCGCCAGCAACTGGCTGCTCACGGCTGTGGCCAGGGTGTAGGTGGCAGGCAGCGCCACCGGCACCGAGGCCACCAGCAGCATGAGCGCGAACACTGCCGTGTCGAGCAAGGGCAGGTGATGCCACAGCGCGAAGCCGATGACGATGGCCACGAGCACGAGGTCGAATACCACCAGCCGTTTGACGATGGCGAAGATGGTGCTTTGCATGTGGCTGGGCGCGTTGGAGGTGCGCACCAGTTCGGCGGTGTGGCCGAAGAAGGTGCGTGCGCCGGTCGCGGTGACGACACCCGTGGCCTCGCCCTGTCGCACGATGGCGCCGGTGTAGGCCGGCTTGCCCGCACCCGCGTCCACCGGCAGCGATTCGCCGGTGAGCGCCGACTCATCGAGTGACACGGCGCCATCGAGCAGCCGCAGATCGGCCGGCACGATATCGCCAGCGCGGATGTGCACCACATCGCCCGGTACCAGCTGCTCGGCGGCAATCTGCTGCCACTGCGCGTCGCGCCGCACGCGCGCGTTGACGTGCAACTGCTTGCGCAACAGCGCCAGCGCATCCTTGGCGCGCTGTTCCTGCACGAACGCCACCACGGCGTTGAACACCAGCAGCACGGCGATGACCAGCGATTCCAGCCCGCGCCCGAGCAGCACCTGCAGCACGATGACGGCTTCGAGCATCCACGGCACCGGTGCCCAGAACTTCGCCAGCAGTTGCCGCCACGGCGCCACCGTCTGCTCGGCGATGGCATTGGGCCCAACACGGGCCAGCCGTGCGGCGGCTTCGCTCGCGCTCAGCCCCTTGCCTGGATCTGTCTCTGGCCAGTCGCCCGACTGCACGGGCTCGGCTTCAGCTTGGGCAGGGGTCGTTGCGGCCATCGTGGGCTCCTAAAACTTGAAGGCGCGTGCGGCCTTGTTGATGCCTTCGCTGAGCATGGGATGCGGAAACACCGTATCGGCCAGGGCCTTTGCGCCGAGCCCTTGTTCGAGCGCCAGCGCCAGCGGGGCGATCAGTTGCGCGGCGTCCATGCCGGCGATCTGCGCGCCCAGCAAGCGGGCGTCCTGGCGATTGAACACCAGTTTGATGAAGCCTTGCGTCTCGGCATAGATCTGCGCCCGCGAATCTTCGGCGTAGTCGTAGCGCATCACGGCCACGGTGTCGGCACCGAGCGCCGCTTCGGCCTGCGCTGCGGTCTGTCCTGCGTGCGCCAGTTCGGGCTCGGTGAATACCGTCATAGGCACGGCGTGGAACGGCATGCGATCCACCGCCTGCCCGCCGGCGGCGATGCAGTGCGCGGCCACCAGGCTTTGCCGCACGGCGGAGTGGAACAGCATGCTGCGTCCATTGACATCCCCCGGCGCCCACACCTGCGGGTTGGACGTGCGCAGGGTATCGTCCACTTTGACATGCCCGCGCTCCATCGCCAGACCGAGGTGCTCCACGCCTTCAGGCAGCACGGCCACGCGGCCGGTGGCCATGAGCACGGCGTCGCCCTGCATGCTGCGCTCGCCGCCGTCTTGCTTGTATCTCACGTGATAGCCATCGCCCTCGCGCGCGATGCTCAGCACCTGCGCGGAGCGTTCGATGCGCACGCGCTGCGACAGACTGGCGTGCAGAAAAGACGCCAGCTCGGCGTCGAAGCCGGGCAGCACCTGAGACGCATATTCGAGAATGCTGCACTGGGCGCCGAGGGCCTGCAACATCGACGCCGTCTCCACCCCGATGTAGCCGCCGCCGATGATGACGAGATGTTGCGGCAGCGGCAGATCGGCGCCGAGACGAAACAGATCGTGCGAAGTCAGCGCCAGATCGGCGCCGAGTATGGGCAGGCGCGCGGGCGCTGAACCGGTGCCGAGTATCAACTGGCGAAACCGTACTTCGCGCGAACCGCTGCCATCGCCAGCATCGATGCGCGCGCGATCCGGCGCGATGATCACGCCGCGCCCCTGCACGAAGGCGACGCCGCCCGCAGCGATCTCGCGCGCATGCTGCGCGTAGCGGGTGTTCTGCACGCGATCCTTGTGCGCCAGCACCGCGCCCCAGTCCACCGCGGGCTTGCCGCCGCGCAGACCGAAGCCGTCGAATTTGTCTGCCAGACCGCGCACCAGCGCCGCCTCGCGCACCGCCTTCGAAGGCACGCAACCTTCGGCCAGACAGTCACCGCCGAGATTGCCGATCGGGTCGACAATCAGCACCGACCGCCCGGCCTGGGCGAGAAAAAAGGCCCCTGGATACCCAGCGCCACCGGCGCCGAGCACGAGCACATCCACGTCGTGGCTCAGCGCGGTCAGCGGGGTTAGAAATTCGAGTGCCATTCCATTCTCCAGACTCCATCAGAATGAAAAGCATTGGATTGCGGCGACGCAACATGGCGTTTGATTTGCATCAAAGCCGCCAGGACTGCGAATGTCAGACACGCTCCAAAATGCAACGTCGTTAATCGTTGCCCGGCGGCATGTTTTCAGGCTGTTCCAGGCCCAATGCGGCGCGTCGGCGCAACGCCAGCCAAGCCAGCACACAGCCAACGATCCACGCCACGGCGCGCGTGGCCAGCAGCATGTCCGGAGAAAACCCGGTCAGTGTGTCTCCCCCGAATTCCTGAACCAAATGCGGATCGACGACGCCCGAGGTCAGTGCGCTGATCAGCGCAATCAGCAGCAGGCTGATGCCCCACACGGCCCAGGTTCGAGCGATAAAGGCATACAGCAGGCGAAACGCTATCGCGCCAAACAGGGCAAACAACAGGCACTCGATGATCAGCACGCGCAACATGATGACGTCTCCTTGGGAATCACCCCATCAGTCCATGCGGTGACGGAACAGCCAAGCGGCAAACGCCATGCTGACGACGCCGATCAGCGCCAGCGGCCAGTACTGCGGCAGCAGGTCGCTCACGCCATAGCCTTCGAGATAGACCCCGCGGGTGATGATGAGGAAATACCGCATGGGGTTGATATAGGTGAGCAACTGCACCGCCTCGGGCATATTGGCGATGGGCGTGGCAAAGCCGGAAAGAATGATGGACGGCACCAGGAACATGAACACGCCCAGCAAACCCTGCTGCTGCGTGACGGCGATGGACGAGATCATCAGCCCGATGCCAGTGGCGGCGAGCAGGAAAAAAAACAGCCCGATTCCCAGCGCCAGCACGCTGCCCACAAATGGCACGCCGAACCAGAGAATGGTGACGATGGCGATGAAAGCGGCCTCCAGCCCGCCGATGATGAAACCCGGCAACGCCTTGCCGAGCAGGATTTCCACCGGACGCAGGGGCGTGACCAACAGCTGATCGAAGGTACCCATCTCGCGTTCGCGCGCCACCGACAGCCCGGTGACCAGCAAGGTGACCACCAGGGTGAGCAAGGCGACGATGCCCGGAAGAATGAACCAGCGCGACAGCAGATTGGGGTTGAACCAGGAGCGAATTTCCAGCCGGGCCGGCGGGCCGCGCCAGCCGTGTTGCGCAGCCCATTGCTCATTGAAAGCGAACAGCACACTATTGGCATCGTTCAGCGCCAGCGATGCGGTGTTGGAGTCTCGGCCATCGACCAGCAGTTGCACTTTGGCCGGTTGATGCCGCAGCAGATCGCGGGTGAAGTGCGGGCCGATGTGCAGCACCAGCAGCGCATCCTTGTTGTCGATCAGCGGGGCGATCTGCGCATCGTGGGTGATGTTGGCCACCTGGCGAAAGGTGTCCGTGCCGGAAAAGCGCGCGATCAGTTCGCGCGAGGCGTAGCCCGGGTCTTCGTTGTAAACCGCATAAGGAATGTTGTTGAGGTCGAAGCTGGCGGCATAGCCGAACACCAGCAGCTGAATGAGCGGTGGGCCGATCAGCACCGTGCGGCTGGCCGTGTCGCGCAGCAGCATGAGCAGTTCCTTGATGACGAGTGCAACGACGCGGCCCCACATAGTTCAGTCCAGTCTCTTGTGCGATTTGCGCCAGGCAATGCCCATGAATATCGCCCACATCACCATGAGCGCGGCGCTGTTGCCCAGAATCACCGGCCAGACATTACCCGCCAAAAACACGGTCTGCAAAATGGCGACGTAATAGCGCGCGGCGACCAGATGCGTGAGAAACTGCACCACCGTCGGCATGGAGTCGATGTCGAAAATGAACCCCGACAGAATGAAGGCCGGCAGGAAGGTGACGATGACCGCCACCAGCGCGGCGACGAACTGGCTATTGGCCAGGGTGGAAATCAGCAGCCCCATCGCCAGCGCCACCAGCAGGAACAGCGCCGAGCACAGCACCAGCAGCCACAGACTGCCGACCAGCGGCACGGCGAACAGCCACACCGCCATGGCCACCGACAGCGCCATGCCCCCCATGCCGAGCACGAAATAGGGAATCAGTTTGCCCAGCAGGATTTCCGCCATGGTCACCGGGCTGGCCATGAGCGCTTCCATGGTGCCGCGCTCGCGTTCTCGCGCGATGACCAGCGCAGTGAGCAAGGCGCCGATCAAGGTCATGATGACCGCAATCAGCCCCGGCACCAGAAAATCGCGGCTGCGCACCGCCGGGTTGAACCAGATGCGCGCCTGCACGCTGACGGGCAGGAGCAAGGGCTTGCCCTGCCGCTCGGCTTCGAGCTGCAGCCAGTTTTGCCAGACGCCTTGCAGATAGCCCTCCATGATGCGGGCGTTGTTGGCGTCCACGCCGTTCATCCACACCGCCACGGGGGCCGAGCGGCCGGTGAGCGCCAGCCGGGTGAAGTCGCCCCGCAGCCAGACGATGCCGTCCACCTGGCGGGTCATCAGCGCATGACGAGCAGCGGCGATGTCGGGGTAGGTCGTCGGTGCGAAGTACGCCGATTGCTCCAGCCCGCCGACAAAACTGCTGGTCTGCGCACTCGGCTGATCGACCACCACCGCCAACGGAACGCCACGGGCGTTGAGCGACACGCCGTAGCCGAACAGCAGCAGCAGCAGCACCGGCAAGACAAATGCGATGGCGATGGCGGAGGGGTCGCGGATGATCTGCAAAAACTCCTTGCGCACCAGTCCGCGCAGACGTTGCCGGTTCATCGGGCCTGTCTCCTCATGCCGCGCGGCGAATCTGCGCCTCGTGCGACTGAATCAGGGCGATGAAGGCGTCTTCCATCGTCGGATCGGGCAGCGCGTCGGTGCGAATGCGCCCGCGAATCTCACGGGGCGTGCCAAAGGCCAGAATCTCGCCCAGCGACATCAGCACCAGATGATCGCAATACTCGGCCTCGTCCATGAAGTGGGTGGTGATCATGACGGTCACCCCCGATTCGGCCAGATGGTTGATGCGCTGCCAGAACTCGCGCCGCGCCAGCGGATCGACGCCGGAGGTCGGCTCATCGAGAAACAGAATGGACGGCTCATGCATCAACGCGCAAGCCAGCGCCAGCCGCTGCTTGTAGCCCAGCGGCAGGTCCATGGCCTCGGCATCGGCATACTCGCTCAGGTCGAACTCATCAAAGGCCCAGGCCAGCCGCTGTTTGCGCCGTGCGCCGCGCAGGCCATAGGCCGAGGCGAAAAAATTCAGGTTCTGCCGTGCAGTGAGATTGCCGTAGAGCGCAAATTTCTGCGACACATAGCCGATGCGCTCGCGCGCGTCTGCGCTGGCCGTGCGCAGATCGGCGCCCGCAACGCGCAGCGTGCCGGAAGACGCTGGCAACAGGCCGCAGAGCATGCGAAAAGTCGTGCTCTTGCCCGCGCCATTGGCACCGAGCAAACCGAAAATCTCGCCCTTCCCCACGTTGAAGCTGATGCCCTTGACCGCCTGAAACGCCCCGAAAAAGCGGCGCAACTCTTTCACTTCGATCACGGTGGACGCCGCATCATCGGGCTTGGCCGCGATGTCGACAGTAGCAACGGCCGCCTCAACCTTGGGCGCAGCCTGCGTCTGCGGGGCAGGCAGACCCGTGTGCAACAAACTGACGAAGGCATCCTCGAAACGCGGCTCGACGGTCTGCCAGTCTTCTCCGGCTTGCTGCAGGGGCTGGGTGTCCTGCAACACCACCCGCACCCCTTCGGCCTGCACCAGCGCATCGGTCACTCCGGCGCGCGCATGCAGCGATTCCTGCAACGTGCGGCGATGCCATTGCGCATGCCGCACCACAAACACATGGCCTTTCAAGGGCGCACGAAAAGCCAGGGGCGGCTGATGCGCCAGCACATTGCCCTCGTGCAGCAGCACGATGTCGTCGCACTGCTCGGCCTCGTCGAGATAGGCGGTGCTCACCAGCACGGCGACATTCTGGCTGCGCAACAGTTTGATGATGCTCCAGAGCTCACGCCGTGAAATGGGATCGACCCCGACAGTCGGCTCATCGAGCAGCAGCAGCCGCGGCGCGCGCAGCAGGGTGCAGGCCAGCCCCAGCTTTTGCTTCATGCCGCCGGAAAGCGCCCCCGCCCGTCGATGCGAAAACGGGCCGAGCGCGGTGAGCTTGAGCAAATCGTCGAAGCGCGATTGCCGCTCTGTGGCTTTCAAGCCCTGCAGATCGGCATAGAGGTCGAGGTTTTCCTGAACGGTGAGATCTTCATAAAGACCGAAGCGCTGCGGCATATAGCCGATCATCTGCTGAATGGCCGAGGCCGATTGCCGCACGTCCAAGCCCAGCACCCGCACCTCTCCAGAACTGGGCAGCAGCAAGGCTGCAGCAAGGCGGATCAGCGTGGTCTTGCCCGCGCCGTCCGGCCCGAGCAAGCCGGTGATGCGCCCCTGCTGAATGCGCATATCGACGCCCTTGAGCGCATCGATCACACTGTTGCCCTGCCTGAACTGCTTGTGCACCGCCGCGAATTCAAGCGCCGCGTCGGACGGCACTGCGACCTGCTCAGACCGGGCCGAAGTCTCAGCGTTGGCAGACATGCTCGGGTACCGATTGCGGCGCGTTGTTCAACAGAGGCACCTGCACGGTAACCGGCATGCCCAGGCGCAGTTTCTGATCGGGATTGCAGGCATACACCCGCACCCGGTACACCAGTTGCGCACGCAACTCGGTGGTCTGAACTGACTTGGGCGTGAACTCTGCCGTGGGGGAGATATTGCCGACCCAGCCCTTGAACGGCTGGCCGGGAAAGCTGTCGGTCAGAATGTCGGCGCGCATGCCCGGAGCGATTTTTCCCAGCTCGGTTTCCGGCACATAGGCGCGCACCCAGACCGGGTTGTTCACCGCGATGGTCATCACCGGAGTTTGCGGTGCGGCCATGTCGCCCACCTCCAGAATGCGGTTTTCCACCACGCCATTCTCGGGCGAATACAACACCGCATCGGTCAGTTGGCGCTGGGCCAGTGCGAGCGCAGATTCATCGGCCTTGACCATCGCCTCAGCCGCGGCAATGTCTTCCTTGCGCGGGCCTTGCACCGCCAGGCTCAGCGCCTGGCGCGCGCGCTGCACACCGGCGGCTGCCGTATCGAGCTGCTGGGTGACGTTGTCCAGACTTTGCCGGGGCAGGAAGCCCGATTCCACCAGCGTCTTTTGCCGAGCATAAGTAGCCTTGGCGTTGGCCTGCGCCGCCAGCGCCGCGTCCACCCCGGCACGCGCCTCGGCAATTTCCTGCGGACGGCTGCCCGCCTTGAGCTTGGCCAGCACATTCTGCTGCGCGAGCAATGCCGCCTGCGCACGGTTGACCGCGTCTTGGTAGCGCACCGCGTCGATGCGGGCCACCACTTGCCCCTTGCGCACGGCATCACCTTCCTGCACCAGAAGTTCAGACACCCGACCGGCATCGTTGAACGCGAGCTGCACCTGCCGAATGTCGATGTTGCCGTAAAGCGTGAGCGTGTTCGAGGCCGGTTTCGCCCGCTGGGTCCACCAGTAAGCGCCACCGGCGACGAGCACGACGAGGAGCAATACCACAATGATCAAGGGCCGCTTTTTGTTTTTCATGGGAATGCGAATGACTGGGTAGAGGCTGGGTTGTTACTGGCTACTGGCGCGCGGCCTGCTTTCTTTTCATTGTCGCGCCAGCTTGCCGCGTGGCCATGATTTACATCAATCATGCCTGCGCCGCGGGGCGTAGCATCAACCGCAACACTCCACACCTCAATATTCCCGATGGCAACGTCTGTCCCCTCTGCCCGCCGCTGCGCGCGTGGCCTGCGTCACGTTCGGCTCCTGCGCGTCGTCTGTTTTATCGGCGGCGTGGTCGGCGGCGGCTTGGCCTTTGCGGGAACGTCCAGCGCAGAAACCCTGGCGCAGGTCTTCACGTTGGCGCAGCAGCACAACCCGGCGCTGCGCAGTGCGCAGGCGAACTATCAAGCCGCCTTGTCCGGCGTGCCGCTGGCGCGGTCGAAGCTGTTGCCGCAACTGGTGGCGGGCGCCAATTTGAGCGCCAATGCGCAGGACAACAGCGACAACCCACTGCTGCAGAAATTCGGCATGCCCACCCAGTGGAACTACACCTCGCGCGATGTCAATCTGGTGGCCACGCAGGCGCTCTATCAACCCGCCGATCATCTCGGAGTTGAACAGGCGGATGTCGCCGCGCGCATCGCCTACCTGAAATTCGTGCAACAAGACCAGGATCTGATGCTTCAGATCGCTGCGCGCTACTTCGACGTGCTCGCCGCGCAAGACAGCCTGCATTCGCTCGAAGAACAGCAAAAAGCGGTGACCCAACAGGTCAAATCGGCACAGGCCAATTTCGACGCGGGCAACGGCACCATTGTCGATGTGCGCGATGCTCAGGCGCGCGTCGATCTCACCGCCGCACAAGTGCTGGCGGCTGAGAACCAGCTTCAACTCACGCGCAACAGCCTGCAACAGTTAGTGGGCACCACCGTGCAAACGCTCGCGCCTCTGCCCAGCAGCACGGCACTGCAGGCACCGTTCGGCGACATGCACACGTGGAGCCGCAAGGCCGAAGAACACAACCTCGGCGTCGATGAGGCGCTATTGGGCGTGAAACTGGCGCAACTCAGCGCGAAAAAGGCCGACACGGGCTATCGGCCCACCGTCTCCGCCTATGCCCGCCTCGACCACAACGCGACGACGGGCGGCAGTCCGCTGTTTCCCTTCAGCAACCGCGCCAATGTCGCCAGCGTGGGCGTGCAGATGCGCTGGCCGTTGTTCACCGGCTATGCGGTGCAAAGCGATGTCGAACAGACGGCGCATCTGCTCGAAAAATCGCAATCCGATCTGGATTCGGCCCGCCTCGCTGCCGCGCAGCAAGCGCGCGCTGCTTACCTCAGCGTGCAATCCGGGCTGGCGCAGGTGAAGGCGCTCGACGCGGCCATTGCCTCCAGCCGTAGTTCGCTGCAGGCGAATGAAACCGGGTTCAAAGTGGGCATGCGGGTCAATATCGACGTGCTCAACGCGCTGTCTCAGCTCTACGAAACCCAGCGTCAGGCCGACAAGGCACGTTATGACGTACTGGTCAACACCCTGCGCCTGAAAAACGCGGCAGGTCAGCTCGACCGCCGGGACATCGACACCCTGAGCGCCCTGCTCGAACCAGCGAGCAAATAAAACAGGGGTTGATCGAAATCAAGCCAGCTTGAGCGCGGCACGTTTGGCTGCGGGCTTGTGGCAAGACGATGTGGGCAGAGTCACTGCCCCGTCCAGCCAGGCGCGCAATGGGTCTTCACTCAGAATCTCGATCAGTCGCTTGTCCACCCGCACCACACCCAGCTCTTGCAAGTGCGAAAGAAGACGGCTGATGGTTTCCATGCTCAGGCCAAGGTAGCTGCCGAGTTCTTCTCGGGTCATCAGCAACTCGAACTGATCGCACTTTTCCCCGGCTTGACGCAATTGCTCCTGCCTGTGCAGCAGAAAGCTGGCGATTTTTTGCGTGGCACTCATGCTGCCGAGCCTGAACTGGTCATGCTCGGCGCGCGCGAGGCTCTCGGACGCATAGGTCAGCAGATGATTGAGCAAGCTGCGGTCTGCGCCAACGATGGACTCCACCGCAGCCATCGAAAACTCGCAGATCAACGAGGGCGCCAGCGCGATCAGATCGGTCGTGTAGCGTTGCTGTGCAAACCCGCTCAAACCCATCAGTTCGCGTGCGTAGTGAAAGCTGACAATCTGCGATTGCCCGTCTTCGCCAATCTCTACCGCCTTGAAACCCCCGCTCACCACCAGGTAGAGATGTTTGAAGGGCATGCCGCTGTGCACCAGAGTTTCACCCCTGCTCAATTCCAGCGTCGCCTCGGCGGCTTCGGTCACGCGCTGCCGCAAGACCGCGTTCAGGTCTGCAGGCAGATTGCCGTCACAGGGATGCGGATGATGCGAGCGGAAGTGAGCTGGAATGGGATGCCGTTTCATGTGCGAATTCAGTGAATTCACGCATGCTAACAAGCCCTTTCCGAAAGGTTGTGACCAAAGGTGCGCCGCGTGTTGGTCAAATCAAACCTTGGGTTCGCCTGCGTGGACGATCAATACCGGAACAGTGCTGCGCTGCGACACGCCTTCGGCCACGCTGCCCAGAATCATGCGACGTACGCCGCTGCGGCCATGACTGCCGATGACGATCAGATCGGCGCCCCAACGATGCCCTTCCGCGAGGATGGCATCGGCCACGCGCGGCAAGGCCTGCGTGGTTTCCACCACGGCGGAGCTGACGTCCATACCCGGAGCGCGGGCTTCATTCACCCAGCGGTCTAGCAATAGCCGGGCATCGTTGCCCAGCACATTGAGAAATTCCGGGGAGGAACTCAGCAGTCCGTTCGCCTCCACCACCACCACGAAGCGAATGGCTGCCTGCTGGTCGCGCGCCAAGGCTGCGGCCTGGGCCGCGGCCGATTGCGCGGTCTGGCTGGCGTCTATGGGAACCAGGATTTTTTTGTAGGTGGACATGATGCCTCGTCGGGTGAATAGAACAGGAACACAAAAAGAGCGGAAACCCCATCAAATGCCGAGCATCTGGTCTTTGGCTTTGAAGTAATGCCGGGCGTGAGCGACGAGCTGAGCGTCGGTCGGATGATCAGCCGACTCCAGACCCAGCACATGCTCGGCCACAGCGGGGTCATGCTGCTGCAGATGCTTGAACAAAGCCAGCTTGGCCTGCCCAGGGCCGGTGATGAGCACCTCGGGAACGCCGACCAGGGCTTGCGCCACCTTGTGATAGAAGTGCTGGTCTTCCGGCGCCTTGCCGCTGCCGATCGTGCCGCTCATGACGTGCAGGTGCGGATGCTCCTTGGGCATGATGATGGATTTTTCGATATCCGCCGGATCGATGAACAGCACGCGAGCCTGAGCATGATCGACCCAAACTACTGCATGACGATGTGCCATGATGAAACTCCCTTTGAAAGTGAATAGACAAGAACAACATTAGCAGCGCTCACCCGCCATTTCATTGACCTGGCTTGAATGTGCGCTGTTTGAGCAGATGCAAAAAACTAAGGTGCCGCGGCGTGCTGCGATCGAAGTGGCGATAGACCGCCAGCTTGGCCTGGTCTTCGACGAAAGCCCAGAACACGCAATAGACCCAGATCAACCCGACCGCCGACCAACTGATGGGCGCGATCAGCCCCAGGGGAAACACCACGAACAGCGTCGCCAGCGCCTTGGTGAGAATGGCCGACCACAGCAAAGCGGGTGACGGCCAGGGCTTTTTCCAGAAGGCTTTTCTGCTGCGCGCGACAAACAGCGTGAGATGCCCGGAGACCGCCAGTTTGAGGAAGATGAAAGTCTGGATGCTGCCCATGTCGAGCTTCATCACTTCATGCGCGAACCACAGCAGCAGCAGGGTTTCGCCCACGCCGATCAGACCCAGCACGGTGGAAACGGTGATGACGCGGCGCATGTCCCAGCGCACCGGCTGGGCATCGACCGCAGTGCGGTCGTAGGCGATGGTCATGATGGGCACGTCGTTGAAGAAGGCCAGCAGAATGATCATCACCGCGGTGATCGGATAGAAGTTGTAGGCGAGCATGGCCGCCACCACGAACACCATGATGCGGATGGTTTCGGTGATGCGGTAGATGGCGTAGCTGTTCATGCGCTCGAAAATGCGCCGCGCCTCTTCTACCGCCTTGACGATGGTGGACAGCCCCGGCGCGGTGAGAATGAGCGCGGCGGCCGCGCGCGCCGCGTCGGTGGCGCCCGAGACGGCGATGCCCACATCGGCCTGTTTCAGCGCGGGGGCATCGTTGACGCCGTCGCCGGTCATGGCCACGCGATGCCCGGCGTCCTGCAGCGCCTTGACGATGCCGTATTTGTGTTCGGGGAAGACCTGGGCGAAGCCGTCGGCGGCATCGATCTGGTCGGCCAGACTCACGCCCGGCTGCTGCTTGTCGGCATCGAACACATCGCCCGCGGCCACGATCTGCGTGCCGATACCGAGCTGCCCGCCGATTTCGCGGGCAATCGCCACGTTGTCGCCGGTGACCATCTTTACCGCCAGGCCGTGGCTGCGGGCGTCGGCGATGGTTTGTCTGGAGTCGCTGCGCGGCGGGTCGAACAGCGAGAGCAGCCCATCGAGTTGCCACACGTCGTCACCAGTCTTGCTCGCCACGCCAAGGGTGCGCAGCCCTTTGGCGGCCTGGGCGTCGATCCAGGCGTCGGCTTTGCTGCGCACATCGGCGTTAAGCTTGCACAGATCGAGAATGACCTGCGGCGCGCCCTTGGTGGCGGCGAGCGGCGCGCCCTGCGCGTCGGTCCAGCGGCCTTCGCTGCGCTTGCCCACCGGGTCGAAGGGGGTGAAGCCGGCGGCGGTGAAACCGGCGGGCGTAGTGCTCGGCACGGGCTGCGCGGCGTACACCGCCTGATCGATGGCGTCGCCGTTGTCGGGCTGGCTGGCGAGCGCCGCGTGCAGGTTCAGCGTGGCGGCATCGGGCACGGCCAGCAGCAGCGGATCGCCCAGGGTGAGCTTGTTCTGCGTGAGCGTGCCGGTTTTGTCGGAGCACAGCACATCCACCGCGGCCAGTTCCTCGATGGATTCCAGCCGCGAGACGATGGCCTTTTCTTTCGAGAGCGCCAGCGCGCCCAGCGCCATGGTCACCGACAGCACCGCAGGCATGGCCACCGGAATCGAGGCCACGGTGAGAATGAGGGCGAATTGCAGCAGGTCGATCCACGGCAGACCGCGCTGCAGTTCGACCAGCACCAGAATCGCCACCAGCCCAAGGCTGACGTAGATGAGGTAGTCGCCGATATTGAGCACGGCCTTCTGGAAGTGCGACACCGCGCCGGCCTTCTGCACCAGTTGCGCGGTCTTGCCCAGATAAGTGTTGACCCCCGTGGCATAGACCACGCCGACCATCTCGCCCTGCTTGGCAATGGAGCCGGAATACACCACCTCGCCCAGCTTGCGGCTGACCGGCAGCGACTCGCCGGTGAGCGCCGACTGATCGACGCTGAGGTAGTCGCCCGCGATCAGCTTGAGGTCGGCCGGAAGAATGTCACCCAGACGCACGCGCACCACATCGCCGGGCACGAGCTGCGCGGTGTCGATCTGCGTCCACTGACCATCGCGCTTGACGCGGCACTTGAGCGCAAGCTGCTTTTTCAGCGCATCGAGCGCGCTACTGGCCTTGAACTCCTGCCAGAAACCGATACCCGCGTTGAACAGCAGCAGCAGCACGATGATGATGAAATCCGGCCAGTGCCGCACCAGCGCCGAGAGCAGCGCGGCGACCTCGATCATCCACGGAATCGGCCCCCAGAAATAGCGCAGCAGACGCATGAGCAGGCTGACATGCTGCTCCGGCAGGCTGTTGGGGCCGCCCTGCGCCAGACGCTGCGCGGCTTCGGTCTGGGTGAGGCCGCCCGCCTTGCTGTGCAGAGATTGCAGCAGCGCGTCGGCCGACATCGCGGCAACCGCCTTGGCATCAAGTGTTGGATTCGACGGATTCATGTTCTACCCTCTGTTGGGGATGCGAGCAGTGCAGCCTTGGGGCGGCGCCTCGGCAAGGTCTGGGTTTGATGCTGTTCGAGCGTGAGGCCATGGCCGTACATGCTGAACGCCCAGGTGCTGAGGAGCCCGAGCAGGCTCACCCCCGCCATCAGGGCCAGCACCATCGGCACGCCCAGGGAAGACTTGATCAGCGGCAAGGTGAACACCCCGAGCGTGGCGCCCACCTTGGCGACCGAAGCAGCAAAGCCCGCGCCCGTGGCGCGCAACTGCGTGGGGTACAGCTCGGTGGGCAGGATGTAGGTGGTGCTGTTCGGCCCCATATTCATGAACAGGTTGAACACCACAAAGCCGAAGAACACCAGCCCCGCATGCGCCGCATCGCCCCCGGCGAGCACGGTACTCAACCACAACGCCGCCATGCCGAAGGCCATGCCGCCAAAGCCGATGAGCTGCATGCGAATGCGCCCGAACTTCGCCACCGCCCACAGGCCGATGACAAAGCCGAGCAGCAAAAACACATCGATCAGCCCCGTGCCGCGTGCCAGTGCTGCCACATGAGGAATCAATGTCAGCCCCTCGCCCGCCACATGCATCTGCGCCAGCAGCACGGCGGTGAACAGCCCCACGCCATAGGTCGCGATATCCATCAAAAACCAGGGGACGGTGCTCAGCAGAGTGCTGCGCAGGTAGGCCGGATGAAATAGCAGACCGTAGCCCTGTGGATTGGCCGACTGCGGCACGCGCGCGACGTAATGCACCGTATCGCCCAGGCGCGAGGCCATGCGTTCGAGCTGGCGGCGGTCCGAGGGTACGAAGCGTTCGAGCATGTGCACCGCTTCGCGGTTGCGGCCCTGCCCGATCAGCCAGCGCGGGCTTTCCGGCAGATTCAGCCGCCCCAGCAAAAACAGCAGCGCAAGCAGCATTTCCGTGGCGAAGAACCAGCGCCAGACTCCCGGCTCAGGCACAAGATGCAGCAGTGCCAAGGCCAGCAGCGCCGCGACGATGAGGCCGACCGACTGGCAGGCGATGGTGGCCACCATCATGCGGCTGCGCTTCTCGTGCGGCATGCATTCGGCCACATAACTGCCGCTGACCGGGAAATCCATGCCGATGCCCACACCCACCACGAATTGCGCGGCGATCAGCCCCCAGGCATTCCAGGTCAGCGCGCTGAAGCCCGCAGCGACGGCCAGAATGACCATGTCGATCAGAAACACCGATTTGCGGCCATAGCGGTCGGCTAGCCGACCGCCACACGCCGCGCCGCCGATGGCCCCGGCCACCAGCGCCGCGCCGAGCAGCCCGGTTTGCAGCGCCGAAAAATCCAAGCCCACTGCCAGCAGCGGGATGGCCATGCCCAGCATGAACACCGAGAGACCGTCGATCAGCGTGCCCCCGCTGGCCAGCGCCCAGGCCAGATCATGCGGCAAGCGCATGGGCGCCGCATCGAGCAGCGCGATGATCTGCGCGTGATCGGGGTGAACGGCAGCGCCCTGCGACTCGGCCTGGATGGCGGTTGCCATGCGCCCGGCCTTCAGGCCGCCACGCGGCCTTGCTCCACCGCGTCGTGGGTGTAGTTGAACACCACGTCGGGATCGGGGCAGAGCAAGGCGTGATCCTTGTCCTTGTAATCCAGCCGGGTCAGCAGATCCATGATGAGGTTGAGCCGCGCCTGTTTTTTGTCATTGGCGCGCACGATGGTCCACGGGGCAGTGGGCGTGTGCGTGCGGGCGAACATGGCGTTGCGGGCGGTGCTGTAGCCCTTCCAATGCTTTTGCGCGGCAGCGTCGATCGGGCTCATCTTCCACTGCTTGAGCGGATCGGTGAGCCGATCCTTGAGGCGCTGCTTCTGTTCGGCCTTGTCGATGTCGAGGTAGTACTTGAACAGTTGAATGCCCGAGCGCACCAGCATCTGCTCGAACGTCGGCACCGTCTCCATGAACTCCTCGTACTGCGCCTCGGTGCAAAAACCCATCACCCACTCCACCCCGGCGCGGTTGTACCAACTGCGGTTGAACAGCACGAATTCCTCGGCCGCCGGCAGATAAGGCACATAGCGCTGGAAGTACCACTCCGACTCGTCGCGGGTGGAGGGTTTGTTCAGCGCCACCACGCGGGTATCGCGCGGCGAGAGGTGCTCGATGACGCGCTTGATGGTGCCGTCCTTGCCCGCGCTGTCGCGCCCTTCGAGCAGGATGAGAATTCGGTCACCCTTTGCGATGAGGTGTTTCTGGAATTTGACCAGCTCGATCTGCAGGGCTTCGAGGGTTTTGCCATAACCGTGATCGGGGTGGGATGCGGATTTTTCTTGCGTGCTGTTTTTTCCCATTTCAGTCTCCTAAACCAAGGTCAGATTTCAGCGGCGGATCTGCAGGCAGATGTTCCGGCAAGGCATCGCTGCCGACGGGGGTGAGGTAATCGGCCATCTCCTCCCAAGGTTTGCCTTCGGCCAATTCTTCATAGTAGGCCCGCGCGATCTGGCCGAGTTCGCTCTTGGGGTCGAGCAGATCGCGCGACTCACTGCCGTCCAGCCGTCCCATGGCACGCCAGATGAACTCTTCAAACTCCCGCATTTTCTCGGGCGATAACGGCGCTTGTTTCATGCACTACACCTGAACCGCAGCAGGCAGACCGAATTCATCGAGCGCCTTGAGCAAGGGCGTCATGCACATCATCGCCGGGCCGCCGTGCATGAGCACCGCCAGGAACCCGGCCTCGATCAGTTCGTCGCGTTTCGCCCCGGCATGCGCTGCCTGCTTGACGTGAAACGCGATGCACCATTCGCACTGCGCCGCGACCGACAGCGCCACATTGACCAGTTCTTTCTGCTTGCCCGACAGGGCCGGACCCGCTTCGGCCTTGCCCATGAAGTTCATGAAGGCCTGCACTTCGTTGGGATGGCTTTTGCCGAGCGTGGACAGCAAGGACTCGACTTCATGCAGACGCTCGCGCATGGGGGATTCCGTCATGGTTCTTCCTTTCGTTTCAATGGTTTCAATGGAGTGACACTCACTTGCGGCGCGCAGCCGATGAAGCCGACGTCCGGCTGGCTGCGGCGGTTGGCTTCGGCGCTTGGGCGCTCATCAGCCTGACCGCCTGCTGCTGCGTGTCTTGCAGGGTGTTGAGCGCCTGAGTGGTCCAGTTCATGGTGCTTTGCAGCAAGGCCTGCATCGGCTCAACTCCGGCGGGCGCTGCTGCGCTCGCGTTCTGCCCAAGGCTGTCGTGCAGGCTGTTTTGCAGGCGCTCAAGTCTGGACTGCAGGATCTCGGTCATTTCGGCCTGGGTCGCAGAGGCGATCTGCCCGAATTTCTCGACGTAGCTCATGACGTTTTCGCCCCCTGCGCGCGCGGCATCCGCCCAGTCAGCGCCGGGCGCAGACGGCACCTCGCCCTTGCCGACTGCCGATTGCAGCGTCTGCGCCGCTTGCTGCGCCATCAGACGCATGGTTTGCATCTGCAACTGGGTCAGTTGCTCATAGCCGCGAAAAAGCACCTGATTCAACGCAACGGCGGCTTCCAGCTCGGCCTTCTGCAAGTCTTTCAGCGATTCGGTCGGATTCATGGCAACTCCCAAATGTGAATGTGAGTTTGCAGTGTGCTACAGCACAGCAGCGGGAGCTTGACTTGCATCATGTTGGTGCGACCCGATTTGCCATACCTGTAAGCAGATTTTGCTGCATCGCACACTGCACAGAGACAGCCGCCTGCCAAACTGGCATGACCCCAAAAAGCACTTGCCTTAATTTCCACGTTTCCATAAACTTTGAAATATGGAAACAAAAGCCGCGCTGCTTGTTCTCGCCGCCCTGTCGCAAGACTCGCGTCTGCGCGTGTTTCGCGTCTTGGTGCAGGCGGGCCCCGAGGGGCTGGCTGCGGGCAAAATTGCCGAGCTCGCCGCCATTGCACCCTCCTCGCTCTCGTTTCACCTGAAGGAGCTCGCCCACGCCGACTTGGTCGAGTCTCGCCAGTCAGGGCGCTTTGTGATTTACACCGCGCGCTTTTCCACCATGAATGAACTGATCGGCTACCTCACCGACAACTGCTGCGGCGGCAATCCCTGCGGCCCGGTCGAGGCGAACTGCACCACCCCCGTACGCTCAACTGTTGAGGAGACTCACCCATGAAACGCTTTCATGTTCACGTCAGCGTGCCCGCGCTGGACGACGCCATTCGCTTCTACTCCGGCCTGTTCGCCGCCGAGCCCACGGTGCGCAAGGCCGACTACGCCAAGTGGATGCTCGACGACCCGCGGGTGAACTTCGCCATTTCGCAGCGCGGCGCCGCGCCTGGCTTGAACCATCTGGGCATACAGGTGGAAAGCGATGCGGAACTGCTGGAGATGCAGCAACGGCTCGAATCCACCGAGGCTGGCTTCATCGAAGAAACCGGCGCCGCCTGCTGCTATGCCCGCTCCGACAAATACTGGGCCAACGACCCGGTCGGCATCGCCTGGGAGACCTATCACACCCTGGACACCATTCCCATGTTCAATGAGTCGCCCGATGGCAGCGCTTGCTGCGTGCCTGCTGCGGCGGTTGCCGTGCCGTCACCGGCGCCGCGCCCGGCGACGGCATGCTGCGGCGGCGCCTCCGCTTCCAAATCATCCTGCTGCTGATCTTTTACCCACTTGGAGATGTTCATGGACAAGGTTTACAACGTATTGGTGCTGTGCACCGGCAATTCCGCCCGCTCGATCATGGGCGAGGGGCTGATCAACACCCTGGGCAAGGGCCGCTTCAAGGCCTATAGCGCGGGCAGCCATCCGGGCGGGGTGGTCAACCCCTACGCCATCGAACAGCTCAAAAGCATCGGTTACCCGACGGACACCTTGCGCAGCAAAAGCTGGGACGAGTTCGCCACGCCCGATGCGCCGCAGATGGATTTTGTTTTCACCGTCTGCGACAAGGCCGCGGGCGAGACCTGCCCCATCTGGCCCGGACACCCGATGACTGCGCACTGGGGCTTTGAAGACCCGGCCGCCGTGGAGGGCAGCGACGAAGAGAAGCGGCGCGCCTTCCAGACCATCTTCCGCCAGATCATGTGCCGGGTGCGCGCCTTCATCAGCCTGCCGCTGGAGCGGCTGGACGCAGCCGCGATCAAGCGGGAAATCGTGGACATCGGCAAGACCCAGGTCATGCCTTTGCCGGAGTCCTGCGCCAAAGACGATCTCGACCCGGTCGTTCAATAATCGCTCTCCCCGCGCCCAACGGCAGGCAGAACGGCCTGCCGTTTGCATTTCGATTGCGTCCATTTCCCAACAAAAATTCCATACCCATGATTGCCGCCCTGCTCATTTTCATCCTCACCCTGGTGTTCGTCATCTGGCAGCCGCGCGGTCTGGGCATCGGCTACAGCGCCCTGGGCGGCGCGGCGATCGCGCTGATGTTCGGCGTGATCAACTGGGGCGACATTCCTGTGGTGTGGCACATCGTCTGGGATGCCACCTTCACCTTCGTCGGGCTGATCATCATCTCGCTCATCCTCGACGACACCGGGGTGTTTCACTGGGCCGCGCTGCATGTGGCGCGCTGGGGCGGCGGGCGCGGACGGCGGCTGTTTCCGCTGATCGTGGTGCTGGGTGCGGTGATTTCGGCGTTTTTCGCCAACGACGGCGCGGCGCTCATCCTCACACCCATCGTGCTGGCCATGCTGCTGGCGCTGGGCTTCGGTCCGGCAGCGGCGCTGGCGTTCGTCATGGCCTGTGGTTTCGTCGCCGACACCACCTCGATGCCGCTGGTGATTTCCAACCTGGTCAACATCGTCACCGCGGGCTATTTCAACATTCCCTTCGACCGCTACGCCGCGGTGATGGTGCCGGTCGATCTAGCCGCGCTGGCCGCGACGCTGGTCGTGCTGATGCTGTTTTTCCGCCGCGACATTCCCGCGGGCTACGACCTCGCCCGGCTCGAAGCGCCATCCAGCGCCATCAAGGACGCGCTGGTGTTTCGCTGGACCTGGCCGGTGATGGCCGTGCTGCTGGTGGCGTATTTCGTCACCGCCGCGTGGCAGGTGCCTGTGTCGCTGGTCACCGGCATCGCCGCGCTGTTGCTGCTGGCCCTGGCCGGGCGCTGGTGGCGCGGCGGCCGCGGCGCGGTCATCGATCTGCGCCACGTCATCAAGGGCGCGCCGTGGCAGATCGTGCTGTTCTCACTGGGCATGTACCTCGTGGTCTATGGCTTGCGCAATGCCGGGCTGACCGACTACCTGGCGCTGGCGCTCGAAGCGCTGGCCCGCCACGGCACCGTGGTCGCGGTGGTGGGCACGGGCTTCATCAGCGCGGTGCTGTCCTCGGTGATGAACAACATGCCCATGACCCTGGTGGGCGCCCTGGGCATCCACCACGCGTTGGGCATAGCCCCGGCGGTGCGCGAAGCCATGATCTACGCCCACGTCATCGGCTGCGATCTCGGCCCTAAGTTCACCCCCATCGGCAGCCTGGCCACGCTGCTGTGGCTGCACGTGCTCGACCGCAAGGGCGTGCACATCGGCTGGGGTTACTACATGCGCATCGGGCTGGCGCTGACCACACCGGTGCTGCTGATCACCTTGCTGGCGCTGGCCTGGCGTTTGGGCTGACCATGACCGCCCCCCAAGCCGCCCCCTGCATGCTGCAAGCCTGGCGATCCGGCAAGGCCGAGGTGCGTGGTTTTGTGCGCCAACAGCCGCGCGATGGTCGAGAGCTGGATCAGCGCCTGAGCCTTACTCCTTACTCTTTTCACAGACCCACAATCCCATGAACAAAACCCTCATTGCTTTGACTCTTGCGGCAGCCAGCACGCTTGCCGCCAACGCACAGGCCGAATCGGCCACCTGGACGCAGAAGATCCTCACGCCGGAAACTGCGCTCAAGGCCGCCGAAGCCGCCAAGGCCGAATGCGTCAAGCGCGGCTGGCAGGTGGCGGTGGCCGTGACCGACCCGTCGGGGCTGCCGTTGGTGATGCTGCGCGACCGCTACTCCGGCTGGCACACCGTGGCAGCGGCGGAAGGCAAGGCGCGCACGGCGGCGAGCTGGCGGGAATCCACCAGCTCGGTGGCGGAGCGGGTGAACAAACCCGGCTCTGCCGAGCAGGCCATCAAGAACCTGCCCGGCGTGGTGATGATCGGCGGCGGCATGCCGATCGATGCGGCCGGACAGATGGTGGGCGCCATCGGGGTATCGGGCGCACCGGGCGGCGCCAACGATGACCTCTGCGCCAAAGCCGGGCTGGATGCCATCGAGGGCGATCTGGCGTTTTGAGCCGTTTCGACTGATCCTGAGCGCTGGGCTTGCCCCAGGGTTTGCCTTTGGCGCCGCGCAAACATTTTGATTTTGGACAAAATTGAAAAACCACCATGACTTCCTCACCTGCATTCCCTGCCGCGCATGAATTCCACATGAGCCTGCGTGTGGCCGATCTGGCGCGCAGCACGGCGTTCTACACCGCGTTTTTTGGCCTGTCGCCCAAAGACCGCACCGCCCGCTACAGCACCTTCATCGTGCCGCAGCTGCACCTCAATCTGGTGCTGCTGGTCAATGATCGCGGCGAGACACTCGACACCTACAGCCTCTACCACCTCGGCCTGGGCGTGGCGGGCAAGGCCGAAGTCATCGACGCCTACCATGCCGCCGTGGCCGCGGGGGCTGAGGTCGTCAAGCCCCCGCGCACCACCTGGCGCGGCACGCCGCTGCACGAACTGTGGCTGCGCGACCCCAGCGGCTATCTGCTGGAGGTCTATGCCCGGCTCACCGATGCTGAACTGGCGCAGATGCCCGCAGACATGGAGCCGTTGTTTCTGCTCGACTCCCCGCAAGTTTGAACCACGAGACGCGCCAACATCAGCCGCGCAGATCGGAGGTGTCGGCCAGCGCCGTGCCTCGGGGGCTGCGGGCTGGTGCGGCAGCAAGGCGCAATTCCGCCCGCGCAAGACGCATCACCTACGCCCCCCGCTGATTGCGCGCGCGGCCCCGACCGCAGCGACGGCCAAATCCGGCCAGCGCGTGGCGGGGACGAACACGTCAAAAGGCAGTTCGTGGTCGATGTCATACTGGGCCAGCAAACGGGCCATCGGCGATTTGCCGACCCCGCCTTTTCTCCGTCTATCCCCCGCCTATCCAATGAATTGTGCTGATCAATTTCTCCGGAATGCCTGCCCCGCGGGGGATTGAAAGCCGAATCTGAGTCTACGGAGAGCCCGCAGAGGCGGCTCGGCGTTTCCTTCAGAGACTGCTGCGACAGGCCGATGAACAGCGCAGCCTATTTCGAGTCTCCTTCGCCGCTTGGAAGCAAAATGCGCGCCTTCATCCTGCGCCCTCCCCCCTGATTTTTCTATGCACGCCTACCTCTCCGGTTTCGCCCTCGGTCTGTCGCTCATCGTCGCCATCGGCGCGCAGAACGCCTTCGTCCTCAAGCAGGGGTTGAAGGGGGAACATATCTTCTGGGTGGTGCTGGTGTGTGCGCTGTCCGATGCGCTGCTCATCGGCATCGGCGTGTCCGGGTTTCATGTGCTGGTGGCGCGGGCGCCCTGGCTGACCACGCTCAGCCGTTACGCGGGAGCCGCGTTCCTGCTCTGGTATGGGGCGCGCAGTTTCCGGGCGGCCCTGCGCTCGTCAGCGGTGCTGGCGCCGGCCGGTGGTGGCGCCAGCCCGCTCGGCAAGACACTGGCCACCCTGCTGGCGTTCACCTTTCTGAACCCGCACGTCTATCTCGACACCGTGGTCTTGCTCGGCTCGGTGTCCACCCAGTTTCCAGGGCGCACGGCGGCGTTCGGCGCGGGTGCGGCGTCGGCCTCGTTCGTGTTCTTTTTCGCCCTGGGTTATGGCGCGCGGCTGTTGCGGCCGGTGTTTGCGCGTCCTTTCACCTGGAAGGTGCTCGACGTGCTGATCGGATTGACGATGGCCGCGCTGGCCCTCAAGCTGTTGCTCGGCGGGTGATCGCCATCCGCATAAGAATCAATCGATCGGCGAGACCGACGGCGCTGGGGCCGCGAGCAGATCACCTGCGCGGCAGGTGCGATTGCGACCGATTTCCTTGGCCCGATACAGCGCCAGATCGGCCTGGTCAAGCAGCTTGTGCAACTGCGGCTGATCCTGTGGATAAGTCGCCAGCCCGATGCTGACGGTCACGTCGGGTACGCCAAGATCACCTTCCCAGTCTTTGGCCTCGAAGGCCGCGTGAATATCGGCGGCGATCGCGTCAGCGGTCTCGCGCCCGGCTGCGGGCAAGACCAGCACGAACTCTTCGCCACCGGAGCGGTACACCAAATCACTCGGGCGCAAGGTCTGGCGCAACAGCACGGCCACACGATAGAGCACTTCATCTCCCACGGCATGACCGAAGCGGTCGTTGACCGATTTGAAGGTATCGATGTCGAGCACGCCGACACTCAGCGGACCTCCGCTGCGCTCGCTCAAAGCGATCTGCTGGTCCAGCGCAGCCATGCCCGAGCGGCGATTGGGAATCTGAGTGAGATCGTCGATGCTCGCCATTTTTTCCAGCCGCAACTCCAGCAGCTTGCGGTCGGTGATGTTCTGCACCATGCCGACCATACGGGTTGGACGGCCCTGGGCGTCGCGCTCGCACACCTGCCCGCGATCATGCACCCAGATGTCATGACCGTTGCGGTTGCGCAAACGGTATTCCGCCTCGAAGCGCATCAGCCGTCCGCGCAAATGCTGATCGATCAAGGACATGACCTGATCGCGGTCGTCGGGATGGACGTTGTGTTTCCAGGTCTCGACATGCGGCGTCATTTCATGCGGGCCGTATCCCAGCATGCGCTTGAGCTGCGGGCTGAAATAGACCGCGTCGGTGAGCAGGCTCCAGTCCCACAGCCCGTCCATGGCCTGTTCGAGAGCAAAACGCAGCCGCTCGTCGCGCGTGCTGCTTGCCTCATCCAGGCTCAGCCGCTTGCTGATATTGCGGGCGACGGACAGAAAGTAGTCACACCCCTGATGGTTAAAGTGCGTTGTGTTGACCTCGACCGGAATTTCGCCACCGTCCTGGTGACGATGGCGACCCACAAAGGTGTAGCAGTCGGCCGTGCGGATGACTTGGGCGATGTCGGCCCACTGCGGCAATCCCTGCACGTCCTTCTGCAGGCTGAGCACCGAGTGATGCAGCACTTCGCTGGCTTGCAGCCCGAGATCGGCATAGGCCGCGCGGTTGCACCAGAGGATGTTGGACGTCACCGGGTCGAGCAGATACACCGCATCGGCCATGTGCTCAAACAGAATCTCCAGGGAAGGTAGGCCGCCTTGCTCCGCAAACGCCATGATGTATCGCCCAGCCAAGACATCCCGGAGAGTTGCGTTGCGCAGGCCCGGGATGACCTGACGCTCGCTTTGCCGTGCGCTTTGCCGAGCGACCTCGCTGCGCAGCAAAAGAGGCTGAGTTTAGCGATTTATCAAAGCACGAAGCAATCGCGCCGCAGGCGCATCACCCGTGGCGATGTCGATGGTGCGCGTCGGGAAAGTGCGCGTGCGTATGCCGCAGCGGCGCATGGTCATGCGGGTGGCTGTGCTGCGTGCCTATCGGCACCGGCGGCTCATGCACATGATCGTGATGGCCGTCGTCTTTCGGGCCGCCGTGGACATGGCGGTGACTATGGTGCATCGCCTCGTGGTCGTGCGCATGCGCATGGCGTTCGCTGACGTGCAGCCAGACGCCCAGCGCCATCAGCCCACCCGCCAGCACCAGTCCCGGCGTGAGGGCTTCGCCGAGCAAGAGCACGGCCAGCGCGGCGCCGAAAAACGGCGCCACGGCGAAATACGCGCTTGTGCGCGCCGTACCCAGATGCCGCAGCGCCAGCACGAACAGCACCAGGCTGACGCCGTAGCTGGCAAAGCCGAGCGCGCCTGCCGCCAGCACGATAGGCCAAGTCGGCCATTGCGCCCCGACCAGCATCGCCAGAAGCAGGTTGACCGCCCCGGCGATGAGCCCCTTGCTCATGGCGACAAAACTGGCATCGGCCAAGGCGACTTTGCGCGTGAAGTTGTTGTCGAGCGCCCAGCCCAGGCAGGCGCCGATCACCGCCAGCCCCGGCCACAGACTGCTCCAGTCCAGCCTCATCCCCTGGCCGGGCCAGTTCAGCACCACACTACCCAGAACAATGGCCCCCATGCCCAAGGCGATGCGGCGATCGAAGTTTTCGCGGAACACAAACCAGGCCAACAAGGCCGTCAGCACGCTCTCCAGATTGAGCAGCAGCGAAGCCCCCGCGGCCGGCATGCGCGAGAGGCCGAACATCAGCAGCACCGGCGCGCCCACACCGCCGCTGAAAATCGCGGCGGCCAGCCAGGGCCACTCACCGGCTTGCAAATGAGACGTCGCCGCTTCGCCGCTGCGCACGGCACGCAGTGCCCGCCAGGCGGCCAGGCCGATCCCCGAGCCCAGATACAGCAAGGCCGCCAGCAACCACGGGCTGGTGTCGGCCAGCAGCAGCTTGGCCAGCGGCGTGCTCGCGCCGAACAACAAGGCGGCGACGAGCGCCAGGGTGATGCCCTGATGGAGCGAAGCGTTCTGCGAAGGGGGTGTGAGAGAAGATGGCATAAGAGGGCGTGAGAGGCTTACGAAAGGTACGCCGTCCTGTCAGGACGTATGGCTTGTGACGTTTGGTGAACCCGGCTTGCCTGCGGCGATTGGCTGGCTAATGTTCAAAACAAAATCAGTCTGTGCGAATGTCCGCATGGACCCGCCAGACTTCTCTTCTTTCTGACGCATCATGGGAACCAAAATCTATCTGACCGGACTTGGAATTCTGCTCATTGTCTGCTTGTCCGTCGGCTTTTACATGGGCTACAGCCATGTCTTCGCACCCGGGGCCTACAGCGTGCCCGATCAGGGCATCGCACAGGTTCCCCCAAGCCCGATCAGCGCGGCGAGCCACGCCGCACCTCAAAGCTGATCGTCAAGCCGGAAACACCCCGGTGCTCAGATAGCGGTCGCCGCGATCGCAGACGATGAACACGATGGTGGCGTTTTCCACTTCGCGGGCAATGCGCAGAGCCACTTCGCAGGCGCCGGCCGCGCTGATGCCGCAGAACAGCCCCTCCTCGCGGGCGAGCTTGCGCGCCATGTTCTCTGCCGCGGCCTGGCTGACGTACTCCAGCCGATCCACCCGCTGCGGTTCGTAGATCTTGGGCAGGTATTCCTGCGGCCATTTACGGATGCCGGGAATGCGCGAACCTTCCTCCGGCTGCGCGCCGATGATCTGCACCGACGGGTTCTGCTCCTTGAGAAAGTGCGACACCCCGGTAATGGTGCCGGTCGTGCCCATGGCGCTGACGAAGTGGGTGATGCGCCCTTTTGTGTCACGCCAGATCTCGGGGCCGGTGGTCTCGAAATGCGCCCGCGGATTGTCGGCATTGGCGAACTGATCGAGCATCAGACCCTTGCCATCGCGCTGCATCTGCTCGGCCAGATCGCGGGCGTATTCCATGCCGCCGCTCTTGGGGGTGAGCAGCAACTCGGCGCCGAAGGCTTTCATGGTCTGGGCGCGCTCGATACTGAGGTCTTCGGGCATGATGAGCACCATGCGATAACCCAAAATGGCGGCGGCCATCGCCAGGGCGATGCCGGTATTGCCCGAGGTGGCCTCGATCAACGTGTCGCCGGGTTTGATGGCGCCGCGCTCCTGCGCGTGGCGAATCATGGAAATCGCCGCCCGGTCTTTCACCGATCCGGCCGGGTTGTTGCCTTCGAGCTTGCCCAGGATCAGGTTGCCGCGCCGCGCATTGTCGGCGCCGGGGATGCGCTGCAACTGCACCAGCGGGGTGTTGCCGATCACCTGGTCGATGGTGAGGTAGGACATGGAAGTCTCCTGAAAGTGTCAGCGGAAATCAGCGGCGGGCAGGCGGTTTGCGGGCAGCTTGGGCCGCCTCAGTTCAGGCCGGCCTTGCCCGGCAGATCGAGGGCGGAGAGATCCATCGCCGCCTCGCGCCAATGGCGCTGTGCCTGGTCTTCGCGCTCGATGCCTTCGAGCAGTTGCGCCAGCGCGGCATGAATCTGCCCGCGCAAACGCCTTTCGTCATCACTGCAAGACTGGATGGCCTTTTGCAGATGCTGCTGCGCCTTGCCCCAGAGCTGCATTTCGGCACAAGCCGCGCCCGCGGTGAAATACGCCTGCGCCTCTTGCGGCCAGCGGCCCAGCCACTGCTCGGTCTGGGCGACAAAACCGGCGTCAATGCCCGTCAGCATGGCGCGCAGGCTCGGCATGAACAGACCCGGCTCGGCGTGCGGGCGGCTGAGCGCGTCGATCAGCAGTTGCCGCGCTTCGCCGACTTCACCGGCCGCGGCGAAGCCTCGGGCGGCCGCAATCACGAGGGTGGGGTCGGTGCGCTCCTGCGCGGTCAGCCGATGCCAGGTCGTGCGCAGGGCCTGCGGGTCGTCGCCTGCCTGTCGCAACAGCCCGGTGGCTGCGGTATGCAGCATGGCCTGCGCGGCTGCGGGATGCAGCGCGCCGTGTTTCAGCAGAGTGCGCGCCAGCCGCAGCACGGCAGCGTGATCGCCCACCTTGCGCGCGGCCTGCAGCTCGATGCGCAGCGCGTGGGTGCGCCGCTGCACCCCGGCGGGCAGCGAGCGCAGTTGGGCCAGCGCTTCGCGCGGCTGCTTGGCGTCGAGCTGCCACTGCGCCTTCAGCAGCGCACCGGCATCGCGGGCCGGTTGCGGCAGTTGTTCCAGATAGGCGTCGCGCCGGTCATAGGCCTGGAGTTGCTGCGCCGACTGCGCCGCGGTCATCAGCGCTGCGGGAGCGAAATCGGTGAACTCGGCCGCGCGCTGCGCCGCGCGCTCGGCCCTGCGAAAGCGGCCGCCGAAATAGTCGAACATGCCGTTGTGCAAGGCCTGCGCGGCCAGTCGCATCCGCCGCCGCGCCCGGAACTCTGCCGCCGCCTGCGGCATGCCCAGCAGCAGTGACAGACCGCGCAGCACCAGGTAGAACACCACGAAAGCCAGCAGCAGCAACAAGACCGCGAAGTTGAGCGACACATCCACCCGCCAGGGGGGCAGCAGCACGGCGACGTTGCCAGTATTGAGGGTCGTGCCCAGGGCCAGCAGCACGGCGGCCGCGGCCAGAATCAGCACCCAGATCAGCCAGCGCATCAGGGGGCTCCGCTATCCAGCGTGGAGAGCACGGCCAGCGACTCCAGATTGGCTGCGGGATTGGCCGAGAGGTCGAGCTGGGCGGCCTGACGGGCGAGCGACAGCGCCTGCACCATGCGCGGCTGGCGCTTGTCGAAATAGGTTTTCAGCGCTTCATCGATGCCTCGCATATCGCTGCGATACGCCACCGCATTGCGCGAAAGCAGATCGAGACGGGCATTGAGGATGCGCAGTTTGAGATTCTCGCGCAGGAATTCGCCCTGCTGCGGCGAAGCCAGCAAAGCATCGCGCGAGCCCACGCGGGTGATGCCGAACAACTGCACCAGCGAGGCGCGAAAGCGCTCGAACCAGTCGCCCAGCCACGGCGCCCAGCGCGGGCCTGCGGCCGACGCCGGGGCCACGGGCGGGGTGCCCGGTGCGCTGGCGCCGTGGGCCGGTCCCGCCGCCGAAACCAGCCGCAAACTATCCACCAGCGCGGCCAGATCGTTGAGTTTGTGCGCGGCTGCGGCGATGTCGGGCGTGACGGCGCTGCGCAGCCGCGTCAGGTCGGACTGCACCGCGCGGCGCAGGATTTGCGCCTTGGGATTGGGCGAGCGCGCCAGTCGCGCATCGGCGCTTTGCAGGGTGGCGATGAGCGGCTGCACATTGCCGATCAGCTGGGCCTGCTGCTGCGCCAGGGCGATGAGCTGACCGGTTTCGGACAGGCGGGCCTGATCGCGGGTCTTGGCAAAGTCTGCATACAACGTCTCCAGCGCCTGACGCTGCGCCGCGAAGTCTTGCTGGCGCGATTCGAGCACCGCGAGCCGCGTCGTGAGATCGCGCACCGAATCGTTGGCCTGTTTGGTCAGGGTCTTGGCCTCGATGGCATCGGTCGTTGCGGTTTGCAGGCGCTGCGCAATTTCCGCCTGGGTGGCATACAGGCGGTTGTTCAGCCACCACGCCATCGCCACCAGAGCGACGACGAGGGCAACGAGAACCGGCCAGACCCAGCGGGCGCCCGGCAGGCCGACAGGCGCCGACTTCGTCAGTTCCGCCGATGGTGGCATGGCCGCAGGCTCAGGAGAAGCTGCAGCCGAAGCAGCAACCTGCGCAGCCGCAGGCGCTTGCGCCGGAGAAGGCTCTGCCTCGGGAAGGGTGCTGGGCTCAGTCATGCGGGCATTCTAGGAGTCTGTCAGGCTCGGGGCTGAGGCCAGACGATGCAAAGTGGACAGCACCTCTTCAAGCGGCGCGCGGGTCAGTTCCACCCGCCCGAAGCCTGCTTCGCTCAAGGCGCTGGCGATGCGCGGGTGGATGGCCAGCGCTCGCTGCGGGTGCAGCACGGCTGCGTCCAGCCCGGCCGGTTCGAGCAAGCGCTGCAGGTTATGCACGGCCTCAGTCGAGGAAAACAGCCACCAGCCGCCGCTACCCAGCGCAGTCTGCAGCAACGCCGCGGTCTGCGCGTTGTATTCGGGTGCCAGCCGACTGTAGGCCTCGATGACTTTAACCTTGGCGCCCGCCGCTTCGAGCTTGCGTTGCAGCAGGTCGCGGCCCGGCCCGCCCCGGAAGATCAGCGCATGGCGCCCGGCCCACGGAAAAGACGCCACCGGCCCCGGGGCGAAAGCGAGTTGCAGCGCGTTCCACAAGGCCTCGGAGTCGCCCTCGCCGCCCGGCTCATCGCCTCTCAAGGAAACGCAGGGCCGCCCCCAAGTTTCCTTGACCCCCTCGGGGGGCGGGCTGGGCGAAGCCCGGCCCTGGGGCGCTCTCAAGAAAACTCCGGGCCGCCCCAAGTTTTCTTGACCCCCTCGGGGGGCGGGCTGGGCGAAGCCCTGCCCTGGGGGCGCCGCGCCCGGCGCGATGAGCCGCGGCCACGGTACGTCGTCAGGCTGCGCGGTCAAAGCCCGGCGTACCGCGCGCAAGCTGCCCTCGCCGACGACGCCGATGGCGCAACGTGCGGGCCAGGGCTGGCGCAGCGCCGCGAACACCGCAGCCACCGCCGTAGGGCTGACGGGAATGGCAAGATCGGTCTGTGGCAAAGCGGCCAAGGCAGCGTGAAAACGGGGCAGATCGCCCGGCGGGCCGATGTGTTGCAGTGGAAAGTCGAGCATCTGCACACCGGCTGCGGCCAAAATCTCGTGCGCCCCTCCAGACTGCGAGGACGCCCGGGTGGAGATCAGCGTGGTGTTGAGCATCGTTGCCCCGCTTTGCCTGGAGCCATCAACCGGGAGAACTCAATGCGAACCGAGTTGCGCCAGCAGCGCGTCGGCGCCCTGTTCGCGCAACTGCCGCGCCACCTGCTGCCCCAGCGCCTCGGCCTGCGCCAGATCGGTGACGCGCCCACGCTGCTGCGCGTGCAGCGCCTGGCTGCCATCGGGCAGCCCCAACACGGCGCGCAGATGCATTGCCTCGCCCTCCAATGTGGCATAGGCGCCCATCGGCGTGGTGCAACTACCGCCCAGCCCCCGCGACACCGCGCGCTCAGCATGGGTGCACAAGGCCGTGGGCGGATGGTTGAGCGCAGCCAGCGCCTGCGCCAGATCGGGCCGGTCGGCGCGAATTTCGATACCCAGCGCCGCCTGCCCGACAGCCGGGAGCATGTCTTCAGGTTCGATGACAGCGCGCACCCGCTCGCCTAGACCCAGCCGCTTGAGCCCCGCTGCCGCCAGCAGGATGCCGGCATACTGCCCTTCGTCGAGCTTGCGCAGCCGGGTGTCGAGGTTGCCGCGCAGCGCCTGCACTTTCAGATGCGGATAGCGCGCGCGCAGTTGCGATTCGCGCCGCAAACTGGAGGTGCCGACCACCGCGCCCGCGGGCAGATCGGCCAGATTGGCGTAATGCGGGCTGACCCAGGCGTCTCGCGGGTCTTCACGCTCCATCACCGCGGTGAGCGCGAATCCGGTCGGCAGCACCATGGGCACATCCTTGAGCGAATGCACCGCGAGGTCGGCATGGCCCTGCTCCATGGCCACTTCGAGTTCCTTGACGAACAGCCCCTTGCCGCCGATCTTGGCCAGCGATTTGTCGAGAATCTGGTCGCCCTGCGTGGTCATGCCGAAAATCCGCACATCGCACTGCGGATACAGCCCCTTGAGCAGATCGCGCACATGCTCGGCCTGCCAAAGCGCCAGACGGCTTTCGCGGGTGGCAATGACGAGGGACGGTGGGGGAGTGAAAGTGGAAGTCATCGAATGATTCTAAAGAGCCGGTTCGCGCCGTGGCTGAATTCGGTGCCTGGAAGGCCACAGATCGGGGCATTGCAGTTCGATCGGCCTGCGGCAGCGCAATTCCGGAGTCGGTGCGGGCGCGCATCTTGCTTCGTTTTGTCTGGGCGCTGATAGCATCACTGCGCCCCAATTTCGTGCCCATTCAACCACTCTTCGCCATGTCGACACGCCCCTCAACCGCACGCAACGCCTCCGATCCCGACGCACCTCTGTTCGACGACATCCGCCTGCTCGGGCGTCTGCTGGGCGACCTGATCCGTGAGCAGGAGGGGCAGGAGATGTTCGACATCGTCGAAACCGTGCGCCAGCTCTCGGTGAAGTTTCACCGCGACGGCGACGCCAAGGACCGCCGCGCCCTCGACAAGCTGCTCAGCAGCCTCAGCCGCGACCAGGCGGTCAGCGTGATACGCGCCTTCAGCTACTTTTCCATTCTGGCCAATATCGCCGAAGATCACCATGTGCTGCGCCGCGCCGAGCAGGATGCCGAGCGTGGCGCCCCGCCGCAGCGCGACAGCGTGCGCGCCGCCCTGGAGACGCTCAAGGACTCCGGCGTGGATCGGCAACAACTCCTGCAGTTTTTCGACCAGGCGCTCATTTCCCCGGTGCTCACCGCCCACCCCACCGAGGTGCAGCGCAAGAGCGTGCTCGACGCCGAACGGGCGCTGGCGCGACTGCTGGTCGAACGCGACGCGACCCGTCTGCCGCAAAAGCGCGCCGACATCGAAGACGCCATGCGCGCCCGCGTGGTGCAGCTCTGGCAGACGCGGCTGCTGCGCTACGTCAAGCTGAAAGTGTCGGACGAAATCAAGAACGCGCTGTCGTTTTATGGCGCCACGTTTTTTTCGCAATTCCCGCGCCTGTATCGCAACCTGGAGCGCGACATCGAGGCGCTCTTTCCCGCAGGCGGGCAAGACCTTGCCAAGACCGATCTGCCGGCCTTTTTCCGCATGGGCCACTGGATCGGCGGCGACCGCGACGGCAACCCCTTCGTCACCGCCGACACCCTGAGCTACGCCTTGCGCATGCAGTCGCGCACCGCCATCGAGTTCTACATGGCCGAAGTGCACGCCATCGGCGGCGAGCTGTCGATCTCGGCGCTGCTGGCCAGCGCCAGCCCGGAACTGATGGCCCTGGCCGAGCAGTCGCCCGATCTGTCGGAACACCGCAGCGACGAGCCCTACCGGCGTGCGCTCATCGGCATGTACGCGCGCCTAGCCGCCAACCTGCGCAAGCTCGCCGGGGTGCAGGCCCTGCTGCCCGAAGTGGGCAGCGCCGAGCCCTATGCCAATGCCGACGAGTTCATCGCCGATCTGCGCATCATCCACGACTCGCTGCACCGGCATCATGCCGGGCCGCTGGCGCAGACGCGGCTCGACCCGCTGATCCGCGCCGCCGGGGTGTTCGGCTTTCGCCTGGCCACCATCGACCTGCGGCAAAGCTCGGATCAGCACGAAGCCGTGCTGCGCGAACTGCTCGCCGCCGCTGGCCTGTGCCCCGATTACAGTCATCTTGACGAAGCCGCCAAGCAGGCGCTGCTCATCCGCTGCCTCAACGACCCGCGTCCGCTGCGTCTGCCGCACCACGTCTATTCCGACTGGGCGCGCAGCGAACTGGCCGTGTTCGACCGAGCCTACAGCGCCCGGCGAGACTTCGGCCCACGCGCCATCCGCCAGTACATCATCTCGCACTCCGAGACCGTCAGCGATCTGCTTGAACTGCTGTTGCTGCAAAAGGAGGCGGGGCTGTTCCACGGCACCCTGGGCAGCCACGACAGCTACGCCGAGCTGCTGGTGGCGCCGCTGTTCGAAACCATCGAAGACCTGCGCAACGCCCCGGCCATCATGCGCGACTTCTATGCCCTGCCCGGCATCGCGGGGCTGGTGCAGCGCTCCGGCGGCGAGCAGGAGATCATGCTGGGCTATTCCGACAGCAACAAGGACGGCGGCTTCTTCACCTCCAACTGGGAGCTGTATTGCGCCGAGGTCGCGCTGGCCGAGCAGTTCGAGCAGCTCAAGGCCGAGCATGGCATCACCCTGCGGCTGTTCCACGGCCGTGGCGGCACGGTGGGACGCGGCGGCGGGCCGAGCTTCGACGCCATCCTCGCCCAGCCGCCGGGCACGGTGAATGGCCAGATCCGCCTGACCGAACAGGGCGAGGTCATCACCAGCAAATACGGCAATCCCGAGATCGGGCTGCGCAACCTCGAAACCCTGGTGGCCGCCACGCTGCAGGCCACGCTGCTGCCGCAGACCAAGACCGCGAGCAAGCCCCCGGCGCGCTTTCTCGACGCAGCTGCCGCCCTGTCCGAAGCCTCCATGGCGGCCTACCGCAAGCTGGTGTACGAGACCCCGGAATTCACCGATTACTTCTATAGCGCCACCCCCATTTCCGAGATCGCCGAGCTCAATATCGGCAGCCGTCCGTCCTCGCGCAAGGCCACCCGCGCCATTGCCGATCTGCGCGCCATTCCCTGGGGCTTTTCGTGGGGCCAGTGCCGCGTGGCGCTGCCCGGCTGGTATGGCTTCGGCAGCGGGGTGCAGGCCTTCCTCGACGCCAACCCCGACGGCCTCAAGCTGCTGCAGCGCATGGCCAAGCAGTGGCCCTTCTTCGCCACCCTGCTGTCGAACATCGACATGGTGCTGGCCAAGACCGATCTGCGCGTGGCGCAGCGTTATGCCGAACTGGTGGCCGACTCCAAGACGCGCCAGAAAGTGCTCAAGGCGCTGCTGCGCGAATGGCAACTCACCACCGACATGCTCACCGCGATCACCGGCAACACCGAGCGCCTGGCCGACAACCCCACGCTCAAGCGTTCGATCCGCGCCCGCTTTCCGTATATCGACCCGCTCAATCACCTGCAGATCGAACTCCTGCACCGCTTCCGCGAAGGGCAGACCGACGAGCGCACCAAGCGCGGCATTCACCTGAGCATCAACGGCATCGCTGCGGGGCTGCGCAATACCGGCTGAGGGCAGTTACGGGTTCCAGCCGCGCAGCGCCTGCATCGCCGCGTCGTAGCCGATTTCGATCGATTCTTCGGCGCGGCCGAATTCGAGAAAGCGGATGTCGCCCAGCGGCGGCCGAATGAGCAAGTCGGGCGGCTCGATGCGCAGACGGCTTTCGGTGATGTGCATTTCCATCACATTCACCGAAGCCAGCAGCACCTCGAACACATTGGGCAGCGGTTCCTCGCGGTCGGCCCAGCGCTCGAACTGATCTTTGGCCGGGGCGCTCGGGGCTTGCAGGCGCTGCTTGAGATCGGCCATCACCCGCCGATAGTCGGCCACCCAGCGGCCTGCCGGTTCTTCCACCGAAGTTTCGCTGCGCCGGAGTTTGGGCCGCAGCCGTCGCTTGAGCCGACCGTCCACCACGCCATGATTGAGATCGACCGCAATCACCTGGTCCGCCCCCATGGCACGCACCACGCTGATCGGCACCGGGTTGCTCAAGCCCCCGTCCACCAGCACCCGGCCATGCACGCGCACCGGGGTGAACACGCCCGGCACCGCAATGCTGGCGCGCACCGCCTCGATCACATCGCCTGAGCGCAGCACCACCTCGGCGCCGCTGTGCAGATCGGTGGCAATCGCGGCAAAAGGAATGGACAGCGCCTCGATCTGCGTCGCCGGCAAATGCTCGCGCACCAGCTCGGTGACCTTGGCGCCGTCGATCAGCCCGGAGCGAGGAAACACCACGTCGAAAAACGACAGGGTCTTGCGCCAGTCGAAGGTCTTGAACGTGGCCTCCAGCCCGTCGGTGCGCCCCGCTGCGGCAATGGCGCCAACCAGCGCGCCGATGCTGCACCCGGCGATGAAATCGATGCGCACGCCGGCATCGGCCAAGGCCCGCAGCACACCCAGGTGCGCCATGCCGCGCGCGGCGCCGCCGCCCAGCGCCAAGCCGAGCCGGGGTCTTGGCGCCGAGGTCGAAGGCTTGGAGACAGGCGCTGTTTGCATGGCGAAAGCATAAGTCCAGCGCTATGGGTGCGCTAAGACTGGCTCCCTAGAGTTCTTCTCACGCCAAACCGGCGTTTGTTCAACTTCTTCAGGGAGCTTCATCATGAAAATTCGCCAATCCATCCTCATCGCCACGCTCGCACTCGCTTCGGCGGCAGCCGGGGTCAGCGCTTTCGCCTCGAATGACGGGGGCAACGACGCCCGCATCATCCCCAACGCCAAGATCAGCCTGAGCCAGGCCGTCACCGCAGCCGAGCAGCATGTGGGCGGCACGGCCTCCAAGGCCGAAGTCGAGCAGCACGCGGGCAAGGCGGTGTATGACGTGGAAGTGGTCAAAGGCGCGCAGGTGTTCGACGTGAAGATCAGCCCGGATCAAGGCACGGTCATCGCCTCGACCCAAGACCGTAACGATCACGACGACCACGATCAGCAGGACTGATCGCTGCAACCGCCTCCTTTCATCCGGAAGCCCTCCGGGTGTCGCGGAGGCGGTGTTGTTTTGCAAACCCACTAAAACACCGCCACGCCATGCTGCATTTCCCTGCTTTCTGGAATGACCTCAATCTGGGGCTCTACACCCATTGGGCCGCCCACGGCACAGCGTCACAAGCCAGCATCGACGTGGCGCTGTTCTTTGCGGAATACGCCATCTACGCCGCGCCCCTGCTGTTGATCTGGGGCTGGCTGCGCCACCCGGACGCGCTGCGCCCGCCGCTGCTGCAAGCCGCGGTGGCGGCCCTCGTGGCGCTGGGCATCAATCAACTCATCGGGCTGGTGGTATTCGAGCCGCGCCCCTTCGCCCTCGGCGTCGGCCCTGCGCTGCTGGCGCATGCGCCCGACAGCGGCTTTCCCAGCGATCACCTCACCGTCATCGCTTCGGCCGCGGCGAGCCTGCTCTTCACGCCGACATGGCGCAGAGCCGGTCTGCTGCTGGCACTGCTGGGCCTGCCTGTAGCCTGGGCGCGGGTGTATCTCGGCGTGCATTGGCCGCTGGACATGGCGGGCGCCGCGCTGGTGGGATTGTTGGCCGCGCTCGTCGTCCATCTGGCGCGGCATCGTCTGCTGGAGCCCGCCATGCCCTTGCTCACGGGCCTCTATCGCAAACTGTTCGCACCGGCCATTCGTCAAGGCTGGGTTTTACGATGAAGCAAATTGTCACCCCACAGCCCACTGCCATGACGGTTCCCCATTTATCCCGCAGCGTTTTGCTTGCCGCTCTGCTTCTAGGCGGTTGCGCCAGCTATCACCCCGAGCCGCTGCCGACTTCCGCCGATCTGGCCGCATCGGCGAACAGCCTGGATGTGGCGCGCAGCAAAATCGCGCTGCCCGCGCTGACCCGCTACAACTTCGATACCGCCAAGCCGCTGGACGCCACCGGGCTGGCCATCCTCGCCGTGCTCAACAACCCGCAGCTCAAGGCCGAGCGCGCCCGGTTGGGCGTGGCCCGCGCGCAAGCCTTCGACGCCGGGCTGCTGCCCGATCCGCAACTCGGCCTGTCGCGAGACTTCCCCGGCAACAGCGCGGGAGCAACGACTTCGGCGTACAACCTCGGGCTGTCTTACGACATTGCCGCGCTCATCACTCACCACGCCGCGCAAAGCGCCGCCCAGCACGCCGCAATCCAGGTCAACCTGCAAGTGCTGTGGGCCGAATGGCAGACCGTGGCGCAAGCCCGCCAGCTCTACACCCAGATCACCGGCAACGCTGCGCGGCTGAAACTGCTGGAGCAGGAGCGCGCCTTGTTCGCGCAGCGCCTGCAGCGCAGCCAGGCCGCGCTGGCGCAGGGCAATGTCACCCGGCTCGACGTGGACGCCCAGCTCGTCCCGCTGCAAGCCCTCACCCAGACCATCCAACAGATCGAACGCCAGCAGCTCAGTCTGCAATCTCAGCTCCATGCCCTGCTCGGGCTGCAGGCCGATGTACCGCTGCCGCTGGCCGCGCCCTCTGAACAAGCCGCGCCCACTGCCGCGCAGGTGGCCGCAGCGCTCAAGCAACTGCCGCGCATCCGCCCCGATCTGATGGCGCTGCAGGCTGGCTATGCCGCGCAGGAGCAGAAGGTCTGGCAAGCCGTGCTCGGGCAGTTTCCGGCCTTCAATCTGGGCTTCACCCGCGCGCGCGATACCGCCGGGGTGAACACTGTGGGCTTCGGCGTGAGCATCAGCCTGCCGCTGTTCAACCGCAATCAGGGCGTGATCGCCACGCAGCGCGCCACCCGCGCGCAACTGCTGGCCGACTATCAGGCCCGGCTCGATCAGGCTGACGCCGATGTACGGCAGGCGCAGGCCGACATCGCGCTTCTGCAGCAGCAGCGTCAGACTCTGCAGGACGCGCTGCCCGCGCTGGAATCGGCCGATGCCGCCGCACAGCAGGCGCTGCAGCAGGGCGGCATGAGTCTGCTGGAATTCATCAACCAGCGCACCGCCCTGCTCGACCAGCGCCTGGCGCTGCAAGCCAACGCGCAACAGCGCGCCGAGCAAATTCTGGCCTTGCAATTGCTCACCGGTCTTGGCCCCTACCGTCAGACCGCCGCCCAAGTTTCCCCGTCCAAATCCAACGCCGCACCGCTATGACCTTGCCCACTCGTGCCAGTATCGCCCTTCTTGCCGCGCTGAGTCTGCCCTCGCTTTGCCTGACCCTTGGCAGCCTGCCGCGTGCGTTCGCTGCAGACAGCCCCATCTCCGCACAGGTACAGACCGCGCCGCTGCAACGCGGCGAGCTGCTGCATACCCTGCGCGCCTACGCCGTGGTGCAGGTACCTGCCAGCCAGACTCAAGCCATCACCTTCCAGCATGCCATGCAGGTGCAAACCGTGGCCGTGCATGTCGGCCAGGCCGTGCGCAAGGGTGCGGTGCTGGCCACGCTGCACAGCGACGCCAGCACCGCGTTGGCCTACAGCCAGGCGCAGACCGCCGTTTCTTTTGCGCAGGGCGAGTTGGGCCGCATGACCGCGCTCAAGGCGCAACAACTCGCGACGCAGGCGCAGGTCGATGCGGCGCGCAAGGCCCTGACCGACGCGCAGGCGCAACTGCACAGCCTGCAGCAACAAGGCGCAGGACAGGCGGCAACGCGGCTGCTGGCGCCGCAAGACGGCATCGTGCTGGCGGTAAGCGCCGCGCCGGGTGATCTGCTGGCCGCAGGCAGCCCGTTGCTGCAACTCGGGCGCAGCGGCAGCCTGCAAGCGCTGGCCGGCGTGCCGCCGGAAGACGCGCCGCGCCTGCAGCCCGGCCAAGCCGTGCGGCTGACCTCGGTGTTCGACCCGGCGCAGCACTGGCAGGGCACCATCCGCAGCGTTGGCGCGGCCATCAACCCCAAGACCCAGCGCCTGGACGTGCAGATCGCCCTGTCTGCTCAGGCCGGTCTTCCTCCGGCTGGAGCCAGCGTGCAGGCCGACATGGTGCTCGGCCGCTGGCGCGGCTGGGTGGTGCCGCGCGACGCCGTGTTGCAGGACGAGCGCGGCGCCTTCGTGTTTCAGGACGACCACGGCAAGGCGCTACGCATCCCCGTGCAGATCGCCATTGAAAGCGGCCTGCAAACCGGCATTACGGGCGCCTTGAACCCGGCCATGCCGCTGGTCGTCTCCGGCAACTATGAACTTCGCCCCGGCATGGCGCTGCGCGTGATGGGAGCCCAGCGATGAGCGGCGCCTCGGTCTGGCTGCAACGCCATCGACGCTCCGTCTTGTTTTTGCTCGCGCTGCTGGCGGTCGGCGGAGTGTTTGCCGCGTTCAAGCTGCCGGTGGGGCTGTTTCCCAATGTGGACTTCCCCCGCGTGGTGGTCAGCGCCGATGCGGGCGACCGCCCTGCCAGCCAGATGATGTTGCAAGTCACGCAGCCGCTGGAGCAGGCGGTACGCCGCGTGCCCGGCGTGGTGGATGTGCGCTCGACCACCAGCCGCGGCACCGCCGATATTTCGGTGAGCTTCGACTGGGGCACGCCCATGGCGCTGGCCGCGGTACAGGTCAACGAAGCGGTCACGCAGATGCTGCCGCAACTGCCGCCCGGCACCCAGGTGTCGAGCAAGCGCATGGACCCCACGGTCGACCCGGTCATCGCCTACAGCCTGACCTCCAAAACGCTCACCCCAACTCAGCTCTACGACCTGGCCGAATTCCAGTTGCGACCGCTGCTGTCCAGCATCGGCGGGGTGGCGCGGGTGCAGATTCAGGGGGGTGCGCAGGAGGAATATCACGTCACTCTCGACCCGCTGAAGCTGCAGGCGCTGGGGCTGGCGCTGCAGGATGTGAGCAACGCCGTCAGCGCCGCCAACGGCGTGCAGGCCGTGGGTCATCTGCAAGACCGCTACAAGCTCCTGCTCGCCCTGGCCGACTCGCGCCTGCATGATGCCGCGCAGATCGGCGACATCGTGCTGCGGGTCGGGCCGGACGGCGTCATTCGGCTCAAAGACGTGGCGCACATCTCGCGCAGCACCGTGCCCAAATGGGTGCGCATCACCGCGAACGGGCAGGACGCCGTGCTGCTCAACATCTACCAGCAGCCCGGCGGCAACACCGTGCAGATCGCCCGCCATGTGCGCGAACTGCTCGCCAAAACCCCGCTGCCGCCCGGCGCGCATCTGGCCAGTTGGTACGACCAGAGCACCCTGGTGGTGGACAGCGCGGCCAGCGTGCGCGACGCCATTCTGATCGGCGTGGCGCTGGCCGGGCTGGTGCTGCTGCTGTTTTTGCGCAGTCTGAAAATCACCCTCATCGCCATGATCACCGTGCCCGCCGTGCTGGCCGCCACCGTGGTGCTGCTCTACGCCCTGGGGATGAGTTTCAACATCATGACCCTAGGCGGCATGGCGGCCGCTGTGGGCCTGGTGATCGACGACGCCATCGTGATGAGCGAACACATCGTGCGGCGGTTGAGTGAGGCGCGCCATCGCGGCGAAGCGCAAGCGCGGCACAGCGGCATCCTGCATGCGGCGATGGAGTATTTGCGGCCGCTGGCCGGGTCGAGTGCGTCCACCGTGGTCATCTTCCTGCCGCTGGCCTTCCTATCCGGCGTCACCGGCGCTTTTTTCAAGGCGCTGTCGCTGACCATGGCCGCCGCCCTGGTCATCTCCTTTTTCGTCGCTTGGCTGGCCGTGCCGCTGCTGGCCGACAAGCTGCTCTCACCCAAGGACATCGCGCGCGAAGCGCAGCGTGAAAACGGCCGCTGGCTCTCTGCCGTGCAACGCGGCTATGCGCGGGTGCTGGGCGCCAGCCTGCGCCGCCCGTGGCTGGCCGCGCTGGGACTGGCGCCGCTGCTGCTCGCAGGCTGGCTGGCTTATGGGCAAGTGGGCAGCGGCTTCATGCCGCATATGGACGAAGGCGGTTTTATTCTCGACTACCGCACCCCGCCCGGCACCTCGCTGACCGAGACCGACCGCATCCTCGCGCAAGTGGAACAGATTCTGCGCACCACGCCCGAGGTGCAAACCTGGTCGCGCCGCACCGGGGCGCAGCTCGGCGGCGGCGTGACCGAAGCCAACGAAGGCGACTTTTTCGTGCGTCTCAAGCCCCCGCCGCGCAAGTCAATCGACGTGGTGATGGAGGAGGTGCGCCAGCGCATCGAAACCCAGGTGCCTGGCGTGAAAATCGAACTGGCGCAGTTGATGGAAGACCTGATCGGCGACCTCACCGCCGTGCCGCAGCCCGTGGAGATCAAAATCTTTGACGACAACCCGCAGCAGCTCGCCGAGCTTGCGCACCATACGGCGGCGGCCATCGGCAAGATTGCCGGCATCGTCGATGTGCGCAGCGGCATCAAGCCCGCGGGCGACGCGCTCGACATCCATATCGACCCCACCCGCGCCGCGCTCGAAGGCGTCGATCCGCAGCAGGTGCAGCAGCAGTTGCAAACCTTGATCGGCGGCAGTGTGGTGACGCAAATCCAGCAAGGCCCGAAGATGGTCGGCGTGCGGCTGTGGACCCCGCTGGCGCTGCGTCAAACGACCGACGACATCGCCCGCCTGCCGCTGCGTGCGCCCGACGGCCATGTGTTCACCCTGGGTCGCATCGCCAGCCTCAAGGTGCTCACCGGCCAGCCGGAAATCCACCGCGAAAACCTCAAGGCGATGGCCGCGGTCACCGCGCGCATCAGCGGGCGCGATCTGGGCTCGACCATTGCCGACGTCAAAAAAATCATCGATGCGCCCGGCTACTTTCCGCCCGGCGTCTATGCCCAGCTCGGCGGGCTGTACAAGCAGCAGCAAATCGCGTTTCAAGGCCTGATCAGCGTGCTCGGCGCGGCGGTGCTGCTGGTGTTTTTGCTGCTGCTTTTTTTGTATGAGCGTTTCAAGGTGGCGATCAGCATCCTGGCCATGCCGCTGCTCGCGCTGCCCGCGGTGTTCATTGGCCTGTGGGCGGCAGGCATCGAGCTCAACATCTCGGCCATGATGGGCATGACCATGATCGTGGGCATCGTCACCGAGGTCGCGATTTTCTACTTCAGCGAAGTGCAGTCCTTGCTGCACGAGCACCCTGAGCAGGGCCTGGACGCGGCGCTGGTGGCCGCCGGGCAGAACCGCATGCGCCCAATTGCCATGACCACGCTGGCGGCCATGCTGACGCTTGCGCCGCTGGCCCTCGCGCTGGGGCAAGGCTCGGCCATGCAACAGCCGCTGGCCGTGGCCATCATCGCGGGGCTGGCGGTACAGATGCCGCTGGTGCTGCTGGTCATGCCGGTGCTGTTCAAGCTGATGCGAGGCCGGCTGGACGACGCCAAGGCCGACGACAATCTGCCGCTGTCTGCAGTCTCTCCCCCTACCGAGTGAACCATGCGCATTCTCCTGGTTGAAGACGATCACATGCTGGGCGCCGCCACGCGCGAAGCCCTGCGCGACGCCACCCACGCGGTGGACTGGGTACTCGACGGCGCGTCGGCGCTGAGCGCGGCGCAAGGCGGCGAATACGAGCTGATGCTGCTCGATCTCGGCCTGCCCAAGCGCGACGGTCTGTCGGTGCTGCAGGCGCTGCGGCAGTCAGGCAGCAACCTGCCCATCCTCATCCTCGCTGCGCGCGACGCGCTCGAAGACCGGGTGCGCGGCCTCGACCTGGGCGCAGACGACTATCTGGTCAAACCCTTCGAGAGCGCCGAGCTGCTGGCGCGCATCCGCGCCGTGGCGCGGCGCCAGGGCGGGCAGGCGCAGCCTGTGCTGTCCAACGGTGTGCTCGAACTCGACCCCGTTTCCCGCGAGGTGCGGTTTCAGGGGCAGACGCAGCGTCTGACCGCGCGCGAATACGCCCTGCTCCACGCGCTATTGCTGCGCCCCGGCGCCATTCTGTCGCGCAGCGAACTCGAAGACCGCATCTACGGCTGGAACGAAGAGGTGGAAAGCAACGCGGTGGAGTTTCTCATCCACAGCCTGCGCAAAAAACTCGCGCCGGATGTCATCAAAAACGTGCGCGGGGTGGGCTGGCTGGCGCCGCGCGGCGATACGGACAAGGCGCCATGAATCCCCTGGCCGCACTGCGCCATTGGGGCGCGCAATCGCTGCTGCGTCGACTATGGCTGTGGATGACGGTGAGTGTGGTTGTCGTCGGTCTGGGCACGGCGGCGCTGTCCTACTTTTTCGGCTATCAGGAAGCCAACGAACTGCAGGACGCGCAACTGCGCCAAATCGCCAGCCTGGTGCACCGCTGGGGCCATCTTCCTGACAGCGCGCTCAACCCCGCCGGGGCCGATGTCGATAAAGACGCCCGCATTGTGGTGCAGCGGCTGGGAGCACCCGTGGGTGCGCACGGCCTGCAGCTCTCCAAAGACCTGAGCGACGGCATGCATGTGGTGCAAAGCGGCGACCATGCCTGGCGCGTGTTCGTGCAGCAGGGCGACAAAGGCCGCATCGCCGTGGCGCAGCGCACCGATGTGCGCACCGACGCCGCCATCGACAGCGCGCAGCGCACCCTGTTTCCGCTGCTGGCGCTTATCCCGCTGCTGGCCCTGCTGTCTGCTTGGGTGGTGCAGCGGGCGCTGCGGCCGCTGCGGCAAATGGCGCAGGGCGTGGACGCGCGCAGCGAAGCCGATCTGCAGCCCCTGCCGCAAACCGATGTGCCGCAGGAAATCCTGCCCTTCGTGCACTCCATCAACCGCCTGCTGCAACGTTTGAATGCCTCGATGGAACAGCAACGCCGCTTCGTCGCCGACGCCGCGCACGAACTGCGCACCCCCATCGCCGTGCTCAGCATGCAGGTGGACAACCTCAAACCGCTGCAGCTTGAACCGCAGGCGCGGCAGCGCATCGGCGCGCTGCAAGACGGCCTGCGTCGCGCCCGCACCGTGGTGGAACAATTGCTCAGCCTCGCCCGTTCACAAGGCGAGCAGACGACGCTGCGGCAGATGCTCGACCCGAGCGGGGTGATGCGCGAAGTGATCACCGATCTGCTGCCGCTGGCCGAGAGCCGCGGCATCGACCTGGGCATCGACCGCGCCGAGAAGGTGGAGATCGACACCGATCCCGCCCAGCTCTACACCCTGCTGCGCAACGCGGTGGACAACGCGCTGCGCTACACCCCGGAAGGCGGACGGGTCGATCTGCGGATGCGGGCCGAGGCCGACCGCGCGGTCATCGAAGTGCAGGACAGCGGCCCCGGCATTGCGCCCGAGCAGTTGCAGCGGGTGTTCGACCCCTTCGTGCGCCTGCCGGGCGCGCAAAGCGAAGGCAGCGGGCTGGGCCTGTCCATCATCCGCCAGATCGCGCAGCGCCTGGGCGGCGAGGTGACGCTGCGCAACGCCACCGAGGGCGGACTGATCCTGCGCTACAGCCAGCGCCTCACTTCGGCCAGATCCGGCTGAAGTCGAGGGCGATGCGGCACTTGCCGAGATCGAATTCCAGGGTTTCGTCCGCCACGTCCGCCAGCTTGATGTAGCGCCCCACATGCAGCGAAAAAAGGCGGAGGCCGTGCGGGTACTTATTGATCGGCCACATTGAAGTTTGAGACTGCGCCCCACCCCGACCCTCCCCACACGTGGAGAGGGAGTAAACACGCCCCCCCACGGCGTGGGGGAGGTTGGGAGGGGGAGAGGCCGTTGCATGGCGTTGCCCATGAACCCTTCATGCTTCTTCATTCTGGATCAATAGTCAGCGTCGCCCAGAGACAACAGCGCTTTCACACCGGCTGCAGCCGGTAAATCTTGGCCGACGCGCCGTCTGAAATCAGGTAGATCGCGCCATCCGGCCCCTGGCGCACGTCGCGGATGCGCTCGCCCAGATCGGTGAGCAGCGCCTCGCGCGACACCACCTTGTTGCCGTCGAGTTGCAGCCGCCACAGCGCCTGCCCGGCCAGCGCGCCGACGAACAGGTTGCCGCGCCATTGCGGAAAAACACTGGCGGTGTAGAACGCCATGCCGCAGGGCGCGATGGATGTGGGCACCCAATAGGTCACCGGCTGCTCCATACCGGGCGCGCTGGTGGCGCCGCCCACGGGCGGGCAGTTGCCCACCGGGGCGCCATATTCGCAGCCGTAGGAAATTTTCGGCCAGCCGTAGTTGCGCCCGGCGCGGGTGATGTTGACTTCGTCACCACCCTGCGGGCCGTGTTCGTGCGTCCACAACTCCCCAGTCACCGGATGGAGCGCCGCGCCCTGCACATTACGGTGGCCGTAGCTCCAGATCTCCTCGCGCACCCCGGCGCGGCCGACGAAAGGGTTGTCTTTCGGCACGCTGCCATCCGGGTGAATGCGCACCACTTTGCCCAGGGTGTTGGACAAATCCTGCACCGCGTCGCGTTGGCTGAAACGGTCGCCTAAGGTGATGAACAGGGTGCCGTCTGGCGCGAACACCAGCCGCGAGCCGAAATGCGCGGTGCTGTCGATTTTGGGCGTCTGGCGGAAGATCACCTGCACGTCGCTCAGCCGCGTGCCGTCGTTTGAGAGCACCCCGCGCGCCACTGCGGTGCCGTTGCGCCCGGCCTCGGCTCCCGTACCCGCTTCGGCATAGCTCAAATACACGCGACGATTCGCCGCAAAGGCGGGATCGAGCGCCACGTCGAGCAAGCCGCCCTGCCCGCGCGCGTCCACTGCGGGCACGCCGACAATCGGCGCTGCTGCCTTGCCGTCCAGACCGACGATGCGCAGCGCGCCGGTGCGCTCGGTCACCAGCATGCGGCCATCGGGCAGAAAGGTCAGCGCCCACGTCCGCGACAGACCGCTGACCACAATCACCGCCGCCGCTTTGACCGCGGGCTGCGTATCGATCGGCAACGGACTGGACGCCGCCGAGGCCGGGGTTTCGCCCCACACCAGCACCGCCCCGCCGCCGCAAGCGCCCAGCGCGGTGCTGCCCAGCCCTGCGCCCAGCCAGCGCAGGGTGTGGCGGCGGGTGGGTGAAGTCGGATGCGATGGCGTTTGCATGGTCAGCCTCCTGGGATAGCGATGGGGATGCGGAACAAAAACAGATTCAGGCGCTTTGCTGGGCGTCGGTGTCGTGATCGTCGCCGCCGCCGAACACCCGCTGCCGCAGCAGCCCGAGCTGGTCGCGCACCCGTGCGGCCTGCTCGAATTCGAGATTGCGCGCATGCTCAATCATGCGCTTTTCCAGACGCTTGATCTCACGCGCCACGTCCTGCGCGTTGTCGATCTGCAGTTCCGCAATTTCACGCTCCACGCTGCCCGCGCGCAAGCCCTTGCCCGGCGTCTGCACCACGCCATCGATCAGATCGCGCACCGATTTGTTGAGCGCGGTGGGCGTGATGCCATGTTCGGTGTTGAACGCAATCTGCTTGGCGCGGCGGCGCTCGGTTTCGTCGATGGCACGACGCATGGAGTCGGTAATGCGGTCGCCGTACAAAATGGCCATGCCGTTCACATTGCGCGCCGCGCGGCCGATGGTCTGGATGAGCGAACGGGTGGAGCGCAGAAAGCCCTCCTTGTCCGCATCGAGAATGGCCACCAGCGACACCTCGGGAATGTCCAGCCCCTCGCGCAGCAGGTTGATGCCCACCAGCACGTCGAACACGCCCAGCCGCAGGTCGCGCAGAATTTCCACCCGCTCCACCGTGTCGATGTCGGAGTGCAGATAGCGCACCTTCACGCCGTTTTCGTCGAGATAGTCGGTGAGCTGCTCGGCCATGCGCTTGGTGAGCGTCGTGATCAGCACGCGCTCGCCTTTGTTCACCCGCAGGCGAATCTCACCGAGCACGTCGTCCACCTGGCTGCTGGCCGGCCGCACCTCGATGAGCGGGTCCACCAGCCCGGTGGGCCGCACCACCTGCTCCACCACCTGATCCGCGTGCTGGCTTTCATAGTCTGCCGGGGTGGCGGAGACAAACACGGTCTGCCGCATCTTGCGCTCGAATTCGGCAAACTTGAGCGGCCGGTTGTCCAGCGCCGAAGGCAGCCGAAAGCCGTAGTCCACCAGGGTTTGCTTGCGCGCGCGGTCGCCGTTGTACATGCCGTTGAACTGGCCGATGAGCACATGGCTTTCGTCGAGAAACATGATGGCGTCTGGCGGCAGATAGTCCACCAAGGTAGGCGGCGGCTCGCCCGGCGCGGCGCCCGACAGATGCCTTGAATAGTTCTCGATACCCTTGCAATGGCCGATTTCGGTGAGCATCTCCAGATCGAAGCGAGTGCGCTGCTCCAGCCGCTGCGCCTCCACCAGCTTGCCCATGCCGGTGAGCTCTTTCACCCGCTCGCGCAACTCCTGCTTGATGCCCTCCGCCGCTTCAAGCACCTTTTCTCGCGGCGTGACGTAATGCGAACTGGGGTAGATGGTGAAGCGCGGAATCTTCTGCCGCACCACGCCGGTGAGCGGGTCGAACAGGGAGAGCGACTCGATCTCGTCGTCGAACAGTTCGATGCGCACCGCCAGCTCGGCGTGCTCGGCCGGAAAGACGTCGATCCGGTCACCGCGCACGCGGAAGGTGCCGCGAGTGAAATCGACCTCGTTGCGCTGGTACTGCATGCGCACCAGTTGTGCGATCACGTCGCGCTGGCCCATGCGGTCGCCGGTGCGCACCGTGAGAATCATGGCGTGATAGTCCGACGGATTGCCGATGCCGTAAATCGCGCTCACGCTCGCCACAATCACCACGTCGCGCCGCTCCAGCAGACTTTTGGTGGCCGACAGGCGCATCTGCTCGATGTGCTCGTTGATCGCGCTGTCTTTCTCGATGAACAGATCACGCTGGGGCACATAGGCCTCGGGCTGGTAATAGTCGTAGTAGCTGACGAAATACTCCACCGCGTTCTTTGGAAAAAACTCGCGGAACTCGCTGTAGAGCTGCGCGGCCAGCGTTTTGTTGGGCGCAAACACAATAGCGGGCCGCCCCATGCGGGCGATCACATTGGCCATGGTGTAGGTCTTGCCCGAGCCGGTCACGCCCAGCAGAGTCTGGTAGCTCAAACCGTCGCCCAGCCCCTCGGCCAATTGCGCAATCGCCGTGGGCTGATCACCCGCTGGCGGGTAGGGCTGATACAGGCGGAAGGGCGAGTCGGGATAGCTGACGAACTTGTCCGGGTCGAGCGAGGGAACGGGTTGCGGTGCGGACATGGGCGGAAGGTGGGAATCGAAAAAGCCGTCTGCACGGCGTCATAGCGCGCCTTCAAAGGGCGACGCGGGGCGTAAAATTGCGGTTTTTTGCGGCACCCATTGTCCCGCAAGCCCGGTTTTCCCGTCACCTCACCTCCCATCTCCCATGACCCAGTCGCTTTTTTCCCGCGTGGAAATGGCCCCGCGCGATCCCATCCTCGGCCTGAACGAACAATTTGCTGCTGACCCCAACCCCAACAAGGTCAACCTGGGCATCGGCGTCTATACCGACGCCGACGGCAAGCTGCCGCTGCTGGCCTGCGTGAAAGCGGGAGAAGCGCAGCTCATGCAGGCGCCCAAGCCGCGCGGCTATCTGCCCATCGACGGCATCGCCGCCTACGACAAAGCGGTGCAAGGACTGGTGTTCGGCGCCGACCACGAGGCCGTGACCTCGGGCCGCATCGCCACGGTGCAAGGCCTGGGCGGCACCGGCGGGCTGAAAGTGGGCGCCGACTTCCTCAAGCGCCTCAACCCCAACGCGCAAGTGCTGATCTCCGACCCCAGCTGGGAAAACCACCGCGCGCTCTTCGAAGCCGCGGGCTTCAACGTGGGCACTTATCCCTATTACGACGCCGCCAAGCAGGGCGTGAACTTCGACGCCATGCTCGCCGCGCTCAACGCCGCCGCCGCGGGCACCATCGTCGTGCTGCACGCCTGCTGCCACAACCCCACCGGCTACGACATCAGCCCGGCGCAGTGGGAACAGGTGATCGCCGCCCTCAAGGCGCGCAAGCTCGTGCCCTTCCTCGACATGGCCTACCAGGGCTTCGGCGAAGGCATTGCCGAGGACGGCGCGGTCATCCAGCAATTCCTTGCCGCCGGGCTCGACTTTTTCGTCGCCACCTCCTTCTCCAAGAGCTTCTCGCTCTACGGCGAGCGCGTCGGGGCGCTCAGCGTGGTTTGCGCCAGCAAAGAAGAAGCCGGCCGCGTGCTGTCGCAAATCAAGCGCGTCATCCGCAGCAACTACTCCAACCCGCCCACCCACGGCGCCCAGATCGTCGCCACCGTGCTGGGCTCGCCCGAACTGCGCGCCCAGTGGGAGCAAGAGCTTGCCGGCATGCGCGAGCGCATCCGCGCCATGCGCAGCACCCTGGTGGAAAAACTCGCCGCCGCCGGCGTGAAGGGCGACCTGTCCTACATCACGCGCCAGAAAGGCATGTTCAGCTACTCAGGCCTCTCCGCCGCCCAAATGGAGCGCCTGCGCACCGAATTCGGCGTGTACGGCGTCTCCACCGGCCGCATCTGCGTAGCCGCGATCAATCTGCACAACGTGGACTACGTCGCCAAGTCCATCGCGGCAGTGATGCAGTAAGGGAAACGAAAGTAGCGCGCACCTCTCAGCTCGCGACCCTGATCCAACAATCGGATGGACTTGAGCTCTGGCGTGCTGGAATTTCTGGCCCCGTTAGCACTGATCATAAGATCAGTTCTATGGCAAAACGCCAGCGTTCAAGCGCCGTTACACAACTCCCTTGCTGCCGTGTTAAGGCGACAGCGGCGATGTTAGGGAGACAAGAGCCTGTAACCCTATAACGAGTAAGGCTTCATCAACGACGTGAAAGGTTCATATGAGTCCCGGGTTTAGTGAGCGCACATTTGAGTTTTGCTACAACGCCGAGTACTGCCAGATCAATGCAGCTCTACTCGCCACCCACCCACACATCCCGTCCCAAAGAGCCGAGAGAGACCTTGGCTACGACGTAGAGTTCAGGATCAATAGCGGCCACTACACGAGGTCGCTCTTCCTGCAACACAAGGTTTCGTCGTTTGCGGAGGTCCGGGCGGGTCGGAACGTACAGTTCTACGCCGCTCATGGCCAACCCTACTTCCGCTTTCCTGTCGACAATGAGCAGCACAACGTGCTCTGCGAGTTGAGTAGGACCAGAGGCAATGCGTTCTACTGCGCGCCGAGGTTTCATTTGAGCCACGAACTCGAAACCAACTTCCGCGGTGCGTCGATCGCGCCAAACGCCATCCTCCTTGATCCTTTGGACATAGGAGACATCGCTGACAACGAGCGACACAACATCACGTATGACGCCTTTGGCCAAAATCCAACCCTGCATTCCGAGCCTCGTCGATTTCAACGCGCCTATGGCGGCGGCAAGGAGAACGCCCCTGAACTGAAGCAACAGCCCGTTACGGCTGCGTATGTCGAGGCTCTGAGTGAAGAACTGGTACGTCGAACCAGAGACTCAAAGTTCAGAGCGTCGGTCACGAAGGAGCTTGAACGCGGAAGCCCAACTGAAAGGGCGCAAGTGCTACTCGGCCGGGTCTATCAAGTCACGTGGCTGCTACTGCCGTGAAGCCTAACCATTCGGTCAAGCGGAATTGCCTCCGGCAAGCCCCGGCGCAACCGCAAAGGCCAGGAACTCAAGACCAACGTCACCGACCCCGACAGCGCCAAGATGGCCACTGGTAAAGGCGTGATCCAGGGCTATGCGGCGCAAGCCGCGGTGGACAGTGAGCACCAGATCATCGTGGCCGCCGAAGTGATCGGCTCAGGCTCGGAGCAGGCCATGCTGCTGCCCATGGTCAAAGCCAGCGAAGCGCTGAGAAGGCCGCAGACCCTGATCACCGCCGATGCGGGCTACCACAGCACCGAGAACCTGCAGGCGCTGGCCGAGCAGAACATCGACGCGCTGATCGCGGACAACCAGATGAGGCAACGCGACGAGCGCTTTGAAGCGCAGGGCAAACACAAGGCCAAGGGTGATCCGCTGTACGAGAAGAAGCCCACGGGGTCGCCACAGAAGATGCGGCTGTACCGGCCTGAGGACTTCAAGGTATCCGAGGATCAAAGCCATTGTCTCTGCCCAGCGGGCCGCAAGCTCTACAGCAACGGCAGCGGCTGCACGATCAACGGGCGAAGCTGCCACAAGTACACCGGCAGCAAAAGCGGCTGCGGGCCTTGCGAGCAAAGACACCGATGCCTGCGCCATCCGCAGCGCACGGCGGTGCGGCAGGTGGCGATCTTCAAGAAGAACCAGCGCAGTCCCAACGAGGTTCTCCAGGCGATGAAGCAGCGCATCGGCACGGTGGAGCCGGTGTTTGGCAACATCCGGCACAACAAGCGATTGAACCGGTTCACGCTGCGCGGCCAACACAAGGTGGGGGTGCAGTGGCGGCTGTATTGCCTGGTGCACAACATCGAGAAGCTGGCCGGGTGCGACCTGAAGACATAGTGGGTGGGATACGAGTCCTGTTCGGTGTCAGAATGAGCGCAGAGGCCTGATCAGACGGGTGGATCAACCGAGAACGAAATCAGGAGGGACCCATACCATGGCGATCCAGAAAACTGAACCCATGCGCCAGTCTGCGGCTGGACTTGGGGTTTTTGCACAGCCTCGTTATTCGGAGCAGGCTGCTGAAACTTTGCGGTACCTGGTCAGGTCTGGCCTCGTAGCACTTGTTTCGGTTTGCAGCGCACGCTGTTTGCTCTTTCCCGCCGAGAAGACGGGGTAGCAAAACCCCTGCTGCGCTAGCAGATCTACGCGAGTAAAATTTGTGCATCGCAACAAGAAAAGGTCGGAGTCCATCATGGTGTATGACCTGTATGAAACCCAGCGCTCACTGATGCGGCCGCTGGCTGATTTTGCCGAGGCTGCCGCCAAGTTTTACGCCAACCCGGTGTGGCCTGCGGTGCCGCACAACGTCACCCAGCGTGTCTCAGCCAGCTACGACCTGATGCACCGGTTGCTCAAGGACTACGAAAAACCCGAGTTCGGCATCAATAGCGTGCAGATCGAGGGCAAGACTGTCGCAGTGCAGCAACGGGTCGTGCTGGAAAAGCCTTTCTGTCGTCTGCTGCGGTTCAAGCGGTTTTCTGACGACGTCAGCCTGCTGGGCAAGCTCAAGGATGATCCGACCGTGCTCATCGTGGCGCCGCTGTCGGGCCATCATTCCACCTTGTTGCGCGACACAGTGAAAACCATGCTGCAGGATCACAAGGTGTTCATCACCGACTGGACCGACGCTCGCATGGTGCCCACCGAGCAGGGCCGTTTCAGCCTGGATGACTATGTTGCCTACATCCGCGAGTTCATTGCCACCATCGGCCCCGATGTGCATGTGATGTCGGTCTGCCAGCCCACGGTGCCGGTGCTGGGTGCCATTTCGCTCATGGCCAGTGCGGGCGAGATCGCGCCGCGCAGCATGATCATGATGGGCGGCCCCATCGACGCGCGCAAGTCGCCCACGGCGGTGAACAACCTGGCGATGAACAAGAGCTATGAGTGGTTCGAGAACAATGTGATCTACCGCGTGCCCGCCAACTACCCCGGCGCGGGTCGGCGTGTCTATCCCGGCTTTTTGCAGCACAGCGGTTTCGTGGCGATGAACCCCGACCGCCACCTCACCTCGCACTACGACTACTTTCTCGACCTGATCCGCGGCGACAACGATGATGCCGAGTCGCATCGCCGTTTTTACGACGAGTACAACGCCGTGCTCGACATGGACGCCGATTACTACCTCGACACCATCAAGCTGGTGTTCCAGGACTTCGGACTGGTCAACGGCACCTGGACGGTGGAAGGCGAGACGGTGCGCCCGCAAGACATCCACCGCACGGCGCTGCTCACCATCGAAGGCGAGCTCGACGATATTTCCGGCGCGGGGCAGACCGAGGCGGCGCACGACCTGTGCACCGGCATCGCTTCGGTCAGCCGTCAACATTACGTGGCAGAAGGCGCGGGGCATTACGGCATTTTTGCGGGACGGCGCTGGCGCGAAAAGGTCTATCCCGTCGTGCGCGATTTCATCGCCGCGCATCCTCAAGGGGCTGCGGGCGATCCGCCGCGCAAACCGACGCGATCCCACGCCTCCGCCTGAACCTGTTGACTCATGCCCGTTGCGACCGTCGCCCTGGCCGCGCAAATCGACGCCTTGCTGCCGCAAACGCAGTGCACCCGCTGCGGCTACCCCCACTGTGCCGCCTACGCGCAGGCCATCGCCGAAGGCCAGGCCGACATCAACCGCTGCCCGCCCGGCGGCGCGCAGGGTGTTGAAAAACTTGCTCATCTGCTGCAGCGCCCGGCTACCGCGCTCGACCCATCCTGCGGAACGGAAGGCCCGCGCGAGCGCGCCGTGATCGACCCGGCCCTGTGCATCGGCTGCACCTTGTGCATTCAAGCCTGCCCGGTGGACGCGATCGCCGGTGTTTCCAAGCGCATGCACACCGTCATCGAAGACTGGTGCACCGGCTGCGCCCTGTGCCTGCCGCCCTGCCCGGTCGATTGCATACGCATGGAAGCGCTGACCGACCCCGCTCTGGCCACCCGCAGCGGCTGGAATGCCTGGAGCCCGGCGCAGGCCGACGAAGCGCGCCAGCGCTATGCTCGGCACCTCGAACGTCACCCTCGCCCACTGGCGCAGACTGAGCCACCCGCCGCACCGGCTCCTGCGGCAGACCACAAGACCGCCCTGCTGCAAGCGGCTCTGGAGCGCGCCCGGCAGCGCCAGCGCAGTGCTCCTTGAATTCTGAATTTCAGCCAAATCGCAAGAAAATGACCACAAAACCCAGTAAATCCCTGCAAACCTTCCCAAACCCCGCCCCTGAGCGCGACTATCACATCCACATGCAGGTGCCTGAATTCACATGCCTGTGCCCGCTCACCGGTCAGCCGGATTTCGCCCGATTCGACATCGACTTCATCCCTGACAAGAAGTGCGTCGAGCTCAAAAGCCTCAAGCTCTATATGTGGAGCTATCGCGACGAAGGCGCCTTTCACGAAAAGGTCACCAACGCCATCCTCGACGATCTGGTAAAGGCCATGTCGCCACGCTTCCTGCGCGTGACGGCGCGCTGGTATGTTCGCGGCGGCATTTACACCAATGTGGTGGTCGAGCACCGCAAGCGTGGGTGGAAGCCAACGCCGCGCGTCGATCTGACGCAGTTCGACGCCGCCGAACCCGCAGCGAATTAAGAGGACTTAACGAAACTTGCTCAGGCCTTGAGCAGTTTTGACGGCTGAATGCGCAAAATGGCGTTCAGCCCCGTCACCAGCACCGAGCCATCGGCCAAGGCGAGCACGCCATAAGGTAGATGCAGCTCGGCGGGCAAGGCGCCCGTGGTCACCTTCTCGCCCGCACCGGTTCCGGCCAGGGTGGAAACTTCGCCTTGCGGCGATATGCGGCGCACCCGGTTATTGCCGGTATCGGCCACGATCAAGCTGCCATCTGGAGCGAACGACAGGGTTTGTGGGTGTAAAAACAGAGCCTCCCCCACGTTGCCATCGGCAAAACCGCCCTTGCCGGGTTTGCCTGCAAAGGTCGTTACCGTGCCATCGGGCGTGATTTTGCGAATGACATTGTTGAAGTATTCGCTCACGTAAATCTGCCCTTGCGCGTCCAGCGTCAGCCCGACCGGGGTGTTGAAACGTGCCTGCGCTCCCCGCCCATCGCGCCAGCCGGTATCGCCGGGTGAACCGGCCAGGGTGCTGACCACCCCTTTTGCGCTGATGCGGCGCACCGTGCTGTTGTAGGCATCGGCCACATACACCACGCCTTTTGCGTTCACGTCCAGCCCGACGGGGTGATTGAATCGCGCCTGCTGGCCAGTGCCATCGGCAAAGCCTTCGACCTCCAGCTTGCCAGCCAGAGTGCTCACCCTGCCCTCCCGGCTGATGCGGCGCACCGTATTGCTGCCGGAATCGCTCACAAACAGCGTGCCATCGGTGGCCACCGCCACGCATTCAGGCGAATAAAACCGCGCCTGCAGCGCCGGGCCGTTGCGGGCGTCGCGCTGCTCCACCTGCCCGGCGACAATGCTGACCTGGCCGTCAGTGCCCAGCTTGCGCACCACGCTGTTGACGTAGTCGGCCACAAAGATGTTGCCCTGCGCGTCCAGCGCCATGCCGCGCGGGTCGTGAAACCGCGCCTGGGCGAAGTCGCCGCCGTTGTACATGCCAGGGCCAATGGCACCTGCAAAGACCTCCAGCGTGCCTGCGGCCTGCATGGCAGCAAAAGCGGTTTGACTGATCAAAGGGGACAAGGCCGTGCCCAGCGCCAGGGCTCCGGCCGATTGAATGAAGTGTCGTCGCTGCATAAGAGTTCAGGGTAAGTGCCCGCGACGGTTGCGCGGTTCAGGCTCAAGCTTATGTCAGCAGATTTTTACTTGCAGGCGTGCCACTCAAGTGCCGCGCCGGTCGACCAGCGCCCGGGCGATGGTGCCGAGATCGACATACTCCAGCTCGGCCCCGGCGGGCACGCCGCGCGCCAGGCGGGTAACGCGCAGGCCGCGCGGACGCAGGGTTTCGGCGATGACATGCGCCGTCGCCTCGCCTTCGTTGGTGAAGTTGGTCGCCAGAATCACCTCTTCCACCGCGCCGTCGAGCGCGCGGGTCATCAGCCGGTCGAGGCCGATTTCCTTCGGCCCCAAGCCATCGAGCGGGCTGATGCGGCCCATGAGCACGAAGTACAGGCCGTGGTAGGTGAGCGTCTGCTCTACCGCGGCGAGATCGGCGGGGCTTTCCACCACGCAAAGCTGGCGGGCGTCGCGTCTGGGGTCGGCGCAGATGCTGCAGACCGCGTCTTCGGTGAGGGTGTTGCAGCGCGCGCAGCGTTGCACCGCGCCTAGCGCCGCGTCGAGCGCGCGGGCGATGTGCTGCGCTGCCTCGCGGTCGTGTTCGAGCAGGTGATAGGCCATGCGCGACGCCGACTTCGGCCCGACGCCGGGCAAATGCCGCAGGGCGTCGATCAGCGCGTCGAGCGCGGGCACATGGCCGGGCGCGGCCTCATGCATGACGTGTCGAGGTCAAGTTCGGGGCCACTTCAGTTCAACTTCGCCCGTCGCTCAGAACGGCAGCTTCATGCCGGGCGGCAGGGGCATGCCCGCGGTGGCGGCGCCCATTTTTTCCTGCGACGTGGCCTCGGCCTTGCGCACCGCGTCGTTGAAGGCGGCGGCCACCAGGTCTTCGAGCATGTCGCGGTCTTCGGCCACCAGGCTGGGGTCGATGTTCACGCGCTTGACGCCGTATTTGCAGGTCATCGTCACCTTCACCAAGCCCGCCCCAGACTGGCCTTCGACCTCGATCTGGCCAAGCTCGTCCTGGACGCGCTTGAGGTTGTCTTGCATCTGCTGCGCCTGCTTCATCAGGCCGGAAAGTTGTCCTTTGTTGAACATGGGGTGTCCTTCGATTGAGAAATGAAATCGCCGCGCGTGCAGCAACGCGGCATTGTCGGTCAGGCGGATGTCGGCTGCGCTGACGGGGGCATGGGTTTGAGGCTGCCGGGCACGATTTGCGCGCCCAGATCGTGCATGAGCTGCTGCACCAGCGGATCGTTGCGTATCGCGGCTTCGGCATCGGCCTGCGCCTGGGCCTTGGCGCGCGCGTCGCGCTGCATCACGCTGTCAGTCACTTCGCCGGCCTCGGCGCGCAGCACGATGTCTTGTCCCAAGGCCAGACGCACGGCGGTTTGCAGCTTGTCGAGCGAACCGGCACGGGTGAGCTGTTCGTTGGGCACGCGCAGCAGCCACTCCGTGCCTTGCATGGCCACCAGTTCGCTTTGCTGCGCCAGCGCGCGTGGCAGACCCGCGGGCACTTCCAGCCGCTGCACCAGCGCGGGCCAGTCGGTGTCGGGCGTGATTTGCAGGGGCGGCTTGATGTCGGCGGGGCGGGGTGATGAGGTGGGCTGCGGCGGGGTTTGCGGTTCGGGCTTAGCCGCATAGCTTGTCGCGGGCGCTTCCTCCGCGGCGAGCACGGGAGCGGCGGGCGCCAATGGGGCGCTCAAGGTCGCTGCGGTACGCGGCATGGCCTTGGCTGCGGTTTGCACCGGGGGCGCGGATTTGGTGGCCGGTTGCTCGCGCTGTGCAGCGACCTGCGCCGCAGCCGACTGTGACGGTGGCGAAGCCGGAGCCGCCGCCTTGGGCAGCGCCAGCCCGCCTGGCGGCAAGCTGGGCACGCTGCCCGCGATGACCGGGGCGAAGGCCAGCAGGCGCAGCAGGGTCATGGTGAAGCCGGTGCGGTCGTCCGGGGCGAGCGACAGCTCGTTGCGGCCATGCAGCACCGTGGTGTAGGCCAGTTGCACCAGCTCCGGGCTGAGTTGTGCGGCCAGGGCGACCAGCGCTTCATGCTGCGGGTCGTCGGCATCGGCGGCCTGCGGCACGAGTTGCAGCAGGGCGATGGTTTGCAGCAGCGCGGCCAGCTCTTCCAGCGCCGCGCCGAAAGACAGACCGCGCGCTTCCAACGCATCGGCCTGATGGATGAGCGCCACACCGTCCTGCGTGGCCAGCGCCTGCAAAATAAGCAGCAGATCGCTGCGATCGACCGTGCCCAGCATCTGCTGCACCGCCTCGGTCTCCACCCGCCCGGCGCAGTAGGCCAGCGCCTGGTCAGTGAGCGAGAGCGCATCGCGCATCGAACCGTGCGCGGCGCGGGCGATGAGCCGAAGCGCGGCGTCGTCTGCCGGCACGTTCTCGGCCTGCAGCACCTGCTGCAAATGGCCGACGATGGCGCCCGGCATCATCTGTTTGAGGTTGAACTGCAGGCAGCGCGACAGCACCGTGACCGGCACCTTCTGCGGGTCGGTGGTGGCGAGCACGAACTTCACATAATCGGGCGGCTCTTCCAGCGTCTTCAACATGGCGTTGAAGGCGTGGTTCGAGAGCATGTGCACCTCGTCGATCATGTACACCTTGAAGCGGCCGGCCGTGGGCTTGTAGACCGCCTGCTCCAGCAGCGTGGTCATGTCTTCGACCCCGCGATTGGAGGCGGCGTCGAGCTCGATGTAATCGACAAAGCGCCCGGCGTCGATCTCGGTGCACGCCGGGCACACGCCGCACGGCTGGCTGGTGACGCCGCCCTGCCCATCCGGCCCGGTGCAATTGAGCGCCTTGGCCAGAATGCGCGACACCGTGGTCTTGCCCACCCCGCGCGTGCCGGTAAACAAATAGGCGTGATGCAGACGGTCGTGGTCGAGCGCATGCGTGAGCGCCCGCACCACATGGTCTTGTCCCACGAGGGAGGCGAATGATTTAGGGCGCCACTTGCGCGCCAGCGCGACGGAAGTCATAGGCCGGATTCTAGGAGCCTGCATCATCCCCTCAGGCTGAATCCAAAACCCTCGTGGCGCCGTAGAGAGAACAAACCCCAATCCAAGCAGACCTGCCGCCCGCTGACACCTTGCTCCACGCCCCATGCGCCCTTCATTGCCGACCCTGACCCGACTTTGCCAGCGTCTCGCCCTGGCCTGCCTCGCCCCGCTCATGGTCGCCTGTTCGCCGGTCACCCTGATCAACCGGCTCACCCCGACCGACACCTACACCTTCAGTGGCGACATCGCCTACGGCCCCGCCCCGCGCGAAGCGCTGGACATCTACCGGCCCAACGCTGCCACGCTGCGCAAGCCCCAGCCCGGCGGTGCCCCGGTGGTCGTGTTTTTCTACGGCGGCAGCTGGACCAGCGGCAACCGCGCCATGTACCGTTTCGTCGGCGAGGCGCTGGCTGCGCGCGGCATCGTCACCGTCATTGCCGATTACCGCCTCTATCCCGAAGTGCGCTACCCCGACTTCCTGCGCGACAACGCCCGCGCCGTCGCCTGGACGGCGCAGCACATCGCCCATTGGGGCGGCAACCCGCACCAGATCTACCTGATGGGCCACAGCGCCGGTGCCTACAACGCCGCCATGCTGGCGCTCGACCCGCGCTGGCTGCACGCCGTCGGTCTGCGCCGCGCCGATCTGGCCGGGTGGATCGGGCTGGCCGGGCCCTACGACTTTCTGCCCATCACCGACCGAGAAGTCCAGCCGGTTTTCCACTTCCCCGACTACCCCGCCAGCTGCATGCCCATCGACTACGTTCACGACGCCCGCGTGCCGCGCACCTTCCTCGGCGCAGCGCGCGTCGACAGCCTGGTCAACCCGCAGCGCAACACTGTGCAACTCGCCCAGGCACTGAAGGCCGACGGCGCCCAGGTCACGCTCGACCTCTACCCAGGCGTCAACCACGAAACCCTCATCGGCTCCTTCGCCAGCCCGCTGCGCTGGATGTCGCCCGTGCTCGACGACGTGGTGGATTTCGTGCACCACGCGCCCCAGCCGAGCACGGCAGCTCTTGCTGCCACTCAAGCCACGCCTTGATCGACGGCCTTGCGCCGAGCTGGCGGAGCACCCAAAGTTGTCTTCCGTCCGCACCCGCGGGCGGTTGGGAGATCGCTCATGCCCACCCTCACCCGAGCCCTCGCGACCCGCAGCCCAACTCGCGGCCGCGCTCAGCCTGGCCGCCCCGCTATTCAGTGAGCTTGCCGATGATCTTCACCGCAATACCCCCGCCCGGCACCACCGCACCGGCCAATTCGCAACCCGCGTCGAGCAGCATCTCGCGGGTCATCACCTTGCTCAGCTTGTCCTTGAACCACTGACCGTTCTCACTGACCTCGCCAGTCAGGCCGTTCACCTCGATGACCCCGCGCTTGTCGGCGGTCGACCAGATGAACTCGAATGCGAACACCGGTCGCCAGTAAAGGTGCAGGCGCTCCACCACAATGGCGTCCGACTGGATGTGATGCGCGTTGATGCTGTTGCCGTTGAGCGCGGTGCTGGCGGCCAGCAGCGCCGCTTGCTGCGGCACCGTGGGCTTGATCAGTTCCTCGCGCTCGATCTGCTCGACCTCGGAAAACTTGTATTTGGTGCGATAGCCATCGAGCGTGCCCGGCTTGATGTCGCGCCCAAGACCATCGGAAAACTGGTCGAAAGCCATCTTGCGGTGACACATCTCGGTCACCGCCAGATCGATGCGCGCCTTGTCGCCCTGCCGCGTCACCTCGTATTGCTCGCCGTTGAGTTCAACTTTGTGCGCATAGGGGTTGTGCACCGGCACCGGGTAGGTCATCTGCGTGGTGTAGTCCACGCTGCGCGTGGCCGTCACATGCCAGAACGGCTCCAGCCGGAACTCCTTGCGGCTCAGGCGCACCGTGTCATCGCGCGGACGATTGAGCGGGTTGAACTTGGCCAGCATGCCGAACGCCGAGAGCTTTTTCTTCTCCGCCTGTTCCTCAGCGGCGCGGGCCGGGTACACCTCATCGAACAAATAGATGCGGATGGCGGATTCGTCGAGTTGCAAAGTCTGCTGCGGGAAGCTCATCGCGGGTGGTCCTGAGAGGGTGTCGCCTTGTTGGCGGTCGGGTTTCGGTGTTCAAAGTCTAAGCGCATGCCAGATCGCCAAGCTCACCCCCGCCAGCCCTGCCCTTCGCGCCGGGCGCGGCCCAGGGCTTCGAGGGTTTCGAGGATGCGGGGCAGGCTTTTTTTCCAGGGGCCGCGGCCTTTGAAGCGCGAGGTGAGCGCTTCGAGGTCGAGCGGCTGGGCGCTGGCGGCGAGCAGGTCGGCCACGGCGCGCATCTGTTCGGGCAGGGTGGACGGCCAGGGCTGGGCGGGCGGCTCGGGGCTGCGGGCCGGGTTGGCCGTGCCGATGGGGTGCGCGCCCACGACGCCCATGCCGAGCGTGGCCTGGGTGGGCCGGACGGGGTTGGTCTGCGGGTGCTGGAACGCCGGGCGCAGCCAGCGCACGGTGCCTGCGGCTTCTTCGGCAGCGCGGGCGTGGTTGAGGGCGAGCAGGCGGGTGAGCAGGATGAGGGTGGCAGATTGGGGGGCGACCGCGTCGCCGACCTCCCCTGCCCGGCCCTCCCCACAAGTGGAGAGGGGGCGAGGCGGCGCGGCGAGGTCGCTCCAGCCGTAGGCGGCCAGCACGGCGGCGTCGAGTTCGGCGTGCAGTTCGGCGAGCACGGCGACCAGGCCGAGTTGATGCACCGTGCGCTCCTTTGGGGTGAGGGCGCGGCCTGCGCGCAGGGCGTCGAGCACGTTGTAGAGCGCGGTGAGGGTGAGCGCGCCGGGGTGGGCGGCGAGCACTTGTTTGCGGTGGGCGTCGATGGCTTCGGAGCGTTCGGCGATGCGCTGGCGCAGCGCGGGAGTGAGGCCGGTGTCAGCGTCGGGGAAGGGGAAGGTTTCGAAGCAGCGGGTTTTGACGTAGACCGGACGATCCTCCAGCGTGCTTCCCTGCGCCAGTGCCCAGGTGACATGCGTACTGCTGGACAGCACGCCGAGGTAGAAGGCGTCGTCGAGGGCGATGGCAATCAGTTTGTTGTCGGGCAGGATGGACGCGTCGAGGAACTGGAAGGTGCGGTGCTTGGCGGTTTCGACGGTGGCGATATAGCGCGGCAGGCCGGCGAGTTGTTTGCGCAATTCGCGGCGGGGTTCACCGAAGATCCACCAGTTGTCGCGGTAAGTGGCGCGTTGGTTCTGGTCGCGTTCGGGCTTCACGCGTTCGAGCAGCCATTGATAGATGGCCGGGTAGCGGCTGCGCACTTGCTCGGCGTCGAGGCCGAAGAGGTCGATGACGAGCACGCCGCGCGGGGCGTCGGTGAGGTCGCGGCCGTTGCGGTAGGGGCGCACGATCTCCCCCTCCCAACCTCCCCCACGGGGTGGGGGAGGAGCAAGGCTGGCTGTGTTTGCTCCCTCTCCACTCGTGGGGAGGGCCGGGGTGGGCCTCTCCTTTCCAACATCTCCCCTGCGTGGGAGATGTGTGGTTGCTCCCTCTCCACTTGTGGGGAGGGCCGGGGTGGGGCGCAGCGCAGCGGCCTGCTCGGGGGTGACGATGAATCCAGCGCCAAAGAGTTGCACGCCGCGATTGCTCAAACCCAGATCGGCCCGCAAAGGCTGCGCTGACAACAGGTTCGGCCCCACCGTCAAATCCGCGTGAATCAGCCCGGTCTGCTCGCGCAGTTGCACGGTCATTTCGCCGTGTTCGCCGGGGGTCTCGGCGATGACGGTCTGCAGGCGGCCTTCGCCTGCGCCGGGTGCGGTCACGGTCATGGCGATGCGCACGGCGGCGCCGCTGGCGCTGTCCACCCAGGGGTGGTCGGGGATGGCGTAAACGAGGTGTAAATCTGCGTTGAGGGCGCTTTGCACCACGCGGCGGTTGAAGGTCTGGCGCAGGCTGTTGGTAGTGATGAAGCCGAAGCGCCGCGCCTGGCCCGCGGCCACTTTGCGCGCGGCGGCGTGCCACCAGTACATGACGAAGTCGGCGCTCTCGGGCATGTCGGGCCATACGCTGCGCAGGGCGTCCACATAACCGTCGCCCAGCGCGGCGCGCATGGCGGCGGCGCCGATGAAAGGCGGGTTGCCGACGATGTAGTCGGCCTGCGGCCAGTCGGCGGGGCGGGGCTGGTCGTAGGCCCATTGCGGCACTTGGGCGGCGGGGTCGGGGACAGGCTCGCCGGTGGCGGGGTGGGCGGTGTAGGTGCGGCCGTCCCAGCGGGTGCGGGGCTGGCCCTGGGCGTCGAGCAGGGGGCGCTGGGCGCTCCAGGCGAGCACGGCGTCGCGGCAGACGATGTTGCCGTAGTCGTGCACGACGGGTTCGGCCACGGCGCGGTCGCCGCGGGTGCGGATGTGCCATTGCAGGTAGCCGATCCACAGCACGAGTTCGGCCAGCGCGGCGGCGCGGGCGTTGACTTCGAGGCCGAGAAGCTGCTGCGGGGTGACGGTTTCGCCCTCTAACGCGAGTTTGTTCTGGGTTTCGCCAAGGGCGGCAAGCTGGTTGAGCACTTCGCCTTCGAGGCGCTTGAGGTGTTCGAGGGTGACGTAGAGGAAGTTGCCGCTGCCGCAGGCGGGGTCGAGCACGCGCAGGGTGCACAGGCGGTGATGAAAGCGGCGGAGTTCGGCGCGGGCGGCGTCCATCTTGGCGTCGCGCGGGCGGCCGTCGAGTTCGGCGGCTTCGTGGGCGAGCAGCAGCGCGGCGGCCTGGGCGTCGGCCCATTCGCGGCGCAGGGGTTCCATCACGGTGGGCAGCACGAGGCGTTCGACGTAGGCGCGCGGGGTGTAGTGGGCGCCGAGGGCGTGGCGTTCGGCGGGGTCGAGCGCGCGTTCGAGCAGGGCGCCGAAGATGGCGGGCTCGACTTCGCGCCAGTTGGCGCGGGCGGCGGCGAGCAGCAGATCGACCTGCGCGCGGTTGAGCGGCAGCGAATAAGCGTCGTCGGCCGCGCCTTTGAACAACTTGCCGTTGAAGCGCAGCACGGTCTGCGCCAGGGCGACGGAGAAGCCGCCGCGGTCCATGTCGGCCCAGAGGGCGGCGAGCATGCGCTGCAGGGTGACGGGGTCGTCGCGGTGGCGCTTGAGCAGGGTGACGAAGCCGCCTTGGTCGCCCTGCCCGCCCTGTGCACCTTGGCCACCCTGCCCGCCTTCGCCCGCGCCGGGCAGCAGGCCGACGTCTTCGGCAAACATGGAGAACAGGCAGCGGGTGAGGTAGGCGGCGACAAGCTGCGGCGCGTGGCCGCTGGCTTCGAGCGAGCGGGCCAGTTCGGCCAGTTGCGCGGCGACTTCGCGGGTGACGCGGGCGCTGGCGCGGGCGGGGTCGAGGCCGAGCGGGTCGAGCCAGATGCGGCGCAGGGTGTCGCGCACCTCGGCGAGGGCGAGGTCGGCGAGCGCGATGCGGTGGCTGCGCGGATCGGGAAACGGGGTGTAGGTGGCGCCGCTTCGGGTGAATTCGGCGTAAAGCTCGATCACCTGGCCAACATCGACCACGAGCAGAAATGGCGGACGGCCGCCCGCGGCGAGTTCGGCGGGTTCGAGCGCGCGGGCGTAGCCCTCCGCCTGGGCGCGGGCGCGCAGCAGAGCGTCGTCGAAGCGGCGGGTGTCGGCGCTGGCACGCAGCTTTTTGGCTTCGAGCACGAAGGCGCCGCGCCGGTAGCAGTCGATGCGGCCGGGGCTGCTGCTGCCGTCGCCGTGGCGAAAGGTGATGGGCCGCTCGAACATGTAGTCGAGCTCGGGCGTGGGGTGCGGCACAGGCACGCCGAGCAGCTCGCACAACTCGCGCACGAAGCTCTGCGCGGTGGAGAGTTCGGAGGCGGCAACGCCGCTCCAGCGGGCGATGAAGTCGGCGGCGCGGGCGGCGTCGGGGTGCGCGGCGGCAGTGAGGGCTGCGGAGGGATGATCGGTCATGGCGTGGGCGGCGTTTTGCGCGATGGTAGGGCGGCCGCGCGCTGCCCTTCGGACCGACGTTCGGCGGCTCAGTCGTGCCAGTTCAGCCACTGCAAGCCGGTCACGCGGGAGAATTCGCGTCCGTTGCGCGTAATCAGCGTGGCCTGATGTCGCAAGGCCGTGGCGGCAATCAGGGTGTCGTGCGGGCCGATGGGCGTGCCAGCGGCTTCCAATTCCACACGGATGCGGGCGGCCTGCGCGGCGCATTCGCTATCGAAGGGCAAGATCTGCAGCGGACGCAGCAAGGCGGTCAACGCCGCCAGACGGGGATGCGCCGCTTCTGCGGGCAGGCGCATGAGGCCGTAGCGCAGTTCGTATTCCACAATGGCCGGCACGCCGATGTCTGCCGGGGAAAGCGCCTGCAGACGGGGCACGACCTGCGGGTCGCCGCGAAAGTAATAGCTGATGGTGTTGCTGTCGAGCAAAAGCATGACGCGCGATCAAAAGCCCAGGCGCGGCACATCGGCGGGCTGCACGGAGCCGCCCTCCTCACGCAGCGGAAAATCAGCAAACCGGCCTGCCAGCGCGAGGCAGTCCTGCGGCCATTCCTGCGCGGCATATTTGCGGATGATGTCGGCCACCCAGCGACTTTTCGATACGCCGTTGGCCCGGGCGGCCTGATCGACCAGCGCTTGCGTGGCGTCGTCGAGATAGAGGGTGATTTGTGACATGGCGATCTCCCTACAGTCCGGTAAGTATATGTGGAATTATACTTATTTGAACAGCAGGGAGCGCCCGTTCACTTCAAGCCGCCACAGCCTGCACCGCGCTACGCGCCAGCCAGCGCTGCAGTCCGGCCAGCAGCAGGCCATAGAGCGGCAGCACGCCGAGCACGGCCATTGCCAGCTTGACCGCGTAATCCACCAGCGCGATCTCCACCCAGTGCGCGGCCATGAAGGGGTCGCTGCTGGCGTAGAAGGCGATGGAGAAGAACAGCACGCTGTCCACCAGATTGCCGAACACGCTCGACACCGAGGGCGCCAGCCACCAATGGCGGCTACCGGCCAGCGTGGCGCGCAGGCGCGAGAACACCAAAATGTCGAGCATCTGCCCCACGGCGTAGGCGATGAAGCTGCCCAGGGCGATGCGGAAAACGAACAGGTTGAACCCGCTCAGCGCCGCCCACCCGGCAAACGCGCCGTCGTGAAACAGCACCGAGATGGCGTAGGACAGTACGAGGGCCGGCAGCATCACCCAGCGCACCACGCGCCGCGCCGTGCCCGCCCCGAGCAGCCGGGCGGTGAGATCAGTCGCGACGTACACCAGCGGGAAGCTGAACGCCGCCCAGGTGGTGTGCAGGCCGAACAGGGTGATGGGCAACTGCACCAGATAGTTGCTGGCGATGATGATGGCGATGTGCAGCGCGGCCAGAGCGGCCACGACGGCGCGCTGGCGAGCAGCGCTCAAGTCAAGCGTGAACAACATGGACGACCTTTTTGCTTGGACGGTGGGTAAGGGAACCACCGGCGGCTGGCGCTCTATCGCGCAGCCTAGTTGTGAAAAAACGCAATTTTAAGCCACAGCGTCGTGCGCTCGCCGCGCGCCGCTCGCAAGCAACCCAAGGCCGTCCGAAGTTGGCTTGCCGCCCGCGTTGGCGCTCAGTATCGCCCGAGCACCGATTGACCGAAGCCCTGCAGCGGCCCCAGTGGATTGCGTGTGGTTTCCACCTCCGAGATTTCAGGCTGCCCGCCCCAGAGCTTATAGACCACGCGATCATCCACCACGAGCAAGAGCATGTTGAAACGCCAGCCGGTAGTGACGGTTTCGCGACGGAAGTCGAGAAAGTCGAGCCAGAAATTGCCCACCCGCTTGCGGTCGATATGGCGCTGGTCGATCTCAAAACCACGACAGGCGGTTTGCGCCTGCATGCAGTCGCGGATGCCGGGATCGAGGGCCAAGTCATTGCCCGAGGGCGGCAGCAGCCGCCGCACGATATCGGCGTAGTTCAGGATGGTGATATTGGGCGTGGTCAACGGGTCGATGCCCTCCTGATGCAACTGGGCGGTTGTGGTGCGGTAAGGCGTAATCCGTTCATACGCGGCATGCGCCTGGGAGAAGTTGCTCCAGGGCTTGCTGGTCTGCGCCTCGCCGCGCGGCAGCAATGCGGCGCAACCGCTGAGCGCTCCGGCCAGGCACAGACCAGATACCGCGGCCAAGAGGCCTCGCCAGAGCGAATACCTTGCGGAACGGCTGGAATCGGGACAAGACATTTATTGAGTGTAGAACGTCGCGACGCGCGCCCGTAAAATCGGGCGCTTTGCTTGGGCGTCGCGTCATTTGCCGCGCCCAGCGCATTTCATCCGAACCGCGACATGCCGCCGCGCACCCGCACATTCCCATGACCGAACTCGCCAAATCGTTTGAGCCCCACAACATCGAAGCCCGCTGGACTCAGCGCTGGGAAGAACTGGGCGTGTTCGCCCCCACGCTGGACGCCGCCAAACCGTCGTTCTGCGTGCAACTGCCGCCGCCCAACGTCACGGGCACGCTGCACATGGGCCATGCGTTCAACCAGACGGTGATGGACACCCTAGTGCGCTACCACCGCATGCGCGGCGACAACACCCTGTGGGTGCCGGGCATGGACCATGCGGGCATTGCCACGCAGATCGTGGTGGAGCGGCAATTGCAGGCTGCGGGACTGAGCCGCCACGACCTGGGGCGCGACAAGTTTGTCGAAAAAGTGTGGGAATGGAAGCAGCAGTCGGGCAACACCATCACCGGCCAGATGCGCCGCATGGGCGACTCGGTGAGTTGGGAGCACGAGTACTTCACCATGGACGACAAACTGTCGAAAGCCGTGGTGGAGACCTTCGTGCAGCTTTACGAACAAGGCTTGATCTATCGCGGCAAGCGGCTGGTGAACTGGGACCCGGTGCTCAAGAGCGCGGTGAGCGATCTGGAGGTGGAAAGCCAGGAGCACGACGGCTTCATGTGGCACATCCTCTACCCGTTCAGCGACGGGCCCATCGACGGCGTGCGCGGCATGCACATCGCCACCACCCGGCCCGAAACCATGATGGCCGACGGCGCGCTGGCGGTGCATCCAGAAGATGAACGCTACGCCAAGTTCATCGGCAAGTATGTCGATCTGCCGCTGTGCGACCGCAAGATTCCCATCATCGCCGATGGCTTCGTCGAGCGCGATTTCGGCTCGGGCTGCGTGAAAATCACCGGCGCGCACGACTTCAACGACTACGCCTGCGCGCTGCGCCACGACATTCCGCTGATCACCATCTTCACCGACGACGCCCGCATCAACGAAAACGGCCCTGCCGCGTATCAGGGGCTCGACCGCTACGCCGCGCGCAAGGCGCTGCTCAAAGACCTGGAAGCGCAGGGCTTTCTCGAAAAAGCGGTGCCGCACAAAAACATGGTGCCTGTTTGTGCGCGCACCGGCCAGATCGTCGAGCCCATGCTCACCGATCAATGGTTCGTCGCCACCACCAAGCCCGGCCCGGACGGCAAGAGCATTGCGCAAAAGGCCATCGACGCGGTGGCCGACGGCGAAGTGAAGTTCGTCCCCGAAAACTGGGTGAACACCTACAACCAGTGGATGGCCAATATTCAGGACTGGTGCATTTCGCGCCAGCTCTGGTGGGGCCACCAGATCCCGGCGTGGTACGGCGAAAACGGCGAAATTTTTGTGGCCCGCAGCGAAGCCGAGGCGCGCGACAAGGCGTCCGCCGCGGGCTACAACCGCTCGCTCACCCGCGACCCGGACGTGCTCGACACCTGGTATTCCTCCGCACTGGTGCCCTTCTCCACCCTGGGCTGGCCCGAACCGACGAAGGAGATGGACCTGTTCCTGCCCTCCTCGGTGCTGGTCACGGGCTTCGACATCATTTTCTTCTGGGTCGCCCGGATGATCATGATGACCACGCACTTCACCGGCAAGGTGCCGTTCAAGCACGTTTACATCCACGGTCTGGTGCTCGACGCGCACGGCAAGAAAATGAGCAAGAGCGAGGGCAATGTGCTCGACCCGGTCGATCTGATCGACGGCATCGAACTCGCCCCCCTGCTCGACAAGCGCACCACTGGCCTGCGCAAACCCGAAACCGCACCCGCAGTGCGCAAGGCCACCGAGAAAGAATTCCCGGGCGGCATTCCCGCCTACGGCGCTGACGCCCTGCGCTTCACTTTTGCCTCGATGGCCACGCTGGGCCGCAATATCAACTTCGACACCAAGCGCTGCGAGGGCTACCGCAATTTCTGCAACAAGCTGTGGAACGCCACGCGCTTTGTGCTGATGCAGGTCGATGGACTCGAAGCCTTCGACCGTGGCATGGATCAATGTGGCGGCGACTGCGGCCCCGACGGCTATATGCACTTCAGCGCCGCCGACCGCTGGATCGCCTCGCAACTGCAGCGCACCGAACAGCAGGTGGCGCAGGGCTTTGCCGACTACCGCCTGGACTTCGCCGCCCAGGCCATCTACCAATTCGTCTGGGATGAGTATTGCGACTGGTATCTGGAAATCGCCAAGACCCAGATCGCCCATGGCACGCCGCAGCAACAGCGCGCAGCCCGCCGCACCCTGGTGCGCACGCTGGAAACTGTGCTGCGTCTGGCCCACCCCATCATGCCCTTCATCACCGAAGAACTCTGGCAGACCGTCGCGCCGCTGGCCGGGCGCAGCGGCGCCAGCCTGGCCGTGGCGCCCTACCCGCTGGCGCAGCCCGAAAAGATCGACGCTGCTGCCGAAGCGGAAATCGCCGCCTTCAAGCAACTGGTCGACGCCTGCCGCAATCTACGCGGCGAACTGGGCGTTTCACCGGCGCAGCGTCTGCCGCTGCTGGCCTGCGGCGACGTGAGCTTGATCGAGCGCCACCGCCTCGCCCTGCAAGCCCTGGCCAAAGTGTCGGAGGTCAAGGTGTTCGCCGACGAGGCCGCCTGGAAAGCCGCCACGCAATCCGCGCCCACCACCGCGCTGGGCGCCACGCAGTTCGCCCTGTTCGTCGAGGTGGACGCCGCAGCGGAGCACGCGCGCCTGGGCAAGGAAGTGCAGCGTTTGCAAGCCGAAATCGCCAAGGCGCAAGGCAAGCTCTCCAACGCCAGTTTCGTCGATCGCGCTCCGGCCGCCGTGGTGGCGCAGGAGCAGGAGCGTCTAAGCGATTTCCAGGCGCTGCTGGTCAAGGTGAAAGAGCAGATCGCGCGTTTGCCGACTGCCCCATAAAAAAGTCCCGTGCCCTTCGCAGGGCACGGGACTAGGGTTCAGCCGTCAGAATCGACCGCTAAAGCACGCTCAATCGACGACGTTCTCGGGCTGGTTTCGCCCATCCACCTTGCGCTCTTCGGCCTGGTAATCCACCAGTTCGCGCAGAGTCTTGCCCGGCTTGAAATGCGGGATGCGCTTCTCGGGCACGGCCACCTGCTCGCCCGAGCGCGGATTGCGCCCGATGCGGGCCGAACGATGGCTGACGCTGAAGCTGCCGAAGCCCCGGATTTCGACACGATGCCCGTCATCGAGGGCCTGCGCCAACGCGTCGAGAATGGTCTTCACAGACAGTTCAGCGTCGCGGTGGGTCAGTTGAGGAAACTGAGCGGCCAGGATTTCAACGAGATCAGAGCGAGTCATAAGGGGTACAGGTGAAAACGGCGGCCCCGGTGAACACCGTAGGCCGCCGCACATCAGGACCGCGTAGGGTTTGCGCCGAGTTCGACGCTACCCAACACAGCAGCCCGCACGGGCGAGTCGATCAATGCAAACGAGCAACGCAACTGATCAGGAGCCTTTGTCCATCTTGGCGCGCAGCAGCGCACCGAGGTTGGTGGTACCGGCTTCGCGGGTGTCGCCCGCCAGACGGTCCATGGCTTCCTGCTGTTCGGCGGCGTCTTTCGCCTTGACCGACAACTGGATGTTGCGGGTCTTGCGGTCGATGTTGACGACGACCGCAGAGACTTGATCGCCTTCCTTGAGCACGTTGCGGGCGTCTTCGACGCGCTCGCGCGAGATCTCGGAAGCACGCAAATAGCCTTCGATGTCGCTGCCCAGATCGATGGTGGCGCCCTTGGGGTCCACCGCTTTCACAGTGCCTTCGACGATCTTGCCCTTGTCATTCAGCGCGGCAAACGACATGAACGGATCGTCGAGCATCTGCTTGATGCCCAGCGAAATGCGCTCGCGCTCGATGTCGATGGCCAGCACCACAGCCTCGACGTCCTGGCCCTTCTTGTAGTTGCGCACTTCAGACTCGCCGGTGTCGTTCCAGGACAGGTCGGATAGGTGGATTAGGCCGTCGATGCCACCGGGCAGGCCGATGAACACGCCAAAATCGGTGATCGACTTGACCGGGCCGGCAACCTTGTCGCCGCGCTTGTGGTTGGCGGCGAATTCGTCCCAGGGGTTGGCGCGGCACTGCTTCATGCCCAGGCTGATACGGCGACGGTCTTCGTCGATTTCCAGCACTTGCACTTCGACCTCGTCGCCCAGTTGCACCACTTTGCTCGGAGCGACGTTTTTGTTGGTCCAGTCCATTTCGGAGACGTGAACCAGGCCTTCGATGCCCGGCTCGATCTCGACGAACGCGCCGTACTCGGCGATGTTGGTGATCTTGCCGAACAGACGGGTGCCCGCGGGGTAACGGCGCGAAACGCCATGCCACGGGTCGTCGCCCATCTGCTTGAGGCCCAGGGAAACGCGGCCCTTCTCGGCGTCGAACTTGAGCACTTTGGCCGTGACTTCCTGACCGGGGGTGACCACTTCGCTGGGGTGACGCACACGACGCCAGGCCAGATCGGTGATATGCAGCAGGCCGTCGATGCCGCCGAGGTCGACGAAGGCGCCGTAGTCGGTGATGTTCTTGACCACGCCGGTGACCAGCGAGCCTTCTTGCAGGGTTTCGAGCAGCTTGGCGCGTTCTTCGCCCTGGCTGGCTTCGACCACGGCGCGGCGCGACAGCACCACGTTGTTGCGTTTGCGGTCGAGCTTGATGACCTTGAACTCCATGGTCTTGTTCTCGTACGGCGTGGTGTCCTTCACCGGCCGCGTGTCGAGCAGCGAGCCGGGCAGGAAGGCGCGAATGCCGTTGACCATGACGGTCAGGCCGCCCTTGACCTTGCCGGTCGTGGTGCCTTCGACGAATTCGCCGGTTTCCAGTGCCTTCTCCAGCGACAGCCAGGAGGCCAGGCGCTTGGCCTTGTCGCGCGACAGCACGGTGTCGCCGCGGCCGTTTTCCAGCGCGTCGATGGCAACCGAGACGAAATCGCCGACGTGAACGTCGGCTTCACCCTGATCGTTGTGGAACTCTTCGATGGGGATGTAGGCGTCGGACTTCAGCCCGGCGTTGACCACGACAAAGTTCTGATCGACCGCAACGACTTCGGCGGTAATGACTTCGCCGGTGCGCATGTCGCGTGATTGCAGGGATTCTTCAAACAGTGCGGCAAACGACTCGGTGGAAGCAGCACTTGGGGAGACAGAGGACATTGAGTTAAGACCTTCAAACCACGAAAGACCGTGGGGTTGGAGAGAGAAAAAACTGAGACGCGCAGGGCGCGCGTTCAGACGGATTGACGCCACAAAGCCAACACAGCTTCAACCGTTTGCTCAAGGCTCAGGTCGGTGCTGTCCAGCAGTTGGGCGTCTGGCGCGGGCTTCAGCGCAGCCACGTCACGCTGGGTATCGCGTGCGTCGCGCAGCTCAAGCTCCGCAAAAACGTCGGCAAGTATAGCGGGAATCCCTTGTGAAATCAATTGCTTATACCGGCGCTCGGCGCGACTGTGGGCACTGGCGGTGAGGAAGACCTTGAGGGGCGCGTCTGGAAAGACGACAGTGCCCATGTCTCGACCATCGGCCACGAGCCCCGGCGCGCGGCGAAAGCTGCGCTGCAAGGCAAACAAGGCTTCGCGCACGGAGGGAATGGCGGCGATGGTCGAAGCGGCTTGCCCGACGGCTTCGGTGCGAAGTTGTGCCGCGTCGAAAACGTGTCCGTTCAGAACGATGCCGCCCGCGGCAAAGGTCACGGGCAGATCGGCCGCGAGCCGGGTCAGCGCGTCGCTGTCGTCCAGCGGCACGCCCTGCTGCAATGCCTCCCAGGCGGTGAGGCGGTAGAGCACGCCCGAGTCGAGGCAAACGAAGCCCAGCGCCTCGGCCACGGCGGTGGCGATACTGCCTTTGCCGGAGGCGGTGGGGCCGTCGATGGCGATGACCGGCACGGGCCGGGCGATGCGGGCAAAGTCGTCGAAATAGCCGGGGTAGGTCTTGGCCACACAGCCCGGATCGAGAATGCGGATGTCGGCATGGCCGAAGCTGGCCAGCGAAAAACACATGGCCATGCGGTGATCGTCGTAAGTGGCGATGGCCGCACTGCGCCACTGCACTGCGGGCAAGGGATGCACACGCAGCCAGTCGGGGCCGGATTCGACCTTCGCCCCGAGCTTGGTCAATTCGGTGGCCATGGCGTGGATGCGGTCGGTTTCTTTCACGCGCCAACTGCCGATGGCGGTCAGCGTGGTGGGCGCGTCGGCGAACAGCGCGGTCATCGCCAGGGTCATGGCCGCGTCGGGAATGGCCAGACAGTCGATGTCGCCGCCGCGCAGCGCGGTCAATCCGGCTTGCAGGCCGTCGGTTTCGATAAAGTCGTCGCCCCACCGCACCTGGGCGCCGAGGTCTTCGAGCACGCGTGCAAACGCCACGTCGCCCTGAATGCTGTCGCGCCCCACGCCCTCCACCCGCACCGGCGCGCCCTTGCCGTGCCATTGACCCAGCACACCCGCCGCCAGAAAATAAGAGGCCGACGAAGCATCGCCCTCCACGGCGATGCGGCCAGGGCTGCGCAAACCGCTGCCCGCGGGAATGACAAACCGCTCCCACCCGGTGCGCCGCACCTGCACGCCAAAGCGCCGCAGCAGGTTGAGGGTGATCTCGATATAGGGTTTGGAAATCAGCTCGCCCTGCACCGCAATGGCGATGTCGTGATCGCTCGCCTTGAGCGGCAGCGCCAGCAACAGGGCGGTGAGAAACTGGCTGGAGACATCGCCGCGCACGGCCACGTCGCCATTCAGGCGGAAATGGCTGGCCCCGATGTGCAGCGGCGGATAGCCTTCCTGCCCGGTGTAGCGGATTTCGCAACCGAACTGCCGCAGCGCATCGACCAGATCGCCGATCGGGCGCTCATGCATGCGGGGCACGCCGTGCAGCGCATAGTCACCCCCCAGCAGCGCCAGCGCGGCGGTAAGCGGGCGGATCGCGGTGCCCGCGTTGCCCATGAACAGATCGGCCTGCGCTGCCGGAAAGCGCCCTGCCCCGCCCTGCACATGAGCCGTCTCGCCCTCGCGCCGCACGGCAATGCCCAGCGCTTGCAGCGCAGCGAGCATCACGCGGGTGTCGTCGGAATCGAGCAGGCCAGTGATCTCGGCCTGCCCCTCGGCCAGCGCGGCGAGCAGCAGGACGCGATTGGAAATGCTCTTGGAACCGGGCAGCTTCACCCGTCCGCCCGCGCCGATGAGCGGCGGCAGATCGCGCGCCTCAGACTTCATCATCGGACGACGCCGGAGCGTCCCAGCCCTGCCGCACCTGGCTGGCGCGGCGAATCAGCGCCTCGACCGCGCTCCAGTTGCCCTGCTGAATCTGCGCTTCAAAACCCGCCAGCGCCTGTTTGTAGAGTTGCAGTTGCCGCAGCACTTCGTCGCGATTGGCCTGCAGCACATCGCGCCACATGTGCGGATCGCCCCCGGCGATGCGGCTGAAGTCGCGAAACCCCGGTCCGGCCAGTTGCAAAAAGGCGCTGCCCTGCGGCTGGCTGGAGAGCGCATACACATAGCTGAACGCCAGCAGATGCGGCAGGTGGCTGACGGCGGCAAAGGCCGCATCGTGCTCTTCGGGCGACATCACCGAAACCACGCCGCCGATCGACTCCCACGCCTGGGTGGCGATGTCCACAAAGCTGTCGCTGTTGGCTGCAAGCGGCGTGATGACCACGCGCTTGCCGTCGAACAAACCGGCTTCGGCATGCAGCACCCCGCTCTTTTCCTTACCCGCTATTGGATGGCAGGGCACGAACTGGCTTTGCCGCGCGCCGAGTTGCGACTGCGCCGCCGCCACCACATTGCCCTTGGTGCTGCCGACGTCCATCACCAGGGCGTGGGGCTCCAGCCCGTGCCGCAACTGCTTGAGCAGATCGCCGGTTGACACTACCGGCACGGCCAGCAGCACGAGATCGGCGCCATGCACCGCACGCAGCGCCGAATCAGCCTCCTCGTCGATGATGCCGCGTTCCAGCGCGGTGCGGGTGGTCGTGGGCGACTTGCTGTAGCCCACGACGCGCCGCGCCAGCTTGGCACGACGCGCAGCCAGGGCGAACGAGCCGCCGAGCAGACCGACCCCGAGAATGGCCAGACGCTCGAATTGCACAGAGGCTTCGTCGCCGATCACAGTGTCCATGGCCTCAGCTTGCGGCATAGTGGTCGCGCAGTGCGGCGATGCAGGTAGCGTTTTCCGCCTCGGTACCCACCGAGATGCGCAGCCATTGGGGCAGTCCGTAGTTGTCCACCGGACGGGCGATCACGCCGCGCTGCAACAGCGCCAGATTCAATCGCGCGCCAGCCTTTGCGTCATCGCCCACCTTCACCAGAATGAAGTTGCCTTGCGAGGGGATGTAGCGCAGGCCCAGCGCCTCGAACGCCGCAGCCAGCTGCGCCTGACCGGCCCGGTTGACCGCATAGGCCTGATCGATGAAGGCCAGATCGTCCAGCGCGGCAAGCGCCGCGGCCTGTCCTAGCGTGCTGGTGTTGAAGGCCGAGCGCACCCGGTTGAGCACATCGGTCAGCGCCGGCTGCGACACGCCGTAGCCCATGCGCAGGCCCGCCAGGCCGTAAGCCTTGGAAAAGGTGCGCGAAACAATCAGATTGGGAAATTCGCGCACCCAAGCCATGCTGTCGTAACGCAGCGCGGGTTCGATGTATTCCACATAGGCTTCGTCGAGCACCACGGCGATGTGCGGCGGCACCTTGCGCAGAAAGTCGAGCAACTCGTCAGCCGGCAAAAACGTGCCGGTTGGATTGTTGGGGTTCGCCACGAAGATCAGCTTGGTCTGCGGGGTGATGGCGGCCAGCATGGCGGGCAGGTCGTGACCAAAATCGCGGTCGGGCACGATCTGATGCGTTGCCCCCACGCCCTGCACCGCTTGCGTGTAAACGATGAAGCTGTAGCGCGAATACATGCCGGCATCGGCGTCGGTCAGCAAGGCGCGCGCGGCCATTTCCAGCAGGTCGCTCGAACCATGGCCGAGGGTGATCCACTCGGCCGGCACACTCAGCTTGCTTGCCAGCGCCTGTTTCAGCGCGTAGCCGTCGTTGTCGGGGTAGCGGGTGCTATCGGCCATCGCGGCCAGGATGGCCTCACGCGCCTTGGGCGACATGCCCAACGGGTTTTCATTCGAGGCCAGTTTGACGATGCGCTCAGGCTGCAAACCAAACTGCCGCGCGACTTCAGCGATGGGCTTGCCCCCGACGTAAGGTGAAATGGCCTGGACGTAATCGGCGCCCCAGCGGGCTTGGGTGGCGTGTTGTTCTGACATGTTCAATCTCTCGGGAGATGCGAGCCGTGCTCAGTTGTCGCGTGGTTTTTTATCGATGGGGTAGGAGCCCAGGCACTTGTACATCGCGCACACTCCTTGCAGCTCGCGCAACGCGGTTGCCACCCGGGGTTCGTCTTGGTGCCCTTCGACGTCGATATAAAAAGCGTATTCCCATTCGCCCGAGCGCGCCGGGCGCGACTCGAACCGGGTCATGCTCACCCCATGCGCGGCCAGCGGTTTGAGCAGGTCGTACACCGCACCGGCGCGGTTGGGCACGGAGAGGATGAGGCTGGTGCGGTCGGACCCGGTAGGCTCGGGCTGCGCCGCGCCGAGCACGACAAAGCGCGTGGTGTTCTGCGCCTCATCCTGAATGGCGCGCGCGGCGATGTGCAGGCCGTAAAGCACCGCGGTCGCCTCGGCGGCGATCCCGGCGATGCTGGCGTCTTCCGCAGCCAGCCGGGCGCCCTCGGCATTGCTCGATACGGGACGAATTTCGGCATTGGGCAGATGCGCACGCAGCCAGCCTGCGCACTGGGCCAAAGCTTGAGGATGCGCAGCGACCGTCTGGATGCCCTGTAGATCGGGCATCTGCCGCATCAGGAAATGCCGCACCGGCAAACTGACCTCGCCGCACAGATGCACCGGATGCGCCAGCAGCAGATCCATGCTGCGCGCCACCGCACCTTCGGTACTGTTTTCCACCGGCACGATGGCGAACTCGCTCTCACCACTCAAATAGCTGCGGAACACATCGTCGATGGTCGCGCAGGGAAAGCCTTGCGCACTGGCACCGAAGAACCGCCGCGCCGCCTGCTCGCTGAACGTGCCCGCAGGGCCCAGATACGCCACGCGCTGCGGCGCCTCCAGCGCGCGGCAGGCCGACATGACTTCGCGCCAGATGGCGCTCACGCCGGCATTGCGCAGCGGCCCAGCATTGTGCTCATGCAGCTTTTCGATCACCTGACGTTCACGCTCGGGGCGGAACACGGGCATGTTCAAGCGCTGCTTGATATGGCCGATCTGCTGCGCGGCTTCGGCCCGCTGGTTAAGCAGCGCCAGAATCTGTTTGTCGAGGGCGTCGATCTGGTCACGCCAGGGGCTCAGGTCATCTTGGGAATCTTGGCTCATCGGATTTCAGCCGTGGCGTTTTTCAAAGTCTTGCAAGTAGTTCACCAGCGCCTGCACGCCTTCAAGCGGCATGGCGTTGTAGATCGAGGCCCGCATGCCGCCCACCGACTTGTGCCCCTTGAGTTGCAGCAGCCCCGCCGCCTCGGCGCCTTGCAGGAAAGCGGTGTTCAAAGCGGTATCACGCAGATGAAATGGCACATTCATGCGCGAGCGGCAATCGCGGGCCAGGCGGGTTTCGTAAAGCTGCGAGGCATCGAGCGCGTCGTACAGCAGATGCGCCTTGGCGATATTGCGCGCTTCCACCGCGGCCAACCCTTCAAGTCCATCGAAACGCTGGCGCTTGATCCACTGCAACACCAGTCCGGCGATATAGATCGCGTAAGTGGGCGGCGTGTTGAACATGGAATGGTTGGCCGCCACCACGGCATAGTCGAAGGCGCTGGGGCAATGCGGCAGGGCATGGCCCAGCAGATCGCGGCGAACGATGACCAATGTCAGCCCGGCGGGGCCGATGTTCTTCTGCGCGCCGCCATAGATGCAGGCGTAGCGCGACACCTCCACCGCACGAGACAACAGGTGCGAGGACATATCGGCCACCAGCGGCACGCCGCGGCTGTCGGGCACGAAGTGAAACTCCACCCCGTCGATGGTTTCGTTGGTGCAGACGTGCAGATATTGCGCGTCGGGGCGGATGCTCCAGGCGGCGTTGTCGGGAATGCTGCCGTAGCCTTGATCGTCGTGGGCGCTCGCGCTCAAGTGCACATCGCAGTATTTGCGCGCTTCCTGCTGGCTTTTTTGCGACCAGCTTCCGGTCACCACATAGTCGGCCTTGGCCCCGCGCGATAGATTCAGCGGAACAATGGCGTTCTCCGCAATCGCCCCGCCTTGCATGAACAGCACGGCGTAGTCCTCAGGGATCTGCAGCAACTCGCGCAGATCGGCCTCGGCCTGCGCGATGATGGACTCGAACTGCGGCCCGCGGTGGCTCATTTCCATCACGCTCATGCCGCAGCCGTGCCAGTCGAGCATCTCGGCCGCGGCCTGTTCCAACACCTCTTCAGGAATGGCGGCCGGCCCGGCGGAGAAGTTGTAGGGGCGTTGCTTGACCATCTCGGCTCACTCCGCGGCCGTGTCGGCGCCGCCGTCTTCCGCCGGGGGCAACTCAGTCGGGGGCAGCTCGTCGTCGTCCGCCTCCACCACCGGCTGCACCTGGATGAGATGCGCCTTGGCGTCGAGCGCGATCAGGGTGACGCCCTGCGTCGCCCGGCCCATTTCACGAATCTCTTCCACCCGCGTGCGCACCAGTACACCGGTATCGGTGATCAGCATGATTTCATCGCTGGTGCGCACCAGGCAGGCCGCCACCACCTTGCCGTTGCGCTCCGAAGTCTGGATGGCAATCATGCCCTTGGTACCGCGCCCATGACGGGTGTATTCGGTGATGGACGTGCGCTTGCCGTAGCCGTTTTCCGTGGCGGTGAGCACGCTCTGGGTTTCGTCTTCGGCCACCAGCAAGGCAATGACGGACTGATCGGCTTCAAGCTGCATGCCGCGCACTCCGCGCGCCTCGCGGCCCATCGGGCGCACATCGGCCTCGTCGAAACGCACCGCCTTGCCTGCGTCGGAAAACAGCATGACGTCGTGCTGACCATCCGTAATGGCCGCACCGATGAGGTAGTCGTCCTCGTCCAGCGCCACCGCGATGATGCCCGCAGTGCGCCGGTTGACGAACGCCGTCAGCGGCGTCTTTTTCACCGTGCCGCGCGCGGTCGCCATGAACACATAGTGCTGCTCGTCGAAGGCCTTGACCGGCAGTACGGTGGTGATCTTCTCACCCGCCTGCAACGGAAACAGATTGACCAGAGGTTTGCCGCGCGAGCCGCGTCCGCCCATCGGCGACTCGTATACCTTCATCCAGTACACCCGGCCCCGGTTGGAGAAGCACAGCAGCATGTCGTGGGTGTTGGCCACGAACAGTTGCTCGACCCAGTCGTCTTCCTTGGTGCCCGTGGCCAGCTTGCCCCGGCCGCCGCGGCGCTGCGCACGGTATTCCGCCAGAGGCTGGCTCTTGACGTAGCCCGAGTGCGAGATGGTGACCACCAGGTCTTGCGGGGTGATGAGGTCTTCGACATCGATGTCGTAAGCATTGACCTCGATGTGCGAGCGACGCGCATCGCCGAACTCGGCACGCAGGGCGCTCATTTCGGTGGTGATGATTTCGGTCATGCGCTCAGGCTTGGCAAGGATGTCGAGCAGATCGGCGATCTGTTCCATGACGTCCTTGTATTCGCCGACGATCTTGTCCTGCTCCAGGCCGGTCAGGCGCTGCAGCCGCATCTGCAGGATTTCCTGCGCCTGCGTCTCGCTGAGGTAATAACCGTCGGGTTTGAGGCCGTAACGCGCGTCGAGATCGTCGGGTTGGAACTGGGTGATGTCACCCTCCACGCGCGACAGCATGGCGCGCGCCTCGCCCGGCTCCCAGGCCTGCGCCAGCAGACGCTCTTTCGCCACCGGCGGCGTGGGCGCGGCCTTGATGAGTTCGATCATGCGATCGACATTGGCCAGCGCCACAGCCAGACCTTCGAGCACATGCCCACGTTCACGCGCTTTGCGCAGGTCGAACACCGTGCGGCGGGTGATGATCTCGCGGCGGTGCGACAAAAAGGCCGCGATCATCTGCTGAAGGTTGAGCAAACGCGGCTGACCATCCACCAGCGCCACCATGTTGACGCCAAAGGTGTCTTGCAACTGGGTCTGCTTGTACAGATTATTGAGCACCACTTCAGGCACTTCGCCGCGCTTGAGTTCGATGACCACGCGCATGCCCGACTTGTCAGACTCGTCCTGGATGTGGCTGATGCCTTCGATCTTTTTCTCTTGCACCAACTCGGCGATGCGCTCAAGCAAGGTGCGTTTGTTGACCTGGTACGGCAACTCGTCGACGATGATGGCCTGACGCTGACCCTTTTCAAGATCTTCAAAGTGGCAACGCGCCCGCATCACCACCCGTCCGCGTCCGGTGCGATAGGCGTCTCGCACTCCCGAAGTGCCATAGATGATGCCCGCTGTCGGGAAGTCGGGCGCAGGCACGCGCTCCATCAACTCCTCGATCGTCGCCCCAGGGTTGCGCAGCAAATGCAAACAGGCGTCGAGCACCTCGCCCAGGTTGTGCGGCGGAATATTGGTGGCCATGCCCACCGCAATGCCCGACGAGCCATTGATCAGCAGATTGGGCAGACGCGCAGGCAACAGCAGCGGCTCCTGCTCGGAGCCGTCATAGTTGGGGCCGAAATCGACGGTTTCCTTGTCGATATCGGCCAGCATTTCGTGCGCGATCTTCGACAGCCGGATTTCGGTGTAGCGCATGGCCGCGGCGTTGTCGCCGTCCACCGAGCCGAAGTTGCCCTGTCCGTCCACCAGCATGTAGCGCAAGGAAAAATCCTGCGCCATGCGCACGATGGTGTCGTACACCGACTGGTCACCGTGCGGGTGGTATTTACCGATCACGTCACCCACGATGCGCGCCGACTTTTTGTAAGGCCGATTCCAGGCATTGCTCAATTCGTGCATCGCATACAGCACGCGCCGATGCACCGGCTTGAGGCCATCTCGCACATCGGGAAGTGCACGACCCACGATCACGCTCATCGCGTAATCTAGGTAGGAGCGGCGCATTTCCGTCTCTAGGCTGATCGGCAGGGTTTCTTTGGCAAAAACGGACATGAGTGAGTGCTTCGCAGCAATAGATCAGACGTCGGAGCGACCAGACCGGGCCCGACAAACCGGGCGTCGCCCGTCTAGCAGACGCGCCCCCAGTCAAGCGAACGATGTTAGCAGCCCGTATTTCCTCGCTCGGTTTCAGCGCAGCAGCGAAATGGATGACGGAATGTGGAGCAGAAAAATCAGGCCAATGTTGCGAAACAGCAACGCCGGTATGCGCACCTCGGGGCAGAACGTAAACGAATCGTTTCAGCAATTGAACGTCACAGACGCTGTGGCACAATGTCTTCGGGTTTACTAGTAGTGAATGCGTCAGGTGTCGGGTTCTCGGGCAGTGAACGAGTTCAAGCGGCAATTGCTCACACCCCAAAGCATCCTGGCGCTTATTATGGCAACACGCAGTTCTGGCTGCGATGAACGATCAACGACCGAGAGGAAATAACATGATCCACCCCAAAAAAATCGCAAAATTGTTCGCAGCTGCGGTTCTCGCAACATCTTCGCTGGCGGCTGCCCATGCCGGTGAGGCTCGCAGCATCAACAACTGGCAAGACCCGTACGGTCTGACCTGGATGAACGGCGACAACAAGCTGTGCTGGCAAGACAACTTCTGGACGCCGGCAACCGCCTCCAGCGAAGCTTGTGGCCTGCCTGTCGTGGCCAAGGCTGAACCTGCTCCGGCACCTGCCCCCGCACCTGCTGCCGCGCCTGCGCCCGCCCCCGCCCCCGCTCCGGCCCCTGTGCCTGTGAGCGAAAAGGTCACCTACAACGCCGACGCCTTCTTCCAGTTCAACAAGGCTGTTCTGCTGCCCGCTGGCAAGGAAAAGCTCGATGATCTGGCTGGCAAGATCAAGGCCATCAATCTGGAAGTCGTGATCGCTACCGGCTACACCGACAGCTTCGGCAGCGTGGCTTACAACCAGAAGCTCTCCGTTCGCCGTGCTGAAGCCGTGAAGGCTTATCTGGTGAGCCAGGGTGTCCCGGCTGACAAGATCTACGTCGAAGGCAAGGGCAAGACCGACTTCCGCGTCGATCCCAAGAGCTGCAAGGGTTCCTTCAAGAGCCAAGTGGAATGCCAAGCCCCCAACCGCCGCACGGTGGTCGAGGTTGTCGGTACCCACATGGTCACCAAGTAAGCTGTTTCAAGAAAGCTGCCGACTTAGAGCTGACTGCTTCACCGAAAAAGCCCCGCCCTGCGGGGCTTTTTCTTTTTGGCGCGGTGTCGCTGCTTGACAACGCCTTCGCTATATTTAAGGGGGCACAGACCGAAACATCGGAGCCAAACATATTCCCGTTCACAGGAGAGTTTCATGGATCAAGCCGAACTTCAGCGTTCTGGCGCAATGACCGAGCTACCGTCGATGGACCAGCTCTGGATGCCGTTCACCGCCAACCGGCAGTTCAAGGCCGCCCCCCGATTGCTCGTCAGTGCGCAAGGCATGTATTACCGCTCTCACGACGGACGTCAAATTCTGGACGGCACATCGGGCCTGTGGTGCGTCAACGCGGGCCACGGCCGACCGGAGATCAGCGCGGCCATTGCCCATCAGGCGCAGGAGATGGACTATGCCCCCCCATTCCAGATGGGCCACCCTGTGCAGTTCGAGGCGGCAAATCTGCTGGCCGAAATCGCCCCCGCTGATCTGAAAAAGGTGTTTTTCACCAACTCCGGCTCCGAGTCTGTGGACTCGGCCCTGAAGATCGCCCTGGCCTATCACCGGGCGCGCGGTGACGGAACGCGCACCCTGTTCATCGGGCGTGAGCGCGGCTATCACGGCGTGGGATTCGGGGGCATCTCCGTGGGCGGTATGGTGGCGAATCGCAAGACCTTCCGCGGTTCGCTGCTGCCCAATGTGGATCATCTGCCCCACACTTACGCGCCTAACCATCAGGCGTTTTCGCGGGGCGTACCGGAATGGGGCGGACACCTTGCCGATGAGCTCGAACGCATTGTGGCGCTGCATGATGCGAGCAATATCGCCGCCGTGATCGTCGAGCCCGTCGCTGGGTCAACCGGTGTGCTTGTGCCGCCCAAGGGGTATTTGGAACGGCTGCGCGCGATATGCGACAAATACGGCATTCTGTTGATTTTCGATGAGGTCATCACCGGCTATGGTCGGCTGGGCACGCCGTTTGCCGCACAGTATTTCAAGGTCACGCCCGACATCATCACCACCGCCAAGGCGGTGAACAATGCGGCGGTGCCGCTGGGCGCAGTGTTCGTGCGTAATGGCATTTACGACACGGTCGTGAACGGATCTCCGGACGGCACCGTCGAATTTTTCCACGGTTACACCTATTCGGGCCATCCTCTGGCCATGGCCGCTGCCGTCGCGGCGCAAAAGATTTACAAGCGCGACCAGCTGCTCACCCGCGTGCAGGACGACGGCATTGCACACTACTGGCAGGAAGCGCTGCACGCCCTGCGAGACGTGCGGCACGTCAAAGACCTTCGCAATATCGGGCTGATCGGCGCCATCGAGCTGGAGTCGCGGCCTGCCGGCGTGGGCAAACGGGCCTTTGAAGCGTTTGTCGGCTGCTACGCACGCGGCCTGCTGGTGCGGTACACGGGCGACACCCTTGCGCTGTCGCCGCCGCTCATCATCGAGCGCGGCCAGATCGATCAGATCATGTCGACCCTTCGGGACGTTCTGCGCACCATCGACTGAACGGTTCGCCCACTTTGTCAACCCGGCCTCGCGCCGGGTTTTTCATGTCTTGTCGGCCTCTCGACCTCGAGACTGTCGCCGCGCGTTAAAGTGCGTGTCTTATCGCGAATTGCACTTTCTTTTTTCCCTTCCACACATGGACTCCCTGCTGCGTTGGTTCATACCCTGGGAACTGTCTCCAACGGCCCTCGTCCTGTTGGCGACTGCGGCTGTTCTCTATGTGCGCGGCTGCCGCAGACGGAAGATTTCAGTCTCGCGCCAGGTTCGGTTCTGGCTGGGATGGGTGCTGATGTGGCAGGCCTTCCAAACCCGCTGGGACTACTACGCCGAACATCAGTTCTTCGTGCATATCTCGCAGCAAATTTCGCTGCATGATTTCGCGCCGCTGCTCATGATGTGGAGCTATCCGCTCGCTGTGCTGCGAGCCGGCATTCCCGTGAGCATCAGGGTGCGCTGGCTGAAGCCTTTTCAGCGCAACGCAGTTGTACGGGCGACCAAGCTCGTGCTGTTCAACCCTTACTTTGCCGCGTTATTGTTTGGCGGCATGGCATTGCTCTGGCTGATTCCGTCTTTTCACCCCTTTGTCATGCTCAATGCGCCGACCTACCGGTTGATGAACTGGAGTATGGCGCTTGATGGTCTTTTGTTCTGGTGGCTGGTTCTCGATACCCGTCCCAATCCGCCTGCCCATCTCTCGCCGGGAAAGCGGGTTTTTCTACCTCTGCTGAGCATGCTGCCGACCATGGTATGGGGCGCGATCCTCGCTCTGAGCATGACCGACTACTACCCGATTTATGAAATTTGCGGACGCGCGCTGAGCCTAGACCCATTGACTGACCAACACCTTGGCGGCCTGATCCTGTGGATTCCGGGCTCTTTCCCCATGATCCTGGCCAGCATGATCGCGTTGCGCAGTTGGATGCGGCTTTCAGACCAAGGCCGACTCAAAACGCGGCCCAATAAGCGCGCCGTTGCTTCGGCTGCGCCCGCCGTACCACCCGTCGTTTGAGACTTTGCACCTGTCGAGTTCGAACGGCGCAGGTTGCAAGCGGCTCAGCGGGCCCGTTTGCGCGGGCTGGTCGACTTGCCAGTCTTGCGATCTGCGGACGATTTTCCCTTCGCTGCCTTGCCGTTGGCACTTGGCGCGGCCGCGGTTTTAATCGCGGCCTCCACGGGGCCCCGCTGGCTCTTGCCGCCCGATTTGGCCACTCCTTTGCCCACTCCGTTTGACGACGTCCGGGATTTGCGCACACCAGCCGACATTTGCGGATTCAGCGCAAACACATCTTCGTCGACGCCCTTGATCTCTCCGGAAGTCGGTAAAGGCTTGTTAGACGGGCTGGACTTGCCGCCTTCGCGCACCAGACGGAAGTCAATTTTGCGGCCATCCAGATCGACCCGGCTGACCTGCACGAGCAGACGCCCGCCCAAGGCGTAACGAATACCGGTGCGTTCACCGCGCAACTCGCCACGCGCTTCGTCGTAGCGAAAGTAATCCGCGCCAATTTCCGAGACATGCACTAGGCCTTCGACAAACAGGGCATCGAGTTGCACAAAAAGGCCAAAGCCGGTCACTGCGGTGATCGTGCCCGCGTACTCCTCGCCGAGCTTGTCGCGCATATACCAGCACTTCAACCAGCTCTCGACATCGCGGCTGGCCTCGTCGGCACGACGCTCATTGGACGAGCAATGCACCCCGGCCGCCTCCCAGATCGGCATGTCCTTAGCCTGCTCCTTGGATACCGGAGCAGCCGGAGCCACGCTTGCAAGCTGACGCTGCGGCGCGCGGCGCGCGTTCTGCTCGCCACGATTGAGTTCGATGCGTTCGCTGAACTTCGGGGTGTAATGCGTACCGTGCAGGATGGCCTTGATGCCGCGATGCGTGAGCAGATCGGGATAGCGACGGATCGGGCTGGTGAAATGGGTGTAGGCGGGATAGGCCAGGCCGAAATGCCCGCTGTTGTGCGGCGTATAAATGGCCTGCTGCATGGAACGCAGCAGAAGCGTCTGAATCTGTAGGGCGTCCGGCCGCTCCTCGATGGACTGCGCCAGCGCCTGATAGTCGGCGGGTTCGGGCGCACCTTTGCTGCCCAGCGTGAGCCCGAGATTGCGCAGCAGGGTGCGCAGTGTTTCGAGCTTTTCGGGCGTGGGGCCTTCGTGAACGCGATAGAGCGCAAGCTGTTTGTTGCGTTCCAGAAAATCGGCGGCACACACATTGGCTGCCAGCATGCATTCCTCGATCAGCCGGTGCGCGTCGTTGCGATGTCGCGGCACGATGGCCTCGATCTTGCCCGCGGCATTCACCACAATCTGCGTTTCGGGAATATCGAGATCGAGCGCCCCCCGAACCTGCCGCGACTTGAGCAAGGCGTGAAACACGGCATGCAGATTGAGCAGGTGCGGCACCAGCGGCGCACGCTCGCGCGCTAGCTTTCCTGCCGTGTTCGAAAGGATGTCCGCAACCTCCGTATAGGTCAGTCGCGCCTGCGAACGCATCACCGCCGGATAAAACTGATAGGCCTTGAGCTCACCCTGCGCGGTGATCAGCACGTCGCACACCATGCACAGACGATCCACCTGAGGGTTCAGTGAGCACAGGCCATTGCTCAGCTTTTCCGGCAGCATGGGAATCACGCGCCGCGGAAAATACACCGAGGTCGCACGCTCCAGCGCATCCGCGTCGAGCTCAGTCCCTTCGCGCACGTAATGCGAGACATCGGCAATCGCCACCAGCAAACGCCAGCCCTTGGCGCGACCGATCTTCGCGGGCTCGCAATACACCGCATCGTCGAAATCCCGCGCGTCCTCGCCGTCGATGGTCACCAGCGCCACATCGCGCAAATCGATGCGCCCAGCCGAGTCGGCATCGCGAACCGCGTCAGGCAAAGCCGCACTTTCGCGCGACGCGCCGCTCGAAAATAAATGCGGTACGCCGTATTTGCGCACCGCAATTTCAATCTCCATGCCGGGGTCATCGAGTTCCCCCAACACCTCCAGCACCCGCCCGACCGGCTGCACGTTGGGCAGCGGCGGCTGTGTGATTTCAGCGCTCACCACCTGACCAGCACGCGCCTTGCCAATGGCATCGGGCGATATCAGAATGTCCTGCACATAGCGCTTGTCCTCGGGCGCCAGCAACCACGTTCCGCCCTCTTGCAACAAACGCCCGATGATGGGTCGCGTGCTCCGCTCCAGAATGGCGATGATCTGCCCTTCCGTCCGCCCGCGCCGATCGGGCTTGCCCACACGTACTCGCACCCTGTCCAGATGCAGCACAGTGCGCATCTGCTGCGGCGGAAGATAAACATCGGGGCCGCCATCATCGGGCGTGACAAAGCCATGACCATCGCGATGACCGCGCACGATACCTTCAACAATCACGGAAGATCCTTTTCTTGACTGCAGACCACTGCAGAGTCGCGGCCTTGGTGCCGCATGGAGATGATGCCAAACATTGTTCTGACTACTGCATTATCACCGCGGACCCCGATCAGCCTCAAAAGCGCGGCCCAGTCTTTACAAGCACGAACTTTATGCTAAGATGCCCTGCTTCGTTGCCCAGATGGCGGAATTGGTAGACGCACTAGTTTCAGGTACTAGCGCTGCGAGGCGTGGAGGTTCGAGTCCTCTTCTGGGCACCAAAATTGCAGAAAGTACTGACGGGGGATTTCGATTCCCCGTTTTGCTTTCCGTCAGGCACAAATGCACGAATGCCTGATCTCCCAGCCGGGATGGCGGAATCGGTAGACGCACTGGATTCAAAATCCAGCGCCCTTAAAAGCGTGCGGGTTCGAGTCCCGCTCCCGGCACCAGAAGCACGTTTCAGGCGTTTCCGCAACGTCTCAGCGAAAGTAAAAACAGCCTATAAAATCATCAACTTGCAACGCAAACACGTTGCCTGATGTTGCAGGTCATTCCTTGCATTCTCAAGTGGTCTTCCAGTAACCTTGCCAGTAAGCGCAGCATGCGCGTTACCGGTTACTGGAAATGGCTTCCAACTTACTGTCAGACGCGGCCCTGCGCCGTGCAAAGCCCACAGACAGGCTTCAGCGCCTGCGCGATGGTGACGGGCTGTATCTCCTGCTAAGACCAGATGGCAAGCGCTGGTGGCGCTTTGACTACCGCCATGGTGGCAAGGACAAGACGCTCAGCGTGGGGGTCTATCCTGATGTGACGCTGGCGCGGGCTCGTCAGCGCGCGGATGAAATACGCCAGCAGTTACTGGACGGCATCGATCCCAGCGCCGCACGCAAGTCAAAAGTTACTGGCGTGGTTACTGGCGAAGTCTCCGATTCCTTCGAGATCATCGCCCGAGAGTGGCATGCTGGACGGGCGCCTACGTTGTCCGGCAACACCTCAAAAAATATCCTGCTGCGGCTGCAAAACAACGCATTCCCCTACATCGGCCAGAAGTCCGTGCGTGAACTGCGCGCGCCGGACGTGCTGGACGTCCTGCGCCGCATCGAAGCGCGCGGGCTGGGTGAAACGGCCAGGCGGGTGCATCAACTTATTGCCCAGGTGATGCGCTATGCCGTCGCCACGGGGCGCACGGACGCTGACCCTACTCCCGCCCTGCGCGGGGCGCTCAAGCCCGTCATGGTTCGGCACCATGCTGCGGTCATCGAGCCGGTTGAGCTCGGGGCGATGCTGCGCGCCTTCGAGGGCTACTCGGGCGGCGTGGTGGTACGAACTGCTTTGCAGTTGCAGGTCATGCTGTTCGTCCGCCCCGGCGAGCTGCGTCACATGGAATGGGCAGAACTCGATCTGGACGGCGCGCAGTGGCGCATCCCCGGCGAGAGGATGAAGATGCGCGAACCGCATATCGTGCCGCTACCCCAGCAGGCCGTTGCTCTACTCAAGGACTTGCAGCCGTTCTCCAGCCGCAGCCGGTATGTATTCCCCTCGCCGCGCAGTAAGGATCGCCCCATGAGTGAGAACGCGGTGAACGTCGCCCTACGGGCTTTGGGTTTCGACAGAGACACCGTGACAGGCCACGGCTTCCGCGCCACTGCCCGCACCATCCTCGATGAGCATCTGCGCTACCGGGTCGAGGTCATCGAAATGCAGCTTGCACACGCGGTGCGCGACCCGCTGGGTAGGGCCTACAACCGCACCAAGTACCTGGAGGAGCGCAAGGACATGATGCAGGCCTGGGCGGGCTACCTGGACAAGCTCAAGGCCGGCTGACACTTTCTTTGCCCCCGCCTTTGCCTTGGTGCCGCGCCAGCGGCATGCATTGGCTTTTCGTTCTTCCGCGACACCCCCGCCCCCGTGCCGCCCCGGCGCATATCTATGTGCCGGGTGCGGTTCGCGGATTTCCTGCGTTGCTCCTTTGCCGCGATTCGCGGGTGGTGCCGACGCACCCGGCCCCTTTTTCTGGAGCCAGGTATGCGTCTCATCATCGCCGAAAAACCTTCAGTCGCCCAAGCCATCGCCGGTGTCATCGGCGGTGCCAAACGCAGCGACGGATTCATTGATTGCCCGCAGGCCAAGACCCGCGTCACCTGGTGCTTCGGCCATCTGCTGGAACAGGCCAAGCCCGAGGACTATGTAGACGGCGGCAAGGTGCTGGCGTCGCACTTACCTGTCATCCCCACGACCTGGAAGCTGTCGCCGCGCGACGGTGGTGCAGGCAATCAGGTCAAGGTGATCCGTGATCTGCTCAAAGACGCCACCGAGATGGTCAACGCGGGTGATGCGGATCGCGAGGGGCAATTGCTGGTCGATGAGGTCTTGCTGTTCCTGAACTGGAAGGGTAAGACCTCCCGCCTGTGGCTGTCCAGCCTGGATGATGCCAGTGTGCGCAAAGCGCTCTCCAGCATCAAAGACAACGCCGCTATGCGCCCCGTCTACGAATCCGCCCTGGCGCGACAGCGGGCCGACTGGCTCATGGGCATGAACTGCTCCATCGCCTTGAGCCGCAACCTGCAAGCCTGCGGCATGCCGGGCGCCTGGAGTATCGGCAGGGTGCAGACACCGACCCTGGCGCTGCTGGTGGATCGCCAGCGCGAGATCGGCCACTTCAAGCCTCGCGACTTTTATCAAGTGGTCGCGCTTCTGGACGGCGGCATCAGGGCTGCATGGCAGACGCGGGACGATCTGGTGGATGAAGATGGGCGCCTACTGGACAAGGCTCGCGCTGATGCAACCTCGCATCAGATCACCGGCAAGGCTGCGAGGGTCACCCGATACACCCGCAAGACCGGCGAGCGCTCCGCCCCACTGCCCTACACGCTGGGCGGGCTGCAGAAGGCCGCCAGCAGCCGTCTGGGCCTGTCGGCCAAGGACACGCTGGCGGCGGCGCAGGAACTCTACGAGGCCAAGGTCACCACCTACCCGCGCACCGATTGCCCCTACCTGCCCATTGAGATGCATGGTGGGGCGGCGGGCATTCTGAAAGCCATCGGTGGCACGGACATTGCGGGGATCGACCCCGAGCGCAAGCACGCGGCCTGGAACACCGCCAAGGTCGAGGCGCACCACGGCCTCATTCCGACTGGGCAGAGCCCAGACGCGGCCGGTTTGTCGGCTGACGCCAAGCGGGTGTTCGGCCTGATCCGCGAGTCCTACATCCGCCTGTTCATTCCGCCCGAAAAATTTGAGACTCGCGAAGCGATCTTCGACATCGATGGGCTGACGTTCCGCGCTGCAGCGCGCGTGGTGTTGGATCCCGGCTGGACGAAGCTGGGCGGCAGGGACGAAGACGAGGGGCAAGAGCAAGGCGAAGCTCAAGGCGCGCTGCCCGATCTGCGCGAGGGTGAGGCCCGCACCTGTGAGCGCGGCGAGGTCGTCGCCAAGCGCACCACGCCACCGAAGCCCTACACCGACGGCACGCTGATTGCCGCCATGACTGGCGTGCATAAGCTGGTCACCGACCCGAAACTAAAGGCGCGCCTGAAGGAGACTTCGGGCTTGGGTACTGAGGCCACGCGGGCCTCAATGATTGAGACGCTGATCGCCCGCGAGTACGCCGAGCGCAGCAAGAAGGAAATCCACCCGACCGACCGGGGTGCGCAGTTGATCGACATGCTGCGCAAGGTGGCGCCTGAGGTGGCCGACCCTGGCTATACAGCACTGCAAGAGGATGCGCTGGCGGACATCGCAGCAGGACGAGCGCCGCTGGCTGCGTTCATGCGGGCGCAGGTGGATGCCACGCGGGAGTTTTCGCGGACGCTGCTGGACGGCAGGCTGACAGACCAATCCATCGCCATGCACGCCTGCCCGGCGTGCGGTGGTGCGCGCTGCGCCAAGCTGACCAGCAAAGCGGGGAATGCCTATCACCGTTGCATGGACTGCCAGGCCGCCTTCGGCGATGCCGGCGGCAAGCCGGGCAAGCGGTTCGAGGATAGACCGCAGGGCGATGGCGCACAGAAGACATCGAGCGCCGCCGCCACCGGCCCGAAATGCCCGATTTGCAAAAAGCCGACATTCAAGAACGAAACCAAGACCGGCAAGGCGTACTACCGCTGCGGCGGGTGCAGGGTCGCCTGGTGGCCGGAACGCAAGGATGAAAGCAAACTTGGCACGAAATGGGAGGCAATGAAATGACGCCAGTCACGATGCTTGAGCAATGCGCGCCCCAGATTGCGCCGGTGACGCTGGCGGCAATCGTGCAGCAGGAAAGTGGTGGAAATCCCTTGGCTCTGCACGACAACACCAGCGGCAAGTCCTATCGCCCAGCGACCGCGGCGGAAGCTGCGCGCCTGGCGCGGGAGTTGATCGCGCAAGGGCACTCGGTTGATCTGGGCCTGGCGCAAATCAATAGCAAGAACCTGCCCCGGCTGGGGATGGGCGTCGAGCAGGCTCTCAATCCATGCCAAAACCTGCACGCCGCGCAGGCGGTTCTGATGGAGGAGTGGAAGCGCTCGGGCGATCTACGCGCCACCTTGTCGGCGTACAACACCGGCAAACTCCGCAGCAACCCCATGGGAGCGACCTACGGGGCGCGGGTGTATGAAAAAGCTGGCGTTGTCGTACCGGCAATCCCTGGCGGCAGACTGGCGCAGTGGGTCACTGATGGCGCTGCGCTGCCGCCGCTCCGCCCTGTCGTCGCCTGGACGCCAAAGGCGAGCCCGCTGACGCCCAAGGGCGGCGGGCTCGAAGTGGCGCTGCGTGACGCGGCTGGTCAGGGATTAGACCCCGGCGAGTAGCACATCGCGCAGGCGCGGCATCAAACGCGCAACCTCATCGCCCAGATTTTTTGCTTTTATTGTTGAGAGAATTTCTTTTTTCCGCTGTGTTTTTTTGTTCCGCCAATGCCGCTCCGACGACCCGGTTGTCTCTTTCCATTCTTCCGCGGTGGTATCAAAAAGTGCAAAATCTTTTTCGCCGACCCCAATTTTTTTGAACAGATCCCGTATTGCATCGGCGTGGTCCGATTCGTTATCGTCCGCGACGTCGAAAAATGGGCTGGCGATTCCACCGCTGTCGTCGGCATCATCTTCAACTCCCCCATCCGCATACGCCACACTCGCGGGCGCGCTGTTGGCCTGTATAATGCCATCCAAGCAGTACCGCGCGACCTGATGGAAAAATGTGATTTGGTCGAGGTGGGGTTTTGGCGGCTCTTTTTTGAGCCGGGACAGTACGCGAACGATAATTTCCGCCGAGCGCTCCTCCTGGTTTGCATATAACCCCCCGGACTGCAGGCTCCCGTGGCTTTCGTGGAAAGCCGGGTTATTGCGCCAAAACAGCGCGGTGCGCCTGGCCTCGCGCATCAGGGCCTCTGGCGGCCATGCGTGCAAGGGCGTGGTGGAAAGGTGTTGGGTTGGAGTGTTCATGACCGATCCTTTGGTTGGTTGTAATCAATCCGAAAATGTGGAGAATGCAAATTCCAACTGCCCGCTATCACCGTTTTTTTTATTTCGCGGCGGACGAATGTCGAGCACCTGGGCCACGGCTCGCGCCGCCCACAATCCCAGCATAAAAACAAAATGGATAAAGTCGGCAACGATTTGGCTGCCTGCGGCTTTCGCTTTGCGCGCCAATTTTTCCAGTGCCAGGATTGCGTGCCGCGCGATTATGTAACCATGTGCCGCGCCGCGTGCTGCGGTTTTTTTGTTTTCCGCAGCGAGCATTGCCAGCCGCCTGCCGGCGCGGCCAAGCAACCATGTTTTCAGGAATGCCGTTGGCGAGTTGCAAAGCTCCCGCCAGCCGTACCCTGATTTTTTTTCTGGCAGACCGTTGATAATGTCCTGTGCTCGTTCTTCCGCGGTTTTGCGCATTTTGGTCACCCCTTATATCAAAGTGACCACAATTTTCTTTTCGACACCCATCCGTGTCGAATATCTACGAATAATCAACAAATGCGTCGCAGCCGCAACGCTGGGCTGAGCCTGCCGTCCGCAACTTGCCGCCTCGCGGCATATCCCTGTATCAACCAACAACAAAGGCAAGGGGCAAGAAATGAGCGGAGAACATCAAACATCGCGCGCGCGGCAGACCGAGGCCCTTCGCCGGGCCATGGGGCCTGAAATCCTCACCCCGCTTGACGACCCCAAGGTCGTCGAAATCATGCTCAACCCGGACGGCACGCTCTGGGTGGATCGCCTGGGCGAGGGCATGCGGCAGACCGGGCGCTCGACGCCGTGCGGTCGCTTACCATCGTCAACACCGTGGCGGCCATGCTCGATACCGTGGTGACACCGCAGCAGCCCATCCTCGAATGCGAGCTGCCTCTGGATGGCAGTCGCTTTGAGGCGCTGATCCCTCCCTTGGTCGAGTGTGCGAGCTTTGCGTTGCGCAAGAAAGCGACGCTGGTCTTTACCCTGGATGACTATGTCGCCAAGGGCATCATGACGCACGCCCAGCGCCAAGCACTCGAAGAGGCGGTCGCCGGTCGGCTGAATGTTTTGGTCAGCGGAGGAACCGGCACTGGGAAAACGACGCTAGCCAACGCCATCCTCGACGCCGTGGCCCGGCTTGACGGTGAACACCGCATCGTGGTGATCGAGGACACGCGCGAACTGCAGGTTAACGCTGAAAACGTCTTCTTCCTGCGCACCAGCGACAACTCCGACATGACCCGGCTGTTGCGCGCCACCATGCGGCTGCGCCCGGATCGCATCGTGGTCGGCGAAGTGCGCGACGGCAGCGCCCTGGCCTTGCTCAAAGCCTGGAATACGGGTCACCCCGGCGGGGTCGGAACTGTGCATGCGAACGACGCCAGCGCGACGCTGATCCGCATCGGTCAACTCATTCAAGAAGCTGGCGTGCCGCCCAACCCGGAACTGATCGCCGAAGCGGTAAATGTGGTCGTCTCCATCAAACGCACCGCCGAGGGCCGCCGGGTCGAAGAAGTGGCAGCCGTGCGCGGCTGGTCGGCCAGCGGCGGGTTTCACGTCGAGCGGCTGGCTTGAAAAGGCCGCCTGCTGCAAAATGCACCTATGGACAGCAAACTCGATCTTGCCGTCGGGCATTTGAACGCGGCGACCGGCCCGGTGGTTCGCCCGGCTGATCTTGCGCTTGCGCTGCGCGAAGGCACCGTTGCGCATATCGTTGCCGGACAGAAGACCCGCATCGTTCGGGGACTGCTGCACAGCCTTTTTACGGAAATCGACCCTGCGCTCATCCTGAGCTGCGCCCGCGAAGCGAAGACCGACTGGCGACACGCCCATCAGCTTTACGCCGAAACCCTGGCGGACGGCATGCCGCGTGTCAAGGCGTGGGAGCAACTGGTTGCCGATCGGACATGACCACGCGCGACGACGTGTCTCAGTTCAAGGCCAGCGGCCCGTGGCGCGAACTCGCCCGTGCTGCTGCCGAGATGGTGGCCGATGCGGAGCAACGCGCTGGGTCCAAGATGGACCCCAAGCTGGGTGGTGGAACGCGGCTCATGCTGGCCTTCGAACACCGGATCAGCGATGACATTGACCTGTTTATCCGTGATCCACAGTGGATCGGGTATCTCACTCCCCGGCTGAACGATCGCTTTGAGTCCGTCATGACGGGATATGAAGAGTCCGCCACAGCGCTGAAACTTCGACTCCCTGCCGGGGAAATCGACTTCATCGTGAGCATGTCGCTGCTTGGCTTGCCCGATGAGCATGCGTCCGATGTCGAGGTGCCTTTCGCACTTGAGCCGGTGGATGAAGTCCTCGCAAAGAAATTGTTCTATCGCGGATGGGCATTGACGCCCCGCGACCTGTTTGACTGGCGCGCGGTCGTCGCGCACAGCGCGGCTGGGCACGTCGCGAAGTCCATGCAGGTTTTTTTGCCTGGCGACCGGCTCGATGCGATTCGAGAGTCCTTGCATGCCATGACCACATCACGGGCGGCAGAAGCGGCATGGGATGCGATCCGCGCTCCCGACAAGCCAGCGTTCGATGCATCCATCAAGTGGGCGTTGGAACAGGCCGACCGCTACAACCGCTCAGCAGGCCGCAGCGCCGAGTCCCCGGCAAAACACCGGCAGGATCCAGACATTGTTCGTGCCGAACGAAAATTGACCCACTTTTGAAGGTTATGCCGACGCAAAATTGACCCGGGTGTTCCACCTACCCTGCTGCTTTTTTAGGCACGGGGAGCAGGAGTGATCACCATGGACATGATTGGCAAGATCCGGCGGATGCATTTCCGCCAGAACAAATCCGTTCGAGAGATTGCCCGCAGTACGGGGCTGTCGCGCAACACGGTGCGTACCTGGCTACGCCAGCCGGGCGATGTCGTACCGCGGTACGCGGCGCGGCGAACACAACCCTCGCGCAAGCTCGCGCCCTATGTGGAGTGGCTCCGGCAGGCCGTGGCCATTGATGCGCAGCGTCCTAAAGCGCAGCGGCGCACGGCCAGGGCATTGCATGCCGAGTTGAAGCGACAAGGCTATGACGGCGCCTACAGCCGCGTCACCGATTTACTGCGCGCTTGGCGACAGGCCGATGGCACGAGCGCTGTGCACGCCTTCGTGCCCTTGACGTTTGCGCTGGGCGAAGCCTTCCAGTTCGACTGGAGTGAAGAGAGCATGGTGGTGGGCGGCGTGCCGTACCGCGTGCAGGTTGCCCACGTCAAGCTGTGCGCCAGCCGTGCCTTCTGGCTGGGGGCCTATCCCAGCCAAGGTCACGAGATGCTGTTTGACGCCCATACCCAGGCGTTTGCCGCCTTCGGCGGAGTGCCGCATCGCGGCATCTATGACAACATGAAGACAGCCGTCGACAAAGTGCACCCGCGCAAGAAGCGCGACGTCAACGCGCGCTTTGCGGCGATGTGCAGCCACTACCTGTTCGACCCCGACTTCTGCAACGTCGCTTCCGGTTGGGAGAAGGGGGTGGTGGAGAAGAACGTCCAGGACAGCAGGCGACGTGTGTGGATTGAGGCCCTGTCGACGCCCTGGCGCTCCTTTGCCGAACTCAATGCCTGGCTGGCCATGCGCTGCCGTGGCTTGTGGCAGGAGATCTTCCATCCCGAGTTCAGCCAGTTCACCGTGGCCGAGATGCTCGAGCACGAGCAGCCGCACCTCATGCCCATGCCCACAGCGTTCGACGGCTATGTGGACAACACGGTCAAGGTCAGCAGCACCTGTCTGGTGGCCATGGCTGGCAATCGTTACTCCGTGCCCTGTGAACTCGCCGGGCGGCGGGTGAGCACCCGGGTGTATCCCACCGAGGTGGTCGTGGTGCATGACGGCGTGTGTGTGGCCCGCCATGCGCGGCTGGCCAACCGGGGACAGACCACCTACGACTGGCAGCACTATGTGCCGCTGATTCAACGCAAACCCGGGGCGTTGCGCAACGGCGCGCCGTTTGCCGATCTGCCCCAGCCCTTGCAGCAACTGCGCCAGGCGCTGCTGCGGCAAGACGGGGGCGACCGGCTCATGGCCCAGGTGCTGGCGCTGGTGCCCGCATCCGGGCTGGAGGCGGTCCTGGTGGCCGCTGCGCTGGTGCTGGAAGCCACGGCCCCGTCCGGGCGCATCAGCGTGGAGCATGTGGTCAACGTGATGGGGCGCTTGCAGACCGGCCCCCAGCCCGCCCAAGTGACCACGGCCTTGACGATGGCCGATCCACCCCGCGCCGACACGGCCCGCTATGACCGCCTGCGGGTGACTGACGAGGAGCGAGATCATGCGTGAGGTCATTGCGGAACTCAAGGCGTTGCGGCTGCACGGCATGGCCGGCGCCTGGGCCGATTTGCAAGGTCTGGGGACGAACGCCAGGCTGGATGCCGCGCAGTGGCTCGTCGAGCATTTGCTGCAGGCCGAGCAGGAAGATCGCGCCGTGCGCTCGGTACGCCATCAAATCCTCTCGGCCCGCTTCCCGGTGCACCGCGATCTAGCGGGGTTTGACTTTGATGCCTCAAGGGTTGATCGCACGCTGGTGGGGCAACTCGCCAGCATGGCCTTTACCGAAGCCGCGCACAACGTCGTGCTGGTGGGCGGGCCCGGCACGGGAAAGAGCCATCTGGGCACGGCCATCGGCGTGGCGGGCATCACGCAGCACGGCAAGCGGGTGCGGTTTTACTCCACCGTCGATCTGGTCAACGCGCTGGAGCAGGAGAAGGCGCAGGGCAAAGCCGGGCGGATTGCGGCAAGCCTCTTGCGTATGGACTTGGTCATTCTCGATGAGCTGGGGTATCTGCCCTTCAGTCAGGCGGGCGGGGCTTTGTTGTTCCATCTGCTGTCCAAGCTCTACGAGCACACCAGCGTGCTGATCACGACCAATCTGGCCTTCGGCGAGTGGTCCAGCGTGTTCATCGATGCGAAGATGACCACCGCCTTGCTCGACCGGCTCACACACCACTGCCACATTCTGGAAACCGGGAACGAGAGCTACCGCTTCCGTCACAGCACGGAAACCGCCAAGACCCGCATCAAGGCGCGGGAGCAAAGGCGTTCGGGCACAGCACAGGCACCCCAGCCCGCTGAGCCCGAGACACCGCTTTGACCCCCACAAGCCCTTGGGGCAAGCCGCTCTGGGCTACGCCCGACGCAGCTTGCCCCAAGGATCCAAACCCACCCACCAGGAGCCAACCCCACGCAAAAACCGTAGACTTATCCACACCCGACTGCGACGCAGTCGGCCTTAGACCCCGGGTCAAAATTGAATCGGCACGGTGGGTCAAAATTCCATCGGCACGAACACCCAAAGTTCTGCGGCGTGGTTTTGGCCGCGTTCGCGCAGCCATTGGGCGGGCCACGCATCGCCAAGGGTCTCGCGCAGTTGCCGGATGCGCGCGATGTCGTTTTTGCCGCTGGCCCCGACGAAGGCCAGTTCGGGGCTGGTCAGGCCAAGATCGAACAGACGGCACCCGTCTGGGTGCATGACGTAGTACTGTCGCTTCGGAGTGGCAAAGGCCAGAATCTGGATTTGCCGGGCGTTGAGCCCCACGCCCTCATACAGGGGGCGGATGTTCTCGGTCTCGGCCTCGGGGTTGGGCAGAAAAATTTTGGTCGGACAGGACTCGAAGATCACATCGGCGATGCCCGAGCGCACCAGATCGGTCAGGGACTGCGTGGCGAACACCACGGCGACGTTGGCCTTGCGCAGCACTTTGAGCCACTCGCGGATCTTGGCCTTGAAAGCGGGATGGCTGAGCATGATCCAGGCTTCATCGAGGATCAAAAGAGTGGGCTGCCCATTGAAACGCTGCTCGATACGGTGAAACAGATAGGTCAGCACCGGCAGCACGAGCTTGTCGCCCTTGTTCATCAGGTGCTCCATCTCGAAGACCTGGAACACGTCCTGCCCCAGGCTGTCGGTTTCGGCATCGAGCAGGTGGCCGGCCATGCCGCGCAGGGTGTAGGCCTGCAGGGCTTCGCGCAGGCTCTGATCCTGCAGCAGCACCAGGAAGTTGGTCAGGGTGCGCTGCGCCATCTTCTCGGTCGAGGCACCGAGCTGGGTGATCGCGCGGAACAGCTCCTGGCGATGGTGAGGCAACATCTTGACGCCCTGCAGCTCGCAGAGTTGCTCCAGCCATTCGGCAGCCCACACACGCTCAGCAGGCTCATCGACCCGGCCCAGTGGACAAAAGGCCAGATCACCCTGCTCGCCCGCGATGTCGTAGTGCTCGCCCCCGGCTGCCCAGCACAGCGGCAGCATCGAATAGCCCTTGTCGAAGGCAAAGACCTGTGCGCCTGGATAACGAAATTGCTGCGCCGCCACGAGGGCCAGCAGCGTGCTCTTTCCAGCGCCGGTCGGACCGAGGATGGCAGAGTGGCCCAGATCAGCAGCGTGAAGACAGAGGGTGAAGGGCGTGCCCCCGTCGGTCTTGGCCTGCAGCAGCGGCGGGCTGTTTGGCGGGTAGAACGGACACGGGTTGTGCTCCGGCCCGGCCCAGACGGCGGTCAGCGGCAACAGGTGGGCCAGATTGAGCGTATGAATGATGGGACGGCGCACATTGGCGGCGGTGTTGCCCGGCAACGTGCCCAGATAGGCCTCGACCGCGTTCACGTCCTCCACGCGGGCGCCGAAGCCGCGGTTCTCGATGAGCTTGACCATCTCGCGCGTGGATTCGTCCAGGACTTCCAGGTCTTCATGCGAGAGCAGCAGGACACTGGTGTAGTAGCCGAACAGCACCATGCCGCTGGACGCTTCGGCCAGCGCCTGCACCGCGTCGTTGGCCATGCGATCGGCGTCGGCGTTGATGTGGGTGGCCTGGCCGCCGGCGTTTTCGCGCAGCAGGTTCATCATGCTCTTGCGCTTTTGCGCCCACTTGCTACGGTATTTGTTGAGCGTCTTCTCGGCCTGGCCGGGATCGAGGTAGATGAAGCGGCTGCTCCAGCGGTACGACACCGGCAGCCGCGAGAGCATGTCCAGAATGCCGGGGAAACTCTCAGGCGGCAGACCGGTCAGCGCGATGCAGGACAGGCTGCGACGGTCGATACGGGGGATGAAGCCGGTCGTGAAATCGTGCTGGCCGAGCACAGCGTCCAGGTACATGGGCACTTGCGCCATGCGGAAGGGGCGGCGATCCGGCAACAGGCTCACGCACTGTTCCAGATGGGCCAGCAACGGGCTGGTGAGGACGCCGGTGCGAGGGTCGAAGTTGTCTTTGAGACGGTGGATCTCCAGCAGGGTCGAGAGGCGGGATTCCAGTTCCCGGATCTGTTCATTGAAGCGTTCAAGGTTGCGGCTGGCCGTGGCTTTGACCCGGCCCTCGACAAACAGATCGGCCGTTTTGCTCGCGGCGTCGGGCATGGGGAACCAGGTGACGGTGAGGATGAACCGGCTGCGGTAGCCCACGAAGCTGCGCTCGTGGCTGTTGCGGCGGACGTCGTCGATCAGTCGTGTGGTGCGGTCGGGGAAAGCGCCGGGCGGGACGTAGCCCGGTGCGGGCGCGCGCACCGCATCGCAGTGCAGCACCCAGCCGTCACCCAGCTTCAAGGCCGCGTTGACGCGGGCAGCCATCGCGCCGAGTTCTTCCCGCGTGGAAGAGTCCAGATCAGGGCCGTGGTACTCCCAGGCGGCCATCAGGCCCCCGCCCTTGGTCAGCACGACGCCGTTGTCCACCAGCGCTGCCCAGGGCAGCAGGTCCGTCAAGCCGTAGGCGGCAGAGCGGAACTCCCCCAGCGCCATCATGACCGCACCTCGCGATCCTTGGCGAAGGGGCTGGCCTGTGCCGGGTAGTAGCGGCGATATTTGAGCAAGCGTCCGCCGGTTTTTGACAGGATGGGGTCGTAGGCGGCCGCGCGGGACAGCGCCCACTGGCCGACCATCCACAGCGTGATGCCGATGACAGCGGCCCAGAGCTTGGCCAGCGAGAAGATAAAAATCCCGGCGATGATGGCCAGCAGCAGAACCAGCTGGCGTTCACCGCCCATCATCAGGATGGGGCGATTGAGCGAGTCATGGATCGGGGATTTGGTGTCGTTCATTGCGGAACTCCGGTCACGCGGTCAGTGAATTCAGTGAGGTCGGCCGTGTGGCGCAGCGCCGCCACGATCTGCGGCAACTCCCAGCCCTGCTCAACCAGGGCCTGCACCACGGCGATCAGGACTTCGGGCAGTTGGGGGCGGGGAGTTGCCTCCCCGCCTTGCCCGGCCTGTGAGAGGGCGGGGTGCATCTTCAGAACACCAGGGCGCCGGTCAGTCCGAGCACCTGGAGGAACTTGTTGCCCAGGACGATGAAGGCCACGCCGAGTACGACGTACAAGGCTTTCTTGGCAATGCCCCCGAGTTCTTCGCCGAACACCAGGGCGGCACCCGCAGCCAAAAAGGCAATGACGCTGATGGCTGTGGCCACCGGGCCGGTCAGGTCGTTCTGCAGGGTGCTGACCGCGCTGTCCCACGGCAAGCCGCCCGCGCCGGTGGCGAAGGCGTCGGCCATGGTGGCGGCGAATACGGCAGAGGCGAGCACGAGGCGCCGCACGACCGCAGCGCGCAGACGGTGGTGGATGGAAAGCGTTTTGAGATGTTTCATGAGGATGCCTTTCAGAATGGGGAACGGGACACCTGACGTTGGCGCCCTGCCCGGACTCTGCGGGGTGGGGACAACTGCATCAGCGGGTGATGCGGCGAATGTCATTTCGGGTGATCGGCCCCCAGTAGCGGCTGTCGAAACTCTGGGCGGCCATCGCTGGACGGGCGCCGCTGCCATACATCCAGAACTGATCGGGGCCGAGGGTGAACACGCCGTGCTGGTGAGGCAGATGCACCTCTGGAAAGCTCGGTGAGCCGGGAAGCTGGCCGCTGTGAGGGAGGGTCTTGCCGTTAATGGTCACGGCCTGAGGAGTGACGGTGATGCGGTCGCCGGGCAGACCGACGATCTGCTTGAACATCGGCATGCCGCCGCCCGGGCAGTCGCCTTTCATATAGAAAGGGAAGGCCTGCGGCGTCACCGAGGCCGGGGGACAGAACTCGGCGCGTTCGCCGCGGACGATGCGGGAATTTGCCGTGACGGGGAGCAGGCGATACAGGCCGAGCGGCTCGCTCTCGGTCCAGTTAACCCGCCAGCCGAGCCACCCCAGGAGGTTGATGGCCAGGGCGGTCGTTGCCAGCGCCGCGACGGGGATGAGGAGGCGATGCCAGTGCGGCGCGCGGCGGCGAGCGATCGCCTGTTCGATGGCGTAGGGAATGCTCATGCCAGTCTCCCCGTTGATGCCGCCGCGCCGAGCTTGATGCGCTCGGCCAGCGCTGCGTCTTGGTAATACTTGATTTTCTGGCAGTAAACGGGGGCGTGACCTGCGACGAAGACCAGCTCGTCGTCGGGCGGCAGGCGCATGCACTCGTCGGGGGTCAACAGCGGGCGCTGCACGATCTGCTCATTGGTGTTGACGTTCTGCAGCACCACCGCAAGCCGGTTGCCGCTGTATTGCCGCTGGGTGTGGCTGACGGTGGCCTGACCGGCCATCTTGCTCAGCAGCTCAGCCGTCTCGATCTTGTTCGGGGCATAGGCCACGCGGATGTGGCAGTTGCTGATGATGGATTCATCCTTGCCATAGGCGGCAAAGAGCTGGCTCAAGTCCTGCACGATCAACAGGGCCTTGAGTCCGTAGCCGGCGATGAAGGCAAGCGCCTCCTGGAAGATGTCGAGCTTGCCCAGACTGGGGAATTCGTCGAGCAGCAGCAGGAGACGATGGGGGTAACGACTCTTGCTCGCCCCGCCGGCATCGAAGTCCATGCCCTCAGTCAGTCGCCGCACGACCTGATTGATGACCAGGCGCAGCAGGGGCTTGAGGCGATCCTTGTCGCTGGGCGGCACCACCAGATACAGCGCCGTCTTCCTGGGTTCCGGCTTGCCGTCCACATCAGCGCCGCCCATGATGCTTTCCAGGGTGAAATCGGAGACGCGGGTGTTGTCGGCGACGATGGGGTCGCGGTAGAGGGAGAGAAAGGACAGCGCGGTGGACAGCACGCCCGAGGCTTCGTTCGGCGCCTTGTTCAGGAAGGACTGGCTGGCCTGCGCCACAGCGGCCCAGCCGGTACGTGCATGGGGATCGTCGGTCTGTGCGCCTTTCTCCAGGGCGACATCGCGGATGTAGGTCATCACGGCCTGCGAGCCTTCCATCGGCTCGGCGTCCTCACCTTGATTGCGCTCGGCCGCTTCACGGGCGATGTCGCGGATCGGGCCGCCGTCCGAGAGGATGGCCTGCACGGTATGCAGGCAACGCAGGCGAGCGTCTGGGCTATTGCCGTCCCAGTAGAGCAAGACAAACAGCACCACCCCGGTCATGAGGTCGAAGCCGGTCTTGGCCCAGTGGTCGTTCAGGCCCTTGCCGTCAGGATCGACGATCATGGTGGCGATGTTCTGCACATCCTTGATCAGGTTGCCGTCCATGCGGATTTCCTGCAAGGGGTTGAAGCGGGCGGAGTCGGGAGAGGTCGGGTCGAACTTGATGGCACGCTGCCCCAGCACTTTCTCGCGAAAGCCGCTGGTCAGCGCCCAGTTCTCGCCCTTGATGTCGTGCACCAGGACGGATTGATCCCAGTTCAGCAAGGTGGGGATGACGATGCCCACGCCCTTGCCGGAGCGCGTCGGCGCGAACACCATCATGTGTTCCGGCCCCTTGTGACGCAGATAGCGCACCTGCGGGCCGTCGTTCCAGGCGCCGAACAGCACCCCGCCCTTGTTTTTGTCGTCTGGCAGGATGGCTGTGGCGGCGACTTCCGGGGCTGTAGCCCAGTGCGCCGAGCCGTGCAGATCGTTGCGTTCGGCGTCGGCCTTGCGTGAGCGGCGGTAGGCGATGCCTACGGGCAGCACCAGGGAGAGGAAGCCGCCGACGCCCATGATGAGGTGGGCGCGTTCCAGGATGTCCAGCACGGCCTGGCCGTATTCGATGCGGTTGTATTTGAAGGTCCAGATCAGGATGTCGTAGGGGGCGTAGAGCCACGGCGGGATCATGGGCGCACCCAGTGCCGGGGTGAAACCGAAGGCCCAGGCGGCGTATTCGGTGGCCGCCCAGGTGGACAGCAGCACGATCATGATGAACAGGCCCAGACCCGTCCAGACGAAGCGGGTGATGTCTCTCTGCGCCTTGGGGATGTGGTAGATGGCTTCGGATGCGGTGCTCATGGTCGTGCTGCCTGGAAAGGTTTGGGGGCGGCCCGTGACGTGGGCCAGTCGGCGTGCGCCCCGGCAAGGATCGCCAACAGGGGGGAAGGAATCCGGTCGCGCGCTGCGGCGGTTTTGCGCCACCGGCCGCTGGGCGTGCTGGGTTCAGCGTTCCATCGCCGCGGCCTTGCGGTTCGACTGGCGCAGACGGGGACGGGCTGGGCGCTCGGGTTTGTCAGCCTCGGGCGGTTCGGAGGATTTCTCGGCGGATCGATCGGACGCGTTGGACTTGTCCTTGCCTGCTCCCTGCTCAGCCTGCTTCATCACCTGATACTCGGCTGCCTTGCGGTCCTCCTTGTCGAGAACCTTGCGGTTTTGTTCGGCGAGGATGTCGGCAGCCAGTTTGTCGGCGCCTACGGCGTCGGCGAAGCAGTGGAACGCCAGAGCATCGGCAAGCGCTTTGGGCGACACATCACCCGCCATCTCGCTGTCCAGGATGCGGCGCGCTTCTGGCTCCTTGCCGCCATTCGCAACAAAGTTCTGGACGGCTTTTTCGTAGGCGCTGGGTTCCGTCATCTCCCGGTACTCGGCTGCCTTTCGGTCTTCCTTGGCGAGCATCTGACGATGCTCTTCGATTGCCGGCGCGAACTTCTCTTTCAGATCGGGGTATTCGTCAAGTACCTGCTGAGGCGGCATGCTCTTTGGTTCCATGCCCGGCGGATGAACCGCATCAGGCATGTTGTCGTACAGCGCGTTGTTGACCCGGTTTTTGTGCATCATGCGCAGCGCATCGTTCGCGGTCGGGCCCTCGGCGTAGCCCATCAGTTCGCCGCGCTGCGCGCTGCCGTTGAACACGGCCCATTCCCGCCCATGGTTAGGGCCGAGTTTCTGCGCCGTGGCAACGGTGGCGAACTCGGCAAAGGTCAGTTCGTGAGGCTGCTTGGACAGCAATTCGTTTTCACGCAGAAGTGCCTCCTGCATCCTGTCGTGCGCCGGGGGCTCGGGTTGAACCTCTGGTTCACCCTTGCCGCGAATGGCCGTCACGCCCAGACTTTTTCCATGCTCAGCCATCAGAAGCTGTTTGGCCGCGTGGTCGAGTTCAGCGACGCGCTCCGTGGGCGACAAGCCGTCCATGACGGGGACGGGAATGTCGTCCCATCCCTGTGCAATCACAAACCCGCTGGACTGGGTGTTGACGTTCAGGATTTTCTCGACGGTTCCCTTGCCGTGCGTGAACTCGCCGCCTTTGTTTGGTTCCTTGTCCAGCAGGAAGGTCTTTTCATAGGAACCGCCCTGCGTGCGCTTCCACCCGCTGGCCTCCAGGGCATCATGCAGGGTTGGCGGTTTACCCGTGGGTTTGCCTGCATCTGGATTCAGCCCGCCGTCTACGCTCGGGCCGATGTCTTCGACGGTCTTGAGCTTGCCTTGCGCCGATTCTGGCTGCTGCGCAGGCTCTGCAGCCATCTCCGCTGCCCTTGCAGAAGCCTGTCGCTCCTGCGTGATCTGCAGGGACTGCTCTTTGGCGAGCACATAATCCACCGCCTTGCCCGCTTCCGCTGCGGCCCGGAAGATTTCGTTCTTGTCGTTCTTGAGCACCTTGGCCCAATCCTGAACGTAGGCGGCGTGACGTTCGGCGTCATGCGGGATGCCGGTCTGGGCGGCGGCGAACAGGCTGAACATCTCGGCGCGTAGCTCTTCCTTGGCGTAGCCCTCGGAGCCGAAGCGGTGACCGCCGGTGATTCCTTCACGATTCAGACGGTGCGCTGCGCCGGTGGCATGGCCGATCTCGTGCAGCAGCGTGCCGTAGTAGCGCGCCGCGCCCTCCTCCTTGCCCAACTCGGAATTGAAGGCGCCGCGTGGAGGCAGAACCACCTGGTCACGCTTGGGCGAATAAAAGGCGTGCTCGGGATGCTCGCCGTAGCTGAGTCCATCGCGCGCCATGGCCTCCTTGAGCGACTCGCCTCGCGTCACCGGGTCGAAGGTCGGGGTAGGTGCCAGGGGCTCCAGTTTCAGCCCCTCGCATTGCGCGACGTTGAACACGGTGTGAACGCGTGATGTCCAGGTGTCGAGTTCGCGCGCCTTGTCCCAGCTCAGATGTTGCGGGCCTTGTTCGGTGCGGCGCTGCACGCGCAGATCGGTGGTCTTGACGTGCAGGGTGGCGTCCTTGTCAGTCGGCATGCCGACCGCCGCCCGGCCGTTCTTCTCGCTGAACACCTTCACCCGCATGCCGTTGAGCGTGACGCTGATGTCCTTGCGGGCATAGAAGGGTTGTTCTTTCCACAGCTCGACGGGCAGACCGTGTTCGCCCTTTTTGATGCGCCCGCCCAGGGCGTTGATCTGCTTGACGGTGCCATAGCGCGGATCGGTGTAACCTCGATCGGCTTGCTCCAGCATCAGCATGAGGCGGTTGCCGCCACGGTATTCCCGGCCGGTTTCCATATTGCGCGGCAGACCTGCCCGCAACGCGGCAAAGGGCTTGTCCCAGGGAATCTGTCCCTGCTCCAAGGTCTGAACGAGTTTGTCGGTGAGTTCCTGGCGCAGGTCGCGCGGCGGTTTGACGGGGTGATCGGGTTTGATGTTCTCAGCCATGATCAGCCTCCGTTTGCGTGTCATCTTCGAAGTCCGCGCCGAGCGCTTCGGCCGTGGCGCGGTCAGGGACGAAGATGGACTCAAACTCGGGGGCGCCGTCCGCAGGGACGACGGCTGGGGTTTCGGGGTTTTGCATGACGGGCTCCTGTGAGATAGGCCGTGGCGCACGACGCGCCACGGAGAGACTCTGTGGAGTGGGGACAGGAGGCTCAGCCGCCCAGGCTCATGTCGCGGCTGGGTTGCCGCGGTCGGGAACGGACAGGCGCGCGCTGCGGCGCTTCGACCTCGCGTTCTTCGGCGCGCTCATGGGCGACGACTTCACGTTCCACGGCTTTTTCCTGCGCCTTTTCTTCGGTGCGCTCTTGCTTTTGTTCCTGCGCTTCGCGTTTTTTCAGCTCTTCGTCGATGTTGCGGGTGCGCAGTTGTTGCTGAAGCTGTTCCCGTTCGGTCTCGATCTTGGCCCACATGCGCTCGGTCACGCGCTCGCCCAGCGGGGTGAGGCGATCCTTGTCGTCGATCAGGCGGGTCTGTTCGTCATGGCCCTGCAGTTGGGTGCGCTGCTCTGGCGTGAGGGGCTGATCGCGCGAGGCGCGTTCGAGGGCGTCGAAGCCGTGGATGTCGAGCTTGCCGAGCAAGGCTTCGGCCTGCATGGCTTGTGCATCGACGGTGTAGGCGCGCCTGTCGCCGCCATGATCTGCGCGGGCCGCTTCGACGCTGCCCTTGCCGACTGCTGGCGCGGTGAGTCTTGTGTCTGCACCGAGTTCTTCGCTCTGCAGGGTTTGCAGGCGGCCGAGCTGCCAGGTCTGTTGCAGTTCGGGGTTCTGCACTTTCAGACCCATGCGACCGGCAATCTCGGCGGTGCGCTCCTGGAATTCGCGGCTGCCGTTGAGTTGCAGCCCTTTGTCCATGTCGTACTTCTGCTCGGCAAGACGCAGGGCGGCCTCGATCTCGCGGTCATCGACGTGGTAGAGATCGACCCGCTCGCCGCGGTCTGTCATCACCCGCTCGCCATCGCGCGCATAGTGAACGCACTTCGGCGGTCCGTCCTCGATGTCGTGGGTCAGGCCATCGAGCACTTCGGGTTCCATCGCGGCGGTGCGCCGGCCCCGGATGCTTTGCTGCGCGGGATCGCGGCGTTTTTCTTGTTCGAGCAGACGGGCGGCGGCGGGGTCGTGTTCGGCGCGAGGTTCCAGAAACTCGCGCAGGGTCGGAACGAGAGGTAGGCTGCTGGCCAGGGTCTTGCGCTCGGCGGCCTGCTGTTTCTGCAGATGCTCGATTTGCTTGGCGGCCTCGAACGTCTGCACATCGGGATCGCCCCCATTCTTGACGGTTTCGGCGCGTTGCTGAGCCAGACCGGAAAACAGGGATTCCCGCGCAGCTTGATGCTGCGCGTTCAGGTCATGCCAGGCCTTGGTGCGAATTTCGCGGGCGGGCTGGGCCGCTTCGCGCCAGGCATTCAACAAGGCGGCTTCTTTCTCTGCGTCGCTGACTTCCGCCACTTTTTGCTCTGGCTTCGGCTCCTTTTCGGACTCGACTTGCTCCAGGGCCGCGTTGAGGTCGGCGAACTCCGCTCGCTTCAGGTTCACAGCTTGCTGGAGAGGGGCGAGTTCATCGGGGGCGGGTTTCTGCTGCGGTTCGATTTCAGCTTGTGGTTCCATCGGTTTCTCCTGCTTGAGATAGGGAGTGGGGGACAAGGGCTGACGCCCCTGCCCGGCGGATGGCGCGAGGCCGGGATGGCTGCGCTGGAAAATCCACGGCGGGACCGCGCGATCCAGGGTGGCGCGGATCGCATCCGGGCCGCTGTCGCGGAGTTGGTCGCGGGCGTCGTAGCCGGGGGGTGTGACGCCGGAGATTTTTTCGGGAAGGGCGATAGCGGTGCGGGCGCTGCCGAGGATGCGGGCGGCTTTGAGGGCATTGATCTGTCCTTTGTGGGCAGCACGCTCGCCGTCGTTGTCGGCGTAGAGAGTCATGCGGCCCTGCATTTCGTCATGCAGGGCGCGGGCGACATCGGGCAGGTTTTGCGCCGAGAGCGCGGCAATGACGGGCAGGCCTGTGGCCTGATGGAGGGCCAGCGCGGTGCCGATGCCTTCGCACATCACGACATGCGGGGCGGTTTTGGCGGTCTCGAAGGCGCGCAGTGGCGCTTCGGCGTCCTGACCGTCGATGGGGATGACGGCGAAGGCGCCCTGTGTCGGCGTACCCGCGACGAAGCGTTTGTCGGCAGACTGGCCCGGTTCGGCCCAGGCGATGCGCTGTGTGCCAACCCAGCCGGGTTCACCGGCGGTGAGCTTGAGCATGGGCACGAGCAATTGCGCACTGTGCTGCCGCAGCCCAGCTGTGGGCAGTGCGGGGTTTTGAAGATAGGGAAAGTTCTGCGGCTCATGGCTGGCCTCCCAGCGCGCCAGGCTGTCGGAAATTGCGGCCTTTTGTCGCTCAGCTTGTTGCCGCAGCCAGGCGACGCGTTCGGCTTCAACCTTTTGTTGTTCTACAGGCGTGCGTTCCCGCGCCAGCTCCGGGCGAAAGGCGATGGGTTTGCCCTCGGCCTTGAAGTTGGTCACCCAGCCGGTGCCGTCCTCGCGCAGCAGATAGGCTGCGTCGTTCCTGCCATTCGGGCGGTCGCCCACGTCGGCGCGGTGAATACGGCCATCTACCTGCAGACGCTGCGGGTCGATGTGCACATCCTGCAGACGGGCGAAGTCGAGAAACTGGGTGAGCTGGGTCGTGTCCATGCCCTGACTCTGCAGGGTGGGGACGGATGGTGCGGCGTTTGATCAGACCCGCCGTATTTCCCGCTTCAACCCGTCGTCGCTTTCAATCGAAAGCCGCCACCGGCGGCGGCGTGTCGATCGGACGAGGCGGCGCGCTGGTGTTCGGGGTCGAACCGACTCTTTGGGGGACTGCTGATCGGCCTTAGCGCTCGGTCGGGCCGAGCGAAAGAAAGGCCGCTGTCGGCCATCTAATGCCGTTCGATGATTCTGGTGAGCCGCCATCTGACCATGGCAAACGAACTGCGTGCAGCGGCAGGCTTGAATTTCGGCGCTTTCCAATCGGCTCACGGCAAACCCGGCGCATGGCTCAAATCGGCGTCGGCGCTAATTCCCATCTAGGCGCGCAAGGGAAAGGGCCTCTTCCCATGAACACCCGGAACATCTAGCGCGTGACTTGAACGGTCACGTGGGAAAGATCGGAAAAGCGGGCGAGCAGGCGCTGGTAATGAACACAATCCCTTTCGCCGTCATGATTTTGCACGGCGAGGATCGCGCCCAAGTGGCCCGGGCCCAGGCGCCAGAGGTGCAGATCGCGGATGCTGTCACCCTGCGCCTTCACCAGCGTCGCGATGTCATGGCTAAGCCGACGGTCTGGATTCATGTCGAGCAGAATCGCACCCGTGTCGCGGACTAGGCCGAATGACCAATTGGCGATCACCAATGCCCCGACGATGCCCATGACCGGATCCATGAAATTCAAGCCGAAGAATTTGCCTGCGGCCAAGCCCAGGATCGCAAGGACGGAGACTGCCGCATCCGCCGCAACGTGCACAAACGCTGCACGCATGTTGTGGTCTCGGTGGTGCCCGCCATGTGTATGGGGTATGGGTTCTTCGTAATGCAGCGTGGCGCCGAACGACTCGAAGCGCGCCCCGAGCTTCACGTGCAGGCTGAAATCGTGTGGCTCGGGAATCTCCTCGACTGACTCCCAGCAGTCACCTACGTCACGCAAGGCAAAGCGCTGCTCTTCCCCGCCGGTGCGCACCGTGGTTAGCATGACATCAGCCGCCCAAAGGGGCTGCGCACTCCCTGGCTCTTGGAGAGAGCGCACCCGGAAGCGCGGAGGAACCCCATCCTCGAAGATGCTCAACTGCAGGCGTCCGGCCGGGGTGTCAATAACCTTCGGCTCGTCGTCATGTGCATGACCGGAGTGGTCGTGCGCATGGCCATTGCCGTGGTGGTGACCATGGTCGCCGCCACTGAGCATCCAGGCGCTGACAATGTTTACTATCAGTCCGAGGAAGGCGATCGCGATAGCCTCGTTGAAACCAATGCGCACAGGATGGAGCAGGCGGTCGACGGCCTCATAGCCAATTAGCAGCGCGATCATCGCCAGGATAATCGCGCTGGAAAAACCCGCGAGGTCGCCGACCTTGCCCGTGCCAAAGCTGAAACGCGTGTCGCGCGCATGCCGTCGCGCATAGGTGTAGGCCACGGCCGCAATGAGCATCGCTGCTGCGTGGGTGCTCATGTGCAGGCCGTCGGCGATCAGGGCGAGGGAGCCGAAGTGCAAGCCACCGACGATCTCAATCACCATCACGACGCTGCACAGGGCGATCACCCACCAGGTTTTGTGTGCGTTTCGGTCGTGGCCCTCGCCCAGGAAAACATGCTCGTGGTCTGGTACGGCAAGTTGTGGAATGGCGTTCATTTGAAATAGCTCCTGAACACGTCAGCAAGCTCCTCGGCCGCGTCGGCAGCCATCGGATTCTTGCCCTTCAACGGCTCGACAAGATGGCTCTGGATATGTTCCTGGACAACCTCGCCGAGCAGTCCATTGAGAGCGCCGCGGCAACCGGCGACGACATGCAGCACTTGCTCGCACCCGGCTTCCGACTCAAGTGCGCGCTCGATGGCGTCGACCTGCCCCCGGATACGACGCACCCGGTTCAGCAGCTTGGCTTTCTGGCGGATGGTATGGCTCATATCCCTATGATAGCCTACCCCCCTATCCGATAATGTTTAACGCATGCATCCTTTCCTCACATCAACCGTTCTGGTCGCCCTAGCTGAGATCGGTGACAAGACACAACTCTTGTCCCTGCTGCTGGCGGCCCGCTATCGCGCGCCCATTCCCATCATCCTGGGTATTTTGATCGCGACCCTGGCGAACCATGGGATCGCCGCCGGTGTGGGTGACATGCTCGCCCACACCTTGAAACCGTCGGTTCTGAACTGGGCCGTCGTCCTGTCCTTCGTCGTCATGGGGCTGTGGATACTGGTCCCTGACAAACTGGATGAGGAGAACCTGTCCAAACGCAGCGCGCGCGGCATCTTCCTGACGGCCGCGCTGTCATTTTTCCTCGCCGAGATGGGCGACAAGACCCAGGTGGCGACCGTCGCGCTGGCTGCGCGCTTCAGCGAATGGATTCCAGTGGTGGCTGGTACGACGCTGGGCATGCTGCTGGCGAACGTGCCGGCAGTGCTGTTCGGACACCGATTTGCGGATCGGCTGCCGAGCCGTTGGATCCATGCCGTCGCGGCCGTCATGTTCATCGTTCTAGGTGCACTCGCGTTGCGTACGGCATTACAGGCCCAGTAAGTAGCAGCAAGCTAACTCTCGACTCTACTGGCCGACGATCCGCTTTGACCAAGGTGCGCTTTATCGGTCAGAGCGCTGGACGTTCACTTTACGTAAATACTTGCAGGTGAAACACGAACTGCCCAATAGGCCAGCGTGGATCGACAGCACCTCTACGCTAGAAACGATGGTGGAAATTCGAAGCGTGCACAACACGAATGTCACCTATGTGTGACCTGAGCAGACGTATCGGTGCAATGGTCTGACTGATAGGAGGCTCTGGCCGATTTGCGGACACCCACGGGATCAAGTCCGGCGCATGGCCGGTGTCGGCCCGATACGGTCAATCTGTTGCTTGTTCCTCGAAATTCGAGATGTCGATGTTCTGTGCCCTGACGAGCGCCAGCTCCGATTTGTACCTCGACGAATTCATTGTTTGTGGTGCAAACGCACCTTCTCGACAAGCCAGGCCGTGAGTTTCTTACTGGCTGCCTTTCGCACTTCTTCATCTTGTGCTTCACGGAAGATGGCGTGATAGGACTCAGCCTCTGCTGCCTCAGCGCCGAAGCGGCTCAGATAGGCATTGAGGGGGCACGGTTCTGATCGATGCATTTGGTTCGGAGAGGCTCCGTGGGCGTCCATCCAGTGGTAAGCCAATGCGCCCAATGGCGTGGAAAACTGCAATGGTGCGGGATCCGAGCTGTTCGTTCTCCTGTGCATGGCGTGTTGTACCGCCCAGTCCTGCAACTGCTCACTCGGCATGGGGCGTGCGATGCCGTAGCCTTGACCGAATTTGGCGCCCAGCACCGTCACGGCCTCGATGATCCCGTCATTTTCGACGCCCTCGACCACAACTTCCTTCTCAAAATCTCGCCCGATCTGCACCACGGTGCGCACCAAAGTCAGTGCTTTCACCGGGTCGCGCTCGATGTCGAGAATGATGCCCTGATCGACCTTGATGACATCAAATGGAAGGCTGGCCAGCCGTTTCAGGCTGCTGAAACCAGAGCCAAGGTCATCAATGGCGAACTGAACGCCCAACTGCCCCAGCCTGGATATCGCTTCGTCACGCAAAATCTCATCGACCTCTTGCGATTCCAGCAGTTCCAAGACGAGATGATGCGGCGCGATGGCGTGCTCACGCAAAGATTGCTGGATCCATTGCATACAGTCCGGGTGCAAAAGCGTGGAAGGGGGCAGGTTGATGGACAGATCGATGTCCATATCTTGGGCCCGCCAATGCGCCAGCCGCTCCAAACTCTGGGACAGCCCCATGCGAAACAGCGCGTCCAAGTCGGCATCGCGCAGCGCAGGCAGAAACTGCCCCGGAGCGATGACCTTTCCCTCAGGCGAAACCAGCCGAGCCAGCGCCTCGACCTTGCTCAAACGACCGTCGATCAGATCAACCACGGGTTGCACAAACATCCTCAAACCATCCGCGTAAAGCCATTGGCGGTACTGAGCGGCTTCACGTTGCCCGACAACAGGCGACCGTTTGCGCAGCAGATCGTCAACCAGATTCCAGCGGTTTTGTAGTGCGGCAAGAAAGGTGTGGCCCTGCTGCGTATCGAACTGGTTTGGATAGGCGCCGTAAAGGACCAGTACCGAGTCGGTCTGTCCAGCGCGCATCAGCGGAATCGCCGCCATACTGCGAATATTCAAACGCGCTGCATACTCAACCCAGGGCGCCAAGCCCAAGCTGCTTTCGTAGTTTCTGGCCGTCAGAATCGATTCGTTACGCCATGCTTGCGCGGCCAATCCCATACCCGTTTGACTGTTCGCGTCCAACGATGGTTGCAACCTTGGCGTAGAGAGGACGTCGACGATTGAATTGGCAGCATCTCCTGCACTGCCCTGCGCCTGAAACTTCCCCATCGCATCTGGACGCAACAGGGTGCATCCACGCAAACCTGGTAGGGCCCCCAGGGCTTGAAGCTTGCCTTCTATCACGTCAAACCATGCCTGACCCGGGCGGGGCAACGGGCGGGCCAGATAAGCGTTGTAGGCGTTCTGTACGACCAGCATGGCATCGAGCTGGCTCTGCAGGTCGATTTGGACGCGGGCATCAAAGATCCGCTGCAATCGGCCGCGCTCCCGCGCACCTCTGTCGCTGGCGTCCAAGTGCCAATGCAGCAGGTCGCGATAGAGCTGCATCGAGACACTCAACCAAGACGATGCAACGCCAACCAATGCATGGACAGTGCCAAGATGACTTCCGCGCTCCTGAATCTGCGCAGCCGTCGTCGCTGAGTCCAGCAGGAAACGCAAGTGTGCCGCCTGCCGGGACTTCAGCCGCGCCAACTCTTGGTCGTTCAACGCGGAAAGAATGGCCGCCGTCTCGGCGCGTTGCGCGAGTTCGACATAGAAAGTCTCCACAAAATCTCGCTCGACCAACTCCAGCAGATCGTGGATCGGGTCAAGCAGCATCTGCGCATCGGAGCCAAAGGGGTCAAACGGCGGCTCCGGCGCATCATCCAAATGCTCCAGACTCACAAGCCCCCACCACTGAGTGCGCGAGGATTTGCGAGCTTTGATGCGATACATCGCAGCGTCCGCCAGGCGCAGGAGCGAGTCGGCGTTGCCACTGTCTTTTGGCGCCAGGGCCACCCCCATACTCATACCGACACTGGCAGAGCGTTCCTCCCCAAGGTCGAATGGCGTCTCGACGGTTTGATGGAGTCGCCCAAAAATGACGCTCAACTGCATCATGGCGTCTTCGGGATCAATATCTTCGATGACGAGCACAAACTCGTCGCCGCCCAGCCGGGCAATCAAGTCCGAACCCCGCGTGCACGCCAGAAGGCGCTCGCCGAGTTGTTTGAGCAGAACATCCCCCATCTCATGGCCATAGCGGTCGTTTACGGCCTTGAAGTCATCCAAATCGATCAGGCCGACCGCAACGGCGCAGCCCAATCGCGACGCGCGGTCGATCGCGCGATCCAGATGTTGTTCCAGCGCTCGCCGGTTGGGCAAGCCGGTTAGCGGATCTGCGCGACTGAGTTGTTCCAGTTGCCGCACCAGGTGCTGGCGTTCTGTGACATCAACCACCGTCCACACCACATGGGTTGAATCCCCAGGGTCCGATTCAAGTCGCCGACCGGAGATTGCAATGCAAGCCTGCTGACCATCGAGCCGCAAAATATCGAACGCATCCAGTGTGACTTGTCCCTCCTTGAGTGCCACCCTTGTCGCCTGAACCATGCGGTCGTCCAGCAAAGAGGGAGCGACATCCCCCACTTTGCGCCCCAATAGCTCTCGAACACTGGGGGCGCCGAAAATGCGGGCGACGGCCTCGTTCGCCTCGGCAATGATGGCCCCCGGATAACGAACCATCACCACACCCGCGACCGTATTGCCCAGCAGACTGGCGTGTTGCCGTTGCAGTCTGATCTGGCTGTGGCGCTGGTCAAGTCGATCGAGACCGTTAGACAGATCGTCGGCCAAATCCAGCAAGATCCGCTGCAGATCGGGAGTGACTGCCGCGGAATCCACGAAGTAAAGGTGCAACACCGCCCATACGGTTTTGCTGCGGCGCAAGGGCAGCGCGGCTCCGGCATTCAGGCCGAAGCGTTGCAGGCGTTCACGCCAAGGGCTCAGAGAAGCCGCGTGCTGTGCGTCACTCGTGAAAATCGCCCGATCTTCGCGCCAGGCCACACCCGCACTCCCCTGCCCCTCCGGCACCGAGGCATCGGAACTTAGGGTGAGATCTTTAACGTAATCGACTGCCGCACCGGCCTTGGCCAAAAAAACGAAGCGGCCCTGTGAATCGGGGCGACCAATCCAGGCCAGTGCAATGCCAGCATCGCGTACCGCGAGACGACAGGCTCTTTCCAGCAGATCGGACACATCACTGGCCTGTGCGATTGCTTGATTGATGTGCGCCAATAAGGCGTTGAACCTCGCAAAGCGAGCATTCTTCTCCAAAAGACGCTCTCTGCTGCGCAACAGGCGGCTGATGGCAAACGCCGCAAGAACGAAAAGGCCGAGAACAATGAAGCGCCCAAACAAACGTAACGCCAGCCCCTGGCGATAGAGCTGCCAGACCTTTGCTCTGGGCCAGGCCACCCTCACAAAAAGGGGCAACCCGTTGATGGGCTCCACGACACTGTGATCGCTCCAGTAGGCTGACTGCGGTACAGGCCCTGCCGTCGGACTTTTCATCAGACGACCATCGCGCTGATCCAGCACGCTCATCGTCCAGCCCTGGGGGGACAACCCAGCGAGCAGGGCATCGATGCGATAGGGCGTGCCAATGAAATACAAGGCCTGGCCGTGCGCATCTCGCATGCGATAGCGCATCGACATCACGTCGGCGTGAAAGCGCTTGGCATAGTGGTCTTGTCCCAGAAACTCATCGGGCCGGCCAGGCAGTGCCGTGAAATCCTCCGGGCGAAAGATCGGCTTGGTGGATTGCGCGTAACTCGACCAGGCGATACGTTCGCCATCGGAGGTCAGAACATTGATCGCGAGGATCTCAGGGTGATTTGCAACATAGCGTCGAAGCAGAGCCTGCGCCCGGGAGTTCAGTACTTCTGGCGCTTGTTCGCCCACAATGGCCTTGGCGACAAAGGCCAATTGTTGAAATTGCTGCATCAGCCGCAGTTGGATCACCTGTCCCTCGGCCAAAGCGGCATGCCGGGCTTGCTCGCTCACCACCTCACGCGCTTCCTCGAAATCCAGCCGCTCCTGGTTGATAAACCAGATCACCGTGAAAGCGACGGGCAGCCAGAGCAGCACGCGAACCGCGGTTTTGCGCAAGGACGCCTTCATAGGGGGTTGCTGCGCGTGATGCCTGCGCTGAATGAATGCAGGCCAGTTCGTCGGCCGGAAATGAGAATGCGCTGCATGGATGAAATGAAGGAATGCCCTGCAGGGGCTATCGAGTTGAATTTACGGGAGGCGCGCCGCAGTTTGTAAAGTCGATCACACAATCCTACACAGGCCCTGATCTTGAAGATGTCGCACTCTTGTGATGAATTTCCGGTTCGGCGCAGACTTTGGGGCGATGCTCCTTGATCCGGCAACCACCGCCATTTCATCTTGGAAGCGCCCGCATGACCAATTCGGCCTGAGCAACCAGGCTGCTAAAGCCCTCAAAACCCGCGGGAGTCAGGGGACGGCCAGAAGGTTTTCGGTCGGCATAAAAAAAGCCAACCGCTTTCTGGTCAATGGAGAACGTCCCTGTGAAACAGTCCAGGGTTTCACTGGCACGGGTCAAAAAATCCGGACCTGGCGTGTTGACGTCATGCCAGATGACCATCTGGGGTTTCAGCCAGGATTCCATCTCAGCCCCCCATTCCCATTGGAAGCGCTGCCGCAGGCTGTCTGTTGCGGGTCCAGTGGCCACCCTGGCTTGAAGTCGGGTCCGATCTGGAGACAAGAGGCAAAACACGCAGCGATCGAGACCGACCGCGCGGTACAACCCTTCCAAACAGGTTTCCAGCAATATGGGAAGGTCCTTTCGCGACGTGGCGACATGGCCCATTTCGGTGAGTACCCGCAACTGTTGGTGGATGACGGGCATGTGGAAATAGCCTTTCTCATCTGGGGCGAGTGTGTCCAGAATCTCCTCGCTGTGCTGTAGCTCTGCAGGAATCACTTGAGCCGCTTGGCGAGCTCCGAGTGCGGTCGCCAACGCGGCGGCTTCCGTCGCATTGGCTTGCAGGAATTCCAGCGTTTCGGCGTCCGGGGTTTTGAGCAGCACAGCGATGTCGCGCGTTGTTTGCCGCGTCGCTGAGATCAACCAGCCCTGAGGAGAAACCAGGCTGAGTTGGCGTGCCAAAGCGACTTCGGGGGAATCCTGAAGCACCGATGCCAGGCTCCAGTTTTGCAAAAGCTCGCGCCCCAATTGCGTCAGGGTGATCCCCAAAACCTTCGATTCGGCTTTGGCTGGTGCCGTGCCTGATTGCAGTTCACGCTCGAGCTGATCGGCCATCTCGTTTCCGAAACACCAGAACGCCATTTCACCAATGCCGCTCAGCAAGGCTTCGACGAACAAACGCTCCACGGCGTCCTTGTTCATCTGCTGGCGTCTGCCCAGGTCGCGTGCCTGCACCGCGGCATGCAGTGATCGGCCCAGCGCCTCTTGAACCCGGTGTCCGTACTGGCTTGCAGCGGAGAGTGTTTCAACCGTCAATGCAGAAATGCAGAGTGAGCGAATCGCATTGACCCCCAGAATGACAACCGCCCGGCTGACCGTGACGACCTTGGCATGGCCGCTATGGCCAAGGTGCGCTGCGTTGGCGGCGCGCAGCACCCGCGAGGTCAATGCCGGATCTCGCAGAATCACTTCGGCCATCTGGTGGCCTGACAAGACATCGCTGTCCGCTGCCGTCAATACTTCTTGCAAGGTCAAACCAAAAGCAGGAAGATCTTTTTCTGCGATGGATCGGATCAGGCGCTGGCTGGGTAAGGTTGGAGCTGCGGGCATGGATGGCTAACTTGAACCGTAATAGGGATGCCCCCCAGGTTGAATGGCAAACCTGAAAGTGCAATCGATGGATTGAGTCCGTTTCAACTGAAGAACTTGCCGAGCGCAATCGAGACCGAGGTGGCCCCTGTCAGACCGATGGACGGGTTCTGGTTGCAGACTTCGTCGTAAGGCTGCATGCTGCAAGATTGTTAGACACTCCAAGGCTCAACAAAAAGGTCCTACGGCTCAGCACTGAGTTGTCCAAGTTATCCATCTGTCTCTTCCATTTCCTGCAAGCGCAGTGATTCGAAACGACGCGTCTCGTCTTTTGAATATCGGCACGTTGGGTGAAAACTTGAGAAGGTCTGTGCTGACGCCTTCATCAGAAGCTACCGGGCGTACATGGCTGATCTCGCTGCTCGGCGCTGACCATTCAATCTGACGCGGCTTTTCCGCTTGCGCCAGCGCAGCCATTTCCTCTGATGAGAAAACACGTCCTGGATCCAGCAAAGTGACAAAGCCCACTTTGTCCAGTTTGGCCATGCCGAGAATGAAGTCTGAATGCACGGCCGCTCCGAATGTTGGAGAGGGTTCGATTTCCGCTGCCTCGAGTTCCAATACCGTGTTGACGGCGTCTACCAGGACACCGATCAATTGCGCGTCTTCCTGCCCCTGAGTTTCCATCGGCAACAACTGGTTATTGACCGTCGGCTTCCAGAGCCCGCGAACCAGCGTTCTCATCCTGACCGGCCGCCCGGGCGGCCAGGATTCCGACGGCCGATTTCTGAGCTCTGCAGTCACGAAGAGTCGGGGGCGTCGCAGCCACCGCTTTATGCTAGCGCGACCTCAATGTCGCGCACCAGCACATCGATAGCCTCGAGCGTGGCTGCCAGCTCACGGTCGATGTTTTGCATCAACCCTAACGCCCGGCGTCGGTCGTCGCCATGCAGTAGCGAAGCAAACTCGCGCACGAGGTCGTGCAGGCGGGCGTGCGGCGCTTCCAGCGCTCGGAAACTGGGCATTTGGCCAAGACTCGTCAAACGATTGGCTTCATACCATTCGCCTAAACCGCAGCTATGGTGCGTGGTCAGACCTTCGGGTTTAATCGTCGGCTGCTGGCGCTCCAAATCGCCCTGTACCCTGAAAACAAAGAGTTGATGCCCGCTTTTTGCGGCACGTAGGCTCGAAACATGCGACACGCGTCTCATCTGCATGACATTAGCGGTGGAATGTTCCAAGAGAACATGTGACGACTCGACCGACTGCATCGAGGCATGGCAGGCCGAGGCAATTCCGCTTGATACATCCCGAATTCCGGCAACAAGTTCGGTGATACTTTGTGTCGCAGCTTGTACTCGCTGTGATAACCCCTTGACTTCATCGGCCACGACCGCAAAACCTCGCCCAGCCTCCCCAGCGCGCGCTGCCTCGATGGCGGCGTTCAAGGCAAGCAGATTGGTCTGCGCAGCGATGGCACGGATATTCTGGGCAAGTGACGAAATGGATTTGACGTTATCAACCAGCGAACCCACGTGGTTTCTGTTGTCAATTTCACTCGTTTCTGTGGTGCGCAAGCCCTGCTCGACGCCCTCGATGATTGCAAAGATCTGATCTGCCGTTTGCCCTAGCACACGACCCGATCCGTTGACGATATTGATAACGTCCCGGGTAACAGTCTCTGCAAATCGGCGCGTGGTTAGATCAACAATCTGCATCAAACGCAGGTGTGGCGCGCTGGGCCAAGGCATGACGTGCACGCGGCAGGCGCGCGAACCGATCGTCAGTTCGGTGCTCACAGCCACGCGCGTCTGCTCTCCCAATGGATCACCTTTTGTTCCGGGAGCATCTGTTTCGGCAAGCCAATCTTGACGATTCCGGGACAGATCGATCCCAGCTAAGGCGGCAAAGTCTGCAGCAGCGGCGTTTTGGTCGCTTATACGCCAGCCCCCGCCTTCAATAGGTTCCAGTAAAAAGGTGGGCAGCACCCAGAGCGACAGATCGGGCGGTACTGATTCATGGATACGAGGCGGGGACAATGCGTTCATCAGGCGTGTTCCTTCTGGGTTAGTCGAGTCTGTATCTCTCTATCTCGCAACGCAACGATCTGGCCTACCGGGGGCATGTCCAAGCCGAGATAGGCGACCAAAATAGCGTGCGCTGCATCGCCTTCGCGGATTCCTGGGCGGAAATGTTTAACGATATAGCCGCGCGCCTGCTGTAATGATTGGCCGGGCTGCATCACCCAGCATCGATCTCCCACTTGCAACGGCGTATCGATGAGCACTGTGATCTGATGATCGGGACCTTGCCCAACGAGCTGAGCACGCAAAGGGCGTTGTCCCTCCTGCCCCAGGGGCAGGAGATCAAGTACCCGCTCTGGCTGCGGCGTGCGGGTGCGTTGATTCGACATGTACCGATTCCAGATTTCATAAGCGCCCATCCCCGCGAGCATGAACATGAAAAAAACCAAGCGATCGGGCTGAGCAGTCCCCAGGTTCACCAGTGCCGGCCCCGGGCAGATGCCACTTAGACCCCAGCCGATGCCAAAGATCATGCTGCCAAGGACCAGGCGTAATGTGATCTGAGAGGCCTTGGGCAGCTCCATCGGGCAATGCAGCAACACCGAGTCTTTGCGCCGCATGGCCAAGCGCATCGGAATCGTGTTAACGACAATTGCACCGAGCATCACAAAGGCCAGACTCGGGTCCCAGGAGCCTGCAATATTCAAGAATCCGATGACCTTCTCCGGATCAACCATGCCCGAAATAAGCAGGCCAAAACTGAAAAGCACACCGCAAACCATGGCAATCAGATTCATCATGGCAGGTACCTCAGATGATGTGATGTGTGATGAAGACTGTGAGCATGGCCGTACCGAAAAACAGCGCAACCGCCGCCAGTGAGCGCCGGGACAGGCGCGGAATACCGCACACCCCATGCCCACTGGTACAGCCAGAACCCAGGCGGGTACCAAAGCCGACGGCCAGGCCACCGAATGTGTAACCAAGCCACGGCATGGGCTGGTCGGCTCCGGCTATAGGGCCGAGTAGGCCGATCCATCCAACTGTGCCCAACAACACCCCCAGCAGAAAGGCCCAACGCCATCTCTGTGTGGGCACACCCTCGATCAGATCGTGCAAGTTGCCGCCGGCAATGCCACTGCAGCCCATGATCTTGCCACCCACGAGCGCCATGATGCCAGCAGCCGCTCCGATCAGCACTCCACCGCCCAGTGCGGGCCAGGGTGCGAACAATGCATGGTCGATTTGAAACATCTTCTCCTCCTGTTTGTGTGTTGGTATGGAGTCAGGCAATCTCTGGCCGCCCCCACAGATAACCTTGTCCCCAGTCGATGCCAAGATCGCGCATCAAATCGCTGGTGACCTGGTTTTCGATGCCTTCTGCAATAGTGCAAATGCCCAGCCGGAAAGCCATGGCTTGGATGGACTCGACCATGGCGCGTGCGCGAACATCATCCACGGCCCGACGAACCAGTTCGCCTTCGATCTTGAGATAGCGCACCGGAAGATCAAGCAGATACAGGAAGGATGAATAGCCGCTACCAAAATCGTCCACAGCAAGCTCAAAACCGAAGTCGAGCAAGGGCTGCAGCAACTGCCGTGTTTTTTTCGGATCGCCCAGCAGCTGGCGTTCGGTGACCTCAATAATCACCGGCTTGCTCTTGCCGTGCATCACATCACCGCAGCCTGCACAACTGCGCTGTGCAGTCTCGAGCAGGGTCTCGATGCAACCCGCACGGCCGAGAAAGTCTGCGGAGCAATTGATGAGATGGCGCTGCAGGGACTGGCCCTGGTGGGCGCGTGCCAGGCAATGTGCCAGAGCCTGGCGTGAGACGGCTTCATCGATACGCCATTCCATCCGCAGACGATGCGCGGCGCCAATGAACTCCCCCGCCGCCATGACCGTACCATCGGCCTTAACCAAGCGAGCCAGCGCCTCCTGCGCAACCACTTCACCGCTACGTAGGTCAATCAACGGCTGGTATGCGGCTCGGATCTGCTGGGTCTCCAGCGCCTCTTGAATCTGCGCCCCCAATGACAACGTTTCGCTGCCGCGACCATCGGCTCCACGTACCTGGTTGCGCCCCATGCGTTTAGCGTCATACAAAAACGAATCCAGCCGAGAGATCAACCGGTCCGGGGTGCAACTCTGGCCAGCCCAGGTGATGATGCCAAAGCTGGCAGTGAACTGGATGCGGCGCCCCTCGTGCTTGACATAGGCCGACTCGATCTCAAAGCGCAGACGTTCGGCAGTAGAAAAGACCTGATCGATGGTCTGATGCGGCAAAATGATGAGGAATTCCTCGCCTCCCCAACGTCCGACCCGATCTGTCTCTCGCACATGACGACGGAGCAGGCGAGCTGTTTCTTGCAACACCCGGTCGCCAGCCGGGTGCCCATAGGAATCGTTGATGAGTTTGAATCGATCCAGATCAAGCAGAATCAGGCCAAACCCATCCATGCTGGCGCGGGCGCGAATAAATTCGTCCTGCAGCGCCAGCTCCGTCGCATGTCGGTTGAGCGCGCCGCTCAGCGGATCTAACATATTTTGCAGTTGCAATCGTGAAATCAGCGTGGTTTGATGCGCAGCGACCTGCCCAAGCTTGGCCAACGCGACAAACGGTTGCATGCCGATGTCTTTGAAGTAACCCCGGGCATTGGAATAAAATACGGCTATGCCTTGCTGGCTTTCCGTACCGAGGTCGAACGGGACAGCCAGCATCTCCTCAAATCCATAGTCCGCAGCGGCACGACGCCAGGGTTTGTATGGACTGCGAGGCGAAATCGACATATAGGTCGTGCGGCGCGTCTGCAGGCACTGGAACACCGGGCAATGTGCGGTGAGCCGGGAACGCGAGAGTTGCAAGGTCTCTCCGAATGCGCGGGCCCGACCCGCCACGAATAGCGGGGTAATACTGTTGGCGTCGGTTGGGCCGATCCATACCCAGGCCAGCGCAATATGACTCGACACATGGACGAAGTCTTGGATGAGGCGTTGCATGACGTGATCACGCTCGCTGGAATCGATCAAGCCGCCGAGCGCTCCAGCCAGCGCCACGAGTAGGAGTTCGCGTTCTGGCGCTGCCGCCTGAATGCCCTGCGTGTGTTCGCATGGGAGAGCCAGTACCTGCCAGGTGAATGCCTCATCAAGCTCGCCGGCAATTGGCACGAGACGGATGGGTTCCGCAAAAAGCGGCTGCAATTGTTTCGTCATGGCTGCTCGACTCTCAGGATCTCCTTGATGTCGCCCCGCGGCCAGAAGCGGCGCGAGGGAGTGACGGATATACCCGGGCATACTTGGTGATTGGGCGCCGCCGCCTTGTCACTTTTCGCACGATACCCCCAATGAACGAACACCATGGTTTGCTGCTGAAGGGATCTTTTTTCATTGAGAATTATCAAAATAACAACCTAATAAGTTATTACGAATTGTATTTTCGTCAAATTTCAATCAATCTATCGCTGCTTCAAGATACAGGGCAAGGGTATTTGTCCCGTGGGGCAATAGATTTCTACAAACCCCGTGAAATTGTTCACGGTGGTGCTTGATTTGACAGATTGGGATTGGCGTGCATCAGCGCCCGCAGTCGATGTCTTGTCGCATGCGACGGTCATGCCCACGTTGCTTCAGGGGCGCTGTTGATCTCAGGACGAGTACCACTTGAGCGCCCCAAGGTCGGCTGTACCGGACACGGTATCTGGTTATGCAATTCTTCAGCAAGCTCAAGCAATATCGCAGCGTTGCCACCATCTACGGCAAGAACGCCCGCAACTTCCTCGGTGTTATTCGCTTCGCTGCTAGTGTGTTGTCTCAGTAACAGGTGGACAATGGCGATGCAATTTTTCAAGGATCAAATCGACCGTTGCGGTTAACTTGAAGGTCTGGCAGGTTGTGTTGTCGGCAGCGACGAAGTGGTCGATGCGCCACACGAGTTACTTGACGCTGGTGAACGAGCCGCGGCAGCCTGCGTGGAGGACATCAACTGGCGCGCCAGCCGCGGCCTCGACCGTCACCTCGTGGCCAACCTGGCCGGCGGCGACTGGCTGCGCCAGGCGCACAACGTGCTCATCACCGGCGCCACCGGGTGCGGCAAGACTTGGCTGGGTTGCGCCCTGGCGCATCAGGCCGCGCGTTCAGGCTTCTCGGTGCTCTACACGCGCTCGGCGCGCCTGTTCGGCGAACTGCAGGTCGCCCACGGCGACGGCAGCTATGCGCGGCGTATGACGCAACTGGCCAAGCTGGATTTGCTGCTCATTGACGACTTCGCCATCGCGCCCATGGGCGCTGCCGAGCGCAACGATCTGCTCGAACTGCTCGACGACCGCGTGGGCAGCCGCTCTACGCTGATCACCAGCCAGCTTCCGGTCAAGGCGTGGCACGCCTACCTCGACGACCCCACCCTGGCCGACGCCATCCTCGACCGCATCGTGCACAGCAGCCACAAGATCGAGCTCAAAGGCCCCTCGCTGCGCGAGAAGGACAAAGACCAATGATCCCCCAGAACCGCCGCCACCGCCGCGCCGAACACGCCTTATCCACCGCGGCGGCCGGTCCGTCGCAAGCGCCGTCCGCCGCCGTGGATAAGGCTGCGCAGCAGCCCCTCACCGACCGCTTCGCGACAACCGTTTCAGACGGATCGTGGACGATTGAGATACATTGAAACCCATCGCTTGCGCGCACCCCGGCGCGTCCACGATCACGCTGAAACGCCGTCCACGATCAGACTGAAACAGGCGTCCACGATCACTGAAATGCGCAGTGAGGGTTGTGTTCGCCGCGCCGCGTACTGCGGTACGACATCGCTAGGCTGGCGTAGCCAGGTACGCAGCGTGTCGCGCGACAGCCCCGTACTGCGGGTAATCTCTCGAACGGATTTGTGCTGGCGGAAATGCATTCGCTGAATCTTGCCAATCATGTCCATGGTGATCACTCCTGCCCCCATGCCTAAAAAAGCAGCAGGGTAGGTGAAACACCCGGGTCAATTTTGCGTCGGCATAACCTTCAAAAGGGGGGCAATTTTCGTTCGGCACGAACAGATCGGCGACTGCGCCATCGAAAACACGCTTCGTGTGGCGTCAGGCTTGAATTTCGGCGCGTTCCAACCGGCTTATGGCAAACCCGGCGCATGGCTCAAATCGGCACCGGCGCCAACACAATACCTACATGGCAGGTCGCAGCGATAGAGTTTTCAACCCGCGATAGGCTGGGTTTGCAAACCACTGTGGCTCGGCGCTTGCTAGGCGTAGATCGGGCCACCGGGCAAGCATTTGGCGGAATACCACGTCTGCCTCAATGCGAGTTAACGCGGCGCCGAGGCAGACATGAGGACCGGAGCCGAAAGATAGCGTGCCCCGGTCGGTGCGCCTGACATCCAGTTCCTCTGGATCAGCATGGCGCGCCGGGTCACGATTGGCCGCACCGATGAGGGGCAGAACCAGTTCTCCGCGGCGCAGCAACTGTCCATGGAACAAAAGATCCGAGATTACGCGCCTCCCCGTGTACTGCACCGGGCTGTCGTATCGAAGAATTTCACGGACCGCATCTGGCACCAGATTTGGATCCTTCACCAGAAGCTGCCATTGTTCGGTGTGGCTCAGCAGCGCCTGCATGCCATTGCCAAGGAGGTTTCGCGTAGTCTCATGTCCGGCGAACAACAACATGGCGCACTGAGCCAGTAGTTCAGCATCGTCATGAAGCGTGCCGCGTTCTCGCTGCAGCAGTAACGCGCTCAGTAAGTCATCGCCACGGGCCGTGCGCTTGGTCTCCAGTTGATCCTGAAGAAAGCGCGTCATCGCCAACAGGCTTGACTGAGCACGGCATGCCTGCTCTCGTGTTGGCGTTGGCGCACCGATGAAGTCGGCCAAGTCATCCGACCATATCGTGACCTCTTCGGTGTCCGCTCCAACAATACCGAGAATGTGCGAGATTACCCGCACGGGGAGCGGGCGCGCCACCTGAGCGATGAAATCGAAGGGCCCTACGCCATTCAGAGAGTCCAGAAGTTCATCTGCGATGCGCTCGATCTCGGGCCGCAAGCGCGTCAGCGCATCGGGGCGAAAGGCAGATTGCATCAAGTTGCGCAGGCGTGAGTGATCCGGCGAATCAAGAAAAAGAAGGGCGCGCCCAAACAGCCGCTGGAAGCGACTCAGTTCACCGCGCTCGTGCTCCAAGTCATTGACCCAGCCGCCGGTGCGTTTTGCCGAAAAACGTGCGTCGCGCAGTACCGTCTCGACGTCTTGATGACGTGTGAGGAGCCACGCTCCGCCGAAAAATTCCTCACTCCAATGCAGCGGACCGGCCTCGCGTAACGCCCGATAGGTCGGATACGGATCCGCGAGGAACGCGCGGTCGACGATCGAGCGCCCTAGTACGCACGGCGGCCGAATGGATACTTCATTCATCCGATCGGCTCTCACATTGCGCCGGATGTTCGCTCTGTACGCGCAATCCGAGGCGTGCCAGCAGCGAGCGGTCACGCTGGGTCTGTGGATTGCACGTGGTGAGCAGGCGGTCACCATAGAAAATGGAGTTGGCACCAGCAGCAAAGCACAGAGCTTGAAGTGCGTCGTCCATCTGCTCGCGCCCTGCGGACAGACGAACTTGGGTACGCGGCATGGTGACGCGCGCCACGGCAATGGTGCGCACAAACTCGAATGGATCGAGTGGCGCAGCCCCCTCCAATGGCGTTCCTTTCACGGCCACCAAGTTGTTGATCGGCACCGATTCGGGGTAGGGCTCCAAGTTGGCCAGTTGTGCAATCAATCCAGCGCGTTGTATCCGGCTTTCGCCCATGCCAACGATACCGCCGCAGCAGACGTTGACACCAGCTTCGCGCACGTTGACTAGCGTATCGAGTCGGTCTTGGTAGGTTCGCGTGCTGATGATGCTGCCATAAAATTCCGGCGCACTGTCTAGATTATGGTTGTAGTAGTCAAGGCCCGCATCCTTTAGCTCGCTCGCCTGTTCGGCATCAAGCATGCCCAGAGTCATACAGGTTTCAAGGCCGAGCGCGCGCACTTCACGCACCATCTCGGTCAAACTTTCCATGTCACGCTCTTTCGGACTACGCCACGCGGCCCCCATGCAGAAGCGCGTGGCTCCTTCTGCCTTTGCCGCTCTTGCCGCCTCCAGGACCTCGTCCAAGGGCATTAATTTGCTGGCTTGCACCCCCGCTTCGTGGTGCGCCGATTGCGGACAGTAGCCGCAGTCTTCGCTGCAACCGCCGGTCTTAATGGACAACAGGGTGGACAGTTGAATCATATTTGGGTCGAAGTTCTCCCGATGCACCTGCTGCGCACGGTAAAGCAGATCCATGAAAGGCATGGCGAACAGCGCGTCGACCTGCGCGACACTCCAGCGAGTCGAAGGACTGGGTTCGACGGCAGCGGGAGCGCGCAAGCCTGAGACGTTGATGGCGGTTATGGTGGTCATGTCAGGTCCTTTGGAAACAAGGGCAGTCGGTTCAGATAGGGAACACCCGTTGCAATTCAGCGTCGCTCAGGTGGGCCACTACAGCGGCGGCACTGAGATCGCCCAGCCACGGCACGATGCCGACGCAGTTCGCTTGATGCTGCTGCCACAGGCGCTCGCGCAGGCTGGCAATGGTGGCATCAGCCCAGAGCATGGCGGGGTCGATAGCATTGCCGACCCAGCCAGCCAGTCGAAGGCCGCGCGAGCGCACCACGTCGGCAGTAAGCAGTGCGTGGTTGATGCAGCCTAGGCGTAGGCCCACCACCAGGATCACGGGCAGACCAAGTTCCACGGCCAAGTCGGCAGCATCCCAATCCGGTCCGAGCGGTACCCTGAATCCCCCGACACCCTCCACAATCAATACCTCGGCACGCGCTGCTAAATCGTTCGCTGCTCGCAAAATCACCGTGCGCTCAATGGCGCGGCCCTCCATTGAGGCCGCAACCTGCGGTGCACACGCCGACTCGAACTGATACGGACCGACCTCGTCGTCGGTCAACGGGATCGAGCTGGCTTCGCGCAGTGCACGCACATCTGCGTTGATGTGCGCTCCGTTGATCAGCTCGGTCCCCGCTGCCACCGGCTTGAGGCCGGCACTGCGCCAGCCCTGCTGGGCGCACCAATGCAGCAACGCTGTGCTGACACAGGTTTTGCCGACCTCGGTGTCGGTTCCAGTGACGAAGCAGCCTCGCAATGGTGGCGAACGCATCATGCCAACGCCTTCGCCGCTTGACTCAAACCCGTAATCAGGCACTGCACGTCATCCACACTATGCGTTGCCCTGAGTGTGATGCGAAGCCGAGCCGTGCCGACAGGTACGGTGGGCGGACGGATCGCCGGCACCCACAGGCTCTTCGCGTCGAGAGCAGCGGCCAGCGAAAGCGCCGCAGCGTTGTCGCCTACGATCAGTGGCTGGATTGCGGTTTCTGAGACGCCCAACTTCCAGCCGAGCTCAGAGTGCCCTTCGATCAACGCGGACAGCGCAACACGCAATTGCGCGATGCGCTGCTGCAGATGCACACGGCGTTTTTCCCCTTCCTCACTACGGATCAGCCGCAGGCTCTCGCGCAACGCATGCGCAAGAGCCGGAGGCGTCGCCGTGCTGTAGATATAGGTGCGTGCCGCTTGTATGAGCCAATTGATGATGGTGGGATGCGCAGCGACAAAAGCACCCCCCATACCCGCGGCCTTTCCCATAGTCCCCATGTAGATGATGCGTTCGCTGTAGAGGTCGAAGTGCGCGAGAGTACCTTGACCATAAGGACCCAATACGCCAAAACCGTGCGCATCGTCCACAATCAGATAAGCGTCGTGTTGCTCAGCTAACGTCAACATCCCCGGTAGATCGGCCACATCACCGTCCATGCTGAAGACCGCATCCGTGACGATCAGTTTGATGGGGGTGCGACATGCTTCGAGTTGTTGCGAGAGGACTGTGAGGTCACGGTGCGCGAAACGACGCAAAGGCGCTTTCGACAGCAGCGCACCATCGATCAGGGAAGCATGATTCAGCTTGTCGGAGAAGATGGTGGTCTGCGCATCTGCTAGCGCGGTGAGCAATGCCAGGTTTGCCATGTAGCCTGTGCAAAACGTCAGGGCGCGCGCTCCCGGGATATGCGGTGCTAACCAGGCTGCGAGGTCATCCTCGAGCGCAGCATGCGCGCGCGAATGACCGCTGACCAAGTGGGAGGCGCCGCTGCCTGCGCCAAAAAGGCGTGCACCCTCGGCCAACGATTCAATCAGCACTGGATGATTTGCTAGTCCAAGGTAGTCATTGCTACAGAATCCCAGCAACTCCCGCGCGTTAGTGCCATCTGTTCGATGCCCAACACTGACTTGCTGCCGGGGCTCGCAGGGCGTTTCCGCCGTTCGGCGCTGGCGGCGCAGCCCGCGTGAAACACGGTCATGCAGTTGCTGGTTCAGATGGTCGATCAACATCGAGAAGGGGTCCTTGAAGAACGTCGTCCAGCGTGCTGCTTACCTGCTTTGCCAGCCAGGCCGACATACTGGCGTCAAGGAGATAGGGCGGCATCAGGTAGACGGTGCGACCGATCGGCCGGATCAGCAGTTCTCGAGCGCGGCCTGCCAGGTGGAAGCGCTCAGCAAATCGCGACCCGGCGAAAGCCTCGCGCACGTCAAACGCCCAGATCATCCCGGTTTGACGAAAATGTTGGATGCGTGGATCGTCACGAAGCGGTGTCAGGGCGTCCGAGAGTATGGTAGCACGCTGGCGATTGGCCTGCAGCACTTGGTCTTCTTCGAAGCGGTCAAGCACTGCCAGCGCTGCCCGACACGCCAGGGCGTTGCCCGTATAGGAGTGCGAATGCAAGAAACCGCGCGCCACATCGTCGTCGAGAAACGCGCCATAGACAGCATCTCGCGAGAGCACCAGAGACAGAGGCAGGTAGCCACCGCTAATGCCCTTGGACAAGCACAGCAAGTCGGGCCAAATGGGCATGTCGCCCGGCAATGCGGCCTGCTCAAACGCGAAAAACGTCCCGGTCCGCCCGTATCCCACCGCAATTTCATCAGCGATCAGGTGCACCTGATACTCGTCACACAGCGCGCGCGCAGCGCGAAGGTAGGCTGGATCGTGCATTGCCATGCCGGTGGCGCCTTGTACCAGAGGCTCCAGGATTAGGGCAGCAATCCGGTTGTGGCGTGTTTCGAAGAGGATCTTCAATTCCTGCGCAGCACGCAGCGCCACGTCGGTAGGCGACTCGCCTGGCGCTGCCTGTCGCGCATCCGGCGACATGACTTGATGGGCACGCATAAGCAATGGGTCGTAGACATCGCGAAACACAGCCACATCGGTAACGGCCAGCGCCCCCAGTGTTTCGCCGTGGTAGCTCTGGCGCAAACAAACGAACTCCTGCTTCGCGGGGTGGCCGCTATTGCGCCAGAAATGAAAACTCATCTTCAACGCAATTTCTACTGCTGACGCGCCGTCACTACCGAAGAAGCAGTGGCCCAGCACGCCACCTGTCAGCGTCGACAGGCGTTCAGCAAGTTCAACGGCAGGCGCGTGTGTGCAGCCTGCCAGCATGACGTGCGGCAGTCGGTCGAGTTGGTCCTTGAGCGCTGCGTTGATCCTTGCGTCGGCATGACCGAACAGATTGACCCACCAGGAACTGTTTGCATCGAAGTAACGGTGACCAGATTCGTCAAACAGCCAGGGGCCCTGGCCACTCAGGATTCCAAGCGGAGGATATTGCGCAGCACGCTGCATCTGCGTGCAGGGATGCCAGACAGCACGAAGACTTCGATGGGCAAGATCCACGGACATTCAGCAGTAGTAAGGAGGTCGCGCACTGCCATGCGCCAGCCGTCATGGCGGTCGTGGCGACCCCGATCCGGCAGAGCCAAAAGAGACAGCGCTCAAGAAAACCGCGTACTGTAGTCCATCCCAGGGTACAGAATCCGTCCTGAACAATGCGACCGTCAGACGACCCGTGGCGTTTGAATGACCGGTGCGGCGGCGAAGGCAGCCAACCCGTCCTGCAATGCAGGCCACGATTTGGGCGCAAAGAAGCCGCAGCTTCTTCAACAGCAGGCGAATGTTGTGCCCTGCGCCGCACAGTACGGCATGCAGCGCATCGCCCAGGGCGCCTTTGAGCGGATTACGGCCCAGGCGCCCGTCGGCCTTCATGTGCCCGATACTCGGCTCGATCGCGCTGCGCCGTTTGATCATCAAGTGCAAGGTTCGGGTCAATCCGCGCTTCTGCCCCGAGCGCAGGATGCGCACCCCGTCGATCTCGACGCCGCGGTAGCCCTTGTCGACGATAGCGATCTTCGGCTGGGCGTCGGCGAGGATGCCCACCTGCTCCAGCGTCTCGGCCAGCCCAGCCACCAATCGGGGCGAGAGCGCGGGGCGAGAGCGCGGGGCGACCCTGGCCCGAGTTGAAGTGAACAGCGAAGCGGCGGTGCAAACATAGGCATGGAATGTTCGAACGCAAGTCCGAATGTTTTAGGCAGGTGCCAAGCCAAAAATTGACACCACAGACAATAACAATAAGAATGATTCTTATTTTTGGAGTCTGTTCCATGCGCAATAGGTATTTTCGCGTCATTTTTCTCTTCACCCTGATCGGTTTGGGCTGCGCTCAGCGGGCATCCGCACAGGAATGGAACTGTGATGTGGACGACTACATCACCAAGGCCATCGGCATCGAAGAGCCTTGGCTGGAAAACGCCGGCTATCTGTTCTCACAGGTCACGAACGCGCAACCCGGCTCACTGACGCTGGCACCCGAGGTCGAAGCGAAGCTGAACGATCATGTCGGCATGGAACTCGATCTGCCGACCTACACCGCGAACACTCCCATTGGAAGCGCCCCTGCAACCTTCGGCCCTGCCGCGGCCGGGCTCAAGTTGGCAACCCTGCATACGTGCAATATGAGTCGGGGCATGGCCACGCTGCTCACGTTCGAGATTGAAGGGCAATACTGGGCCGATCCGCGCCGCTCAGTGCTGCCGGGCCAAGGCAATGCAGTGTCGGCGCAGGTGATGTGGGCGCAACTCTGGTATCCCTGGTTCACCCAGGGCGAGGCGGGCTATACCCAGCGGATCGGCACGGGGATCTCCAGCGGCTGGTTTGTCAACACCAGCCTGGGCAGATCAATCAGTACCGCTTACGCCGCCCAGTTGGAGGTCGAGGTGGACAATCAATTGATCCTGGATGACGGCAGACGCGGCATGGAAGGCTCGGTAATGCCGCAGGTCGCCTATCACGTCACCCCCGTTTGGCTACTGGCCGTCGGTGAGCAGGCATCGTTTCAGCAAAGCAGTTCGCAGCCAAAGTGGTCGACCTGGGTGATGGCCGAGCGTGACTTTTAAAGCGTTCTACGATGTCAGTTTGATGCGCCACCTCGATAGCACTTGCCGCCCGCAACTTTGCCCACCCGCCAACATGCCAGACACCACGTCGTCAAACTCCGCACCCGCCCGTGTGATGCTGCGAGCCAAGATTCATCGCGCCACACTCACCGGCGCAGACTTGCATTACGAAGGCTCTTGCGGCATCGACCAGGCGCTGCTTGATGCCTGCGACATCATTGCCGGCGAGCAGATCGAGATTTACAACGTGACCAACGGAGCGCGTCTGAGCACCTATGCCATAGCAGAGCCAAAGGGCAGCGGCAATATAACCTTGAATGGATCAGCCGCGCGCCATGCCGCCATAGGTGACCTGCTCATCATCTGCACCTATAGCCCGATGGCCGATACCACAGCGCGTAAATTTCGCCCGCGCATCGCCCTACTGGATGCCCGCAACGGCATCGCGTCGATGAAGGTATGAGGCAAAGGCGACAGTACCTCGGTTTACATTGCAAAGCGATGGCGCGTTGCCACGGTGATTGTTTTGGCGGATGAACGGTGAGTTGCATAGGGCTACCGACATCTCGGCACCAGTGGCGGCTTTGGATCAGGACGGGTGGCGGTTTCTCGCCGGAATACGCAAAGGTGGCATCAGGCGAGGCGCTCGACGTGGAACCCGCCGCTGGACGACCAGCCGCGTACCGCGGCCACTTCTTCTACCCGGCGGCCATCTGCAGTGCGCTTGATCGAGACGACCACATTCACCGCTTCGGCGATGAGTTCCGGGTTTGGCGGCACGCCAGCTTCTTGAATGAGTTGGCCAATGCGGATCAGCGCAGCGCTGGCATCATTGGCATGCACTGTGCCGACACCGCCAGGATGCCCGGTATTCCAGGCTTTGAGCAACGCCAGAGCGCTACCGTCGCGCACTTCACCGACCACGATTCTGTCTGGCCGCAGCCGCATGGTGGCGCGCAGCAGCCTGGTCATGTCGGTGTTGTCGCTGGTGCGCAGGAAGACGACGTTTTCAGCATTGACCTGCAGCTCGCGTGTGTCCTCGATCACCACGATGCGGTGTTCGCCGTCAAGCCGGGCCACGGCGTCGAGGATGGCGTTGGCCAAGGTGGTCTTGCCTGTGCCGGTGCCGCCGCTGACCAAAACATTCAGCCGGCAGGCGACCGCCTCTTCGAGCGCTTGGCGCTGGGCGTGCGTCATAATGCCCTTGGCAACATAGTCATCCAGGGTAAAGACCAGCGTCGCCTTCTTCCGCAACGCAAAGCTCGCACGCTCGACCAAGGGAGGAATCAGGGCTTCAAAGCGGCTGCCGTCCAGCGGCAGCTCGCATTCGAGGATGGGTTGCTGGGGCGTCACCACGGTATCGAGCATGGCCGCTACTGTGTTGACAATGGTCAGCGCCCGCACGGCGTCGATACGGCCGGTCTGTTGCATGCCTTCCCCCAGTCGATCCACCCACAAGGTGCCGTCCGGGTTGAGCATGATTTCGACAATCTTGGGGTCCTCGAGCGGGGTAAGGATTTCCGTACCCATCGCCCGGCGCAGGGCTTCGGATTGGCGGGCATGGGTGAGCTGTGCATTCACTCGCGCTCCCCGGTGCCGGGTTGATCCTCGAGCTCGGTGACCGTCACGTCGATGGGGCGCACGCCATTGCCGGCCAACTCCAGGATGTCGTCCTGGCTGGCCGGGCGGGTGTTTTCAAGGGTTGACTCGGTGAGGGATCGGATCAGGCCTTTGGCTGCGCCGCGCTGGGTGCACGCGCGCACGAGATAGTCTTTCCCGCCAAAGCCGACGACGTAGAGTTTTCCGGGGGTTGCCATGAATGCTCCAGGGTTGCGGCGCCAGACGTTGGCGCCCTGCCCTGGCTCTGCGGTGTGGGGACGAAAGGGGTGAAACGTTTCACCGCGGCGGCGGTGTAGCCACGACCCATATTCTGATCGAGGCGGTCTACCTGATCAGCGATCCAATCCCTTGGATTTCTTGCTCAGCGGCAAGGCCCGACGCATGCCCTCAATGGTCGAGGGCTCGTTGCCCTTGGCTCGCTCGGGAAGTGGACGTTCGGAGATCGTCTGCCCGAGCAAGCTGATTCGCTGCGTCAAATCTGCGGGCTTGAGCCCGTATTCAGACAGTCGGCTCTGAGGAACCTGCGATGCCCGGCGTTCCAGCTCGTCGTGATGAATCAGTTTGCTCTCCAGCATCACGCCCAGAAATTCCTTGTCCTTCTCTCTCCATGCAACAAGCTTGGAAACTGCCATGTCGGTCGGGTCCAAACAGAAGCCGTCTGCAAGCGTGATGGGATCGCGCACCTGATTGAGACGGTATTGCCACCCGTTAGGCAACACAGCGGTCTCTGGCCCGACCCCTTGTGCGTAGTATCCAAACGTCTCGTGGAACGGGGATCCTTCTCCGATTGATCCGTCGATCAAGTCAGCGAGTTCGGGTGCATCCAGTGGGTAGATGTCGGCTTCCGCGGAGTACCCCAAGACCCCTGGCGGGTCGGGCATGACGCCGACGATCGATTGAGAGCCGACGACGATGAATCGGCCTTGCTTGGTGATCGCCGATGCGGCACGAAGAATGTGCTCAAGCTGCTCCCTGTTCATGTTTCGCTTCCTTCAAGAGCGCCCACCTCTTGCGAGGCGGAACCAGCACGGAAAAGGGAGAGCTTTGCCGCAAACGTGTGGCGTATTCGTCTTCAGACACCATGACCTGCACGACCACAGATTGACCACGGGCAATCAACGACAACCACTCGTCCCAGTCACGGCACGCGTTGATGCCGTTGGACTGCTTCCAGCTCCGCAGAATTGCCTCGGCACGGCCCAACAACGCCTCATCGCGAGCGACTGCCCCCGCTGCCTCTCGATGCAACAGGAGGCTGAACCTGTCGTTTCGCGCATGGCTGTTGATCGCCCTCATCGAAAACAAGCTCCGGTTGGCCCCCCCCTTCAGGGAGGCAATTGAACTTGGGAGAGGCGTAACCTCTTCCGTGTTGTTTCGCCCGGACAGTCCGGGCGCGGATTGAAACGAACGCATGTTATCCCGTACAGAAATGACTATGCAGCCGACGGTTGATCAGTGATCAATCGTGGTTGCGCGACGATCACGATTCACCGGTCATGCCCTATGTCCCGCTGCCTCGCCAACCCGCCCACTTCCCGCATGAAGCCGGCATAGCGCTCGCCCAGCGCCTTGCGGGTGTGCGCGTTCGCTGCGGCGACATCCCCGCTCATTTTCTCGATGCGCTCCATGCCCCGCATCCAGTCCTGCACAGCGGGGGTGCGCGCTGCGTCGGTCTGGGCCTGCTGCCACGCCGTCAGCGCCGCATCGACTGCCCGCATTTCGGGCAGCGCAGCGGCGTCCTGCGGTTTCAAGGACTTGGCCGCATCGGGGGCCGACTTCTCCACAGCCGTTGGGGACAACTGGGGCGGGCGCTGCCTGCGCTGCTGCTCATCCTGCACGATGGCCTGCAAGTCGGCGTCCACGACTTCGATGCCCAGCCGCACCGCCTGCCGCGCCGCCCGTTCCCTGAACTCGGCGCTGCCGGTGATGTCCACCTTGCCGCCGTACTTCTGCGCCGCCATGCGCAGGGCCGCTTCCAGACTGTCATCGCTCTTGTCGTGCATCACGATACGCGGGCCGGTGTCAGTGAACTTGTCCCGCCCCTGTGCATCACGGTACAGCACGAGTTGCCGCTTGTGGTCAATCTGCGCATCCAGTCCGGCCAGGGTGAGCTTGCGCAGCGGATCGAGTTCCTCGCCCTCGATGCCGTCGATCTGCTGGTTTTTGTTGCGCTGCTCGCGATAGCGGATGCCGCGCAGCGCGGCCTGCGCCGCTTCGTCGCCCTGTGCCGCTTCGCGCTCAAGCCACTTGCACCACACGTCCTGTTTGGTCAGCTTGGCCGAGAGCGCCTTGCGCTGCGCCGCCTGACGCTTTTGCAGAGCTTCGCGCTGCTGCGCGGCCTTGAGCGCCCACAAGGACTGCAGCACGGCCAGCGGCTGGCCCTGCTGCCGGGCCTCCATGGTCAGTGCCTTGCGCTCATGGCGCATTTGCGCGGCGAGTTCCTGCCTTTCGCGCTGGTGTTGGCTGCGCAGCTCGGCGCGCTGCTGCGGTCGCTGTGCGCGCCCTGCAGCCTGTTCGGCATCGAAGCGGGCGGCGAGTACGGCGCGGGCGTCGGCCCGGGCTTGCCTGCGCAGGGCGCGGAGGTCGGGGTCACGGGCTGAGTTTTTTGCGGGCTCACGTTCCGGTTTATCGCTTTGGCTGCGGCTTGTCTTGACGTACTCCGCATAGGCGCGTGACGGTGCTGTTTCAGATTGCAGGGCGGCAACGAAGGGGCCGAGGCGCTTTTCCAGTTCGGCCTTGCTGGCCCAGCGTCCCAGCTGGGAGGCCTTGGCGGCCAGGATGCGGCCATCGTCGAGCTGGGTGGTGACGACCAGACCGGAGCCTTTGGACTGAAGGGTGACGCCGTGCTGCGCCAGGGCCTGATGGGCGTCGGCCCAGGTGGCGCCAGAGGTCTGCACGGCGGAGCGCAGGTCTTGGGCGGGCTGGCCGGCGACCCAGGACTGGAAGGAGTCGGCGCCGAGACGGTATTCGGCGGCGGCGGCCCCACGCGTCAAACGTGGCTTGCCCTCCTCCTTCAGCAGCCCTCGCGCGCGTCGTTCCGCACGGCTCATGCGCACGATGGTCGGCCCCTGGTCGGTATCCAGGGTGATGTAGGGGCCATTGGCACGGGCATAGCCGAATTCGAGTTCGAGTTCGCGCATGCAGCGGTCGAGGATGAAATAGTCCTTCTTGAACGGCGGCTGCACAGCGATCAGTTTTTCGGGATGCACGCGGTTGATGACCAGGTGCACATGATCGTTGTCGGTATCTCGGTGGGTGGCCCAGGCGGCCTGATGCGCACTGAAGCCGAGCGCATCCATGACGTGCTTGCAGGCGTGTTCGGCCTGCTGCGCCGTGGGGTGTTCGCCCTCCTGCCAGGTGATGGCGACGTGATAGACGGGGTTGCCTTTGAACCGGCCTTTGCGTTCGCAGTCTCGGACGACGCCGTCGCAGACGCCGGCAAGGTCTTCGGCGTAGGCCAGACGGTGTTCGCCAAGCGTCCAGTAGATCTGATCGTCGTCGATGTTGAAGTGGCCGCCGTCCAGGGTCTGTCCAGGCGGCAATTCTTCATTGCCGCGCATGACGTAGCGCATGACGTGGGCGAATCCCTTGCTGGGCGCGCCCGGTTTGAGTGTGATGACTTTGGCAAGCATCAGGGCGTCCTTCTCAGCATGGCGGCGGTGCGCCGGAGTTCTTCGACCAGTTGCCACCAGCGGCGGCGGTCATCGCCCGATGCCCAGCCCTTGTCTTTGGGGTAGAGATGTTTGAGCAGACGTCCGAGCTGGTCGATGCGCTGCGCGGTGGAGTCGTCGGCGTGGCTGATCACCGCTTGATGCGTGGCACGCAGGCGGATGAGTTCCGACATGCTTTTGTTGGCCGCCTGCGCCTGATTGCGCAGATCGGTGAGCTGGGCGGTGGTGAGGCGCACGCGCACGGTGTGGGGCTTGCGATCTTGAGAGTCCATGCCGTGACTCTGCGAGACAGGGACGGCACGGTCTGTCCGAGGCGTGGCACGTCTCTGATCGGTCGTGAGGCGGTTTGAGGCGGACGTGTGTCAGGCGTGTCTCAAACGTCCGATGCGTAAAAACCTTGCAAGGTAATGTTTCGTGGGACATTTCGGACGCCGCTGGACGCGGCATGCCGACGCCTGGCGGCGCCATGTCACACGAAACGCTTGGTCAGGGCTGCGCCCCGACACCCTCTTGGACAACTCCCGCCGCAGCGCGGACGCCGATGACGGTTCTCCGCGGTTCCCTTGTCGCACCCTGGCCCCGTCTCGCAGAGTCCGGGTAGGGCGCCGATGAAAGGCGCGTGTTCGTGCCGATGGAATTTTGACCCACCGTGCCGATTCAATTTTGACCCGGGGTCTAAGGCCGACTGCGTCGCAGTCGGGTGTGGATAAGTCTACGGTTTTTGCGTGGGGTTGGCTCCTGGTGGGTGGGTTTGGATCCTTGGGGCAAGCTGCGTCGGGCGTAGCCCAGAGCGGCTTGCCCCAAGGGCTTGTGGGGGTCAAAGCGGTGTCTCGGGCTCAGCGGGCTGGGGTGCCTGTGCTGTGCCCGAACGCCTTTGCTCCCGCGCCTTGATGCGGGTCTTGGCGGTTTCCGTGCTGTGACGGAAGCGGTAGCTCTCGTTCCCGGTTTCCAGAATGTGGCAGTGGTGTGTGAGCCGGTCGAGCAAGGCGGTGGTCATCTTCGCATCGATGAACACGCTGGACCACTCGCCGAAGGCCAGATTGGTCGTGATCAGCACGCTGGTGTGCTCGTAGAGCTTGGACAGCAGATGGAACAACAAAGCCCCGCCCGCCTGACTGAAGGGCAGATACCCCAGCTCATCGAGAATGACCAAGTCCATACGCAAGAGGCTTGCCGCAATCCGCCCGGCTTTGCCCTGCGCCTTCTCCTGCTCCAGCGCGTTGACCAGATCGACGGTGGAGTAAAACCGCACCCGCTTGCCGTGCTGCGTGATGCCCGCCACGCCGATGGCCGTGCCCAGATGGCTCTTTCCCGTGCCGGGCCCGCCCACCAGCACGACGTTGTGCGCGGCTTCGGTAAAGGCCATGCTGGCGAGTTGCCCCACCAGCGTGCGATCAACCCTTGAGGCATCAAAGTCAAACCCCGCTAGATCGCGGTGCACCGGGAAGCGGGCCGAGAGGATTTGATGGCGTACCGAGCGCACGGCGCGATCTTCCTGCTCGGCCTGCAGCAAATGCTCGACGAGCCACTGCGCGGCATCCAGCCTGGCGTTCGTCCCCAGACCTTGCAAATCGGCCCAGGCGCCGGCCATGCCGTGCAGCCGCAACGCCTTGAGTTCCGCAATGACCTCACGCATGATCTCGCTCCTCGTCAGTCACCCGCAGGCGGTCATAGCGGGCCGTGTCGGCGCGGGGTGGATCGGCCATCGTCAAGGCCGTGGTCACTTGGGCGGGCTGGGGGCCGGTCTGCAAGCGCCCCATCACGTTGACCACATGCTCCACGCTGATGCGCCCGGACGGGGCCGTGGCTTCCAGCACCAGCGCAGCGGCCACCAGGACCGCCTCCAGCCCGGATGCGGGCACCAGCGCCAGCACCTGGGCCATGAGCCGGTCGCCCCCGTCTTGCCGCAGCAGCGCCTGGCGCAGTTGCTGCAAGGGCTGGGGCAGATCGGCAAACGGCGCGCCGTTGCGCAACGCCCCGGGTTTGCGTTGAATCAGCGGCACATAGTGCTGCCAGTCGTAGGTGGTCTGTCCCCGGTTGGCCAGCCGCGCATGGCGGGCCACACACACGCCGTCATGCACCACGACCACCTCGGTGGGATACACCCGGGTGCTCACCCGCCGCCCGGCGAGTTCACAGGGCACGGAGTAACGATTGCCAGCCATGGCCACCAGACAGGTGCTGCTGACCTTGACCGTGTTGTCCACATAGCCGTCGAACGCTGTGGGCATGGGCATGAGGTGCGGCTGCTCGTGCTCGAGCATCTCGGCCACGGTGAACTGGCTGAACTCGGGATGGAAGATCTCCTGCCACAAGCCACGGCAGCGCATGGCCAGCCAGGCATTGAGTTCGGCAAAGGAGCGCCAGGGCGTCGACAGGGCCTCAATCCACACACGTCGCCTGCTGTCCTGGACGTTCTTCTCCACCACCCCCTTCTCCCAACCGGAAGCGACGTTGCAGAAGTCGGGGTCGAACAGGTAGTGGCTGCACATCGCCGCAAAGCGCGCGTTGACGTCGCGCTTCTTGCGCGGGTGCACTTTGTCGACGGCTGTCTTCATGTTGTCATAGATGCCGCGATGCGGCACTCCGCCGAAGGCGGCAAACGCCTGGGTATGGGCGTCAAACAGCATCTCGTGACCTTGGCTGGGATAGGCCCCCAGCCAGAAGGCACGGCTGGCGCACAGCTTGACGTGGGCAACCTGCACGCGGTACGGCACGCCGCCCACCACCATGCTCTCTTCACTCCAGTCGAACTGGAAGGCTTCGCCCAGCGCAAACGTCAAGGGCACGAAGGCGTGCACAGCGCTCGTGCCATCGGCCTGTCGCCAAGCGCGCAGTAAATCGGTGACGCGGCTGTAGGCGCCGTCATAGCCTTGTCGCTTCAACTCGGCATGCAATGCCCTGGCCGTGCGCCGCTGCGCTTTAGGACGCTGCGCATCAATGGCCACGGCCTGCCGGAGCCACTCCACATAGGGCGCGAGCTTGCGCGAGGGTTGTGTTCGCCGCGCCGCGTACCGCGGTACGACATCGCCCGGCTGGCGTAGCCAGGTACGCACCGTGTTGCGCGACAGCCCCGTACTGCGGGCAATCTCTCGAACGGATTTGTTCTGGCGGAAATGCATCCGCCGGATCTTGCCAATCATGTCCATGGTGATCACTCCTGCTCCCCGTGCCTAAAAAAGCAGCAGGGTAGGTGGAACACCCGGGTCAATTTTGCGTCGGCATAACCTTCAAAAGTGGGTCAATTTTCGTTCGGCACGAACACCTACCTCAACCCAACAGTCAAAGAACAGGCCAAAACCTATGACCCGGCGTGCGACGTAGCCGCCAGCGCTTACTACAAGCGAATGATGAATGCGAAAACCCAGCCGGGCGCGTTCTAACCATCGAGGTCACTCAGATGCAATCCGCCGGAATGACGTTCATCATCGCGATGATTGTTCTCTACGCCCTCTTCCACCTGTTCTGGATGGCGCCGATCTGGGCCAAACTGATCGTCTTGTCTCCCCTCCTCTGGTCGCTGGGGCGTCTGTTGTGGGCGGTCTACAAGCGGCTGGGCTGGGAGATCAAACGCCGTCGCATGGCCACGCGCTCTCAGCGTCTGTGATTGAACAGGAGGATGCCCCGTGCTCAACGATTTGCTCGAACTTCCCCAACGGGTGATCGCGTTCGCGCGCATCGGCCTGCGGACTTCTCCTGCTGACATTGAGGCGGCGATCCGCTGCCTCGATCAGGCGCAGAACAGCATGCGCAGCGCCGGACAGAGCGCGGTCGCGTTGCACCCCGCCCGTGCTGCGCTGGCCTCTTTGCGCTGGGGGCACCTGCCGCATCGGGATGTCTGCATTTCTGCGGTGTCGAGCCTGGGCGCTGTGATGGTCCTCGGTGAGTCGGTGGAGGAAACGTGATGCACCTGGACATCGGACACATGGCCGTCAGCTCTCTGGTGCATGGGCTGGTCTACGACGTGATTTTCAAGGCCACGAGGCATCTGACGGTCATGCAGACGGCTGGGCTGGCGGTTGTGGTGATCGCTGGCCTGTGGCTGGCAGCAAGAATGTTTGGAGGGAAGCGGCGATGACAAAACCACGGGTCTATCTGGCCGGGCCAGACTTGTTCTTTGAGGATCGTGATGCGCGCTATGCGCGCCTGCGTGCGGCTTGCGCAAATGCAGGTCTGGAGGCGGTGGCTCCGACCGACGGCCTCGAAGTGCATACGGAAAGGCCGCTTTCGGTGGCCGAGCAGATTTACCAGCACAACTTGCGTCTGCTGCGCGATTGCGACGGGGTGCTGGTGAATCTCAGCCCATTCCGGGGTGTTGAACCGGATAGCGGGACTGTCTTTGAGGCGGCTTTCGCCACCGCTATCGGCAAACCCGTAGCCGCCTGGATCGGTGACCACTGGAACACCCAAGAACGCTCTGCCGTGCTGCGCAAGGTCTGGCGTGATGCGGATGGCCGGGTGCGCGATAGTCACGACGGCGGACTGGTAGAGGACTTTGGACTGCCCGCCAATCTGATGTTGGCTTGTAGTTTTTCCGTCTCGCCTGCGCCATGGCAAGCGATCGAACGGCTGCTCATGGCTTTGCCGGTTATGGAAGGGGTCTGAAATGAGCTGCTCCGGCACTAGCCCACCAAGTCAACGACCGCGCGGTGGACACCGCCTATGGCTATAAAGGCGACCGCACCGTACTCCATGCGTGGCGTTTTTGTTCAGCCGGTATCAGCGGCTGAACAACCTGCTACCGCCCCTGAAAAAGCAGTATCGACACCGGGTGGTGCCCCAAGTGGTGATATGACCCGATCCGAACTGATCGACTGACTGCTGGAGAGCCACCCTCACCTAGCGCGCAAGGATGCCGAAGAGGCTGGAGAAGTCATTTTGAACGGCATCATGCGAGCGGTGGCCGAGGGAAAGCGGGTGGAAATTCGCAATTTCGGCGTTTTCAGCGCTTCGCTGCGCAAGGCTCATCTGACGCGCAGTCCGAAGACCGCCAAGCCTGTGCCGAAGGCCTCCGCCCGGTTTCCAAAGTTCAGGGCTGACAAACCGCTGCAGGCACTGGAGCCGATTGCCCTGAAGCAAACAGCCCTGAGTCCTGTTGCCCTCGATGCGGCGAGTGCGTCGCCCATTGTGACGTCGTTCTAAAAAGTTCAGCCCCGGCAATCCGGGCCATGCTCGCGCAATTCAGGGGTAGACCTGCTTCGTGATCAACGGCCTGCGCGAAATGGTCGGGGGTTTGACTAGAGGGTCAGAGATGGTGCGCTCGAATTCCGGCTCAAGCCGCGCTGAGCGCCTCGCACAATTCACGACAGAAATCACATACGGCTTTATCTTATTTTGATAATCGTCAATATGCGATCTTCTCGAAAATATTAGAGAAAAATCTCATACTTTATTTTTTGTGAGAAATAAATCACAGAATCAAGTTTTCCGTGTACCCCTGCAATAAGGGGATGGAAATTTCTGCCTGAAACCTGCTTAGGATGTCGTTTGTAAAGTCTGAAATTTACATTTCACCAACCTCCCATCCATGTTTTTCCCGGCGTTTGTTCCTTTGCGCCTGGCCCCTGCGCCGGCTCTGTCTCGCCACTTGAGGCACTTTTGCGTCAAGTTCTTGCATCGGGATAACACGCTTGGCTCGATGCCAGTCGCGCAGCACTGCGTTACCGGTTGACCCAACCCTACCCCGGAGAAAATGATGAGCTGGCTTGACTGGCTGCGCAAACAAGCGACCGCGAACGATCTGGGTCGCCAGACGCCCCACCCAACAACCGCCACGGCATCGTCTGCGGCAGAGGATCATCCATCCGACCTGCCCACGCCCGAAGAAGGCGACGTGCCGTCAGAACTGGCCGGTTTGGATTTCTATTCAGCCATCGCCACGCATCAGCGCTGGAAAAATCGTCTCAAAGATGTGGTCAGAGGGCAATCGCAAGAAACCCTGGACCCCGCCGTGGTGGGACGGTGCGATGTCTGTACCCTCGGCCAATGGCTGACCACGCAGGAGGGCGACCTGCGCATCGCGCCTGAGCTGATGACCCGCCTCAAAGAGGAACACGCGCACTTTCACAAGCTCGCGGCAGAGGTCATCCGCCTGTCTGATCAGGGGCTGCACCAGCAAGCGCTCGATGCCTTGCGCACCGACGCCCCCTATAACCGCTGCTCGCATCGCGTCACCAAGCTGCTGAGCCAAATCTATTTTGAGCTGAGCGAGTTTCATAAGCCCGATTCACGTTCATGACACGCCCATGGCACGCCTATGACAACCTCCAGCCCCTTCTCGATTGCAGTGCAGATGGAAGACCTGCTGCGCCATCTGCCCAGCGCCGTAGTGGCGTTTGATGCGGCAGGCCAGGTGGCGCAAATCAATCCCGCCTGCCTGGAGCTGTTTAGCCTGCGCCGGCATCCGGCAGAACTGATCGGCCTGGGGTGGCGGTCCTTTTTTGATCATCTGGCGCCGGCTTTTGAGGATTCTGAAGCGGAATTGGCCCGCATCAAGACACTGATCCAGCAGGACGCCCCAGACCAGGCGGAACTCCGCCTGCGCGACGGGCGGATTGTCTTACGCCACTACGTCCCTTTTGTGCATGAGGGCGAGATTCAAGGCGCGCTGTGGCAATTGCAGGACGTGACTGCCATCCAGGAGCAGCAAAAGCAGCTTGAATATCTCACTGAACGCGATCCGCTAACCGGGCTGCTGAATCGACGCGGCTTTGACCGTCGGCTCACCATGCTGGAGCGTCATCCATTGGGGCAACATGGCTTCACTCTGGCCTTGATTGATCTGGATGATTTCAAGCGGGTCAACGACACGCTGGGGCATCCTGCCGGAGATGCGGTGCTGGCCGAGGTGGCAGACCGGCTCAAGGCGCTGGTGCGCCTGACCGACATGCCCGCGCGCATCGGCGGAGACGAGTTCGCGCTCCTCATGCCGGAATGCCGCACGGAAGAGCAGGCCGTTCAGATTGGCGAACGCCTGCTGCGCGTGATGGCAAAGCCCATGCAGATCGCCGGAGTCGAACTCTGGCAGTCCTGCTCCATCGGCCTGGCGGTGCAACGGGGCTCGGGGCGCAGTTCGACGCCGATGTTTCAACGCGCCGATCTGGCGCTTTACGACGCCAAAACCGCCGGCCGCAATCGGTTCAAGCTGTTTTCGCAGCGGCTCAAACACCAGCATGACACCCTGCATCATCAAAGAGAGATGTTGCGCGACGCTTTGCAACAAGGCCGACTGCAACTCTTTTACCAGCCCATTCTCACGCTGGAACCGGAGCACAACGGATTTTTTGTCCACAAATTCGAGGCGCTGCTGCGGCTACACGATGAGCAGGACCAGTTGCGGCGCGCGGAAGAATTCGAAACCGCGCTGGCCGATCCGCAGTTGGGCATCGAAGTTGACCGATATGTGCTCGACGCAGCGCTGCAACAGTTGACCTTCTGGAAGCGGCAAGGCTCGCCGCTGCGTCTTGCCATCAACATTTCTCCGCATCATTTTTCGCATCCAGACTTCGTGGGCACGGTGCGCGAGCGCCTTCAGGCCTACCCCGAGGTGAGGCCGCAAGAACTCAGCCTGGAAATCACCGAGCACGGCCCCTCACTGAGTTCGCGCGTGGTGAATGCCACCATTCTTGAATTGCGGCGGCTCGGCCTGTCCATCAGCCTGGATGACTTCGGCACCGGCAACGCGAGTCTGGCGCATCTGCAACAGTTCGATGTCTCGGTCGTCAAAATCGATCGCAGTTTTGTGCGCGATCTGCTGCAGGACGGCATCGATCTGAGTCTGAGCTATGGCATGCTGCGCCTGGCGCGCATGCTGGGTATCAACGCCATTGCTGAAGGGGTGGAAACGCGCGCGCAGTGCGCAGCGTTGTGCCTGATCGGTTTCCGGCACCTGCAAGGCTACGCGTTTGCACGACCCATGCCTGCGGAACAGGTGATGGGCTGGCTCGACTCTTTTGAAACCGAACTGTCCTGGCTGGGCGTCCTGGCCAGACCGCAGGTGCTTGATGCCGAGCGAGCGGTTCAGGCGCTCGTGTCCCACCGCATGCGCGCACGCAAACTGCTCTCTCATACCCTGGATGACGCGGAGATGGCAGAACTGCGGCATCCACAAGCCACGCAGCGCTGCTATCTAGGGCGCTGGCTGGCGTCGCAGACCGATCTGTATGCGCAGCAGCCGCAGTTTCAACGGCTGGTGCAAGCGCATGCGCAGTTCCACCAGAGCTTGAGTGCCGCTATCGTCAAGACCGATGTCGATGTCGATGCCGACATGCAGCTCAGCCAGTGCAGCGATGAAGTGCATGCCGCGTTCTGGGACTGGGTGCTGCACGCGCCGCAATTGCAACCCGCCTGAGCTTGGAGCGGCTGCCATGAATAACAACCCCATGAAGGCTATGTGCAAGGGCCGCAGGCCAAGCGTTCAGCGAGATCACGGCTTCACGCTGATCGAATTGATGATCGTCGTGGCCATCATTGGCATACTCGCCGCCGTGGCCATACCCCAGTATCGCGACTACATGGTGCGCGCCCGAGTAACCGAAGGCATCAACCTGGCCTCCGGCATCAAAACCGCAGTGGCCGAGTATTGGGCCACGCACGGCAGCTTCATTTCTGACTGGCCCAGTACCGATCCCGTGTGCACCGGCGCCACCGCGGATTGCACTCGCGCCTACGGCGCCGAACCACCGTCCGGCACCTACAGCATCAGCGTCCTCGTGGGCTATGGCGGCACCATCATCATCGCCTACAACCAGCTTCTCAACCCCAACCAAGCCACTGGATACACGCTGGTGTTGCAACCGGCGCCCGGTGAAGGCAGCCTGCGCTGGGTGTGTTTTTCCGGGGGGCAGACCACCAAAGGCGGCGTGACCACCTATGCGACACCCACCCTGCCGTCTAAGTATGCCCCGCCACCTTGCCGTTGAATCATGAGCAAAATCCTGATCTTCCTGCCAGACGCAGTCAGCCATGCCATCGCGCTGCGCCAGCCCCGCCTGCACATCGGCCGACACCGCCACAACACCATTGCGCTGCCCGATCCGCATGTCAGCGGCGTCCATGCGGTTCTGCAGCAGACCGACGGTGACTGGTGGATCGAAGACCTCGGCAGCACCAACGGCACCTGGCTCAATGGCAAGCGCATCAACGCCTCGATCCTGCTTCCGCAAGACACGCTGCGCATCGGCGGCTGCACGCTGCGACTGCTGCCCTCCGCCCGCGAAAACCCCGACAAACCCTCCCGAAAAACCAACGATCAGTTCCATGAAGCGCTCACCGTGCCCGCTGATTTCGGGCCGACCGATTTGATGCGGTCGATTTGATGCTGCATGTGACATGAACAAGCGGACCAAACTCCAGCCACACACCAGTTTTCTGTCGCGTATCGCCCGATTCGTGCGTCATCCGACCACGGACTGGGCACAAACGCGGCTTCAGCAGGGTGAGGTTCTCGACAAAGCAAAACAAAAAACGCAACAGCGCGAGGCGCAATGGGCGGCGCAGGCGGCCATCCTGGTTCGCAATCGTGAGTTTGACATCCTGCGCCGCGAAATGCGCAATCGGCATGCCCTCAAGAGCGAGCGGCTCGAAGGACTGTCTTTGCCTTCCACGCTTCCGCCGCCCGCGCCTGCCGCCACCCGACAGCACACCCTGCACAAGATCGATGTCATCGAACGGCAGATGAAGAATGAACAAAGCCGGGAGAGTCGTTCCACCTTGCCCGGCGGCATGATTGAACACAGCGGTCTGGCGCATGTGGGGTTTGCCGCCTCCACGCTTCGTCCGGGTTCGTTGCGCCGCAGTCAGACACCGCGCTGGGCGCAAAGCCAACTCCTGCCTGCCTCCCGGCTGAAAACGTCTTCGGCGCCTGCCACACGACCGCAAGGGTTGTGGGGACAAACCGTGCTGCCCATCCCCGCCGTGATCGAGCTGGCCGCCTTCGATTTCGCCGAGGGGCGAGATGCGCAAGTGGAATCGCATCTCCTGACCAGCTTGCAGACTGAGCAGGAACTGTTTACGGTGCAGCAGCTTTTCCAAGCTTTGCTCGATTTTTACTGGGCCACCGGCCAACAGGACAAACTGCATTCGCGTTCGCTCGATTATGTGCAGCGGTATGGTCAGACGCCCCTGCCTCGGCCCGAACTGGACGCTGTGGCCGCCGCGCCCCTGCAAACCGCGAGCTTTCTCGCTGCCGAGCAGTTCGACATCCTGCAGTTGCACGCCTTCGAGCGTTTCGTGGCGGATCCCGCCCGGCATCTGGTGCTGGACTGGAGCGCGCTGATCGGCATTGCCGAACCGCTGCAGGCGGAGTTGGGCCAAGCGCTGCAAGTCCTCAATGATCGACCGGCCGAACTCGAGCTGCACGGCGAGGACAGGCTATTGGCCGCGACCCGGCTGCAGTCCAGTCCGGCGACTGCGGCGCAGAGTGCGCTGCGCCTGCAAGCCCTGCGGCTGGTCGGCGATGAAGCCGGATTTGCCGATCTTGCCGTGGAGTTGTCCATCGCCTGTGCTTGCTCCCCGGTGGACTGGGTTGCCCCGCGCTTCAAGCGCGTCGGCCCATCCGAGCGCGGCCTCACCACCTTGCACAGCGCGCACCAACCTTCCCGCATGGCCACCCAAGCAGGCGCCCTGGACGCCGGATCGATCCAGACCAGCGTGCGCCTGAGCGGAAAACTCTCCGGCAAAGACGCCACCTTCCTGCGCAATCTGAGAGCGCAGTCCTTGCGGGCCGATACAGTCTATGTGGACCTGCAGGCCGTGCAGCGCGTCGATTTTGCGGCGGCGACTGATTTGCTCAATTGGGTGGAAGCGCAGACACAGCTTGGCAAATCCATCGAGCTGCGCGGCGCGCACACCCTGCTCGTGCCCTTTTTGCAATCGGTCGGTCTGCAGGTGCAGGCTTGATCCACGCCCCTTGGGTTTGTATCTACGCTCATTTTTTCTTTTTTTTGACTGCGTTCCATGTCCATCGAACTCTATAAAGACGCCAACCACGCTTGCGTGCTGTTCACCGATCTCGTCCCCGACGAAGAAGCGGTTCAAGCCAACCAGTTCCTGATCGTTGACCACGGGGAAGGCGTCATCCTCGATCCGGGCGGAAACATGACCTACAACGAGCTCAGCTTGACCATGCGCAAATACATCGCGCCGAGCAAGCTCGACTACATCCTGGCCTCGCATGCCGACCCCGACATCATCGCCTCGCTCGACCGCTGGATGACCTCCACCCAGGCCAAGCTGGTGATTTCCTCCCTCTGGGCCCGGTTTGCCCCGCACTTCTGCAAACTGGGCAAGACCGATAACCGCGTCATCGCCGTCCCCGACGCGGGTGGCAGATTGCGCTACGGCCAGACCAGCCTGTGGCTGCTGCCGGCGCACTTCATGCATTCCGAGGGCAACTTCCAGTTCTATGACCCGGTGAGCAAAATCCTGTTCTCCGGCGATCTGGGCGTGTCGCTGCTCAGCGGGGAGAAAGCCGGGCACGCCCTCACCAGTCTGGACCCCTTTCCGCCGGGCATGGAGGCCTTTCACCGGCGCTATATGGTGAGCAATAAAATCCTCAAGCTCTGGGTGCGCATGGTGCGCCAGCTCGACATCGCCATGATCGCGCCCCAGCATGGCGCGCCGCTGGTCGGCGCGGCCATCGGCCAGTTGCTCGACTGGCTCGACGGCCTGTCCTGCGGCATCGATCTCATGGGGCCGGGGCAGTATCAGATTCCGTCGGGAGATTTGAGTGTTTGAGCGTTGTCCGCGCGCAGGCATCAAGACATCTACCGCGATCCAAACGGCCCATTGCCCGCAGAACATCACGCGCCGCAGCGATTTCCCTCCGCGGAGTCGCGCATGACGCTTCCTCAGCCCCGTCAAATCCTGCGCTGGGCGCTGCTGAGCGGCGCGCTGTTCCTGGGGTATGCCTTGCTGGGCACGCTGCCCGCGCAGATTTTCAGCGGGGTCTCGCCCTTCTGGCCGCCTGCGGCGCTGGCCGTGTTTGCCGCCCTGGTGTGGGGCTGGCGCGCGATGCCAGCGATTTTTCTGGGATCGCTGTGGGTAAACGTCACATTGTTCGACTGGAGTCTGGCGGGCGCGCTTTGGGTGTCCTTGGGCAATGTGCTCGCGCCGATGGTCGCAAACTGGGGTCTGCGACGCAGCACCGAGGTGAAGCCGCAGTTTTGGAACTCGCCTGCGGGCGTCATCTGGTTTTTGCTCTGGATGGGCGCTGTCCAGGGGCTGCTGTCGGGCTTGATCGGCGCGGTCGGACTGGTCGCGTTCGAAGGACAGGGGATGGAGCGACTCCTTCCAACCTGTTTGGGATGGGCCATCGGCGATGCTTCCGCAGCGCTGATGCTGGCGCCCGTGGCGCATTTGCTGTGGCTGCGCCGCGGCACAGGCACGGGCTGGTGGCGTTTGCTGTTGCATGCAGAAGGGCTGGCCGCGCTGGCCTTCAGCCTGATGGTTTGGGGCGTTGCGTTTTTTGCGCCGAGCCTGAGCCTGCCCGCGCGCCTTGGCGTCCTGGGCATGCTGCTGCTGCCGCCCATCTGGTCAGTGTTTCGATTGGATCAGTGGCTTACGCTCTTGCATCTGGCCGTCGCCTTTATTCTGGTTCTCGGCGCGACGATGGCAGGCTATGGCCCTTATGCGGGTTTGCCCATGACTGAGGCCGTCATCGGCGTGGAACTCCTCGGCATGGCGATGTCAGCGGCCATTTTGTTCGCCGGCGCCCTGCAAAGCCAAAGACAGGAGGCCATGACCGCACTGCGCGCGCTCAATAGGGATCTGGAAAGCCGGGCGCAGGAACGTGCCCAGGCCTTGTTTCGCAAGGAGCACAATTTCCGCGACATGATCGAGCGCCTGCCCGCGCCCATCGTGATGACCAGCCCGGACGCCGCGCAGGTGCTCTATGCCAATCCGGCGGCGCGCGAACTGTTTGCCCACGGTCAGACCGACCATTCCAATCTGGCCGACCTGTCCGCCTTGGCGCAATGGCTCGACCCCGACATGCGCCAGCTCCTGCTGGGCGAAGTGCGGCAACACCATGCCGCACAAAACCGTGAAATCGCCTTTCGCCGCCGCGATGGCACGGTGGTGTGGGTGCTCGCCTCGGTGATTCAAACCCAGTTCGACGAAGCGGACGCGCTGCTGTTCGCATTCAAGGACATTTCCGAGCGGATACAGCGTGAGGTGCTGCTGCAGGAGCAGGCCCTGACCGACGCGCTCACCGGCGTGCCCAACCGGCGTCACTTCATGGCGCAGGCCGCCGCGCGGCTGCGCGAACTGGTCGCGCAACAAAAAGCGGCGGCCTTGGTACTGTTCGATCTGGACGACTTCAAACTCGTCAATGACACCCGCGGGCATGCCTGCGGCGATCAGGTGTTGCAGCAAGTGGCCAGTCTGCTGCAGGCCAAGGTCCGGTCACAGGACGTGTTCGCGCGCCTGGGCGGAGAGGAGTTCTGCCTGCTACTGACTGACCTTGACGCGAACCAGGCGCTGCAACGCGCCGACGAGATGCGCCTGGAGATTGACGGCCAGGTGACCCAATGCCCCGATGGCCAAGCGCTGCCGCTGCCAACAAGCAGCATCGGCGTGGCGTGGTGTCCCGCGGCGGCGCTGCAGGGCGTCGATGACGAGACCCGGCTCGCCGTGCTGATGGACTGCGCCGACACGGCGCTGTACGCAGCCAAAGCCCAAGGAAAAAACCGCTGCGTTCTATTCGATGGCCCTCTGCCGACGACGGATGCCGCGCCTGCAGCCCCGCGCCACGGCGTCCCGCGCGCAAACGCACAGGCTTTGCTGCCGCTCTCCTTGTTGCGCTCGCTGGCGCGCGAAGTGCATTTCGGCCGATTCTTCGAACGCGCTGCGCAGGCCGCCGCGCATCTGGTCGGCGCCGATGGCGCGGCCTTCATCGAGCGCGACGACGACTCGCTGAGCTATCGCTTTTTTCACGGCCTGCCCGACGCTTACCAGCAACGATTCGCCGCCTATCGTTTCCCCGTTGAGGCCGGATCAGCAGGACAGGCGATCCGCGAAGGCCGCGAGATTTTCCAGCCGGACTACGCCTCAGACCCCCAAGCCCTGCCGGATTTCGTGGACAGCGGCCTCAAAGCCAATTACCTCGTTCCGGTGCGCGCTGGGAGCCAAACGCTGGCCATTCTGGCGCTGGCCTGGTTTTCTCGCCACCCGGCATACGCACCCGATGCACAGCAGGCCGAGAACGTCCGGCTGCTTGCCGATTTGATGGCAGGCGCGCTGCGGCGAGAACGTCTGGAACGCAAGTTGCGCCAGCGCGCCACCCGCGACGTGCTTACCCAACTGCCCAACCGCGCCGCCCTGGAACTGCATCTGTCGCGCGCCATCAGCCGGGCGCGGCGCCAGCAACAGATTCTGGCCGTGGGCATGCTCGATCTGGACGATTTCAAACCCGTGAACGATCAATGGGGGCACGCTGCAGGCGACGCCTTGCTGCGCGACTTTGCCCAGCGCATCCAGCAGGCTCTGCGCGATACCGATTTCATCGGCCGCCTGGGTGGTGATGAATTCGTTCTCGTGCTGGAAAATTTGACGCAGCAAGCGGATCTGGACACCGTGCTGTCGCGTCTGCACGAGGTGGTGCAAGCGCCGTTCGACTTGCCCGACGGTCAACGCGCCAGCGTAGGTCTGAGCCTGGGACTGGCGCTCTATCCCCAAGATGCCGCCGACGCCGATGCGCTGATTCGCGCCGCAGATGCCGCACTCTATGCCTGCAAGTCCAACAAGAGCGGGCGAGCGCGTTGGTGGCTACTTTATGACGAACTTGGGCAACACCCCGGGCAGGCGCCTGCCGATGCGATCTGGACTGAGGTCGCCTCGGGCGCCGTGCTGCCCTATGGCCCCGAGGCTGGGCGTCTGTTGGGCTTGCTGCAGCCGCAGGTCAGCGCCTTTGCCGCAGGTTTTGTGCAGCGGTTCTATGCTGACATGGCGCAGCAGCCCGACATGCAGGCCGTTTTGCAAACCCTCAGCGAGTCGGAGCTGGCGCATCTGCAGCAGATGCAGCAAACGCATCTGCTGAGCTTTTTCTCGGCGGATCTGGAGGAAGCGTCGCACCGCGAAGACGCCCGCAAACTGGGGCGCGTGCACGCCTTGACGGGAGTGTCCACCACGGCGCTGGTCGACGCCTTCGAGATGTATCTGCAACAGGCGATGACGCTCATCCAGCACAGCCCGCTGCGCGAGGCCGATCGCTTGGCGCTGCAACGCATCGCCACTAGCCGCTTGCGCGTCGAGCTGCGGGCGCAGGCGCAAGGCGAGCAGACCGTGCAGGAACACTACGCGACTTCGGTCCAGTCTCTCTGGCGGTCGCCCCAAGGCTTCACTAACCGCATCGACTTCCTGCGCTGGCTGCTCGACGAACTCACGCATCTGCCCGGCATGGTGGCCGCAGCCTTAGGGCGTCCGGATGAACAAGGGCGCATGGTGGTGGAATTCTCCACGCCACGCTTCGAGACCTATGTCGCGCATTTCCGGCGCCATCAGCAAGACTATCTGCCCGGGGTCGCGGACAGCGATCGTCTGGCGCAAGCCAGTCAAAGTCGCGCCTGGCGCAGCGAGCGCATCGAAACCGTGTTCAGCTTTGCCCGCGATGCGCGCGCCGAACCCTGGCGGGCGGCGGCCCAGGAGGTCGGGTTTCGTAGCGCCGCGTCGATACCCCTGCGCGATGGCGAAGACCGCATGGTCGCCATTCTCAGCGTGTATGGCGCTTATCCCAATCAGTTCGAATCGCACTGGATTCAGCGCCATCTCACGCTACTCGGGCAAGCGGTCGGGCAGGCCTTGGCCGGAATGCGGCAAGCGCCGCGCCAAGTGCTGTCCGATCAGCAGCGCCGACAATGGCGCGCTCGGCTGACGCCCGAGGGCTTGCACATGTGGGCGCAGCCGGTCATCGATTTGCGTCAAGGCTGCATCACGCGCGTCGAGGCGCTGGCACGGTTGCGCGCACCGGATGGACAGTGGGCCATGCCGGCAGCGTTCCTGCCTTGGTTTGGCGCGAGCGAAATCACCCGGCTGTTCACCCTCGGCCTGGACAAGGCGCTGCAACATCTGCGCACCTGGGAAGCTCAAGGCATGCGCACTGCGCTGTCGATCAATCTTCCGCCCGAAGTGCTGCTGCAGCCAGACTGCGCGCGCTGGATCACCCAGGCCCTCGAGCGCGCTGTAGTGCAACCGGGTCGGCTCCATCTTGAACTTCTGGAGAGCGCGGACTTCCCCGATCCACAGGCGCGGGACGCGGCGGTGCGCGCCCTGTCTGACCTTGGCGTGCATCTGGAAATGGACGATCTCGGGTCGGGATACTCCAGCCTGCTGCGCCTGAGGAGTCTGCCCTTCCAGACCGTGAAAATCGACCAGGGACTGGTGCGCGAAGCGGAAAAAGAACCGCGTCGCGTGATCGGCTTCATCGGCTCGCTCATCCGTCTGGCGCATACGCTTGAACTCGATGTGGTGGTCGAGGGGCTGGAATCACCCGGGCTGATCGAGGTGGCTGCCATCCTCGGGGCGGACCAGGGTCAGGGCTTCGCCTTGGCCCATCCCATGCCCGCTGATGGTCTGGCGGAGTGGAGCAAGACCTTCGCGCTGTCCATCGATCCGTTCCAGCCGCAGACCGTGCTGGGCGCTTTGGCGGCGCATTGGCGCTGGGAATACGGAGAACGCGACGCCCATATCACCGTCGCCGCACCAGCGCATGAGCAATGCCTCCTGGGCGGCTATCTGCGCCGCAAAGGTCTCGTGGACAGCGAGATTGGTCGTCTGCACGCGCAATTGCACGTCCTCGCCCGCGAACAAGACATTCATTCGCCGCAATACCGCGCGGCTACCGACCGCATGGTCGACTTGTTGATGAAAGCCGAGCATGAGCCACAAAGACCTTCGTATCTTCCCCTAGTCGGTTCAATTTCTGAAGAAAATGCAGACGTTGAACAGGCCGGTCGGGATGATGCTGGCAAGACTTAGGGCCATGGCGGTTTTGAATTTCAGAGCAGTCTAAGCCCGTGGGTCAGATAAGTGCTCCCGGCCGTTTTTTCGCTTCAACAAGACCGAACGGTAACTTAGGTAGACGCCACCGCCTTTCTGCGCGGCCCGCAAACCCGCATACGAGGAAGGTCCGATGCGATGAACGGAATGACTGACTGCAACTGGGTGGGTATCGATGTCTCCAAAGCCAAACTCGATGTGGCTCGGCTTGATGACAAAGGCAAACTCAAATCCCATGTGTTCAACAACGATGCCATAGGGTTCGCCGCTTTGCTGAACTGGTTGTCTCAACGTGGCTGCACGCAGCCGGACACCCAGATTTGCACCGAGGCCACCGGCCCCTATGGCGAAGCGCTGTGCACCTTTCTTTGTGATGAAGGCTGGACGGTCAGCGTGGTCAACCCCGCCAGGATCAAAGGCTTTGCGCAAAGCGGCATGGTGCGCAACAAGACCGACAAGGCCGATGCCGCCTTGCTGGCCCGGTTTGCCCAAACCATGCACCCCGAGCCCTGGACGCCACCGCCTCCCGAAGTTCGGGAACTGCGTGCTTTGGTGGATCGGCTTCAAGCGCTCAAAGACATGCACCAGCAAGAAGCCAACCGCCTGGAAGCGGCGCTGAATCAACCGAGCATGGTCGCGTTGATCGAAGGGCACATGCAATGGCTCAAAGACAGCATCAAGGAGCTGGAAAACCAGATCGACGACCACATTGATCGCCACCCCAAGCTCAGGGAAGACGCTTCGCTGATCACCAGCATTCCAGGCCTTGGCAACACCACGGCGGCCAAGGTGTTGGCGTATCTGGGCGACGTGAACAGATTCAAGAACGCCAAAGCGCTGGCGGCTTTCGTGGGCGTCACACCGAAGATCAAAGAGTCAGGGAGCTCGGTTAGAGGGCGCAGTGTGATTGCGCGCAGTGGCCACGCAGCTGTACGCCACGCCCTGTACATGCCAGCCATGGTGGCGCTGAGATACAACCCATTGATGAAAGTGTTCGCCGAGCGCCTCAAGAGCGATGGGCTGGCGCCCAAGGCAGTGATCGCGGCTTGCATGCACAAGCTGATCCGCCAGATTTACGGGGTGCTCAAGTCGCGCAACGCGTTTGACGCCACTATCTTGGGCAATCGACTTGACTTTCAAGACGGCATCTGACCCCACGCAGCGCCTCGTCGATGTTGACTGGAACAAACCCGAGCTGCAGGAGTTGCTGCGCAAAACGGCGCATTTGCATCTGGACAACCGCTACCCGGTCAACAAGCGCCCCGTCTTGCTGCGGCAGGGTTGGCATACCAGCGCGCCAGCGCAGGCTGCCATCTGGGTCGATCTCGGCCCCGACGCGGCGCAGCGCGTCCTGCTCACCACCTTTGCGCTGGAGCCCGGGGAACCCATCATGCTCGATCGACGCAAACCGGGCGCTGACGAACCCGACTGGATTTACGCCGAGGTGTCCTCTTGCCGCCAGGGGCAACGCGTCGGTGACGAAGGCCTGTTCGTCGTGACGCTGCGCCTCATCATTCGCCCTCCCGTGCTGGCGGCAAGGCCATAGCCCGCGCCGAGGCCAACGCCGCTCCAAATGCAGCCTGTCATGCTTGATACGCCGTGTGCAGCCCCTGCCGGAACCAGATCGCGCGCACTAAAAGTGGGGTGCGCATTTTTGTGAGACTCTCCTCCAAAATTCGATCTGGCGCAAAGACCGGCGCGGTCTGCGCCGTCAGAATCCAATCGATAGATTTGAGAAGTAGACGCCGCACACGATGAATGCTCACACCTCGCACTCGATTCGGCTGCCGCGAGCAGGCCAGGAGATCGTCCCGCTGCGTTTGCGACACTTCGCCACGCACCTGCTGCACAGTATGCGACGCGCGCAGAAAATCCATGTTGGGTCTTCGCCGCGACCGCCCGAACCCGCCAATCCCCACAGAATTCGCGCCCTTCCCTGCACCCCGCAATCGGCCGAGATGGATTTGCAGGACGTGATCGAAGACCACCAGCAATGGAGCGCCCGTTTGCGTCGATGCGGGTTGGGGGATCTGGGCGAGCGACTAGACGCAGAAACCGCCTGCCATCCCAACCGCTGTGCCTTAGGCCAATGGCTGAACCGCCACCGCCCGTTGGCTGCTGTGCATGCGCAAGATCTAGATCGCCTCCTGCAAGAACACGCTGATTTCCACGCCAAGGCCGCCGTCGTGGTTGCCTTGATTCAAGCCGGCGCAGCAGAGAGCGCCCTGCAATCCGTTCAGCACGGGGACTTTGCACAGATCTCCCAACGCCTCCTGCGCCATCTCACCGCCCTACGCGATGCCTTGGCTGGGTCAAATTCTTCGGACTGACGACGGTCCGCCTGTCCATGCGCCCCGCCCTGCCTGAGTGGCCAGCACCTCGTCGAATGCCCCGCTGGGCTGTTGGCGCCGCGTTCGCCCTGGTCGTGGGTGAACTGACTGCCGCCGTAGTGTGGCAGCATGTTTCCATCCTGGAGACTTTGATCCCGCTGCTGTCCATCCTCTGGGTGGCGGGCATGAAACAGGTTTTTGCGCGCTTGCCGCGTATCCAGGTCGGATTGGCTCTGTGTGTGCTTGTAGGGACGATGTTCCTGATTCACTGGGGGGCTGCACAAGATCCGCAAGCGCTGTTCTTCTTTGACTTCATCTTGCCTTTGGCGGTGACGGCTGTTTTTTGCTCTATCTGGACGCGCAAGCGGTATATCGTGCCGCCATGTGCGCAACGCTTGCGCGCACGGCGCCCCTGAGAGGACCTTTTCAGCAATGCCACCCTATCTTGACGCATCCGTACTGATCTCACGTCTCGAAGCCGCGCAGCGCGTGATAGCGATGGCGCGCCTGGGGCGCAAGCCGACCCGAGATGCGGCAAGGCAAACGCTCGATATGATCGATCTGGCGGAAAATCAACTCAAACGTCACAGCGGATCGGGCGTGTTCGATCTATCCGCCGCTCGCGCTGCGGCAGCGGTCCTCGCGCTGGATCATCTCCCCAATGAAGCGACCTGTATCGGCGCAGTCCGCGTGTTGGGTTGGACGATTTCCCAATTGAGGGAGAATGATCCCGCATGATTGCGTCGTCAGGCCGAGTCAGCGGTGCGGCTCTGCACGAAACCGACTGCGCGGAAAGATCTGCTCGCAGCGGCTCTCGCTGCCAAGGGTGCGCGGTACGCAACATCGCTCTGTTTTCAGCACTCCAAAGCGCAGACTTGGATGACTTGCCTCTGCCGATTGATGATCTGCAGTTCTCCAACGGCCAGGAACTGTTCCAGGAAGGTGATCGCCAAGGATGGCTTTACACCATCAAAATCGGACTGGTGAAACTTGATCGCGCCCCGATTGATGGCGCGCTACGCGTGGCGCGTCTTGCACAGAGGGGCGATCTGATCGGTCTGGAAGCCTGCATTTCCGCTCCCTATTTTTACCGAGCGACGGCGATCAGCTCCGTCCGGGTGTGCCGCATCGGGGTTGAGACCATCCGCCTTCTGGAACGCGATACACCGACATTGCGCCGGGATCTGATTGAGCGCTGGTGCCGTGCGCTGCGCGACACTGATGATTTCTCCACTCTGCTGGGCACGGGAACCCCCACCACGCGCTTGGCGCGCTTGTTGCTCAAAATGGCAGACCCGCTGTTCGGCGAGACGTTTGCCATGCCCAAACGGGAAGATCTTGGCGCGATAGCGGGCATGCGGCTAGAAACGGCCAGCAGGGTAATCGCCGCTTTGCTCCGGGACGGCCTGATCGAGAAAATCGGCCCCCGCTTCTATCGCCTGGATAGAGCGGCGATGGAGTTGCGCCTGTTGCCGCAGCCCGGGATGCGCTCCAAGGGGCGACGCGTGCAGCGCATTGCCCCGACGTCGCAGCACGGCCAAACATTGTGATGAGCCCTTAGAAAAACACGCAGTGAAATTTCCGGTGTTGTTCCCAGCACGGCATCAGCGGGCGACCAGTCGCGTTCAGTGTTCAGAAGCTTATATTAAGCACTATTTGGCGTGTCACTCCGCGTAAAACAAATCCAATTGGTTCTGGCTGCCTGGAAAGCGCACGGCCGACATCGCTCTCGATGGGAAATTTTCCGGTGTTTTCCACCTTTGTTTTTCGATCAGGTTCGATGAGGATCAATCCTCCGACTACAGGGCTTAACGGAACTCTGGATAAGTTATTCATGTCTCAAATATTCCCGAAAATTTTTGAAAGCGCAGACAGAATGACCCATCGAAAACCGCCCGAACTGGGGGTGTGTCACGCCTGCCAGCCCTCAGACGACTCCGCGCGCGGCCGCTCCACCAGAAAGCGCACATCGGGCGGCTGTCCGGCCTGTGGCGCCCGGCCGAAGTACAGCGCGCCTGCTGCGCGCAACACCGCGGCGCTGCGCGCTACCCGCACCACCACGCCAGACAGCCCATATTGCAGCCAGGTGCCGTTGCGGCTGAGGTCGGTCAGCGTGTAGTCGCCGCCGCACCACAGAATGACCGCATGCTGGCGCGATACCCCCTCGCGATCGATGCGCACCTCAGTGCTTGGGGCGCGGCCGATGCGAATCACCTCCCCCGGAGTCACAATCTGCTCGGCTCCCCTTTGGCGGGTTGCAGATGCAGCCACAAGGGATCGGTCGCCCGCGCGTCGTCTGCGGTCAAATCCAACCAGGCTTCGGTCAGGCCGAATTCCGGGTCCACTCGGTGCACATGTTGCAGAGACTGACGCAGCGCAACCGGCAACTGCTGCACCAGCGCCGCATCCAGCAGAATCTGCCCGCCTTCGGCTGCGGCGGCCAGCGTTTGCGCCTGCGTGAGAGTCGGCCCTTCGTAGTCGGGCGGATGGCCGTGGACCAGGCCCCAGCTCAGGCCGATGTCCACATGCACGTCCACCTCCTGCGCAATGGGGCGAACCCAGAGCGCCAGGTCCCGGCGCAAGGCGCGTGCGCAGCGTAAGGCTGCCTCGGCCTGCTCGAACAAGGCCAGCAGACTGGTCGAATCCGCGCGCATCACCATCCCGCCCTGTGCTGCGGCAAGATGCGCCAGACGCTGCACCCCGCGCTGCAGCACCTCCCTGGCTTTGCCCTCTCCCAAGGTCAAAAACAAGGTATGCACCGGCGGCACGTCGGCGCTGAGCGCGACCAGCGGGGGGCTGGAGCGGGCGGATTTTTTCCAGAAAGCGAGCATCAGTCTTGAGGGAAAGCCGTCGGCGCCACGCGCACTGGACTGAGGGTGTTGATCCAACGACGCGCCTCGGCGTCTTCGGGGCGCACGCCTTCGCGAGAGCTGTCGAGCACATAGACCGGTGTTGGCCGATCCGGTGGCCCCGAGACAGCGCGCAGGACGTACTCCACCCCGTCTGCGAGCGGCGCATCGGTGATCAGACGCACCCGGCCCTGCTCATCCTCACCCACCTGCATGACCACCTGCTCAGCGCTGGGGTCCTGCGCCAGGCACAGCAAGACCGGGCGAGGGCAGAACGCGCCGCGGGGATCGCGCAACAGCGCCTCCACCCGCGCCGTAAGCGACGGGGCTGGCGCTTTCGCATCGGGCAGGGAGTTGCTCATCGGGTTGCTTGGCCATGCAGATTCTGTGTGCTTGATGGTAGGCTGCTTGATGGTAGGCTGCTTGTGGCGTGATCTGAACCGAGCCCCGTGCCTGTTTTTTGCCTTTACGTGCACTATTTCACAATCTCGTGGGGTATTTCTTCTGCGGAATCGATGGGGCCGCAGAAGATTCGCTTCATTAAAAATAAATGGCCCGCCTGTACCGCACTCCCCGCTCATGCCCTCCCGTTCTACCGATCCGCTGCAGGCGCTAAAAACAATGCTGGACGACGCTCGCAAGGCGTATCTCGACACACTCCAGGCGTGTGATCGGGCCGTGCGGCGGGGCGACGACAGCGCGCTGGACGCGCTGCAGCGCGACGCCGCAAACCGCTTCGCCGTGCTGCAGCACCTGGCGCAACAGTGGCCGCTGCGTGCGGCCCGGCACACGCCCTGGACGATGCCCGACCCCGCAGCGCATCCCAGCGCGAAACAACCGCCTCATCAGTGAGCGCAGCCCTCCATGCCTCGCACCATAACCCAGTGCGTCCTGCGCTCGCGCTCTCTGCGCGGGGCCGTGTTGCTCCTGCCCTTGCTGTTGTTGCTGGCCTGGATTGGCGGGACAGAATTCAATGCGTATCACGCCACCCGTGACCGCATTCAGCAGCAGGCCCACACCGCCGCCGCCAACCTCGCGGGAGATATCGCCAGCCGGTTGCAGACCCAGTTCACCGAACTGCAATTCGCGGCCGTCGCCCTGCTCGGGCCGGATGCCGATCCCGCGCATCCCGCACCCCATGTGATGCAGACCCTGCGACGCTTCATGGCGTTGCACCCCAGTCTGTACGCCTTCAACATCCAGTCGGCCGACGGCAACACCATTGTGTGGTCGAGCCAGGCGCAAAGCAGCCAACCGATCACTGGGGGGGCGGGCTTTACCTCATTGCCCGGCGATCCTGATTTTCTGCTGGGCCAAGACCATTTTGCCGCGCGCGTCGGCACGCATGTGCTGACCATGCGGTATCGGGTACGCGGCCGCGGCGGCGCGACCCGCTACTTCGTCGGCACCCCGTACCGGCTCGATCAACTCCTGCAGCCGCCAAGCCCGCACGCATCCCACCCCTGGGTGCTTTCGGTGCGCGATACCCGCGATGGCAGCCTGCTGGGCGTGGTGGACCACGGCCAGGTGCGCCTGGCTCAACCCGCTTCGCTTGCGCACCGATCCTCTGATGCGGTGTCCGCGCCCATCGCCGGCTTTCCGCTCAGGGTGCAGGCGAGCTGGCCCGCCGCGCTGGCGTTACAGACTGACGCGCGCGGGGCGAAGCTGCGCTGGGGGTTCGAGCTCGGCTCCTTGCTGTTGCTCATTCTGGCCTGGGCAAGCATCGTGCGGCTGCTGGCGCAGCGAGAGCGGCAGGTCAAGCTGCTGCACCGCATGGGTGACTTGCAGGATTTTCTGGCGCAGGTCAACCAGGTTGCTGCTGAGAGCTTGGACCTGGATGTTTTTTTGCAAACCGTCTGCGACCTGGCGATCAGCCGGGGCCAACTGGCGCTGGCCTTGGTGGCGCGCCCGCAGGAGAGTGGCCTGCTCACGCCCGTCGCGTCAGCAGGCAAGACGGCCTATCTCGAGGGGTTAGTGCTCTGCACAGACCCCGGCATCCCGCAGGGACAGGGGCCGTCCGGACAGGTCTGGCGCCATGGCGGGCCAGTGTTCAATACCTCTTTCGATACGCCCGCCTTGGCCCCGTGGCGCCAGCGTGCGCAGGCTCTGGGGCTGCACGCCAGCGCGACGCTTGCCCTGCATCACCACAGGGCGCGTTTTGGGCTGTTGGTGCTCTACCGCAGTGACGACGTGGCCTTCGACACCCCGATGCAGTCCTTGCTCACTGAACTGGCGGAGGATGTCTCCCGTGGGCTTGATCGCATCGCACAGCGCCGCCAGATCAACCGCCTGAAGCGCCAGTACCAAGCGCTGATGCAGACCGGTGACGTGCTGATTCACGCGCACAACGAGCGCGACCTGCTCGCGCGTTTGTGCCAGCAGATGACCCACGACACCGCATTTCATGCCGTGTGGATCGGCCGCCCCGACGCCCAGCGGCAGATGCAGGTGTTGGCGCAAGTCGGCGAAGGTACTGAGGGTCTCGCTGATCTTCACATCAGGTTGCCGCAAGACGGCAACGGCCCACTGATCGTGCGCGCTTGGTTGACGCAAAGCACCGTGTTCAATAACGATCATCAGGCCGACCCCCAGCTTGCGCCCTGGCTGGAGTTTCTGCAGCGGCATCGCTGGGCAAGCGCCCTGGCGACTCCGGTGCGACGGGGCGGAGCGATCTGGGCCGTCTTGGCATTCGTGTCAGCCGAGCGCGGCGTTTTTGATGCCGATACCGTGACTTTGTGTACCCGGGTGGGCGACCTGCTCGGCCGGGGGCTTGATGCGCTCGATCTGCGTCACCAGTTGGCACAGCAGCAGAGCGACGAAGCCTATCGCGCCCGCCACGACGCGCTGACCGGCTTGCCCAACCGCTTCGCCCTGGAGCAGCACCTCCCCTTGGCGATCGAGCGGGCCCGGCGCCGCGGCACGCATCTGGCCGTGGGCATGATCGATCTGGACGATTTCAAGCCCGTCAACGACACCTTCGGCCATGCGGCGGGCGATGACCTGCTGCGGCAGTTGGCCGCGCGCCTGCGCGCGCAGTTGCGTCGCCCCGATCTGCTCACGCGTCTGGGGGGCGACGAGTTCGTCGTCATCCTCGAAGACCTCGACGCTGAAACCGTCATGGCGCAGTTGCAGACCGCGCTCGACCGTCTGCACACGGCGGTAGAGACGCCCTTCGACCTGGGCGAAGGGTGGCAGGCCACGGTGGGCATGACCCTGGGCGCGGCGCTCTTTCCCGGCGACGGGCAAGATGCCGACAGCCTGCTGCGCCAGGCCGACGCGGCCATGTACGTCGCCAAGGCGCACAAAGGCGACCGTGCCCGCTGGTGGACCCTCGACGCGAGCGCGCTGCAAGCCGCTGCGCCCGATGACGGGCAGCCGCTGGACGCCTACGGGCCGCAGGCGCAGGCGCTGCTGGAGCGTCACCGCGCCTTCTGGGAGGCGACGACCGACCGGTTTGTTGCAAGCTGGTACGCCGACATGGCCGCACATCCCGAGATGGAGGCCATTGTGCAGACCCTTGAGCCCGCGGAGTTCGCGCAGCTCAAGGCGCATCAGACGCAGCATTTGCGCTTCCTGCTCGACCCGGGCACCGCACAACAGGCCATCGTGTCTGCCGCGCAGCACATCGGGCAGGTGCATGCCCTCACCGGGGTGACCGCCTCGATGCTGTTGACCATGATGCGGGCCTATCAGCGCATCTTGGCCGAGCAGTGGCTTCAGTCCCTCTCTCAACCGGCACAGCGGAGTTTGCTGCTGCATCTGCTGCAATCGCGTCTGGACGATGACGTGGGCGCGCAACTCCAGGCGCACACCGACACCCTCAGTGTGCTCCTGGCGCCCTTGACCTCCCCCCTGCCCGATCACAGCACGCCCTGGGCGCAAGTGGTGCGCGACGAAATCAGCATGCTGGCCCGCTTGCCGGGGATCCTCGGGGTGACGCTCGCCCGCCCTGATGCACAGGGCGTGCTGCAACTCACCCATGCCGTGGGCACCGTCCCGATGGATGAGGTGCTGGCCGCGCTGCGTCAAGTAGAACTGATCTCCACGATCGATCCGCAGTCTGCGCGGGGCCAAGCGCTCATGGCGCGCGCCTGGCGCAGCGCCGAGGTGGAGCAGACCGGCGCCGTGTGGCGCGAGCCGGGCCTGCAGCCTTGGACGCAGTTCCATCACACGTATGGGGTGCGCAGTGTGGCCGCGGTGCCGGTCTGCGACGCGCAGGGGCGCAGCCAGGCGGTTCTGGCGCTGTATGGCACCTACCCCAACCAGTTCGCCGCTACCTGGATGCAGCAACTCTTGCAAGGCTTGCGACTGCGCTGGCAGTTGATGGCCAGCCGGGCCGCGTCCCCCACCTTCTTTGTGCCCATTGCGCAGGCCCAGCAGCGGCGTGCAGCGTTGTTTGATGGCGGCTTGCGCATGTGGATGCAACCGATCGTCGATCTGCGCACCGGCCAGGCGGCCAAGGTTGAAGCTTTGGCCCGTCTGCAGATGCCGAGTGGCGAGTGGCTCTCTCCGGGCGAATTCCTGCCGCTTCTGGGTGTGCCGGAACTGCGCCGTTTGTTTCAAGAGGGGCTGCGGCAAAGCCTGCAAGCGGTCAAATCCTGGGAGGATGACGGCCTGATCATCGATGTGTCGGTCAACCTGCCGCCGTCTCTGCTGGCTGAGGACGCCTGGCCCGGCAAGGTGCAGGCGCGACTACAGGACTACGCTCTGGCCCCGCAACGGCTGACGCTGGAATTACTCGAGACGGAAGCGCTGGACAGGCCCGAGCAACAGCAGACCCTGATGCAACTGCATGCCCTGGGGGTGAAGCTGGCGATCGACGATCTGGGCTCGGGCTACAGCAGCCTGACGCGGCTGCGGCAATGGCCGATCTCAACCCTCAAAATCGACCAGAATCTGGTGCGCGATGTGCAGCGCGATCCGTTGCGCGTGCTCTCAATGGTGGCCGCGCTGGTGCGTCTGGGGCGTGACCTGGATACGGAGGTGGTGGTCGAAGGGCTGGAGACGCCGGGATTGATCGAGATGGCCCAGGTGCTGGGCGCGCCGTACGGACAAGGCTATGGCCTGTCCCGGCCCATGCCCAGTGCCGATCTGCCCGCCCGGATACGGAACTTCCAACTGGGCAACGCGCGGCAGGCACTGCAAACGGCGCTGGGCGCGCTGACGTATCACTGGGACTACATGCATCGTGATGACAGCGCGCGCCCCACCGCCTTGTCTGCTTGCCCGTTGACGGCCTATCTGGAGCGCTGCGGCCTGACGGGCAGCGCGCTGGAGCAAGCGCATCGGCAGATTCATGCCGGAATCGATGTGCAGCGCAACAGCGAGGTGCTCCTGCAGGGTTTGCGCGAGCGGGTCAGGCAGGGGGAATGAAACGACCGGAATGGCCCGCACGAACACGCGCCGCAGACACAGGCCACGCGTCAACCAAAGCGGAGGAAATCGCCGGCTTTTCGCGCTGCGCGACTTGGCAACCTCACACGCTTGCGATTGGCGAGGATAATTCGCGCTGTCGATCCAGCCAATCCGCCCACCACTGCATCAGCCCCCGGCGCTGATCGAGATACTGCGCCCGGTTGTACGCCGCGCGAACCGCGTCCGTCTCCCGGTGCGCGAGCTGGCGCTCGATGACATCGTGTGCAAAGCCAGACTGCTCGTTGAGCACGGTGGACGCCAGAGCCCGGAATCCATGCGCCGTCATCCGGCCGCGATAGCCCAGTCGGTAAAGCGCGAACAGGAAAGTATTCTCAGATAGCGGATGCCCCGGGCGCAGGGGCGAATCCAGCACCAGATCGCGATCACCGGTGAACACCCGGAGTTGTTCGAGCACCGCGCGCGACTGCTGTGACAGCGGCACGACGTGCGGCAATCCCGCCTTCATGCGGTCTTCAGGAACCACCCAGACCGCGCCGTCCTCGCGCAGCTCAGCCCACCGCATGCCGCGCATCTCGCCGACGCGCACGAAGGTCAAGGCCAGCAACTGCAATCCCAGGCGGGTAACCGGTTCCTCATAGCCGTCGATCGCCGCGAGCAGCGCACCGGCCTCGTCTGGCGGGATACTGGCCATCGGTTTTTTCACCTTACGCGGCTGCAGCACGCGCACCAGGCCTCCGGCACCGTGGCTCTCGATGTAACCCACGTCCTGAGCGTAGTCGAACACCGCGGCGATGCGCCCGGCTACTCGGTGCGCGGTTTCCACACGGCCACCCTTCTGCACGGCCTGCACCACCTCGACGAGCTTCGTGCGCGGGATCTGGTCGATCGGCAGCGCACCAATCGCGGGGTACGCGAAGCGCTCCAGCGTCCCGGCGACCTGCCCCTGATGCTTGCCGTTGGAGAGGGAGGGCAGTTTGATTTTGAGCCACTGCTCAGCGATCGCCTTGAACGTCGGTGCGACCTTCGCGGCGGGCGTGGCAGCCTCTGCATCGTTTGGTGCGCTCTTGGCCTGCGCATGCGCCGCGCGGGCCTGCGCCAGAGACATGCTCGGGTAGCGGCCATAGGTCCGGGTGCGCTGTTTGCCGTTCTGCGCATAGTTGGCGCGCCAGCTCTTCAGCCCGGTGGGCGCCACAAAGAGCTACAGGCCGCCGCCGTCGGTGAGTTTGTAGGGCCGCTCCTGCGGCTTGGCTGCCTCGACAGCCTTCACGGTGAGACTCATGGTATCGCCCTTCTGGATGCCATGAACGATACCACGATTGGCGGCTGGCTGGCGTGGTATCGCCCCGGATGTCGTGGGACGATTATGGACGCTCTTCCCTATGAAAAAGCCCTGTCACAGAAACTGCGCGGGGCTCTTGGGGACTACTTTGGATCAATTCTGGCGGAGAGAGGGGGATTCGAACCCCCGAAGGGCTATTGACCCTTACACGCTTTCCAGGCGTGCGACTTAAACCGCTCATCCATCTCTCCGGTAACCCACGACTATAGCAGACGAGGGCTCCCGGCTTGGGGGCCTCAGGGTCAATGCGTTTTGCCGAGTTGGTCGAGGATGGCGGGATTTTCGAGCGTAGAGGTATCCTGGGTGACAGCCTCTCCCTTGGCCAGAGAACGCAAGAGGCGACGCATGATCTTGCCGGAGCGCGTCTTGGGCAGGTTGTCGCCGAAGCGAATGTCCTTCGGCTTGGCAATGGGGCCAATTTCCACGCCCACATGGTTGCGCAGTTCGGCCGCGATTTTCAGGGCTTCCTCGCCCTCAGGCCGGGGGCGTTTGAGCACGACGAACGCGCAGATGGCTTCGCCAGTGATGTCATCCGGGCGGCCGACCACGGCGGCTTCGGCCACCAGCGGGTGCGAAACCAGGGCGGATTCGATTTCCATCGTGCCCATGCGGTGGCCGGAGACGTTGAGTACGTCGTCGATGCGGCCGGTGATGGTGAAGTAGCCGTCATTGGCGTCGCGAATGGCGCCATCGCCTGCCAGGTAGTAGCCGCCCAGTTCTTCGGGGTAATAGCTTTTCTTGAAGCGTTCGGGATCGCCCCAGATGTTGCGGATCATGGCTGGCCAGGGCTTTTTGATGACCAGAATGCCACCGGTGCCCCAAGGCACATCGTGGCCGGTTTCGTCCACCACTTCGGCGGTAATGCCGGGCAGTGGCAGGGTGCAGGAACCGGGCACCATGGGCGTCGCGCCAGGCAACGGGGTAATCATGTGGCCGCCGGTCTCGGTCTGCCACCAAGTGTCAACAATGGGGCAGCGACCGCCGCCGATGTGCTCGTAATACCACTCCCAGGCCGCGGGGTTGATGGGCTCGCCGACGGTGCCAAGGATGCGCAGGCTGTCGAGCTTGTAGTTGCGCGGGTGCACGGCGGGGTTGGTCTCTGCAGCCTTGATGAGTGAGCGGATGGCCGTGGGCGCGGTGTAGAAAATGGTGACCTTGTGTTGCTCGATCATTTTCCAGAAGCGTCCGGCGTCTGGAAAGGTCGGCACACCCTCGAACATGATTTCGGTGGCGCCGCAAGCCAGCGGGCCGTAGGCGATGTAGCTGTGCCCGGTCACCCAGCCGATGTCGGCGGTGCACCAGAACAGGTCGTCCGGGCGGATGTCGAAGGTCCAGAGCATGGTCAGCTTGGCCCACAGCAGATAACCCGCGCTGGAATGCTGCACGCCCTTGGGTTTGCCGGTGGAGCCGGAGGTGTAGAGCAGAAACAGGGGATGTTCTGCCTCGACCCAAACCGGCGGGCAATCCGGGCTGTGGGCTGCGGACAGTTCGTGCATCCAGAGATCGCGGGGGGCGGTGAAGGCCACGTTGCCACCAGTTCGCTGATAGACCACGACATGACGGATGGTGTCGCAGCCGCCGAGCGCCAGCGCCTCGTCGACGATGGCTTTGAGCGGCAGCGATTTGCCGCCGCGTCGCTGTTCGTCGGCGGTGATCACCAGCACGGCGCCCGCGTCTTCGATACGGTCGCGCAGCGACTGCGCCGAAAAGCCGCCGAACACGACCGAGTGCGTGGCCCCGATTCGGGCGCAGGCCTGCATGGCCACCACGCCCTCAATCGACATGGGCATATAGATCACCACGCGGTCGCCCTTATTCACCCCGAGCGATTTGAGTGCGTTGGCAAAGCGGCCCACCCTGTCGAGCAATTCGGCGTAACTCACGCGGGTGACGGCGCCGTCATCGGTCTCGAACACGATCGCAGTCTTGTCGCCCTTGCCGGCCTGCACGTGCACATCCAGGCAGTTGAAGGACACATTGAGCCACCCATCATCGAACCATTTGTAGAACGGGGCCTGGCTGTCGTCGAGTGCGTGGGTAAAGGGTTGCTGCCATTGCAGGTTTTCTCGCGCCATGCGCGCCCAGAAGCCGGTGTAATCGCCCTCGGCCTCGGCGCAGAGGGCGCGATAGGCGTCCATGCCGGAAATACGGGCGGACTGCACGGCTTGCTGGGAGGGGTAATAAACTTTGCGTTCGTGCGGGTGTGTGGCGGTGTCGCTCATGACAGTCTCCTTCGTTTTGTGAAATCTCAGCGCAAAGGCGCAGGAAAAAACATTGCTATCTGAATTTTGCGCCCTTACGTAGCCCTGACGGCAGCCCTGACGCTGCACCTCGAGCATAGTGCGCAGCGCTGGCGTGGGGCTGAATTGGAGCGAGACGGTGCCCTTCTAGAATCGCGATTCAATCCCCGTCACCGGAACCGCCATGCCTCGTCCGCCCGACCTGCCGCACGTCCCCTTCATCCCCCGCCTGCTGTTCATGAGCCGCTGGTTGCAGTTGCCGCTTTATGTGGGGCTGATCCTGGCACTCGGGGTGTATGTCTTTCACTTCTGGGTGGAACTCACCGATCTGGTCGGCGCGGCATTCGGCAATCAGGCCTCGCTGGCACACCTGCTCGAAGCCATCGCCGTGCGCAATCCTCTGCCCGTGGAGGATGCGCAGGCTCTGGCGCATGGCGCCGCGCCCAAACTCACCGAGACGACCATCATGCTGGTGGTGCTAAGCCTGATCGACGTGGTGATGATCGCCAATCTGCTCATCATGGTGATCGTGGGCGGATACGAAACTTTCGTGTCGCGCATGTACCTCGAAGATCATCCCGATCAGCCGGAATGGCTGTCGCATGTCAACGCCTCGGTGCTCAAGGTCAAGCTGGCGATGGCCATCATCGGCATTTCTTCTATCCACCTGCTGCGCACCTTCATCAACGCCGACGCCTATAGCGTGAAAGCGTTGGTGGCGCAGACCACTATCCATGTCGTGTTCCTGCTTTCGGCCATGGCGATCGCCTACACCGACCGCATGATGACCCGCACCATGCTGCTGGGCCATGTCAAGGCGGACGAGGCTCATTAGGCCCGCCGCCTGTCAATCCCGGCGCCACCTGTTTCATCCACAACAAACCGTTCACACCATGACCACCGTTATCCGCGCCGCCGATTTGCGCGACAGCATCGCCGCAGCGCTGCAGTTCATCAGTTACTACCACCCGGCCGACTACATCAGCCATCTGGCTAGAGCGTATGAGCGCGAGCAGTCGCCTGCGGCCAAGGACGCCATGGCGCAGATTCTGACCAATAGCCGCATGTGCGCCGAAGGGCATCGCCCGATCTGTCAGGACACGGGCATCGTCAATGTCTTTCTCGACATCGGCCTGAACGTGCGCCTGGAAGGCTTTGACGACGGCCTCGATGCAGTGGTCAACGCCGGGGTACGGCAGGGGTATCTTGACCCCGACAACGTGCTGCGCGCCTCGATCGTGGACGATCCGATTTTCGCCCGCAAGAACACGCGCGACAACACTCCGGCCGTCATCAACATCAACCTCGTGCCCGGCAATACCGTGTCGGTGAAAGTCGCTGCCAAAGGCGGCGGCAGCGAGAACAAGAGCAAGTTCATCATGATGAACCCCAGCGACAACCTGGTCGATTGGGTGCTCGCCACCCTGCCGACCATGGGCGCCGGTTGGTGCCCGCCGGGCATGCTGGGCATCGGGGTAGGCGGCACGGCCGAGAAGGCCATGCTCATGGCCAAGGAAGCCTTGATGGACGATATCGACATGTCCGATCTGCTGGCGCGCGGCCCGCAAAACAAGCTGGAAGAACTGCGCATCGAGTTGTTTGAAAAGGTCAACGCGCTGGGCATCGGTGCTCAAGGTCTCGGCGGCCTGTCCACCGTGCTGGACGTGAAGATCAAGACCTACCCGTGCCACGCGGCCAGCAAGCCGGTGGCCATGATCCCCAACTGCGCCGCCACCCGTCATGCCCACTTCGTGCTCGATGGCAGCGGCCCGGCCTTTCTCGATCCGCCCAGTCTCGACCTCTGGCCCCAAGTGCACTGGCAGCCCGATGCCGCACGCAGCCGCCGCGTCAATCTCGACACCCTGACCCGAGAAGAAGTGGCGAGCTGGAAGCCGGGCGACACCCTGCTGCTCTCGGGCGAACTGCTCACCGGGCGCGATGCCGCGCACAAGCGCATTGCCGACATGCTGGCGCGTGGCGAAACACTGCCCGTCGATTTCACCAACCGGGTGATCTACTACGTCGGCCCGGTCGACCCGGTGCGCGATGAAGTCATGGGCCCGGCCGGCCCGACCACCGCCACCCGCATGGACACATTCACCGAGACCATGCTCGCACAGACCGGGCTGATTGCCATGATCGGCAAAGGCGAACGCGGCCCGGTGGCGATCGAGGCGATCAAAAAGCACCGCAGCGCCTCGCTCATGGCCGTGGGCGGCGCAGCGTATCTGGTGGCCAAAGCCATCAAAGCGGCGCGCGTCGTGGCGTTTGAAGACCTGGGCATGGAGGCGATCTATGCCTTCACCGTGCAGGACATGCCTGTGACCGTGGCGGTGGACGCGCAGGGCATCTCGGTGCATCAGACCGGCCCGGCACAGTGGAAAGCGCGCATCGCGCAAATGCCGCAAATTCCCATCACCTCCACCTAAATGCCCCCGTTGCCCGCAGACCGCCCCGCCTGCGACCCCGCGCGCTGCCCGCTCTGCGGTCAGCCCAATGCGTGCGCGCGGGCCGCGGGGAATGAATCGGCCACTTGCTGGTGCGTCAGCGTGCGCTTTGCGCCGCAAACCCTGGCACGCATTCCGCCCGCGTGCATCGGCCTGGCCTGTATCTGCCCGCAATGCGCGGATGCCGAGCCCGCTCAGCCAAACCGTCGCTCATGAGCCCAACCCCGAAGCTCGGCGTCTTCGATTCCGGCGTGGGCGGCCTCACCGTGCTGCGTGCGCTGCGGGCGCAGTTGCCGCAGGTCAGCCTGATCTATGTCGCCGACTCGGCCCACGCGCCCTACGGCGACCGGCCCGACGATTTTCTGCAGCAGCGCGCACGCCAGATCACCCGCTTTCTGATCGGGCAAGGCGCACGACTCATCGTCGTGGCCTGCAACACCGCCACCGCGGCAGCCATCACCGCTTTGCGCGCGGAATTCGATCTGCCCTTCGTGGGCATCGAGCCCGGCATCAAGCCCGCACTGGCCCGCAGCGATGCGCGGCGCGTCGGCGTGTTGGCCACCCCGTCCACCCTGCGCAGCGCCAAGTTCCGCGCGTTGTTGCACACCCATGCCGCCGCTGCCGAGCCGGTGCTGCAGCCCTGCCCCGGTCTGGCCGACGCGGTGGAGCGTGGTGATCTGCAGGCGCCGCAAGTGCAGCAGTTGATCCGTCAGTTCTGCGCGCCGCTGCGCACAGCCGGCTGCGACACCGTAGTGCTGGGTTGCACGCATTACCCCCTGCTGGCCGAGCAGATTCAGGCCGAGCTCGGCCCCCAAGTGCACCTGCTCGACACCGCCGAGCCCGTGGCGCGGCAAGCCGCGCGTCTGTGGCAACAAACAAGCGCACAGAGGCCCGAACTGCCGCAGATCTACACCAATGGCGATCTCGCCGTGCTGCGTCGCATGGCAGATCTTTGCGGGCTGCAAGACGCCGCCATCCATCGCTGGAACGAAGTCGCCGCTTGATCTCACCGCCCTGCCCTGCAGAAAACCGCTGATGCGGGGACAATGGAACGAGATGTTTTATCCCACGCCAGCCGCCCGTTGCAGCTGCTTGTCAGATTCTTCCGTTCATTGCCTATGTCGTCTCAACTCTTCTCCCCGTTTTCACTCGGCGCCCTCAGCCTGCGCAACCGCATCGTGGTCAGTCCGATGTGCCAATACAGCGCCGTGGAGGGCAATGCCATGCCCTGGCACCGCGTGCATCTTGGCCAGCTGGCGCAAAGCGGCGCCGGCCTGCTGTTCATCGAGGCCACCGCGGTCGAAGCCATCGGCCGCATCACCCCCGGCTGTCTGGGGCTGTATTCAGCCGACAACGTGGCGGCGCTGCGCGCCGTTCTTGACGAGGTGCGCAGCTTCAGCGACATGCCCATCGGCATTCAACTCGGGCACGCGGGGCGCAAGGCATCGAGCGCGCGGCCCTGGGACGGCGGTCAACTCCTACCGGTTTCGCAAGGCGGCTGGCCCACCGTGGCCCCTTCCGCCGTGCCACATGGCGCGCAGGAGGCTGCACCGCAAGCGCTGGACGCCAGCGGCCTGGAGCGCATCCGCAACGCCTTCGTCCAAGCCGCGCGACACGCCGCCGGCCTGGGCCTGCAAGCGGTGGAGCTGCACTGCGCGCACGGCTATCTGCTGCACCAGTTTTTGTCGCCGCTGTCCAATCAGCGCGACGACGGCTACGGCGGCAGCCTGATCCAGCGCATGCGCTATCCGCTGGAAGTGTTCGATGCCGTGCGCGCCGCCTTGCCCGCGAGCATTCCGCTGGGCGTGCGGGTCTCGGCAACCGACTGGGTGGAGGGCGGTTGGGATCTGGAGCAAACCCTTGCCTTCGCGCAAGCGCTCAAGGCGCGAGGTTGCGACTGGATCGACGTGTCTTCCGGCGGTTTGTCCCCCAAGCAGCAAATTCCCATCGGCCCCGGCTATCAGGTGCCATTGGCCCAGGCAGTGCGAGAGGCGACCGGGCTGCCCACGATGGCCGTCGGCCTCATTACCGAAGCGCAACAGGCCGAAGCCATCGTGGCTGAAGGCCGGGCCGATCTGGTCGCGCTGGCCCGCGCCCTGCTGTGGAATCCGCATTGGCCCTGGCAGGCCGCAGCCGCCTTGGGCGCGCAGGTCAAGGTACCGCCGCAATACTGGCGCAGCGAGCCGCGGGACGCCCGCGGCGTGTTTGCCAACGCCGCCATCGGCCAGCGCTGAGCTGCAGCCTCGCATCCAGCCCCCGCAACTGTGGCCCGTCTGCGTCAGATCAAATGAAACCGCGCTGACAGGCCCATGCCCCGGCGCGGATCAACGGTCCGCCCCAGCGAACGCAATTCGCGTAAACCCTGAATTTCTGCGACTTGCGGGCGGTTTGTGACCCCAGTCACTCACACATAGATAAACCTGCAAGTCTCAATTTGCAATTTGCGGTTGATCAAATCCCTACTGAGCTCCGCTCTCGATACTCCTGCCAGTAACAAAGTGTTGTCTTTTGCAACATTGCGGTGCAGGTCGCACCGAGACTAGGAGTCGAGATGGATTGGGTCGGGCTTTATCCCACTTGGTATGAACCGGGTGTGGGCAGTGGCTGGGTCGTCGGCATCATGGCCACCATTCATGTGCTGGCTTCGCACACTTCGGTGGGCGCGGCCATTTTGTTTGCGTATCTGGCGGTGCTCGCCTACCGGCGCAATCAGCCGCAGTTGCTGGATTACATCCGCAAATACGGCATGTTCCTGCTGGTGTTCTCGTATGTCATCGGCTCGATTACCGGGCCGGGCATCTGGTTCACCACCACCGTGGCCAGTCCGCGCGGCATTTCGGCGCTGATCCACAGCTTTGTGTGGAAATGGGCCACCGAATGGGTGTTTTTCGTCATCGAGGTGGTCGGCGTCTATCTGGTGATCTACCTGGTCGGCCGGGTCGATCAGCGCACGCATATGCGCATCGCCGTGATCTTCGGCATGGCGTCTTACACCACCATGCTCATCATCCTGGGCATTCTGTCGTTCATGATGGTGCCGGGCAAGGAGGTCTGGTTCACTGAGGGGGGCTACCTCAACGGCTTCTACGGCAGCAACACCTTCGCCCAGCTCGCCATGCGCACCGCGTTCATGTTCACCATGGCGGCGGTGGTCGGCGGCATCGTCGCGGCGCGTATCACCGATCCGGCGTTCAAGCGTGAGATTTCGCGCAAGCTGGCCTGGCTGGGCATCGTGTCGTCGATCACCGGCGCGGCGCTGTTCCAGTGGTATATCCGCACCCTGCCGGAAACCGCGCATCTGGTGATGGACAACCGCCTGCCGTCCTACTTCCAGCCGGCCATCATCACCGTGCTGCTGGGCATTCTGGCTTACTTCGTGATGACGCTGATTTCCTCGCGCACCCTGGTGGTGTGGGGGGCGTCGGTGGCCACCGTGAGCATTTTGCTGTTCGGGCTGTGGCCGGAGGAAGTGGCGCGCGAGTCCATCCGCAAGCCCTGGGTGGCCGGGCAGTACATCTATTCCAATCAGGTCGTCGGCCGCGATGTGCCGGGCATGAACATCAAGAGCGAGATTCCGCTGCTGGAGACGCATGGCTTTCTCAAGACGCAGGTGTTCGTTCCCAACGAGCTGCGCGTGGTCACGCCGGACAACATGCTCAAAGTGGGCGAGTCACTGGCGCTGACGACCTGCTCCAACTGCCACTCGCTGAGCGATACCGGCATGCGACCGCTGCATCGCTACTTCGGCGGCGCGACCAACGTGACCGAGGTGGAAAACTACCTGCGCGGCGCGCTCTCCACCGGAGCCACGATGTATATGCCGATGATTCCGCTCAAGCCCGAAGAAGCCGAGGCGCTTGCGGTATTCATCGTCAACATGAAGCAGCCGCAGGCCGCCATCGCCCACATCCAGCACAAGGCGGCACTGGCGCAGGCCGACCAAGCCGCTGCGCTGCCCGCAACCCTGACCCAAGAGGTGCGCTGACATGACTTCTGAAATGCTCTATGCCCTGCGCGACGTCGCCGGGGTTCCGTCTCACCCCATCGTCTTTCTGGTGCTGGGCGTGCTGACCTTTGCGCTGCATATCGCGGCGGTACAGGTCATGCTCGGCGGCACGGCGCTGGTGCTCGCCAACGCCTTCAGCCGCAACCCCATGCGCCGCCGCCTGGCCGCGGCCATGACCACCACCGCCAAGATCGCCGTCTCGGTGGCCGTGGTGCTCGGCGTGGCGCCGCTGCTGTTCGTGCAGGTGACCTATGACCCGTTTTGGTACACCAGCAATGTGCTGTCGGCCTGGTGGGTGGTGGGCTTTATCGTGCTGCTCATTGCCGGCTATATGGCGCTGTACTTTTTCTACAGTCGCAATCATCACCTCGACGACCCTCAGCACGACACGCGCTCGGGCTGGAGCCTGGTGGCCGCGCTGGCGCTGTTTCTGGTCGTGGGCTTCATCATGCATGTGCTCACCCAGCAAATGCTCAGCCCCGAGAAGTGGATGAGCTGGTACGCACCGGGCGGGGTGATCGAGCCGCGCGGCCGCACGCTGCACGACTACAACCTGTGGCGCTTCGGCTTTTTCATCGCCCTGGCCGCACCGGTGACGGGGGCTTGGTTGTTCGCCTATCGCCGCTACCTCAGCGCGGGGCAACTGGCCGAAGCGAACTACCTCCAGTGGGTCGGCGCCCTCGCCAGCAAGATGCTCAATGTCGGCGGGGTGATCGCCCTGGTGTTTCTCGGCGGCTGGATGGCCACCCTGCCTGCCAACATCGCCGGGTTTGCCACCTCGCCCATCGTGCTGCTCAGCGTGGCATTGCTGCTGCTCACCGTGGCGCTGCCCACGGTGCTGGGCCAGCGCACGCTGCACACCTCGCTCGGCTACGCCCCCTTCGCCCTCGGCGCAGTGGCGCTGATTGCCGTGGCGGCACTGCGCGAAGTGCTGCGCTGGACGGTGCTCAAGGGCATACACGGCTATGACGTGTTCACCTACCCCGTGCACCTCGACTGGTACAGCAACGTGCTGTTCTTCTCTACCTTCGCCCTCATTGGCGGCAGCACCCTGGCTTACTTTCTCACCATTGCCTGGAAGGTGGGGCAGACGCCCAAGGGCCAAATCTACACCCCATCGGCCGCCATCGACCGCATCGGCACGGTTTCAATGTGGCTGGTCGGCCTCTGGATCGTTCAGTTCTTCGTGGTCGGCTTCGTCGTCTGGGCGCGATAAGGATTTCGTATGCGACTTCATCACCTCACCCTCGTCCTGATCGGGCTCGTGTTCGCCATCGGCCTGCTCGGCGCGAATGCTCCCGCTTTTGCCGCGCCAGCCGCACCTGCAGCGGTCGGTACACCAGCCGCCGCAACCCTGCCGCCCGGGCCCAAAGCACCGCCCAGCGGCGCCGCCATGGCGCAAACCTGCGCCGGTTGCCACGGCACGGACGGACGGCTACACGCTGCCGCCTTCATGCCCCTGGCTGGCATGCCCAAAGCGCAGTTGGCGCAGGCCATGCGCGATTTCCGCGATGGCAAGCGCCCCTCCACGCTGATGGGCCATGTGGCGCAGGGCTTCAGCAATGGCGAAATCGACGCCATGGCGAGCTACTTCGCCGCCGTCAAACCCGAATAAGAGGCACTCCATGAACTCTCGTCGTCAATTTCTGCTCGCCAGTGCCACGGCATTGGGCGCTGTTGCCTTCCCCGCCATCGCCCGCGCCGGTCAGGCGTCTGCTCGCATCGTCATCGTCGGCGGTGGCGTGGGTGGCGCCACGGCGGCCAAATACCTCAAGCTGGCCGATCCCAGCCTGCAGGTCACGGTGATCGAAAAAAACCCGGTCTATATCCGCCCTTACGGATCGAGCGAGGTGCTCAACGCGCACGTCACGATGCAAGACCTGCGGGTGAGCTATGACGCGCTGCGGCACAAGCATGGCGTGGCCTTCGTGTTCGATGCCGCCAAAAGTCTCGACCCGGTGAACAAAACCGTCACCACGGCCAGCGGCAAGGTTTTGGGCTACGACAAACTCATCGTCTCGTCCGGCATCAAGCTGCGCTACGACAGCCTGCCCGGCTACAGCGAACAGTTGGCCGACAGCCAAGTGCCCAGCGGCTGGATTGCCGGGGCGCAGACCGCCCTGCTGGCCAAGCAGTTGCAGAGCATGCGCGACGGCGGCACCTTCGTGCTGGCCGCACCGCCCAACCCCTACCGCTGCCCGCCCGGCCCCTACGAGCGCGCCGCGCTCATGACGGAGTGGTTCAGCAAACACAACCCGCGCGCCAAGGTCATCATCGCCGACCCGAAGGACAGCTTTGTCACCGACGAAACCGCCTTGCTCGGCTGGAACCGGCTCTATGGTTTCCAGCCGCCGCAGGAGTACCGCACCAAGCTCGCGGCCAAACTCCAGCCCTCCACCCAACCCTGCGCGCTGGAGTGGATTCAGGCCAAGGCCGGCGGCACCCCGCATCGTCTGGACGCCAAGACCATGACCCTGCACACTGCGGGCGGCGCCATCAAAGCCGACGTGATCAACATCATCCCGGCCATGGTCGCCGGGCAGATCGCGTTCGACTTCGGCCTCACCAACGACAGCGGCTTTTGCCCGGTGCACCGCACCACGTTTGAATCGACCTTGCACAAAGACGTGTACGTGATCGGCGATTCCAGCATCGCCGATGTCATGCCCAAGTCGGGCTTCTCGGCCAACACCCAGGCCAAATGGGTGGCCCGGGTCATTACCGACGGTCTGGCGGGACGAGACCCCGGCACGCCCGTCTGGGAGAACACCTGCTACGCCCTGGCCGGCAAAGACTACGGTCTGTTCGTCGCCGACGTATTCAAGATCAAGGAAGACGGCAAGATCGGCCGCGTCAACAAAGCCCGCTACCTGCCGCTCGACGCCACGCCCGCGCAAATCCGCCTGTCCGCCGTCTATCAGCAAGCCTGGATTCAGGCCTTCACTCAGGACATCTTCGCATGATCACCGCCGCATTCCCCACTGCGTGGCGCACACTCGCCCTGGCCGCCGCGCTTCTCGCCAGCTCCCTTGCGCAAGCCAGCGAACACAACAAACCCGCGCCCAAGCCCTGGAGCCCCGTCACCCTGCAAACCGCGTTGGGCGATCTGCCCACAGGCAATGCCGCCGCGGGCAAGGCCGTGCACGATTCCATGATGTGCGCCTCTTGCCACGGCGCCGCTGGCAATGCCGCAACGATGAACTGGCCCAGCGTCGCCGGCCAGCGCTACGACTACACCGCCAAGATGCTGCTCGACTATCGCAGCGGCCTGCGCTTTGAGGACGAACGCGCCGGGCTGATGACCAGCATCGCCCGCCTGATGACCCCGCAACAGATCGCGGATGTCTCCGCCTACTACGCCAGCCTGCCCAAGCCCGTGGCGCCGCAGGCCCAGGCCGCCCTCGCAGCGCCCCTAACCGCCGCAGAGCACAAGCGGGTGGAGCAACTCGTGCGCAAAGGCGACGCCAACCGCCTCATCACCGCCTGCGCGTCGTGCCACGGCCTGCACGGCGAAGGCAAGGGCACGACGCCAGCCATCGCGGGTCAGACGACCGACTACTTCATCCGCACCATGCGTCTGTATCACAACGGCGAGCGCCAAAACGATGTGTACAAAGGCATGAGCCAGTTCAGCCAGCGCCTGAGCGACGCCGATACCTTGCTCATTGCGCGCTACTACGCCAGCCAGGGGCAAAGCCAAACCGCGAAAGCGGATTGACGGGCGGACTGAGCTGGTAATACCCCTTAGGCCGCAGCCGGTTCACGGCGCCTGGGTAGGGTCCAGGGCCGCGGCGCGCGCCTTGGCGATTTCAGCCGCCGTGCTGCGATACGCCTCGGGGTGCGGCTGGCCGAGGCGCAACGCGACCTCGATCGCCCCCTGCGCCGCCTTCCAGTCTCCCGCAGCGAGCAAGGCCTGCGCGAGGTTGTTCATCGGATCGCCGTCGGAAGGGTTCGCTCTTGCTGCCTCGGCGAAATGAATCGCAGCCCGCGGATAGTCCTTGCGCGCATAAGCCAGATTGCCCAGCCCCATCATGGCAATCCACGCCTTGGGCCAGCGCTTGAGCGCCGCCTCGTAAGCGGTGCGTGCCGCCTCAGGCGCCACGCCTTCGAGCGGGGCCACGGCGCGCAAATACGTCAATTCATCAATTCCAGGCGGAAACTGCCCCGGCTCGACGGCAATGAACGCCCATCTCCCGCCTGCAGCCCAAGACCGATCAAACTGCTCGATGGAAAGCTGCAGATCACGGGCCGTACTGGAACGCAGAGTCACGCGATCGCCCGGCAAGTCATACGCCACCAGCACGGCATAGTGCCAATCGCGCGCACCCAGCCCGACCTTCTGCAACACCACCACCGGAAAACCGGCAGCCACCTGCTCGAACACAGCGCCGAGCTTGGGAGGTAGAACGACAGGAATGCGCCCTGCCCGGCGCGACGCCCCGAGCAGATCGAATTGCAGGCTTCCTTCCAGACCCGGCGTGAACACCTGCGGGATCAACTGCTTCGGCGTGGTGCGCACCCCGCTGAAGACCAGCACAGAGGCCAGCGAAGCCGGTCCGCAGTAGTGACTGTCATCCGAAAAAAACGGCACTCCAGCCACATTCGCGGAGGCTGGCAAGCCAGCGGGCTCATCCACCAAGCGCCCCTGTTGAAATTGCAGCGGCGCCGTCGAAAAGACCCCAGGCGGCAAGGCGGCGCAACCGCCCAGCAACAGACTGAGCGCAAGAGTCAGTTGCGATGCGACGCGCAGGCGACGACCCGTCATGCACACCCCATCAAAGCGCCAGCACGACCAGAATCGCCACCAGCAGAATGATCACCATTTCCTGAAAACCGAGCGCGCCTGCGGCCGGCATGCTGTTGATCCTGCCAGCCAGCTGCGCCACTTCGGCATTGCTCAGCGCCGCCAGGCGTTGCTGCGTCACCTCTTGGCTCAACCCCATTTGCTCCAGCTTGGCCTGCACATCGGCCCGCGCCATGAAATGGTCAAGCGTCGACCGATCCGCGGCCAGCGTTGCCGCGTCCTGGCCGGACTGCGGCTGGGTGAGCTGCTGCGTGCCAATCAGTTCGGCACGCGCGGCGGGGGCAGCGGCCATCAGGCTCAGGCCCAATGCAGCCACCAGGAATTGACGGGAAATACGAGAAGGAAACATTCGTCGGCCCTTTCAATAAGTGAATTTTTCCAGACTCAACCGCCCGGAAACTGGGAATGTTGGCAGGCGACCAAGTTTAATCGCCTCCGGGTCGATTACCCACCGAACGCAATCAATGCGCCGATAAAAATCAGAAAAATCGAGAACACCCGTTTGAGCGCGTCGCCCGAAATGCGATGCGCCACGCGTACTCCATACGGTGCAAGCACCATCGAAGCGACAGCAGTCGCCGCAGCCGCAGGCAAAAAAACATAGCCAAACGCCCCTGGCGGAAGGGGATGGGCGGGCGCATGAACCGAGATCATGTAACTCAGCGCGCTGGACAGGGCGATGGCCAAGCCGCAAACCGTACTCGTCGCCACCGCCTTGACCGGCTGAACGCCCAGAGCCACCAACAAGGGCACCGTCATCGAACCTCCGCCGATCCCCACGACGGAGGACACAGCCCCGATGCCCACACCTGCCGGCAACAACCAGGGTGAACGCGGAATGTGCTCCTGACCTGGCACTGTCTTTTTGCGTTTACCAGCTGCCATCTGTACCGCCATAACGGCACAGAACCCGGCAATGACATAGCGCAGGACTGGGCCGCTGAGCATCTGCGCCAAATGCGCCCCGATGAAACCCCCGATCACCATACCTGGCGCCAGCCAGCGCCAACTCGGCCACAGCACGCCGCCGCGTCGGATATGCGCCGTGGCAGAGGAAATAAAGGTAAGCACGATACTGGCCATCGACGTCGCCACGGCCACATGAATGACCTCATCGGCTGGAATGCCCAAGGCGGGCAGCGCGAAGCTGAGTGCCGCCACCAGCAGCAAGCCGCCCCCGATGCCCAGCAATCCGCCCAGAAAACCTGCAGAGGCTCCGGCCAACAGAAAAATCGCAATGGAAAGCCACATCATCATTTCTCTTCGAGCGCCAATAACCCCTGGCAGCCTAACTGCTCAGGCCGGGTTCTGCCGCGAAGCAACCGACATGATCCCCACAAAAAAGCCCGCAGACCGTACAGCCTGCGGGCTCGAATGTGCAAGAGGGATCAGTCTTTGCGTTCGGGATGCAGCAAGCGCTCCATGCCGATGAGCTTCATCATGTATTTTTCGTAAATCGGCTCGGAGTTGCCCTTCTTCATCTTGCGGATGAAGTATTTTTCAAACGCGATCTTCGCCAAGTGCACCCACTTGCCTTCGCCGAACCAGTTGACGTTGCGTGGCGGAATCTGCGGAATGGCCACGAACGCCGCGCCGGTATTGCCGAAGTCGGCCAGGCAGATGGCCTGCCAGGTGCCGCGGTGCGAGGGTTGTTTGCCCGCGAGTTCCTCCTCGAGGTTGTGCACGATGGCCGTGACCATCGACTCGATCATGTAACCCGTTTTGGGCACGCCGCAGGCAACCGGCGTCGGGCCGGTCGGTGGAATGGCGATGCACACGCCAGCGGAGTAGATGTTCTTGTATTTCGGGCTGCGCTGATGTTGATCGACGATGACAAAGCCGCGCGGGTTGCACAGCCCCTCCACCGCAGCCACCGCGTCCACACCCTTGAAAGCGGGCAGCATCATGGAGTGCTTGAACGGCAGTTCGTGCTGTTTGACCAGATTGCCCTGCATGTCGAGTTCATCCACGAACATCTTGCCGTCTTCCACCTTGGTGGTCTTGGCATTGGTGATCCAGCGGATGTCATGGCTGCGGAAGGCGCTTTCCATGATGCCCTTGGAGTCGCCCACGCCATCCAGCCCCAGATGGCCGATGTAGGGCTCGGAAGTCACGTAAGTGATGGGCACCTTGTTGCGGATTTTTTTCTTGCGCAGCGCGGTGTCGAGCACCATGGTGTATTCGTAGGCCGGGCCGAAGCAGCTCGCTCCCGGCATTGCGCCCACAATCACCGGCCCCGGATTGGCCACCAGCTTTTCATAGTCGGCATAGCACTTTTCAGCATGGTCGATACTGCAGATCGAGTTGGTATACCCGCCATGCGGGCCGGAACCCGGCACCTCCTCGAAAGACAGCTTCGGCCCGGTGGTGATGATGAGATAGTCGTAATTGACCTTGGCACCGTCCTGCAGGGTCAAGGTATTGCTCTCCGGCTCGATCTTGGTTACCGACTTGGCGATGAAGTCGATCCCCTTTCGCTCCAGATACGGCTTGATCGCAAAGATCACCTCGTCTCGACTGCGCCAGCCCACGGCCACCCAGGGGTTGGAGGGCACAAACTGGAAATAGTCCACGGCATTGATGACCGTGATCTTGTGTGCTTTGCCGAGCGCTTCACGCGCTTCATAGGCGGCGGGCATGCCGCCAATGCCGGCGCCCAATACAACGATATGTGCCATACCCTGGTCTCCTGATGTGCAAGTGAGTGCCCGAATGCGCTCGGGCGGCGTTCAACAAATTCGGCCCCATCCAGCGGCAAGCGAGGGTTCGACTCCTGCAAAACAGTCAGCCTGTTGGTTGAGGATGAGAACCCGCAGCGGTACTGAACGTCACCGCTTCGCCAGCGAGTCTTTGCCTAGGTATTCAAGCATATCTATACAGCCCCTTTCATCTCGGGGATTCCTGTCACGCCCACCAAAAAAGCTTGATTAAACGCAAATTCAATGAGGCCGCATCAGTGTTAGTCCTAGTCTGGAAAAACCCTAATACTCCCGGAAGCATAATGAAATCTTTCCTATACTTGATTTGAGACAAGCTGATCGTTCGATCAGCACGCGGCCACACGCACGGATGTCGCCGCATCACCCCTGGAGGAAGCCTACTCATGCGCAATACACCTCGTCCACTCTGGAACCCCTACGTTGCCGGGGTTTTGTTGGGTTTGGGACTACTGGCCACGTTTCTAGTCACCGGAAATGGTTATGGCGTGACCGGTGCAACCACCCTGGCGACTGCAGCCGTAGCGGGCAAGGTCGATCCCAATACCGTTGCCGCCCACACCTATCTCCACAACCTGTTTGAAGTCGGTCTGAATCGCTGGGTCGTCTGGGAAGTCGTTGGCTTGGCCATCGGCGGCTTGATTGGCAGCGTATTGGCGGGCCGCTTCAAGCTGCAAATCGACGGCCCCACTCAAGCAGGGCGCAGCCTGCGACTCGTCCTCGCAGTCATTGGCGGCATCGCAGCAGGTTTTGGCGCTCGTCTCGCCCTGGGTTGCACCAGCGGCATGGGGCTCTCGGGCTCCGCAACGCTGGCCGCTGCGGGCTTCTTGTTCCTGATCGGATTTTTCATTGCTGGCGCCGTGTTCGGCCAACTCACGAAAGGACTCTGGAAATGAGCTTCCCTCTTGGATACACCGGCCCCGTATCGGGCATCATCCTCGGCCTGATTTTCGGCTACATCCTTGAAAACGCCGGCTTCGGCAGCGGTTGCAAACTCACCGCCCAGTTGCGCTTCAAGGACTGGGCCGTGTTCAAGGTTATGTTCACCGCCATTCTCGTGTCGGCCGGCGGCCTCTATCTGCTGCAAGGCCTTGGCGTGATTGCTGTCGACAATATGTTCGTGCCCTCGGTCTTCCTTTGGGGTAGTTCGCTGGGCGGCGTGCTGATTGGCGTCGGCATGGCCGTCGGCGGTTACTGTCCAGGCACGTCCATCGTGGCCTTGTTCTCCGGCAAGTTGGACGGCTTGATTTTTCTGCTGGGCATCGGCATCGGCACCCTGGGTTTCAACTCTGTGTTCAGTTCCATCGAGGGCTGGGCCTGGAAGCAGGTCGGCCCAGATGGACTGACCTTGCCGCAGTTGCTGCACCTTCCTGCCTGGGCTGTCTGGGGTCTGCTGTTCGCCGTGCTTGTAATTGTGGGCTACCTCACCCGAACCAATGCCTCTGCGCGCAAGACCAGCAACAAATCTTCCGGCTCGTTTGCACCGCAAAACAGCTAAATCGCATTGCGCTGTCAGCGCATGGCCCTGCACGCACGTTGATAGTGCGCAGGGCCGCAAGCAGTTGCCCTGGATTTTTTTCAACCACTCATCAGGAGTTCTACATGGCTAAAGCCCGCATCAAACTCTCGCAAGCCCTTCCCGCCCTGGCCCTTGCTGCGGCTGTAATCGCGCCCATGCCGCAGGCCCTGTCTAGCCTGTCCGCCACCGGCGTTGCGCAGGCTGCGAGCAATCCCTGCGCACCAAGCAATCCTTGCGCTCCGTCCAAGAAGATGGACAAAAAAATGGAAAAGAAGAGCAGCAATCCTTGCGCTCCTTCCAAGAGTAGCAATCCTTGCGCTCCGTCCAAATAAGCTGACTTGAACACATGGCGCAGTCTCTGCACTGCGTCATGTTTATCCATGCTCCAGTCCTCTTCCCTGTTGTCTGGCCACGCGCCCAAAGGTCGACGCTTTACCGCCGATCTTTTGCGCGCATTGCCTCCGCAAGAGCGAAGCGATCTGTATGCCTACGGTCTCAAGGCGCTTGAAGCCACGCAGTCGCTGCTGCAACAGGGCAAAACGGTGATCTCCGAAATCATTGGGAATGCCGCGTATGTCGAGTGGGAGCACTATCCGCAGCGCGATGCAAAAAGCCGCACCGGGGCTTTGTTTTATTACCACGCCCATGCAGCGAGCCAACGAATGTCGGCAGAGCATGGTCACTTCCATGTCTTTGCACCCAACGACCGTGCCGAGTGCCCGTCCGACCAGCGCTACACACATATCGCGGGCTTGTCGGTCGATGCGCGTGGCATGCCACTGCGCGTATTCACGACCAACCAATGGGTCACAGCCGAATGCTGGGAAGATGCCGAGCGCGTCTGCACCCTGGCGCGCCAGACCACGCTCAAAGATGCCAAGCCGCACAGGGTCGGGCAGTGGCTGGATGCCGTGTTTGCCTTTTTTCGGCCGCAGATCGATCTGATCGCCCACATGCGCGACGCGCGCGTCAAGGCGCTGCTGGCCCGCGGGCGCACCCAGTTGCTCGAAGACCGACGCACGCATATCCTGAGCCAGTGCCGTATTGATTTTTCGACGCAGATTTTTGCGTTGGAGGAGTTGGGCGCAGATGCGCCCTGAGTAGGTAGAGTCGGGCGGGTACACGCCCTGAAATGCAGTTACACCAATCCAAACGAGGAGCCAACATGAAACTGAAACACCTGATCGGCATGAGCATCATCGCTGTAGCCGCGGCGCAAACCGCCGGTGCAGCCACGCTGCCCGGCCCGCTGGTCACCCCCCAATGGCTGAATGCCAATAAAGACGCGGTCACCATTATCGACATCCGTGACGAGCCCAAGACCTTCACCGAAGCGCCGAAATTCGAGGTCGACCCCAAGACCAAGGTCAAGACCCTGGTGAAAACGGGCGGGCACATCGAAGGCGCCATTCCGGTGGACTTCGGCAAGATCCGCCAAGAACGCACGGTGGACGGCGTCAAGATCAAGGCCCAGCTGCCGACCGCCGAGTACTTCACCAAGGTCATGGACGACTCGGGCCTGAACAAGACCGACAAGCCCATCGTGATCGTGCCCACCGGCGAGAGCGTCGACTCCATGGACATGGCCACCCGCCTGTACTTCCAGCTGCGCTACTTCGGTGAGCCGCGCGACAAACTCGCCATCCTCAACGGCGGGGTCAACGCCTGGATTCAGGCCGGCTATCCCGTCTCGACCGACAAGGTAACGCCGACCAAGGGCAACTGGGCTGCCGGCGCTGAAGACAAGGCCATTCTGGCCTCGATGCAGCAAGTCAAGGAAGGTCTGCAAGGGGGCAAGGATCAGTTCATCGATGCCCGCCCGACTGCCCAGTTCCTGGGCATTGTGAAAAAGCCGATCAACAAGACCGCCGGTCACCTGCCGGGTGCGCGCTCCTTCCCGACTGACGCCATCGTCAAGCCGGTCGGCGCCGCGCATGAATTCATGAGCGCCGACGATTACAAGAAGATCTACGCCGAGTTCAACATCCAGCCCGACGCGCAGACCATCACCTACTGCAACACCGGCCACCTGGCCTCTGGTGCCTGGTTCGTCTCCCACGAGATTCTGGGCAACAAGAACTCCAAGCTCTACACCGGCTCGATGATCGAGTGGACCAACCTCGGCAATCCGACGGTCGGCCTGCCACAGTAAAGCAAAGCAGCAGCCAGCCGCCCTGTGCGGCTGTCATGACGACGCCCGGGCCTGCCCCGGGCGTCGTCGTTTTAATCCCCCGCGTTCGGGCGGGATAAACAGCTTGATGGATTCGCCCCCCTCTCAGCGCAGTGCGCCCATTCGAGGGGGATGCCCGTGATTCCCGAGGCAGACGTGAGATATTTCACAGGCAAACTCACCACAAAACCGATCAAATGAGGGCTTGAACCTCCTACACTGCCCATCCACAATTCCGTCGTTTTCATCCTTTCTCCGACATTACAGAGGTCGAGCATGTTGATCCGCAATTCCCGATTCAGTCTTTGGCGCATGGCCGCCGCCTCTATGGCAGCCCTCCTGCTTGGCGCCTGCGCCGCGAACAACTACCCGCCCGCGCCGGAAAAAATCACCCAGGGCGCCTATCACTACAAGGTGGGCGCTGGCGACACGCTCAATATCAACGTCTGGCGTAACCCGGATTTGTCTATGTCCATACAGGTCCGTCCGGACGGCAAAATCTCTACTCCGCTGGCGCCTGACGTTCAGGCGGCCGGCAAGACGCCGGGCGAAATCGGCCAGGAAATCGAGGCGCGGCTGTCGAAGTATGTCCGCGATCCGGTGGTGTCCGTGGTCGTGACCGGGTTTCATGGACCGTACAGCCAGCAGATCCGTATCGTCGGTCAGGCCGTGCGCCCCATCGCCATTCCCTACCGCGAAAACATGACCTTGCTCGACGTAATGATCGCCGCCGGTGGCCTGACCGAGTTTGCCGATGGCAATGCCGCTGTGCTGGAGCGCCATGGCAAAACCTACAGCATCAAGCTGGGCAACCTGCTCAAGCGCGGTGAAATGTCGGCCAACGTCCCGGTGGAGCCGGGCGATGTCATCATCATCCCGCAGAGCATGTTCTGACCTTGCCTGTCCTTTCATTCACCCCATCCGAATCCCGCCCCATGCAGACCTCTAGCCGCAAAGTCTTGTTCGCGCTGACCCCGCTGGCCTTTTGTCTTCTGCAGGCGGGATCGGCTTGTGCGCAAGCCATTCCCGGGCTCAATCTCGCCGTGCCCGGCGGTGGGGCACTGCCTCAGCAGCTCGAAGGCGGCGAAACGCAGGGTGGGCTGCTGACACCGCTGGGAACGGCCAGTGCACCGCTCCCAGCGCGTGGCAACTTCGTCCAGCCCTCTGTGGGCATGTCGGTCGTGCAGACCAGCAATGTCTATTTCGGCTCGAACAACCCCGCGCGCTCCGACACCATCGTGAGCGTCACCCCGGGCATTGCGTTTCAAACCCTCGGGCCCGACTTGCGCACTTTCGGCAACTTTGCGCTCAATGCCCAGTATTACGCTCGCAGTAGCTACAGCAACACGGTCCTGCCCTCTGGCACTTTGGGCCTGAATGCCAGGCTGGTCGATCAATGGCTGTATTTCGATGCCGGTATCAACTCGCAACAAAACGCGTTGCTCACCATCCCGGCTCAATCCACCGGCACCGCGACCTACACCACCACCCAATACAGCCTCAGCCCATACATCGACCATCGTTTCAACGATGATCTCCGATTGCGGGCGCGCAGCGAAAACGTCTGGACCCGCATCAGCGGCAATCAAACCGGCGCCGCTTTGAGCAACGGCCGCTATGGGAAGCAGAGCATCCGCCTAGATCGACGTCCCACCCCCCTGGGCTGGGGCCTCGATGCCAAACAAGAGGAAACGGTTTACACCGACAGCGGATCGCTTGCCGTGCGTGACGAAATCGCGCGTGCCCGGGTTCTTTATGCCTTCACGCCGCATTTTGAAGGCGGACTGATTGGCGGCTATGAGCATTACTCCACGGGCTATGCAAGCCTGGGGCACAGCATCTACGGCGCGCAGCTCAACTGGCGACCCAATGTCTTCACCCGCTTCGACGGCGTGGTGGAGCGGCGGTTTTTCGGCACGGGCTGGGATATCAGCGCCTCGCAGCAGATTCAGCGCCTGAGTCTGCGCCTGAACTGGAACCGGGCGCCCTCGTCCTACCTCGCTTCGCTGCAGACCATTCCGTCGGGGGTGAGTTTGTCCACCCTGCTGGGTGGCATGCTCGCCTCGCAGTACCCCGACCCTGCCGCTCGTGCGCAGGCGGTGCAAAACCTGCTGGCCGTCACCGGTCTGCCCGCCACCCTGCCCAACGCTGTCAACTATTACACCCAGTCTGCCACCCTGCAAGACACCCTGACCTTGACCGGGGTCTTGCTCGCGCAGCGCAACAGTTACACCGTCTCGGTGTTTCACACCAAAACGCAAGACCTGATCCTGCCCGGCTCACCCCCTTTGAACAATCTGCTGCTCGCCTCGGCTGACTATGTTCAAAACGGTATCGGCCTGAGCTACGGACGGCGCCTCACCCCGGTGATGAGTCTGAACGTCGGCCTGCTACGTGCTTTGAGCACAGGGTTTGGTCCCAATGAAGGGGTCAGCACCCGCCAGACCACATTCATCGTGCAACTCAGTCGGCGCCTTTCCCCGCAGACCATCCTGGTTCTCGGCGCACGCAGGCAACTGCTCGATACCGCCAATAGCGGCATCCTCAGCGCAAACGAATCGGCGGTTTATGCCGGTGTCACCCATCAGTTTTGAATCAGGCTCATGTACGCAGCGCACTTCGGCCTGAGCGCCCCGCCCTTCCAGCTCAACCCAGACCCCAGCTTTCTGTTCGAGAGCAAGGGACACAACTACGCCCACCAATATCTGCGCTTTGGCGCGATGCAGGGCGAAGGGTTCATCATCGTCACGGGAGAAATCGGCGCGGGCAAAACCACCCTGGTGCGCGCGCTTCTCAATGAGCTTGATCCGACCAAGGTCGCCGCGGCCCAGATCGTCAGCACCCAACTCGAAGCCGAAGATTTACTGCGCGCGGTGGCCAACGCCTTTGGCGTGCCGTCCAAAAACGCGTCCAAGGCCGAGTTGCTGGCCGCGCTCGAAGCGCATTTCACCACCCTGATGCTGCAGAACCGTCGTGCCCTGCTGGTCATCGACGAAGCGCAGAACCTGAATGCGGCGGCCATTGAAGAGTTGCGCATGTTGTCCAACTTCCAGTATGGCAACCGCGCGCTGCTGCAAAGCTATCTCGTCGGGCAACCTGAACTGCGCGAGGTGTTGCGCGCACCCAATCTGGAGCAACTGCGTCAGCGCATCATCGCCAGTTGCCACATCGGCCCGATGGACTCGGACGAAACCCGCGCCTACATCATCCACCGCCTCAAGCGAGTCGGCTGGACGGGGCGCCCGCAATTCGACGATGCCGCTTTCGCTTCGGTACACGACTGGACGGGCGGGTTGCCGCGGCGCATCAATATGTTGTGCAACCGCCTGCTGCTCTCGGCCTTTCTCGACAACACCGACCAGATCGACGCTGCGCGCGTCGACACCGTGGCCCGCGAAATTCGCGAGGAGATCGGCGGCCTGCTGCGCCCTGCCGATCCAACCGAACCGCAGGCCCCCACCATCACCGCGCCGGTACAGCGAACCGCTCCCGCCGCACCTGAGCCGCCCATCCAGACGGACACCGCTTCGAGTCTGCCCGTTTTGCGCGATGTCGCCGAAGCCCTCACCCGCGCACCTGCGCCACCCAAACCGGGCGAGCCCGGCCCGCTGCTCTGCATCGCCCAAACCCTGGAAGATCGCATCGCCCTGCACCCGCTGATGCAAAAAATGCGGGCCTATTCCGGCTTGCCCCAACCCGTGCTGGTCGGGCTGGAACAACTGTCTTCTTCCGCCATCGCCAACGACCCGGCACTGGCCGAAATCGATCTCGCCCTGCTGCCTGACGCGCAGGATGAGCGGCCCAGTCTTGCGGTCTGGGTGAATTGGCTCGATCAGATTTTCACCACCTACCGACCCGCCGCGGTGCTCACGTTCGCAGACAGCGATGCCGCCCTTGCGGCCGGCCTGATGGCCCAGCGCCAAAAGATCTCGCATGCGCATATCGAGTCCGGCCTGCGTCATGGCCAGCGTGCCGATGCGCAAGAAATCGACCGCATCGTCATTGATCAACTGACCGATCTGCATCTGACCCTGGGGACGGGCTGCGCCGATACGCTGACGCATGACGGCATTCCTCCCGCATCCATCCGCGTGGTGGGCAACCTGCGGATCGATGCCGTCGTGCAGGGCCTGGCCAGTGCACCAGACCCCAAGCTGTTCGCCACGGAAATCGGGGTGCCCAAGACCTATCTCTCCAACCCCCAGGGCTATGCGCTGCTGCTGCTCGAAGACGCTGAGTGGGCCACTTCGCGCGACAAGATGATCGACATGCTGGCCAACGCCAAGCGCCTGAGCCGCATCCTTCCTGTCATCTGGCCGATGCCGACCGCCCTGCACAGCCGCCTGCTGCAATACGGTTTGAGCAACTCCCTGCGAGGTTCGCGCGTGGCCTGCGTGCCCGAACAGCCTTTCGGGCAGACGCTGGCCCTACTCAGCAAGGCCACCTGCCTATTGACAGACCGCGCCAATCTGCAGGATGCCAGCTCCTATCTCGCCGTCCCCTGCCTGACCCTGAAAGACTACTGCGCGCGCACCCAAACCCTCAAGCAGGGCAGCAACCAGCTCGTCGGGCGAGATTTCCGTCGCATCTTCCAGGCCATGGGTGACATTCTGGAAGGCGACAAAAAAGCCCGTCCCAACCCGTTCGAGGACGATGGCAAAGCCTCCGAGCGCATCGCTCAGGCGCTTGAAACCTGGCTGATGACTCAGTGGGAAAACCAGGTGCTCGAAACCCTGGAGACCCAGGCATGACGCACATAACGCCACGAGTCCACAGCCGCACTTCACTCTGAAAAGCCACATCATGAACGATTTACTACGTCCCTTGTTCAACCTCCTGCCCGGCATGTGGGACAGGCGCTGGATCGGACTGCTCACCGCGTGGGTCATCATGGCGCTGGGCGGTATCGGCGTGGCCATGTTCCACGAGCGCTATATGGCGTCAGCGCGCGTTTATGTGGACACGCAAACCCTGCTCAAACCGCTGATGCAAGGCCTGACCGTGCAGCCCAATATCGACGATCAGGTCGCGATGGTGGCCCGCACCTTGCTCGCCCGCCCCAATCTGGAGCGGCTGGTGCGTGAAAAACATCTCGCGGTCGATGATGGTCAGCCCGAATCGGTCAACCGCACCGTCGATCAACTGCTCAAGAGCATCAAGCTCGGCATCAACGCGCGGGAGAATCTCTACAGCGTCAGCTATGTCAACAGCGATCCGCAGGTTGCGCTCGGCGTCGTCAAAGATCTGGTGAACATGTTCCTCACCTCGGGCATTGGCGGCAAGCAGCAAGACACCCAGCAGGCGCTCAACTTTCTCGATGCCCAGGTCGCCGACTATGGCCGCCAGCTCAGTGCCGCCGAACAAAAGCTCAAAGACTTCAAGACCCAGCATCCCGGCTATTCCGGTGCGGCGAATGTCGACTACTACACCCGAGTCAACCAGGCCTCCGACCAACTCTCCCAGCTTCAGGGCCAGCTCAGCGCCGCGATTGCCGCGCGCAATGCCATCAGCGGCCAGATGCGCGGCGAATCTCCCACCATCAGCGTGACATCGCCCTATATGGCTGCCGCCGCTGGCCCCGCGGCGCCCGGCGTTCCTGCGTCCGTGCTCGATGTGGACCGGCGCATTCAGGAGCAGCGCGCGCGGCTCGACGATCTATTGCAGCGCTACACCAACGATTATCCCGATGTCATTTCTGCGCGCCAAACCCTGGCCCGGCTGGAAGCGGAAAGAAAATCACGCTTGAAGGCCGCCGCGGAACATCCCGCGCAAGCCGCTGAACAAGCGCCGATGGCTGCCAACACCATCAGCACCGCCAACCCGGCCTACCAGCAGCTGCGCGTGCAGGTCGCACAGGCCGACGCCAACGTGGCCTCGCTTCAAGCCCAGGTGGGCGAGGCTCAGGCACGGTTGGCCGAGCTGCGCAGTCAGGCCAACAAAATGCCCGCGCTCGACCAGCAATATGCCGAACTCATGCGCGGCTACGACGTGATTCGCAAGAGCTACGACGATCTGGTGGCGCGACGTCAGTCTGCCGGGCTGACGCAAAGCGTCGATGCTTCTTCGCAGCTTGCCGTGTTCCGCGTGGTCGATCCCCCGCGTGTGGAGCAGCGTCCGCTGTTCCCGAGCAAGCCCATGCTCATCGCTCTGCTGGTGTTTTTTGCACTGGCCTGCGGAGTGGCGGCAAGTTTCATCGTCTCGCAGATCATGCCGACCTATCACAGCCCGCGCCACCTGCGCGAAACCATCGACCGCCCCGTGCTCGGCAGCATCTCCCTGCTGAACTCGCCCGAAATTCTCAGCCACGACAAACGGAACAATATCAATCTCGCGCTGGGTATCGCCGGACTCGTGCTGATCGGGCTGCTCTGGGCCATCTGGGCCCATTTCACGCGGCAGCCCGGCGTTTAAGGAAACACCATGAGCACCATTGAACAAGCCGTCAAGCGTCTCGAGGAACTCCGCACCGCCGGAGTCGATGTCCTCTGGAAGCCCGAATCCGCCGCTGAAGTCGCCCCAACTGCGCCCTCGCCCTCACCTTTTGCAACCGCGCCCGCTGGCGCCGCGAGTACGCAACCCCATACCGCCCCAACCCAGCCGACCGAGGCCGCCAAACACACGGCGAAGCCACAAGACATGGGCACGCGCTCGAAGCAGGTCGAGATCGACCTGAACAAGCTGGCGGCTCAGGGCTATATCGTGCCGCACGCCACCCGCTCGCTGCTGGTCGATGAGTTCCGCGTAGTCAAGCGGCCGCTGCTTGCCAACGTCACCGGGGCCGCCTCGGCCAAGATCGACCGGCCCAATCTCATCATGGTCACCAGCTCGCTGCCGGGCGAAGGCAAGACCTTCGTGGCGGCCAACCTCGCCATGAGCATCGCCGCCGAGCTGAACCACACGGTGCTGCTGGTCGACGCCGATCCTTCGCGCAGCAGCCTGCTCGAACGCCTGGGCATTCCCCCGGCGCAGGGTTTGATCGACAAACTGCTCAACCCCGAGCTAGATCTGTCCGATCTCATCCTCGCGACCAACGTCCCCAAGCTCGCCGTGCTGCCCGTGGGCACACCCAACGCGCAAGCCACCGAGCTGTTTGCCAGCGCCACCATGGACCTGCTGCTCGAAGAAATGGCGCACCGCTACCGCGACCGCGTCATCATTCTCGACGCACCGCCGCTGCTGCCCTCCGCCGAAGCACGCGCGCTGTCGTTGCACGCCGGGCAGATTCTTTTCGTCGTACAAGCCGGGCGCACCCATCAAGGCACGGTGCAGCAGTCACTCAGTCTGCTGCAAGATCATCCCATGGTCTTCACCCTGCTCAACCAGAGCCGCGGGCCAAAGGCCGGGTCGCCCTACGGGTACTACGCCTATTGATCGCTCGCGATATCCTGCACCGCGCCCCAAGACTCCCTCAGGTCTTGGGGCGTTTTTTTGACCTTCTTTTTTGCCTTTCAGGTGGAAAATTCACGCCTACCGTGATTGATTTCTCGCCCTCCCCTGCTTGGGTACTAGGCAAGCGGGCTCTGGCGCAGTGGAATATCACTCTATGGAAAAGCCTGTCGAACGGGGGGTTCGCGCAGCGTTTCCATTCTTGGTGGAAATCATGCACAGCCCTTCAAACAACGGCAGTCCTCATTCCCGGCTAGGCGATTTGACGGCAATCGTCCCGGAATCGCTGCGCAAACCCTTTCGTCTCGATTTGCCAATACAGGGCCTACCCTCCGAAATCGCGATGGCCGCAGCGGCCATCACACTGCAACGGCTGTGCGGCCCGGGCGCAGGTCTGCTGGTGCTGTCGCGGCAAGCCGCGCCCTTTCTCCTGGCCGCCTTGCCAGATGAGGCAGGCCTGCGCGTCATCGAGCGTGCGGGTGATGAACTCTCCGAGCGTTCCGCCCCACCAGTGCCGGAAGCGGTCGATCTGATCTGGCTCGCCGATCCAGCCGCGGAAGGCGACGCGGCCAGCCGCTACCCCTCCGCACTCATTCTGACTCTCGAACCGCAACAGCACGCCCTGCAGATCCTCTCCTCCGGGCTTTACCCCGAAGAATTCGTCCGGTCGTTACTCCACACCATCGACATCGTGGCGCGCGCTCTCCAAGCCGATCCGACCCAGCACGTCCAGCAGATCGCGCTGCTCGACGACGACCAGCACGCCGAACTCCTGGCGCTTAACCCCGACTTCCGCGCAGCCCCCGCCAGCCCCAGTGTGCAGGCCCGCTTCAGCGAGATGCAAGCCCGGCACCCTGAGGCGACCGCCGTGCGCTGGCATGACGGGCAATGGAGCTACGCCCAACTCAACGCCCAAGCCCGGGCCGTGGCGGCCGCGCTGCAGGGGCAGGGCGTGGCGCCGGGCGATGTCGTCGCGCTCTGTCTTGATCGATCGCCAGTCGCCATCGCCTCGGTGCTCGGCATGCTGATGATCGGGGCCGCCTATCTGCCTATCGACCCGAAATTCCCCCCGGAGCGCGTGGCCTTCATGGTGCAAGACGCGGGAGCGCGGCTCGCCCTGGTCCAGCCCGATACCGCTGCGCCGTTTCCAGCCAAGCTCCAGACCCTCGATCCCCAAGACCTGTTCGGCAACGCCAGCGCGCCTCAGCTGAGCGGCGACGTGCCGAGCGCGCCCGACGCGCTGGCCTATGTGATGTACACCTCCGGCTCCACCGGAGAACCCAAGGGCATCACCATTGCGCACCGCGCCATCCTGCGCCTGGTGGTCGATGCCACGTTCATGCCGCTCGACGCCTCGACCGTCATGCTGCACGCCGCGCCGCTGGGTTTCGATGCCTCCACGCTCGAAATCTGGGGGCCTCTGCTCAATGGCGGCTGCTGCGTGCTGCATGACGAGTCCATTCCCACCGGCCCCGGCATCGCCCGCAGCATCGCGCGTCACGGGGTGCGCAGCGCCTGGCTGACGGCGGCGCTGTTCAACGCCATCGTCGATGACGATCCCCACTGGTTCACCGGTCTGAGCCACCTGCTCACCGGGGGCGAAGCCCTGTCGGTCGCCCACGTTCGCCGTGCGCTCGAAGCACTGCCGCAGACCGCCCTGATCAACGGTTATGGCCCCACCGAGTGCACCACTTTCACGGCCACCTATCGCATTCCGCATGCGCTGCCGCCCGACACCCTGACCATCCCCATCGGCTACCCCATCCAGGACACGTATGTGCTCATCCGCTCGGCCACTGGCGCGCTGCTGCCCCGGGGCATGGTGGGCGAGCTGTGCGTGGGTGGGCGTGGCGTCGCTCGGGGCTATCTCAACCGGGCCGAGCTGAGCGCCGAACGCTTCGTGACCGACCCGCTCGATGCCCAAGGCAGGCTCTATCGCACCGGCGATCTGGTTCGCTGGCGCTCGGATGGCGCGCTGGAGTTCATCGGCCGCGTCGATGGCCAGATCAAGATTCGCGGCTACCGCATCGAGCTCGGCGAAATCGAAGCCGCCCTGGCCGCTCAGCCCGGCGTGCAAGCCTGCGCGGTCGCCCTGCATACCGACCCCGCGCTCGGCCCGCAGCTGGTCGGCTATGTCGTCGCCCAGGGCGGCGCGCCGCTTGATCTCGGCGCGGTACGCCGCGCGCTCGCCGCCCGGCTGCCCGATTACATGACCCCCGCGCACCTGATCGCGCTCGCACGTCTGCCCGTCACCCTCAACGGCAAGCTCGATCGCAAGGCCCTGCCCGCACCGACGCGCGCTGCCAAGGCGGGTACTGCAGCCCCGGCGGAATCACCCGGGGTGACCCAAGAAGTTGCCACGGTCTTCGCCGAGGTGCTGGGTCTGGATCGCGTTAGCCCGTCGGACAATTTCTTCACCCTCGGCGGCAATTCCCTGCTGGTTCTGCGTGCCCTGGCCGCGCTTCGCCAGCGCGGGCACGGCGAACTCAGCGTGGCCGCGTTTTTCGGCGATCCGACGCCGCGCGGCATCGCCGCACACATCGGCGGACAGGTCGGCATCGCGGCCAATCGTCTCACCGCCGCCCACTGCAGTGAACCTCAGGGCGAAACCCTGCGCGACGAGCCCATCGCCATCATCGGCATGGCCGGACGCTTCCCCGGCGCGCCGACGGTGGAGGCCTTCTGGGACATGCTCGACGAAGGCCGCGAGGGCATCCGCTTTTTCCACCCCGACGAACTCGACCCTTCCATTCCCGCCGCGCTGCGCGCCGATACGGCCTACGTCGCCGCGCGCGGCGTGCTGCAGGGCGTGGCCGATTTCGATACCGCCTTCTTCGGCATCAGCCCGCTCGAAGCCGAACTGATGGACCCGCAGCAGCGCGTGTTCCTCGAGCTGTGCTGGGAATGCATGGAGCGAGCGGGCCATGTGCCGGGCCAGACCGCCACGCCCGTGGGCGTGTTTGCCGGCATGTACAACGCTACCTATTTTCAGCGCCATGTCAGCGCCCATCCCGACAAGGTGCAACGCCTGGGCGAGTTCCAGGTCATGCTCGCCAACGAGAAGGACTACATCGCCACCCGCACCGCCAACCGGCTCGATCTCACCGGCCCGGCGGTCAGCGTGCATACCGGCTGCTCCACCTCGCTGGTGGCCATCGGCCAGGCGGTGGACAGCCTGCACAGCGGGCAGTGCGGCATGGCGCTTGCCGGCGGCAGCTCCATCACCTGCCCGCCCAACAGCGGCTATCTCTACCAAGAGGGCTCGATGCTCTCGCCCGACGGCCATACCCGTACCTTCGACGCGCAGGCGCAGGGCACGGTGTTTTCCGACGGCGCCGCCGTGGTGCTGCTCAAACCCCTGAGCGCAGCCCTGGCCGATGGCGACACCATCCACGCCCTGATCCGCAGCGTCGCCATCAACAATGACGGCGGCGGCAAGGCCAGCTTCACCGCGCCTAGCGTGGATGGGCAGGCTGCAGTAGCCGCTTCCGCGCTGGCCGCTGCCAACGTGCAACCCGAAGACATCAGCTACATCGAGACGCACGGCACCGCCACCCCGCTGGGCGACCCGGTGGAGGTGCAGGCTCTCACCCGGGCCTTCCGCCAATCCACCAAGCGCACGCAGTTCTGCCGCATCGGCTCCGGAAAGAGCAATGTCGGCCATACCGTCATCGCCGCCGGCGCCACCGGGGTCATCAAGACCGCGCTGTCGCTGCAGCACGAGCGCATCCCGGCCACCCTGCATTTCCACACGCCCAACCCCAAACTGGGGCTGGAAGACTCGCCCTTCATCGTCAACGACCGCCTCACGCCGTGGCCACGCGGCGCGCAGCCGCGTCTGGCCGGAGTCAACAGTTCGGGCGTGGGCGGCACCAACGCCCACGCCATTCTGGAAGAAGCGCCGCTGCGTACGCCCAGCAGCCCCGCGCAGGGGCCGTTCATCCTGCGCCTGTCCGCTCGCAGCGAAGGCGCCCTCGCCGCCTCCGCCGAGCAACTCGCCGCGCATCTCGCCACTCAGCCCGATACCCCGCTGGGCGATTGCGCCTACACCCTGCGTGTGGGCCGCAAGACTTTTGCCCACCGTCTGATCGTGGTGGCCGACGACGCGGCCGACGCCGCCCGCGCCCTGCGCGATGCGCAAGCCCTGCTGAGCGCGCGGCGCAAAGCGCCCGCCGCGCCGCCGCCTCTGGCCCTGCTGTTTCCCGGTCAGGGCGCGCAATACGCGGCGATGGGCAGTGGCCTTTACGGCTCCCTGCCCGAGTTTCACGACGCGCTCGACGCCGCCCTTGCCGCGTTTGCGCCGCACACCAAGTTCGACCTCAAGGCGCTGCTGTTCGGCGGCGATGCGGCCGCGCTGCAGCCCACCGCCGTCACCCAGCCCGCCACCTTCTGCATCGAATACGCCCTGGCGCAATGGTGGTTGCAGCGCGGTCTGCAGCCCAGCGTACTCATCGGCCACTCCGTGGGCGAGTTCGTCGCCGCCGTGCTGGCGGGGGTGTTCTCGCTCGAAGACGCGGCCGCTTTGGTGTCCTTGCGCGGCCAGCTCATGCAGGCCCGGCCGCTGGGCGCCATGCTGTCGGTGCGGCTCTCGGCCAGCGCGCTGCAGCCCTACCTCACGGACGAGTTCGACCTCGCCGGCGAAAACGGCCCGCAGGCCAGCGTGGTGGCCGGTTCGTTCGAGGCCATCAGCCGCTTGCAGGCCCGGCTCGACGCCGAAGGCCTCGTCAGCCGTCCGCTGCAGACCTCGCACGCTTTCCACTCCGCCATGATGGACGCCGCCGTCGCGCCCTTCGAAGCCGCAGTGCGGCGCGTTGCGCGCCACACCCCGCACCGCGTCATCATTTCCACCCGCACCGGCCAGGCCCTCAGCGCCGAGCAGGCCACCGACCCCGCTTACTGGGCAAGGCATCTGCGTGAAACCGTGCGCTTCTCCAGCGCAGTGAAGACGGCGCTAGGCACCCAGCCCGACCTGGTCTGCATTGAGTGCGGCCCGCGCGGTTCGCTCAGCACCCTGGTTCGACAGCACGCACGCGCAGGCCAGGCCGTGCCCATCGCCCTGCCCAGCCTGCACGACGCCGCAGACAACGAGCTACGCCAACTCGCCAGCGCAGTCGGGCAACTCTGGACGCTGGGGCACGACATCCCCTGGTTCGATGCCGCAGAAAAGCGCCAGCGCATTCTCTTGCCCACCTACCCCTTCGAGCGCAAGCGCTACTGGCTGGACGCCGCCGCGGCGCCCCAAACCAGCCCGCAGTTCAGCCCACACCCCGCCCCCACGCCCGCCGCCGCACCTGCCAGCGCGGCAATCAGCGCCGCCCCTTCCCTTCCCATTACGACGACCGCCGCCATGACCCAAGCCGCCTCTCGCCTGCCGACGCTCATCTCCCGCCTCAACGCCCTGTTCGAAGACAGCTCGGGCGTCGAGCTGGCCGATACCGACCCGACCGCCGCCTTTGTCGAACTGGGGCTCGATTCGCTCACCCTCACCCAGGCCGCGCTGCAGATCAAAAAAGACTTCCGTCTGCCCATCACCTTCCGCGACCTGATGGAACGCTACCGCAGCGTCGACGCCTTGGCCCGTCACATCGACAGCCAGCTCCCGCCCGAAGTGGCACAACCTGCTGCCCAGCCCGCCACTCAGCCAGCAATCGCGCCCCAAGCCGCACCGCAAGCCCCGCTCGCGCAACCCGCAGGAGGTTTCGCCATGACCCAGCCCGTCCCGAGCTTCGTCTCGCAGCCCATACCCGCCCCCTTGGCCCTGGCCGCGAATGCGCCCTTCATGCAGCAACTCATCGCCCAGCAGATGCAGCTCATGACGCAGCAGCTCGCGCTGCTGGGCAGCGCCCCGGCCACGTTCACCGTCCCGGCCGTGGCCGAAGCGCCCGCCGCCCCGCAAAATATTCAAGCCGCAGCGCCTGCGGCCGTTGCCACACCCGCCCCCGCACCAAGCCCTGCCCACGTCGAAGTGGCTGCCCCGACGGTCGACGAAGAAGGCCCGAACGCCAACGCCAAGTACGACGTGAAAAAGGCCTTCGGCGCCATCGCCCGCATCCACACCACGCCCACTGGCGAACTCAGCGCCCGGCAGCAGGCGCGGCTCGACGCCTTCATGCGCCGCTATATCGAGCGCACCAAAGAATCCAAGGCCTACACCGTGCGCCATCGCCCGCATCTGGCCGACCCGCGCGTGGTCAACGGCTTCCGCCCGCAGCTCAAAGAGATCATTTATCAGATCGTCATTGCCCGCTCCACCGGTTGCCATATGTGGGATCTCGACGGCAACGAGTATGTCGACGCCCTCAGCGGCTTCGGCATGAGCCTGTTCGGCTGGCAGCCGCCCTTCATCAATGACGCCGTGCGCAAACAACTCGACGACGGCTACGACATCGGCCCCCAGCACCCGCTGGCCGGCGAAGTGGCCGAACTCATCTGCGAACTCACCGGCGCCGACCGCGCCGCGCTGTGCAACACCGGCTCTGAAGCCGTCATGGGCGCCGTGCGTGTGGCCCGCACCATCACCGGCCGCAGCAAGATCGCCATCTTCGCCGGGGCCTATCACGGCATCTTCGACGAAGTCATCGTGCGCGGCACCAAGAAAGGCCGCTCCATTCCCGCGGCGCCGGGCATCATGCCCAACACTTCCGAAAACGTCGTCGTGTTCGACTACGGCACCCCCGAGACTCTGGCCGCGCTCAAAGAGCGCATGGATGAATTCGCCGCCATCGTGGTCGAACCCGTGCAGAGCCGCCGCCCCGACTTCCAGCCCCGCGAATTCCTCCACGCCCTGCGCGACATCACCGCCCAGGCCGGCACCCTGCTCATCTTCGACGAAGTGGTCACCGGCTTCCGCTCGCACCCCGGTGGCATCCAGGCCCTGTTCGACATCCGCGCCGATCTGGTGAGCTACGGCAAAGTCGTCGGCGGCGGCTTTCCCATCGGCGTCATCGCCGGCAAACGCGAGTACATGGACGCGCTCGACGGCGGCCAATGGCAATACGGCGACGACTCCGTGCCCACCGTGGGCGTCACCTACTTTGCCGGCACCTTCGTGCGCCACCCCCTCGCCCTGGCCGCGGCCAAGGCCGTGCTGCTGCACCTCAAGGCCGCAGGCCCCGAACTGCAGCACACCCTCACCACCTCCACCGCCGCCATGGTGGACGAACTCAATGCCTACTGCCGCGAAGTCGGCGCGCCCATCGTTCTCAAGTCGTTCTCCTCCGTGTGGAAAATCTTCTTCACCGAAGACCACCCCATGCAAGACCTGCTGTTCGCCATGATGCGCAGCCGCGGCGTGCACATCCTCGACAACTTCCCCTGCTTCTTCACCACCGCCCACACCCCGCAAGACATCGCCGTCATCAAGACCGCGTTCAAGGAAGCCGTGGCCGAACTGCAGGAAGCCGACTTCATACCCCGCCACGCCGATGCGGCCCCTGCCGCCTTTGACGCCAGCCACCCGCCCGTACCCGGCGCACGCATCGGCAAAGACCCCGGCGGCAACCCCGCCTGGTTCGTCCCCAACCCTGAGCAGCCCGGCAAGTACCTTCGCCTCGACGCCTAAAAAGCCATGGACACTCCCAACGCCAACGCCACCGCAGTCGATTACGACCCCTTCGCTGACGCTGAGCCCGTCGCCCGCGTCGCCCCCACCACCGAAGCCCAGCGCGAAATCTGGCTGGCCTGCCAGCTAGGCGGCGACGCCACGCTGGCGTACAACGAATCCATCACCCTGCATCTGCGCGGTGCGGTCGATCTGCCAGCGCTCAGCGCTGCGGTGCGCGCCCTGCCGGATCGCCACGACGCGCTGCGCGCCACCCTCAGCGCCGATGGGGAACAGTTGCTCATCGCTGAGCGTTTGAACCTCGACATCCCGCTGAACGACCTGCGCGGCCTGACCTCCGAGCAAGGCGATGACGCCCTGAAGCAAGCCGCCGCGCAAGCCGTCGCCACGCCTTTCGATCTGCAACAAGGGCCGCTGTTTCGCGCACGCCTGCTGCGCCTGGGCGACGATCACATCGCCCTGCTGCTCAGCGCGCACCACATCGTCTGCGACGGCTGGTCGTTCGGCGTCCTGGTGGACGAAATCGGTGCGCTTTACTCGGCCCGCAAAGGCGAAGCCCCTGAGCCCGAGGCGCCCGCGAGCTTCGCTTCGTTTGCGCAAGCGCTTTCCGCGCGACAAGGCACCGCCGAACATCAGGCCGATGAGGCGTACTGGCTGAACCGCTATGCCAGCATTCCCGCCGTGCTGGAGCTACCTTGCGACCACCCCCGCCCCGCCACGCGAGCTTTCGCCTCAAAGCGCATCGACCATGTGCTGCCCGCAAACGTGGTGAGCGCCGTGCGTCAACTCGGCGCCAAGTCCGGCGCCAGCTTGTTCTCCACCCTGCTGTGCAGCTTCGGCGCGTTGCTGCAGCGCCTTTCGGGCAATGATGAAGTGGTGGTCGGCGTACCCGCTGCGGGGCAAACGCTGCCGGGTTTCGAAACTGTCGTCGGCCACGGCGTCAATCTGCTGCCTTTGCGGCTGATGCCCGACGCCGCCGCCCCGCTGGCGCAGTCGCTGCCGGCCGTGCAATCGGCCGTGCTCGATGCCTTCGAACACCAGCATTACACCTTTGGCACTCTGCTGCAAAAGCTGTTGATCGAACGCGATCCATCGCGGGTGCCGCTCGCGCCGGTCATGTTCAATCTCGACCAAGCTATTGATCTGCGCAGCTTTGGCGATCTGCAGGTCAAGGTCGCATCCAACCCACGGCAGGCCGAAAACTTCGAACTGTTCGTCAACGCCGTTCCCCTGGCTGATGGCGGGCTGCAGCTTGAGTGCCAATACGCCACCACGCTGTTCGACGAAGCCACCGTGCGCCGCTGGCTGGCGAGCTACCAAGCCTTGCTGACGCATCTTTGCGCCGCCCCTGACAAGGCGCTCGGCGCCATCGACATCGTCACCGACGCCGACCGGCAGCAACTGGCGCAACTCAATGCCACTTCGTCGCCGCTGCCTCCCGGCCTGCTGCTGCACCAGCTGCTGCATGCGCAGGCCACGCGCACGCCAGATGCCACCGCGCAAATCTGCGGCGCTAGCCCGATGTCCTACGCCCAACTCTGGGCGCAGGCGCATCGCGTCGCCCACACGCTGCGCGCACGCGGCGTGCAGCGCGGCTCTCGCGTTGGCCTGTGCCTGCCCCGCGACGCCGACATGCTGCCCGCTTTGCTGGGCGTTCTGGTCGCCGGTGCAGGCTATGTGCCGCTGGACCCGAGCTTTCCCACCTCGCGACTGGCCGACATGGCCGAAGACGCCGACCTCGCCCTGCTGATCGCCAAGTCCACCTCAGCCGACGCCCTGCCCTGGCCGCGCGCGCAAAGCCTGTGGCTCGACGGCGATGCCTCTGAAGTAACCGCCCAGCCCGACGCGACGCCGGCCGCAGATGCCCAGCGCGACGCCACGCCCGAATCGCTGGCCTACATGATTTACACCTCGGGCTCCACCGGCAAACCCAAGGGCGTCATGCTGCCGCATCGCGCCGTGGTGAACTTTCTGCTCGCGGTCGCCCAACGCCCTGGCCTGACGTCCGGCGACATGCTGCTGGCCGTCACCACGCTCTCGTTCGACATTGCCGTACTCGAACTCCTGCTGCCGCTCGCCGTCGGCGCCACCGTGCTGCTGGCCAGCCGCGAACAAGCCGCCGACGGCTTCGCCCTGCGCGACCTGCTGCAAGCCCACCCGGTCACGGCCCTGCAAGCTACGCCGAGCACCTGGCGCCTGCTGTTCAGCGCAGGCTGGGAAGGCCAAAGCAAGCTCAAAGCCCTGGTCGGCGGCGAACCCCTGCCTGCCGACCTCGCCACCCAGTTGCAGCGCAGTTGCGGCGCGGTGTGGAATATGTACGGCCCTACGGAAACCACCGTGTGGTCCACCTGCTGGCCGGTGCAAGACAGCGCCGCAGGCATCGCCATCGGCACGCCGCTGGCCAACACCCAGGTGTGGGTGCTCGACCCTCGCGGCAATCTTTGCCCCGTTGGCGTGCCCGGCGAAATCCACATCGGCGGGGCCAGCGTTGCCCTGGGCTACTGGCAACGTGAAGCGCTCACGGCTGATCGTTTCGTGCCCGACCCCTTTTCCACCGAACCCGGCACGCACCTCTACCGCACTGGCGACCGTGGCCGCTGGCGCAACGACGGCCAGCTAGAACATCTCGGGCGGCTCGACTTCCAGGTGAAGCTGCGCGGCTTCCGCATCGAGCTGGGCGACATCGAAACCCACCTCACCAACCACCCCGAAGTCGCGCAGGCCGTGGCGATGGTGCGCGAAGACACCCCGGGCGATGCCCGGCTGGTGGCCTATGTCGTCCCCCGATCCGCGCAAGTGGAGTTGGACCCCGCGCAGTTGCGCAAGCATCTGCAGCAAGACCTGCCCGCCTACATGATTCCGCAGCACATCGTTGCGCTGCAGACGCTTCCGCTCTTGCCCAATGGCAAGATCGACCGCAAGCGCCTGCCTTCGCCCACCACCGGCGGCGGGCCGGTCGAGGCCGTGCGCAGACTTCCGCAGACGCCCACCCAAAAGCGGGTGGCCGCAGTGATGGAGCAGGTGCTGCGCCTGCCCGGCTTGGCACTCGATGACGACTTTTTCTCCCTCGGCGGGCATTCGCTGCTGGCGGCGCAGCTCGCGGCGCGACTGCGTGAGCAAACCGGTCTGGATGTGCAAATGCGCACCGTCTTCGATGCGCCCAGCATCGACGGTCTGTCGCGCTGGATCGACACCCACGCCCAGGACGATAGCGCCAAGGTCGAAGCCATTGCGCATCGCAGCGAGCAGACCGTCGCGCCCGCCTCGCTGCAGCAGGGGCGCATCTGGTTCCTCGAACAGCTCGACCCAGGGCTGCCAACCTACAACACCCCTTCCGCGCATCGTCTGCGCGGGGCGTTGGATGTCGTCGCCCTCGAGCGCGTGCTCAACGCCATGGTGGCACGCCAAGCCAGCCTACGCACAGTGATCGTGGAGCAAGACGGCGCGCCGCTGCAGGTCGTCGCCCCCGAACTGACCGTGAAACTGGGCGAGATTCACGACCTCTCCGCCCTGCCCCCTGCCGACCGCGAGGTCGAATTGATGAAAAGGCTGCAGGCCCGCAGCGCCGAGGTCTTCGATCTGAGCGAACTGCCGCTGTTCAAACTGGGGCTCTACCGTCTGGCGGAAGACGACCATGTGCTGTTTTTCATGCCGCACCACATCATCTGGGACGGTTGGTCGTTCGATCTCATTTACGACGAAATGGCGGCGCTCTACCCCGCCTTTGCAGAAGGCCGCGCGCCCGATCTGGCGCCGCTTCCCGTCACCTATGGCGACTACGCCGCCTGGCAGCGGCGATGGCTCGAAACGCCCGATCTTCAGCGCCAGCTCGGCTACTGGCGCGATCAACTCACCCCGTTGCCCGCGCCGCTGAATCTGCCCGCAGACCGCCCCCGCCCCAAGCGCATGACCGGTGGCGGCGACACCTTCTGGTTCAGCCACCCGGCCGATTGGTTTGCCAGCCTGCGCCAATTCGCGCTGCAACAAAACGCCACGCCCTACATGGTGTTGCTCAGCGCCTTCGCGGCGCTGCTGTGGCGGCAATCGGGCCAGACCGATCTGGTCATCGGCACGCCGGTACGCGGGCGGCCCACGGTGGAACTGGAGAAGGTGATGGGCTTTTTCGTCAACGCCTTGCCGCTGCGGATTCGCCCCGACCCGACGCAATCGTTCGCATCCTTGTTGCGTCAAGTGCGCGAAGTCGTACTCGCCGCGTTTGCCGCTCCCGACGCGCCGCTGGAGCAAATGCTGCATTTCTCATCGGTTCAGAGAGACGACAGCAGGAATCCGATCTATCAGGCCTTCTTCTCGTATCAGGATGTGCGACAGCGAAACACCCACTGGGGAACCCTGGAGCAGGAGAATCTCAAGGTCTATCAACCTGCCGCAGCCGAGGACGTTCGCCTGTGGTTCCTCAACACCCCCAGCGGCGTGATGGGTGGGTTGACCTATAACACCGACGTATTCGAGGCCCCTCGCGTGGCGGCGTGGATGGCGCAGTACAGCCAGTTGCTCGTCGACGCCATAGCGCACCCCGAGACCGCGCTCGCGGATTTGCCCGCCTTGCGGGGCACGGTGAGTGTCAGCAGCCCGGCTTCGACCGCATCGCCCGTCGCTTCGCCAAGGGCACCCGCCGCAGCCGCACCTGCTGCAGACCGCCTGCAAACCGAGACGGAGCGACAGCTCGCCGCCCTCTGGGCCGAGCTACTCGCCACCCCGCATATCGAGCCCGACGACAACTTCTTTGATCTGGGCGGCCACTCGCTGCTGGTCATGCAGGCCGTCTCGCGCATGGAGAAATTAACGGGAAAACGCCTCGGCCCCCGTCATTACGTATTCGATTCATTGCGGCAGATCGCCCTCGAATACGACAAAACAGAACAAGCCGCACCCAGTGGCAAAAAGAGTCTCTTCCAGCGCCTGTTCGGGAAAGAGACCAGCAGTTCGACACACTCAGCAAACTGACGCCGCCCAAAGAAGGCTGCCCATCATGCACATTTCCTGGAGTTCAAACCATGCAGCAAGCCACACCGATTGGAGGTGGACCTGATCGCGCACGCGCCCAGCCACTGCAAACCCGCCCGCCCCTCGCCATCGACGTGGTGCGGGCACAGGACCTGCCCTACAACGAGTTCCTGAACGAGTACGTTCGCAAGAATCGGCCCGTTGTCATCGCCGACTCGGTGCGTGAGTGGCCTGCATTGAACCGATGGACGCCCGGTTATTTCCGCGACAAGTTCGGCAACCAAACCGTGCAGGTGTCCTACACCAAACGCATGGCGATGCGCGACTTCGTCGATGCCGTTGAGGCATCGACCGTCGATGCGCCGGGGCCTTACCTCTATCGCCTGTTCATCCACGATCACCTGCCGCAACTGCTGGCCGATCTCCGTCCGCAAAATGCCTACGCCTTTGCGGGTCGCCATGCGAGCCCGCTGATTCCCGAGCGCTGGCGCCGTCCCGACGGCTTTCTCAAACTGCTGATGGGGGGTGTGGGCAGCAAGTTTCCGGTGATGCACTACGACCTGGAACACGCCCACGCGCAGATCACCGAAATCTATGGCGACAAGGAGTTCTATCTCTTTCCACCCGAGGACGGCGACAAGCTCTACCCGCGCCCCGGCCAGAAAAACTGGTCTCAGGTGGAGAACCCGGCCGCGCCGGATCTGAGCCGCTTTCCGCGCATGGCCGAAGCCACGGCTTACCGCGCAGTGCTCAAGCCCGGGCAGACTATTTTCATTCCCATGCTGTGGTGGCATGCAGCCCGGCCATTGTCCATTTCCATCTCGGTCTGCACGGCCTTGATGGATCGCTCTAACTGGCCCGGTTTTGTGGAGGATGTCTGCGACCGATCCAAGAACTCGGCGGCCAAGACGGCGCTCAAGCGCTTCTATCTCAAAGGGGCAGGCAGCGTCATGCAAGTCATGGAGAACCTGCAGACGGCAACACCGCTACTGGCAAAGCGCCTCAAATTCCCGTCGGCCCTTTCACCGGCATCCCCGGACTTCGCCAAAGACCCCTCAGAAACACCGATGAAGTTCCGGCTTTCAGTCGAGTGAATGGGCGTGGCGGCGCAGTGACCTACCCCCGCCCCGCCGCCTCCACGCCCTGGTTCGCCAGGGCGTCGGCCTGTTCGTTGCCGGGGTCGCCGGTGTGGCCGCGCACCCAGGTCCAGCGCAGGGTGTGGGGCGCGGCAGCCTTTTCGAGGCGCTGCCACAGATCGACGTTTTTCACGGGCTTTTTGTCGGCGGTGGTCCAGCCTCGGCGTTTCCAGCCGACGATCCATTCGGTCATGCCTTTGAGCACGTATTGCGAATCGGTGTGCAGCAGCACGTGGCTGGGGCGCTTGAGGGCTTCGAGCGCCATGATGGCGGCCATCAATTCCATGCGGTTGTTGGTGGTCTGCAGCTCGCCGCCGTGCAGGGTTTTTTCATGGGCGCCGCTGCGCAGCACCACGCCCCAGCCGCCGGGGCCGGGGTTGCCTTTGCAGGCGCCGTCGGTGTAGATAATGATCTCGTTGTCGGATTCGCTGGTCATAGGGTTCAGATTTTTGTTTTCGTCTGGCGCTGCGCAATGGGTCGCAGCGCCACGGCGCGACGCTGGGTGCGCATTTCCACCTTGCCGACCAGGCGCATGGCGGCCACGCGCTTGATTGCCGCAAGAAAATACACCGCGCCGAACACGGGCCACCAGCGGTCTCCCGCCTGGTCCATGAAGCGCCAGCGGTGCAGCCACAGCGGCGAGCACAGCGCGGGGCGGTAGCAGCCGAAGCGGCCTTGGGTGACTTCAAAGCTGAGCAGCCGCAGCCAGTCGCGCACGCGGCGCGGGGCGAGAAATTCGCCGTGCTGAGGCAGATACCAGCCGCCGCCCACACGCCCGACCAGTTGTCGCATGCCCCACAGGCTCCAGGTGTTGAAGCCGCTGATGACGATCTGCCCGCCGGGCACCAGCACGCGGTCCACTTCGCGCAGGCAGGCGTGCGGATCGTCCACCCACTCCAGCGTGTGCGGCAGCACGACCAGGTCGAGCGATTGGGCGGGAAACGGCAGCGCGGTGAAGTCGCATTGCAGATGCTCGGTATGAATGGCGTGGGCGTCGGCGGGCTGCGGCTCGGGGGGTAGCTGTGCGTTTTCCGCCGCCACGCCCACGGCGTCCACCAGACCGGGCTCGGCATAGACCGGCTCGCCGCCGTAATGCTCGGGCAACAGGCAGGCCGGGCGCACGCCGGGCAAATCGGGCTGGGCCGACTCGGCGCCGTCGAGCGCCAGCCAGCGATGCGGCATGCGGTTGTGCGCCAGCCCCTGCAAAGCCGGATTGCCGAGTTGCAGCGCGTGATAGCCGAAAATGTCGGTCACCACGCGGTCGATCTGGCTCTGTTCCCAAGCCAGGGCATAGCGACCGGGAGGCGTCTGCAACCAGTGCTGCAGGCTCATCAACGGCCACAGATCGGAGTCACCATGCATACAGAAGCGCTTGCTGCCTTTCGCGATAACTACATCTGGTTGATTAGGCCCGACGCGAACGATCCGCGCACTTTGGTGGTCGACCCGGGCGACGCCGCGCCGGTGATTGGCGCCCTGGAACGGGGCGGCCTGGAACTGCGCGGCATTCTAGTCACCCACCATCACAGCGACCATGTGGGCGGCATTCGCGAACTGCTGCAGTGGTGGCAGGCGAAGCACCCCGCCGATGAGCCGCCCGTCTGGGGGCCAGCCGCCGAGGCCATTCCCGCACGCACGCAGGCCATGCGCCAGGGCGATGGGTTCTCGCCGACGGGCTGGCCCCTGCGTTTGGAGGTGCTGGAAGTGCCGGGCCACACCCTGGGGCATATCGCCTATGTGGCCACCGCGCTGCAGGGTGAGGAGCCGCCGTCGCTGTTCTGCGGCGACACGCTGTTTTCCGCAGGCTGCGGTCGTCTGTTTGAAGGAACTCCGGCCCAGATGCACCATTCTTTAAACAAACTGTCGCAACTCCCTGAAAATACGACAGTAAATTGTGCCCACGAGTACACCCTCTCTAATCTACAATTCGCACGGGCTGCAGATCCCCTGAACGAGGCGGTGGTGGCGCACCAGAAACGGTGCCTGGCCTTGCGCGCCAAAGGGCTGCCCACCTTGCCGAGCCATATCGGCCTGGAGAAGCAGATCAATCCGTTCCTGCGCACCGACCAGCCCGGCGTGCTGCAGGCGCTGGAGCAGCACAAGGGCCAAAAGCCCGGGGACGCGGTGCAGGCGCTGGCCTGGCTGCGAGAGTGGAAAAACGATTTCAAGGGGTGAGAACCGATGCGGCAACTGAGACGACTGCGATTTTGGGCTTTGGGTGCAATGGTCGCAATGGCCGCCGGATGCGCCGCCGTCCCTCCCTCCGAAAAAACCGCCGCCTTGTCTCTAACCTCACCGCCCAGCAGTTCCACCGCCGCCGCTTCCGCAACCGCTGAACCCGGCACACCGCTCAAGGCCGAGGTGGTCGGCGGCGAAGCCATCACTCCCGCAGAGCAAACGGCGCTGCAAGACGACACCAAAGACATCACCCCGCAGTACAACGACATCTGGCAACGCATCCGCGCCGGTTTCGCCATTCCCAATATGGACAGCCCGCTGGTGGCGCAGGCCGCGCAGTGGTACACCACCCGGCCCGACTATGTCGCCCGCATGACCGAGCGCGCGCGCAAATACCTCTACTACACCGTGCAGGAAGTGCAAAAGCGCGGCATGCCCACCGAGCTGGCGCTACTGCCTTTTATCGAGAGCGCCTACAACCCCGACGCGCGCTCGGTGGCCCACGCTGTGGGCATGTGGCAGTTCATACCGTCCACCGGCAAGCACTACAACCTCAAGCAGAACATGTTCCAGGATGATCGCCGCAGCGTGCTGGCCTCGACCAACGCCGCGCTCGACTATCTGCAGAACCTCTACAACATGTTCGGCAACTGGCAGCTCGCCCTGGCCGCCTACAACTGGGGCGAAGGCAGTGTGCAACGCGCCATTGCCTACAACAAGGCGCATAACCTGCCGGTCGATTACCAAGACCTGCGCATGCCCAACGAAACCCGCAACTACTACCCCAAGCTGCAGGCGGTGAAAGACATCATTTCCGATCCGAGCAAGTACGGCATCACCCTGCCCGACATTCCCGATCATCCCTACTTCAAGGCGGTCACCATCACGCGCGATATCGACGTGTCGCTGGCTGCCAAACTGGCCGGGCTGACGCCCGACGAGTTCCGCTCGCTCAACCCCTCCTACACCAAGCCGGTGATCCTGGGGGCGACGAACCCGCGCATTCTCTTGCCCTACGACAACGCCACGCACTTTGCGCAAGCGCTGCAGGCTTACAACGGCCCGCTGTCCACCTGGACGGCCTACACCGTCAAAGCAACTCAGTCGCCGATGCAACTGGCGAGCGACCTCAAGGTCAGCGAAGCCGTGCTGCGCGAGACCAATGACATTCCGGCGCGGCAGCTCATCCGGGCCGGTTCGACCGTGCTGATTCCCAAGGCCGATGACGGCAGCAACAAAAACGTCAGCGCGGCCGTCGCCGAAAATGCGGTGCTGGCCTTTGCGCCCGAAGCCCCGCCGGGGCGTCGCATGGTGCTGCGCGTCGGCCGATATGGCGACTCGGTGCAGGGCGTAGCGCACCGCTATCACCTCAGCCCGCTGCAAGTGGCGCAGTGGAACCGCACGACCGAGCGCGGCATTTTCCGCAAAGGGCAGTTCGTGACCATTTACGTCACGCACACCCCGCGCATTTTCGTGGCTGAGCGCCAGGCGGACGAGCGGCGCATCGTGGCCGAGCGTAAGGTGGTCAAACGGCGCGTGGTGGCCGAACGCAAACCGCAGGTCAAGCGCCGCAACATCGTGCGCCAGCCTGTCAAGGTCGCCGAGCGTCAGCGCAAAGAACTGCACTACAGCGTGCAGACGCGGGACAAGAAGCTGATCGACGTCGCGCAGCAGTAAGCGCGATCACGCGTTCAGACCGCGCCGTCCTGCCGCAACGCGGCGATCTGTCCGGCGTCCAGACCCAGTTCGGCCAGCACCTCATCGGTATGCGCTCCCAGCGCCGGGCCGAGCCAGCGCGTGGCGCCGGGTGTGGCTGACAAGCGAGGCGCGGGCGCGGGCAAATCCACCGGCGTGCCGTCTGCCAGTGCGTGCGGCTCGATCATGCCGCGCGAGCGAAACTG